>CAKZJV010000007.1 GCA_937120475.1 uncultured Cryomorphaceae bacterium | reverse complement strand
GGCCCCCGTCAATTCCTTTGAGTTTCACTCTTGCGAGCGTACTCCCCAGGTGGATCACTTAATGCTTTCGCTTGGCCGCTGACAGTGTATCGCCAACAGCGAGTGATCATCGTTTACGGCGTGGACTACCAGGGTATCTAATCCTGTTCGCTCCCCACGCTTTCGTCCCTCAGCGTCAGTATCGACTTAGTAAGCTGCCTTCGCAATCGGTGTTCCATGGCATATCTAAGCATTTCACCGCTACATGCCATATTCCGCCTACTTCAATCGAACTCAAGAGTATCAGTATCAATGGCATTTCTACAGTTAAGCTGCAGGCTTTCACCACTGACTTAATACCCCACCTACGGACCCTTTAAACCCAATAAATCCGGATAACGCTTGGATCCTCCGTATTACCGCGGCTGCTGGCACGGAGTTAGCCGATCCTTATTCGTATGGTACCGTCAGCCCCCTACACGTAGGAGGGTTTCTTCCCATATAAAAGCAGTTTACAACCCATAGGGCCGTCATCCTGCACGCGGCATGGCTGGTTCAGACTTTCGTCCATTGACCAATATTCCTCACTGCTGCCTCCCGTAGGAGTCTGGTCCGTGTCTCAGTACCAGTGTGGGGGACTACCCTCTCAGGCCCCCTACCTATCGTAGCCTTGGTAGGCTGTTACTCTACCAACTAGCTAATAGGACGCATGCCCATCTCTATCCACCGGAGTTTTAATCTCATCAACATGCGAAGTTGAGATATTATGGAGTATTAATCCGGATTTCTCCGGGCTATTCTCCAGATAGAGGTAGGTTGCATACGCGTTACGCACCCGTGCGCCACTCGTCAGCATCCGAAGACCTGTTACCGTTCGACTTGCATGTGTTAGGCCTGCCGCTAGCGTTCATCCTGAGCCAGGATCAAACTCTCCGTTGTAAGATTGTTTGAAAATTTAAGCTCAAAGGACGAGGTTGCATTTTTACCTTCTTTTTTAATGCTTCTTCAATATGTTTAAGAACTCTGTTCCGTTTTTCAATTTCGGGCTGCAAATGTACAAACATTTTCCATTCACACAACCTTCTCGAAAAAAATTTTCAGATTTTTTATTTACTCTGAAAAATCGGGAGGGCAAAGATATGATGAGTTTTTGAATTGGTAAAACTCTTTTTGCCACTTTTTTTTTCCGTTTCAGCTTTCTGAAACGGGCGGCAAATATATATCACTATTTGCTTTCCACCTACTTTTTAGCGAGAAAAATTTTCAACCCTTTTTAAGAACAAACCCGCTCTGTATTCCTGAACGGGGCGGCAAATGTAATACGACTTTTAGAACCTGCAAGGGTTACTGTAAAGATTTATGGTGAAAATATGCTAAGTGTCTGATCTGACGATGTAAAATTTTTCAGGGATTGCTTCTGGATACGATAATAGTTTGTCCACGCAGCACCGAAGGAGCATTCAAAGCAAAGTCAAAAATGTACTTTGCCATCGCTTCAGGATGCACCAATGCCCGATATCCGGGGAAAGCAGATTCCAACATTTCGGTTTGTACAGCTCCCAGGGCAAGAGAATTGAAGCAGATATCCTCATCGGCAAACTCAGCCTGTAGTACTTCAGCTAAACAAGAGAGCGCGGCTTTGCTACTGCTATACGCACTTAATCCCGCAAACTTTTGTGTGCCTGTAACGCCTCCTACGCTACCTATCATTATTATATGCGCACCTTTATTAAGGAGCGGCATTAGCTGCTGAGTCAATAAGAACGGAGCTAAAACATTAACCTGATAGCTCTTTTGCAGTTCTGCCCTACTTATTTTCTGAAAGGGTTTGTTGATTAAGTAACCGGCATTATGGATTACAATATCAACGTCAGTGAGTATTGATCGTACATCATCTGTATTGATACCTTCACTAAGATCGGCCTCAAGACTAAGAATATTTTCCGGGTGCTCACGCTTCAGTTTCCCGAGGCCTTCCTTATTTCGGGCAATCGCTAATACTTTATTACCATTTTGTGCGAACTCGCGCGCGGTTGCATAGCCTATACCTTTACTGGCTCCGGTTACAATTACATTTTTCATACACCTTATATAAGAGGTAGGGCACCTACCAAACTAATGATCCCCGCCAAGGCGGGGATCAATATTATAGATAGAATTGTAAATCTGCAATTATATTAACATAGCTGCGGGATTTTCGATCATGCCTTTTAGCGTTTGCAGAAACGCAGCCCCGGTAGCTCCGTCCACTACACGGTGATCACAGCTTAAGGTAACTTTCATACGGTGGCCCACCACAATCTGGCCGTTTTTTACCACCGGTTCCTCGCGAATGGTACCCACCGCCAGGATACAACTATTGGGAGGATTGATAATAGCCGTGAACTCTTCAATACCAAACATGCCCAGATTGGATATGGCAAAAGTACCTCCCTCCATATCTTCAACGGCTAATTTCTTACTCCTGGCCTGTTCCGCCATTTTCTTTATTTCGGCATTGATGGCATTAAGGCCTTTAATGTTAGCGTGACGCACCACGGGTACCATTAAACCTTCATCCACTGCCACTGCAACCCCAATATGTACGTGCTTGAACTGTCGGATTTTATTGTCCATCCAGGCAGCGTTAACGGATGGGTGCTTTTGAAGTGCAACGGCCGAGGCTTTAACGACCAGGTCATTGAAACTAACTTTGGTTTCAGAAATTTCGTTGATGGATTTGCGGGCCTGCATAGCGTTTTCCATATCCATATCAATGGTCAGATAAAAATGCGGAGCACTGTATTTGCTTTCAGCCAATCGCTTGGCGATGGTTTTACGCATCTGTGAAACTTTCACATCTTCATGACCTTCTTCTCCAAACGCTGAAGTCATGGCCGGGGTTTGGGCTTTTGCTGCGGGCTGATAATTATCAATATCACGCTTTACAATGCGTCCTCCTTCACCGGAACCTTCCACTTCATTGATGTCTATGCCTTTTTCCTCGGCCAGCTTCTTAGCCAGGGGGGATGCTTTCAGGCGCTGATCGCTATGATCTGCACCTTTAGAAGGCTTTTTATTTTCATCCTCTTTATCGTCCTTATCCTCTTCACCATCTTCATCATCCTTACCCTCCTTCTCTGTATCCTGATCTTCTTCCTTATCCTTATCCTTGTCTTTATCATCCTCCTCTTCTGAGGGGTCTTCCTCTTTATCTTCTTTTTGCTCTTTTTTGGGAGAACCGGAGTCATCATCTCCTCCTTCAAGCAGGTCGCTTATATCTTCATCTTTTTCACCTAAAACAGCCAACAGTGCATCCACTTCCACCGTATCACCCTCTTCCACTCCTATATGTAAGAGCACACCTTCCTGGAAGGATTCAAAATCCATAGTGGCTTTATCGGTTTCAATTTCAGCCAGCAAGTCTCCTTCGCTTACTTTATCGCCAACCTTTTTGTGCCACTTGGCCACGGTGCCTTCTTCCATGGTATCACTAAGGCGCGGCATTTTCACTACTTCAGCCATATGTACAGTATATTTTTAGGTGTTAGTGGTTTTTGATGAATGGGTAATCTTCTTGCTTATAAACGTGGGCATACAAGTTGGATACTTCCGGAAAATCGGACTCTTCACCAAACTCCACACATTCATTAACCCGTTCTTTTACGCGTTCGTCAATTTCTTCAATTTGTTTTTCGCTGGCGTACTTTTTATCCTTTATTACATCCAGCACTATAGTAATGGGGTCTTTCTTTTGATATTCCGCTACTTCATCTTTTGTGCGGTAATGCTGGGCATCACTCATGGAGTGTCCTTTATAACGGTAGGTACGAGCTTCGAGTAACGTGGGCCCTTCTCCTTTCCTTGCCCTTTCTACGGCCTCATAAATGGCATCATAGGTTTTTACCGGGTCCATACCGTCAACCGGTGCGCAAGGCATTTCGTAGCCCAAACCTAGTTTCCATATATCAGAATGGTTAGCAGTACGGGCCACACTGGTACCCATAGCATAGCCATTGTTTTCAATAATAAATACGACTGGTAATTGCCACAACATAGCCAGGTTGAGCGTTTCGTGAAATGCCCCCTGCCGTACCGCACCATCACCCATATAACAGAGTGTAACATTTTTACGCCCGGCATATTTATCGGCAAAAGCAATACCCGCTCCCAGGGGTATTTGCCCGCCTACGATACCGTGCCCTCCGTAAAAGTTATGTTCTTTGGAAAATATGTGCATGGACCCTCCATTACCTTCGGAGGTTCCGGTTACTTTTCCCATCAATTCGGCCATTACCTTTTTAGGATCTACACCCATACCAATGGGCTGAACGTGGTTGCGGTAGGCGGTAATCATTTTATCACCTTCTTCCATAGCTAATAAGGAACCGGCTAAAACCGCTTCCTGGCCATTGTATAAATGGAGGAAGCCTCTTATTTTTTGTTGGATATATAGAGCGGAGGCTTTGTCTTCAAACTTTCTCCAGAAGAGCATGTCCTCATACCATTTGAGGTACACTGATTTGGTGATCTTCTTTTTGGGCATGGTAGTTTTTTATTTGTAGCTGGCGGCAAATTTAAAATAAAATGCGGCCTTATCCGTCTGAAAGGTGTTCCTTTCCAAAAGCGAAGGGAAGCAGGTTTTCAATTCCCTTGCTCCAGAGCACTTTTCCTTTTTGGCGATGGTATAACAGAATATTGTACGGGGATGTTTGCCTTTTAGCAAATTCAGACATTACCTGCAGGCAACTACCGCACGGAAAAGGATATTCTTCTTTTTCGCGGGCCACCACAATGGCAAGAGTATCGATTTCGGAGGCATACTCATTGGCTCCATAATGAAATAAAGCGGTACGCTCGGCACAAAGGCCGGATGGATAAGCGGCATTTTCCTGGTTAGCTCCCCTTAAAAGCGTACCATCTTTAAGCAATAAAGCGGCTCCAACCGGAAATTTACTATAGGGGGCATAGCTTCCCGCCAATGCTTCTTCCGCTTTTTGAACCACCTTCAACTGGGCCGGACTTAACTCTTCTAAATCCAGTTCCCAAAGGCTGATGATTTTCTGAACTTCCTTCAAGCGGATTTTAGTTATTCGGCCACTTTTTCGAAATCGAAAAGTAGGGTAAAGCGCAAGGTATTCTCCAGCGGGCTTCTTACCAGGGCCGATGATGGAATCAGGTAGGCGAAATCCATCCCAAACACGTTGTAACGTAAACCTAAACCGATGGTGAAGTATTTTCTTCCTCCTTTTTCAGTGTCTTCATACTGATATCCTCCACGGAAGGCAAAGCGGTCATCGTACCAGAATTCCACACCGGTGTTAATGATGATCTCTTCCATTTCTTCACGAAAGCCTCCGGGGGCATCGTTGAATGATTGAAAAATTCCCTGGAAAGAATTCACCTGGTCATCTCTTCCGGCAATAACCTCATTAGGGGTTCCGTCTCCGTCTTCATCACCATCTTCACGCAGAGGGGGGGTTGGTACCAAAAGCTTGTTAATGTCCACCATAAAGGACATACGGTTGTACTGATCGAAACGCAGGTTGTAAGCACCGCCCAAACGGAGGTTGGTAGGAATAAAATCGGCCTCGGCATTATTGGAGTAGGAAATTTTACCGCCCACATTGGAGATGTTTAAACCGGCCGCAAAGGACTGGCGCATTCCTCCTTCCATATTGTATTCGCGGCTGGTGTAATAATAGCCAATGTCGGTAGCCAGGGTTTGGCCGGGTTTGGTATCAGTACCAGCACCTTGATTACCGGCCGTAAGGTTGCTGTATATGTAACGTAGTCCTACGGCTAACGACATTCTGGGACTCAGCTTCAGTGCATAGGCTCCGTTCAAGGTCATTTCATAGGGGTAGGCATTACCAAGGTCATCGTTGTTCTCGCTTCTGAAATTAATTTCACCCAACGAAAAATAGCGCATAGCTAAACCCGCGGCCTGGTTACTCCCAATTTTCACTGCACCGGATATATAAGCCAGGTTAATATCGTTTACCAGTTTGTTTAACCAGGGGGTGTACGAAATAGACAACGCCCGGGTACCATCTTCCAAAAAAGCCAGTTTTGCGGGATTCCAGTAAATAGAATTAATATCGGCTTCCGAAGCCACACCAACATCACCCATTCCCCCAGCACGTGCATCGGGAGAGATTCCTATAATAGGTACCGCAGTGGTAATACCCCTAAGGGAGTTGTAGTAATCTTCATCAACGGCTACTAAACCTCCGCCCTGTGCCAGAGCTGAAGCGATAGATCCAAAGGTGAGCAGAGCAAAGTAGAATGACTTTTTCATTGTTAAAGTGTAAAAAAGGGCTACAAAAGTAAATTTATTATTGGAAAGTGATGTCAACGCAATATTACCAGCTTTTCGTATTTCTCGGCCTGTGCATTATCGAGTTGTGTTCTTACCTTAACCCGATATACGTAAACGCCTTTACCGATCTTATCACCGTAGTCATCCAGGCCGTTCCAGGCTATTCCGGTAATGCGGTTACCGGTAGGTACGCGACTGGTATTGATAGTTTTTACCAATTTACCCGAAACCGTAAATATTTGCACCTGTATATCCAGGGGCTGACTGGCGCGGTTATGTTCAAACTGAAATTCAGTGTAGGTAGTAAAAGGGTTGGGGTAGTTGAGTACGTGATCCAGCGCAAGGTCTTCATTTTCGGCCACTATAAATTCGGTTTCAGCCTCTGAAAAGTTATTGTACACATCAAAAACCTTGAGCTTTAAAGTATGGGTACCGTCTTCCAAATCGAAGAAGGGGTAACGCACGGTACCCGACTGATAACTATTCAGGTCGGCTTCATAATATTCATTGATTACATAGGACTGATCGGTTTCATTGTTCAGAACGGCCACCAGGTCGTGACCAATGCCATTGCCTACGGTGTTTATACCGGATGAGTCTGTTATTACCGCGTATAAATCCGGATCTGAATCGGTAATACCTCCCCTCACAAAGGATTCATCATTGATATAAAGCTTTACTTCCGGGCCAACATTGTCAGCGGGGGCATTTTCATTAAAACCACCTATTACAATGGTATCGAAAACCCCGGCCGCATCCACCTGGCGGTTGGTGGCGTAGTAGCTGATCTTACCAAAGCCAAATTGATAAGCTATGTCCAGAGGAACCAGGAAATCTATACTGAAGTTGCCATTCACTACATCTACTTTACCCCGGTAAATGAGACTGCTTTGTACGGTAAAACCCAATTCTCCGTTGGTCACCCCATCGTTATTAAGAGTGGTCCGATTCACGGGCTTATCGTAAACCGAAACATTCAATACACCATTAAAGCTATTGATCTTTTGATCGTTAAGATCATTTACCTGTCCTTTTATATTGACTTTACTTAAGGCCTCCAGCGTATCCAAGGCACCGGTGTTTACCGAAACACCGTTAATCTCGTTCGTTTGTACCCTGAAATAAGGGATGGCCAGGCGCAATGAAGGGTCTCCAAACAACGAAAATTTAAGGCGATTGGGATTTCCGCGCAGCTGAGTGCCATTCTTGGCATCTTTAATAATCTCCCCAAGGCGTTTTGGCAGATTATCAGGGCGGGTTAACAGGCTATCAAATATATTCTCGTTAAGATCACTGGCGGTCCTAACATCTACTACCCTGGTGGTTGAAACCAGGGCGATAGCTCCTCCATTAGGATTTAACAGTAGCTGCTCACCGGCCGAAACACGTTTGGGATCGTCAAGCCTGGTAAACTCGCAGGTAATGGTCAGAAACAAAGGCATGGCATCGTAATTCGTCCAGCCATTTACATCGGATAATTTCAATAGTTTTTCAGAAGCCAGGCCTACCTCACCACCGTGGCCAATGTAATTGGTAACCAGGTTCCCTTGTTGGATTTTGCGGAACATGTCCTGGCTGGCCTCCGGATAGGATTCACTGCCTGAAGTGGAAACCTGCTTGTAGGCATCCATATATATTTTCTCAACATTAAAAGCATTGGACGACTTCAACGCTCTGTTTTCCAAACTATTGGAAATAGTAATAAACTTTCGCTCCCAGCTATTATCAAGGTCATCGGCCATTAAAAGCACCCGGTTTCGCCAATCGCCAAAGCGGTTGGCACCAGAGGCATAATGCACTACTTTATCTACAAAAGACTGGGCCTGACCTAATGATCCACAAGGCACCCGGCCTATTCCAATATCCAGTATGCCAGAGGTGAGGCTATTCCCTTCACTGGGATCGAGGTAACCGTAATAATCATCACTTACGCTGGAGGCCTGTAAGCTAAAAGACTGGGTATTTTGCCATATCGGCACAAAGTTGCTGTTGTTGGAAAGACGATCGCGATAGTCGTAACTGGCATCGCCCATCAGGCATAAAAAGCGAAGATCATCGGCCGAACCATTGTTGCGAACGTATAGCATTCGTATAAAGTCACGTATGGCCGTTATGTCCTGCCCTCCGGAGCTAAATTCATTGTAAATTTCGTTTACCGTAACCACCAGCACGTCCAACCCTTCACTGCTTTTATGAAAACCAGCCAATCGCTCCGCAGCAACTTTAAAGTTGGGGTGCACCACAATAACCATTTCGGAGGGGCTTAATGAGTGTAGGTTTTGGCTTTCCACCGGACCTTCAAATTCGGGGGTTGGAAAACTACTACCTCTCAGGGCTACCATTTCACGAAGAGAATCGGTAGCAATCCTAAAAGAAAGCCGGGTACCGTTAAGTTGAGTAGGCAGGGAAAAAGCCTTATTGATATCTGTAACATCCCATACTTCCAGTTGAGCCGTACCATTCTCAATGGAGAATTCTGCCACGTTACCGGTTCCTACGCTACCAATGTCTCTAAAAGTAAGCGCACCGTTCCGGTAGGTTAAATTTCTTCTTACCTGTACTTCTATAAAATCAAGCCAGGCCACCCCGGTTGGATTAGCTGAATTGTTGTAACGAAGGTTTAGCGAGAAATTATCAGCAAGCGAAATAAAGGTGGAACTACTATCGGCACCGGTAACAAAATTGGCTCCATCAGCTGTACTGTGCGCATTGAACCTTAAGTTTTGAATATTGCTCCCATTATAGAGAACGTTCATCAGGGTATTACTGGTAGAGGAACGTGCAAAAGCCCTTACCCTTAATTTAACCGGACGGCTGCGATCAAGATCAGGAAAATTAAAACCGTAGTTATTTTCCAGGTCAAAATCAAAAACATCACCCATCCATTCACGGCCTGCCCCTACCAAGTTTTCCAGCTCGTCTTCCTTAAAGGCATAATCATCATAGGTAGTGAGGTTAAAATTGGGAGAAGCGGTACTTCCCGGCTGCTGGGCAATGCGTTTTCCTGCACCATTATTTACGGTAACAAAGTAAAAGTTACGATCCCTGTAAAAGTTGAGCGTATGTTCAAACCGTTGGCGGGCAGAATTATAGTTCCACTCATGCGGGCCCCGGGCATAGAAGAGTACATAGTCAGAGCCATCAAAGTTACCGTTGTTATTGGCATCTACCGCTTTAAGCGGTATTTCAAGGAGGTCGTCTTTACGGGGAGCGGTATTGGCGGTAGGCAGTATGCCCTGGCCGTTTCCGAAAACACGAATATTGGCGATAGGTGTATTGTCTAGCTGGATGCCAGCTTCTCTTAAGTTATCCGGTGTGAGTTTATAAACCCCATCCTCTTCCAGTGAAAACTTATACCAATCGCCCGAGGCCAAAACGGAATTGCCTTTAAAATCCTGAACACCGGCCGCTTTGTACCTACTGTTGTTGCGTGCTACTACGTTTACATCAAAAGCCTCTATCTTTTTAAAGGCGGAGCCCTGCTTTACGTAAGGTAAAAAGCAATAGGAAAGCTCATACTTCCCCTGATGCTCCCCAAAACCAGTGGTTATGTCCGGAGTAGCTTTAATGTCAAGTTTGGCCAGGTATTTTGCCTCAGCGGCTGAAACTTCACCATATTTCAGGTTGGAGAGTAAAACCTGGTACTCGCCCCGGCCATACACTTCCTGAATAGAACAGTACTGGGGTATGTCGGGCTGTTCATAGCTGTAAACTGCATCTTTAAAAGCCGCCTTTCCCTTAACATTCGCCTCCACGGTATTCCACTCTATTAGCTTGGATTTAAGCTGTTGTGCCTGAGTATCCAGCATCCCTAAAAGAAGGAAGAATGCTAATGTTCGGAAAAATAAGGTTCTACTCATTAGTTTCAATTTGTACACAAGGATAACGAAACAGCCCGGCCTGTATTATAAAAAGCGTGCTGCCCACAAAATTTTTCTTTGCAAACTTAGTTTTCATTCTGACAGGTTTAAAAAAATGAGTTTATTTGTAACCTTCTCCCCGGAGAAGGCTTAGAAGTTTAATCAAACAGTAAATTAATTTGTATCATTGTAGTTTGAAACCCTGCAAAGGAATGGGCAAGAAATTACTGACTCTTATAGTTGTATTAGCGTGGCTAGTGCCTGATCAGGCGAATGCCCAGGACGCTCACTTTACGCAGTACTACGCTAACCCCTTGTACTTGAATCCCGCTTTTGCCGGAGTTTCAAAATGCCCCCGCCTTAACCTAAACTACCGCAACCAATATCCTTTACTGGATGTGTATCAAACCTATTCAGCTTCTTACGATCAATATGTGGATGGTTTAAACGGTGGATTGGGACTTTTAGCCATACGCGATGAGGCCGGTAACGGCTCTTTAGCCACCACCGAGGTTAGTGGAATTTATTCGTATCACCTTAAGGTTTCCCGTAAGTTTTCATTCCTCACGGGCTTTCAGGCTACCTTCCGTCAAAGATCATTGGATTGGAGCGGGCTAACTTTTCCAGATCAAATTGATGCCTTTTATGGTTTCGTTAAATCAAGCGATGAAATTCCACCGGGCAATAATGTTAACTCGCATCTGGATGTTAGTGTAGGTTTCCTCGGTTTCACCGAACGCTTTTACGTAGGTCTTACCCTGAACCACCTTACTCAGCCTGACGAGAGTTTTTTCAAAACTTCAAGGCTCCCGATGAAAATCACCGGGCATACCGGATTAACCATTCCCCTGGGAAGAAAACGCCTTAGCAATAGCCTGCAGAATTATCTTATCCCCAACATTGTTTACCAGGTTCAGGGACCTTATAATCAAATGACGCTTAGCACGGCTTTCAGTCGTGGCCCTATTTCAGGAGGTATCGGTTTCCGCACCAGCACGGCCAACCCAGATGCCATTGTGGTACTACTAGGATATGCCCCCGATGAGCTGGCCTGGAAAATCGGATACAGTTATGATATTACTGTTTCACAATTTTCAAACGATCTGGGCGGAGCTCACGAAATTTCGCTTTCTTACCAGTTTCCTTGCCGTGTAAGGAAAAAGCAGATCAAAGCAATAAAATGTCCTAAATTTTAGTTTAGAACACAACACAATCTTGAAGGATGAAGACAATGAACTTTAGAACCGTGTTTAGTTCCCTTGCCTTTGCAGCAGTGATTATTTTGTCTGGATGCAGTGGATCTTCCAGCAACACTACAGGGTGGGAATACAATGAAAGTGACAACGGAGGTTTTAGTATCAACGACCGGTTTGACGGCATGGAAGCCGGGCCCGGTCTGGTTTTCGTGGAAGGAGGAACCTTTACCATGGGCCGTGTTGAGGAAGACTTTTACAAAGACTGGAACAACATTCCCCGCCAGGTGACCGTACAATCATTTTATATTGATGAAAATGAGGTTACCAATGTAGATTACCGCGAATACCTATACTGGCTCAAGCGCGTTTTCGACTACGATTATTACCCGGAAATCTATAACAGTGCAAGACCTGACACCTTGGTGTGGAGGGATAAGCTTTCGTACAACGAGGCTATGGTAGAGAATTATTTCCGCTATCCTGCCTATAATTTTTACCCTGTAGTCGGGGTTAGCTGGATTCAGGCTATGAAGTACTGCTCCTGGCGTACTGACCGTGTAAACGAGCAAATCCTTATTGACGAAGGAATTTTCAATGAATTCCCCGATCAACAGGATGCAGATCACTTTAATACGGAAGTTTACCTGTATAAGCCCGGGGAATACACCCAACAAAACAGAAAAGGTTTAAGAGATAACAACCCGAATAGTGCTTACGGTAAGGAAGGCCGTCCCGTACGTTTAGAGGACGGAATATTGCTACCGAAGTACCGCCTGCCTACCGAAGCCGAATGGGAATATGCTGCTTATGGAAACATAGGGGCCAGAAAGTACAATCGCGTGGTGGAAGGAAATAAATATACCTGGTCCGGTGGTTCTATGAGAAACCCCGATAAGAACGAGCGTGGTAATATGCTGGCCAACTTCAAGAGAGGTCGTGGTGATTATATGGGTCTTGGCGGATGGCTGAATGACCAGGCACAATACACCATGCAGGTTAAATTTTATCCTCCCAACGATTTTGGTTTGTACGATATGGCCGGTAACGTAGCCGAGTGGGTTCTGGATGTATATCGCCCATTGAGCCCAGAGGATATGACCGACCTCAACCCTTTCCGCGGTAACCAGTTCACCGCTTTCGATAAGGATTATCAGGGAATAGGTGCCCTGGAAGTTCTGCAAGAACCTCAGTACGATGATGACAGTACCATTGCCCGCTTACCCGGAGAACTACCCGTGCGCCCCGTTACTGAAGAGGAAAATCTCAACCGCAGAAACTATAAATATTCCGACTATCGCGATTACCTGGATGGTGATAAAGAATCCAGTATTTACTACGATCAGGAAGTACCCGAAGGTGATGCGTTGATGTACGACTACGCTCAAACCACCCTTATTGGTAACACCTCACGGGTTTACAAGGGTGGTAGCTGGAAAGACCGTGCTTACTGGCTGAGTCCGGGTACCCGCAGGCACCTGGAGGAAGATCAGGCCACCGATTATATTGGTTTCCGTTGTGCTATGGATAAACTCGGATTCCAAAATGCGGATGAGGAACGTGAAGAAGACCCCGAACCTCCCAAGCGTGATAAGTTTGAACGTTACCGTTATAATTAAGATTTTTTCACCCCCCGCTCCGCGGGGGTTTTTTATATGGAATTAGCTGATCTCTATGATGTTTTCCTAACATGCGATGGTGTTAGTACCGACACCAGGGCTATAGGTCAAAACAGTATTTTCTTTGCTCTTAAAGGAGCTAACTTCAACGGTAATGCTTTTGCCCGTGAAGCACTTGAAAAGGGAGCCCGGCTGGCTGTGGTGGACGAAGAAGAATATTCCGGCCCTAACTGCATACTGGTGGATAATGCCCTGGAAACCCTTCAAAACCTGGCTCGCTTTCACCGCAATCAATTACACATACCCATAATAGGTCTTACGGGTAGTAATGGTAAAACCACTACTAAAGAATTAATGCAAGCCGTTTTGGCCACCCGTTACCGCACTTTGGCAACTAAGGGTAATCTCAATAACCACATCGGTGTGCCGCTTACCATTTTGAGCATTAATGACCAGCATGAATTGGCCATTATAGAAATGGGTGCCAATCACCAGCGGGAGATCGCCTTCCTCAGCTCAATTTGCCAACCCGACATGGGGTACATCACCAATTTTGGCTTAGCCCACCTGGAAGGTTTCGGAGGTAAAGAAGGGGTGATTAAAGGAAAATCGGAACTGTATGATTTTGTACGCGCCCATCAAAGAAAGGTATTAGTGAATTACGATGATGCCAAACAAATGGAAAAAACCGAGGGCCTGGAGCGGGTAACTTTTGGCACCCACCCCCAGGCAGGACTTGTTTTTAAGCCTAAGGATGAAAGCGAAGCTTATCTATCACTGGAGTGTGAAGGGGTATCCTTCACCACCCATCTTACTGGTAAGTATAACTTTTCCAATGTGGCGGCCGCAATAACCTTGGGAAAATATTACCAGGTGCCGCTGGAAGAAGCCTCCCGGGCCATTGCTGCCTACCAGCCTACAAATCATCGCTCGCAAATTAAAGAGACGGAACGGAACATTTTGGTGATGGACGCCTACAATGCTAACCCAAGTAGTATGGAGGCCGCTCTGGAAAACTTTGGCACCCTGAATGCACGCCATAAATGGGCGATACTGGGGGATATGTTTGAATTGGGTGATTCTGCTGAAGAACAACATCTTCATATCGCAACACTGGCTACTTCTTTAAACCTGGAAAAGGTGTTGCTGGTGGGCACTAATTTCTGCCGTCTTCCGGCCAGTAAAAATTACGAGCAATTTGAAGATTTGAACGCTTTAACGGAGTTTCTAACCGTGGAAGATCCCCGACAAAAGCATATCCTTATAAAGGGTAGCCGGGGCATGAAACTGGAACGGTTGGAGCCCTTACTGTAAAGTTTCCGGAAACTTTGCCGCTACCAAATCCCTGATCATTTCCGGAGATAAAGGCTTTGAGTAAAAATCATGGATATATTCATTTTCGGCTGCCCTTTGTTCATCGTCAGGATTTAGCGAGGTGGTAAGCATTGCAATAACTATATCGGCTTTCTTTGACTGTGGAATCTGGTGATAGCCTTCCAAAAATTCCCAACCGTTCATACCCGGCATATTAATATCCAGGAAAATAATTCCCGGAGGGGCCGTCTGGTCGTTTTCAAAGTCTCCCTTTTTCTCCAGAAAGTCAAGGGCTTCCCTACCATTGATTACAACTTTGATATCCACACCTTTGAACCCTACTTTTTCAATCATCTTTTTATTGTAAAAGTTGGTCATATCATCATCATCTACCAATAGTATGCATTGCAATTTTCTATTCATTTTCAGCAAAGATTATTGAGATTCGTATTTCTGTAAGGTAAAACAAAAGGTGCTTCCTTTTCCCGGCTCACTCTTTACGGTGATATCCCCTTCGTGCAAATCTATGATCTTACGGCAATGCGCCAGCCCTATGCCGCTTCCTTTATAGCTGTCACCGGAGTGCAGCCTGCGAAACATTGCGAATATCTTACCTATATGTTCCGGTTTAATACCTATTCCATTATCCTCTACGCAAATGGTGTAGCGATCTTTCTGTTCAGCAAAAATGTCATTATAGATTCTGATTTCCGGCTGATTCCCCATAACCTGAAATTTAATAGCATTGGATATCAGGTTTTGAAATAACAGGCGCAGTTCGGTAGGCAATCCTACTACCATCGGTAAGGGTTTGATATAAACCCGGGTGCCGGTTTCCTTTAAAAGTACCGATATATCTTCCAATACCTCTTGGAGCAGTTTATCCAGGTTCACCACCTCTTTTTGTTTATTCAGCCCCAACCGGGTGTGCTTCATAAGGGCTTCAATCAGGTTCTGCATACGTTGGGTAGAACGTTGGATAAAGCTCATGTAGGTTCGCTGATCCGGGCTAAAGCCTGACGCCTCTTCTTCCAGAAGCGACCCGAAACTTTGTACGGTGCGCAGGGGTTCCTGGAGGTCGTGAGAGGCAATGTACACGAACTCCTCCATTTCCTTGTTGGCCCTTTCTACGCGTTTTACTGCCTCGCTCAGCTTTCGCTCTACAGCATTGGTAGTGAGGTTCAAATAGTAAAAGTTGGCTCCGAGCCAAACTAAGGTCAACAGTTCCATGATTACCTTCAGCGCTTCAAAATTGCTATCCGCTAAAATACCGGACCCTTTCAGGAAACCATTGTTGGTTACAATAAAGCACAGCATCAGCAGGCCAAAGGCTAACAGTTGTATCTCCAGATTTTGATGAGAGAAGATTAAGAAAGGAAAAGTTGCAAACACTATAAATAAGAACTGCACCCCACTGGCTTCTCCAAACAGCCAGGTATAAAAAAGCAACCACAAAGTATAACTGGTAATCTGTAGCAGGCGACCCGCAAAAAAATAACCTTTACCGTTTATGAAATAAACCAGGATCACGTTAGCCAATACCCCCAGTAGCAACCAGCTATACCACCCTACCCCTACCGAAAGAAAGATGGGTATGAATATGGGCACCAAAAACATTACAAAAAAGCAGAGATAATTGGAACGCTGAAGAAAACGCAATTCCCTTTGAGGATCCTTAAGATGGACCTCTCCATAATTAATTAACTTGTCTAACAAGCGTATGTATTAATTTCCCTTGAAAAAAACAGATCAATGGTAAATATAATAAATACTACTCCGCCAGTAAGGCTCTGGAAATAACGATTTTCTGGATTTCTGAGGTTCCTTCGTAAATCTGGGTGATCTTGGCATCGCGCATCAGGCGTTCAACGTGGTATTCTTTCACGTAGCCATAACCTCCGTGCACCTGCACCGCCTCTACGGTGGTTTTCATTGCTACACTGGAAGCAAAAAGTTTGGCCTGGGCACTGGCTTTATCAAAATTCTTTCCCTGGTCTTTAAGCCAGGCTGCCTGCAAACACATCAGGCGGGCGGCTTCAATTTCCGTAGCCATATCCGCCAGTTTGAATCCCACACCCTGGTGATTGCCGATCGGTTTACCAAAGGTTTTCCTTTCCTTGGCATATCTCAGGGCCAGTTCGTAAGCTCCTGAGGCAATACCTAAAGCCTGGGCTGCAATCCCGATTCTTCCTCCACTTAAAACTTTCATGGCGAATTTAAAGCCAAACCCTTCTTCCCCCAGGCGATTTTCTTTAGGTACTTTCACATCCTGGAACATCAGCGAGTGGGTGTCTGATCCGCGGATACCCAGCTTATCTTCTTTTTTACCCACGGTAAAGCCCTCCATGTCCTTTTCCACAATAAGGCAATTAATTCCGTGATGGCCCTTTTCGGTATCGGTTTGGGCCATTACCAGGTAAACGGAGGCGCTACCACCGTTGGTAATCCAGTTTTTGGTACCATTTAAAAGGTAATGATCACCCTTATCGATAGCAGTGGTTTTTTGCGAAGTGGCATCTGAGCCAGCTTCAGGCTCCGAAAGGCAAAAGGCCCCTATTATTTCACCTGAAGCCAGGGGCACCAGGTATTTCTTTTTTTGTTCTTCGGTACCAAACTTTTCGAGACCCCAGCAAACCAGGCTATTGTTTACCGACATAATTACGGAGCAGGAAGCATCCACCTTTGAAATTTCCTCCATGGCCAGAACGTAGGAAATGGTATCCAGTCCACTTCCGCCATACTCGGGACTTACCATCATACCCAGGAAGCCTAACTCCCCCATTTTCTTCACCTGCTCTTTTGGGAACTGTTGCTTCTCATCACGCTCAATAACACCCGACAATAAATCGTTCTGTGCAAAATCACGAGCGGCTTGTTGAATCATTAAATGTTCCTCAGTAAGTTGAAATTTCATGTAAAAGGGTTTTAATTCAGAATCCTAATTTTGGAGCGGCACAAAGTTAAGGCATACGTCTTAAAAATTGATAGATCATAGTTTATGCAATATAGAGCACTGGGATTAATGTCGGGAACATCCCTGGACGGTTTGGATATAGTAGATGCCTTATTTGAAAAAACCGATACACGGTGGACCTATCGTATTCTGCACGCCAGCACCTATCCTTATACCAGGG
Organism: uncultured Cryomorphaceae bacterium; assembly: GCA_937120475.1. Taxonomy (GTDB): domain Bacteria; phylum Bacteroidota; class Bacteroidia; order Flavobacteriales; family Schleiferiaceae; genus CAKZNE01. Next base: position 3,021,944 of record CAKZJV010000007.1, on the reverse strand, counting down.
AGTGGCAGCAAAAGCTGACTTTTAAGGAAAGTTGGTTAGCGACTGAAATTCTTGAACTGGACGTGGAGTATGGCCTTTACCTCGCCCAGCTTTGCCAAAAGTTTCTTACCGATTTCCAGATAAACCCTTCCTCTTTAAATATTATTGCTTCCCACGGCCATACCCTTTTTCACCAACCTGAAAAAGGATACACTTACCAGATTGGCAACGGCCCCCAGCTCCATTCGCGCCTAAACATTACTACTATTGGAAATTTTCGTACCCAGGATGTAGCCCTGGGCGGGCAGGGTGCACCACTGGTACCTATCGGGGATCAGTATTTATTTCCGCAGTACGATGCTTGCCTGAACCTGGGTGGTTTTGCCAATATTTCATTTGAGAAAAACGGAAGCCGCATGGCCTATGACATTTGCCCGCTTAATTACGTACTAAACTCTGAAGCGCAGAAACTGGGCCTGGATTATGACGACCAAGGAAATATTGCCCGCCAAAATGAAGTGGATACTGAACTTTTGGAAAAACTCAGTCAGATTTCCTTTTATTCCCAAAGCCCACCCAAATCATTGGGTGCAGAATGGGTTCAAAGCGAATTTCTTCCATTAGTGGCCAAGGCTAAGCTTCCACCCGAAGTGTTACTATCCACCTATACCTGCCATATGGCACGCCAAATTGCTGAAACCGTTAAAGTTAACGGTTTGAAAAATATACTGGTTACCGGAGGTGGGGCCTTCAATACCTTTTTACTGGAGTCTATTAGTGAGAGCAGCGGTATTCAACTCACCATTCCTGAAGCTCAACTGATCAATTTTAAAGAAGCCCTCATCTTCGCTTTTATGGGAGTTTTAAAACTAAGAGGGGAAAATAACGTATTATCTAGTGTTACCGGTGCCTCCGGAGATCATTGTTCGGGCATAATATATGGCTAAACAACAATTTTAGTATTAACACTTACATAACGTACGCTTCTCCTTACCCAAGTCGGCCTAATTGTTATTTTTGCCGCGACCAAATTGATGGAATGAAAGACCTCCTGAATTTATACGAAAGTAAGCCCGCAGAAATTGTTTTCCATTGGCACGATAGTGAAACCACCGCAAAAGGCTGGGTAGTTATCAACTCCCTTCGCGGAGGCGCAGCCGGTGGAGGTACCCGCATGCGTGAGGGACTCAATGAAAGGGAAGTGCTTTCACTGGCAAAAACCATGGAAATAAAGTTCACGGTGGCGGGTCCGGCCATAGGCGGTGCTAAATCAGGAATTGATTTTAACCCGGACGACCCTCGTAAAAACGGGGTTTTAGAGCGCTGGTACAAAGCCGTAAAGCCGCTGTTGAAAAACTACTATGGTACTGGTGGCGACCTTAATGTTGATGAAATACACGAAGTAATTCCTATTACCCAGGAGTTGGGTATTGAACATCCTCAGGAGGGTGTTTTAACCGGTCATTATAATCCCTCTGAAAAAGTTAAAACCCGAAAGATAAAACAACTCCAGGAAGGTGTGCTTCTTCCGGTAAACCGCGAAGATCTGAGCCCCGGAGGAAACCGGGAATATACCGTTGCCGACCTGATAACCGGTTATGGCACCGCAGAATCAGCACGTCATTTTTACAATATTTATGGCGGTAAACTGGAGGGTAAAAGAGTCATCATTCAGGGATGGGGTAACGTGGCCGCTGCGGCAGCCTATTACCTGGCGCAAAGCGGAGCCAAAATAGTCGGTATTATCGACCGGGTGGGTGGGCTAATCAATGAAAACGGATTCACCTATGAGGAGATACGTGACCTTTTCCGGGCCAAAACCGGAAATTACCTGGTACACGATAAGCTCATCCGTTTTGATGAAATAAATGAGCGCATCTGGAAAGTAGGAGCCGAAATATTTATCCCGGCTGCAGCGTCACGCCTGGTGAGTAAGAGCAACCTTGATCAAATGGTGGATAAGGGCCTTGAAGTTATCTCCAGCGGGGCCAATGTGCCTTTTGCCGATGACGAAATCTTTTACGGTCCCATTTCAGAATATGCTGATCAAAAAGTGACCTGCATTCCTGATTTTATAAGCAATTGCGGTATGGCCCGGGTATTTGGCTACCTGATGGAGGATGACGTGGAAATTTCAGACCGCGCTATTTTCATGGATGTATCCAACCGCATTAAACACGCACTTTTAAAGTGCAATACCCGTAACAACAATAAAACATTGTTGACTAAAACGGCCTACGAAATCGCTTTGAAACAACTCCTATAATCTTCGCACCATGTACATTTTAATGGTTGTAATTTTTGTTCTGGGTTATGCCGCCATAGCTCTTGAACATAATATTAGAATTGATAAAGCGGCTTCGGCTTTAGTAACCGGAGTTCTCTGCTGGACGGTTTACGTGCTGGGTGCACCGGGCATAATTGATTTTGGAGAGGAGTTTCAAAGGATAGTTGGCTTTGTAGGAGACGGGCATTTTGAGTCAGCCGAATATTATGGAGATGCCGAGGGTAGCTCCCACTATATAAGAGAGTATCTGGAATTCCAGATACTGGAACACCTGGGTGAAATTGCCTCTATACTCTTCTTCCTGCTCGGAGCTATGACCATTGTGGAGCTTATTGATGCACACGAGGGTTTTGCCGTAATTACCGACCGCATTAAAACCACCAGTAAGTCCAAATTACTCTGGATTATTTGTTTACTCACCTTCTTCTTTTCCGCTGCGCTCGACAACCTTACCACCTCCATCGTGATGGTGTCGCTCTTGCGTAAATTAATTGACGATAAGGGAGACCGGTGGATATTTGCCGGTATGGTGATATTAGCGGCTAATGCCGGGGGTGCCTGGTCACCCATCGGGGATGTTACCACCACTATGCTCTGGATCGGTTCGCAGATTACGGCCGGGGCCATTATTGTAAAATTGATCCTTCCCAGTTTGGTTTGTTTGTTAGTACCGTTGATCATTCTCTCTGCACGGATGAAAGGTCACGTACAACGCCCTATTAAATCAGAAGGCCTGGAGCATTACGTAAACCCTACCACCAACCGCGAAAGGAACATCGTGTTCTTTGCCGGTGTAGCAGGACTACTTTTTGTGCCCTTCTTTAAAACCTACACCCACCTGCCCCCCTTTATGGGTATGATGCTCAGTCTTGGAGTGCTGTGGGCTCTTACCGAAATACTACACCGGTCTAAAAACCGGGAGGCCAAATACAAGCTCAGTGTAATAGGAGTATTGCGAAAGGTAGATACGGCCAGCGTGCTGTTTTTCCTCGGGATTCTATTGGCGGTAGCCAGCTTGCAATCGGCTGGTCAGTTGGGGGAAATGGCCGGTTTCCTGGATAACTCCTTCGGAACTTCAGAAGAGTCTGGTATTTATGCCATTAGTATTATCATCGGTTTATTATCCTCCATTGTGGATAATGTTCCTTTGGTGGCAGCAGCCATGGGTATGTATGATATCAGCATGGTAGAAGGCTCATTTTTTGCCCAGGACGGCTTATTCTGGGAGTTTCTGGCCTACTGTGCCGGAACCGGGGGTAGCGCATTGATTATCGGATCCGCAGCCGGAGTAGCTGTAATGGGTTTGGAAAATATGTCCTTCGGTTGGTATTTGAAAAAAATATCGCTGTTGGCCCTGGTGGGTTATGCAGCCGGAGCCATAACCTACATTATTCAGGAAAGCGTTTTCCTCTGATAAATTTAAACGTTAGGCTGTTAATTTTTATTTACCCTTCTATAATTCGGGGGTACTAAGCCCGTTATCTTTGAAGAAATTTAGGTTTAATGCATATACCCTTTCTTCAAATCGATCTGGCTGATCCTGCGGATGCAGCGGCCCAGGAACCGGTAAAACACACCCTTAGTATTTGGGAACTGATCACCAGTGGCGGCATTGGTGGGATCATCATCATGAGCGTGCTGCTGATACTTTCTATTTTGGCGGTTTACATTTTTATTGAGCGCTATAATGCCCTTAAACGCGCCAATAAGCTGGACGACAATTTTATTAATCACATCAAAGATCATGTGACCAATGGCAGGCTCGATGCCGCCCGGGCTTTATGCCAAAGCCAGGAAACGCCCATTGCCCGTATGATTGAAAAGGGAATTTCCCGCATCGGTAAACCGCTGAAGGATATCAATGCGGCCATTGAAAATACCGGCAAGCTGCAGGTAACCAAACTGGAAAAGAACATTCCTACCCTGGCCACCGTAGCAGGAGCTGCCCCCATGATTGGGTTCCTCGGTACCGTTATCGGGATGATACTTGCCTTCCATGAAATGGCCGTAGCCGGTGGACAGATCAACATCGAATTACTGGCGGAAGGAATTTATACCGCCATGACAACCACCGTAGCTGGTTTGGCCGTAGGTATTCTTGCCTACATCGGCTACAATTACCTGGTAAGCCGGGTGGACAAAGTGGTGTATAAAATGGAAGCCAACGCCATGGAGTTTATGGACCTCTTGAACGAACCTGCCTGATATGGATCTAAAAAGAAGAAGCAAGGTTAGCGCAGAGTTCAGTATGTCCAGTATGACGGACATTGTATTCCTGTTGCTGATTTTCTTTATGCTGGCCTCAACCTTGGTTACCACCAGTGCACTGGACCTGGTGTTGCCGAGCAGTAAGGCTCAAACGGTAAAGCGTAAGGATGTAACCGTAAATATTTCGCCCGACCTGCGCTTTTCCGTAGGTAACCAGGTGGTGAGCGAAGCAGAACTGGAACGCGAAGTGCTGAAGCAGGTGCAGGGTAAAGAAGATGCCGTTCTGATTTTACGGGCCGATAAATCCGTGCCTTACGAAAAGGTGGTTTCGGTAATGGATATTGCATACCGCAACCGGCTCAAGATGATTGCTGCCACCGACCCATCCAATTAAAAGCATGAAGGAGGAAGCCCAAAATAAAAATGACAATCGCAAAGGATTAATCGGTACAACCGTATTTCACCTTGCGCTGCTGCTCATGTTCCTGTTTTTGGGTTTAACCTACTACGAACCCAAACCTGAAGACGGTATTGTTATCAATTTCGGTAATTCCGAAACTGGTTTGGGCAATGAAGCAGACGGTGCTCAAAGTATCAGCCAGCCGCAGCCTGAGCAACAGCAGCAAAGCCAGCCCGATCAGGTGGAAGAAACCGACAGAGCCGAAGACCCGGTAATGACCCAGGATAATACCGAGGCCCCTTCTCTGGATACAAAGTCCAGTAAAAACGATAAGCCCAAGGAACCGGTAAAGACGGAACCGACACCCGAAGAGCTGGAGCAGCAGCGTATTGAGAGGGAACGCCAGGAAAAGCAACGGAAACTGGACGAGTTAATGGGAAAAGTATCTGACTCCAAACCCGGTGGGGAAGGCGTGCAGGAAGGTGCCGGTGATCAGGGCGACCCGGACGGTGATCCCAACAGCCCCAACCGCACCGGGGGAAGTGGTGGCGGAGGCGGAGGAAACGGCAGTTATCTGTTAGGCAACCGCCAGGCATTGACCAAGCCTAAACCTGATCCGTGTCCCAATAATAATGATGAAGGCCGCGTGGTGGTTAAGATCTATGTGGATCAGCAGGGTAATGTTACCCGTGCCATACCGGGCGAAAAAGTTCCCGGGGGAGCAGCTACCACCACTACCAGCAGTTGCCTTTTCGATAAGGCCAGAAGTGCCGCTATGCGCACCAAATGGCAAGCTGATTCCGATGCTCCCAGCCTGCAAATAGGCTACATCATTTACAACTTCGTTAAAAACTGATGAACTACCAGGAAACCCTGGATTGGCTTTTCGCCCAATTACCCATGTACCAACGCATTGGGCAGAGTGCTTATAAAGCCGACCTCAACAACACTTTGCAACTGATGCAGTGGCTGGATCATCCCGAACAAAAGTTCAGGAGTGTTCACGTAGCCGGAACCAACGGTAAAGGTTCGGTGTCGCACATGCTGGCCGCCATTTTTCAAAAGGCTGGTTATAAAACGGGGTTATATACTTCCCCCCACCTGTTGGATTTCCGGGAACGCATCCGCATTAACGGACAAATGATACCGGAGGAGGTGGTGGTTCGTTTTGTTGAAAAACACCGCGATGTATTTACCGATACCGGCCTCTCCTTTTTTGAGATGACGGTGGGTATGGCCTTTCAGTATTTTGCGGATGAGGAAGTGGATATGGCTATTGTTGAAGTAGGTATGGGTGGCCGTTTGGACAGTACCAATGTGATAACTCCCGAACTCAGTATTATTACCAACATCAGCCTGGACCATACCCAGTTTTTAGGGAATAACCTGGCTAGCATAGCGCGAGAAAAGGCGGGCATAATCAAGGAAAATATTTCCGTGGTGATCGGGGAGTACACCGATGAGACCCAAGCTGTTTTTGAAACCATAGCCGCAGAGCGTAATGCCAAAATTCATTACGTACAACCCTCCGTTTCAGGGTGGGTTAGTGATCTGAACGGGCCCTACCAGAAGGCCAATCTCGCCACCGTTGAAAAGAGTGTACATATTCTTCAAAGCCAGGGATATGATCTGCTCACCCATAGCACCCAGGCCTTGCAGGAGGTTAAAAAACTAACCGGCCTGAGGGGCCGCTGGGAGGTTATTAGCCGGGAGCCCAAAGTTATTGTGGATACTGGCCATAATGAGGCCGGGGTGAAAATGGTAATCCAACAAGTGCTAAACGAAACGTTTCGTAAGCTGCATATCGTTTGGGGCATGGTGGGTGATAAGGACAGCACTGGAATATTAAGCCTGCTACCCGCAGATGCCCATTATTACTTTTGCAAGCCGAACATTCCCAGGGGTAAGGAGGCCGAACAACTGAAAAAAGAGGCTGTAGCTTTCAACCTGAGGGGAACCACACATTCGAGTGTTCGGGAAGCCCTGGATACGGCTCAAAAAAAAGCCCACAAAGATGACCTCATCTTTGTGGGCGGCAGTACTTTTGTGGTAGCAGAGGTTTTATAAAAACCTAGTCGTAATTTTCAACGGCTGAGTTTACCTCATTACCTTCTGCATCAATAATGGAGATTTTAACACTTTTCTCTCCCTCACCTTTGGTGTAAGAACCTGAACTAACTTCACATTTATCCTGTGGAACACCGTGGGCAGTCATAATCTGAAATACAATCTGACGCTCGCTTTCACCTTCCGGCAGATTGTTGCTTACAGGAGCCAGAAATTCTTCCGCGGCTTCAGCACCACTCACTGTGGCTTCATAGCTATTTTCTTCCAGATGGTTCAGTTTATGTTTGATGGCAGTACTCATTTTAAAAAGATTTTACAGGTTTAATTAATGAACCTCTAAGATACCTGAAAAATATCTGGATGCCGAACTTTTTTTAGTGGCGCGAACGTATTTTTTAGCCGGGGAATTGGAGTAGCCCCTTAAGACTGATTCCCAAAAGCCCTGAAGGTAAGGTTGATGCGGTCACTGCCAACCGCGGCATCCGGCAATAGAGCATGAGCATACCGTTCCTGGCAATTCTCACCCATTACTATCAAAGAGCCATGCGGTAAGCTCACCTCGTATTGTAGTTGTGGGTTTTCAAGATTGCGGAGGCTGAACACCCGCTGCGCTCCCAAACTCAGGGATGGAATACAAGAGGTATCACCAAAAGCTCGCAGATCTGAATGATAATCCACTCCCTTAGAACCATCCTGGTAATAGATGCATACACAAACCCCAAAAGCACGCTTTACTTTTTCCTCCAGACGCTGCCTCAGGGCGGCTAATTCAGGTAGCCATAGCTTCCCCGCACCATCAGCCTCATGCAGTTTCCCGGAAGCTATTATTTCTTCACTGGTGAAAATGGTTTTGGGTGTATCCAAAATATGAGTGGCTCCAAAACCAAGCTTTATTTCCTGTGGCTGCAAATCAATGTGCTGCTTTAACAACTCATAAAGATGATCCGCCTCCGCAGCAGACAGAAATTCCGGTTCAAAAAAAATTTCACAGTCCTGCGGTAGTTTTGGTTTAGTCATAAAGGCAAAATTGGTAATTATCAGGAAAGGTGGACTGGCCCCACCGCATAAACTTAAAATACCCGCAACCGTTCACTATTAAAATTCTCGTTATGAAATGGCTCTATACCCCTTCCGATCCGCTTCTTATCACCCTGGCCGCTTGCCTGCTGATTTTCTTTACCATCATATTGCTTACCCGGCTGATTGGCTTGCGTTCATTTGCAAAATTTACCGCTTATGATTTTGCGTTTACCGTTGCTATCGGCAGTATTATTTCATCCGTTCTTACTTCTTCAACCACGGTAACCCATGGCTCGGTAGCTATAGCCGGCTTACTATTCCTTACCTACCTTTTTTCTCACCTGCAAAGAAAGTACAAGCGTTTGAGTGAGCTTATTTCCAACGCTCCCTTATTACTCATGGATGGTTCTGAGATTTTATATGACAACTTAAAGCATGCCCGTATTGAAAAGAAGCAATTGATCGCAAAACTGCGGGAAGCGAACGTTTTGAACTTCGCTCAGGTTAAGGCGGTGGTATTGGAATCTACCGGTGATATTTCCGTTCTGCATTTGCAGGAAGAAACTACCGATGATGCTCAGCAGTTCGATCTCGAGCTTTTGGAGGGCGTTCGCAGAAAACCCTGACCGTTTCGTTTGGCCATCCACAAAGCCACTTCTCACCTATCATTTATCCCGAGCCAACCTTAAATCGGGTAGAAGTACCCGGTTTTATTCCGCGATATACCTATACCTTTATCTCCTTTAATAACCAACCTGTTATAAAATGAGCAGCAGCACACTCAACACCCTTAGCTGGGAAGAAGCCCTTCAGCAAATTATCGCCTGGAACGACATAAGAGGAGACCTAAATGTGGTAACCAACACTTTTTTTCCCGGAGAGGGGGATAGCTTTTTAATCGGGCCGGATTTTGACCATGAGCAGTTCAAGGGTGATGCTCATGCCTATTTTGGAGTTATAATGGACCCGGTAAAAGGCACTCCTCAGCAGTTTAACTTGTTGTTTATTCCTGAAGAGCAGGACAGCCCTGACTATGAGGAACCTTATATTTATTGCGCCCCTTTTCAGCCTAACCTTACCGAAGCCCGTGGAGAGGGGTCAGAAGATGTATTGGCCCTCGAAGAACGCTGGGCCAGCCACGGGCAACACTGGCTAGAGGAAGTGGTGAATCACGGAGAAGGGCTTACGCAGGTTTCCCAGGTTCCACAGTACGACATTAATACTAAATTCAACAGTACCCACGAACTCTTTATTTACCTCGGGTTGCACAATCATCCCAATCCCCATAAACGCCTGTGCCTGCTGTTTTACGATGCCGGATCAGGCACATTCTACAATCTTGATGGTGCGGACTTTACCACCCCCAAGCCTCCCTTCGGTACCAGCAAAGCCGACTATGGCCTGGTTGAAGCGATCCCCGAAAATTGACGGCTTCTCAAGTTATTGAAGGGGTAGCTCTGGGCGATTTGGCCCTGTTATCCGCTGGCTTAATCGCCTTAAGTTCCCGCTTCAGGCGACTGACTCGGCCCATGCGTTGGTTGGTTATGTACCTTGGCATAGTGTGGGCCGTGGAGATACTGGCCAAGCTGTACGTATATGAATGGCTGCCCGGCAGTAACCTGTATCTCTTACATATTTACACTCCGCTGGAATTTGCCCTGCTGGGTATAATGTACCTGTATTTGCTGGATAAGAAATGGCAAAGTCGGTTGGGCCTATCCCTTTTGATTTTCTTTTTAGGCATTGTAGCCTATTCTGTCGTGAATCTAATCGGTTCATGGAACAATGTTCAGGATTTTGCTTTGTACAGCAAATTGCTGGTAAACGGCACTATGGTAGCACTGGCCAGCCTGTTTTTTGTGAGAATTTTAAAAAACCCAGGCAATTACGTCCAACGCTTTAACTCGCTTGGCCTCGCCAACTCGGGAGTACTGCTTTACTTTGCCGGAAGTTTTATAATTTACCTGATTATGAATCAGTTAGTTAACAGTTACGTGAGTCAAACTCTCTACCTCTGGGTTATGAATGCAATGCTTACTTTTATCTTCCACCTGATGTGCATAATTGCTCTATGGCAGAAGGACAGCCTGCAACCGACAACTTCACCCAATGGATGACCGTGGCCGTAATGGCCATGACGCTTTTGGCCCTCCTTGTGATTTTCATTTTCCGCCTGGCCATCAGCCGGGTGATGAAGGAGCGGGAAAAAATGCGACAGGCTGAACTGGAACATCAGCAAAAACTTCTTTACAACAGCATCACCATACAGGAACGGGAAAGGCAAAGAATTGCCACCAACCTGCATGATGAACTTTCCTCACGGCTCCTTGTGCTTAAGTTAAACCTTCACCAGTTGGAAAGGGACGGCCCGCATTTACCGGACCCGGTAAAAACCCTTTTGGATGAAACCCTGCGATTGTCACGCAACATCGCCCATGAGCTATACCCCCCAATGCTGGCGGAGTTGGGCCTGGCCGAAACGATACGCGACTACCTGACACCCCTGCAGGGTGAAATACAAACTACCCTGTATATTGCCCAAAGCGACATTGAGCCACCCAATGAGGTTTCCCTGCAGTTGTTCCGGACGATCCAGGAACTAATCCAAAATACGCTTAAGCACGCGCAAGCCTCACACCTTTTTCTTCAGCTCAGGGTTACCAGCAGGTGCTCGGTACTGCGACTGCGTGATAACGGGAAAGGCTATATTGTTAAGGAGGCCCGTGGCGGACTGGGGCTTACGAATATCGAATCCCGGGTGCAATTAGTGAACGGCCGGTATCGCATAAACAGCACTCCCAGAAAAGGAACTTCCACCCTTATTTTAATACCTCATGGAAACGATTAAAATAGCAATGGCTGACGATGAGGAGCTCTTTCTCAATGGATTAAGATCTCTGCTAGAGCATGAAGAGAAACTACAGGTACTTTTTACCGCTGGTGACGGTGAAGAATTACTTCAAAAGCTGGAGGAGGCGGGCGAAAAGCCGGAGGTGCTTCTCCTGGATCTGCGAATGAAGAAAAAAGACGGTATTGCCACCACCGAAGAATTGAAAAAACGGTACCCTCATCTGAAGATTATCATTCTATCCAGCCATTACCGAGAGGCCTTTGTAGGCTATATGCTGAAACTGGGCGTTAATGCCTTTCTGCCTAAGGATATAAACCCCAACTTACTGCGGGAGGTAATTATACAGGTAAAGGCCAAAGGCCTGTATTTTACGGATGATCAACTGAAAGGCCTGCAAGAACAATTGAGTAGAGGCGCGGTGATTAAAGCCCCGCCAACCTCAGTAAGCCACGATTTGACCGGTCGGGAAAAGGAGATACTACAGCTTATATGCGAACAATACACCAATGCCGAAATTGCAGAAAAACTCTTCATCAGCATACGCACGGTGGAAGGGCACCGCAATAATTTACTGCTGAAAACCGGGGTGAAAAACACGGCTGGCCTGGTGCTCTTTGCCTTGTCGCATAACCTTATCGATTGGAATGAGAAATTGTTGGAGTTTAGTTTGAAATAACCTTAATCGTCAGTACTTAAATGGCCACCTACTCCCAAATAATTGGCATTCCGCCTAATGCCTCCGTTTCCACCCTCAAAAAAGCTTATCGTAAAAAGGCAAGAGAGCTTCATCCGGATCTAAACCCTTCACCCGATGCCAATGAGCAATTCATCAGGCTCAATGAAGCGTATGAATATCTGCTCAATCAAAAAACCGGGAAAGTCTTTCAAGAACAGGAACAGGAATATACCCGTCCTCAATCACCCGTAAAAACCTATGCGCAATGGAAAGAAGAAGAGCGGGAAAAGGCCCGGGAACGTGCACGCAGGCACGCACGAATGAAATACGAAGAGTTTAAGAAAACCAGTTACTACCAAAATGAACTCGCCCTGGAAAACCTGGGGGATAACCTGATGTTTTTCACCTTGTTGTTGGCCACTATCTGCTTCCTGCTTTTTGGTGTTTTAGGAGGGCAATTCATTGCCATTATCGTGGGGAGCATAATGGCTCTGGCAGGTATTCCCGTTTGGCGCGGAGCCTTAAAACCCGAGAATGATATTGGTCTGGGTCATTTATTCCGATCTGTATGGAAACTGATCAAAACCCACATATTTGGTTTACTAATGTTAGGTGCCGTGAACCTGTTTATACTTTTCAAAGTAGTGACCAATACTCTCGCTCCCTTAGAGATCAGCCTCGTTATCCTATTCCTCTTGATGACGGCAGGAAGGGTTTTTGTATCTAACAGCTCCCGAGTGAAGAATAATGCCTACAACCGGTCTTTGTACACCTACGTAATTTTCCCGGGGGTTTTTAATCTCTTTTTCCTGATCAATTTTTTAGGTAGTCATTCACCCTCCAAAGAAGTTTACCACTACCGCTCCTACCAAACCAAAACTTACTCCCGGTACTCCGAAAGGACTAACCATGATAATACCCCCTTAATTATCCTGGATGATAATGCCTACGCGGACTATCCCGGCATACGTATCTTATTTAGGCCCGGTCAAATACAATACAACAACCACATTGAATACCATTTTAGAGAAGGGCTTTTTGGTTTGAGAGTGGTGTACTCCTATGGTTTATTTATGGCCATGCCAGCACGGGACAATTAATACATAGCAGAATTTTACTAGAACTGATCACGCAAAAACCGCTGTTGTTAATACTCAATTAACCTGATTGCTTTTCTTTAGGGGTATGAAAAAGATCATGCTTTCTGCCCTATTGTTAATTTCGGTTTGCACCCATGCCCAAACCGAATGCTCCGATACCTTCTCCTTTGAAACCGATGTAGAAGAAGGAGTGACACCCTATACCAACCTGGAGATCAATAACCATCCCTGCCAGTTCCAGTTTGCCATTGTTACCGACCGTACCGGTGGCCACCGCCCGGGAGTGTTTATGGATGGTGTGAATAAGCTTAACCTCCTGCAACCGGAATTCGTGATGAGCGTGGGCGACCTCATCGAGGGCTACACCCTGGATACGGTAGAGCTGAAACGACAGTGGGATGAATTCGACTCGTTTGTGGAACAATTGCAAATGCCTTTTTTCTACCTGCCGGGCAACCACGATATCACCAATGGGGTAATGGAAAAAGTGTGGAAGGAACGCTTTGGGCCTACTTATTATCATTTTGTATATAAAGATGTACTGTTTCTCTGCCTGAACAGCGAAGACCAGGTAAGAGGGGCAGGACACGGAACTATCTCCGATAGTCAGTTTAACTACGTAAAAAAAGTGTTGGATGAAAACAATCAGGTGAAATGGACACTGGTGTTCCTGCATCAACCGCTTTGGCATCAAAAAGACACCGAACGCTGGAATGATTTGGAAGCTTTATTGAAGAATCGTAATCACACCGTTTTTGCCGGGCACGAGCATAGCTATGTAAAGGAAGCCCGCAACGATGGTAAATACTTCACGCTGGCTACCACCGGGGGCGGTTCCTCCCTGCGTGGTCCGGAACTGGGCGAATTCGATCACGTAATGTGGGTGACCATGACCGACCGTGGACCTATTATGGCTAACCTCCAACTGCAAGGTATCTGGAGTGAAGACGTGGTAACCGAAGACACCAAAGAATTGATCGATAAAATGAGTGCCCGCTCCCCCATTGAGATCGAACCGTTGATCATAAAGGGTGAGAAATTTCAGTCCGGAACTTTTGAAATGACCATCATCAATGATGAAAACATTCCTATGCAGGTGGAACTGAGCGCTGAGAACAGCTCGGATCTGGCCCTTTTCCTACCCACCAACTCAGTAATGGTACCTCCTAATAACCGTAAAACTTTGAAATTACAGCTCCAGTCGAGGGACGGAAAATGGGAAACTCCCGCTTTGCTCAAAGCCCGGGTAAACCTCAAAAGCGAAAATGAACCTGCTAAACTCAGTTATCCTTATCGTTTTAACCTCAGGCCCATCCCCTACCGCAAACTGGAAAAAGCCACGGCCCCCAAAATCATTGACGGGCAACTAAACGACTGGAAAGCCCTGCCTTATTCTTTTGAACGTGACAACGGCCAGGTTAAAGTCCAGTTTGACGTACGTTATGATGAACAATTCCTCTACATGGCAGCCCGGGTGACCGATGATATGGTGGTATCTACCGGGGAAGGAGCAGCCTGGGTACAGGATAATATTGCCTTTGGCTTTAATGCCGAAAAAAGCAGCCGCAGTGCCATGAGCGTAGGCCGCAGCTGGTACAAATATGAGTTTCTCCAACTCATTACCCCGGAATACGAAGGGGTCAGCTCTGTACTGTATCGCAAAATGCCGGAAGGCAGCTTAGTAAAATGTGTGAAGACCGCCAGCGGTTACGATGCAGAGATTGCCGTTCCCTTAAGCTACATTGAAGAGAAGCAGGGAAAAAACTGGAAAAGCATCCGCGTAAACATTGGTGTGGACGACCGCGATGAAGGTGGTGAGGTGAACCGTTACGGCTGGCAACCCCTATGGCGCAATGCGGATAATGTGGTGGGGAGCGGGTTGTTTTGGAGAAATTAGCTTTAGACCACCCTTTACTGCAACTGACCAACGGTTTACCACAGCGTTAAATAGTGTTGAGGGTACGACATTAGCGAGGTGCGAATAATGGTTTTGTTGAAGTAAATACGCTTTATACAATTATGATGGCCCATTCTTTAGGAATTTATGGAAAGCCGCACTAGCTTTAACCGAACCGTTGGTGGTCACTAAAAGTAAACACCGTTGATGTTTGAACCCATAGAGCGATCGATATCCCGATTTATCAACCTGGAAAAAGAAGAATTTGACTTTTTCAAAACACTCTTAACGAAGAAGAACTTCCAAAAAAAGGAATTGATACTTAGAAGCGGCCAAATCTGCAGGAACGTCTATTTCATTAACTCCGGCTGCCTACGGTACTTCTACCTGGTTGACGGTGAAGAAAAAACCGCACAGTTTTTCTTTGAAAATAGTTGGTACACGGATTACGAGAGCTTTCTGTCGGGAGATCCTTCAGAAAACTTTGTGGACGTTATTGAAGACACCGAACTGCTATGCCTTGAAAAAGACTCTCTATATAAACTGTATTCAGAAATTCCAAAATTTGAAAGGTTTGGCCGAATGATGGCGGAAAACGCTTACCTGGGAATCCGGCACAGGACAAAAACACTCACTAATCTCAGTGCGGAAGAGAGGTATGTAAAACTAATCAAGGAAAGGCCCAAAATCTTTGAAAGAATACCGCAATACTACATTGCCTCCTATCTGAATATTCAACCGCAGAGCCTCAGTAGGATACGGAAAAAGCTCGTTACCAAGGGATAGAATTAAATGTTACCTCGCGCACCTTTATTAACCTAGGTGAATGAAAAAAGCGAGTCTCTACAGGACTTTTGTTTCAAATATTTAAATGAAATAAAAATGAAGTCCATCCAATTAATTGCTCTATGGTTGGCCGTTGGCCTAACCACCCTCTCAACCAGTGCACAGACCAACCGCGCGCATAGCGAGGTTGACAAATGGGAAAGCAGTGCTTTTACCTACGGTGAATTTAAAGTAGGTTTCGGATCTACCCAGTTCTCTTCCGGCCTGCGGGAACGTTTTGAAAAAGGAAATTTTTCCAGCAGCGGAGGAGGTATCGCCACTGTTGCAGCCTATCGCAAATTTGAAAAACTCAATCACCTGCACTTCGGTCTCAAATTTAAGGGCCTGGGTGCCTCACCCTCGAGTGGAGATAATGATGAAGAAATGTTTTTTAACTTCTGGGGTACTGCTTTTTCAACCAAGTACTTTCCTTTTAACCAGGCCGCAGTGAAGGGAATATATGTACAGGCCGACTATAATTTCGTTACCCAATTCACTCAGAAGTATAGAAATACCACAACACTGGAATTTGATCACCAGTTTGCCATCGGAAATTCTTTTACCATAGGCTTGGGCTTTCAATATCCTTTAAAGAAGGGGTATGGCGTAGTAGCCTCCATAGAGTACGATTGGGCCACCCGGCAGGGTGAGGTTCAAGGGGTAGGAGATCAGCAATTCCAGAACTCCAACCTCGCTTTCCAAATAGGTTTACTATTCTAACTTTTCATGCAAATCAATATGAAACGCATAATTTCAGCTCTGGCAATCAGTATGATTTACTTAATGGGACCGGATACATTTTGCTCAATCAAACGAGGTTTCCGCAAAGCGTAATCCATGGGGTCTGGAATTTTACGTAGTTTGGCCCTTAGTGCCGGGCGTTGAAATCTATTCATTAAAAGACACAAGAGCACTTTGGCCAAAGGATAAATATTAGCAGGCTTTAGTTCTAAAAGGATCAGCACCTTACGTTTACCAACGGGCGGGGTGAGGAATTCAACCTTTTATTTCTTTGCCTGGTCACCAACAAATCGGCTCCTTTTCTTCCGTGAGAAGAGTCGAAGTCTGATTCAATATCTATGGCAGGATTGGTTACTAAAGAAACCGACCGAAGTATATATCACTTTATTGAAGGTTTAGAAAACGCCTCCAAGCAAAAGGATAGTTATACGATTATAGAACTCATGCAGGAAATTACCGGGCATGAGCCAAAAGTTTGGGGCAACGAAAAGGTTCCGGATTTTTTAATTGGTTTTGGAAAATATAAATACCAACGCAAAGGCTCCCGGGAAGATTTTGAATGGTTCAGGGTAGGATTTGCGCCCCGCAAATCCAAGCTTACCGTTTACCTCGCCTTTGATATTAACGAGGAAAAAGAACTTTTGAAAAAACTCGGAAAATGCAGTTGGGGCAAAGGATGCTTATATATCAACAAACTGTCTGATATCGATCTGGAAGTCCTGGCCCGCTTGATTGAAAAAAGTAAGGACGCTGGCTGGCATTGACCGGAATAAAACCTGGTATCGCTGGCCGTAATGTTTACCACCAAAACATTCATACAAAACCAGCTTAATTGAAGCTTCATTTTAGCTTACCACCATTCCTGCCTACATGTGACTCTAAAAGTCCCTTCACTTCAGTAAATTAGTCGCAAAATATTTTTTATGAAACCATTTTCCTTCCTGCTACTGCTACTGGTATTCACAGGCTGCGCTAAGCTGAGCACCGAAACCAAAACAATTGACTTACAACTCAGTGGTGACATGCTGTTCAGCGGAGCCAACACCCTGCAAATGCCAGTACAAACCACTACCCAAAGCCTCGCTGGCACCTTGAATCTTGAAGAAAGCCAATTGAAAAATATAGGATTGAATAAAGCCACCATTCGTCTTACCGAAGAGCAAAAAGCCATTACCGAAAGCTTACTCCTGCAAATTGTGAGCGCTAATAACGAGATGCTTTCGCTGGGAACGCTCAACCCTCTGCCGGAAGGCACGGAATTTGAATTAAACCTGGCCGAAGAGGTGGACCTGCTCCCCTACCTCAATGATGAAGATGCCACCTGGGTTTTGGATTTAAACCTTTCGGAAGATTATATGGACGAGATGAAGGTGAGCGGCCAACTGGAATTGAATGTAAATTATAAAGATTAAAAGCATGAGAAATATAGTCAGTACCCTTGCGTTGTGTTTTATTTTCAGCCTGAGCCTTTTTGCCCAGGAAGATAAAGGCGACAAACTCATTGGCGTTTGGCAACCCAGTGACGGCCGCAGTTACCTGAAGATCGACAAGATCGGGAGTAAATACTACGGACGTGTGGTATGGTTAAAGGAGCCCAACGATGAAGACGGAAACCCTCGGCTGGATGTAAACAATCCCGATGAATCTTTGAGAAGTACTCCCCTGAAAGGTTACCGGGTACTGAAGGATTTTATCTACGATGAAGAAGAAGGTATTTGGAAGGACGGTACCATTTACGACCCCAAAAACGGAACTACCTACAACTGTAAGATCGAGCTGGTAAGCGATAATAAGATTGAAGTGCGCGGTTACGTAGGTACGGCCATGTTCGGACGAACCGATGTTTGGACCCGGCTGGTCAAAAAGGATAAATAAAAAACCACAAAAAAGGGGAGCATTGCTCCCCTTTTTTGATTTGAAATATCCTGAAAACCCTATGGGCTCATATAACTGATCCCCAATTGGAAATACAAAGGGTTGCCCAATTCGTTTTCTATAAAATAAGGTTCATCGCTACCAAAGAAGCGTACAAAGTCTCCTCCCCTATCCACATCATAGCTATAGTTAATTCGGTAACCGGCTTCCACCGAAAACCAGAAGAAACCACTGATAGCACGGCTGTAATTAAGCCCCGCCCTAATCTCGGACCTGCGCAGTTCAATATCATCTTCCGCAGCTAAAAAACCCAGGGAAGGGTCTTGTTCAATTACACTCGCGCTGTTTGCACCGAAATTATTAAGGCGGTAGGTATTCCCGATCACATTAAAGCCTACGCTCATCAGGCTCGTGCTGTTAAAGCGGTAGCGCAGTAAGGCCCGGGCCGGCAATAATGCCTCTACCCCCCATTTCTGATTTTTGAAAGTATGGTAGTAATACGCTACTGGCACGTAGTTCAGGGCACCGCCCAGATAGGTACGTGACAAACCAAAGGCATACATCAAGCGGTCGCTGGGTTTAAAACCGTACAACAAAGCAGCCGAATAACGGATGGTATTAGCGGACTGGTTGAAATCCGAATAATTATAATCCCCGTTAAAGCTCAAGCCAAACTGGCCTAGTAAAAAGCGAGTTTCATTCAGCGGTTTAAATACCGTGAAAACGGTGCTGGTGCTGCGCAACGGATTATCCTGCAGGCTACGGGTAAGCGGATGCTGAGCATCCGGCTCACTGAAATTATAATACTGTTCATCATACACCACGTTCAGGTTGATGAGGATATTATTACGGCTGATCAGGGGAAAATTACCTACAAAGCTGAAGCCCTGCATACTCTCTATATCGTTGTTTTCAGCAATGGAGTTGGGCTTAATCTCGGGATTGATATTACCAGCTGTGAAGTTGTGCGGCCCCTGGAAATTGTACACCACACCTAACAAGGGCGTAGGCGATTGCCCTAATACTTTATTGTTACAAAAGGATTTCGCAGCCGGGGCAGCCAGTTCAAATTGCGAAAAATCAAACTCATCATCAGCGGCCGTGGTATCTTCCTGGGCCCAGGCCGGTAAGCAGATCAACAGCCCGAACAGGCATAGGAGCTTTATATGCATGATCAAAAATTTTTACCGAATATAAGGACAATGGAGGGAGTATTCTTATCAAGCGCACCCTTCGATACTCGCAATACTTGCGAACTCAGGGTGAAGCGAATTGTGGTGTGCCGGTGGACCCGGTGAAGGAGGTGAAAGGGAAACAGAAAAACTAAGGGGTCCGGCTGAGTGGCCCCTATAGATAGCTCATATCTGGACTAAGCGTTATTTATTCTTGAGCAAAACTTTACGCTTCCTCTTTCCCATCCATTTTTTAAATAATTCCAGACGTATTATAGTGTTTTGAGCTTTATATTTCTCCAGAAGATCAGCACCTAAAGAATAATTTATGCTACCAACAGAAACCGTTTTACCGCGAGAACTCTCTGTCAAATTGTCCTTCAATATCTTATAAGACACTTGAATATCATCCATTACCTTAACCTTTAAAGCTTTCAATATCACCAGCCTACCATTTATCAACTCCAAAACATCTCCAATGCGTAAGTCCAATTCATCCAAGTACTGTTCTCCATATACCTCATCAATCAATTGTTTGAGATGGTCCGAAGCTTTTTCCCGGAGGTAATATAGTAGCAAACGTCTTTGATAGATTTCCCTCAATTTATAGGACAATGACCACGATTCATCTTCCTGGAGGTGTTTTATGCTCATGAGTATTGCCCTAGCAAAAGAAAGGGTATGTATTCTTACTTCTTCAATCGTTTTATCGCCCTTAATATGAACTGGAACCTTATATTCCAGTAAAATGCTCCTTATATGGCTTCGGTTAAATTCCCGTGAATACACTTCAGGAAAATCACTATCCCTCACCGCAAAAGAAGACTTCTCTTCGAGAAATATTTTTCGCGAATCTAAACCTAACCGATGCAGTTCTTGCCATTGCCAAACATCCCACTGGTAGTCCGATTGAAACTGTGCTTTATACCCATTCATGGAAAAGTTTATGTTTCTAAACAAGCTTTCCACATGATTGAGGTCAGGCCAATTATCCAGGCTCTTTACTTTGATAGGGAAATCACGTGGAAAATGCTCTTCCAACTGGGCAACAAGAAAAGAAGCAAAACTTAAATAGATGTACTTAAATTCCAATAGCCTTATGAATTCCTGGGAATCAGAATACATTAAGCGCTGAGAACGGGTGGAAATAGGGAAAACATAATAGTAACTACCTTCAAAGAACTGCTTTACCTTCTTCTGCTCTTCTTCATTGAGTTGCCTATATTTTTCACTCGCCTTCAACTCATAATAAATCCGGATATAATCATTTCCAAAGTTCTCATCTCGCCAGTAGCTCAGTTCCAAACCTTCAACATATTCTTTATACTTAATAGTATTCTTAAGACGAATAGAGAAAAATTTAGATAAATTAATCCAACCCAAGGCACAACTTTTTTAAAGCCACATAAATACGAAGCCCTAACGGTATTTACGGTAGATTTTTGATATCTTACTTTTCAAAGGCATTCATAAACCACTAAATAACAGCACATTAAATATCAATCTAATATTTAGATAATCACTTTTAGCTATTAAAAATCTAAGGAATACACCCTTACTGACTGTTTATCAGTTATTTAAAAATACAAAACAGTAAACGAAGCGTTGATTCTATTAATTGAGTTTTATGGAATTTTTTTGAAAACCCTGCCAAATCTGGAAAATATAGCTGGAAAGAACACCTAGAGTAAGGTTTAAAAGAATATCAACCACGAACTCCATAAAATTAAAAGTACTGATTTATTTTTGATGTATGTCTTTACCACTGCTTGATGATCTTCAAAAATTTAAACAACTCCTATTAAAAGCTAAAAAAGAGCAGCTTACAGTGAAAAAAGCTGCCAGGCTTCTAAAGGCCAAGGAATCAGAAGTAAAAACAATCCTATTAGAGTTGGAAAAATTAGGCTATTTGGAAGAAGCCCATTTGCCCGGCTATTGGCAACTTGCACTAAGAGGTGACCTGCTTATCCATCAGCCTATAGAACGGGTCTTCAAGGTCTCTTCCATGAAAAGGCAGGTCTCCAACCTCATTGAAAGGGTTCAACACATAAACCGCTCAGACAAATACACGCATAACATTACTCATCTTAAGATCACTTCTGAATACCCCATAACTAAAGTTGGCAATGGAGTGGACATTAGTTACGTTTTACAGCGAAAGAAGCTAAGCAAAAAGGAGTATAATCGAAGAGCGTATAATTTAAGGGTTGAATCCAAAATCCCAACTTATAATATTATTGAAGAATTTACTCATCCAATGAAAGTGGTAGAACGGTTCTTAAAATCACGTAGCCACATAATCAAATTGAAAGAGGTAGGCGAGAAAACCCTTCTTTCTAGACCTGGAGCATTATTGTTTGAAATGAATTCGAATGAATTCAGCTAGTGCGAGCATCTTTGCTCGTGCTTTAACCAAGCTTATGAAATTCCTATCCTTCCATAATGAACACGCCAACCCGCGCAAAAACGTCCGGGCTATGATAATATATGGTTCAGTTTGGATAGCTCTAGCTCTATTGATTTATTTTTCCGAACCATTAGGGTTGCGATGGCTGGAGCACAACGGTTCGACAAGCGGTGGTATTTTGGGTGCCATTATTCAGGTGATGTATATTTCACTGGGAAAGTTTTACTCGGCAGCTATTTTAGGTGGCGTTGGGTTAATTTTCATCAGTCGTGGGTTTCGATCTCTCAGCTAAGCGTAATTTGCAACTACACCTGATCATTCTTCACCACCACAGGTTGTTTTTTAAATATCAACTAATTTTGATATTACAACATCCGTACTAATTCTCAAGTCTGATTTTCGGTAGCGGGAAAAAGGATTCTATAGAAAATGGACAACCGTACAGAAGAAGTAATCACCCGATTTCAAGATTCATGGAAAGAAACCCAACGAACATTTGAGCTGTTCGAAACCAATGGATTTGAAAAGCTAAAACCGGTCGAAAAATTTATTTCGGAATTAAAAGAGAATGGAAAAACAATTATTTCCGAATAGGAACCTCATTATATCGGCTGATTTTTTCTCGCTCGGTTGAACATGGACTTCGAGACGATCAAAAGCGTATAACGATTGATACCGTTGCTCTCAATGATTATAAAATAACCCTCGGTGATGGATTTAAGAAATACCGTGAATATCGGATTTCCAGCTTGACTGATGATAGACTGATCCAATTATTAGAAACCCTTAAAAGAACTTTGGTTGATTGAAATAAATTATAGTCTGGCCGCAGAGCTTACCCAAGGGCTTCGGATGGACGAATAGCCATGGTTTTTAAGGAGAGGAAAGCAGTCTTGACCTTTTACTCAATAATCTTCTATTTCATAGGTGTTCGTGAGCTCGCGTGCTCGGTTGGTTCATTTCTGTCAAGAGAAAAGAATATGGATAAATGCAGCTCACCAATCTGTAAAAACCAACACTTCGCTATTTTAGCCTTCTATAAACCAACCCATTATCCATGCGAAGCAAACTACTCATCCCAGCTTTATTGACAGTCATCCTTTTCTTAGGATGTAAGCAGGAACCCAAAAAACAGGCTGATCTAACCGAAACCCAGGAAGGCATTCCTGCCCTTTTGCTCGGCATGTACCATTTTAACAATCCCGGTCAGGATACTTACAATATGGAGGTGGACGATTATTTTTCCGATTCCCGCCAAAAGGAAATAGCGGAAGTAGTGGATCTATTGGCGAAATATCAGCCCACCAAGATTTTCGTGGAATTTTTACCTCAGCATCAACCGAAGCTGGACAGCTTATTGAGACTTTACCGGAACGATAAAATTACCTTAAAGGAAATTGAAGGTGGTACCAATGAAGTATACCAAATAGGCTTTCGGCTGGCTAAAAAATCAGGCGAGGCCGAAGTAGTGGCCGTTGATCACCCCGGCCAATGGTTAGGGCCTTATGCCGACTTCCTTGCCGATACCCTTGAACTGGAGGCCTATCAAAAAAACCAGCTTCACCAAGCCGCTCAGGTTCAAAAGAAACAAGAGCTTTTTAATAGCCAAACGGTGATTGAGAACCTCCTTTACCTCAATGATTGGAAGCAGATAATGGACACCCATGGTTACTACAATAACGTGGCCATTGCGGTTAAGGACACCGCAGACATAGTTTTTTCCTACCAGGAAAAGGAGCAGGAAATAGATGGACTGCCCTACCTGATGCGTTCTTTTGATTTTAATAATGTAGGTGTTGAGCTGGTAGCAGAATGGTACAAGAGAAACCTCTTTATCTACCGCAACATCTTGGAAAATACTGAGCCCAATGATAGGGTGTTGATCCTTTTCGGGCAGGGCCATATCCGGTATCTGCATCAAATGCTGGCTGATAATCCGGAGTTTCAGCTTACTGATGTGGAAGATTATTTGAAGAAGGGCTAAGTTGAATAACACCTTGCGCTTTTACGGTACTTCGCCCGATTTTATAAGCCGCAACTAACGAGAGAGTAGGATTCTTAACCTGCCCGGTGCCGGTGATCCCACAAAGTTACCGTCATTTTCGAAGTCTCTACACCTTACCCTTGCTACCCGGTGCCTATGCATAAGGCTAAGCCTATAAGTCCATTTCTCTTTCAACACCGTATGCCCGAGGTTTAATAAATTGGCCTAAAAAAATGCAGCACCACGTACTCCTCAACCTCTTCGCCATTTTTGGGGTGGCCACGGCCGTAATTATTATTTGCCGGGCGCTGAAAATCCGTTACATCATCGGTTACCTGATTACGGGGGTACTCCTGAGCCCCAACACCAGCCAGTTTTTTACGGATATGGAAGAGGTAGAAGTTTATGCAGAGATCGGTATCATCCTCCTCCTTTTTACGGTGGGCCTGGAGTTTTCCTTTACTAATCTTAAAAAGATCCGAAATTATGTCCTTATTGGTGGTGCCTCCCAGGTACTCTTTACCATATTACTTACCGCGGGGCTCATCAGCATTGTAGTACAACCCTCCCTGCAAGAAAGTCTCTTCTGGGGCTTTTTATACGCCCTTAGTAGTACGGCCATAGTGGTAAAGGTGCTTCAGGACAGTAATAAAATCAATACCGCCCACGGCAAATTCATACTGGCGGTGCTGTTGTTTCAGGATATTATGATTGTACCCCTTATGCTGTTTACACCGATATTGGCTGGTGCAGGGGAAAACAGTCCCCTGGTAGAATTGCTATGGCTATTGGGCAAGCTAGTGCTGATGGGTGGAATTGCCTACTTGCTGGCCCGCTTCATCATCCCCTACTTTCTCAAAACGGTGATGAAGATCCAAAGCCAGGAAGTGTTTCTAATTGCACTGGTATTTATGGTTACGGGTATTGCTTTACTAACCGAGAAGCTGGGGCTTTCCCTGGCCCTGGGTGCCTTTATTGCCGGGCTTATTATTGCTGAAACCGATTACAACCGGATGGCCATTTCCTGCTTTCTTCCCTTCCGTTACGTATTTATGAGCTTCTTTTTTATTTCCATGGGCATGCTGCTGGATTATAAAATCTTTCTTTCGGATTTCGGGTGGATTGTATTCTGGTTCTTTTTTGCCCTTTTAGTTAAAGCCACCGCGGGAATACTGGCGGTAAGGGTGTTGAAGTTACGCTGGAAAACGGCTTTAGCGGTTGGCTTCTCCATCGCGCAAATCGGAGAGTTCTCTTTTGTGTTGGCCCAAAGCGGGCTGCAGTACCAATTGATCAGTCAGAATAACTACCAGATCTTTCTGGCGGTTTCTATATTATTGATGTCGGTAACCCCTTTTATCGTATTAAAAGCCGAGCATATACACCCCTGGATTACAAAGTCATTAAAATTAAAGCCGTATGCCTCCGTATAAACTAAAACTCTATGGCACCGATTGGTGCCTTAAATCCACTAACCTCCGGAACTATCTGCAATCCATATGGGTAGATTTTGAGGACTTTAACGTAGAAACCAACCCGGTGGCGGAGCAGGAAGTGCGGACTCTTTACCAGGGAGAACTAAAATTCCCCACCATTACTTACGGCTCCACCCATTTAAAAAATCCCTCCATTGCCGAATTAAATTCATTATTGGATGCTCATGGGTTAAGAGATTGATATAGCCCCCAGGTGCCTTACATTTTTGAGTTTGTTATTACGCAACTCAGTCCTTGCTTTAGGCTGAACCCTATGGCTTTCCAGGCGGTCTTAAACTGACTTGCTTCCTTAATTTATCGAAAATATACGTGTAGAGTACTGTTTTTATGCATTTTACCTTACCACATTGTCTTTTACCTATCTTTGGGTGAAACTCTAAATTTTACCCTATGAAAACTCTATTTATGACCAAGAAAGGCTTGGCCTTACTTGCCTTTACCCTATTATCTGCTGTAGCTTACGCACAACCTTCCAGTATTGATATTATCAATAGCACGGATTGTTATTACTTAGTGGAAGTACGCCCCAGTGATCCTAACAACTGCGGAGGTGCCTGTACCACGGGGCAGATTTGTATTCCGCCTAATTCCGTAGTATCCCTTCCCCCCTGCGCAGGAGGGCCCAACCTTGAATGGGCAGGTGCAGCGATTACCCCTACGGATTCCCGTTGCAATCCTTGCCAGGTTCCCGGCATTGGTATTGCCAGGGTATGTTACCCTATGCCCGTAACTGACCGGGGAGCGCACTGCGACAAGAAGTGTAGTACCTACACCGCAGCATTTACCTCGCCTACAACCATAGAAATTTATTAATCACTGGTGATAAAAGCATACCGGAAACCGGATGGCTTTTTTCAGGGATCACCTCCGCTTACAGAAGAACAGCCTTATCAGGTATATCAGGTAAGACCAAAGTGCACCGCTGAGCCTTCTTTGCATAAGTACCCGATCACCCCCCGTTAACTAATCAGTAAATTCTTACATTCACAATAAATCAAAATCTACTTTACAATGAAACATTTGAAACAAGTTTTAGCATTTGCCCTCTTTATGGGTGCCACAACCTTCGGTTACAGCCAGAGAGCACCTTTGGAGTTCCACAACTCATCCGACTGCGAAGTGGTCATAAGCAGGGTTTACGTAACAGACTGTGCAGGATCGGATCAGTTTGTCTATCCCAATATTTGCATCCCTCCCGGTAATTCAGCTACGCTCCCACCGGTGGCATCGCCCGCACATGATTGGGGAGAAGTGGTGGTTTGTATTTCCCAAAATTGCACCCCTTGTTCCGGTGTTGGCGCATGTATTGACCAGCCCTCCCCTTTTATAAGTTGCTCAAGCCCTTTACCCCCATATACCATTGAGGGTTGTGACTGCGCAGCCACGGTAGAGTTTGCCACTCCCTATGATTTTGTGATTTACTAGGCGAAGAAATTAAAGTAAAAGCAATACAAACAGGGTTGAACTCAAAAGTTCAACCCTGTTTGTTTTAAACCGCTCCTTTCCGGTTTATACAGCACTATCTCAAGGCGTTTGGGTACATTAACTTTACCGCTTAACTAAACACTTTGGCTAGCCCCTCGCACACTTATCCTGAAGACTTTAAACTCTAGAGTTAAATACTATATTAGCAGCCTTTACAACTCAACACATCTATGGCTACTATCACCAATCAGGATATTATCAACTACTACGACCTTACGGAACAACACATGCGTATGTTCTGGAAGCTGGATGAAAGTATGGGATTGCATTACGGCATCTGGAAGGGAGGCACTAAAAACCTGGCCGATGCTATTGTGAACAACAACCGTATCCTGGCCGAAATGGGCGGCATCCAAAAAGATGATAAAGTACTGGATGCCGGTTGTGGCGTAGGTGGCGGTAGCATTTACATTGCCAAAAACATTGGTGCCCAGTGCACCGGCATTACCCTCAGTGCCAAACAGGTGAAGTCTGCCAACCGTTATGCTGAAAAAAACGGGGTAAGTGATAAAGTACACTTTGAGGTGAACAACTATTTTGAAACCGGTTACCCGGATGCAAGCTTCGATATCGCCTGGGCCATGGAAAGTATGGCTACCGCACCGGACAAGAAACGCTTTCTCAAAGAGATGTACCGGGTATTAAAACCCGGGGGTAAGTTGTTGATTGCCGATATTTATAAGACTTCACCTTACGAGGTAAGCGAGCATCCATGTATGTACGATATGCTTCATCACTGGGCCATATCCGACATACTTACGGTGGATGAGAATAAAGAGATAGCACGCCAGCAAAACTTTGAGATAGCCGACCATTTTGAGGCCACCGCCCACGTTAAAAAGTCGGTAAACCGTATTTACTGGCTTAGTGTGCTGGGGATGTTGGGCACCAAGCTATACGAACTTAAAAACCCTAAGGTATCCGCCTCCTCCAAAAATCATTATAAAACCGGTTTCGGGCAATATCACGGTTATAAAAAAAGACTGTGGGAGTATCATCTTTGGGTGTTGAAAAAGCCGATTTAGTTAGGAATATCCATACCTACTTGAATATTCCTGATATAACCTATTTTATAGATCAGAAAAAGGGTAATTGGATTTGCGGACCTGTCCTGATACTGGTTGAAGTACTCGCTTTTCACAGCCCGGACCAAGGTGATGAACATGAGCCGTTTTGATGGACAAACTTTTTGAATAGGTTGGAATAAACATTAAAAAACCGACCAATAAGGCCGGTTTTGTGGCTTAACAAATGTGAAGATAGTTTTACGTAATATGCATAATCCAAAAACTATTTCTTCAATATTACCTGGCTGTGTAAAAGCCTATTTCCACTTGTAACGGTTATTATATAGTTTCCTTCCTGTAGGTCAGAAATATCTAAGGTACTTTCCGATTCACCTGATATGTTGAAGGTTCTCAACTGCTTACCATTAGACTCATTTATTATTACCTGAAGCTCTAAATTTGAAGGTAATGCCCTTAAAGAGAGAAAGTTTGAAGAAGGGTTGGGAAAAATCTCAATGCCACTTTCTTCATAGTTTATCTGGTTTTTTTCGGTAAGAGCAATAATCATTTTTTCCATTTTCAAAAGCTTTTCCTCCAGTATCATCAACTGTTTGTTAAGTTTTTGAATGGTTTCCTCATTTTTCTTCAGTGACTGTGCCGATGTTGTAATATCTGTGGTTTTCAAACCACTACGATAAAGGTCTCCTACGCTATCAATAGTCACTACAAACCCATCATTCCAGGGTAAATCCTCATGCCTGATATCTCCTACTGAATGGAATACCGCTTTAGGGTTCATTGTTCCGAGCCCCATTTGTTTATCTGTGCCTTCAAATATTGCTATTGCATTAGATGTAGAACCATCTCCCCCTGCTGAGATAAATACATCTTCCAGAGATTGTAATATTAACCCATCAAAACTGATGGACCCTTGGGTAAGGGTTGAACTACCAGTAATACTTGAAACCAGGTTCCCACTTCCATCCAGCCACCTTACAGCATTATCTCCCTGGCCAGTATTCTGTTCTGTAAAGGTCACCGCCTGATCTCTTTTTATGGTCTCAAGGGTTCCATTACCTATAATCATTGCTGGTAAGCCAGATGTATCTGATTGTGTAAGATGAATAAGTCCTCCAGGGTCATCCGTTCCTACACCCACTTGTAGAGGAGTAAGTTGAGAGTTTGCATTTTCCCCATAAAGCACATTTGCTGAATCAGACTTCCAGGATTGGGCAATTGCCGAGCCGCACATAAGCACACCAGCGAGTAGAGTTAACTTTTTCATGATAAAACTATTTAAGAATTTCATAAAAGTTAATCTACTCCAGTGACTAATGCAACAATTACGTTCTGATTTTCATTTTTAAAAGTGTGACTTATCAATTTACAGAATACCCTGAAAATTTATTTACTTGCCATATAATGTGGTTTGATAAACCCTTCTAAAAATATGTCGTGAAGAATTACGGTTTGTCCCTTTTACAAAGAGCCTGTAACCCACCCCACGTACATTAATGATCTTCAAATTAGGGTCTGCCTCCAGCCTCTTACACAATGTGGCAATGAACACATCCAGAGTGCTTCCAACGTAACCTCTTTCATCCCCCAAACCGTATTCAGAATATGTTCACACTCCAGCGTTGTGTTGGCAAACTTGTACAGCAAAAAAAGAAGTTTCGTCTCCTTACCCATTAATTCAACACTATTGCCTTTAAACATAAGTTACATTTTTCGGGAAAAACTGATAATCGCCAAGTAGGATCCCACAGCTTGCTCCATCTCAGAATTCATCAGGATCGTGCCTGTTATACCAGCAGCAATGATTTATATATTGTTGATCTAATTTCAGGACAAGTTTTGATTAAGGAAGAACCTCCTACCGTAAACTGGGCCGAAGGCACCATTGCCATAGATGAAGAGGAAAACCTGCTCTATTACCATGACCAAAGAGCTGCCCATTGCGCTAAAATTCCGGAGTAGCTTAAACCTGTTGAAGACCCCACCGAGTTAAAGCACCAACCTTCCCTTTATTTATGCTTTCAATGAGTGTATTGGCAATACCATTTTCAATCACTTCGTCAAATCCATAGATTTGGATTATCAGAAAATAATTGCTATTTGAAAAATCAATACATCATGAGAAACACAGTACTAATTGTGGCCTTGCTATTTGCCTTTTCAGCCAACGGCCAGCGGAGTGCCTCCAAAAAAGGTGGGTGTCCTTTCGGATTTGACAAAATGGGAAAAAAGGACGAAGGGGTAAAAACTTCGGTAAGTTTATCTGAACCGGTTTTTTCAGCCGATTCCCACCCTTCAGCCGATCGTAAAGAAGTTAACCCGGACGGCAACACCAACCGAGATTGGTGGCCCAACCAACTGGATTTGAGTGTTCTCCGTCAAAACTCAGGTTTATCTAACCCCATGGGTGAAGATTTTGATTATGAAAAAGCTTTCAATAGCCTCGACTATTACGCGTTGAAAAGCGACCTCAGGGACCTTATGACCCAGTCCCAGGACTGGTGGCCCGCTGACTGGGGTCATTACGGACCTTTTTTCATCCGCATGGCCTGGCACAGTGCCGGTACTTACCGTACCGGTGACGGGCGGGGTGGCTCCCGCGAAGGCCAGCAGCGCTTCGCCCCACTCAACAGTTGGCCCGATAACGCCAACCTGGATAAAGCCCGCAGGTTACTGTGGCCAATCAAACAGAAATACGGCAACAAAATTTCCTGGGCAGACCTGATGATCCTTACCGGAAACGTTGCGCTGGAGTCGATGGGTTTCAAGACCATCGGTTTTGGTGGCGGCCGCGAAGACGTTTGGGAACCCGCCAGTAACGTGTACTGGGGTCCTGAAACCAAGTGGCTGGACGATGAGCGCTATTCCGGTGATCGCCAGTTAGAGCGACCGTTGGCGGCCGTACAAATGGGCCTTATTTATGTAAACCCGGAAGGCCCTAATGGAAATCCCGACCCGGTGCTTGCAGCACACGATATCCGCGAAACCTTTGGCCGCATGGGTATGAACGATGAGGAAACCGTGGCCTTGATTGCCGGTGGTCATACCTTGGGTAAAACCCACGGTGCCGGGCCCGCCTCTCACGTAGGCCCTGAACCGGAAGCGGCCGCTATTGAAGAACAAGGTTTCGGCTGGACCAGTGACTATAAATCCGGTAAAGGCCCGGATGCCATCACCTCTGGTTTGGAAGTAATATGGACCAAAACCCCTACAGAATGGAACCAGGGCTTTTTTAAATCCCTCTTCAATAATGAATGGGAGTTGGTTAAAAGTCCGGCCGGAGCTCACCAGTGGGTAGCTAAAAATTCGGATCCGGTCTTTCCCGATGCTTTCGACAGCACCAAAACGCATCGGCCTACCATGCTTACCACCGACCTCTCCTTACGCTTTGATCCGTCTTATGAAAAAATTTCGCGCAGGTTTTTGGAACATCCCGAGGAATTCAACGATGCTTTTGCCCGGGCCTGGTTTAAACTAACCCACCGCGATATGGGCCCCAGGGGACTGTACCTTGGGCCGGAAGTCCCCAAAGAAGACTTTATTTGGCAAGACCCTCTTCCGAAGGTGGATCACCAATTGATCGGTGCCAGTGATATCGATCAATTGAAATCCAAAATCCTGAATTCCGGTTTAAGTACCAGTGAATTAGTTGCCACTGCATGGGCCTCGGCCTCCACTTTTCGCGGTTCCGACTTTAAGGGTGGAGCCAACGGTGCCCGTATCCGGTTGGAGCCACAAAAAAACTGGGAAGTCAACAACCCGCAACAATTGAAAAAGGTATTGGCCGAACTGGAAAAAATTCAAAAGGAATTCAATTCTGAAAATGCCAACAAAAAAGTTTCTCTGGCCGACCTGATTGTACTGGGAGGTAATGCGGCTATTGAAAAATCTGCGCAAAAGGCGGGTTATACGGTTATCCTGCCTTTTACCCCCGGCCGGGCCGATGCCACTCAGGAGCAAACCGATCCGGAATCAATGATGGTACTGGAACCCATGGCAGACGGCTTCAGGAATTACAAGAAAACACAATACACCTTCAGCACCGAGGAACTTCTTATAGATAAGGCACAATTACTCACCCTTACCGCGCCTGAAATGACCGTTCTGGTAGGTGGTATGCGGGTTTTAGATGCCAATTACAACCATTCGGATTACGGGGTATTAACCAACCGTCCGGGCACCCTCACCAATGATTATTTTGTAAACCTCCTGGATATGAGCACCCGCTGGAAAGCCGTTTCCGAGGAAAAGGAGGTTTTTGAAGGAAGAGATCGCAATACGGGAGAGCTTAAGTGGAAGGCCACCCGGGCCGACCTCATCTTCGGATCTAACTCTGAATTAAGGGCCCTGGCCGAGGTATATGCCAGCAACGATGCCCGTGAAAAGTTTGTAAATGACTTTACTGCCGCCTGGACTAAGGTTATGCGGTTAGACCGTTTTGACTTGCAGTAAGAAATATCGTATTACAACTATTAAATCCGGCCCAGGGCCGGATTTTTTTTACAGTCGGAAATTATTCTAGCTATTGTCATCATTGAAGTATAATTCTCACATAAAACACCTGACCGGTTGAGTGGCTGAATATTATATTATTGCTTCTCAAGCATAAATAGCCGCTACTCAAGCAATTTCAAGAACATGTTAATAACTTCATCAAATTTAACGTGATCAAAATCCTACCTTTACATTGTTAAGTAAGTGCCCTATTTATTAGACTTATGAAACAATTCGAAGAACCATCAGAAATCGATCAAAAGCTCAATGAGCTTAAAAGCCGTAGAGCCAGGTTATTGGAGGAAACAGATGACCTTTTAGATCACAACCGGAAAATACTGGATGCTTTGTTGAAAGCCAACCAGTCATAATTCCGTGAAAAAGCATTAAGAACTTAGTTTTATCATTATAGTGATGATATCCAAAAAAAAAACGGGCCGGTTGTTAACCAGCCCGTTTTTTAATGGCGTATTTGCAATGAAGCTTTACTTCTTGGCACTGGTAGCTTTCGCTTTAGGGGTGACCAGTTTTTTAATCGTTTCGAATTTTTCATAGTAATCATCTGGTTCGCTATTACCCGAACCTACCAAAAAGCTAAAATCTGAACCGGAATACTGCGCCCGGCCGTGGCAACCCTTACAACCACCCATGGTGTAAAACTGGTTTTCACTAACCTTGAGCACATTCACCTCTGTACCTGTGGTATCCTGGGGGTCAGCAAAGGTGCCATGAAAGTCCCCCAGCTGCACATCGGACTCAATCACAAAATTCGCCAGGAAATAGCTACTTACATCGTTGCGGTTATCATAATTGGCCAGTTGCGCCTGTACCCCCACCAGGTTGTAATTAAGCCAAACCGACTCCGAGTTAAGCTCGCGCAAAGCATCGTGTACCGCATCGGTAGAGGTCTGGTAGTAAAAATTATCCACCGGGTGTATGCGGGTAACTTCTTTAACCGTTCCGGGAGCGGCATCGGGATCACCGGCAATGGTGATATAGTGATAATCCTGGGAGGCCTCGGTAACCGAATTATGTTCCCAGGTAGCAAAAATAAACTCGGGCATATTGGCCGTTTTGTGAATAATATGCATCCCTATCAAAAGGAAGGTTCCGGTTTTTAGGGTATGCGTGCCGTTCGGGCCGGGTTCAAAATAGATTACCTCACGGTGGAAGTAATCGTTGAGGTTGTCATTGGCAGTAGGTTCCCTCCAGGCCGTTTTAACCTCTATGGCTCCTTCACCACCACTGGCCTCACCACAAGGCAGGCAAAAAACTCCCTCGGGGCAATCACAATTATCCTTGGGATTAGCCGGGTAGTAGTACTTGTTATTCTGGATGTTACTCTTGGTGGCATTAATAGCATTACCCAGGCTGGCACTATCACCGTATGACATTAAATAGTTGTATTCAGCCGCGTTAGCCTTGGCCTGGTACATAACCATGAGCGAGTCCGGTGTTTGAAAAGAGAACAGGTAGCAGGAACCGATCTCATTGTCTTCATCCAGGCAGTTAAAGTAAGTAGAGCCCCCTTGCATCCCGGAATAGTTTCCTTTAAAAAAGGAGTAGGCCGGGTCGGAATTAAAAGCCTTGGTAGGAATAGCCGAAGCGGGGCTCAACTCCGTGCGATGGGCGTAAGTCTCCCATACCAGCGGTTGCGAGGGGAATGGCCCTGGCTGCTTGTAATTCCAGTTAGCATCAGGGTTTCCGCGTGATTTACTACTGCTATTCCAATCCGATTGCCAGTTGAGTGCAAAAAACTCACGCCAGGCAAAAAAGGCCAGTTCCAGTTTTGATGGATCGGTACTGTTCACATCGTGGGGAGGGTATAATACAAAAGAGTTAGCCAGTGTGGTGAGAGAGTCAGACTCTTCTACTTCCGTAGCTTCCTCGTCACCACCGTTTGAACCTGCATTCTGGCATCCGCTCAGTAAGGTGATTCCTAGTAAAGGTATCATCAAAAAGAAAAAAAAACGGGTGCACAAAGCAGTCCTATTCCCAATAGGGAACGAAGTAAGGTTTGTTTTCATGGTTGAATATTAAAAGTTTAGGCTGATGAAATTAATCAAAAATCCCGCTTAGTTGTACTAAACTTAGTGGATAGTCATAGAAGTTTATCGGGTGCTATGCTATCCTGCTCTGGCCAACCACCTTTTCTCCCGGTATCCCCTTTAATCAAAGAGTGGTTTTTAGTAATTTGAACCGCAAAATCAACCTCTAATTCGAACACATGACCCAAACCGACACTCCGGCCGACACGCTTCACGACCGTATTCGCCTGCCCTTCCATTTTGATGCGGACAAACTGAAGAACGAAATACAGAATATGGGGATTGGCGATTTCACCTTTTATGATGTACTTCCGTTAAGGGCTCCCGCCCATACCGTGGACACTTCGCTTCCCCCACCTCCCCCGGCTGACGATTATGCCGATGGTTCCTGGACGAATTGGATGGATACTTCATTCCTGAAGAATGCCCCCTACCTCACTTCGGTAATTGATACTTTCCGGGAAAATACCACGGTTACCCTGGTGCGTGTACTAAGGCTGGCCTCCGGAAGTGTAGTGCGGGAGCACACCGACCCCACCCTGGGTTTACAAATTCACAAATCGGTCATACGCCTTACCATCCCTGTGATACGGGAAGAGGGCGTAAAGTTTTTTCTGAACGATACTACGGTGGATATGAAGCCCGGTGAGTGCTGGTACCTGCGCTTAACCGACCGTCATAAAGTGGTAAACTCCAGCTCCAGCGACCGCATTAATATTACCATTGATATGATTCCTAATGACTGGATACGGGGTATTATTGAAAAGGAAGATAAAGAGCTAAATTCAAAAGTCTGACAATCCGGTTTTTATAAAATATTTTCTGTTTTTTCATCCGTTTCGGGAAGCTGTATTGTCCTAAGTACAGAAACCCTTAAACAACAATGATGAAAAAAATCGAAATCAATGAGTACGGCTCAGCAGCCGTGTTAAAGTCCGTAGAATCCGATATTCCTGTGCCGGGTGCCGGAGAAATTTTAATCCGCGCTACCGCCATTGGGCTTAACTTCTCGGATGTACTACGTAGGAAAAACACCTACTTTATGCCTACCCCCCTGCCTTACACCTTAGGTTCAGAGGCGGTCGGGGAAATCGTAAAAAATGGATCAGGTGTTCCTGAAGAACCCTTTACCATTGGCTCCAAAGTATTGGCCATTTTGCCTTGGGGTGGTGGTTATGCGGAGTATATTATTGCCAAAGCCGATTATTGTGTGCCCCTACCTCCGAATATGAAAGACCGGGATGCCACCTCTTTGTTTGTTCAAGGTTCCACCGCACACCTTATGGTTAATCACGTAGCTGGTGACTTAAAGGGTAAAACCGTTCTGGTGCATGCCGCTTCGGGCGGGGTAGGCTCACTGATTGTACAATTGGCAAAATTGGCCGGAGCCAAGGTTATTGCTGCTGCCAGTAATTCTCAAAAGCTGGAAAAAGCCCGGGAGCTCGGTGCCGACCTTACCATTAATTATACGGATGCCAATTGGGTGAATAACCTGATTGAGCAAAACCAGGGCGAAAAAGTGGACTGTATTTTTGAAATGGCAGGTGGAAGAATTTTTGAAGAGTGTATTGAAACCTTAAAACCCGGAGGCACTATAATTGTGTACGGCTCCGCAAGTGGGCAAAAAGGCTTCATCCATTCCGAACGTTTTGTGGGTGAAAACCAAAATTTAATGAGCTTTAACCTGGCCTACTATGTTCAGCACAAACCCGAGCTATGGCAAAAATCATTGGGCGCGATGATTGAATTAATCGCTTCCGGTAAAATCAAAGTGGGTGATACACATAGCTACTCATTAGCGAATGCGGCCCTGGCTCATAGAGATTTGGAAGAACGCAAAACCACTGGGAAAGTGGTATTACTTCCTTAATTTCAGTACCATGGAAAAACCCGAAAAAGAACAACTCCTCAAAAAAGCACTGGAAGGCGATATTAACGCCTTTCAGCAGCTTTTCAGTGATTTCCAGGCCAAACTCCGCTCTTACTTGTTCCGGCTTTTAGCCAACCGGGCTGATGCGGAAGATCTTACCCACGATACCTTTATCCGTTGTTTCGATAAATTGAAAAGCTATAAAGGTGAATCTTCGCTTAAAACCTGGGTGTTTACCGTAGGAACCAACCTGGCCATTAATTACCTGAAAAAGCGAAACCGCTGGTCTGAAGATGTATCCGAGCAAGCTAAAAAACTGGTATTGTCTAATCCCAGGCTGGCTTCTTCATTGGAAAGAACCGCACAATCCTCACCGTACGGGCAATATGAAATCAAAGAACACATTGATACCTGCTTTAGCTGTATAGCTAAAACCCTCCCGGTGGAAAACCAGGTCGCCCTGATCCTAAAGGATGTTTATGATTTTTCAGTAAAGGAGATCCTTATGATTCTCAATAAAACGGAAGGGGTGGTAAAATACCTGATCCAAAATGCGCGACATACCCTTACCGATATCTTTGACCGCAGATGTGCGCTGGTGAATAAAAACGGGATATGTCATCAATGCTCGGAACTTAACGGCTGGTTCAATCCCAAACAAAACCAGCAGGAGGCACTCATGAAGATTGATATGGTAAAAGATTCCAAAAAATATGACCGGGAGAAGCTGTTTACCATGCGTACCCAATTGGTAAAGGCCATTAATCCCTTGCGGACTCAAGGACATGAATTGCAAGAGGCCTTAATGGATTGCAACCGCATGGCCATGGGCGAACTGAAAGTTACCTAAGGCTAAAACCGACTTGTAAATGTTCGTATTGTAAAAGGTTCAAATGTCCAGATTTTCTCTTTGTTAAATAATCAAAACCTTTAAGTTAACAACTTAAACCTCCCTTAATTCTCATTTCACCTTAGGGCTATAGTAGGTGTGGCCGCGCAAGAGTGCAGTGGGCTTTTTGCTTTTAGAAAGTACTACGATTGTTATTTTATAGTTTCTAAATTATCCACTGCAAACGCCAAAAAAATGAAAT
The DNA here is from genome assembly GCA_937120475.1 of uncultured Cryomorphaceae bacterium. Taxonomy (GTDB): domain Bacteria; phylum Bacteroidota; class Bacteroidia; order Flavobacteriales; family Schleiferiaceae; genus CAKZNE01. The sequence continues at coordinate 2,984,949 of CAKZJV010000007.1, read as the reverse complement.
GCTTCCTTGTGCTTACCACTTTGATATTCTCTTCTCCCCGGGATATCTCATCTGATCCTCACAGGGCTGTTATTGCCAGTTCGTTGGTATATATGATTGAAACCTACCCTGAGTTAATGGATTCAAAAGCCTTACTGATTGACCATTGCGACATTCTTGTATTGGCAAACGAGTTTATAGAGATGGGTAGCAAGATCAATACGCTTAAACATAAAATATGTGCTTTTGATAAGGGAATATTATTTCAACTGGGCATAGAGCGGTATTTTGAAATAACCCAAATTCAAGTAGATGGAGAGAGTGCGCTTGTAAATTTAACCTCATTCCAATCACTGGGGGTTCCTGATTTATATTTTGAGTTAGATCTGGTAAAAGAAAAGGATGTATGGAAAGTGGATCATGTAAATCGAAAACAAGGGCCCTGATGCTTATTTAAACTTCGAGGTACCCATAAATGCCGATAAAATGGCAAATGCTGCCGGCCAGCACCAGGATGTGCCAAACGGCATGGTGATATTTCAGCTTATCCCAAACGAAAAAAACCACGCCCAGTGAGTAGCAAACTCCACCCGCCAGTATCCAGTAAATAAGTACCGGATCGGCATGATCAATTAAGGGCTTGGCCGCTATAACGATCATCCAGCCCATCAGCAAATAAAGTACGGTGGATAAACGATTCCATTTTCCAATGGAGAATATTTTAAAGATCACCCCGAGCACCGCCAAAGTCCATATTCCAGCCAGTATGCCGTATTTCCAGTTTCCAGGCAAAGCAAAAAGAGCTACCGGGGTGTAGGTTCCGGCTATAAAAAGGTAAATGGCCGTATGGTCCATCAGGTGAAAAGCGTTGCGCAGCTTAACCCTGGCTTTATAGGCACTGTGATATAAGGTAGATGTGGAGTACGTCCATATGAGGGTAAAGCTGTAAACACAAACCGATAGCGTGTAAGCCAGGTTTTGATAATCCAAAGCCTTCGTAATGAGAAGAACAAAGCCTCCTACGCCCAATACTATTCCCAAACCGTGGGTTATAATATTGGCTATCTCTTCAGGCTTGCTGTATTCACCGTAGGTTTTTACCGGCTCGTTAGTCATGCTTTTCGTTTAAATAACTTCTACATTAGTCTTGCCAAACTTGAAACGTTCGTGCACTTCCCAATTCTTACCGCTGTGCTTTAGCAAAACTAAATGGTCTGCTTTAAAGTTGCCGGTAAAGCTTCGTTGTGAGAAGTCTGACCAGGCTTCCCTGAACATTGGTTTCCTCAGATCGCGAAAAGCCAGGGTTATGTGCGGATGAAAAGCCTGACCTTTATAGTTTCCGGTGTCGAGCTTCAACTTTCTGCGCCCCATTTGACTTACTGCTTGCTGTAACTTTTCCAGTGCAGGGTTTTTTAAAACATCCACAAAAATTACCCGGGGTGCAAACGCATTGAAGTTTTGGAGTTCAACGGTGAAGCTTTCACTTTCATGGGCGACTTCTGTCAAGCCTCCCCAAAGTTCCTCTTTTCGTTGGTCTTTCCAGCGGAAAGGCATGTGGAGGGTAATGTGTGGCGGGGAATTCAAAGAGGCCTTGCTATTGTAATGATCGCGGAAATACTCTTTGAGTTGCATTAATTCACTAGCCAATGGCTCGCTGGGAATAATTGCAATGAAATAGAGTGGATGGCTTTTATCTGTTGGCAACCTTGCGTTTTACGATCGCTTTTTGAAATTGATAACTCATTGGATTACAGGATTAACCTGTGATCCAATAAGGGGATCTTTTGTAACAAGCATAAAAACGACTGGAATGCTCCGCATTTGTTTCTTTTTGATGAACCTACGCAGGTGAGACTTAGGTCTCACCTTTTCAGCTCCTCAAAAAACACATTCTGCGATGTCGCTTTCTTTTGTGAGACATACTGGATTCGAACCAGTGACCCCTACCCTGTCAAGGTAGTGCTCTGAACCAACTGAGCTAATGTCCCTGAAGGGCCAAAAATACGGGTAATCCATCAATAAAAAGAAGCTAGTTTAAAACGTAGCTTCCCGTTCATTAAAAGATAAGCTAATCACTGGCCAGGATTTATTGTACAAGGCCTTTAGCTTCTGTTTTCGATGATGCATTCTACGGTAAAGCCCGCGTGGTTTCCAAGATGACCTTTAATTCTTTCTGCTAAGGCCTGGCAAGTATGCCCAATGTAAAATCGGTCCGCTTTTTTGGAATACAATATGTACAGGTAACAGCTCATACACCAAGGGTACACAACAAAAAAAGCCCGGCTTAAGAACCGGACTTTTTTAGGTGGGCGCTGAGAGATTCGAACTCCCGACCCCCTCGGTGTAAACGAGGTGCTCTGAACCAGCTGAGCTAAGCGCCCCTCAAAAACGGAGGGCAAATATACACGTTTTTTGAAGTCGCAAAAACAATCTTCAGATTTTTTTCACCTTCCTAAAAACGGACAATCCTGAACTCGGTTCTACGGTTTAACTGGTGCTTAATCTCGTTGCAATCCACCCCGTCTTCACACTCGTTGGTCAACTGTGATTCACCGTATCCCTGGCCGTAAATCCTGTTTTCGGAAATGCCCCGGCTGATAATATACTCGCGGGAGCTTTTGGCCCTACGTTGTGACAAATCGGAGTTATACTGGTTGTTACCCCGTGAATCCGTATGACTGGCAACTTCGATCACCATAGTAGGGTTTTCCTTCATAATGGTCACAATTTTATCCAATTCCAAAGCCGCATCGGGGCGGATGTTGGATTTATCATAATCGAAATAGATAGGATTAATCTGAATGGCTTTCCCGTTGATAGTGGTAATCTTACCTAAATCTTTGGAAAGAGGCAGGTTAATACGTGCTTTGTCAAGAGGCAAGCTTTCCATATTTACAATTTTCCGCAAACTGGCATACTCGGGATAGGTAGCTATGAAACGAAGCTCCCCGAAATAGGTATCACGTCCGGTTCTATAAAGGCCGGTATCATTGGCCTGCACCGCATCAATAAGCTTACCATCGCTGGTGTAAATATTCACCACTGCATCTTTGAGACCCTGACCACTCACTTTGTCGTACACAAAAATTTCAAGCATGGGAGCATCGGGCTCTTTCTCCTCGACCGGTGGCTCGGGTTTATCCAAAACGGTAAACCGCAAAATATCGTCACGCCCTACTCCCCCATTTCGGTTAGTGGAAAAGTATCCTTCGGTTTCTTTATCATTCAATACCAATCCAAAATCATCCTGCACATCGTTCAGCGGATAACCCAGGTTTACGGGAGGTCCGAAACTGTTGCCCGAGGGTGCAGACAGGAAAATATCCAAACCACCTAAGCCCAGGTGACCATTACTGGCAAAATAGAGCTCCCCTGTTTTGGAAATAAAGGGAAAGGCTTCATCGCCACTGGTGTTCACATTGGGGCCCAGGTTACGGGGGCGTGACCAGCCTAAAATGGTTTTTTCAGTAACGTAAAGGTCCATACCTCCCTGGCCACCGGGCTGGTCGGAGGCAAAATATATCTTTTGCCCATCAGTACTTAAAGCCGGGTGTTGGCAGCTGTACTCCAACGAATTGAAATCCAGAGCCTCCGGGTCGGTCCACACTTCCAAACCATCGGAAAGGGTAACCTTGCGGGCGGTGAAGATCATCAGGTTGGTGGTGGAGTTGGTACCGGTTAGCCGTTTATTACCCCTGGAGGAATTCCGGGTAAAATAAATCCGCTTCAGGTCCTGACTGAAGGTTGCTGGGCCTTCGTGCCAGTTGCCGTTAAACTCAGGTAGTGGGTTGGCATCAATAAGGTCGCCATCGTCCTGCAGATCCGCCACATAAAGATCAATGTAAGGCATCTCATTCCAGGAGTGTTTACGGCTCACCAAAAGGCCTTCGGGGCGATTGGTGCAAAACACCACTTTTTGTCCGTAAAACATGGGACTAAAGTCATCATACTCCGAGTTAATACTTACACGGTTAATGCGGTAACGCTCCTTATCGGTAAGCAGTTCCTTCACTTTGGCAGCGGAGTAATCCTTGTAAGCTTTGGCCCGGCTATCGCGCGGTGATTTTTCTACAAATTTGTCGAACCAGGCAACGGCAGCTTCATGCTGGTTGTTGCTCTCCAGCATTTTTCCGTAGTAGAAAAAGTTAACCGGATCAGTATTTGGGTTGGCCACCACCTTGGCGTACCATTTTTCAGCGTTTTTATAATCACTCAAAAGTCGATAGGAATCAGCCAGGCGCTGGTGAATGTAATCCTGTTTTTTAGGATTGCGCTTCAGGGCAAATTCGTAGGCTTCAACGGCATCCGCATATTTCAGGTTGGCAAAGTCCTGATCGGCCTGTTTGAGCTGGCCAAAAACAGTTCCACCTAAAAAGAGGAAGCTGATAAGTATAATAAGTTTTTTCATGTTTAAAGTCATCTAGAAATATCGTGGTGACTTGATTTTCTTAGCATCGTTAAAGATGAAATCATAGGTTACGGAAATTTCGTGGGAGCCTGAGTTGTAATTCTGCAACTCGGTTAGGGTATAGTCATAAGAGTAACCCACTTTTAATTGCGGAGTAAAATTGTAATCTACCAACATTCCCAGCGACTCCTGGTAACGGTAAAAAGCTCCAATCCAGAATTTATCGGCAAAAATGAAGGAACCGGTCAAATCCAGCGAATTGGGTGCACCATCCACTAAACGAGCCAATACCGAGGGCCTGAATTTAAGGTTAGGATTCAACTCGAGTATTACCCCGGCAATGGCAAAATAATGCCTCTTCTCCGTAACCTCAAACACCTCACCGGAGGGCAGGTTATCCGCATACAAAACATTTTGGATAAGCTTGGGAGCACTCACACCCAGGTAAAAGGAGGGTGAATAATAGTACACTCCAAAACCCAGGTTAGGTAAAACGCTACTGGTATTCTGGCCAAAGGCTGCATCGCCCTGGGTTCCGGTTTCAACCGTAGTTAGATTGGAGCTAAAAAAGTTAATGCCCAGCTTTATACCTCCTGCCAGGTAACCATTTTCGGTAAGCTTTACACGCCCGCTAAGGTCACCGTAAAGACCGGTAGTTCGGGTAGGCCCGATAACATCGTGAACCAAAGAAGCCCCAAAACCAAGGTTTGGGTTTACCAGGGGCCCGTGTACTGTAAGGGTTTGGGTGGTAGGAGCACCGTTGATGCCCACCCACTGGCTGCGGTGAAGCAGAGCCACGGTAAGAGCTTCCCGGCTGCCGGCATAGGCAGGGTTTACGGAAAGCATATTATTGCGATATTGGGTGTATAGCGGGTCTTGCTGGGCTACAACCGAGCCCAACAAAGCCAGAAATACTATACCCGAAAAAATAATTCTTTTCACTGCCATTATCTTTTTAAGTGAATGTAACCGGTAATAGGCGTGGTATCTATACCCAGGTCAAATACATAGAAATAAGTTCCGGTGGGCAGATATTCTTCACTGCCAAACACGCCTTTAACATTGGTTTGCCCTCCCCAGGAATTATCATAGGGTTGCAGGTTGAACACTTCATTGCCCCAACGATTGAAAATCTTCAGTGAATTATTAGGATAATCTATGGCCAGGTTGGCAGGATCAGTCCCGCTGTAGCCGGGTATGATGAAAGTGTCATTTACATCATCCCCATTAGGTGAGAAGCCCGAAGGAATTGCCGGTATGCACGCATCAGGATCCAGGTAATTGGGGATACCGTCTTCGTCACAATCTTCACCACCTTCCGAACCATCGGAGATGCCGTCATTATCCGAATCGGTATCGCGGAAATCGGGTACACCATCATTATCGGAATCTATAGGAATATTACCCACAGGTCCTTTTTCATCGGTATCCGGTATTCCATCGCCATCACTATCCAGATCGCGAAAGTCGGGCACCCCATCATTGTTAGTATCTACAGGAATACCGTACAAACCGGTATTTCCAGGAATATCCGGATCCCAGGCATCGTCAATACCATCACCATCGGAATCAATACCGGTTGGGGGTTTCCAATCGATGGCTCCTTCTACCCAGTCGGGAATACCGTCATTATCGGAATCCGTATCGCGAAAATCAGGATTGCCATCACCGTCACGATCGTAGGGGTTAGTTTCCAGGCGGCCATTCGGGCCTTCAAAGGCATCGTCAATACCGTTACCGTTAGCATCAACCCCGCTGGGTTCCACTATGGCCAGAGAACGTTCAGCCCAATCGGGAATACCATCATTATCGGAGTCTTGATCCAGGTAATCCGGGGTACCGTCACCATCAAAGTCGAAGGCCAGTGGATTACATTTATCACCACTCATCGGCATGGCCTCTACCCAATCGGGAATACCATCGTTATCGGAGTCCGGATCCAGGTAATTCAATACTCCATCACCATCGGTATCGCGGGTAAGGGTTTCGTACGAGTTGGCCAGGCTATCACGGTCATTATCCAGAGGAACGATGAATATCCTGATCCAGGCGGTATCGCACAAAACCGGAGATCCGTTATCGCACACGGCATAGCGAACGCTATCCTTACCACAATACCCGGCATTGGGTTGGTAGTTAACCACTCCGTTATTGAAGGCTATTGTTCCATTGAAAGGCTGGGTAAGTTGTGTAACGGAAAGTATATCTCCTTCCGGGTCACTATCGTTATCCAACACATTTATAGTTATGCCCTGACCTATGGAAGTATTAACATTATCATCAACCGCTACGGGTGGGTCGTTAATAGGATCGATGGTGATGTATATCCACGCAGTGCTGCAAAGGGCCGGTAAGGGTACACCCTGGTCGCAAATCCGGTACTGGATACTGTCGCGCCCTGAAAAGCCCGTGGCGGGTGTATAATCCATGGAACCGTTGGCATTTACCGTGACACTGCCGTTAACCGGTGGGGTAATTACTTGAAGGCTGGCCACATCCAGCGGGCTTAAATCGGCCACATCATTGTCATTGGCAAGAGGTGAAATGTTTACCGGGATGTTTTCACCGGTGCTTACAGAATCATTGATCGCTTGTGGAGGATCGTTTACCGGGTTGATGTTAATCACCACTACCACCTGGCTACAGTTGGCTGGAACATCATTATCACAAATGAAAACGATTAATGAATCCACACCATTTACATTCAGGTTTGGCGTGTAGGTAAAGCAAGTATCGTTATCGTTCAAACCGGTACTTTGACCTAAACTTACAAAAGGTGTAACCTGGGTTACATCAACCGTTTGCCCCCCATCAGGATCGGAAACATTAAAACAGATGGTAATGGGCGTATCTTCATTGATGGTATAAGTGGCGCGGTTTAATGGGTTACCGGTACCGTCATCTACAAAAGGCGGGTCAGGAACGGGGGTTACATTAATGCGCACCCAGGCCGTGTCACATAGGGGTGGAGTACGGTTGTCACATATATAATACTGTATGCTATCTAAACCGTTGAAGTTGGGGTTCGGTGTGTAAATGAGGTTTTTACCCACAATATTGGCGGAGCCATTGAAAGGCCCACTCAAAATAGTTGGGGTAATCGGATCGAGATTCGGATCGAAATCGTTCTTCAGGAAATTGATGGTCACAGCAACATCTTCCGGAGTAGTAGCTGCATCGTCAAAAGCAAAGGGAGCTACCTGACTTTTGGGTATGGAGATGAGCAACACTGCCTGACGGCATAGCACAGGGCTGCCTCCGTCACAAACACTGTAAATTACTGAATCCAGGCCAAGGTTATAACCCGCATTGGGAGTATAACAAATACTATCACCATTAATAATGGCTATCCCACGATTGGGCGAGCCTACAATAGAGAAGGTCAATCCTGAATTGGGTGTTTCAACGTCCGAGTCATTATCCAGAATGGCTACACACCCGGACTCTAATGGATCGAGGAACAAGGTGTCATTCACGGCCACAGGCGGGTCGTTAACCGGTAGCACATTGAGTATTACCGTTACCTGGTCGCACAATTGCGGGGTGCCATTATCGCAATAGGATACGGTAAACTTATCCGGACCATGGTAATTGAGGGCCGGAGTGTACGTAACGCATTTATTACCGGTACCTAAACCGCTAATGGTCCCGTTGGTTGGTGCTATATTTAAAATGGTTATATCACCCAGGTCACCCAGGTCAACATCAGTGCCCGTGAAACAGATTTGGCGGGGGGTATCTTCGTTAAGGGTAATGGTTCGGATCGTATCATTTTGCACCGGTATGGTGTTGGCCGAAACTACCACCGGAGGGTCGTTAACGGGGGTTACGTTTATGGGTATAAATAAAGTATCACAGGCCGGTGGCGTTATATCGTCACACAGCAACACTTTAATAGTATCCGGACCATTGTAGTTGGCGTTAGGGATGTAGGTGAAGCAGGAGTCCCCGTCCGCAAAATTAGTTACCGTTCCGTGATTGGGCGAGTTTAATAGCGAAGAGGCAATAACATCATCCCCTTCTACTTCAATCCACTGGATACAGATGTCCAGAGGTTGATCTTCCGGAGTACTTAAGGTAGTAGATATTTTATTGTTTACCGGTTGATTATTTACGGTTCCACCGGCCGGGGGCTGGTTAATGTCCTGTACATCAATGTAAATAATAGCCGTATCACAACTGGCAGGATTGGCAGTATCGCAAATCCGGTAACAGATGGAGTCCGGCCCCATATATCCTGCATTCGAGGTATATACAATTTGATTGTTACTGTTTATGGTAGCGTTTCCGAAACTAGGTCCGCAGGTAATTAAAAAGCTAGCCGGGTCAAACTGGTTAAGCGGGGCAAGGTCGTTTTGCAGCGGCCTTATCACCGTGGGTTTACCCTGATCCACCACAACGGAATCGTTGATCACTTCAGGCGGACAGAATTCAAACTGGATATTGCTCAGGTTTATGGTTTGATCGTAGGCAAAGCTCCAGGTATTCAAAAAGCGTTCATTACCGTAATTGAGTACCCAGTTACGGCAGGGCACGGTACAACCGGTAAGGTTTCGCCCACCAATGCTGGAGTTAAAATTGGTGTCATCCCAATAAAGCTTAAGGGTATCACGTTGGCCGTTGGCCTGTAGGTTCGAAAATATGTAGCCTGCTGAGTGATTTTCGGCATCGTATATCGGGATATGGATAAGCCCTGCCTCGTATTTGTAATTGATCTCAATATTGGCGGAAAAAGCGGTATCACCAATTCCATCGCGTCCATCCCAGAAAACGCAATTATTGCCCTGGGTAATTTGTCCATACACAACGCGGTCCCTTCCCCCTGCCTGGTAGCCGGGGGTACCATCCAAGTCTAGCTTTACCTCGGTTTGCCCCGGTTTGGTAGCACTGATATTAATACAATAGCCGGTACTTATACAACCAGTTATAAGGCCATCGGCACTTGCCGATACATTAAGTGTAGGCAAGGTGGTGGGAAAGGGGTAAATGCTTTCGTCCGGTGGATTGAGGAAAATTTTATGCTCCGGCAAATAAGGTACGGTTCCCTGGGTATATTTTGGCTGCGATGTACTCTTGCGGTCCTCCAGGTAATCACCCGTACTGGTTATACCGTAAGAATTTGAAATAATACCAAAACCGAAGGGATCAATACCGTTGTAATCTACTTCGAAGCGAATACTATCATCGCGGAGCACATACATCTTGGCTTTATAATTTTGGTTTTGGTTACCGGTACTCAAGGCCCATAAACGGGCCCAAAGCCTGCCTTCATGAATGGTATTGGTGGTGGTGTCCGCCACAGTAACATCGAAAAAGGGATAACGATACCCCCCGTTTCCAGCGGGTGGTGAGGCTTTGACCACCGGGTCTCCCTGGTTAATTTCCACGTAGTAATCACCATTTATATCCGGATCAACCGAAACCGCCACATAACCGGCCGGATTAAACTTTCTGGGGCCAGCCGCAGCTTCAGCATAGCTGTCAATATAACCTTTGCTGCCTGCTGTATTCGGAATTAAGTGAGGCCCTGATATGATGGTCCCATTGGGGCGCTTTATGCGAAAATAGGCGGGGTTAGCCTGTGCTTTGAACCCCAGGTAGATCCGCTCCTTGGTGTGGTCCTTTACGTGCACGTATAACCTTCTATTGGCCGGGGCGTTGTAGGTGGCAAACTCTCCACCCCAATCCCAGGGATTCAGGAACCCATAATCACTATTGGTAGGCCTCAGGTCCTTCGTGCCTTCCGCCATTGCAGTGATATTGAGCAACACTAAAACCGCCAATATATATTTAGAATAGATTTTTATCATCTGATGTTCACTTTCAAAAACCGAAAGTACTCCCAAACAAGTGTGGTACCAACTCTAATCCATAAATTTAAAAAATTGATTATCAAAGCTATGGGCCTCAAGGACTTTAATTTCCATTCCCAATAAAGGACATTACAGTCTGTTTTTCCCATTTTAAGATTTTTCCATTTTCTTCTTTTTGTTGATCAATTTTTATTTACTTTTCGAACCCTTAGCTTTTATAAAGTATTTAGGAATTTATGAGTGATGAGCATCCCCCTATTCCCTCGGAGTTTTTCGAAAACAGCGAAACAGAGGCTTTTCGCAATTGCAAGATTTGTGAACGCGATCTGCATTTGGGTGACTGCGACTATATGATTGAAAAAGCGGTACGTATTTTTCCGGAGGTGGACGGCCGTGAAGTTGTTTTTGAATATGCCATTTGCATGGATTGTGCGATGAAGGCCCGGCAGAGTCTTTCGAAGGAGTCGCGCAACAAAATAGACGAACTTTTACAAAGCACCCAGGTACGGCAAAATACATTCGAGGCCATGACTCAAGGCCTGGTACGGGGAAACAATGCTACCGGCTATTGTATGCTTACCGGAAAAAGGATGGAGGACGTAAAGTCTTTTCAGATTTATGCCTACTGCCGGGAAAAACACCTGATACAGGGTTCCAATGCCTTTATGTTAAGTGATGAGGCTATGGAAATTATTGCCGGGCTTCTTTCGGAGGAAACCAAAGATGAGTTAGACCACTTTAAGGAAACTCACTTCGGAGTGCCCCCGGAGCTGCAAGACCTTATTAATTCAAGAGACCTGGTATTGTTTTGATTTAAAAAGTGTAACTAACACCGTTTAGCAGCTTATAGGTAAGCTGGGGAATAGCCGCGTCTTCCACCGGAAATGCATCATAGGCTAAAACCCCAGTAATATTCAGGGCAAAGCCTTTCCACACTTTCACCAACCACTGCAATTGCCCTGAGGTTCGGAAATCTGACCAAAAGTCAAGGCGGGGCTGATAATACACTAGGGCGGTAAGGCTTTGCCTCTCATTTTTGTAGCCTAATGAAATATAGGAGCTCAACCGGAAATCGCGATGGACGATATCATTCCTTAACTCCTCGTCATACTCATACATAACAAGTGTGCCCAATATGAATTTTACCGGCTTTTTATTGAGGAAAGAGAAACGCGGGCCCAGCCCGGTGAGTATTCTTTCTTTAATGCGTAGAGGGATATCGATTTGGTATTGATTGAAATACTCGTAGGTAAGCCAATCGTTTTGGACGTAATTGTAGCGGGCATGAAAAAAGCCATTACGTTCAAAATCAGTATTCTCACTGAATGTAAAATTGAGGTTACTCAGAAAAAGCACAATATGCCTGGATTGCCGGTACTGTACAGCCAGGTTATTGTTAATTTCATAAAGACGGGTGGTATTACGGGTAATCTTAAAGTTGAATATCTCCTGGCCACTTAAACCACTGGAATCCTTTTGCAGCCGCAGTGATTCGATGTTAACAATTTGGGAGTACAACCAAAACGGACTCAATAGCAAACCCGTGAGAAGCGTTTTCAGCATGAAGCCAGAACAGTTTGTATTTGGGCAAAAATAAAAAAGCCTGGCTTGGGGCGGAACAGTATCTGTTTACTGCCCTTGGAAACTATACCTATAATCTCTACTATTGAGTGTGTTCACTAGCATCGTCACCCGGGAGACCTAGCACCCTAAGCAGGTTTACTGTTTCAAAGAACTATTTCAAAATTAACCCCAAAGGTAAACCTTCAAAGAGGCAGTTAGCATGATGATGCTTTTGGAATAGCAAATGTTTTCCGTGGCTGAATCACCAAAAGAGAAATTACTCTTGCTTTCAAGTTTCAATGCCTATCTTCGTATGCCCTGAATTTACTTACTAATTAATAGCTTTAATTTCAATGAGATGTTTTCACCTAATATTTCTTTGCCTAGGCTTTATTTCTCCTAAGCTTTCTGCTCAGTGTACCTATCAAGTAGGAAACCATAATGCGACTTTCACAAATTTAGATGTTTTACATGAGGACTTTTTACTTGGGGTGAAATATACCGTTCCTTACAGAGGAACGATAACAGCTCTCAACCTCTTTGGCAGAGGCACATTGGCCAATGTTCAGATGGCATTATATGAAGACAGCGCGGGAGTTCCCAACAACCTGATCACCTCATCTGTTCAGGGAACGGTAACAAATGGTAATATTTCATTATCAGTAACGCCCACGCAATTAGCTGCCGGAGATTATTGGATAATGGCCGTTTATGATGCAGGAAATCGCCATACATTTCGAACGACTACTGTTACTAAAGATGTCTATTATCAAGCACATACTTTTGGCACATCAATACCTAATGATGCCAGCAGTTTTTTAACCTACTGCTGTAGAGATTTTAGATACTGGATGACCATTGACGCATCAGACACCATTAGAGGTGTAGATACAATAAAGTCTTGTGGGGCTTATACATGGATTGATGGACAGACTTATACCGTTTCCGACTCTACAGCAACTCATACACTGACCAGCTCCGTTGGATGTGACTCTGTGGTTAGATTAGATTTAAACGTTGTTAACATTGACTTGACACTTACAAAATCAGCCTTGACATTAACTGCTAATGAGTCAGGAGCTTTCTATCAATGGCTGGATTGTAATAAAAACTTTGCCATTATCCCAAACGAAACCAATCAAAGCTACACAACAAACGTAGACGGTAATTTTGCTGTTGAAATTACCCAAAACGGTTGTGTTGATACTTCAGCCTGCTATGAGGTATTAACCGGTATTAGTTTGAAAGAACATGATTGGAAAAACAAGCTTTCCGTTTATCCAAATCCCACAGAGGGGGATTTTACCATCGATCTGGACGTAATAATGTATCAAAAATTAACGGTAACAATATATGATTTTACAGGGAAATCAATCTTTTCAAAGGCATTCTACAGTGGTCAATCTATGGATTTGAGACTGGATGGGAAACCAGGTATTTTCTTGGTTAAGGTAGAATCTGAGACCAAAGGTCTTCAAATAGCTATCCCATTGATAAAATACTAGGCTATGATACAACCTCATTGGTATTAAAAACAATTCTTTGTTTTACCCCACGATTTGAAAATTCCAATACTGTTCTTGAGAAAGCCATAGTTCCTCAAGGCTTGATTTTACTAGGCTTTAGGAAATTTTAACTCTTTCACCTATCCCTGAGTGGCATTCAATCTTGCCACACGACAAAATCCAAGAGCTTATTTTAAAGGCTTCTCAGCACTTTCTTATCTTTCCCCGTTAAAACCGTACGTGTAATCTCCACCGTTGAACGTTCTCCCAGGCATGGTCATCCCGAAGACTTAGCAACTTATACAGTTTTTACTTTTTCAAAGAACTGATTCCAAATTTAACCCCAAAAATATATCTTCAGACAAGCGATTAACATGTTTATGCTTTTGGAATAGCAAATGGTTTTCCGGTTCAGTCGTTTCAAATGAGTTCTCAACGTAAGGTTCTTACGTTCGATGTAATTGATACCTCGGTTCTTAACCTTATGAATAGTCTTATCAATCAGATTTTTATAAATGTTGAGCTTATCGGTGTAGATTCTTGTGGCGGAAGAGAGGGTGAGCGTGTCAATGACTTTTCCTAATGTTTTGTTATTCCTTCGCCCTACTTTAAAATCAACTACTTCCCGGGTGTCTTTGCGAATGGCATAAGCAATCCAAATTAAACGACTTTTCCTTTTTACATAGGTTTGCAGCTCGTCCATTTCATATGTCTTTCCTATTGAGACAGATGGCTTCTCAACACTCTTACTTATAGATAATATTCTTTTAGTTACTGTGTTGACAGAAATTCCAAGTAACCTGGAAATACTCCTTGTTCCACAACCTTCTTTTATGTGTTTTCTAATTTCCTGATCAATCTCAAATTGATATGCTTTGTTCCTATATTTCTCCTGCTGATATCTTGCACAAAATTTGCAGAACCATTTTTGGGTGCCATTTCTTTGTTTGCCTGATTTTTGACACTTGACTGAGCAATGATTGCAGTTCATCTTTAATTGCGGATACTTTGAGACACTTATAAACAGAAAAGCCCTTTTCAAGGCTTTTAAGAGACTTTCTCAGGTTAAAACTACTGGATATATTTTGAATATCTCATCCGTCTAATTGAAATGATGTTTGATTTTCAGTTTATTAACAATTCATTTTTGGAAATCAGATATTTTGACACACTACCGGGTCTTTTTTGGAAGGATGAACCCGAACAATCAAGATGCTGTCTTTTATAATCCGGTAGAGAACCCGAAATCGCTTATCTACAATTATCCTTCTGCTATCGGGGTCGTATTCATCCACCTGCCATTGTTCGGTAAAAACCAGTTCACCTACAGCATCTATAATACTATTGATTCTTTTATCTGCTGTTTCGGGAGCATGTTCCAGGTAATGTTCATAAATCTGCTCTAAATCCCGTTCTGAGTCTTTAGACCAACTTACTTTTTTGATTTGCCCCATGTTAGTGGCTTCCGCGAGTTTTAAACTTTTCTTTGATCTGCTCGTGGGTGGTGAAATTACCCTGATGATAAGCGGCTTCGGCTTGATCGTTCAGCTCAATGTATTTTTTACGGGTAAGGGGCTCTCCGTTTACTGTATAGGCCACAATCTCTTCCTCTGAGGTATCGCTCTCACGGTAGCTTTCAAAGACTGCGTTGACAATGCGAAGCACCCGTTCGTCTGCCGTATTGATGTATTTCAGTAGCTTATTTCTGAGTTCCATTGTGTCCATTGTACCGTAGTTAACGTGCTTTTACAAAGATACGTATTCATAGGATTGTTACAATTCACGGGTTCTGGCTTTCATCCGCTCCATCGGATGCACCACCGCCAGTTTCCGTTTGAGTTGTTCGATATCCTGGGTTTTGTACCGGAGCATAGAAGAGGTGTATTTGATCCCGGAGAGGTACTGGGCTTTCCGCAGGCCGTGGGCTTGTACCCATAGCGACATACGGGACTCCCGCAGTTGGGCCAGGGATCGTAAGGCAGGATGCCAGTGACGGAGGGTATCCATCTTCCGCTGGATGGCGTTGTTCATAGCGTTGCCACTGCCCATCGAAAAGAATAAGCGGGTGGTGTTCTTTTGGGCTTCCTTCAGTAAGAGAGGTCGGTAATCGTACACGTAGGCCAAGAGGTCTTTCATCTGCATGGGATGGAGTTCAATATTCCGGCTGTTGGTTTTGGCGGTGGAGGGAACGTAAAGAGTGGGGGTATCGAGGTTCAGGTGTTCGGTTTCTAGGAGGGTGAGTTCTTCTCTTCGTAATCCCTGGAAGATGACCATCCCGATCATCACTTTATCCCTCCGTTGTACAAGGTTAGTGGCTTCCAGGTCACGGTACAGTTCTTTGAGTTCCTCTTCCCCGAAGAGGTGTTCGGGCAGGGTATGTTCCCGCTTTTTGTGCTTGACCAGGAGGGCCGGGTTCTCTTCCCTGTCAATGCTCGCATAGTAGTGCTTCAGTATTGATAAGTGTTGCTGGACGGTTTGGGCTTGGAGGCCTTGCTCTACCAGTTCTTTCTTGTAAGTGTAAAGCTGATCGAGGCTGGCGGTGGTAGGATTGATCGGTTGGTGGGCACACCAGTTCAGAAAGGTATCGAGCAGGTTGCCGTAACCGTAAATGGTTTGAGGTCGGTAGCCTCGTTTCTGGAGAAATGTTTCAAAGGTGCTTCTGTCCATGATGATTGGGGTTTTGAGTGTATTTTAGGTGGGTATAGATCTGGCTGGAATCGAGGTTGCGGTGACCGAGAAAAGTGGCAATCTCTTCGATGCTGAAGTCTCCCAAAAGATGGGTGGCTATAGCGTGACGTAGTCCGTGTGGGGTGAGCGGTTTTCCGGTGCCGGATTGTCGTCCCATTTCCTTGACTTTGTACTGGATGCCTTCGGGTGACATCCGCTGTCCCCTATTATTGAGTAGGAAGGCGGGTTCTTCCTGGGTAAGCAGATGCTCCCGCACCGTAAAGAGGTATTCTTCGAGGTATTGCATGACGCGACTGGAAAGGGGTACATCTCTTTGTCTTGAGGTTTTACTTTTCTTCACCCGGAGCATTGATGAGGCGAGATTAATATCGGCTACGTCCAAGCGATACAGTTCGCCCTTGCGTAAACCACAACCGTAAAGGATAGCGAGAATGGCTTGGTTGCGGATACCGTCTATGGTGGGTTCACACTGCTTGAACAATACAGCGATCTCGTCTTCGGTATAGATGTTCTTGGGGATGCGGTCGCTTTGGTGTTTGGGGATGTAATAAGGGCTTTGTCCTGTATCGGCTCCTTCCAGGTATTCCATAAACCGCAGGACGGCTTCGCGGTGCTTGTCGAGATAGGCGGGTGAAAGGCCTCCGGGCTTGCGTTGGTTCTCCCGGTGTTGGAGGTACTGGAAATACCGATCGATGGTGTCTTGATTAATGGTCTTCAAGTGGGTAATATTCTGACCTTCCAAAAAGTGCAAAAACTCACGGGAGAGGCTGGAAACGCTTTCAATGTGCTTATCGGACTTACCCTCATCTTTTTTCCGTTGCACAAAAGCCCGGTGGGTGTTCTCAAAATGCAGGTTATGGAGGATTTGGTGCTTCACGCCATTGTGTTTAGTCGTTATGGTTTGGGGTGACTCCGCCTTGCCTTGGCATAAGCTGTCCACGTTTCAGTACCCCTGTGCAGTGGGTGCACTTCATTTTTCGGGCAGTGCCCGCTACTGTTGCGGGCTGTAGCCGTAAATAACTCGTGGTGTTCTTCATAATTCACGGAGGGTTTTGAGAAGTTTTTCATACTCCGCTACGGTGTGTGTGGTTTCGTCCCATTCACACACTCGGTAACGATAGCCTGTTCGGTTGTTACCACCAAAGCGCTCAATCTTCCCATAATCCTCTAAGGTGTGGAAGTGTCGGAGCAACGTGGCCGGAGAACACTTAAGAGTTTTACGAATGTCTTTGAGGGTAAATTCACTATCTCTTTTGGTGGCTCCGTACTGCTTGTGGAGATATTCTTTGATCCGCAAAAAGGTAGAACGGACTTTGTAATAGAGTTCTTCGTCTTTCTTCAGCCAGAGTTCCCGGAAGAGTTCGAGGGCTTGGATCATATACTGGGCCTGGACTTCAATCCGCTTGCCGGTGGGGGTGCGTACAAGGGTCTGCTTTTTTTGGTGCAACAGGGTGATGAGATTGACGAGTCGCAGGTACAGGGAGAGGTTCTTCAGATCGTGTCCGAAGAAAGCGGAGAGGTTGATTTCTTCAATGAGGGGGTTTTGGACTTCGATCCACTGTATTTGACGGTGGACTTGTTGAAGGAGCTTTTGGGCGTGTTGCTCGGTTTCATGGTTCAGGTATCCGGCCAGTTCTTTGATTTCTCGTTCGTAGCGTTTGGTTTGGAGGGCTTGGGTGTGTGGTACGGGGATACTGATGACATCCCGGCTTTGTTGCAGGGTGTGGTAATCCTGATCGGTATAGCCGATGAGGCTGATGGTGGCTTTCAATTCTTGGCTGGTGCTTTCGTAGCGTCCGCTTTGTTTATTGCTTTGGGTGACGAGTCGTTTGGATTGTCCGTGAAGAATGTAATCGAGCAAGCTGTTGTCTTTTCCGTCTAAGGCATCGCACTGGTGCAATACGAGGATACTGGCGTTCCAGTAGTCCTGGGTGGGTGGATACGACAGGGCATGTCTGGAGATGGTGGTGGCTTCTCGTACCTTCTCTTGCGGGAGACATGGGACGAGCTCTTTGACCAGATCATGGGCGAGCAAGCGTGGGGCATGGAGCAGGGCGTGCAGGGGTTGTGTACCCAGGCGGGACAGGCTGATGAGATACAGTTGTAATCCGAGCCGGGTATCACTGATCCCGGCTTGCTCCAGTTGCTCTTCAATGACGGTTACAGGATCGGGGTTTTGAAGCAGTTCCAAAGCTTCCTTCTGATATTGGGTGGAAATCGGAATGACGGGTGCGGAGTGTTGTCCCCTGTTCCTGCGGTAGTGTTCAAGCCGTTCGGTGAGTTCATAGAGGGTGTCTTTGACGGTGAGGGATTCAATACGGAGGCGTTCGGCTATTTGGGTGGTGATATAGCTGATCTGGTGTTCGTCAAAGAGATCAACCTGGGAGGAGCGGTAGATATCCAGTGCGGAGCTACTGCCTGTGCGGTAGACTTTCAGCGTTACTCGAAGGCTGGAGAGGATGATGTCTTTAACGCCTCCGATGATTTCTACAACAAGGTCTTCTCGTTCGAAGCGGATGTAGTCGGGATGGCTGGTATCGAGATGAAAATCCTGGCTTACGGGCAAAGCATCCTGGAAACGGAAGGTTCCGGCATCATCATCAGGGGTTCTTCTGGGGGCTGTTGCCATAGTTTTTTCGTTGGATTCAACAATACTCTTATCCCTTTACCAGCGAGGGTTTTCAGCCTAAAAGCCATTCAAAACACGGTTTTTGGCTGGTAACGTGCAAAACGTTTTCGTCATATTTTTTGGGCTGAATAGGTGGGTGCATACGGCTTGGGTAAGGGGCTTTCAGCGTCCGGGTTCGTGTTCTTTTTCGGTCTCCTTTCGAGCCCTTTGAAGTTGGGTTTTCCGGATCTGGGGCTTCAGAGCGGGAACGGCTTCGCTGATGGGCTTCTCACCGAAATACAGGTCGCGTTCAATGGTCAGCCCAAAGGGACGTTGGATGGATTCTAATTCGTCTAAGGAAAAGCTCCCCCACTCATCTTCAATCATTCCGGTCACATAGCCATAGAAAATACGGCTGTCGGCATCGTATTCCGTGGCATACCAGGTGGCGGGGCCTGCCGGGTCAAAGAATTTAGCAATCACCAAGGGGTCGGGGTTTTCGGCTTGGTCTCCGACTTCATCAAAACGCTGTTGGAGTTCGGAAGTAAGGAGTTTCATATTATTTGACTTTAAGGGTTAGCGTTCGGGTTCCTGGCCTTGGTCTTGATCTCTCTCCTGCTCGTTTTTCTTCTGCAGTTCTTCCATCAAGCGGTTGAGCCGGGTTACGATGATCGGCTCCTTAAAAGTGGGTACGAGTTCAGAGATAGGGGTGGGTTTACTCAGTTGGGTTCGGGTACGGTCTTCCCCGGACATTTCCTGATCAACTTTGTAAATAGCTTCAATGACATTTTTGGGAATGCTCCCCCAGGAATCTACCGATGTACCTTTGACGTAGCCAAAAAAGCAATCTTCCTTCTCCCGGTACTCGGTGATGTAGAAAGCGAGTTTTTCGCCTGGAGTTTTAAATATGGTTACCACTTTGGGATCATCGGCAAACTGCTGTGATCCAAGTGCTTGAAACTTCAATTTCATGTTGTGTGTAAAGAAGGTCATTGTGATGGAATTTAGGGTTCGATACTGCGTTCGGGTTGGTGGTCGGAACGGAGGTGCTCTAGCTTCTTCAGACGTTCATCAATGTGATGGAGCTGTTCCTTCTGGTCGAGAGCAAAGAATTGAGCAGGCTCAATTCCTAATTTCTTCCAGGAGTATTTTCGCCCGTCTGTATCCATAATACCACTGGGGATGCCATTGTGATAGGTAAGGAATAAGCCGTTGTCAATCAGCATCTCGTAGAAGTGTTTTCGGCTGTTGGCTTTGGGTAATAGATGGTCTTTCACAAACTTCATCGTTCTAAGTTTTTGGGGTTAGTATTCTGTCGAAGGTTTTTAAGCTGTTCTAGCAGACTTTTCTCTTGGAATCTTTCCTGGGCATTTTCAAGGGCTATGATCTGTTCAGGAGAAATACCCAATGTCTTGAAGCGGTATTTTCTTCCGCTTTCTGAAACGACCCCGGTGAGAACTCCATCGGTTCGTTCATAGTGGATATAGCCGTGGTCTAAGAGTGTGTCTAAGAATTGTTGTTTGGAGGTGGCGGAGCGATAGGTATTTCTTATCAGGGTCTTTAAGTGTTTGCGCTCACTGGTACCGGTGCGTTTTTGGAGTTGATATTCAGGTTCCCGTAGATAGGCTTTTCCTTTGCCATGGTCCACTTGTGAATGTTCCATCTCTGGGAACTGTTCCTTCACAAAAGCCTCCAGTTCCATCTTTAACTGATGGAGTTCTTTTTTACGCATTCCAGTGGCCCGGTTCTCCCGGTAGAAAGTCGAAGACTCACATATATGCCAATGGGCCGAATCAGTATCAAAGTGAGGGACGGCATAGGCTAATATGTTACCTCTTAACTCCAGATACTTGGTAACAATGGCCTGCATGACGTTGGGAGTAGCCTTCTCCTTATCGAGGTTTGATAAGGAGAGAATGGTGTGATAGCTGTACAGACGGTTACTCGTCACTTTGCGATAAGCCTCATTGATTAAAAATTCCTGGGCAACCGCTTCAAGGTCATCTGGTGAACTCCGTAAATTGTACAGGATGGGAGGCACTTCCCCATTGGCTCCCTCCCTGGTGACATACCGTAAGGTGTGGGCTATAGCGGAGGGCTTTCTTCGGGATAACATCTTCAGTACTGGCATCTTCAGGTGTTTAAATAGTTCAGAAGTTGGGTTTCGGCTGAAAGGAGTTTTTGCAAGACAAGATCATCGGCTCCCTTGGAATGAATGCGATTGATAGCAAGCCCAAGCTCTTTGGCCACAACTAATAGTTGCTCTCGATTAGGTACGAAAGCCGCACTCTTGCAATGGCTGATCAACAGTGCTTTGGCAAGCGGTGTGGGTTTAATGGATTCGTTTTGGCAATAGGCTTTTATTGCTCCATATTCTTCTTTGGTCAACGTAAAGCGGATCTCGTGTCGCTTTTTCCTCTGCTGGCGCTGCCAAAATTTTTGGTAGTTACGCCTATAAACCCTCTTAAAGTGTTTAATCTCACGGGGGTTTTGCAAGGCTCCGTGTTCTTTCAGAAAGCGGTAGAGTTTCTTTGATCTAATCCTGCTCATGGGTAGTGGTATTTAGGGTGGGTGAATTGAGGTAGTCTGAAATATCGATCAGGGGTGGCAACCTGTCTTCCCCATCTTCTATATCTGGAAATGGTGAAGCCGGTGGTAGTTGGGTTTTCTTTAAAAGTCCCGGAATGCGGAAATAGGGTGTGAGTTTGGCCAAGACAGGCTTCTCATTGGTGACCGTAATCAATCCCTTCCCTTTGGGTAAGGTCATGATCTCGTCCACGGTCATAAGCGGACGGGTCTTTTGGTGTCCTGTTTCCTTATCCTGGTACTGATAATTTCCTAATTCTTTGGATAAGGCTTGAGCGGTATCCAGCGAAGCGGTTAAATACAGTTTGGTCTTGAGGTTGGATAAGATGCTTCGGGCACCTTCGCGACCAAAGGAAGTAGTGAGCTGATTTTCAGAGTCCTGGCAGAACACGACTATGCTCCCGGCATATTTCCTCACGTTGGCCGCCAGTATAGGTAGGTCGATGCTCAATATGGGGGTTTCATCCAAAATGAAGCCCATATCCAGATCATTGGTATCGGGTAAGGACTCAAAAAAGGATTCAAAATATTGGGTCAGAAATATGCTGGAGAGCGGGGCGTAGTAGTCCATATTCACCGTGGAGGAATGGATATATACGGCTGTCTTTTCCTTTCGCCACTGCTTGAAGTTTCCGAGATTGTCGGTGGAGGTGACCCGGATAATATGCTCATCCAAATCATACATTTTCAGGGCAGTGCTTGCGGAAGCCAGTATGCCACTGCGGGTGTTTTCAGAATTACCCATCAGCGAAGCATATTTATCAAACAAACCCGGATCACGGTCGCAGACCGTGGCTACTAAGCGGTCAACTTCTTGGTGGCCGGTGCCTTGTAACAGGTCAATGAGATGGGCGGCTTCCCGTAAGGTTTGGTGTTCAGGAGGTAATAGTTTGACGATCCTGAAAACGGTCACCAGCAGGCTGATGGCACTGGCATTCCAGAAGTCCTTTTTCTTTTCAGAACTGGCTTCTACCAGTTGGGTGGCCAGCTTGCTGTAGTGAGATAAGGTGGTGGCTCTATTTAAAGGATTAAATCGGTGACTATGATTGGCATCTGACCAGTCGATACGGATTAGGGTGAAGCCCTGGCTCTCCAAAAAACCACTGGTCTTTTCGTATAATTCTCCCGAGGGATCGTGGATGATTTTGGAACCGTTGTCCTGCAAGCAGGACGGGATGCCGGCTATGGTGGATTTACCACTCCCTGATCCACCGTTGATCAGCACTCCCATACGGGAGAGTTTGGGGCTAATGCTCTTGGTTCCGGTCAAACAAAAGCCATTGTGTCGTCTTGAGAGGATGGAGGATTCAGAGGCAAACTTGGCTTTCAGTGAATGATCTTTCCCCACCAGATTATCTAAAGCACTATCCAACATGGATTCGGTGGATTCCAGTAGCCATGCTCCGAAATTTTGCAGGAGTGTCCATAACTGTTGAATGATGGTCTTGAGTGGTGTTTTCATGGGTTAGTTTTTGGATTGTATATGGTCGCTCAGTGCCGTATTGATCGCTTTCAAAATCTCTTCTCCGAGCTTGGTACAGCAGAAGATCAGCAGAACGCACACCTTTACCAGGAGTAGAAAAAATGATTTGAGAATGCTGAAAAAGGTTTTCATGGTGCGGTCAGTGGTGAGGTGATCAGGTTCCCGGCTACCTGTACCCTGGCACCTTTCCGGCTGAACATGGTCTCGTACAGCCGTGACATGGCAGTAAAAAGCTCATGGTCTTCAGGGGTGGCTTGGTACACGATATGCACCTTTATACCGGAGAGGTCTTCCAGTGGGAGTTCCCGTTGGAATAGCCGGATCACGGAATCGGGCTGTTCCAATAGCAGTTGCCGGTCGTGGGTACGGTATATCGAAAACGCAGGGGTGTTCTCCAGCAGGTCACTTACGATAATAGCCACTTTATGAATCGCATTATTTCGAGATAATTCATTGAGTTCACTGGCAATACCGTAGTACAGATAGGATTGCTCTTTGGTGGCTTGTGACGGCTTCTGCTTCAATAGGGCTTCGGTGTCTTTCAGGAAGCGTTTGACGTGCAGTTTGCGTTGCTGTTCGGTCATGGCATTCGACTGGCCCGGGGCCAAGTGGGACTCGGAAATATGCCCGTGACGGATATCGGAGAGTTCGCGCTGGCGGATGGATATTTCGTACCACAGCAGTTCGGCATTGGAGTAGTTCAGGAACTGGCGTACATCTTCGTAGCTAAGTGGTTCCATTTCATCGGTGGAATCTTTTAGAATTACCATGTCCAACAGTGGACGCAGTTCCCTGCCACAGGCGGTGACCAGGAGGATCAGGAGGATGCAAAGAATAGTCGTTTTCATTTTTTGGAAGATTTAGGGGTTGACGTATTCTGGAAATAGGTGGTTAAGGGATAGTGGAGCTTCTGATCTAAGGAGTTCGGAACTACACTCTTATCCAGCCGGTGGCGGATGTTACTTTGGATATAGTTGGCTTTGACGTATTCGACTAAGCTCAGGGCATCTTCTTCATCCCTTGTTGCCGCTTTATTACGGGAAACTTCATACTGTCTCAGATTATGAATCTCCCCTTCAGCAGTGGTAATGCGTTGAAGAAGTTCATCGAGCTTGCGCTGGCTGTCTTTGACGGCTTTTTTAAGGCTTCGGGCTTTAAAAATGCTGAACCATTGTTCTTTGGTCGGAGCCAGTTTGGTGAGCAAAACGGCTGGCAGGAATACCACCCAGGAGATGCACATAAACAGGAAGGCTTCCGTTGGGTCGGCATAACTGAAGAGGGTGCCGGTGGTGCTGTCTTCCAAACTCATAGTGGACATATTGATCTGCCCACTTCTGAGTAAGCCCATGAGGTAAAAGGCTCCTGAAATCCCGCTTATGATCAATGATCTGATAACCAACCTCTTAGCTGGACTTTTTCCCATGTTCCACCACCGCATGACTTGATGGGCAAGTATGGTCAGGCACAGGCCATAGATCAGCGCGGTAAACAATGCCGTGAGGTAGTTGGGGACAAATGTTCGGATGGCGTGCAGAGAGATCAACCCTTCCATCAGTCCGAGAAGCAGAATAATCACTGAAATGACGATGGCCATCACCGAAGGAAAACTATCCTTATGGTATTGGTAGTCCTTCTGTACCTGGGCGTATTGGGACTGCATATCATCCCTCTCGTTTCTGCTTTGCTCTAAGATGCGTTCTTGCTTTTCAATCGCCAGGGCTACATCTTCATCGGCTTTGTGAAGGTTTCTGAGGTCATTGATCAACCCTTGTATCTGCACCAGCAGGTGGGAGATAAACAGTAGGAGTTTATCGCCTTTGCGGGGAAGGTTGGATTCGGCATCTCGCTTCCCTGCCTCTTTGGCGTCCTGGCCAAGTTGGGTTTTTACACTTTGGATGAGTTGTTGGGCTTCCGGCTTATCATACTGCTGGAATTGAACCCATGTGTTGGATGTTTCTGAATTCATAAGGGTATTTATTTGTGATTAGAATTTTGCTTATTAGCCCACCATTGTTTCAGTAGAGCATTGATATTCAACCTTCTGCCTCTAGCGGTTTGCTCGTGGGTTTTTGGATCAGGTATAGGAGGGGTATTACGGTTTGTGGTCTCTTTTTTCATGAGATAGGAATTAGGCTCTCCCGAAGACGGGAGAGCTATTGAGAAAATGATGGATTACAGTTCGCTTTTCAACCAGTGAAAGGAGGGGTTAGAAGCATGGTAGCGCAGACCTGCTTCAGTAAGCTGGCAGGCCTTCTGGTGGAAATACTTCCGGGAGGCTTTCTGTACCAGCACCTTGCTCAACAAGAACTTGGTGTAGGCTCGCTTAAAAAGGTATTTGGGATTTTTGGGCTTAACACCGTGTTTCCAGGCGATGGTGACGATTTCGTCATACTGGTCGTTGGCCCATTCCAGGTAAGAGAGTTCCTTATCCTCTTCATAGCATAGACCATAATATTTGCCCTTCAGGTAGGCATGGTACATGGCTAAACCGGGATTGAGTTTTTCGGGGTCAATACCCAGGAGTTCGAGGTACCCTTCTTCACGGGTGGCCGAAGCCTTGATTTTGCAGTTGATCTCTTTGAGATCGGAAAATGAAATGTTCATAGTTCTGAATTTTAGACGTTAGTAAAATTCAAAACCGTTTTTTGTCGCTTGACATTTGTAACCATTTAGTATAGTGTTGGTTACAGCTTTCTTGTGCTGGTACACTTGAAAGTCAGTCAAAGCTTCAAAGCGGTTTTTGAAGCGGAGGCGATCCCGCATTCTGATGCGGGATTTTTTTATGCATCAGCGGGATCGATTTCCACGCTTCAAAAATCCATTAAGTGTTTACTGCAAGTACTATGTTATACTTTCGATATAGTTGTCTATTTAGTAAAGACTGGCCGTATCAGCCTTCATATAATTTTCGTAAGGAAAACAATACAGGGTGGGTTTTAATATCGCAACCAAGATTTTCTGTATCCTTCTTTACAAAGTTTAGAAACCGGGTTTTAATGATATTATTTTCGTTAGAAATAAAGGTCAGATCCCCAAAAAAGCCACTCTTAATATAGAGGGTATTGTAAAATACGGAATTACGTCTGCGGATAATTCCCTGGAATGCTTCATCAAGAGCCATTTGTATATCATCTAAACCACTTGTTTCAAACAAATAAGGTTGAAGGCGGTCCTGGTCATCTATGGTGATCATAAAACCGAGCTTTTTCCCAGTGTCATAAGTTAAAACCAGTAGGCCATATTTATTAAGGAGCATGGCTTCCTTCGTTTGATGGCGAGAACGCCTCCATGTTTCTATACCTGCCTGAGATCTGATACTTTGTTTTTGTGTAACCAGTTTATCATGGACCGTATCAGCAGGTGGATAGTAGTAAAGCCTGAAAGCAGAACCTATTTTTAAGGGTTTCCATACGTCCACTCGTTTTCTTTCTTCACTGAGTTTCTCGATAGCACTTCTGAGAGTGTCTATCAAAATATCAGGCTTGTAGTCTAAAACATCAGGTGGGAGTATCATTAAAAAGTCCTTTGCAAAGTTTTTCCTGCTCTTATCCTCATTGAATGCGCGGTTAATTTCCACTATACATTCCTCTATTTGGGTGTTAAGAATAATAACGGGGGGAAATTTTGTCCGGTGAATAAGGGTTTTGAGCGTTTCAATGACCTCAAGAGCAGTTCCTGAAGACATACCTGCATTTTCTTGTGAGCCTTCAACCTTCCAGCAAAGCTGAAAGTCCAGAAATACAATGTCAGGTTGATTTTCCCGAATATCTTGCCAGAACTCACTGCGTGTAAACTCAGTAGTGGGCTGACTACTTACTAATTCAAATAAAAAGCCCCGGTCTTCAATCTCTTCCAAACTTTCTATTCTCTCTGAATACCTTTTAAAGGTTTCCGGGGTATCTTCCACCACATATATTTTATAGACCATCTTTCCTTTTTAGCAGATTAAATGACACTTGGTAGCCTGATTCAGTTTTTCCGTGTGAAAATCTTGTCGGGATAAGGTATTTATTCCACCATCGAATTCGTTTTTTTACATAACCGATTCCAGTGCCGGCTACCCCTGTTTCTGGCAATTTTTCTCTGATGGAATTTCCATTATCGGATATAAGAAATTGATACCAACCTTGTTTTTTGGACACCTTAACTAGAACTTCACCACCGTTAACTTTATGTATATAGCCATGATTGAAGCTGTTGTATATCAGATTAAACAAAGAAAATTTTGGGATGAGAATAGAATCGGAACCCAAACTGGATTTAATCTTGTCCTCAACAGCACCACTTTGGACTGTTCCGAATTCTATTTCTACCAATTGCCTGATTAGGTCAAGCTCATGAGATACAGAACTTGTAGAAGATCGAGAGCCTTTATAAAACGTAGAAAAGAATCCAGATAAACGACTGAGCTTATTTAATTCATAATCCAGCGACAGGCTCATATCCTTACCTAATGCTTCTTCCAAATGGTGTTTAATCCTCAACGGAACACGCTTTCCAAAGTGGCTTAATTGGTTATTAGTCCAAGAGAGAATCTCTTCACGTGTTTTTTGTGCCTGGGCCCGCAAGAGAAGGATGGCGATAATGATAAGAAGTAGCGATATAAAAGTTAAAACAATTCGTTGAACCCAAACTGTCTTTTGCGTAAAGATTAACTCCTCCTCGGCTTTCTTTTTCTCCTGCTTCAATCCCAAAATGTCAGCACTCAGGTTTTCTACTTCATCTTCCTTGCTGGCTATAGTACTGTCCTTTTGGCGAGATTGAATATTAAGGGTTCCTATCTCATCTTGCTGGAGAACGATAGAGTCAGAAAGAAGGTCTGATAGATTTCCCAGTCTTACATTACTTTCATTCAAATCATAGAGTTCTAACTTCTTTTTATGAATGGCCAGTGTGCCTTCCGATTGAGACAGTTGATAACCTAAGTAATACTGAACCTCCCCAACTTGATCAGGAACTTTGTAAAATAATCGATGAAGGGACATGATAGCTTCCTTGGGCGTTTCAAAACCCTCTCCCTGAAGCTTACTTGCTGGTAAAAATTTAAAGATATTTCTGAAGTAGTACCCGGAAAATGGAACTTTTGAATTAGCAAGATCATTTAAATCCAATGTTTCTTTTTGCTCATTATCCTCATCAAAAAGAAACTCTATCTCGTTGATTTTCCAAAAGAAATACAAAAAATCACCTGATACCCCCATTTTACGGAGGTTATTGTCAAAATTGTGTATGACGGTCACACTCTTACTTAATTTTTCAACTTGTTCCTTTGAGATTTTTCTTTCCGCACCTAATTCCCGGAGGCGTTGTTTATAGCGTGTATGGGAATGTGAATAGATATCATTGAGGTAATAGTCAGACAAACGAAATGACTTTACGATGAACGAAATCAATCTACTATTTTGGGTTTCCTGCGAGCCAAAACTCGATTCAAAGGCATGGAGGGCAAAGTGAGCCATTTCATGGTACTTTCCGTCAACTCTCATCTGTTTGATGATATTCACAATGGTCATTAAATAGTATGGCCCACCCACCTGAGAAAAGTAATCGTAGCACTTATAATTGTATAAGGGTACGGTCATATCCCTGTCTTTGATACCGGTCTCAAACTCTTTGCTCTCCCGCATCTCAATGCCATATTTGGCCAGGAGGACATAACACTTCATTTCCTGATTGGTATTGAAAAGATGCCGGTTTTGTAAAAAGAAACGATAGGTAATATCAAATGCACGTTGTTTGGCTTCCCAACCGGGAAGGTTATTGATACTTTCAGCAATAATAGCGGCAATGGCTATCCTTTCATCTAAGCTTCCGTTACCTTCGGCATGATACAATCTGGCCGTTGAAAAGAGCTGTATGGCATAAGTGAAATTCTTTTCATAATCCAATGAATTGACCAGTTTACCAGAAGCGAGGTACACAAAGCAAAACTCATCGGGAGTCATGGATACATTGTCCACAGCTCTTTTTATAAAACCTGGGAAATAGCGGTTAATTACTTCCTTTCTATTAACTGAAAGCAAATGGTAAAACCAGTATAGATAGGCTTTGAATTGTGGGTAGCCATTCAATTGGGACAAAGTCTTGTCCATCTCCTTGTCTGAAAAATTGCCAAGACCTGATGACGAGACTCCATTCTGATTAAGGATGTTGCCTACGGCTTTCATATAGTTAGGAACATTTGGTGTTGGATACAGCCCAGCCCGATAGACGGTCCAAACGTCCTTCTCCATATCTTGTACTTCCAGGGTGTCCAGTAAATCAAGCTCCGTAGCTTTTATGAGAGCTTCTCCTTTTTTCCAGTTTTGTTTAGGTAATTTTGAAATGGTTGCGTTGACAAAGCCAAAGTATAGCTCCTCATGGCTCATTCTATAAAACTTCTTGCCTCCGATTTCTATTAACCCATAGAGATAAAGAGAGTCGACCGTATTACCGTCAAAAAAAGCTTTAATCAATTCTACTTCGTGAGATGGATAGAGTGCATTAAGGTAGCGATCAAACTCTTTTTGGGAAACCTGTCCCTGGGCGATGAAAAAACATACTAGACAAGCTACTGTGGAAAGGACCTGTTTCATAGCAGAAGAGTAAAGTGGTTTGGTCCTCCAATATACTAAAGTGTACGATTCTTAAATTCGGGTATATACAAACTATGGAATTATAATATTCTCGTGATGCTCCGCATACGAAATTTCGTTAAAAGCTGATTAGGCTAGTTCTTGAGAAATAGATACCTATTTCGAAAACGTATTACATTGTATAGGGTACGAAGTATTAGGATTTTTGAACTATGAAGGCAATCTCAAATAGGCATAAAAAAATCCCGCATCAAAATGCGGGATCGCCTTCACTTCAAAACCAACTTGAAGTTTGGACTAATCCAATGGTGTTCCGAGCACCAATGAACTTAAAGTACTGTATATTAGTTAATTGGATTCGTCAATACTCAAATAAGGTTTTGAATTTTAATAAAAGTCTAATGTTAAAATTCATACCATGTCTTTCGTATCCTTTTTTCTTCCGCCAAAGCCGGTCACTTTTCATCTTATCATTAAAGATCCCCTTGGAAACCGAATCCTTAAGGACCCTGAAACGCAGGGCTATGTACTGCATATCCTCAAAACCAATCAGTACTTTGGTTTTAAATCAGAAAGAGAGGCGGTATTGCAGTTAATGGAAATGGTCACTGCTACGGGTTTCAGTGACTGATTTAGCGATAAGAACCATATCGTGATCTTAGCTTATGTAATAAGCCCAGGAATTGTTTCCACATTATCCTGACCAGGGCATTCTCATAAAAAAGCACCCAGTCCAAAGACTGGGTGCTTCTAAGCTAAGGTTGAGTATTCTGAACCTCACCGAGGCACAGCCACTCCTACTCTGTCTTTTAAAGGGTTCATCATCGTTCCGTAAGAAGGACTACTAGAAATCCCGCACCGCTCGAACACGAAGCCGGTAAGGAGTACACAACTCACCGACACTGTCTTGCTGGAAGTTAAAATAGCGCGCGATGAAACCAAGACACTTGTCGGTATCATAGCGCGAGTAACTGGACCAGTAGCCGTCATAGATGGTGCCTCCTGTGTGAAAATTTCCCAGCCCCTGTAGGTGGAGATTTTTATGCATGAAGTAAAAGTCTGTGGTGCTCGGCAAGCGCCAGTCATCATAACCGGATTGAGAGAGGTTCTCACATCGGGATTTAGCCGTAGTGTGATCTAAGGGAAATCCATTGGCATTGAGGTCTTGGGTAAGCACGATGGTTCCGTGTTGTCCATCACAGGAGATGTAGGAGATAATACCGCCTTGATAGGACTGTCCAAGACTAAACGGTGGTGGGCTTCCGTTGGTGGTAAAGCTATGTTCCTCACCGTACACTGTATCGTCAGCAACAATGGCGTAGGCTCGGGCGTAATAGGTCGTTGACATGGTAAGTACAGATAATTCATACTCTCCGAAGGTGATGGTTTTAGTGATCTGGTCGAATACTTTTGGCTGGGCACTGAAGCCATAGCAGATACCCTGATCAAGGATTAGAGTTTCAGGGAAGTTCCCCGCTTGGTCATAGACACCCATGGTCATAAACGCTGCGTTGTGGCGTACACAGGTTACGGCACTTTCAATGACGATTTCTTCTGGAGTATCTGCAATTGTAATGCTCGCTTCGGCAGTACACCCGCGACCATCGGTAGCCGTTACCGTGTACGTACCCTTCGCGAGGGTACCTGAAGTACCTCCTATGGTTACCCCGGTTTGCCCGTTGCTCCATCTGAAACTGACCGGGTATATACCATTGTCTGCTTCGGCCCTGGCATTATTGCCATTCGTCCAGGTGGAGACGCTCACCCGAAATTCCGAACAATCACCTGCGCTATCGGATGTATCCTTTTTGTTACACGATACGCTCAGAACGATGTGCGTCAACAGAATGAGAAAGAAGTTGTACGTGGTTTTCATGGCGGTATAGATGTAATTATTGAATCAATATATGCTGTACGGACTGCCCTTCCCTGTCATAGATGTGCAGGATGTATATTCCTTCATTGAGCGTGGAGACATCAATCACCCCTGATTTGGTGTTATGGGTACGGTGAACTTCTCTACCCTGGATATCGGTGATGGTAATGTCAGCGTCTGTAGGTGCATTGGCAATGGTTAGCACCCCATCGGTTACCGGATTAGGATAGATGGACAGTGGAGGTACAGAGGACATCTCCTCCACCCCGATATGCAGGTAACTAATGTCCACAACTTTCAGCGTGCCATCGAAATACTGTCCTGAACTGGTGCCTGCCTCCAGGAAGTACAACGATCCATTGGCCGTATCAATTCTGAGGTTTACCGGATCGTTCAAGCCCGATACCACAATGGTATTGCTTCCACTTACAATATTCACCCTGCCGATGGTACCGGTTGGAATATTGGTGTAGTAGATATATCCCTTGTAATAGTCAATGGAGCCGGCTGGTTGGGCACTTAATACGTACTCTACCCCATCGGGGCCAAAGAAGTAGATACCATTGCTGTTGGAGTAGTACACGGTACTGTCGTGTTGCACAATGCTGTTGGCCAGACCCTTCCCTGTTTGAAGAATGGTGGGAGGGCTGGTGAAGTCTCCACCATCGAAGCGTTGGATACTCTTGGCGGTGCTTGAAAAACTTTGCCCGATCAACAGTACATCACCAAAGGAGTTCATACGCATATCGTGGGTAGCAATATCCACGGTTGTGACAACGGAATCCTTGTTCCCACTCGGAACGTACTGTGATACCCATCCCTGATCCCCCACCGCTGGGCCGATTTCTGAACCTAAATACAGCCCTCCTGAAGGAGTAACGAGGATGGTATTGCCACATATCAGTTGGTACACCAAGGTATCGGTCTGCGCAGAACCAATATCATATTGAAGTAAAGACACCCGGCCACCGAAGGGGTCTAAGGCGCCCTGGGTTTCGGTGAAGTACACCTGTCCGTTATCCAGGCACAAGGCGCGTGGGTACTCGAGGTTAGAGAGTAGCGTAAAGACTTGCTGGCTGTAGCCGTGGAAGCTACTTATTAACAACAAAGCAAAGAGTAATCGTTTGACATTCATGGGGTTGATTTTTAAGTTGTAGAGCGAATATACGTTAAATGTTTATATGTGGTGTAAATTATAGTAGGTAACAGGAATTTGACGCTCCCTCCATCTTTGTTTCGAACCAAAACATGAAGGCAGTGAGGAACACGAAAAAAGAGCACCCCAAGAAGCTCGACCCCCGGATACAGGCTATTGCTGCCAAACTTCAACAGATTAGGATTGACAAAGGATATACCTCCTATGAGAATTTTGCTATTGAACATGGTTTGTCCCGGATGCAGTACTGGCGCATGGAGAAAGGATCAAACTTCACCTTTGCCAGTTTCTTAAAAATACTGGATGCTCATAACATGAGCTTAGAAGAGTTCTTCGAAGGGTTTGCTGAGAAGCCGTGATGGCGAGGCTTTGGGAGTGATGTTTTCATATCGTATGAATTGAAGGTTACCACCTGCAACCTAAAGAACATCCACAAAGCACAAATCCTCAATAATAGGTATTTGATATAGTACATCGTATGGAAATGCTATTTGAGCAAATACTTTCTTGTTGTATTCCAGGTAAACGAGTTATTACCAGCACTCATCGGCATCATTGTCCACCAGAAGCCTTAGGCAACAAATCATCAACGTCACATCACCCATACCTTCCCGCTTGAAGATTTCTTTGATCTCGACCTCAGTGTACTCTTCCTTTTCCTGAATAGCTTCAAGAAGTTGCTCTTTGCATTGGGTTTCTCCACCGCAGTAGTTTGTGTAGAACTCAATGAAGTAGTTGATTTCGTTTTTGTTGTAAATTCTCATGATACTGTGTATTAAAAGTTAGAATTCCTTTAATCCACAGATAGAGCTTGACTTTTTCACCAAATGAGTACACTGGGTGAGGTTGTCTGAATACTGCTAATATTCCTTCAACAAGTCATCAGCTTTACCTGAGTTAAATGATGGCGAAGCCCGCTTTAAGAGCGGGTTTTTTTCTTTGCCATCGTTTCAAAGAATTGCTGGCAAGCTAGTGCAATGGGCCTGGCGACTCAAGACGAACCTCTTGATAAATAGTTGGATATTTATCAAGGGTTTAGTATTGCGTATGTTCTCATGAATTTACATGGCTTAAAAGTCAAAACAGAAAAAACGCTGACTTAAATGAAAGTCAGCGTTTTCATATTTAGTTATTTCAGCCAAATCGCTTTGGCTTTCTCAAACCCGCAGTAGTGGTTGTCTGCATCATAGCCCCGTGCCGCTAATTCAAAACGAATGAATTTGTGCAAGGGGACATTGTACTTCAGGATAAAGCGGAGTACCTCACCATCACCAGTGGATGCCATGCCTCGTATGATCTCCCAAAATGGTAGGGGGTCATCATCCATAGCAATCTGCTGGATATGATCATACGTCATGTTCCGGTATGATTTCGGAAGCTTCTCGAACCTCTCACCCTCAAATGAAGGGTGATCAGTGGGTACCACAAGGTACTGCCAGTTAGCTCCCTGTATCGCTCCGAACTCTTCGTTCTTCAACCGATGTTCGAAGTTCAACCAGACAGCCAGGTCAAAGGCCTTGAGTTGGCCGTAGTAGGTGGAAAAGCCATGATTCATGATTCCGGAGTTGTTTCCTTGTCAGTATCAGGCTTACTCCCACCATTCACCGAGATGATATCATCCCGTGAACTCTTGGAGTCTTTGGCTTTCTTCCGAATCAAGCGTTGAGAGTTAAACAACGAACGACACTTGATATTGAAGTGAGTGTACGACTCTACGTCTTCTTCGTTATCAACCGTTTTGACGTAGGCATCATACAGCTCTCCATTAGTCATGACGTGGTTCTTTGCTTTCGAAAGAAGCTCCAGTACCGTAGTTGCAATCGGATTCAGACCATGATCACGTTCCGAAAAGGAAAAGCCAAGCTCTTCAATCTTCTTGCGTTGTGAATCATCGGCATACTTTAAAAGTACAGACAGATCATTGCGGTATCCTTTCAGGCGATCCGAAACTTCCTTCTTTTCGGCTTTCGCTTTGTGGACTTTTTGATCTACTTCTTCCAGTAGCTTTTGATCGGTGGTAATGTTCTCAATGAGGACATCCACCACCCCTGTTGTTTTTGACATGGTATTTGATTTTAGAATTAGACAAAAAATTGGTGGTTACCTGCCCGCAAACAGTGACAGGATGTGTAGTTCTTCAGGTGAGAAGTTCTTCTCGGCAATGAGTTCCTGGAGAGCCGTTTCGGCCAGTTCTTGGGAATCATAGAAGCGGTTAGGTGGAGTAGTTACCTTCTCTACGTCTTCCGCTTTTACACTCGCCATATAGATGCCGTACACCCGGCAGATTTTCCCGGCCTTGACTTGCAAGGAACGGTAATTACTCAGGTCATACGCATTCCACTGCTCTGGCCGCTTACACCACAGGTAGTGGCTTTGCAAGCTCAGTTGCTCAAGAGTCGTTCTGACGCTCGGTTGGGTAATTTCACAGTGGCTGCAGGTTTGAGCATTCCACTGCTCCATGAAGTAGTCGAGAATAATAGAATCATCCTCTATTACTTCCAGAAGTTCTTCTTTATCCATGGCATCCAGGTCAAGGTCTTTGAGCTTCTTGGCATCATAGCTTGTGTGGATGATTTCTTTGAGTTCTCCTTTGGTAAAGAAGGTTTCAAAGAACGGATCAATGGAAGCGGTTTCGGAACTATCCAGTTCCATGTACAGTCTCGCCAAAAAATGACGGAGGACCGTACGGGTCGTGATATTCATTTGTTGCAGATTTAAAAATTAGACAATTGTGTAGTTGGCGGTGAGCACTTCAACTTTGGTGGGCTTCGATGCCCCACCTTCGGATTTATGGGCCGCTAAGGATTTGGTGTAGGTCTGGGTATGCCATCCGTTTTGCTTCGTGTACTGTTCTAAGAGTTCTGAAGGAAACGAGGACAGCAGGAACTTCCCTTTGATCTTGGAAAGGGTTTCTAAAAGCTGCTGGTAGTTGCTTTCGGTGTAGCCACCATAGTGACCAAGATGGGTATTGATGTAAGGTGGATCAACGTAGTGGAAGGCTTCAGGGCTATCAAAGCGTTCAATGACCGCGCAGGCATCGGAACACTCGATGGTGGTTGAAGCAAGCCGTTGGGTAATACGTTCATCAAAGGCTAGCTTTTTATTGATAAAGGACTTAGTTCGCTTGCCGTACTTGTCAAAGCCCCAGGAACCCACCGTACAGGCAAAGCCCATATTGGTTCCGACATAGAAAGCCCAGGCTCGTTGGAGAGGTGAAAACAGATGAGGCATCCGGTAGATACTCCAGGCTACGGAATAGGTGGCCCTAGAGAATAGCGTTGCTTCGATCTTTTCTTTTAACGCTTCAAAGTCATGCTTGGCGACTGCAAAGAAGTTGACCACCATGTGGTGGTTATCATTGATGACTTCAGACTCCGAAGGTTCTTTGGCAAAGAATACGGCACCACCTCCAAAGAAGGATTCCGTGTAGATACGGTGGGGCGGAATATTCGGAAGGATATGGCGGAGCATGGTTTGCTTACCCCCGTAGTAGGTCACCGGGGTTCGGAGCTTGGACGACATGAAAACAGGAAGGAAGGAAGATTAGGGGTGAGTAAGGTTCGACAAGAAAGAACAGATTTCCCCTGGAGTATATCTGTGAAGTGAAAAGAGGTGGTAGAGCCAGGATTTTGTTAGTCCGGCAATTGATATGGAGGAAGCGTGGTGGCAGAAAAGGCTTTGGATGGATGCCCGTTGATAATCATCTTTAGATAGATGTTGTAGTTCGGGAGATTCAGAAAGTGATCCCGCTTAAAGGTGGGATAGAACTCTTTTTCCATGTACCGGGCATCGGCTTGTCCTAAGCGGAAGGTGACAATGGTTCCTACGTTTCCGAGTACCGCATCACGGATCTGCGGATCAAGCTGTGCGATGTACTGGTGAGCCAGTACCATCCCCACCTTATACTTCCGCAATTCACTGAGCATTTCTACCAGGGATAGGTTGGTATAGTTCTGAAACTCGTCTAAGTACACAAAGAAGGGTTGGCGTTCATTTTCCTGGGTATCTGCCCGACTGAAAGCAGAAGCAGACAGTGAAGTAAGAAGCAGTGATCCGAGGATGTAGGAAGCATCACTTCCCAACATTCCTTTAGACAAGTTCACCAGGAGAATTTTTTGGTTATCCATAATGGAGCGTAGGGATATCTGCTTGTTGTTTTCCACCAGAATCCGCTTGACGGCAGGATACGACAACATAGCTCCGAGCTTGTTGTACAGGGGCACCAGATCGTTCTTGCTGTAGGTCTTGAATTCTTTCTCCCAAAAGGCTTTGACATCGGGATTTACTATGTGTCGAAGACAAGACTTCCGGTATTCCTCATCGTGCAGAATCCGAAGCACATCGGAAAAGGATGCACTGGGTTGATCAAGCAGGGTTAATAGAATATTGCGGAGGATATGGCTGAGCTTTACTCCCCAGCTTTGGTTACCCCATAGCCGTTGGAACACTTCCAGGATATTAGAGACGATCAAAGGACGTTTTTCATACCTAACCCTGCGGAGTGGGTTGTAGCCGAGATTGAGGTTCGGATCAGTGGCGTTCAGGTACACCACATCTTGTTTGCGATGTTCAGGAATACTATTTAGTACTTCTTTTATTAAGTCTCCGTGTACGTCTACCAGACACAGGCCGTGACCGTTTTGAACGTCCTGGCTGAATTTGGTGTGAAGTAGCGTGGTCTTCCCTGTTCCCGTTTTACCAGTGATGTAGAAGTGGTATAGGCGATCTGGAAGCTGGATACCGAAACGTTTTCTTTGGTTACGGAAGTTGGTTTGGGCGAAGTAGCATATGGAGTTGGTGAGGGATAGCATGGGTATAGTTTCGCTCTGAAAAAGCTACAAGGGAAGGCCTAGGCTTAAGGGTATGGAGAGGAGGTATATACTGAAGGATATATAGATAACATTTGAAAGATCAACAGTAGTTATGTATTTCAAAGTTCTTGAGTTTTTAAAATGATACACAATGCTGCTATCTAATTTAGATGATCGTTTTATTTAGATTTTCATTAATACAAATCCAGTTTAAATTTTATTTTTAGGATTTTTATATCAATGGATTATTAATAACCTTAACTACTTAAAGTGTTAAATTAAAATTTTCTCTAATGAACCGAGATTATAAAATAGCTGCCATCGGTGCCGTCTTTACGGTATTGGCGGCAGCTTTAGGCTCGTACTTTTCAAATCTCCAACCGAATGGGGATACCATGACTTGGGTCTTCATATTTTGTCTTTTGGCAATAGTCTTATTATTAATTAGTGATTGGCTTGGTAAGATAATTTCCTTAAAATGGAATAACACCCTTGGGGAATTTGTATATGAGTCTATGGAAACTATATTAGACTATCAGGATGATGCTGGTCGAGAGGTCTCTCATGATACTTTTGTCAAAATCAGCAGAATCTATTATAATTTCACTAAGATAAAGGAGATTCCCTTTACAATATATGCCGATTTTGGGGAGGTTACAGTTGATGACGGTCATTGTTTAAATGCAAAATTAATTAGTCCTCAAGCCTCAAATAATGAAATCGAGTTTAATATAAAGCTTGATAAACAAAATATATTTGACAGAAAATCACAGTATGCGATAAGCACTACATATGTGAATGAATACAATGTAGGGGAATTTCAGGTCTACGATATTCCACCAAAATACTTGTGTAAGGAATACACCTTTAGGATAATACATCCTGATCCAAAGAAAAAGTTCACCTGTAAAGTGTTTCGGACTAAAAAACCTAGGCTAAATAGTCCTTTAGATTACAATCACGAAAATATGCAGTGGCAAGAATTGTCTGACAAGCAATATATTTCCACTAATCGATATGGCAGAAAAGAAATTTGCTTCAAGTTCTATAATGTAAAGAACACCGAAGCATATAGTATCCAATGGAAGTTTACTTGATGTTATATCTGACCGCCCATAATTTTTTCTTTTTAGTTTAGGGTGCAATTATGGTGCCAATATAGTGCTATTTTTAATTCCGCCAAATTGCAACTCGTTGATTTTTAATTTATTCCTAACAGTCGATTGTTAATTATGCCGCGGATATTGTATTTGAAAAAAGGCTTGCACTTGAGAATCAAGAATTCTTATTGACAATAATTCAGCTACTTTCTGCAAATGGAGTATTTTGTTTATTCTAAAGTGACCTTTAGTATTCCCGGGAGTAAATGACTCAAATTAAGTTCGTTATATAGCGAATAAAGAAATTTTGCAATCAGATGATACCAATTGATCGAACCGAGATAGAAGCCTGGGGTAGGACTTTCGATTCTAAAGCAAACTTTCCAAAGTTAATTGCCAAACTAATTAGGGAAACCACTCCCAAAAACACCACTTTGAGTATTCCTTCGGGGAGTGCAGTAAATATGGGTGGATGGGACGGAGTCGTCTATTGTCAGGAGGATACAGCTTATGTGCCGTATGGAGCCTCATTATGGGAGATTGGTACAAATGGTGCAGAGGCGAAAGCTAATAGGGATTATGAAAAGAGAACTTCAGATAGTCTTGCTTTTAAGAAAAGTGAGGCATGTTTTGTTTTTGTAACAACTCGAATATGGAAAAACAAGGATGATTGGGCAAAAGAAAAGAAAGCAGAAGGTATTTGGTGGGATGTAAAAGCATACGACTCAATAGATATCGCAGAATGGCTTGAAAATGCTCAAATCTCTCATAGGTGGTTTTCTATCCTTACTAAAAACCACCCTTATGATGGTATTTACAACGCAGAAGAATATTGGAAAATGATCTCTTTTGGCCCAAAAGGCCAATTACTTCCAAAAGTTATTACTGCGGGTAGGGAGTCTCAAAGTAAGGCTTTATCTGAATTCTTGAAGGATTCCCCATCAGTTAAAGCTGTGAGAGGTTCCACCAAAGAGGAAGCGATTGCCTTCATTATTGCTTCCGCAATGCTTTATGATAATCATTCTAAAGAGCTATTCTTTTCACGCAGTGTGGTTGTTAATGATGAAGATAAGTTTCACGGTCTTAGAATAAATAAGAATGCTATCAACCTTATCGCAAAACTCGATTTCAGCAGTAAACTATATGTAGCTGCACTTGATAACGGCCATCATGTATTAGTCCCTTTAGGTCCCGATGATGATTTCGGCTCACAGGATGTTATTGATTTGCCAAGAGTTGATAGGGATGGTCAGGTTGAAGGACTAGAAGAAATGGGTTTATCTCGAGAAGAGGCTCGCAGATATTCCAAAGAATCTGGAAGGGATTATACTATTCTAAAAAGCTTATTAGGATTTCCTACGAACGAAAACAAATGGAAGTACCAGGATAAAGTAGCGGAAATCTTACCAGCTTTATTAGTAGGCCGTTGGGATGAGAGTTATGAGGGAGATCGAAAAGTAATAGAAAACCTTTCTGGAGAAGATTACGTGACCTACTCAGATAAACTCTATAAATGGTTGGACGTAGAATCTCCGCCTTTAATTAAACTAGGATCTTCTTGGCGGCTCACCTCACCTTTGGACGCGTGGACAAGCATGTCTAACCTTCTCTCAACGAAAGATTTTGAGAATTTAAGAATTAGTTTCCTTGATGTAATGAAAGAGGTAAATCCGGCATTTGAATTGGAACCTGAGCATCGAATGATGGCTTCTTTTCATGGTAAGGAATCTCAATACTCAGCATGGTGTCGTGAAGGGTTAACCCAAACACTGATCCTTGTAGGTCTACATGGAGAAAAATTTAAGTTTCAACATCATTTTCAATCGCAAGAATGGGTTGACGGTATCATTAATGAACTTT
Source organism: uncultured Cryomorphaceae bacterium (assembly GCA_937120475.1). GTDB lineage: Bacteria > Bacteroidota > Bacteroidia > Flavobacteriales > Schleiferiaceae > CAKZNE01. Next base: position 2,944,938 of record CAKZJV010000007.1, on the reverse strand, counting down.
TGTATGATGCAAAAAGTGATTTATGGATTTCGAGAAACCGAGAGATGCCACTCCTTGCAGAAGCATCTCCAAAAGCCTTTCTTGAGTCAGCCTATCATTCTTTATCATTGGATGATAAGCCAATCATGGACATGTTTGAAGAAGAGGACGGCATTATTTCACCTACAAGCTACCATACCGGTTTACTCTGGGCATTAGAAGGTTTGGCATGGACAGAGGAGTATGTATATGATGCCTCAATGGTACTTGCAAGATTAGCCACTTTAGACCCAGGGGGAAACCTATCAAATCGCCCTCTAAACAGTCTGAGAGAAATTTATAAACCTTGGCATTATCAAACCCTTGCATCCTTTAACGATAGAATAAAAATTTTAGAGCAGATCATTAAGAAGGAATATGAAATGGGTTGGGATTTGTTGATTAGCATGATTCCAAGAAGTGATAGTGGAACAGCTTTTCCAACTCATAAATTGAGATGGAGACTTTTCGAGCATAGTTTTGATAATCAATATCTTTGGTCTGAAGTCCATTCGACTCACGCCTATATTTGGAAACTACTAATTGAGTATTTTGATTTTTCGGAAAAAAAGTTAATTGACCTTTTGGATAGCTCCCAATCTAGACAAATAGATCCGACTATAAGAAGCGAAGTATTATCTTTTATTGAATCCAATCTCTATAAAGTGGAAATTGATGATAACTCGGCATGGCATGAACTCCGAAATACATTATCCCAACACCGTTCACACCCAAATGCTGAATGGGTGTTACCAGAAGAGATATTAAAGAGGTATGAAAGTATTTATAATAAACTAGAACCATCTGATCCCATTGAACGAGTAATTTGGATGTTCAATGACCATTGGCCCCAGTTTCCAGAAGGAATAAAAAGAATAGAATTACCGGTACAAAAACAACAAGAACTCATATTAGAAAGAAGAGTTGAGGCACTGAAATCCATCTACCAGGAATTTGGTATTAAGAAGGTTAGGCAGTTAGTAAAATCCACGAAAGAACCCTGGATATATGGAGACACATTGGCATATGTTATTGAAGACGAAGAAGAAATTGTCTCGTTATGTGAATACCTGAAAGTGGAGGATAGACTTGTCCAAGACTTCATTCAAAACTTTATTTTTAGAAATTCAATAATTAATGGAGTTGATTGGGTATTTGATCTATATGATAAACTTAAACTACAAGGGTATTCAGAGGATCAGTTGGCTAGGATTTTCTACCAACTTCAACAGACTAAAGAAATTTGGGAATTTCTTATTACTACCAGTGAGAAAACACAAACTAACTATTGGAAAAATATTTCTCCTCATTTTTGGAATTTGCCAGAGGATAATTTGGTCTATGGTATAACTAGACTGACAGAAGTCGATAGATTCATCAGTGCTTTAGACGTGGTATCTGCCAACCCCAAAAAGTTAGCTACGGAAAAATTAATTGAGGTACTGGAAAATGTCGCCTCCAGAAAGTCTGAGGAAAATAAACGGTTTAATAGTTATCACGCGATTAGGGTCTTTAAGGAGTTAGAAACAAGAGAGGAGGTTGAAAAATCAATACTCCTGAATTTGGAATGGCTCTATCTTCCAATTTTAACTTCTTACGGGGCTCAATACAAACCCAAAGTGCTTCACGAAGAATTAGCGAATAATCCAGAATTTTTCGTTGAAGTGTTAAAATGGGCATACAAATCAGATACAGAGGAAGGAGATGTAGAAAATATCTCAGAGGAAACAAGGCAAGGTAGAGGAATGAGTGCTATTAGTCTTTTAAATTCTTGGAAAGAAATACCAGGGGTAGATGAAAGAGGAAACATTGAAGAAAAATTTCTTGTAACCTGGATTGATAAAGTCAGAAAATTGGCAGAAAAATCGGACCGATTAGATGTAGCGGATATGCAAATTGGCTATGTATTAGGTGGATACCCAGAAAATGAAGAGCCTTGGCCCCCGACCGAAATCTGTAGCGTGATTGAGAACATCAATACAAATAGCCTAAAAGGTGGTTTTTCATCGGCAACATTTAACAAAAGAGGATCTTCAACAAGGGGTCCCTTTGATGGCGGGGATATAGAACGAGGACATGCGGAATACTTCCACAGGCAGGCAAACTTTATCAGATATGAATTTCCTAAAACAGCAAAAGTATTAAATGAGTTAGCAAAGGAATATGAAGCAGACGCTAGAAGAATGGATGAAAGAGCAGAGCGGGATAAATTGGATTACTAAAATGTAGAATGTATCTCTGTTTAAACAGTGTATTATAGACATCTCTCTAAATTAATATTTATGGAAATTGAAAGTATTCAGCTATTTATCAAGAGCTTCATCCAGCCATCTGCACGCTTGAGGAAAAATCATTACACTCATATTAGCTATATTACAGAAACTCTCAATCGAGTACTCTCCAAGCATTTCGCAGTAGTAGGCAAACTTGATCCGGAGGAAGTTGCAAAGATGTTCAGAGAGCTAGGATTTACGTTGTTCGAGAGTGTTAATGAAATGTGGGGCTACAATAACAAATTCTACAAAACGGTATGGATTAACGTGGACACAAAAGACGTTAGGCTTTTGAGACTCTCAACAAGTATTCCTTCCAACACTGGAAAGGAAAAGAAACTGGAAGTGCAGGAATTAATTAATAGACTGGATTCCTTCAAGGATGAAAGGCTATAAGTTTAAAAGAGCATGATGAGGGATGACACCAAACTCCTTGAGGAAATTAGAGATTTACTTGACTCAATCAATACAAGAGAAGAAAGTAAAGAACTACTTTCCGATTCTAATGAAATAATACAAAGAGCTCAAAAACGATCAAATGACGCCCTAGATAAAATAGGTTCCAGTTTCGACAGGATTCATGATAAGTTGTTCACCTTCAATAATATCTTAATAGCTGCATTTTTGGGTTTGAGTAAGTACCCCTCTGAAGATCCGATATTTGATTTATGGAGTGTTTTCCTCCCCATACTTAATCTATTCTTCTTAATTGGTTTGGAAAAAATGCAAATGGAGATTTATCGGCATGGATCACTAGAAATGAAATGGGGTGAAGAAGATAGGCGAAAGTATGGAAAAATGATCCGACACCAAAACCTTAGATCACTTTTGGCCATCTTAACCACATTGGGAATTTTCTTTTATCTCTTTGTCAAAGTCATACTCTATTAATCAGTTATTGGCCAAGTAAAAGACATTCACCATAATAGTAAATGCCTCTTAAGCTAATAATCTTTTTCTCTATATTTTTTGTCGAATCAACAGAATCCTTGCTCTACCAGCATTAATTACCATCTGGTATTTTCTTAAATAGGGTGTCTTTCAACCCCCGGTTTTTGTAAAAAGTGGTTCTGATAAGAGACTTCCCTGCGCACTGGAAGTCACTTGGAGTGTCTGAACCGCCACAATCCCCTTGTTTTTCATGGGGATTTTGTGGTTCGAACCTTGCTTTTTCAGCCTCATAAGCCTGATGGCACTTTTGAATAGCTAATAGCGGTTTCACCCATATAAATTGGGCTTTTTGGTCGATTAAAGTGTGGTTCGAACCTATTTTTGATAATACACTCTTTGTCATTGAAATGTCGCCAGAATCAAAGGCCTCCAGGGCATTGCAAGCAATATTTAAATACTCTTCTGCGTATTTACGCCACTGAATATCTGCCTTGAGCATCTTTTGGATTTGACGTTCTTTCTCCTGGATTTCAAATACAACTTCTTGTCTAACGGCATTTAATTCTTCAGAACCAATCTCCCCATCTGCACGCATCAAGGTTAATCTTTTAAGACGACTCTCCAGTTTGGTTTTTTGATGTCCTAGCGCTTCTGCATCCTTTTCTGCATTACCTTTTGATACATGACTGTGCTCTTTAAGGACCTTCAAAGCTATTTCATGGAACTCCTTGGAAGTGGTAATACTTTCAATCGCATTACGGTATTGAAGTTTGAGTTCTGATTCAGAGACGTACTTTTGAGAGCAGGGTCCTTTCTTTTTGGAACAGCGGTAATAAACACGTTCGAATATTTTAGAGCTATCAGGGAGAGTGTGACACTTGGGGCAATCATCCCGGTGGATACAAGAGAACTTCTTTTTACACTTTTTGCACCTCACGTGGCGTTTCCGTTCAGCTGATACCATACACCCACATTCCCCGCAGGTCAGAACTCCTTTAAACAAGAAGTCATGGGTGCGGGAACGTGACTGATTTGAACGTCCCAGGAGGATATCCTGAGCCTTTTCATAATCCTCAAGTGATAGCATCTTTTCATGCATCCCTTCGTACTCAATACTAACTCCATCCGCATTTTTCCAGTTAAAGTATCCACAGTAAAACTTGGATTGGAATAAGGTGTGGTAGGTCTTTAAAGGCAATGGTTTACCGGAGTGCCCGGTTAAACCAAGGTCATCGCCTACCTTCTTAATTTGCACCACGGAGTAATCTCCTGTCAGCAGTAACTTCCATAGTTTCTTTACCGTGTTAAATTTTTCGTCAGGAATTATCTCCACTGGTAACACTCTCCTATAACTGGATTTGTTGTGCTGATAGCCAATCGGAAGACTACGAGAAGGGTACCATCCCCTCTCCGCCTTTAATCGCATTCCACGTTTAACGTCTATACTGAGGTCTTTAACGTACTGGTTTGCCATTCCGAATTCTACCTGCATCATCAGCACGTTATCCAAAGGCTTATAATCTCTTCCGTAACACTGTATGTGTTGAATGATTCCTTGTTGGAGCATCCAACTGATTTGTCCTCCGTCTACCGGGTTCCTCGCCAGCCGATTGAGTTTCCAACACAGAATTCCATTAGCTTCTCCTTGCTGTATGCGCAGGAGCATATTGTCAAAAGCTGGTCGCCCAGGTGCTTTAGCAGATCGGGATTCCGTTATGATCTCGACAATATCAAGGTTCAGTTCCGAAGCCAGACGCTGAACTTCCTTTACCTGATCAGGTATGGAAGCCATCTGCCGATCTTTAGACTCACTTGACTTGCGGGCATAGAGAAAATATCTATGTCCTGTAGTAATCATAATGTAAACCGAAAAGGACAAGGAACGTATGGATTGAGGTGGTTGCCAAAATCTCGTTCCTTGCCCGTTTCGAGGCTCAATCCATATGTAATTTGGCAACCGTCATAAGGGTAGCACAATAATTTGAAGAACACCATAATTTATTTTCGCCTGGATTCCATATACTCAATAATCACTGCGTAAAACGAGAGAAAACGAAATGCTTCCCGATTAGCTTCATCGACCGTTAGTTCTTCATTGAAATGCTTCCAATACAATTCACGGAATCTTTGGTTATCAGCATCGGATAAAGTGGTTGGCACAGGAATTTTCATGTCCTAAACCTTAGCTCATATCATTTTCAGCAGGTAGACCAAGCATTTTGTACGCAATATCCTGAGCCTACCGTAAGATGATGTGGCACGCTACGTTACAGTTATGCAGTATTATAAAGCAAGTACACAACTTCCTAATCGTCTCGTTGATCACCATCTGAAGTCCCTATCGGAATCTGAGTTGAAAGTGTTACTGGTCATTCTTCGCAGAACGCTAGGGATGGTGGATAGGGACAACTCTACTCAACGAAAGGACAGGGCCTGGATATCTCAAAAGCTTTTCATGGTGATCACTGGGTTGTCTAATCGTGCGGTGTCCAGTGCCATTGACGCTCTGGTGCAAAAAGGGCTGGTTACCGTTACTGATGTAGAAGGCACCCTCCTTGCTTCTGCAGTTTCGAGAAAGGCAGCCTCACGGCTGTACTATGCCCTGGGTTCTGTGCTGGTTGCCAAACCAGCACCAGCCAGTGAACGTAGGGTCATAGCCCAGTGAAGAAAGTTCACACTATTAAACTAAAGAGAGATACTATAGTGTGAAGAAGGTTCACTGGAAACGGGTGTTGTGCATAACCTCTGTGGACAATCACCACCAACGACAGCAGAGAACAACTACCAGGAAGGTGGTGAAACGAAAGAGTAGCGACTGACACGATACACGTGGTGCGACCACGAAATTTTTTTTGTGGATTTTACAAAATACTGATACTACCTGCATTTGCAGAGGTTGATTATTCTGTATAACGGGCATTCATAACCCGTGCCTCTTTCTTTCTCATGCACATTCTTTCACATAACTATCTCTCAACCTCTCGAAAAGAGTATCACTTGCAACTTTCTGATGTCAGTCAGCTTCTGGACATGGACACTGGAAATCTCTCCCGCCAGGAAACCGGGCAATCCTTACCCAATCTCACTACCATCCTCGGTTATCACATTCTCTTTGAGACACCCATTCATCAGCTCTTCAAGGACGATTACATGAAACTCTACGATGAGATTATCAATCGTGCTTTGGTGTTGCAGGAGCAACTGCAATCGCAGAAGACTTCGAAAGTCAGACACCGGCTGAACGCGGTACAAACCATCCTTAACCGTTTAGTTCCTGACGAACTCTACTATGAAAGCGAAGAAAACGAATAGGGTGCTGTCGGTATATCCTAACCAGTGGGGTGTGGGCTTTGCGGTGTTTGATGAAATTGACCTACTGGTCGATTATGGAGTTGCCTATGTCCAGCCCGTAGATAACACGCAAACTCTTACAAGAATCAAAAAGCTTATTGCACAGTATACACCGGATGTGATCCTGACCCGTGCCTACACCAATGACCAAAAGAACATGGGCCTTCGCATCCGTAAGCTGGTAAAAATGATTGCGAGGCTTGCTGAAAGTAAAAAACTTACGTTTCAACAAGTCTTCCGCACCGAGGTTCAGAAACACTTTTGTACAGGCGATTACTGTTCGAAGTACGACATTTCCCAAAAACTAATCGAACGTTATCCTTCTCTGGCTCCTTACGAGTTTCCAGTACGGAAACGATGGAAGGCGGAACATCACTACGTTGGGATATTTGATGCGGTGGCAATGGCCCAGGTCTATTTAAGGTAATTCTGTTCTTACTTGCTGTGATACGTTGATGGTCTTCTGGAAATTTTAGCTATTTTTAGGAGAATCTAAGCTACCTGGTCCACCAAAGATATCTGCTATGGTGGAAATTTTGATCTGGATATTTGCGACAACGGTGTGGCTTACGTTTGTGCCATCTGAGAAAATACTAGCTATCGCTGTTTTCTTTCAAGCACTTATTCCTAAAATACCCCTCTCGCAGTTTTTAAAGGATTTGAAGAGAGCTTTTGATCACCGCAAATGATCAAGGATGGAGCTGGTCGTAAGTCCTGATGTTAGAGTTCATCAATAGTAACCGGTTTCCAGTCGAGATCGCCTTTACCGTTTTCATGAGCGATCCACAACCGGCCCTCCTCATCCTTATAGACAGCCCTGTTATCGCATCCTTCGCAAACGAAAGAACGCGAATGGCCACGATCTAGGTTCAAAGCGATATTGAACAGGTTGTAATCCACGGTATCCAGTGGAGTGCATTGTGAGCAGAATTCAGCCATAGCTTAAAGATATTCAATTTGCTCAAAGATCTTCCCTAAGAGTGAAGCCGTATTTTTACGCTCATGAAACATGCGTATTTAGTTTTTTTGGTGTTCTGTTCCACTTTCCTCTTTGCCCAAGCACAATCGTTCAGGCTGGTGTCGTATAACAGTTTGCGTTACAGTCCGAATAACATTGACGGACGGCATCCTGATCTGCGGATGATCATGAATGATCTGCAACCGGACGTACTTTGTGTCCAAGAATTCTCGGGCTTAGGATCAGCGCTGACCTACAAAGACAGTGTGTTGAATGTGGATAGCACCACCTATTCGCTGGCCAGCTTTACCGATGCCAACGACTTAGATATTGCCTTGTATTACAAGACAGCACGGTTCACGGAAATTTCAGCACTTGCCTATCCAACCACTTTACGCGCTATCTATCACTTTCAATTGGTTCCAATCGGAACTCCTGACACTCTGCATATATTCGGAGTGCATTTGAAGGCCAGCACCGGATCAGCAAATCAGCAAGCCCGCAGGGCAGAAGTAGATACCTTGAGAAAATTAACCGACCAGTTACCACAGGGAGCCAACTTTATCGTGTGTGGTGACTTCAATATTTACGGAGCAAATGAACCGGCTTACACACGGCTTCTTCAAGATACTCCAAATAATGATGGTCACTTTGTAGATCAGTTCACCATGCCCGGTACCTGGAACAATCCAGCCTATGCGTCATACCATACACAATCCCCACGTACCACACGGTTTAACGGTGGTGCTAATGGTGGCATGGATGATCGCTTTGATATGATCCTGATGTCGGAGACGTTAGACGATACCACCGGCTGGCAGTATGTACCCGGCTCCATGTTCGCTTATGGTAATGATGGTTTGCATTACAACAATGCGATTAATGCTCCTCCGACCAATGTCGCAGTCGGGCAAGCGATGGCTGATGCCTTGCACTATGCCAGTGACCATATTCCCGTGGTAGCGCAATTCAAGTACACCTCACCAAGTACGGGTTATGCAGATTTGATAGTGGAGGACGTGGATGTGTTTACCACCCCAAACGGGGTGGTAATTCACAATCCAAGAAATCAAAAGTTGTCGGTGATGTGCTTTGATATGGGTGGGCGAAAACTACTGGACTTTGAATGCTCCAGTACCCAAGTCATTCAGATTCCTGGAGCGGGACTCGCAGTAATCAGGCTACAAACAGACCATGGATTTTTGAATAAACTGATTGTCCGATAGTAGTCGACCCGTGAGAAGCAAGATAGCATGTCATTCCGTTAACACTTCATTTTCATGCGATCTTGCCGGGGATGTTCCCCGGACCCCTTATTCACAAATAGCTTGTGAGCTAGGCGCATCAATTATCCTTGGAGTTATTGTCTATCTTCGTGTCATTAAGCTTCTTAAAAAATCAAAAAAGGCCGTCCGTGAAAATCATATTTACTACTTCCATTTTCTTAGTGTATACAGCTTTAGCCTTAGCACAAAGGGAAACACTCTACTTCGAAAACGGCAACAAGAAATATGAAGAAGAAAAAAAGGATGGGCATTTTGTAGGAAAAAGAATTTGGTGGTATGAGAATGGAGAAAAAAAATCTGCTGGTTATTATAACAAACAAGGTGTCTTAATTAGAAGCAAACAATGGGATTCTACCGGCACTTTAATAATTGACCACGATTTTAAAAAGTGGCAAAATGAGAAAGGTAAAACAGACCTTTCTCATGTCAACTGGGATGTTGTTGACTCTATTTGTATAAGCTATACAGGCGTGGGGTTAGGAAACCAACCTTCAAAAGGAGATACTGTTACACTACATTATATCGGCTACTTTGAAAATGGAGAACAATTTGATAACTCCTTTGACCGACAAGAACCTTTATCATTTACCGTAGGTAGTAATTATTTATTAAAATCTTTTGCCAAGGCTATAGCCACATTTAAACGGGGACAACAAGGTTATATTAAAATCCCACCTCAATACGCTTATGGAAACAAACCATCTGGAAATATACCAGCTAATTCAACCCTTGTTTATTTCGTGGATATCATCAATATTAGATAATTTGGTACTCCCACAGTAGAAAAGTCAGGAAAGTTGCGTAAATGAGAATAGTTAAAATATTAACATACACAACTTCTTTCTGGACCCCTTTAATAGGAACTATATAAAATACTTCTCTCGACCATAAATCAAATTTGGATAAGTCTTTAACCAGTTTATCATAATAAGCGAAAGCACCTATCTTATCCTCCCCACTTTTGGTTTGCTTGTACCTATGTACTAACCATGCTCGAAGAAAACTCATCACCGTAAGTATAACTACTAACAAAACTCAGATTTAGTTAATTTCAGATTCACTAATGGTCTGTTGTGAACTCATATAATCAAAATTCACATCCGGAAGAGCAACCGAAGTAGCGTCTGCAGCTGAAGTAGTCTGTGAAGACATATCAGGTGAGGCAGAAACAGGGTTGGAACGAAGTAGATCGCCAGATAACTTCAAGCTCACATTGAATCCTCCAAAAACTGTCACTCCCACATCAAATACTGTAACTTGTGTATTAATATTATCCCGAGTTACCATTGTTTCAACTGGCCCAAAGTTTCCATTAATAGAAGGTTCAATTAGATCTGTACCAATACCGACTGGACCACCTCCGACAGAACCCCCTAAAGAAGGTTTACCTCCTAATTGAGTCTTAGAGCCTTGATCCGTATAGGAAACTGAGGTCAGTGGTTGTGATACACCCAAACTCAATTCACCACCAAATCCCAATATTTTCGCCTTAGCCTTACCTTTAACACCAATTTCTGTTGATATATTAAAATCGATTGCTGGTGGCGGAGTTGCCGAAACAGTACTGCTCTTTGTAGGATAAGGAGTTTGGTTAGACTCTTTGTCTAATAAAATCATCATGTTTACCGCAGAAAGATTATGATTAGACAATAATGCGGGATTACTTTTCAATTTTTCCTCATTGATCGGCTTTATATCGATCGGACCTAAAAATATTGATCCGTCAATCGCATATTGCTTTTCCGCCCCTTCTAAATCTCGTGCCCTTATCACATCATTTTCAGCAAAAGCATAAGGTGAATTCCATGGGTACTCTGCAAAAACTGGATCAACACTAAGAAACCTACCTAACCTTGGATCATAAAATCTAAATGTGAAGCTTAAAGAGTTTCCATTCCCTTTGACCTCATCATCCTGTTCCTGACCGTTAAACCCATACCTATAATCCCCTCCATTAAACACCCTTCCAGGCATGGTCATCCCGAAGGGATAGTAATCCTGGGCGGAGATCACATCGGCTACTTTTTCGGTACTGCGCAGTTCCAAATGTTCCTTTAAAAAGAGAATATCTTTATTGCTAACCGGGTCCTGAGCATTCAGGTTGGCGTCATCGTGCCAGAACTCCACTTTTACTTGGGTTGAACTGGTATGGAAAGGCAGCGAATAGGCCTGCAAATCCGTACCGGCTGATATGTAAATACTTTCCAGAAAGCTCCAGCTATTATTTATCCACTCGGAAACTCGCACCTGGATACGCGGAGCCGTTACGCTGTAACTTCCATTATTTTGCTTTCCTAAAACAAAATTAAATTTGTAGTCTTCCCCGGCTTCAACGGGATATACTCGGCTTACGCCTTCCTCATCCTTCGTACAGGTAAATTTAAAATACCCCCAATTATAACGTTGGGTAAAACTAACCGATGCCTGGGCATTCCAGTCCTCCGTAAGGGCTACATCATCCAGGTAAAACACCTCAGGGCTGGTGTAAGCAGTTCCACTGGTGGCATTGATATCGTTGCTCTTCACCAGGACACGCACCCGGGAAGCTTCGGCTGAAAAGTTTTGCAACCAGTAACGTTTTGAATTGGTAGAAGTGGGGGTTATATTTTGGTCTGGCACCCATATTTGTTGAGTTTCATCCCAGTACTCCACTACCCCAAAGGTTTTGTGGGTATCCCAGTCTACCTCCATACCAAACCAGTAAGTAGAATTTGGGGTTAGTCCATCGTATTCAAAATAAACCCCGTCTTCATCATGGGTATTGGTGAGTTTTAAGCGGCCGTTGTCGATCTCGTAACTTACGTTGCCTTTTTTCTCCAAAACAACCGGCTCATCAAATTTAATAAAATCACGGGGATGGTTATCTGCTTCCATTATCAAGGCATCGGAAACTACCGCCAGCACATTGCCTAAATGGTTCTTCAGCTCATATTGCTTGTTACCCAGCTCGCGTTGGTAGTAGGGAGCATTATCCTGGTAATCCATAAAGTTAGAGGCACTCCAGGTAGGAGGGCTTCCTGCAAAAAACACTACATCCTGCTTTTGGTAGCGGTCGCTTTTCCAAAGCCCGATACGGTCGCTACCATAAATGAGGTGTTCCGTTAAATACAACCTCAACTCGTGGTTGACCGGTTCCTGGCAGCCTAAGCAGGGCTCGATCTCCTCGCGGTAAACCGCCATCACATTACCAGAAGCATCTCTCACATAATGGGTGTATTTCCATTCATCATCATCGCTGCCGGCCGGCTTCTCAATTTTAGTAACCCGGTTACCCAGCGCATCGTACTCAAATTCAAGGTCAGGTTTACTGCTACCTGCACTACGGCTGATGGACTTTATTTTACCATTGGCCAGCCAGGCAATGCTTGCGATCTGTTCACTTACATCACCGGTTAAATTACCGATGGCGTCATAGCTATAGTTTCCTAAAGACTGATCTTCTATATCATCAGAATAATTACCGCTATAGCTTGGCTCATCATCCACATACAGCAAGCGATTGGGTTTACCGCCATCATTATCATAATGATAGTTAAGATCATCCATCCCCAGGTTGCCGGAAGCCTGGTAACCGTTGCGATTCAAGTATTTAATATTACCGTTGCCATCGTAGAGGACGCTTACCGAGTAATCACTACTGGCGGCCAGTGTATTGAAACTATTGTTATCCAGTACCACGTCATTAGCACCGTTGCTATAGTAGGCTATGGCGGAATGCAAACGGTTCAACTGGTCATAGGTATAGCGCATACCCATAGTTTCCACCCGCTGCTCATTATTGTCCTGCAGTGAGGTGACCATAGCGGCAATATTGCCATTGTAAAGTTCCCCGATGTTCATCTGGTTCACGCTGGCCAGGGCATCAGCGGTACCGCCAATACTATAACTGCTTATGGGCTCATAATCGGAATTATTATAATGCAGGCTAAAGGCCATAGCATCGGCAGCAACATGGGCATGAGTACCATTGGCCAGGCCGTCTTTACCCATATCGCGTTCCTTGAGCAGCGTACTACTGTTTATACTTTTTAACCAACCCTGCAGGGTGTAGGCATAATCCATACCTTGTACCGCAAATTCCCCTATTTGGGCACGGGCTAAGGGCCCGTGGCGGTAGTACTCATAAGCGGCATCCTGGTCCCATAAAATACCGTCACGCGAGCTTCTCACGCTGGTTATCCGGTTATCAGCATCGTAGGTATATTGGTGGATCAATTGATCGAATTCCCCGCTTTGGTAATGCACTTCGTTCACATTACCGCTCACCAGGTCGTAGGTATAATCTATCTTTTTGAAACGCTGGGTATTAATATTGAAATGAGTTTTATCCTGGATCAGGGTTTTTACGTTACCATGTTCATCATAACTGTAATGGGTAGCGTAGTTGTAATCCTCAAAAAGGAACACACCATTGGTGTTATCGTACTCCAAAACATCATAGTAGGCAGCCGATGAAACTCTCGAACGAAGGTTGTCCAAAGTTGATCCGATGTAATAGCTTACAAAGTCATCCATGTAAGGACTTAACTCATCATAATACATACGGGATACTTCGTAGCGATTAGGGTCGCGATCGTTAGTATTTTCAAGGCTGGTGGGAAAGGAGGGATCGTTGATCACACTGGCGGTCATCAATTGTAGGGGGTAACCGGGCTTTCCCCTTATCAAGCCGGTTTCAACTACCCGCCCCAGGCCATCATAACGGGTATAGCTATACTCATCCAAAGCCGCTTGCTTCTGGTTTTGCGAGGCTACCAGGCGGCCGACCTTATCGTACCAAAAATAGGTGGCACCTCCATCGGGAGTCACTTGCTGTACCAACTGGTTCAAGGAATTGTAGGTGTATTGGGTCTCCAGGTTGACATCATGGGTCACCGGGTAATGGGAACCGTTGATGCGGGAAGCTTTAATAGCATCAAGGGCTGTGGTATTAGCGACACTAAGCGGCTGAACACCCTCGGGTGGAATGGTTTTAACTAGGTTTCCGGCCTGGTCGTAATAATAGAGGGTGTAATGATGGTCGGCCGAACCACTACCGGTACGGCTAAAGGTTTCCACGGCAGTACTGATGCAGTGTTCGGTATAGCGCTGCTTAAAATCATCCTTGATCTGGCTCACGTAGCGGTCATAGGCCTGTTGGGCATTGGACTCCACCACATCGGTATAAAATTCCACACAGGGATTTTCCTCCAGCTCAAAAACCGGGGTGGGTTGAAAGTCCAGCAGTGGACAAGGATATTCTGGGTCGTAATATTTACAGTATTCATCAATGGCATCATCCGCGCTGCCGGGTACATAGTAATTCTGATAGGCCGTTACACAGGCCATTCCCAGTTCAGCTTCAGCAAAAGCGCCTAAAAGGATGAACTGATCGCTGTACGTTCCCGGTAAAGCCGCTTCAACGTCAGATGGAAGGCTAACTCCCAGCATGAAGGTGAGGTAATCGTAATAATAACCTTTATAAAAACTCATTTCCTGATGGTAAAACTCCTGTATACTGATGTAATAAGGTGAGGTAGTAGAAGTAACCCCCATAACGTCCAGGTAATCCGCGTAATCATCCACACACTTATAAAAGCGCGATTCGCAGAAATCTTCCGAGGGTATGGGGTCCAGACCCGATACGGAGGAGGCCAGGTTATCGAAAGTAGCGGCTTTGGCCCAGCAGTTTACCGGCACCTCCGGGCTAACTTCAGTACAGTTTACACAGGAGGAAAGCTCAAAACAGGAATACCCTTCAATCCACTCCTGGCTGCCATCGTCCATCTGAACGCGCACTAAGAACTCACCGGTTACTCCCCCAGCGTCAGGTTTGGGCTTCAACTCCAGCAGGCTGACAATATCTATAAACTTCAAACCGGCCTCCTGGCGGATGAAGCGCATTTGGATATGACAATCATCATAACTACCGTAAAGGTCTTGCAAATTAAAGCTTACGTTGAGGCCAGGCACACTACCAGATACCGAAAAACCTTCAGCCGCTGTGGGAGGTGAAGGTTCAGAGATTCCATGATGTCCCCAAAAAGCAATAACATAGTCATCCTCATCGTTTGGAACCTGTGTAGCTGATGCACCTAACCAATCAAACCAATCGAAACTCAGCTGAGGGTAATTTAGGTTTGTAAATTCCCCAGCGTATTTTCTGAGCAACTGCAACTCTTTATCTGTGAAGCTAAACCATTGATTTACGGCATAAGCACCTTCAACGGGGCTTAATGTATGTGACCATATATTATCAATCAGATCTTCTAATAATTGCCGGTTATCGGCAAATTTCACACACCGTTCTTCTTCTACGGTGCTGTCCTGATCGTTGCTTACTGGCACTCTTCCATCGAAAGATGCGGTAGCACCCTGTCCGTTATACAAGGCTAAACGCAGATAGAGGGGGCCCTGGTTGGCAATATTGGTGGCTGTGGTGGAAGTGTGTTCCACAATATTGAAATACAGGTTAGAATTGCCGCAGCCGCTGTTGTTAAAGTCAGGCTTTAAATCCTCGAAGTAGTGGATATCATCGTAATCGGCAAAACCGGTAGGCAGTGGGGTACAAAACTCTAAACGGATACTATTGGGGGCCACATCAGGACTACCGGAAACGATGGTGGCACTGGAGTATATCTCAAAAACATCGGTGCTACCGTCCCGCTTCCAGACAAAATTATCAAACTCAAAGAGAGGGTCGAGTATTGGTCGGAACATCTGGTTGAAGTGCACCGAATAAGGAGAGTTTGCACCTTGAAGGTGTACCTCGGTGGTAGAATTGAAATCACCGTTAGCCACCAGTAAGGTTAGAAATTCCTCCAATCCATGGCCAATGTTATTCTTCACCACCGGAATATAAGAGGCTACAGTGGCACAACTTTCCAGGTCAATCCCCTTAATGGTGCCACTGATCACTTCCAGGTAGGTTTCCCCGGTGCCGGTATTCAAAACGTCCATCTCCAGGGCGAAGCCATAGTTACCACCGGAGTTTTGGCCGTTAGGTACCAACTGCCTTACCTGCTTTACCATTATGGTACCATTATTAAAATCCGTCCAGGAAAAGGTACTGCCGGTTTCACGGGAGAGTACCAGGAAAGCCGGAATATCGGAAAAACCGGTTGCGGTATTAGCGGGATGCAGATCAAAATCGATGGTAAGCGTGGAAGCCGTAACGGTAGGTACAAACTCACGGTGTACATAAGGTTGATTAAGGCCGGTAAAACCATGTACTAGTTGGTATAGTAATTCCGTGTAAGCGTCAACCGCTAACATATTCAAGGTATTGGTAAGGCTACCGGAGCGCAATAGATCACCTAACAAACCTTTTAACTGGAAAGCGGCCGGGCAGAGACCGGTGCGTTTATATATTTCCGCATCTGTTTCAGTGTCATCCTGTGGCTGATTGGGGTGCGCCTGATCGGGTAGAACACCATCAGCCAAAACCACTCTCTTTTGCTTATCCTTATACAGGGGACGATAAGGGCCGTTGATCATTTGCCGACTGTGGAAGTAATCGATTATATGGCTAAGTACGGTCTGGCTACCCCCAAAACTATTGAAATCAAAGCCGGGATAGAAGGCCACCATATACTTATAAAAATTGAAGGAGGTATGGCCGATACCGGCATTGTTGTACCCCCAATCGATCAGGTTCGGGTCTTGCGGGTTGACAATTTCCGCCAGGTTCAAGGCTTGCTGGGAATGCCTACGCCCTAAGAATTCGGTTTTTATAGCCAGGTAATTGGATCTCAATACCCGCCATTGTTCCTCTTTGTAGCTGGCATCAGTACCCAGTGCAGGTGCATTGGCCCCATTGCAAACACCGGGTACAGAGGAACTATACCAATTATTGCAATACACTAGCTTTTCCACGTATTCGATGAGGTTATCCGAGCTATTTCTCACGTTGCTCAAAAGTGCCAAAAAGGCGTTTTGATCAGCGGTATTAAGCAGTTGATAATAGGGATCATTTTGCAGTAATTCATCGTAACCATTTAGTAAACCTTCGTTATAAGCATCGTCATAGGTATCTATTTCCTGCAACCACCAGTCATACTCCTCGCTACTCATAGTTGCCGAGCTGGGGATGGTGGTCAGTTCATCACACAATTGTTCGTATAAAAGCCATTCCGGGTGGTATTGTACCATATTTTCAGCATCTGTTTGATCCCAGTCATCAATGATTTCATTCAGGTTTGTGGTCCCGAAAATCGCGTTAAGGTCAATGCTTCCGCCACGCAGGTATTCTGGTAGGCGGTTGGGCTCTGTACTTCCGTCATTAAAAACAGATAAGGGGTCATTACTGACGTAATCTCCATTATCATCCTCTTCAAAGAAAGCGTATTGTCCTCCGGGGCTTACATCCGACAAAAGAGATATACGCAGTACTTCGCAGGAGCTGACGTAGCCTACACAAGGTTCGTTACATTGCCTGTAAAGTTCATCATACTCATCTTGCGATCCTGAAAAATTAGCAAAGCTCCCCAGATCGTTCAGACAAGCCTGACAGTCATATGACCAAAGTCCACTTTCTTCATCAAAAACCGTATTGGAATCACAATCGGTAGTATCCACATCCGTCCAGGCCTCGGTAATAAAATCCTGAAGGGTAAGAAAGCAGGTGGCATTTTCCACATAATGCTGCGCATAGGCCTCCAGGTATTGCTGGTTGACCTTTAGTTCCTTTTCGATCTTATAATCTCCCACATTGAGGTTAAGAGGAGTCCCTGTAGTTCCCAGTTCTACAATCTGGGTAGCATCTGACGATGCCGAAACATTATAGTTCCCTACCGTTCCCTGAAAATCATCCAGGAGCACATTACAGTCGTTGGCCCAAAGCTTAACATTAATATCCATCACCGCTTCGTAACCACTGATGCATTCATCGGTAAAGGCAGGCAGGGTAGCCTGGTAGCGTCCGTAAAAGTCATCATCGGCAGAATAGATAAAGCCATAATTGAGCAGCAAGCCGTCTTCAGAAGCATTGATCACGTTATTATCAAGCTTAGTATCCACATCGGAGGGATTCACCTTATTGAGAATATCCACCTGCTCTTGCGTTGTGATCGAGTTTTCAATAGGAGTGCCAATATCATCAAGAAGTGAGGCCATAGGCTGGGGCCTTTTACCGGTAAGGGCAGTGGCTATTACGTTGCCACCCATATCTTGATAGGTAATAGAAGC
The DNA here is from genome assembly GCA_937120475.1 of uncultured Cryomorphaceae bacterium. Taxonomy (GTDB): domain Bacteria; phylum Bacteroidota; class Bacteroidia; order Flavobacteriales; family Schleiferiaceae; genus CAKZNE01. The sequence goes on along the minus strand of CAKZJV010000007.1, from coordinate 2,926,996 downwards.
TTGACCGTTAGGATCAACTACCACGATTTTACGATAATGTTTGGCGTGTCCCACCTCGGTTCCGAAAAGGCGATCCAACTCAACCTGGTCCGGCAAAGCATAAAAATAACGGGTTTCCTTACCTGAACCTAATTGGTAGTCTGAACCTACTCCCCCCTGCCTTTTTACCCGCCCGGTATTATCGGCCGTATATTGCACTTCACTGAATGCATAACCATCGGCCTCCGGAATATGTGCATTTATACCGGCCTGATCAGGGTTGGAAGATGAGTAATAGTTAGCTGCTCCGGAGGAAGCATCCATGGCCATAGCCCCGTCCAGGCAGTTGGCATGGTCTTCGTCAAAATCACTTTTGTGGTAAGTAGTACCTCCATTTAATTTATTGAAATTTTCATAGAAGTCAATTTTACTGTCATTGGCCGGTACCGGTAACGTCTGTATCTTGGGCCTCCCCTGGTAATCATAAAAAGTTTCACCTACAATAGCGGTATTTTCAGTACTATTATGAGTCACATTTTGGCGGCTCCTTTGCGTACCGTCCATATAGCTGACCACGCTTTTCTTCTTGCCTTCTTCGGCAAAAGATGTAGATCCCTGCCATTTTTTATCGGGTTGGTGCTCCGCGAGACGCTGGTACCCGTAGTCAGCCACGGTGCTTGCAGAAGCTAGTGAAGTCCATGCACCCTTAATAATCTTTGAATAACCCGTTCCTCCCCTGGAAACAGCCCTCAGCCGGTAGGCAATAAACCCGTGATCATACACGAGGGGAATGTTGTAACTGAGGCCAGTAGTAGTAATGCGGCTGGAATTCCAGGCAAATTCCCGGTTCGTTAAAGCCAGGTTGGTAGCTTGCTTGAAATATCCTGGCAGGGAATTATAGTCATTTACAAAGGTCCATTCCAATTCGTACTCCTCCGCCCCGGGCTGACAATCCCAGGAAATTTGGATTTCTTCGGCATTGCTATAGGCCACATCCGGATTAAAGGGGCTTATGAGGCTTTGTTGATCGGCATCGTCCAATAGCTCATGGCTCAAGCCGGTGGGGCGTGCCGAAGCATCAAAATCATAATATCTTTCAGCATCGGTATATATACTCAGTTGAACATTATCCGGGATATCGGCATCGGTAACACTTACAGAGTTTTGGGTAATGGAAACAATATCCACTTCGATCTTATAGTAACCGCTGGCTATGTAATAAATTTCTTCCTGTAACTGTTTGGGTGTTTGAAGATCATTATCCGGATCAATAGCCAGTTGAACCCCACTATAGCTTACGCTCGCAGTGGAACTCCCCTGTTGGAACAATGCAATATCAAGGGTAAAAACCAAATCTGAATTACCTGAAATAAGATCCTGGTAATCCTGGTCGAGCGACAAGGATACATAGTGGAACAACTTAGTTTCGGTAAAGCTTGCCCCGCAACCCTGGGCCGGCGCCTCAAGGGAAAGGCTGTTGCCGGCATTGAGCTGGCTGTGCGTGAACTGGGCCGAGAATTTTTCACGGGAAGCGTAAGCACTAAAGACCAGTAAAATAAAAAGTGTTGTAAGCAGGCTATCTCTCAAATTAATAAAGGTTCTCATAGATTAAGGTTTTGCGGTTTGATCTATAATTTTATAGTTGTGATAAGGAGACCGGGCTTCCCATTTTCCATCCTTTAGTAAGAGATAATGATCAAAGCTGATTTTCTCTTTATCTCTATCGGTAAGCGGTAATAAATGGTAGGTGATTTTCAGGCGGGGCTTCATCCATTTCACCTCCTTATCCTCTAGCAGTTTAGGCATGCTCTTGCTGTAATATAACACCGCCTCTTTTACGTAAAGCTTACCCATATCCAAAACCATTATTACCTTCTCAAACTCCATCATGCTTGATGAAAATAACAACTCGTAGGTGTGCAGATTTTCAGATTTACCCAGGTAATTTATGGCCGAACATAGTTTCAATAGACTATCTGGTTGAACATTGGCCAGCAGGTCCATCACTATTTTCTGCTGCATGAGGTATATTACCTGGTCCTCTTTATCGATCACCAGGCTTTTTCCTTTTATAAAAAGGGAAGTACTCATGCGGTTATCCAAATAGTAGCTGTGGATACCTTTTTCCATAATAGTAGCCTCCTCGGTATCTTCGGCTTCGCTGGACGAGTGGGTTTCAAAACTGGTGTACTTCACCTGCATTTTGCGCCACTTATCCTGGGAGCGAACCTCCTGTATTTTGCGTAAATCTGACCTTAGATCCTGGCCCCATGAAGAAAATAGGCTCAAAACAAGGACTACGACCGAAAAATAAAGTGCTTTACTAGCCATAGTGCTATTGTTTAGGATTATGACCGTGATGTTCCTGGATGGTAACGATACCCCGCTCCGTCTCTTTCTTCACCCTGATTAGTTTGCCTTCCTCATCGTACTCGTAAAAAGTAGCATAGTTGTTCTCATCCAGCTCCGCCATTAAACGCATCGTGTTGGGGTTATAGCAATAGCTTTTCATAAGCCCGTAATCCGGGTAAATGCGGATATCATCAATCAGGTAAGCATCGCTGGTGGTATTCCTGAATTCGAGATCTGCTGAATAAGTGGTGGTCCCCGGCTCCAATCTTCGTTCAATCTTCTGCCAGCCATCAATTACCGGAGAGGTATATAAAAGGGGCAGGCTAACGGTAGAGCCGCTCCTCACCAGTTCCGCCTCAATGGGATCATTATAATCCGTTACTGATAAATCAGTCCCCTCTTTTTTGATCCAGTAGCTTACGATCAGTGAATCTCCTATTCCAACCCCCAGGGAGTTTTTGCGCAGCTCGTACTGTCCGAAGGTGCCCATCACATCACAGGGTCCGCAAACAAAAGGTACTTGGTCGGGGCTGGAGGGATTTGCACAATCCTCTTCAGTAAAGTCAAACAGCAGCTCGTAAGCTAGTACACCATCCGCACCGGCCAGGCGTGCACTGCTTAGCCCGGTATGGGCATCGGTACTGGAAATAGTGAATCTCGCATCATCATCGCCCGCTTTGGGATAGGGGGCAAAATAACCCCGCTTGCAATCCGAATTGGTGTATAAATACTGGTCGAAGCTATCGTATGCCAACTGCCCCCACTGAGTATTCTGCCCCACCGCAGCCGGTACACTTCCGTTAAAACCGAAAAGGGCAGCCGAAGAACGGTCGAGTGCATCTTTATTTTCCACCTCATTGCCATACTCATCGTATAAGCTTAAAGTGTTGGATGAGGTCCAGTTTACCGGGTCACTCTCCCATTCCTCCGTTACACTATTGTACCCCCAAAAGGATTTGAAGTTGGAATAAGCCCCGTCCTTACGGGAGTTGCCGTTATACTGCCGGTCCGATAAGTACGCATAGCCCTCGTAAGGGTACCAATTACCCCGGATGCCTAAGAGAAGCGGATTAATGTGTAGCTCGTCTTCATCCAACTCTGCTTTATAATTTTCAGTCGGACAAGCTCTTTCCCAAACATAATAACCACACTTATAGGGCATTGTTAAATTAATGGTAGGCGTAATGTAGCCGGTGTAAGATGTAGCGTCATTAGCTTTAGTATAATGGAATTCAATTCCATTGGGATTGGATGATGAAGGTTTACCTGTGATACCCACAGTTGGCACATTGGGATCTGGGATAAGAGCTGTACTTATATCAAAAGATTCAATTTTTACCGGATTTAGAGAATACCAGGGAGGACTTGGATAGTTCATGTCAAGACTCCTGAACCTGAATCTATTCTTTCGGGAATAGTACGTTTGGTTTTGGCCCATAATAAAAGCTACTATTTCCGCAGAGTGAGTTCCATCTCCACCATCGACAGTTGTGCCCACATAAGGAGTTACACCAAGAGGAATCGGCTTTTCTAAATGATCCAGGATTAAATCCATATCCTGTTGGGTAAAAGTACTTCCATCTACTAAATGCCATAGAGGTATAGCCGGTTTATTTGGATAGCCTACCTGGGAAAAATCAAAGAAATCCAATGCAGCCAGCCGATTTAAAAAGCGAAAAGTGGCCTGGAATAGGTCATCCCGCACATCATCATCCCCGAGGTCATTAGGGTTAGGGTAGGCATAAGCCACCTTTTTCAAGGAAAAGGGTTTATGGGTTTCCAGGTCATAAGGTTGACGGGCAGTTTTATGGTTCTCATTGTATTCGGTAGCGCTGGCGGAAATAATTTCTGGGTCATAACCGGTTACCTTGTGTAAATCGAGGGTTAAGGTTCCGTTAACCAACTTACGCGGGTCTTGCTTAAGTACCACCTGTTGCATGGAATTCATGATCATATTCCGCCTGCCGGAACGGATAACCTTGACCCGGTAGGTGTTTTGGGCAAAAGGAGCACCGTCTTCATCAATAAGAAACAAGTAGTCCTCTAGGGGGTCACCTTCAGCGGCCAGCACCACCCAGCCTTTTTGTACACTGCCATCGCCCAGGGTTACTTTTACCTCATCACCGGGTACCAGATCAGAGGCAGAGGGGTCTGAGAATTTACCTGTTGGGCTCACTGATATATCCTCCTCATAACCAATGTTCCGGTAGGCTCCACCCATGCGGTCATAGGCCAAGTGGGCTGGTAAAGTGAGATTGTACACCGGGTCGTCAAAGTTGTTGGTGGTTTTGGTAAGGATCACTTCCCCGGTTTCGGCATCTCTCAACAAATTCTCCGTTTCCACCGTAGAGCCCAGGTCGTAAGCAATAGTGGATGAAGGCACCGCAAAACGGTTTACCACTTTGGTAGTTACCGCTGAACGGTAGAGGGTAGTTTGTTTGGAAAGCGAAGGAATTATAGTAGGAATGGGTAATACTATTATGGCAAAAATGGTGGACATGTTAAAGTTGGCTCCCCCGCTGGTAGATTTGGTTTCACTCATCTTAAAATCGTTCACCATATCGTAATCTACTCCTATTTCACGGGTATCAATGCGGTTATCCTTAAAGAAAAGCTGCACATCATTATCCAGGACTTTTCGTAAGGGTACCCTAGTGGTACCATCCGGTACCTGCGAGGTACTTCTTTTAAAGCCATATTGATACTTGTATTCCACACCCGAAGTATAATTATCTTGTCCTTGGGCATAGATGTATTGTGCCTTGGGCTTACCATGCATATCATTGGTTTCCACCACGTAACCCTGGCTGGTATTCATATGGTCACGAACGGAGAATTTAAGCATACGGCTCAGGAAGCTGGCCGGCTTGTGCCCCGGCTGAAGATCGGTAAAGTCGGTAAGCGTGGGAAAATCCTTGGCGGTATAGAACTCATGCACCACTTTACCGGTAGCATTTTGGGTTACGTTAGTGTATTGAATATTTTGAACCGTCACCCGGCTGTAGCCTACGCTGGGAGCCGGAAAAAAGGACTCCCCGAAAGGGGTTTCCATGTAGTGCTCACGATCGGGAACCAGCAGGCGTTCCTCTGAAAATGAAACCGGGGTCCTGAAAGGATTTTCATCCCCTCCAATAAGAGGTTCGTAAGCAGCAACTCCGCTAGAGGTTCCGTCTTCCAGGTCATAATTATACACTTGGCCGTATTCGGAATCCTGACCGGAATCAGTCATGCCGGACCAGTTATCGCTAACTACGATCTTCTGTACCCGGGAACCTCCCCCCAATTTATGCCCATTGGGATTGTGCAAACGAACCCAGGATTTATTCAGGGAGATCTCCTTGGCATAACCCTTATCGCGCATATACGTGTTAGGCCCTCTGAAAATTTCATAGAAATTCTCGAAGGCATCTATCAACTCATAGAAAACATCCTCCGCAGCTTCTCCAAAATTACCCAGACTTCCAGGATCAGTATGCAGGTGTTTATTACCGGACCCAAAGGCTGCTTCAGGGTTATGAGAGCGGGCAAAATTCCAGGCTGCCACGGAGATGGGGTGGGCGTTTTTAGTTTCATCTTCTTTATCTCCGGGCCCTACACTCTTCACCTTAACGTAAGCATAGTCATAAAAACCACCGCTGGAATGAGCAAAACCGGCATCTATCACGTCTAGGTAACCCGATACGTAATCGTAATTACCGTCAATATTGCGAGTTCGAAGATTGGTTAAACAGCGGAAGTATAACTTATTACCAATGATATCCTTTAAATACTGTTCTTTAAAGTCTGCCACACTGGTAGAAGTACTAACCGGTTCCTGCAACTGAAAGTAAATAAATTCATGAGGATTGTTACCATCATAAAGGTTGTTTTGAGGGAAGGCCGGGTTAAAAGAAGTTCCCTCCCCGATGCCGGCCACTTTAAACATCTGCATAGCTGGCCGGTCCTGAACATAAGCGTAATCATCCGATTCATAATCGATCTTCATCTTTCCCCCGGAGGGAAGATGGATAGAAGTTAAACTCCAGGCCTGGCTATATACATCGGTCAATGCCTCATCTTGTTCTGTATAAGGATATTCTGCAGTGGAAATGGGCCCGGAATGACTGCAGGAACCCTGGTCATTAGGTTTGTACGATCCCCAGCGATCATAACCTTTAAGATTATAGGATGGGTTGTATTCCGGGTTTATGACCCCATCATGATCCGGATCGGCATAATTAAATTGATAGGGAATAAAACGTGCTTTGTGAGATTTGCCGTAGGTGAAGAATATTTTTTTCAAGGTTAGTTTCCCATAATCATCCACTCCGGCTGCAAGATCATTATCTTCATTATTAGGAACCCCAGGGCAAAGTGAATAATCGTATTCAAAGTGTACTCTCTTAAGAGGCACCATCTGCAATACATCCCCATCATAACTGATATAATCGGCCATGGTATAAAGCGAAATACTATCCAGCTTAAGGGAGGCCGCTGAAGGCCCAAAACCTCCCTGTAAAGGCTCAGCCCCGTAACCATCTGCCCGGATCGATTTATGAAAAACCGCAATATGGGTCCTGGACTCCATGGTCTCCAGGTAAAAAAGTTCTTTTTCACCGTAGATGTAATGTCCCATATCATCGGAAGCCAAACTCTTCAAACCTTCGCTAAGCGATGCTTTACCTGATGTATAGGGCACCCGCCAATCGTAATTATCGATCTTGTCGTATTCAAATTTTACATAATTCCCGTAATCTCCAAGGCTAGGGCCTTTTTCCCCATCCATGTCCGAGTAATCGGCAGACAGAACCGCACTGATAAGGTAAGAGTGTGCATAGGGTGGTGTTTCGGTACTTTCGTAAAAATTGTCAATCCCCTTTTTATTGCCCTTACCATCATCCGTTCCTCCGTAATTGATCAAGCCGGTAGTACAATCTTTACCCGAGTTACCGCTCACATTGAAGGTGGACTCCCGCTGAAAAAAGTTATAGGCCGGAACTCCGTACACATAGCGGCTACCATCGGTCTTGAGCACCGTTAGTTCGCCAATATGATGATCTTCGGCATGATCGCTCACATAAGAATCCAACCCCATACCCTGGCCTACCTCTTCCTTAGTAAGGCTACTAATGACCTGGTTGCGTTTATCACGTGCAGTTCTTTTAACCTGGCTCATGTCAAACTCCTGCTTACTCTTTTTACGATATTTCGAAGCCGCATAACGGCTATATCCGTCCCCGGCAATTTTTATCTGTAGAGGTTCATCAGCGTAGAGTGCACTTTTCCAGTATTCCTCATCTTCCACTCCCAAATCGGGGGTAGGTTCACCTATTCTTTTGAAATAACTGCCTTCGTACAAATCATTTGGTAACTCATTTTGATAGGCTAAATGGGTAATGGCATCATTTCTTTCCGACCAACCACCGGATTTGGACAGCACCTCATTGATCGTGGCATCCGCTCCAAATTTTACAATACCCCCAACACCTAGCTCAACGCCTAAACTGTACGAAGCACTGGTATTTTTTACAAAGGGATCCCTTACATAAGCAACTTCACTGCGGTGGGCTCTGAACATACCATCTATTCCCTGACCTGAAATTCCGAAAAGATCAAAGGTTTGATTGGTTAAGGGTAGGTTGGGAGTGTGCCGCGTGAAAGGGCGGTCTTTCTCCCGGTTAAAGTCCAGTAATGATTTAGAATCCGAAATACCATCTTCAGCGTATAAATAACCATAGGCCGGGCTATGCATCAAATGGGATTTTAGTTTTTGAGAAGAGTAATAACCACTTAGGGCAAAAGAGGCTGTATTTCCCACTACCTCAGCCCCTAACTTCAAACTGGCCGAGATATTTTTACTTTCAAAGGGGAACTTTTGTTGAGGCAGGTAGGTAGCCGGTATAAAGCTTATACCGGAGAATGTGCCACCACTCTTGGTTATTTTTTCGGTAGTAGTTGTACCATTAACCGTTTTTTCTCTTTCGATAGTTCGTTTAGCTGAAACACCCACGTTCATCCCTGTTAAGCCAGCCCTACTGTTTACACTGACTCCAACAGTTCCCGACATTTCTTCATAACCCAATGCCCCTAACTTGGACCCCTCCATTTTTTGAGAGTAGCTCAAAGAAGGACTAACCGTAAGGCCATTATTACTGCTGGAAACAAAGGACAACCCCAACCCTGCCGTACCACTTTCACCGGAAGCTTTATTTAAGCTGGCATTAATCCCTCCCGAAATGTCAATACCGATACCGTTGTAGCTATTGTAATTGATACCCAAACCCAGGTTGGCATTAAAACCCGCTTTCTTAGGGTCAAACCCGAATATCTCCAAATTAAAATCACCAGTAACACCAACGGTTGTGTTATCCTTCATATTGAATTCACGCCTTACCTCATCACCCTTGAAGTCGTCTGGCAAACCCCGCAAATTCCGATTTACGGTTCCCGGATTAATATTCCACCCCAAACCTACCCAACTGGCTTCCTGATCCATGGTAATTCCAGAGTGGTAACTAATGTTTACAGGGTAGCCACCTACATCCAAAAGTGGAATGTTATAGGTAAAATCCCCGGTAAAGGGATCCACCATCTGGTTGGTACCGATCGGTTCAAAACTTTCCACTTCGGGCTGACTAGGCCCTCCGGTTAAGGCCAGGGCTGCAGATGGAAAAAGGACCTGTACAAGAAAAATTAGGATTAAGGTGAGCGATAAACTCTTTAAGGCGGTCTTGTTTCTGATCATAATTGTTAAGGCTTAAGTTTAGGGAGGTTTTGTAGGGCCGATGCTTCAATTTTAAAAGTTAAAGGGGCCAAACCCAGAATCCGATCCTCGTATATTAATTCTTTATTACGTGGTTTTGAATGGGGATTTTCAAAACCTAACAGTATGGTGTTGTATGGACTTATCCCATATGAGCGTTCAAAATGATAAATAGAACAGCTCAAAGTATCACCACCATCTACCAATTTGAAATCAGGCTGGGCAAAAGAAGAGAAATAGGCCACCCGTTGAAAATACTCCTCTTGGTTTCGAATGTTAGCTTTCAAGAAATTCTGCCTGCTTTCTGTGGACACCCTCACATTGAAATACTGAAATTTTTCCAATTCCTTGAGTTCCGCCTCCAATTCAGCCGGGCCAGGTATTTTTCCGCCAAAGTTCTGCAGGGCCAGCAATGGTGCAGGACGGTAAAACGCTTCAAAAACAAAGGGCTTGGATACTTGTTTAACAACAAGTCCATTTTCTGGGTCTGCATACCATTCATTATATTCTTCCGGAGATAAGGAATTGGAGCAACCAACAATGATTAGCAGTGCAAAAGCGGTTAAGGTTTTTTTCAACAAAGTCGAAATTTCTTTCAAATTAAAAAAAATTAATTCAACCTGAAAAAAACTCGTTAGACCCCATTTTCAAAATTTCCTGTTTGATAGGTCAATTATTTTACCGGTTTATCCTGGCAGCACGATTAACAACATAGCCAGAGTTGGACCACAAAATGTGTTTCCTGTGAAAGCGATTAGCAAGAGTCTTTTTGCTTTAGCGGCATTTGGAAATTGACATCGTTATCGGTCCGTTCATGCGGCCCGGAGAGTTTAAATAGCCTGATCCAATCCACCACACCTTTGTTTCAATGATGTATAAGAGTCTTCCTGCGGAATATGAAGCTTAAGTTCCCTTTAATCATATTTCTAAAATGGTGGGAAGTCGGGTTCCATCAATATCATTTAGGGTAGAGAACACCTGGTGAAACCGGGAAACTATCAGGAAGCGATATAGTCAATTATGGATAATACCTCTAATCACGAAATTCTCGATTGACCGGCCGCAACCACGCTTTTATAAACCACGTTTACATTTCTAAAAAGCCTTTCCAGTTCCTGGTCAAAGAAAAGCTCCAGGTGAGGGTTCCACACACGGTCACCGCGATTCAGAAACAGAAAACTGCTTTCCAGCGCCTCAACGTACTTTCTCTTTTCATCAGCACCGGAGATAAAAATAGGAGGACAAAGCTTATACATCAGTATCCAGTTCTTGGCCATTCTAACCGTTCGGCCGTTCCCATCGGCAAAAGGATGAATGCGTATTAACTCATGGTGAAAGTAAATGGCCCTGATGATTGGGTTTTCAATGAATTCCATTTGGTAAAAAAGATCGGATACCAGTGCCGGAATCCTGAATGGTTCAGGACATACGTAACGACCAATTTGTACATCGGTTTGCCTGTATTTATTGGGGTGCCTCTGATGGGCCTCTGGAGAAATCAGCCGGAAAAGCTGAAAGAGCTGAACCTCTGACTGAAACTGGCTATCACTGAGTATTTCAGCAGCTATAAAGGACATGGCATCCCGCAAACGATCAGCGTATAACTCAACTTCTTCCTCCGTTTCAGCCTCCATTTGGGCATTTTTAATGCTCAATAAATCTTTAAGACTGGTGGTTTTGGTTAGGTAGGCATCAAGAAGATCATCCGCCAAATGCTGCCGGCTGAAGGTGATCAAACGCAGTGTATTATCGATGGTGTGCTTTATCTGCTCAATCTTTTTAAGATCCACTTTAAGCTCTGCTGAGGGGAATACTGTCATAAAAAAATCAGGGATTACATAACTTGTTTTATACCGGAATGGTCGTCTTCAAATTTCAATATACCAATTGATGCTGGTCCAGAAGTCATGGTCGCCCTGCCTTACCAGGAAAGAGTTGACACGGTAATCCAGGCCTATTTCAATTTTATGAGCCGGTGTAAAAATGTATCCTAATAGAGGTACCAACCTGATTTCAAGATCATACGCTTTACCCTCTACACCATTAAGGTATTCGTTACTGATCTTTAGGTAAAACTCCCTGGGGTCAGCAGCTTCTCCATTCAAAGGTATTTCACTTGCCAGCCTGTATCGCAACCTGAATTCGGTAGCCTGACCGGATGAAAAAGTCTGGTCCAAAACAATCCTATGAGCCAAGCGGTAACTATTTAATCTTTGCACCAGGGTATATTGTTGAATGAGCCGGTGTATAAGATCTCCATTGCGGAAACGTATGAGATAGCCTCCGGCTACCCGGGAGTTCAAGCCCACTTTTTTGGCGGCCAAAAAAGAGAAATCGCTAAGGACGTATTGATATTGAGGACTGGTTTCTTTACCAAACTGACCTGATTTAAAGGTTTGCCGCGATTCCGTTCTGAAGTTAGCAGACCAACCTTTTTCGAGCTTGTAATTAAAGTTGATGGAAGGCAAAATTCCAATCTGATAGATATCCTGGGCCAAAGACTGCGTACCCAACACAAGGCAGCAGAAAAACACCCAAAACCTTATCCGGTCAGTATTCAAGGTTACTGGAGTTATTAAAGATTATTTTAGACCGGGTCAGGCTTAGGCCTTCGCTATCAAACAGATATTCATACAAGGCAATATCTTCATCGGTACGGCATTTTGTAATAAGCTCATACCGGGTTATATACCCTACCGTAGTACTATCCGTCTTTAATTTAGCAATCAGTGTAGTGCGGCTTCCTGAATATTGTACCTGTACCTTGCGCACACTGAACCTGTTACAATCCGAACGGAACACCTCCCTGATCGAATCTCTTAAGGCGGCAGGCAACGTATTCCATTTTACCTGGATTTCCACGTCTTCAACCTTTCCTGCCGTATCAAATTCTACGCTCAACTTTTTCCCTTTATAGCGAAACTTTGCTTCAATGCTGGTGCTTTCGAGTCCCTCTTCCAAATACCAGTTGATTTTTGACTCGGGCTCTAATGAGTCTATAAACTGCAAGGCCATTTCAGGAACCTCATCCATCTTTAGTCGGCTTTCCTTTTCAAACTTTTGCTGGGCATACCCGCTTTGCAGGCAAAACAAACAAACTATCCACATTATTTTAAATGGCACACTTTCAGTCATCTTTAGAATGCATAATCATTTTTTGCAAGAGTATATTACTGGGCAGGGTAATCTGTTTACCTTCCTTGGTTTTGAGACTTACAAAAAAGAGGCTTATATCGCTTACCCTACCCTCAATATTGAATTCTTTATCCATAATGCTAATAGTATCATCCAGTTTAACCGGGTGATTGAAGAAAAGAATGATGCCAGAGGTAATGTTGGATAAAATCGACCACTGTGCAAAAAAAGCCATACCCAAAATGGCCAGAAACGAACCCAGAAAGAGAACCAGGTCCGATTGGTTAACACCCCATATCAGGAATAATGAGGTAATGAATATAATGGCCAGTATTATGCTGAAGGCCTTTAGTATAAGCTTGGCCCTCCGTTTTTGCATTAAGCTCCGCTCCACCGTTTTAAGGATGACCTTAGCCACAATCAACCTCAAAAGAAAATATACCAGTACAATACTTATCGTTTCTATTAACCTGATTTCCATACCAGAAGATCCTATTTTTAATTTGACCGGTGCCCTAACATTTACCCGGTGTTGATGTAAATGAAGCAGGCACCCAATACTTCAAAACCATTTTGTTATGACTAAGGTTTTTACATAAACGAAACCTCACCTGAATCCATATCGTAAACGGCACCCATAATTTTTATGGCACCCTTTTCTTCCATTTCCTTTAATATAGGGCTTTGTTTCCTTATGTTCTCAATGGTGTTTCGCACGTTGCTTTTGCAAGCCAGGTGCACAAACTCATCATTTTCAGAAGTTCTGGCGCCACTGTATTCCACGGCTTCCACCGCAGGGCGTATCTTGGCCAGCATGCTTGTTATGTTACCCAGTTTTACGTCATCCACCGCGGCCTTTACCGCTCCGCAATGCTCATGCCCCATTACCAGTATAAGCTTGGAACCCGATACTTTACAGGCAAACTCCATACTACCCAGGATATCTTCATTCACAAAGTTCCCGGCTACCCTGGCCACAAAAATATCACCGATACCACGGTCAAAAACATCCTCTACCGGCACCCGGCTATCCACGCATGAAAGCACAATGGCTTTTGGGTATTGGGCATTGGTACTTTTCCTTACCTGCTCAGAATGATTTCTGGCCGTAAGGTCATTCCGCATAAACCTTCCATTGCCTTCTTTAAAAGACTGGATTACCATATCAGGGGTTAATGCAGCCTGTTCTTCTTTGGTGAGTACATCCTCTACCAAACCTACTATCTCTTCATCCTGCTTTATCTCCTTCTTAGGCTCAACTTTGGCGGGCTGTTCAGCGGGCTGATTGCAGGTGGCTGACATGATAGCCACTACTAAAAGCCCGAAGGCACTCGTTGTAATTTTCATGGTTGTACAATTAAAAATTAAGAAAAGTTATTACGTTGACCTGATCACGGCCACCGTTGTTTAAAAATTGATTCATATAGCCCAGTTCAAACCGAACCAAACGGCTAAGCCTGTAACCCAGTCCTCCGTATAATCTGTTTCGGTCAAATAAAACGTTTTGGTTGTTAATGAATATTTCATTGTAAGCAGAAAGGTAAAACGTTTTATCCTCCATCCGTGGGTTACTTAAAGCCATGTTGATAGAAAGGAAATAGCGAAACCTCAACTTAAAATCCCGGTTCTCTATCCAGCGTTGTTCAAAGCGATATCGGTGTTGTAAACCCACGCGGCCAAAATTTTGGCGCGTTATAAACTGCTGGAAGATTCGGTGCTCGTCCACCTCTATCTTTTCATCCGAATTCACAATGTAGTTCTGGCTGTGTATAAAGCCGTAACCCAGCAAAACATTGTTGTTATTTTCAGTAAGGTCATAACCAATGCCGGTTCTCAATAGCAGTTGCTCAAGGTCACCAAGGGCATTGTAATTACGGTGTTGAACCTCATGATGCAGGTTCCAGCGATCACCCAATTGCTTGTTTCCAAAATAGATCAGCCAGTTTCCCAGCGTAGAGGACTGTGACAGCCCAACGGTTGATATTATGGACAGCAATGCCAGACTTAGTAGTTTCTTCATAATTAATTGTTGGTGCAGGTCATTCCAGCGTCTTTAAAACCCGGCAGACTTTTCCTCTTTAGGTGACTATATTAGATAAGGCTAAAGTAACGCTATCGTTTGCCGGATACTATGACTTTAAAAATTTCATAAAGGCACCATTATTTCTACCCAAAACTCGACCTCGTCCCCGGTTTAGGTAGGGAACTTCCACGGTACCGCCCCCGGCTTCACCTCACTTCTATTGGCGGTAATACCTGAATAGAACCGACCGGTGTTCATTGAAAATGCCGGGCACTGTATCGGAAACCGATACGAGCATCGTGAGGTAAGTTGAAGGTAGTGCAGCGGTTACGTTAATGATGGAGAACTTGTTTCTGGGAAAGGCGCTTCCATAAGTATAATCTCATTGCCGGTTACCCTAGTTTCCAGGAATCAATATTAGAATTTTCATTCATGCAACCACATGATCTTCAGCCGGGTAAATTTTAAAACCGGTAATCACTAAAAAAATATCAGCAATACGTTTGCATCCTAAAATGTGCACCCTATTTTTGCCCTTATTTTAAATTAATCTAAATAAAAACAGATGCGTAAGTTTTGGATTCCACTTAGCCTGGGTGCCATAGTATTAATGGGAACTACAGCTTGTGAGAAAGATGATGATTCCGATAAGGATAATCAAAACAATGTAATTGCACCAGCCACCTACACCTTTGAGCGTGACGGCTCAAGCACGGTAAGCTATAGTGGCCAAACCGAAAGGCTTGCCATGGGCGGTGAGTTAAGTTCAGCCTTTAAGAACACCACAAAATCCGAAACGGACCTGATGCATATGTATGCTAATGAGGATGCCAGCGGAAACAACGTAGATCCCTTTAGTGACCCTGCACTCAACGCATCTAGCAAGAGCCTTCGCTCTAAAACTGCCGCTTCTTTTGCCTACTTCAGTTCCAACGCCTCGGAAAGTGCGGCTATTAAAGAAGATTTTGAGAACTGGATAACCCTTCAGGTGAACGAAGTATTCCCCGCATGGTCTCAGGCTGCCGCTGCCGGAGTTCCCGGCCAGATTGCTGATGGAAGTTCCGCACGTTACGTGAACGCCCAGGGCTTGGAATATGACCAGGCCTTCCTAAAATCATTAATGGGTGCCTGTATAGCTGATCAGATGTTGAATAACTACCTGGATGAAGGTGTGCTGGATGGCGGTAATAACCGTGAGGAAAACGACAACGGTACTACGGTTGACGGGAAGAGTTACACCAACATGGAGCACAAGTGGGACGAAGCCTACGGTTACCTGTTTGGTGGGGCCGCCAACGGTGCTGACCCGCTCGCCACTTTAGGTAATGATGATGCTTTTTTAAATAAGTATTTAGGACGTGTTAATGGTGATGCTGATTTTGCTGGTATTGCCGAAGAAATATACAACGCCCTGAAATTAGGCCGTGCCGCCATTGTAGCTAAAAATTACACGGTGCGTGACCAGCAAGCGGATATTGTTCGTGCTAAAATTTCAGAAATGCTGGCCATCCGTGCGGTATATTATCTACAGGCCGGTAAGAATGCCATCAATAATGGTAATATGGGTACCGCTTTCCATGATCTTTCTGAAGGCTATGGGTTCATCTACAGCCTCAGGTTTACCCATAATCCCGAGACTGGAAATCCTTATTTCAGTGCTACGGAAGTGTCCGGTTTCCTGGGTAGTTTAATGGCCGGTGGTGCTAATGGTTTCTGGGACCTTACCCCGGCTACTATTGATCAGATATCCAATACCATTGCCGGTCGTTTCAACTTTACCGTGGCTCAGGCCGCTAACTAAAAGATTTTAGGTAAGTGATGTTAAACGTTAAACAACTTACAATATGGGTTACGCTCCTGGTGGGCGTAACCTTTTCCTGCACCCCTGATGATCAACCGGGCAGCCAGCCGGACAATTTTGATCGTAAGGCCATGCTTAGCCACTGGGCCGATGATTTTATCATACCCGGGTATGAAAATTATCATCAGAAACTTCTGAACCTGAAAGCATCCGCACAGGATTTTGTAAGCAGCCCTACCGTGGCCAGTCACACCAAGCTTTACGCTGACTTCACGGAAGCCTACCACGCCTGGCAATGGGTCAGCAAGTTTGATATTGGTCCCGCGGAGCGTATCGGTTTGCACCACTTCACTAACATTTATCCGGCTGATACTACCGGTATCGAAAATGCCGTACAAAGTCAAAATTACAACCTGAAGCTGCCTTCTACATTTGTACAGCAAGGTTTCCCCGCTTTGGACTACCTTCTTGCCGGTAAAGGCAACGCCCAGGCTACGGCCGCTCTTTTTAACAGTAACAGCAGTTATGGTGATTACCTTTTAAATTTGGTAACCCGCCAGCAAATGTTGACCAAAGAGGTTTTGGATGAGTGGAAAAACACTTACCGCAATGCCTTTGTAGAAAATGATGGAAGCAGTGCCACCGCATCGGTGAATAAAATGGCTAACGACTATGTTTTTCACCATGAAAAAGAACTGCGTGCCGGAAAGATTGGCATTCCGGCCGGTGTATTTTCGGGTAGTACCTTACCCCATACCATAGAGGCTTTTTATTCCGATACCTTAGCGAAAAGTCTGTTTTTGGAAAGCCTGGAGGCACACCGTAAATTTTTTGCCGGAGAAGGCTTTGAAGGCAACCCCTCAGGTAACAGTTTTAAGGCCTACCTCGATTACCTTGGCGTTCAAAAAGACGGTAAAAATCTGAGTGATAAAATTTTGGATCAATTTGAGGTGGCCCGTATTTCTGCAGAGGGATTACCCGATAACTTTGCCGATGCCGTTACCAATCAACGCCAGGATATGCTGGGCACTTACGATGAACTGCAAAAAAATGTAGTGATGCTGAAAGTGGATATGCTGCAAGCCCTGAACGTAAAAGTAGATTACGTAGATGCTGACGGAGATTAAAATGTCTTTAATCTCAAAATACCTGAAAACCCAAACGGAGGCCGCCCCATTAGCGGCCTTTCGCATTCTGTTTGGTGTGATGATGACCATCAGCATTATTCGCTTTTGGGCCAATGGCTGGATTGAAAAACTGTACCTGGAACCGGCTTTTCATTTCAGCTATTATGGGTTTGAATGGGTAAAGCCCATTGGCGATTACACCTACCTGATTTTTGCTATTTGTGCCTTGGCCGCAGCCGGTATAGCCCTCGGCCTTTGGTACCGCCTTTCGGCTGTCTTGTTCTTCCTCAGCTTTACCTACATCGAGCTGATGGATAAAACTACCTACCTCAACCATTATTATTTTATATCTATCCTAAGTTTTGTACTGATCTTTTTGCCGGCTCACAGCTACTTTTCAATAGATGCCCGTAGTCGGCCGCGCCTAGCCTTTCAGCGGGTTCCCAGGGTGTACATCGATGTGATTAAAGCGCTCATGTGCCTCATTTATTTTTATGCCGGTTTGGCCAAACTCAATTCCGACTGGCTGTTGCATGCACAGCCCCTGTCTATTTGGCTACCCGGCCGTTATGACCTGCCAATAATCGGTGGGCTTATGGAAGAGCGATGGGTTCATTATACCTTTAGCTGGGCGGGTGCGCTGTATGACCTCTCCATCCCATTTCTTTTACTCTACCGGCCTACCCGGGTCTTTGCTTTTGCGTTGGTAGTAATTTTCCACGTACTTACCCGGGTGCTTTTCCCCATTGGCATGTTTCCCTTCATCATGATTGTGAGTGCCACTATATTTTTCAGCAGTGGTTTCCACCATCGCTTTCTGACTTTGTTGGCAGCCCTTTTCAGGATTCCAAAAAACCAGTACGACAATCTCAAGTCCAAGCCCGCTACTGGTTTTTTCAACCGGATAGGAATGGGTGTTTTATCGTTGGTCCTAATACTTCAATTGCTGCTGCCCTGGCGCTATCTCCTCTACCCCGGTGAGCTGTTTTGGCACGAGCAGGGCTTTCGTTTTAGTTGGCGTGTTATGCTTATGGAAAAAGCCGGTTACGCCAATTTTAAAATAGTGGACCCCCAGCGCAACGAAAGTTTTGTGGTGGACAACCAGAAATTCCTGACTCCTTTCCAGGAAAAGCAAATGAGCTTCCAGCCTGATTTTATGCTGGAGTACGCCCATTGGCTGGAAAAACATTTCCAGGAAACCGAAAACCGGGGCGACCTGCAGGTGTATGCTGAGGCCTACGTAGCACTTAACGGCCGCAGTAGTCGTCTCTACCTCGACCCGGCTGTTGATCTCACTACCCAAAAACGCGGCTTTGCCCACAAAACCTGGATTTTACCTTTCAATGATACGATTTACGGTCTTTAGCCTTTTGCTGATCTGCGGTATGCCCCTGCACGCGCAGTACTCCATTACGGGTAAGGTGACCGACCCCCTTGCCCGGGAAGTCGTTTCGGGGGTAGAAGTTTATCACCGGCAAAGCGGAAGAACCGTTTTTACTGACGCTGAAGGGAACTTTATACTCGAAGGCCTGGAAGAAGGTCGGCAACAACTGGTATTCTTCAGCTACCAATACCAGGTATTGGACACTTTGATTGTGCTGAATGAAAACACACAGCTCGCCATTCGTTTGAATCCTTTGCAAAATGTATTGAGCGAAGTAACCATCCAGGACAGGCGTCAGGAAATATTCAACCTGAAACGACTAAATGAGGTAGAAGGCACCGCAGTATATGCCGGTAAAAAAAGTGAGGTGGTGTTGCTGGATAATACCGTGGCCAACCTGGGGGCCAACAATGCCCGGCAAATCTACTCCCAGGTAACCGGTCTCAATATTTACGAAAATAACGATGCCGGTTTTCAACTCAACATCGGTGGCCGTGGACTCGACCCTAACCGTACCAGCAATTTTAACGTGCGTCAAAATGGTTACGACATCAGTGCAGACGTGCTGGGCTATCCCGAAAGCTATTATACTCCTCCTGCTGAAGGCCTGGAAGAAATCCAGGTGGTGCGGGGCGCAGCCTCTCTCCAGTACGGCACCCAGTTTGGTGGCCTGCTCAATTTTAAAATGAAAAAACCGGTAAGGAGTGAACCTATCCGCTGGGTGAGCAGGCAAACGGTTGGCAGCTACGGCCTCTTTACCAGTTTCAATAGCCTGAGCGGAACTTTAGGTAAGTTCAGCTACTATACTTTTTACAATTACCGCGAAGGTGATGGCTGGCGACCTAATTCCCGGTTCAATGGGAATAACTTTTACGCCTTTTTGCAATACGATTTTTCAGAAAGCACTAAGATAAGTGCCGAGTACACCCGCATGTATTATTTGGCCAAACAGCCCGGAGGCCTTACCGATAGCCAGTTTGAGGAAGACCCGTATTTCAGCAACCGGAACCGCAACTGGTTTCAGGTGAACTGGCAGCTATACAACCTGAAATTTTCGCATGAGTTTTCACCACGCACCACCTTTAGCCTCAACATTTTTGGACTCAATGCCAGCCGTAATGCCCTTGGCTTCAGGGGTAACCCCTCCAGCCTTAATATCAACCCGATTCTGGAAATTGACGAGCAGGATGCGGCTGGCATCTACCTGAATCCCCGCGACCTGATAAAAGGAAAATTTGAAAATGGTGGTACGGAAGCACGCTTGTTGCACCGCTACAAGATAGGAGAGCGCAGAAACGTATTCCTCCTAGGTGGAAAATATTATCAGGCACGCAACACTTCGGTGCAGGGCCCCGGTACTAACGGCACGGAAGCGGATTTTACCTTTGCCAGAGTTGAGTTCCCGGATTATGCCAACCAAAGTGATTTTGTATTTCCTAACCTCAATGTGGCCGCCTTCTCAGAAAACATATTTTATCTGAGCGACCGCTTTTCCCTCACTCCAGGGGTACGTTTTGAATACATTAAAACTGCCTCTGAAGGCCAGTACCAGTTGGTGAACTTTGACAATGCGGGGAATCCCATTTTCAGGGATACCCTCAGCGACAACCGCGAGTTGGAGCGGGCTTTTGTGCTCTTTGGGCTGGGAGTTTCCTACAAGCTTAAACCAAAGTCGGAGATTTACGCCAACTTCTCACAAAACTATCGCTCCGTTACCTTCAGTGATATCCGAACGGTGAACCCCACCTTTATCATTGATCCTGATATTTCAGACGAGAAGGGCTTTACTGCCGATGGCGGCCTGCGGGGTCAGCTGCAAAATTATTTGAATTACGACCTGAGTGTTTTCGGCCTGCTATACGACAACCGCATCGGTATCATCCTGAACAACCGCGCCCAGCGGGTTCGAAAAAATATTGGTACTGCCTTTATTTATGGGGTGGAAACCATGGCAGAGCTGGATTGGCTTAAGGCACTAACCAAAGCCAAAAAACCTTATAAACTCAGCACTTTTGTGAACCTGGCCCTCACCAGTTCCCGCTATCTACAAAGCGAAGAAAACAACGTAACCGGGAAACGCGTGGAGTTTATCCCGCTGGTTAATTTAAAAACCGGTTTAAAAGCTGGTTACAAAAATTTGCTGATGAGCTTTCAATTAACCTACCTCAGCGAGCAATTTACGGATGTGGAAAACAGTGGGGTTCCCACACCGGGTGATCTACGTGAAGGCCTGGTAGGTCCCGTACCTGCCTATACTGTGGCCGACCTTTCCATCAGCTATCGCTTTAAGTTTTTAAGGCTGGAAGGAGGCATCAATAACCTCCTGGACGAAAGTTACTTTACCCGCAGAGCTACCGGTTATCCCGGCCCGGGCATTATACCTGCAGAACCGAGAACAATCTATGTGATGCTGGGATGGCAATTGGACTAACTCACCCAAAGGTTGCTGTTCATTATAAATTACCCGGGTAAAGACTATTTGCCCTTAAACAGCTTTGAAATTGCATCCAGTTAATTTCATCAAACTCTATGATTAGCCTAACCCGTTCTTCTCCAATTGGTAATGTGATTAGTAAAACTTTTGCAGGCAGCTGTAAAGATTATATACATGATTTTCATAATACCTACTCTGAGTCCCGAAAAACCAGCCAATTATGACTTGCCTTATCACCAATGGTTTTGGAATACCATACTCTTGTTGAGAGCTAAAACAGCTCTGAATTTCCCACCCACCAGCTAGGAGTATTTGGTTACAAAGAGGTATGATAAATATCATTTCCAGTACCGGGCGGGGCCGGTATTTTTGAGCTCAAATCAAGAGCTTATGAACCTCGATCTTCTCCGCAAGTACGATGTACCCGTTCCCCGTTATACCAGCTATCCTACAGTACCCTTGTGGGACACCACAGAAACCTCCGCTGAACGCTGGATGCAACACGTACAAATGAGTTTTAAGCGCAACAATGAGATTAGCCTTTACATACATTTACCTTACTGCGAAGCCCTGTGTACCTATTGCGGCTGCACCAAGCATATCACTAAAAATCACCTGGTGGAGCTACCCTATGTAAAAGCCGTTTTGAAGGAATGGAAAATGTACACCGACCGCTTGCCGGAAAAACCGGTGATCCGTGAGATACACCTGGGCGGAGGTACCCCTACCTTTTTTGCCCCTGAAAACCTGGAACTGCTGGTTAATGGTCTTTTGAAAGATGCCGAACTAGCTCCTCAACACAGTTTGAGTTTTGAAGCCCACCCGGCCAGTACCACCACCGAACATTTAAAAACTCTACGTCAACTGGGGTTCAGGCGCATTAGCATTGGGGTTCAGGACTTTGACGCGGAGGTGATGCAGGTGATCAACCGTTTCCAAACCATAGAGCAGGTAAGGCAGGTTACGGAAGAGGCCCGGAAGCTGGGTTACACTTCTATCAATTACGATCTTATTTATGGACTGCCTTTGCAGACCCCTGCTCATATTGAACGGAACCTGGAACAAGTTGCTCAGCTGAAACCGGACCGGATCGCCTTTTACAGCTATGCTCACATCCCCGAAGTGAAAAAGGCCCAACGCGCTTATTCCGAAAAGGACCTTCCTACGGGAATGGATAAATTGAACCTCTATCAATTGGGCAAAGCCGGCTTGGAAAAACTAGGCTATAAAGAGATTGGTATGGATCATTTTGCCCTGCCCGGTGATGAGCTGTATAAAGCGGCCAAACAACAGAAGCTACACCGCAACTTTATGGGTTATACACCCTTCCATACCGAGTTGTGCATCGCGTTAGGGGCCAGTTCCATCAGCGATAGCTGGACCGCCTACGCGCAGAATGAAAAAACCGTAAAAGAATACCTGCGGAGGATCAGGGAGGAAGAACTGCCGCCCATTATTAAAACACATTTCCTTACGCAAGAGGACCAGCTCATCCGCAGACAGATACTGGATCTCATCTGTCACTACCAAACCCACTGGCTGGATCGAAGGGGCGATTTCAGCTTTCAGCTGCAGCAATCTTTTTCTCCGCTGGAACGGGATGGTCTGCTTAAGATTTTTCCCTATCAGGTTAAAGTTACCCAAAAGGGTAAAAGCTTTATCCGAAACATTTGCCGGGTGCTGGATAAGCGTATGGATCAAGACATGCAGCGCAGGGTTTTCAGCAAGGCGGTTTAATTATTCCTGCGATACTCATTATCCTCGTAAAACCGATCTTCAAACGTATGAGTTGAAGCATACGGATCTTTGAGCACCCGGTACACCAGCCATATTACCAACAATGGAGATAGGCTAACCAGCAGCAGGGCAAGCCATGTCCAGTTCAGGAAAATGCTTATAACGTACAGCGCAATTCCAACTAAAGAACCACGAACAATGTGTTTAAGTAACATGGCTTTATAACCTCTTTCCGCAAGCCAAGGTTTAAAGCTGCCTACTTAGGGGGTAACGACATGACGTAATCATAGCTATCTTCCAGGTACTTCAAGATCAATTCGGGCTGGTCCAATAAAGCATCCGGTATTTTCACATAATCCCGCATTACCGCTCCATGCGATTTAAATGGGCCGGGGCTATTGTGCTTTTCCCGGAATTTTTCAGCCTTCTCTTTAGGCAAACGTATGCCCAGTTCTGAATCTTTATTGAGTAATGAAAACATATAGCCGTTGGCGGAGGTGTAAGGAATGGTTTTGCCCTTTCGTTCGAAACGTTTCGTTCCGGCAACAATTTGATCGTAAAGTTTAAGACGTTCTTCCAACATACAAGATAAAAATGGAAGCTTTAAAAGTAGGGATTATTTATTGGCAACCGTTTGCTGCCGTAGTGGGGTCAGGCATTTTGGGAGATAAATAAGGAATCCCCATATCCATTCCACGGAGGATAAGCAGCAGAGCGGTAATCACCACAAAGGCGGGAATGAGTTTTTGTATCCAACGGGCACGTTGTTGCAAAAAACTAAGTGCACCCATATTGGTAAGCAGCAACAACGGTAGCGTGCCTACACCGAAAGTGAGCATATAAAAAACAGGGCTTAGGAAACTTCCGCTGGCTACAGCGGGAACCAGGGCGAGGTACACCATTCCACAGGGCAATAAACCGTTCAACATTCCACTACCGCTGTAATACAGGTTTTTAGAAGACCTGTTCTGTTGAAGACGCATACGCATGCGGCTGAGGTAGGGAAAAATAATTCGCAGGAGCCTGCGATCCAGCTTTAGAAAATAGAAGGTGGCTAAAGCAAATAGCAATAACAGCCCACTGAACAACGAGGCATTTTGTTGCCAGCTTTGCAGGCCTAAACCTCTACCTAAAAAGGCGGCTAACAAGCCCAGCAGGCCGTATGTAGCAATACGGCTGAAATGATAGAGCGCAATATGTTGGAAACCTGCTTTCCGTTGAAAAGCACCGGTAACCACAGCCTGCAGTGGTCCGCACATACCCAGGCAATGCAGGGAGGAGAAAAGGCCCAACAAAAAAGCGCTAGCCAGTATCATAGCACCAGTTCCGGTTCAAAAAAGTAGGCCACCCCTTCGCACTGTACTTTGGTCTTGGCGATCCATTTGCCGGTAGCAAATTGTGGGAACTCAATGGTAAAGTGGTTGTTGGTGGTTTCACCTTGGTCGATGTGGAAATCGTAATCCGCTTCCAGCTCATAATACATGTGGGTTTTTACGGTTTTGGTCTTGCCTTGCAGATCTTCCGGTAGCTCCAGGACAATCTCATTACCGTCTACTTTTAATTCCGCCCGGTCTTCCAGTCGCAGGGCATTGGTACGTTGATCAATCACCTCCTGGAAAGCCAGTTCCTCGGCATAGTAATCTTCACTTACCAGATCATAATCCTGTTGTAAGGCCGAGTACACGGCAAAGGCCATTAAGCCGCCAAATAGGGTTAGTGTGAGTGCAATTCCGGTTCCCCAATTCCATTTCATAGCTTTTGGTTTTAGTTACGGATCACCGGCCCGTTAAAATTGGTGGTGATCTTATCTATCAGTTTATTGTTGCTGTACAGCGCCAGTTGCACCTCAGTATTACGGCTGTTCAGGTCTTTTTTATCCAGATAAATAAGTAGAGCACCTTCGGCCAGGCTGCCTTTTTTCACCTGTATGGGGCTGCCCCCGGCTACTTCAAGTCTTCCGGCTGGTTCCAGTAGTTCCACCCTTAGTTGCAGGTCTTCAGCGGTTTTGTTGATCATTTTGTAGTTGTACACATTGCTGAGTGTATCCTCATCTACTTTTTGATAGAGCTGGCCAGGCATGCGCAGTATAATAGCCTCCACATCGGTACGGCTGGCCAGCAGTACACTAAAAACGCCTACCAGTACGGTAAGCACGGCCGAGTAAGCAATTACACGGGGGGTAAAGATCTTTTTGCGCTGATGGGCAATGTTCTCCTCGCTATCGTAGCGGATCAACCCACGCGGACGTTTGATGCTGTCCATAATGTGATCGCAGGCATCCATGCAGGCGGTACAATTAATGCACTCCAATTGGGTACCGTTGCGGATATCGATGCCGGTGGGGCAAACCTCTACACATTGGTTGCAGTCAATACAATCCCCTTTACCCAAGGCTTCACGGTCTTCGTTTTTACGGAACTTCCCGCGCTTTTCGCCTCTTCTATAATCGTAGGCAATAACCACCGAGAAGCGGTCTAACAATACACTTTGCAATCGCCCGTAAGGGCAAACGATCACGCAAACCTGATCCCGGAACCAGGCGAACACAAAAAAGAAAACCCCGGAAAAAATAAGAATGGAGAACAGGCCGCTGAGGTGATTGGCCGGGTTGTCACTTACAATTTGCCACCATTCATTACGGCTGATGAGGTACATCATAAAGATGTTGGCAATGGCAAAACTGATGAGGTAAAACACCCCGTTCTTCAAAGTGCGTTTCCAGATCTTTTCCCATTTCCAGGGCATACGGGCCAGGCGCATTTGCTGGTTGCGGTCACCATCAATCCAGTATTCGATCCTGCGGAAAACATGTTCCATAAAAATGGTTTGCGGGCATACCCATCCGCAAAAAAGGCGGCCAAAAGCCACGGTAAATACCGCAATAAATAACACACCAATGATCATGGCCAGTACGGCCAGGAAAAAATCTTCCGGCCAAAAGATCTGCCCGAAGAGGATGAACTTGCGTTCCAGCACATTGAACATCATGAAGGGGCGCCCGTCAATGTAAATCAAGGGGGTAATAAAGAGAATGGCCAGCAAAATATAGCTGACAATTCTCCGGTAACGGGTATAGCGCCCGTTGGTCTTTCGCGGAAAGAGAAAGTTCCGTTTACCACTCTCGTCAATGGTGCTGACGTGGTCCCGGAAATTGGGATGGGTAAGATGAACTTTCTTTTTCTCTGTCATGGCAGCACGCCCTGTGTCTATTTCTCTTCGGTAGTATCTATAGTGGTAGTGTCGGCCGGTTCAGCCGTCAGGCTATCTGCAGACAATGTACCTGCCTCTTCTTCTGCAGGTGCTTCATAGGCATCCCCCTGGGCTTCTTTGGGATTAGCCGGGCTCGTACCTTGTAAACTCAATATGTAGGAAGACACCTTTTGCATTTCAGAAGGGTTCAACTGGTCCTTCCAGGGGATCATTCCCTTGGCAGGCACCCCGTACTTAACCGTAGCAAATACATCCTTGATGTCGCCACCGTGTATCCAGTAAATATCGGTGAGGTTGGGGCCTACTCCTCCGCCACCATCTGCAGCATGGCATACCGCACAGTTTTTAGCGAATATTTTCCCTCCTTCCGCCAGCAAGGCCTCATCTTCCAGCATAACTACATTGCTTTCATCTACCAGGTTGGCCGCATTCTTCAGGTACTCCGCCTTCTGTATTTCGGCTTGCACCAGTTGCTCCTGGTATTCCTCAGCAGAGAGAGGTGCGGTACCGAGGATATGAAAGCGAAAAATGTAGATCACCGCAAAGGCAATGGAAATATAAAAGCCCCAAAGCCACCAGGGCGGCAAATTATTGTCCAGCTCACGGATACCATCGTACTCATGATCCAGTTCAATTTCAGATTCTCTTTCGATGGGCTTGGCATCCTGCATGCGCTTCCAGAGGCGGGTGAAGAAGTCATCCTGCAGGGTTTCCGCTTCCTCCTGTGGCAGCTCATGTAAACGGCCTTCCCTGCGCAGTACAAAATACTTAATGCTGTTCAGGGCTTCGGTTACCGCAGCAATACTGAGAAGGATAAAGAAAATGACCAACACCACTATCCAGGTAACGGGATTGGCCAAGAGGTCTGCAGCCGCTTGCTGTTCTACATAAGGAACCAAAAGGGCACCCAGCATCAACAGCAATACAAAGCCTACGAGGTATGTGTCTTTTTTAGTTTTCATGATCCTGATTTTTTAAAGTTTCCTCACCCAGGGGCAATGCTCCCAGTTGGTACATTCTTTTTTTATCACTTTTAATCACATAGATCAGAGCCCCCATAAAAATGGAGAAAAAGATCAGGAAGGATATCAGCGGATAGATCTCTATCCCGCTGATAGAATCCATGTGGTGTTTGATGAATTTCAGCATGCTATTTTATTTTTCGGCTAGTTCGGTATCCTTGGCTTTAATGTCCACTCCCAGGCGCTGGAGGTAGGCAATGAGGGCAATGATCTCATCATCACTTTTTACCTGTATATCCTCGATCTGCTCACGCAACTCTTCGGCAATGGCCTTTTGTTGTTGCTCCAGGTAGAACTCGTAATTATCCACGTATTCTTCCTCATAGGGCACGCCCAAGGTGACCATGGCTTTGAGTTTTTCTTTGGTGTGTTTGGTACTCAGCGTACGTTCAAACAACCAGGGGTAAGCCGGCATTATAGAACCGGGGCTCATACTCTCCGGCTCCAGCATGTGGTTGTAATGCCAGCTGTGCGGGTACTTGCCTCCCACGCGGTGCAAGTCAGGTCCCGTACGCTTACTACCCCACAGGAAGGGGTGGTCGTACACAAATTCACCGGCTTTGGAGTACTCCCCATAGCGGGCGGTCTCCGAACGGAAGGGGCGTACCATCTGGCTATGACAGGCGTTACAGCCTTCGCGGATGTAAATATCGCGACCCTCCAGCTCCAGTACTGTATAAGGCTTCACACTCTTAATGGTGGGAATATTGGATTCCACCATCATGGTGGGGACAATTTCCATGATGCCACCAATAAGCACCAGTACCAGGCTCAGCACCATCAATTGAATGGGGCGCCTTTCAATCCAGCGGTGCCAGTATTCGCCTTTAGGTTTATTGAATACCCGTCCGAAGGGCACCGCACTATCTTCCTCGTTGGCCAGGAATTTACCGCTGCTCACAGTGCGCAGTACGTTTACCACCATCAATACCATACCCACTACGTACAGGGTTCCACCCAGGGCGCGCAGGGCGTACATGGGAATGATCTGGGTTACGGTTTCCAGGAAGTTGCCATACACCAGGGTCCCGTCCGGGTTAAACTCCTTCCACATCAGGCTTTGAGTAAAACCAGCCACATACATGGGTAAGGCCCAGAAGATAATCCCCAGGGTGGCAATCCAGAAGTGGGCATTGGCCAGCTTTTGCGAATACAAACTGGTACGGTAGAGCTTGGGTAGCAACCAATAGGTGATACCGAAAATCATAAAACCATTCCAACCCAGGGTACCGATGTGTACGTGAGCGGGGATCCAGTCGGTATAATGGGCAATGGCATTAATATTCTTGAGACTGAGCAAAGGACCTTCCAGGGTAGCCATACCGTAAGCTGTAATGGCCACTACAAAGAATTTTAAAACGGCACTCTCGCGCACTTTGTCCCAGGCCCCACGCAGGGTTAACAGCCCGTTGATCATACCCCCCCAGCTGGGGAAGATGAGCATGATGGAGAATACGGTACCGAGGCTTTGAGCCCAGTCGGGTAAGGCGGTATATAATAAGTGATGCGGACCGGCCCAGATGTAAATAAAGATGAGTGCCCAAAAGTGAATGATGGACAGGCGGTAGGAATATACCGGGCGGTTGGCTGCTTTGGGCACAAAATAATACATGAGCCCCAGTACCGGAGTGGTCAGGAAAAAGGCCACCGCATTGTGGCCGTACCACCATTGTACCAGCGCATCCTGCACCCCCGCAAAAACGGAATATGATTTAAGGAAAGAAACCGGCAGCTCCAGGTTGTTCACCACGTGCAGCAGCGTTACGGTAACAAAGGTGGCAATGTAAAACCAGATGGCCACGTAGAGGTGGCGTTCCCTCCTTTTAAGGATGGTCCAGAACATATTGATACCGAAAGACAACCAGATCACGGCAATGGCAATATCGATGGGCCATTCCAGCTCTGCATATTCCTTGGATGAAGAAATCCCCAGAGGAAGGGTGATGACTGCGGCTACAATAATGAGCTGCCAGCCCCAGAAGTGGAGTTTGCTGAGAAATTCACTGGCCATGGGTGTTTTAAGCAGGCGTGGCAAAGAGTAATATACCCCGGCAAAAATGGAGTTCCCCACAAAGGCAAAAATGGCCCCGTTGGTATGCAGGGCCCGCAGGCGACCAAAGGTAAACCAGGAAGTATCGAGGTTCAACTCCGGGAAAACCAGTTGAAGGGCAATGGTTACCCCTACCAGCAGGGCTATTACACCCCAAATAATGGTGGCCACCATAAAGTTGCGGACCCACCGGTTGTTGTAATAAAAAGTTTCGCGTTGCATACTTATTGGTCTTTAGCGCTTGAGGGTTTAGATTCTTTTTTGAGCATCCGTACACTGGGCGAGTAGTCGTCATCGTACTGGCCGTTTTTAATGCTCCAGATGAAGGCCGCCAAAAAGGCGATGGCTACGAGAAAACTTACCGAGATGAGGATGTAAATAGCAGACATATTCCTTGGGTTACAGGCCAAAAGTAGAAGCAGGGGCATGAGCAGGAAATGATAGTTATCAGGGAAAAAGCTGATAAATGTCAGGTTTTGGAAAACCTTCATCTATCGTATGATTGAGGCTGACAAAAATCATTTTAAAGCCGTCTTGAAATCCTGATCTTTAACCATGAAAATTGAAAACCATGAACAATTCAAAGATCACTACCGTAGCGCAATTACGGGAGGCACTGTCACGCTCCCCCGGGCAAAGTGGTTACTCCGCTGTTGTGGACCGCGTAGATATACCGCTTGAAGCACTGGAGCCTTACCTGCATTGGAAAAAAGAAGATCATAGCCGCGTTAGTCTTTACGATTCTGAAGCTATTGAAGCGGTGCTTACCTGTTGGGAACCGGGGCAGGGTTCCGCTATTCACAACTACGACTTTAAGCAAGGTTGGGTAGTAGTGATACAGGGGGAACTATACCTGGAACTCTACCACATTCACAATAAAAAGGTGAGTGAAGTTTCAGAACTATCGCTGCACGATAGGGATGTCTTTTACCTGAATGACGGTATGGGTTTTCATCGCTTTAGCAACAGCTCTCCCAGGCGCACCATAGCCCTGTTTTTGTATGCCGGGAAAGTGGATAAGTGGAGCGTATATGACGAAGATAGCGGTGTCTTCAAAACCGAAATACCAAACTACGACAATGCCCATTCGTAGCCAGGGCATTTCACATCACAAAAGCCCGCACCTGAGGTGCGGGCTTTTATTTTTTCTTTGAGGGGTTAATAGCCTAAAAGCTTACCACTGCCTCCATCATGATCCCGTCAAACTGACCTTCATGCAGTAGGTTGGTCGCATCAAAACCATCGTAGGTCTGTTGTACGTATTCGGCCTTCAGCATTACATTTTTGGTAAGGTACCAGCCCGCTCCGGCTTCAATACGATTGATGGTTACATCATTTCCGGTAAAGGCTTCTTCACCGCTGGCCTGGTTGTATTTGGCGCCTACATAAATATTATCCGTGGGTCCAAAACGATACACCAGGTCGGCCGCCAGTTGGGTCCAGTTGCGGGTATCGGTTTCTGCTTCCGCTTTTCCACTGGTTAATTCTACGGTTCCCAACAGTTCCAAACCTTTGAACTTTACAAAGGGGTTGATCATAACTGCGGTTACTTCATTGGTAAAGCCAGGGTTGTAGCGGCCAGAGCGGAAGTTACTGGTAGCATTGGCGGTGTAATCTTCCATTACCAGATAAAAGCGTGATCCCCCCCGGTCACCGTTGTAGAGGAAATTACGAGCCGATTTTCCGGTCATGTATAAGGAGCTGGTGAGGCGCAGACGCAGGTCGTCACTGAATTGGCGGTCGTAACCCAGCTTTCCGAGAATAACCGGATCGTATGCCCCCGGGCTGGTTACATTCTGGTTTAGTTTTCCGTTGGTTAAACCGGCCATGATCAGGAAGTCTCCGGGGGTAACGTATATTTCTGCTCCTGCTTCCGTATTAAAAGCATCCAGGATAAGATTACCCACAAAAGGGTTATAAATAGCGCGGGCGTTATCCGTTCTGCGGAAATGATAATCCCCGTAATTGATCTCCATCAGTCCTACTTTAATGGTGGTGATGTCCATTACGTTTTCCAGGAAACCGGGCTTGATGAAATCCAGTTTACTGATTTGCAGGTAACCGCCTTTTACCCAGCTTTCCGGGTGGTGGCGTGACGACAGGTAAGTTCGGATGTGCATACGCATACCATCGGCCAGGGCCACATCCAAATCCAGGTTGGCCGTAGGCAGGTTAAAGTTGGTACCTATATCAATCAGCGTGTCCATGGAACCGGTGGAATGGCTTAACCCCTGGAGTTGCAGGGCAAAGGCTCCGCCCATTCTCACTTTTACCCCGTCAAAGATCACATTGTTGTCTTCCAGGGCCTCAAACTGGTTGATACCGCGCTGGTCAGGGAAGCGGAATTGTTGCAGGTCTCTGTTGTTGACCTGGCCAAAAGTACTGAGGGTGGCCGCCATCAAAGTGGCGATCATTCCCGATTTAAAAAGATGTTTCATTGGTTTTAAGGATTAATTGAAATTAATAGTGAAATCTATGGTTATGGCATTGCCAGTTGTTACCGTACCGAACATGAAGGACGGAGGTTCTACCTCAAACTGGCTCATACTTAATTCTTTAGTGCCTTTAAATTCTATTCCTTTTTCTTTTATCGTAGTGGTAAGAGGTACCTGAAGGATTTGGGTTTTTCCGGCTACGGTTAGTTTTCCTTCCGTAAGCAATTCCATCTTTCCACTTTGCACGGTTTTGATTTTTACCAGCCGGGTAAATACATACTGAATGTTGGCGTGTTCTTCGGTTTTCAATGCCTTGTACATATTCTTGTCCATGGCTTTTTTACCACTTTTAAGGTTTAGTACCGGAACGGTAAGCTTCAGTTCTTCTATGTGAAGGGAGTCTTTGAACACATCTACTTCCATACTACCCTTAAAACTTTGGGCTTCCACTTCCCAATCGTGTAGGGTGGAAGTCCCGCTGATGCGCATTGTCGAACTGGCCTGGTCCGTTTTATAACTGACTAGTGGCGTGAGGCTATAGGTGCCCAAAAGACTTATGATAGCGATGAGTATTTGCATTATCCAGGGTATTACGCCACAAATGTCCAGTCCGAAACCTGCCTACCCTATGATGCATATCATGGGCAGATATGATCTTTATCATGTTTTGAACCTTGAGCATCAGCTAGTTTTGTAGGATGTCTTCATTAAAACGTAAGATCAAGAGCCTGGCGGCCGACCACCCCGTGATTTGGAAGGCCTTGAAAAAAGGGCAGGAACTACACTACGATTGGCAGTACCAGCGATTTTACGGCCGGTTTTCCACCCGTACCGCTTCTATTACCGAGATTAACCTGGAGTTTTGCAGCGCCTGCAACCTGCGGTGTCGCTTTTGTGCATTGGATCACCTGAAGCCCAAGAGTTATATGAGTCTGGAGGTGATCGATCGCGTTTTTGAAACCTTGTTGTACGATGAACGTTTCAGTCGTGTAAAGCAGGTAAACCTCCACAACGGTGGTGAAACACTTTTGCACCCTAAACGGGTGGAACTCTTTGCAAGGATACAGGAACATAAAGTCATTTTTGAAAAGTACAACCGTACTTTTCCTAAAATTATTCTACTCACCAATGGCATGTTATTGCGCGAAAAACTGGCGCGTGAACTGCTGGAACTAAAAGTCTTGGATGAGGTAGGATTTAGCCTGGATGGTGGTTCTCCGCAAGCTTTTGAAGAGATGCGTGTTAATGCCAAGTGGGAGCGTTTTGCCGAAAATGTAAAAAGCTTCAGTACCCTCAGGGATGAGATCGATGCTCGCGTAAAAACCTTTGGTATTTGTATAGTGCCGGAGCCTCACCCACTAAACGATGGCTGGATGCACCCTGATTTCCAGGAAGTAGCCAGGCTGCTCAATTCAGTAGAATACCGCAGACTCCACGACTGGGGTGGACAGGTAGAGATCGGTGAGAGTTCAATAGTCAACAAAAAGGGCTGCAGTATGCTCATGGACCAAATGGTGATATTACCCACGGGTGAGGTAACCGTTTGCTGTAATGATTTGAACGGTGAAGGTGTTGTGGGAAATGTGTTGGAAGAAAGCCTGTACCAGGTCTATACGGGTGAAAAGCGTATGCGTTATGTAAAACTATTACGCGAAGGGCGTAAGGAGGAGTTGGATTTATGTCGTGAATGCGTTAGTTTTTAGTTGGGGAGTTATTAGTTTTTAGTTCAAAGTTTTCAGATAACCATGAGTTTCCAACTTCTTAAAAATCAAGCACAAGTTCCATATTAGCGCTAGCTACCCGCACCGGGATATTGAACTCATGTTCCAGTTTTACGCGCAGGCAATCGGAAGAATGTGGTTCACCGTGATTGAGCACAATGCGGCCAGGAAGTTGATCCGATTTTTTGATCCACTCCACCATTTCCTCACGATCAGCATGGGCAGAGAGTCCATGAAGCTGTATGATCTCGGCTTTCACAGCGTGGTATTTTCCAAAGAATTTCACTTCTGAGGCACGGTTGGCCAAGCTGTGGCCACGTGTGCCGGGTGCCTGAAACCCGGGAAGTATCACCATGGTTTTAGGATCGCTGATGTGAGCTTCCAAATGGTGCAGTATGCGGCCCCCGGTGATCATACCGCTGCCGGCAATAACGATCTTTGGTTCGGCCATGCTCACAATGGTACGTGAGGCGCGATGATCTGAGACCACTTCAAACTGTTGGGTCAGTGCATGGCGGAGTTCAGGATCGTGCAGAAAGCTATAAAAATTTCGTAGTACCTCCGTAACCGCAGCCGCCATAGGACTGTCCAAGTAGATTTTTTGAGGAGCAATCTTCTTCTCGCTCATCAGCTTTAACAAAAGATAAATGATCTCCTGGCTGCGTTCTACGGCAAAACTGGGGATTAGCACCTGACCTTTCCGCTGGTAGGCCTTATTGATAAGCTCTTCCAATTGCTCAAAGGGTGAAAGTATGCTGTGTAAGCGGTCACCATAAGTGGATTCCAGGATGAGTAAGTCACAATGGGGTAACTTTCGTGGTTTCGGTACGATCAAGGGCTGAATACGCCCCAGGTCACCCGAAAAAACAATGATCTTACTGCCTGCATGCAGCTCTACCATTCCGCTACCCGGGATATGACCATTGACAATGAAACGGAAGCGCAGATCGGGACCCGGTACCATCCATTCATCAAATTCATGCGTATAAAATAGCTGCAGGCATTTATGAACGTCTTTTGTATTGTAAAGCGGTTGGGCCGGGCTGTGTTTGGAGTAGTGTTTACGGTTGGCTTCTGCCGCATCCTCCTCCTGTATTTTGGCACTGTCCAATAAAATGATCTCAGCCAACCGCGCTGTAATGGGCGTACAGTGGATAGCTCCTTTAAATCCCTGGCGTACTAATCGCGGTAGATATCCGCAATGATCGAGATGAGCGTGGGTGAGGATCACATCAGTGATCTCTTCCGAGTCATCCAGGTCGGTCCAGTTTTGCTGGCGCAGACTTTTTACCCCCTGAAATAAACCACAGTCCACCAATATCTTCTGGCCATTAAAATTGACCAGTGTTTTGGATCCGGTAACGGTACCTGCTCCCCCTAAAAATCGAAGCGATAATTGATTGGTTTTAAGACTCATTTTCTCGTTGATTGGCAGTTTTAATTTACGTAAAGGTTTTGAAACATAGTCTTTAGTTGCTAGCGCAATAGTTATTAGTAAAACCTTCAAACCTTGCTTGCAGCAGGTAAGCTTACGACATTAAGGCCTTAAAACCCTTTCCGCATAATACCGGCTCGCCAAAGTGGTGAACACCACCACCGATACCGAACTTACCGGCATGAGGATAGCGCACACCAATGGACTGAGTACCCCGGCTATGGCAAAGCTTAGACCGAGCAAGTTATAAAGGAGGGAGAGGGTAAAAGCCCGGTAGATAATCTTGCGGTTCATGCGGCTGAGTTGCATGAATTGGTTCAGTTTGCCAAAGGAATCAGCTAGCAGCAAAGCATCACTGGCCGGGAAAAAGTTCACGTTCTTCTCACAGAGGCTAATGCCTACTTCACTTTGTTGCAGAGCTCCGGCATCGTTCAGCCCATCACCGATCATGGCTACTCTTTCACCTCGCTTTTGGAGGTTTTGCAAATGCTCCAGCTTTTGGTGCGGAGACTGGTTGAAGTGCAATGTGGCTTCAGATCCTAATATCTTTTCAAAGCGCAGGCGTTCGGCTTCGTTATCACCGCTGAGTAGGGAGACTCCGTAATCGGCTTGTAGCTTCTTGAGCACCTGGGTGGTTTCTTCCCGGGTTTGCTGGTAAAAGGAGAAGTACCCAAGAAGTTGGCCGTTCTCTTCCACATACACTGCGGTGCTTTGGGCCTTATCCCTGATATTGAGATAGGAGGCCTTGCCCAGCCGGTAAGCGGAACCGCTTACCCGGGCGGTAACGCCCTCCCCGCTGGCTTCGGTAAATTGAGCGGGTATTGCGGTAGTGGAGATATCCGTATTCAAAAAGGCGAGTAATGGTTTGGCCAGCGGGTGCTGGGCATTTAGCGCAATGGAGGCAACAGCTCTTTTTTGGCTGGTTGAAAGCTGTTCACCTTTCCATTGCACCTGAATATTATTTTGTTGTGTCAGAGTTCCGGTTTTATCAAACACAATGCGGCTAATTCCGGTCATGCGGTTCAGCACATTCGCATTTTTCAGGAAAAAACCGTGACGGCCAAACCAGCGCATCATGCTGCCGGAAGCGAAGGGCTCAGCCAGTGCCAATGCACAGGGGCAGGCCACAATCAATACGGCTGTAAATACGGTAAGGGCCTTGGAAGCATCGGTGAAAGACCAGGCCAATGCCGCAATACCGGCAACGGCAATAATGGCGGGGGTAAAGTAGCGGGAAATACGGTCGGTAAGGGAGTCCCCTCTTTTGTGCCCGGTATTTTTAAAACTCTCGCTTTTCCAAAGGGAAGAAAGGTAGGAGCGATCTACCGTGCTTTTCACCTCCAACTGAGCAGCGGCTCCCTGAATACGAGCCCCGGCAAAAACGGTTTCTCCAGGCTGTTTGGTAAGTGGTACGGACTCCCCGGTAATATAGCTGTAATCGGCTTGGCAGGGGTGGTGTATCAGTACCGCATCAGCCGGTACCACCTCCCCCTGGCGAACTCTTATGATGTCTCCCTTTTGCAGGTCATCCACTGAAATGGGTTTTTCCACATCATTCTTTAAAACCAGGTTAGCCGCCAGGGGCAGGAAGGAACGAAAGTCGCGGTCAAAGGAAAAATTGGAATAGGTTTTTTGCTGGTACCACTTCCCGATCAGCAGGAAAAAGACAAGGCCACTAAGGCTGTCAAAATATCCTGCCCCGCTGTGGCTTAGCACTTCGTACACCGAACGGATGAACAGGACACTTACCCCTAATGCAATGGGCAGGTCTATACTGAGGATCCCCGCCCGCAGGGCCTTTGCCGCATTGATGAAATAATCCCTGGCGCTGTAACCGATTACCGGCAGGCTAAACAGCAACATGAGGTAACGAAAAAAAGTCTGCAGGACAGCATCTGCTGCCAGGCTGCTGTGTAAATATTCCGGTAGGGCCAGTAACATGGTATTGCCAAAAAAGAAACCTGCTACCCCCAACTGAATGAGCAAGCCGTTCTTTTCTTTACCCTTGCCACTGAGCTGCGTTTGAAAGTCTGGCCGGTAACCGATGTAATCCAGAAGTGCCCCCAATTGCGACAGGCGAATGCGATCCGGGCGGAAGGTGAGGCTGACTTCCTTACGGGCAAAGTGTACCTGCACCTCTATAATGGCTTCATCCACTTCGGGAAGACTCTCCAGCAGGTAAATGCAACTGGAACAATGAATAGCCGGTAAGTGCAGGCGCACCCGGGCGAAATGATCCTCTTCAAAATCCAGCAGGCCGCTGCGTATTTTAGGTTCATCCAGGTAGGCATACTTGTGGGTAGTCCAATTATCGGGATCCGGGAGGCTGCGCTTTTCATTCAGCAATTCATCTACCACCTTACAACCATAACAGCAGTATAATTTTTGACCATCCGTCCCGCTTACCTTATCCAATACCGGCAGATGGCAATGATCACATTCCAGTTGAGTGGTGGTCAGTTTCATACTTCAAAAATCTACCTAAGTATTGAGCTTAAAAATGACAATTGTCATATTTTTGAAGCACTATGAGAGCTACCCACGACAGTGCTGAACCACCTTTACATTGCCAGTTTTGCAGAAACCGCAGTGACAGTGCCTTCCACAACCTGGGCACGGATGAGTTGGATACCATCAGCCGCTTAAAAACCTGTGTTTCCTTTCGTAAGGGGCAGGTGATTATGCACGAAGGTGCCCGCCCCCAGGGTGTGTATTGCATTCATAAAGGCAAGGCCAAGCTGTATAAAATGGGGCCGGAGGGCAAAGAACAGATCATCCGCTTCGCTACCAATGGTGACCTGATCGGCTACCGCAGTATCCTGAGTGATGAACCCATAAGTGCCTCTATTACCGCCCTGGTGGATACCTATGCCTGCTATATCCCTAAATCCTCTTTTTTTGAGGTGATTGAAGGAAATCCAAAGTTTTCACTGAACGTACTGAAGCTATCCTGCCATGAATTGGGAGAAGCAGGTAAGATGATTGCCAGCCTGGCCCAAAAAACGGTACGGGAACGCTTGGCTGAAATACTACTGATCCTCCGGGCTACCTTTGGTGAAGATGAAGAAGGCTTCCTGGATATTAAGCTTACCCGTGAGGAGATTGCCAATATGGTAGGTACGGCTACAGAGTCGGCCATTCGATTGCTCTCTGAACTGAAGGAGGAAGGTCGTATTTCCACCCAGGGCCGCAGGATTAAATTGGAAGACCGGCCGGGCCTGCGTAAAATTGCGGCCGTTTTTGAATAAGCTGATAAAAATCATTTCCCACCTGTAATGCCCCATCTACTTTAGCCCTTATTAAGCGGTTGATGTAGTATTATGACCTTTGACGAACGTGTAACATGGGTAAAGCAGTTATGGCCGGACGCGAATACGG
This sequence comes from uncultured Cryomorphaceae bacterium, assembly GCA_937120475.1. Taxonomy (GTDB): domain Bacteria; phylum Bacteroidota; class Bacteroidia; order Flavobacteriales; family Schleiferiaceae; genus CAKZNE01. Next base: position 2,889,031 of record CAKZJV010000007.1, on the reverse strand, counting down.
AGCAGGCAGAAAACTTGGTTTTACATAGCAGCTACCACGAGTTTGATGGTTCCGGTGAAACCCTCTTTCGCCAGGGCGACCCGCCCAGTGGTTTTTATTGGCTACTCTCCGGTTCGGTACGTCAGTTTACTGCTCACCAAACCATTATTTACCTGGAATCAGGTGCGATGGTAGGCCTGGAGGAATTCCTGCAGTTTCGCCTGCACTCGTTTAACTGGCACAATGTATCTCCGGCCAAGGCCCTCTTCCTGGATCGTAAGTGTTTTGAGCTGGTGGTGGGTAGTATTACGGATCATTACTTTATTTACCATCAATTGGCACGGCAGTTAATGGACCTTAAAGTCAAATACAAAGTGGAAAATTTATCCGCTGGGTGAAGTTTGCTTTCCACCTTCTCCATAAACCGGCCAGTAGCCCCGAGCGGCATATACGCTTACTCTGGGCTCGGGTAATCCATTACTTAAGGCTATCAGGAGTCGTAATCGCCAAGGACTCTATACCCAGCGATTGAATTTAAAATCAAGCTCGGCATTAACATTGCTTTCCATTACTTTTGAATTATGTTGCTGGGATCAATGGCGAAAAGTACCGCCCTGCCTAGAGTTGATTGCAAAAAACAGGGGTGTAGAAAATGAGCGGGGGGCACACTCGGGGGCACATAGTACATTTTGAGCCGCTTTGTAAAAAATTCCAAACGCTGAGAACCCCCATAAAAAAAGCCCTCCAGGTGGAGGGCTTGATTAACCTAAAAGGTCAAGTCATGAAACATTTGAAAACTCTACTCTATGGACAAATATACACTTAAGCTACGTGTATTTCCAAATATTTTTTATTCCTGAAAAACAGAGCCTTACATATTTAATAAGATAAAAAGTTACATTTAAAATTCAAAAAAATGCCTAAAATGAGAATTAGCCTCCCTTTATTACTGTTCTTGCTGTTAAGCTCATCTCCCATCTTACAGGCTCAAAATGAGGAGTTACGGCAAAAGCTTTCTGCCTTCGTGGCGGATCATGAGGCAGACTATGAAAAAAAATATTTAAACATTGATGACCGCAGTATAGGGTCTATTGATGATTCGGAATACGCCTGGAAAGATGAGTTTATGCTGAAGAGCAAGGAAAAGCTGGAGAACAACATTGGCAATACCGGCTACCAAAAGTTTTACTTTTCCTTTTTTGCCTATGAAACCCTACTCGATCGTCAGTATGCTTTAAAAGATTGGATGGGTAATTTTATAGAAGGTGAGGCCATCAGACCGGGCCGCCCCATTCGAAAATATCAATATGGAACTCCTTCCATCGTTTTAATTAACGATAATGAAATTATGGTTTGCAACTACCGCTGCAGTGATTGGAGCGAAGAAAATTTTAAGTACTGGAAAAAAACCTTGTTGACTTATTTTGGCCAACCTAATACTATGGTCATTGAACTATTGTGCGATGGTCCACTGGAATGGACCAAAAATGCACCCGACCCGAAAGAACGAAGGAGGTTATTCTAATCACTTAGCAATCCTTATCCAAGGAAAAAACGTAAATCCAAGTAACTAGACTAAAAGTAGCTTTCATTTTAAGGTTAAGGCCTAAGGCAATAATTAGGTACCCCTTAACTTTGCCAATAGCTGTTTGATTTATGAAGTGGATTTTGACTTGGATATTGCTGGGAACATATTACCTGGCCCTGGCACAACATACCATTCCGGTTGATCGCCTTACGGACTGGGGCCATGTTGGTTATAATGGAGATACTACGATAAGTTATCAGGTAGTTTTACTTGAGAATTATTTTAGCGATACCTTAGGCCAGGTGGATCAAAGTCCGATTCTCCAAAACCTGCTCACTCAACAGCAAGTTCCCACGGAGTACATATTCCCAAAAGGACATTTTCTCTTCAAATCTACCTTACAAATCCCCTCTTACACCAAGCTTACCGGACAAGGTAGCGGTAGTTCCAAATTACTGTTTGATATGGACAAGGCAGGCCATTGCCTGAGCAGCACTGGTAATGGACTTAACGGAAATTCATGCCCGCTCACCGATAGTGTTTTTAAAGGCCAGCACTTTATTAGAACTGATTCGTCCGCTCCCTTATTTTATACTGGAGAGATCTTATACTTGGTGGACGATGATCATAATTTTATGCACAATAGCTGGGCCTACGGAAGCAGCGGTCAGTATTTAACCGTAGATGTACACCGGAATGACACCCTTTTTGTTCTGGAGCCAATACGGAGGGCTTACGCTCCATTGTTAAATGCTAGTCTTACCAAGGCGAACATGAACCGGGAAGTGCATATCAGGTGCCTTAAACTTGAAAGATTGGACCAGTGGCACGATCAAAAAAGCAACGTCTTCTTCTCCTTCACATCACATTCAACCGTTAGCGGCATAGCTAGCAGTCGCTGTGACTATGCCCACGTGGAAACGCGCTATTCTAAAAATATAACTATTGAGGGTTCCTACTTTAACAAGGGAATAAGCTATGGTCGTGGCGGTAAGGCCTACGGTACCTTGCTGCACCTGGGCAGTTGCGATGTATTGGTGCAGGAGAATAATTTTGACCATTTAAGGCACAGCATGCTATTACAAGCCGGTGCCAATGGCAACGTACTAATCTTCAATTATAGTACGGAACCTCACTGGACAGAGCCTTTTATACCCTCAAATTCGGCTGGCGACTTGGTGTTACATGGCAATTATCCCTACATGAACCTTATGGAGGGAAATGTGGTGCAGAATATAGTGATAGATAATTCACACGGTGCCAGTGGCCCTTATAATACATTCTTCAGAAACCGGGCTGAATCCTACGGCTTCGTAATAATGGCTTCCTCGGGCACCCATTCTCAAAATGTTATAGGTAATGAAATCCCGAACCTCGATCCTTTTAAAGGGCTTTATCATCTGCCGGGCGCAGACCACTATGAATATGGTAATTTCGTGAGAGGACACATTCTTCCATCACCCATTTCCAGCCTGAATACCAGCAGCCTCTACTCCATGAATCACCCCTTATCTTCATTCATTGGTTTTCCACATATTCCGGGCAGTAAAACTATACCGGTGCAAGCATTGCGTACGGAAGGACTTTTCACTTCCTGCCACCACACGTCCACTTTAGGGAACACCTATCAGGGCACTGCTTCCCAGTCAGTTATTCTATACCCTAATCCCGTAAATAGTACTTTAAATCTAGAGGGAATGCACGGAAAAGTTTCCGTAATAGATTTAAGAGGGAAGAAGATTCTCGACTTAACAAAAAATCAAAATGAAATCAGTCTGGATGTGGGATTTCTAATCCCGGGGACCTATTTGCTGAGGATAGAGGATGACCAACAATCCTTCACGAAAATTTTTATCAAACAGTAATCATCCCATCCGCCCCTCTCTATAAAGGCTGCGATAATGAATAGCTTCGGCTATATGTGAAGCCTCTATTTCCGAACTCTCGGCCAGATTCACAATAGTTCGTACTACCTTCAATATCAGGCCATAGCTCTGATACTTTATTCAGATACTTCTGCACCACCCCCGGTGAGTAAACACATTCTCTGGTGAGCTTATTAAAATACCCGCAGGGGTAGGATGCGGTCGTTTTTTAAACACTTATTTGTACTTTGTTGAAGCTTTAGCCGTAAAAAGCTACCTTCCATGCAAGTCCGGAGGATATGGATCAGTCTGTTTTTGTATCTGACAGTTATTGAATTGTCCGGACAATCCGGGCCATTATTGTCGCCCCGGCTTGAATCGATTACGATTGATAACGGATTATCGCAAGGGTATGTCTCCTGTATGCTTCAGGACCGAAAAGGGTTCATGTGGTTTGGCACCTTGGGTGGCCTCAACCGCTACGATGGCTACCAGTTTAAAGTATTCCGGTTTGACCCGGATAATCCGTATTCCTTATCCGGCAACAACATTTTTGCACTTTACGAAGACCATGAAGGTCGTATCTGGGTGGGAACACACGGACAGGGGCTCAATGTATATGACCCTAAATCGGGGCGCATGTACCGCGTTTCGGGTAACGAAGTCTCTGCAAAACATTTGAGCACTTTGGAGATTAAGTCTATTACCCAGGATCACCGTGGAAATATCTGGATCGGTGGTCACTCAGACAACACCCCTTTCGGGCTTTTTAAACTTGAATTTGAATGGCCATCCACTGCCAACCCACCGGCAACACTGGTGGGATCGATCAGTGAAATACAGCTCGAACCCGATTCGTTGACTCTGCATAACAACATCTACATGGTATATCATTTCAAGGATAAGCTTTGGGTGGGGACGGACTGGGGACTGTACACTATTGATCCTGGAAACATTTCCCAAACTATAACCTGCCTTACACCTAAACTGACAACAGATGGAACTCCATACTCCGGTGTCTTTTCGATCTGTCCTGTTGATGATCAACTCTTGATCGGACGTACCGGAAGCATCCAGTCTATTGACCCGGTACGCGGAAAGGTGATAAGCGGTAACCCGCCAGTTCCGGAAGGTTACAAGGCCACAAATTTAAGTCTGAATGGACAGGGGCAACTTTGGTACACGGATTACCGCGGAACGGGCGTAAGGTACCTTCCAGGCGACAGTATTTTTCAAGCAAGGAAAACACCGGAAGTTGTCCTTGACAATGTTATGTCGGTTTTTGTTGACCGCTCCGATGTAATATGGTTCGGCATGAAATCAACGGGATTGTACAAATATGCACGCGCCACAAATCAATTCAATCCATTATATACACCATTCACCGGCCAACAAAAAAAATATGTAAACCAGCTTTTTGAAGACATTCACGGCAGACTGTGGGTTAACAACGAAATACTGGACCGAACAAACGGCTCTTATTCAAGACCGGATTTTATTCCTGAAAGCGAACAGTTCATCCATTTAGAAGAAGATGCTACGGGCAGGCTATGGGGAATAACAGCACCCGGTAAGCTCTGGAGCTACCATCCCCGAACAAATCATGAAGAGTGGTATGACCTGGGATCCTCAGTGAGTATTGACGGGCCCATCCACTCTGACCAGAACGGAGTACTCTGGTGGGGTTTGGCAGGTATTCTGCACCGGTTTGATCCACCGAAAGCTGAGCATAGATCATACCACTACGACCCTTCTGCAAGCACCAATAAGGTGGGATCATTTGTATTTGCGCTGGTCCATGACCGCAAAGGCTTCCTTTGGATAGCTACCCAACAGGGGCTGATACGTTTTGACGAGAGATCAAAGACTTTCAAAACTTTCCGAAACGACCCGGAAGATCCCAATAGCCTCAGTGCCAACAGGGTTTTGAGCATTCATGTGGACAGAAGACAACCGGGGCGCTATTTATGGCTCGGTACCGAAGGGGGTGGGGTGAACCGGCTGGACCGCAAATACCTGACTTTCGATCGGTGGACCACCACTGACGGTCTTCCGGATAATACGGTGTATAGTGTGTTAGAAGACAACAACAATAAGCTTTGGATGAGTACCAACCACGGCCTTTCCCGATTTGACCCGGATAAAAACAGCTTTCGTAATTACGATATCGGGGATGGGTTGCAAAGCAATGAGTTCAACAGACTGGCTTACTTCACGAGTACAAGCGGGGAGCTCTTTTTTGGTGGAGTTTTTGGCTTAAATGCATTTCACCCAGAAGAGATTGGGGAAAACCCCTACCCCCCACCCATCGCGATCACCGGATTACGGATCGGGAATAACCCGGTTTCAGTGCTGGATTCGGTAACACCATTAAAGGTTTCAATCTCGGAGACCGATGAAATACACCTGGCGGCACACCAAAAGATGATAACCCTGGAATACGCTGCGCTCGACTATACTAACCCTGGCAAAAACCAGTACCGTTACCGACTTGAGGGGCTCCAGGACGACTGGATTGAATCCGGGAATAACCGTATAGCCACTTTTACCAACCTTGACCCTGGAAACTATACATTTCATGTACAAGGATCAAACAACGATGGCCTTTGGAACTATTCGGGTGCATCCCTGCAATTAGTGATCGCCCCTCCCTGGTGGCGTACATGGTGGGCATATACCTTGTACATTGTTGCTGTTGTTTTCTTTATGGGTTTTTTGAGCCAGATCCGTATCAAGCGCATACGCCTGCAAAGTCAATTGGCCTTTGAAAAACGTGAAGCATCCCGCATTCGCGAGTTGGAGAAGCTAAAAAGCCGTTTTTACTCCAACATCACTCATGAATTCCGTACACCTCTGACACTGATCCTGGGGCCTGTCGAATCGCTGCTTACATTGGAACCAAAGGATAAAAAGCGTGATCAATTACTTAATATCCAGGAACACGCACAACGATTGCTCGAACTCATTAATCAGTTGCTGGATCTGAGCAAACTGGAAAACAATAAGATGACCGTCCATTGGGAGAGGGGTGACCTGCGCCTGCTGGTTCATGAAGTGATCCAATCATTCAGCCAGGCTACCCTCCAAAAATCGATTACCCTCAAGCAATATATTCCACCGTCTTTCCCGGTTTTTGATTTCGATGCCGGAAAACTTCAAAAAATTGGCCGCAACCTGCTTTCCAATGCGCTTAAATTTACCCCGGAAAAAGGCACTATCGAAATACATTTGGAGTATCTACCTGATGAGCAAGGCCAGCATTGGGTAAAATGGATATTCAAGGATAATGGGATTGGTATTCCGGCCTCTGAGCTGGCCCATATCTTTGGCCGTTTCTACCAGGTTCAGAACGAGGCCAAACCCTTTGTGGAGGGTACCGGGATCGGCCTGTCCCTATGCAAAGAACTTTCAGAAAGTTTTGGTGGAAAGATAACCGTACAGAGCGATACCGGGAAAGGCAGCACCTTTACGGTTCATATTCCGGTGATATACCATAAAATTACCCAAGTTGCACCAGCCAATGACGAACGCTCCCGCAAACGTAAATCCCCAACTTTACCAGGTGCACCTGCTATTGTAGAAGAGGAGGACAAGCTGAGCCCGGAACGTGAAATCGTATTGTTGATTGAAGACCACAATGACCTCCGCAAATTCATGCGCAGCAGCTTAACCGGTAAGTATCACGTAATAGAAGCCAGTAACGGCAGGACCGGGCTCGAAACTGCGTTCAAACAGGTACCTGACCTTATCGTTTCGGATGTAATGATGCCAGAAATGAATGGGTATGAACTATGTGAGAAGCTAAAACAGGATGAACGTACCAGTCATATTCCCGTGATCATGCTTACGGCAAAAGCCTCATTGGAAGACAAGCTGAAGGGTATTGAAGAAGGTGCTGATGCCTACCTTACCAAACCATTCAGCCCCAAAGAACTTGAGGTCAGGATTCGCAAATTGCTCGAAGGGCGCAACTTACTCCGGCAAAAATTCTCTCAAGAGGGTTTCGACTTAACCGGAATTTCATCCCCGGAAAGCACACGGGATCGCGAACGGACATTTTTGGCTAAGGCCAGGGATGTAGTGATCCGTTTCCTGGGTGATGAAGAGTTTGATGTTGAGGACTTTTGCCGGGAGATTGGTATGAGCCGCACCCAGTTGCACCGCAAGCTAAAAGCACTCACCAACCAATCAACCACGGCATTTGTACGTTCTATTCGACTGAATGTTGCATTGACCATGCTTCACAAGGGAACGGAAAATGTTACGGAAGTGGCCTATGCCGTTGGCTTCAGCAGTCAGGCCTATTTCTCTAAATGCTTCCAAAAAAAATTCGGATTCCCGCCCAGCCAGGTTAATACCCCTTAGCGAAGCACCGGAAATTGATCGCAATCCTTTAGCGTTTCTTCCAAAACAGGATGGACCAACTGCCATTTTCAATCATTTTATTGTGGCATCCCCCTATTTATCAACCTGTTATTGGCTACGGAACATATGTACTTACAATTGAAACATATGTGCGCCTTAACCAGCCCCGGGCTTCAGACTTTTGAAGCAGTCCTTTAATTATTCCAACACTAAACAATCATCATTATGAAAAATTACATCGATCCCATAGTAGCCGCTGCGGACAACTACCGCTTGTTGTCTCAGGAAGGCAATGTACGTGTTATTGAGATGCGCCTCGAGCCTGGCCAGATTGATAACGAGCACTCGCACCCGTCAGAGACAGTTTACTTCATTAATGGAGGCAAATTACGCATCCACGTTGGTAACAATGAACCCATGGAAGCCGAAATTCCGGATGGCCACGTCATGCATCACGGTCCCTGGACACATCGGGTGGAAAACATTGGTAAAAACACCGTACTGGCCATCATTTTTGAGTTGATGGAATGATTGCCGGTTCTACTTCTGAATACGATCATATTGTTCATTTTAAAATTAAACACCATGAAAAAAGTAGCTTTAATTACCGGCTGTAGCAGCGGCTTTGGCAGGATCACCGCACAAACCCTGGCAAAAGACGGATATACTGTATATGCATCCATGCGTGACATCGAGGGCCGGAACGCCCGGGAAGCCTCTGAACTGAATAATTGGGCCAAGAAAAATGGTTCCAGCATCCGAACCATTGAACTTGATGTGACCAACGAATTATCTGTTAAGCATGCTGTTGACAAGATTATAGAGCAGGAAAGTAAAATTGATGTATTGGTTAACAATGCGGGTTGGGGTGGCCTCGGGTTCATAGAGACTTATTCACTGGAACAAGCCAAAAAACAATTTGAAGTGAACGTCTTTGGCGTGTTCAATGTAACCAAGGCCGTGTTGCCCTACATGCGATCCCACCGTAACGGACTGGTTGTAAACATATCTAGCATTGTGGGGCGGGCTGTATTTCCCATGTTTAGTATGTACTGCGCGAGTAAATATGCTGTAGAGGGCATGTCGCAATCCTGGAAGTATGAATGGGCACCAATTAGCGTGGATTCCGTTATCGTGGAACCGGGCATATACCCTACAACCAATTTTTTCGCCAAACTTGAAAACAACTCACCGGCATCCAATGAGGCCATTGGCATGGAATACGGGGACCTTGCCAAAATGCCACAAGTTTTTGGCGATAATGTTCAGCAAATGGTGGAATCCGGCAATTTCAATGATCCGCAATTAGTGGCGGACACCATTCTGAAACTCTGTCACACGCCCTATGGGCAGCGGCCGATCCGGGTGGTAGCTGACCCAGTTACGGAAGGCCTGTATCAACCCTATAACGATCAGGCAGAAACGCTTCAAAATCAATTTCTCGAAATGTTTCTGGGGAACTGATCACCGTTATTGGTCGTAACTTTCCCTATACGGGTTACATAAGCCTGGAGGTGTAAGCTTGATCATTATGGTCAAGTTTCCTTTTATCCCATCCACCCCTCTCTATCGAGGCTTCGGTATTGAATAGCTTCAGCTATATGTGGTGTTTCAATGGTTGCGCTTCCTTCAAGATCGGCTATGGTTCGACCAACTTTCAATATGCGATCATAGGCGCGCCCGGAGAGGTTCAGTTTATCGATGGCATTTCGTAAAAGATCCTGCCCCTCCTTTTTAATTTTACACACCTCCCGCAAGCTACGTGTGCTCATTTGAGCATTGCAATACACCCCCTGGGTTTGAGCAAATCGTTTGTTTTGAAGGTTGCGGGCCTGCACTACCCTATTCCTGATATTCACACTTTTTTCCGCAGGCCTTTCTGATGACATCTCATCAAACGATACCGGGGTTACCTCAACGTGTAGGTCAATCCGGTCTAAAAGCGGACCCGATATACGGTTCAAATATTTTTGCACCACCCCGGGTGAGCACACACACTCTCGGGTGGGGTGGTTGAAATATCCGCAGGGACAAGGATTAAGAGAGGCCACCAGCATGAAGGCCGCTGGGTAATCCACACTAAAGCGGGCACGGCTGATGGTTACCTTTCTATCCTCCATCGGCTGACGCATCACCTCCAGCACCGTTCTTTTGAATTCGGGCAACTCATCTAGGAACAGGATACCGTTATGTGCCAATGAAATTTCGCCAGGTTGTGGGAAGCCACCACCGCCCACCAGGGCGACATCTGAGATACTGTGGTGCGGATTCCGAAAAGGCCGCAGAGCTATCAATCCTCCGTGAGTGCCCAGTTTTCCGGCCACCGAATGAATTTTCGTGGTTTCCAGGGCCTCGTTCAAGGTCATAGGCGGCAGTATGGAGGGCATGCGTTTGGCCAACATAGTTTTACCAGCACCGGGCGGGCCGATCAAAACCACATTGTGCCCGCCAGCGGCTGCAATCTCCAAAGCGCGCTTTATATTTTCCTGGCCTTTTACCTGGTCAAAATCGTGTTCCGGGTTATCAAGGTGAAGGGTAAATTCTTCACGGGTATCCACTTTAACCGGGTCAAAACCTTTTTGATGCGATAAAAAATCCACTACCTCGGTGAGACTTTTCAATCCATACACTTCCAGTTGATCTACGATAGCTGCTTCGCGGGCATTTTGCTCCGGGAGAAGGAAACCTTTAAACCCTTCCTTACGGGCTTGTATGGCAATGGGTAAGGCCCCTTTTATGGGTTGCAGGCTACCGTCCAGAGATAGTTCTCCCATAATCAGGTATTGGCCAACTTCCTCAAAATCTACTTCTATTTGACCGGAGGCGGCCAAAATTCCAATGGCAATAGGAAGGTCGTAAGCCGAGCCTTCTTTGCGAATATCGGCCGGAGCCATATTCACGGTAATACGTTTACCCGGCCATTTAAAACCGTTATTCTTTAGTGCTGCAGTAATCCGGTGCTGGCTTTCTTTAATGGCATTATCTGGCAGACCTACCAGGTGAAAGTGTATGCCGGAATCGGTATTTACTTCAATGGTAATAGTGGTGGCATCCACACCAAAAACAGCACTCCCGTAAGTTTTAATGAGCATAGAGTAAAATTCCTTTTGAGACTTAAGGAATTAAATATAATCTTATTGAATTAAAGCAATGTTAGACAATCTATTGCTTAATAATTTTCGTAGCAGAGCAAAAACCATTCTCAGAATTAAGTAAATATAAAATGTAAGTTCCCTTCCGAAAGTTTGACATGTTTAAACTAGGCTGTGTTAAAACTCCTTCAGAGACCGTGCTGCCACTCAAGCTTTCAATTCGGTAAATAAAATCCACATTTTCTGGGAGGCCTTGCAAGTATAACTTATCTTCTATTGGGTTTGGGAAATTTACAATATTTCCAACGCCCGTTCGGCCAAACTCCCTTTCTGATATCACATTACCACTCTTTCCCAATTTTAGTATAACATACTGACCATGGAAATCCGGGTTCGATTTCCAGCTGAATTTTAATGCGGTAATAATTGCTCCACCATCCTTGGTGACATTTACTGTAGAAGGTCTCCAATACTCTCCATTCCCAATAACCGTTTTCCAATTCTGCCGCAGATTGGTATCAAGGTTATATACTGTGATATATTGCTCTAGCTCGTCAGAACTAAGGCCTGTGAGCTCATGATTGAAATTTTTTACTGTTACCACATAAATACTGTCCAGAGAAGAATAATCGACCATCCAGGGACGGAGGTGATAGCTTGTATCCAAACTTGGACCTCTTGGAAAATATTCCATTTTTTTGATAGCCCAAGTAGTATCGTACTTCGCAATTCCAATGGAATAATCCAAATTACCTAATGCATACCAACCTCCATTCTGCCCTGATCCCTTAAGTATCTTTAAATAATTAGAATAAGCTCTTAAAGTATCAGGATCATCATCCGAGAACCGGATTGTATCCACCTCAAATTTTTGATTCAAAACTGCAAAGCTTGCATCGGGGTTAACACCTCCCCCATTTTCAAAAGTAAGAATCCACTTGTCGTATAAACCAAATACGCCAACGCCTATTCGAAAGTCCAGATTCCAAAAAACCTTCTCTATTACTGCGTTGTTTTGAGAATCTATCACAACAAACCAAGGGTATATGCCAGCATCAAACACAAAACCTGTCAATATTTTTTCAGCTCCCAAAGGCGTTATGGAATAGGGCACCAAATTACCCTGACTAAGAGAAGTATAGTAATCTGATCGATTGAGAATACTTAAGTTAGTATCTAAAGTCAAAACTGATGCGGGAGTACTGGAATCCATAATTCTGCCCAATCCCATAATCAGCTGGTTTCCGGAGTTTAGCTTCATCTCAAAACATTGAAGCATCTCAGGCCATTTGACGTTTTTTTCCAAGATCAATGAATCTTCTACCTTAAGATTGTCGTCCATTTTATAGACAATAACGTCAACCAGATCATCTCCTTGCCAATCCCAATTTTTAAAAGCAAACACAAATAATTTTCCATCTACGGCACATGAGGCTTGGATGGAGCTGTACTTATATATATCCCCATATCTTTCATGTGTTACGTCAATAGTATCTGTTTGAGAAAACAAACAAAATACATTGAATATTAACAGATTTACGCTTAGAAAAAACTTCACTTTTAAACACTAAATATGAAAACATCTCCTGATCACTTTGTCCATCAGGAGATGTTACTAATGTATAATTATTACTTACTAATTATGGGTCAGGAAATTCATAACCAGCACTTGCCAAATTGCGTTCACCAGTCCTTACCTTATCATAACGCCATAAGTTAATACCTGCTGCTGGCAAGTAGTTATCCTGAACTTTTATGCTTAAAACATGGTAGCCGGAACCCGCAGCATTGGCTGCATCACTAAACATTTGACTTATATAATCATCAATTTCATCCGATGAAACACAAGTACTAAAATCTATAGAGCTTTGATTTGACGTTTGGTGTGAGCTCACGGCAGCATTAGTCTGCCCAAAAAGATTTGCAGACGATATACTGCGTCTGTTAATACCATATGTCCTAACACTTTGGTAATAGCCCGAGCTTATTACACCAAATTTCCTTCTATAACCAATGGTTGCATTCAAAGCTGATTGATCTCCCGCGCTTAATTCGGGACTACCAGAGCAATCTTCGGCAATTCCAGCCTTACGACCGCCAGTAGCCAAAATATAAAACGGAGAAGAGTAAGCTTCCGAAATGGTCTCAACATCAGAAGCACCTATCACGATATCAGCGCCAACGGTCATTGAAGTACTAGAGTAGGTTGTTACATAAAAATCAGTCGCCAACAGCTTTTTTACGCCCGAACCCGCTGCCAGCATTCCATCCACAGCGTCAATCACTTCTGAAACCACCAAAGCCATATCTTCCCCCACTGCTTCAGTTGTACCTGAAGCAAAATCTACCTGGATGGGAGTAATTGAGCCAGTTGTAAACTCGCTAAACTCAAAGTTGTCTTCACTGTAGGCCCAATTAACGGCTGCTTCGGCAGTCCATATAGCCTCGTCAGCCTCAAGTTGCGGTGACTCTCCACTAACTAATGATTCATCCAAAAAGTGTTCAAAAAGACTATCTAGGTCATTAGTATCACCTGGAAAAACAAAATTTTCGAAATCAAAATTATCAGAATATTCTTTTTTCAGAATCGGCTCCACATTTTTAAAGCCTTTATCCTTACTACAAGATATTGTCATCGTAGCGATTGCCACGAAAATAGTTAAACGTTTCATTTATAGAGTAGTTAATAATTGGATTTGAATTCCAGGTGATTTTCACACTGGAAGATCATATATAATTGGCCAATTAGATCACTCAAACTTAAACAGAATAGATTGAAATACAAAATAATTCCTACAGTCAAATCCTACAAAATTAGGTTTTACACTAAATCACACTACTCATTTATAGCATTTTAAAACCGAATATATTTTACAAAAAAAATCACAAATCAATATTGGCTCCGAGACTTTATGTTCGATGAAGTTTTCAACATAGGGGTTACTACCGGAACGGGTTTGATATATTTGCTCAGCCTTAATCATTTCAATTCTTAAACAAAAAATTCCATGAGCAACGATAAAGACGCCAAACGCAAAGCACTGAAACTTACCATGGATAAGCTGGACAAAACCTATGGTAAAGGTGCGGTAATGCGCATGGGTGATAATGCGGTAGAGCAGTTGGAGTCCATTCCCTCGGGTTCCATCGGCCTGGATATAGCCCTGGGAATAGGCGGCTATCCCAAAGGGCGGGTAGTGGAAATTTACGGACCCGAATCATCGGGTAAAACCACGCTTACCCTGCATGCCATTGCCGAAGTACAAAAGCAAGGTGGCATTGCGGCTTTTATTGATGCCGAGCACGCCTTCGACCGTTTTTACGCTGAAAAGTTGGGTGTGGACACCGAAGAGCTGATCATTTCACAACCGGATAATGGCGAACAGGCCCTCGAAATAACCGATAACCTCATTCGCTCAGGCGCTATCGATCTCATAATAATCGACTCCGTGGCAGCCCTTACGCCCAAAAGTGAAATTGAAGGTGAAATGGGCGACAGCAAAGTGGGGCTTCACGCCCGGCTTATGTCACAGGCCCTGCGTAAGCTTACTTCCACCATCAGCAAAACCAAGTGTTGCTGCATATTCATTAACCAATTGCGGGAAAAAATCGGGATCATGTTCGGTAACCCCGAAACAACCACCGGTGGAAATGCCCTTAAGTTCTATTCTTCCGTTCGTTTGGACATTCGCAGAACCTCTCAAATTAAAACAGGCGACCAGGTTCAGGGCAACCGGGCCCGCGTAAAAGTGGTGAAAAACAAAGTAGCACCTCCCTTCCGCCAGGCGGAATTCGATATTATGTATGGTGAGGGTATATCCAAGATCGGTGAGATTATCGACATGGGTGTGGACTACGATATTGTTAAAAAATCGGGTTCATGGTTCAGTTACGGAGATACCAAGCTCGGTCAGGGACGTGATGCGGTACGACAATTGCTGATTGACAACCCCGAACTGGCCGATGAAATTGAAGATAAGATAAGGGCTGCCATAGAAGAAGCCTAATCTTTAAAACAACCTTTTGATGGAAGCCCGGTCTTTTAGAGCGGGCTTTTTATTTTTGACCCCTATGAAGAAAATTTTAGCTGTTTTTACACTTTTACTTTTGATCACCTCTTGCCAGGAGCCGGAGAGTGCCAATTCGAACGAAAAAGAGACGGGCGCACCACCTCCCGCACAGGACATTCCACCAACTCCAAGAACCGGTGATCTTGCCAAAATAGACTCACTGAGTCGTCTTTTGCGCGATGACCCTGATAACCTGGAGGCTTATCTGATGCGGGCGGAACTGTTGTTAAAACGCAAGGAAGCCCGGAGTGCCGCCAACGATATCTATAATGCCATGCAACTGGACTCCAACTCAGCCCGGGCACGATCACTCAAAGGACAGTTACACTTCGTTCAAAACCGCACCCGTTTATCCAAACGTGAATGGGAACGTTGCATTGAGCTAGATCCGGAAAATATTGAATGCCGGCTACGCCTGGCGGAGCTGTACATTATTGTGATGGATTTTAAGGCAGCCCTTAAGTTGTTGGATAAAGTAATCAGCCTTGATGATGATAACGCCCAGGCTTATTTCTTAAAGGGTATTGTGGTGCGTGATATGCGGCAGGACACATCTTTGGCCCTGCAATATTTTCAAAGAGCGGTTGATCTTAAACAAGACTACGTAAAAGCTCTGGATATGATGGGGGTGATGCTTTCAGCCCAAAACGATACCCTCGCTAAATTCTACTTTCAACGCATTTTGGAACTGGAGCCCAATCGGGGTGATATTTACTTTAAACTCGGAGTTTATCATATGAACCAGGATAATATCAACCGGGCTATAGAAAGCTTTACCAGGGCCGTTCAGCTAAGCCCCCGAGATGCTGAAAGCTATTTTAACCTGGGCTTTATTCATATCCAACTAAAGGAGTATGAACAAGCCAGTAAATACTTTACCAGCGCCATACAGGTTCGCGAAAAAAATTACAAGGCTTATTATGGTCGTGGTTATTGCTATGAAATGGGCGGCCAATACAAAAAGGCTAAAGCCGATTATTTACAGGCTATTGAATCCAACCCCATCTACAAACCTGCCGGTGAGGGCTTGCAAAGGGTAAACGAAGCTTTAGCTGAATTAGAAGCAGCCGGGCAATAGTTAGTTAACTTCCGCTTTTAGTTGAGGGTAGTCGGTAATGATACCGTCCACGCCTATTTGTATAAGCTTTTGGATTTGCTCCTTATCGTTTACGGTCCAGGGTATAACTTCAATATTGTTCTGGTGCGCATAATGAGCCAGGTCCTCATTAACCAGGGGGTAATAACAACTGTAAATATTTGGAGTAAATCCTAGTACTTCAATTTCCTTACGGAAATCAGGGTTTTCCTCTACCAGCAACGCCAGCTTTAACTCGGGATAAGTACGATGTGCGTATTGCAAACAACGGTGGTCAAAACTTTGCAGAGTGGTTCTTTCAAACACCCCGGAGCGGCTAATCACATCCACCACCAAATCGGTATAAGTCTGTACGCTGGGATAGTAAATGCTATCTCGCTCCGGTTGACTCTTCACCTCAATGTTGTAAAAAACAGCCTCCCTTTTAAAAGCCTCAGCCTGACTAATTATATCGGCAAGCAAAGGCTTGGTCACTTTCATTTTCTTTTGTTGCGGGAAACGCGGATGAGGCTTACTACCGCAGTCATACTGCTGCAGCTCCTCGTAGGTCATTCTAAAGATGTTGTAATCTTGCTCCGCTGTATCGATAATAACAGAGCCATTACTATCCAGGCAAATCTCGTGGCTTAAAAAAGGTTCGTGTGACAATACCACCTGCTGATCGGCTGTGATCACTACATCCATTTCAAGGGTTTTCATCCCATTTTCAAGAGCATACTGAAAAGCGGGCCAGGTGTTTTCAGGATATACCCCGCGTGCACCGCGGTGGCCCTGCCAGTCAATACGGCTTTCGGGAACGGGTTCTTCATTCATCTTGCAAGAGGTAATCAGCAAACACAAAGCTCCCAAAAAAACAACCCGTTTCTGCATAACTACTCCTTCGAGCCGCGGGTCGCCTTTTCAATCCAGTCCCACATATCGGGGGTCACTACTTCCAGGAAATTCATCTGTCCTGCTCCCTGCAACCATTCACCACCGTCAATAATCACCACTTCACCATTCATATAGGCCGCAAAATCTGACACCAGGTAAGCGGCCAGGTTGGCTAATTCCTGATGCTCTCCTGCCCTGCGGAGCGGAACTTCTTGCTCTACATTCAATTTTTCAGCGATATTGCCCGGCAGTAGCCTGCTCCAGGCCCCCTTGGTAGGAAATGGTCCCGGGGCAATGGCATTAAAACGTATTCCGTATTTAGCCCATTCAACGGCCAGTGAACGGGTCATAGCGGTAACCCCCGCTTTGGCCATAGCTGAAGGCACCACAAATGCAGAACCGGTTTCGGCATAGGTGGTAACAATGTTCAATACCACTTTATTAGTTTGCTTATTTTCAATCCAATGCTTACCAAAGGCCAGGGTACAGTTTTTAGAACCTTTGAGTACAATATCGATAACCGCATCGAAAGCCCCTGGAGAGAGCCTTTCCGCAGGACTGATGAAATTACCGGCCGCATTGTTCAGCAGCACATCCACCTTACCAAAGTGGTTGAGTATCTTGTCCCGAAAGGCTTCTACTTCTTCATAGTTTCGAACATCACAGGAAGTGTAAAAAACCTCGCCTCCAAACTCTTTTTCCATTTCCGCGCTGGCCTGCTTCAGTTTTTCCTCCCTTCGCCCGCAAATGGCAAGCCTGGCTCCCAGGCGCAAAAAATATTCACCCATGGAACGACCCAAACCCGTTCCTCCCCCGGTAATGGCGATCACTTTTCCTTCCAACGCATTATCGCGTAGCATACCCTGATTATACTTTTCCTGCATATTAAATCCGTTTCGGTCGTTTCCTGCCAAGCAGTTTTACTGATTGCAACGTAGCTTTGCGCAGTGGTTACGACAAATAATTTACTGCCAAAATATGCAAAACCCCGCTACCGATATCCCATTTGCTGAAAAGATTGCAAAAGAACTCAAAACCCACGGCCATACCCGTAACGATGAATATTACTGGCTCAACCAAAGGGAAAATCCACAGGTACTGGAATATCTGAAAGCTGAAAACCACTTTCTCAAGCAAGGCCTGAAACATACTGAGGATTTACAGGAACGCTTATTCGAGGAAATTACAGGAAGGATTAAACAAGACGATAGCAGCGTACCTTATAAAAAGAACGGTTACTGGTATTATGTAAGGTACTATGAAGGTATGGAACACCCGGTATATTGCCGTAAAAAAGAATCCTTACAAGCCGCTGAGGAAATAATGCTGGATGTGAACAAGCTGGCGGAAAAGCACGAGTATTACAAGGTTGGCTCCCTTTCAGTAAGCCCTGATAACGAGTGGCTCGCTTATGGGGAGGATACTTTGAGCCGGAGGATTTACAATGTACGCTTCAAAAACCTCAAAACCGGCCAAACCCTTGATCATTGCCTGGAATACACCACCGGAAGCGTAGCCTGGGCCGAAGACAATCGCACGGTTTTTTACACGGTCAAAGATTCAAGCCTCCGGGCTCATAAGGTTTACAAACATTACCTGCATACGGATACACGTGAGGATATTGAGGTATATCATGAAACGGACCCCACCTTTACCTGTGCGGCTTATAAAACCAAGTCAGAGCGTTTTTTAATGATCGCCTCCTTCAGCACCGTTTCCAATGAATTCCGCTACCTTCAAGCGGATAATCCTGATGGGGATTTCCAGGTCTTACAGCAAAGAGAAAGATTACTGGAATACAGCGTAGCCCATTTTGGAGATTACTGGTATATACGAACCAATAAAGATGAGGCTACCAACTTTAAATTGGTAAAAACCCCTCTTAACCAAACGGAAAAAGAACATTGGCGGGAGGTGGTTCCCCACCGTGAGGATGTTTACCTGGAGGGACTAGAGATATTCAGTGAGTTTTTGGTGTTGGAAGAAAGAAGGGAAGGGCTTACCCAAATAAGGATCAGCCGCTGGGACGGAAGGGACGATTATTACCTCTCCTTCCCCGAAGAAACCTATACCGCTGGCATTGGCAACAATCCCGATTTTGAGAGCAACACCCTGCGCTATGGTTATTCCTCACTTACCACGCCAACCAGCATTTTTGATTTTGATATGACCAGCCGTGAGCAGGTTTTAATGAAGCAGCAGGAAGTAGTAGGAGGGCATGACCCAGCTTTGTATCAATCTGAGAGGGTTTGGGCTGATGCCCCGGATGGCAAAAAGGTGCCCATTTCATTAGTTTACCGGAAAGACCTTAAAAATTCGAACGGTAATCCTTTGCTTTTATATGGTTACGGTGCCTACGGGCTAACGGTTGATCCCGGTTTTTCTTCTACACGCTTAAGCTTATTAGACCGGGGTTTTGTTTTCGCCATCGCCCACATACGGGGTGGCCAGTACCTGGGCCGCAACTGGTATGACGATGGTAAGCTATTCAATAAGAAAAACACCTTTAGCGACTTTATTGCCTGTGCTGAAAAACTTATACAAACGGGCTACACCAATACCGAAAAAATGTATGCTATGGGAGGTAGTGCGGGAGGTTTGCTGATGGGTGCGGTAATTAATGAAAGACCCGAACTTTTTAACGGGGTAATTGCGGCCGTACCTTTTGTAGATGTGGTTACTACCATGCTGGATGAAACCATTCCGCTTACCACCGGGGAATACGATGAATGGGGTAACCCCAACGATGAAAAATATTACCATTATATCCTTTCCTATTCGCCTTATGATAATGTAAGAAACCAAGACTACCCGGCCCTGTTGATCACCACCGGGCTTCATGATTCGCAAGTACAATATTGGGAACCGGCCAAATGGATGGCCCGCCTGCGTGCTAAAAAAACCAACCATCGTCCACTTTACCTCTACACCAATATGGATACCGGGCATGGCGGGGCTGCCGGACGTTTTGAAGCCTACCGTGAAACGGCCCTGGAGTATGCCTTTTTAATGGACCTGGCGGGAATAAAGGATTAAACCAGCTCCAGGACTTTTTCAGGTGGACGACCTACAATGGCCTTTCCATCGGTTTCCAGAATCGGGCGCTCCATTAGTTGAGGGTATTCGATCATGGCGAGCACAATCTCGTCATCCGTAAGCTCTTTATCGGCAAACTCCTCTTTCCAAACCTTTTCACCGGTACGCACCAGCTCACCGGCTTCCATTTTAAGCTTGCGCAAAAGAGCACTTAAGTCATCCGGCAAAATGGGTTCCTTCATGTACAGCACCAGCTCGGGCTGCAACCCTTTTTCTTCCAGGAGTTTGAGGGCTTCCCGGCTTTTTCTACAGCGTGGGTTGTGATACAGTTTCATGCAACTTATTTAAGGTGGTAAAAATAAAGGATATCTGAAGAAAGGAAACTACCGGTAAAGATGGAGGAAGCCTTTCTCTTCACGATCAAAACCACAGGCATCCACATAATTGAGGAGGTAATAATAAACCCCCTGTGGCACTTCCTCGTTTTTAAAATTCCCACGCCACCCTAGCGTCTCATCGGAAGTCCGGAACAGCTCATTTCCCCAACGGTTGAAAATTTTCAGCATAAAGCCACCATCATCCGAGGGAAATTTCCGGATCACTTTAAATTCATCGTTATTACCATCACCATTAGGAGTAAAAACATTCGGCACTATGTAAGGCATATCTTCCAGTTCTAAACTCAATACCTGCAAAACCTTTGTAGCTGTATCCAAGCGGTTGCAGATGGTATCCTCACTCTCCAAACGCACTTCGTATAATCCGCCATCGCCAAAAGTGTATTTCAAATCGTTGGAAGGCCCGGTTTGCACCAGGCTATCGTTAACAAACCAACGCATTTTTTGAAACCCGAGCCCTTTTCCGGAAAATGACGCCTGGAGGTTATCTTCACAGGGATCGTAACTGGTTCCGAAATCATTTTCCTTACTCAGTTCTCGCAGTGAAATAGTTTTGGTAATGCTATCACGGGTACCGCATTGAGCATTAGTAGCGTAAAGAGTTACCTTATAATCTCCGGGAAGGGAATATTCGTGTACGGGATCATCATCCTGCGAAAAACTACCGTCACCAAAACTCCAGGTCAGGTTACTACCCAATTTGGTGCTTTCGAAAAAACGGACCT
Source organism: uncultured Cryomorphaceae bacterium (assembly GCA_937120475.1). GTDB lineage: Bacteria > Bacteroidota > Bacteroidia > Flavobacteriales > Schleiferiaceae > CAKZNE01. Next base: position 2,868,004 of record CAKZJV010000007.1, on the reverse strand, counting down.
CCCAATCGTTAATACAACTATCCTTGGTGTACCAAAAGTCAACCTCCAGGGAATCTTCAAAACCATAAAAGAAATAACTGGTGGTATCAAATAGGTCACAGGTAGTGTCAATCGCAATAAACCTGATTTCCTCATAACCGGTCTTATCCAACTTTATAAAACTGGTTTGCAGGGTATCCAGCGAGTGATTAGGGCGCTCCATCAATACCAGATCCGCATTGTAGCTATTGTCAATCAGGTTGGCTATGTAGGGCACACAGGCACTGTCTTCACTGAATTCAAGATCGGCTATAACGCGGTTGGATTCAATGGAAAACTTAAAGACCGCCAGGTTACACCTTCCTCCCGCATTGGAGCGGTTAACTCTGGAATAGGCGCTGTCCGATACCGGAAAACCAGCCGGGCTGCCGCAACTGGCGCATACGGCCTGAAAGATGGTGCCATCTTTTCGAAAACGGCTGGTTCCACCATCCACATGATCACCGGTGCCTCCGTTCTGGCCAAAATAACTAGCGTAGTTCACCTTTTCCCAGGTGGCATCCAACACTAAAAAGTAAAAGTCACTTCCATCGGTACTTTTTTGGTAGGCCGAGTTGGTTATGTACATTCCATTGGTCGTACCTTGAAAGTAAGGCGATCTGCGGTTCAGGTTATTACCCCCTCCCCAACCGGAAACGTACACGTTTTTGCAGTCATCAACCATAAGGGCAATAGGTGATATGTTGGCCCGGCCATCCGGGGAGCTTGTCCCAAAAACCGTTGATCTTAAACTGCTTTGTAAGTCACGGGTAAAAAGCTGTATAAACTGAGGCCCGTTATCCTGGGAGTAAATATTGTTTACACCCCCCACCGGGTAGTCTCCCCGGGTCTGACCAAAAACGTAAATACCGCCATCCTTGTTGAATTCCAGGAAGTAATTGGCATCCATTTCCGCAGTACCGTTATAGGTGGCATATTGCATTAAACCGTCATTGGGTCTTAAAGCAGCAATAAAACCATCTCCTAAACCCATTTTTGAACTCTGGTAGGCGTTAAAACCCGCTGGCACCATCCCGGTTGAACTGGTGGCCCCGGTGATATAAAGCATGGTATCGCCCACCAGTTTGAGGGAGAAAAGTGCATCGTCATCAGCACCGCCCACAAAAGAGCTCCAGCGCAGCGTACTAAAATCGCTATTGAAGGAAAAGACCACCCCATCCTGGCCACCTCCATACGTACGATCTACCAGATTACCCTTAGTGGGGAAATCTGCAGAAAAGGTGTTGGACACGGCATAAATATTCCCGTTGGAGTCCTCACCGATATCACCTCTGAAACGATCTCCGTAGTTAAGGTTAAAGCCTGAGTTTAAACCATCCACCATGGTATCGCCTAAAAAAGTGGAACCGATTAATTGATCACCACCGGCACTAAAGCGTGCCATGAAAATATCCATCCCTTCATCGTAAGTGCGGTAAGCACCTATTTGCGGCCCTTTTGAAAGGGCCGGCTGAAAGGCAGAGGCACTGACCGGGAAATTATCAGAGCCGGTATTACCGAGAATGATCAGGTCACCGTTTTGCGCCTCCAGCAAGCTGTAGGGCATTTCATTATCAGCCCCACCCAGGTAGGTGCTGTAAATAATATCCTTCCCGTCAGAGGTGAATTTGGTAATCGCAATATCCATTTCATCACCCACGTTGGCACTTGTACTTTGATAGGCCAGTTTGGTGGGATAATTTCCAGCCGAACCAAAAACCACTCCCCCACCATAGGCCGAACCATCCGAAGCATAAGTAGCGGTAAACCCAAAGTTATCATAGGTAGAACCCGTATAGGTACTGAATACCAGTTTGGGATCAATAATCAATTCCACAGAGGGGTCGTATTCCCCAAGTTCAAAGCTCAGGATGTTACCCTCCAACCGGTAACTACAGGGAATTTCCAACTGCTTACCATCCCTCCACTGGTAAGCATAAGGTGCCGACTCTAAAACATTCTCAATGGTGGTGTAAATCATCAGGTTGCCGTACACTAGCTTGAGACCCTCCTGTCCTTCATATTTTATTCTGATTTTTTCAGGGTCAGCACCTGGTTTGAGCACCAGGTCGTACTTGAGGTTTCCATCCTGCGAAAAGTGATATACCACATCTGTTCGCGGGTACAGGTTCGGGTATTCAACCTTCTCGTATAGCCCTACCTGTCCCTTCCAGCGCTTGGGATCGTTACCGATAAAAAAGTTGAGATACTCTCTGCGCTTTTTTTGTGCCAGCGGCTTTAAGCCAGTGTTGGCTCCAATAAAAATCATCCGGTAGGCGTGCGACTCCAAAAGGGAATCAGGGTCCTTCCCATGAAAATCAGGCTCTTTACCGTGTTGCGTAAACGGGGTATTTCGCACCAGCTTGAAAGTAACACACCCTCCTTCCAGGAAAATTTCACTTTTACCCAAAGGAAGGCTGTAATCAAAATTATAAGCCCATTGTCCTTTATTTTCAATAAAGGCTGGTTTCTGGGCGAAACCCTGAGTTGCCCACAAAATTGAAAGAGATAAAAAGCAAATGGATAAAGTTTTACTCAAAACGCATTATAGCAATTCGTAAATTTAGCGAATTAGCCTAAGGCAGTAAAGCCAACACCGCCCTTTCCCTGCCTCATTGAGTAAGAGATTGCCTTTTGTGAAAAATACCGGCCTGCTATTGAGTATTTGCCGTTTCCTGCCCCTGGCCCTGTTGCATTAAAAAGGCCTTGATAAAGTTATCGAGGTAACCATCCAGTACTTCATCTACATTGCTGGTCTCTTCTCCGGTCCGTACGTCTTTGATGAGTTTATAAGGATGAAGCACATAATTGCGTATTTGCGAACCCCATTCTATTTTCTTTTTACCGGCCTCTATTTCAGCGCGCTTCTGGTTTTTAGCTTCCAGTTCAATCTCGTACAACTGCGATTTCAATAGCTGGATGGCCTTCTCCTTATTTTGCAATTGAGAGCGCGACTCGGTGTTTTCAATGATAATACCGGAGGGCTTGTGTTTAAGGCGAACACCGGTTTCTACCTTGTTCACGTTTTGTCCACCGGCACCGCCCGAACGGAAAGTATCCCATTCAATATCGGAAGGGTTAACATCGATTTCGATGCTATCGTCCACCAACGGAAAAACATAAACCGAAGCAAAGGATGTGTGTCTTTTGGCATTGCTGTCAAAGGGCGAAATCCGCACCAGGCGGTGTACCCCGTTCTCACTTTTCAGGTAGCCGAAGGCATATTCTCCTTCTATTTCAAGGGTAACCGTTTTAATACCGGCCACATCACCTTCCTGGTGGTTAATTTCCCTGACTTTATAGTTATTCTGCTCAGCGTACCGGAGGTACATGCGCATGAGCATACTGGCCCAATCACAACTCTCGGTGCCACCGGCACCGGCCGTAATCTGCAGTACCGCACTCAACTTATCCTCTTCACCGGAGAGCATATTCCTAAACTCCAGGTCTTCCACCATTTTGAGCACTTTGGCGTATTGCGCATCAAGTTCTTCCAGGCTCAGTTCACCCATCTCGTGAAACTCCAAAGCCAATTCCAACTCTTCACCCTGGGTGTGTGCTTCTTCAAAAGTTTCTACCCAAAATTTGAGACCACGAATTTTTCGCATCACCTTTTCCGCTTCCTCAGGGTTGTTCCAAAAATCGGGGACTGCGGTTTTCTCCTCTTCGTTGGTTATCTGTATTTTTTTCTGATCGATGTCAAAGGTACCCCCTTAGCGCTTCCAGGCGCCCGGTCAAATCCTTAATCTGTTCTTGTGTTGTCATAGAGTCGGCAAAAGTAGAACTTAATGCCTACTCCTTAAAATACTCCCGGCATTTGACGCTGCTATTCTAAAATCAGAAAACTCAATGGTTTTTACCTCCCCCACTTGGAGGCCTTTAGTACCTTTGTGGCCAAAATTTAGTTTACACTTCCCATGACAAAGTTTGACGTTGCCGTAATCGGCTCAGGACCCGGAGGATATGTTGCCGCCATCCGTTGCGCACAATTAGGATTAAAAACCGCCATTATTGAAAAATATCCCACTTTAGGAGGTACCTGCCTGAACGTTGGCTGTATTCCTTCCAAGGCCCTGCTGGACTCTTCGGAGCATTATCACAATGCCCATAAAAACTTTGAGGAGCATGGTATCGAGCTTAAGGATTTGGGGGTAAACTTTAAACAGATGATCGACCGTAAGCAAAAGGTGGTGGATCAAACCTGTGACGGTGTAAAATACCTCATGGATAAAAATAAGATCGAGGTTTACCAGGGAGTAGGATCGTTTGTGGATGAGCATACTATTTTGATCAAGGGAGATAAGGAAGAGAAGATCGAAGCCAAGAACATTATCATTGCCACCGGTAGCAAGCCTACCGAACTGCCTTTTGCAAAATTTGACAAGGAGCGTATCATCAGCAGCACCGAGGCCCTTACCCTTAAGGAAATTCCCAAACACCTGATTGTAATCGGTGGTGGGGTGATCGGTTTGGAATTGGGTAGTGTTTATGCTCGCCTGGGAGCAGAGGTAACCGTGGTGGAATACCTCGATCGCGTCATTCCCACTTTTGACGGAGCCATGGGTAAAGAGCTTATGAAATCCATGAAAAAGCTGGGAGTTAAGTTCAACCTCAGCCATAAGGTAACGGAAGTTACCCGTAAGGATGATCAAATAACCGTTAAGGCTACCGATAAAAAGGATAATGAAGTAAGCTTTGAGGGTGACTACTGCCTGGTTTCAGTAGGCAGAAGGCCTTACACCGATGGTTTAAACCTGGACAAAGCCGGAGTAAAAAGCAACGATAAGGGCCAGGTTGAAGTAAACGATCATTTACAAACCAGCCAATCCCACATTTACGCCATTGGCGATGTAGTAAGGGGAGCCATGCTGGCTCATAAGGCTGAAGAAGAAGGTGTAATGGTGGCTGAATTGATTGCCGGTGAAAAACCACATATTGATTACAACCTTATTCCCGGTGTGGTGTACACCTGGCCGGAAGTGGCCAGTGTAGGCAAAACCGAAGAGCAGCTTAAGGAGGAAAAAGTGGAGTATAAATCAGGACAGTTCCCTATGCGTGCCCTGGGCCGTTCAAGGGCCAGTATGGACATTGAAGGTCTGGTGAAAATACTCTCCCACAAGGAAACCGATGAAATACTGGGTGTACATATAATTGCGGCTCGTGCGGCTGATCTTATTGCTGAAGCCGTGGTAGCCATGGAGTTCAGGGCTTCAGCCGAAGATATTGCAAGGATTAGCCACGCCCACCCCACTTATAGCGAAGCCACCAAAGAAGCAGCTTTGGCCGCCACCGCTAATCGTGCTCTTCACGTTTAAAATTAAGAAATATACTATCTTCGGAACCTGATGAGCGCAGTGTGAGTTTGCTAACCTTCTGATCGGGCCGGGCTTATTTTGAACGTTAAAAACCTAAGTGTACTTTTTTTTCTTTACCTGGGCATAACCGTAAGCATTGCCTTCGGGGTTTACTTCTTTGTGGGCCACATGGAAGAGAAGCAGCAATTTGATGCTCAGCGCATTAATATTGCCGGCCGCCAGCGCATGCTCACGCAGAAAATCTCTAAGTCGGCTCTTTCCATTGCCTTTAATGATCCCGCTGTTTCAGCTGCCAAAGATTGCCAAACCATAACCGGGGATATACAACTTTTTGAAGAACAGTTCCACCGGCTTTCCGAGGGAGAACTTTCCCGTCCGCTTACCGATCCCTTTAATGAGATATTAACCGCCAACCGCCAAAAGATCAACTTCCACTTCCGGAAGATGGCACAGGATGCCCGTAAACTCCATGAATTTTGTACCGGTGAAATAGACTCATTGCGGGCTTTTAATTACGCCAACAATATTTTGGAGATAGAGCCTTTGCTTCTGAGCCTGCTGGAAGAGAATGTTCGGCTTTACGAAGCTGAGAATAAAGCCAAATTCCAGGAGCGGGAAAGAATATACCTGTTCTTGCTGATTGGTGCCATTGCCATTTACATTTCTTTTACCCTTTTACTGGCTTTTCCTTCGATTAGAAGTTACAAACAAAATGAGGCTATCCGCCAGGCAGCCCTGGAAGAACAACAGGAATTGAACCAGGAACTGGCCGTTCGCGAAGAGGAGCTTACACAAACCGTAGAGCAGCTTAACCTGGCCAACTCATTTATCGAGGAGGGCAAGTCTAACCTGGATGCCATAATGAATTACAGCGACCTGGAAATATGGTCCATTAACCGGGAGGGTATTCTTGTTAAGGGTAACCAAAACTTTTCCCGGACATTTAAAGAGTTTACCGGCATTGAGCCCATTGAGGGAAATACCAATATTTTAAAATCCTTTGATCATACCAGTTTCAATTCGTGGTACGCTTACTACGACAAGGCCTTTGCGGGCGAAAAGTGCCAATTTACCGTGTACCGCAACGATGAAGTGCTGGAAGTGTCTATAAACCCTATCTATGACAGTAACCATGAAAGGGTAATGGGTGCGGCAGGGTTTATTAAGAATATTACCGAGCAGGTAAAAGCCCAGGAAGAAATTAGTATCTACAGCACTCGCCTCAGCATGGCCCTTGAGAACGCCCACCAGGGTTTATGGGATTGGAATTTGGAAACCAACCAGGTGTTTTTAAATGACACCTTTATGAAGCTACACGGTTACGATCACCCTGCAGAGGAAAAACAAGATTTCCAGTTTTGGCAAAAACACATCCACCCGGACTTCCGCAGTGTTTTTGAAAATTATATTTCCGATGCCAAAGACCCCTCTACTTCTACTTCGGCCGGGTTTGATTATAAAGGTACACGTAAAGACGGTTCCGAGTTCTGGTTGCGCCTGCAGGGCCGTATAAGTGGCTTTAAAGATAGCACCAAGCCGGTACGAATGATTGGTACCATAACTGAAATTACCAGGCGTAAGGAGAATGAATTGCAGCTACAGCGGATGTATGAATCTGAGCAAGAGCTGAATGAAGAGTTAACCGTACGTGAGGAGGAGCTTACCGCCCGCGAAGAGGAGCTCAGCCAATATGTGAAGGAATTGGAGGAGATCAAAGAGCGACTGGAGGTAAGCGAAAAACGTATGCGTAACGTGATCGAGAACCTTCCGGTTGGTGCCGTTCTGGTGCAGGATGATCACTTGTATCTCAACAAAAAAATGTCTGAGATTATTGGATACTCGGCCGATGAGATCAAAACAGTGAAAGAGTGGTTCGAAACCCTCTACCCAAGTGAAGAAGTTCCGCAAATTATGGAGTTGTACCAAAGTATGCTCCAAAGTGGACATATAGAGAACTTCCTCTTTACCATCTTTACCAAGAGTGGTGCCCGGAGGATTATCGATGTAGGTGGTTTTGACTTTGACAATGGTGTAGTATGGACTATTAACGATGTTACTGAAAAAAGAAGGGCTGAAAAAATGCTCATCCGCAACGAAAAGGCGGTTCGTAACCTTCACCTTATTTCTTCCGACACCAACCTAAAGCTCAACGAAAAAATTGAGAAAATCCTGGAGTTGGGCGCGGAGCGTTTTAAAATGGACCTCGCCATTTTTGCGTGTATCAACCGGAATGAGGGCACTTATAAAGTTGAAGAAGTTGTACCCGGAGAAGGCTTTTTCAATCGCGGAGAAAAATTACAGCTTAAAGATACTTACTGCGCAGCTGTAGTATCTCAAAATGAAACTATAGCCATAGAAGACGTCAGTAAAACCGATCGCTGCGATTTCATGGCTTATGAAAAGTTACAACACCAATCCTACATAGGTGCCGCGGTTTACCTGAACGATGCCCTTTACGGCACCCTCCATTTTAGTGGCACTAAGCCCAAACACACACCTTTTACCGAGAGTGATAAGGATATGCTCAACCTGATGGCGCAGTGGTTGGGGTCGGAGTTGGAAAGGGCAGCCACTTCCAAAAAACTTATTGGGGCCAGGGATGCCGCTGAAGAGGCAGCCAAGGCCAAAAGTGATTTCCTGGCTACCATGAGCCACGAGATACGCACCCCTATGAACGGGGTAATCGGTATGACCAGCCTGTTGCTACAAACTCACCTTTCCGAAGAACAACTGGACTACGTAAATACCATTCGGTTAAGTGGTGATGCACTGCTCACGGTCATTAACGACATACTGGATTTCAGCAAGATAGAGGCAGGCAATATGTCATTGGAAGAATTTCCATTTGAGATATCGCAATGTGTGGAAGAAGCGGTGGAGTTACTTTCCGCTAAAGTATCGGAAAAGGGTATCGACCTGCTTTATTTCATTGATCCCTCCGTTCCGGACATTGTTTCGGGCGACATTACCCGTTTACGACAAGTGTTGATCAACCTCATCGGCAACGCCATTAAGTTTACCGATACCGGTGAAGTGGTCATTCGGGTTGACCTGCAAAGTCGTAATGAAGATGAAGTAGAAGTGTATTTCTCGGTTCGCGACACCGGTATTGGTATCAGCCAGGAAAAAATTGAGACCCTGTTTACCGCCTTCACGCAGGCAGACTCCAGCACTACCCGCAAATACGGTGGCACCGGCCTGGGCTTGGCCATCTGTAAAAAGCTGGTGAACCTCATGGGAGGCGACATCTGGATTGATAGTACACCCGGACAGGGCTCCAACTTCCAGTTTACCATTCGCAAAAAGGTAATTAAAGAGGAAAAAAGCCGCAGTGTTGAAGAGGATGGCCTGCGCAAACTGGAGGGTAAAAAGGTGCTCATTATAGATGATTCCGAAACCAACCTCAAAATACTAAAGCGGCAATTTGAAAAATGGGGCATGGTGGCCGAACCGGTAAACAACTCTCACACCGGCCTCGAAAAAGCACTGGAAGGGAATTCTGACCTCATTATAATGGACTACGAAATGCCGGAAATGGACGGCATACAGCTCACCCGTAAAATCCGCAAGAAATTCAGCGGGGAGGAGCTTCCGGTAATTCTATTGAGCTCGGCTTACCCCGATATAACCGATGCCCAGAAAAACCGGCTTTTTTCGGCTTATTATATGAAGCCTTTTAAGCACAGTTTGCTTCTTAAGTCGATATTAAGGATTTTAGCACCAGTGGTGTTTAAGGAGGAATCACCTGAAAAGGAGGAGCGTATGCTCAAAAAAGAAAAAGAAGAAATGGCAGAAGAAAGGCCTCTTAGTATTTTGCTAGCAGAAGATAACCTGGTAAACCAAAAGCTGGCGGTACTCACCATGAAGAATATGGGTTATTCCATGGACGTGGTAGCCAATGGCCTGGAAGCCGTTGAAGCGGTTACCCGGCAAAATTATGATGTAGTATTTATGGACGTTCAGATGCCGGAAATGGACGGTGTGGAAGCTACGCATGCCATCATTAAAAAGCTGGGACGTAAACGCCCCACCATTGTGGCCATGACGGCCAATGCCATGGAAGGTGATCGTGAAAAATTCCTGGGCGAAGGCATGGATGATTATGTGAGTAAACCCATAAGTACAGATTCCATAAAGCGGGTTTTGAACTACATCCAAAAGAAAAAGAACCAGTAGCAGGTGCTGCTTCAACTACCCCTTAAAGAGTATCCCGGACTTAAAAACTCCCTGCTCCAACTTTCCGGTAATTATGAGTTTTTTGCCCTGCTCGACTCCAATCATTTTGAAGACCGGTATGGCAAATACCAATGGCTGGCGGCCTTAGGAGCAAAGGAAGTAATCGCACCCTCTGAAAATTCTTTTGAGGCCCTGCAGCAATTTTGTGAAAAAGGAAAGCGATGGCTCTTCGGCCATTTCAACTATGACCTCAAAAATCAACTGGAAAAATTACACTCCTCCAATCCCGATCGCTTTGATTTTCCACTGCTTTCTTTTTGGGAACCACAAGTAGTTATCTACGAAAAAGAGCATAACCTTTATGTTTCATCGGAGGATTTACACTCGTCCAAAGACTTTGAGCAATGGCTGCAAACCCATAGCCCGCACTCTGCTCAGCAAAGCGTGGCTTCAGAATTAAAGGCACGAACCTCCAGGGCTCAATATTTAAAAGCCATCCAAAGCCTGAAGGAACACCTCCAGTTCGGGAATATTTACGAGGTAAATTATTGCATGGAATTCGAAGGCCAGGCCCCTATCGCTCCGGTCGCTGCCTTCCAAAAGCTCAGTCGCTCTTCCCCCGCTCCTTTTTCAGCCTTTTACCGTTGGAAAAATCAATACGCAATGAGTTCCAGCCCCGAGCGGTTTTTATGCAAAAGGGGTTCTCAACTTATTAGTCAGCCCATTAAAGGTACCGCAGCCCGTTCTGCCGACCCTGCACAGGATAAAGAGTGGAAAAACAACCTTTTATTGAGCGAAAAGGAAAGGGCGGAAAACGTAATGATTGTGGACCTGGTGCGTAATGACCTGAGCCGTACCGCAGCCCGGGGTAGCGTAAAGGTGAATGAGCTTTTCGGCATTTATACCTACCCGGCCGTGCACCAAATGATATCAACCGTAAGCAGTCAACTGGACGAAAAATACCATCCGGTACAAGCTATTCGATACGCTTTCCCTATGGGCAGCATGACGGGAGCCCCTAAAATCAAAGCGATGGAAATAATTGATGAGCATGAAAATTTTGCACGCTCTCTTTACTCCGGTTCCATTGGTTATTTTGACCCTGACGGTGATTTTGATTTTAACGTGGTGATACGCACTATCCTTTACAACGCACGCACCCAGTACCTTTCGGCACGGGTGGGCAGTGCTATTACCATCCATTGCGAAGCCGAAAAAGAGTACGAGGAATGCCTCCTGAAAGCGCAAAAGCTATTAAAGGTGCTTTCGGAGGAAAATACCGAATAGCCTTTTTATTTTTGGGGTATGCAGGCACCCGAACAGGTAGAACGCTTTTTGGAAACCCATTCTATAAAAAGGGATGCGAATTTGCTATTGGCCTGTAGCGGAGGTTTGGACTCCATGGTTTTATTACACATCCTTAACCGCCTTGGGTTCCGCGTTTCCGTAGTTCATTGTAATTTCAAGCTTCGCGGGGATGAATCGGACGGTGACCAGGCTTTTGTGGAAAAACAATGCCGCGAGCTGGGAAGGCCGTTGCATACCCAAAGTTTTGATACCGCGGAATATGCACGAGCTGAAGGCATTTCTACCCAAATGGCCGCGCGTGAACTGCGCTATAATTATTTTAAAGAGCTGATGCTGCAGCATAAATATACCTGGCTGCTTACCGCTCATCATGCAGACGATAGCCTGGAAACCCTGCTGATCAATATCGGCCGTGGTACCGGCATCAATGGGTTACAAGGCATTAAGGCCTATGATAGCCAGCAAAAAATAGTAAGGCCTATGCATGAACTGAGCCGGAAAGCCATCCAGGAATGGGCCGTAGCTGAGCATGTTGAGTGGCATGAGGACAGTTCGAACGCTAGTAAGCATTACCAGCGAAATGCTATCCGGCATACGGTAATACCCGCTTTAAAAGAGGCGATCCCCGGTTTTGAACAAGCCTGGCAAAGCACACACAGCAACCTTAAAAGTGACCTGGCTTTTTTTCACTACGCCATAGAAAAGGAACTGGGTAAGCGGTTGCGCCAGGGGGATGGTATCCAGAAATTCAACCTTAAAGGATTGGATAAGGCCTATATAAAAACCGTACTGCACGCTTGGCTTCGTGGCCAGGGTTCCTTTGATCTCGATGCCATCTACAGAGCCCTAGACCGGGAAAGTGGAGCGGTATTTTTTACCGATCAACAGGTTTTACTCAAAGACCGTGATTTTTTGATTCTCAAAGACCGGAAGCGCGAATCACAAAGCGGGTACACCATTGAAAAGGATCAGGTTCGGCTGGAGCACCCTTTTAGCATGCAATGCTCGCTGGCACCCGTTGAGGGTTTTGAAATATCCGCCTCTCCCCTTCAGGCAGCTTTGGACTACGATCGATTAAAATTTCCGCTTAGCTTGCGCCATTGGAAAGAGGGCGATCGCTTTCAGCCCCTGGGCATGCAAAGCTTTAAAAAGCTGAGTGACTTTTTTACCGACCTTAAGCTGAGCCGCTTTGAAAAGGATGAAGTTTGGTTGCTTTGCTCGGGTGATGACATAGTATGGGTTATAGGTTACCGGATAGACAATCGTTATAAAGTGACCGATATGACAAAAACTGTTTACTTTGCTGATCTTTTGAATTGAATTCTATGCGATTACTTCAAACGCTTACCGCTTTACTACTACTTCTGGGTTCCTCAATGTCGGCCCAAATATTAGATCCGGCAGATTGGTCTTTTTCCGTAAATCGTATTTCCGATACTGAAGCTGAGCTTTTGATGAAAGCCACTATGGATGAGGGCTGGCATATTTATTCCTATGATCTAGATACCAATTCATCCGTAATTCCCACGTCTATAATCTGGGAAAAGTCTGAAGCCTTTACCTTTAATGGTGATGTGATGGAACCGGAACCCGTTGAGGAGTTCGATAAAAGTTTCCAGGAGCTTTTGCGTTACCATGAAGGAACGGTTACCCTGCGTCAAAAAATACTGATCCATTCTTCTGAAGATTTTAAGGTAAAAGGGGAGCTCACTTACATGACCTGTAATGATGAAGGTTGCCTGCCTCCTGATTACATTGATATGGAATTCAAAGTGAGCGGGGCTAAAAACCCGGTTTCCAAAGAGTCGCTGGAAATAGATTACGCCAATACGGACACACCGGCCGACACTAGTGATGACGATTCTGAAGGTGAAGAAGTGGCCATTCAATCGCCTTCCGGTAAACAGGGGAATCGCTCCCTTCTCGGTATTTTTATTTTAAGTTTCCTGGGTGGCCTTGCGGCCTTGCTTACTCCCTGTGTTTTCCCCATGATCCCTTTAACGGTAAGCTTCTTTACCAAAAAGAGTAAAACACGGGCCCAGGGAATTTCCAATGCCATCATTTACGGAGTTTCCATCATTGTTCTTTATACCGGCCTGGCTTATCTCGTTACCGCCATCTTCGGGGCCGATGCCATGAATGCCTTTTCCACCAACCCTTATGTGAACATCGCCTTCTTCTTACTGCTGGTAGTTTTTGCCATCAGCTTTTTTGGAGCTTTTGAAATTACCCTTCCCTCTTCCTGGATTAGCCGTACCGACCGTGCCTCCGATAAGGGCGGTATCATCGGTATCTTTTTTATGGCGTTTACCCTGGCCCTGGTATCCTTTTCATGTACCGGTCCTATTATTGGCACCTTGCTTTTTGAAGCCGCCAGTGGAGGAGTGCAAGGCCCTTTGATCGGGATGTTCGGTTTTTCATTGGCTTTGGCCTTGCCCTTTGCCTTATTCGCTGCTTTCCCGGGTTGGTTGAATTCACTCCCAAAAAGTGGTGGATGGCTCAATTCCGTAAAGGTGGTTCTGGGTTTTGTAGAACTGGCTTTTGCCTTTAAATTTTTAAGCAATGCCGACTTGGTTTGGGAAGCCGGGCTATTACCCAGGGAGCAATTCATCGCCATCTGGATCGGTATTTTCCTGCTGATGACCCTTTATTTACTCGGTTTTTTCCGGATGCCCCATGATAGTCCTATTGAAAAAATACCGGTTTTCCGTCTGATGCTGGCCATATTCAGCCTGTGTTTTGTGATTTATCTTATCCCGGGAATGTGGGGTGCACCCCTCAAGTTGATCAGTGGTTTTCCACCTCCTTCTTTTTATGCGGAAGCACCTGGGGGGTTTGGCGGAGGCGGAAGCACAACCGTTGCTGGAGAAATACCGGATGGTGCTGATCCCGAACATTGCCCGCATCGCCTTAACTGCTTTCACGATTTTGAAACTGGTATGGCTTACGCCAAAGAGGTGAATAAACCGGTAATGCTGGACTTTACCGGATGGGCTTGTGTGAATTGCCGTAAAATGGAAGAACAGGTTTGGAGCGATCCCCGTGTTTTAGAGATTCTCCGAAATGATGTGGTGCTGATTTCACTCTATGTGGACGAGCGCGAAAAGCTTCCGAAAGACGAGCAATACGTTTCACCTGTTACCGGTAAAAAGATTCGTACCGTAGGAAACCTTTGGAGTGAATTCCAGATCAAACATTTTCAAAACAATTCCCAACCCCAATACATTTTCCTGGGTCACGATAACATGGAACCGTTAAACGGCTCCACGGCTTATGATCCCGATATCGAGTTCTACATTGATTGGTTGGAAGAAGGTGTGGAGCGTTTTCAAAAGCAATAACCGTAAACTTCTGCCTCAACCCAAGGTTTAATTTATACTATGGGTGAATTCCAGGAAACTCGTTACCGCCTCCGCAAAGGCGAAAAAATCATGGGCTATATGCGCAAGGTCTCCAATGATATGATCCTGTATTCCAGGGACTCATTTTGGTGGAACGGCCGTAAACTCAGCTATGAGGAGATTGATGAATGGACTGGCCTGCGCGATAAAAACGGACGCACCATTTACGAATGGGACATCGTGAAATATAAAGTTGATCCCGATGATGCCGACCAGGAAGGTGTGATATTATGGGAAGAAAATCGCCAGACTTTCGGAATACGGGACGTACATTCCGAACTCTTTATTCCCTTGGTAATAAATGGCCTGAAAATGTTCAATGAAAGGCAACTAAAAGTCTTTTCCTACCTTTTCCTGAATCCTGAATTAAAGGAAAAACTGAATATTCGCGATTAGGCATAGGCAGCCAGAATTTGCTCGGTAGCTTCCTTGGTTTTTACCTTGGTAAATACCTTTTCAATTTTACCGTTTTCGTCAATCACAAAGGTTTCGCGGTGAATACCATCGTACTCACGGCCCATAAACTTCTTCTTTCCCCATACCCCATAAGCGTTGATCACTTCCTTATCGGTATCGGCCAAAAGCGTAAAAGGCAGGTCATACTTCTCCACAAACTTCTGGTGCTTTTTCTCGGTATCAGCACTTACGCCTAATACCTCAAAGCCCTCATCCTGGAGCTGCTTATAATTATCCCTGAAATTACAGGCCTCCTTGGTGCAACCCGGTGTATCATCCTTGGGATAAAAGTATAATACCACCTTTTTGCCTTTGAAATCAGAAAGTGAAACCTGCTTACCACTTTGGTCGGTAGATGTGAAATCAGGAGCTTTATCTCCTTCTTTTAAATGTGTCATATGTTCGAAATTGTGTTGCTTCTAACGTTAAGAGGAGTTACGAGGTTCATGAAAAAAATGAACCCAGTCTATTTGTTTTAGATTTGTTCCCTACCCACGCCCCAAATAAAATGACCAAAGCGGAAAAAGTAGAGTATATCATTCAAACACTGGAAGAGTTATTTCCCGAGGTACCCATCCCCTTAAATCATAAAGACGCTTATACCTTGTTGGTAGCCGTTGTGCTTTCGGCTCAATGCACGGATGAAAGGGTGAATAATATAACCCCTGCCCTTTTTAACGTAGCTGATAATCCGTATGACATGGCCCGCCTGAGTGTGGAGGACATTGCTGCCATTATCCGGCCCTGTGGTTTAACTCCAATGAAATCGAAGGGTATAAAGCACCTCTCAGAAATTATTATTGAGAAGCACCAAGGGCAGGTGCCTGATAGTTTTGAGGAGCTGGAAGCCCTACCGGCCGTAGGCCATAAAACCGCTTCGGTAGTAATGAGCCAGGCTTTTGATTACCCTTCCTTTCCGGTGGATACGCATATTCACCGTTTACTGTACCGCTGGGGCCTGAGCAATGGTAAATCAGTGGTACAAACCGAACGGGATGCTAAAAGGCTTTTTCCGAGGGAACTTTGGAATAAATTGCACTTGCAGATTATCTATTATGCGCGTAAGTATTCACCGGCCCGCGGCTGGAAGCTGGAGCAGGATGTTATTACGCGTACGGTGGGGCGTAAAAGTGTTTTGAAAGAAGCGCTTAAAAATCCGTCCCCAGCGAAAAGTAAAAAACGCTCGGTTTAACCAGTCCGTCCTCAATACCCCAGGCGAGGTCGAAACGCAGGAAGTACCCGAACAGGCGCGTACGTAAACCGCCTCCCACACCGGCTACAATCGGTTCTTTCTGGCTATCCAGCACTATGCTGCCGTTACCAAAGGGAATGGTTCTGCTGTTGATCACATTTTCCTCCGAATAAGGAGTAAGTCCGTTCCAGGCGGTACCCACGTCACCAAAAGCTATCAATTGCAGGTTTTTGAAGAAATCGCTGCGGATAGGGCGTTTAAAGAAGTAGCTCAGGAAGGGCCAACGTATTTCGCTATTGATTACCGCGAACTTATCACCGTTCCGGATATTCTGGAACGACCCCCTCATGTTGGTAACCAGGGTTTGAAAAATATAATTGGCATCCTGGGCAAAAGGAGTATTGGGTTCAAAACGGTTGGAGAAAGAGTTGTCCACCCCTCCCATAATGTAAATGAGCTTTTCAGGACCGAAGGAAACACCGGAAGCAAAGCGATTGGCCCATATCAGGTTACGGTGAATAACGGTATAATGCCGGGCATCAATACCAGCCGTATGTAAGCCGGTGGGGCTAACTTTCAGGCTGCGGTAATACTCGGTAAAAATCTTGTAGCGGAGGCCACTGTAAAGGTTAAGACCCAGTTTCCGGGTATTGTCGTAAACGTAGGCCAGGCGCGCTATCAGGTAGTCGCGGTAAACGTCTTCGTTATTCAATGAAAAAGGCTCGCGGCTCAGGCTTATCGATTTGTCTATGCGGTAACCGATACCTCCCCGCATGGACGACACCGGGTTAAAGGGGTAAATTATTTTCGGAAATACTTCGTGGGTAATAATCCGTTCGTAACTGTTGAAACCCTGCACCAGCAACTGGCTTCTACGGGAAAATATATACTCCTTATCCCAACGGTTTTTATAGTCGAGTAAGGCCACATAAAATTCAGCGTTTGGAACAATAGAGGTACCGTTAAGCGGTTGGAAAGTGGTACGTACCGCGCCTATTATACTGTAGTCGTGCATAAGGTCCGTAACTCCAACCTTGATATTGGCATTAAACCCAAAGTTTAAAAGGTCGGGCGTTACAAAGCCTGTAAACCTTTGGTATTGAGGATTGGAAAAAACATTGTCGAAGCCAACGCTCATATCGTCCTCGTAAAAGGAAAGGAAGTAATTCCGCTGCGGAGGTATTTCCAACTCTTCTTTCTCCTCTTCTGCAACCGTGGTAATCACCTCCGGTTTGGGGAGTATGTTTATCTTCCTGGGCGTTAGCTTTTCCTTGCGGCTGGGCCGCTCTTCCCCGGCATCGTCAAACTCGTAATCTTCGATATTAATCTCAAATTCATCGGGGTCCACCCCGGGATAATAAAGCGGTGTTTGCGACTCCGAAAGTATCTGAAACTGATCCGCCTGATCTTTCTGCTCCGTTTCTTCCACCGGCAATACGGCACTCTTCAGAGGCACCAAACTAAGTTCTGCGGGACTTTTATAAGGTGTCTCATAAATCTGGTAACGGTTATTCCTGAGTATCCGGTCATAGGTATAACCTGTTTCAGGCACAAACTCATGGCCCAGTATATTGCGGTTACGGCTGGTTATTTTGTACTCTTCAAAGGAATACTCATAATGGGTAGTAGTATCTACATAAGCGATAGCACTATCTATTTTAATAAGGTGACGGTTCAAGGTACCGGAGGCATTGCTGGTAAAGGCCAGGAAACCGGGAGCGTATTCCGCCAAATTACCTTCATCAATTCCCATGCTATTGGTCATTCTCCATATCACGCTGGTATCTTCCGGCTCACGGGCCTCCATCGCAAAAATATCGAAGGTTTCCTGCGGAAAGGCGAAAGACTCCTCACCCTGTTTAAGCGTATCCGTGATCCGGTTAGAGGTAAAAGCCACCCTCTTATCATTATCGAAAAAGGCAGGATTGAGGTCATCGTAGGAGTCGTTGGTGAGTTGCTCAACCTTGGTATTAAGGATAGTGTACAGGAATATATCCGACTGCCCATCCTTAACGGCCGAAAGCAGAAAGCGCTGCCCGTCCCTGGAATATTGAAAGGACAGTACTTTATCGAACTTGTAAAAATTCTTCTTCTCCAGTTTACCTTCCTCCAGGTTGTAAAAGTTCAGGAAGATAAAACCCTTCTCTTCCGTAATCATGGCCAGGATATTATTGTTGGGGTGCCAGGCCATCAAGGGAAAGGAATAATCTGTATTCTGAGCAATTTTGTAGCCCCCCTTTAAAATACGCTTCTTTTTATCCCTTTCACGGTCATAAATGTAAACCTTGTACTCCCCGAATTTTTGACAAACGTAGGCCAGGTAACGGCCATTTTCACTGGCCGACATCCTTACGAACACGCGATTTTTTGGGGCTTTCAATAGTGGTTTACCTTGAAGATCGTCCTCTTCCGCAGCCTCCTTATACAGGTTTTTATAGTAGTTTCTCCAACCATCCGTAATAGCATCCAAGTCCTTACCCAGTATGTAATTAAAACCGCTCTCGATGTTGCGGTTGATAATGGCCATATATACGATGTTCTTAATCACCTTTTGCCCGTAGGTTTGTCCGATGTAATACCACATGGAATGACCTGCGTAACGAGCTTCTTCACCCATCAAAGCGTTGATTCGCTTGTAGCGGCCACTCAGGAAACCGTCTCTTACGCGGGTGTCCACTTTCGAATTCCAGCGATCACCCATATAACTGATCAATCCTTCAACATACCACTCGGGGAGATTTAATAAAGCCGAATTTTTTATGGACTCGGTAAAGCTGCCATACACCAGATTGCTAAGCACAACCTCCGTTAAACCGGAGCGCAGGTTATCTTCCAGTTCTTCATAATTACCGTTGAAATACAAAAACAGCCTGCGGCCCGAAATACGGGTAACCCCTGCCGTATTGTAGTCTTCATCATCATTAGAGTTTACATTACTTTGCTTGAGATCGGAAAGGTTATTGAACACCAGTATCTGCACCCGCTCATCCAGGGGCGCATCCAGGAAATTTTCTACCCTTACCAGGTGTTTTTCAGTGAGGCGGGCCACCTGGGCCGCCAGTTCTTCGTTACCACGGTAGAAGTAAACGTCATATCGATCCAGCCGGTAAAAAACCCAGTCGAAGTCGTTATATTGAACTCTGTTTTTACCGTATTCCTGCTGTAGGCCATAGAAGAATTGCGCTTTCATTTGAGATGAAATCCCAATGAAAATCAGCACTATAAGTAATCGAAAAGAAAAAGTATATGGTTTTTTCAAGGCGTACTGGGGTAAGCTATAAAACTATAAAATAACCTTTAAAAAGCTATATCGTTTAACTCCCTGATTCAGGCTTTAGTATAATTACGATATTTGTGAAAGCACGAAAATTACGAACATGAAGCAATTACTATCCCTTACCTTTTTGTTTGCACTGGTCTGTAGCGCTGTGGGGCAGGATTTTACCTATAAGCGTCATACGCTTAATGATGCCGAATTGATCGGTGACTTTGTGCCCAACCAAATTCAACAAAAGTTCGGACCCGTGCTGCACTCCAGCGAGGCTCCCAAACCCGGCACCGAAGTTAGTGACCAAAAATTGAGGGAGCTGAAAGCGCGCATAAAGCCAGTTCTTTCCAAAGATAAAAAATCGAAAGTGAGCTTTGGGAGTTACGACTCTCCTGAAGTGCTTTCGGTATTCGAAGGCAATGCTTTTAACGGCAGCGTGCCCAACGACAATTCCTTTGCCATCAACGGCAATAACCAAATCATTTCCGTAATTAACACCTCTATACTGGCGTATGATCTCAATAAGGACAGCTTGCTTTTTGAAACACCCCTGAACGTGTTTACCATTAGCGAAGGCTTGCGGGTTTTTGAAATTAAATACGACCCCCGTGTGGTTTACGATCCGCACAGCGATCGTTTTATAGTGGTATTCCTCAACGCTACCATTTACCAAAAAAGCAAGATTATCGTAGCCTTCAGCAAAACGGCCGACCCTTCAGACGGATTTTACATTTATGCCCTCAACGGTAACCCATTGAATAATGATACCTGGAGCGACTACCCGCAAATTATGGTAACCGGACAGGATCTTTTCATTACCATGAATACCTTTTTCAACGGCTCCAGCAACAACAGTGGTTACGTGGAATCCACCATACGCCAGGTTAATAAACAGGACGGTTACGACAGTTTGCCCGTATTACGCAAGTTTTATTACAGCGATATTAAGGTTGGTGGCCGGGCTCTTTTCAATTTTACCGGTATGATGGGAGGTAATAATCCGTACGATGCACCGGCCTATTTTATATCCAACCGAAATCTCTCGCTGACAAACGATAGTATTTTTTTAGTGAAAATAACGGATAGCAGCAGTGCGGCTACTCCTCCCGACCTTGAGCTCAGTATTTACCAATCGGAAACTCCGTACGGTCTTCCACCGGATGCGCGGCAGCGCAATAACAACCGCTTTGACTGTAACGACAGCCGCATACAAGGGGGCTTTTACCAGAACGATATTATACAGTTTGTGGGCAATACCGTTACCAGCCAGGGCTTTAGTGGTTTTTACCATGCCATGATCGATCTCAACAAACCCAATACCGATCCTATTTACTTTAAGATTATGGAAATGGATAGCCTCGATTTTGGATATCCCAGCATTTGCTATACGGGTAAATCCGAATTGGAAAATGAGGGCATTATCAGTTTTAACCACACGGGGCCGAACTTCAATTCCGGCTCTTCCTGCGTATTCTTTTCTAATGATTCGTCCTACTCCGCTTTAACCGTTGTAGATACGGGAGATGGTTTTGTAGATGTATTAAGGCCCTCTGGCGACCCTGGCTACGAACGCTGGGGCGACTACATCGGGGCACAACCTGCCTACGGTGAAACGGGAGTGGTTTGGATGTCGGCCTACAGCTCCACAGCAGGTAATGGGCCGCGTACGGTAATGGCTAAACTTCGCAGCCCGGATTACAACCTGGACCCCATTAAGCCTAAACCAATTGATACCACCAACAACCCCATAGACACCACTGTAAACCCTCTGGATTCCTTACCACCATTTACGGAAGTACGCATATTGCCTAACCCCACTTTTGACAATTATACCATAGAGTTTGAACTGGATGCTCCCGAAATGCTCACCTTCCAACTGATATCAATCAGCGGAAGTGGTGTGGATGAGCAATTCCTGGTAAAGGAAGCTGCCCGCGAAGGCAACAACCGTTTTACTTTTCATACCCGGCACTTGCGAAGTGGGGTGTATTATCTCATTATATTCAATGCGCAGGGGCGCATATTAAAGGAGGAAAAAGTAGTGAAATTGTAGGCTATTTTTGAAGGAGCTCAAGTATGAGTTGTTCCACTTCCGGGCTATCCCATTTATCCTCGATACCGGGTAAAGCCATCACCTTATCCATTATGGCGTCCTGCTTTTTACCTTCTGCCAGGGCTACCGAATAACGGATATGCGAAAAGGTTACCATGGAATAAAGTGGTGTCCACAACTCAGGATGCTTTTCGTGAAAGTGTTTTTCAACCTTCTTCTGCAGTAAAAACCGGGGATCACCGGTAAGGTCACGCATTTCCACAAAATTGCGCATAGCTAGGTCGGCAATGGCATCGGCATCCGGTTTACGGCTTTCCTGGAACTTTTGAAGAATGGTGTCCCAATCGTCACCATATTGCACCATCAGGTCATTCAACACGGTACAATCTTCAAAACCGCTGTTCATACCCTGACCGTAAAAAGGAACAATGGCGTGTGAAGCATCGCCAATCAGAGTTACCTTTTTGGAGTCGCTCACCCAGGGGTAGCAACGGATAATGACCAACGAAGAAGTTGGGTTTTCCTTCCACTCTTCATCAAAGTGTGGCATCAGGTCAAGGGCGTCCCCAAACTCCTGCTGGAAAAATTCCCGTGCTTTTTCGGTAGTATCCAGCATGGCAAAACTGGGGTTTCCTTCAAAAGGAAAGAAAAGAGTACAGGTAAAGCTACCATCCGGATTAGGGAGAGCAATCAACATATAATTGCCCCTTGGCCAAATGTGGAGTGCTTCTCTTTCCAACTGATGTTTTCCTTCCGGGCCTGGAGGTATGGATAATTCTTTATAGCCATGCTCAATAAACTCCTGCGAGTAATTAAAGCGATCGGTTTTTTGCATTACGGCCCTTACCGCACTAAAGGCACCATCGGCCCCGAAGATCATATCGGCCTGCACCTTACTCTCTTCACCGGAAAGGTAGTTTTCGAAGGTAACCTCACCCTTGTCGAGATCGACTTCCGTACATTTTTCATCAAAATGAAAATGAACATTACCAGCTTCTTCAGCCAGCTCCATTAGCCGGGCGTTGAGGCCACCCCTGGAAACCGAATAGATGGCTTCGCCATCTTTACCATAAGGTTGAAAAGTGAGCTTACCTTCCCGGTCGTGCATCACCCTCCGATACATGGGTATGGCCATTTTCCGGATATTTTCACCGGCACCAACCGCTTCCAGTGCCTTCCAGCCACGGTTGCTGAGTGCCAGGTTGATGGAACGCCCACCGTCAATAGTGGTCTTACGCATATCAGGGCGCCTTTCGTAAACGGAAACCTCATGGCCCTTTTTCCCGAAATAAATGGCGAGTAGCGAACCTACCAAACCGGCTCCACTGATGCTTATTTTCTTTGTACTCATGCTAAAGCTTTTTTCAGGATTTGCCCGAAATCGTAAATGTCTTTGAATGAATTATAGAGGGGTACCGGGGCCATACGGATCACATCCGGTTCGCGCCAGTCGGCAATAACACCCTCCTTGCTGATTTTCTCAAATACCGATTTGCCTACCCCAGGCACCACCAGTGATATCTGGCAACCCCGTCTCTCCTCTTCCCTGGGTGTCAATATCTTCAAACCGGCACCGGTTTCTGTATTCACCTCGTGGATTATATACTCCAGGTAACCGGTAAGCTTCAGTGATTTTTGACGCAGCGCCTCCATACCGGCCTCTTCAAAAATCTCTAAACTGGCCAGTAAAGGAGTCATTGAAAATACCGGAGCATTACTCAATTGCCAGGCTTCAGCGGTGGGTATCGGGTTAAACTCATCAGGCATGCTAAAACGGGAGGCTTTATCGTGCCCCCACCAGCCTTCAAAGCGTGGAATATCTTTTTGATTGTGGTGCCTTTCATGGATAAACACGCCCGAAACTCCTCCCGGTCCACTATTCAGGTATTTGTAACCACACCAGGCGGCAAAGTCCACCCCCCAGTCGTGCAATTGCAACGGAACATTACCGGCTGCATGCGCCAGATCCCAACCTGCCAAAGCTCCAACTTTATGCACGGCTTCGGTTATTCCCTTTATGTCAAAAAGCTGCCCGGTATAATAATTCACCCCCCCTATCATCGAAAGGGCCAACTCATCACCATGCTCTTCAATAGCGCGGTAAATGTCTTCTTCGTTAATCAATTCGGTTTGGGGGTCAGGCTTTATTTCGATCAGGTTAGCGGCAGGGTCCAGCTTATGAAAGCGTAGTTGACTTTTCAGGGCATACTGATCGGAAGGAAAGGCCTTGGCCTCGCACAAAATTTTGGTCCGTTTTCCGGCAGGGCGAAAAAAACTGACCATCAGGAGGTGCAAGTTGGTGGTAAGTCCGTTCATGGCCACCACTTCCGATGGTAGAGCCCCGGCAATATGGGAAAAGGCTTTGGTAAAAAACTCGTGGTACGGCAACCACGGCTTTCGGGCCTCGGTATGACCTTCTACCCCGTAGCGGGCCCAATCTTCCAGCTCATTTAACAGGTACTGTTTGGTCTTAACCGCCTGTAAACCCAGAGAGTTTCCGGTAAAATACAATGCCGGACGGTCTTTCACCACCGGAAAAATAAAATGGTTCCGGTAATCGGCCAGTTGATCTTCACGATCCTGTTGTAGGGCAAACTCTTCAGAAAATTGGTAGGACATCCGCTTAATTTTTCGGCCAAAGGTACTGAACCCGATTTTCAATAATAAAGTTGTGAAAAGAGTAACTCCAATACGACCACCAGTACGGGAGTGCCTTCAATCCAAAAGCTGCTGCGAATTTCCGAACTGGAAACATTCATCTTATATATAAGGACTGCGGCATACATCAACCCTAAAGTCCAGGCCACAAGCATTTCGGGAGTTAAGCACCCCAGGAAATGTTGTATAAACTTCCACACCAGGTACAGGCCCAGCAGGACCATTGCTAGTAATTTGGAGCGATGCACGCCCAAAACCTGGGGTAAGGTTCGCAGCTGGGAATCGTCCATTTGGAGATCCCTAATGTCAAAGGGAATGATCAATGCAATGATTAAAAACACCCGCATTCCGAATTCCACCCAATCCAAGGGTTGAATATCATACCAATATATTACGGGAATTAAAAAAGTAATGTAGGCCCAGGATGAGGCAATGAGAAATACTTTTAAGCCGGGGATGGTCCTTAACGAGGTAAAAGACTGCATAGGATTCCGGAAACTCAAAGGGTATAAAAGGGATATCAGGCCCGGCAAAATGCTTAGCATTACTAAAGTCCAACTGGCGATTTTAAGGTAAAACCAGGAGCCTATCAGCGAAAAGACTACCGTAAAGAAACTGGCTTGCACCACTCTTTGCTTGAACCAGAATTTTTGATTGAAACCGTGCTCACCCGAGTAAGAACGAATTTGAAACAGCCGCATATAATTATAGGTGGCCACGGTAAAAAAGAACGTGAACAGCAGGTAATACCAGTTCACGTTTCCTAAACGCATGAAGCTAAGCCAGCTAAAGCACATTACGGCCAGCCCCACCCATACGTTGGAATAAACAATGAATCTAAGTAGTTTCAAGCCATTCGAAATTGAGAATCACCAGATTGACAAGTGTTAACAAGCCTTTATTTCAAACCCTTTATTGGTTACTTTTGTGCGCTTAAAATTCCTAAAAATACATAAGTAGAATGACGACTGATTCTTTCGCCTATCGCCACATCGGACCCCGTGACCATGAAGTTAAAGAGATGCTGGATAAGATCGGTGTTTCGAGTATAAAGGAACTTATTGACCAAACCATACCTAAAGGGATACGTCTGAAAGGGCCTTTGAACCTGGCTGCACCTTTTTCTGAAAACGAATTCATCAACCGTATTCGCGAACTAGGCCGAAAGAACAAAGTGTTTAAAACCTACATCGGCTTGGGTTATCACCCTACCATTATGCCGGGCGTTATTCAAAGAAATATTCTGGAAAACCCGGGTTGGTACACGGCCTACACGCCTTACCAGGCCGAAATTGCCCAGGGCCGTTTAGAGGCATTACTGAATTTCCAGACCATGGTTTGCGACCTTACCGCCATGCCTATTGCCAACGCCAGCCTGCTGGATGAAAGTACGGCAGCCGCAGAAGCCATGACCATGTTTTACGCAGCCCGCAGCCGCGAAAAGAAAAAAGCCGATGCCAACAAGTTTTTCGTATCCATTCACTGCTTACATCAAAATATTGACGTGCTAAAAACCCGTGCCGAGCCTCTGGGTATTCAGTTGGTTATTGGCGACCATCGTGAATTCCAGTTGAGTGAAGAATACTTCGGTGCCCTTTTGCAGTACCCCGCTGCCGATGGTGAAATATTCGATTATCGCGAATGGGTGAAAAGGGCACATACCAATGAAGTACAAACCGTGGTAGCTGCTGATATAATGTCGTTGGCCTTGTTATCACCTCCCGGAGAATGGGGTGTGGATGCCGTGGTGGGCACCACGCAGCGGTTTGGTATTCCGTTGGGTTTTGGTGGCCCGCATGCCGCCTATTTTGCCACTACCGATGCTTACAAGCGTCATATCCCCGGCCGTATAATCGGGAAAACCGTTGATAAAGATGGTAACCCGGCCCTACGCATGGCCCTGCAAACCCGTGAGCAACACATTAAAAGGGAAAAGGCTACTTCCAACATTTGTACCGCCCAGGTTTTGTTGGCGGTAATGGCCGGCCTTTATGCTGCCTACCACGGCCCGGAAGGATTAAAAAATATTGCCTCTAAAATTCACCATTCCGCAGTAACTACGGCCGAAGGATTACGAAAACTCGGCTTTGAACAGTTGAATGAAAACTTTTTTGATACGCTTAAAATTGAAACCGGTGATATCGGTTCTGATTTGATTCATCAGCTGGCTGAAAAAAAGGAGATCAACTTCCGGTACATCAATAATCATGTAGTGGGTATCAGCCTCAACGAAGCTACCAACCTGGAAGCCATTCAGAATATCCTGGATGTATTTGCCGAAGCGAAGGAAGAAAAAGCAGCTGAAGTTCAAAAGTTGCTGGACATCAATGTTATTCCGGATAACCTGAAACGTCAAAGCGCGTACCTTCAGAACGAAGTATTCAAGAGTTACCACAGCGAAACGGATATGATGCGCTACATCAAAAAACTGGAGCGCAGGGACTTATCGCTAAACCATAGCATGATAGCCTTGGGAAGTTGTACTATGAAATTGAATGCGGCAACTGAAATGCTACCGCTGAGCTGGCCTCTGTTTGCTAATATTCATCCTTTTGCTCCAAAAAGTCAAACTCATGGTTATCGCGAGATGATCAGTGAGTTGGAGCGCGACCTTGCTGAAATTACCGGTTTTCATGCCATGAGTATGCAACCTAATTCGGGCGCACAGGGTGAATATGCCGGGCTTATGGTCATCCGTGCCTACCATCAATCCAGGGGTGAAGGCCACCGCAACGTAACCCTAATCCCGAGTTCAGCACACGGTACCAACCCTGCTTCAGCGGTTATGGCGGGCATGAAGGTAGTGGTAGTGAAGTGTGACGATAACGGAAATATTGATGTTCAGGATTTACGCGAAAAAGCGGAAAAACACCAGGAGGAGCTATCGGCTCTTATGATTACTTACCCTTCTACTCACGGTGTTTTTGAAGAATCGGTAAAGGAGATTACGGACATTATTCATCAAAATGGCGGGCAGGTATATATGGATGGTGCCAACATGAACGCCCAGGTAGGCCTTACCAGTCCCGGAAATATCGGTGCCGATGTTTGCCACCTGAACCTTCATAAAACCTTTGCTATACCCCACGGTGGTGGTGGCCCCGGAATGGGCCCGATTGGGGTAGCTGAGCACTTGGCTTCTTTCCTGCCTTCGCATGAGCTGGTAAAAACCGGGGGTAAAAACGGCATATCCTCCGTATCGGCAGCTCCTTTTGGAAGCGGGCTTATCCTTATTATAAGTTACGGCTACATTAAAATGCTGGGAGCCGAAGGTTTACAGAAAGCTACCGAATACGCCATACTTAATGCCAATTACCTGAAAGCCGTTTTAGAAGAGAAGTTCCAGGTTCTTTATACCAATGAGAAGGGACGAGTGGCACACGAAATGATTTTGGACTGCCGTCCTTTCAAAAAGAATTCCGGCATCGAAGTAGTGGATATTGCCAAACGCCTTATGGATTACGGCTATCACGCCCCTACCGTATCCTTCCCGGTAATGGGAACCGTAATGGTGGAACCTACGGAAAGTGAGAGTAAAGATGAACTGGACCGTTTCTGCGAATCGCTTATGTCCATTTACCAGGAGATAAAGGATATAGAAAATGGCCAGAGTGATGCCGATAATAATGTATTAAAGAACGCCCCTCACACTTTACGGCTTCTTACTACGGAAAATTGGGATTATCCCTATTCCCGCGAAAAAGCGGCTTTTCCGCTTCCACATATCATGGAGAACAAATTCTGGCCTGCGGTGCGAAGGGTTGACGATGCCTTTGGTGACCGTAACCTGATTTGCACCTGCGAACCCATTGAAAGCTACATGGAGGCTTAAGTAGAATTAACAATTTCTTGACATCTATTTATTGGGAGTTATAAAAATGTTGGCGCTCTAAAAACAATTCCGGTTGTGATTAGCTTATTATTTTAGTAACTTTACGGTTTTGGAAACTAAATTAATTTAATGTGATGAAAGAACATCTACGCTTTAAAAGCATGTCTTTGCTATGTGGTGGTGTGATGTTGAGCCTTTATGTAAGCGCTCAGGATCAGTCCAATCAGGTAGCAGTTGAGCCTTTGTACGCTCAAGATGTGGAGACCATTCAAAAGGCTCCACGAAACAATTGGAATAATAAAGGAAAATCTTCAGCAGTTGTATGGACTGAGGACTTTGCCAGCGGCATTCCTACTGGTTGGGTAAACCAGGGTTTTGACGGTTTTGGCGGACCTTCCCCTAACGCATTATGGGAATACCGTGGTCCTAACACCATTCCAAGTACTGCTCAAGGATCTCGCGGAAATTACGCTGCGCCCTTGAACCCCATTTTGTCTCCTACTCAAAGTAACGGTTTCATCATTTTTGATTCCGATTACCTGGACAATGATAGTACTGCAGTAATGGGTAATGGAGTTGCTCCTGCTCCTCACGTTGGTACACTTACTACCAATACTATTGACCTTACCGGTCACCCTAACATTGAGTTAGGTTTTAGTAGCTTCTGCAGGCAATTTCAGAGTAATTTCCAGGTAGCTATCAGTACTGACGATGGTCTTACCTTCCCTGATACGGTAAGTTTCCATACTGATGTATCGGTAAACTCTGCCAGTGCAAACGGAAATTATGTTTCTGCTAACATTTCTGCCTTTGCAGGTAACCAGGCTACCGTTAAATTACAAATCATTTTTGACGGTCTTCCCGGTGGATATTACTTCTGGATGATTGATGATATGTTAATTCAGGATCTTCCTGCTAACTTCATGCGTTTTGTGGAGTCTGGTGGTGCTCCTGCCAACGATATTATCTTTGGAGCTAACGGTGGTAGCAAGACCGGTATCATGGATATCGATCACGTAGTGCCTATTACCTTTGACTCTAACATCTTAAACTATGGTTTCAGAGATCAAACCAGCGTTGTTCTGAACGTAGATGTAATTGATGCATCAGGTAGTGTTGTGGCCAGTCTTACTTCACCTACCAAAGCTCTTATCCTGAGCGGTGATGTAGCTGACTTCAATGATTTCACTACTTCCACTTCATGGACTCCTTCACAAACTGGTGCTTACGATATCGTTTATTATGCTACTTCGGATAGCATCGCAGCTACTGACCCAGGTTCTGGCCTGGATACTGTATATACTGTCTTCGTAACCGACAGTATCCATTCACTGGATTACAACAATTTCGATAACAGTTTTGGTACCGATAATACTACCTTAGGTCCTGACGGATGTGCTTTGGCCTCCAGCTTGTACTTCAACAACGTAGGTAACAACGGTGACCCTATCGGATTCTACGGTATCGACTTGCGTCTTTCTACATTAACTGTTCCCGGTGGTGACATTGAAGTTCACATTTATGATACTGCCGGTTTCGACTTTGTTAATGGTTTCGGTAGCTCCGCTATTTACGTTGAGAACTACACTATACTTTCCGGAATGCCAGGTACTAACGTAAGGTTTAACTTTACTCAGCCTCCTACCCTGAATGCCGGTACTTACTTTGTAGTAGTGTACATGTTTTCCAACAATGGTGCTAACCGTATTCGTATCGCAAACGACCAATCGGTTTCTCAACCCGGTCTGTCCTCGATCATGTATAGCGTTCCTAACGGAAGGTGGTACTCCGGTTTCTCTAACTCACGTACCTTCAGTTCTCCCTGGATCAGGGCTATAACCGGACTGCCTATCGGTATCGATGAAAACAACCCTAAACTTGGATATTCGATCTATCCTAATCCTACCGAAGGCCGCACTGTAAAAGTGGCTATTGAGCAGGGTGGTACTTATAACATCGAACTGGTATCTCTTGCCGGTGAGCGTGTGATGAGCGAAGAAGTTACCGTAAGTGGTAACGAAGCTTATGAAATGAATATTCCTTCTTCTATCGCCAAGGGTACTTACTTTGTAAATATCAAAGGTGAAGACAAAGTAGAAGTTTCTAAGTTGACCATCAACTAAGAAAATAGGTTCTTAAAATAGAAAGCCCGGTGTAATACACCGGGCTTTTTTTATTTCGAATAAAATATTAATATCCGTTATGTTCTGCTTAAATTATCCTGTAAAGAACTAGAGTTTAGCTTTGATCTTCCGGAACAATTCCGAGCTGTAAACGAAGTCGTTGATACTTTCATTCTCCGTATTCAATATATCCTCACTGCTTCCTTCCCATTCCTTTATTCCATACTTGATGTAAATAATATGATCCCCGATTTCCATAACGGAGTTCATATCATGCGTATTGATAACGGTGGTGATGTTGTATTCCTGGGTAATTTCCTGAATCAGGTTATCGATAACGATAGCCGTTTTAGGATCAAGCCCGGAATTGGGCTCATCACAGAAAAGGTACTTTGGCTTGAAGGCAATGGCACGGGCCAGCGCCACCCGCTTTTGCATACCTCCACTTAGTTCGGCTGGAAACTTATTATTGACATTTTCCAGGTTTACCCGTTTCAGGCAAAAGTTAGCCCGCTCAGTCATTTCGTCCTGGGTCATATCCGAAAACATGCCTAAGGCAAAAATCACGTTCTCCTCTATGGTCAATGAGTCAAAAAGGGCATTACCCTGAAACACCATACCCATCTCGGTTCGTAATGATTTCCTTTGGTCATCATTCATTGAAGCCAGCCTTTCTCCATCATAGTAGATTTCTCCCTTATCAATGGAATGCAGGCCTACCAGGCTTTTCAAAAAAACCGTTTTACCCGAACCACTTTGCCCGATGATAAGGTTGGTTTTACCCTGATGAAACTTTGTAGATATGCCCTTTAGAACTTCTTGACCTCCAAAGCCTTTATGCAAATCCTTAACTTCTATCACACCAATAGTATTTGCGTTAACACATAGTTGGCTACTATAATGGCAATACTACTACTTACCACTGCCTTAGTGGCATTTATACCCACTTCAATAGCACCTCCCTTTACATAAAACCCGTAGTAGGCGGATACTGTGGTGATTATAAAAGAAAAAACCACTGTTTTAATAAGAGCGTACGTAATGTAAAAGGGATTGAAATCGCTTTGAATACCCTGCAGATAATCTACCGGGGCCAATACTCCAGCAAATTCAGCAGCAAAATACCCTCCTAAAATTCCGAGGAACATGCTGATAACGATCAGCAGGGGGTTGAAAAACACCATGGCTATTACTTTAGGCATAATCAGGTAAGCCGCGGGATTAATCCCCATCACTTCCAGGGCATCAATTTGCTCGGAAACCCTCATGCTCCCCAAAGTAGAAGCAATATTGGAACCGACCTTACCAGAAAGAATCAAGCAAATAATAGTGGGTGAAAATTCAAGGATGATGGACTCGCGGGTGGCAATACCAATATAGTAATCCGGCACCAGTGGATCGTCCAGGTTATAGGCCGTTTGAATGGTCACTACCGCCCCCACAAAAAGTGAGATAATAGAAACAATTCCGATACTATTGAGCCCCAATAACTCCAGGTCCCGGACAAGGGCCTTACGATACTCTCTCCAATTTTCAGGTTTATGGAAGGTCTTACCAAGTAATATAAAATACTTGCCCAGAGACCTGATGCCCTCGGTTAAAAACATATCGCTAAAATAAGAGTAATTTTGTATCGCTAATGCTGAAAACACTAAACTATACCCGGATCTCTCTTTGCCTTGTTTTACTGGCTGTTTTTGCCACCGGATGCAAGGCTTTAGAAAAATGCAATTGTCCCGGAACCCATATCAATAGCCACACAGTACTTGAGCCCTAAATCAGAAAATATACTGAGCCGATATTTGCCGCAAGGCTCTCTCGAACTCACCATGGATTTACTGCGTTCGGCACCGGTTGAACTGAAGATAAAGAATCCCCGTAAAACGAAATTTGGAGATTATCGCTTTCCCAGGGGTTCAGAGCGTCACCGAATTAGTATAAATGGCAATCTTAATACTTACGCTTTTCTGATTACGCTTGTTCATGAAATGGCCCATTTAAAGGCCTTTGAGAAGTTTGGAAAAACCATAAAACCTCACGGTGAAGAATGGCAACAAACTTTCAGGGAACTGATGCTACCTTATTTCCAAAAAGGAACTTTCCCGGAAGAGTTGCGGCAAGCATTACAAAAGAGCCTTAAAAAAGGGACTGCCAGCAGTTGTACCGATCTTGAACTTTTCAGGGTTTTAAAAACTTATGACCCCCGGGAAGTTTTATTAGTGGAAGACCTGGCCGATGGAGAATGTTTTAGCCTGGGGAAAGGTCTGACCTTTAAAAAAGGCCCGAAGGCAAGAAAGCGGTACCGCTGCCTGAATCTTGCTAATGGAAGGGAATACATGGTACACCCTTTAGCCGAAGTAAAGCGAATAGAAAACCAAAAAAACAGCCGAAGTGCCTGAACATAAAACTTATTTTTCATCCGATTTTAAGCTTGGAATACTGGGTGGAGGACAATTGGGAAAAATGCTCCTCACCGTAACCCGCCAATACGATATTACCACCAAAGTACTAGACCCTTCGGGCGATGCCCCGGGGCGAATGGCCTGTAATGAGTTTATTCAGGGCGATTTAATGGATGAAGAAACCGTTTACCGCTTTGGACAGGATTGTGATGTAATCACCATTGAAATAGAAGGGGTGAACATCAATGCCTTGAAACGCCTGGAGAAGGAAGGGAAAAAGGTTTTTCCCCGCCCGGATGCCCTTGAGATCATCAAAGATAAATGCGTGCAAAAGGAATTTTACCGCGATCAAAAAATACCGACTGCGCCATTTAAAACTTTCTCCACCAAAGCCGAAATGTTGCAATTGCTGGAGGAAGGCTCCATTTTTTATCCTATAGTTTGGAAAGCCGCCACCGGGGGTTACGATGGGCGAGGTGTAAATATTTTGAAAGGCCCCGAACAGTTGGAAGACCTGCCGGATGTGAAAGGTTTATGTGAAGAACTGATTCCTTTTCAGAAAGAGCTGGCCGTTATTGTGGCCCGTTCCGAGCGTGGTGAGTCCAAGTGTTTTCCGGTGGTGGAAATGGACTTTCACCCCGAGGCTAACCTGGTAGAGTATGTTTTTAGCCCCTCTGTAATTGACGAAAATTTACAGAACAAAGCACTTTCACTGGCCATGAAGGTGGCGGATAAACTCAATCACGTAGGCTTACTGGCGGTGGAGATGTTTTTAACCGAGAAGGGCGACATTCTGGTTAATGAAGTGGCACCGCGAGTACACAACAGCGGTCACCTTACCATTGAAGGCAATGCCGTTTCTCAATTCGAACAACATATCAGAGCTATACTGGACTTGCCTTTAGCCGATACCACCATTGAACGCCCAGCGGTAATGATCAATTTAACCGGGGAGGAAGGCTACGAGGGGCCGGTACTCTATAAAGGCATCCGAGAGGTTATGGCCCTGCCCGGTACGCATGTTCACCTTTATGGTAAAGCACAAACCCGGCCTTTCCGGAAAATGGGGCATATTACCATTACCGCTGAAAAAATGGAGGATGCCAGGATAATGGCCAAAAAAGTAAAAGATCAAATTAAAGTCATCAGTACCCATGAGCAATAAAGTGGAAATAGGAATAATAATGGGCAGTAAGTCTGATATGCCCATTATGCAACAGGCCTCCGAAGTTTTGAAGGAGTTAGGTGTGGGCTATGAAATTAATATTGTATCGGCCCACCGAACACCCGAACTAATGTTTGAGTACGCCAAAAAAGCCCATGAGAGAGGTTTAAAGGTAATTATTGCCGGTGCCGGTGGAGCCGCGCACCTACCGGGTATGGTCGCTTCTTTGTCGCCACTGCCGGTAATCGGGGTTCCGGTAAAATCGCGCAATTCCATTGATGGTTGGGACTCGGTTCTGTCTATATTACAAATGCCTGCCGGTGTGCCCGTGGCCACCGTTGCTCTTGACGGAGCTAAAAATGCCGGTATTCTTGCTGCCCAAATTGTTGGCTCTTCCAATCCGGAGGTGCTTGCTAAACT
Organism: uncultured Cryomorphaceae bacterium; assembly: GCA_937120475.1. Taxonomy (GTDB): domain Bacteria; phylum Bacteroidota; class Bacteroidia; order Flavobacteriales; family Schleiferiaceae; genus CAKZNE01. The sequence goes on along the minus strand of CAKZJV010000007.1, from coordinate 2,834,217 downwards.
GGTGGAGTACAAAAACGGGCTTCGGGAAAAAGTACTTGAATCGGCTAAAACCCTGTAAAAGAAAATCCCGCAGCCAGAACTGCGGGAAATAAGGGAAACGAAACCAAACAACAGGTAGAACTGTCATTGATACCTTAAAGGTCTTCAATTCACACCAGCTCTCCAGCAGCTAATGATTCAAAGCCGCTTTTTGCTTTGCCAACGAAAGACCATCTATTTACAGATTCTTCAAAGTGCTGAGTAGTTGTTCTTTTTTTCGATTGGCCACCGGTATTTTAGACCCATCCTCTAATATTAAATAACCGCCATCGGTTTGCACATAGCGCTTCAGATAATTCATATTCACCAGGTGCGATTTATGTACCCGGTTAAAGTTGTAGCCGGTTAGCATATTATCAAACTCCTTTAAGGTTTTAGAAGCCAGTAGCGACTTTTCGTTGTTCAGGAAGAAAGTAGTGTAGTTGCTACTGGACTCCAGACGAACGATGTCCGCCAGTTTAATAACGTGCATTCCATCAGAAGTGGGCACCACAATTTTTTTAGGTGAGTCGGAAGCCTGGCGTATGTTTTCCACCAGAACATTAAGGTTAGATGCATTTTTTGGTAGCCCTTTGTGCTCCTCTATCTTACGGATGGCTCGTACCAATTCCTCGGGATCAATAGGCTTCAGGAGGTAATCCAGTGCACTGAACTTGATAGCTTTGATAGCAAATTCATCATGGGCTGTAATAAATACAATTTCGGGGTTGAGTTGATTGTTTCCCGCAATCTCATCCAGGATGTCGAAGCCACTTTCACCGGCCAGTTTTATGTCCAGGAAAACCGCGTCCGGTTTGTGTTGGGTAATAGCATCTATCCCTTCTTTAACCGTACCTGCCTCCGCCAGGATTTCAACCTCAGGGCAAAAGAGTTCAAGCTTTCCCTTCAGGGATTCCCGGGAATTCTCCTCATCGTCAACAATAAGAACCTTTATCATACAGAGTTTTTATAAAATTAAGCATTTCAAATACTTTCGGCCGGTAATTTAATAATCACCTTGGTTCCGGCAGCTTCACCTTTATCCGATACTTTATCAATAATGGAAATATCCACCTTATCACTCATGGAAGTCCGCAATAACCGCAGGCGATCCCGGTTAATCTGGGTGGCCATAGAACGATGATCCTTGCGTTTATTCAGCTCTTTTGCCTTTTTACGGCCAATTCCATTATCTTCAACTTCAATAATAAGAAGGTCCTCGTTCAGAATAAAACGTATATCCAGCTTTCCTGAATCTTTCAATGGCTTCAGGCCGTGCAGGATGGCGTTTTCAACGTGTGGTTGTATCAGCATTGGAGGAATACCTACATCGTAGTCTATCTCTTCATCCAAATCAATCTGATAATCAAATTTCCCCTGAAAGCGCAACTTCTCCAGTTCAAGGTAATTCTTTAATATGGATACTTCGGTTTCTACCGGATGAAGATGCTCCATGGATGATTCAAGGGTCAGCCTCATTAATTTTGCGAAGTTGTTGAGGTAACGCACCGCTTTCTCAGGGTCTTTGCGAAAAATGAAACTACTGATGGAGTCCAGGGCATTGAAAATAAAATGGGGGTTCATTTGAAGACGTAAAGCCTTTCTCTCCATTTCCAGTAGAGCATTCTCCAACCTCAACCGTTGGTTCGCCCTCCGCACCCGGTCACGAATAAATAAAAAGGAGGCAACGCCCACAAAAAGCACCAATAAGGTGATAAACCACCATCGAAGCCAAAATGGCCGTAGTATTTCAAAAGGGTACTCAATACCAGTACCCCAGGGCTCGCCATAACGGGAAACCTGGGCCTCAAAAATATACTCCCCGGGTTTAATGTTGGAAAAAATGGCCTCGCGCCTGCTACCGGCAATCGCCCAATCCTGTGATTGTCCTTTTAGACGGTAACGGTAGCGTAAGTTTTCGTTTTGGTAGGCCGTTAAGCCTGCCAGGTTAAAGCTCAGGAAGTTCATATCATGAGGTAATTGCACCTCAGAAGGTACCAGGCTGAATGGTAAAGAATCGTTGGCATATTCCGGCAGACTGGTGTTTTGGCCTAAAAACATTTTTACATCCGTAAGCATGATGCGCGGTTGGGGCCGCGGCTTTTGGTAATCCTCTAAATTCAATACCTGCAAACCCTGCGTTGTGCCTACCAGTAATTGGTTATCAATAATATCAATGGCCTGTGGTGTACAATCCATTCCACCCAAACGCGGCTGATACGGAAGACTAATGATTTCCGGTACGGCACCCTTCCTGATCTCCATCACCCCTTTGTTGGTGCCCGCCCAAACACTGCCGTTGGCAGCTATTACCATAGATCGTACCTCCGCAAAACCCAAATCTTCAGGCGTGATATGCTCCACTCCCTGCTTGCTAAAGTGGAAAATACCTTCCCCTATACTTCCGGCCCAAATCTCGCTTGCATTGCCAGCGGCAAAACAGCTAAAGCGAAGACTGTCCAGCCGCACTCCGTTTAGCTCCTTCAAAACCTGCCACTGCCCTTCGTAATAGCGATAAAAACCCTGGGTATAGGTACCACACCACAGGGAACCATCGGCTCCTTCTGAGATACTGAAGATGGTGGCCGGTGGTAAGGACTCCCGCTCCGAAACATTGGTCACCTTGCCGTTGGCATAGCTGAATATACCGGAGCCCATACCCAGCCACAGTTTATCCGGAGTGGCCTTCATAGTAAAAACAAAGTCGCCACCTGCCCCGGTTTCAACCTGGGTATAACGGCTCCCGGTTTTCCGTACCAGGCCTTGTTCCGTTCCCAGCCACAAGGCACCTCCATACCGGGCTATGGAAAGAGTAAGGCCAAATGGAAACCGGGATTGGGCCGTATATTCCGTTACCCCGTTATCGGAAATTTGCCCATAACCTGACGAAAGCCCAACGGTGTAAGTACCCGGTGCATCACTGAATACTGAAAAAACCTGCGGGTTGTCCGCAGCGGGATAGTCGTAAAACTTCCAGCCCAATGACTCCAGCTTTACCAAACCTTTATCGGAATACAGCCATATTACCCCGGAATGGTCACGGTAGCAACCTTTATAATTATTAGGGGGCAGGCCATTAGCTTCTTTTAGAATAAGGTTGCCGATACGGAGGTCTTCTACGATCAAAGCTGAACTAGCCAGGGCCAGGGTGCCCCGCTCATCTATCCAGAAGTTAGTCCAAAAAACCTCCCTGCGCTGAGTGAGCTTACCAGTATTAGTATAGGTCGATATACTGGAATCGGCCAAGGCATGCAATTGACCTTGATCATCTAACTGAAGCTGTTTTACGGGTAGAGAGTCTGCCTGCGACCAATTCCCTTCCTTTAATTTAAAAAGCCCCTGGGGAGAAGCAAGCCAGGTTATACCGTCCAAATATTTGAGGTCATTGATCCGGATAGAACGTCCTATTTCAAGCTTTTTCCAGCTTCCTTCGGCATTCAGTACCCAAAGTTGCCCCTGTTGATCGGCTACCAAAACCTGATCGTCTTTCCACACTGTAAAAAGCTTTACTCTGCTTTCAGTATCGGGTAAGCTAAATTCCCGTTGAGAATATCCGTCAAACAGTAATATCCCGTGTTCGAGGGCTATCCATATCCGGCCGTTTTTATCCTCTTCCAACTGCGACATAAATAGCCGTGAGGTACGGGTAGGCGGAGTATAACTTTTAAAATCATGGCCATCGTAACGAACCAGTCCGTTGCCTTCGGTGGCAATCCAGTAAATACCGCGGGAATCCTGGAACAGGTCATTCACCCGGCTGTTAGGCATACCCTGTTCCAGGCCAATGGTGGTAAAATCATAGTGCTGTCCTGCCAGGGACTCCGACAAAAGACCCAGGACTAAAACCAGCGAATACAGAAGGAAACTTCTGTTAAACATTCTTAAAGAATTACACACGTGCCTAAAGATTCATAATAAATGCAGTAATTTCAAAGTCCCTTTTATGAAAAGAATCCTTCTGCTCTTTTTACTGCCGGTATTTGCTCATAGCCAAAATTACGGATATCTGGCAGGTGGTCGCTCAGCCGCTATGGCCCACAGCAGCGTAGCACTTGAGGACATCTGGTCATCGCATCACAACCAGGCGGGTTTAGCCTGGCTCGAAGAGCCGGAACTGGCCCTGAGTTATGAAAATCGCTACTTTCTAAAGGATTTATCCATAGGAAACGCGGCCTTTGCGTACCCCACTTCATTCGGAACGCTGGGCTTAAGTCTTTCTTATTTTGGCTTCGACCTGTATAACCAGGCCAAAATAGGCTTAAACTACAGCCGTCCTTTTGGTCGATTTTTCAGCTTTGGACTACAGCTAAACTACGAAAGCTTTTACGTTAGTGAGGGAACGCAAGGCTCCGGTGCTGTAACTTATGAAGCCGGTATAGTAGGAAAGCCATTGCCCGGTTTAAACCTGGCTTTTCACGTTTACAATCCCGGGCAACACCTTAAAAACATAGAAACGGAGGAAAGACTACCTTTTATTGGACGTTTGGGTGCCCGTTATGAATTCAATAAAGAGGTAGCCCTGCTTAGCGAAGTCCGCAAACAGGAAAACCTGCCGGAGCGCTACGCCCTGGGCTTTGAATACTACATGCTTGAAATTCTCGCTTTGCGAACCGGGGTGGCTTTGCAACCACTCACCAACACTTTCGGAGTGGGTTTTAGAATGTCGGTATTACGCCTGGATATGGCCTATGAATACGCCCAGATTTTGGGCAATAACGCCACCATTAGCTTACAGTACCAGTTTTGAAGCGTAAGCTTTGCATAGTGCTTTTAATTTTAGTTGGTGCCGCAACAAGCGCTCAAACGCCCTCCCGTTCCCTGGAGTATGAAATTGAATCCCTGGCCCAGGGCAATGAAGAAAATGAAACCGACCTCCTACAATTGGCCGAGCAGCTCGAATTACTAAAGGATAATCCGGTACAGGTGAATTTTGCACGGCAGGAGGATTTGCAAAAACTCCCTTACCTCAACATCTTCCAGGTTCATAATTTGCTGGAATACCGCAATCAAACCGGACCCATTTACTCTCCTTTTGAATTAATGGCTGTAAAGGGTTTTGACCGGGAAACCATTGAAAAAATATTGCCCTTCCTCGACTTTTCCAGTCAACAAACTGTGCCTGATCTGAGGGTAAAAAACATCAGGCTTTACTCGCGCCACAACCTTATTTACCGTGCCGCCATTCCCTTTCAGTTAAGGGATGGGTTTAAGGAAAACGCTTACCAGGGAAACCCACAATCGCATTATTTCCGTTGGCGCAGCACTTACCGGGATTTACTCTCTTTTAACCTTACCGCCCAGCAGGATGCCGGTGAGCCTTTTGGAGGAAGTACCGGGGTAGATTTCCTTTCGGGCCACCTGGCCCTTGAAAATTACGGTAGGCTGAAGAGCTTGATTATCGGTGACTACCAGGCCGAATTTGGTCAAGGGCTGGCTTTGTGGAGCGGCCTCACCTTTGGAAAATCGGCCGAGCCGGTGGAGATCAAGCGTTATGCGCGGGGGTTCCGCCCTTTTACCGGGGCAGAAGAGAACCGGTTTTTCCGTGGTATAGCTTCCACTTACCAGCTTTGGAAGGGTTTGGATATGAGTGCTTTTTATTCCTCCAACCGAATCGATGCCAACGTAAGCGCGCTGGACACGCTCACTCAAAGCAGTATAGTGAGTTCATTACAAACCACCGGACTACACCGGACTGAAAACGAAATTGCCGATAAGAACAGCAATACCCTGCAGACTATGGGTGCGAATTTCAGCTATAAAGGTGAACAATTTTCCATAGGTGGAACGGTAGTCAATTACCAACTGGAATCTCCCCTTGAGCAAAGCACCCGGCTCTACCAGAAGTTCCGTTTTTCCGGTTCGGATTTAACCCAATATTCTCTTGACTTCAACTACCTGTATAAAGACCTCAATCTGTTCGGTGAAGCCGCTCTTTCCGATAACCTAGGCTGGGCCGGTAGTATAGGATTGCAGAGTCATCCAACCGATGCACTATACCTTACCGTGCTTTACCGTCAATTCGAAAAAGAATACCAGTTTCTCTACAATGCTCCTTTTGCCGAAAGTGGAAATTATGGAGAGCGGGGTACTTACCTGGGTTTCCAGTGGTTGATGAACCGGACTTTTCAATTGCGTTCTTACGTTGATATTTACAGTTTCGATTGGTTGCGCTTCCGTGTAGATGCTCCCTCAAAAGGGCGGGATATACTCGTACAACTCGATGCTTCATTTAGCCGTAGATTCAATACTTACCTGAGAATCAGAAATGAGGTACAGGAAATAAACACACCCGGGGAAACGGTAAACCCTGCCCTTACCCAGCAGGAAAGAAGCAGTGTTCGTTTACACGCCAGCTACCAGGTTACTGAACAGCTTAAGATGGCTTCACGTATAGAGCTTTCCTTTTACGATATAAAAGGCCAGCACGAAAAAGGGTTAATTATTTTTCAGGATCTCCGCTACCATTTAACCCGTAAACCGGTAGTATTCAGCCTACGATATGCGCTGATAGATACCGAGAGTTTCAACACGCGGATTTACGCTTACGAGAACGACCTTACCTACGCCTTCAGCATTCCTCCCTATTTTGGCCGAAGCGCCCGCTTTTACCTATTGGTGGACTGGGAGCTTAACCAACGGCTGACGATACAGGCCCGTTACGCCATAACCCGCTTTTCGGATCGCAGTGAAATCAGCAGTGGGTTAAACCGCATAGATGGGAATGTGCAAAGCGGTATCAGTACCCAGCTTATCTGGCGTTTATAAGCTACTAAATCTCTTCGATTACAAAACCTACTTTTTTAAGATCGTCCCAAAAAGAAGTATAGCTCTTATTTACAACATCAGGGTCGCTGATAAAGATAGGACGGAGCAGTGCCAGAGGAGCCAGGGACATAGCCATCCTATGATCATTCCAACTTTCGAAGTGTACCTCCTCCCATTCATCGAAACCCTTTTGAATCTTTAGGTAATCCTTACCTATCTGAAGCTTGGCCCCCGCCTTATACAACTCTCTTTGCAGTGCCTCTAAGCGGTCGGTTTCTTTAATTCTAAGCGTTTGTAAACCATGAATGGTAGCCGGTAAGCGCAAGGCTGCAAATGCTACGCTTAAAGTTTGTGCCAAGTCGGGATTATGCACCAGGCTTAAACGGTAATTTTCATTTTGCCTGGCTTCACCCTTTTTTAAACGAAAGCCGGAACCGATGTAGTGGGAATGAACCCCCAAAGGCTCAAACAGGCCACTTACAAAAGCATCGCCTTGCAAACTGTATTGCCGGAAACCCGGCAGGTAAATCTCGGCTTTTTGGGCCAGCAAGCTTATCAAAAACCAGTAAGATGCAGAACTCCAATCCGGCTCCACTTGGAATTGTGCTGGTGGTTTGGGGATGAAATCTTCCACCCTTATCTGTTCTCCCAACACTTTTACTTTAAAGCCCAGCCTCCTCATGAGGTTGGCGGTGAGGTAAATGTAGGGGGCTGAAACCGAAAAACCCGTCATTTTGAGAGACAGGCCTCCTTGTAAGGCAGGGCCTATCATCATTAGTGCCGAAATAAACTGGCTGCTTACCGTGCTATCCAGGTTTATTTCCCCACCCGAAAGATTTCCCTGCCTAATCTGCAAGGGTGGGTAACCCTCCTTTTCGAGGTAAGTAATATTAGCCCCCAAGCGGTTTAAGGCATCTACCAGGATACCAATGGGCCGCTCCTTCATACGGGAGCTACCGGTTAAGATGTATTCCCTGCCCGACAGGGCAAGGTAAGCCGTCAAAAATCGCATAGCGGTTCCGGCATCTCCAACGTCCACCGTGGATGATCTTTCAGTGAGTGCCTTTTGAATGTATTGTGTATCCCGGCTATCCGATAAGCCGCTTACCTGGAGTTTTGGGAAATATAGCGCCTTAAGAATCAGCAACCGGTTGGATTCGCTTTTACTGCCGGGAATACTGATCCGGCCGATAACCTTTTTAGTAGGATGGTTTATTCGAATTTTCTTCACCAGGCTTGTAACTGTTTCAAGACGTCACGAACGGCTGTTTCGCTTACCTCCACATCCGGCTGGGCCGTACCAATTTCATTCAGCAGGGTCATTAAAATGTGACCCTCATGGTTTTTTTTGTCCTGACGAACCACCTCGAACAAGCGATCGGTATCGCCAACCACTTCAACATCCTCAAAAAAAGAACTGATTTTTTTAATAGCCTGTTGAGCGCTTTTCTCGGACAAACCGGCAAAATGGGTAGATAACATCAGCTCCCCAATCATACCAAGAGCAATAGCTTCACCATGCAACAGGGGCTCTCCCTCTTCGTGGGAAACCGTTTCCAAAGCATGCCCCAGGGTATGCCCAAAATTCAGAATCTTCCGCAAACCCGATTCCCTGAAGTCTTTTTCAACCACCGATGTTTTGATCTCGATTGACCTTTTAATCATTTCATGGGAGGGCAGTTCTTTGGTGATATCCAGTGCACATAAGCCAACCCAATATTCTTTATCGGTTATTAAGCCGTGCTTTAACATTTCTGCATAACCGGAACGTTTCTCCTCCAGCGGAAGTGTATTTAAGAAAGAATTGATCACGTAAACCCGATCCGGTTCCAGGAAAAGCCCGATCCGGTTTTTCAAATGCTCCAGGTTTATACCGGTTTTACCGCCTACCGAAGCATCCACCTGTGAAAGTATGGTGGTGGGAAAATTCACAAAGGAAATTCCCCTTAAGTAAGTACCGGCCAAAAAACCACCCAGGTCACTAATCACTCCACCACCCAGGTTTACCAGTAAAGTATGCCGGTCAGCATTTAATTCAGACAGGGCCATCCACAGTTGCACCAAAACCTCAACGGATTTGCTTTCCTCCCCCGATTCTACTTCCAGTATTTCCGTTTCACCAATTTCTGCCAACTCCTGCAATAAGGGAATAAGGCAGTGTTCATGGGTATTCTCATCCACCAGAAAAAAAACCCGGGAGAAGTTTCCATCTTTCAAATATTTCGAGAAATCATCCAGGGCTTCCTGCTCAAAGAAAATTTTTTGGGGCATTGCAGCGTGTTAATCTTTAATAAGGCCTTGAATGTATGAAAACCTCGCTGCTTTATAACTGTTCTATTACTTTTGAAAACTTTTTGATCCGGAATGATAAACTTTGAAGATACAGAAACCGCCTTTGCAACCAAGAGTAACGCTCAATTGCGGAAGGCGTATTACATGTTTAAGATGGTGGCCAACCAGTCGCTGGTGTCCCTTGGCAAAATGGCCACTTCCATAGCCAACACTCTGGGTTTACCTATTAAAAGTCTGGTTAAAAAAACGGTTTACGAACAGTTTGTAGGGGGTGAAAACATCGATGAATGTGAAAAAATCATTGAACTACTGGCCAACTACAATGTAAAATCGCTGTTGGACTATTCTGTAGAGGGAAAGGAAACAGAACAGGATTTCGAGCATACCAAAAATCGACTGATCGATACCATCCGTTTTGGAGGAAAGCACGAGGCGGTACCCTTCGCTGTTTTTAAGGTTACCGGCCTGGCCCGTTTTGCCCTCCTGGAAAAAGTAAGTAAGGGCGAACTCCTCTCGGAAAAAGAAACCAAGGAATGGTTGAAGGCTAAGGGAAGGGTTAAGGAAATTTGCCAGCAGGCTCATGAAAACAAACTGGCGGTATTGATAGACGCTGAAGAAAGCTGGATACAACAGGCCATTGACGACCTGGCCGAAGAAATGATACGCCACTATAACCGGGAGCGGGTAATTGTATTCAATACTTTACAAATGTACCGGGTGGACCGTTTAGGTTACCTGAAAAAGCTGGTGGACCTGGCCAATAAAGAGAATTTTTACCTGGGTGTAAAGCTGGTAAGGGGTGCCTACATGGAGAAAGAAAGAGCTCGCGCCCGTCAAATGGGATACCCTTCGCCCATTCAACCCGATAAGGAATCCAGCGATCGTGATTTTGATGCCGGAGTGGAGTACGTAGTTGAAAACCTGGAAAAGGGACGGCTGGTTGCGGGAAGCCATAACCAAGAGAGCTGCCGTAAGCTGGTGGATCTCATGAAAAACAACAACATTGAACCCAGTGACCACCGCATTTGGTTCAGCCAATTGTACGGTATGAGCGACCACCTGTCTTTTAACCTTGCCAAAGCAGGGTATAATGTGGTGAAATACCTCCCCTTCGGTCCGGTGAAGGATACACTACCCTACCTCATCAGGAGAGCAGAAGAAAATACCTCGGCTTCGGGGCAAACCAGTCGTGAATTACTATTGATTCAAAAGGAAATGCGCAGGCGGGGAATTGATTAATTTCCATCGATCAGTACTTCCAAAATGTAGGTAGTACTATCGCAGTTCATGATTTCGGCAGAAAAAGCAGGCTCTTGCGTGGGTGCATTAACCCAGTAAATATTACAGGAATCCTCTTTGGTTTTACTCTTCTCAAAATCAACCTTCCCGCTGAGTAAAAGTTGACTGATATCGGCTGTATCCAAACCCGCCAATTGCATCTTAATCTGCACCTCCTCCGGGATTTCGCGCTTTTTCTTACGCAGGTCATTCAATACCCGGTCGTTGGGAAAGTAACTGCACTGAATATCACGATCGCCAAAAAGAAAGATCACGATCAAAGAACCCATACCTACACCAATCAGGTAATACAATGCTTTTTTCCAGAATGCCATGTTTCAAATTGTAATGCGCGGCAAAAATAAAAAGCGCATTAAAATAAAAGGTGGGCTTCGGTATAAGGCAGGTCAAACCAATCACCAATAGAGCTATTCACTAAAGTGCCCTTGCACACATAAAGGCCTTTGCGAACGCCTTTATTTTTTTTGAGTATCTCCTCTACCCCACCATAATCGCCTATGGACAGGATGACCGGGGTCAGGATGTTACTTAAAGAGAAGGAAGCGGTACGGCTTACCCTGGAAGCGATATTAGGCACACAATAATGCACCACATCATACTTTTTAAAGGTAGGTTTTTCATGATTGGTGAGTTCTGAAGTTTCAAAACACCCACCCTGGTCTATACTTACATCTACAATTACGCTACCCGCCTTCATTTTCTGTACCATGTCATCCGTTACCACGCTAGGCGTTCTTCCTCCTTCGGCACGAATGGCTCCAATGGCCACATCACAACGCATCAGGGCTTTTTCAAGAATTTTAGGCTGTATTACGCAGGTGTAGATGGGCATATTATTGATCATACCCTGTAGCCTGCGCAACCTGGAGAGAGATTTATCAAACACTTTTACATTGGCTCCTAAGCCCAGAGCTGTACGTGCCGCAAAAGCGCCCACGGTACCCGCTCCGATGATTACCACCTCGGTGGGTGGAACTCCTGAAACACCGCCCAGCATGAAGCCTTTACCATCGTTGGCGTTGGAAAGATACTCGGCCGCCACTAATATAGACGTGTTACCTGCAATTTCACTCATGCTCCTTACCACCGGTACTATCCCATCTTCATCTTCAATATTCTCAAAGCTCAGCGCGGTAATTTTCTTATCCATGAGCTTACGGAAATAGGCCCGCTCCTGAGTTTTGAGCTGTAATGCCGAGATCAGTGTTTGCTTGGGTTTCATCAAATCGATCTCGTCCAGGCTGGGTGGCTCGATCTTTAAAACAATATTGCACTCGTAAACGTCTTTGGTGGAATATACAATCCGCGCACCGGCCTCACTGAAATCCTGATCAGAGTAACTCGCCCCTTCACCGGCATTGGTTTCCACCACCACCTGGTGACCGTTGCTCACCAATACCTGGATGGCATCGGGTGTAAGGGCCACCCTTTTTTCCTGCATAAATATTTCACGGGGTATCCCAATCTGCAATTCACTTTTGGGTGTTTTTACCTCCAAAACTTCTTCCTGCGGAAGTAATTCTGATGATGAAAAGGACAAAAATCCGGAAGAACTACTCATACTTCGGCTGTGTTTAACTCAAAAATACGGATTCCGTTATTTACGGTAATTTTTAAACGGTCGCAATCATCGGGCAATAAGTTCTCTACTTTTTCAGGCCACTCCATAAAGCAGTAATGCCCGGAATCAAGATAATCTTCAAGGCCCATATCCAGGGCTTCCGATGGATCTTCGAGACGGTAAAAATCAAAGTGGTAAACCGGGCCTTCGGTGGTTGAGAAATACTCGTTCACCAATGAGTAGGTAGGGCTGCTAACCCGGTCGGTTACACCCAAAGTCTTACATAAAACCTTGATAAATGTGGTTTTTCCAACACCCATTTCACCTTCAACCGCCAGTATCCGGCCCGGCCAGCTTTCCAAAAGCCAATGGGCCGCTTCTGCCAGATCTTCTATGCGCTCTACTTCCCTGTAAAAAGCCATTAGGTAAAATTAGTACTTAAAAGCTAGCGAGGCGTAAGAACAGCAAAGGGTACAATCATCTCCTCCAGTGAAACACCTCCGTGTTGATAGGTATTGCGATAGTACTTTACATAGTGATTGAAATTGTTGGGGTAGGCAAAAAAGAGGTCTTCCTTAGCAAATACAAAGCTCGAATTGATATTAGGTTTAGGCAGATAAATATCCTCCGGGTTTTTCACTTCATAAACATCCTTGGCTTGAAAGGACATATTACGCCCCACCTTGTAACGCAGGTTGGTACTCAAATCCTTAGGCCCCACCAGTTTGCTTGGGTCGCCTACATTTATGGTACCATGATCGGTAGTAATAATCACCTTTAAATTGCGGTCGCGTAGCACACGGATCATTTCCAGCAAAGGTGAATTCTGAAACCAGCTGAGGGTTAATGAGCGGTAGGCTTTGTCATTATCAGCCAACTCGCGAATCACCTTCATATCGGTTTTTGCATGCGAGAGCATATCTACAAAGTTGTAAACCACTACGTTCAATTGATTGCCCATGAGGTTAGAGATGTTTTCCGCCAGTTTTTTACCCGCATTATGATTGGTAATCTTGTGGTAGGAAAACTTCATATCACCACGGCCCAAACGTTTTAGCTGATCCTGAAGAAAATCTTCCTCGTATTGATTTTTACCTTCCTCATCGGTATCACCCACCCATTTATCTTTAAACCTCTTTTGTATTTCCAGCGGCATCAAACCAGCAAACAAAGCGTTTCGCGCGTATTGCGTGGCGGTGGGTAAAATGCTGTAAAAGCTTTTTTCCTCTTCGGTAATATAGTATTCTTCCAGAACCGGCTGAATGACCCTCCACTGGTCGTGGCGCAGGTTGTCGATAACTACCCAAAAAACATTTTGATCTTCCTTAATTCGTGGATACACCCATTTTTGAAACAAGGTGTGCGACATAACAGGAGCATCCTCATCACCGTGCAGCCAATCTTCATAATTGCGCTCTACAAACTTGAAAAACTGGCTATTGGCTTCCTTCTTCTGGGTCAGTAGTATCTCGTTGAGGCTTTCATCCTCCAGCTTATCCAGTTCCAGCTCCCAGTAGATTAGTTTTTTATACATCTCCGACCAACCGGCTGAGTCGTTTACCTGGGCCAGGTCCATCCCGATCTGGCGAAATTCCTGTTGATAATTACTGGTGGTTTTCTGGTTCACCAGGCGTTTGGTGTCCAGGTTCTTTTTAATACTAAGTAGTATTTGTTTGGGGTTAACCGGCTTTATCAGGTAATCGGATATGTGTGAACCGATGGCATCATCCATAATACTCTCTTCTTCGCTTTTGGTAATCATCACCACTGGCAAGCTGGAGTGTACCGTTTTAATGCGCTGCAAGGTTTCCAAACCGTTAAGGCCCGGCATATTTTCATCTAAAAAAACGAGGTCATAGTGCTTTTCCTCTACCATTTCCAGGGCTTCGCCTCCGTTATTTATGGTGTCCACAGAATAACCTTTTTCCTCCAGGAAAATGATGTGGGGCTTCAGCAAGTCTATCTCATCATCTACCCAAAGGATTTGAATATTGTCCATATTTTTGGTTGTCAGTATTTACTGTATTTAAGAAACAATTATACCACAAAAGGTTTGAGCCATAGAAACAAACTCAAAATATTAAACGATCCGATTTATGGTTTCATTACCATTCCGGACGCTTTAATTTTTGACCTGATTGAGCACCCTTATTTTCAGAGACTCCGCAGAATTACCCAGTTGGGGTTAACCTACCTGGTTTATCCGGGTGCTTACCACACCCGCTTTCACCATGCCCTGGGTGCCATGCACCTGATGGGCAAGGCCGTACGCATTCTCCGCTCCAAAGGTCACTTAATTACAGAGGAAGAAGAACAAGCCGTTAACATAGCCATCCTTTTACACGATATCGGCCACGGCCCTTTTTCCCACGCTCTTGAAAACTCCATAGTTCCGGGAATAAAACATGAAAAGCTCTCGCTGGAATTTATGAAAGCCCTGAACCAGGAGTTTGACGGCAGGCTGGAACTGGCCATTCAGATATTCACCAATCAATACCCCAAGAAGTTCCTACACCAACTAATCAGCAGCCAGCTGGATATGGACCGCCTGGACTACCTGAGGCGCGATTGCTTTTATACCGGAGTAAGCGAAGGGCAGGTTAACTCGGAACGATTGATAACCATGCTGAATGTGGCGGATGATCAATTGGTGGTGGATAGTAAAGGCATTTACTCGGTTGAAAAATTTATTGTGGCACGCAGGCTTATGTATTGGCAGGTATATCTGCACAAAACCGTGCTTTCCGCTGAATTCCTCCTGATTAAAATATTGAGTCGGGCACGCGCTGTTTATAACGAACAAATGATTATCCCCTCGGTACTCAAGCGCTTTATACGTGAAAATTTACCGGCCGAATATTCCAGCCTGCTGCCTTATTACGCTCAACTGGACGATTACGATATCATGTCTGCCATTAAGGAGTGGCAACATCATGATGACCCGGTACTTTCCATGCTCTGCAAAAGCCTGTTGAAAAGAAAACTTTTGGGGGCCTACATTTCCAACACATTGCCCGATCATACCCTGGTGCAGAACATCAGGGAGTGCGTGGCCTCCAGGTATGGCATCAGGCACGAGGATACGGCCTTCCTGGTTTTTAATGAAGCCCTCACCAACAATGCTTACGACCCTCAACGGCACCGTATCAATTTGCTATATCGCGATGGTTCTTTGCAGGATATTGCCTTAGCGGCCGACCAACTGAATATTTCGGCCCTTGCCCAACCGGTTACCAAGCACTTTTTGTTCTATCCCAAGGAATGCTGGCCCAAAGGCTGAGCAGGTAAAAATTTTCTACTTTTGGGCGGATGGAATTTTCCGCAAATCAAATAGCTGACTTGGTAGGTGGCAGGGTTGAAGGTAACCCGGAAGTAAAGGTCAGCAACCTCAGCAAAATTGAGGAAGGCCAACCCGGCACTCTGAGCTTTTTAGCAAACCCCCAGTACATTCCCTTTATTTACAAGACCAATGCAAGCATTGTTATTGTTAACGAGGATTTTGTTCCCGAAGAGAAGCTTAATTCTACATTGATCAAAGTTCCCGATGCCTACCAGGCCTTCGCGCGGCTTTTGGAAATGTACAACCAAATGCAACACACCCGTAGCGGAATAGAAGACCAATCCTTTGTGTCTTCCAGTGCCTCCATCGGGAAGGATTGTTACGTAGGCGCATTCACTTACATTGGTGAAAACGTAAAGATCGGGGACAACACCAAAATTTATCCCGGCTGTTTTATCGGGGATAATACCCAGGTAGGGAAGGATTGCCTCATTTTTAGCGGCACTAAAATTTATGCCGATTGCAGGATTGGTGAATCCGTTACGCTGCACAGCGGTGTAGTAGTGGGGGGTGACGGTTTTGGGTTTGCACCCAATAACAACAGCTACGACAAGGTTGCCCAGATTGGTAATGTGATTATTGAAGATCATGTGGAAGTCGGCTCCAACACCACCATTGACCGGGCTACTCTGGGTTCCACCATTATTCGCCAGGGTGTTAAGCTGGATAACCTCATACAGATTGCCCACAATGTGGAGATCGGTGAGAATACCGTTATAGCGGCACAAACCGGTGTTGCCGGATCTACCAAAATAGGGAAGAACTGCATGATAGGCGGTCAGGTGGGTATTATTGGCCACCTGAACATCGGAAATGACGTGAAAATTGCGGCTCAAAGTGGTATCGGTAACAATATTAAAGACGGGGAAATTGTACAAGGTTCCCCTGCCTTCGGCTTGAGGGAATACAAAAAGTCCTATGTATATTTCAGAAAACTGGCGCAGTTGGCTGAAGATATCGACAACCTAAAGAAACAGATGCAATCGCTACAACAATGAGTATTAAGCAAACAACTCTGAAAGGGAGTACCAGCATAGAAGGTACCGGATTACATACCGGGTCCAAAGTAACCCTTACCTTCCACCCCGCTCCGGCCAATACGGGCTTTGTTTTCAGGCGAATCGATATGGCAGGCCAACCGGAGATACCCGCCCTGGCCAATTATGTGATTAGTACCGACCGGGGCACAACCATAGGCAAAGACAAAGCCGTTGTAAATACCGTAGAGCACGTTTTAGCTGCACTCGTAGGTCTTGGCGTGGATAACTGCATAATGGATATTGACGGCCCGGAAATGCCCATTCTGGACGGCAGTTCCAAATATTTTGTGGAGGCTCTCGAAAAAGTGGGCCTTGAAGAACTGGCTGAGGAACGTGATTACTTTGAAATAAGGGAACCTATCCGACTTGAGTTAAAGGAAGAAGGGGTAGAATTAATGGCCGTACCGGCCGATGAGTACCAGGTTTCGGTGATGGTGGACTATGGCACCAAGGTTTTGGGAAGCCAAAATGCCACTCTAAACCATCTGCCCGATTTCAAAAAAGATATTGCCGACTGCCGCACCTTCAGTTTTTTACATGAGTTGGAGTTGCTGCTCGAACACGGCCTTATCAAAGGCGGTGACCTCAATAATGCCATTGTGTACGTAGATAAGGAGGTTTCACCGGAAACCCTGGAAAAACTTAAGAAAGCCTTTAAAAAGGAAAATGTAGCGGTTAAACCCAACGGCATACTGGATAACCTTGACCTCCATTACCCCAATGAAGCCGCGCGCCATAAGCTATTGGATGTGATTGGTGACCTGTCCCTGGCCGGTAAGCCCATTAAAGGAAGAATTTTTGCCACCAAACCCGGGCATAAAGGCAATACCGAGTTTGCCAAGCTCATCCAGGAAAAAATAAGGCAGGAGGAGAAAAAACCCAATGTACCCACCTACGACCCCAACGCTAAACCGTTTTATGATACCATCGAAATCATGCAACGCCTGCCTCACCGCCCACCCTTCCTTTTGGTGGATAAGATTATTGAGCTTACCAAAGACAGTGTGGTGGGGGTTAAAAATGTAACCATGAATGAATCCTTTTTCCAGGGCCATTTTCCTGGTGCACCGGTAATGCCCGGGGTGTTGCAGGTAGAAGCAATGGCTCAGGTAGGAGGCATCCTGGCCCTGAGTACCGTTCCCGACCCGGAAAATTACCTCACCTACTTCCTGAAAATGGACAGTGTAAAATTCAAGCAAAAGGTGGTTCCGGGAGATACTTTAGTATTTAAACTCGTATTAAGTGAGCCCATCCGAAGAGGTATTGTACAAATGCACGGGGAGGCTTACGTAGGGAATAAACTGGTAAGTGAGGCGCACTTAATGGCGCAGATTGTAAAAGAAAGAAATTAAGCTATGAATCAGCCGCTGGCATACGTTCACCCTTCAGCAAAAATTGCCAATACCGTGGTTATTGAGCCCTTTACCACCATTCACAAAAATGTGGAAATTGGTGAAGGCACCTGGATCGGTTCCAATGTAACCATTATGGAAGGTGCCCGGATCGGCAAGAACTGCCGCATATTCCCGGGGGCCGTAATATCGGCCATACCGCAGGACCTTAAATTTGAAGGGGAAGACAGCCTGGTAGTAATTGGTGATAATACCACCATACGGGAGTGTGTGACCATTAACCGTGGTACCAAAGCCCTGGGCAAAACCGTAATCGGTAATAACTGCCTGCTAATGGCTTGTGCACACATCGCGCATGACTGTGTTATCGGTGACCATTGTGTGATTGTGAACGGCTGCCTAATGGCCGGCCATGTAGAAATGGGAGACTGGGCCATCATCGGGGGCTTGTGTGCTATCCAGCAGTTTTCGAAGATCGGTACTCATGCCTTTGTGGGAGGAGGGTCATTGGTGCGTAAAGATGTCCCGCCCTTCGTAAAAGCCGCAAAGGAGCCCATCTCTTATGCCGGTATCAACTCCATCGGCTTGCGCAGGCGGGGATATGAAAACCAAAAGATCAACGAAATACAGAATATTTACCGCATCCTTTTCCAGCAGAAATACAACACCACCCAGGCACTGGATATTATTGAAACCGAATTTGAAGCCACCCAGGAGCGGGATGAGATCATCACTTTCATCCGCAATTCACAAAGCGGTATTATGAAAGGTTTCCGACTGGAATAATTAAGTATGGAAGTACGGCTGGAGGGAATAGCCCGAAAATTTAATCGCCAAAAGGTGTTCAGCAATCTCAGTTACACCTTTGAACAGGGCGGCACCTATGCTATTTTGGGCGGAAACGGAAGTGGAAAATCCACCCTCATTAAAACCGTTTTAGGGGCTTTGGGTACTAGTAAAGGTAAAATTCATTATTACTCGAACGGTACATCGGTACATCCCAATGACGCTCCCTACCGCATTTCGATTGCCGCTCCTTACCTTGAGCTTATTGAAGAATTGACGGCCCTGGAATTTCTGCGGTTTCACCTGAAATTCAAAAACTTCACCGCGGGCCTTACCCCTCCATCATTATTGAAACTGGCCCGGCTTGAAGAAGCCCGGGATAAACAAATACGCAACTTCAGTTCCGGCATGAAGCAACGCCTGAGATTGGCCCTTGCCCTGGGCAGTGATGTGTCCCTCATCTTGCTGGATGAGCCCTCCTCCAACCTGGACCCGGCCGGTATGGAATGGTATAAAAAACTAATCCAGGAATACCGCCAGGACCGCACCATTTTGGTGGGTAGCAACTTCAATGAAACGGAAATTCACTTTTGTGAGCACCAATTGGAAATAAAAAATTACAAATAGTATAAAGCTTATTTTTGTCGAAATTTAATTGAACTATGGCTTCTACCTCTGATATACGCAATGGACTGTGCATTAACTTTAACGGTGCACCGTATCAAATTATAGAATTCCTGCACGTAAAACCCGGCAAAGGTCCAGCATTTGTGCGCACCAAGCTCAGGAACCTGGACAACGGAAGAGTATTGGAAAACACCTTTCCCTCGGGCGCAAAAATTGAAGAAATACGTGTGGAAAACCGTACCTACCAGTTCTTATACAATGATCCGTCCGGCTATCATTTTATGAATATGGCGGACTACAACCAAATTACCATCGCCAAGGAACTTATCAATGCCCCTGAATTTTTATTGGAAGGTATGGAGTGCCAGGTACTTTTCCACGCAGATGAGGACCGCCCCATGGTTTGCGAATTACCCCAAAAAGTAACGGTGGAAATTACTTATACTGAACCCGGCATTAAGGGAGATACGGCTACCAACACCTTAAAACCCGCCACGGTTGAAACCGGTGCCGAGGTACGCGTGCCCCTTTTTATAAACCAGGGTGATAAGATTGTTATCGATAGCTCCACCGGAGAGTACAAGGAAAGGGCGAAAGAATGAAATTTCCACGTTCGTACACCCTGAAGGAACTGGCCGAATTACTGGATTGTGATTTTGAGGGCCCCGCTGACCACCAGGTTAAGGGTATCAACGAGATCCACGTAGTTGAACCGGGTGATCTGGTATTTGTGGATCATCCTAAATACTACGATAAGGCACTGAACAGTGCGGCCACAACCATATTAATCAACAAGAACGTTACCGTACCTTCCGGGAAGGGCATCCTCATTTCGGATGATCCCTTCCGGGATTTTAATGCACTCACTAAAAAGTTCAATCCTTTTCAGTCTGCCGCCTCTTCTATTGCACCCTCGGCTGCAATAGGCGAAAACACCGTGATACAGCCCAATTGTTTTATTGGCAATAACGTAAGTATCGGTTCCAATTGCCGCATACATTCCAATGTGAGCATTTATGACAATACGATTATTGGTAATAATGTGATCATTCATGCCAATACGGTATTGGGTGCCGATGCCTTTTATTACAAGAAACGACCTGAGGGTTATGATCGCCTTATTTCCGGTGGAAAGGTGATTATTGCAGACCATGTGGACATTGGGGCTGGTTGCACCATTGACCGTGGGGTAAGCGGAGATACTAGTATTGGTAAAGGCACCAAAATAGATAATAACGTGCAGGTAGGGCATGACACCCGCATTGGTGAAAACTGCCTTTTTGCCTCACAAGTGGGCATTGCCGGTTGTGTGGTTATTGAAGATAACGTTACCCTTTGGGGCCAGGTAGGCATTACCAGCGGAGTTACCATTGGCAAGGGAGCAGTGGTTTCTGCCCAATCCGGTGTTTCCAAGTCGCTACCGGGTGGTAAAACCTATGCCGGTACCCCTGCCGATGATATTCGCAGGAAGTATCGCGAAATGGCCTCCATTCGCATTTTACCGGAAATAATAGAGAAGCTGGATTTTCCGGAACAGGAATAGTTTTTCCGGATTTCGAAAGAATAAAAAAAGCCCCGCGCAAGCGGGGCTTTCTTTCATTTGATTAATTGATGAGCTTTAGATTTATTCGAAAGGACAAACGTAATCCGAGGTTTTATTAGCCACAATCACCTCATTTACATCTACAGCAATGGAAACTGTGTAGGCTGTTTGATCATAGGTGAAAGCATCTAATTGATCGCTTATACCGGCAAGAAATGGAGGTATGTCAGCAATTATTTGATCAGAAGCCACGTTCGGGTTGAGCTGTTGCTCATTTTGTGAGATAACCAGCGTGAGACCCATATCCGTAAACCTTCTTCCCTCTGCGATAAAAATTTCCTGGCGCATCAGGTAAACCAATTCCAGCATATCATCCACACCCAGGGTAGTCAAAATCCTGGCAGTGTCCACTGATGTGCCACTCACAGCCGGGATAGAAACATTGCCATCATCACGGTTGAGAACTAATCCGGGGCGCCCATCTACAACAACAACGGCAGTATCCGGGCGAGAACCGGGAGCTCTTTGCGACCGGTCTTCCGCAGCATCATTAATGGAGCGTACCAGCCTGCCATTTACTACTCCCAGCAAATCTTGAAGTGTTTGCTGCGCCAGTGGCACGTTACCCGTTGATACATTAGCTTCAGCAATGATCAGATGGGCTTCTTCAATTTTCAAGATGGGAATAGGAGCATCTTCATTGGCCGAAATAACTGAAAACTTCGGATCCAGAAAATCCAGCCGTGGAAGTGGTTGTAAATCGTCAAAACTTCCCCGGTCATAGAGCGCATCCTGTAGATCACTTACGGTGTAATTGAGACCATTATTGTTTCCTGTACTATTCTGAGGGTCAAAATCTGCATACAGGATAAAGTCAGGGTCCAACGCAATGGCTTGCTGGGCATCGGCAATAGCCTCAGTGGCATTTCCCAGATGGTAATTGGCCCTGGCCCTTCCCAAAATGGCCGCAGTATTCATATTCAAGTCGTACGAATCAGTAAAGTATTGCACCGCCAATTCGTAATGTGCACTTCTGGGCTGCAAAGGACCACCGGGAACGGTAGCTAATGCGCGGAAATATTCACCTGCTAATAAGTGGCTATATCCTAAATAGAAAAAATAGTCTGCCTGAATATCATCCGTGTAATTTGGATCATTCGGACCTATTTGTTCTAATCCATACAATGCGGATTCACGTAAACGCGCAATATGAAATTGTGCATCATCGATATCATCATCCTGATAATCTATGGTCAGGTCATCCACAAACTGATTGTAAAAAGTTTGTGTATTCACATAGTTATCGGAAGCAATTTCAGCAATGATAAACGTATTATTAACAGTAATAGCTGTTTGTCTTTTGAGACCGTTTAACCAGATGGCAGCCGAGTTGGGCTGTCCTACCAAAGCTTCTTCAGATAAGTTCGGGTTAACAACGTCAAAAGGATCTACTGTTTCACATGAGGTATATGTGAGAGCAACGATTATTGATACTAAAAGAATTCTATATAATTTCATGATTTCTTTTTTAAAAATTCACCCTTAAACTTCCTAAGTAAATACGTGGTGCCGACTCCGTTCCAAAGGCAAATCCACCACCGGCAAATCCACCCTGATCAGCGATACCCGCACCCGTAACATCCGGATCAAAGCTGCTGCTAACAAAGTTGAAAGGGTTTTGAACGGTAAAGCCTAATTCAAGACTTTTCAAGCGACTGTCCCAAACAGAACCAAAATCGTAAGTAGCACCAATAGTTCTTATCTTAAGATAATTCGCATCCTCTACCCAGAAACCAGCCAAGTCAAAGAAGCTAAGATTTGCATCAAGGGCGGCCTGCGGAATTCTACCTTCATCGTTCACACCTCCAAAGAAACGCAGAACATCATCTACGTTTACTCCTTGTCCTCCAAACTGGTAATCACCGTTAACAAATACGTTTAATTTGGAATTGAAGGTGTAATCCAAAGCAAAGGTTCCGAACGAGGGTGCAAATGTTGTTCCCAGGAATTGGTTCCTTTGAATGTCAAAAGTTCCATCGGGATTTTGAACCGCTATGGCTCCACGCAAATAACCTAAAGGCTGACCCTCTTTTACGAAAGATCCTAAAAAGGTAAATCCGCCCACAGCAAATTCCGGAGCACCTCCCGAACTGATTACGTCATTCTCGTTAAAGTTGTAAGAAGCTCTGAAATCCAAAACATGCTTATCGGTATTGATGATGTTCAGGTTCATCGCTATTTCAAAACCCTCATTGCTTATTTCACCAACGTTTTCTTCCTGTGCCGCTTGACCGCTGGATGGTACGGCCGGTGGCGTAAATAGAGCTAACTCTGTTGTGGTTTGATAATACGTAAAGTTCAAGGTCAATCTCCTGAAAAGGCCTAAGTCGATACCAAATTCCGTGGTTTTAGCTATCTCCGACTGAAGATCCGCATTTCCGGGATTCGCAAAGGTATAACTTTGATTACCCAGGTAAGGGTTCAGGTCAAAGGTACGGTCGTTGGCAAAAGGCGTGGGAAACAAGGTAGCTTCACCATAGTTAGCTCTTAACTTGAATATGCTCACTATATCGGTAGGAACCTTCCAAAAGCTTTCATCGGAAAGTATGTAAGATCCTCCAATCTTGAATAGTGGTATCAGACCAATTTCATCACCAAAAGCAGAGTTTCCATCAAACCTAAGCCCCAGGTCAAGGAAGTACCTGTTTTTGAACCCTACGTTCTCCGCTACAAAAATTCCGTAACTAGCTACGGTCCTGTAAAAATCCTGTACCGATTGGTCGGCCGAGTTATTTACACTTTCCGATCCATCCGCAACTCCGGTAGCTAAAATTGATGTTTGATAATCGTTTTCACGGAATAACTGACCACCAAGGGTGGTCTGGAAGTCAAAATCACCTACCTGTTCGGAATACCTTGCGTTAAGATTACTACTCAAAACCAGGAAATTCCGGTCTGCAACTTCGATGTAACCCTGATCGGTAGTACCTTCAGGGAAAGAACCCTTGAGAATTAGTAACTCGTTGGTGGCAATTTCCTGTTGCTTACTGTACCTGTTGTCAATACCAAAATCGAAAGAAAGCACCACTTTATCCGAAAGATCATAGGTAAAGTTATTGGCTACCTGGAAACGGTTAATCACTTCCGTAATATTGGTTGCCTCACCCTGTTGCCTGAGGTTTTCTTTCAGATCGTTAAACTGTTCGTTGCTAAGAGTATCCAGATCACCAAAACTTCCACCTTCCAAATTTCCAAAGCGGGCAAAGCTGGTATTGGCATTATAGTCCCTGGTAAACTCCAGGTTACTGTAAGCAAGTGATGCTTGATACTTCAGTCGATCGGTTACTTGAGAAGCAACGGTCGTTCTAAAGTTTCTTCGTACCTGTTTGTTAATATCATTAAATCCATCATCCTGATACAGGTTTCCGGAGAATGAATAGTTGAATTTTTGACTTCCACCCGAAAACCCCAGCCGGTATTGTTGTACAAAGCCTGGGTCAAAAAGAGCATCGGCTGTTCTGTCCCATCTCAAAAAGTCCTCGGTACCTACCATAGTTCCCATTTGAGTTTCAAAGTACAGACGAGCTTTACCCGCGTTACCTCTTCTGGTGAAAATTTGCAGAACACCATTGGCAGCATCAGCACCATACAATGTAGTAGCCGCTCCTCCCGGAATGTATTCTATCCGGTCTATGTCTTCCAAAGGAATATCAGCAATGGCTGAGGACTGAGCCCCACCGGTAGCAATACCCAGTTCCGGATTAGAGTTAAGGTTATCCACCCTGACTCCATCAACCATTATTACCGGAGTGGTATTAACATTGGATGAAACCGGACCCCTGGAGCGGATAATAGATGCCGTACCCGGCTGCCCCGAACTAAGCTTAATTTGGGCGTTAGGTAACTTAGACTGAATAAGCTGGTCCAACTGGGTAGCCGGAGCCTTCCTGAGTTCTTCAGTACTAATGGTAGAAACGGTAGAAGAAATCCTTCTTTTACTGATTCCCACCCCTTGACCAGTAACAACCACTTCATCCAGGGACTCGGAAGATTCTTCCAGTTGTACAATAATGTAATCCTCGGAACCGAGGGCCACTTCCTTCTCAGCACGTCCTATGGCTTTGAATACAAGAGTAGAAGCATTCTCACTTACCGTGAGTTCAAATTTTCCTTCTACGTTGGTAGCAGTACCATTGTTGGTACCTTTTTCAAGTACTGCAACCCCTGGCAGGGTTTCACCGGTTCCCGCGTCTTTAACAACTCCGGAAATGGTTCGCGACTGAGCGTATGCAACATGCACACAAAGCAGCCATAGCAGCACTGCAAGCAGTGAAGCTCTCTTTTTCATGTAGGTAAAATTTTGTGTTAAACGTTACACGAATGTGGCAAGAATTATCCGAAAAATCAATGCTCAAAGGAAAAAATGTTAAACAAATGTTAAGGATACTATGCACGCATACTATCCGAAAATTATCTAACTATTTGATAACCAGAAATTAAAGAAATCAGGATTTTTTTGAGGGGTCTGAAATGTAGAAGCGATCCAAAACGACCAGAAGTGCGGAAAAACCCCAAACCGGACAAGCCGCCTTGTCCATATCCAGAAAGTTGTTCAGGAAACCATGCGTCCAGTACGTAATGAGCCCCATTAGTGCAGCCAGGGCCACCAACTTGAGGTTTTCATCTTCGAGCTTGTAATAAACGGTTACCCCGGTATAAATGGTAAAAAATACGATGGCCAATACCGACAGCATTCCTAAAATCCCCGATTCGGCCAACGGGCCGATGTACTCACTATGGGCGTTACCAAGGTCACCGGCATTGGTGCTGATAATGGTTTTTTCATGGGGCTTTTGATAAGCCGCGTATTGGAACATATAGGTACCCGGGCCAAAACCGAAAAAAGGTCGCTCGGCAAACATCCTGAAAGCTGACTTCCACCGGTTAATACGCTCCAGGTTACTTACGTCCGATGAAATATTGGAGATGGACTCTACGTGCTCGGTTAAGTTATCACTACTTACCTGGTCGTTTTTCTCGAACCGGCTGATCAGGTCATCACTGGCTGAAATCAGGAAACCAAGCGTAACCACCGCCAACAGGGCTACAATTTCCCGCCTTATCCTGAAAACGATTAACAACATCACCGCTACGGACACTACAATACTCACCCAGGCCGCCCGTGTAAACGAAAAAATAACCGCCACTGCAAACAGGGCAAAAAACATAAAGCCCAGTACCTTCATATTCAGGTTATGCTTATACAAAAAGGCAAAAATGAAGGAAATGGGAATGTACATGGCAAGTATGGCCCCGTAAACCGTATGCTCCTTAAAAAAGGGAAACATGACCCAGGTACCGGCCTGACGGGTAAAGTCAAACTGGTAATGCATATATAAGGTATAGATGGCGGCAACCGCCAGGCTACTCATGAAGAGCCAGAAAAATAAGGGAATGTTTTTGCGTTGTTTGAAGATTTGGGACATGAGGTAAAAAAACACCGCCAAAAACCACATACGCGCTAATACATATTTGAACGAAACAAGCGGCATTTCGCTGGTTACACTGGTCATGACCATCCAAACCAGATTAAAGAGTATAGCCAGCGATATAGGGTGGCTAACCACTTTCCGGTCAAAGGTTCCCATAAACAGGACCTTTACCAGGAATAGCAGCATGATACCAAACAGAATAGGCTCGGTAGGAATACTGAAGCCTAATCGCATTTCTTCGTTATAATAGAATACCGATACCGGGGTGGCAAATACCAAGAAGAGTACTGCCTTATCCAATGACAATACAATAAAGGCTATTAACGCCAAACCAAAAGGAATTAGTAAACCCCAGAAGTTTTCCGTTAAAATAAACGCTACGTTCAGGAGACTCAGAAGAATCCCTACCGTTATTACGGTGCGGTTACCGGTATTGCTAAGCCAGGTCTTCACTAGGCTTCCTGTGCCTTTGCGTGCCTGATGGTATCCAAAATCAGAATAACGATAAGGGTGAACACGAAGGCTCCCAGCGCGCTTATGGCCACTATCAACCAACGGGTGGGGTAGGATTTCTTTTCAGCCGGGTAAGCCAGGTTCACCTTAAAGGAAGCGGGCAGGAATTGTTCCACATCCACCCTGGCCTGGTCCAGCCGGGTTTTGATTTGTACCATCTGGCCTCTGAGGTATTGCAATTCATCGCGTATAGATACATAAGGGCCGCCATATTTAGCCAGGGTATCCAGCTTTACCTTAATACCCCTCGCCTGCCAGCTATCCTCACCGTTGGAGGCAATTTCAAAAGCTAATTGCTCGCTATACACGGCTGACTGGCCTTCGTAATCGTGCACTCCCTTGTAGCGCAAGGCGGTAAGCGAGTCTTCCAGCTTCAATACCTCGTTCTTTAACTCCTCGTACTCCCCTTCAATAATTTTCAAACCCTGGAGGGCGCGTTCCTTTTGAATGCGGTTTTTAGCTTCATCCAGCAACAGTACAATATCATTGGCAATTAAAGCCGCTGTATCGGGATCAGTATCCAAAACACTGATCTCTATAGACATGAACTCGGTACGCTCAAAAGAGATATTGTCATCAAAATTGTCGTACATCTCGGTACGCACAAAACGGCTGTTACTGTCAATACCGTAGTGGTCCATAAGGTTATAACGTTCTATAATCCGGTTCCGAATCTCATCAGAATTCAGGATTTGTAGCAGTTGTTCTGCCTCTTCTTCAGCGCCAAACTCCAGGATATCCTGGCCGCGGGAAGCAAACTGCTGCGGTAAAAGAGCTTTGGACAAAGAGTTGGTGGTGGTAGGGAAAATGGTTACCGTGGATTTATACTTGGGATCGATAAAAGACGGTCCGCTGAAAATAGCCGCCAGTATAGCCGCTAACACGGCCACACCCAAAAGTGGGATTCGCCATTTGTAGAGGTAAATAATTAAATTACTGGAGTCGAATACCCGGGAAGTATCTTTTTGGTCCTGCATGATATCTGGAAAAGAATTTCGGCAAAAATATAATAAAGAGATAAACCCTTAAGGCTACTTCAAACGCGACTTTAATAATTCTATTGCCGCCTGAAAATTAATGAGTTTAAGCACCAGGGAAAGGGTTAATGAAAGCACCAGCGAAAGTAGCAAAGAGGGTATTAAAGCCAGGTTTAAACCGTGAATGAACCAAATCAACAACATCGTTACCAGGATAAAACTCAAAAGGCGCAGGGGATAGACTTTAGGAAAAACCAAATTTATCCTCCGGAAGGAATAGATTACCTGGACAATGGCCGTTAAGAGCTGCGTAAAAACCGTGGCTATGGCTGCTCCTTCGGCACCGTAATACGGAATGAGTATAAAGTTCATTACAATATTGAGCAGAAAGCCGCTAACGGCAATGATATTCAGAAGGCGCAACTCACGGGCAGCGGTAAGCAAAGTGCCAAAAATAAAGGTGGTGCCAAAACCGATACTACTGGCGATGAGCAATTTAAAAACCGGGGCCAGGGAGGGGTCACTTACCCGGTAAAGGGCACTCATAATTTGTTCGGCATTAAAATACCCGATTAAGGCCACCGCCCACAAAACGGTAAAAATGAGGTTAAACGAAAGCCGGGTGAGGTTACTCACATTTTCCTTTCGCCCCAACATAGCCCCAAACATAGGCAGTAAAAGCACTCCGAACAGGTAGCCCAATTGATTCACCATATCCAGCAAACGGAAGGAAGCTGCGTAAATACCGTTTTCATAAGACCCTACCAGTCGTTCGAGCATAATTCCATCTACCCTGGTGTAAAGTGACATCAGCAGGATCAGCAAAGCATAAGGCACACTCCTGCGCAAACCTTTTCGGTAGGATTTAAAGCTGATGCGCAAGGTGAACACCCTTACCTTTTTCCACACCATAATAAAGGCAATCAGCGAAGCCAGTACATAGCTGGCGGTTTGTGCCAGTGCGTAATATATAATGTTGAACTCAATTACCTCTTCCAAACCAAAAAGTAAAAAGCCACACAATACAATCATAAGGCCTTTATCGATAACACTCAAAATGCTGTCCGCCTTAAAAAACTGCATTCCCGAAAGGCTGGAGCGGAAAAAGAGAATGAGTGAAGCCAGGAATTGGTTGAAGGTAAGTATCAGCATCAGCCGGAAGGCAATATCCCGATAACCCACGGTATAACCCACCACAATCATAATGAGCAGGTAAACCAGTCCCAGGAAAAACTTGAGGCTGGTAAGATTTGAAAAATTTCGAACCACCTCCGGCTTGTTGCGGGCCACCGCCTGGTTGTTGTAATGGTTAAGCCCCAGGTCAAGAATAATATTAAACACCATAGAGAAGTTGAACAGGGCGAAGTAAAGGCCATACTCCTCTGCCCCTACCCGGTTTTGCACCGTAAGGTCGATACCAAAAATCCAGGCAGGCTTTACCAGGAAATTGAGAAAGAGCAGCAACAGCAGATTACTGACGAACTTCTTCTGCATAAGGGCTTAAAAACAGCTAAAGTAAATATTATGACGCTATATTTGAGGCCGTGAAAATAGCAGTAAATACAAGGCTTTTGCTTCCCAACAAACTGGAAGGTATCGGTTGGTTCACCTATGAAATTTTCAGAAGGCTGGCCCAGCGCCATCCCGAAATAGAATGGCTCTTTATTTTCGACCGTCCCTATGAGCCGCGTTTCATTTTCGAATCCAACATCACTCCCGTGGTTATTGCTCCACCGGCACGCCACCCCATACTCTGGTACATTTGGTTTGAATGGAGCTTGCCCCGTGTTTTTAAAAAGCATAAACCCGACCTCTTTATCTCTACTGATGGATACGTGAGTTTAAGAAGTAAAGTGCCCGATATTGCGGTTATTCACGATATAAACTTTGAACACCACCCCGAAAACATACCCCGTAAAGCCCGTGGTTATTTTTTGAAGAATTTCCGAAAGTTTGCCCACAAGGCCTTGCGGATCGCTACGGTTTCACGCTATAGCCGCAGGGATATTTGTGCCACCTACGGCATATCCAATACCAAGGTGGACGTGGTGTACAACGGTGCCGGAGATTTCTTTTTTCCGCTGCAAAGCGAAGAAAAAGAAGAGGTTCGTAAAGAAATTACCCATGGAGCGGAGTACTTCATTTTTGTAGGGGCACTCAACCCTCGAAAGAATATCGATGGAATGCTGGCAGCTTACTCCCTTTACCGGAAGGCCGGGGGCCTTAAAAAATTTGTGATTGTGGGTGAAAAAATGTTCTGGAACAAGACTATCGCGGCCATTTACAACCATCACCCCTATCGCAACGACATCATTTTTACCGGCCGCCTGGAAGGAAAAGACCTGAATAAGGTACTGGCTTCCTCGCATGCCCTGCTCTTTGTATCGCATTTTGAAGGTTTTGGTATTCCAATCGTAGAGGCCTTTAAATGTGGGGTTCCGGTGATCACGGCCACCACCACTTCCATGCCCGAGGTAGCCGGAGATGCCGCCTTGATATGCAACCCTCATAATGTGGAGCATATCGCCAAAGCGATGGAAGAGATGGAAGATGAGAAATTGCGCCAAACCCTGATTGAAAGAGGACGTAAGAGAGCTGAGATTTTTACCTGGGACCGCTCAGCAGACATGATGTGGGAAAGTATTCAAAAGGCCCTGGAAGATGCCAAAAGGCTTGCTTAATTTTCATACCAAAGGTTTAACCGAAGCCGGTTGCGATGAGGCCGGAAGGGGCTGCCTGGCCGGTCCGGTAGTGGCGGCAGCGGTAATATTACCACCCCGCTTTCGCCACCCTTTGATCAACGATTCCAAACAACTGAAGGAAGCGGAAAGAAACCAACTGCGCCACATTATTGAAAAAAAAGCTCTGGCCTGGGCCGTAAGTTTTGTAGATCACCACGAAATCGACCGGATCAATATTCTCAATGCCTCCTTTCTGGCCATGCATCGCGCCATCGATCAACTACAGGTGGTGCCCGACTGCCTGCTGATTGATGGTAACCGCTTTAATGCGCATAAAACGTACCCCCACCATTGCATTGTAAAAGGTGACGGTAAGTTTAAAAGCATCGCGGCTGCATCTATCCTGGCCAAAACCCACCGCGATGAGTATATGCAACAATTGCATGCCGAGTACCCGCACTACCAGTGGGCCACCAATAAAGGTTACCCCACCAAAGTACACCGTGAGGCCATCCGCCAGCAAGGCTTAAGCCCCTATCACCGCCAATCATTCCGGCAGTTGCCTGAACAATTGAAGCTCAAAATCTGATCCTTACTTTATTATACTTTTGTCGCTAATTTCAAGGCTTACATGAAGGCATTCGGAATATTTTTCATCCTTGCTTTAGGGATAGTGGCTTGCCAGCCGGAACCTAAAAATAATGCAGATCTTTTTTCGGCTATACCGCAATCTTCGGTACTGCTGATTGAAACCCGTGATATTAACCGCGCCTTCCAGGAGGTAAAGCAAACCAAAATATACCGTGATGCCGACAGCCTGCCCGCCATTCGTTTGTTCAGCGAGCAATTAGGTCACCTCAAAGACCTTTTTCCGGCCGATACCCTGCAGGCTTTTTTAGAGAACCGAAAAGTGCTGATCAGTACCTCCCTGAGTGGTGCCAGCAAATACGACATGCTCTTTTTGACCACCGGTGATGCAGACTTTGAACGTTCGTTGGGTAAAAACCTGGCTTCCCGCTACGACTTTAAAAAGAAAACGTATGCCGGGGCCGAAGTATTCACCTTTATGGATGGGCAACAGGAAAAATTCAGCCTGAGCTCCTACCGTAACATCCTGTTGTTTAGCAGCAGCATAAACCTGGTGGAAGAAGCCATTCGCCAACTGAACAGCGACTTTAACTTTCGCCATAACCCCGAGTTTGAAAAACTGTACAGTACTGCCAATAAAAAAGACCTGGCCAACCTTTTTATACGAATGGAAGAGCTACCGGCCTGGCTCAAAAAAAGCCTGCCCCTCGCAGAACTTAACTTTTTACCGCGGGCCGGGCAATGGGCTGAACTGGACCTGCAGATTTACAACGAGGAGCTCTTAATGAATGGCATCCTGCTATTGCCGGAAACGGAAGGCTATTTTCTCAAAGCTTTCCGCGGAGCAGAGGCCCGGCAACCCGAAGCAGCCGAAATTATACCGGGCGGGGTGGGGCTTTGGGTTTCGTACACCTTCGATAATGCCGAGGAGTACCTTCGCAATTACGAGGAGTACCTGAAAGCCTCAGACGGATTTAACCGTTATCAACAGCAACTTTCATCCCTGCCCGCTGAGGCCCGCAACGCCATTCTCAATTGGGTAGATACGGAAATGGGCCTCATTTACACCGATGCTGCCGTACAGAACAATCATCGCATTGCCTATTTCAAACACCGCAAAAAAAGCCTGGCCGAAGAAGCACTCGAGTCCATTTCAGACTCTTCCTTTATTGAAGGATACCGTGGTTTTATTTTTCGAAAACTGGCGTACGAGGGCATGCTGCCCAAAGTTTACGGCCGCCTTTACAAAGGCCTGTATAAGCCTTATTATACGGTTATGGACGATTATGTGCTATTCGGGGAAAGCGATGCGGCACTTAAGGGCCTCATCAACGATGTACTGGCCGATAAAACGCTGCGCAATGATGAAAGCTACCTTGACTTTATAGGCCGGGTGCCCTCCCGCTCACACCTGCGGGTAATTGCGGCTAATCCGCTTTTCCTGGAATTGGTGAAAACCAAATTGGAAGGGGCCGATGTACAATCGCTGGAAAAAAACAAGGAAAGATTACTGAATTACCGCTGGGCTGCCTTACAGCTCAATACCGAGGGCGATGCGGCCTTTGTAAACTTTTACCTCCGCAATCAACCCAAAACCGAAGAAGAAGTAAGCCGCCAGTGGGCCACCGTACTGGAGAGCCCTGCCCGGAACACCCCACAGTTGGTGCTCAACCACAGCACCCGCAAATATGAGGTCCTGATACAAGACCGCGACAATCGCCTGTACCTGGTGGATGGGGATGGTAAAATACTGTGGAACAAAATGCTGGACGGCCCCCTGCTGGGCACTATAACCCAGGTGGATATGTTCAAAAACAACAAGCTGCAGATGGTGTGCAATACCGCTCGCAGCCTGTATGTGATCGACCGGCTGGGGCGTGACGTGGAGAACTTCCCCATAAAACTTCCCGAAGCGGCAACCGCTGCAGCCGGAGTTTTCAATTACGACCGTGCCCGTAATTACCGTTTGGTGATTCCGGCTGGCACGAGGTTGCTGAACTACGGCATTGATGGAAAGCCCGTTAAAGGCTGGCAATTCAAAAAGGCCGACAGCCCGCTCATCAGTCAGCCGCAGCTTTTTTCCATTAGCGGTAAAGACCTCATAGTGGTACTCAGCGAAAAAGGCTCCTTGTACTTACTCAACAGGCGGGGCGAAGAGCGCTTTAAAACCATTGCGGATCTTTCCAACTTAACCCCCCCCTTCTACCTGCGTGAAGGTGATCAACTGAAGGAATCGGAATTGTTGGTCTCCAACACCAAGGGCCAGATGGTAGCCATTGGCATGAGCGGAGCGGTGGATGCCGTTTACCTGGACGAAAGCAAACCGGCCGACTATTTCCTGTATTTTGATGACCAATACATTTTTAGCAGTGATGAAGAGTTGGTGGTAAAAAGCGATGAACACCCTTGGCAGGCAGAAATGGAATCTGATATTTCGGCAAAGCCCAAAGCCATGATTTTCCGCAGGGAGTTTTACTTAGGTGCCTACAGCGAAAATGCCGAACAGGTAATCGTATTTGATAAAGAAGGCCAACCCATTAAAGGCTTCCCGGTTTTTGCGCAGGGACCTTTTGATATGGGTTCTTTACGGCAGGACGGGGTTATTAACATCATCACCACTACCAAAGATGGTACGTTGATTTGTTACCGGGTGAATTAAACCAGGTTATCTACTTTTAGTGGACATTAACCTGATCAAAGTCCATGAAAATGTACAAACGGTTTATCGTTCTCTCCCTAATGCTGGCGCAGTTCGCCTGTCAACCACAAACCACCTCAAAATCAAGCTCCAAAAAGCCGGTAGAAACGGATTCCGCACCAGTAAATACTACTCCGTTACTTTCAGAAGATCCGCCTGCCCCAATACGTTATGAATATTACTTTGTCAGCGCCCGTTCCGGTGTAAACTATCACCAATCCCCGAAGGGGAAGGTGTTGGGGCAGCTCTCATTGAATACCCCGGTAAAAGTGTTTAGGCATAGCGGGGTTTTTGAAACGGTAACTGAAAAAGGGGCAACCGGAGAGGGAGAATGGTTAGCTATTGAACAAGGGGCAGATACTGCATACGTTCTTAGCATATTTTTGTCTTCAAACTACACTTTTGCCGACCTAAACATCTATACAGCAAGTGCTTTTTACAAGACTGATGATGAAACCAGACAGGCTTTTGTGAACCTCTCGGAGAAATACCCCTGGAATTATGAGGACGATTCGCTGACCATTATTCGCAAAACAGACTTTGGAAAAGACACGATAAAGCTCAACTCTGATAGTAAGGAACTATTTCTTAAAAAGATGAAGATATCGCCTAATGATACTGTTTTCCTCTATAATATCAATGTTGACTCCATTCTTAAATTCCCAGTGGCTAAACTACCAGTAATAGCGCCTGTGAACATTTACTCGCAGGGCGATGAAAACATTCAGGAATATAATTATGAGATCGGATTTAACCTGGGAAGAAAATACACATTAGAGGGGGAAACTTTTGCTTATGTGGGCACTCATAATCCTTTTCAGATCGGAAAGGTCCGGTCAATTCTATGGAAATCAATGGACAGTTCTACAGTAGTTAAAGTATTTAGCCGGGAGTTTATACCCGTTGATGTCAAGAAAAAATTTAGAAACGCTGAACCGGACGACATCTACACTTCTTCTTATAAGGAATACGACTATTTTATAAAGGCCCGCAGAAATTATGATAATATAGCGCTCCCCTCCTACCTTTTGGTGATCAATACTGCTACAAATGAAATAGTGTTCAACGATTTTTTCACAGATTCCGAAAGCACCTACCTCATACCTCTTCAAATTCAAGGTGATAAAAGAGAGTACGGAAAACAGTGGACGGGTGCGATTTTCAAGAATAAACCACCCATCATTTTTGGTTTCATGGGAAATTCCTTCGGATGCCCTTCCATCCGGTTCTTAGACAAGAAAGAACCACCTATTTACCTCCTTTGTGATAACCGCCACTAAAGCTCTAACGCAACTTCAACTCCTCCCCGGGAATCAGTTCGGTACCTTCGTTAAGATTATTCAGCCTGCGCAGGTATTTCATTTTTACTCCGTACCGCTGCGAAATGCTGTGCAGGGTTTCCCCCTCCTTTACCGTATGCCGTTCAAAGTCACGGTAAGCCTTTTTACGTTTGGGCTGCAGATATACTCGTTGCCCTTCTTTCAGTTCCACATCCTCATCCAATTCATTGTACTTTTTAAGGCGCCTTACGGAAACATCCACTTGTTGGGAAATACTTTCAAAAGAATCGCCCTCCTTGGCCGTAACGTACTCCACGTAGTTTTTGGAAACGTTCACCTGGTAGCTCTTCAGCTCTTTGGAAGCTGGTATTTCCGGCTCGTTTTCGGTCATCTCTTCCACGTCCACCTTAAAGCCTTTCAGGTCGTACTGATGCAGTTCATAACGCTCAATCAGATCGATGAGCAGCGCAGGATATTTACGGTTGGTAGCATAGCCCGCCTTTTTTAAACCATAGGCCCAGGCCTTGTAATCCGTAGGGTCTTCTTTAAAAAGGGAAGCATAGCGTGAGCGGTTTTTCAGAAATAGGGAATGGTCGCGAAAACTCTCATCCGGGTCCTTATACGCCCGGAAACATTCGTTTTTTTCATCATCATCCTGGTACACCCTTTTACCGTTCCAATCCAGGTGGCACTTAATACCAAAATGATTATTGGCCTTGGTGGCCAGGTAACTTTGCCCGCTACCTGACTCCAGTATGCCCTGGGCCAGCGTAATACTGGCCGGTACACCAAATTTTTTCATTTCGCGAATGGCTACATCGCGGTATTTTTCAATGTAAGTAATGGTAACCGATTCCCCGGTACCGGCCGCTGAAAACCCGGCCAGCAACATCAGCAATCCAAAAAGTTTAGCCCTCATAATGCAAAGTGTTTCCCGACTTTTGTAAACGTTGGTTCATACCTTTTATTCCCTGTAGCCCCCCGGTGTGGATGGCCACAATTTTAGTTCCCGGCTCCCACTTTCGTTGCTCCAGCCCCTCCATAATGCCGAACATCATTTTACCCGT
Organism: uncultured Cryomorphaceae bacterium; assembly: GCA_937120475.1. Lineage (GTDB taxonomy): Bacteria > Bacteroidota > Bacteroidia > Flavobacteriales > Schleiferiaceae > CAKZNE01. The sequence goes on along the minus strand of CAKZJV010000007.1, from coordinate 2,798,298 downwards.
GTAAACGGGATCGAGCGGAATGCCGTAGCGATCGTAAAAATCATTCATGAAATCAATCAGCTCAGGCCGGGTTTTTCCGTAGCCGCCAAAATGATAATTTTCAACGATGGAAAGGCGTTCCATCCGCACTTTTTTTCCATGCCCTTTTGTTGAAAATGCCCGCTGATAGTCAGCCAGGTACCCATCAATAGCGCGCTTCAGGAAAATACCGCCTTTCAAGGCCGGGTACAGTTCAAATTGAGCGGGATAATCAGCCGTCAACATACCCGCCATGGTGGTACCCGTCCCCCCCGAACAGCAGATTACATCCAAACCACCGGGCAGCTCCTTAACAATATCCGCACAACCGCGCATTCCCAAAACCCCCTTGCCCCCTTCCGGGATGATATAAACTTTGGGTAGTGTTTCTTCCATCATCTTTAAAAACTCCGGATCGTCCTTGCTATCATAACGCTTACGCGGGATGGCTTCGATCTCCATACCGCAATTCCGGCAAAAATCCAGCGTAGGGTTACTGCTTACCTCCTCACCTCGTACCAGCGCCTTGGTGGGAATGCCGGTCATTTTACCTAAAGCGGCCGTAGCCGCCAGGTGATTGGAAAAAGCCCCGCCAAAAGTGAGGATCACTTCTTTACCGCTCTTTCTGAAGTCTTCGAGATAGTATTTCAGCTTGCGCCATTTGTTACCACTTACCTTAGGGTGAATCTGATCGTCCCGCTTCATCCACAACTCAACATTATGGATAGTATCGATATGCTGCAGTGGAGAGTGTATGGCCTCGAATTCTTTCACAGGGCAAAGATCAGAATATCCAACCCAAACCTTCAACTTTGAACCAGCCTACCGGCAGGCCTTCAACCTTCAACTGAAACCTTCGGCTTTCACCTTCACGTTGTTTAGCTTTGCACTATGCCACAACTGGAAGAAGGAGACTATTATTACAGCGATGAGGGTTTCATCGTTTTTACCCGGCAATACCACCTTAAACGAGGGCGCTGCTGCCAAAGTGGTTGCAAACATTGCCCTTACGGCTACGATCGTAAAACCAATTCATTCCGAAAAAAATAAAGCATGGAAACAGCTACCCGCAGCTTTCAGCAACAAATACAAGAGGGGATACCCACAGAATTACCGGCCCCTAAAGCCTATGACCCGGATACTAACCACGCCCCCAGGCGTAAAGACATCCTGAGCAAGGAGGAAAAAGCACTGGCCCTGCAAAATGCCCTGCGCTATTTTCCGCAAAAGTGGCACAAAGAACTAGCCGCTGAATTTGCGGAGGAGCTGAAACAATACGGTCGTATTTACATGTACCGCTTCCGCCCGGATTACGAGATGCGCGCGCGCGCCATTGACCAGTACCCCGGCAAATCACAGCAGGCCAAAGCCATAATGTTGATGATCCAGAACAACCTGGACCCAGCCGTGGCGCAGCACCCGCATGAACTGATTACCTATGGGGGCAACGGGGCCGTATTCCAGAATTGGGCGCAGTACCTCATCACCATGCAATACCTGGCGGAAATGACCGAGGAACAAACCCTGCACATGTACAGTGGCCATCCTATGGGCTTGTTTCCCTCGCACAAGGATGCACCCCGCGTGGTAGTAACCAACGGTATGATGATCCCCAACTATTCGCAACCGGACGACTGGGAAAAATACAATGCTCTGGGCGTAACCCAGTACGGGCAAATGACGGCCGGCAGCTATATGTACATCGGTCCGCAGGGGATTGTACACGGCACCACCATTACCGTATTGAACGCCCTGCGCAAAGTGGGCAAGGAACCCAACAGCGGGGCTTTATTTGTAACAGCCGGACTGGGTGGTATGAGCGGGGCACAGCCCAAGGCCGGGAATATATCCGGATGCATCTCCGTAACAGCCGAGGTAAACCCTAAAGCCTCCCGCAAACGGCATGAGCAGGGTTGGGTGGACGAGATTACCGATGACCTCAACGAACTGGTGGAGCGGGTACGCAAAGCGCAAAAAAACCGGGAAACGGTATCCATTGCCTACGAGGGCAACGTGGTGGACGTTTGGGAGCGCTTTGCGGCCGAAGATATTTATGTGGACCTGGGCTCGGATCAAACCTCCCTCCACAATCCGTGGGCGGGCGGTTATTACCCGGCCGGGCTTAGCTACGAGGAAGCCAACGTAATGATGGCCAATGACCCCGATCACTTTAAAGAACTGGTGCAGGAAAGCCTGCGCAGGCATGCTAATGCGGTGAATAAACACACCGAAAAAGGCACCTACTTTTTTGACTATGGCAACGCCTTTTTACTGGAAGCCAGCCGTGCCGGAGGTAACGTAATGAACCCTGAGCCCAGCCTGGGCCGTGAATTCAAATATCCCAGCTATGTGCAAGACATTATGGGTCCCATGTGTTTTGATTACGGTTTCGGGCCTTTCCGTTGGGTGTGTACTTCCGGCAAAACGGAAGACTTAGACTATACCGACCGCCTGGCCACGGAGGTACTCTCCAAAATGGCGTCTTCCGCCCCGGATGAGATACGCCAGCAGATGGAGGATAACATCCGCTGGATACAGGCAGCCGGAGAGAATAAGATGGTAGTCGGCTCCCAGGCGCGTATCCTTTATGCCGACTCGGAAGGGCGGATTAAGATTGCCCAGGCCTTTAACGAAGCTATTAAGGCTGGGAAGATCGGCCCGGTGGTATTGGGCCGCGACCACCATGATGTGAGCGGTACGGACTCACCCTACCGGGAGACTTCCAATATTTACGATGGCTCCCGCTTTACTGCGGATATGGCCATACAAAACGTAATTGGTGACAGCTTCAGGGGGGCTACCTGGGTGAGCATTCACAACGGTGGTGGTGTAGGCTGGGGTGAGGTAATGAACGGTGGCTTCGGTATGCTGCTGGACGGCAGCGATGATGCCAACCGCAGGCTGCAGAACATGCTCCTTTACGATGTAAACAACGGCATTGCCCGCAGGAGCTGGGCCCGCAATGAACCGGCCCTTTTTGCCATTCAACGCGAGATGGAACGCACCCCGGGTTTGAAGGTAACCTTGCCGGAGGTGGTGGAGGGGGATAGTTTGAGAGACTTATTTGGATAATATAGGCACGAGCGTGACGCTCGCGCCAGCGAGGGGAGATTATAGAATGGTGGAGTTTTACAACCAAAGTCAGCAACACAGTGAGATGATGGAACCAAACTATTCAGTATTTAAACGATTTTCAGATTTTAATCAGGCTCAGGAGGTTGCGAAAACCTTAAAAGATAATAACATTCAAGTCCGGCTGATTAATAACTCGCCTCCGGTTGATTCCACTTTTTTTGGAAATACTCATCAACCGCAACTGGAGTTAAAAATCCCATCCACCGAGTTTGAGAAGGCGCAGATGATCCTTGAACGGTCCCTAGATATTGATCTTGACACGGTTGATAAAGAGCATTATCTATTTGAGTTTACTGATGACGAACTAAAGGAATTACTTTCAAAGCAAGATGAGTGGGGAGAATTTGACATATCTCTGGCAAGAAAAATCCTGAATTCGCGCGGGGAGGAAATTAGTGACGATCAGATTACAATTTTAAGACAGAAGAGAATAAATGAACTGGCGGAGCCGGAAAAAACCGGAAAAGTCTGGCTAGTTATAGGCTATTTGAGTTCTGTGTTGGGCGGCCTGCTCGGGGTTTTCATGGGCTACTTTATATGGAGCCAGCAAAAAACACTACCCAATGGCACAAGAGTTTATAGTTACACGGCCTCTGACCGAAAACATGGTCGGAATATGCTCTTGATCGGCATTATTGTCTTTCCACTGTGGCTCATTTATGCTTTCTTGATTGCATAAGGTGGCATCCCCGCGCTAGCACAAGCGTCACACTCGTGCTAAACCACACAAAAGCTTTAACCTCCTTACCCAACTTTATGACCAACGAAGAAGTAAAACTTCTCTTTCACCAATCTCTTCAACCGCTTGGCTTTAAACGAAAAGGCAATAAATGGATAATGGCCGGGCAGGAACTGAATAAAGGCGTTTACCTGCAAAAATCCGGGTATTCCAACAGCTACTACATAAACTACGGCTTCAATTTCAGGGAACTGGGCTTTAAACCGGGTGTTTTTCAGTTCACTTTACGGTGTACTCATACCCTGGATCTAGAATACAACACTGATGATGTTTTAAGACAAAAAATAGCTGAAGCCCCGCGCTAGCGCAAGCGTCACGCTTGTGCTAAACAATACAAACCGTCCTACCACTATACTTCAACCCCACTACGCTTTGGTACCCTGCTAATACAGCACCTATCCTTCCCAGCAGCTCCCGCGCGATTAGCTTTGCTGAGCTCACCGCAAGCGGTTCGGTTGTATCGCGGGTAATGACTACAACCTAAGTTTTCATCCTGACCATCCTTCGACTTTGCTTGGGCAAGCTGCGCAATCGCTGAAGCTAAAGCACAAGCGATCAGCAAAAAAGCGTCCAGAATGACGGCTCATATTAAATACCAAACGTCTGAAGCAATGTCACACTTCGACTTCGCTCAGCATGACATTGCTTTATTTGCCTTATCCTAAGGGATTCTATTAATTGTTATAAAACCATCCCCTCGCCAGTGCGAGCGTCTTTTTAATCGCCAAAGCTCTGAAAGCGCGAAGGCGCATAGGCTCACGCCACTTTAATATCAATATTCTAATCCAAACAAATAGCGAATTAAGCTTCCTTTCTATTCCTACCTCTTCATCCGTTACATTCTATCCTCACTTGTAACAATCAAAAAATCAACACTTTTCCAATCAATATTTTGTTAACTTTATACCACCATTAATTAAACCTTTTATATGAAAAAGATAATTTTCTCGCTGATCCTTTTCGGCAATTTGTGTTTTTGGCTTAAACGCCACCGTATTTCTTTGTGTGAACTCCGATCCTCTTTTTCCTGAGCCCTGTGAAAGAATCGACCGGGTACGAATTGACGGAGTATGGCAGGAAGCCAATTGTGAAAAAGTAGAAGTGCCCGATGGGTGGGTAATCGATTGCTGCTGCTAGCTGAAGTACTCATTAAAAATATCAGATTATGAAAAAGTTTATTGTTTTATTATGCGCAGCCCTCTCCTTCGGAGCTTTGGGCAAAGCCGTGGTTTGCAATCCGGACGGTTCTTATTGCAAGGAAGTTTCCAAAGTTCTTATACTGGAACCACGCGGATGGGTGGATGCCTGTTGTGATAATGTTTCTATACCCCCAGGCTACAATTGCGAAGATGATTGCGCCCTGGCTAAAACAGACCCCGGCCCTGTAACGGCAAGCCCAAGCCAGCATGAGCTTTTACCCACCAACGCCTACATACTTTTCAACCAGGGGTACATGACCTGGGTAGTGATTGATGGCATTCCTGATCCCATCCCTAAGATTGAGATCAGCGTGGAAATAATCCGGGAGTACCTGCCTTCGGCACGGGAAGTTTTCCGCAATGCTACAAACACCCTGCAGTTGGCTTATCATCACGCTGAGGGGGTGGAGATCATCATTCAAAGGCCCAAGGATGAAGCAGACTTGGATGACCCTATAGTATTTACAGATTGGGAAAGGTTGCGACAAGCCAAAGTGGAAAATCTTAAGCAAGAAGTATTTGACCAATCTATAAGTATTTTTCCCAATCCCGCTTCTTCCGATCAGGAAGTAGAACTTCAGTTTGGACAGACCTTCAAAGTAAGCCGGGTAGAAATAACCGATGTTAATGGAAAAGTTCTGAAAGTGATTCCAGTAGAAGAGGATAAATCCCGTTTATTGCTGGATTTAAAGGAAATAAATACAAAAACAATTTTTGTACGAATAATTGGCGAAGGTGAACGGCTATTTATACGTAAGTTAGTATTGGTTGATTAAGAAATTCTTTCTGTTTTTCACAAATAAAAGCACGCTTTCGGGCGTGCTTTTTTAATCAGCCAATGCGGCTTAGAATCAATTATCAGGATTACCCTTACCCAACTCCAACTAAACAGGCTAAGCACCGGTACCGTACATACCCACTAATGTGCGCCTTTACCGTACTTTTATCCACTATGAACCCCATTGAAAAGTTCGAAGAATGGTACCAGGCAGAATTGGAAGTAAGCAGCGTGCGAATTCCTTCGGCCTGCTGCCTGAGTTCCATTGGGCAAGACGGATACCCCAACGCCCGTTTTGTTTCTTTAAAAGAAGTGGTTGATGGTGAATTTGTCATTACCGGTCCACTGAATTCGAGAAAAGGAGTAGAACTTCTGGCGAACCCCAAGGCTTCGTTGGTGTTTTGGTGGCCGGAAACCGGGCGGCAGATTCGCATACAGGGCACAGCCCTGCCACTGGATACCAAAAGGGCCGATCAATACTTCAAGGGCCGTAACCGGGACTCACAAATAGTAAGCCTCATCAGCCAGCAAGGGCATGAAATATCAGATCCGGCAGTACTTACTGAAGAGTTGCAAAAACGAAAATCTGAGGAGCAAAGTACACCCGTGCGCAGACCAACAGAATGGTCGGGCTTCTCCATCAAGCCCCTGAGAATTGAGTTCATGGAGTTCAACGAAAACCGCCTGCATGGGAGGGAATTGTTTTCACGGGAAGGCGACCATTGGAACAGGGTGTTCCTGCAGCCTTAAGCTTGGTGACCACTATGCTTCCGTACACATATCCCGCCAGCATCAAAGCTTATTTACCGTTCGTTAAGCAACGGTAGCGCTTACATTAAATAAGGCCACCTGCAAGCAGGTGGCCTTATCATTTTCAATTCATAAAAGTTTACTCCCCTCTTTTCTGAATTTTCCAGGTTTTACTGATCTCACCTTCGGATGCAATGATCTCCAAAAGATAAGAACCGGTTCCCAGTTGGCGGGTACTTCCCTTTAAGGCAGCATTCACTTCCTCCAAAGTTCCGCTTTGGGTCATAATCCGTTTACCGCCCATATCGCGAAGGTGAACCTCCACCTGACCCGATAGGCTGAGCTCACTATCATCGATGGTAAAGTCATTCACGAAAGGGTTGGGATAAACCTCCAGGCTTTTCAGAGTCTCTTCAAGACTTTCCTCGTACAAATGCCCTCCTTTCTGATGGTCCGGACAGTTTACTGAATGCGAAGAGCCAGGAGCAGTTTTAAAGTTGGTATTCACCGTCATATCATGGTACTTGTGCATGAAATTCTTGTTACCCGCAGCATCTTGCTCCGAAAAGAAAGCGTACAGCCAGGGTGGAGAAAACTCGGTCATTTTACTGAAAGACAATACCGGGGTAGGACTAGCCGCTCCCGGATTGTTGGGAATCTGGTAATAGTCCAAGGCACTGGTAATGGCCGAACCATCCCTGAAAATTTCCAAACCTACGTAGGACTGACCGGCATCGCGGGTAATCCAACCTACGTTAATAAGGTCGAAAGTAAAGTCATACGACAGTATGGGCGCCTCATTGCGGGCCAGGTTATTGGCCAGGTTACCCATGGTACCATCGTTCACCACAAAGGTGGCCGGACCGGTACCGGAAATCACATCGATCAGGCGCACGGATATGTTCTGGTGATCTTCGGTATAGGCATAAGCCCAGTTATCAGGCCCGTGGTCGGCTCCATCGATATTGCAATACACATCACCGGCTGAAGCACCACTTAAAACATTGAGGTCTTCATAAATCGGTACGTAAACCGTTGGAGCTCCGGCAGCACGCATTACCCAAAAGTCTTCCGCCACCACTTCAACGGAAGGCGTACCCAGGTCGTTGTACACATAATGCACATACAGTTGGGAACCATGGGTAAAGGCCACATCCACATTATTGGGTACAATGGTAGGCACAATAGTATGAATAAAGCTGGGCCCGAAGATTCCCGTTTCGTACACCGCAGTATTCAAGGTGCCGGCATCCGTCCAGCCGATAGCCAGGGCATAGTCAATGTGATTATCCATACTGATACGCGAGGGAACCGGGTTGGCGGATAAGGTGTAGGTAGTATTGTATATCATGGTACAGGCAAAGGGGTCCCAATCGTACAAGTCCACCGCATGGCCGGTTCCCGCCAAATGGTACGCTATAAAAGCGGTGAATGGCGCTCCGGTAGGGCTGTTATGGAGCGCACCCACTTCAATGTAGCTGTAACCACCAACGTAGGGAATGGTACCGGAGCAATTAATAATATTGGTACCGGGTACAATGTGCTGCCAGATTACCTGACCGTCATTCCCGTCATCATAAGCCGCCAGGGTGAAATCCTGAAACAAATAGTTTGAGGAGTGTAATGACTGCCCACCTACCACACCGGCTGGATTTGCATACTCCACCGCTATGGGTGGTTGATAGGTTTGAGCATTGAGTGAAAGGGTGGTTGCTGCTAAAAGCAGTGCAGCCCAGGCAAAAGCGCTTGCCCTGAGCCACAGGTTTTTGGAGTGTGACATAATAAGTAGAGTTATTGTTTCCCTATAAAGGTAATAATTTTCTGATCAGAAATACCTTGTTAAAAATTTTGCTTTGAAGTTTAGAGAGCTCTTAGTTAAATGGTTACGCTTCATTTGAAGAGCTTGAAACCGGCCTTTAAAGCAGCCTTCGAGCGGTTAATTTCCCGGGTTCACTCTACTCCTTTTTAAAGTTGAAATTTGCGGGTAATTATCGTAAGCTAATACTGAAAACTCTTCAAATTAGTAACTTCACCCACACTTCAATACTCCTTTAATGACTCCGGATATTAAGGCTTACAATGGGCAGCAAACTGAAGAAGATGGAGAAATCTGTAATCTGTTAGCCAATACCATAAACCATGAGCTAACCGAAGCCACTGGTAAGCTATGGCACGCCCACCCGGTTTGGTTCCTTGAAAACAATCCAATTGTAGGTTATAGCAAACAGAAGGCTGGCATACGCCTGATGTTTTGGAGCGGAATGGGTTTTGAAGAGGAGCAGCTGAAGGTACATGGCAAGAAATTCAAGGATGCCTCCATCTTTTATACCTCAGTAGAGCAAATAGACACAGACGACCTGAAACGCTGGCTCCGAAAATCCCGCGAAATTCAGTGGGACTATAAAAACATCGTAAAGCGCAAAGGCGTTTTGGAAAGATTGAAATAACGAACATAAAGCTTAAAGTTATGAGTACCACCACCCCCGAACACGATGCCCGCATCGCCAAAATGACTTTTGCCTCGGTGTATCCGCATTATGTTACCAAAGTGGAGAAGAAGGGCCGCAGTAAAGAAGAATTACACCAGGTGATAGAATGGCTGACCGGATTCGATAAAAAGCAACTGGAGCAATTGGTAGAGGAAAAAGCCACCTTTGAAACCTTTTTTCAAAAAGCTACCCTTAACCCCAACGCCCACCTGATTAAAGGAGTAATTTGTGGATACCGTGTGGAGGACATTGAAACCCCGCTAACCCGGAAAACCCGCTACCTCGATAAACTGGTGGACGAACTGGCCCGGGGCAAGAAGATGGAGAATATACTCAGGCAAGCCTGATTCAAATACTCGCCAATAAAAACTTACGGCATAAAAAAAAACCGCCTCGCTTTTCAGCATGGCGGTTTTTCTTTAAATCTTAATCTAAGCTCTTAGCGTACTATAGAAATCCTTCTGGATTCGCTAACACCATCAGCCATTACCTGCAGAATGTACACACCGGCATCCAGGCTTTCTAAGTTCAGTTCGGCATCAGAACTGTAACCAGCAGTTTTCACCACCTGCCCAACACTGTTAATCAAGCTTACCTCATATTTTCCGGCAATGCCCGAAATCTTAACCACATCACTGGCCGGGTTAGGGAATACTTCGAAGTTAATACCGGAAGTCTCGTTCAAACTAACATTAGCGCCCAATGCAATAGATTCGGCATTAACCACCTCGTAAGTGTCGTTATTCAATAGCATTACCACCAGGTGTACTTTAGCATCGTTATTAACCGCGCTCGGCAAATTGATACTGAAAGTATAGTTCACCGTTTGGTTAAAGGCAATGGTGGCAGGAACACTACCCGCAGCTCCAAAGAAACCGGGGAAAATACCACGGGCCACGTGGTCATACACCATTTGGCTGGCGGGCACCGGGTTGGGTGAAGTTTGCCAGTTGCGACCAGCTCCGGTTAAAGGCAGGTTTTGAGAAGAAGAGCTGTAATAGTTAACCTGGGCGTAGCCTGCACTGCTTCCCGTTACACTATCTTCAACCACCACCAGGGCATAACGGTAATCGAGATTATTACCCGCCAGGGCAAAAGTAGATTGTACATCCAGGGTAATGGCACCTGAACTGGCATTGTAGGTATGGCCGGTTATAGCCACATCCGCAGCCGGTACTGCATCCAGGCGCTCGTCATGAGCATCTTCCAGGTCATCACGATTAGGATCGGGACCCAATACACGATCTACCGCTGAACCGGGATAGCCACCCGGAGCCACCGTACCGATATTACTGTCGTAATTATTCACCACCATAGGGTCGCCATTATGCACCGCAATAGGAATGCAGCTATTCGGGTACGTAGTGGCCATATAATACATCCCTACGGTACCGCGGGGACACCAGCCGCACCAGGTTCCGGTTTTTTCTTCAATAACCACTTTACGGGAAGGAGGGTTGCTAACTGCATACACCACCTTGGTGATGGTATCATTACTATTGTTTTGATCGGCATTCCCATCAATATTATCCATCCACAGCTTAATTTCATAAGCACCATCCGCTGAAGGTGTAAAAGAAGCCGAGTGGGTAGCGCTGATAGAAGCAGTAGGGTTGGCTCCCAGGTTGGAAAGACTCATGGTATTTACCGCTCCACCATTTACCATATAGTTGAAATCGGCTGAACCGAAAGGACCGCCCTGGTTTACAAAAGTAGCGTTGATACTCAGGTTACTGCCGGTGGTTACCACACTGGGAAGATCCACCGCTGAACCGGCAACATCGTAACCGGAGAATACGTCCACCAGGATATCATCCACGTACAGCAAAAACTGATCGTTGGAATTGTTGCGGAAAGCGATGTAAACACTTTGACCGGAGTAAGAGCTCAGGTCTAAAACACGGGTTACGAAGGGGGCACTTTCACCCGGATTGGTATAGGCCGGGGGATTGGTGAAATCCGCTACCGTATTACCGGTGGTTGAAATCAAAACCTCGTATCCGTCAGGATAACTCTGGTCGGGGGCACCGGCCTTCCACACCAGGTAAGTATTGGCGCTGGTAATGGAAATGGATGGAGTGATCATCCAATCATCAGCCGCACCCACCGGGGTGTACCAGGACGTACTTACAGCTAAACCGTTGCCATCGATGGTACGCGCCACCCAGGCATTGTTTACGTAACCTACGTTGGTGTTGGGTGTTTTACCATCCACATTCACCAGGGTAAACGTATTGGGAATTCCATTGGAAAAATCTTCTGAAAAGATTTGGGCATTTGAGTGAAAGCTTAAAAGCGCTCCCACCAATCCAAGTACAAGTTTTTTCATTCTGTCAATTTTTTATAGGGCGCGAAAGGTACCAAAAGTTAAATTAAACACCTGTGCGTGTAAACTTAATGTTAATCCTTTTCAGACTGATGGTTAGGAGCTTCATCACGCACCTTGCGCCAGGCTTCTACACCGCGATATCCCAAAGCCAGTAAGCCCAAACTTCCCAGCACGGGTATTTGATATTCTTTAGATGAGGGTTTTTTATCCATTGCCCCAAAGTTAAACCTTCATCTTCTTTTTCCCTATTGGTTCGCTTCTGGCCTTTTCCATAATTTAGCCCTCTTAATAAATGTACGCTTTATGAAAGTATTCAACACTGTATTGAGCATCCTGCTGATAATTGCCGTGGCCTTTCTGTTTTGGAAGGTTTACGAAACACCGGCCGAACCGGAAAAACCAAGTGCTTCAGCCGAAGTGGAACAGCGTTTAAAAGACGGTGGGTTCAGGGCGGCACACATTGCTTACGTAAATCCCGATTCACTCACCAAAAACTACGAATACCACAAAAAGCTCAGTGCAGAGTTACAGGAAAAAGTGAAGCGCGTGGAAGCCGACCTGGCCAGTCGCTCCAAAGTGCTGGAGGAAAATTTTAGCATACTGCAACAAAGGGCCGAAAGCATGAATCAACAGGAGTTACAGGAAGCTCAAATGGATTTGGAAAGAACCCGCCAGACCCTCATCCGTTACCGGGATGAAAAGACCAACCAACTGGCTTTACAGGAACAGGAGCTCTACAAAAAGATGAAGGATGATATGGATACCGTACTGAACAAGATAAAGCAGGAGTACCAACTGGATTACATACTGAGCTATGACCCCACCAGCATTATGCTGAGTGCCAATGAGGAATTTGACATTACTCCCCTGGTAGTGGAGCGACTTAACCGGAAGCACCGCCAACAAAAAGAGGAGGCCAGCACCAAACAACCATGAAAGGACTTTTAAAATTGGGGCTGATCGCTTTTGCGATCCAACTGCTGGCCGTAAGTTGTGCCGAAGATGAAGATGATGATATCAACTTTATAGGCGAATACACCGGCAACTGGCAATGCCGCGAAGAAACCGGCCTTAACGCTCCGCAAATTTACCAGGTGAATATTTCAAGGGGAGCTAATGATCAGCAAATTGTAATCAACGGACTTTACAATATTTCGGGTACCCGGGTACAGGCCAACCTCAGTGGTTTCAGCTTTAGCATTCCTCAACAAACCACTTCCGGGGTAAGCTTTAGTGGTTCCGGCAATGCCGATGCCGAATTTCAGCAAATCACCATCAATTTTACCGCTAATGACGGTACGGGTAACGACCAGGTAAAAGCCGTACTTACCCGCTAAAATTTATACTTGAGGCCGGTTACCAACCCATAGCTGATCAGCGTTTCACGCGGATAGTCGTTGATTTCGATAAGCGGGTTCAGCATATATTTAATGTTGCCCCGCACTATAATACCCCAATCATCACTGATATTGAAAGTTCCACCTAAGGCAATACCTACCGACCAATTGGTGGACTGAACGTTATCGGAAAGATCCCTGGTAAAATCCGCCTCGTTCACAGGGCTAAAACGTTGTTCGTAGCGATTAACCAAGTTGAGTTCTACCGTAGGTACTACCTCCAAATCCAGAATTTCAGTGATGGCCGTATTGAAGTTCAGTTTTAAGGGAATGCTCAGCATACTTACCTCCGTTTCCACATCCCCGAAAGCCGTGTCCACACGATCCTGGTAAAAGGCTGCGTTTTCAACGGTGTAGCGGCCCTGGGCATAACCAAAACCCAAACCAATGTCAAAAGCACTTCCCAAAGCATAAAAAACATCCACACCGTAATTGAGCTGAAAAGAGCCGGTGGCTTCATCGTTTTCCAGGTCATAACCCCCTCCTGCCGGTACTTCGTTGTTAATCAAACGCCTGTCCGTATAATTCGGATAGAGGTCAAGCGCCAGGCTCCAACGTGAGTTTTTCACCCGCGAATCGGTGTAATATTCAACGTCATCGGGCTGAGCGTAGGCTACGGCCGAAAAGAAGAGGGCTACTAAAGTGATGTATTTTTTCATGTAAGGCTTTGTAAAATTCTACTGCAAATTTATTGAATCCATTCCCTGGCTTTTTCAAGGGCTTTATCCAGCCCGGCCGGATTTTTACCACCGGCTGTAGCAAAGAAAGGCTGTCCCCCTCCGCCCCCGGATATTTCCTTGGCCAGTTCGCGCACCATATTACCGGCATGCCAACCTTTTTCCCTGGCTAGGTCATCGGAAAAAGCCACCGCAATCTGTGCTTTTCCATTCTCTTCAATACCTACCACGGCTGCTATGGGCCCCGCTTCATTCTTTAGCTGGAACAGTATGTCTTTAACCGCTCCCACGCCTAAATCCGTTTTTTCGATGATCAACTTAAAGCCGCCTTTATCTTCAGCTGCCTGTAGCCACTCACCTTTGGCTGAAACCGCTTTTTCGCGGATCATCTCTTCGAGCTGCTTTTTCAACTGGCTGTTTTCCTCCCGCAGGTTACGGATTCCGCCCAGCGGGTCTTTGGCATTCTTCAGCTCTTCCTTGATATTTTCCAGGGTTTGCACCTTATCACTCCAGTACTGTCGTGCCCTGGCACCCGTAAAAGCTTCTATCCTGCGTACCCCTGCCGCTACTGCCGATTCGGAAACCAGTACAAATAAACCCATTTCACCCGTGGCACCCACGTGAATACCTCCACACAACTCGATGGACTCGCCAAACTTTATCGCCCGCACCGTATCGCCATATTTTTCACCGAACAGTGCCATTGCTCCCATATCCATCGCTTCCTGCATGGGTATATTGCGAAACTCCTCCAACTGGAAATTACTTTGAATGCGCTGGTTCACCAACTCTTCAATCTGGTTCAGTTCCTCAGCACTCACCTTTGTAAAATGACTGAAATCAAAACGGAGATAATCCGGGTGTACCAGCGAGCCCTTTTGCTCTACGTGGGCACCCAGCACATCCCGCAAAGCCTGGTGTAAAAGGTGCGTAGCACTATGGTTGTAGCTGGTTACCTTTCTACGACCGGCATCAACCACGGCCTCGAACTCTGCATTGAGGTCAGCGGGCAACGACTCGCTAAAATGGATAATCACCCCGTGTTCTTTTCGGGTATCCACAATTCGGGTTTGCACTCCGCCTGTTTCCAGGTAACCGGTATCGCCTACCTGCCCGCCTCCTTCAGGGTAAAAAGGCGTGAGGTTAAAAACCAGTTGGTATAATTCCTTGTCTTTGGCTTTTACTTTCCTGTAGCGGGTAATCTTCACCTTTGCCGAAGTATGATCGTAACCAATAAACTCCTCGCGGTCATCTTCCCGCAACTCCACCCAATCACCGGTATCTTGTTTCGTGGCACTGCGCGCCCTCTCTTTTTGGGCTTTCATTTCATTTTCATACCCGGCCTGGTTGTAGCTATACCCCTTTTCACGCAGTATCAAACCGGTAAGGTCGGGTGGAAAACCGAAGGTATCGTACAGTTCAAATACTTTCTGCCCTTCTATTTGCTTTTGATCGCCAGCTTCCACTATCATTTGCGCCAGGCGGGTTAAACCCTGGTCCAGGGTACGTAAAAAAGATTGTTCTTCCTCGCGAATTACACTGGTGGCCAGGTCTTTCTGGTCCCTGATCTCCGGAAAGGCCTTGCCCATTTCAGCCGCCAGAACTTCCACCAGCTCGTAGATGTAAGCTTCTTTTTTATGCAAATAGGAAAAGCCGTAACGGATGGCCCTGCGCAGTATCCTGCGGATTACGTAACCCGCCCCGTTATTGGAGGGCAACTGTCCATCGGCAATGGCAAAGGCCACCGCCCGAACATGATCGGCCACCACGCGGATGGCTACATCCTGCATTTTATCGCTGCCGTAAGTGACCCCGCAACGTTCTGATATTTTGCGGATAAGAGGGGTAAAAACGTCCGTATCGTAATTGGACGTTTTGCCTTGTAGAGCCATACAGAGGCGCTCGAAACCCATGCCCGTATCCACGTGTTTGGCCGGTAGCTTTTTGAGGCTGCCGTCCGCCATACGGTTAAACTCCATAAACACCAGGTTCCATATTTCCACCACCAAAGGGTGGTCATGGTTTACCAGGGTACGCCCATCGGTTTGCTGGCGTTCTTCATCGCTGCGCAAGTCGATGTGTATTTCGGAACTGGGGCCACAGGGGCCGGTAGCCCCCATTTCCCAGAAGTTGTCTTTTTTATTGCCGTTCAGGATACGGTCTTCCGCAATCCATTTTTTCCAGTTTTCAAAGGCCTCTTCATCTTTGGGCAGGTCATCACCTTTATCCCCTTCAAAAACGGTAACGTACAAACGGTTCTTATCCAGTCCGTAAACCTCCGTTAAAAGCTCCCAGGCCCAGGCAATGGCATCCTCCTTAAAGTAATCCCCGAAACTCCAGTTCCCCAACATTTCAAACATAGTATGGTGGTAGGTATCGTGCCCCACCTCCTCCAGGTCGTTATGTTTTCCGCTAACGCGAAGGCATTTTTGAGTATCGGTAACCCGGGGGTCTTTGGCCTCAACATTTCCCAAAAACGCATCCTTGAACTGGTTCATACCCGCATTGGTGAACATCAGGGTAGGGTCACCCTTAATCACAATGGGGGCTGAAGAAACAATGGCATGTCCTTTGGATTCGAAAAACTCCAGGAAGGTCTGGCGGGTTTTTTGGGCGGTCCAGCTTGCTGGCTGATTCATAAGCTTTTAAACAAAGATTTGTTTATTGTGTACTTTTGAGTGTTGCCAAACGATTTTCTTAAAGGGCTATTTTAGCTGAAGAAAGCTGCTTTGCAACACGCATTTTATGTTGCCAAAAGTAGGAAATACAGGAGAATGGCTAAGGTAAAATACTACTACGATCCCAAGACATTATCATACCGCAAAATCGAGAAAAATGCGCGGTATCGCTTTCAGCGCACCATGGCTTTTTTAGTAGCGTCCGGGCTGCTGGCTGGCCTTTTTCTTTTTGTGGCGGATACCTTTATTGATTCCCCCAAAGAAAAAAGACTGAAGCGTGAGCTGGAAAACATGCGTATCCAGTATGAAATACTGAATGAACGCCTGGACCAGGTTTCCATCGTTCTGGAAGACCTGGAAGAACGGGATGACAACATTTATCGCGTAATCTTTGAAGCGGAACCCATAGCCAGCAGCATCCGCAAAGCCGGTTTTGGTGGTGCCAACCGTTATAAAAAATTGGAAGGCTTTCAGAATAGCCAGTTAATTAAAGAAACCACGGCTAAACTCGACCGTATTACCAAAGAGGTGTACGTTCAGTCCAAGTCCTTCGATGAACTGGTGGATCTTGCCGAAAACAAAGGCAAACTGCTGGAAGCCATTCCCGCCATCCAACCGGTGGCCAATGAGGAGCTCAGGCGTTTGGCATCGGGTTACGGTTTTCGCCTCGACCCTTTTACCAAAGTGCCTAAAATGCATTTCGGAATGGACTTTTCGGCCGACATTGGCACACCCGTGTACGCCACGGGTGACGGTGAGGTGGTACGGGCCGATAATAAATCCAGTGGTTTTGGTAACCACATTCGCATTGAGCACGGTTACGGTTACCTTACCCTTTACGCTCACCTTAGCGAGTACAATGTTCGCGTGGGGCAAAAAGTAAAGCGCGGTGAGATCATCGGCTACGTAGGCAATACCGGCCGCTCCCGCGGGCCGCACCTGCACTACGAGGTATGGCTGAATGATGAACGTTTGAACCCGGTAAACTTCTACTACGGAGAACTTTCTCCCGAAGAGTTTAGCACCGTTATTCAACTGGCCAACCAGGCCAACCAATCCTTCGACTAATGGCACTGGAAGGAGAAATCGAAAAACGCTACTACACCATTGGCGAGGTGGCCCGCATGTTTGAGGTAAACACCTCCCTCATTCGCTTTTGGGAAAAGGAATTCGACATTCTGAAACCCAAAAAGAATAAAAAAGGCAACCGCCTGTTTACCCAAAAAGACCTGGAAAATATAAAGGTGATCTACCATCTGGTGAAAGAGCGGGGCTTTACGCTGAAAGGCGCGCAAACCAAGATGCGCCAGAATATGGATGATACCGCCAAAAACACCGAGGTAGTGGATAAACTCAAAGCCATTAAGCAAGCGTTGCTAGAAATCAAAAGGGCTCTTTAAGCCCTCTTAATCAATAAATTAATTCCCGAAATACCGGATTCCAATCCACTTACTTTCTCCATTATTTGACATGGGGAGGGTTACCTTTTTGCGTGCATCACATAAAGGGCTGAATGCCCTGGATTTTTAATGGGCTATTTCAAAAACCAGTAACCATTTTAAATTAAAAAACATGATGAATTTGTTACAGCAAAAAGAAAAAGGGCTGTTGAGAAGACCACCCATAATTCTTTTAATTATTCTACTCACGGCCTGTTCACCGGTCATTACCAACATACGTCCTGATTACGGCCCTCCCGGCACCGAAGTAAAGGTACGCGGTAAGCGGTTGGTTAAAGGTGGTGACCTCCTCCAAACCCGTGTTGAACTGAATGGCAGCATACAGCCTGACGTTTCCGGAGATGCCAATGAACTAACCTTTACAGTACAGGAAGGAGCCACCTCCGGAAAAGTAAAAGTGGTGGTGGATGGAAAATCTGACCTTTCCGATGAATATTTTGATGTGGTGGACGACTACACCGATGAGAATGATGCCTTTACTTTTGGAGGGCTACAGGTTCAGGCTGAAAGGGTTACCCCATCCGGCAACAACCAGGAGGTACTTTTCGGGATACTCCGGCCAAAATGGGCACCCAATCAAAAGGTGTTTGCCGATTACCGGCCGGATATAGATACCGGCTTTATCGAGATGAACGAGTTCTGGACCGAGGCCTCCTATGGCGAAGCGTCCTTCACCCAACGTTATCTTACAGAAAGTGTTATTGAACTCCCCAAATCCGAGAACTACTATTATCACCGGGCACAACAGCGGGATATCAAAGGCCATTTTGTCGATAACAGCATCAATTTTCCCGCTGCCAAACAATTGGTAGTGAGTTATGAAAATGGCAATAGTTTTACCGTAAACTTCCCGGCCGGCAACTTAACCCGTAATGATATTGCGGACTCTGTAAACAATGCTATTTCACGCATTTCAGTAAGCCCGCCCGATTTTGATTTTCAGATTGCCGGCAACCGCTTTCGTTTCAATTCAAGGCGTACCAGCAAGCGTGAAGATAAATTTGAGTTGAGCGGAAATGCCATTCCTTACCTGGGCTTTGGAACCACCAACCTCTATAATCTTCCGGATGAGCACGCAATAAAAATTTACTTTGGTGCTCCGGTTCCTTCCACGGTTGACTTTGCCACCGATGTGGAGCTTCAGGTGACCACCCTTGGAGATACTACGCGTGTAAACTTTGCTGCGGGCAGCAGCCTCAGTACGGCTGACATAATTAACCGCATACAAGCAGCTATGCCGCCCGCCAACCGCCAGCAGCCATTTATTGTGGAACAAATGGTTGATCCGCTGGATGGTGATCAGCGTATTCTTGTTTTTAAAACAGTACGTGATGCCGATGGAGATCACGGCTTTGATTTGACCATAGGCGGTACAGCCCGTACCACCCTGGGGCTCGACCTTTTTGGAGAAATACTGAAATACGAAAAGGAAACCTTCCGGGGCCATAATGCCATAACGGACGGTTTTAACGCTTACGCGTCCTCACTTCCCGGGGGTACTGATCTCGATCCTATATTCGGGCCTTCACGGATGTTTGTAGGCATCCTGGCGGAAGACAATCAGTTGCGTGCCCACCATAGTGTACACACCTTCCCGATTTTAGACGAGCGTTATGAACGCAACTTTTTTGTGGCCCGCGCCAACAACATTGGGCCTTTTGCCCATGAAACCGGTCATGCCCTGGACCTGCCCGACCTTTACGATGTAAGCGGAAGAAGGCTGGGCAATGTGCCAAACAACTGGGATATTATGGATTGCAGCTATTGCGATGCCCATCCCGTTCAATGGCTTAAATCACGCCACCATAAAGAACCGGAAGACCAGGGTGGTGCCTGGGCCAGCGGAGCACGTATTGCCTCCCTTTCCCCTCCTGCCGCGCAAATCAATGATACTTACGAATTCATTGTAAGCCCCGGAGAAAGCCCCTGGATTACCAATAATCCCTTTGCCGCTTCACACCCCGGAATACAGGTGGTACATGCGGTAGAACTGGTTCCCACCGATCCTAAAGATGTTTTCTTTATTGAGAATCGTCAGCCGGGACCTTACGTTGCCGATCATTTGGGTGACCAGGTGGATTTTAGCCAGGATATACCGGGTGAAGGAGTAATCCTTTACCAGGGAAGGCGCATTCCCATTCCCCGCCCGGCTGATTTTTTACCGGTGAGCCTGCTCACTCCTTACGGTAACCCCTTAAATGTTGTGGGTGAGACTTACGAGCACGTGATTACCAATGCCAACCGCGTAACGGTAGAAGTATTGGAAAAACTCACCAACCCCGATGCCAGCGCGGGCAGCCCTTCCTACAGTTACCACATCCGCATTAGCTGGGGGCAGGGTTCCTTTTACGATCTCGCTATCCGCGAGTGGAACCCGGCACCCTGGGAATCGGAAGATATTTGGGTGGATAACCGGGCTGAGAATGGCTGGGATGTTTATACCTATGATGATGAAAATGGAGACCCTATCCTCAATGGAGACAATGTGGCCGTGGATATTCCCAACCGCCTGTATGCCCGCATCCGCAACCTCGGTGATATTGATGTTACGCAGGATTTTGATGTGATTTGGCGTGTAGCGGTTCCCCAACAGGCAGGAGGGCCCATCGAAACCGAATTGGGAAGAGTACGGGTAACGGAAACCGTACCCGGTAACGGCTCTATTATCACTCCTCCTTTTGAATGGGTGCCGCGCAGCAGCAACGAAGAGCACGTTTGTATTAAAGCCGAGATTGTTACCGTACCCGGAGAGTTGAATGGTACCGCCAATAATTCCGCTCAGGAAAACATTACGCAATGGTTTTCACCGGCCGCCAGTCCCTTTGCACCGGTGGTGGTGGAGTTTGAAACCAAAAACCCCTACGATGACCGAACTGAAGACTTCCGCATTCACGTTCCGGATGTTCCGGCCGGGTGGACCGTTACGGTTGAAGACGCAAACTTTCGCCTTGGGCCGGGCCAGGTAAAACGCCAAACGGCTACCATACGCCCTATTCACGGTTACTTTCACAACCGGGGCCTAATCAAGGAACTCCGGTTTATCCCCGAACTGGAAGTAAATATTGAGGCCTTGATGCCCGTGGGTGATATTTGGGAGCGCTATGGTGGGGTAACCGCTATTGTACACCCGGTTAATTCCAATTCCACCATCCGCCTGCGCGAAGACAACAAAACCAATTCGGATGGTTCCGTGGAAATTTGGGGAAAACTAGAAAGCAGTGGGGTACTTTACCCACCGCTCAATGACCGCGAGGTAAACATCCGCATTCAAAACGCCAACCGCCTGGAGGAAGAAGAATGGCTGCAAACGAAAACCAGGGCCGATGGTAGTTTTGACCTGCTGCTGGATGCCAGTTTATTGAATGAACCGGTTAAGATAACCGCTTACCACAGCGGTGGTAAAGGGTTTAAACCCGCCAGTTCCAATGAAATATTGATTCAGTAAAACTCAAAACCAATACCGTGAAAGGCTCCGATACCGGGGCCTTTCTTTTTTTGAATAGTTTCAGGAGAGCAAATATTCTTGTAAATGATTGAATAAGATTAGTTTTGTCTCATAATTCAAACATCTCATGAAAAAAGGATTAATCGCTTTACTGGTAATCGTAGGGATCATTCTCATCGGTTACTTTTGGTTTAAAGGCACTTATAACTCTATGGTGGAAAAGCAGGAAGCTACTACCGGGCAGTGGGCTAACGTGGAAACGGCCTACCAGCGCAGGGCCGACCTTATTCCCAACCTGGTGAATACGGTAAAAGGCTATGCTGATTTTGAGCAGGAAACGCTTACCCAGGTTATTGAAGCCCGCAGTCGCGCTACCTCCATTAACGTAAATGCCGATGATTTGGACCCCAGTCAAATCCAAAAATTTCAGGCAGCCCAGGATCAGTTGAGTGGTGCACTGAGCCGCTTATTGGTAACGGTTGAGCGTTACCCTGATCTGAAAGCCAACCAAAACTTTTTGCAATTGCAATCACAACTGGAGGGCACCGAAAACCGCATTTCGGTGGAGCGCAGGCGTTTTAACCTGACCGTGCAGGATTACAACACCTACATCCGTAAGTTCCCACAAACGGTAATAGCCGGAATGACCGGATTTGAAAAGAAAGGTTATTTTGAATCGGCCGAAGGTTCTGATGTAGTCCCTGAAGTGAATTTTAACGAGTGATATGAAGGAAAAAGCCAAAAGCTTTTTTACCCCTGAACAGGAAAAGGAAGTTGTAGCGGCCATAAAAGCGGCCGAGCTGCGGACCTCCGGTGAAATACGGGTTCACCTGGAAAACCATACCGATGAACCCAACCTGGAACACGCCCAAAAAATTTTCCATGAGGTGGGTATGGACCAGACCGAACTGCGTAACGGAGTGCTTTTTTACCTGGCCATTGAAGATCACCAGTTTTCCATTGTGGGTGATAAGGGGATTAACGATGTTACACCCGATGATTTTTGGGATCACATCCGCGATGTGATGCAGGATCATTTCAAAAAAGGTGAGTTCACCAAAGGCCTGGTTAGCGGAATAGGAATGGCGGGCAAGGCTTTGCAGGAGTTTTTTCCCCGCCAGGATGACGATATCAACGAACTGCCCGACCAAATCTCCAAATCCTAGTTGTTTTGTACAGAATACTAAGCCTCCTTCTCCTTTTCAGCCTGCACTTGCATGCGCAGCGTTTTCCTGAAAAGCAATCGCCCCCCAAACTGGTTAACGACTTCGCAGAAATTTTAACCCAGTCGGATCGGGTTCGCCTGGAAAAGAAACTGGTGGCTTACGATGACTCTACCTCCACCCAAATTGCGGTAATCATACTGGATGACATTGGTGGTGACGACATCAACCTCTATTCGGCCGAACTGGCGGAAGAGTGGGGCATTGGTCAGCAGGGGAAGGACAACGGATTGCTGGTGCTGCTCTCCATGGAAGACCGCAAGATTGCCATACAGGTAGGTTACGGCCTGGAACCGGTGGTAACCGATGCTATTTCCAAAAGCATCATTGAGAATTACATTTTGCCGGAGTTTCGAAACGGCAATTTTTACCGGGGTCTGGACATTGGTACCGACCAGATTATGAAAGCCCTGGCCGGTGAATTCAAGAATGAAAATCCCCGTAAAAAAGGAGGCAAAAAAGATATTCCCTGGCTTCCGGTCTTATTGATCATCATTGTTTTCTTTGTTATTGCCTCCCGGAACCGTAAAGGCGGTGGCCGGGGAGGCCGTGGTGGTGGCTACTGGATCGGTGGCTTTGGCACTGGCGGGGGTTTTTCCGGGGGCGGTTCTTTTGGTGGAGGCGGTGGCGGATTTGGCGGCTTCGGAGGAGGTTCTTTCGGAGGTGGCGGTGCCAGTGGTAGCTGGTAACTCCTTTCCACTATATCCAAAAACCATAACTTGTTCTGCTAAAATTCCGCGCCATGAAAAACACTTTTGCCTGCTTCTTCATTTTTGCTTTTAGCCTTGGCCTTTATGCCCAGGATACTACATTGAATGCCAAGTCCTTTGATTTTTGGGTAGGCGAGTGGAACTTGAGCTGGACCAATAAACAGGGGGAAGAAGTACAGGGCCAAAACTCCATTGAAAGAATACTCAACGGCAACGTGATACAGGAAAACTTTCGTGACCCTAAAACGGGTTTTGAAGGGAAAAGCTGGAGCACCTTTTCGCGGAAAACGCAAAGCTGGCACCAAACCTGGGTGGACAATGGTGGTGGCTACCTGGAGTTTGACGGGCAACGCTACGGGGATACCCTCGCCTTTGTAATGGACCCCTATATGGTAAAGGGTGTACGCTCCGTAAAACGGATGATCTTTTACAACATCACCTCCGATTCTTTTACCTGGGACTGGCAAGCAGCCCCGGAAGGCTCCAATGAATGGCAATTGCTGTGGCGTATCCACTACAAACGAAGGAAGTAACCGGATCAAAGCTTCACAGTATCTTTGCGCAAAGTTTGAGCAAAGCATGATCTACATTGAAAGGAAAGAGCGCTTCAGCGCAGCCCATCAATTGTACAATCCCAACTGGAGCGATGAAAAGAACCGGGAGGTTTTCGGCAAGTGTGCCAATAAAAACTTTCACGGCCATAACTACACCCTCACCGTTACCATCAAAGGGGAAATTAACCCGGATACCGGTTTTGTAATGAACCTGGTGGATCTCAAAAAGATCATCAACGAATATGTTACTGATAAGCTGGATCATAGTAATCTCAACCACGATGTGGACTTTATGCACGGTAAATTCAGCAGTACCGAAGTTTTAGCCGTGGAAATCTGGAAAATCCTGCAACCCCAAATTGAAAAACACGGAGCCCACCTCTATAAAATACGCCTGGACGAAACCCTGAATAATGCGGTGGAGTATTACGGGGAGTAGGTTTTAGTAATTAGTTTTTAGTGGATAGTTTTTAGTTGGCAGAGTAGCTACCACCAAAAACTTTTTAATTTCGGCACTATGCAAGACTATAAAAGTCTCATAATATGGCAGAAGTCCAGGGCTCTGGTGAAGGAGGTTTACGAAGCCATCGCTGATTTTCCAGCGCATGAAATGTACGGCCTTAGCTCTCAGGTCAAACGTTGTGTAGTTTCTATTCCGTCAAACATTGCAGAAGGAGCCGGGAGAAATAGTCCTAAAGAATTTTTACATTTTTTAAGCATCAGCCAAGGCTCCGGCTTTGAACTGGAAACCCATATTTATCTGGCCTATGATCTCAACTTTTTAAGCGAGGATCAGTTTAACAACCTGACCGAAAATATTTTGGAAATCCAGAAAATGAACCGGGCTTTGCAAAACAGCATTCGTAAACAAGCCCACTAAAACTGTGGTACTAGCAACTAATTACTTTTTTTCACTAACAACTAATCACACATGAAAGCATACATCTTCCCCGGACAAGGCGCGCAGTTTACCGGAATGGGTAAAGACCTTTACGATAATTCCAGCCAGTCCAAAGAACTTTTTGAACAGGCCAATGAAATTTTAGGATTTCGGATTACCGACATTATGTTTGAAGGTTCGGCCGAAGATCTCAAGGAAACCAAAGTAACTCAACCTGCCGTTTTTCTGCACTCCGTTATCCTGGCCAAAAGCCTCAACCACTTTCAACCGGATATGGTGGCCGGACATTCCCTGGGTGAATTCTCAGCCCTGGTAGCCAACGGCACCCTGGCTTTTGAAGATGGTTTAAAACTAGTAAGCCAGCGAGCGCAGGCCATGCAAAAAGCCTGTGAAAAAGAACCCTCTACCATGGCGGCTGTATTAGGTCTGGAGGATGCGGTAGTGGAACAGGTTTGTAAAGAGATTGATGGCATTGTAGTGCCCGCCAATTACAACTGCCCCGGCCAACTGGTGATTTCCGGCAGTACCGGTGCGGTAACCTTAGCTTGTGAAAAACTAAAAGAAGCCGGAGCCAAAAGAGCTTTGATGTTGCCGGTAGGTGGAGCTTTTCACTCCCCTTTAATGAAACCCGCTGAAGAGGAACTGGCAGCCGCCATTCAAGCCACGCAGTTTAATCAACCCGTGTGCCCGGTGTATCAAAATGTTACCACCACGGCCGTTAGCGACCCTTCAGAAATACGGAAAAATCTGGTGGCCCAGCTTACCGCACCGGTAAAATGGACCCAAAGTGTGCAACAAATGATCAAAGACGGGGCTACAACGTTTATAGAGGTAGGTCCGGGTAAAGTACTTCAAGGCCTGGTTAAAAAAATCGATAGCAGTGCTGAAGCTGCCAGTGCCTAAATGAAACACCTCTTATTCCTCTTGTCGCTGGCTATTTTAATGGCCCAATCATCTTGTAATTCCTGCACTTCCGAAGACGACAGTGATCCGAAATACGATGTGATGACTCGCTATGGAGCGTGGGAAGCGCGGGCCGATGAAACCAGGGCCAAGGTGCAGAAGATAGAGGACCGGTTCAATACGTTCCTGCATTATGAATTCGACTCCCTGGACCACCACATTTTCGATAGTGAATACCCCTATTGGGATAAGATTGATGTGTATTTGAATGAAAAAGGCCTGCAAAAGGCGAAGCTATTCGCCATGCCTTCCGAAAGTTTGGCCACCGAGGAGTTTTATTTTGACGAAGGAAACCTTATTTATGCCCAAAAGGAAGAGAAAGGTATGAAGAACGTTCATCCGGACTCGGCTCTTCACGGTAACCAGTTCTTTTTTACCCGTGGTGTATTGGTGCTCGCTCTCGACCCCGAAGGCAAAAGGCGCGATATTGAAGATGATACCGTAAAGATCGAAAGCGTAGATTTGATGCACGAAGCAAAACAGATCCGGGAAATTATTGCCCAAAAACAAATCAAACTTTGAAGTTAAACAGTTCCTGGCGCAGTCCATCCAACATTGCCCTGATCAAATATTGGGGTAAATACCATCCCCAGATTCCGGCTAACCCCAGCATCAGCTTTACCCTGTCCGAATGCTACACCGAAACTTCGGTAAGTCTTCTGGAAAAGAAAGCCAATGCCGATTATGACCTGGAGGTGCTGCTGGACGGTGAGTCCCGGGAAGACTTTAAACCCAAGATCACTAAATTCCTGGAGCACATCCGTTCTGAAATACCCTTTGTACAGGAATACCATTTAAGGATAGAGACCCACAACAGCTTTCCGCACAGCAGCGGTATTGCTTCCAGTGCCTCCGGCATGAGTGCTTTGGCGCTGTGCCTTTTAAGCCTGAAAGAAGAAATTGAGAATACCAAGATTGACGATTTTTACCGCAAAGCCAGTGAATGGGCGCGTTTGGGTTCCGGTAGTGCCAGCCGTTCGGTGTACGGTGGGCTGGCTCAATGGGGACAATTTGCGGGTATTTCGGAAAGCAGCGATGAATACGCTATTCCTTACCAGGGTAAAACAGATCCCGTTTTTAAAAATTTCCGGGACTACGTTTTACTGGTGGAAACGGGTTCCAAAAAAGTATCCAGTACAGCAGGACACGGGCTGATGGAAAAACATCCGTTTGCAGAAAGACGCTTTTTACAGGCGCATGAAAACCTGGCCGCTTTGCAGGAAACCCTGGCCAGCGGAGATTTGGAAAAATTCGGGGAATTGGTGGAAAGTGAAGCCCTTACGCTGCACGCGATGATGATGACCTCCTCCCCCTACTTCATCCTCATGAAGCCCAATACCGTACATATACTGGAAGAAGTCTGGGCCTTCCGCAAGGAAACCGGCCTTCCGCTGTATTTTACCCTGGATGCGGGGGCCAACGTACACTTACTGTTTCCGGAGGCTGTTGAACAAGCTGTAGCCGAGTTTGTTAGCACATCATTAACCGGGTATTTAAAAAACTCAAAGTATATTTGCGACCGCGTTGGGGATGGCCCCGTTAAACTCAGCTAGATGAACACAAACCCTTTATATTATGCCAAAATTCTTCTCTTCGGGGAATACGGCATTATTAACGACTCCAAAGGTTTGTCCATTCCCTACAACTTTTACCGGGGTGCCTTTAAGCAAACGGAAGCCTTAAAGGGAAAGGCTCTTAAGTCCAACCAAAACCTGCGCACCTACCTGCAACACCTGCAAACGCTGCATGATTCGGGGGAAATTATTGCTCCGCTGGACCTTGAAGCTTTTGAAAAAGATATTGAAGCGGGCTTTTATTTTGACAGTAGTATCCCTGAAGGATACGGTGTAGGAAGTAGTGGTGCCTTGTGTGCCGCCATTTACGATAAGTACGCTGTAAACCGTATTGACCCGGAAACGGATATCGATAAGGACAACATCATCAAGCTCAAGCGTATTCTCGGGCAAATGGAGTCTTATTTCCACGGTAAAAGCAGTGGGCTGGACCCGTTGATCTGTTACCTGAAGCTGCCGGTTTTGATCAATTCCAAAGAAGAACTCGGTACCGTAGCCATACCGGAACCCGGTAGCGGTAAGGGGGCTATTTTCCTGTTGAACAGTGGCGCTCCCGGTGAAACGCAGCCCATGGTCAACATCTTTATGGAAAAGATGAAAAGCCAGGGTTTCCGGAATGTAATGAAGGAAGAGTTTACCAAATACAACGATGCCTGCATCCAGGCCTTTTTGAAAGGTCACACCCAACCTCTTTTCAGCAACCTGAAAAAACTGAGCCGTTTGGTGCTGGAGTATTTTACTCCGATGATTCCGCACAGCGTTCACGAACTTTGGAAAAAAGGTATTGAAACCAATGCCTATTACCTCAAACTTTGTGGCTCCGGTGGCGGGGGTTTTGTGCTGGGTTTTACCCGCGATTACGACAAAGCCCGTGACCTTTTGAAGGATCATCAACCCGAACTTATTTACCGCTTCTAGTACTATGCTGAGCAGGAAGCAGAGGCTGCTCATTTTCAAGCTTTCCGCCTTGCTTTCCATGGTGCGGTGGTACAACATTTTTTTCCTGGCCCTTTCGCAGTACCTGGCGGTAATCTTCATTTTGAACAATCCGCAAGACTGGATCAACACCCTGCTCAACCCCGACCTGCACCTCATCGTTTTTGCTTCGCTTTTTTGCGTGTCGGGCGGGTACATCATCAACAACTTTTACGACCTGGAAAAAGACCTCATCAACCGCCCCAACAAAACCCTCTACGAGAAAATATTGAAACAGTCCACCGCCCTGCGGCTGTACTTCGTGTTCAATATTACCGGGGCACTTTTAGGTTGGTTAGTTTCCTTTAACGTTTTCCTCTTTTTCAGCACCTTCATTTTCCTGATGTGGTTCTACTCCCACAAACTGAAAAAGATCACCTTTATCGGCAATATGGTAGCGGCCTTGCTTTCCATTACCCCCTTCTTCGCCATTTTTATTTACTACCGCCTGGAGGATCTGCTCATCATCACCTACGTAAGTTTCATTCTGCTGGTTATTTTTATCCGTGAGATCATTAAAGACCTGGAAGCCCTGAAGGGGGATGTGATTATTGGTTACAACACCCTGCCCGCCACCATCGGTATTAGCCGCACTAAATGGGTTATTGCTGGCTTTGCTTTTTTAGGCTTTATACCGGCCGGGGCTATTTTTCTGAAAACCAATTTTAGTGGCGTCAGCTACTATATGGCAGCTGGGTTGGCAGGGCTGCTGCTTTCGGTGGGTTTTTTGGCGCTGGCCCAAAACAAAAAGCATTACGTGATGCTGAATAATATGTACCGCTTGTTGATTATTGGGGGAATTTTGAGCTTAACGCTCTTTACTTGAGTACCACTCCCCAATCGTCTTTTCCACCGGTTTATTCTGAGGGGTAAAACGATTGTTCTCCATACCGCCTGCCTTTTGATGATCGGGAAACCATTTCCAGAGAAAGCCCCCTGTAAACCAGGCTTGATCCCAAAAAACCTGGAATAAAGCTTCGTAGGCATTTTGCTGGGCCTGCAGATTAACCCCATCGGAATGTGAACTGTGCCAGGGCTCCTTAGCGCAATAATCCAGGCTACGGTAGCCAAACTCCGTAAAAATTACCGGTTTGCCCAGCTGTTGTTGGTGCTGCTGAATGGATTGCAACCACGGCTGCCATCCGGCTTTGCAATTTTCTACCGTGGGCGTTTGCTGATCGGAAACCGGGAAATAAGCATCAATGCCGATGTAGTCCAATTTTGGCCAGTGCGGAAAGCTTTGGTAGGAATCCCAATTACCGGCATAGGTAAGCTGACCCTTGAAATTAGCCCGCACCGAGTCGATTAACATCGACCAAAACTGCGGGCGTTGCTGGTGAAAGTTTTTGAACTCGGTACCAATGCAAAACAACTGACAATCCAATGAATCAGCCAGGCGGGCAAAAAACAGGATGTAATCGTAATACGATTGCTCTACACTTTGCCAACCTTCTTCGCTACCCGCATCGTAATCTCCGGTGAAGCTGCCGTGGGCGCCTTGCGTAATCCAAACCTGCGGCTTTACCATTACCTGCAAACCGCGGCTGCGCGCATCTTTGATCAATTCGCTTACCCCCTCTTTACGCTCACCCCACCACTGCCAATCCAGGTTATAAAACACGCGGGGCTCTTCCGATATAAAACCGAAAGGCACAATGGCCACGCTGTTGGCATTGATCTTCTGCAGATGATCAAAAGAGTGAGCGGGAACAGACCCGGAGGTACTCACCCAATTCACACCACGAAACGGAACAGCCGTAGAATCGGATGCGGCCACTCTTCCCACTTCTTCCGGGCTTTGGGCACAAGCAAGGTTGAGTGCAATGAGTAGAATACAGCAGCACCTAAGCATATTCCATCTTTTTAACTGGCAGGGGAGGGTTTACGCCCACCCGCCATTCATAAATTATAAAAGCCGCTACGGCCAGGTACTCCAAGGCCACCAACCAAAGATTTTCCTGGAAACTCGCATTTTGGTAGGCCCCGTAACTAAGGATCACCACCCCGCTCCACAGCACCGGGAAACGGTAACCGCTCAAAACCGATAAGGCCAGCGGCACGGCAATGTACCAGGGATGAACGGTGGTGGATAAAGCGTAGTAAATAGTAACGGTTGCCAAAAGGGAAGTCATTAACACCGTAGGTTTTTGGTTTTTACGAAGGAAGGCTATCAGCAGTACCGCTGTAAAAGTAATGGCCGGTAAAACTTTGCCGGCCCAGCCAATAATGTTGTAGCCCTTCACCTCAAAACCCACCCAACGGACGATGTAATACAGGCTGGCGTTAAATTCGAACTTTTGAAAATAGAGTTCTACACTGCTCCAGAAATTGGCAATCAAGGCCTGGTTAATGAAAGGACTAAACAAAAGGCTTACGGTTAAACCGGTAAGCGCATAGTAGGCGATGGCCTTTCCTAAACCGAGTTTCCGGAAAAAGAGTGGTAAAAAAATTAGGGGTATCAGTTTAACACTCACCGAAAGACCCAGTACCACCGCTGAGGCCAACCACTTTTTTGTAAGCAATAAGTAAATGGCCCACAACAGGAAAAATACCATTACCCCTTCAAAATGCAGGTTGCCGGTAAATTCTAAAATTACGAAGGGGTTGAGCAGATAGAAGTAAATGCAGCGTTCGCTAATGCCGAGATGGCGAAGCAGCTTACGTCCGATCCACCAGATGCCTATATCAGCTGCAATCATAATCAGTCGCAATACGACTACACTCACCAGAATACTTTGGGAACCCGGCATAGCCGCCAGCACAAAACAGAGTTGGTTTAAAGGTGGGTACACGGTGTAGTGACTGGCATTGAGATTGCCCATACCGGCCACCAGTTCCTGAGCCTGGTGAATAACTGCGGCATTTTCGGTTTTCAAAAAGTCATTGGGAAAACTCAGGTAAGGGTTAAAGCCTTCCCACAGCAAACGTCCATCCCATATAAAGCGGTAAAAGTCATTGGATAGTTCGGGCAAAGCCACTATAAATATCAGCCGGAAGGCCAGGGACAAAAAGGCCAGGAAACCGAAACTGAAAGCAGCCCGGTTGAGAAAGTACAGGAAGCCTCCGAAGGTTATGCCGTAGTGCATCAACAGTAGGCTGAAATTTTCGCGGGGCACACCGTAGGCGAGGTTGAAATAACAAACCACCACCAAAACCATGATGCCCAAAACCTGCCAGAGGGGTGCTTTACCTAGGCCCGGCATGTGACGGATTTATAGAAAACGAAGCCAAAACCGAAGAACAACATCAGGTGAAAAGGCAACAAACCGTAGTCATGCAGCATAAAGGCACTGACCACTCCAAACCCAAAGTATAGCATCAGGAGGCCCTCTACCCAGTTAACCCATGATAGCTGGCGCTGAACGTACTTATTGCCCTTCCAGCTATCCTTAACGGATAATACGTTGAACTTGGGCGTACGGATAAAACCACTTTTTTTACCCAAATGGCCTTCCAGTACCGCCACTGAATTTTGCAGGGAAAAGCCAAGGATAATGGAATAAAAGATGATGAACTCCCGCAGGTAATGTAGGAAAGATCGAAAGCCACCACCGTGAATCCTGCGGTAGGCCACCCAGTACATCCCCATAAAAATGAGGGTACTGATGAGTACAATGCTGGAAAGGGTGAAAAACAGGTGGTATTGCGGGCTGAAGAATTTAATGTACAGCATGGGAATACTGAGTACCGATACCAGCAAAACGTTCATAAACATACTGCTGTTGAGCAAGTGAAAAAGGGCGTGAATGCGTGTTTTTAGCGGTGCCGTTTTACGGGATAAAAGCTGCCCTTTTATTTTCTGGAAGTTTTCGGCCCCGCCTTTATTCCAGCGAAATTGTTGGGAACGGGCGGCACTGATGAGCACCGGCAATTCGGCCGGGGTTTCCACGTCTTCCAGGTACTTGAATTTCCAGCCCTTGATCTGGGAGCGGTAGCTGAGATCCAGGTCTTCGGTAATGGTATCGCTCTGCCAGTTACCGGCATCTTCAATGCAGGCTTTACGCCAGACACCAGCCGTGCCGTTAAAATTGATAAAGTGGTTTCCGGCATTACGGCCTACCTGCTCCACCGTAAAATGGGCATCCAGGGCAAAAGCCTGCACCCGGGTTAGCCAGGAATAGTTGCGGTTAAGATGGGCCCAGCGGGTTTGCACCACTCCTACACACTGATCTCCAAAATGGGGAATAGTTTTTTTAAGGAAGTCCGGCCCGGGAATAAAGTCAGCATCAAAAATGGCCAGGAAATCGCCTTTGGCCACTTCCATACCTTCCTTGAGTGCTCCGGCTTTGTAGCCGATGCGATGGGTACGGTGAATGTATTGGATATTCAAACCCCGGGCTTGCAATTCCTCCACCTTGGCCTGGGTTACGCCTACCGACTCATCGGTAGAATCATCCAGTACCTGTACTTCCAGTTTTTCGGAAGGGTAATCCAGTTGGCTCACTGCCTCCAGTAGCCTCTCCACCACGTACAGTTCATTGTAAACCGGCAGTTGTACGGTTACCTCCGGCCACTCTTCCGGCAGCACTGCCTTGGAAGGACCACCCGCACGCCTGTGCCGGACATAGTTGATCAACAGGTTGAGTTGCACAAAACTGTAGGCCAGTATAAGCAGGAGGCAAAGCGAATATAACAGCACCAAAACCAATTCCATCAGCGAAAACTGTACTTAAAGATTAGCGTAAGTATTTTATAACCGGCCAGCAAAGTTCCTTTAAATGTTCCTGATATTTTGGAAACCCCAATACGGTTTCGGTAATGTACCGGCACTTCGGTATAATCGAGCTTTTGCCGGAGAGCTTTGATCTGCATTTCCACCGTCCAGCCGAAATTGGTGTCCTGCATTTTCAAGTCCAATAGCCTATCGTAGCGAATCGCCCGGAAGGGACCTAGATCGGTAAACCGTGACCCGTAAATCAATTTCATAAGGCGGGTAGCCAGCCAATTACCAAACACCTGGGGCGGAGTCATGGAACCCTTTTCGCGCCATTTTTTTACTCGTGCCCCGATTACCAGGTCTTTTCCATTTTCAAGGATCGGTTGGACCACCCTGGGCAGTTCATCGGGGTGATCGGAATAATCGGCATCCATAAATACCACAATATCCGGTTGAGAAGTTTTCATGGAAAGGTAGTTCAGCCCGGCCAGGCACGCCTGGCCGTAACCCCGCCTGGGTTCGTCCAGCACGGTAACACCGGCCTGTTCAGCCACGCTGGCTGTAAGGTCGGTGGAATTGTTATTGACCACTATCACTTCCTGCACCATATTTTCGGGGATGTCATTCAAAACCTTTACAATAGATTCCTGCTCGTTAAAGGCAGGTATAATCACGTTAATTTTCGTCATGGTTTGCTGCTCAGCCAATGCGGGTTATCGGCCATAAACTTTAAATAGCTCGTCCATTCACCCGTGCGAACGCCATTTTCAAAGCGTTCCGCCCTCACGGGTTTTTCATTTTCATACACTACACAATAGCCGTCTTTGCTGCTCCTCTCGTACTGGCACCTTTTAACAATCCGTCCCTCCTGATTATAATGCTGCCACAAACCATTCATACGCCCCTGCCGGTAGTGGCCCTCCATTTTAGTTTGTCCGTTGGGATGGTAAAAAAACCAGTACTGGTTTCTTTTACCATCTTCATAATGTCCCTCCTTTTGCAGCACTCCGGTATCGCTGTAAAATTTCCAGTATTTCACTTTCAACCCCCCCTGCATCCATCCTTCGGAAATGAGGAGACCTTCATCATTCCGGTTTTTCACGTAACGGGCTTCTTCCTGGCCATTCAGTTGCAGAGCCATGCCAAGCAATAGGAAAATTGTCAACCGCAAAATCACTTATTAATGTATTCCATCAGGTTATCGGCATTACCGATAAAAGCAGGATCTTCCTTCATACGATTGTTGCGCGAGCCGTTTTCCAGCTTTAATACACCGCGTGGACATACAGCAGAGCAAATACCACAACCCACGCAGGAGGAACGCACAATGTTCTGACCGCTCTGGGCGTAGGCCCGCACATCAATACCCATTTCGCAATAGGTGGAGCAGTTACCACAGGAAATACACTGGCCACCGTTGGTGGTAATGCGAAAACGTGAAAATATTCTTTGCTGGAAACCCAGTATGGCCGCCATAGGGCAACCAAAACGGCACCATACGCGGCTGCCCAGCAGCGGATAAAAACCTACCCCAATTACCCCGGAAAAGGCCGCTCCGATGAGAAAACCATAGCTGGAGCGCAGTTTTTGACTATCTATGAAAAGAACCTTGTCGGGCGTAGAGAAGTAGTGGATCAATACCGCTCCGGCCATCAGGGCCGCCACCGATATAAAAATGGCCCGGGTTTGCGTATTAAAATGCTTTCTGCGGAAAAAAGCCACCGCTACACCGATTATCAAAAATAAAGCGACCAGGCCCCAGGTGAGTTGAGCGCGGGTGATTATGCTTTTATCGGGATTATTACCCAGGTAAGTGCTTACCACACCCACCGTCATCAGTATGGCAAAAACAGTAACCAGGTGAATGCACCAGCGTTCAAACCTCCAGGCCGATAGCTTTTTGCTGGACAGTTGCCGGAAAGGATCACCGGCTGTTTCGGCCAGCCCCCCGCAACCACATACCCAGGAACAATACCAGCGCTTGCCGTAGAGGTAGGTTAGAATGGGTGAGATTACAAAGATCATGGCAATACCAAAGATCAACATGAAAAGGCCCAGGTTACCACTACTCAGAAAAGCATTGATATTATAGGAATCAAAAAAATAGTAATTGAGCGGCCACATGTTTTTAAAGTCGTTGTAAGGGTAATTGAGCCTTAACAGGAATTCAGGCAGCAAAAAGGCAAAACTCAACTGGAAGAACATTACCGAAACGGTGCGGAATACCTGGTAGCGGTTGTGGCGGTACTTGAGGATGAATTTATAACCAAAAGCCAAAATGGCGAGGGTGTACAAGGTACCGTAAACGAACCATTGGCTGGCCGGCTGGCCTTTGAGTAAATAGCTTAAAGGGTCAAAAAGGGCTACCAACCCGGTATTTTCAGCACCATCCTTACCTAAACCAAGGTATTGAGGATACCAGTACAAAATCACGTAAAATAAGGTGAGCACGATTCCCGCTATCCAACCCAGTGCACCCCGGCTGGTTAAGGACTTGAAATAAACCCCGTTATTTTTAATGCCTGCCGGCTGATTGAGATAGGTTTTGCGGGCAAAAACGATGGTTCCCAACAATATAGCACCCAGGGAAATGGATAAAACCCAGGCATTTTGGTCGAAAGTATAAAAAAGGGCTATAAAAAGTAGGGTTAAACCAGCTAAGCCAAGTGCTAAAGCAGCTTTTTGTACAGCATCTAACTGCCGGGTATCGGGTTTGGCTAAGGATATGCTTACGTATTCTTTTTCCATGGCTCAGGCGTTTACAGTTTGATTTTTAAAGGATTTACGGATGGTCTTTTCATGCTTGCGATAAAATTCAGGATCGAAGTTGGCCTGTTTCAAATCCTTCAAAACTTTATCGATGGGGGTTTTTTCGGTAATCCAATGGTCGCATACTTCATGGCGCAGCCTGATACCAAAAGTGTTTACCGCTAAAAAGGCTCCGCTGTTTTTATCATACACCATACGGATGGCTTTTTTACCGCTGGAATGTTCCCAGTACAAATGCTCCTCGTTTTCCTTGGGTTCGGGCCATACCCAACCATACGTTTGGTACTCGATATCAAAAAATTTAGCGGAGTTAAACCAGTTCCCCGGGTTATACTCCACGGAATGGCCGCATACATTTTGGGCTACTACCTCGCCCATCATTCGGCCAGTGTACCAAACCTGCTCCACCGGCTTACGCTGCCCGATAGTTTCGCGCTGCTGGGCACAATCGCCAGCTGCGTACACACCTGGAATATTGGTCTCCAGATAACGGTTTACCAAAATGCCTTTATCGGTTTCAATACCGGAATCTTCCAGGAATTTAATGTTGGGATGCACCCCCACGGTAAGGCCTACCAACTGGCATTCTATTTCCTCACCGCTTTTGGTTTTTACAGCCCTTACCCGGCCATTTTCACCGGGTAGTATTTCTTCCAGTTCCGCTCCCAACCGGAGGTCGATATGGTGTTCACGGATGTGGCGATTAATCATGTCCGACTCACCAGCCGGTAAAACACTACTCCAAAAGCTCTTTTCCCGAACCAGCATGGTTACCGAAATATTTCGGGACGAAAGCATTTCGGCCAGTTCAATACCAATCAGTCCCCCACCAACAATTATGGCTCTTTGGGTGCTGGAGCTATACTCCTCCAGTTTTTCCAAATCTTGCCGGGAGTATAAACCCTGCACCCCTTCCAAATCCTGGCCTGGCCAGCCAAATTTGTTGGGCGATGAGCCGGTAGCCAAAATCAGCTTATCGTAATTTATCCTCGTGCCCGATTGCAGGCTGAGTTCCTTATCTGTAGTACTTACACGAGTAACGCGCTCGTGGATAAGCTCCAGACGGTTCTTCTCCCAAAAGTCATTTTCATACGGCTGGGTATGTTCGAATTTCATATGGCCCATATAAACATACATGAGCGCGGTTCGGGAAAAGAAATATTCCGTTTCCTCCGAGATGATGGTAATACGAAACCCGGAATCCAGTTTACGGATATGCCGGGCCGCGGTAACTCCCGCAATACCATTTCCGATAATTACTACGTGCTCCATAAATTACTTCTAGCAGGCTGAACAAAAATAGATGGGTACTTTTCCTGAAAATGTAAACCACCTTACATTTAGCTAAGATGCGATATCTTTTTTTTGACCTATTATAAATCAATCCTTGCATCCATGAGACACATTTTGCTGTTAACCCTTATTGGCCTGGGCGGCTTCAGCCTTCCGGCTCAAGTAACATCGCTCCCCGCTTTTTTTGAAAAAGCCGATTCTTTCTTTCAGAAAAACGTAAAAAACGGCCTGGTGGATTACCAGGGGCTGGATTCCAAACCGAACGAGCTAAACACTTTATACACTTCACTGGCCGCATTGAAGCCCGATCGAAAACAAGCTAATGCCTACCAGGCCTTCTGGATCAACGCCTATAATATTGCGGTGATCAAGGGTATTGTAGAGGAATACCCGGTGCAGTCGCCCCAAAGCATAGCCGGATTTTTCGATACTAAAAAACATAAGGTAGCGGGAGAAAATCTTACCCTCAACGAAATCGAAAATAAAAAGCTGCGGGCTGAATTTAACGAGCCACGCTTTCACTTTGTACTCGTATGCGGGGCTTTAAGCTGTCCGCCTATTATTGATATGGCCTATACGCCCGAAGACTTGAATACGCTTTTGCAATTACAAACCATCAAAGCACTGAGCGACCCTGACTTTATTAAAGTAAATGCCCAAAAGAAAGAAGTGGCGGTTTCAGAGATCTTTAAATGGTACCAGGAGGATTTTCTGAAAAACAGCGAAAGCATTATCCGCTTTATCAATCAATACCGGGATAACAAAATACCCGAAAGTTACCGCCTTACCTACTACACCTACAACTGGGCATTGAACGATCAGCTTAAATCCAAAGCTTCTGTACCTGGCACTACCGGTGGTTCGGTCATCCAGGAATATACCCCTTCCAAACTTTTGAAAAAGGGGCAGTGGGACCTGAAGAATTTCAACAACTTTTACAGTGAATCCCGGGCTCGCTTTAACGGTGAGGAGTTTGACAAGCCACGTGAAAATTTCTTTACCTCCACCTTCGAGGCTTTTCACGGTGTATCCGATAACGCCCGCTTTAATGTAGGACTAATCGTTAACCTCAAATCCACCACCCGTAGTAACGATAGTTTGGCTCAAGGTTTTTTTTCTCCCATTGCCTTTCAAAATGAGAGTGGAATCAGTCGTGCCGGTATAGGGTCGGTAGCTCCCAGCATCCGTTTTGTGCCTTTTCGTAAAGTATCCAACTTTTCGGTGCAAACTTCTTTTTACTTCCCGTTGATAGAGAACGAAAGTGAAAACGGGGTCTTCCTGGACCGAAAATCCTTTTGGTGGGACACCCGTTTTTACTTTGATAAATCCTTCTGGCGCAAACAATTCCAGATATTTACTGAAGTGGATCTCCAATACTTTTTCGGAGAAGAAGGTGAAGGCTTCGCCAATAATAGTCTAGGTGTACCCGTCAGTGCTTTTCTCAGCTATTTTCCCGCCAGTTGGTTTACGGTGTATGTGCAGGCACAACGCTATTTCCTGATTGACCTCGGCAACAACTTTAGCCAGGAATTTACCCAGCTTGGTTTAGGTACCAAATACCAATTGAATCCCGTGTTGAATTTGGAGTTATCTTACACCAATTTTGTGAGCGGCCGTGACTCAGGCCTGGGCGAAACTGCCAATCTGGGTTTGCGCGCCCTGTTTTAAAGCAGCATGTGGGTCAGGTTTTCGGTATTTCTTCTTCTATTAATAATTGGTTCACTTAGCCTCACCGCCCAAGAGAGCGATTCCACCGCTCAAAATCCGCCCCGTATTTGGAAAATAGAGTTTAAGGGGCTGGAAAAAACCAAGACTTCCTTTCTGCAAAATGTAATTGCCCTATCCGAAGGTGATGTGCTGGATTCCAACCGCCTGGAAGAAGATGTTCAGATGTTGATCCGACTGCCTTCCGTGGCCCACGCTTACTACCAGGTTTTCCGTTCTCATGAAAATTACTACCGGGTGTATTACCATATCCAGGAAAATTTCACCTTGCTTCCCATTTTTAACATCTGGACGGTAGGCGACCAGCTTTGGTGGATGGTGGGTTTGAGTGAACACAACCTACTGGGCCAAAACATACAGGCCAGTGCTTTTTACCGCAACAATACCAAACATTCCTACGGCTTAAGCCTCAACGCTCCCTTTTTGATGGGTGCCAAATGGGGTATGTCTTTAAATTATGCCGATTGGGTTTCAGATGAGCCGGTGTACTTTGGAGAGGTTACGGCTATGTACGAGTACCGGAACCGATCCATGGAAATACTGGGGCTGTACCGCTGGAATTTTCACAACCAGGTTCAGTTCGGAGGTTCTTTGTTCCGCGAACGGTACACCTACCTCAGCGGAGCTGAAGAGATTACCGACAAACCCATGCTGCTTACCCAAAACAAATGGCTCACCAAGCTAACCTATCAATATTATAAGGTTAAGCAGCATTACCAGTACCTGGATGGGATTGTCAATAACCTGAACCTGCAAACTGTAGTGACCACCAGCGAGCAAGAACCACCCTTCAATATCGCCTGGAATGATTTTATAGTGTATAGGCGTACCGGTGAAAAAGGGAACCTGGCCTGGCGTTTCCGGCTTGGCTTTTCCACCAACAACAACAGCCCTTTTTCAGCCTTTGTGGTGGATAACCAGATGAACATCCGTGGGGTGGGCGACCGCATCGACCGGGGTAGTGCCGTAGTTACCCTTAATTCGGAATACCGCCATACTTTTTGGGAAAAACCCTGGGTAGCCATTCAGGGAGTTGGTTTTGTAGATTACGGCAGTTGGCGGCAACCCGGTGGTGAATTGGATGATTTTGTAGAAGCCTCCAATGTGTATGTACACAGCGGCTTAGGCGCCCGTTTCATCCTCAAGAAAGTGTACAATGCCACCCTGCGCATTGATTATGGTTTCGGGCTCACCCCGGAAAACAATTCACAAGGCTGGGTTTTGGGATTGGGGCAGTATTTTTAGGTTGATGCTTTATAACTAGTCGTAGCGTCTCGCTACGACTTTATATTTAAGAGTTTAGAAAAAACTAATATTGAAGCGTAGCGTCCCGCTACGCTTAGAGGAGCTCGCGAGCGTGTTTTTCCAGAAAAGCGTCAATTGAGGCGGTATCATACAAAATAGTTTGGGGAAAGGGTTGCGAATATCTGATTCTGCCTTCATCCCTTA
The DNA here is from genome assembly GCA_937120475.1 of uncultured Cryomorphaceae bacterium. GTDB lineage: Bacteria > Bacteroidota > Bacteroidia > Flavobacteriales > Schleiferiaceae > CAKZNE01. The sequence goes on along the minus strand of CAKZJV010000007.1, from coordinate 2,758,411 downwards.
GCTTTTGCATTGTCGTCTTGGATTTAACTCTTAAAAGGCGCATGGCCTCCTCTGGCCCTACCCACTTTTCCTGTTTCTTTTCCAGCTTTTTAAGGCGTTGGTACACCGTTTCGATCAGGTCATAGAATGCCTGCTCTTCAATACAAATAATCTCCATGATGTTGAATTTTAATAAACTTTAATATCGGAAATTCTCAATCATGGAAAATAAACCGTTGTATTATCCTTTATGCATTTATTCTCACTGGTCGTAGCGAGATACCACGCTTAGTGAAGGAGTGGTATATTCTGAGTGCCACACCTCGACTCCGCTTAGTGTGACACTCATATAATGTACTGGTTTAGGTCACCCTTCGACTTCGCTCAGGATGACCTATGCTGGACAGAAAGTATAGAAAACATTGATATTGAAGTGTAGCGGGACGCTGCGCATAGAGAGGTGGCCTTAAGCGGTTGTAGTGAGTTCTCTACGTTTAAAAAGGACTTAGGTAGCCTGCCTGACAAAACACCACCTCAGCGGGCTTACCTTTACAGCCTAAAATCTTTAAAATGAAAATAAGCTTTCTCCTATTTCTGGCCTCTATCCTGGTTCTTTCTGCCTGTAAGTCTTCAGGTTCGGACAACTCCTTTGTTTCACAAATGGAGCAAGCCCATCAAAAAGAAAACTTTCTGCAGCACGAAGCCATACAATTCAATCTTATGCTCGTTTTCGGTGGAAAGGAACGCCTCCGAGGCACCCTCACTTTACTGACCAACTCCACCAAAGGTCGCATTGATTATGAAGACGGGCGAAGGATTATTTACGACCAGGAGACCGTATATTACAGCCCGGAGTTTGAAGACCCTGAAAGGGCCGAATTTGCCGCTTACACATGGTCTTACTTTTTCCTGATGCCCTATAAACTGAGTGACCCCGGTGCCCAATGGGAAGATTACCCTGAAAAGGAACTGGAAGAAAAGACCTACGAAGTTCAAAAGCTGACTTTTGAATCCGGTACCGGAGGCTCACCGGACGATTGGTACATTGTTTACCAGGATCCGGAAACCCGCCTGATGCACAGTGCGGCCTACATTGTAACCGCCAATAAAAGCCAGGCCGAGGCCGAAGAAGATCCCCATGCTATACAATACTCCAATTACAATGAAGTAGAGGGTATTCCCATTGCTCAAAGCTGGACTTTTTGGGGCTGGCAGCCCGTTGAAGGTTTTACCGAAGAATTGGGCCATGCGGAATTGAAACGGGTTCGTTTCACCCAACTCAACCAGGATTTTTTCGATCCTTTGCCCGGCATGAGCAGCACCCGGCAATAGTTTAATTTTTCCGGGATAAGGGATAGGTTACCTGGCTGAAGAAGTCTTGCGGAAAGCCTTCATCATCCGTAAAGCCCAGTTCAATATCACGGCCGCTATGCGGAATGTGAGCCGTACCGAAAAGGTAATCCCAAACGGATAGGGTTAGCCCGAAATTGATACCGTAGGGATGGGAAGATGGCATTTCACGGGAGTGATGCCAGATATGCATACGCGGATTGTTAAAAACGTATTTCAAAGGCCCGTAGTTCCAGTTGAGATTAGCATGATTGAGATGCCCCACCAGAAGAGTAAACAGGTGAACCAATAAAAAGTCATCGATACCAAAACCGATCATGGCCAAGGGTATGTACAAAACCGATTTATAAACAATGGTCTCCATCCAGTGAAATCTTAAGTGAGCGGAAAAGCCCATTTCCTTTACGGAGTGGTGCACCTTATGAAATTCCCACAACCAGGGCACCCGGTGTAAAAGGCGGTGTACATTCCACTGAATGAAATCGGCTATAATGAATAAGGCCACCAATTGCAGCCAAACCGGCCAACTGCTAATCTCGATAGCCACTACGTTTTGCACCCCGAACAGGGAATAGATAAGATCATTGAAGGCGTTTACTGCTACATTGGAAAGTGCGTTGTACGCTACCAATGAAAAAAGGAAAAAGTTGAAAAACATATAAAAACCGTCCAGCCAGAAGTCGCGCCTGATGGCTTTTTGATTTTTTCGCCAGGGGAAAATCAGTTCCAGCGACCATACCAAAATGGATAATCCCAGCAGCCAGTAGAAATAATTTCCCCAGCCCGGGTGTAATATTTCATCCCGTAAATAATTCCAGTAACCCGTGTACGAATCACGGATAATTTGGATGTAACGATCCATGCTGCAAAAATACAAGCTTTAAAAATCCCCGTATATAGGGAAGGTACTTTGAATTGACATCATCAATATTCCAACCACTGGGCTAAAATAGTACGATGGTCAAAGGCCATATCCGGCAGGTCATGGATGCTGAACCACCGGGCATCCCAGGCATCATCACCTGGAGTTACCGGTATGGTACCGTTTACCTGGGTACCGAAGGCAAAGGTGATTATCCTGCCACGTGGGTCACGGTCAGGGGCATCGAAATAACCGATAAACTCCAGGGTATCTTCGGTAAGTGTTGCATTGGTTTCCTCCCTCAGTTCACGCAATGCTGCCGTTAATACTTCTTCGTCTTTTTCAATAAAGCCACCGGGTAAAGCCCACTGCCCCAAAAAGGGTGCGTTTTTACGCTTTATCAATAATACTTCCTCCTCTCGCTGAATTACTACATCCACGGCAACACTTATATCCTTCTCTCTCATACCTCAACAACCATTTAAAACCCTATTTAGTTTCCTTTTCTGTATTAAATCATCCAATATCATTTAAAGCCGGGTTTAGCTTTTATCTTTGATGCTTCATACACTATTCAACTATGAAAGAACATAAGAAATATATAGACCAAAACAAAAACCGCTTTTTGGAAGAGTTGAAGGACCTGCTTCGTATTCCCAGTATTTCTGCTGATTCCAAATACAAGGAGGACGTGATGAAAACGGCTGAGGCGGTAGGTAAGAGCCTGCGTGAGGCCGGTGCGGATAAAGTAGAGATATGCCCTACCCCTGGTTTTCCTATAGTGTATGCCGAAAAAATTATCAGTGACGACCTTCCCACGGTGCTGGTTTACGGTCATTACGATGTACAGCCGCCCGACCCGATGAACCTGTGGAAAAGTGGTCCTTTTGAACCAGTTGTAAAAGAAACGGAGATTCACCCCGAAGGGGCCGTTTTTGCACGGGGCGCCTGCGATGACAAAGGCCAGATGTTTATGCACGTGAAGGCTCTGGAGGTAATGACCCAAACCAATACCCTGGCCTGTAACGTGAAGTTTATGATAGAGGGTGAAGAGGAAGTAGGCAGTGTGAACCTGGGTTGGTTTGTAGAGCGCAATAAGGAAAAGCTGGCCAGTGATGTAATACTGATTTCCGATACGGGAATCATTGCCAATGATACTCCTTCTATTACCACTGGTTTGCGTGGATTGAGTTACGTGGAGGTTAAAGTTACCGGGCCTAATCGTGACCTGCACTCAGGCTTGTATGGGGGTGCTGTAGCCAACCCGATCAATATATTGACGCGCATGATCGCTTCCCTGCACGATGAAAACAACCATATCACCATTCCCGGTTTTTACGATGACGTAGAAGAACTTTCGGAAGAAGAGCGTGCCGAAATGGCCAAGGCGCCTTTTAATCTGGACCGCTATAAGAAAGCATTGGATATTAAAGACGTTTGGGGTGAAAAAGGATTTACCACCAACGAGCGTAATTCCATCCGCCCCACTCTCGATGTAAACGGTATTTGGGGAGGCTACACCGGTGAAGGTGCGAAAACGGTAATTGCCTCTGAAGCCTTTGCCAAAATTTCCATGCGCCTGGTGCCTCACCAGGAGCCGGAGAAAATAACGCAACTTTTCAAAAAACACTTTGAAAGTATTGCACCAGATGCGGTAAAAGTAGAGGTAACTCCTCACCACGGTGGCGACCCTTATGTTTCCCCTACCGATAACCCCGGTTACCAGGCGGCCAGCAAAGCCATGGAAAAAACCTATGGCAAAAAGCCGGTGCCGGTACGCAGTGGAGGCAGTATTCCCATTGTAGCCCTTTTTGAAAGGGAGTTGGGGGTAAAATCCATCTTAATGGGCTTTGGGCTGGATTCCGATGCCATACACTCCCCGAATGAGCATTTCGGTTTATTCAACTTTTACAAAGGGATTGAAACCATTCCGCTTTTTCACCAGTATTTCAAGGAGTTGAAATAGAAACAGATCCGGAATAAACCAATTCCTAAGTGCCTCTTACAGGAGGTGCCGGTTATTTGATTTTCAGGCTTGTGTTGGTGTTGGTTTTGGCATATAGTACAATATGTGCCGTTAAACGATATTAAACCAAGGCGTCCATGATGGTGCCTTCTGCGTCCTTACCGCGCTGGTAGTTCAGCACAATACGCGCCTTAATGGCCACTAGGTTTTTGAGCAGTAAAACGAATTCCGAGAGCATGATGGCCTGCTTGTGGGTGATGTTTTTGCGACTGGCCATTACCATGGTGCTGTTCAGTGTTTTTTGAAGTTGCTCCTGCAAGGTGCGCTTGGCGTGCAGCAGATCATCCACATTGAGCAGATGCTCTTTATCCAGTTTTTCTATAACATGCTCTGCATAACCATCATACTGCTTCTTTAAATCCACCACCTGTTTCACATATTTTTTTGCGGGTAGTATCTGGTGGTTTTTTTCATACTCCACCACCAGGTTCACCATGCTTTCCAAACTTATGTAAAGGTCTTCAATGTGGTGTTGGTTAAAGAGTAAGGCTACCCCGTATTCATGGGAGTGGGCCGATTTTTTGAGCACTACCTTGTAAACAATCTTCTTTAGTTTGGCAGCGGCACCCTCAAACCTTTTCCAGTCTTTTTCCACTTTTTTTACCGGACCCGAATTTTCGTGGTTGATATACCGCATGCATTGGTTTATAATGGCCCGCTCATAGTTGAGCATGGAAATAATGTCATTTTTCAAAACCTCAAAAAGCCGTTCCTGCTTCTCAGGTTTCAGCTCCTGCGATTTTAAAACAGCCGTCTCTTTTTCCTTTTTGTTAAAGCGCAGGTTACTGTTTACAAAAAATACCAGGGCCAATAAACCGAGGCCAATGGCTACCCAAGGGCCACCGTAAAAAATGGCCGTGGCCAGTGCTCCAGCTGTAAAAAAGGCCATAAGTGCGGTAAATAACCAACCTCCAATCACGTTGAGCACTCCTGCCACACGGTACACCGCACTTTCACGGCCCCAGGCCTTATCAGCCAGGGAGCTACCCATGGCCACCATAAAGGAAACGTAGGTAGTGGAAAGCGGTAGTTTATAAGAGGTGGCTAAAGCAATCAGCAAACTGGCTATAATCAGGTTTACCGAGGCGCGTACCAGGTCAAAGGCCGGCCGATCTTCATGCGAAACTTCGGCAATACGCTGATAAAAACGAATGTTCATTCTGCGAATGAGAGCTTCCGGCAGCCAGCTTTTTAACCATCCGCCAAGAGCAAGGGCTCCACCTACAATCATACGTGATAAAAAGTTGGGCCTGAAACGCTCCTCCCCTTCTCCCTGCCTTCCCAGGTTCACTTCGGTATCAGTAACTTTACGGGCCTTTCCGGAAAACCAAAGCGTAACCACCATGATGAGCCCGGCCAGGATAAGGAAAAGAAAAGGCGTTTGAACGGCTGCCCCCAACTGGTTCATGGTAAAAGTGTCGGCACTAACACCACTGTCGCTCCAAATACTGAAAGATTGATATCCCGCCAATGGCACACCTATAAAGTTAACCAGGTCGTTACCGGCAAAAGCCATAGCCAGTGAGAAAGTACCCGCAAAAACCACGATTTTCAACGGATGGGCTCCAGCCAAACGCACCAGTAAAAACACCCCAATCAAGGCTATCAGAAAGATAATCCCCAGTAAAAGATATACGTTACCGGCAATAAAGTTGCTGACATCACCCGTAAGCAGGGCACTCCCCTTGGCCCCTTTGATTAAAAGAAAATACACGATAACCGTTAAAGCCAGTCCGGCAAAAACCACCCCGTATGTTTTTAAATATTTTTCATAGCGAAAGGTGAAAAGCAGGCGGCAGAGGTACTGCACCACACCACCAATGGTAAAAGCTACGCCTATGGATAAAAAGATACCGGAGATAATGGCTGTGGCCGTTTGGTAATTAATGGCTTCCACTACACCCTCGAAGCCCGCATTGGCCTCCACCGCCTTCCATATGGCTACACCTACGGCCGCACCCAAAAGGTCGAAAACAATACTCACTGTGGTGGAAGTTGGCAAACCCAGGGAGTTGAAAAAATCCAATAACAGGATGTCCGCCACCATTACCGCCACAAAAATGGTCATCACCTCTGCAAAAGTGAACATGTCCGGATTAAAAATTCCCTTTCGGGCAATTTCCATCATACCGCTGGAAGAGAGGGCTCCCATCAAAACCCCTGCAGCTGCTATAATAAGAATGGTATTGCGCCCCGCTACCTTGGAGCCTATGGCCGAATTCAGGAAGTTTACCGCGTCATTACTCACCCCTACTATCAAATCGGCTATAGCCAGTAAAACGAGAGTTATGACTACAATTTGGTAGCTATCCATATGTATTTACCTTTATGGCGATGCGCAAAGGTCAACTTCTCATATTACCTCTATGTTAAATGCAAAGCCGGGTTTACAAGGTGTTGATCGTGGACTATTTGCGATTGTTTTCGCACTATTTTTTACCATCATTTCCTGCTCTGTATCCAAAGAAAACACCATGTCAGAAAACCAACTTTCAGGGGAAACCAGCCCATACCTTTTGCAACACGCCCATAACCCCGTTCACTGGCGTGCCTGGGGGAACGATGTGTTTGAACAGGCGGAAGCTGAAAACAAATTGGTTATTATCAGCATTGGCTATTCCAGTTGCCATTGGTGCCATGTAATGGAGCGTGAAACTTTCGAGGATTCTGCCGCTGCAGCATTAATGAACGAACACTTTATTTCCATTAAGGTAGATCGTGAAGAACGCCCCGATGTGGATCGTGTTTACATGACAGCCGTACAACTGATGACGCGGCAAGGAGGGTGGCCGTTAAACGTGGTAGCCCTTCCCGATGGAAGACCCGTTTGGGGTGGCACTTACTTTCCCACCCAAAACTGGATGCAGGCCCTGACCAGCATCTATGAGATTTACCGCGATGAGCCGGAAAAGGTGTTAAGCTATGCTGAAAAACTACATGAAGGTATTGTACAGAGCGAGCTTGTAAAGGCCAATCCTGAAGAACCAACTTTTAGCCAGGAAGAAACCCAGGCCATTTTTTACAATTGGCAAAGTAGTTTTGATACGGTAAGGGGTGGTCCGGATCGGGCTCCTAAATTCCCACTGCCCAACAATTACCAGTTTTTGCTGCACTTCGGTCACCTGGATTCCAATCAGGAAGCTTTGGAGCAGGTGGAGTTAACCTTAAACCAAATGGCTTGCGGGGGTATTTTCGACCAGGTGGGTGGTGGCTTTGCCCGTTATTCTACCGATGAAGAATGGAAAGTTCCGCATTTTGAGAAAATGCTTTACGACAATGCCCAGTTGGTGAGCTTATACAGCCAGGCCTATCGAAAGTTCCGGAACCCCCTTTATGCCGAGGTGGTAATGGAAACCCTGAACTGGATAGACCGCGAAATGACCGGTTCAAAGGGCGAGTTTTTTTCGGCCCTGGATGCCGATAGTGAAGGCGAAGAAGGCAAGTACTATATATGGACGCTGGATGAACTGAAGAGTTTGATACCGGAGGACGAGTGGTTGAATTTCGCAGATTTTTACCAGGTAAACGAAAAAGGGTATTGGGAAAATGGGAATTACATTCTGTTGAAAAACACACAGCTTAGTATTCCCCCCGAAACCATTGCCAAATGGCAAAGAATACTGTTTGAAGCGCGTGAAAAAAGAGAACGACCCGGCCTGGACGATAAAGCGCTTACCAGTTGGAATGCTTTGATGATCAGTGGTTACGTAGAAGCCTACAAGGCCCTTATTAACGAATATCCCGATAAGGCCCGGGCTTACCTGAAAAAGGCTTTGCGCAATGCCGAATGGATACTGCAAAAGCAAAATGGAAAGGATGGTTCCTTATTCCATAGTTACCGCAATGGCCAATCGTCTATTGATGGTTTACTGGAAGACTATGCGTTTGCCCAGGCCGCTTTCCTCGATCTTTTCGAACTCAGCTTTGATACGAAATTCCTGCTACAGGCCCAGGAGTGGCTGAGCTTTACTACCGCTAATTTTCAGGATGAAAGTACCGGTTTATTCTATACTCGTAACTTAAAAGCCGACCCTTTAATTGCCCGCAGCCTGGAAACGAATGATAACGTTATTCCCGCCAGCAATTCGGTAATGGCCCATAACCTTTTTAGGATGAGCCATTACCTGGACAAGCCAGCTTACCACTTGCAGGCCGAGAAAATGTTGAACCAGGTAAAAGAGCAGGTATTGCGCTATGGCGAAGGCTACAGTAACTGGGCCCTATTAATGATAAATTTTACCTACCCCTACTTTGAGGTTGCCATTTGTGGTGAGCGTGCCAAGTCCAAGTATAACGCAATGCAAAACAATTACCTCCCCAACACCCTTTGGATAGGTTCTGAAAAGGAGAGTGAATTACCCTTACTGGAAAACCGATACCAATCCGGGCAAACAAAAATCTACGTTTGCCAAAATAAGGTGTGCCAACTACCGGTTGAAGAGCCACAAAGGGCCCTCGATCTCATCCATTAGAACCAAAAACTTCAACACCGGGCGGAGGCTTCTAATCTTAACTTTAACAGTTGAAAATTCTGGTTAGCAAAACCTTACATCCTCTTTTTATTAGTTTAATAATCGGCAGGTTTTGACCTTCACCTTAATTTCTTTAAACATTTTAAAGAAAAGCTAGCCGGTGTAAATAAAATGCGTACATTTGTATCATTGGCGTTCGCCAATAGGTTAATTAGGTTAAGGTTGGGTAAGCCCCGGTTCATTCCGGGGCTACTCTGTTTTAAAGGGGTACCCTTCAACCTGTTTTCACGAAAAAATTTATAACTTTTTCTACAGAATTTAGACGAGCCGAACAAGCTGGCAGAGCTGGTGTTATACTTTAAACTCGCTTATTTCCAGAACAGCTTAACAGAAAGCTAAACCTTTATTTATCTGTTAAACAAGGTTTTAATTTTTCAGAAGTGTACTTTTGTACCACCTCTGGGTAAAACAGAAATACACCTGTTCAAAATATGAGGGGAACGAACATTATGAAAGTCTGGCTTATTGCCGGACTCTATTTTTCCGGTTTTTCTTTTCCAATGCTCGCTCAGCACAACAGTATAATGCTGGGCGGTGGCCTGTCAACTATTCAAGGAGATGCAGGTCTTGATGTTTTCGACCTGGAATCGTACGGCTATAGCATCACCGCACGGTATATACACCCTTTCAAGAAAAACGACCGTTGGAACTTTACGGTGGAGTACAATAACTCTTCCATGGTGCAAAGGGGCTACGTGAACCAACTAGACCTGTATAAGATTTACGCCCGCCAGGTTTTCTTTGGCGTTGGCTGCCGTTTTTACCTCTTAAATACCATCAATGAGTACAACCCCTACTTCATGGAGGTTTTGCCTTTTATACAGGCCAGTGCCGGACTGCTAAGTCATCGTATGGATTTTAAAGAACCTTTCCTGAACCGAAGCAACTTTGAAATTGCCGAAGATTCTTTTAACGGTACAGCCTTACAGGCAACCACGGGAATTCTGCTAATACTCGATAAGCGCTGGGGCCTCGAAGGTTATCTCAGCATTCGCTACGATGCCAGCGATAGCTGGGACGGGCTCAAGGGCAGCACCAGCTTTGGTGATTTCTTTGGACACGGAGGTATTGGAGTTAATTTTGCCCTTTAACTGCTTCACCTTCCTTTTTTATTACTTCTTTTAACAAGCTTGAGAGAATCAGGCTGAAAAGCACAAACGCCAGGAAAAGATAAAAACCCGGCCGCAATGAAGTGAGATTAGTGGTAATGGAGGTCACTGTTTCTGTATCGCGATTGAGTTGCCCCAACTGATCGTCAAGAATACCACTGAAACCTACGTAGCTCATAAAAATAGCCACTACCATTACATCGGCCATCGACCATTTTCCTGATTTATAGGCCAGCCAGTAAATAATTTTGTTTTTCCTGACCTTATTCCACAGTAGGTAAAGAGCGTTACAGCTAAGTTTGGATATAGGCAGTATTACACTAAAGGAAAGAATGAGGAAACCTACCAGCATACTATCAAACTTACCGGTATCGATGAGGATTTGTACCACTTCCAATATGCTCTTACTGCGGTAAAAAAGTATCTGATCGGTAAAACGGATGTGCTGCTCCAGCAGTACCAGGTCCACTTCGGTAATGCGCGCATCAATCTCTATCATGGGTGAGGCTAAACCAACCGCCAACACTATTAAGCCCAATACAACTGAACCCAGGAAGTGCGGTTTTCGAAGCACCGGCCTGCGCATTACCACAAACCACATCAGTAAAAACAGCATAACCACCCCAAGCAGCGCAAAGGTGTAACGGTAGGTGACCTTTCCCAGGTCGGCCGCCTTTTGTTTGGCTACTTCATTAAACTCGGAACGGCTATTTGCATTGTAGACCTCAAATAGAGGCTTTATGTTGAGTGAATCACGGTTGTCATATATCGCACCTACAAACTGATCCAGTTGTTCGGAAGCAATACCCTTTAGCCGTTCCTTGCTCGCTTCGCTGGTAAGGTTCGCCATAATGCGATCGGTAAACTCCGGCACCCTGCCCCGTAACTCTTCCTTATCCACAAAAACATTCACCGCCAGCTTGCGAAGTTTCTTTTTAAAACTATCATCATCCTGCTGAATCATCTTTTCCAGTTCATCCAGCATATCGTACAACAACTGCGATATCTCTTCCCGTAAAAGGCTGTCCTGCTCCTCGGTGAGTGAAAATTCACGGATCTGCTTTTGCACCATTTCCTGTAATTCCTTTTCCCAGGCATTTACCGAAAGCAGGCCATAATACACATCGTTTACCACGCTGAAGTGATTCTTCACCTGCGCCCTTTTCTGAGCATTTTCATATACCCTGGAACCGAAGTAGGCCGCTGCCAATAAAAATGGCAGACACAACAACAGGTACCAGCGGGCGGCCGAACTATTCCTGGGTGAAGAATTCATTGAACGTGTGAGTTGAGAAATTTTAATAACGTAGCCTGATAACACCAAAGCACCCTGAAAAGGTTTAAAAACCGCTCATTAACAGAAAAGTAACGGGTTTAAGAGACCCCTACTCTGTATAATATGCATCCAATTATCATAAATCCTATTTTTGTGTTATGAGAAAAGTATTGCCACCAATCGCCATACTACTTTTTACGCTGGTCCTGGCTTCATGCACCAAGCAAAAAGAGGCTGAAACCAGGGCTGAACTACTCACAGCCGAGCGTTGGAACATTTACCAGGTTCACCAAACCGTTTGGGTAAATGACTCGCTGGCCTTTGATGAAACCGAAGAACTTAACAGTACGGCTAGCTTTGATAATTCTAGTCGCACGGTAACCATCAGTTCACCACAGGAAGGAACCCGCACCTATAGCTGGGGCTTTTTTGAAGATCAATTACAGATCGGTGACGATCTTCACGACATTGAAACACTTACCAAAACGGAAATGATTCTTAGTTTAACTACTACGGAAAATGATCCTGACCTTGGTGTAGTACGCACCCGGAACCGTTTGTTCTTTAAGCATTAATCCTACCCATGAGGATGCTGATTTTTATGATCGCTCTTCCCTTGCTGGCCCAAAGCCAGGATAGCAGCCTTACCTATTTCGAACACCTGGAAAGGCACCGCCTGGAAATGAATCAGGAGTTTGCCGACCCTGAAGAATCACCGCTTACCAAAGAGGCATTGGATACCTTTACAGCCCTTCCCTTTTACCCGGTTGATTCTCAATATTGCGTAAAAGCCCGCTTTATCCGCACCAAAGGTGAAAAGCCTTTTGAAATGCCAACCACCACCGACCGCAAAGCGATCTATGAAAAGTATGCCGAAGCGCATTTTGAAATAAAGGGCCAGCCGCTGGTTTTAAACATTTATCAAAGTCACCGCTTACGTGCTATGGAGGAACATAAAAACCACCTGTTTTTACCTTTTAAAGACTGGACTAATGGCAACGGCTCTTATGGAGGTGGTCGTTTTATGGATTTGAAGATACCGGAAGGTGACACCATCATCCTGGACTTTAATAAAGCTTACAATCCCTATTGCGCTTACAACGATCGGTACTCCTGCCCTATTCCTCCCCGTGAAAACCACCTGGAAATAGCCATTGAAGCCGGTGTGAAGGCTTACCATTAAACGATGAGATTTTATGCCCTACGATACTCTTTTAGCGGATCGGATAAGTAACTGGTTTACCCGTAAAAAAGTACCATTTGAAGCAAAAAAGATGATGGGTGGCCTCACTTATATGGTGAATGATAAAATGTGCACCGGCATCATCCATAACGAGCTGATGGCCCGGGTAGGCCCTGCGGTTTACGAAGAGGCGTTACAGAAAGAGGGTTGCCGCCCTATGGATTTTACCGGGCGACCCTTAAAAGGCTACGTGATGGTGAATCCGCAAGCTCTGGCCGGTGAGAAAGACCTGGATTACTGGATGCAATTGGCACTGGATTTTAACCCAAAAGCCCAACCCTCCCGCAAAAAGAAAAAGGCTTGAAACGGATTTTGATTTTAGGAGGAACCGGCCACACCGGGAAGTTAATGGTGCGGGAAGCTATTGAAAATGGATACGAAGTACATGCCATAGCGCGCCAAGCCAAAAAGCTTCCGTTGCAACATCCCAGGCTTATTGTTTTTAAAGGCACGCCTACCAACCAGCAACTACTGGCCGAAGCACTGGAAGGTTGCGTAACCGTGCTCAGTGCCTTGAATATTTCCCGGAAATACCTCTTCCCCTGGTCACCCCTCATCACGCCCAAAAAATTTATGTCGCAAACCATGCAAATGGTGGCAAAAACAGGTTCCGGTAAAAGCCTGAACCGTATCATCTTCATTTCCGCATGGGGCGTACACGAAACCTTTCATGAATTACCCTTTTGGTTTAAAGCGCTTATTAAATGGAGCAATATTGGGGCGGCTTACCGTGATCATGAAAGGCAAGAAGAAGTGTTGCGCCAATCCGGTTTGGAATGGACCGCCCTGCGCCCCAGTGGCCTTACCAATGGCCCGGCCCGGGATGATGTGAAGGTGAGCGTGAATGGCAAGCCCAGACCTTCCCTAACCATTTCCCGGCACAGTGTAGCTCGTTTCGCAGTAAACGAGATTGAAAAACAAGAGTTTGTGAATAAGGCCATTACTATTTCCAAAAGCTAAAGGGCTTCCCTATTTTCGCTCCTGCTATGAAAGATTTCAAGGCCAAGGTGATTTGGATAAGCGGAGCCAGTTCGGGTATTGGCCGCGAAATGGCGGTTCAGTGCAGTAAACTTGGGGCCTTTACTATTCTTTCTTCCCGAAATGTGGAGGCCCTGAAGGAAGTGCAAAAATCACTACCTCATCCTGAAAATTCAATAGTGCTGCCTTTGGATATGGTAAAGCAGAATGAATTTCCTGAAAAAGTGGAACAGGCCCTAAAACGATTCGGCCGCATTGATTTACTTTTCAATAATGCCGGCCTGAGTCAGCGTTCCCACTTGAAGGAAACCTCCGAAGAAGTAGATCGACTTTTGATGGAGGTGAATTACTTCGGCACCATCGCCTTAACCAAAGCACTTTTACCGCAACTCCGCAAACAACGGGAAAGTCATATTGCAGTGGTCAGTAGTCTGGCCGGTAAGTTTGGCTTTTACGAACGCTCGGCCTATTCAGCTTCCAAGCATGCGCTCCACGGTTTTTTTGAAGTGTTGCGGCTGGAGGAAGAGGAAAACAATATTCAGGTTACCCTCTTGTGCCCGGGAGGTATTCAAACCAACATATCCATCAATGCGGTGGATGGTGGTGGTTCGGCCTACGGCAAAATGAGCGAGTTGCAGGCACAGGGAATGCCGGTTGAGGAGTGCGTGAAAAGAATGATCCATGCCATTCAAAAGAATAAAAAAGAAGTAATCATCGGCCAGGGACTGGAAAACCTCAGCGTAAAAGTAAAAACTCTTTTTCCCGCCCTTTTTTACAAGCTTCTGAAAAAACGAAAGCCCCAAACATGAAGAAAGTGATCAGCGGAATACAGCAAATCGGTATTGGAAACCGTGATGTACACCGTTTATGGAAGTGGTACCGCGAGCAATTTGGTATGGACATCCGCATTTTTGAAGAAGCAGCCGAAGCTCCGCTGATGACCCAATATACCGGTGGTGAAGTACACAGCCGCAATGCCGCCCTGGCCCTGAATATGCAGGGTGGCGGTGGCTTTGAAATATGGCAGTTTACCAGCCGCCAGGCCCAGGTTCCGGCCTTTACGCCTAAGCTCGGTGACCTGGGCATTTATATCACCAAGATAAAGAGCAGGGATGTAAAAGCCACCTACGAATACTTTAAAGAGAAGAGAATAAATACAGCCGGGGGACTGGCCAGAGACCCTAACGGTGATTTTCATTTTTACCTGCAGGATCCGGACGGTAACCTATTTGAAGTTTGTAAGGCCGGAGACTGGTTTAGCAATACCGGCCGCTTAACGGGTGGGGCCTACGGTGCCGTTTTAGGGGTTAGTGATATAGAAGCCAGCCTGAAGCTGTACCGCGATGTGCTGAACTATGACCAGGTGGTGTATGATACCCGTGGCACTTTTGAAGATCTTAAAACCCTGGAAGGAGGCGATGCTTCCTTCAGACGAGTGCTGCTCAAGCATTCCAAACCTCGCAAAGGAGCCTTCAGCAAACTACTGGGGGCTTCCCAAATTGAATTGTTGCAAAGGGAAGATGGACAGGGGCGCAGGCTCTTTGAAAATCGTTACTGGGGTGATATGGGGTACATTCACCTGTGCTTTGATGTTCGTAATATAGGGGCCCTGCAAAAGGAATGTGAAAAAGCGAGCTTCCCTTTCACCATTGATAGTGCCGATTCCTTCGATATGGGAAAGGCGGCCGGACGCTTTGCCTATATTGAAGACCCCGATGGAACCTGGATTGAGTTTGTGGAAACCCATAAGCTCCCTATCGTGGAAAAGTGGAACTGGTTCCTTAACATTGAAAAACGCCACCCCGAAAAGGCCTTGCCCAACTGGATGTTAAAGGCCCTGCGTTTTAACCGAATTAAGGACTAATCCACTTTTATTCTGGCTTTGTATTTGCAAAGGTGTTCTTTACCAAACACCGCCATGCAAAAGATCTATCTCCTCCTTACCGTACCCTTGTTAGTTTTTGGGTGCAGCCCTACGCCCCCCGATTATCCCACTCATGACATCGGTTACATAAACCCGGAAAATACAGAAGATGCCACCGAAGTGTTTAAACCCTGTGATAGTACGGAAAGCATAATCCAGTACTATAATACTAATACGATTGACGATGCACCGGCCTATTATGAAGGTGGGCCTAAAGCCATCCGGAAATACATTCTTGAAAA
Source organism: uncultured Cryomorphaceae bacterium (assembly GCA_937120475.1). Taxonomy (GTDB): domain Bacteria; phylum Bacteroidota; class Bacteroidia; order Flavobacteriales; family Schleiferiaceae; genus CAKZNE01. The sequence continues at coordinate 2,742,890 of CAKZJV010000007.1, read as the reverse complement.
TTACCCGCAGCTGAACCTGCACCAGGATTCCGGCATGCTCACCATCCGTTTTGTTATTAATTGCCAGGGGCAAACCGGTTATTTCGAAGTATTTGAAAACGACCTTGACTTTCAGCCTACCTCCTTGAACGCACATACCCGTGAGCAACTCCTGAAAATAACCAGGGAACTTAACGCCTGGAAAGCGAATTTCCACCAGGGGTCGTACCGGGACAGTTATATGTACCTCATCTACCGTATAGAAAATGGAAAAATCACTGAAATTCTTCCTTAGCCTGTCCCTCTTTTGGGGAGCTTGCTCCAATCATACGCCACCCCAGGATGACGAGCTTTCGATGGTTTACCTGGATAGTGCTCAACACAACTACCAGGGCAGCGTAAAGAATATGACCTACCTGATGAAATCTGTGGCTCATGACAGCACCAATGCTGAGGCTTACCGTGAATTGTCCATACCTTATTTAAAGAGGGGCTATCCGCATTTATGGTTTCCGCTCATCGCTAAAACTATTCGTGAAGATCCTTCTTGGTGTGGATATCGGGGCTGTAATTACCTTTTCTTTTACCGGGATTATGAGCGCGCACTGGCCGACTTCAGGGCTACCGATACACTAACTCCCGGCTTCACGGATTTTCCGCAAGCCATGAGCGTAAAATACCTGAAGGGCCTTTGTTTTTTAGGCTTGGAGCAATATGATTCCGCCCTTTTTCACTTCCAGTCCTACATTGATGAAGACAGCCTGAAATACGGTTTAGAATGGGTAGATCAAAGAGTATTTCTTTACCGTGCTGTGGTACAAAACCGTCTCAAAAATTATACAACTGCCTTGCGGGAAACCCGCAAGGGTCTCTCTATTTTCAATCAATCGGCCGACCTGAACTACCACAAAGCCATCGCGCACATGCACTTAAACCAAATAGATTCGGCCCGCCTGTGTACCGACCTTGCCATGAAATATTTTGATATGGGGTATTTTCATAGTCAGGCTTATACGGAGGTGCAGGAGCAAATCTACCGTTCGGATATTGAAGAGCTGCGGTTGGCTTTAAACCGGCCTCTATAGGATATGGAAACCACGCGTGAAACAGCCCCTTTGCTTTCCATTATCACCCCGGTTCAAAATGCGGCACCGTGGTTAAAGGATTGCATCCATTCTGCACAAAACCAAAATTTTAAGGACTGGGAATGGATTTGGGTAGATGATCATTCCACCGATAATAGCTGGGAGTTGCTCCAACGAGAAGCCGCTCTTGATTCCCGCATCCAGGTATTCAGGGATACTGGAAAAGGTATTATTCCCGCCTTACAACAGGCTTTGCAAAAATGTGGCGGAACCTATGTTACCCGTATGGATGCGGACGATATCATGCCTGCCCGCAGGCTATCCATTATGGTGAATGCGTTGCAGCAAGCCGCTCCTCAAACCATCGTTACCGGGCCGGTAAAGTATTTTCCGCGCGAAACTTTAGGTGATGGATACCGCCAGTATGAAAAGTGGTTGAACCAGGTGGTGAGCACCCAAAGCTTCGGTGAAAATATGTATCGCGAATGTGTGGTGGCCTCGCCCAACTGGATGATGAGGCGTCAGGATTTGCTGGACATCGGTGGTTTTGACGGCCTGGAATACCCGGAAGATTACGACCTGACTTTTCGCTGGTACCGCCATGGTTTTCAGTTTAAAGCGGTGGACGCGGTTACCCTCCACTGGCGGGAACACCCGCAGCGCACTTCCCGGAATTCCGATCATTATTCACAGGAGGCTTTTTTCCGCTTAAAGATCAAGCGTTTTGTAGAATTGGAGAAAACGGCCGGTCGCGATATAGCCATTTGGGGAGATGGTACAAAGGCCCGACTGGCTGCGAAAACTTTAAGAGAGCTGGAAGTACCTTTTATTTGGATGGTGCTCAATCCGGAAAAATATCCCAATGGCATTGAAAGGCAGCCGGTACAATCCTTTAGAGACACACCTTCACTGAACCATCCTTTAGTACTGTTGACCGTTTATCCACCCGAACCTCAAAAGCACGAAATGGAAAGTTTTCTGGCTCAAAATTCCTTGAAGGCTGGGAGAGATTATTGGTATTTATAAATTTTCCAGGGTCAATACATTCTCACTTTTTTCCACAACAATCTCACTACCCTTGCCATATTTAGCCCTTAAAATTTTAATTAACCGACAGGAAAAATGCTATAAGAAAAACATACTCCATTGATTAAAGTCTCGAGCCAGTGGGACTAATACAGGGAGTTGACCAGAGAATTTGGAAAGGCGATCAAAATAATATACCTGTGAAGATATATGCTGGCTTTTTTTATTTTCGAGCACCTTATTATATTAATTTCCTAATTATGCGAAAATCAATTGCTTCACTCTTCTTACTGCTTTCCTTTGTTTCAACCGGGCAGGTTCAATTGGTAACCAACCTTAACGATAATGGAGCAGGATCTTTACGTTCGGCCATAGCAGCTGCATCCAGTGGAGATACGGTGCAATTTGACACGTCACTTTTTCTATCCGGAAATGATACCCTCTTTTTATCATCGGAGTTGCTTATTGATGAGTCCCTGGTTATTAGAGGAAGTATTAAAAATGGTGATACCATCTTTATTTCAGGCGATCAATCAACCCGCGTATTTAAGGTAGACTTTCAAAACCCGCCAACAGGAATGGTAATCTTTGAGGATCTCGCCATAGTAAAAGGCTCTTTCTCACAAGCTCCGGGGGGAGGCGGGATTTATTCGGAATTTGTGGATACTTTGATTGTCAAGAATTGCTATTTCAAGGCCAACCGAACTTCATTTAATGGCGAAGGAGGGGCCATTCGTTCCTGGTGGTCAAATACCTTTGTGTACGACTGTACATTCATTGATAACACTGCCTCAGGGTCTTCATACACCACAGGTGGTGCAATTAGTGCGCTGTATTGTGATGTGCACACTGAACGGTCTGTTTACAAGAAAAATATGGCATCTGGCGGAGGCGGAGCGATATATGTTGAGAATGGGGGATGCGTAGCCAGATCATCCCTATTTGAAGGAAACTATACAACACTATTGTTTACGAGTCCCGGTGGGGGAGCATGCTACATCAGTGGTATTGAACCGGTAGAGTTCACAGATTGCCTTTTTGACGACAATTATTCGGGTGCTCAGGGAGGTGCTATTAAATGCGGTAACTGGCACCAGGGAATGAAGATGACCTTTCAAAGGTGTCATTTTAAAAACAATGGGGCGCTAAATGAGGGGGCGGCCGGAGATTTTTCCCGCGGAAATCCATTCTTGATGGAGTACTGCACCTTTGAGAATAATTACATAGTAAATACTTACGAATTCCATGGTACGCTTGAACTGGATAACTGCAATGGGCCTATTGCGAGGTCTACATTTTACAACACTGAGGCTCCGATACTGTCTGGAGGAAACTATCAGGGTGGTCAACTGGAAGTTCTGAACAGTACACTTGTAAATGCAGATAATACCACGCATAAATTGATTGCCAGCTTCAGTACTAGCAATTTTAAGATCACCGGGTCCATTATTGCCACCAATGGGTCAAAGGATGTATTTGATCCCTATGACAATTATATTACCAGTGGGGGACACAATTTGATCAGCACTTATTTTGCCTATGGACTATCGTCAGATTCAACAGATGTTTCATGGTCTCAGCTCCAATTGGATTCAATTCTAACTTCTGTTGAGGGCTCGCTCCCGGTACTTTTACCCTTCGCTAATAGTCCTGCGGTAAATGCCGGAGATTCCCTCGATTTTACCCCGGCTCAGAATGGTAAGATTTTCGGAATAAGGGAAATTGGAGCTGCAGAATATGGGATTTACCAGTATGATACGGCTGAAGCATGCGACCAGTATGTTTATAGGGACAGCACTTTTTACAATTCGGGAGATTATAGGTTTGAACGTTTTAATAGCATCGGGACCCTGGATACTGTATGGAAGCTTCACCTGGATATCACAACTATAGACACTACCATATGGCTTAATAGTGGTTTGCTCCACTCTGGCGAATCTGATTCCCTCGCCAACTATCAATGGGTAAATTGTGACTCCACCTTCCTTCCTATTCCCGGTGCCACATCCGGTTCCTATGCCCCTAGTGTAAATGGAAGCTATGCGGTGATGGTATCACTAAATGGCTGCCAGGATACTTCTGTATGTTACAGGTTAGATAATTTGGACACAGAGGAATTAAATGTAGCCGGAAGGTTTGCTATTTATCCAAACCCATCATCAGATAAGGTACATGTACAACTTTCAGGAAGTGAGCCTTTGAAAGTGAGGATTATCAACTCCCAGGGACTTCTTGTTTATGAAGGTGTTGCATTAGATCCAAGGGTATTTGAATTCTCCGTTTCAGATTGGCCGGCAGGATTTTACGTATTACAACTTACCGGTTCAGGAATATCTAAGGTTAAAACCTTTATGGTTCATCATAATCAATAAGGAGTTGGATTTACAGGCTTTAGGGTAGGGGGGAATCTGAAACCGTAAACAAAATTATTGCCAGCGATTTGGCTAAAACTCCCCTTCCTATCAACGTAAACTTCTGGAAGAACACCTTGCAACAAAGGGGTTGGTCAAGGGAGAGAATTATTGGTTTTTATGACCGGTATGTAAAAAACGTTGAAGTAAGGCCAATAACTTATCCCGCGAAAAAGGCTTGGTAAGGTAATCCTGCATCCCCACCTCCTTTGCTTCATCGATAGCTTCGCGGGTAACGTTGGCCGAAAGACCAATGATAATCAAATCCCGGTTCTTTTTCCGGATGACCCTGGTAGCTTCAAACCCATCCATCTCCGGCATGTGAATATCCATAAACACCAGGTCATAGTCTTCCTCCTCCACTTTATCCAGGGCTACCATACCATTATCGGCTACATCGGTTTCAATGCGGAATTGCTCCAGCACCTTTTGGAGCACCATTACATTCATGGCATTGTCTTCCACTATTAATATCTTCTTTCCTTCAAAAACATTTTTCTGGTTTTCGGTACGTTTTTCCTCCGGGCCATCCTCAGGGGCCAGTTTAAGTGGCAGCTTTACGGTAAACTCACTTCCTTTTCCTGATTCGCTGCTTACCGAAATAGTACCTCCCATTTTCTGAACCAATTGATAGGTTATAGCCAGGCCCAAGCCACTGCCTTCGTGTTTTCTGCGTAAGCTGCTATCCACCTGGGCAAAGCGATCAAATATGGTGTTGATTTTATCTTCCGGAATACCAATACCGGTATCCCTGATCTTCACTTCCACCTGCAAAACTTCCCCTTCTACTTTTTCATTACAAATTACTTTTATGCCTCCCTCATGGGTAAACTTAAAGGAGTTCCGCAGCAGGTTGGTAAGTACCTGGTTGAATTTCCCAATGTCGCCCACGGCCTTCTTTACCTGCTGACAGTTACAATAGTACTCCAGGCTCAGGCCCTTTTCAACAAAACCCATCCTAAAAACGCCTAAAAGTTCCTGTATCTCCTCCTGGGGTGTAAATACTTCTTGCCGTAAGGTTAGCTTGCCGGATTCTATTTTGTCAATCTCCAGGATATCATTCACCAACGACAATAGATTTTTAGAGGAAAAATCCATCATATCCAGGTATTTACGCTTTTCATCCTCGATCTCCATATTTTTCAAAACCTCTATAAACCCAAGAATTGCATTGAGGGGTGTGCGTATTTCATGGCTCATATTGGCCAAAAATTCGGTTTTAGTTTGAGAAGCTCTCTCGGCTTTGCCCCGCTCCTCATTCAACTCCCAGTTGAGCTTTTTCAGTTCTTTATTTACGTTGTGAACCCTGCGTGCCTCGGCCGAAGCTCTTTGGGCATAATAAACCGTTATACCCGCCAGTATGGAAACCAGTACTCCCATAATGAGGCCGAGCAGAGCAGAGCCACGCCTGTAGCTTTTATCGAAATCAGGTAACGGGAAAAAGAAAAGTTTCCAGCGGGTTTTATCACTGGAAACTGCTCCGCCAATATTCAACTGTTCGGAATAAAGACCCGCTTCAGGGATTTTCCCTGAGGCTGGCATGTTGAATTCATAAAATACCTGCTCATTCTGATCCCGTACCTGTAAGGCAAAATTGGTGGAGCTTTTAAGGATGGATGTAAAGTCTTCACTAAAGTCCATTCCGGCCGTTATAGTACCCTGGAAACGGTTATCGTAATACACCGGCACATCCACCAGAAAGGCTTGCCCTCCCTGGGCAAGTTCCGTCCACTCCGTAATATTTATGGTACTGTCACGGCTATGCTTCAACCAATCCCTGCTGCGGCTTTGTATCTTCGAAATATCCAGGTTTAGTGCCTTTTCATTACCTGATTCGGGTTCAATTTTGCGGATGATCATATTACTGTCAATCCATTCTACAAAGCGAAAAGATGGATTTTGCTTCAGCAATAAAGCAGCATCATAGGACCAGTAACGGAAATAATCACCGTTGGTCCACTCAATACGGTCCTTAAGGTTTTCCAGTCTTTGGATGTCTCCGGTAACCGTGGATAGTATTTGCTGTGTAGTTAGCCGCCCGGTGAGCACAGTATTCTCGTACAGATTATCACGCTGAACCCGGCCGTGGACAAACCAAATGGTGCAAACCAGTATAATTCCAATAATACTTACCCCGGCAGAAAGCAGGATATAACGGGTAGTTCCCGAGAATTTTGTAGAGTTATTTTTTTTCATGCCGCCTCCGGAAAATGGGTAGTCATAAATTGCAAAGTAACCAATTCTATGCAGCCGTGCAGGCTAATTGGCAAACATCGTTCATCTTCTTAAAATTACATTCTGATAAGTGAAGCGAAGAAATAAGATAGTCAATTGCCTTGATTTTCAAATTTTCTGACCAACTTTGTACAAGCTAATCAGCACTTAGAATTATGTTGACGACAAACTTGAAACTGGCTACCATCACGCCAGATATACTGCTAACGGTTCAATAAGACCGTCCCCTGTCGTTTTCCCTTTTTCACTACATAATTCTGTTTTACCATGCCTCAACATAGATTAAATTCCGTTCGTAAATTTTTAACCAACCTGCGTTTAGCCGTTGCCGGTAGCGAGCAGGATTTCACCTCCGGCAGTATTCGCAAAGCCATTTTCATGTTATCCATTCCCATGATACTGGAAATGGTAATGGAGTCGCTCTTTGCCGTAGTAGATATCTTTTTTGTTTCACAGGTGAGCATTAATGCAGTGGCCACCATCGGCTTAACGGAGTCGGTGATCACCCTGGTATATGCTTTGGCCATCGGTTTAAGTATGGCCGCCACTGCCATGGTTTCACGCAGGGTGGGCGAAAAGGATTATAACAAAGCTTCCCTGGCAGCCGCCCAGGCCATCATTATCGGTATTGCCATTTCGGTAACCACCGGTGCCATCGGATGGCTTTATCCCCGCGAAATTTTGGGATTGATGGGTGCGGAACCCGAGTTGATTGAAGAAGGTTATGGTTACACCCGTATCCTGATTGGTTGTAATGTAACCATCATGCTGCTCTTCCTCATCAACGCTATCTTCCGGGGAGCGGGCAATGCTTCCATCGCCATGCGTTCCCTTTGGCTGGCCAATGGTTTGAATATTCTCCTCGATCCACTTTTTATTTTTGGCTGGGGCCCGGTTCCGGCCTTCGGGGTGGAAGGAGCGGCAATAGCCACTACTACCGGACGTGGTATTGCCGTAATTTACCAATCGTACATGCTCAGTTCCAATAAAGGCCGTATCCGCGTAGTATTGGCCGACTTGCGCTTTAAGGCGGAAATGGCCCTGCGGCTGATCAAAATTTCGTTGGGTGGCATCGGTCAGTTTTTGATCGGTACTTCCAGTTGGTTGTTCCTCATGCGGATTATGTCGGAGTTCGGTAGTGAAGTGCTGGCGGGTTATACCATCGCCATCCGCATTATTATGTTCACCATTTTACCCTCCTGGGGTATGAGCAACGCAGCGGCCACTTTGGTGGGTCAAAACCTGGGTGCTAAAAAGCCCGACCGGGCCGAAAAATCGGTATGGAGAACGGCCAAGTACAATATGTATTTTATGGTAACGGTTTCTATCCTGTACCTGCTTTTTGCCGATACCTTGATTAAAATGTTTAACACCTCGCCCGATGTGGTGTACCACGGTTCACTTTGCCTACGGATTATTGCGGGAGGTTACCTCTTTTACGCCTACGGAATGGTAGTAAGCCAGGCCTTTAACGGGGCCGGTGACACCAAAACCCCTACCTGGATTAACCTGTTTGCCTTCTGGTTTTTCCAATTACCGGTGGCGTATATCACGGCCTTATACTGGGACTGGGGGCCGGTGGGTGTTTTCCTGGCCATAGCCGTTTCGGAATGTTTACTGGCTATAGCAGCCATAATATTGTTTCGCAAGGGTAAATGGAAGGAGATGGAAGTGTAAGCTTATATTTGATAAGATGAAAACACGTTGCGGTTGGCTTAATAATGATCCGCTTTACATTGAGTACCACGATACGGAATGGGGTGTACCGGTAACCAATGATCAAAAAATGTTTGAGTTCCTGCTGCTGGAAACCTTCCAGGCAGGGTTAAGCTGGTTCACCATTTTGAAGAAGCGGGAAAATTTCCGGAAGGCTTTTGCCGACTTCGATTATGGTAAAATAGCCGCTTTTACCGATACCGGCCGCGAACGGCTTTTGCAGGATGCGGGGATTATCCGCAACCGGCAAAAGATTGATGCGGCCATCAACAACGCACAACGTTTTATGGCAGTACAAGAGGAATGGGACGGCAGCTTTTGTAAATACCTTTGGTCTTTTGTAGATCACCAACCCATTCAGAATAGTTGGAAAAATTTGAAAGAGGTTCCCGCTAAAACCGAATTATCCGATCGCATTAGTAAGGATCTGAAAAAGCGCGGATTCAAATTCGTGGGCTCTACTACCATTTACGCACATATGCAGGCCTGCGGTATGGTGAATGATCATACCACGGATTGTTTTCGGTATGCGGAGGTGAGGAAGCTGGGCGATACGATCAGCTTCTAAGTTTGAAGTTACAGGCTTCCCCTATTGATATTTTCCCTGGTAGGATTTCCATCTTGAAAGTAGCTTCGAGAAGCAGCCGCAGTTATTTATCTTTAGCAGGCCGATGTTTATTTGAGAAAAAAATCATACTTTAAAATTTACTTTTGACTTACAAAGCTCTAGAAAACAAGTGCTTATACCATATTTTAATATTGGAATATATAGTGTAGTGCGCTATATACAACCGTTGGGCTTAATTTAAATGAAACCAATCCTTACCATACTTTCGTTTTTATTTGGAGTTTTCTCAATTCCGCCTGAACCATCTTTGAACCAAAGACAACTGAAGGAATATTTTTGGAATTTACCGATTGAAGGGAATTATAGTGAACTATTAAGGTCTGCTCGAAATCTAGAATTGGACCGCAACAATTCTACGGACACTTCAATCTCAGGATTTCTAAAGCAAAATAACTCTTTCAATTACCCTGCAAAAATCTATCAGCTTGAAATACACAAGGATGAGTTTTGGATTTCTGAACGATTGGATAGCAATACCTTTGGGGAGTATCTATATTCCGAAAAAATCATATTTATCAATCTTCATGCGAACTATTTAAAGTCTGATACGACAACCATAAAGGAACAATTTCGACTCATAGATCAACTCCTAAGAAATCATCATGAACGTATCGACTCACTTTATCTATTGCCAGAAGGAGAATCTGGTTATAGCTATTTTACGAATAAGACCGACACAATTCCAAAAATAACCATGACACTTAACCATTATGGTTCTCTTTATAATCGACTTGACCTGATGATAAAAAGAAAAAACTAAGCCCAACAAAAAACAAACTCAAGGCGGCTTTAATCCCGCTCCGGTAGGGGCTTTACGGTGGACAGAGAAACATTCCTTTTTTTTACAAAATCACGGATGAAGCCGCCCTGCGTTTATTCAAACCGTTGTACAATATTAAATGACTATAATTGACATTTATAATCCATACACCATGCCTCTTAGTATGAAATTACTATTGATGCTATCAATGATAACCCTTACTGGCCATAGCGTCCCGCTACGGCCTCCTATTTTCTAAGATAACAAAGTGCAGCCAGACGCAACGCTTAGAAGGGATGAATAATATCAGGGTTTAGGTGAAGCTACACCTTCCCTGCAGTGCGGATTAAACGCTTAAATTTCCTCAATAATCGATGTGCCTTTTGAATTATCTCCACTTGTCCATTGCCAGGTTTCGCGTAGAAGCAACTTTCCGTTTGGTAAAACTTCGGGCCTTGAAAAGCAAGTCCCTGTCATTAATTGATCCTTGATATTTACTTGATGATACCGCATATCAATATTACCCATTTCGTCAACCAAACCTATCAAATGCCCAAATTTTATCTTTCCGCCCGAGTAGGTTCCTTTCAACAAGTTGCCTTCCTGATTATAATTAAATACGGTATCGGATGAGGTCTCACCGTTTACGGAATTGCTTTGTGTTTTAAACTTTTTACCGTTGTAATTCATCGGTTTGGCTCACTTTTTCAGATTCAAAAACTTTATTACTATCTAATTACAGGAGTCGTTATGGATAAGTCCCCAACTCGGTGTAGTTTGCAATTACACCCCTATATCCAATCTATTTACATCTGACTCTATGAGATGAAGATAATCAGGCGTAGTCACAAACTAGTTGTAGCCTGTTTATTCCTTCACCACCTTCCCCTTAAAAATCCGGCCCTTTTCATCCTGTAAATGAACTAAGTACAAACCTGCTGGCCATTTGGAGCAAGGAAGGTTAATGGAAGAAGAAAAGTCTTGGAGCTCTTGCCGGGCCATACGTTTTCCGTTTACATCCCAAACCTGCAGGCTCAGGCTCTTATATTCCTCGACTCCAAGGTCTATCCTCAAGAAATCATGTATGGGGTTAGGCATAAAAGCCGGAAGCGTTGGTGTGCTTTCCTGTACGGAAATCATCTGTGAAGCCATCCAACGGTCTATGGAATTGTCATTATCCAAATCCTCACCGGCATCCAGTACTCCATTGAAGTTCACGTCCTCACCGTTAAAGTATTGCTGCACTTTTTGAACGTTGGTAATAAGGTTAGCACGATGAAAAGCACTGTTTACGGAATTGGGCTGGCCGTCTTCCTGTTTGGGCGCAAACACATAAGCGAAGGTTACTTTCACCTCATCACCGGGCGCAAAAGTTTTAAAGGGCCCGGCCCCTACTAAATCGGAACGGTTACCGGGCTGATTGATCACATTTTGAATATCGAGGTTTAAACCTCCCTGGCAGGGTGCTCCTCCGGGATTATCCCAACAAGGGTTGTGGTTGATTCCGGCCGACAAATACTGAAAACGCAGATCATCGTTGCCGGGTGCAAAAAAGGGTGCCGGACAATTACCACAATTAAACTCCCAGGTATTGTAATGTAACTTTAGGGGCTCTGCTTCCGCTAAGCCGCTGATCCGGTTCTGAAAATTGGGGATATCCGGGTGATGAAAACCGTATTTATCTTCACTGCCCAAAAATACCTGCCCCACGTAACTTTCGGTGGAACCGGTATCTCCGGCCGCATCGTAACCGTAGGCCATGTGAAGATCATCCATATAACCGTTACCTCCCTTATTGTAAAAAGCACTACCTCCTGCGCCTGCGGGTGTTACATTCACATTGCGAACCACCGTGTTATTGTACAGCCCCACAAAAAGACTGTCAAAAGTATGGGAGCCGTTGTTGGTAAGGGTCAGATCCACTACCACAAAAAAGTTGGAAGCCGCAAAACCCCAATTGTAAACTTCCTGGCGTACGGATAGGCCCATGGGCGTAGTATGCTGCGGAATGGAAGTCCCGGTCACGGGCTCTACCGTATTGGCATCGGTAATTTCGGTGATAATATCCTCGTGGCTTACGGCTGCTATATCAAAATTGGGATTATTGGGGAGGTTGCTGCGCAACTGTAAAGGATCATTAGCCGGAAAGGTAAATTCACAGCCCGCCCGCCCCGGGCCGTAGCCTTGCGGTAAGTCTATAGCGGAAGTAGAAACCAGGGTAGTACCGTCCGTACGTACACCGCCCACCCAAAAGCCTCCCTGGTAGAGGTGCTCAATACTGCTTCCCCGGGGATATTCACCGCTGGCATTTCCGGTTCCATCGCGGTACCCGCGAAAAGCATTGCCATAAGTACCGGCATTGCTAATGGCTATGCTGACCTGGGAGGCGGTAGTATTGGTATCGGAGAAATTGATTTGTGCGCTGAGGGGTACACTCAAAAGCACTATCAATGAAAGCAGGAAACAGGATTTCATGGTTCAGGTAAATAGGGGTTTATCTCAAAGAAAAATGGAGGAGAAAGATACGCCTAATCCGGTCTTTTTTAAGAAAAGAATCTGCCGGGCGCAGGAAGTATATTCAGGTGTAGTTACCAACTACGCCTAGCCGGGGGCATGCTTTAACGCTCTGGTTATTCTTTGGTAAGCGCAAATTTTAAAACCGAAACAAAGAGTGCCCCACCCAAAATATTACCCACTACCGAGGGCCAAAGAAACTGTAGGTAATCGCTCCAACTTACGCTTTCCTCCAACCACAGAGCACTTAAAACCTCTACAGAACCCACCACACAGTGGTGTAGGTTGGCAAAGCCTATGATAATGGTAACTAAAATGATGAGCATTATCCTGGCTATAGATTCCCGGGCCGAAGTTAGCAACCAGCCCAGCAAACCCATCATCCAACCAGCCAGTAAAGCACTACCTAAAACCAAAACTAGAGGCTGATCAATAAATTTTTGGGCAATATGCTCTAAAGCCTCTGCCGAAACAATTCCCTTTGCAGGCCCAAACCAGCTGATAAACAATGAAAATAGCAGGCCACCGATTAAATTGCCTAACAGTACTACCATCCATAATCTGACCAGGGACTTTAAAGACTGATCTTTATTGAGTACCGGCACCATGGCCAGGGCCGTTTGCTCGGTAAACAACTCTGACCGGCCCATGATCACAAAGATGAAACCTATGGGATAGCCAAGACTTATTACCAGTGAAAGGGCTGATTTTGAAAGCTGACCTTCAAACATGGTGTATAGCAGCCCCATGAGCACCAGGCTAAAACTAATTTCCAACCCAGCCGTAAAAGAGGATATGAACAGCTTATGAGAGGGCATATTGTATATCTTACTCCCTAAGCTTATCTGCTCATTTACAACCTCCCCCGGTTCCTTTATTTGCTCATCAGACATGCGAAGAAAAACACAAACTGGGGTTCTTTGTTTGTGGTGCCCCTCTACAACCTTAGCCCTTCAACAGGTTTGAGCCTATTGCTTTTCTACTTCGCTTTCCAGTTTTAATACTTCGGCTCCATCCTCCTGCACTATTAACAGTGCCTTGTTACCCGGCTCGCCCTTCCGTGTAATCTCATTGCCATCAATGTTTTGGGTCACTTCCTTTGCATAGGTTGCTTTTACCTCACCAAGGGCAGTGCCCTGGCCCCACTTCCATTTTACTTTAGATCCTTCGCGTATCATCCTCTTTGTTTTATAAAGTTACTTTCAATGGCATCATTTTGTTTAGAGGCATTTTTTTGACCATCCAACCAAGCAGTGGATAGTGTTTAATTTCTCCAAATCCCGGTGTAGTTTGCAACTATACCGCTATATCTTGTCTGTTTCCATTTGACTATAGGGCGAAGGATAAGCTGGAGTGGTTGCAAACTACGCCTAGGCAGGTGGCTATCCAAAATGGCGTTGGTTTCTAATTTAACTGCATGGTTTTCGTGCGTTCAGAATTGACGAATGGGATAACCAAGCGTAGCGAGACGCTACGCTTAGGAGGGGTAGCTAATACCGGTTTTATTCCCTTACTGAGAGCTGTCCCCAGACTTTAAATCCCGCATAATTTCGTAAAAAAACCCGTATGCAGGCTTTCATACTTTTTGAAGAGGCGTTTTCACCGATAAGAAGCTGCGGTCTCCTTGGGCTTTGCTCCCTTACAGCAGTTTCTTCGGCTTCCCCGCCACAAAATCCTTGAGGTAAAAAGGCTCGAAGTAGGCCACATCTTCCCACTCCTTATTTTGAAGTTTGGCCGGGGCTAAACGGGCTAAAGTTTTGGCGGAGGGAGCCGTACCCAGACTTAAACCCCGCATAATTTCGTAAAAAAACCTTACTGGCTGTAGCGTCCCGCTACAGCCTCCTATTTTGCAATATAACAAAGCGTAGCTGAACGCTACTCATAGAAGGCAATGGAGTAATTGTTCTTATTACAGCAGTTTCTTCGGCTTCCCGGCTACAAAATCCTTGAGGTAAAAAGGCTCGAAGTAGGCCACATCTTCCCACTCCTTATTTTGAAGTTTGGCTGGTACTAAACGGGCTAAAGTTTTGGCAGAGGGAAAAGGGAGTTCGTGCCATTGAAAGCGATCGTCCGTAAGTACGGTTTTAGCCTTGGTGGCACCATCCCCTATTAAATGAATAGCGGTTGAGGAAAGCTCTGCAAAGGAACTTTCATCCAGAATTCTGGCTTCAATCTCCCCCTGGCGATTTCCCCGGTAATCGTACAGTGCGGTATAAACCTCCATCCTGCGGGCGTCCAGCATGGGCAGGATCAATTCACCTTCTGCCGGGTGATGCCGCTGGATAAAATCCTGTGCCAAAATGGATAATCCGTCTATCGCTAAAAGGGGAATTTGCAGGGTATAGCAAAGGCCTTTGGCGGCTGATATGCCAATGCGCAAACCGGTGTACGAACCCGGGCCTTTACCCACAGCTACGGCATCCAGGTCGGCCGCCTTAAAACCGGCTGCATCCAGCACTTCCCGGATAAACAAATGGAGTTTTTCGGAGTGGATGTATTGGTCGTCACTTTGCTCTTTACTGGCCAGTACTTCGCCATCACGCGACAGGGCTACCGAGCAATTTTTGGTGGAGGTTTCAATGCAGAGGGTTAGCGGCATTAATCTTCGTCCTCCTCCTCTTTCCGTTTATCGGAACCCGATTTGCGGCTTACCAGGTCACCGTTCACCAGTTTTTTGCTCACGGTACTGTAAGGGCCTGTTATTACTTCCTCACCATCCTGCACCCCGCTTTTAATCTCAATGTACTCATCGTCCTGTATGCCGGTTTCCACCACCTGGAGGATGGCCTCATCGTCCACGTAAAGGAATACCACTTCGTATTCCTCATCACTATTCTCATCATCACGGCCAATCTTATAGGATTTAGCGTCTGAGCTGGTATCGGTACGGGTGGTTACCGCCTCAATGGGCACGGCCAATACCCCGCCCCTGCGCTCGGTTTGAATTTCAACGGAAGCCGTCATACCCGGGCGAAACGGGGTAGCTTTACCCGACTTCAGGAGGTCGTCATAGGAGCTTTTTAAAATCCTGACCTTCACTTCAAAGTTGGTTACCTGGTCGGTGGAAAAGCCCTCGATATTGGCGGAATTAGCAATTTCGGTAACGATACCCTTAAATTCCTTATCCAGGTAAGCATCTACCTCAATAATGGCGGTATCGTTTTCCGAAACGCGGATAATGTCGTTTTCATTTACCTCCACCAGTACCTCCATATTATCCAGGTTGGCAAGTCGCATAATCTCGGTTCCGGTCATTTGAGCGGTACCCACCACCCTTTCACCAATTTCAGCGTTCAGCTTGCTAATGGTACCGGGTTGTGGGGCGTATATGGTGGTACGCGCTAAATTATCACGTGCTTCCTTGGCTGTGGCAATGGCACTTTGCAGTTGGTACTCCATGGCTTCCACATTGAGTTTGGCCACATCAAAAGCCCGCTGAATGGCGTCAAATTCCGAATCGCTGATCACCTTTTGCTGGTATAGCTTCTGGTTACGGTTGAAATTCTTTTCAGCTTCAATAAGCTGGGCCTTTGCGGTGCTTACGGAAGCACGGGAACTATTTACGGTGGCCTGCGAACGGTTAACGGCCGCCAGGTAAATATCCGGGTTGATCTTAACCAGCAAATCCCCTTTTTCCACCCTTTGCCCTTCCTCCACCGGCAGGGCTATAATTTCACCGGGAACCTCGGAGCTGATTTTTACCTCTACCTCCGGTTGTATTTTACCACTGGCTATTACCGTTTCTACTATCGAAAGCTTTTTAACCTTACCGGTTTCCACTTCAATGCCCTTTTCAGAGCCGATCCAACCCTGGCTCTTGGCTACTACCAAAAGGATAATCAACGGAATGCCGATAATGAGAATAATTCGCAGGGTTTTATTCATAATCAGAGGTTTACCTGGTTGGTCAAATAAAATTCCAGCACTTTTATTTTAAAGATATAATCGTACTTGGCGCGTAACATTTCAGATTGAGCGTTAGCCAGGCTGTTCTTGGCATTTTCATAATCAAACTGGTTCAAAGCGCCCACTTCATAGCGGTCTTCCGCATATTTGAAAGACTCTTCGCTGGCTTCCACGGCCTTTTCAGCAGCCAGGTAAGTGTTGTACGCAGCTTTGGAATCGGCATGCGCCTGGAACACGGCCTGGCGGAGGGTATTTTTTGTTTGCTCCAAATTCAATTGGGCGCGTGTAAGGTTGATGCGCGCGGTTTGGCTTTGGTTCCTTAGCTGGTAACGGTTCCAAAGGGTCCAGTTGAGATTAAAACCTACAAACTGGTTAAAGTTGTTATCCAATTGTTGACTGAAATCCTGGTCCAGTATTTCTTCTACCTGGCTGGAATAGTTACTTCCTGCACCAAAGGCAAGGCTGACGGTAGGATAGTAATTGGCTTTGGCGACATCCACATTGGCTTCAGAACTCAAAACACTGGCTTCCGCACTTTTAATGTCGGCTTGTTGTTCCAGGGCGGTTTGATAGATATACTCGGGCTGGCGTGCCATGTATTCGGTTCCTGGAATTTCCAAATCAGGGCTGGCCACCCTGAAATCGCTGGGGGTTTCCAACTGCATCAAATTAGCCAGTTGCAACCTGCTGATGGTTACCTGGTTATCGGTAGCAATCAGGTTTTGATTGTCACGGGCCAGTTGGGCCTCTAGTTGCAATAAGTCGCCCTTAGGCCTTGCACCGGCATCCACCAACTGCTTCATACGCCTGGTTTGAAGATCGGTAACCCGTACCTGTTCTTCAGCCACCGCCTTTATTTCTTTGTTAAGGAGCACCTGTAAAAAAGCACTGGCTACGTTGAGCTTGATATCGTTTTCAATATCCTGCGTAGTGTACGTTTGGGCGAGGTAGGTTAAATTACTCTGCCGCAAGCTTCTTTGATTTTGGAAGGCATTGAAGAGAATAAGGTTACCGCTTACTCCCAAATTGAAAGTGCGCCTGGTTACGGAACTCGGCAGGTTGGTTACCGGGTCAATGTTAAAACCGAAGTTCCAGGAATAGGATGAATTGGCACTTAACGAAGGCGTATAGGTATTCCAAAAGCTTTGTTTGCGATTGGAGAGTGCCAGTTTTTGATCGAGATTGCTCTGCTGAACCTGAATATTATTCTCAACAGCATAGGACACACACTCATCGATGGTCCACGCCTCTTTAGGTTCCTGCTGAGCCTTGGCAACCGAAAGGGATAGTACCATCCCTAAAACAGTTGTGAGCATACGGGAATTACAATTCATGAAATGGAAAGATTTGTTTGGTGCTCAAGCAGCCTTACAAATATAGATGTATTGTGGATAAAGGAAAACTCAGGGGTTGCTTTGTTTTTTATGCCGGTAAATAGCGTAGCCTACCGCACCCATTATGAGGTAAGGAAAAATCATGAGGTACATGATACCGCTGTTTAAACCCGTGGCGACCGATGAGCCCGCTCCGTTACTACTTTCAGCCACAGCCTTGCACATAGCACATTGGGCATCGGCCAGGGCCGGTACCAAAAGTATTAAAGCCAGTATGAGGATGCCTTTTTTCACAGGGCAAATTTACTTAATAATACGGTTGCATAAAAAGATAGACCAACACCCCGGTAATGGCTACGTAAAGCCATACCGGATAGGCCCAGCGTACAATTTTACGGTGCCTGGCATATTCCTGCGCCAGGCCACGGTAAATGGCCAGCATCGCCAATGGTAAAACCGGGATACTCAGCAATATGTGCGAAATCAACACGAAAAAGTAAAGACCTCTTATCCAGCCTTCTCCACCAAAGGGTATGGGGTCGGCATTGAGTTTACTGATTACGTAGGATACCAGGAAAATAGCGGAAAGACCAAAGGCGATCAGCATGGTATTACGGTGTGCGGTAATATTACGGCCCTTTATAAACCATAGGCCTAAAAGAAGTAGGACCGCAGTGCTGCCGTTCAGCAAGGCATGAAAGGCGGGCAGGGTACCCCGGTCAATACCGAAATCTACACTGAAAAAATCGGGAAACAGTAAAAGTGCGGCCACGGCCAGTGGCACCACTACCGACAGGGTGATTATGAGGGGAATGTAAATTTTATCCCGCTTGTTTTCAGGAGTTCCTGCTTCAGCCATTTTGCTCCGCTTTCCTCTTTTTCTCCAAATTGTATTCGTCCACCGATTTCTTTTTCTCGTACTCCGCTATCAACACTTTAATATCTTCTTTCAGGGTATTGATTTCATCGGTACTCAAACCATTGTAAACTCCTTTTAGATTGCCGTAATCATCCCGGCCACTGCGAATATGTCCATCCCAATCTACCAGTATCAGGTTTTCGGAATGCAGAAAGCCGCCTTCGGCTTCTTCGTCTTCCATAGCGTTGGTGAAAAAACCACGTGCAATGTTGTAAATACTGTCTTGATTACCGGTTAAAAAATGCCACCTTCCGTCCAGCGCACCAATCTCCTTTTCATAGGCTTTAAGCACTTCAACCGTATCGTGTTCGGGATCAACGGTGAAGGAAATAATCTTAAAATCATCGTAACCCTTAAAGCGGTCCTGCACTTGTTTTACCTGGAAGTTCATGGCCGGGCAGATACTGGGGCAGGTGGTAAAGAAAAAGTTAACGAGGTAGATCTGTCCGCGCATATCCTGCGCACTTACCAGCGAATCGTTTTGGGAGGTAAAGGCAAAATCCGGAACGGTGTAGTACGTGGTGTCCCACCGGGTTTCGCCATCCACTACTACTTTTTCAGCCGTTTTCGGACCCACGTAATCCAGGGTAACGAAAAAGTTTTCCTCGGCACTGTAAACGAAAATAAAATATACTAAAAAGGGCAGTATCAGTAAACTAACCAATACTACCCCTTTGGTGATGTTGTTATTCATTACTCAAATACATTCATGTAACCGCCTTCCGTCAATACAATAAAGGTTAGGTAAGGAATGAGCACCAGCATGGGCAGGGTAATGGTCCATATAAAATTGCTGCGCTCATACTTCAAGTGCATAAATTCAGCCACAATGTAAAAGGCCTTAAGCAGGGTAAGTACAATAAAGATGATGTTGAGTATGGAAGTACCCAGCAGTTGCACCATCAGTATTTCCGGCTTTATAATACCGAGAACTACTTCAACGGTAGTTACCACCAGCAGTATGATAAATACTTTCCATATCCACCAGGTTCCTTCGGGACTTTCGTGATGTTCACTTGGTAATTTGGGATGATCAGACATATTCTAAAGTTTTTCCTTTCCTGAATTAAACGAGATAGAAGAAGGTAAATACAAATACCCATACTAAATCTACAAAGTGCCAGTACAAGCCCACTTTTTCGATCATTTCATAATGGCCACGTTTGTCATAGGTGCCCATAATCACATTGATGAAGATGATGATATTCAGCACCACCCCTGAAAATACGTGGGTTCCGTGGAAACCGGTTACAAAGAAGAAGAAGTCAGCAAAAAGAACATGACCGTATTCATTCTCCGTTAAGTTTGCCCCTTGTACCACTTCGGCATTGGTCATCATGGCCTCGGCCTCTTTGCGGCTAAAGGTGGTAGCCGTTTTTCCGGGATTACGGAGGGTAACTCCTTCATTTCTTTCAAAAGCGGCACGAACCTGCTCGGTGGTAAAATGGTAGTGCTCACCGTGTTCCCCGGGAGTACCGTCCACCAGTTCATGAAGGGTTACAATATTACCTTCCATATCACTGAGGTAATAGATGGTATTGTCTTCCACCTGAACGGCTCCTTTGTCACCGTTAATAAAGTGATACCACTCCCAGGCCTGTGAACCGAGGAAGAAGAAACCACCGATGATGGTTAACCCCAACCAAAGAATAACGCCTTTGCGATTCATATGGTGACCGGCATTTACGGCCAGTACCATGGTTACCGAACTAAGGATAAGGATGAAGGTCATGAGCGCTACGAAAAGCAGTGGAGCATCACCATGCATAAAAGGAAAGTGGGTAAATACATTTTCCGCCACCGGCCAGGTATCCTCATATTTAAAGCGGTATAAGCCCATAGCCGTAAGGAAACCCGAAAATGAGAGGGCGTCCGACAACAGGAAAAACCACATCATTTGTTTACCGTAGCTCACCCCGAGAGGTTGTCGGCCTCCGCCCCAGAGCGGTGAATCCTTTTGTAAAGTAGCTTCGTTAGACATCCTTTAAAATTTTTTGCAAGTTTAGCGAATAAATGCCAAAAACAGGAACAAATAAATCCACAGTGCGTCAAGGAAGTGCCAGTAAATAGCACTCATATCCAAGCCGTAATGGTCGTTGGAAGTATAAGCTCCCTTTCGGGCTCTAATTAAGGTAACAATCAAAACTATAATTCCTGATACCACGTGCAACCAGTGCAACGCTGCAATAACATATACCCATGAAACCGCAGTGTTACTATCGGCACCCGTAAAGTACAAGCCGCGATTTATCATATCGGTGGCCCCCACAATTTGCAACACCAAAAACACTAAACCCAATACCAGGGTAACGGCAAGGGCCGTAACCAGGGTAGATTGGCGACCTCTCTTTACCGAAGCTTTGGCCCACATCATGCTAATGCTACTCAAAACAATGGCGGCTGTAGCCGCGTAAAAGGCCGATGGCAAGGCAAACTCAAGCCAGCGATTATCTACCAGCAGGGCCGAGCGGCTTACTACGTAGCCACTGGTAAGCCCGGCAAAGGTCATCACAATACTCGCCATCCCGATCCAAAGGAGGGGTTTGCGTACTTTTCTCTTTTCTTCGCGGCTAAGTTTCCCCACTTTAAGGTCAGATGAATTTGTCCAACACGTAGATCAATTGAACTACCGGGAGATAAATAATACTTGCAATCATCAGTTTACGAGCATCCGCCACTTCTTGCGATTGATACAACCTGATGGCTTTGCTCAAAAAGAATATCCCCATCACCAATACCAGTGCGGCCGCTACCCAATCCAATTGCAGGCTTCCGGTAATACCGAAAAACGGCAGTAAGGAAACGGGGATTACAAAAAGGGTATAAATCAGAATCTGAAAAGCAGTGCGTTTGTCGGGCTTACCGGAAGGTAAGAGGCTATAGCCCGCTTTTTTATAATCCTCATCGGCTATCCAGCCGATGGCCCAAAAATGAGCGAACTGCCACAGAAATTGTAAAGCAAACAGGGTGCCTGGTTCTATATCAAAATCATTGGTTGCAGCTACCCAGCCCAGCAATGCCGGTATAGCACCCGGAAAGGCCCCTATGAAAACGGCAACCGGACCCCTGGCTTTAAAAGGGGTATAAACCAAAACGTACATAAACAGTGCAAAGGCTCCGAAAGCGGCCGTAAGGGGGTTAATGAGGTACAACATCCACATACCGGCAAAGGCCATTAGAGTACTGGCAACCATGGCTTCCAGTAAACTGAGGCGTCCGGTAGGTAAAGGGCGGTTGGCCGTACGCTTCATCAAAGCATCACGATCGCGCTCAATAACCTGGTTAAAGCCATTGGCAGCTCCTACTACCAGGTATCCCCCCAGGGATAAAAAGATTAAATGCAGGGCCGAAAATGAATCAGCACCCAATAAATAACCGGCAATGGCGGAGTACACCACGCTGATATTGAGGCGTGCTTTGGTAAGCTCAAGTACCGCGTTCCATTTAAGTGCGAATGCACTCTTTTCAGCCTTTAATTCCCTGATCTTTTCCAACGGTTCTAATTTCGGGTGCAAAATTACAACCCAAACTTTCGGACTCCAAAAAGAATGATTCTAATTAAACCGGCTATTTAACGATAAACCAGGGATTCAGCAGATCTTCCTTGTTGTAATGCAGGGGTTGGTTATCATCGGGCCTTACTATATCAAAACCCGCCTGCTTTACAATGGCGTGACCTGCCGCGGTATCCCACTCCATAGTAGGCGCAAAGCGTGGGTAAACATCGGCCTTGCCTTCGGCTACCATACAAATTTTGAGGCTGCTTCCGCAGGATATAATTTCAGCTTGTGGATGCTCCTTGCGTATGCCTTCGAAATAGGCGGCCGTTTCATCATTCATGTGCGAACGGCTGCCTACCATGGTGAAGGGGCGCTCTAAAGACACGGGGAGCTTCACTCCCTCTTCGGTAAGTTTTTCAAGATCGTTAAGGTCCTTTTCAGAGGTTTTCTCCACTTTGTAGGCACCTACTTCAGTGGCACCGAAATAGAGGGTATCCTGCACCGGTACGTAAATAACTCCGAGCTCAGCGGACTGCCCTTTTACCAGCGCAATATTTACGGTGAACTCGCCATTTTGTTTAATGAACTCCTTGGTACCATCCAGCGGATCAACCACCCATAACACAGTCCAATGGTTGCGATCATCGTAGTTCATTTCCTTCCCCTCTTCACTCAATATGGGAAAACCGGTCGGTTCCAGAGCCGCTACTATGGTTTCGTGCGACCGTTGATCGGCCAGGGTTAAAGGGCTGTTGTCCTCCTTATATTCTACTTTAAAGTTCCCTTCGTAAATGTTCAGAATTTCTTTTCCTGCATCTACCGAGGCTTTTATGGCATCGGTAAGCAGCACTTTGATTTCAGTTACGTTCATTTAAAAATTTCGGTTAGCACAAAAATAAAACCCGCTCTGCCACGGCAAAGCGGGTTTATCTTTTAAAAGTATAAAATTATTGCAGTTTAAGATTAAAGGGCATGGTAAAACGCATGCGCACCGGTTTACCACGTTGTTTGGCGGGCTCAAATTTAGGCAGCGCCTTAATTACCCGCACGGCTTCATCATCCAGCAGTTTATCTACTCCACGTACTACAGATACGTTGGAAATAGTACCGTTTTTCTCAATTACAAAATCTACGTACACCCTTCCCTGAATTCCCATTTGGCGGGCCATTTCGGGGAATTTATAGTTTCGGGCTACAAAGCGTTGCATTTCCTCCTGGAAACACTTCTGGCGCTCAGCATTATTGGAAGCATCCTCACAACCGGGGAAAACGGGAACCGATTCCACTACGGCAAAACTCAGTACCTCATCCGAAACCTCTTCTTCCATTTCAATGATTTCCACCTCTTCGGTTTCATCTGTTTCGGTCGATTGAATTTCCAACTCTTCCTCTAATTCCACGTCATCCTCAACTACCTCGATAACTTCGGGTGGCGGGGGTGGTGGGGGTGGAGGTGGAGCCAGTTCACGGTTGGTAATGGGAATAATCTCATCATCGATTTCAACGTCCAGTTCACCGAGGTCTGAAACCGACCGATCGTAGGTTTTCCATTCGATCAGAACGATGACCAACACTAAACCGATCACTAAGCCGGCCTGGATGAACAAACCGCGAAAATTCTCAAGATCTTTCTTCGGATTTTTTTTGACTTCCATTGATTAGTCTTTTACTGGGGTTAAAGATAAGTAAAAACCTATGTGACACACAAAACAAAAACCATGCGAGAGCCCTATTTAACGAACCTTGAAGTTGACGGGGAGGCTCATGGGCATTTTCACTTTTTTGCCAAAATGTGAAGCGGGTTCAAAAAGTGGTAACTCTGAAATTACGCGCTCCGCCTCGCGATTAAAGTCTTCATGGCGGCCCCTTACCTGCACACGCTCCACTTCTCCCTTATGGTTGATAATAAAGCTCACCGTTACCGCATCCTCCAGTCCCATAGCCTTCATTCGCGATGGATATTGTATGTTTTTTTGAAGGTATTGCGCCATCCACTCGTTTAAACAGGCCTGCTGCTGTTCCTTTCCCCGAACGTCAGCACAGGGCAAGGGCCGGGCAATGTTCTCCACCAAAACCGGAATAATGGTTTCTATAGGCTCTTCCGGTTCCAAACCATCATCCCCAAATTGCAGCGGTTCGGGGTCTTCCATTTGCCCGGGGTCGCCCTTAAAGGGGTCGGGCACCTCAATAATGGTTTTCACGATTTCGTCCACAATTTTTCGGGTATCCGAATTTTGTTTTGTCTTTGGTTCAGGCTCAGCTTTAGCCACCGTATGCACTGTAATCGGTACATCTATATCAACCCAGGCAGGCTTGCGTGGCTTAAAGTCGGGCTCGGGTTCATATGTAATTACAGTAGTCCACTGAAAAACAATGATGGCGGCCACCAGGGCTACGGAAAGGCCGATCAGGAAAAAAAGGCCACGCCTGCTTTCGAGGTTAGCTTTTGGATGCTTTTTGCTATCCATAGGTTTTAAGTTTTAAGGAGGTAGAGGTACAGTGTACCGGGGCCGATGGCCCGATCAGGCTATTATGCGGTGAAAAAGCCGCACAATGAGCACAGCGATAATTGAACCGCAGGTATTGGCGAAAAAATCAAACCAATCGCCACTGCGGGAGGGCACCATAAACTCCTGCACCAATTCCAGAATACCTCCGTAAAGGATACAGGTCAATACAATGAACCACAGATTTTTCCGGGAAATAGGGTTCTTGAATTGATAACGGATAAATCCCCCATATATTAGAAGTGCGGCCAAAAAATAAATAACACCATGTATCCACTTATCACTAACCTCCAGCAGAAGAGAGGGCACTTTTTTGCTGGGTAAAGTACTGGCTATTAAAATAAAAATGCCCCAACCGAAGGCAGGGGCAAAATATTTTAAGGACATTCTAAAAAAATTAAGCTCCAATGACCTCCTTGTAGTCGTCAGCGCTGAGAAGCGATTCCAGCTCCGACTCATTGGTCATTTCAATTTTAATCATCCACCCGTTTCCGTAAGGTTCGCTATTTACTAATTCCGGTACTTCTCCAATTTTAGAGTTTACCTCAATAATCTTTCCCGAAACCGGCATAAAAAGATCGGAAACCGTTTTTACCGCTTCCACGGACCCGAATACTTCTTCCTTATCCAGATCTTCGCCTTCGGTCTCAATTTCCACGTAAACAATGTCTCCTAATTCAGATTGAGCAAATTCGGTAATACCTACGGTGACTACATCCCCATCTACCTGCACCCATTCATGGTCTTTGGTGTACTTGAGTTCTTCAGGAAAATTCATTAGCATAAGATTTGGAGACAAATGTAATCTTATTTGCTTTAACCCTAAAAGTCTATTGACCCAGATTAAGGCGGAAACTCAATCCGAACTGATGGGTTGTAATGGGGTAAGCGTTGGAGGTTTTAAATCGTGATAAATTGAGGTCGTAAAACAGCTTGGAGTTTACCCTTTTACTCAATTGATAATCGGCCGAAAACTTAAGGTTAATCACTTTTTGCCCGGCCGTAGGCTGGCTGATATCCTCCAGTATTCTGCGGATAATGGTCACGTTGTCACGTATTCCTACGTCCGCCTTGAGTTCCAGGTTAGATACCGGGTTGGTTCTGCGCGAACCGATGGAAATGAACTTCAACTTTACATCCTGAATAATATAACCGGTTCCTATCACCCATTCCGTGCCTTTGGTTTCGGTTAACTGGTTGTTGGTAAGACTGAGGGTAAGGTTACGGCTTTTCTTGTATTCCAGCCTTATGTTCATCCCGTTCTTCAGCTTCATGTTAAAGCCTACCAGGGGTGCAAACTGCTCACTTAAAACCACCGCCCCGATTTGTGTGGTAGGTAAAAGGTCACCGTTTTGATCCAATGGCGGCAAGCCGGGGTATTCTTCAATTTCCTGCTGCCGCAATAGGTTGGTGGAAATGCTATTGAGCGTATAAGTAGAACGGTAGGAGTGGCTTACCACCAAACTGTTTAATAGCTTCTTCACGAAATTCAGTTTTCCCAATCCATCATAGGTCACCTGCCAGTTGGGTATCGGTGTTTTCCTGCGGGGGTTGGTCCCGAAACTATTAATGTCATTACCGGAATAAGCCGCTAAAAAGGCGGGGATCAATACCTGTTGCGAATTATAACTGAAATAACGGTAACCGTAGCTGGAAGAATCGAGGGGCACATCCCTTAAAGTCGGGGTATAGTCATCCGGAGCCAGGGAATTGTTATTGGCAAAATCCACCGCTAATTGCCTTGAAATTACTTCCCGGTTAGCCAGGAAGGTACTGTAGGCCTCCGAGTCATAGTTGGGGGCTTTGCTCGACTCAAAAGCGGTAGGAAGGGTGTAGTAACTTATGGTGTAGGTTTGCGTAGTAAAGCTGTTCTGGATTTCAAAACCCGGGTCGCCTTCTACCGGGTCATTATTGAAACGATAAAATTCAGCGGTGTTGGAAGACTCGGATTTATTCGCAGTAAGTATTATGCGCAGATCCGTAGCCGGTTCGGCCGTTACCCGGAAGTTCATACTCTCGTTATAGGTTCGGGTGTACTGGTTGTTCAGTAATTCCGTGGTTACCAACCACCCGTTATCGGCTGCAGTTTGCCGGATATCGGCCTGATCACCCATGGTAAACAGGAAGCCGGGTGCCTGCGACTGCGCATTATCCATTCCTAAAATAGAGGGTTGGGGCTTAAACCCGGGCAATAGCGTTCCCTGGGTTTTGCTGAAGTTGGCCGAGGCCTGCTTCACCATCATCAAGGTTTTTACGGTACCATCCAGTATTTTTTGAAAGGTGCTTCTCTCCTCTTCCTCATCCTTTTCTTGATCTCCCGGTGCATTTTCGGTACGGTTTCGCCCCCGTTCCGGCAGTGCTCCTCTCCGGGGTCTTCGCTGAGGCCGGTTACCCTGGCTTACCCGTTTCAGGTAGGGAAATTTATTGTAGAGGGCTACCAGGTTAAAACTGTTGTTCAACTGCACCTGCATGCTATTCTGAATGGTGTTCCCGAAGTTGAGGGAATCCGGGCCCTGCTGGGCACGTAGGGAGTTAGCCGTCCAATCATAATCCCCGGTATAACGGGCCGAAACATTGGCAAACTCAAAATAAGGGAGCTTATTGACCGGTACCTGCCAGTTTACATTCAGGGTTTGATGGTAGTTGGTGGGGCGGCCAAAGTCTTCCAGGTTTCTGCGTATCTCATCTTTGTTTTCTTCTGAATCGGCCGGGCCATCCAGCTCATCGATACGTGTGTTCATCCTGGCGTTGAAATCCAGTTTCAACGATCGGGTAATATCAAAAAGCAGGCTGTACTGCCGGTCAAAAGTAAAAGACTTGTTATAGGTTTCCGGCAGTTCAAAGGGACTTTCAATATTACGGGCCTGTAGCTTATTATACGAGCGGTTCAGCGTACCGATAGCTGTAAAATTAGAAGGGTAATAATTGAAGTTGAAATCGCGGATAAGGGCCAGGTAATCCGACTGCAGGAATTTCACCTTTTTAAAAGGTTCCACCGGTGTTGGCTGGGTTTGATAGGTATAATTGAGGCTACCCATATAATCCCTGCGCAGGTCGGTTTTGGTATTCACATTACGCCTGAAAACCTCGTTAAAGGAATAGCTGGCGCTAAAGTTTTCAATATCGTACACCTGTGGTTTCTTTTGCGCTTTCTTACCGGTTCTTTGCTTACGCACGTTGGTAAAGTTGATCGACTTTCTACGGGTATAATCCTGGGATATTTCGCGCAACTCCTGCCGCTCTTCTTCCGTTTCGAGGTTGTTCAAAGCATCGTCAAACTCAATATCGGGATCCAGGGGGTTAAACTGAGGGTTCCTCCACTCTTCACTCACCCCAAAATACATCGGTATCTGAAGGCCCACATTCTTGGAAAAGAACATTCCCAACTGGAAGCTACTTTGCAAATCGTAAGCATATATCTCCTCTTTCTGGCGTTCATTCACCTTTTGATCAATACTACCAAAACCTACTGAACTGGTGCGACCGCTCAGCGATACGTTGGCAAAATCAGCCAACTGGGCCGCTACCCGCGCGTTGGCAGCCCAACCTCCCCTTTGATCGAATTCGGTAAGGCGTAACTCGTTTACCCAAACCTCGGCACATACCGGGCCTATGGTTCCCACGGTACGCCCTTTAGGGTTGCGAACACCAATCATAATGGTGCGTACGTTGCCCAGGTTAGGCGCACCTACCACACTAATGTCGGCTTTACCCCTGCGTACTTTATAGCGTTCGGTAATACTGGTTCCGTTGCGGTAAACACGGTCTCTCTCCAGTTTTACCTCCTTTAATTCCGAAAGGGAAAAGTCTATTTCGTTTTCCGCGGGCCATATCGCTTCTTCCTCGGTAGAGTTCCAGGGGGTAGGAATCAACGGAATTTCGTACTCGTAATAGTTTTGGGTATAGTCGCTACCCATCCTGATGAAAAGGTTCAGGTCACCCGGCTCTAAAACATCACCGGTAAAACCTCTCTGCTCGTTAATGAGTGATTCGGCATGGGCAAACATTTTAAGGCGGTTGTACAACCTCATGTCAAAATCAAGATTCCGGAAAACCGCGCGGGCCGCACCATCCTGCAGATCGCAAACCCGCAATGAAAGTGATTGCTCATTTTGCTGCTGTGAACTGGCCGTACCAAAAAGCACCTGGCGATCGATACCCGGAGGCAGAACATAAGGAATAGGATCACGGGAAGAGTTCTGCTCGATGTTTACGGCCGCTACTTCAAAAAGAGTTTGGTCACCTTCATCTTCTTCCAAACCGTCACCGAATTCATCCAGGTTACCCCTAAAACGCCTCCACTCTCCGCGGATCAACTCCAGGCGGGCAAAACGGAGAATTACAGGTTTCTGAAAATCCTTCATAAACATCCTGATAAAGCGGATGGAACGGAAATCGCTGATCGGACCTACCTTTTTATCCGGCTCAAAAATGGGTATTCTGAATTGTATCCAGCGAACATTTTTCTGGCTTTCATCCGGTAAAACGTGGCTGGTAGCATCTCTTATATCGGTTATGTAGGGGTGATCAAGCGTAAGGGTAGTAGGCAAAAGCTCTACCTTATACTGGTAATAGGTTTCGGTTTTACTCAGGGTTTGGTCACCGTTAATATCTTCAATATCCGGGTTGTTGGTGGCAAAAGCCGAAACCCCGTCAATGGTGGTGGGGTCGCTATTGCCTTGCGGGTTATTGAAATTTTTATAACGCTCAGCAATAGTACTGCGGTCGTACTGCGGAGCGCGGTAATACGCAAAGTTGTCATTGGACGGGTCGGTCTGGGCTACCTGGTAAGCTATAGATTGGGCACCAATAAATTGTTCAATCCTTTCCAGGTAGGTTTGTCCGGCCGGGTTGTTGGGATAATCAATTTCTTCTTCATCGTTCAGAAGGTCGTAACCGATATCCTGGGCCGAACGCGAGGCCGGGTCATTATCAAAAGCTATAATGGGAGGCCTTACCCGGGGTGCGTATCCCCAAATGGTAGAGTCCAGTTTAGACAGGTCGCCATCGGCCGGTCGTCCGTTTTCGATGGCTTGCTGACCGTCCCGCAAAATATCTTCGCTAATGCTCCCCAAGTTAAAGTAAAGTGTTCCACCTGCTGAATCAATAGAACCACCTGTTTCCTCCAAAAATGGGTCCATCATCCAGAACTGGATAAACTCAATGTTTTGTTCTTCAAAGTTAGTAGAGCTCAGGTCGCGCATAATACCGGCCCAGCGGGTGGCTGGCCTTAACAGGTTTCCGCTACCGCTTATACCGGCCGATACATCCGTGGCCTCAACGTCAAAGTTATAGGGGCCCCGCTCTTCCGGGTAATAGGCCAGGTCCAAAACGGCAATATTCTGCACCTGCGAACGGTCTATTTCCAGTTCGGGAAAAACCTCTTCCAGAAAAACAGCACGGGTATATTGTTCGGATTGCAGGGCGGGGTTATCCTTCAGGAAATCGGGGGTTCTGGACTCGGTGCCGTAAAACAGCGGATCCACCGTGTACCACGCCATACGGGCGCGGTTAAAACCATAGGAAAGGTCGTTATTGTCATATTCCGGAAACAGGTCGGGCTGGCCTCCGGGTACACTGGCTAGCTGCCAGGCCCTGGGGTTACGGATATCGATGGAGGTCTGGCTACTCTCAAAATCATCCAGGTAAGTGGTGGGCTCTCCTCCGATTTCGATACCACGCGGTGAACCGGGCACCAGTTGGGCGTATTCTCCCTGAACCGTAATATTGGACTTGGCCTTGGTTTCAACAAAGGGAATGGCATCCACCGCACGGGTAAGGTAAGGAGCCTCTTTGGTATAGGTACCGTTAAAGCCAAACATGGTGTTGGCTATGGGCTCGTCACCTATGTTGGTTTTTTGGGTAAGCGGCCTTTCGGAAAGGCGAAGAATGGTAGCCCCTACGTTAAGGTTTTGATTGACCTCGTACTCCGCATTTAAACCCGTAAAGGTTTTGGTTTGGAAGTTAAAGAGGGAGTTATTTTCAAAATCTACCTTAATCGGTATGCCCGAGTTCAATATCCCTTCATTGATAATTCTAACGCGGCCCAGGTTGTAATCTACGGTGTAATCCACGTTTTCAACCAATTGCGCACCCCCGGCCGAAACGGTTACTGATCCCTGGGGAATGTTAAAGGCGTTAAGGGATATCTCGCTACTGGATGAGGATTTAAAGGTTCCCTTTAAAAGGTATTTATTGAGTTCCGTTTCGTTCTGGGCCTTAAAGCGGGTGGAGTCGTACAGTTCCTGGAATACGTATTTTTCCTTCGACTCTTCGGTATCCAACTTCCGACTCAGGTTAGACCCGAAGGGTTCCAGCACCGGGAAAATAATACGTCCGGTTTGCGGCCTGATGGTTATTCCGGGCACAAAATCGAAGAAGCCATCGGGCTGAGGGTCGTTGTTGTTGTTCAAACGGTCCAGCTCCATAACCTGCAAAAGGAGCGTATCGCTGAGGCTACCGTCTGGCAGAAAAGGAATAGGTGTACCCCGCTCGTCATCACGATACAGAACGTTTAGCCGGAAATCTTCCTGGTTTACCTGGAAGGCACTGAGTGAGTACACGTTTTTCATCATCAGGTCCCACATGGGTGCCTTTACATTGAGCACCGTACTCTTCAGCATTTTTACGATGAGGTTTTGCGGAGGGCTCACTCCATCAGTAGAGAATTCACCTACCTGATAGGTTTTACCCCCGGCCGTAAATTGGAAAGCCACGGCCAAAACCTCATCCTGGTTTAAAGATGAGCTCAAGGAGATGTACCCCAATTGAGGGTCAAAGCTAAATTCCGTAGGCCTTAATTTACGCGCGTTGGCCAGCTCCACGTATTCAATGGCTTCTTCAAAGCCCGATGAATTCAGCACCTGGTTTACCCGGGCAATATCGCGTACCCCGTTAAAGTTTTGCTCCAATACCTCGGGGCTAAGGGCGTTATTACGGTTATCAGGAAAACCCCTGTACGGAAAAAAGCGGCCGAAAATACTGTAACCAGGGCGGTTGGCTGCAGTATTGCGGTAGGCCCGTGAGTTATCCCGCTCACCGAGGTCCATGAAGGCCACTATATTTCTGGTATCCTCCGTTTCAGAGCGGGTATTGGTTACCCATACCTCCACCTTGGTAATTTGTACCGGTGAAATAATAAGAGGCATTTGGCTGAGGAAACGTTCGTAATTATCGCGGAAGTAATGGGAAAGGAAAAAGTGTTTGTTGGCTTCGTATTGGTCTGCGTTGATCTCAAAATCAGTAGTGGTGGCCCCACCCTGAACATTTACGGAAGAAGACTGGCTGCGCTGTTCGGAAAAAACACCGGTAAGGCGGAGTTTACCAAACTGGAACTGCCCTTTAACACCAAAAAGACTTTGGGCCCCGCTCATTAATGAGCTGTTGAGCGGCAGGCTCACATTACCCATTTCTATTTTCTTGATGATATCATCTTCATCACCCGTAAACTCTACCTTCATCTGGTTTTCGAACGAGAAAGTAGCTTCGGTGTCGTAGTTGGTATTGATCTGCAACTTTTCCCCGATTTTACCGGTAACATTCATTTGAATGCGTTGATCGAAGTCAAAATTGAAGACAGAGCGGTTTCTCTCCGGAATGAGGGGGTTATCAATTTTTTGGATGCGCCCGCCAAAGCTTAACTGAGCATAACCCTGGGGCCTTATATCAATGGTATTACTTCCGAAAATACGGGCAAAGGTTTCACTATTCACCTGAATTTGCGGAATGAGGGAGCTTCCGGGGTCCCGCCCTTCTGCCTTAGCCGCTTCCTCGCTTTGGGTTTTGCTCTTCCAATAGTCATCCACCTGTTTCCGGGCCACGTACTCCCGGTATTCCTCGGGTGTCATAAACATAGGAGGCCGCGCGTTGAGGTTTCCTATTTTTTGGGTAACAATGTATTGATTAGTCTCGGGGTCGTAATCCACCTCCTCGGTGTAGTTGGAAGGATTATTAAGGTATAAGCCTCCCTCTTCGGCATCAAAAGGGTAAGGTAAGGTAGTATCCGGTTCAGTGCTATCCGCCACTACCTGTTCCCATATTTCATGGGGAGCTACAACGTGGGGGCGCTTACTGGTAAGACCTGAAAGTGTAAAAACGGCTGCTACAAAAAACAACAGCACTAAAGTTCTCAGCGTACTATTCCCCATTATAATCTTTT
This sequence comes from uncultured Cryomorphaceae bacterium, assembly GCA_937120475.1. Taxonomy (GTDB): domain Bacteria; phylum Bacteroidota; class Bacteroidia; order Flavobacteriales; family Schleiferiaceae; genus CAKZNE01. The sequence goes on along the minus strand of CAKZJV010000007.1, from coordinate 2,710,212 downwards.
CAGCGCTGTTTTTATGAGTTCCTCCAGGCCAATGGAAGGATTCTCTTTTTTAATCTGGTAAAGAATCTTGTGCGTTTGACGACTCTGGTACCCTAAAACTTCAAGAGCGGAGGTGGCCTCCTGAACCAGGTTGGAATCTCCGGTGGTGCTACCGCTTGCTTCATTCAGTCCAATACCCGAAACTTTATCCTTAAGATCTACAATTATCCGCTGGGCCGTTTTGGCACCAATACCTTTAACGGATTTTAGCAAAGCCGTATTTTCCGAAGCTATACAATCCTGTAACTCTTCGGCCGAAAGGCTGCTCAATATCACCCGGGCCGTATTGCCCCCTACTCCTGAAACGGAAATCAGCAAGCTGAACATTTCCCGTTCGGTTTTAGAATGAAAACCAAAAAGGGTTTGCGAATCTTCCTTATATATAGGCAGGGTGTACAATTTAACGGCAGACGCTCCTGATATATGCGTGTAGGTTTGCAGCGTAATGTTGACCATATAGCCTACACCCCCGCAGTCCACTACTGCAAAAGCAGGTGTAACCTCAACCAGTTTTCCTTGTAAGTGATAAATCATGGTTATGGCTTGGAGCGCGTAATTGTTTAATCTTTCTGGTTAATCAGGATAGAAAACGCCAAAAATAGATATTTCATATATGCCCTTTAAAAAAATTAGGGTGGCAAATATAGAGGCATAAATGTAATCTGAAGATGAAGATTTTAGCTTTCCTTCCGTACCGGGGAGTATGGCCAGAATAGCATGGCTCCGGATAAATTTTCATCAACGGATTACCGAGGTCGGCTGAAGAGCACTTTTTGTGGGATTAATCTTCATTTCCACATCGGCTGAAACATTCTTGTTGCCAGCACCTTGCATTTTTAAAATGGAGCCGCTATCTTCGTCAGTCAAACTAAAAATTAGTGTATTATGAAAAAACTTTATGCTTTATTCACATTGCTTCTGGCGTGTGGGGTAATAAATGCTCAATATTACCTCCTACCGGCTTTTGATGCTGGTAACAATCCGGGAGGAACGCTTAATGATGACCCGGAGCAAACAGAGGCATTTTTGGCGCAAAACAATTATGGCTGGACTACCATTATGGGTTCCACCTCTACCGATACCTGGTCAAGCTCTCAGACCATCCCTTTTAATTTTAACTTCAACGGTACGGCCGTTACGAGTTATGCGGTATCAAACACGGGTGTACTTACCTTCTCAAGTTCTCCCGGCCTGGTACCTCCCAGTAATCCCTCGGCTCTTCCCAGTCCATTAATCCCCAATATGTCAGTTTGTGCCTGGGGGATCAACCTTAGTGGTGGTAATGATGCCGTGGTACGTAAAACTTTCGGTACTGCTCCTAACCGTCAGCACTGGATTATGTATGCTTCGGCTTCTACTGCCACTACCAACTGGACTTATTGGTCCATCGTTCTGGAAGAAAGCACCAACTCTATTTATGTGGTGGATCAGAGAACCTACAGCCAATCTGGTGGAAACTGCGCTATTACCGTAGGTATTCAGGTAAGTGCCGGTAACGCTATCCAGGTTTCTGCCTCTCCCTCAGTAAGCAGTAATACAACGGCTACCGGTGGTAACGGTGATGACCCATCTGACAATACCTGGTATGAGTTTGCCTACGGAACACAAGCCTCTTATGACCTTGCGGCCACAGATTACGATGTGCTTCCTTTGGTACAAACCGGATCGGGTGTGGATATTGATATTCAATTAAGGAACCGTGGTTCCATGAACGTATCATCTATGGACTTGAACTACCGTGTTAACGGTGGTAGTACCGTAACTGCGGGTATCTCTTCTCTGAACATCGCTTCAGGAGATTTTTTCGATGTTACCCACCCCACTCAGTGGACTCCTTCGGTTGATGGTTCCTACACGGTTGAAGTTTGGGGTTCCAATATTAACGGTAATGCCGATGGCGTTAACGGCAATGACACCATCACTTTTAGCGTAGCTGCTGTTGCAAATCCTCCGCAGCGCGTAGTGGTAATAGAAGAAAAAACCGGTACCTGGTGCGGATGGTGCCCACGCGGTTTGGTTGGAATGGATGACATTACCAAGCAATACCCCAACACCGTAGCCGGAATCGCAGTGCATAATAATGACCCGATGGAAGTAAGTACTTATGATGCCAACATCAATGTAGTAGCTCCTGGTGGTTACCCGGGATCTGCCGTGGACCGTGTTCTTGGTCCCGACCCCAATACCGCTGACTTACAGGATGCCTACGATGAGCGTCAGGATGTTTCTCCCTCTGCCAGTGTTGCTATCAATACGATAACTTACAATTCAGGAACCGGCCAGATTTCAGTAGATGCCAGTGCTGAATTTTTTGCTACGTATTCCAATTCTGATTTGAGGTTTGTAATGGTTTTAACAGAGGATGGTGTTACCGGTACCTCTTCGGGTTATGCCCAGGTGAACTATTACAGCTCTACTTCTCAAAACCTGCCTTTGAATGGTTACGGAAGAAACTGGCAAACCTCACCCAATCCGGTGCCAGCCAGTCAAATGGTATATGACCACGTAGCCCGTGGTATTTACCCAGGGTTCTTTGGTGCTGCCAACAGTGTTCCGGCCAATGTGAGCTTCGGACAAACCGTCAACTATACGATGAATGCTACTTTACCTTCTGCTGTACAGGATGATAACAAAGTACACGTTATTGTTATGGTAGTGGACAACAGTACCTACGAAATTCTTAACGCTAAAAGCGTAAGCCTTATCGGTGGTGTTAGTGTAGAAGAAGAGCTGGCCGCAGACGTGCAGGTTTATCCAAACCCCGCTAAAGATCGTTTCTTTGTAAACGCTGAAGCTATGGGTGGTGGTTCAATTCAAATCAGCCTGGTAAACAATGTGGGTCAGGTAGTTTATACTGCCGAGCACGACAATGCTGCTGCAGCTGAGATCAACACGGCTAATCTTAGTAACGGGGTTTATATCCTAAACGTTACTTCTGAAGATAAAACCGTTACTGAACGTATCAGTATTGTGAAATAATAATTTCAATGATTTTTCAAAAGCCGGGCTAAGCCCGGCTTTTTTCATTACCTGAAAGCTTAGGAAGATTCCTAACTTATTTTTGGTCTTATATTTGGACCCCCGTGAAAGCCCAGAAACGCCTTTCCAGGCTTATATATAACTTTAAAATAGTATTCCATGAAATTTTATGCCCCCTTATTTTTAGTGGCTTTTTTAGCGATGAGTTTTGCCACCCTGGCCCAGGATAAATTACCAGCTATCAAAATCAAAGATTTGAATGGCAACATTATAGATGCTGCTTCATTATCGAATGATGGTAAACCTATGGTGATAAGCTTTTGGGCTACCTGGTGCAAGCCCTGCATCCGCGAATTAAATGCTATTAACGACCAGTATATCGATTGGCAGGATGAAACCGGGGTTAAGCTGGTTGCCATTTCCATCGATGACTCCCGTAACTCGGCTAAAGTAAAGCCCTTTATTACCGGCCAGGGATGGGAATACCCGGTTTACCTTGATGAAAACTCGGAGCTTCGCAGGGCTTTGAATGTTAACAATATACCCCACACTTTCTTGCTGGATGGCCAAGGCCATATCGTTTGGCAGCACAACGGTTATATTCCCGGTGATGAAGATCACCTTTACGAATTGATTAACCAAGTGGTGGAAGGGAAGAAAATCGGAAAATAGCAACCGCTAAAGCAAACGGATGAAAAAATTTTTTACCGGCTTTAACCTACTAGTATTTAGTTTTTTATGGGCTCAAAACAACAACGATTTTGGGCAAATCAGCGGAAACTTCCAATCTGATTTTCAGTATTACATCCAGGATACACTCATCGACCCATCAGGAGATGCCAATCCCGATGAGCGTATTTTAGGTACGGGTTTTTTAAACCTGACCTATACCCGTGGTAATTTTATTGCCGGTGTCCGTTATGAGAACTATCAAAATCAACGCGTTGGACTTCCGGAAGGTTATGATAGTGAAGGGATTACCTACCGCTATGCCCGCTTTATACAAAGCGGTTTTGACGTTACCGCAGGAAACTATTACGAGCAATTCGGCAGCGGCCTGGTGCTGCGTACCTACGAGGAACGCGGGCTGGGGATTGACAATAACCTGGATGGGCTTCGCATGATTTATCAACCCTCCAACGGGCTTACCTTCAAGGGTATCATAGGTCGCCAACGGAATTACTTTGAAAAAAGTGAAGGGCTGGTACGTGGTTTTGATGCCGAATGGAGCCTTAAGCCTACCCTGGGTTGGGAAGGAAATACCAACTTCATACTGGGAGGAAGCTTTGTGAGTAAGTTCGAATCGGCCAATGACCCCGAACTCAATATTCCTGAAAACGTAGGGTCAGGCGCTATCCGGGTAAACCTTATTACCGGTGACTTTAATATTTATGGAGAGTATGCCTATAAATCGGCTGATCCCAATGCCTTTAACAGTTACATTTACAAGCCTGGTAACGCCCTGTATGTAGCGGCCTCCTACGCTAGTAATGGTCTGGGTACTTCACTGGGTTTTAAGCGGTACGATAACTTCTTTTTCAAGTCGCAGAGGGAATCAGATTTACAACAGCTCTTTATTAATTACCTTCCTTCACTTACCACTCTACATACCTATGCCTTACCTGCCTTATATTCCTTTAATACACAGGGGAATGGTGAAATGGGCTTTCAGGCGGAGGTGTCGTATAATTTTGAAAGAAAAACTTTTTTCGGGGGTAAGTACGGTACTTTAATTACCCTAAGTTATGCCAATAGCTATAGCCTGGATAAGGATTATAAATTACGGCCCCGTTACTCACCCGCTGATACCACTATTATAGATAGTGTTTTGCGCGGTTCACAAGGGTATTCCAGTTCCTATTTTGGAAGAGGGCCTTTTACTTACTTCCAGGATTTCCACGTAGAAATCAAGAAGAAGCTTAGCAAAAACTGGAAGGCCACGGCTACCTATTATAACTTTATATATAACAACAGCACACTAATTAAGGGTGCATCGGACTTCGATTACGTGGAGGCCGGTAGTACGCCCGAAATTTTTTATGTGAATGCCGGTGTATTGGAGTTGCTTTACAAAATTAAGCCTCGGCACTCACTGCGCACTGAAATTCAGGGTTTGTTTACCCAGCAAGATCGTGGAAACTGGGCCCTTTTGTTAATGGAGTATTCCATCGCCCCGAGTTGGTTTTTTGCCGTTCAGGATGCCTACAATTACGGTAACCCGGATGAAGATTTGCAGATTCATTACCTTAGTGCTAATGTGGGTTATTTTTTCGCAACCACTCGTTTACAGATAGGTTACGGAAGGCAACAACAAGGCGTTTTTTGCGTTGGAGGAATCTGCCGGATAGTACCGGCTTCGAATGGTTTTACCTTTGGGGTAACTACAAATTTTTAGGTTAAAGGATGATGAAAAAGATACTGGCTTTATCCATTTTTGCCCTGCTACTGGCAAGCTGTGATAAAATTGAGCAACCGCTCAAAAATGAATACGGCTTTGTGCCTTTGCCCGATAGTTCCAGCAAGGTGATCTTATTGGAAGAGTTTACCGGAACATCGTGTAACAACTGCCCCAAGGCGGCCGCCAAAGCTAAAGAGTTCCAGCAAACCTTTCCGGGGCAGGTGGTTCTTTTAGCTATTCATGCCGGAGGTTTTGCCATACCTAATGAAAAGCACCCTGTAGATTTCAGAACAGAAACCGGAAATGCTATATACGATCAATTTACACCCATTGGCGTGCCCAGCGGGATGTTCAACCGCAGTGGCGACCCCGAAACGGTACTTTTATCGGGCTGGGATGATGCCATTGCCAGGGAGCTTTCGAAGCCCGCCCTGCTAGCTCTTAACCCCACTTTGAGTTATGATGAGGCTAGCAAGGAGATGCGTTTGCGTACCGAGGTGATAGCTACTTCTAACCTTCCTGCTGGAAACTATTATTTTTCCGCCATGCTTTATGAGGATAGCATTGTAGCTCCCCAAACCTTACCGGATGGTACCACCATCGATAAGGATTATGTGCATATGCACGTGCTGCGCGATAAACTTACCGCTTCACCCTTTGGAGAGGCGTTGGTAAACGGTGCTATCAATAATGGGGCAGCGTACGCAAAATCCTATTCAATTACTATTAATCCCGATTGGAATTTGGAGCATCTTGGCGTAGTCTTTTTTGTATATGACCGGAACCTCAGCGAGGATACCTACGAGGTAATCCAGGCTGGAAGTGCTCATCTGTAAATGATCAGCCGTATCAAGATTTTTTTGGTCGCCCTCACCTGCTTGGTATTAACTTCACTTAAAGCTCAGAATTTTGGTGGTGGTATTTATGCCGGTATGGCCGGTAGCCAGATCAATGGCGATAACCTGGCGGGATACGATCAATATGGTTTTCACGGTGGTTTTCTTACTTATGTAGGTTGGGGTAAAAGATCAAAGGCCCAACTGGAAATCGCTTTCATCCAAAAAGGTGCCCGCGAACCCAATAGTGATACCAGCAACTTTTACCGCGCCCGGCTCAACTACATCGAAATCCCCTTGATTTACCAGTACCGTTGGGGAGAATTTTCATTTGAATTAGGACCGGCCCTTGATATTTTAGTTTCGGCCCAGGAAGAAACCTTTGGGGTGGAATACGCCAGTGAACCCCCTTTTTATACGCTCAACCTCACCGGCATTTTTGGTATTAACTGGCATTTTACCGAGCGTATGTATATTAACCTTCGAACCAACAATTCCATTATTCCCATTCGGGATGTAAATGCGCCCCGTACTGCCAGCCCTTACATACAATTTGGTTACGGTCAGCGCAATATGGTACTCTCCTTCGCTCTGGTTTATACCTTCGATCGTTAATTGGATTTGCGATCCAGAAATTGGAGATTCCGCTTTAAGCCACTGTATTTCGTGCGCTTTACAGCCGATTTTTTGAATAACCTTTGAAATACCTCTTCCGTAATCTCCATCCACTCCTCTCGATTCATTTCCAGCATTTCCGGTTTGGGTTGTAGCTCAGCATGGGTGTTGGGTTTGGCAAAACGGTTCCAGGGGCATACCTCCTGGCAAATGTCACAACCGAAAGCCCAGTTTTCCATCTGTCCCTGAAAAGATTTCGGTATCTCCTCTTTCAGCTCAATGGTGAGGTACGAAATACATTTGGAACTATCCAACAAATTGGGTTGTAATATGGCATCGGTAGGGCAAGCATCTATGCAACGTGTACACTCCCCGCAATGATCAGCCACCGGTACGTCCGCCTGCAGCTCTAGGTCTAGTATGAGTTCACCGATAAAATAATAGGAGCCCGTGCCTTTGGTCAGTAATAAGGTGTGCTTACCGGTCCAGCCCAAGCCGGCCCTTTCGGCCCAGGCACGGTCCATTACGGGAGCAGAATCCACAAAAGCACGTCCACTCACCTCCCCGATTTCCTGGTGAATAAAGTCCATTAAAGCCTTCAACTTTCGCTTGATCACAAAGTGATAATCCTCTCCGTAGGCATAGCGGGCAAGCTTGGGAGCTTCCGGATCCTGTTGTTTTTTTTCGGGATAATAATTCAGGAGTACGGAAACCACGGATTTAGCTCCTTCCACCAGCTTCCTGGGGTCCAGGCGCTTGTCAAAGTGGTTCTCCATCCACTTCATTTGACCGTGGTAATCGCGCTTCAGCCATTCCTCCAAACGTGGGGCTTCCTTTTCCAGGAATCCGGCTTCGGCCACACCGCAAGCCATAAACCCGAGGCGCAATGCCTCTTCCTTTATGAGCCGGGTGTGCTTTTCCTTAAGTTTCAAAAAGACCTCCTTGATTGCGCGGAATATCCCGTTGCAGATGCTGATAGGCTTTATCGGTTACCACCCTTCCTCTTTGCGTCCGCACCAGGAAACCTTCCTGGATAAGAAAGGGCTCATAAACCTCCTCTATGGTACCACCCTGCTCCCCTACCGCGGTAGCGATGGTATTCACCCCTACGGGGCCACCTTTGAACTTGTCGATTATAGTGGTCAAAATACGGTTATCCATTTCATCCAGGCCGTATTCATCTACGTTCAGTGCTTCCAGACCATAGCGGGCTATGGATTTGGTAATGATCCCTTCTCCTTTAACCTGGGCAAAATCACGCATCCTGCGCAACAGGGCATTGGCAATGCGGGGTGTTCCGCGGCTTCTGCGGGCGATTTCAATCGCTGCATCTTCATCGATAGGCACATCCAGAATCCCCGCTGAACGCTCCACGATGGTGGAGAGTAGCTCGGTGGAATAATATTGTAAGCGGCTATTGATACCAAAGCGTGCTCGCAAGGGAGAGGTGAGTAAGCCCGAGCGGGTAGTAGCTCCGATAAGGGTAAAAGGGTTCAGGTTGATCTGAACACTACGGGCATTGGGTCCGCTTTCGATCATGATATCAATACGATAGTCCTCCATAGCCGAGTACAGGTACTCTTCTACTATAGGACTTAAACGGTGAATCTCATCAATAAACAACACATCCCGCTCTTCGAGATTGGTGAGCAAACCGGCCAGGTCTCCTGGCTTGTCAATTACGGGCCCGGAAGTGATCTTGATACCGGAACCCAACTCATTGGCCAGTATATGGGCCAGAGTGGTTTTACCGAGGCCGGGAGGGCCGTGTAATAGAACATGGTCAAGGGCTTCGTTCCGCTGATTAGCGGCCTGCACAAAAATCTGCAGGTTTTCCAAAACCTTTTCCTGACCGGCAAAGTCATCAAAACTTACGGGCCGGAGCTTTTTTTCCAGCTCCAGCTCTTCGGAGCTCAAATGTTCTTCTTCACCTCTTAGCATCATTCACAAAAGTAGCGGAAAATATAAGCCCAAAATACAAAGCCCCGTTCACACGGGGCTTTGTATTTCTATTTAAGATTTTCTAATGTCCGGTTTCCACCTCATTCTCACGAATGGGCACCGTTTGCGGTACAAAGTCATCTTCCATTCCGGGCTTGCTGTAGTCATAAGCCCAGCGGTGAACTTCGGGTATTTCGCCCGGCCAGTTACCATGGATATGTTCTACCGGGGTAGTCCACTCCAAAGTATTGGATTTCCAGGGGTTGCGTGAAGCTTTTTTGCCGCGTACGGCACTGTAAAAGAAGTTGAAGATGAAGATCACCTGAGCAATACCTCCCACAATAGCAAATATGCTAATCATCACATTGATATCCGCCAGGTCATCAAACATGGGGAAAGAGGTGTTGGTGTAATACCTACGCGGTAAACCGGCCATTCCCATAAAGTGCATCGGGAAGAATACTCCGTAAGCCGTTATGAAAGTAACCCAGAAGTGTACGTATCCCAAAGATTTGATCATACGCCTGCCAAACATTTTCGGGAACCAGTGATATACCCCTGCAAACATTCCGAAAATAGCGGAAAGACCCATTACAATATGGAAGTGGGCTACCACGAAATACGTATCGTGAACATTGATATCCAGTGCAGAGTCACCCAGGATCAACCCGGTTAAACCACCGGTAATAAAAGTAGATACCAAACCGATGGAAAAGAGCATTGCGGGAGTCAATCGCAAGTTACCTTTCCATAAGGTAGTAATATAGTTAAAGGCTTTTACCGCTGAGGGTATCGCAATCAATAGGGTAGTAAAAGTAAATACCGATCCCAGGAAGGGGTTCATACCGGTTACAAACATGTGGTGACCCCAAACGATAAACGAAAGGAAGGCAATGGCCAAAATAGAACCCACCATCGCACGGTAACCGAAAATCGGCTTGCGGGCATTGGTTGAAATTACCTCGGACGTAATACCCAATGCGGGCAAAAGAATAATGTAAACCTCAGGGTGACCCAGGAACCAGAACAAGTGCTGGAAGAGTACCGGGCTACCTCCCTGGTTGCTCAGCAACTCACCGGCCACCATAATATCGGAAAGATAAAAGCTGGTACCGAAGCTACGGTCGAAGATCAGCAATAAAGCGGCTGAAAACAGAACCGGGAACGACAGTACCCCTAGAATAGCGGTTACAAAGAAGGCCCATATAGTCAATGGCAGACGTGTCATGGACATTCCCTTGGTACGGAGGTTCAATACCGTTACAATGTAGTTCAATGCCCCGAGTAGTGAGGACACGATAAAGAGTGACATACTCACCAACCACAAGGTCATTCCCAAACCTGAACCGGGCATAGCCTGGGGCAGGGCACTCAGGGGTGGATATACCGTCCAACCGGCTGCGGCAGGTCCGTTTTCAACAAACAGGGAAACCACCATTACAATACTGGAAGCAAAGAAAAACCAGTAGGAAAGCATATTGATAAAACCGGAAGCCATATCACGAGCCCCGATTTGCAATGGAATTAAAAGATTGGAAAAGGTACCACTCAAACCAGCCGTTAGTACAAAGAATACCATGATGGTTCCGTGAATGGTTACCAACGCCAGGTAAATGTTGGGGTCCATGGTTCCATCAGCTCCCCATTTGCCCAGCAGTGTTTCCAGGATGGGAAACTGCTTATCGGGCCAGGCCAGTTGCAAACGGAAGAGCATAGACATGGCCACCCCTATAATTCCCATGATCATACCCGTGATCAGGAATTGCTTGGCGATCATCTTATGATCCTGGCTAAAAACGTATTTTTCTATAAAAGACTGCTCGTGATGGTGATCGTGTGCTTCGTGTGTCGCCATAATCTTCTGCTCTCTTAAATCTTTTTATTATAACAGTTCAGCGAACGATTTCTGTTCGCTCATCCATTTATTATATTCCTCCTCGCTCTCCACTACTATCTTCATCTGCATATTGTAGTGGGCGGAACCACAAATCTTGTTACACAAAAGTACGTAATCAAACTGCCATGCTTCATCCCCTCTTTCACCACGGATTTCGTTGATATTGGCCACCTTTTGCTGGGTATCCGGGTCCTGACGCATCTCTTCGGTGGTCATGGTTGGCTTGAACATGAACTGGGTTTTGGTTCCCGGTACACAGTTCATTTGCACCCTGAAGTGTGGTAAATACGCGGAGTGGATAACATCCTGGCTTCTGAATTTGAAAAGTACCGGACGGTTTACCGGAAGATGCAGTTCGGTTGTAATCACATCGTCCAGTGAATTGGCATCATCAGGGTCAACACCCAGGGTGTTGGTTCCACCGATCATCCGTACGTTGGCATAACCCAACTGGTTATCACTGCCGGAATAACGGGCGGTCCATCCGAATTGCTTGGCGTAAATTTCTACTACCATAGGCTCTTCTTCACCTTCACCAATTACCGGGTTCATAATGTTACTCCAGGTTGCCAGACCATAAATGATCAAACCGGCCAATACCACTGCGGGCACAATCGTCCAGATAAACTCCAAACGGTTGTTGTGCTCCATGTAAACGGCCTTTTTCTTTTTCGCTCCCCTGAATTTGTAGCCGAAGTAAAAAAGAATAGGCTGGGTGATGAAAAACACCACGATGATCAACCACATAGAGATATCCCAGAGGTTATCAATATCTACCCCGTGCTCCGAGGCCGATACCGGCAGCATAACATCGCTGTAACCAAAAATCATGGCTATAAAACCGCCCAGCATGAAAATCATGAAGATCAGCAATAATATGCCCTGGTTACGGTTGTCCTTGTCGGTTACATTTTCACTACTCGCATCTTCACCTTTTACTGCGGCAGAAAGCTCAAATACACGAACCGCCTGCGCTATGGCAATCAGGCCAAGAATTCCAACAATTATGATCAATAATGTTTCCATTCTGCTCTATCTGCAAATTTAAATATGATGATACTTACTTTCCTGCAACATCGGGTGCCCTTCGGGCATCAGTTTAGCTTTAGCCAGCGAACTGAATACCACAAAAAGGAATACTCCGGCATAACCGAGGAAGGTTCCTAATTGTATAAGGCCAAGGCTCCAGTGTGAACCTACCGTTCCTGGAGTTACCATGATATATACGTCCAACCAATGGCCGATGATCATGATAATACCGGCTGTAACCAGGAAACCATAGTTACGCTTGGTATCGCGACTCATCAGAATTAGTATCGGGAAAATAAAGTTCATAGCCAACATGGTGAAAAACAAGCCCTTGTATTCTCCCCAACGTGCCATATAGTAGGTTACCTCTTCCGGTATATTGGAATACCAGATCAACATGAACTGGGAGAACCACAGGTACGTCCAGAAGACGGAAAAGGCAAACATGAATTTACCTAAATCCTGGATATGGCTGTGATTGACTTCCGGCAGATACCCTAATTTTTTAAGGAAGAGAACCAGCATAGTCATTACCGTAAGCGCACTTACAAACATTCCGGCAAATACATACCAACCGAAAAGGGTGCTGAACCAGTGGGTGTCAATACTCATAATCCAATCCCAGGCACTGGTGGAAGAAGTTACGGCAAAGAATACCAGGAAACCGGCCGACAGGTTACGCATTTTCACCCACAGGCGATTCGGGTCGTTGGTAGTTTCCAATTTCTTGGACATTTTGCGAAGCAACATAGCCGCACCAACCCAACCGATGATGTAGATCACCGCGCGGATTACGTAGAACGGTCCGTTCAGGTACGCTTGCTTACCGGCAATAATCTCATCGTAGTTTTCTGTGCCCGGAGTCATTATGCCTTCCTGCATCCAGTGCCAGATGTGGTGGGAATGTCCCAATCCCAGTACGATTAATACAATCATGATGATACCGGGAATGATCAGGAATTGCGACATGGATTCCATAATACGGGTTACCACGATAGCCCATCCTGCCTGAGCAGCGTACTGGATGGCCAAAAAGAACAAGGCTCCCAAGGCAATGGCCAAAAAGAAAAAGTTATTTACCAAGAGGTTAGCCCAGGGCTTATTGGCCACTTGATGATGAGCGTGCTCAGCATCATGGTGCTCTTCAGAAGCGTAAAAGTGATTATGGTCACGAGTGGAGCGGGACGCTCCTTTATGAAACTTATCACCCTCGGAAGGATCAGCATGGTAGGGATGGTCTCCATGACCTCCGTGACCGTGGCCTGCCGCAGCACTTTCGTGATTCGCCTCTTCGTGGTGATTTTCCTCTGCCTCGTGATGTTCACCATCTTCATGATGGGCATTGCTTTCATGATGCTCGGTATGATCGGCTTCATGATGCTCACCACCTACAAAAAAGCTGGCGCCAATGGATACTGCTCCGATGAGCATCAGTATAAAGGTGGTCCTCTTTAATTTTCCGGTAAATTCAAACATCAGCTCCTAGGATTGCGTGTTATCATTAGTATTACTGGAAGCCGCAGTACTATCGTTAGGTGCTGCGGTGCTATCCTGGTTGGCAGCGGCTTCTTCCGAGCCACCGCCCACCAATTCCTGACGTAATTTCATTACGTGCTGGGCTATTTTCCATCTCTCTTCTGGGGTAACCTGTGAGGCGTGAGAACCCATAACCCCCTTCCCGTAGGTAACTACGTGAAAAATGCTTCCCAGGGTAATTTCACGGTCAGCATAGGAGGGAATCCCCAAAAACTTTTCGTTCTTCATTAAAATACCGTTACCATCACCCTTTTCACCGTGGCAGTGCCCACAAAAAATACCGTAAAGCTTCGCACCTTCGGCCAGGGCAGCTGAATCTTTGGGAAAGCCCGCTGGCATACTCATATTAGCTTTGGCCATTTCATAACCTTCGGTAGTATTAGCATAAGCATCGTACGACAAAAAGCCACGTGGAATAGTTCCTTCAACCGGTTTGCGGGCACCTAAACTATCTGCAAACCATCCGTTAGGCTGATAAGCTTCAATGGCGGGGCCACGGTACATGTCCGGCATATACTCCACACCCGGTGATTTTTCACTGCAAGAGCTAACTACTACCAGCAGTCCTCCCGCTATCAGGGTAAGTGCAGCAAAAAAGTTCTTTCTAAGCATCTATACCTTAATTAATTTTTTTCACTGATCTCAATAGCACCACTATCGCGCAATAGAGACATTAATTCTTCTTTATCACCACTGAGCTCTACTTCCATAAGGAACTTATCGTCAGTTGTACGGGGGTCAGGGTTTTGCGCCTTACGGCCCGGGTAAATGTCGTTACGTATGAAAAAGGTCCACACCATAAGGTGAGCAGCAAAAAACACGGTAAGCTCAAACATGATGGGTACAAAGGCCGGCATATTCTCGCCCCAGGTAAAGCTGGGTTTACCACCTATATTCATGGGCCAATCCACGATCATCATTCCGTAGGTCAACGAAATGGCCGTGATTAAGCCCAGGCATCCGTACATAAAAGCCGCAATGGCAATACGGGTTCTCTTCAAACCCATCGCATGGTCCAAACCGTGAATGGGAAAGGGAGAATACACCTCGGCAATAGTATATCCCTTGGCTTTCAGATCTTTTACACCCTTCAACAAGACGTCATCGTCATCGTACAGGGCGTTGATAATGGGTGGATGTTGATGATTAGTGGTGGCCATCCTTTTCGTGTAATTGTTTATACTTTTCTCCTGATGACTTCAAAATAGTTTTCAATTCAGCCTGGGCGATTACCGGGAAGGAGCGGGCGTACAATAAAAACAGTACAAAGAAGAACCCGATAGTTCCGATAAATATCCCGATATCCACAAAAGTGGGGGAGAACATACTCCAGGATGAAGGCAAATAGTCGCGGTGCAATGAGGTTACAATGATCACAAAACGCTCAAACCACATCCCTATATTCACCACAATAGAAATAAAGAAGGAGAACATAAGGCTGGTACGTAGTTTTTTGAACCACATAAACTGCGGACTGAATACGTTACAAGTCATCATACTCCAGTACGCCCACCAGTAAGGGCCGGTAGCACGGTTCAGGAAGGCATACTGCTCGTACTCCACTCCGCTGTACCAAGCGATGAATAATTCGGTTATATAGGCAATACCCACTATGGAACCGGTGATCATGATGATGATATTCATCATTTCAATGTGTTGAATGGTAATATAGTCTTCCATCTTAAAGACCTTCCTTACAATGATCAACAGTGTATTTACCATCGCAAACCCCGAGAAGATGGCTCCCGCCACAAAGTAGGGTGGGAAGATGGTGGTGTGCCATCCGGGAATTACCGAGGTGGCAAAGTCCATGGATACAATAGTGTGTACCGAAAGTACCAGTGGTGTAGCCAAACCGGCCAGTACCAGGGAAACTTCCTCGAAACGTTGCCAGTGCTTGGCTTTTCCACCCCAGCCGAAGCTCAGAATCTTGTAAATATGTTTAGTTACCGGGCGTACGGCACGGTCACGGATCATGGCGAAATCGGGAATCAGACCTACGTACCAGAATACTACCGAAACGGTAAAATAGGTGGAGATGGCGAATACGTCCCAAAGCAGTGGTGAGTTGAAGTTTACCCACAAGGAACCAAACTGGTTGGGAATTGGAAAAACAAAGTAAGCCAGCCAGATACGACCCATGTGAATACCGGGGAACAAGGCTGCCTGAATTACCGAAAAGATGGTCATCGCCTCGGCCGAACGGTTGATAGACATCCTCCACTTTTGGCGGAATAATAATAGTACCGCAGAAATCAAAGTACCTGCGTGACCAATACCAACCCACCAAACGAAGTTGGTGATATCCCAGGCCCAGCCCACGGTTTTATTCAAACCCCAGGTTCCGATACCAACACCAATGGTATAGAGAATACACCCTACCCCCCAAAGGAAGGCAACCAGGGAAATACCGAATACCAGCCACCACGATCTGGGGGCTTTGGTCTCCACCGGACGAGCTACATCAACGGTGATATCATGATAGCTTTTATCACCGGTAATAAGGGGCTTTCGTATGGGAGCTTCGTAATGCATACTCAGTCTTTATAAATTTATTAAGCTCTGTTTCTAACCTTGGTTTGATAAAATACGGAAGGTTGTGTTCCCACTTCTTCCAGGAGGTGGTACATCCGCTCGTTTTGCTTCAGTTTAAACACCTCACTTTCCTTGTTATTTACATCACCGAATACAATCGCTCCGGTATCGCAGGCACTTTGACAGGCAGTTTGAATATCACCATCCTTCAATAACCTACCTTCTTTCTTGGCTGTAAGTTTACCCAACTGTATGCGCTGAATACACATGGAACATTTTTCCATTACCCCACGCGCCCTTACGGTAACATCGGGATTCAACACCATACGGCCCAGGTCATCATTCATGGCCAGGTTGTTTTCAAACTTGCTGTTTCCTTCGTACTGGAACCAGTTGAACCTCCTTACTTTATAGGGACAGTTGTTGGCACAGTAGCGGGTTCCGATACAGCGATTGTAGGCCATGTGGTTCAAGCCTTCAGCACTATGGGTGGTAGCGGCTACCGGGCATACCGTTTCACACGGAGCGTGGTTACAATGCTGACACATAACCGGCTGGAAAGCTACTTCGGGGCTCGAAGATGGCTTTTCCATGGCCGCATACATGTCGATACCGGATATTCCCTGCTCTTCCGCTACTTCCTCGGTCATGTCTGAAGAATAGTAACGGTCAATACGCAACCAGTGCATATCGCGATGCTTGCGCACCTCTTCTTTACCTACAACGGGAACATTATTCTCTGCGTGACAAGCAATTACACAGGCACCACAACCATTACAAAGGTTCAGGTCAATGGACATATTCCACATATGACCGGTTTGGTGATCGAAATCATCCCAAAGGTTGGTTTCATCCGAAGTAAGGGGACCTTTGAAGGTTTCAAACTCGGTTACTTCATTCCAACCACCTTCTCCACGGGCGGGTTGATTGAGGAAGGTATCGAGGGTAACCTCGTTTACAATCTTACGGCCCATCATGGTATGCGCCAATTGAGTACAGGCAAAACCGTGAGTGCCGGTACCTTTTTCAATTTTCACCTCCGCACTGTGGCTACCATCCATTAAAAGAAAGGCATTCACTCCTACGTCATTTCCTACTTTTCCGGCCGCAGAACGTCCGTAGCCCACAGCCAGCCCCATGCTACCCTTAGCTTGTCCGGGTTGCACAAAAACGGGCACATTCTCCATGGTTTTACCATTAACCGTTACCGTGGCGTAACTTCCGTTAAGAGCTCCATTGGATTCATTCGTATTTTCCATACCCAACTCCACCGCATCAGCGGCTGAAATGGTAAGGTAATTATCCCAACTTACGCGGGTAATGGGATCGGGCAGTTCCTGTAACCAAGGGTTGTTGGCAAGGATACCGGCACCCATGGCTGTATTTTCGTAAAACTGGATTTCATAAGCTCCTCCTTTCGTTTTGGACAAACGCGAGGATATGGATGCTATATCTACGGCTGCTCCCCCAGAAACGGTTTCTGACTGTTCGGTAGAGTCCGTATCGTCTCCGCCAAATATTCTTTCAAAAAATCCGGGCTCATCGTCTCCTACCACTGCAGCCGCAGTTGAAGCTTTGTAAACTCCATCATGCAGTGCTTTTTTCCAGTTGGCTGTGGCCGCGGAGTTAGCTTTCAGATAATCGTAATAGGTTCCATTTTTACCCATCCATTTAACAAGGCAGTCTTCGGTTTGACGGGTATTGAAAAGCGGACGGATCAGAGGTTGTTGAAGGCTGTAAACACCATCGGCCGGCATAAAATCACCCCAGCTTTCCAGGTAATTGTGGCGGGCACAAACGTATTTGCAAAGGGCCGTGGTTTCATTTTCTTTTTCAGCAAAAGTTACCGTCAAAGCCACTTTTTTAAGGCCTTCGGTCAACTTGCTGTTTCCGGCCATCAAATAGGCGGGGTTCAGATTGTCTATAAACAATGCACCCACACGACCAGCATTCATATCTTCGATGAGCTGCATCATGGCTGCATCATTACCCTGGCGGAAGTAAGTGCGATTGGAATAATCAACCGTAGTTCCACCGTTGCCCAACAATTTGTTGACGGCAATTGTGATGGCCTCCACATCGGCATCGTTGGTGCCACTTACTACCAATCCATTAGAACCGGCTTTGCGAAGTTTTTCAGCGGCATCTTTTACCTGGGCCGAAAGATTGGTTTCACCTCCGTTAGCGTTACCCCCCAGCTCCTTGTAAAGAGCAATAAGGGCGTTACCCAACTCGGAAGGTTTAATTTTATGACGCAGGTCGGCATTACTACCAGTAAGGCTCATGTTGCTCTCAAACTGAATGTGATGCGACATATTCTTACCGGGCTTCCTGCGGGAAGCATAATCTGCAGAAACATTTTGCCCGATCCAGTCACCGAGAAAATCGGCACCGAAACTTACAATAACGTCTGCATTTTGAAATTTATAAGTAGGAAGGGCCCTCTTTCCGGTAGCCGCTGCAATAGCATCCAACTTGCCGGAGTACGAGAACGCATCGTACATTACGTGCTTAAAGCCATTGGTTTGAGCACCCCACTCTTTTACCAGTTTTTTGGTAGTAGGGCTCATTACCGTTGAGGTAAGCATTACTACCTGTTTACCACTGGCTACAGCAGCGTTGAGGTCACGGCTAATTCCGGCATCAACGTCACTCCAGTTAGCTTCTTCACCGTTGATCAATGGGTTATTAAGGCGGGTAGAATCGTAAAGATCCAGAACGGAAGCATGCACACGGGCATTGGCTCCACCATTGATACCAGCCATTTTATTGTTTTCCACCTTAATAGGTCGCCCTTCCCGGGTTTTCACCAGGATGGAAGCATAGTCATGACCGTCAAAATAAGAGGTAGCGTAATAGTTGGGAATACCGGGAATTATTTCTTCCGGTGCCACAACGTAGGGAATAGATTCTACCACCGGGGCCTCACAGGCAGCAAGGGTGGCAGCAGCGGTGGAAAATCCCATATACTTCAGGAAGTCTCTCCTGCTGGTTTGGGAACCTTCCAGATTCTCTTTATTTCCCAGAAACTCTTCGGTAGAAATTTCAGTGTTGAACTCATTTTCCGCTAATCCTTTTACGGATTCGGGCTTAGTGAGTTCCTCAATTCCTTTCCAGTATTTTTTCGTTTCGGCCATTATCTATAAGGAAAGATTATTCAACAATTAATAGTGACACTTACCACATTCCAAACCTCCGATCATCTCTACGGTAATCTCGGCATCGTCACCGTATTTCTCTTTCAGCTCTTCATGCATTTTTGAGTAGTAGTCGTTACTTTCAACCTGCACCTGCGTTTCGCGGTGGCAGTTAATACACCAACCCATAGTTAGTGGAGAATATTGATATACTTCCTCCATTTCCTGGATGGGCCCGTGACAAGTCTGACAGGCAATTTGCCCGGCAGTTACGTGCTGCGAGTGATTGAAGTAAGCCAGGTCGGGCAAGTTGTGGATACGCACCCACTTGATTGGTTTTTGCTCGTATCCTTCTATATACTTACTATTTTCCTTATCCCAGCCTACCGCAGCGTAGATCTTGGAAATCTCTTCAGTACCGGTATTGGTTCCCTCCTGAATGTACATGTGGCAGTTCATACAAACGCCTGCCGAAGGAATATTGGAGTGTTTGCCTTTGCGGGCACCGTAGTGACAGTAGTTGCAATCGATAGCATTTTCACCTGCATGTATTTTGTGCGAAAAGGCAATGGGTTGCTCGGGCTGGTACTCCTGCTGAATACCTACGGCCATTAAAGCCAGGTAGAGTTGCTGGAAGAATATCACCGCTATAAAAATGGTAAGCAGGGTAACGATCTTAGGATTCTTAAGGGCCGTGCGGGTAATAACGTTCGCATCCTCCGCCAGGGTTGAGGTAGGGTCGCCCTTTACCGTTTTCAAAACGTTCTTTACACGTACCAGCAACATAATAAGCAAGGCCAGAACGGCCGCAAGAACCAAAAGGAGCACGGTGTTATCGGCTTCTTTTTCTTCTACTGCAACCGAAACTGTTTCACCTCCACCATCATCTGGCTTACCGCCCTCGATCGTATAGGTCAGGATATCTTCAACATCCGTTTCAGAAAGATTAGGGAAGGCGGGCATCACCGAGCCATTGTATTCCTCGAAAATAGCCTTAGCCTCCGCATCGCCACTGGCGCGGAGCTCCTGGTTATTGATAATCCATTTAACCAGCCATTCCTTTGACCTACGCTCGGTAACATCGCCCAGGGCGGGTCCGATCATCTTCTTGTTCAGCGCGTGACAAGAGGCACAGTTGGAGTTAAAGAGTGACTTCCCGTTGGCCGCATCACCTGAGTAATCCTGAGCAAAAGATCCGAATGAACTCAGTACCAGAATAATGGTTAAAATGCAGTGCGGGACTCGTGCAGTGAAACGGTTTTTCATTGTAGATACCATATATAAATAGCCGGTCGTACTTCGAGGCGCAAATTTATAACATAAAGCTGTTTGAAGAAGGGGTGGGATTAATCGGTTTCAATTTATAACTGTTCTAAATAATAATCCCGGTTTCTACAGAGTTAGGAGTACCGTCTTACCTTTGCTTAAAATTACACGATATGCGTATTGTATTGTTGCTGTTGACCCTTATGATAACCAGCCCTTTGTTACAGGCACAAGGCGGTAATTTTTCCAAAGGTAAACTGGACGTTATCGAGGAGCCCGGCATACGGCAATTGCAACAATCCTACATTGAAGAGAATAAAAAAAACCAGGGTATTGCCGGTTACCGGGTTCAGATTTACAACGGCCGCAAAGATGCCTGCATGGATAAACGTTCTCATTTTATCAGTGTGTTTCCCACGGTTGCAGCCTACACCCTTTATGAAGCGCCCGAATACCGCATACAGGTGGGTGATTTCCGAACCCGTTTAGAGGCAGAAAAATTTCTTCAAACTGTCCTTTCAGAATTTTCGGGCAGCTTTGTGGTAAACACCCGAATAAAACTACCGGACTTACATAAAACAGGGGTTCCCAAGCCCTGAGCAAAACTCCACTTTACTGTAGTCTTTTTTCTACGTTATTGACAATCAGATTATTGCGGTTTCTTTCTCTTGTTTAAAGCCTCAAAAGCTTTATCTTTGCCACATTCAAACTGACTAAGCGCGAAGGATATTAATGTTAAAAGAGAATAGTCATGGATTACACCTGGTTGCTCATTTTATCAATGGGCCTCTCCTCTGTTAAAACTGATTTAAACAGTCATCAACTAACCAGTGAGCCCGGTATTTTTGCCGAAACCTCTATTATGTTGCAAACGCAAAAGTCCGGCCATGCCGGCTTGAGGATTACCTACTTCTCCAACTCATTAGAGGTTCGGGATATTTTTCAGGAGTCGCACGGTGCTACCCATCAGGTCAATCAACTGGTAATTGCGCCTTACGTAGGCGGGAGCCGCTCCCTATGGCGCAACGGTCGCTTTTTTGTGGATATTGGTCCACAGTGGCAACTATTACGGCAATTTGGTTTAGGGGGCCGTTTTCAGTACCTGCATAAGGTCAAAATGAAGCGCAGTAAGCGCTTTTATATAGGCACTAAACTGGGAGCAGATTATTGGGCCTTCGATACCCTGGACGGTTACCAGGATCAAACCGATCACTTGGGTGATGTGGCCCTTAATGCCAGTATAAGCCTGGCTTTTCCATTTGATTAAACCTCAGCCAGAGGGCTGTCCTTTAATATTTCAAAACACTTGACCACAAAAAAAGCCCTCCGAATGTCGGGGGCTTATTTATGTCATCTACACCGTTATTTTAATCCAGTGTACGTTTTACCTCTACTTGCTTGTAACCTTCAATGATATCCCCTACTTTGATATCGTTGAAGTTCTTGATATTCAGTCCGCATTCGTAACCCTTGCTCACTTCCTTCACATCGTCCTTAAAACGTTTGAGCGAGCCGAGTTCACCGGTATATACCACCACTCCGTCACGGATGAGGCGAACACTGGTGTTACGGGTAATGGTTCCATCCAGCACAAAACAACCGGCAATGGTTCCCACCTTGGATATTTTAAAGGTTTCGCGAACCTCGATGTTGCAAACCACTTCTTCCTTCACTTCGGCCGAAAGCATACCTTCCATCGCATCACGAATCTCATTGATTGCATCGTAAATAATGGAATACAAGCGAACATCTACTTCCTCTTTTTCGGCCAACTTACGGGCACTGGCGGAAGGACGTACCTGGAAGCCAACTATAATGGCATCTGAAGCGGTAGCCAACAGGATATCGGATTCACTAATCTGCCCTACGGCCTTATGAATGATAT
The DNA here is from genome assembly GCA_937120475.1 of uncultured Cryomorphaceae bacterium. Taxonomy (GTDB): domain Bacteria; phylum Bacteroidota; class Bacteroidia; order Flavobacteriales; family Schleiferiaceae; genus CAKZNE01. The sequence continues at coordinate 2,688,119 of CAKZJV010000007.1, read as the reverse complement.
TTACCTGTATTTCTTCTGTACTCAGCTTTTGTAAGGAATCGGAAAGAGCTTCAATAGAACCGTCCACGTCACCTTTAACAATAACATTCAGCTCCTGGAAATCTCCGATGGCCAAACGCCTTCCAATTTCTTCCAGCGTAAGGTTCTTTTGAGAACGGGCACTTTGTTCGCGTTGCAACTGCATACGCTTGGTAGCAATATTCTTGGCTTCGCGTTCATCATCCATCACCACAAAAGTGTCACCTGCCTGCGGGGCACCATCCAAACCGAGGATGCTTACCGGCTGGGCCGGGCCCGCTTTTTGAATGCGGTGACCTCTTTCATCGAGCATCGCCCGTACCTTACCGCTGTACTGACCGGCCAATACATAATCACCAATTTTAAGAGTACCGTTTTGTACCAAAATGGTGGTTACATAACCACGACCTTTATCCAACGAGGCTTCTACCACCGTACCGTTAGAGTTACGGTTAGGGTTAGCCTTGAGGTCGAGCAGCTCAGCCTCTAACAATACCTTCTCCAACAGTTCGGGCACGCCCATTCCTGTTTTAGCGGATATATCATGAGATTGGATTTTACCACCCCAATCTTCAACCAGCAGGTTTTGCTGGGCGAGCGATTCCTTGATCTTATCGGGGTTGGCCGTATCCTTATCCACCTTATTAATAGCAAATACTATGGGTACGCCTGCGGCCTGCGCGTGACTGATGGCTTCCTTGGTTTGAGGCATCACGTCATCATCAGCAGCCACCACAATAATGGCGATATCCGTTACCTGGGCACCACGTGCACGCATAGCTGTAAAGGCCTCGTGACCGGGTGTATCCAGGAAAGTAATGTGTTGTTCATTTTCCAGTTCAACCGAGTACGCACCGATATGCTGCGTAATACCTCCGGACTCACCGGCTATTACATTGGCCTTACGAATGTAGTCCAGCAAAGAGGTTTTACCGTGATCCACGTGACCCATTACCGTAACGATAGGTGCGCGGGGCTTCAGGTCTTCCTCCTCATCCATTTCCATTTCGATAGCCTCGGTAACATCGGCACTCACAAACTCAACGGTATAACCGAATTCTTCAGCTACAATATTGAGGGTTTCGCCATCCAAACGCTGGTTCATGGTTACCATCATCCCCAACGACATACAGGCGGAGATGATCTCATTGACCGATACATCCATCATATTGGCCAACTCGCTTACGGTAACAAACTCGGTTACTTTAATAACCTTGCTTTCCTCCTCCTGGCGCATTTCATCCAGCGCTTCCTGTTCTCTGCGTTCCTGACGTTTTTCCCTCCGTATTTTAGAGCCTTTGGATTTTTTACCTCCGCTGGTCAGCTTTTCAAGGGTTTCCTTAATCTGCTTCTGGATTTCCTCTTCGGTAAGCTCTTTTTTGGGCTCGGGTTTACGGCCCTTATTGTTGCCTCCCCTGCCGCGGTTGCGGTTATCGGCACCACCACCGGCACCATCGGATTTATTAATGCGCTTGCGTTTGCGCTTTTTCCTCAGGTCGTCCTTATCATCACTGCTGCTGGCAACCTTTTTCTTTTTAGGTCTTTCAAACTTGCTGAGATCTACCTTCTCACCGGTAAACTTAGGACCGCTGAGCTTTTGGAATTTGGTTTCGATCTTACCATCTTCAGCACCTTTTGAGGGTTCGGTCTCCTTGCTTTCCGGGGCCGGTTCTTCTTTAGCCTTTTCTTCTGCTTTCGGTTCCGGCTGTTCTTCTTCTTTTTTCGGCTCCTCCTTTACCTCAGGGATTTCCTCTTCAGGCTTTTCTTCCTTCTTCGGGGCTTCGGGCTCAGGAGCTTTTTTCTCTTCTACTTTTTCCGGAGCCGGAGCACTTTCTTCTTTCGGCTTCTCTTCCGCTACCGGCTTTTCTTCAGCAGCGGGTTTTTCCTCTTTCTCCTCGGCTTTTGGCTTTTTATCCAGGTCGATCTTACCCACCATTTTGGGACCACCCAAACTGGCCCGGCCTCTGATTACAGAGTCGGTTTCGGCCGGAGCTTCATCCGAAGCTTCTTTCTCAGCCCGCATTTTTTCCTTTTCCTCCTTTTTCTGGAGGCTTACTTTTTCGGAGGCTTCTTTCTTGGCTTTGTCGGGTGCAAATTTTTCCAGGGCTAACTGGATGTACTCCTCCTCGATTTTAGTGGTAGGGCGTAACTTCTCCTCCAGCCCCTGCTCCTGCAGAAACTCCATTACCGTACTGACCCCGGTATTACACTCTTTTGCTAACTGACTAAGTCTTAAAGACTTTTCGGCCATATAATCGTTTATTATTCTTCAAATTCTGATCGCAATATGCTACGTACCTCTTCGATGGTTTCCTCTTCGAGGTCGGTTCTGGAAGCCAGCTCTTCTATGCTGAGATCCAATACACTTTTAGCCGTATCGCAACCAATGGACTTTAATTCCTTGATAATCCAATCTTCAATTTCATCGGTAAACTCGGTAAGCTCTACGTCTTCTTCCTCGTCCACATCACGGTACACATCAATCTCAAAACCGGTAAGCTGACCGGCCAATTTGATGTTCAGGCCTCGCTTACCAATCGCTAAAGATACCTGATCAGGCTTCAGGAAAACTTCCGCTCTCCGGTTGTCCTCGTCCAGGTTAATAGTGGTAATCTTAGCCGGACTGAGTGCCCGCTGGATGTATAATTGAGTATTGTTGGTATAGTTAATTACGTCTATGTTTTCGTTGCCCAACTCACGCACAATGCTGTGGATGCGGCTTCCCTTCATCCCTACACAGGCTCCTACGGGGTCAATGCGATCGTCATACGACTCTACCGCTACCTTGGCTTTTTCACCCGGCTCTCTCACTACATTCTTTACCACGATCAACCCATCAAAAACCTCCGGAATTTCCTGCTCAAACAACTTGGCCAAAAACTTGGGACTGGTTCTGGAAAGCGTAATCATAGGCTTATTGCCCCTGAGGTCAACATTGTGAACTACCGCACGTAAGGTATCGCCTTTACGGTAAAAGTCACCGGGTATCTGCTGATCCTTGGGCAGCACCAGTTCATTTTGATCGTCATCGTATATAATGACCGCGCGCGGGCGTACGTGGTGGATCTCACCGGTGAGGATTTCACCCTCCAGGTCCTGGTATTTTTTATAAATAATACCATTGTCGTGCTCCTGTATCTTTTGCACCAGGTTTTGACGGAATGCCAGCACAAACCTACGCCCCAGATCAATGAGTTTTACTTCTTCAGAAACTTCTTCGCCTACCTCAAAATCGGGTTCAATTTTAAGAGCCTCGGTCAGTTCAATTTCCATGTTCTCATCTTCCACCTCGCCATCGGCTACGATCATACGATTTCGCCATATCTCCAAATCACCCTTATCGGGGTTTACAATGATGTCGAAATTCTCGTCCGTTCCGTACTTCTTGGTCAATTGGTTACGGAAGGCCTCTTCAATGATAGCCATAAGCGTAACCCGGTCAATATTCTTCTCGTCCTTAAAATCAGAAAAACTTTCAATGATAGCCTGATTTTCCATCGAATCTCAAATAATTTAAAATCGTATTTCTATGCTTGCTTCCTCAACATCCTGAAGGGCCACTTGCAACTCCTTCTTTACAGTTACCTTTCCCTTGCCAACGGGCTTGGGAACTCTCTCTTTCCAGGTAATAGTGAGCGTATCGTTCTCGAATTTTTCAAAGTCCCCCCGATGCGTCTCTCCATCCCTGGTCGTTACCTTTATGGGCCTGCCTACATTTTTATCGTACTGCTCCCTTACCATTAAAGGTTCTCCAACTCCGGGTGAGGAAACTTCCAAAGAAAAGTCCTCTTCCTCCCGGTCCAGGTTATGCTCTACATGCCTGCTTATTGCGGTCAGCATTTCAAGCGTAACCCCATCCTTATGATCTACTTTAAGGTTAACCCTGGAATCGGGAGCGATCTTCAAATCAACTAAAAAAGCTCCCTGCTGATCCAAGGCTTGTGTTACCAATTCCTTAACCTTTTCCGAATCCACCATATAGGATTAATAAAAGAGGGGACTGTAGTCCCCTCTGAGCGTGCAAATATACAAATATTATGCGGTTTAACATTTAAGGCTTATCTCCGCAATTTCAACCACAATTTTTGCATCCCCTCACCGGCCTTTTCACGAAGGTGATAAGTGCGGGGGAAATGATCCAGATCAAGCGGGGCGGGATCAATGGCAATAATAGGCGTACCCGCCCGCACGGCATGCAACAACCCAGCTGCGGGATACACATTGAGTGAAGTGCCTACTACCACCAAAAGGTCAGCCTGCGACACCAACTCCTGCGCAGGCTCAATCATGGGTACCATTTCACCGAACCACACCACGTGGGGGCGTAATTGGCTACCTTTTTCACAGAGGTCTCCTTTTTTAATTTCCCAGCCATCTATGTCATAAACAAGGCTATCATCTACAGAACTTCGTGATTTACGCAGTTCCCCGTGCAGGTGCATCACCTTTTCAGAACCGGCCCGCTCATGCAGGTCATCCACGTTTTGGGTAATCACTTCCACCTTAAAGTAATCTTGAAGCCTGGCTATGGCCCGGTGCGCAGCATTGGGTTCTACCTGCAGTAATTGCTTCCTGCGCTGATTGTAAAACTCCAGCACCAAATCCTGGTTTGCCCGCCAGGCCTCGGGAGTGGCTACATCATAAATATTATGCTTTTCCCAAAGTCCGCCACTGTCTCTAAAAGTACTGATACCGCTTTCGGCACTTACTCCGGCTCCGGATAAAAACACGAGCTTACTTTGTGAACCTAGTTTTCCAAGATCAGGAAAATCATTCATGTTAATATTATCTTTATAGAATTCTATACATTTGATCCGCTGTGCATTCCGGCTCAGTTTTTTAAGCACTATCGAATTGGTTTAATAATTGACCGGGCATTTGGCTAATTTACCATTATGAGTGAATCCGGAAGAATACTGATTGTTGATGACGAGCCCTTGATCCGGGATGCTCTGGCTTTTAAACTGACCAAGGAAGGCTATTACGTGGAAACGGCCGAAGACGGTGAAAAGGCCATTGAAATATTGGACCAGGAGAGCTTTGACATCATTATTTCGGATGTGATGATGCCTTTTATAAGTGGTTTTGAATTACTGCAAATATTAAAGGAGCGTGGTACCGAGGCTCCTATACTTATGCTTACCTCCCTCAATTCTGAAAGTGCCGTTCACAAGGCCCTTGACCTGGGAGCTGATGATTTTATGACCAAGCCTTTTAGCCCTAAGGACCTGACTACCCGCATTAAAAAGTTACTGGAAAACAAGCGTTAAAAAAGTACCATCCACGCATCCGGATGGCGCTTTACCACTTCCTCAAACTGTATTTGAGCGTCCCTGAGGTTATCATAACTGCCGTAAGCTATGCGATTGGTGTTAAGATGATCCACATATAGTATATCCAATTCGGAATAGCCCAATTGGCTTACATAATCGCGCGCCCTTTCCTCAGATTGCAGGCTGGCAATGATTATTCTCCATTTCTTTTGACCGGGATCGGGCCTTTGAACCTGGTTTTGTGAGGAGGTTTTCTCCTGGCCGGTTTGTTGTAAAGAGGTATCCGTTCCGCTTTCCTTTACGGTGGTAGTGGTGGGCGAAAGTGAAGAACTCTCCTTTTTAGTTAACCATTCCCGGTAGGCCAACCTTCCACCCACACGAAAACGATCGGATGAAAATTCACCCGGCCAGTTGACATTTGAGTTAGTTGTTTTAGTTGTAGCGATTTCTCCGGCTTCGTTAATCTCTTCCACAGCCTCGTCATCGGGCTCTCCCAACAATTCCTCTATTTCATCCAGTCGCGTCCCGTTTTCAGGCAGCAAAACCATTCCCGTATCCACCATTTCATAATCCCGGTAACCGCTATCCTCCGGAAGTGCGCGGGCTCTCTGCGTGAGTGGCACACGTGACAGGTATTCCTTCAAAATGGTTTTAATCATAGGGCGGTAAAACTCCCAGAAAAACTTGCGGTTCCGCAATTGCGCTTCGGTAAGGTAAAACAGTTTGGATATTAACTCTACTCCTTTAAAATAGGCGGAATACTGCATAATATCGTTATCGGCAAAATCGCCACAGAAGTAATATCGCAAACCTTCTTCATGGTCGCCAATAACTGCCGGAAAGCGGTTGGGTATATGAAAATAGTTGAGCAGTGAATCACCAGCCGTATTGGTGTGCAGCTTATAGCGTGAAAAAACATTTTCTTCCTTACGCGAGAGGGTAATATCAAACCAGTTGGTATAACCCACATAATTGGGCACACCCAGCTTTTGCTGAAACGATAATTGGGTATTGATAACGGGTGTATTCACCTCCAGGTGATCGCCCCCTTCCAGTACCACTACCTTTCCATCTTCATGGGCCAGCACAATTCCCGCTTTATTATCAAAAACAAAGGGTTTGCCGTAATAATTTCGGTATTGCTGACGCAGCCACAAGGGTATAGCCTCATTCTCAGCGGTATCCAGCGAGTGGAAATAACGCCCTACCCATCCGGTAAAATCCAGTTCAAAAAGATCTTCCATCTTTTTCCGTACACTTTCCCGGGTAGGTGAGGCGATGGTATTGTACTCCGCCATGATCATTTTACGATCCCTGAAAAGGATTTTCAGCAATTGATAATCCTTATCGGAAAGACCACCATACCAACCTTCAGAGGTTTGCAGGCTGTCCACCGTCATCTCCACGCCTCGTGCGTCAATGTAGTAGGCCAGGTCAATGTAAAAGGCCATACTATCCATTTCATGGAGATTGTAAACATCAATGCCATGTACCAGGCCTTCATCTCCTTCGCGATGGGTGCCGTAATAGTCGCGGCTATAATCGTACTCCTTACCGGAGGGGCGGTACATTTTTTCGTGGGTCAATATCCAGTTGAACGAGCGATGTTCTTCCTTGGAGTCAGGTGTAGCTGATTTATCCAGCACAATACTTTCCAACCGGTCACTGGGCCAGAGGAACCACGCCAGAAAACTCCAAAGGGGAATCAGGAGTACGAAGGCAACTAAAATTTTTACAGCGAGATTCTTCAAAGGGTAGTTGTTGGGCCAAAACAAATTACAAATGCCAAAGTAGGGTGCATTCGGGTTGGTTTAGCGAAGGCTTACAGCTTTCTATTAAGATTATTTTGTTGAAATCTCCACACTGTCCGATTGTAGCAACGGTCGCAGACGTGCCACTTCCGAAGCCTTTAAAACCGCTCCGGTCTCCGCAATGTCTTCCCGTATGTAATTCACGATAAGGGCTATTTCCTCATCGGTCAGGTAGCGGAAGGAAGGCATCTCACCCTCATAGTCTTTTCCATTTACCACTATAGGGCCCTTTAATCCGTTCAGGAGGTTCCCGATAATCTTCTGATCATCAGCCACCCAGCCGCTATCGGTAAGCGGTGGGTAAACCCTGAAGAAACCTTTGCCGTTTTTCTGATGACAACTGCGGCAGTGCTCATTATACAGTTCTTCCCCATTGGCTGGCTGGTCGCCAAAATCCGGACTAATGGTGGCCAGGTAGAAGGGCAACAGGGTGACGCAGCATTTTAGTACTCTCCAAACCATCGGTAAAAGGCTAGTGGTATTAACGGATCATTAACGATCAAGGGGGGCATTTTTTACTATTTTAGCCCGCAATTTAAGCATATGGCGGCTTCGGCAGATCAGTTTACCAGGCGCAGATTGCGCTCCTCTTATATCTCGGTGGTTATCAGTATTTCACTGGTTCTGCTGGTATTGGGAATTTTTGGCTTGTTACTGGTTAATGCCGGAACTATAGCTACGCACGTGCGCGAAAATTTCTCGTTTACCATACTGCTCAATGACGATGCCCCCGAGGCTTCGGTGCGTCAATTTCAAAAAAGCCTGGAGCTAAAGCCTTACGTAAAAAGCACGGAGTACATTTCTAAAGAGGAGGCTGCGGCTCAATTACGGGAAAGTATTGAAGAGGACTTTGTAGAATTTTTAGGTTATAATCCCTTGCTCAATGCCATTGAGATACACCTCAGGGCCAATTACGCCAATGAGGAGCAGTTGGCTTACCTCGAAAGCGAATTCACCCAAATGGATATTGTGCGTGAAGTAGTGTATGATAAGTCACTCATCCAATTAGTAAATAAGAATATCGAAAGAATTGGGCTTTTTCTGCTGGCGGGTTGCATATTGCTGACCTTAATTGCGGTGGGTTTGATCAACAGTTCTATAAGGCTATCTATATACTCGCGCAGGTTTCTGATAAAAACCATGCAGTTGGTGGGTGCTACCAAGAGCTTCATCCGCAAACCCTTTATATGGCGAAGTTTTCGCCACGGTTTGTACGGAGCTCTAATTGCGATCGCATTAATGGTGATTTTGCTGTACTATGCGGATCAGCAAATACCCTATTTGTTCTTAATGGAATTGCAGAATGTACAGTGGCTGATTATCCTTTTTGCCGGAGTTTTGGTCATGGGCATCTTTATTTCGATGAGCTGTACGTTCTTTGCACTCAAAAAATATTTGAAACTGAAAACCGACCAGCTCTATTTTTAACTTTTGCACATTATGGAAAAACAAACTTTTGTTTTCGAGAGAAGAAACTACGTTATAATGATTGCCGGTATCGTGCTGATGATCATAGGCTACTTGTTAATGATGGGAGGAGGTAGTGAAAACCCTGAGGTTTTTAACCCCGAAATATTTTCACCCAGGCGGATTACCTGGGCTCCTTTATTGATCATGATTGGCCTTATCGTTGAAATTTTCGCCATAATGTATCATCCTTCTGATGACTAAAGCCGAATCGATTATCCTGGGGATAATCCAGGGTCTTACTGAATTTTTACCGGTTAGTAGTAGTGGTCACCTTGAGTTGGCCAAAGCCATATTAGGAGACAATAGCGTACCTGAAGAGAGTTTGCTCTTTACGGTAGTTGTGCATTTTGCTACTGCTTTGGCTACCATTGTTGTTTACCGCCATGAAGTGCTGTTCCTGCTGAGAGGTTTGTTCCGTTTTAAAAAGAACGAGGAAACCATGTTCTGCCTGAGAATTGTTATTTCCATGATACCGGCTGCCCTGGTAGGAGTGCTTTTTGACGACTTCATTACCAGCTTATTTGATGGTAAAATTCTTTTGGTAGGTGCCATGCTGATTGTTACGGCCTTTTTGTTGCTATTTGCCAACAATGCCAAGCCGGGTGAAAAGGAAGTCACCATTAAAGATGCCATAATTATAGGTATTGCCCAGGCCATTGCCATATTGCCGGGTATCAGCCGCAGCGGAGCCACTATCTCTACTTCGGTATTACTTAAAGTGGACCGGGAAAGAGCCGCCCGATTTTCGTTTCTAATGGTCGTTCCTCTCATTTTCGGAAAAATGGCCAAAGACCTTCTCGGAGGTGGCTTACAGGCACAAACCGTGGAGCCCGTAAACCTCATCCTGGCCTTTGGAGCTGCTTTTATTACCGGCTTGTGGGCTTGTAACTGGATGATCGATATTGTTAAGCGATTCAACCTCAACTACTTTTCACTGTATTGTTTTATAGCGGGTGGTCTCGCCATAACGGCCGTGCTTCTTGGTTTTGTCTGATTACTCTGCCGCTTATTTCCAGGAAGGCCAGGTCTTGTTAATCGATAAACCCCTGGAGTGGACCTCTTTTGACGTGGTCAATAAAATCCGCTATTCCATACGTAAAAACTTCAATCTTAAAAAGATAAAGGTGGGTCATGCAGGAACGTTGGACCCACTGGCTACCGGCTTGCTTATTATTTGTACCGGTAAAGCCACTAAGCAACTAAGCAATTTTATGGGCCTGCCTAAAGAATATACCGGCACCATACAACTAGGGGCTACCACGCCCAGTTATGATCTTGAAACCGGTATTGACGGCAACTTTCCCACCGAACACATTCACCAGGAAATGGTGGATGAAGTCATCCGAAATCACTTTACCGGCCTTATCGATCAGGTACCACCGGTGTTTTCGGCCATAAAAAAAGATGGCCAAAAAGCCTATGAGCTGGCGCGGCAAGGACAGGAGGTAAAGCTCCAAACCCGGCAGGTAAACATCGAAAGTTTCAACGCGCAACTGGAAAACGGAAAGATCCATTTCAAGGTAATATGCAGTAAAGGCACCTATATCCGCAGCCTGGCTCATGATTTGGGAAAAGCCCTCCAAAGTGGTGGGCATTTAACCGCCCTTAGAAGAACAGCTATAGGCGATTACCGGGTGGAAAATGCCTCCGATCCAATTGAATTTACCGATCAGTTATCTTCCCAATAAGCCATTCACTAAAAATAAAGGGCGTTTCCTTAAAAATTTAGGTCGCTTCACTAAATAAGTAATAGTTTAATTTTTTTGATGTAGTTATTATCTTACATTCGAAGAGATATGCTACAGCCCCTCCAACTTGTTTCCAAACTGCCATGCTTTATAATAGTCCTTTTATGGTGTATTTCCTGTAACAGTGAGGAGGGTTTGACAGGAAGGGTTTTTATTGGTCCAAACGGCCTCTCCGAATTGGACTTTATTAACGATAGTTTACTGGTCATTTCAGCGATTGAAAAAGAACCCGACACTACTATATGGTTTCAAAGTGAAAGTGAAGTGTACCTTCCTCGCGATACTTTAACCATTAGTAACGGCTCACTTATCAGAAACGGCCATTTATTCCAGGCTCAAAGTGTAGGTCCATCCGCTTCTATCGCCTTCTCCGATTTTATCAATCAAAAGTTTAAATGTCGTGGCCCCGGAACACACCAGGATTACTTCCTTTTTATGGATGATGGACTGATCAGCTACGGCCAGTCCCTGGCGCACGCCAACCTGAAATGGAAATTATTGGAGTTCAAAGGGCGGCAGTATTTAAAACTCCCCCTGCCTGCCCAGGGGCATGAATACCTGTTTCCATTAGCGGCCGATAGTTCTTCCCTTTCCTTCAGTTTATACAACACCCAAAGCCTCACCTACCAAAAGGTATCGATGGTACAGGAACCTTAGTCGGTGTAGCGGCTATCCCAAAGCCGGCCGTTGAAATTTTTCATGCGGCTGAAACCGTAAAGAGCGGTCAGTCCTGAAAAGGCGATAAAGAGGTAAAAGAAAAATATAATCCTCAGGCTTAGCGAACTACTGTCATAAGGCCCCATAATTACCGAGTCGGGTATGCTGACTACTACTAACAGGGCTGACAGGGTTACACAAGCCAATAAGGTTTTGAAGCTCCTGAACGGAAAAACCAAAAGTTTGCGAAAAATACTCAGGTCGCTCCCCCATTGATGCACCAGGTAATAACGGTCGTTGCCCAACGAAAGAAAAAGCAGAGGATCTTTGTCCTTCTCCACCAAATTGAACATAGAAGCGGGGGCCAGCACCTTGAAATTGCTCAGCTCTCCGCTACCCTTACGTTGCAGGTTTTTGATGCGTGATACAGCCTCATTGGGAATAAGGCCTTTAAAGTGCATAGCCGGTAAAAAACGCAGGCGGTAAGTAGTGCATAATTTCTTAATCTGGCTGGCCGTAAATATCCGGTCGGCCTCCAAAACCCGGGTATTGATGTCATCCAGTTGAGTAGAGCCTTCCAATAAGACTTTTCTTATTTGCTCCTCTTCCGCCTGGTCTTGTGCAATCAATTTACGGTAGGCTTCCAGTACGACATCGGGCTTACGCCTCTCCTCCCTCTTACGCTCTTTCCGCAATGCTTCTTCCAGGTTTATTCCGTTCCATTTCATGTTCCTTCTACTTTTTGAATACAAACCTTAAAATTACTAAAGAATTAAGAACTTTGAAATTCATTAAGCCAACATCCGAACCCTTGAATATAGAAGAATTAAGACTTTACTGCCTCTCCAAAGCCGCCACCGATGAGAGTTTGCCCTTTGGCGAAGACACCCTGGTTTTTAAAGTACTGGGAAAGATGTTTGCCTTAACCTCGCTCTCCTCTACCGAGTTGAGCGTAAACCTCAAATGCGAGCCCTCACAAGCTATAGAATTACGAGAGGAATACCCCGGAACGGTTTTACCCGGCTACCACATGAGCAAAAAGCACTGGAATACGGTTATGATTGACGGAACGCTGCCGGATGAAACTCTGAAGCAATGGATCGATAATTCCTACGATTTAGTGGTATCAGGACTTCCCCAAAAATTACGCAACCAAATAATTTAAAATCCTATGAAGAGCATTATTCGCTATTTCCTGCAGGGGCTGCTTTACACCGTCCCTTTAGCGGTGACCATCTACGTAATCTGGTCGGTATTTGTAATGCTGGACGGTTTACTGCCCATCGACATTCCGGGTTTGGGCATACTTTTTATCTTCCTCTTCATAACCGCTATGGGGGTTTTGGGAAGTCACCTGATCTCCGACCGCCTGATATTGATCTTCGAAGGATGGATTAAAAAGGCACCCCTGGTTAATGTGATCTATACTTCCGTTAAAGATTTGATGAACGCTTTCGTGGGTGATAAAAAAAGTTTTAGCCGCCCTGTAAGCGTAAAACTCTACGAAGATTCTCAAATACGCAGACTGGGATTTATTACCAATGACAACTTTCGAGAGCTAGGCAACAACAACGACCTGATTACGGTATATATCCCTCATTCCTATAACATCTCCGGTAATATGTATCTTGTTCCGGAAAGTTACGTGGAGCCGCTGGATGTGATCTCGTCTGACCTTATGAAATACACCATGAGTGGTGGGGTTACCAGCGTTTCTAAACCGGTTGACCCTGAAACACTGGCTGCCGATCACGAGAACGAGGAATCAAATCCAAAACTATGAGATACTGCTACTTATTGCTCTTTTGCTTTTTAGCCAAATGGACCATTGCCGCACCGGGTGACACCACCGTGATTACAGCCCACCAAAAAACAGACATGACCTGGTATGGCGCCTATGACGCCTGGGCCGAATTTCCCGATGGAGCACAGACCTACCATAAAATACTCTTAAAATATACCATGGGCTGCGCCACCGGTGGCTGTAGTGACTGGGATTACACCACTCAAATTCAGTTACGGATACCCACCGGACAACTGGACAGTAGCATTAGCAGTATTGACACCTTATCCACAAACCCATTGGTGATCGACACCACCTGGAATGTGTTTGAAGTGGAAGAATCCTATGAAATGGCCCGGGTAATTACTCCTTATGGTGGTAGCCTGCCCAATGACTGGGAACACGAATTTATATTCGATGTAACGGATTATTATCCCTTGCTTCGCGATTCGGTTAAAGTGCGTGCCTTTTATTCCGGCTGGTCCAGTGGATTTAGTGTTACTACGGATTTTATATTCATTGAAGGTACTCCACCACGGACGGTGTTGAGCGTGGAAAATATCTATTCCGGTTACAAGGATTACCTCAACTCATCGGCCTTTGAAAGCGAGTTTTTACATTCTAAAAATATGGCACTACAAACGGGAGCTCAGGGAGCTATGGTGCGAGTAATACCAAGTGGTCATGGCTTTGTAAACAGTATTAATTGTGCTGAATTTTGCGAAAAAGATTACTACCTCAAGGTGAACAACCAGCAGGTAGCTACCCAAGCCATGTGGCGTAATGACTGTGGCCTGAACCCTATTTGGCCGCAGGCAGGCACCTGGCTATACGACCGGGCCAACTGGTGCCCCGGTGACAAAGCCTTGCATTACGACCACGATGTATCCTCCTATTTAACAGGCAACAACCTGGACATTGATATTGACATCGAACCTTATTCTTACACGGTTCCACCCGGTGAGGTGCCAGCCGGGTATTATTTTACCGCCCAGCTTTTTCAATACGGTGCGTTTCAGTTTTCCCATGATGTGGAGCTAACGGAAATTATTGCTCCCTCCGATGCAGATGAATTCGGACGGATGAACCCCGTATGTGGAAAGGCCATTTTCAAAATCCGGAACAAGGGTGCCCAAAACCTCACCAGTTGCGATATTCAATATGGTATGGATGGTGGCAATCAACTGACTTATAAATGGACGGGTAACCTCGCTCCCATGGAATCGGAAATTGTTACGGTGGATATTCCCAATCCCATCGACTGGGAAACCTATACCGGCAGCCTTCACTACAGGGCTTCAGTAAGTAAGCCAAACGGGCAAAACGATGAGTACCCGCTTAACAATTCTCAAAAAATTGCTTTTACACCACCACCGGTCTATCCGGCTCAAATGACATTACAACTACGCACCAATGGTGCGGGCCATGAAACTTTTTGGTCGGTAACCAGTGCGGATGGAACCCTGATTACTTCTTCCCCGTCCAATGTGGCTTCCAACACCCGCTACATCGATACCCTCAACCTGGCTCCGGGTTGTTATGAGCTGTTGATCGGAGATACCGATAAGGACGGTATGGCCTTTTTCGCTAATAACGATGGGGGCGGCACCATTAGCCTGCGCAATAATGGTGGTCCTTTTTTTAACAAAATGTACAATGCCAATTTCGGAACAGAAATCCGTGAGTATTTTACGGTGGGCTTGCAGATAGGTTTATCGGAGTCCGCCCTTAAGGAAGAAATACAACTATACCCAAACCCTTCCAAAGATGGCTTGGTGTATTTTGAGTTTTACAGTAACCACCGCAAAAAACTGGATTGTACTTTAAAAGATTTACAAGGCCGATCCTTATGGCAAGAGAGTTATGCCGAGTCAGAAATGTTGAGTGAGCAACTCGATTTCTCCGGTTTTCCGGCCGGTATTTACTTCCTGGAGTTCAGGAGTGCATCGGAAACACACTATCGTAAAATTGTACTGGACTAAACGCTTTTTTTGCCCAGGTGTGACATCAGTGAGTTGACCACCGAAAGTACCAGGCTGAAAAGAAGGGCCCACCAAAAGTTGCGTACATTGAAACCTCCTATGAGGCTATCTGTAGCCATAATGATCAGGGCATTGATCACAAAAAGAAAAAGCCCGAAGGTGATTACGGTAAAGGGCAAAGTAAGAATAATCATTAAAGGTTTAAGGGTAATATTGAATATAGCCAAAACCAGAGCCACCAATATAGCGGTGGCGAAATTGGAAATCTCAACGGCATCACCCAACAGCCAGGCGGTGATAAATACCGCCAATGTATTAATGATGAAACGTATGATCCAGTTCATAAATGCTTAAGGTTGAAATTTTAAATTTTGAAGGTAGCCTTAATCCTGCAATATTTGCACCTTGCACGTTTATTTAAATACCTACCATAATGAAATACCCATCAATATTGTTTGTGATCCTGGCTTCATGGCTGGGGTTTTCCTGTAACAATTCCAAAAGTGAAGAAGTGAAAAAAGACGATGTCACCGATTATGTAAATGACCCTCATTCCTATGCAAAACCCAATACCGCAGTGGTTACTCACCTGAACTGGGATGCCGAGGTAAATTTTGACAGTGAACGCATCCGCGCAGTTGCTGAATGGGAGATAAAGGCAAAGGATGAAGCCAAAGAGATTATTTTTGATACCTACGGTCTCAACATTAATAAAGTTATGGTAGATGGTGAGGCGGTTGACTTCAAGCTGGGCTCATTTAAGGAAGAGCTGGGCCGCCCTCTCAGCATACCTCTTTCCGAAGGCGCAAAAACCGTTTCCATAACTTATGAAACTACCGACAGTGCCCGTGCTTTGCAATGGTTGGACCCTGAACAAACGGCTGGTAAAGAAATCCCGTTTTTGTTTACCCAGTCACAAGCTATCCTGGCCCGCTCCTGGATACCTACCCAGGATAGTCCCGGCATACGCTTTACCTACGATGCCCGGGTAAAAGTACCTTCCAATATGATGGCCCTGATGAGTGCGGAAAACCCGCAGTCCAAAAATACCAGTGGCGAATATACTTTCAGTATGCCACAGCCCATCCCCTCTTACCTGATGGCTCTTTCAGCCGGAGACGTAGTTTTTAAATCCATTAGTGAGCGTACCGGTGTGTATGCCGAGCCTTCACTGTTGGATACTTCGGTATATGAATTTCAGGACCTGGAGAATATGGTACAGGCTGCGGAAGGCCTTTACGGGCCTTACGCCTGGGGACAATATGATATTATCGTACTCCCTCCTTCCTTTCCTTTCGGGGGCATGGAAAACCCACGCCTCACGTTTGCCACGCCTACCATTCTGGCCGGTGACCGCTCGCTGGTGAGCCTGGTGGCTCATGAACTGGCCCATAGCTGGAGTGGTAACCTGGTAACCAACGCCACCTGGGACGACTTCTGGCTGAACGAAGGCTTTACCGTTTACTTTGAACACCGCATTATGGAAGAGGTATATGGCCGCGACTATTCGGAGATGCTGGCCAGCCTTACCCGTGATGAACTGCAAGAGGCGGCCGCTGAAATGATGAAGGAAATTCCGGAAGACACCAAGTTGAAACTCAACCTGGAAGGCAGGAACCCGGATGAAGGAGTAACCTCCATTCCCTATAACAAGGGTTATTTCTTTTTAAGGCTCATTGAAGAAGAAGTAGGCCGCGAACGTTTTGATGAATTTCTGAAAAATTACTTCCAGGAAAACAAGTTCAAGGTAATGACCACCGAAGGTTTTATAGATTACCTGATGGCCAATCTTCTTACGGAGGAGCAAGCCAATCGCTTACAGATTAAAGAATGGATTTACGAGCCTGGCCTGCCCGACAATTTACCGGTGGTAGAGTCAGACCGTTTTGCAAAGGTAGATGAGGCCCAAAAGAAAATACTGGAGAAAAATCTCTACCCTGCCAGTGGTGTGGCGGAAGCCTGGACCACGCACGAGTGGTTGCACTTTATTAACCACCTACCGAAAGATATCAGCCAGGAAAAACTGGCGCAGCTGGATGCGGCTTATGGGTTTACTCAAAGCGGAAACAGCGAAATACTGGCGGCCTGGTTCCAACCTACTATTCGCAATAATTACGAACCGGTGTACCCCAGGGTGGAGAGTTTCCTGATCCAGGTAGGCCGCAGAAAATTCCTGACCCCGACTTACCGTGCATTACTGGAAAGCGATAAGGAAGAGATGGCGATGGATATTTATGAAAAAGCCCGCCCCAATTACCACGCAGTAAGCCGTGAGACTATGGATGACCTGCTGGGTTATGAGGAAGAAGGGGAGGAAAGTAATCCTGCCTAACTAATTTTGAGATTGAATACAAGGCCTCCGTGTACGGGGGCCTTTTTTTTACTCCATCAGGTACACCCTTTTTACCCTTTGCGATATGGAAGCCAGCACCTCATAGGGAATGGTTTCCATTTTTCTGGATAATTCTTCCAAGCTGATGTGCTGGCCAAAAACTTCCACTTCAGCACCTTCCTGAACCAGGCCTTCGCTTACGTTCACCATGGCCATATCCATACACACCTTACCTACCACCGGGTAGCGTTTACCTTCAATGGCCACCTCCCCCGCACCATTGCTGAGACTCCTGCGAAAGCCATCGGCATAGCCTATGGAAATGACGGCAATATGCTGATCTTCCGGAGCCGTGTAAGACCGGCCATAGCCGAGTGTATCGCCCTGTTTTAAAAATTTTAATTGTGAAACCGTGGCCTTAAGGCTGCTAATCGGTTTCAGAAAGGGAGCTTCGTCCGCACTGCCCGCCACACCGTATAACCCTATGCCCAAACGTACCATTTCGAATTGTGCCTCCGGAAAATTACTGATGCCGGAGGAGTTGAGAGTATGCCGGTCAAAAGAATAACCGAGCCCCGATTTCAGCCGTTCGGTCATCTTTTGAAAGCGCGCTATTTGTTGAAGAGTGTATTCCCTTTGCGAAGGATCGTCCGAAGCCGCCAGGTGTGACATGGCACTTTGTACTACCAGGCCTTCATACGAACGGAGTTTCTGAATCAAAGTATCCAGCTCATCTTCTTCAAAGCCCAGGCGGTGCATCCCGGTTTCCAGCTTAAGGTGTATTCTCAAAATTTCAGCCGAACCCGATAATTTAAAATGCTCGGCCAGGGCCTCCAAAACCCGGAAACTATACACTTCCGGCTCCAGGTTAAAGTCCAGCATATCATCAAAGGCCGATAGTTCGGTGTTGAGCACTAAAATGGGAATTTCAATACCTGCCTTGCGCAAGGCCACCCCTTCATCAGCATAAGCTACCGCCAGGTAGTCCACCTTATGAAATTGTAGCAGGGAAGAGATTTCGTAGGAGCCTGCACCGTACCCAAAAGCCTTGACCATAGCCATGGTTTTCACCCCCTCTTTCAGCAAGCTTCGATAATAGTTGAAATTATCCACCAGTCGGCTTAGGTTTACCTCCAGCACCGTTTCGTGTGACTTTTCAGCGAAATACCGGTCCACCCGTTCAAACTCAAAGGACCTGGCTCCTTTCAATAAAATGCCTTTCCCTTCAAAGGCTTCCGGTTTCACCTGCCGCAGAAATTCATCGGTGGTATTAAAGTGATGGAGCCGCCCGGTATAATAATCGGACAGAACCGTACTGTCGCGACCTATGGTAAACACTTCCTCCAGCCGGTAATCCTTTAATATTTGAGCAATTTTCAGGTAGAGATCTTCTTTAGGCATACCTGTTTCCAAAACATCGCTCAGCACCAATACGCGTGATCGGCTTTTCAATTGTTGCGCAAAATATTCCAGGGCTATGCGGAGCGATTCCAGATCGGAATTATAAGCGTCATTGACCAAAACCGTATTCCAGCGCCCCATTTTTGATTCCAGGCGCATACTTATGGGTTCCAGGTTTTTCATGGGCTCCCAAAAGCTTTGCACCGGAAATTCCAGTGCCAACAGGAGAGTTAGTATGTGCAAGGTGTTTTCAAGGGAAGCATGATCTTCAAACGGTAATTCTACCTGCCACTCCTTTCCCTTCCATTCAAAACTCAGCTTTTTAGTATCCCGGTCAAAACGGTATTGCATAAAGGCCGGTTTGAACTCCAATGACCAACTCCACAATTGAGGGTGAGCCGCAAACTCGAACCGTTGAATGCCCTCGGCTACACTCCGATGATCGGCACAATAAACCAGGCTGCCCACCTTACTGAAAAGTTGGAGCTTCTCCTGTACCTTTTCTTGAAGTGTTTCAAAGTACTCCTGGTGGGCCGAACCGATATTGGTAAAAATGCCGTAGTCCGGCTTTAGAATATCTTCCAGGTAAGCCATCTCCCCGGGCTGGCTGATTCCAGCCTCGAAAACACCGAAAGCCTCATTGCCTTCCAACTGCAATACCGAAAGGGGAACTCCTAATTGGCTGTTATAACTCTTGGGGGTTTTGGTGGTTTTGGCCAGTTGTCCCAATATCTGCGATAACCATTCCTTCACCATGGTTTTACCATTGCTTCCGGTAATCGCCACCACCCTGGCTTTGGATTGACTTCGGGTGTACCGGGCCAGTTTCTGAAAAGCCCGGAGGGTATTATCAACCATAATAAAGTTTGCCTTGCCGCGTAAGGATTCAGGCACCTCTTCCACCAGGAAATTACGAAGACCTTTATCGAAAAGTTCCGCAATGTAATCATGACCGTTATGATGATGACCGGATATGGCTATAAACAGGGTGTGTTCTACCGCTCTTAACCTCCGCGAATCATAGAGGTAATTGTGAATTTCCGTTTCGGGAAGGTTCAGGGCACCTTCTGCATTCAGAATCTGGCTTATTTCCGCAACCCGGTAGTGCATGGCTGCCGTCAGGATTTTTTCATGGTACGGTAAAAGGCGGCCCGGCTCAGGGGTTCGTATTCCTGCTTTTCACCCAATAAAACCTGCTTTTCCCCGGGCACTTTACGATGCGAGTAATTGGCCAAACCTCCGGTTTGTACACAAATTGCGTGAACCTTAGTTACATATTCGGCCGTGGCCATAAGGTGAGGCATTGGCCCGAAGGGTCGGCCTTTAAAGTCCATATCCAACCCGGCCACAATTACCCGGCTACCTCGGTTGGCCAGTTCATTACAAACCTCTACTATGCCATCGTCAAAAAACTGGGCTTCATCCACCCCAACCACATCCACGCCATCGGCCAGTATAAGTATGTTGGAGCTGCTTTCTACGGAAGTGGACCGGATGGAATTTTGATCATGGCTCACCACATCATCTTCATCGTAGCGATTGTCCACCAGAGGTTTAAATATCTCAACGGATTGGGTGGCAAACTGCGCCCTTTTGATCCTGCGGATCAATTCTTCGGTTTTACCACTAAACATGGAGCCGCAGATCACTTCGATCCACCCACATGGACTGTGCTGGTTTACGGGGTTTTCGAGAAACATTTTGTACTTTCCAAGCGTCTATACTAAAACGTACAAAACTACAGAAAGATAAGCCAACTGCATGGAGGAACAAGTGCAAAGGGAACTCAGGGAACTGTGTGAAACCATTTTAAAAGATCAAGGCCCGCAATCCATCATTGAAGCGCTTACGCAGGTTCAAATGCTGTATGAAAAACTGCTGGTAATCAATTACCTTCAGGAGTCATCCGCAGCCAATGCCCCGGACTTTTCCATCGATGAGCCGGAAACCATTGTACCGCAAAAAGAGCCCGCACCTCAAGAGCCTGAAGCTCAGGAGGAAGTGATTAATGAAAGCCCGGTAATTGAAAAGGAGTTGACGGATGACGTTCCACCCGTACCTGAAGAAGCGAGTGGCCCTAAACCGCAACCTACCCCCAAAGCCGCCCCTGCCCCACCCAGGCCCGATCGTAACGCCTCTATAAATGACCGTTTCAGCAGTGGCACATTGCGCATCGGTTTAAATGATCGCATTGCTTTTGTAAAACACCTTTTTGGTGGTGCCCAGGAAGATTTTAACCGGGTGCTTTCTCAGTTAAACACCTTCACCAGCTTGGAAGAAGCGGAGGAGTTTATCGAAACCATTGTTAAACCCGATTACGACTGGAGCCAGAAGGAAGAGTACGAAATGCGTTTCCGGCACCTTATTCAAAACCGGTTTGGCGATTAAAGCCTTGTTTTAAACTTTTTGTGGTGCGCAGTATTAATTATAGTACTTTTGCCGCCCTCAAGTTCTTATCGTAAAATTTAAACTTTTCAAAGCCCGTAAGCTATGAAGAAGATGAAACTATCTCATTTCAACTATAAGCTTCCCAAGGAACTTATAGCTGATCGCCCTACTACCCACCGCGATGAAAGTCGCCTGATGATCATAAACCGCGAGAGCGGCAAGATCGAACATAAGATGTTTAAAGATGTGGTGGATATTTTTGAAGATGGCGACACCCTGGTGCTCAACAATACCAAGGTTTTTCCCGCCCGCATGTACGGTAATAAGGAAAAAACCGGTGCCCGCATAGAAGTGTTCCTTTTAAGGGAGCTCAATTCAGAAAGCCGTCTTTGGGATGTATTAGTGGACCCGGCCCGTAAAATCAGGATTGGAAACAAACTTTATTTTGGTGAGGATGACAGCCTGGTAGCCGAGGTGATCGATAATACCACCTCCCGTGGCCGTACCCTGCGTTTCCTGTATGATGGCTCCTACGAAGAATTCCGCGCCAAGCTGGAAGAGTTGGGTCAAACCCCACTACCAAAATACATTCAGCGCGACCCTGATGGTGAGGATGAAGAGCGTTTTCAGTCCATTTTTGCCAAAAAAGAAGGTGCCGTAGCCGCTCCCGTTGCCAGCCTGCACTTCAGCAAGCAATTGATGAAGCGTTTGGAAATTAAGGGTATCGACTTTGCCGAACTCACCCTTCACGTAGGCTTGGGAACTTTCCGCCCGGTAGAGGTGGAAGACCTCAGCAAACATAAAATGGACAGCGAGCAATTCTGGATTTATCCCGAAACCGCCAAAAAGGTAAATCGCGCCATTGATAATAAGAAAAAGGTATGTGCGGTGGGAACCACCAGCCTCCGTGCCCTGGAAAGCTCAGTATCTACCGATGGACATTTGAAGGACTACGAGGGATGGACCAATAAATTCATTTTCCCTCCCTACGAGTTTACCATCCCCAATTGTATGATTACCAACTTACACCCACCTCAATCTACTTTGATGATGATGACCGCTGCTTTTGCCGGTTATGACCTGATGATGGAGGCCTACAAAGAGGCGGTGAAAGAAAAGTACCGCTTCCTGAGTTACGGGGATGCGATGTTAATCCTGTAAAACAATTCAAAAAAAGCTCTTGATCAACACAAGAGCTTTTTTTTTTGAATACCCGGACTACCTACCTAAAACCAATATCCCACTTTTATTCCCCCGACCAGTATTCCTCCTTCAAACCCCAGGTTTTCCCTTTCATTGGAATACTCATAGGTATAATAAAGAGGTTCACCTGCGGGATCGGTCGTTTCCTCTGCGGATGTACCTGATGTGGCACCCAAGCCTATTCCCAGGTACATGTCGATGAAAAAATGATCGCTAACAAAAAACTGAAAACCATACGTAAAAGAGACACTTTGTTCAACAGTCTGCGTGGTCAATGCCTGCTGGTTAGGGAAGATATATTCATGATTATAGACCCTACGGGTAAACTGCAGGCTGTAGTATGTACCATCGTAAAAGGCATCCTCCCCCGGAAAGAATTTTACATTCCCAATAAACGAATTCCCGTATTTTGACTCCGGCTCTATACCGGATACACTTTTTGTACTCGGCCCGATTATCCTATCGAAAGTAATACCAACCCCAAGCTCCATAGTAAACCAGTCCCAGGGTGAGTATTCCAGTGAAACCGGAAAATCGCCAATCAATATCATTAAGGGGTTGATTTTTACAGCCGCATTTACCACGGTTTCAGTACTGGCCTCTTCAGGTTCAGAGTTGTGTTCAATAAGGGTTATGGTTCTGCGCTTTATCTTATCTGTCTGAGCCTGGGCCGTAGCAAAGGTGATGGCTACAAAAAAGCAAGTCATTATAAGCCTGGCGAAGGTCATGGTTAATAGGTTTAAAGTTTATTTTTGGCAAAATTATAATCTTAACCCAATGAAAAAAGTACTTTTTCCCTTTCTGATTACCTTGTTATATTCCAATGTTACGTTTTCACAAGCTTCCAGTGTAGAGGTAGAGTGGGGCCCTTTGTTAAAAGCCAAAGACACGGATTTTAATTATGTTATCGGTGCCGATGATGAATTCTTTTACACTTTTGGTGTGGAAGACAAGGGCATGTTTGGCGCGTTACTGGCCCGAGATTTACACATCAAAAAGTATAGCCGCGATAAGTACCGGCTGATCTACGACCGGGAAATAAAATCCTTTGAATACAAAGGTAAAGACGCTGATTTTGCCGAATGCCGGATAGAAAATGGAGAAGTGCATGTGTTTTTCAAAGTCTTTCACAGCCAGTTGGACACCAAATTTATGATCAGGCGCATTGTTGATGCTAAAGGACGTGTTTCTGCTTCAGAGGAGGTAGCCAACGTTCCTGCCGAAAGAAGGAGTGACGGTAACTTTATTATCAACTACTCTAAAGACAGTTCCAAAGTTTTAATCTACTCCGATTTTCCGTATGAAAAGAAGGAGTCGGAAAAATTCAAGGTGAATGTACTTGACCGCAACTTGAATATGCTCTGGGAAAAAGAAGTGACGCTACCATACACTGACAAATACTTCACGCTGCAAGATCAGACAGTTACCAACGATGGCGATGTATTTATTATTGGGTATGCTGAACCCGATCGTGACAAAGGTGAACGTAAACAAAGGAAAGAATCCAATGAGTATTACAAGGTTTTCAGGGTAAGTGAGAACGATGATATTATGGAATATGATCTGGGCCTGGATGATAAATTTGTGAGTAGCGTTGCCATAAGCAGTGACTTTGGGGAGAATCAGATGGCGATAGCGGGTTTCTATTCAGACCAAAAAGCAAACCGGGTTGGTGGTAGTTTTTACATAACCATTGATCAGGAAACACTTGACCCGACCACTTTTAGCAGTGAGCCTTTCGGTAAAGATTTTATGAAGAATTTCATGTCTGACCGTAAGGTGGAAAAAGGCCGTGAGCTATATAACTTTGAATTTCGGGAGTTCCTGAGAAGAAAGGATGGTGGAGCAGTGGCTGTGGCAGAACAATATTATGTAGTTACTTCCACTACAAGAATGGCCAACGGAGCAACCAGTACCACTTATTATTATCACTACAATGATATCATTGTAATTAATATCAATCCCGATGGAACAATTGCCTGGACCTCCCATATTCCTAAATTCCAGACTTCCGCTAACGATGGAGGTTTCTACTCTTCCTACTTGTTATTGGTAGAGGAGCAAGCCCTGAACTTTATCTTTAACGATAACCGTAAAAATCTGCAGCGAATGGCTGACGATAAGGATTTAAAAGGTTTAGGGAACGTAAAAAAATCGGTTGCCATCATCTCCACCGTTGATGCAAATGGTAATGTTACGCGTGAAGAGCTTTTTAACAACCGTGATTTAAGTGCCATTTTAGTTCCTAAAAAATCGGTGCAAATAAGTGACCGGGAGGTGATACTGTTTGGTATAAAGCGTTCCAGGAATCGTTTTGGAACCATGACTTTACGGTAAAACCGGTCCTTATCAATCTTAAAATGCTGCACCTGCCGTGCGGCATTTTTATTGATCTCAAACCCTTTACCTTTGCACCAATGGCAGAAAAAAAGGATATAAGGGCCCTCACCAAAGAGCAGTTGAAGGAATACTTTCTTTCCATTGGCGAAAAAGCCTTTCGCGCTCAACAAGTGTATGAATGGTTGTGGCAAAAGAGCGTGAAAAGCTTTGAGGATATGACCAACATTTCACTGGAGCTACGCCAAAAACTGGAAGAGAATTTTGTGATCAACCACATAAGGGTAGATCATATTCAGCGCAGTACAGACGGTACCATTAAAAATGCCGTTCGCCTGCACGATGGTAAAATTGTAGAATCGGTTTTAATACCCACCGACAAGCGCATAACCGCCTGTATTTCGTCACAGGTGGGTTGCAGCCTCGATTGCCATTTTTGTGCTACGGCACGTTTGAAACGCATGCGCAACCTCAATGCCGATGAGATTTACGACCAGGTAGTAGCCATTAAAAATGAGGCCGAGAGCTTTTACAACCGCCCGCTCACCAATATCGTTTTTATGGGTATGGGCGAACCCCTCATGAACTACAACAATGTACTTGAGGCTGTGGATAAAATCACCTCGGACGAAGGTTTGGGTATGTCCGCCAAAAGGATCACCCTTTCCACCGTAGGTTTAGCCAAAATGATTAAAAAACTGGCGGATGACGAAGTAAAATTCAACCTGGCGGTATCCCTGCATTCCGCCCGTGATGAAGTGCGTGACCGCATTATGCCCATTAACCACAAAAACCCTATTCCGCAATTGGCCGATGCGCTGCGATACTGGTACGAAAAAACCAGGCGAAAGGTAACCTACGAATACGTGGTTTGGCGTGATATCAACGACTCGCAGGAAGACATCGATGCCCTGGTAAAATTCTGCAAAATTATTCCCTGCAAAGTGAACCTCATTGAGTATAATCCTATTGATGACGGTGTCTTTCAGCAGGCACAACCCGAGTCCCTGGAAAATTACATTCGTGCCCTGGAAAATGCAGGCATAGTAGCTAAAGTACGCTACAGCCGGGGTAAGGATATTGATGCGGCCTGCGGCCAGTTGGCCAATAAAAATGAAATAGCCGAAACGGTTTAATATGCTCTATTACGTCATTGCTTTTATACTGGTGGCCCTGTTCTTTAATATGGCCAACCGAAACCTGAAAAGAAAAAAGCAGGACGGCCGCAAAAGCTATCGCGAGGCACTCAGTGATTGGGAAGCATTTAAAAAGAAACATCCCGGCTCCGGCCCGAAAAAAGACGAAGGCTAAGCTCAAGTGAAATTGCTTATTACCTTTACCGGCCATAATGAGCCAAATTGACGAAATAAAAAAACCCGTACAGGCGGAAATGGATGCTTTCGAGCCGAAGTTTCGTCAATTTATGGCCAGCAATGTAGCCCTGCTGGACCGCATTACCTATTACATTATCAAAAGAAAGGGTAAGCAACTGCGGCCCATGCTCGTTTTCCTCACCGCTAAAATGCTGGGCGAAATCAATGAAAGCACCTACCGGGGTGCCGCCCTGGTGGAGCTAATGCATACCGCAACTTTAGTGCATGACGATGTGGTGGACGACTCCGACCGGAGGCGGGGTTTTTTCAGCATCAACGCCCTTTGGAAAAATAAAGTAGCCGTACTGGTGGGCGATTACCTACTCTCTAAGGTCCTTCTACTTTCTGTAGAGAATGAAGAGCACGAACTATTGCGCCTGGTGAGCACAGCCGTGCGTGAAATGAGCGAAGGTGAGTTGTTGCAGATCGAAAAAGCCCGCAGGCTCGATATTGATGAAGCCATTTACTTTGAAATTATCCGGCAAAAAACCGCCTCCCTGATCTCCTCCTGTTGCGGGGTAGGTGCTGCTTCGGTAAACTCTACTCCCGAACGGGTAGAAACCATGCGTACCTTCGGTGAACGATTGGGTATTGCCTTCCAGATTAAAGACGACCTTTTTGACTACCAGCTGAGTAACAAAAGCGGTAAACCGAGCGGTATTGACATTAAGGAGCAAAAAATGACCCTCCCCCTTATTTACGCGCTTAACCATGCATCGCGCAAGAATAAAAAATTCATGATCAATGTAGTGAAGCGCCATAACCAAAACCGCCAGAAGGTAGAGGAGGTTATGCGCATGGTACAGGAGTCTGGTGGTATAGAATATGCTGAAGCAAAAATGCGTGAATACCAGTCCTCTGCCTTGCAACTGTTGGAACAATTTCCCACTTCTCAAACAAAACAGGCTTTAATACAGTTAGCCGAGTACGTAATATCCAGAACCAAGTAATTTGCGTTCAAACAAATAAGGATTTTGTATAACTAAACCCCAATTCTCTTTCATGGAAAATCTGGACAAATACGCCACTGAAATCATTGATCTGGTAGTAAAGTATGGTGCTTCGGTGCTGCTCGCCATTATTGTTCTTATCATCGGTTTATGGGTAATTAAGCGCATCAACAAGGTAATATCCAAAACCATGGATAAGCGTAATATTGACCCTTCGTTGAAGCCTTTTCTACTCTCCATAATCGGTGCTTTACTTAAGATTATGCTGGTTATTTCGGTGGCCAGTATGGTGGGTGTTGAAATGACCTCCTTTATAGCGGTGCTGGGAGCAGCGGGTTTGGCGATAGGCCTGGCCTTGCAGGGAAGCCTCTCCAACTTTGCCGGGGGCGTCCTTATACTTATCCTGAAGCCATTCAAGGTGGGTGATTTTATTGAAGGAGCCGGCTATTCGGGTACCATTCGCGAAATACAAATCTTCTATACATATATGACCACCGTTCAAAACCAGGAAATTATTATCCCGAACGGAGAGCTCTCCAACAACCCCATTCAAAATTACTCGTTTCACGATACCCGCAGGCTGGACATGACCTTTGGCATTGGCTATACCGATGATATTGACCAGGCCAAATCCATATTATGGGACCTGGTTAAAAACGATGACCGTTTTTTGAAAGAGCCCGCGCCTGACATTTTTATAGAGGCACTGGCCGATAGCTCCGTAAACTTTCGTGTGAGGGCTTGGGCCAAACGTTCAGATTTTTGGGATATTCATAACAATCTGAGTGAAAAAGTGAAAAAAGCTTTCGACCAGGCTGGGATCGGTATTCCATTCCCGCAAATGGATGTTCACTTGTTTCATGAAGACCAGGATAAAAAGGAGTAGCCTATGGCTCGCAAAGGCAAATTACTGATCATTGACGATGAAGAAAAGCTGCGGAAACTTCTCTTTCGTATTATCAGCCTGGAAGGTTATGAAGTGGATGAAGCGGGTAACCTCAGCGAAGGCCGCAAAAAACTGGAACAAAACCAGTATCACCTTGTACTGTGCGATGTAAAATTACCCGATGGCAACGGGGTGGATTTTGTTCCGGAATTCAAGGCCAAACATTCGATTACCGAAATTGTGCTGCTTACCGCTTATGGTACTATAAAAGATGGTGTACAGGCCATGCGTGACGGTGCCTTTGATTACCTCACCAAAGGAGATGACAACGACAAGATTATACCCTTAATAGAAAGGGCTATTGATAAGGCCTTGCAAGCCGAAAAGTTGGAGCGCATCCTCAACAAGCAAAACCAAAGGCACAGTTTCGATAACATTATTGGCGAGAGCCCCGCCATGAAACAGGCACTACAACTCAGTGCCAAAGTAGCCGCTACCGATACCTCCGTTCTGTTG
The DNA here is from genome assembly GCA_937120475.1 of uncultured Cryomorphaceae bacterium. Classification (GTDB taxonomy): domain Bacteria; phylum Bacteroidota; class Bacteroidia; order Flavobacteriales; family Schleiferiaceae; genus CAKZNE01. The sequence goes on along the minus strand of CAKZJV010000007.1, from coordinate 2,659,991 downwards.
ATTGGTGAAACCGGAACCGGTAAGGAAGTTTTTGCCAACGCCATTCACCAGTCCAGTGGCAGGAGTAAAGAGAGTTTTATTGCGGTAAACTGCTCCGCTTTTAGCCGTGAAATACTGGAGAGTGAAATTTTCGGGCATAAAGCCGGTTCATTTACCGGTGCTACCAAAGATAAAAAGGGACTTTTTGAAGAGGCCGATGGAGGTACTATTTTCCTGGATGAAATAGGTGAAATGGATGCCGACCTTCAATCCAAATTATTACGGGTTTTAGAGAATGGCACCTTTTTAAAGGTGGGCGAATCCCGCGAAACCAAGGTGGATGTGCGTATTATTGCCGCCACCAACCGCAACCTTGAAGAGGAAGCAAACAAAGGAAACTTTCGGCTGGACCTTTATTACCGCCTGAGCACCTTTACCATTTCACTGCCCAACCTTAATGAAAGGCCCCGGGATATACGTTTACTGGCCGATAATTTTATCGACTACTTTTCGGTACGGCTTAAGCGTGACCGTCCCGAAATGGACGACTCTTTTATGGAAGCCTTACAAAGCCATGAATGGAAAGGCAATGTGCGTGAACTGAGGAACGTCATTGAGAGAGCACTCATCGTGAATGATGGCAGCACGCTTACCAAAGCCGACCTGCCCTTCCACGCTTCAGGCGGTACCGCCTTTCATACCAGTTCCATGCTGCTTTCCGATATTGAGAAGTATCACATTAACCGTGTATTACAACATACCGAAGGCAACAAAACCGAAGCAGCCAAACTATTAGGTATTGGTTTAACTACACTTTATCGTAAAATTGAAGAGTACGAGCTGGTGGTATAAATGAAGGTAAAAACTAAAATAACGCTGGGCCTGGTTTTCCTGTTCTCCGTAATCGTTCTACTGGGCATTATTACCATCCATTACCTCAACCTGCTTACCAGCCAAAATCAGAACCTGCTCAAGGAAAATTACCAAAGTCTGGAATACACCCATGAGCTACTTAACTCACTGGGCGATATCCGCAATTCCTTCGAACCCGATCCTACCTCCAGGATTGCTCTCAACACGGTGGATTTTAAACTGGAGTCGGCCATACTTCGTTTTGAAGACAACCTTCGTAAGCAGCGGGCCATCAGTATTGAGGAGGGTGAAATACAGTTGGTGGAAGAAATAGAAAATGAGTTTCAGGCCCTGAAGGAGTACCTCGCAGTTACACGCACCAAAGACTATTACTTTGAACGTCTTCTGCCCCTGCTGGAAGATATATCCCTCAATATCGGCCAGATTTACCTGCTGAATGAGCAAACTATAAACTACCGCACCCAAAGGGCCGAAGCCACGGCCTCAAGGGTAATTTATACCGTGGCCGGAATTATTGTATTCTGCATACTAATTGCCTTTTCCTTTATGGTGCGCTTCCCTGCTTACGTGGCTGAACCCGTGGATAAATTTTCGGAAGCCATCGATCAAATGGCCAAGGGCGATTATACCGCCCGGGTAAACATCAACTCCAAGGATGAATTCGGAAAGTTGGGTATAGCCTTTAACGATATGGCCTCCAAAATGGATGAATTCGAGCGCCTCAATCTCAGCAAGCTGATGACTGAGAAAAAGCGCATCGAAACCATGATCCAGAAAATATCGGAGGGAATCATCGGGCTGGATGCCAACTTCAACATCCTTTTCATTAACCCCTTCGCTAAAAAGTTACTGGGTATTTCCCGGCAAAAAATCAAGGGGCTTTCCGCCAAAGACCTGAGCCTGCAAAACCCCATTTTCCAAAATGTAATTCAAGACCTTATCGAGGCCCAGGGTAGCAGTAAACGCTATACCCGCAACAAGCTGGTAAAGGGTAGCCTGGATAATAAGACGGCCTATTTTATTCGAAAGGTGATTATAACCTACGCTACCAGCGAAGAGGATCAGGAGATGAACGGTTACATCCTGATGTTAAAGAATATCACCGAATTTAAGGAGATGGATCAGGCTAAAACCAACTTTATAGCCACGGTAAGCCATGAATTGAAAACACCTATTTCGGCTATAAAAATGAGCCTTCGTTTGTTAAAAGATCAACGGTTGGGGCGGCTCGAAGAAGAACAGACGGAAATGGTGGAATCCATAGAATGGGAAACCAACCGCCTGCTGAACATTACCCAGGAACTGCTCAATGCCACTGAGTTGGAGGGGGGCAGTATTAAGCTTAACCTGGAGCAGGTGCGACCTGAGGTCATTGTTGAAGAGGCCATTGACAGTGTTATTACCCTGGCCGAAGACCGGGGTATTACCATTAAAAAGGATATGGCCGAAGACCTGCCTACCCTGTTGGTAGATGAAGATAAGGTAACCTGGATACTGGTAAACTTCCTCACCAATTCCATTAAATATTCTCCGGTGGATTCGCAGGTGGAGATCAATGTTTCCAATCATTCCGAGTTCATCGAGTTCTCCGTAAAAGACCAGGGCTCCGGTATTTCCGAAGAACATCAAAAACGCATTTTCGACCGGTATTACCGTATTCCCGGTTCAGGCGGGAAAGGAACCGGCCTGGGACTTTCCATATCCAAAGAGCTTATCCAGAAAATGGGAGGTCAGATAGGCCTGGAGAGTAAAATCGGCCGAGGCTCACGCTTCTATTTCCGCCTTTACGAATCAACGGTGAACGAAGCAGCGGCCAACGCTTAAATCAGCCTATCCTTCAGCTACCGTTTTCTTAGCTTTGTGTTCCCTTTATGATCTCACGTGAAACCATAGACAAGATTTTTGATGCTGCGCGCATTGAAGAGGTGATTGGCGATTTTGTGACCCTTAAAAAATCGGGCAGCAATTACAAGGGCCTCAGTCCCTTTTCCAATGAAAAAACACCCTCCTTTATGGTGTCACCCGCCAAGCAAATCTTCAAGGATTTCAGCAGTGGCAAAGGCGGCAGTGTGGTGAGTTTCCTGATGGAGCACGAGCACTATACCTATCCCGAGGCTCTGCGCTACCTGGCCAAAAAGTACAACATTGAGATTGAGGAGACCGGACAAACCGATGAGGAGAAGGAGCTCCGCTCGGAGCGCGAAAGCCTCTTCCTGGTCAATGATTTTGCCAACACTTTCTTCCAGCAACAGCTATGGAAAACCGAAGAAGGCAAGAGCATCGGGCTCTCTTATTTTCGTGAAAGAGGTATGGAGGACGATACCATCCGTAACTTCCAATTGGGTTATTGTCCCAATTCGGGTACCGCCCTTACCCAGGCTGCCTTGAAAGAATCTTACAAACTGGAATTCCTGGAAAAAACCGGGCTCACCAAAGTGGATGGCGATCGTCAACGCGACCGTTTCTGGGGGAGGGTGATTTTTCCTATCCTGAGCCATACCGGCCGGGTGCTTGGTTTTGGTGGCCGCGTTCTGAAAAAGGACGCTAAAATTGCGAAATACCTCAACAGCCCGGAAAGTGAGATTTACCACAAGAGCAAAACCCTTTATGGGTTGTTCCAGGCTAAGAATCATTTAAGCCGTGAAGATGAGTGTTTACTGGTGGAAGGTTACACCGATGTAATCAGTTTACACCAGGCCGGGGTGCAAAATGCCGTGGCCTCATCGGGCACTTCACTTACCGTAGAGCAGGTAAGCCTGATTAAACGCTACACCCAAAACGTTACCATTTTATACGATGGCGACCCGGCCGGTATCAAAGCTTCCCTGCGCGGTATTGACCTGATACTGGAGGAAGGACTCAATGTACAGGTGCTGCTTTTTCCGGATGGTGAAGACCCGGACTCCTACGCCCGCAGGGTTTCTTCAGCCGAGTTGAAAGATTACATTAAGGAGGAAAAACAGGATTTTTTACGGTTTAAATCTTCCTTGTTGCTGGATGAAGCCGGAAGCAACCCCCTTGAAAAATCAAAAGCGGCCCGCGAGATCGTACAAAGTATTGCCCTTATCCCGGATGCCTTGCAGCGCGATGCCTATGTGAAGGAGTGTGCACGCGTACTGCAAATGGATGAAAAGGTGCTTTTCAGCGAGCTGGCCCAAATCCGCAAGAGCAAGCAAAAGCGCGAACAGCAGGATCGCAGGCGGGAGGAATCACCCAAAATGGAGGTGGTTGAGGAAGAGCAAAGTGCCATTCCCACCTCATCCGAAACCTTTAAGCAGGAAGAAGCCCTGTGCTGGCTGCTTCTGAATTATGGCGACCGCATTTACACCTTCGAAGCCGATGAAGAGGAAGTAGAGGAAAGTGTGGCCGAACACATTATTACTGAGTTGGCCGGTGATGAACTGGAATTTGAAAACCCCTCCTTTCAAAAAATACTGCAACATTTTGTGGATGCTTTTGACCGGGATGAAAAAATATTGAAGGCCGAGGACTTCCTGAAAGAGGAAGATGCTGAACTTCTCAGCGTAGCGGTGGACCTGGTTAGTGAAAAGTACGAACTTCACAACTGGAGCAGCCGCAAGATATTTATCCCCGAAAAGGATGCCTATATCAAGGCCTATACGCAGGAGTCTGTGTTGCGTTTCAAGGAAAAGAAGATTGCTCAACTTATACAGGAAGCCCAGCGCAAATTTAACCAGGATGATGACGCACAAAGGGAACAACAAATGCAAATGCTGAACCGGCTAACCACCCTGCGCATTAAGATCAATAAAAAACTGGGACGGGTGGTTTAAACCCATATCCGCCTGTAATCCTAAATTTGCGGAAATTCGGTTCGTTTGACGCCAAACTCCTATTCTCAAAAAACAGTACTGCGCAACTTTATGTCGGCCGGTTTTATACAGGGCGTAGGAATGTTGTTGCCCCTGCTCACCATCCCTTACCTACTCAAGGTTTTGGGAGCCGATGGTTTTGGAACCGTAAACTTCGCCTTGGCTTATACCACCTTATTTATTGTGCTTTCCGATTACGGTTACAACCTGCTGGGTACCCGCAAAATCGTGCTGCACCGCAATGACCCATCTGCCATCAATAAAATATTCAGCACTATGATGGCGGCTCAGGCACTGCTCACCGTGCTGGGAGCTTTGATCTTCGTAATTACGGTTTTTTCAATCCGCCAGTTTCGCGAAAATGCCAGCGTGTTTATGGCCACCTTCGGTATTGTTGCCGGAGCTACCTTATTGCCCACCTGGTTTTTCCAGGGTTTTGAAAAATTCCGCCAGCTTTACCTGCTCAACTTCCTGTACCGCCTCGTTTATACCGTGGGCATTTTTTGGTTAGTAAAAGACGAAACCCATTTAATACGGGTTCCCTTGTTAAACTCCATCTGCCAGATACTGGGCGGCCTGGGCGGCATCCTCTGGATCACCAGGCGTTACGGAGTACGCTTCACCAGGGTGAGCTTTGTGGAAATTAAAAACTCCCTGAAAGAAGGCTGGAACCTTTTTGTTTCGGCCGCATCCGTAACCTCCCTGGCACAAATGCCCATCATCATCCTGTCCTTTTTTGCCAGTGCAGCCGTGGTAGGTTATTACGCCTTTGTGGAAAAAATACTGTTGCTCTTCCGGGTATTAATTCAGTTGTTCAGCACCGTTTTTTACCCTCGCCTGATTGAGGCAGCAAGCGCATCTTACGCTCAGGTTAAAAGCTTCACCCAATACCTTTTACGGCTTGGCACTTCGGTTTTGCTGGTTGCAGCCGTAGCTATTTATTTTTCACCCCTGGCCCTCCGGGAGTTTTTCCCTTCCTATTACCACCCTGTGGTAGCGGAGTTGTTGCGAATTTGGGCACTGCTTCCACTCTTTCTATTTTTAAAAACCGTTTATGAGCATATTTTACTGAGTTACGACCAAACCCGCACCATTGCCCGGATAATGTTAAGGGTTGCCTTGCTTAACATTCCCTTATTGATAGTTTTTAACCTGCTGCTGGGTTACCAGGGCAATGCGGTCGTAGTTTTAGTAAATGATATCATTATACTGCTGGCCTTTCGTTTTCAAACCCACCAAAAACCGGTAACTGGTTGATGCTGTTTTCCGTAGTCATACCACTTTACAATAAAGAGCGGCACATTGGTGAAACCGTCCGCAGTGTGCTGGAACAGGATTTCGCGGATTTTGAGGTGTTGATAGTAGATGATGGTTCCACCGATAACAGCCTGGGCCTGGCCCGGGAATTTGATAGTCAGCCCAAAGTAAGAGTACTCACCAAAAAAAACGGGGGTACCGCCAGTGCACGTAACCTGGGTATTGCATCGGCAAAGGGTGAATACCTGTGCTTCCTGGATTCAGACGACCTTTGGTTACCGGGTTTCCTGGCGGGTATGCAAAAACTGGTCACTCAGTTTCCGGAAGCTGGACTTTATGGAACGGCCTACCTTTTTAAGCAAGGCAAACGGCTGTATAACCCCGTCTGCCACGGCCTGCCGGAGCAAGGGAAAATGAGCCTGGTGCCCAACTATTTTAGCTCTATATTACTTGGTCAGCCCCTCATTACCGCCTCTTCGGTGTGCATTCCCCAATCGGTTTTTAAGGAGGTAGGTACTTTTAATGAAAGCCGTTCCGTTTGGGACTCCGAGGATATGGAAATGTGGAACCGCATCGCCTTGAAATATGAAGTAGCTTTTCTGAATGAGCCTTTGGCTATTTACCGCCAGGATGCTCAGAATATGAAATCGCGCACGGTTCCTAAAAAGCAAATCGGCTACGCAGCCGTACTGGAAAAGAAACTGGCGGAGGGCAATGTTCCTGAAAAATTCCGCGAGCCGGTGGAAAAACTGATTGCTGCCAACCTTATTGGGGTCGCTTCCATGAACCTGCTGGCCGGGGATAAACCAACCGCACGGCAGTTTTTAAAAGACCCCCGCACCGATTTATTACCGGAACGCAAAGCTACCTGGCTAAGGTTGTTACCTCTACCCTCTTTCCTAATCCGTTGGGCCTACCGCTGGCGCACCAAAAGGCAGCAGCAAAAATGAGTGCCGTCCCCTTCACATCACAGGTGCTGGCGGTTATTGTTTTATATCAAAAGCCTATTTCCGAAAGCCACTCTTTCCAAAGCCTCCAAAGCCTTTTAAAAACCGGCCTGAGTGTCCTGGTTTTTGACAATAGCCCATCTGCACAAAAAGTAAAAAATGAGGTGTATTACCACCATGCCCCGGAAAACCCGGGCGTGAGCGGAGCCTACAATTTTGCCGCTCAAAAAGCAGCTGAGCTGGAAAAAAAATGGCTTTGGCTGTTGGATGACGATACCCTCATTGACCCTGAATTTTTAACGGATGTTTCACAAAAAGCCGGAGATCACGAAAAGGTAGAGCTATTCGTACCACAGGTATATTCAAAAGGTCAATTGTTAAGTCCATTTGGGATAGAACGCAATACAACCTATCGCTTAAAGACCGTTACACCGGGTATTCAAAATCTGCAAAGCCTTCGCCCCATCAATTCGGGCATGTTATTGAGCCTGAAGCTTTTTAAAAAGGCGGGTGGTTATAACCCCGATTTACCGCTGGACTTTAGTGATATTGAATTTACCGATCGCCTGGCCCGTATTCACCCCGAATTTTACGTTAGCGATCACCGCTTTAAACAGGCTTTTTCGGGCGATGAAAAACCTCCGTTGAACACGGCTAAAAAGCGTTTTGAGCGTTACCTGGAATCGGCCAGGGTTTACGCAGAAACGGCCACCCACCCGAAACGAGTACGCCAGCAGGCTTTAAAAAGGGCATTAAGCCTCACACTGCAATATTTTTCGCCTTACTTTATCCAGGCCTTTTACCAAAAGCGTTTCCGTTTATGATATCGGTGTGCATGGCTACATACAACGGTGAAAAATACCTGGAAGCCCAGCTAAACAGCATATTGCCACAATTGAAAGAGGGTGATGAGTTGATTATTTCCGATGACGGCTCTTCGGACGGCACCATGTCGATACTGAGTGCATTGCCAAGCGATAACGTCCGTATATTTCAAAATTCCTTTAGAAATCCCGTACTCAACTTTGAGTTTGCACTTCGGATGAGTACGAAGCCTGTCATTTGCTTTTCGGACCAGGATGATATTTGGCTACCCGGCAAGAGAGAGTTGATGCATAAGCAGCTGGAAGATGCCACCCAACGCCTGATTGTGATGAACGGGCAAATTGTGGATGCACTGGGATCACCTACCGGAGAAACTATTTTTGAGCGATGGAGTACCCATCCGGGTTTTTGGAACAATTTGCTGCGCAACACTTTTATGGGCAGTTCCATGGCTTTTACAGCCGACCTTAAGCCCTACCTGCTTCCCTTTCCTTCAGAAATTGCCATGCATGATTGGTGGATCGGCCTGATGGCTGAAAAGTTGGGTGAAGTAAGGTGGCTGGAGGAATTGACCATTCAATATCGTATTCATGGTAACAATGCCAGTTTGAAGGGAAGTTCTATTTCGCAAAAACTGAGCTGGCGTATTAATATGCTCACGGCCGTTAACCGCAGGCTTAAAAACCGGAAAATCCATTGATCAGGGTCAGCTTTTCCATAGTAACCTATTACACGGATTTGCAGGACCTGCAGAAATTGGTAAACAGTATCCGGCAATGTAAATTTCCGTGGGCACTAACCTTTGTGGATAACTCCAGCTCCGCAACTATTCGTGATTTCTGTAGCCGCGAAAACCTGGATTATGATGATCCGGGCAAAAACCTGGGCTACGGATCGGGCCATAACCGGGTATTCCGGAAGTACGCCACCAAAGCTCATTACCATATTGCTATTAATCCGGATGTGTATTTTGATGCGGATACCTTTGAGCCGGTCCTGGATCACCTGGATCAACATACCGATATCGGTTTATGCACCCCCAAAGTGCTGTACCCGGATGGGCAGGTGCAACACCTTTGTAAACTGGTGCCTTCTCCCTTTGATCTTTTGGTGAGGCGTTTTATTCCTCCCTTTCTTAAAGGTTTAATGGAGGAGCGAATCAAACGCTACGAAATGCGCAATTTCGATTACCACCAAAACCTGGAAGTGCCCATTTTGAGCGGCTGTTGCATGGTGTTGCGCGATCAGGCCCTGGCTTCATGCGGCTTGTTTGACGAACGTTTTTTTCTGTACCTGGAGGATGTAGATCTTAGCCGGAGAATTTATAAGGAGTACCGTACCCTGCACTTTGCGCAGCGGCACATCGTACATCAATACCAGAAATCGTCTTACCGCAAATGGAGCTCCCTGAAGCTGCACCTTACCTCAGCTTTGCAATATTTTACCAAGTGGGGTTGGTTTTTTGACCGCGAACGGAAACGTATGAACCAGCGAGCAAAAAAAGCGAATGAGAATAAAAGGCTTTCTTAAGTTTTCTACTTTTACCCATAATCCCTGGAGATGTATTTAGCACTGCTTGCATTCGGTACGGCTTTTTTTATTACCTACTTCAGCATTCCGGCTATCATTAACCTGTCGCTGGTTAAAAAGCTATACGATATGCCGGATCAGCGCAAACGTCATAATGCACGTATTGGCTCGCTGGGGGGCATTGCCATTTTTGCCGGGTTTATCTTTGCCTTCATCTTTTTTACCCACGAGTTGTACTACCCGCAGCTCAACTCATTACTGGCCGGGAGCCTTATCCTTTTTGCCATCGGTATTAAGGACGACCTGTATCCCCTCACCCCCTTTAAAAAGTTTGGCGGACAGTTAGCCGCGGCCATTATTGTAATTATCCAGGGAGATATCCGCATTCAAAGTTTTTACGGGCTTTTTGATATCCACAACCTGGATTATTATACCAGCATCGCCCTTTCCGTTCCTCTGTTCTTACTGCTCATCAACAGCTTTAATTTCATCGATGGCATCAACGGATTGGCGGGCTCCATCGGGGTGGTGGTCATCAGCACTTTCGCCTGGTTTTTTTACCTAATGAATGAAACCTTGTTTTTGATAATGTGCCTGGCTTATGTGGGCGCTCTATTGGCTTTTTTGCGTTACAACTTTGGCAACGCGCGCATTTTTATGGGCGATTCCGGCTCTATGGTATTGGGTTTTGTAATTACGGTAATTGCCATATTCTTTGTGCAGAAGAGTGTGTACTACCAGCCCAATATTTTCTTTGCAATATCCTCTGCCGTTTTTGGATTTGCCGTATTGATCATTCCTATTTTCGATACGCTGCGCGTGGTGATTATCCGGGTTTTTGTACTCAGGCGATCGCCCTTTGCTGCGGATCGTAACCACATTCACCACGCTTTGCTGGACATTGGCCTTAGCCAGATACAGGCCACCGTGGTTCTGATATCTACCAATGTACTTTTTATAGCACTGGCCTTGTTGCTGCACGAAATCATGGCACCGAAGTACCAGTTGATGATATATATTACTTTAGCCTTCGCCCTTAGCCAGATCCCCTTTTTGATCAAGCAAAGGCAAAAGAAAAAAGCCCTGCAGCATTGAACTGGAAGAGTGTAAACCATCGCTCCGTATTACTCCTTCAACTGGTTATTATTGCCCTGTACTGCCCTATTCCCGTAAGCAGTATCAGTATTATTATTTTTTTGCTGCACTCCTTCTTCAACCGTAACTTTTTCAGGAATATCCGTTCCCACCCTCATAAAGGCTGGGTGCTGCTTGCCCTTTCCTTTTTTGCCATTAATGCCATTAGCCTTCTGTACAGTGAAAACCTTCCGGATGGTTTGCGCAGGTTGGAAACCTTACAACCCTTTTTATGGCTGCCACTGATCATGGCTTCCATAGATATCGGGGTGTTACGCGAGCGCAGATATACCCTGATCAACACTTTTTTCTGGGCCAGCATACTGGCCGCTTTAGTAGCCATCGGAACGGCCGTTTTCCACATAGTTTCAACCGGCAGCCTTTATGCCCCGGTTAATGATGACGGTATTGTGGTAAAGGAATATTACTTTACTTACCTACGCTTGTCTCGTATTATCATGCACCCCGGTTACCTATCGCTTTATATGGGCATCGCCATCTATTTGGGATATGGTTTAATCCGCGAGCAAAAGCTATGGTTCTTTTCCCGGAGGGTGGGTTACGGCTTACTGGCCTTCCTGCTGGTCTTCCTCTTTATGTTGCAAGGCCGCATGAATTTACTGGCCTTTGGCGCCATCACCTTTATTGCATTGGTGGTCTTTTTATTCCGTAGGGCCAAACCGGTGCGGGCCCTTGCCTTCAGTGCGATCACCATAGCATCTTTAAGCGTTTTATTTTTCGTTTTGCCCAATGATGTAACCCAAAGGTTTACGGAATTCCAATCCCTGAATTACCAAATGGATGCTCCGGTTATCCATCAATTCAATGGTATAACCATCCGTTTGGCCGAGTGGCACTGCGCCTGGGATGTTATCCGTGAAAACATTTTGGGCGGTGTGGGCTTAGGTGATGCCCACGATCGATTAATGAGCAGTTACCGGGAGAATAATTTCGTGGTAGGTTTAGCCAGGGAATTCAACTGCCATAATCAATACCTGGAAAGCTGGCTGGGGGCAGGCCTACCGGCTGTTCTTGTTCTACTGCTTCTATTGATGTACGCACTCCTGCAGGCCTACCGGCAAAAGAATGCTTTGCTGGCTATGGTGGTCTTATACTTTTTCTTCAGTATGCTAACCGAATCTATGTTGATTCGCCATAAGGCGGTAACCTTATTCAATAGCTTGTTGACTCTTTTGGTTTTCATCAATGGTTTTAACCACAAACAGCAGGCAGTAAAAGAAGCTGAAGAATAAAACCCCGGCCTGCCGTTCCAGCATACTTTCGGTTAAAAAACTCAGGCCACATATTACGATAAAAAGTCGCCCTTTAAAGTCATGGGTTCGCCAAAAAGGCACTAACATGGCCAACAGTAAGATGAGTAAACCCACGATACCGTGGGTGGCCCATTGCTGCAGATAGGTATTGTGGAAATTGTAATTGCGGTCGCGCAGGTAATATACATCCTGCCCATCCCAAAACTTGTGATCATTGTTTTGCAACTTCAGTTGCAGGGCCTGATCCGATGCCCCGGTTCCGGTACCAATCCAAAGATGCTCCCTGACTACCTCCCAGCCGTGTAACCACAAAAATTTACGATGATTGGTTTGCTTCTGGTTCACTTCCCTTTCAAAGGAAACGATCTCATTGTAAGTGTCTTTAATCCTTCTTTTGCTGCCGGGAAACACCCAGGCCAGGCTTCCAAAAATCAGGATCAGTACCAGCAGGCTTAACGAAGCTTTTAAAAACCCACTTTTTTGATAGAGAAAAGAAAAGAAGATCCACCCGTTGATCAGCAGGAAAACAATGTACTGCATCCGCACGGAAATAAACAGTATGCCCACCGCCATAATGATCATTAACAGCACATCGGTACTGCGGCTGAAGAAGTATTTTTTGCGAAGCCCCTGGTACAGCAGGCATCCGTACGAAAAGGAAAGGTACATACCCAGGTAGTGTGGGGGTAGCACCTTATAGTTTACCAAACGGGTAAAGAAAAATTCGCGTACATCTCCATTGTTCAGGAAATCGCCCAGGGCCATGGTAAAGCAAAAAAGTATGCTGATGGCTGAAGCCAAAATAAACCACCGTAACAGGTACTGCAGGTTTTTGGACGAAAAAAGAAATAAGCTTCCCAGGGCCAGAGGCCATACCACAAAGGGTAATTTAAGCACCACATCCTTTTCCGCTTCCGCGGGCAAAGTGGTATAAAATGCACCTATTACCACCCACAAGTAATACAGGAAGAACAAGCCTGCCGTAAGGTTTTTAGAAAGGTGGTCCAGTTTGTTTTGAAAGCCACCGCTCAATAACCAGAATAAACCAAAAACCATCATCCCCAAGGTGAGGGGCAACCATTTCGGTTGAAAGGGTAACAGTATCGCAAAAAACAAAAGGCTATAGAGATATAGCCTTTTCCAGAGTTTGGGGTTCCCTATTGTTTTAGTTTTTGGCAACCGTTAATATATTGGCATACTCAGGAGCATCCGTAAGAACAGCAATGGCTGCCTTTACGTCTTCATCGTGCTCAATGGCATTTTGAATACGTCCCCTTTCGTAATAGTAGCGTGAAACAATTTCTTCTTCCAACAGTACCCTGATTTCCGGTTCGTATGCCTTAAGGTCCTGATTTTCTTCCTGGGCATATTTGGCCATCAGGGAATTAATATCGGCCTCCAGATCGGTCAGGTAGTTTTCCTTTTCGGCAAATTTCTTCAACTCCTCCAGTTTCTCTTCTGTTTTGGTTTTATACTCGAAACCCTGTTGATTGAGCCAACCCAAAAAATCCTGGTACTCATTATCATTCAATTGGAATTCACTGGCCGGAGCAATGGTTTCATGAACCTTGCGGTACTGCGTGGCATAATCGAAAATGAGCATCTTTTGATACAAGGCGATTATGGCATTGCTTACATCACTGTCTTCTACCGTAATATCAGGGTCAATACCACCACCGTCATACACCGGGCGGCCATTAGTGGTTTCAAAACGGGTGCGTAATGAATCGGGAACTTTGGAAACGCTACCGTCTTCGGCCCTTTCGGCATAATTTATGGCCTGAATACAGCGCCCGCTGGGCGTATAGTATTTGGCAATGGTCACCTTTAACTGGGCTCCGTAGGAAAGTTTACGGGTCTGCTGCACCAGTCCTTTTCCAAAACTGCGCTGACCTATTACCACCGCACGGTCATAATCCTGGAGCGTGCCACTCACAATTTCAGAGGCAGAAGCACTACCGCGGTTGATCAATACAGCCAGGGGAATTTCTTTATCCATAGGCTTATTCAGGGTGCGGTAGGTTTTCTCCCACTCCTCCATTTTTCCTTTGGTTTTTACCACTTCCTGGCCTTTTTCTACAAACAGGTTGGTGATGTTCACCGCTTCACTAAGCAAACCTCCGGGGTTCCCTCTTAAGTCCAGTATTAGCCCTTTGAGCTCATTATTTTTTTTCAGGTCTTCAAAGGCGGCCTTTACCTCGGTAGTAGCCTTGTCAGTAAAGTTGCTCAAGGTAATATAACCAATACCTGAATTGAGCATTCCGTAGTAAGGCACACTTTTTACCTGTACCTCTTCCCTTTCAATTTCACGGGTAATCTGTTTACCATCCCGTTCCAGGAGCACGGTAACCTTCGTTCCCGGAGCACCTTTAAGAATTTTGCTTACATCTTCGGTGCTTTTGCCTTCTACACTTTTTCCGTCCACGCTAAGAATAAGGTCACCGGCCATGAGTCCGGCTTTATCAGCCGCAAAGCCCTCGTAGGGAACCGTCACTATGATTTGCCCATCCCGGGACCGGATACCTGCACCAATACCACCGTAATTACCCGTGGTTTGGATTTTATAATCTTCCACACTTTCTTCAGGAATGTAATTGGTGTAGGGGTCCAGTGAGGAAAGCATGGAAACAATGGCCTCGTCCATTAGCTCCCCGGGTTCGGTCTCATCTACGTAGTAGAGATTAACCTCCTTGAATACGTTGGTAAAAATATCAAGCTGCTTACTGATTTCGAAGTAATCAGGAGTATAGGCTACCGATACTAATAATACCGCAGCGGCAAAAACCCCTAATCCCGGTTTTAAAAATTTTTTCATGAATACTTTACTTTTCGTCACCTCCAAATAGCAGAAAACAGGCTTGGGTCAAATTTAAATACAAACGTGTAAACTTGCCATTTCATTGCTCTTTATTAAGTTTTTCCAACAGACGTTCAAAAGCCTGGTTTATGGAATTAAAGTCAAGCGCTTTTGAAGGCATATAAATGAACATAACCCCCAGGGTTTGTCCCGGTTCAGCCACATTTTTAAGCTTTGATTTATTCAGGCGATAAGCTTCCCGCATTCTGCGTTTGATCAGGTTCCGGTCAACCGCTCTTTTCATTTTTCGCTTTGAAACCGAAAAACCGGCTTTTACCGCCACCTCATCTTTAGCCTCAAAGGGAGCAAAAATAGCCAGCACAGGGAAAGCCTTTTCTGCCTTACCTGCCGCAAATATCTGCTCGATCCATTTGCGACTTTTCAACTTTTCTGCCTTTCCAAAACTTTGAGCCATAGTACAAAAAAACGAAAAGCCACCTTATGGTAAAGGTGGCTCACGATTTTAAAGCTTTAACGATTGTTTTACTTTTTATTCACCTTCTTAATGTAATCCTCCAAAGCCATGGTCATAGAGGGCAGTTTTGGGGTTGGTGCTTTAATATCCAGGCGTAAACCGGCATCTTTTATAGCGCGGTGCGTACTGCTGCCAAAAGCGGCTATGCGGGTATTATTTTGTTCAAAATCAGGGAAGTTCTCCAATAATGATTTAATTCCGGAAGGGCTGAAGAACACCAGTATATCGTAATATACATCGGAGAGATCGGAAAGGTCGCTGGATACCGTGTTATAGAGTATGGCGCGCGTGTAGTTGATCTTGTTTTCTTTTAAAAGCTTCGGAATTTCGGGCTTCAATACGTCCGATGAAGGAAGCAGGAATTTTTCATCCTTATGTTTCTTAATCAAAGGAATAAGATCCTGGAAAGTATTGCTTCCAAAATAAATTTTACGCTTCCGGTACACCACATACTTCTGCAGGTAATAAGCAATGGCCTCCGAGGTGCAGAAATACTTCATCTCGTTCGGTACGTTGAAACGTATTTCTTCACAAATCCTGAAAAAGTTATCTACCGCATTACGACTGGTAAGAATTACGGCCGTATGGCCCGGGATATTTACCTTTTGCTTGCGCACATCGGCAACCTCCACTCCGGCAACGTGGATAAAAGGACGGAAGTCGATTTTGAGCTTTTGCTTTTCGGCTAAATCAAAATAAGGTGAGTTTTCTGTTTGGGGCTCAGGCTGCGAAACAAGAATAGTCTTTACTTTCAAAGGTTTGCCTTTTTTACGTTAGCAATCACAGTCCTCTAATTTTAAAGGCTTGTCAGCCAATAAATTAAAAAGGAAAAGGGGATGATTTCCAGCGCGCAAAGGTATAAAATTTTATAGTTTAATCCAGCAGGTAAATTCCACAATCTCAAACCACTAATACACATGGAAATAAGATAGCCGCCCATCATAAAAAATAAGATTACCGGATGACTACCATCACTTAGAAATGGCGAATAGGTACCGAGCACTACCAGGGGAAATAGCCATAAGGCCGACCAACTGCGGTAGGCCAGGCTGGTATTTTGAACCACCGCAATGCCCTCTTGCTGCCTGAATAACCAACCCACCAGCAGCGACATGAAGTTGCGAACCAAAAAGAAAAGTACAATGATAAAGAGGATGCGTACAAAATTGAAGATGCCCATCTGTACCGGCAATACCAAAAGGCAACCCAGGGTATAAACCAGGTAAAAGTTGAGGGTCAGCAGTACGTCAAAAACATCCTTTACACCGTTAGGGTTAAATTCTGACTCAAAATTCTTAACGCCACGGTTAAAGGGTAAAGCCCAGAAAATACCAAACTTCCGGGGGTGGTATAGTCGTGCAAACACAATGAGAAGTGCCCCAACCAGGAAGGCCGGTAGTATCCAATCTATTTCATGTGTTGCCCGTTCTTGCAATGCTAAAAAGTGAGGTCCCAAAATTAAAGAATCCGGAGGCCTCAATTGCTATTAAAAATTTTTGGTTTTACTGCACAACCAAACTTTTGGAACTCCTGCCGTCTTCCGTTATAACGGTAAGCAGGTAGTGACCGGGATTAACAGCGTCCAGTAAAACTGAAAGCTTACCCATAGAGGCTTCCTGACCTTCCAGTTTTTTGATCTGTTTTCCGCAAAGCCTCCAGCTGGCATATCGCTGGTAATGGAAACCATTCGTGTGCCTGCGGCCGGACCTCCACTACGGCAACCAGCCCTTGCACAGGTTTGATTGTTACTTTAGGGTGACCCGTACTTCTTAAGGGTGTGCCACCGGAATTGGTTAGGGCTTCAAATGAAATTAAGACAGCCGCTCCGGGGAAACGGTTGCAAGGACTGGTTTTCTCATCATTTGAATTTTAGTTTATGTAGGGCTAAGGTTAATTTTTTTCCTTTATACCTTTGCCTCTAAACTTTTACACCTATGGCTACGGATCTATTCCAATCCCCTGATTATTATAATATTGATGAGCTTCTTTCCGAAGAACATATCCTGGTGCGCAATGCTACCCGCGATTGGGTTAAAAAGGATGTAAGTCCTGTAATAGAGGAATACGCCCAAAAAGCAGAGTTTCCCCAGCACGTGGTAAAGGGATTGGCGGAGGTCGGTGCTTTTGGGCCGTATATTCCTGAAGAATATGGCGGTGCCGGCCTGGATCAAATTTCCTACGGTTTGATGATGCAAGAAATTGAAAGGGGTGATTCAGGTATCCGCTCTACTTGCAGTGTACAGTCGTCATTGGTAATGTACCCCATTTATGCCTATGGCAATGAGGAGCAACGTAAAAAATACCTCCCTAAACTCGCCAGTGGTGAATACCTGGGGAGTTTTGGATTAACAGAGCCCGATTTTGGAAGTAACCCCGGAGGAATGGTAACCAACTTTAAGGATAAAGGTGACCATTACTTGCTGAACGGCTCTAAAATGTGGATCTCCAACGCCCCATTTTGTGATGTGGCCGTGGTATGGGCCAAAAACGAAGAAGGTCGCATACACGGCTTGGTTGTGGAGCGCGGTATGGAAGGCTTTACTACTCCAGAAACACATAATAAATGGAGCTTACGCGCCAGTTCAACGGGGGAATTGGTTTTTGACAATGTAAAGGTCCCTAAAGAAAATCTACTTCCCAATAAGTCGGGTTTAGGCGCCCCTTTAGGTTGCCTGGATAGTGCCCGCTATGGCATTGCCTGGGGAGCATTGGGTGCGGCCATGGATTGTTACGATACCGCTTTGCGTTACTCTAAGGAACGCGTTCAGTTTGACCGGCCTATTGCAGGATTTCAATTGCAACAAAAAAAGCTGGCTGAAATGATCACTGAAATTACCAAAGCTCAATTGCTGGTATGGCGCCTTGGTAAACTCAAAAATGAAAACCGGGCTACTTCAGCCCAAATATCGATGGCCAAGCGCAATAATGTGGATATGGCTCTAAAGATAGCCCGTGAAGCAAGGCAAATGCTGGGAGGCATGGGAATTACTGGTGAGTATCCGATCATGCGTCATATGATGAACCTGGAATCAGTGGTAACTTATGAGGGAACCCATGATATTCACTTGCTCATCACCGGCCTTGATATTACCGGTGAAAATGCATTTAAATGAGCCTGGCCGATCAGATAAAACAACGGATCAAGGAAGTACCGGACTTCCCAAAGCCGGGTATTTCCTTTAAAGATATTACCCCCCTTTTTCTGGAACCTTCATTATATCCTCAAATGATTGAGGCATTGGCACAGCCTTTTGAAAACCAGTCAGTGGATTATGTGGTGGGTATTGAATCACGGGGGTTTTTGTTGGGCCCCGGCCTGGCGCAAAAGTTAAATGCCGGTTTTATAATGCTGCGCAAAAAGGGAAAACTACCACGTAGCACCCGGTCGGTAAGCTATGACCTGGAATACGGGTCAGCGGAACTTGAAATTCACAGGGAAGATATTAAAGCCAACGGTAATGTGCTGGTGCATGACGACTTACTGGCCACGGGCGGAACGGCAGCCGCAGCTGCCCAACTTATCCGTGAATTCAATTGCACGCTTACCGGCTTTAGCTTTATTGCGGAGCTTAATTTTCTGAATGGCCGGGAGGCCCTTCGTCCACACCAAATTCATAGCCTGGTTAATTATTAAGTGGCCTTCCACACCTCATCCCGGGGAATTTTGAAACACTTTGATCCCCATGCTCAATTATCCAAATCGCTGTTTTTAAGAAAATTAGCTTAAAATTAAGCTTTGGCAGTATTTATGACCTCTTTAGTTCAATTGTAAAAATGAACTTATGAAAAGTCTGAAAAATTTTGCCCTGCTGCTGTTAGCCGTTGGATTATCTACCACCACGGCTCTTGCTCAAAGTGAAACAGAGCCCAACGAAAAGCCAAAAACAGAAGTTCCGGTAGAAAAGCAAAAGGAAGAAGTTCCCGCTCAGAAAACTGAAGCAAAACCGGAGCAGAGAGAGAAGGCAACTGCCAAAGAGGTAGCCAAAGCAAAGAAAGGAGAAAAGGCTACCCGTAAGGAAAACGCCCGGGAAGAAGAAAATCGATAAGAATCCATCTATCTACCTATATATGCAAAAAGGCCATCCCTAGGGATGGCCTTTTTTGATTGGAGGTTAATTTCCTTTAGTAGATCAAACTATTGGTACGGTTACCGGGATTGTCCAAGTACCAATCGGTTGAGCTGGCACCACCGGACTGAGCCCAGCTGGCAAAGTTCAGATAAGCCTGTACAATGTCTTTCTTCTCTTGCGGATAGTCGAATTGTTGAGTGATATTAATGGCCCACGGCAAATTATTCTCAGTAACATAATACCGGCCCTGGCCGGGTTCAGTATCATCATCAACCTGACCAAACAGCCCTAAGTTAGCCAGATCAGTGGGCTCTTTACCGCTCAGGTGTACTTCCTGCCCCCGGGTACGATTGGTGTAAATAAAGGGGTTGTAAGGAAAGGTTCCTAAACTGGCCGCACTTACCGCATTGGTAAAGGTAATGGTCAAACTGTTGGTATCCACCGGAGAAGAGGTTTCAGCCGGGTTTGTATTCACAGTTTGCGTACCGTTATTGGCCAGCACGTCAAAGGCGTTCTCAAAGAAAATAATTACGGCTTTAGCCTGACCTGATTCCACCCCGGTTCCAGATGAACTGTTGGGCGCAAAATTAACATTGCGACTAACTGAGGCTACGGCTGAGGGTGCTACACCCAATTGAAGGCCGAAACCATTACGAAACGTTCCACCTATGGCCCGCAGCGCGTAAGTCACCTCAATGTCCTTTACATTGTTGTCGGCATCCGTAATCAAGCGGTAACGGTAATCCAATACGATGTCGTTAAAGTCGTAGTCACCCTTAGCGGGCCAAAGGTCTTCATAGGCCAGGGTTCCCATTTGGTTTGAACCCGGATAAAAAGATTCTCCGGCCCTGAGTGGATCATTGGGAAATAAGTCATTATCATCAGCCACCCCATCGCCATCTGTATCCGTTACAGTGGGAGTACCATTACCTTCGGGGTTACAGGCACCGGTAGGAATGTAAGCTTGATCGCATACTGCCACTGCACCGTTTTTAAGGGCACCGTTTTGTGTAATGTTATTGCTGCCGTTGGTGCCGTAAGAGCTGGCACAAACCTCCAGGTTCCCGGTAAAATCGGCTCCGGAGTTGCTGCTTATTCCTCCGGTAATTTTAACCACTGAAGTAGTTCCGTTACCCACCATATCACCATTCAAAGGCCCAGCAGCATTGCCTTTTACGAACATCATGGCACCATTGTAAAAGTTCAAAGTAGAATTACCGTTAGAGCGAAAATTTCCATCCACCTGAATGTATGAGTAGTTATTCACCAAACTATTAATCTCATACTTCTTTTTAACCCATAAATAACAGTTGTTGTTAAAGGTGGTGTTGTTATTTTCCGTGAGGTTACCATCGTAAATCATGGTACCATTGTTAGTGATAGGTCCATTATTATTGTGCGTGGATGAGTTCACGCCCTTGGTATGGAAAGTACCGTTATTGGTAAACACCCCGTATAGGTAAGATTCGCTATTAATGTTAAAAGTACCGTGGTTGGTTATGGTACCATAGGCCGAAAAATTATTGGTAATGGTAAGGGTACCCGTAGTATAAACTATTATCTGACCCTGATTTCCATTATTATTATTCATGTTGATACCCGGCACAGTAAGGCTGGAACCATCGGTAATTTCCAATTTGGTATTACCTGAAATGGAAATATTGTTAGAGATAGTGATGTTACCACAAATTCGTAGGGTAGCATTACCACTGTTATCGTTAATACCATTTATATTTCCAGTGATACAGTAAACGGTGGAGCCACTGGTATTCAACCAGCCGCTGCTTACGGTTTGGTTACACCCACTATTACAATCAGGGCTTACTACCACCGTTTTTCTTTTGCCGGCATTTTTTCCTTTAAAATCATGGGTAATACTTGAGCCGGTGGCCTCTACAACACTTAAAGAAGAAGAACCATCGGGTGCCATGCGAACCAGGTAAAGACGCCTTAGCGTTTGCGGAACGGTTAATTCCGTAGTGATAGAACCCGTTGAGGAATAGCCACTATATAATAAGCTACTGTTATCTGAGGAGGGCATTGCATCGTAAACCCTAATTCCGTATTTGTAGCCCACCCCCTGATCATCAAGGTCCACGTTCAAACTTATGTTACGTTGGGTTTCAAACTTAAAATTATCAGGCACTTTTAAATCCGTAAACTCTGCAACGGGTGGAGCTTGATTGGATGGTTGATCCTTTTTACAGCTTACTAGCATAGCTGAAGCCAGGAGCAACAAATACAGGGAATTCTTTAACTTCTTCATTTTTTCAGGGCTTAGCGATCAAAAGCATCTACGTTTTAATCGTTAAAAGTATAATACAAAATTACTAATTAAGAGACACTTAGGCAATAATTTAGTTTAAACGCGTAGAAATGTCGATGAACTTTTCTTTCGGAAAAATCTTTCACGCCAAATTGACTTTTGCAGGATGGGTCCTTGGTCAATACCCAGGCATTTCTCTCATGCCGTGGTACATTTCCGAAGGAAACCCGAAGAGCCGCTTTAACTGTTCCAAATCAGATCTAACCCCATAAGCCAACCAGAAAGAGCCAGTCATCTCTCCTATCCAATCTCTAATAAGTAGGTTCTATTCCAAAAAAAAAGCCCGTACCTGCGGCACGGGCTTTTGTCTATTTATTTAATCGGTCCCTTAAAAAATCTTTAAAGCATCGCGGTAACCGGGTTGTTCCTGGGAATACCAGTCCTCAAAGTTATTACCTGCTGACTGCGCCCATTCGGCAAACTTCAGATAGGCCTGAACAATATCCTGTTTTTCAACAGGGTAGTCCCAGCGCTGAGCAATATTCAAACCCCAGGGCAGATTTCCGGAGGTTACGTAATAACGGCCTTGACCCGGGTTTGAATCATCATCCACCGTTCCGAAGAAGTTGGTATTTACCAGATCGGTAGGTTCCATATCCGTGAGGTGCACCTCCTTACCCCGGTCCTGGTTAATAAAGATAAATGGATTGTAAGGAGCCACTCCCAGTTCAGATGGGTTTTTAGGACTGTTGAAGGTAAGGGTAATTATGGTCGTATCTATCGCAGATGGTGTTTCCTGAGGGTTGGTATTCACCGTTTGGGTTCCATTATTGGTCAACTCGTTAAACGCATCATCAAATAATATAATAACGGCTTTACTCTGGCCACTTTCCATACCATTACCATTTATTGATACCAGGTTACCCAGAGTATTGGTACGAACCGTGGATGCCACATCTGAAGCTGGCACTTCAAGCTGAATACCCATTCCGTTTCGCAGTGAGCCACCAATGGCCCTTAATGCAAACAGTATTTCCAGATCAACCACCTCATTATCTGCATTGGTAACCGAGCGAAAACGATAGTCTAAAACAATATCATTAAAATCGTAATCTCCTTTGCCGGGCCACAGGTCTTCAAATGCCAGTGTAGCGGTTTGATTGGCACCGGGATAATAACTGTTGGCGGCTCTTAGAGCGTCATTGGGGTATTCATCATTTTCATCAGCTACACCATCGCCATCCGAATCTACAATGGTGGGAACACCGTTTCCATTGAGGAAACAAGACGAGGTGGGGATGTAAACGCTACAGTCAAAAGAAGCACCATTGGTTACATTTCCTGTGTTGGTTTCAATACCATTATTATCACAATATTGCAGATTTCCGGTTAGTGTTCCTCCTCCGTTTATGATGGTTTCCAGGCTATTACCAAAAACGCTACTATCAAACAACTTTACCAACGAGGTAGAACCGGTTCCGGTAATAGTTCCGTTGATGGTACTGCGATTGGCTTCTATCATAGCCCCATCAACCATAGTAACGTTGGAGCCACCGTTTATTAAGAATTGGTCACCCGCAAACATATAGGCGTTGTTAGTAAGGTTGCTATTGGCATTCAGATCATCATCAATAACTACTGAGCAGTTATTGATGGTTGAAGAAGAACCATTCAGATTAAGGTCATCACCTATCTCCATGGTTCCGTTGTTGGTAAGGTCGTTGTTCTGGTTCAGGTCTATTCCTACTTTGAGAAGACCATTGTTAACCAAGCTTCCGTTCCCGTTAATGTTGTAATTATCCTCTACCTCCAGTTCTCCATGATTCACTACTGCTCCATTGGGACTAAAATTACCTTTTACGAATACTTCAGCGTCATAAATAACTACTTCACCGGAACTACCGTTCAGGTTTAACTGGTCAAAATCTACCACAGCACCATCCGTAATTTCCATGCGGCTACCGTTGTTCAGACTCACATTTCTGAAATCTACATTGCCACATACCCTGATGGTAACATTGGCTTTATTTACATTAAGATTCCGGTTATTGAAGCCCCCCACAATACAAAAAACACTACCCGGATCATTATTATTGATATTTACATTGCTATTGTGGTTGGTATAACTCACATCGCAACCACTGTTACAATTGGTACTGATTACCTGCTGTGCCTTGGATTTGGCCTTTTTACCACTTTGAAAAGTATAGTTCAGAGAACCGGAACTTACGGGCAGGATATGTAAAGAGCTACTACCATCCGGTGCTTCTAATTGCAGGTATAACTTGTTAACGTCTGATGCTATGGATAGCTCACCACTTACCCCGGCATTATTATCGATGAACTCGGACTTTACCAGCCCGCCCCCTGCCGTAGGCACAAAATCATAAACCTTGATTTTATACTTGCCATTCATGACAGGATTGGACAAGTCGAAATTATAATTCAGGGTTTTAGTGGTTTTATAATCAAAGTTATCGGGAACTTTAAGTTCTGTAAAGCTTTCCGGGTTTGGATTAACATTTTCTCCGGGTCCTTGGGTCTCTTTTTTACAGGCGTATGCTATCAGAAGTACGACCAGAATTTTTACGTAGTATCTCATGATGTAATTTTTTGTCACCCCTAATGTTTCAATAGGGGTGCCATAATTAAAATTCTCTTTATCAGATGTTTGTGAATTAATATATTCTCAAAATTGGAAATATTCCTAATTATAGAGCGCAAATATCACTGCACTGAAAATTTCTCTTTGCCCGTAAGAAGGTGCCAGAAAAGAATAAAATCCGAAGCTAAACTATATCCGGGGTATTTAAAGGTAGCGGGTTTGTTTTGTTCAAAGAAGTAATGACCCACCCAGGCAAAACCATACCCCAAAAACGGAATAATAGCCAAAAATATCCAGTTGAAGGTAACCCAGAAGGTGAGGAAAGATAGAATCACCAGTCCTGTACCAATAAAGTGAAGTACCCTACAGGTATAATCCCTATGTTCAGAAAGGTAATAGGGGTAAAATTCCTTTAAACTATTGTATTCCCGGTGAGTTTCCATCGCAATTTAAAATCTCTTAAAGTTAAAAATTTCCCCAGTCTTTTAAAAGGGTGGCGTAAAAATCCACGCTGTTTTTAAAGCCCTTAATAGAGACTCTTTCGTTGATGCCATGAATGCGGGGCAAATCTTCTTTTTCCATCGGGAAGGGACTGAAGCGATACACATGGTCGCTGATCGAATAAAAGTAACGGGCATCCGTAGCACCCAATACTAAATAAGGGCTTACCACTGCGTCTGGATATATGGCCTTTACAGAAGCTGCCAGGCGTTTGAAAGGTTCGCTATCATGCGGACTTACCGGAGAAGCCTTTATAGCCACATCGTCTAAAATACTTACCCGCACGGCTGAATCAGCGATAATATCACGGGCTCTTTGCAGTACTTCCGCAGGTTCGTCATCCGGTAAAAGGCGGTAGTTTACTACAGCCGAGGCCCGGTTGGGTACGATATTGTCTTTTACCCCCGATTGAAAAATGGTAGGCACCTGGGTAGTATGAATCAGGGCCGCCCCGGAGGCACTTTGTTCGTACACGTTAAAAATCAAAGGTTTAAAAAGCCAGGTATTGGCAAAGGCCATTTTTTGGGTAAACGGAAGAGCCGGGCCAACACTCTCCACAAAGCCTTCCAATGGCTCCGTTAAACGGTTGGGGAAGGGGTTCTGCTGTAAATTATATAAAGCCTCATTTAACACGCCTAAAGCCGTTCTTTCTTCAGGCATGGAAGAATGTCCGCCAGCCAGATCCACCGCCAATTTTAAAGATACGTAACCCTTTTCAGCCGTGCCTATTAAAGCTACTTCCTGCTCCACACCCGGAACTATGCCTCGCGACAGCGTTCCACCTTCATCCAGCACCAGCCCTGCCTTAATGCCCCGCTCCCTGAGGGTTTCCGCAACTACTCGGGCACCGTCCAAACCAGCTATTTCTTCGTCATGACCAAAACACAAGTAAACCGTTCTTTTGGTTTTGAAACCTTGCTGTAAAAGGTGTTCTACTGCCGCCAGGATAGACACCAGGCAGCCTTTATCATCCAGCGCACCCCGACCGTAAATGTAATTGTCGGTAACCACTCCATCAAAGGGTGGGTAATCCCATTGGTCAAGGGTAGCATACTCCACCGGAACTACATCCTGGTGAGCCATGAGAACCAAGGGAGGCAAGGACTCATCCGTACCTGGCCAGGTATAGATCAAAGCGTATTTATTGATCCTTTCTTTAATTAAAAGGCTATCCGTCAGGGGAAAAACAGAATCCAGGTAGGCATGCAGCCCTTCGAAAGCGGCCGTATCCATCATCTCGGCTTTATGAGAAATAGTGGGGAAACTTATGGCCTTGCCCAGCCATTCCGGGTTGGCCTTAGCATCCACTCGCTCCCCGGCTTCAACCGCAATCCGGGTTTCAAAGGTTAGGGTATTGAATAATACTACCCCTATCAGCACCAGCAGTATTATTCCTGAAAACGCAAGTAACCTTTTCATGGCTATTTTTTCCTAAAAATATAAAACCCTGCCATCAAATAACAAGGGGCCCCCGGTAAGGACCCCTTGTTTCGTTTTTGGTAATTACGGGTGCTCTCTTCTTCGTTTGGTAAACCCTACCAGCAAAGTGGTGCGTATGCCTTCCCTGCTTCGAGTAAAAGCAAAGTTCAGCGGGAAGTTCATGTGCTTGGATTTAATGTTATACCCTATGGCCAGGGTAAAACCCGAATTGATCATGTTAAGGTTGGGGCCTGCACCAATTTCAAAACCGCTGGCATCGCGGTAACCGGTCAGTAAATTTAAACTGGGGATGATGACCCCCTGATCAAGACCTCCAATCAGAGGAATTACCTCAAAAAGACCGGCACTACCTCCAATGGTTTCAAAATAGTTCCATTCAAACTGCCAACCGAATTGTGACACCCAGGGGCTGGGATTTAAGGTGCTGTCGTTAAAAGTTTCGCCTAAATTGTATTGGCTGATATTGGGCACATAAGTTACTCCCACCCTTGGGCCACTCAATCTTAATGGTTCTACTATAGGTGTTTCCCGATCTCGCACTACTGGTATTTCCTGGGCGTAACCTATACTCCACACTGAGGAAAAAGCCAGAACAAAGATCATTTTAGTTGCTTTCATAATTTTCAGGTTTAAATTGATGGAGCAAATGACCGCACTTTCACAAACCTGATAAAACTGCATTTTACCAACACCTAATTTTAATTTGCCTCAAATACCCTAACTGCACAAAATGCCATATTCGGAAAGTCTATAAATCCTATTTTCCGCAGATTTACGGGTTACGGAAATCTATTAATTGCAATAATTCATATATTTACTCGACCTTAATACGCGTATGCACCATGGAAAACATGCAAAACGACTCAATTAACCCATCCTTTCAGGCCGTATTGGTAGATAAGATAAAACAGGTGGCCGACCCTTCAATGAAACTCTCAGACCTTATTATGGATGTGCTTGAAATAGGACGGGATGCCACCTATCGTAGAATAAGAGGAGATACCGAAATTACCTTTGAAGAAGCGGTGAAGCTGGCGAAACATTTCCGGATTTCGCTGGGCGAAGTAGCCGGATATGCTGAAGATTCCGCCATTTTTAAAAGGCCTTCGTTTATTCGTTCCATTGATGATTTCAGGGATTACATGCAGCGCAGCCTGGAGCAATTAAAAAGCATTCAAAAGCAAAAAGGCCATGCGATGTACTATTTCGCTAAGGACATACCGGTATTTTACCATTATGCCTTTCCGGAATTGGCCGGGTTTAAAATGTACGTATGGCTAAAGTCGGTATATGGTATTGATAAACTGAACGGGGAGAACTACAACCTGAGTATGATACCCGAGGATCTTTTGGATCTGGCCCAAAAACAATGGGAGGTTTATTCGCAAATCAATTCCGTGGAAATTTGGAATGACACCACCATATTGAGCCTGATCAACCAAGTGGCTTATTATTATGAAGCCGGTTTACTGAGCAGTCGTGATGAAGCCTTATCTATTTGCGAACGCTTTAAGGATATGATGAAGATCATTTACAAGCAAGCCTTGAATAGCAGTAAGGTACATTATGTAAACAGGGAGGTGCTTTCACCAGCTACCTATAAAATGTATTTCCATGAAATACTGATTATGGACAATCACATTATGGTGGAATACGGTGAACGCAAGGCACTATATTTTATCCCATATGCAGGGGTAAACTTCCTTTCTACCGCTGATCCGGAATTAACCAGAAACATGCAGGACTACCTGCAACACCAGGTTCAGAAGTGTTCACTGATCAGTGATGTTTCAGAGAAGGATCGCAACCGGTTCTTTATACGCATACGGTCACGGATTGATCAGCTTAAGGATAAGATATCCTCTACCGACCCATTTCTGTAACGACCGGTACGGAAAATTGATTTTCGAGATACGCTTTAACTATTACTGACTCGTCATGTACAAGGCAAAGCCAACAATAAGCGTAATAAGAGCTACCACTCCCACGATCTGAAGGGTAACACTCGTTTTTTGTTTAGCTGTGTTCATTTTGGTTTGATTTCGCACAGTGAATCTAATAAAATTTTCCTAACTTGTTGGTAATCTATTTCTTACACCTTCAAAATTAGGAGAATCGTATCGAAAAAACAATGATCCCGGAACAGACTTAACCCAATCTTATTGGTAGGTTAAAACATAGGCCGCCACCAATATCACCAGTATAACCAATATTACCATGGCTATTTGTAAATAGTCTTTGGCAGTGGCTTTAGGTTTGCCGGCCCTGCGTATTTGGCGTGCCCTTCTCCGGACAGCCCTTCTGCTTTGTTCGGACATAATAACTTATCAAATGAGTGAGAACGTACTTCCCTAATATGAACAGTAAGTTACCAAAAAAAATCCAGAATCAAGCGATGGGGTTAAGCACCACGCTAAAAATGGTAAGGCTATTCGGGTCGCGCCCGTAGTGCAATTTATCGATAGCTTCGGGTATATCCTTTGCTCTGAAATAGGAAGTGTGCAGCTCATCCTCACCTTTTACAGACCACTGAATAGTGTAGGAGTTTTTCTTGTCACGAAAGGTGCGCACATAATCCAGCATTTGCTTTAGCGCATCTATTTTATCATAGCCTTCGGATGAATGAAAAAGGAAGGATTGGTGATGACGAGGGTTCACCGTGATCAGATCGAGGCGGGTACCACCACCCCCTTCTTTATAATCAAAAATAACCTGGGTATTTCCCAGGTTCAGGTAATTTTCAATTTCTCTTTGGACTTTTGCTATTTCAAGGTTATGTCTGTCTGCACTCATGCGAGCAAAAATAAGGCATCCCTTTATTCCTGAGCCGGGGTATGGGTAAAAAACACCCGCAGGTCGCCCATATCAAGTGCCATGTAATGGCCATCCAGATACAGTAGTTGCCAACGGTCTTTAATTTCTCCCCCGGGTTTTATGAGCAATATCTCATCGTTCCGGAGGCTGTAGTTCACCGTAGCCTCCATCCCATATTGATTATAATCGTTCGGATCAATCAATTTGATAATCACCTTCCCTTCCCTGAAGTGGTAATAATCGGGTACGGCCTCCAAAAGATCATCGGTTTGATAATCACCACCCCCTTCATTGAGGTAGGAAAGGGATTCCCAGGCACCATTCATCAGGTGCGTTTTTACTTCCGCAGAATCGGGTAGCTGTGGCTCCTCGAGGGTAAGTACCTCCAATACTTTCTGAAGTGCTTTTTGCCCTTCGGTTTCCAGGCCTTGCGCACTGAGTACCATAGGAAAAAAAGCCAGCACCAACCAACCAAACTTATATCGCATTTGAAACATGAGGCAAAAATAAAGCCACCCCGCTTTAGCAAGGTGGCTTTTTCTATTTAATTCTGAAGTTACGGTTTATGAACCACAAGCTTCACAATCGTCCGGATTGTCAATAGAACAAGCAATGGTTTCCTCGGAGCTGTACGTTTGTACAGCCTTGGCCATTTCCGCTACGCGGGCCTCGCCCATGGTAGCTGCTTTCTGAAGACTTTCTTTTTCCTGAATCTTCTCGGTTTGCCGGGCTTCGGTAACCGGCTCCACCTGCGCCTTGGATTGCTTTTGCACGGTAAACTTGATGGCATCGGAGGCAGCCTTGGTACGCAGGTAATACATACCGGTTTTCAAACCTTTTTCCCAGGCGTAAAAGTGCATAGAGGTTAGTTTACCCACGTTGGCATTCTCCACAAACAGGTTGAGGGATTGCGACTGATCGATAAACATTCCGCGATCAGCACTCATATCAATGATATCCTTCATGCTCATCTCCCACACGGTTTTATACATTTCCTTGATATTGTCCGGAATAATGTCAATATGCTGGATGGAACCATTGGCACGGATGATCTCGTTCTTCAGGTCTTCATTCCATAGGCCCAAATCCACCAGGTCCACCAACAAGTGTTTATTCACTACAATGAACTCTCCGGACAATACCCTGCGGGTATAAATATTGGAAGTATAAGGCTCAAAGCACTCATTGTTTCCAAGTATCTGAGAGGTAGAAGCAGTAGGCATGGGAGCCAGCAACAAGGAGTTGCGTACTCCGTGCTCCTTTACTTCACCGCGCAGGGCATCCCAATCCCAACGGCCACTCAGATTCTTATCATCCACTCCCCAAAGGTTAAACTGGAATTTACCCTGGCTAATGGGTGAGCCCTCATACGTTTCATAAGCTCCGTCCACTTTAGCCTCATCCTTAGAGGCACAAAGAGCCGCGTAATAAATGGTTTCAAAAATTTCCTTGTTAAGGGCTTTCGCTTCATCCGAAGTAAAAGGCAGGCGCAACCGGATAAAGGTATCGGCCAAACCCTGAACACCTAAACCTACCGGGCGGTGGCGCATATTACTGTTACGGGCTTCCGCTACCGGGTAGTAATTGCGATCGATAATGCGATTCAGGTTTTTAGTAACCTTATACGTAACTTCAAAAAGGCGGTCGTGGTTAAACTCACCGTTTTCAATGTACATCGGCAGGGCGATGGAAGCCAGGTTACACACTGCTACCTCATCGGGAGCCGTGTATTCGATAATCTCCGTACAAAGGTTGGATGAACGAATAGTACCCAGGTTTTGCTGGTTGGATTTACTGTTGGCCGCATCCTTGTACAACATATAAGGCGTACCGGTTTCTATTTGCGACTCCGTAATTTTTTGCCAAAGATCACGCGCTTTAATGGTTTTACGGCCACGTTTCTCGCTTTCGTACTTCATGTAAAGCTTTTCAAACTCCTCACTGTGACAATCGGATAATCCGGGACATTCGTTCGGGTCCATCAAGGTCCACTCACCATCTTCCTTAACCCGCTTCATAAACAGGTCTGGTATCCAAAGGGCGTAGAACAGGTCACGGGCGCGCATCTCTTCCTTACCATGGTTCTTTTTTAAATCCAGGAAGTCAAAGATATCCGCATGCCAGGGCTCCATGTAAATAGCAAAGGAACCTTTGCGCTTACCACCCCCCTGATCTACATAACGGGCGGTATCGTTATATACCCTGAGCATGGGCACAATGCCGTTGGAAGTTCCGTTGGTACCACGGATGTAAGAACCGGTAGCCCTTACACTGTGAATAGAAAGCCCTATACCCCCGGCCGATTGGGAAATTTTGGCGCATTGCTTCAAAGTATCGTAAATACCATCGATGCTATCATCCTTCATCGTCAACAAAAAGCAAGACGACATTTGTGGCTTGGGCGTACCAGCATTAAAAAGAGTAGGCGTAGCGTGGGTAAAATACTTTTTAGACATGAGATCGTAGGTCTCAATGGCATTCTCCATATCCTCTTTATGAATACCAATAGCTACCCGCATAAGCATGTGCTGAGGGCGCTCGGCAATCTGACCACTCATGCGCAGCAGGTAGGAGCGCTCCAGGGTTTTAAAACCAAAATAGTCATAGCTGAAATCCCGATCATAGATGAGGGTGGAATCCAGCAGGGCGGCATTCTTCTCAATGATTTCAGCCACATCATCGGCAATGAGCGGGGAGTGTAAACCGGTTTTGGGGTTTACATATTCGTGCAAATCCTTCATGGTTTCAGAGAAGGACTTGGTAGTGTTTTTATGCAGGTTAGAAACGGCTATACGTGCCGCCAGTTGCGCATAATCAGGGTGACGGGTAGTCATAGAAGCCGCCACCTCCGCTGCGAGGCTGTCCAACTCGGACGTGGTAACGCCTTCGTAAATTCCTTCAATCACCTTCATAGCTACGTTGGTAGGATTTACCAAGTCGCTAAGGCCATAGCATAGCTTTTGTATGCGTGCGGTGATTTTATCAAACTTTACGGTTTCTTTTCTACCGTCTCTTTTAATTACGTACATAATGCTTTTTTTGGGTTGTTTGGATTCCTGAGCTGGTTAAGGCACCTGGTTAAAAGTCAGCGTCAAAAGAAATCTGGTTCGATTCCTGACCCTGAACAACACCACTTTTCTGGTATTCTCCCACTCTTTTTTCAAAGAAGTTGGTTTTGCCCTGAAGGCTGATCATATCCATAAAATCAAATGGATTTTCTACGTTATATTCTTTTTCACACTCCAACTCTACTAATAAACGGTCGGTAACGAACTCCAGGTATTGGGTCATCAGTTTGGAGTTCATACCGATAAGGTTAACCGGTAGTGATTCGGTAATAAATTCCCTTTCAATATCCAGGGCTTCCACCAATATCTGGCGGATGCGCTCTTTAGGCACTTTATTGACCAAATGGTTGTTGTGCAGGTGGCAGGCAAAGTCGCAGTGCATACCCTCATCGCGTGAAATCAGTTCATTGGAGAAGGTGAGGCCGGGCATTAAGCCACGTTTTTTAAGCCAGAAGATGGAACAGAAAGAACCGCTGAAGAATATGCCTTCCACAGCCGCAAAGGCGATAAGGCGCTCTGCAAAAGAGTCCGACTCAATCCAGCGTAAAGCCCAATCTGCTTTCTTTTTGATGGCTGCAAAGTTTTCAATGGCCGTAAAAAGGCGGTTGCGGTCTTCTTTGTCCTTAATGTAGGTATCGATCAACAGTGAATAGGTTTCACTGTGAATGTTTTCCATCATAATCTGGAAACCATAGAAGAATTTGGCTTCGGTGTATTGCACTTCGTTAACGAAGTTCTCAGCCAGGTTCTCATTTACAATACCGTCACTGGCGGCAAAAAAGGCCAGCACGTGTTTTATGAAATAGCGCTCGTCATCGTTCAATTTGGTTTCCCAGTCTGAAATGTCCTGGTGAAGGTCAATTTCCTCGGCCGTCCAGAAGCTGGCTTCCGACTTTTTGTACCATTTCCAAATATCATGATGCTCGATCGGGAAGAGTACAAAGCGGTTTTTGTTTTCTTCTAAGATGGGCTCAACACTACTCATAAAGCTTGTTTTTGTGGTTCCTGTTCTACTTGCGGTCAGAGGCCAGAAGCCCCTCTTAAAATTCGCTTAAGTTTTGAAAAACAACGATTTATCAGTGTGGGGATCAATTGGCCAGACAACCAATACAATAACTTGCTTCACAAATTTTAAGATAAATTGAGCTTGAGGCAACCGCTAGTTTTTAACATTACCCCGCTTTTATTAACACAGTGTGAAGTGTGTTAAGCCCGAGAGGCCAATGGCACACTGAGGTAGTAAAAAAGCAAATGAAAAAGACCTGGTTTTACACTTTTTAATTCACACCAATTGTTAAAAACCTCGCGTGAAATCATTTTTGGGGCCAGTAGGAAGCCACTTCTTCCAACTCCTGATACCAGTCGGTACCGTATTTACGGATGAGCGCATCCTTAACAAACTTATAGACAGGAACTTTAAGCTGTTCCCCCAGATCGCAGGCAGGGCTGCAGATCTGCCATTTATGGTAGTTTACGGCATCGTACGAAGTGTAATGGTTAATGCGCACCGGGTACAAATGGCAGCTTACCGGTTTTTGCCAGTTCACCGCACCTTGTTCCCAGGCTTTTTCAATACCGCATTTGGTCACGCCTTTTTCGTCAAAAATAACGTAGGCACATTCGGCACCATTCACCAGGGGGGTTACCCATTCTCCATCGGAAGGATCTTGTACGGCCGTCCCCTGCTCCTCAATAGCCTTTTGCCCTTCCTCTCTTAAAAAGGGTTTTACATCCTGGTAAATTTTCTGTAAAATGTCCACTTCCTCCAAATTGAGTGGAGCACCGGCATCCCCTTCTACACAGCAGGCACCTTTGCAACGTGAGAGGTCGCACACAAATTCTTTTTCCAAAAGGTCTTCTGAGACCAGGGCTTCCTGAATAGCAATCATGGCGCAAAATTAGAGGTTTCTACTCACTGAAAACAGATGGCAGAAAACCTTTCAACGATACTTTCCAAATACCCCGCCCCCAGGTAGAAGCATAAAGAGCTTCATACACCGGGCTATACTCCAGCTTGGTAACTATGGCGTTGGGAAAACCCCGGTTAAAACACTCCCACCTGGAATGACCCCAGTGCCAGTAATACACCCCGGCATCGGTAGCCGCGCAACATAAACCCAGGGATTCTTCATACAGCAGATAATTGACTGGCACAGGTGGCAGGCCCACAGAAAGGTCTTCCCAGCTTTCACCACCATCATTACTTTTCAATACCCGGTCCCGGGTTTCTCCTCCTTGTAAACGACTGTAATTTTTCATCGCCACCATAATCTCACTGGCATCTTCAGGATCAATAATCAGATCTGTGATAGCTGACCACTGATAAAGGACTCCTACGGAACCCTTGAGCTTTTCCGTAAGGTTAACCCAACTTTTACCATCATCTTCGGTGCGGTAAAATTTGTAGTTGGAAGCCTTATCGCCCCAGGTTACCCCGTCAAAAGCGAGATACATTACTGAACTGTCTGAAGGGGCTACCTTCATCACTGAAACTTCCGAAGCAGTTTTATCATCGGCTTCTTTTTTAAAAAGCTGTTTCCATTTTCCGGTGGCTGGGTTCAGGCTAAACAAATGGTATAGCCCGTATAAAAGATGGTTATTGTGAGGATTGATCTCAAAACGCTGGCCCTGTATCCAGCGAACTTCGGGTTGCGCAGGCAATGCACGATACCCTTTACCCCGGTTTTCAGAATAGTACAATCGTCCATTGCCCATGGCATAAACCCTTTCCTTGCCGGGTGGGCCCGCTATTTCCGTCCAATCGCCATCACCTCCTAAAACAAAAGGTTTCCATACGGAATCAGCATATAAAAAGGTTCCGTTGTGTAAAGCCCCGGCTACCAACCTTTCCTCACCGGAATCCCGAAAGACATCTACCCCATAAAACTCGGTAATCTGAAGGCCCTTACCGTTGCGGTTTTGCCAGCTCCGGCCACTATTCTTCGAATAAGCAATTCCTCCGTCATTCACTATCCACAGCCGGTCACCTTCCGGGCCGTGGCCCAGGTTGTGAATACCACGAATATCACCATGAGTGCTTTTTTGAGGATCACCACCGGGAATATATTGGGTTAGCGGCTTCCAGGTCTTACCCCCGTCTTCCGAACGTATAAGGGTATTGGTTCCGGCATAAATTACCGATGGATCAACATCAGACAGTTCTATTTCATGCCGGTAATAGCCCCAGTTGCCTGCTACCAACCCGGAATTGGGAACGCTATCCAGCAAGGTCCAGCTTGATCCACCATCGCAGCTTTTATAGCGGTAATGGGTTTTACCCAGGGCATGAAAGCTATAAACACAGGCCGGGTCAGCGGGGCTTACGTCCATCACCAGGTGAATGGCGAACTCATCTTTCCGTTGGGTACGGGGAGGGGTTACCTCGCTCCAACTGCCTTTCATTCCGCCTTGCGATGAACTGAACAACTGTGCTGCGTGTGCCTGGGCTTCCATTCCCTTTTTTGACTCTGCCCCACCATATCCAAATAGTTTAGTGGAGGCATATACGGTAGAGGGATCGTGAAGTGAAAATTCCAGGTCGATGAACCAGGAGGGTTGCCCCGTAGGATTTTGAAATACTTTTTCCCAACTTTTACCATTATCACGGCTTTGCCAAATACTGCGGTTGCCCGCTACCAGCAAGTGATCAGGGTCAATGGGGTTACGCTTTAAGGTACTGAAAAATGAAAGCGCATTTTCCGCGTCCCGCATGTGTGACGGTTGCCAACTTCCACCTCCGTCATCCGACCAAAATATTCCATAGCCATCGCTTCTTCCTTGCCAGTTAGGGTAAGCAAAAGCGCGGGTTTTGGTGGTGGCTACCAGCAGGTCCGGGTTCCGGGGATCGGGGGACAGGGCTGTGAATCCCAAACTGAGTACGGCAATGGTATCACTTATATTTTGCCAGCGTAATCCTCCATCAGTCGATTTCCAAAGGCCGGAATATTCCGTAGCTGTATATAATACGTTCGTATCCGAAGGGTCAACGGTAACAAAGGTGAGTAAACCTGCTGCCTGTAGCATCTCCGGGCCGTGATCAGGACCCACGGGCTCCCATTGAAACCCGCTTGGACCATCGGAACAAAAACAGGCATAATTTTCCTTTTGCGCTTCTGTTTCCAAAAGCGCTAAAACCAGTAAGGCTACTTTAAAAAATTGCTTCATTATTGGCCTGCTTTTCCGCCTACTACCTCCTAACTTTGCACCCGCAAAAGGTAAGTTTATGGCTTTTAATTTAAAGGAGATTTTTTCAGCGGCCATGGTTTTGTTTGCCGTGATCGACATTATGGGCAGCATTCCCCTGGTAATTTCCCTGAGGCAAAAGGTGGGCCATATTGAAAGTGGTAAAGCCACTATTGTGGCAGCCTGCATTATGATCGTTTTTTTGTTTTTAGGAGAAACCTTGCTGGAGTACCTGGGTGTAGATGTAAACTCTTTTGCAGTGGCCGGGGCCTTTGTGTTGTTTTTCCTGGCGCTGGAAATGATACTGGGTATTCAACTAATGAAAGATGAGGAACCCAAGGCCGCTTCCATTGTACCGATTGCCTTTCCACTGGTGGCCGGGGCCGGAACCCTCACTACCCTTATTGCCATTCGGGCGGAATATGCAGCGGAGAATATTGTGGTGGCCATTATCCTGAACAGCATACTGGTATATGCGGTGTTAAAAAGTGCCGCTTTCTTGGAGCGCAAGCTAGGGAGCTCGGGCATCAGCATTTTACGTAAGGTGTTCGGTATTATACTACTGGCTATCGCAGTGAAGTTGTTTTCGCAAAACGTGATGATGTTGTTTGCTGGAAGCTAAGGATTAATTGAATTATAAAATTCCCTTAAAATCAACTTGGCAATAATTATCCATAATCTTACTTGATTCGTTCGCTGTAATTTATCTTAATACTTCAAATACAGGTTTAACTAATTCAGAACCGGTATTCACAAATTTACCAATATAATTAATGGTGCATTTTAGATATAAATGTGCTAAATACCAGTGTTTTGTATTATTATTTTTGCAAAATTCAAAGTATTTAGAGTAGTTATACTTTCTTTACATTTACCCCGCTATATAACCCATACCTAATATTAATCACAAACTAAATTTATGTTTTATTACAGACATTTACTGTCACTACTATGTTTTATTTTAACTATTCCATTAACTGCTCAAAACGAGCAAAATCAAGTTTCTCAATCCCCCACTTACAGTGAGATTACTCCTAAGCCTTATTCAATTTCTGCGCAAGACAGTCGTTCGGAGACCAGCAGGGCCATGTCTATTCCCTCAGGAACTATAGAGATTTCCAAGAGCCTTTATGATGTTATACTTGATTGGATACCTCTAGGTGAAGAAACAACTTTGGATTCTTACCTTCTTAATAATTATGATAACCCTGCAGAGGTTCACGCTTTTTTAGTTCAGTATTACTCAGGCACTTCCAATAAACTCTATAATGGTGGCGATAAAGGCAAAGGTGCTGCAGAGAGTGGATCGGGAGGAAGTAGCAGCGGTGCTGGCAATTCCTCAGAATGTACCTGTAAAAATATAATGCCCATAGATGGGGCTTCGGCCAGCATTTTACCTGCTTATTCGGATGATAAGATATTGGATGAAGACTGGAATGGACAGTATCACGCTTGGTGGTATTGGAAAGGAGATGGTTGTGCACATGACTTTACCATGGATGGCTCAGGAAACGATATTTGGGAAGGTGACAACCAAGAGCGAAACGGATACTACCAAAAGATTGAAATCTTAAACCTTTGTTCGGAGGAAGGAATGCGAAGTGAAACCTGTAATTGTGATAAAGTTATGTACACAGATGGTGAATACCATAAAAGGTATCACCTTTTTACAGATGAAGCGGGTATTGCTGAAATTGAAGCAAAGTTTATGGAGTCTTTTTACGCCTTCACAGCTGAAAGAGATGTTCTGGTAGATCGCAACGACTTTATGAACATGGAAGAGATAGCGAGTGCTAGCATAGAAATGGGGGCTTCTATAAGCCGCTCCATAGACTGGGGTGAACTAAAAAATGCTCTAGAGAACCTATATGATGCTGTAATTGCCATTGGTGATGGTGATTATTCCACTGCAATCGGAAGCTCCGTGGACTTTTTACAAAGTGCCTCTAATACTGTAAATCGTGAAGTTGAAAATGGAGGTCTGCACCAGGAAGATAAGTTTATTGACATCTCTTACCAGCCAATACTCCATGCTAACATTCCTCGCGTTTTTGTGTATGCCAGCAACATAGCCGGTCACATTAACGGTTCAGGAAATGAATATCGTGGAGAAATTCGCTTTAGTAGCAACTTCTATTTAAACTGGCAGGTACCTACTCAGGATGCAGGCTATATTCCCGGGCAGGAGGTTCCAAGTGATCTTCATGAGGGAGAGTGTTGCAATGAAAATATAGGAAAATGGTTAACCCGAGGTAGCATGGTCCATTACAACTGGCCTAATCAAAATAGCCGTGAGGATGCCATAAAAAATCAAATTAAAGCCAACTTGAACACAAATATGCAGGGGGCTACTAAGTGGAACTATGCATCAGGGGCTACACTTAATGGAAATATCATTGGCTCTATTGATAATCCTTTTGGCCATGTTTATTCCGAATTTCAATGCGGTAATTGTCGGGATTTGCAGTGGGGAGACCGCGGTGATGGAATACCTAACTTCTGGATTCCCATTTTCAGCAAGGAAGGAAGTCTTTGTGACGGACAAGCCGTTGATGTTTATATTGGCAACCTTAACGACCTGCCTGACCCTTCTGTAATAACGGTTAAAATTTACCGGTTAGATGCCAATGGCAATTACCAGTTATATCAAACCTTAAGCTCCGCTCAGTCACCAATGTCTTTCTGGGATGATGGATTTTATAAAATCGTTTTCATCACCAATGAAGGTTGTAAAACACTGGAGTTTGTAAATATTCCCCCTTGTGATGACAACAATCCGGGAGATATGAGCTGTTATGAAGACAACCTGAGTATAAGTCCTAACCCAATCTATGTATCTGGTGAAGGTGGTTTTAACGAAGAGTATTTTCGGGTTAGTTGGGACTATGAAGCTTGTCCGGAACCTGATTATAAATTTCCAATGCATATCTATGTGTACCAGATGTCCGGAAATAACATCTATACTTCTGCTGCACCTATTTATACTCAATCAAGCTTTGTGCAAATCCCTACCTCCATATTTCCAGGTACAGGGTCTTATATCGTACGCTTACAGTTTGCGGACGGTACCTTTGTCACTAAGCTTCTGCAAGTACTTTAATTATATTTAAGATGATTATCTTGCCAGAACTCCTAATTAGGAGTTCTGGCTTTTATGCTTTATGCCATGAGAATTTTTACTTTTTATATCCTTCAGTTATGCTTAATTGTCGGTGTGGCAAGCGCCCAAAAACTATCCATTGGGCTTAAGTCAGGTTTGGGCGTACAGTTTTACAATCGCGAGGCTACTACAAACGGCATCGTACCGGTTTCAACATGGGGTTCTTATGAACAGCCTTTTTATACCAGCTACACCCATTACCGGGTAGGTGTTTCCACAGATTATCAATTTAAGCCTTATCTAAAGCCAAGGCTTGAAGTTTATTTTTCTCAAAGAACTTCAAACGAGGGAAGCGCCACCGGAACCACAAACCAAGGCCAGCCCGATGGCAGTACAGTAGCAATTGCAAGAAGCAGCACTTTTAAGGTGAATGAATGGAATATCATGCCTGGTATTGCCTTAGATGCATTATATAAAAATCAGAATGAGGCGCTAAACTTATTGCTAGCATTAAACCTGGGCTGGCGCAGTCAGATTGAAATTTACCGAGAGGAAGTGGATACTTCAAATTTCACGTATCAAAAATTCGCGAGTGAAAGATCAGGTGTTTTTGTAGCTTTTGCCTTGGGCCTGGAATGGGAGGAATATTTTAGCGAACATTTTGGCTACAGTATTGGAGTGGAGTATCAACTACCTTATACTTTTACTCCTTCATCCTTTACTGTTCGGGATTATATATTGGATTATGACAACCTGACCGCGAGACAAGGAGACTATAAGTATAGTGATGACCAGCAGGAACCGATAAAAGGAAGAGTTTTAAAAGAAGAAAATTTTTACTTGCAAAATGCCTATATCAACTTAGGAGTAAGATATCGGTTTTAAGCCCATGAAGTTTTGTTTTTACAAACTACTCCTCTTTATTTCCTTAAGCCTGGAAATGGGTGCCCAGGAAATTTCTCTTTCTCTACTGATTACTGGTAGTGATGCACATCAGGGATTACCCCTGGCCAGTATTCAGATTAATGACGAATGGATAACGACCAATAATACCGGCCAGGCCCAAATGGTTTTAAGAAAGCCGGGGAATTACACTATTAACGTGGGCTATGTGTCTTTTCATGACACCTCTTTCAGTGTAAGTCTTCTTCGTGATACCCTGCTCACAGTAAGCCTGAAGCCTCGAAAATTAACCCTTACAGAAGTAAAGATTTGGGATAGCGAATTAAGTGCTGCCGCACAATTATTGCAAAGAGAAGTTTTAAGTACCAGTGTGACTTCAAAGGACGTAACTGAGATGCCCTTAATAGGAGGCGAACCGGATATCCTGAAACCTTTGCAATCAACCCCGGGTGTTCAGGGAGGGCTGCCCGGCAGCGCAGACCTCTATATCCGGGGCAGCGATCAATATCAAAACGGAGTAATGTTGGATGGCTTTCCCATTTATAATACTTCCCATATTTATGGATATATATCAGCTATTCCACCCGGAGCTACCGAAAAACTGAGCCTCCATAAGGAGGCCTACCCAATTCAATATGGCAATGGAGCTGCGGGATATATCAACGCGGTAATAAAAAGGGCTTCGTTGCAAAAAACACAAGGCGAGGCAGGTTTTGGAATAGGTTCGGTATATGGCCATATTACCGTACCCGTTAAAAAAGGAACGTCAGCACTATTGGCGGGAGGGCGATTTTCTTCCACCGGGCTGGTCTTTAACACCGCGGATGCGCTTGGTATGCCGATAGCTGATTTTACGCCTGGCTTTAACGATATGATACTTAAATATCACCATCGTTTGTCCGATACGCGTCAACTAGAGGTATTGGGGTATTTTTCCTCTGACTTTTTACAGGTGAACAATTTCCTGGCAAACGGAAAGCTTAATGTCCATAACGGGCTAGTTGGGTTCACCTATCGACATCAGCCTCTGAACGGATGGTACAATACCCACAAGCTGTTCGCTTCAAACTACCGTTTTTTCCAGGATTATACCTTTAAAAATTCGGCTGGTGAAAGCGTTAATAAGGATACTTTTCGTTATAAATACAGGATCGTAAATCTTGGGTGGGAAGCTTTGTGGAATAAGAATTTAACTCCTGATTTCAAGTTCACCTTCGGGGGCGAAATAAACATACACACCTATTTTTCTCCGGAAATTAAAGTTTCAAATGCAAACGGGTTTTCTTCCTACAATAATCAAAATTCGCAAGGTGAATTGGTTTATAACCCGGTTGGGTTTTTATCCTTTAGCTGGAAAATCACCAATGCATTTCGTTTAAATACCGGAGGCCGTTTAAGTTTAGTTTCCTATCCCGGTAAAACTGAGCTTTTGGCGTTACCCCGTGTAAACCTAACCTACACCTGCTCCAAAAGCACGGCTTTATTTCTGGCCCTTGATTATAGCTCACAAACCTTCCATCGGTATCGAAGCGCAAACTTCGGTTCTGCCATTGACCTTCCGGTTATGCCAAGCGCTAATCTTCCTTTACAAATCAATAATCAACTGGCTGCCGGTGCCATTTTCAGTCGTGGCTCCTTTGATGTTCAAATCCAGGCATTTTACCGAAAACTGCGTCAGGCTTCTGAGCGAAATTACAATGCTCCTTCCACCGCTTATAATCTTGAGGGTGAAATTCTTCCTCCCGGTACTCCTGGTAGTGACCTTACCTCTGTAAATGGTTTTGCCTATGGCCTGGAAACAGGCTTAAAATATGCCTGGTCTATCTTCAAATTTAAGATGAGTTATACTTGGTCCCGCTCTATTCGCAACTCACCACTGATCAATGAGGGTCGTGCGTATAATTTTGAATTCAATCACGAACATTCGGTCAGATCTGACTTTATTGTTCGTTTCAAGCGAAACTCCCTGGATAAAGTAGTGGAAATAGGCAGTAGTTGGACCTATGGTAGTGGCTACTATACCCAGTTTCCGCTTAGTTTTATTAATGCTCCGTCTATCCCCGGTTCAAATGGCGGCATTATCGGTTACATTGACCAACGAAATAATGCTCAATTACCACCTTTTCACCATCTTGACCTTGTGATAAACTTTATCGCACAAAAGAAATACGGTAGCCGCACTTTCAGCATTAGTTTCTTTAACGTTTATCTAAACCCCTTATATACTTCCTATGACTATGACACCAATGGTAACTTAATCGGTGCCAATCCCTTTGTTTTTATTCCGAGTATAAACTGGTCATTTAAATTCAAATAATGGTGAGAAGGCAACTCTTATATCTGGTACTATTTAGTATTTTAAGCTGTAGTAAAGCACCAGAAACTGACCATAAAACTCAGTACACGTTAAACTGCATACTGCAACCTCAGCAACCTGTCCGGGCCGAGTTGTCTCGTACATTCACCAACCCCCGTAAACCGGAAGGCCCTATCACAACAGCACGGGTAATCTTATCCCGAAATCAGACACAGGGAGATACTATGAGCCTTGGCTCCGACCAGGCTTTCACTTCCGACCTTGCAACAAATCGAGGGTCTAACTTTTATATTCATGCGGAGCTGGATAACCAGGTGCAGCTTGCAGCATCAACCTATATTCCAAAGCCTTTACTGCTCGAAATAACCAATAGTACCAATAACAATGGACGGTTGGTTTATGAGATTCGTATTACCTCCGATGATATACTTGCTGAAAAACTTTTTCTTCGGTACCAGGCTTATCCAAAGGATAGTTCAAATGGTGATGCGGCACTCACCTCGGTTGAGTTGGATGATTATCTTAAAGCCTCACCTTTCTTTACGTTACCAGGCCGGTCGAACACAACCTTAACCTTCCGCTCGGACCGGGCTATCTCGCACAAATTCACCCTTATGAGTGAAGAGATTTTCAACTACCTCAAAAGGGAAGAGGTATTTAACCCCGTGGTTGATGGTACCCCTCCGCCCATCACACCCAACAACGTTTCAGGTGGTGCTGGTTTTTTTGGTTTTTACGATGAGTATATTGTTAAATAGCCGGTCAAAATTGCAGTTGGCAGGTCCATCTTAATGCTTTGCCTCTGCTGAAATACCGTTGAAACGGCCTCCATAAGTAATGATGATGTTGTTTGCGGAGAACCCTTAATTTTTCACCAATTACAATGCTGGTTCATTCTTAACGTCATTGATGTTTTACCAAGTAAGCAATCTGTTTACTTTTGCGCCCATGAACCAGGACGATCTCTTTAAAAAGGTAATAGCCCACGCCAAGGAATACGGATTCATCTTCCCTTCGAGTGAAATTTACGATGGCATGGCCGCCATTTACGACTACGGGCAAAACGGGGCCGAGCTCAAGAAAAATATCCGCGACTACTGGTGGAAAGCCATGGTGCAGATGCACGAGAATATCGTAGGTATTGATGCCGCTATTTTTATGCACCCCACCACCTGGAAGGCCTCCGGCCACGTAGATGCCTTTAACGACCCCCTGATTGACAACAAGGACTCTAAGAAGCGTTACCGTGCCGATGTGTTACTGGAAGATTACGCTGAAAAGCTACGCCAGAAAGCTGACAAGGAAATTAGCAAAGCGGCTAAACGCTTTGGCGAGAGCTTTGATGAACAAATGTATCGTGAGACCAACCCACGGGTAAAAGGATACCTGGAAGAGGCCAATGCTACTTTACAGCGCATGGCGCAAAGTTTAGATAAGGGTGACCTGGAAGATGTAAAAGCTCTGATCGAGGAAAAAGGTATTGCCGACCCGGTTTCGGGTTCTAAAAACTGGACGGAAGTACGGCAGTTCAACCTGATGTTCGGCACCCGTATGGG
Source organism: uncultured Cryomorphaceae bacterium (assembly GCA_937120475.1). Taxonomy (GTDB): domain Bacteria; phylum Bacteroidota; class Bacteroidia; order Flavobacteriales; family Schleiferiaceae; genus CAKZNE01. The sequence goes on along the minus strand of CAKZJV010000007.1, from coordinate 2,616,185 downwards.
TTCCGTGGCTGAAGGGTCCAGCGAAGTGTACCTACGCCCGGAAACAGCGCAAGGTATTTTCGTAAACTTCCTGAATGTGCAAAAAACCGGACGCATGAAAGTTCCCTTTGGAATTGCGCAAACCGGTAAAGCCTTCCGCAATGAGATTGTTGCCCGGCAGTTTATCTTCCGCATGCGGGAGTTCGAACAAATGGAAATGCAGTTTTTTGTGCGCCCCGGTGAGGAAATGAAATGGTACGAGTACTGGAAGGAGCAACGCCTGAAATGGCATAAAGCCCTAGGGCTGGATGAGAAATATTACCGTTTTCACGATCATGAAAAGCTGGCGCACTACGCCAATGCTGCGGCCGATATAGAGTTTGACTTCCCCTTTGGGTTTAAGGAACTGGAAGGTATCCATAGCCGTACGGACTACGACCTGAAGCGCCATGAGGAATATTCCGGTAAAAAGTTGCAATACTTTGATCCTGAGATCGATGAGAGTTACGTACCCTACGTGGTGGAAACCTCCATCGGACTGGACCGTATGTTCCTTGCCATACTTTCTGCAGCTTATAAAGAGGAAAAGTTGGATGACGGCTCGGAGCGTACCGTATTGCAAATTCCCCCGGCTTTAGCCCCGGTTAAAGTGGCCGTGCTGCCTCTTTTGAAAAAGGATGGCTTACCGGAAATTGCCCGCGAAATATTGGCCGACCTGCAAATGGACTTCCCTTGCCAGTACGATGAAAAAGACGCTATCGGCAAACGTTACCGCAGGCACGATGCCATCGGTACTCCTTTGTGCATTACCGTAGATCACGACACTAAAAATGATCAATCGGTTACGGTTCGCTTCCGCGACTCGATGCAACAACAGCGGTTACCCATAAAAGAATTGGCGGGGCTTTTACGCAAAGATTTGGAAATGAGCACCCTGCTTCAGAAACTAAAATAATTTTCAGCCTCTGTATGCGTTGAGAAAATCATTACATTCGCTGCGAATTTCACAATAAACAACCAAGTTTCTGTTATGAAAAAAATCAATCTATTTGCATTGGCTCTTCTTTTTGTAGGAGCTATTGCCTGCAATAACCCTGACTCTGCCGGTGAAAAAATGGAAGAGGATGTGGAAGAAGTAGGTGAAGACATCGAGGAAGGTGTTGAAGAAATGGGTGAGTCTGTTGAAGAGGCCACCGAAGACATGGATGACGGTATGCAAGCCGAAGAGGCCGAGCCCGCTACCACTGAGGAAGCCGCTCACTAATCGGTAATCTCATTAATGACAAAACCCCGCATTAGCGGGGTTTTTTTTATGGTTTTATCAGCCAGGGATATTCTCCCGAAAGCTGATGGAGGGCCTCTTGTATGATCGGATCGTGTGAGTGGTAAACCTTTATATACCCTTCGTTTCCATAGAGGTTGGAAGCTATACTGGCCTTTATGCGGGCGGTGAGCACATCATAGGTGGTTGAATCCAGCTTTTCCACCATATCCCGTTGTTCATTAAAAAAGAACTCTATTACCGTTTCATCCACCGTGAAGTCTTTCTTAAACTCCTCTACATTCCATTCCGTTAATTTCCCCCGGTTTTCATCCACATATAAAAAGGCTTTGCTGTCCAGGTTAGTGGCCAACGATACGTGGTAAATCAAGGCAGCCGTGCGTGAGGTATCGAAAGGCACCTGAACGTCCGGCATAATACCTCCGCCTCCATATACCTTTCGACCGGATGGTGTGCGAAATTCATTGACCTTCAGCCGTAATGAATCCTGATGCGGCAGCTCATCGTGGTAACCATTCTTTTTGAGAAAGGCTTCATCGTAATCGCCATATGGCTTTTGAATACTGCGCCCGGTGGGTGTATAATAGCGTTGGGTAGTGAGCCGCATGCGGCTCCCGTCTTTCAACTGTATTTCCTCCTGCACCAAGCCCTTTCCGAATGATTTGCGACCCACCAGTACTCCACGGTCATTATCCTGAACCGCCCCGGCCACAATTTCACTGGCAGATGCCGAGCCCTCGTTGATCAGTACTACCAGCTTTCCTTTTTCAAACAAACCCTCCGAGGTGGCATAAATCTCGTTTTTACGCTCATCCCGGTCGCGTGTAAAAACGATCATTTTATTCTTTCCCAAAAAGTTATCGGCTATATCACGCGCTGCCCCTAAAAGTCCACCCGGATTATCGCGCAGGTCGAGAACCAGCTGATGAACCCCTTTGGCCTTTAGCTTGCGGATGGCCTCCTCCACCTCACGGTCGCTGGTTTCAGCAAAGCGAATGAGCTTAATGTAACCCGTTTCATCGTTTAACATAAAAGCGGCCTGTACACTTTTAAGTGGTACCTCACCCCTTTTTACAATTTTTGAAAAACTACGCCCCGATTGAGGTTCGTAAAGATCCAGTTTGACCTTACTTCCCGCCTCGCCCTTAAGGCGTTCAATAACTTTTTGATTGGTCACTTCGCTACCAAAAAGGGCCTCTCCATCCGCAAAAAGAATACGGTTACCTGCCTTCAGTCCGGCTCTATCCGAAGGACCGTTTTCCAAAACGGTAATTACGGTAAGGGTATCCCTGAAAATGCGAAACTCAATACCGATCCCCTCGAAACTGCCCTTTATATTTTCTTCGTTGGCTGCTACTTCATCCAGCGGAATGTAAGTTGAGTGGGGGTCAAGCCTGCGCAAAAGGTCTGTGATGGTTATGTCCAACAGGCTATCGGTATTTACATCATCCACATACTCAAAGTCAATGTAGTCGATAATCTGCCGAATTTTCTGCTCACGCTCACCCGTTTCATCCTGGGCCAGCGTAAACTGGCGTGAAGGGTAGTTCATAAACATCCCTATCAACAAGCCAAGGGTAGCTGCCAAACCTATAAGTATGGGTAATACCAGTTTATTCTTCACTGCCTAAATCCGTGATCTGTTGTATATCAACACCGGCTTTTTCTAAAAATCTCAAACCGCTGTCGTCTTTATAACCCTGAATGTACACCAAACGTTTTATTCCGGCCTGGTGGATCAGTTTACTGCAATCTTTACAAGGAGACATGGTAAGGTAAAGTGTGGCACCCCAGCAACTATGGGTACTCCCCGCCACCTTTAATATAGCGTTGGCCTCAGCGTGCAATACGTACCATTTGGTGAGCCCCTCCTCGTCCTCGCAAATATTCTCAAAACCACTGGGGGTACCATTATACCCATCCGAAATAATCATGCGATCCTTCACAATTAAAGCTCCAACCTGCCTGCGCTTGCAATAGGAAAGTTTTGCCCATTCACAGGCCATTCTAAGGTAGGCAATATCGTATTTACGTTGTTTATCCATGAATTGGGGAACGGTCCAAAAAAGTTTTCAAATATCCGCAAATTAATACGTGCGACATTAAGACCCTGCTTAATAGTGCAGACCTTAACTTTGCCCGGCAAAATAACTCCCTACCGAAGCTTATGTCTTTTCTCAATTTTTTTAAGGTTATTGCCATTGCTGAGGGCATCAGTTATCTCCTATTCGGAATAACCATGCCGTTGAAGTACATCTATGAAATTGCACAGCCCAATTACATCGTAGGTATGTTGCACGGCCTTTTGTTTATCATCTACGGCATCTGCGCCCTGGTGTTTATTTACCGCCATAAGCCTGGTACCGGACCCTCACTTTTCATATTGCTGGCTTCACTCCTGCCATTTGCCACCTTTTACGTGGAACGCAGGTATATTAAGGCGTCACCAGGAAAAATAGATTAACGCTTTAATCCATTCCTCTGGATTTGGAGCAGACCCGCAGCTTTGGGCGCTCTTCCTCCATACGGCTGTCTTAAAACGATATTCACAAAAAAACAAAGCCCCAGCTTAATTGCTGAGGCTTCTGTTGTACCCAGGGCCGGGCTTCCCGCGGCTGCGCTCGGGATAAACTTCTTGCCCGGCTATCTCAAAACGATATTCACAAAAAAACAAAGCCCCAGCTTAATTGCTGAGGCTTCTGTTGTACCCAGGGCCGGGCTTCCCGCGGCTGCGCTCGGGATAAACTTCTTGCCCGGCTATCTCAAAACGATATTCACAAAAAAACAAAGCCCCAGCTTAATTGCTGAGGCTTCTGTTGTACCCAGGGCCGGGCTCGAACCGGCACATCCGAAGATATTGGTGTTTGAGACCAACGCGTCTACCAATTCCGCCACCTGGGCATAACTTCAATATTTTTTAACAACCGTCACCGAGACCAACGCGCCTGCCTGACGGTAGGCAGGTCTACCAACTTGTCTGCCGACAGGCAGGTTCCGCCACCTGGGCTTCATTTATTGTCTTAAGGTCGGAGGTTTGAAGCACTTAAGTAAGATGCCTCTATAGTCCAACTTTCAAAACAGTCGGCAAAATTAGACAATCTGAAACAATAATTCCAAAACAGGGCCGGCTATTTTTAACATTGAAAGGGGAATTTTTCTTTCTTTCACGAATAATTATTTACATTTGCAGCCCTTTTTTGAGGGCATTTAAAACAATCAATTCCAAAGGATTAAGCACTTGGTACCAACAGCCAAAATATTTGCTTGCCGAACCTCGGCCCACCTGGCAGCTAAAATAGCGCAAGCCTACGGCCAGCCGGTAGGAAAAGTGGAAATCACCGAGTTTAGCGATGGCGAATTTCAACCCTCTTTTGAGGAGACGGTTCGTGGTGGTCGTGTGTTCCTGATTGGTTCTACCATGCCCCCCACCGAAAACCTTATGGAAATGCTGATGATGTGCGATGCCGCCAAGCGTGCTTCGGCCAAACACATTACTGCCGTTATGCCTTATTTCGGATGGGCCCGCCAGGATAGAAAGGATAAGCCAAGAGTACCCATAGGTGCCAAAATGGTGGCCAATCTGCTTACCGCTGCCGGTGCTACTCGTATTATGACTATGGACCTTCACGCAGATCAAATTCAAGGTTTCTTTGAGGTTCCGGTAGATCACGTTTTTGCTTCGGCCATGTTTGTGCCCCACATTAAAAAGTTGCAAATGCCCGACCTCACCATAGCTTCACCCGACATGGGTGGTTCTAAAAGGGCCAACAACTACGCCAAGTGGCTGGAAAGCGAGGTAGTTATTTGCTACAAACAGCGCAAAAAGGCTAATATAATCGATAAAATGACCGTTATCGGTAACGTTAACAACCGTAATGTAATCCTTATCGATGACATGATCGACACGGCCGGAACCCTCACCAAGGCGGCCGATATGTTGATTCAAAAAGGGGCAAAAAGTGTACGGGCTTATTGCACCCACGGAGTTTTATCCGGCAAAGCCCTGGAAAGAATTGAAAAATCAAAATTAGATGAACTGGTTATTACGGATACCATCCCGCACACCAGTTTACCCGATAAAATAAATGTAATATCCATTGCAGAACTGTTTGCCGATGTGATGAAAAAGGTTCATCATCATGAGTCGATCAGTTCCCATTTTTTAGAGTAATATAAACCCGAATTTACAATGAAAGTCGTAACCATAGAAGGGACTAAGCGCGAGGAACTGGGTTCCAAATCTGCGAAACAGCTTCGCAGGGAAGGTAATGTACCCTGTGTGATATACGGTGGTGATGAAAACGTACACTTCTACACACCTGAAACCAGCTTTAAAGACTTGCTTTTTACAGCGGAGGCACATACGGTAGAGATCAAGCTTGCGGATGGCAGCACTAAAGCCGTTATTCGTGACGTACAGTACCACCCCGTAACGGATGAGGTGGAGCACGTAGATTTTTACCAGTTTCAGCCTGGTGTACCGGTAACCATTGAGGTACCTATTAACCTTATCGGTAATGCCCGTGGTGTTCGTAACGGTGGCCGTTTGAAGGTAAACCTGCGCAAATTACGCGTAAAGGCTACCGAGGAAAACCTTCCCGGAAAGCTGGACATCAACATTGAAAAACTACGTATCGGTCAGGCTGTTCGTGTAAACGAGGTAAATACCGATGGCTTTGAGATTGACCATGAACCTCAACGTGTAATTTTGACCATCCAGAACGCCCGTAACGCGGTTGAAGATCTGGAAGAAGACGAAGAGGAAGAAGGTGGTGAAGAAGGCACTACTGAAGGTGCCGCTGCCGAAGGTGGTGAAGAAACTACTGCTGAAGCTTAATAATTCCGGTTTTGAAGAAATACCTGATAGTCGGACTAGGCAATATCGGGGCAGAGTATTCAGAAACGCGTCATAATATAGGATTCAAGATATTGGATGCCCTGGCCAGGGCATCCAATATTTCCTTTGCGCCCGGCCGTTATGCCGACCATACTTCCTACAGCCTGAAGGGGAGACAGATACACCTGATCAAACCCACCACCTATATGAACCTTAGCGGCAAGGCCGTTAATTACTGGCTACAGGAAGAAAAAATACCCTTGCACCATACCCTTGTTATTGTTGATGAAATTGCCTTGCCTTTCGGAGCTTTACGCCTGAAAACCAAGGGAAGCGATGGTGGACACAATGGACTGAAAAGCATTAATCAGGTATTGGGGCGGCAGGATTATGCACGGCTTCGTTTCGGTATTGGAAATGATTACCCCAAGGGTATGCAAGTGGATTATGTTTTGGGGGAATGGTCACCTGAACAAAAGGAAGCCCTCAGCCCCCGTATTCAACTGGCTACTGAAGCTATAGAAAGTTTTGTATTAGCCGGGCCTCAGTTGACCATGACCCAATTCAACGGTCAATAAAAAAGCCTTCATATTGCTACGAAGGCTTCGTGATTTTATCTTCTCTTTTGGTTTTATTCCACCGTTACGGATTTGGCCAGGTTACGCGGCTGATCCACATTACACCCGCGCATTACGGCAATGTGGTACGATAATAATTGTAAAGGTATGGTGGTCATCAGCGGTGAAAACACCTCCATAGTATCTTCCACCTCTATAACGTGATCGGCCATTTTTGCAATTTCCGAGTCACCGTTATTCACAATGGCTATTACCTTACCATTACGGGCTTTTACCTCTTGTATATTGCTAACAATCTTTTCGTATTGACCGCTTTTCGGGGCAATTACCACTACCGGCATATTTTCATCTATGAGAGCGATGGGGCCATGCTTCATTTCAGCCGCGGGATAACCCTCGGCATGGATGTAACTGATCTCCTTAAGCTTTAGTGCTCCTTCAAGGGCCACCGGGAAATTATACCCCCTGCCCAGGTAAAGGAAGTTACGGGCATCCTTATACAATTCAGAAATATGGCGGGTTTGAGCATCACTCTCCAGCATTTTTTCAATTTTGGCCGGAACAGCATCCAGCTCACTGAGGTATTGCCTGAACTGTGTTTTGCTCAGCAGCCCTTTATTATTGGCGATATCCAGGGCCATTAAAGAAAGTACAGCTACCTGTGCCGTAAAGGCTTTAGTAGAAGCCACCCCTATTTCAGGACCGGCATGAGTGTAAGCCCCGGCATGGGTTTCACGCGCTATGGAAGAACCCACTACATTGCAAATTCCGAAGATGGTAGCTCCCTTCTCCTTAGCCAGCTTTACAGCCGCCAGTGTATCAGCCGTTTCACCCGACTGGCTGATGGCAATTACCACGTCTTTTTCTGTAATAATAGGATTGCGGTAACGGAATTCGGAAGCGTACTCTACTTCCACCGGTACCCGCGCCAGGTCTTCAAATATATATTCCGCCACCAAACCGGCATGCCATGAGGTTCCGCAGCCTACAATAATAAACCGATCGGCATTCAACAATTTATCGTGATAATCAAAAACACCGCTCATTTTAATCATCCCCTTCTCAGCCAACAGTCGGCCTCTTAGGGTATCTTGAATAGACTTGGATTGCTCATAAATTTCCTTGAGCATAAAGTGCGGATATCCACCTTTTTCAATGGATTCCAGGTCCATTTTAAGCTGATGCACGTAAGGGGCAACGGCCTTATTACTTTTTATAGAACGAACTTTTAGTTCACCCCCTTTATTGATCACCGCCATTTCATCATCCTCCAGGTACACCGCCCTTTTAGTGTATTCCAGAAAAGGAGTGGCATCACTGGCAATAAAGAATTCGTTGTCACCGATACCTACCACCAGCGGGCTTCCTTTTTTCGCCACTACAATCTGATCAGGATTATTTACGCTGAAAACGGCTATGGCATAAGCCCCGATTACCTGGTTAAGAGCGGAACGGACGGCTTTTTCGAGGGTTAAATCTTCTTTCCTTTTAATGTCTTCAATAAGGTTAACCAGTACCTCGGTATCGGTTTCACTCTCAAAGGAAAATCCACGTGAAAGAAGGGCTTCTTTAACGGATGAATAGTTTTCAATAATCCCGTTATGGATCAATATCAACTCACCTGAGTTGGAAGTATGAGGGTGGGCATTCACATCATTGGGCACCCCGTGGGTAGCCCAGCGGGTATGGCCAATACCCATTTTACCTTCGCTAAAACTTCCGTTGATCTTATTTTCAAGGTCTGTTACTTTTCCCTTGCACTTGGCCATTTGCAGGCCCTTATCGTTGATGATGGATATCCCGGCACTGTCGTAGCCACGGTATTCCAATCTTTTTAAACCGTTAATAATAACGGGAACAGCATTACGCTCACCCAGGTAACCAACTATTCCGCACATAAAGGATTACAATTTTGTATAATAAATAACCAGTTTTACCGGCTCTGAAGGGTCACTACCTCCTTTGAGCGTGGTTTGATTCGCAGTGGTACCCTTATTAACGGGAACCACGGCTAAATTAGGGCTTTTGCCTTGGTTTATAGCTCCAAACAAGTGTTGGGTAATCTCAAACACATATTTGTTTGCACCCTGTTCACCTTCTCTTAACTTACCATCCGCCAAACCCTGGCCAAAAGCAAAGTCGTCTATCAATAGCCCGGGGCCACTGGAAGTCATTTCACGAATTTCAAGATTTGCGGAGGGCGAAGGGTCTGAAGCACCGGTAGGAATTTCAATAAAAGCCCGGTTAATTATCAGCCCCTCCTGGGTACGAAGGCTTTCAAAATCAGGAAATTTTAAAACAGTGGCCACACCTCCCATACTTTGCACATAGGTAGTCATTTCACCGTTTACCGTATCCTGGGCTGAGAGATTGAATACCGTGGGGTAGGTCGTGTAATCCTGCGAATAAATGCTAAAACTGATCGGTACGGTTGAACGGTCTTGTGCAAAGGTTAACAGCACCTGGGCCGTATCGGTATCATTGTGGTAATACATCACCAACCTGGAGTTGGGATTGATCAGGCTGAAGTAAAGAATAGACCCATCTTCGGAGGCGGCTTTTACATGAATTCCCTTAAAGTAATCCACCAGATCTTCATTGCTGGCAAAACTGGCAAAAGCACCGTTGCCTACATCCGCAAAACGCGACTGGAAGTACGAAGCATCCATATCTATAATCAAAGTAGGAGTTATTTCGATGGAATCTTCGATGGTTATAGGGGTTTCAGGACGCGGCATAAAATTCAGTTTCTCTCCTATTTTAAGTCCGGTTACCGGCTGATAGCTGGAGTAATAGGAGGAATCACGGTTAATACCCTCAGTAAGCTCATATACTTCCAGGCTCATGCTTTTGGTAGTATCACCGTAATAGTTGGCGTAATTCAGGAATAATTTTACTGAATCCATCACCGGGTTAGCTCCAAAGTCCGGGTTCACCTGGTTAAATATCATCTGGCTAACAATGCCCGCCTCAGCGCGCCCGAAATCAGGATCAACCCTGGCACCCGCCAATCGCGCACCTAAATAGCCACCCAGGCGTATCTGGTTCAGGTAATCTACGGCCACCAGAACACTATCCACCCTTTGGGTATAGGAAACCACCTCCAGACTGGTATCGTTAAGACCGGCCAAACCATCGATAACCTGCTGCAGACCTATTTCCCCGTTGTCTTTTTCACAGGCTATAAAAAGAAAAGGAGCCATTAAAATAATGGCTCTCTTCATCAAAAATTTCGTCTTCAATATCTTCATAAAAAGGTTAAGCTTACGCTACTGATTCCTCCATGGCAATTTGCTCATAGAGCTCCGCCACTTTGGTAGCCGGGTTTTCATCACCGGTAATGTCAACGGTATTACTAACGTTGGCCACCGCAAAATCTTTTGTTTCACGGTCAGCATCGGAGCTGGCAATAACCGCAGCATCGCTGTAAGCCAGTGCAGCACGGTTCAGGCTCTCGATGGTAGGATTTTCATAGCGGCTCAAGTCCTCACCGTTAATACCGTCAAAACTCAGGTTTTCAGTAAGCGTAGCCGGCACTTCCTGCTCTTTACCAGTATATACGGAAAATACCAGTTTGCTTTCTGCAAACATCGGATCATCATAGTGGAACTTACGCAAATAAAGGGGCATAAAACTGGCCAACCAACCGTGGCAGTGAATAATATCAGGTGCCCATCCCAGTTTTTTAACCGTTTCAATTACCCCGCGGCAAAAGAAGATGGCGCGCTGGTCATTGTCATTAAAAAACTGCCCGCTCTCATTATAGAAGGTAGCCTTACGCTTAAAGAACTCCTCGTTATCGATAAAATATACCTGCATACGAGCGGAAGGAACTGAAGCCACTTTAATAATGAGGGGTTGGTCCATATCATTCACGATGATATTGATTCCACTCAGGCGGATCACCTCGTGCAACTGGTGCCTTCTTTCATTTATAAGACCATAACGCGGCATGAACACGCGCACCTCATGCCCCATATCATTCATCTTTTTGGGGAGGTCCAGAGAGGCTTTTGAAATTTCGTTTTCGGGTAAATAAGGGTGAATCTCTTGACTCACGTAGAGTATCCTTTTTGAATCCATCAGAACATTTTTACTTTCTACAAAAGAGCAGCAAAAATACTCATTTTTTAACAAAGATTCAACATATAGTCCTAGCTTTGGACCGCATAAAGGCCTTCTGATGCAAGTATTTGAAAGGGCAGGATTACTTACTTCCTTTATAGAAAACCAAAAAAAACAAAATCATTCGGTCGGTTTTGTACCCACCATGGGAGCCCTTCACAGGGGTCATCTGTCATTGGTTAAACACGCCTTGAGGGAAAATGACCTGGTAGTAGTCAGCATTTTTGTAAATCCTACACAGTTCAATAATGCCGCGGATCTTCAAAAGTATCCAAGGGTTCCGGAGGTTGACCTAAAGCTCTTGCGGGAGGCGCAAACCGATGTGGTGTTTTTACCCCCGGTAAAAGAAATTTACCCCAATGGTACTCAAAGCGAAGAAATCGATCTTAACGGCTTGGACCGACACATGGAAGGTCAGTTCAGGCCGGGTCATTTTCAGGGCGTAGTTACCGTGGTAAAACGCTTTTTTAACATTGTTAAACCTACCCGGGCTTACTTTGGCGAAAAGGATTATCAGCAGTTACAGATCATCCGGCACATGACTCAACTCCATAAACTGAACGTGGAAATAGTGAGCCACCCGGTAGAAAGAGGCCCGGGAGGCCTGGCTTTAAGCAGCCGCAATGAATTGATGTCTTTACAGCAAAAAGAGGAGGCCGGTTTTATTCACAAAGCCCTGCAATGGGCTCAAAAAAATTATCGTGACTTTAACCCCCGGCAGCTACAAGAGGCTCTGAAAGCCCGCTTTGAAAAAAGCAATTTAAAGCTGGAATACGCACTGGTGTCTGACCCGGAAAGCCTTGAACCCCTTGAAGAGTGGAGCCAGAAAAAGGGTGCCCGCCTCTTCATTGCAGCCTACATGGGTGAGGTTCGTTTGATCGATAATGTTCCATTATTTTAAAGTACTTTTGCCGCATGCAAATTGAGGTACTGAAGTCCAAGATACACCGCGTAAAAATTACAGGTGCAGACCTGAATTACATCGGTAGTATTACCATTGATGAAGACCTGATGGATGCAGCGCAAATCATCGAGGGAGAAAAGGTTTCCATTGTAAACGTGAACAATGGCGAGCGGTTGGACACTTATGTGATTACCGGCCCCCGTGGAAGTGGTGAAATTACGATGAACGGACCGGCTGCCCGCAAGGTACAGCCAGGCGATATTGTTATTGTTATCTCTTACGCTACCATGGATTTTAAGGAGGCAAAAACCTTTAAGCCTACCATTATTTTTCCCGAAGAAACTTCCAATAGCCTGAATTAATCTTGAGCAGCAGGGTTAAAAGTATATTGAAGTACCTCGTTTTTTTAGGCGTAGGTGGCACTTTATTCTACATGGCTTTTCGCAATACCGAGTTTGAAAAGCTGATGGGTGATTTACAACGTGCCCGGTATGAATACGTAATTGCAGGCATGGTTATGGGTTACCTGGCCTTCGTAAGCCGGGGTATGCGCTGGCGGTACCTGATTGAGCCTATGGGCTTTAAAGTCAACACCTGGCACTCCATACACGCCATATCACTGGGTTACTTTACCAATGCACTGATACCGCGAGCCGGAGAGTTGGCAAGATGCACCTCCCTCAACCAAATGGACAAAATTCCGGTAAACCGCCTTTTCGGGACGGTTATCGTGGAACGCATCATCGACCTTATTATGATGGCCTCCCTGGCTATGCTCACCCTGGTTCTCGAATACGATAACATTATGGCGTTTTTTAAAACCACCATGAACGCTGACGTGGGGCAGGATCAAGATTCCGGCCTATGGTGGAAATTAACCCTGGCCATAGTTGTTTTCGGAGGCTTATTAGTTTTTTATTTTTTCAGGGGAAGATTCAGGGAACACCCGGTATATGGCAAGGTGAAGGATTTTTGGCTGGGTATAAAAGACGGCTTAAAATCCTTTAAACGTATCGAACATAAAGTGCCGTTTATACTGCACACCTTATTCATCTGGAACATGTATTTCTGGATGAGTTACATCGTGGTATTTGCACTTCCCAGCACCAGTGGTATTGACCCCTCGAGTGGTCTTTTCGTAGTAATTGTAGGAGCCTTGGGGATATTGGCTCCATCACCCGGTGGCATTGGTACTTTTCATTATTTCGCGATGGTGGGCATGGGAATTATCGGTATCGCCAAAGCCGATGCGCTCAGTTTTGCTACTTTAGTGCATACCGGGCAAACGGTAATGACGCTGATCGCTGGTTTTGTGGCCATGGGTGTTATGTATCGTATCCGGAGAAGGCGCAAAGCGCAGAACCTTACGGAGCTAAACATCAATGGCTAAAACCAAAACTTCCTTTTTTTGCCAGAACTGCGGAGCCCAACACAGCAAGTGGATGGGCCAGTGCAGTAAATGCCATGCGTGGAATACGATTGTAGAAGAAGTGGTTTCCACCACCAGCACCAAAACTCCCTGGCAAAATCCGGCATCCTCCAATCCGCTTAAAGCGGCTAAAGCCCATCGCATTAATACTTTACAAACGGATGAAACCCAACGTTTCGGTACCACCGATAATGAATTGGACCGCGTACTGGGAGGTGGTGTGGTACCCGGATCGGTAACCCTGGTAGGTGGTGAACCGGGTATCGGAAAATCCACTTTAATGTTACAAGTGGCCCTGCACCTCCCCTTAAAATGCCTCTACGTTTCCGGTGAGGAAAGTGAACAACAAGTGAGGTTGAGGGCCGAACGCATCGGTATTAAGAACGAAGATTGCTACCTGCTTACCGCTACCAAAACCCAGGAAATTTTTCAGCAAATTGCCCTCACTGAACCTGATTTTGTAATCCTGGATTCGGTACAAACCCTGCACTCAGAATTGCTGGACTCAGCCCCCGGCTCGGTTTCACAAATTCGCCAGTGCGCTTCGGAAATGATACAGTTTGCCAAGGAAACCGCCACCCCGCTTATCCTCATTGGCCATATTACCAAGGATGGCCAGTTGGCGGGTCCTAAAATACTGGAGCACATGGTGGACACGGTTTTGCAGTTTGAAGGCGACCGCCACCATATTTACCGCATTTTACGGGCGCATAAAAACCGCTTTGGCTCCACGGCCGAAATCGGCATTTACGAAATGCAGGGCAGTGGCCTGCGCGAAATCAGCAACCCCTCCGATATACTATTATCCAAAAGGGATAGTGATTTAAGCGGTAATGCCATAGCTTCTACCCTGGAAGGCATACGCCCTATGCTCATTGAAATACAGGCCCTGGTAAGCTCAGCGGTGTACGGCACTCCACAACGCAGCACCACTGGTTTTGACACCCGCAGGCTGAACATGCTTTTAGCCGTTTTGGAAAAACGCTGCGGCTTTCGCCTGGGTGCCAAGGATGTGTTTTTGAACATTACCGGGGGCATCCGGGTGGACGATCCGGCCATTGACCTGGCGGTGGTGGCTTCTATTTTATCCTCTAACGAGGATATGCCCTTGTACTCCAAAACCTGCTTTGCGGCCGAGGTGGGCTTGTCCGGTGAAATACGACCGGTATCACGCATTGAGCAACGCATTAGTGAAGCGGAAAAGATGGGAATGGAGGAAATTTTACTGAGCTCCCACAACAAGGTAAAGTCCGGGCAGCACGGCATTAAAGTAATACAATGCGGAAAGATTGAAGAGGTATTTGAACACCTCTTTGGTTAATCAAAAATTCATTCTCAGAGGTTTTCTCACCCATAAACAAAGTGACATTTACTAATTAAAGTTCAAGTCCGCTTTTCATTGAAAAACTCGTCTTTAACAGACTCCGGAGATCCGTTTTTTTTACGTTCGTAAAAATCATTAAGCTGCCTCAGGTAGTCGTCCATTTCCTCGCTAACCGTACGCAAATGCTTTAAATATTGTTTTATCTCCTTACCATTGGTCACTTCCTCCTCCATAATTTGTATCAGGCCCAACAGAGATGCCGTTGGCCTTCGCATTACATGGGAAATAGAAAATGATATCTGACGAAGGTCTTCCTCGTAACTTTTTTGTTCAGTTACGTCCTGAAAGGTTCCATACCATATTACCGTACCATCTTCCAGTTTTTCAGGCCGGGCCCTGGCACTGTGCCATCTTACATGTCCATCCTCCATTAAAACACGGTAATCAACCTCCCAGTTTTCAAGGGTTTTATAAGAATAGGCTATACTTTCCCGCACCCTCTGTATATCCAAAGAGTGAATTACCGAGAAACCCTTTTCAACATCCTCGTATAAAATCTCAGGGGATAATTCGGGGTGTATCCGGCTAATGCCATCACTTACAAATGAAAAAGACATGGCTCCCAACGGATCGATTTCAAATTGATAAAAGGCACCCGGGGCCTGGTCCGTCAACTTCTTTAGTCGCTTTGCACTGCGTTCCACCTCTCGCTTCTGAGTACTAACCTGCTTTCTCATATTAAGTAGTTCGGAGGTCTTATCCGCTAACACCTGTAAAGCGCGGTTTTGCTCAGGGCTAAGTTTTCTTTGCTGATTATCAATAACACATAAGGTTCCTAAAGCTTGCCCTTTATCGGTTTTAATAGGATATCCCGCATAAAACCGGATGTTAGGATCTCCGGTAACCAAAGGATTGTCCCTGAACCGTTCATCCTGTAGCGGATCTTCAACGATAAAAGACTCATCCGGCTTTTGGATGGCATGATTACAAAAAGCCTGAGAACGTGGTGTTTCATTTACATCCAAACCTACCTTTGACTTAAACCATTGCCTTTTATCATCGATAAGCGAAACAAGTGCAATAGGCATATCACAAATGGCAGCGGCAAGTTGTGTGATATCATCGAATTCTTTCTCGGGCAAGGTGTCCAAAATATCCAATTCCTTCAACTCCTTTAATCGGAGCCTTTCGTTATTACGCATTGGCTTTAATAGTAATTATGTGAGTTTCCAATATCAATTATAGTAAGAAAAAGCTTATTAACACGTAGGAATTCGATAAGCTTAGCTATTTTAAAGGCACACATAGCTTTTAATACCTGACAGCAATAGCCCTTGTTTTGTAGCTTCTTGAAGAAAAATGAACCGAGGCATCAAAACGGTGAGATCAGAGACCACAAAGAACTGAAGATCATACTCCAAATTCATGGAAGTTTTACTTTTTGCGATTGAGGTAGAGCATGAATAATAACGTAGCTATTGCGGAAGGATCATCCGCTTCGTCCGTGAATCTTTGCTATCCCGGTTACGGAATACGACTGGTCTTTTCCTTCTGAGTTATTTCACCTCTTCCAGCAACTCCACCAGTTCACCCAAATCGGGGGTAATAATAATTTCCGTCCTGCGGTTTTTAGCCTTGCCTTCCGGTGAGTCATTCGGCACCAAGGGGACGTATTCACTGCGCCCGGCAGCGGTTATCTTTTCAGGATCAACCCCAGGGTTGGCCGTCAGTATTTTTACAATGGACGTGGCCCGCATTACCGATAGGTCCCAGTTGTCCTTAACGGCCGTTTTTCCATTTAACTCATCATTATCGGTATGGCCTTCTACTATTACGTTCAAATCGGGATTTTCCGCCAGCACCACCGCCAATTGCTCCAGGGCCTTTTTTCCTTTCTGGTCCACCGTCCAACTCGCACTGGCGAAAAGCAAGCTGTTTTCGAGCGATACGTACACCTTACCATTGCGTTGCTCCACCGTAAGGCCCTTACCGTTAAAGTTGAGTAAGGCATCGGCTATGCGCTGGCGCACGTAATTCACGGTGGAATCCTTACGGGCAATTAATGATTCCAGCTCATACACCCGCGCTTCGCGCTTCTGTAGCTCTTGGCTCAGGTAAGCCATGCGGTCCTGCTCGGTGTTCAGTGAATCTTCCTTGGCCTGCAATTCCACCTGCAGCTTGTTCAGGCGATCCATCAGTTTTTTATTCTCACTTTGGTTGCTGGCCAGCAAAGCGTTGTTGTTTTCCAGGAGGAACTCGTAGCTCTTGTTCAGCTCCGCAAAGTCACCCTTAAGCTTACGGTATTTGGAGGCCATCTGAACCGTATCCTTTTTCATTTGAGCCATCTCCTTTTTTAGCTTTTCCAATTCCGATTCGGTTTGTTGCAAAGCAGTTGTTAGGCTTTCGTTGCTTTTGCGTAGGTCGGTATTTTCCAGTTCAATGGCCTTGCATTTGGCTTGCAAGTCTTTATGAACCTTACTGGAAACGCAGGAACTCAGAATAAAAAAGCTGATAATAAACGCGACAATACGTGGCATGGATACAATTTTTGCTTACCGCTAAAGTAGAGTCTCCACAGGCCCTGTAAGCCGCTGGGCCTAAAAAGTTAAGAAAAGAGCAGTGTTAATAATCTGCGCTGATTTCCAACATTACCGGACAATGATCCGAGTGCATGGCCTGTGGTAAAATGGCGGCTCTCTGCAGCCTGTTTCGCATGGGTTCGGAGGCCATGTGATAATCGATACGCCAGCCTTTATTATTGGCGCGGGCATTAGCGCGATAGCTCCACCAACTGTAGTTATGGGGCTGCTCGTTAAACACCCGGAAAGTGTCAATAAAGCCGCTATCGATGAAACCGCTTACCCATTCCCTTTCCTCCGGTAAAAAACCCGATGTAGTAGCGTTACGCACTGGGTCATGGATATCAATGGGCTTATGGCAAATGTTATAATCCCCGCTGATAATGAGGTTGGGACGATCTTTTTTCAATTCATCGATGTAATTCTGGAAATCGGTCAGAAACTGCATTTTCACCTCCTGCCGGTGGTCTCCACTGCTCCCGGAAGGAAAGTACACACTGATAAACGAAAAATCCTCGAAATCTGCCCGTATCACCCGGCCCTCACGGTCAATGTAGTCGATACCACAACCCATTATCACATTTTGCGGAGCCACACGGGTAAGAATAGCCACGCCACTGTACCCCTTTTTTTCAGCACTGTGGAAAAAGCTTTGGTAACCCATGGCTTCCAGGCCGGAGGTTTCGATCTGGTCCGGTTGTGCTTTGGTTTCCTGCAAACCGATCAGGTCGGGCGCGGCAGATTTGATCCAATCGTTAAGGCCCTTGCGCGCAGCGGCCCGGATGCCGTTTACGTTATAGGAGATGATTTTCATGCGTTGATTGCTTCGAAAGTAACACCTGTTTATACGATTTAGGTGTAATCCCGTTAATCCATTGAACTTTGTACAAAAGTGGAAAGAAGTACCTAATATTGAAAGTTTTTCCGTCAAATTTGAGGTTTACCCCCTTCATATTCATGCTCGCTTTTCTGCTTGTAGCTCACGGGAGCCGGGCGCAACAAGCCTGGAGTCCTGACCGGGAAAAACTTCTTTTACCCGGTACCGATAGCGTTTTAATCGATAGCCTGCCCATCCAGCTTTCCAGCCTGCGGCTCTTGAACACCAGGGGCGAGGAGCAGCCTTATGTATATCGTATTAGTGGGAAAACCTACCGTTTTCTAAGCTTTCCCGAACCGCTGGAGGATACTCTGGTACTCACTTACCGTTTTCTGGACCTCGACCTCAACCAAAGTTTCCGGCATAAGGATACCAGCCTGATTATCCCGGAAATTACCAATATCCGTAACCCCAGGTTGTACGAGAGTGGTGAAAAAACCGCCTTTAAGCCCTTTGACGGCCTCAACTCCAAAGGCAGTATCAGTCGCAGTATTTCGGTTGGTAATAACCAGGATGCCGTACTCAACAGCTCTCTTAACCTTCAACTGGCGGGAATGCTGGGAAACAATACCGAGATCAGGGCTACCATTACCGATAACAATATCCCGGTTCAATCGGACGGTTATACGCAGCAATTGCGTGAGTTTGACCGCGTATATATAGAGCTGGAGAACCCTGACTTTGGCCTGCTAAGGGCGGGAGATTACAATATGACCTCCACCCAAAATCATTTTCTTCAGTTTGACAAACGTATCAGCGGGGCCGGGGTTTTCACCAAAGTGAAGGCCGGTGATAGCCAGATCCCCATCGTTGCCCAGGGGGGTATAGCACGTGGAAAATTTGCCCGTAACCGTTTTCAGGCCCAGGAAGGAAACCAGGGGCCTTACAAACTTACCGGTGCCAATGGTGAGCGCTTCGTGATTATTATTTCCGGCTCAGAACGGGTGTACATTAACGGGGTGCTGATGAAACGCGGGCAACAAAACGATTATGTAATGGATTACAATGCGGGAGAGATCACCTTTACCACCTTGCGCCCTATTACCAAGGAAAGCCGCATAGTGATAGAGTTTCAGTACACCGAACAGAATTTCCTGCGTTCGGTAGCTTTCGGAAGTACCGGTTTTGAAAGCGACCGGGTGAAGACCAGCATACAATTTTATACCGAGCAAGACAGTAAGAACCAACCCCTGACACAAGAGCTCAGTGATGGTGAAAAACAAATTTTGAGTAATGTGGGGGATAACCTCAATGATGCTCTCGTTAGCACCATACAACCTTCAGACTTTCAAGACGACATTGTTCTGTATCGCTTAACCGACTCCCTGGGTTTTGACTCGGTATTGGTGTACTCGGTGGATAGCAACCTTATCCTCTACCAGGCGGGTTTCACCTTTGTGGGCAATAACCAGGGAAACTATATTCCGGCCCAAAACAACGCCAACGGCAGGGTTTTCAGGTGGGTGCCCCCCGTAAACGGTATTCCCCAGGGTTCCTACGAACCGGTCAAACAGTTAACTGCCCCCAACCAATTACAAATACTTACGGCAGAAACGGAAGCCCTTATCGGTGAAAACCAAAAACTACGGGTGGATCTGGCGGCCAGTAAAAATGACATTAACCTCTTTTCAAACCTGGATGAAGGCAATGATATTGGCGGAGCGGGAAAGCTGGCCTACGATATTGAGGGGGAGCTGGGTGAGGTTCAATGGTTTTCCAATCTTCGTTATGAATTCAACCAACAAAACTTCCGCACTATCGAGCGAATCCGCAACGTAGAATTTGCACGGGACTGGAACCTGCCGCTCAATTTTAACGGTGCTGTGCAGTTGGGGGGAGCTACCATGGGCGTAAAAAGTGATAGCGCCAGGGTAGCCTATGCCATTGACCGGCTCTCCTTCGATGGTTTCCAGGCCTGGCGCAATACGGTTTCAGGCCAGTTGAAGAACTCGCGCAACCTCGGAAACTTCCAGGCCTCCTGGTTAACTTCCAATGATAGCCTGGGCAGTTCTGACTTTCTCCGCGAAAACCTGGACTTCACACATTATCTGACGCGTAATTATTGGCTGGGTGTCCGTTCCTACGGTGAGCTGAACCGGAGGGTAGCCGATGGCACAGATACCTTAAGGACCAGCAGTTACCGCTTTATTGAATACGAGCTTTTTACGGGTATTGGTGATACTTCCGAGAGCTTTGCAGAAATCTTTTACCTGCAGCGTTTTGATGATACGGCCGTGGACGGCCGTTTCCGGAATTTTTCGGTGGTGAATACGTACGGTTTGCGCTCCTCCCTGGTCACCAACTTCAACAGCCGCCTGGATGTATTTGGCAACGTGAGGAACCTCAAGGTTTTTATACCCGAAGAAAGGAGCCTGGAGCGCACGGTTACCAGCCGGGCCAACTATACCCAGCGTTTTTGGGGTAACGCCATAACCAGCACCACCTTTTACGAATCCGGAGCGGGTACGGAGCCCCGCAGAAATTTCAGTTATGTGGAAGTTCCCCCGGGTACGGGAACCTATACCCACACTGATTATAATGGCAACGGGCTTAAGGAGCTGGACGAATTTGAGTTAGCTCCTACCCCCGACAGGGCTACCTACGTTCGGGTTTTTACCCCCAGTAACGAATTTGTGCGTACCAGCCTCAATAAATTCGGGGAAACACTGAATCTTAATGCCCCCAATCAATGGAAACAAAAGGAAGACCTCCGCAAAACCCTGGCGCGCTTTTCAGTGCTGTTCAACTATCAGCTGGATCGTAAAACGTTGCTGCGCGGCAACGCCAATAACCTTAATCCCTTTGAGGCCATTGATGACGACAGCCTTATTGTGGCTATGAATAACAACTTCCGGAACACCCTTTTCTTTAACCGTACCGCTACGCGCTTTGGGATGGATTATACCTACCGCAGTAACGATAGCAGAAACCTGCTAAGCTTTGGCGTTGAAAGCAGGTCTTTGGTGGAGAACAGCTTGGGCTTACGTTACCAGTTTACGGAGGCCCTGCTGTTTCGTAGCCGAGGGGCCCTGATCAATAAAAACAATAATTCAGGCAATTTCAGCCGCAGGAATTTCGCCATCCAGGAAGTGGCCAATGAAAACTCCCTGGCTTACCAACCAGCCGATAAATTTGTTTTAACCGCTTCTTATAATTGGAGCAATCAGGATGGAAGTACCAGCGAGGAAAACGTTGGTCTTAACAACCAGGACTTCGGTTTGGAATTAAACTATAACCTGGCTGAAACCCTCTCATTACTGGCCCAGGGAAATTATATTCTGAATTCATTTAACGGGAACAGCAACAACCCGGCTGCCTTTGAAATGCTGGAAGGGCTACAGCCCGGTGAAAATGGAACCTGGAACCTAACCCTGCAACGTACCATCCGTAAAAATCTGCTGATTAGCCTTAACTACAGTGGCCGCATTAGTGAAAATACCTTACCTATACATCTGGGAAACCTACAGGTGAAAGCCTTCTTTTAATCCAGCAGTATTTGGGTAGCAGCCTGTTTTTGCCCTTCCAGGTAAAGCTCAATAAGGTAGGTACCTTCCATAAAGTCCTCGCGGATAATAGAGTAACATTCATTAATAAGTTCTCCCTGAAAATCAATGGTTTTCTGTAACGTATAAAAAAGCCGGGAACCGGCCACCTCAATTGAATTTTCAGGGTTACCATCGGTCATTACGGTTCGGTCCGGGTTTATTACCCGCAGGTAAACCGGGTATTTCCCTTTTTCGGCCCTGATGTTTTTTACCACCGTAAAGCAAACCTTCAAATAGTCGGTACGGCTATTACTGGAGGTAATGTTGGGCTCACCCCATTTTTCATTGATGGCATCCACCCGCAAGGCATTCACCTTTAAACCCGCATTACGGGCTATTTCACTTTCCAGCTCCGAAGTTTTTGAACTCATCATCTGGTTTTCAACCACCAGGCTATCGTTCATGCGGCTTAATGAATCTACCTGCAGGCGCAGGGAGGTCAGTTCTTTCCTCAAGCGATCGAAGGCCAATTGAAAGTCGAATAGCTTTTCGCGGCTGCTCACGGTTACGTAGGATATGCTGTCCATCAGGCTCATCATTTGATCCTGTTCCTGGCGAATAACATTACTAAGGCTGTCGTTTTCGGTTTTTAAGGCCTTGTATTCTTCAATGGTTTCTGCAAGCCGGTCTATCAGCACCCTTTTGTGCAGATCCAGCTCCTTCTTTTTTTCCTGGTAATGATAAAGAAAGCCTC
Organism: uncultured Cryomorphaceae bacterium; assembly: GCA_937120475.1. Lineage (GTDB taxonomy): Bacteria > Bacteroidota > Bacteroidia > Flavobacteriales > Schleiferiaceae > CAKZNE01. The sequence continues at coordinate 2,594,032 of CAKZJV010000007.1, read as the reverse complement.
CGCTGATGAGCAAGCCCACCAGCACCAGGAGTAGTACATAGTACACTCCTTTTTTATCTACTTCCTTTTTATTGTTCATTTTGATTAAATTCTGACTTCAAAAAAAATCAATTTCAGCTTTGAAAGTTCAGTTGTTGCGCGATTTTGTGAGTATTTTTTACCCGGAAGTTTGCCTAGGTTGTACCCAACCTTTGGTGAACCAGGAAAAACTGATGTGCTTTAATTGCCTGGTGGAGCTCCCAAAAACTCATTTCTACCAACAAGCTGAAAATCCGGTTACGCAGCTTTTTACGGGTCGTATTCCCCTGAAAAAAGCCACTTCTTTCCTATACTTTCAAAAAAGCGGTATTGTGCAATCCCTCATTCACCACCTTAAATATAAGGGCTTTCCTGAGTTGGGTCAACGCCTGGGAGCTATGGCTGCCCGTGAGTGGATTGGTACTGATTTTTTAAAAGACATCCATGCGTTGATGCCCATCCCGCTGCACGCCACTAAGCAAAAGAAAAGAGGTTACAATCAAAGTGAGCATATCGCCAAGGGGATTTCGGAAATTTCGGGACTCCCTGTTTTGAGCCAGTGTTTTCACCGTGTTGAAGCTACCGCTACACAAACCCGGAAATCGCGTTTTGCCCGCTGGAAAAACGTGGAAACCGTTTTTAGGGTGAGTGATTCTGCGCCACTCCAAAACCGTCATATTTTACTGGTGGACGATGTAGTTACTACCGGTGCCACCCTGGAGGCAGCCGCTCAGCAATTACTTCAAATCAAGGGTACGCAGGTTTCGCTTTTTACCCTGGCGTATGCCCCTGCCTGAACAGATAGCTGTATTGGCTCAAAAATTGCCAATATTTGCAGCAAATTAAAACCACGGAATGAAGCGCTTTAGCTTTCTTTTTACTCTGCTTACCCTTGGATTGCTAATAATTTTCTTCGAAGCTTTTCTTACTTCCTGTGCCAGCCGGGCCAGTCCCGGAGGTGGGCCTAAAGATACACTGGCCCCGGTGTTGGATACTGCCTTCCCTCCTAACTTCAGCACCGGCTTTAAAAGCAATACCATTGAGTTGGTATTTAATGAATACCTGAATCTTAAAAGTCCCGGTCAGCAAATACTGGTATCTCCTCCACTTGAAAATAAGCCGGACATACAATTGAAAGGGAAACGCATATTGATTGAGTTGGAGGACTCCCTTTTGGCGAATACCACTTATACCATATCCTTCGGTACTTCCATAACCGATTATACCGAGGGTAACGTCAACAAGAATTTCAAGTACGTTTTCAGTACGGGTACTTTTATTGACAGCCTGGAACTTTCCGGCCAGGTTTACGATGCTTACACCAATGAGGCGGATAAGGACTTGCTGGTGGCACTGTACGAGATTAATTCCGACACTATTTCATTGGATTCGCTACCCTATAAAAAAATACCCACTTATTACTCTTACCTGAGCGAAACGGGTACCTTCCAAATGGAGAACCTGAAGGCTTCCCGTTTTATGATCATCGCGTTTGAAGATCAGCGGGGCGATTTTAAATTAAATAGCGGTGGTGAGAAAATTGCCTTTTACGACTCCCTGATCGTTACCTCAGATAGCCTTCCACCCCTACGTTTGACCAGCTTTAAATCCGAGCCCACCTATAAATTCTACCGGGCGCGCCATTCGGGTTACGGTCAAATCGATTTTAACTTTAGCAGGGCCGTACCTGATATTAAAATTGAAAGGATGGGTGCCCCGGCAAACCCGGATTCGGTTTTCCTGGACTTTGGTGAAAATAAGGACACCCTCACTTATTGGTTTACCGATGCATCGGATTCACTTGGTTTTCTCATTTCCGGTTATGAAGGCATTAATGACACGGCCCGCCTTTTTCTGAGAGACTATCAAAAGCCAGCCTTGAAGCTCGGTTTAGAGTCAGCCGAAATACGGCTTCAGGACAGTATTGTTTTCAATTCCAACCTACCCCTTCGCTCGGTTTACCCCGATTCCTTTTTGGTTTTCAGCGGTAAAGATACTTTTACTACCAAGGCTTTTATCCAGCCTGAAATGCCTATGAAGGTATTCCTTCTGCCTTCTAAACGCCCTACTGACTTTAAAATCAGCATGCGCCCGGGGGCCGTTACCGCCTGGTTTAACCGTTCGGCTGATTCATCCGAATGGTCGCTTAAAACCTTAAACAGAGAGGACTTGGGCAACCTGGACTTTACCATTAAGGGCGAGCCTGGCTTTACCTACGTGCTACAGCTTTTAGGACCTTCTAAAGAAAAGGTGATGGAAAAAAGTTTTACCGACTCTACCCTGGTAAGGCTCCGTAACTATAAACCCGGAAAGTATTCCGCCCAATTGGTGGTGGATGAAAACGGGGATAACCGGTGGACCTCCGGTGACTTTTTTACCCGCAAGCAACCGGAACCCATCTTAAAATATTCCGAACCTATCGAAATAAGGGCTAACTGGGATTTAGAACTGGAGTGGAAAATCAAACCTCAATCCGGAAAAGGTCGCGATCCTTCAAAAAAGAAAACCGCTCCCGCGAGCGATGCACCTGCTCCTTCTGAAGAGTAAAGGTCTTTACCTGCTCCTGCCCCGGGGCAAAATCAGAAAGTAGCTGGCCCAATTCGTCATAAACACCGGAATCACCGGAATGGAAAACCTCATTGCCATCATTACCTACCCGGTTTACACCGGTAACATAACACATATTTTCAATGGCCCGTGCCTTCAGTAAACTCTTCCAGGCCTCCGACCTTCTTTCAGGCCAGTTGGCGACAAATATCATTAGCTCTGCCTCTGCGGTATTGCGGCACCACACCGGGAAACGCAGGTCGTAACAAACCAAGGGCATAATTTTCCACCCGGCATATTCCACCACTAATTGCTCTTTACCGGCCGTGTAAACCTTTTCTTCACCAGCCAGGGTGAAGAGGTGCCTTTTATTATAGGTATGATAGCTGCCGTCAGGCTTTACAAAAAACAAGCGGTTGTAAAACTTATTATTTTCACTAATTACCAGGCTTCCGCAAACGGCCGCCTCCTTTTCCCGGGCCAGCTTTTTCATCCACCTGACGGAAGCCCCTGACTCAGGTTCAGCCAAAGCTAACGGTTGCATGGTAAACCCAGTGGCAAACATTTCCGGGAGAATAATGAGGTCGGTATCCGCTATATTTTGAATGAGATGGTAGAGGTGCTGCCGGTTTGAGTCCGGTTCTTCCCAATGTAAATAGGGTTGAACGAGGCTTATTTGTAACTGATCCATACGCTTAAACTAAGGCAAAAAGAAAGGGCCTTACACAGTAAGACCCTTTCAAGATTACTAACCAAATAACACCTAATAGAAACTTCGGAGTTTTAGGTAAATTGTCGCTAACACCTAAATATATAACAAATTTAACGCTTCATTTTTAAAATTACAAACCTAATTCACAATTCTTTGTGTAAAAGTTGATATTTCTCGACCTTCTTTGGCACAAGTGCACGTTGCCCATCCAGTTTTTGTATCCCGAATTTTACCAATTACACTAAATTTATTATATATTTGAAGTGAAGAGCTTGTAAAGTTTTTTCATTTTTATGTTTTAGTTTTCGTTGGGCCGCCTTTCTTAGGCGGCCTTTTTTATTGAGAAAGCGATTCAAAAACTTGCGTATATGGATTTTTTGACTACCTTTAATTTCTCTTAACGAGGGTTCTTCATTTTTAGGGAAATAGGGTTAGTAATCTACAAATTCCAAGTTTACCTTGTTAAGATATAGCGGAGAGCCGTTGGCTCTCCGCTTTTTTGTTTCAGATTCTCCCGCCAATAAAAAACCCCACCGGATGGTGGGGTGGTAAATTGGGAAAGCCTTTAGTTATTCGGATGAGATCGAAGCACTCAGGTACTCACGATTCATTCTGGCGATATTCTCAAGGGATATTTCCTTCGGGCACTCCTCGGCACAGGCTCCCACATTGGAGCAGTTCCCAAAACCTTCAAGATCCATTTGGTGCACCATATTCTGCACCCTTTTGGAAGCTTCAACCCTCCCCTGGGGTAACAATGCCAGTTGCGATACCTTGGCTGAAGTAAATAACATAGCTGAAGCATTAGGACAAGCGGCCACACAGGCTCCGCAACCGATGCATGTAGCTGCATTAAAGGCCATATCCGCGTTTTTCTTTTCTACCGGTATAGCATTACCATCCAGGGTATTTCCGGAGGTGTTTACGGAAATATATCCACCGGCCTGAATGATGCGGTCAAATGAAGAACGATCCACCGCCAAATCCTTAACCACCGGGAAGCCGTTGGCCCGGAACGGTTCTATATAAATGGTATCCCCGTTCTTGAATTTACGCATGTGCAACTGGCAGGTGGTGGTAGCCTTTTCAGGGCCATGTGGTTCTCCGTTTATTTGCATGGAACACATACCACAAATACCTTCACGGCAGTCATGGTCAAAAGCTACCGGGTCTTCACCCTTTTCAATCAGTTGCTCATTCAGGATATCCATCATTTCCAGGAATGACATATCTCCGTCAATGCCGGAAACCTGGTAATCTTCCATTTTTCCCTTGGTACTGCCGTTGGGCTGGCGCCAAACTTTTAATGTTAAATCCATAAGTGTAAATTTATGTGCAGGGCCTTCGCCTACTTATAACTTCTGGTCTTTAGTTCAATATTTTCAAAGGTGAGTTCCTCTTTGTGTAATTCAGCTTCACCGGGATCACCTTTATACTCCCAGGCCGAAACAAAAGCGTATTCATCATCCCTCCGCAAGGCTTCACCCTCTTCCGTCTGGTATTCTTCACGGAAGTGACCTCCGGCCGACTCTTCACGCGATAGTGCATCTTTACACATCAATTCGCCCAGCTCCAGGAAATCAGCCACACGCAGGGCCTTATCCAGTTCAGGATTAAATCCATCCCTTCTACCCGGTACTTTAACATCCTTCCAAAACTCCTCACGCAGGGCCCGAATATCTTTCATGGCTTGTTTAAGGCCATCGGCATTACGCGACATGCCGCATTCATCCCACATGATTTTGCCCAGTTTTTTATGGAAAAAATCCACGGAGTGGGAACCCTTATTATTTATTAATTGATTGATGCGATCATCCATCTCCTTTTCGCTTCTTTCAAACTCCGGTCCGTCCACCGAAATAGGACCGGTCCGGATTTCTTCTGCCAGATAATCACCAATGGTGTAAGGAATCACGAAATATCCGTCTGCCAAACCTTGCATCAATGCAGAAGCACCGAGGCGGTTTGCCCCGTGATCGGAAAAGTTTGCCTCTCCCAGCGCATATAGTCCGGGAACGGTGGTCATCAGGTTATAGTCCACCCAAATACCACCCATGGTATAGTGAACAGCCGGGAAAATCATCATGGGTGTTTCGTACGGATTGTCATCCACAATCTTTTCGTACATCTCAAAGAGGTTACCATATTTGGCTTCCACCGCTTTTTTTCCCAGCTCTTGTATTTTTTCATTGGAAGGGTTATCGATACCCTGAATATTGGCTTCTGTTTTACCGTATCGTTTGATAGCCGAAGCAAAATCCAGGAATACAGCCTGCCCGGTTTTATTAACCCCGAAACCGGCATCGCAACGTTCCTTTGCGGCTCGCGAAGCTACATCGCGGGGAACCAGGTTACCGAAGGACGGGTACCTGCGCTCCAGGTAATAATCCCTTTCATCTTCAGAGAGTTCGGTAGGCTTCTTTTTGCCCTGGCGTATGGCCTCTGCATCTTCCTTCTTTTTGGGAACCCATATACGACCATCATTACGCAGGGATTCGGACATCAGCGTAAGCTTGGACTGGTGTTCACCGGAAACCGGAATGCAGGTGGGGTGAATTTGGGTATAGCACGGATTGGCGAAAAAAGCTCCTTTTTTATGTGCTCTCCAGGCTGCCGAACAGTTGGAGCCCATAGCGTTGGTGGAAAGGAAGAATACGTTTCCATAGCCACCGGAGCACATCACTACCGCATGGCCACTGTGGCGTTCCAGTTCACCCGTTACCAGGTTTTTGGCAATAATCCCACGGCACTTACCGTCCACCATCACGATATCCATCATTTCATGACGGTTATACATCTTTACTTTTCCCTTGGAAATCTGGCGGGAAAGGGCCGAATACGCTCCTAAAAGAAGCTGCTGCCCGGTTTGCCCCTTGGCGTAAAAAGTACGGCTCACCTGAACCCCTCCAAAAGAGCGGTTATCCAACTGGCCACCGTAATCGCGTGCAAAGGGAACCCCTTGTGCCACGGCCTGGTCAATAATATTGGTAGATACTTCGGCCAGGCGATATACGTTGGCCTCACGCGAGCGATAGTCGCCCCCCTTTACCGTATCGTAAAAAAGGCGATAAACGGAATCGCCATCGTTCTGGTAATTTTTAGCGGCATTGATTCCTCCCTGGGCCGCAATGGAGTGTGCCCTGCGGGGAGAATCCTGGAAGCAGAATGCTTTTACATTATACCCCATTTCAGCCAATGAAGCTGCGGCTGAGCTACCGGCTAAACCGGTGCCGATTACGATAACATCGATATTTCGTTTGTTAGCCGGGTTTACCAGCTTAATATCATTTTTATGCTTCGTCCATTTTTGGGCTATAGGACCGGAAGGTATCTTTGAATCTAATACTGACATAGGAACTAGCTTACAAGGAGTTTATATAATGGAACAAGGCGATAAATATGAAACCGGCCGGTATTAAGATGGAATACAATTTTCCGAACTTTTCAATGGCCGGAAAATACTTTGGATTCCGGGCTCCCATAGATTGAAAAGAGGATTGAAAGCCGTGTAGCAGGTGTAAAGACAGGAAAATAAAAGAAAGCACGTAGATCACGACCCGCACCGGGTTGTGAAACATTTCCTGTACTTCGTGGTAATAACGGGTCTCATCGGCCGGAAGCCTTTCAATGTATTTATAATTGATTTCGGGAATCCAGAAATCGTAAAAGTGGAAACCCAGGAAAAAGAGGATGAACAGGCCGCTCCAGATCATGTTGCGCGACATCCAACTGGAATGGGCATTACCGTTATACCGGACGTATTTAACATCACGAGCCCCACGGTTGCGGGCGGTAAGGATAAACCCCAATACGAAATGCAGGGTAACCCCAAACAATAACACCGGTTGTAAAACAAATTGCACCAGAGGGTTGGTTCCCATAAAATGCGACCAGGAATTGAAGGTTTCCGGGCTAAAGGTGGAAGTCACATTGATCGTAAAGTGCTGAATCAGAAATATAATGAGAAACAAGGCAGACAACGCCATCGCGATTTTTCTTCCGATAGACGAATTAAAGATTCCCGACTGAGACGACATATTCGAATTGAGTTTTAGTAAGAAGAAACAAAATTACAGTGCAAAGCTTCCCCCATCAAACAAAATCATTATTTAGACTGATTATACAATAAGCAGGTATTCTTTGAACCCCTTTCCATAGATTTCTAACTTTGCGCGCCAATTAATGTTTATGAAATACAACAAAATACCCTCCCGTCTTTTTACCGAGAATCGCAAACGCTTCGTAAGCCATCTAAAGCCCAGGTCCATTGCCATTTTCAATTCCAACGACATTATGCCCAGTAATGCGGATGGTGTTCTTAAATTTATTCAGAACAAGGACCTCTTTCACCTTTGTGGTGCCGACCAGGAAGAAACGGTACTGGTTATTTTCCCGGATGCCTACGATGCCAAACACCGGGAAATTTTGTTCTTGAAGGAAACGAACGAACATATTGCCCGCTGGGAAGGGGCCAAATTGGATAAAGAAGAAGGTACCGAAGTTTCAGGTATTGAAAATATTATGTGGCTCAAGGATCTGAACAGTACTTTGAAGAACCTGATGAGTCAGGCCGAAAATGTGTACCTGAACAGTAATGAACACCTGCGCAACACTTCGCAGGTACAAACGCGCGATGACCGTTTCAGGGAATGGTTGCAAGCTGAATATCCCTTGCACAACTACGAGCGCAGTGCTCCCATTATGCATACCATCCGCTCGGTAAAGTCAAGCGAAGAGGTTAACCTCATGCAAAGGGCTTCCACCATCAACGCCAAAGCTTTTAACCGGGTACTCAAGTTTATGAAACCGGGGGTTAAAGAATATGAACTGGAAGCTGAATTTTTGCATGAATACATTCGCAATCAAGCCGATGGCTTTTCGTACGACCCCATTATTGCCTCCGGTGAAAACGCTTGTGTGTTGCACTACATTGAAAACAATGACACCTGTAATCATGGTGAACTGGTGCTTTTTGATTGTGGCTGCTGGTACGCTAATTATGCATCTGACGTTACCCGGGCATTTCCGGTAAACGGCCGCTTTACCGACCGGCAAAAACAGGTGTACAATGCTGTTTTACGGGTGCAAAAAGCCTCTTTGGGAATGCTGCGCCCCGGTAACCAATTGCATGAATACCATAAGGAAGTGGGTAAGCTGATGACGGATGAGCTGCTTCAATTGGGCCTGATCGATAAAACGGACGTGAAGAATGAAAACCCGGACTGGCCTGCCTATAAGAAGTATTTTATGCACGGCACCTCTCACTACATAGGATTGGATGTACATGACGTAGGCCACTGGACCGCTAAAATGGAAGTGGGTAATGCCTTCACCTGCGAACCCGGTATCTATATTCCCGAGGAGGGTATCGGCATCCGGATAGAGGACGATATCATTGTTGGTGAAAAGGAAAACCTCAACATGACTGCTGCCATACCCAAGGAGGTGGAAGAAATAGAAGAGTATATGAACAGCTAAACCCCAAACACCATGGCCAAAACCGAGTATGACCAGATAGCCGGAGAGTATAAGGAGTCCAAACTACTGGGTTTCCGGCAACACATAGAGGCCCATACCCTGTTTGAGCTTATGGGTAATCTGAACGGGAAAAAAGTACTCGACCTGGCCTGTGGTGAGGGTATTTACACCAGAAAGATCAAACGTGCGGGGGCTGATAAAGCAGTGGGAGTTGATCTTTCAACAGAAATGATCCGGCTGGCTGAAGGTGAAGAAAAGCGAAATCCCCTGGGGTGTACCTATTATGTATCTGATGTAGCCCGCCTGGGGCCTCTTGATGAATTTGATATTGTGGTTGGCTCGTATCTTTTGAATTACAGCACCACTAAAGAAGAGCTGGCTGATTTTGCCCGAGCCATTTACAACAACCTTAAACCGGGCGGTCACTTTATCGGCTTCAACAATAACCCTGCTGATTTTACTCATTCCGATAGTCGTTACCGCTCCTATGGGTTTACCAAGCATTGCCCCAATGGTCATAAGGATGGTGACCCCATAGTTTATACATTTTATAATGAAGATGGCAGCGTTTTTCAACTGGAAAACTATTTCCTGAAGCCCGAACTTCACAAAGATGTTTTTGAGGCCTGTGGTTTCAGCTCATTTCACTGGAAAAAAGCCTTGTTATCCAGGGACGGAAAAACCAGCTTTCCGGAAACTTATTGGGATGAATTCCTCACTTATCAGCCGGTTTGTGGACTGGTGGCAATAAAATAATATGCACAAACCAAGGAAAGGCGTATTTCAATTTCGGTCTGCTTATTTTAGTTATACCGACCAGTGTTCTGGTATTGCCGTGGTTTTTTTACATGGCTTTTTGGAAAATCAATGGATGTGGACCAACCTGATTGAAGGGCTTCCTAAAAAGTACCGCACCATTACCATTGATCTGCCTGGTCACGGTGAATCCGACAACCTGGGTTACGTGCATACCATGGAAGAAATGGCCGAAGTGGTTAAAGCCCTGCTGGATGAACTCCGCTTACGCAAGTATTTTTTGGTGGGCCACTCCATGGGCGGTTATGTGGCCCTTGCGCTGGCTGAAAAATTTCCGGACAATATCAGAGGTCTCGTATTACAAAATTCTACCACCCGGGCTGATTCGGAAACCAAAAAGAGGGATCGTGACCGGGCCATCGTATTGGTAAAGCAAAACCCGCAAAGTTTTGTGCGGCAGAGCATTCCACATTTATTCCGGCCTAAAAACCGCACCGCCTTCAGGGAACAGGTAAGCCGTGCAGAAAAGGAGGCCCTGAAGACTTCACCTCAGGGTATAGTAGCCGCTTTGGAGGGCATGAAGGCACGTCCTGACCGCGAAGTGCTCTTACATTTTTCGCCCTATCCCGTTCTTTTTATTGCCGCAAAGCACGACCCCATTCTACCTTTTGAAACCTTAGAACCACAGCTTCAGGCTGAAAAGGTAACCCCTTGTGTGGTTGAGAATGGACACATGAGCCATATTGAAGACCAGGATAAACTCCTGAAAGCCCTACGTGACTTTTTAGCTTAAATACTAGTGATCAGCGCGCAACATCGCATCCCAACCCTGGGCAGTGAGGCGTATGGCTTTATCATCACGGGTAAAAAGATTGGCTCCTTCCGACTCGGGAACCACATGACCGATAGCCGTAAAGTTGGGGTTTCCCTTTATTTTCTCGTAATCGCCTAAATCAATGGTAAACAGGAGCTCATAATCCTCACCACCACTCAGGGCCACCGTTGTGGTGGTCAGGTCAAACTCCTCGCAAAGCTTATACACCATCGGGTCAATGGGGATTTTATCTTCATGCAGGCGCATACCCACTCCCGATTGTTTGCAGAGGTGTAAAATTTCGGAGCTCAGGCCATCGGAGATGTCGATCATAGCCGTTGGCTTTACGCCTAAAGCTTCCAGTATTTCAGGTACGTCCTTGCGCGCTTCCGGTTTGAGTTGCCGCTGTAAAACATATTCATGGCCTTCCAATTGCGGCTGCATATTTTGATCGGATTCAAAAACAGACTTTTCGCGCTCCAACAACTGCAAACCCATGTAAGCACCGCCCAAATCACCGGATACCACCAGCACATCGTTTTCTTTGGCTCCGCTACGATAAACTATGTCTTTTTCATCGGCCTGCCCAATGGCAGTAATGCTAATCATTAAGCCGGAGTAGCTGGAAGTGGTATCACCTCCCACCAGGTCAACCTCATACACGCTACAAGCCGCGCGTATTCCCTCGTATATTTTTTCAATAAACTCAAGGCTAAACCTATTGGATACGGCCAGGCTCACCGTTATCTGGGTAGGCCGGGCGTTCATGGCGTAGATGTCTGAAAGATTCACCACCACCGCTTTATAACCCAGGTGCTGGGGCGGCACGTAGGTAAAATCGAAATGCACACCTTCTACCAGCATATCGGTAGTGATTACGGTTTGTTTATCCAGCACTTCAATCACGGCTGCATCGTCACCAACACCTTTAATGGAGGAGGCATTCCGCAGGGGGAACCTTTCAGTAAGCTTGTTGATCAGTCCAAACTCTCCCAGTTCGGAAATAGGAGTAAACTCTTCATTGGGTTTTTCGCTCATGCCGCAAAATTATCAAAAGCAATTGGGCTAGCGCAGCAAGGTAATGGTTCCGGTTCGGGTGGTATTACGATCCAGTTGGTAAACGTTCCATTCGTAGTATAGCTTGAAGGAGTAAACTGCTGATTGCAAATTACTTCCGTTAAAAGTACCATCCCAGCGAACTTCAGGGTCCGAAGTGGAGAAAACCAGCATTCCCCAGCGGTCGAATATTTCCAGGCGGAAATCCTTCAGCATACAACTGTGCCCCACCCCAAAATCATCGTTCAATCCGTCACCATTGGGCGTAAAACTGTTGGGGATAAAGAGGGGACAATCGCAATTGGATACCGTGATGTCGTATTCCCGGTTAAAGGTGCCACACTTATTGTAAATGGTTAAAGGGTAAATCCCTTCAAAGTAAAACCTTCTTTTTTCCTGGCGGGAGCCATCAAACCACTCAAAATCATAACCTAGCCCGCTCAGGTCGGCTATGGCAAAATCACCCCGGCAGATGAGCGTATCTTCCAAGCCAGGCTCCAGAATTTCGTGAAAAGCTACCTGTACCGTGTCGTAAAAATTTCCGCAACTGTTCTTTACCCTGGCTATGTAGGTGCCGCTTTCATTCACCTGCCGGTAACGCCCGAAACTGCCATCTTCCCATAACACGGGGTACCTCCTTTCCCCTGCATCCAATGTGTAGCTTTCGGTTTCACAAAAACTGCTGTCGGGACCTAAATCAATTACCAGGGGATATTCCAGGTCGGCCTTTATGGTGTCGGTATAAAAAAAGCACCCATTGAATACGGTGAGCCAGTGTTCTCCGGGGCCTTTGAAAGTAGTGCTCCTCTCCTGGCTTCCATCACTCCACAAATACTGTTGCATTCCTTCCGGGCCTTCCAGGTAAAGCTCTCCGTTTACCGCACAAATTCCCGTATCACGACCCAGGTCAAATTCCGGCACTCCTCTTACCTCCACAAAAATGCTGTCGTCCCAACGGCCGCAGGTATTGAATACCCTGACCCAATACAAACCGGTTTGATCTACGGTAAAAGATTCATTTCCAGAACCGTCCTGCCAAATGGTTTTAAGATCGGGAAAGCCGGTATGGAGCGTTAGAGTATTACCAGAACAGATCATGGTATCAGGCCCCAGATCCAGTTCATCCAGATCAAACTCCACTATTACATCCACTGAATCAGTAAGAGTCCCGCAACGGTTACTGATGGTGCACCAGTAGGTACCACTGGTATCTACATTAATCGTTCGGGTTTGAGCTCCGGTATTCCACAGGTAATCGCAACCGGGGTTATGAGCATCCAGGGTAAAAGTATTGGTGTAACAAAAGCGCACTTCGGTACCCAGGCTTAATTTAGGTGGGCCGGTAACCAATACGTTAATGGTATCCCATTGGGTATTGCAGGAGTTTTTGACCTCTACAAAGTAGGTTCCGGAGCGGAAAACATTCAATGTTCGCTTGCGTAAAGTGCCCTGCCAGGTATAGGTGGCTCCGGGAAAATACCCCGGATCAAGAACCAGCAAGCCCTCACAAAAAATAGTGTCTTTTCCTAAGTCAATGGCGGGAATGTAATGCTGCTCCAATACAAATACGGAGTCTCTTATCGTTGCACAGTCGTTTGTGATATCCACATAGTACCAGCCTCCCTGTGAAACCGTAATGCTGGAGGTTTGCGCCCCGGTATTCCATCGGTAGGATTTGGCCTGAGGTTGGGCCACGTTCAACACAACAGAAGTGTCGTGGCAAAAAGAAACCGGTTTCAATAGTTTATCCGGCAATAAATTTACCGTAAGGCGAATGCTGTCGGTAAATTTCCCACAGGAATTGTACAGCTCCACTACATATAGTCCGGCTGTATCCGGAAGAAGCACAGCATCGTTGGAACCGATGTTCCACCAAATGGAGTCAGCCTGGGCAAAGGAGAGATTCAGGATTTTAAACTGCCCCTCGCAAATGGTATCGTTAGGGCCAAGATCAAAGTTTATGGGGTAATCCATATCAATATTTACAGTATCCTCATAAATACCGCAGGCATTTTCCACCACTACCCAATATACCCCGGCCTGTGTGATGGAGATTGTAGAAGTAGTATCCCCGGTGCTCCATAAATACGAGGTTCCAGGTTGATAATCCACCCACAACTGCTCTACCTGATTGATGCATATAGAGTTGTTAGTACTGGCCTTTATCGTATTTGGTGGTCTGGTAAAGATCACTTCAATGGTGTCGTAAAAGCTGCCGCAGGCGTTTTTCACCTCCACCCAGTAAACAGCCGAACTACCCACCTTAATAGCCGGTTCATCATCTATACCGTTGGACCAATGAATCGTATCATAAGGGGTTGGAGTAAAAGGTAAAGATAAGGTAAGGCTGGTGTCGCAAAGAATCGTATCAGGGCCCAAGCTGAAGGTATAAGGGAAGTCGTATTTTACGTTAAAAGTATCCGTGTAGCTTCCACAGGCGTTAAAGCTGGTAACCCAGTATTTTCCAGTACTTTGAATTACCCTGGTTTGGTTTTGAGAATTATCGTCCCAGGTATAGGAGGTACCCGGGCCCCAATCGGTCGCATTCATGGTGCGTGTCCCGTTTTGGCAAATGGTCAACGTGTCCGGAATAGTATCTTTAGGTGGATAAACCGCGGTAATGCTGATAGTGTCATAGCGATAACCACATCCATTATTTACCGCCACCCAATAGTCTCCTGCCTTATTTACGGTTATAGATTGCGACCTGAAGCCGTTGCTCCATAAAAAAGTGCTGCCCGGAAATCCGGCATCCAGTGATAACCAATGCCCATCACATAAAATAGTGTCGGCACCCAGGTCCACCTGGGCGGGGCCGGAGGCCACCACGTTCACCGTATCGTAAAAAACACCACAGGCATCGGTAAGCCTCAACCAGTAAACCCCGGGGCTGCTTACTGTTAACGTAGGTGTTTGGGCACCGGTACTCCAAAGGTATGACGGCTTGGTACCGGCTTTGGGATCGAGGGTTATGCTACCACCGGTGCAAAGTGGTATGGTGCCCCCTAAATTCAGGCTGGGCCCCTTAGAGTAGTACACCTCTACCGTATCGGTAAATTTTCCGCAGGCATTGCTAATGGTGGCCCAATACTTTCCATCGGTATGCACGGTGAGGTAACGACCTCTGGTCCCGTTATTCCACCGTATGGGTGAGGGCTGCCAACCTGCATCGAGAGTGGCCGGCCCGGAACTGCAACGCACCACATCCGCCCCCAGGTTGAGGTTGGCGGGCAAATCCTCGCTAATTTGAATAGTATCCCGAAAAACCCCACAAGAGTTATTGATCGTTACGTGGTAAGTTCCGGGCTGGTTTACGTAGAAAACCGAATCCCGGGTTCCATCCTGCCAGGTGTATTGGTAGGAAGGCGAATAAGCCGGGGTGAGCCACAGGCCGGAGCCGCTGCAAAAGGAAGTATCCTTGCCCAGTTGAGGGTCAATCGGTGTATCCACAAACACCTCGATGGTGTCCATAGTAGTACCACAACTATTGGTTACTGAAACCCAATAGGTTCCGGACGTTGTTACGGTAATTGTCGGGGTGACAGCCCCCGTACTCCAGAAGTACACCGAGGAAGGGTAAGAGGCATTCAGGGTGAGTGAATTTCCGGAGCAAAAACTAATTTGTCCGCCCAGGTTCACTTTGGGCTCACAAGCCAGTACCCATTTAGGGCCGCCCATAAAAAACAGCAACAGGAAAAAAGCAAGCTTGTATTTCGGTTTAAAGACCCTCATTTTCAGGGAAAGGTTACACCTAATCTACAAAGATAGAGGAATTAAACCCCTGGAAACCTTTATCTTTTCAACGCCACCATCCATTTAGTTTATGCATTGATAGGTAGAACCACACTTCTATGGCAGCCTGAATCATATTTCGTAATTTTGCTTTTATTTATACTAATTCCAAATAAATGATAAAGGTTTCTGATTCAGCCAAAAGTAAGCTGGAGGCTTTAATGCGGGAGGAAGGTCATGCCCCGGAGAGCTCTTACGTTCGGGTAGGAGTGACGAGCGGTGGTTGCAGCGGTCTTTCCTATAAACTCAATTTGGATACGGAAATAAAAGAAACCGATAAACTTTTTGAAGATCAGGGAGTTCGCATACTTATTGATAAAAAAAGTTTTTTATACCTGATTGGCACCACACTGGAATACAGCGGTGGCTTAAATGGAAAAGGCTTCAGCTTCAACAATCCCAATGCATCCCGCACCTGCGGTTGTGGAGAGAGTTTTGCCGTATAAATCCAAAAGAAAGAGAAGAAAGAAGTAGCATGAGCGAAGAACAGTTATTACAGGAAGTAACCGGATCGGAATATAAATACGGATTTTACACCAACATTGAATCGGATAAAGCCCCTCCCGGGCTCAATGAAGAAATCATCCGCTTTATTTCCGCTAAAAAGAACGAGCCGGAATGGATGACCGATTGGCGGTTGGACGCTTTTCGTAAATGGGAAAAAATGAAGGAGCCCAACTGGGCGAATGTGAATTATTCATCGCCTGATTTTCAGGCTATCTCCTATTATGCAGCCCCCAAAAAGAAAAAACAACTGGACAGCCTCGATGAGGTAGATCCCGAATTGCTGAAAACCTTTGAAAAGCTGGGTATTTCCCTGGACGAACAAAAACGTCTTTCGGGAGTAGCTATGGACGTAGTAGTGGATTCTGTTTCGGTAAAAACCACTTTTAAGGAAAAACTCTCCGAACTGGGTATCATCTTTTGTTCTATTTCGGAAGCTATACAGGAACACCCCGATTTGGTACGGAAATACCTTGGTACCGTGGTTCCCAAATCCGACAATTTTTACGCAGCCTTAAACTCAGCCGTTTTTACCGATGGCTCTTTCTGCTACATCCCCAAGGGTGTTCGATGCCCGATGGAGCTGAGTACTTACTTCCGCATTAATGAAGCTGGTACGGGGCAATTTGAACGTACTTTGCTCATTGCTGACGAGGCAAGTTACGTTAGCTACCTGGAAGGTTGCACCGCTCCTATGCGTGATGAAAATCAACTACATGCCGCAGTAGTAGAGCTCATTGCCCTGGACGATGCCGAAATTAAATACTCCACCGTGCAAAACTGGTATCCGGGTGATAAGAATGGTAAAGGAGGCGTTTATAACTTCGTAACCAAGCGCGGTATTTGCGAACGCAACGCCAAAATATCCTGGACGCAGGTGGAAACCGGTTCAGCCGTTACCTGGAAATATCCTTCCTGTATTTTGAAAGGTGAAAATTCGGTAGGCGAGTTTTACTCCGTAGCCGTTACCAATAATTATCAGCAGGCGGATACCGGAACCAAGATGATCCACCTGGGAAAAAACACTAAAAGTACCATCATCAGCAAGGGTATTTGTGCGGGCAAAAGCAACGGTAGCTATCGTGGGCTGGTGAAGATTGGCCCACGAGCTGAGAATGCCCGCAACTTTTCACAATGTGATTCCCTTTTGATGGGTAGCAGTTGTGGCTCACACACCTTCCCTTACATCGAAACCAAGAATAAAACCGCCAAAGTGGAGCATGAGGCTACCACCTCCAAAATCGGTGAAGACCAGATTTTTTATTGCAACCAACGTGGTATTGGTGAAGAGGAAGCCATCGCCCTGATTGTAAACGGATACTGCAAAGATGTTTTGAACCAATTACCTATGGAGTTTGCCGTGGAAGCACAAAAGCTATTGGCAATTAGCCTGGAAGGCTCGGTAGGTTAATTGTGTTGTAAAGCTTTAATGTAAAAAGGTTGTAAAGCAGTTAAGGTGAGTAAGATTGAGGCGTTTGAAGATTTAAGGATTTGGCAACAGGCCCGGGAGTTATCTCTTTGGTTTTACCATCTAAAAAAGAGCACCTCGCTTGGCTCGGATTTCAAATTATGTGGTCAGGCAGACCGTTCAATAGGCTCCGTTATGGATAACATCGCTGAAGGCTTTGAAAGAAATGGCAAAAAAGAATTCTTAAACTTTTTATCTATTGCCAAAGGCTCAGCGGGAGAATTTCGCTCTCAACTATACCGAATCTACGATCGCGATTACATATCTGAAGACGAATTAGAAGCAAAGCTCGCTGCCTGTAAGCTACTGAGCAAAGGCATCAGCTCCTTTATGAATTACCTGGCTTCTACGGAGTTACCCGGCTGGAAGTTTAAAGAAGATCAAGAAGAATATACAAGCAAAAAAGCTTTAAGCATTAAACCCTTAAAACATTAGAACCTTATAATGTTAAAAATAAATAACCTCCATGCCGGTATTGACGGCACTGAAATATTAAATGGAATTGACCTGGAAGTGAAGGCCGGTGAAGTACACGCCATAATGGGCCCCAATGGTTCGGGAAAAAGTACCCTTTCCTCGGTTATTGCCGGTCGTGAAGAGTATGAAGTTTCACAGGGCCGTATCGACTTTGAAGGGGAAGACATTATGGACCTGTCACCGGACGAAAGAGCCCACAAGGGTATTTTCATGTCCTTTCAGTACCCCATCGAAATTCCCGGGGTAACCGTAACCAACTTCCTTAAAACAGCCATTAACGAAACCCGCAAGGCGCAGGGTATGGAGCCTATGCCCGCCAATGAGATGCTTAAGAAAATGCGTGAAAAGATGGCCCTGTTGGAAATGGATAAAGGCTTTTTAAGCCGCTCCCTGAACGAAGGGTTTTCGGGAGGTGAGAAAAAGCGCAATGAAATCTTCCAGATGGCGATGCTTGAGCCTAAACTGGCCATCTTGGATGAAACGGATTCCGGCCTGGACATTGATGCACTGCGCATAGTGGCCAACGGTGTAAACAAACTAAGGAGCAAGAATAACGCGGTAATTGTGATTACCCACTACCAGCGCTTGCTGGACCATATTGTTCCGGATGTGGTACACGTGCTGCACAAGGGAAAAATTGTAAGGTCAGGTGATAAAAACCTGGCATTGGAACTGGAAGAAAAAGGATACGACTGGTTGAAAGAGGCCAGCACCCACTAAAAAAGCATACACCGTGGAGCAACTCAAGGATAAGTTAGAATCATCGTTCATCCTATTTGAAAACGACTTGAACGGACAGGCTAAAACGCCTATCCACAAAATCCGTCAGAAGGCTTTTAAAACCTTTGAGGAAAAAGGGTTTCCCACCAAAAGGAATGAGGAGTGGAAGTACACCAACCTCAACCCTATCCTCAAACACGACTATCGCATTTTTCAAAAAGGAGATAACGCTATTGATTTTAAAGACGTAAAACGTTATTTCCTGAGTGATATGGACACCTATAAACTGGTGTTTGTAGATGGTGTTTTCAGCTCGTGGTTAAGCGAAACCACCCACGACCGTTTTGATGTTTGCACCTTCAACAGCATGATGGCTAAAAACCCTCAACTGCTGGAGGAATACTTCAATAAGGCGCTGCCTGCTGAAGAATCATTGGCCGCTATTAATACCGCCTTTGCACGTGAAGGTGCTTTTATCCGCATTAAAAAGGGACAAACGGCTGATAAGCCGGTGGAAATGGTCTTTTTTACCACCCGGCAGGACAAGGAGGTAATGATGCAACCCCGCAACCTGGTGGTGGTGGAAGAAAATGCCGAGGTACAAATTGTGGAGCGCCATCAATCGTTGAGTGAACTGCCCGTGCTAACTAATGTAGCTACGGAAATTTTTGCCCACAAAGCCTCGCGCCTGTTTTACTACAAAGTGCAAAACGACAATCTGCAGGCTTCCCTCATCGACAGTACTTCCGTCATTCAACAGGAAAAGAGCAATGTTACCATCGGCACCTTTTCCTTTGGCAACAAATTCATCCGTAATAACCTCAACATTTTCCTGCAAGGCGAACATACCGAAACCAATATGGACGGGATTACTATTATCGGTGATGGTCAGCTTTGCGACCACCATACCCTGGTGGATCACAAAATCCCGAATTGCCTGAGCAATGAGTTGTACAAAGGGATATACGATGGTTCGGCACACGGGGTATTTAACGGCAAGGTGATGGTTCACCCACACGCCCAAAAGACCAATGCGTTCCAGGAAAATAATAATATTCTCCTCACCGACAAAGCCTCGATAGATACTAAGCCCCAGTTGGAAATTTATGCCGATGACGTACAATGCTCACACGGTTGTACCATTGGTCAGTTGGATGAAGATGCCCTCTTCTACCTGCAATCCCGTGGAATTCCCGAAAAGGAAGGAAAAGCACTGTTGTTGTATGCTTTTGCCAACGATGGACTGCGCAATGTTAAAATCCAGGAGCTTCGCAAAAAACTGAATCGGCAAATTGCCCATAAGCTGGGTGTTAACCTGGACTTTGAATTATGATGGACAGCTCTTTGCAAGAAAAAACTTTGGACGTAGTAAAAATCAGGGAGCAATTCCCCATACTCCACCAGGAAGTAAATGGGAAGCCGTTGGTATATTTTGACAATGCAGCCACCACACAAAAACCCCTGGCAGTAATTAACGCTATTACCGACTACTACTCCACCATTAACAGCAATGTGCACCGCGGAGTACACCATTTGAGCCAAAAAGCTACGGTGGCCCTGGAGGAAAGTCGCCATAAAATACAACAACATATACGGGCTGCGGAGCCGCACCAGGTAATCTTTACCCAGGGTACTACCGATAGTATTAACCTGGTATCCATTGCCATGGAGCGTAGTAACCTTCTTCGCAAGGGTGATGAGGTTCTGGTTTCGGCCCTGGAGCATCACAGCAACATTGTTCCCTGGCAAATACTTTGCGAGCGCACCGGTGCCACCTTGAAAGTAATACCCATTAACCAGCAGGGCGAAATAGTGATGGAGGAATACCGGGCCCTGCTCAGTGAAAATACGCGTCTGGTAACCTTCAACCATATTTCCAATGCGTTGGGTACGGTTAATCCTGTGCAAGAAATGACCCGCCTGGCGCATGATGCCGGGGCATGGGTTTTTGTGGATGGTGCCCAGGCCGCCCCGCACACCGCTATTGATGTGCAAGCACTGGATGTAGATTTTTACGCCTTCAGCGGCCATAAAGCCTATGGCCCCACCGGTATCGGTGTTCTATATGGCAAAGAAAAAATACTGGAAGACCTGGCTCCCTATCGCGGTGGCGGAGAAATGATCGAGAGTGTATCATTTGAGAAAACCACCTACGCAGGTCTGCCGCACAAGTTTGAGGCAGGAACACCCCATATTGAAGGAGCTATCGTTATGGGTGCTGCTATCGATTTTTTGAATGAAATCGGGCTGGACCGGATTGCTACACACGAAGAACAACTTATAAGCCATGCCCTAAAGCGTATGGCTGAAATAGAAGGTATGCGCTTTATCGGTGAAGCCCGCCAGAGAGCCGGAGCTATTTCGTTTCTTATCGAAGGTTTACACCCTTATGACGTGGGTGTACTACTTGACCAAATGGGCATAGCCCTGCGTACCGGCCATCACTGTGCCCAACCCATCATGGACTTTTTTGACATTCCCGGTACGTTGCGGGCTTCCTTCGGCCTGTACAACACCACCGGTGAAATTGACCGGATGATGGAAGCACTGCAAAAAGCGGTGAGCATGCTGCGTTAATTTACGGTTTACCTTTGTGCGCATGAAAAAATGGATCCTCAAGGCCATCATTCAAAAGGTTATCTCGTGGTTACCGGCCAGTCAGAATATTAACTTCCTGTTCCAGAAGTATGTAACCAAGGGCGTACAACTTTCAGATACCTACTTTACCGATAAGCTCATCCATGCCGAGGACCACCTCATGTACTTTCGCAAGCACGGCAAAACCGAAGGTTTTAAAGCTCTTGAGCTGGGCTCCGGTTGGTACCCGGTAATTCCGGTGAGCCTCTTTTTGGCCGGTGCTGATACCGTAACATCAATTGATGTAAGTGCCTTGATGAAAAGGAAGGGCATCCATCAAACCATCCAAAAGTTCCTGGAATGGCAACGGGAGGGAAAACTGCAAATGCTGGACCCCTACATTCTTCCGGAAAGATTACAGGCCCTGAAGAAGCTTGACGATGCAAACCTGAACAAGGAGCAATTACTTAAAGGTCTCCACCTTAGCCTGCAGGTTAGGGATGCCCGTGATACCGGTTTTAAAGCGGAAGAGTTTGACCTGGTTTGCAGCAACAACACTTTCGAGCATATTTATCCCGCTATCCTGAAGCCCATCCTGAAAGAGTTCCAGAGAATTCTCAAAGCCGGAGGCATTATGAGCCACTTTATTGATATGTCCGACCACTTTGCCCACCTAGATGACTCCATAAACATTTATAATTTCCTGCAATACAGCGAAAAACAGTGGGCCCGTATTGACAATACGGTACAACCCCAAAACAGGCTTCGCCTGCGCGATTATCAAAACATGTACAAGCAACTGGGTATTGAAATCATAGATATAAGCATGCGAAACGGTGAGCCTGGAGCGGTACAGCAAATGAAGCTTCATAAAGACTTTGATGGTTATACCCCGGCCGAAATAGCCGTGAGTCATGCCCACATCATCAGCGGTAAATAATTTTTTATTCCGGCTTTAGCCTTATCTATAAACTTTGGTTACGCCTCAACTCTTTCAGATATTTGCAACAACTTCACTAACATGAGCATACAGGATACACAGCGCGAAATTGTGGATGAGTTCGGAATGTTTTCGGACTGGATGGAGAAGTACGAGTACCTGATTGAGCTGGGGAAATCACTACCGCTTATTGACGAAGCTTACAAGCAGGATGAAAACCTGATTAAGGGTTGTCAAAGTCAGGTTTGGCTGCACGCAGAGGATAACGGGGAAAAAGTGGTGTTCACAGCGGATAGTGATGCTATTTTAACCAAAGGACTGATTGCACTGATGATACGCGTACTGAGCAACCATCCGGCCCAAAAAATTGTGGAGGCGGATATGAGCTTTATCGATGAAATCGGGTTGAAAGAACACCTTTCACCGACCAGGGCCAATGGCCTTGCGAGTATGATCAAGCAAATGAAATACTATGCACTGGCTTTGCAAGCCAGGTAATTGGAAGGTTTGAAGGCAACCTTAAAATCTTGAAACTTTAAAACATTAAAACCAAAGCATGACAGACGCGGAATTGCAGGCAATAGGCGAACAGGTGGTGGAGGTTCTGCGCACCATTTATGATCCCGAAATACCGGTGGATATTTACGAGCTAGGCCTCATTTATGACGTACAGGTAAGCACCGATCAGGACATTAAAATATTGATGACTCTTACCTCACCCAACTGCCCGGTGGCCGAATCCTTACCCGAAGAGGTGAAGGAAAAAGTACGATCTATCGATGATGTTAATGAGGTGGAACTGGAATTGACCTTTGACCCGCCCTGGACCAAAGAGATGATGAGCGAAGAAGCCAAACTGGAACTCGGGTTTTTATAAGCTATGGCCGAAGAGATTGTAAATAGAGTGGCGCAAAGCCAGTTGATTACGCTGGACCCGCAGGATTACTACCCTCCGGGTGAGCGAAAGAACCTGGATATTGCTCCCTGGCTTTACGAAGGTGTGATCCTCAGGGAAAAAGACTTTCGCCAAGCCGTCAAGGAACACGACTGGAGCCAATATGAAGGTGCTTTTGTTTCTGTATCCTGCACGGCCGATGCCATCATCCCCCAATGGGCCTATATGCTTTTAGGCAGTGCCCTGGCCCCCTACGCCAAAAGAGTGATTTACGGCAGCCCCGAGGTACTGGAAAGCCTGTTGATGGAAGAATCCCTGCAAAAGGAAGATTGGTCTCCCTACCAAGACAAACGCATTATTCTCAAAGGGTGCGGAAACCTTCCCATACCCCCGCAGGCCTACCTGAAAATGGTAAGCCTTTTACAGCCGCTTGCTAAAAGCATTATGTTCGGTGAAGCCTGCTCCACCGTACCCATCTACAAGCAAAAATGACGGATTACCACATTCTGGCTATCCAGCAAAAGATAGCCCCTTTAAGGAAGCAATTACTAGAGCACCAACTTTACAGTCATCTCAATTCACTGGACGACCTGCGGCTATTCATGGAAAACCATGTGTTTGCCGTTTGGGACTTCATGGCCCTTCTCAAGGCCTTACAAATTCGGCTCACCTCCACATCAGAAGCCTGGATACCCAGCAAAAGCCCGGTGGCACGAAGGCTCATCAACGAGATTGTACTTTGCGAGGAAAGTGACCAGGATATTAACGGCAAACCATCCAGCCACTACGAGATGTACCTGGCCGGTATGAATCAATGCGGTGCCGATATTTCAAGAGTGGTACACTTTGTTAAGCTTATTGAAAAGGGTTACTCCTACAAGAGTATGGTTAAATACAATGTGGCCGAACTCTCCAGGCCGGTACAGGAGTTCCTGAAAGCTACCCTGGAAATTATAAAAAGTGGTAAGGTGCACGAAATTGCTGCGGCTTTCACCTTCGGCCGTGAAGACCTGATACCAGACCTTTTCACTGAAATTGTTAAAGACCTGGATACCAAGGCTCCCGGCAAGTTGAATGCCTTTATCTATTACCTTCAGCGCCACATTGAGGTGGATGGCGATGAGCATGGCCCCATGGCCCACCAGATGATAGCCGACCTGTGCGGCAATGACGAAACCCTATGGCTGGAAGCGCATCAAGCTGCTTACAAAGCCCTGGAAGCCCGCCTGCGCTTTTGGGATGCTATTGCTCTTCAGCTTCACCGGCCCGCTGTGCATAGTTAGAAGCTACTTTTTCAGCTTTTTCCAATGCCTTTTGGGTTTGTTCTTCAATCTCCTTTATCTTTTTCTTCTCCTCCTTCAGGTACTCGATCTTTTCAGCATCCGTACCCCCTTTTTCATCGGGTGACTCAAAATTACGCATCCAGTTCATCATTGCTTCATCAGCCATCTGTAAACCATTTATAGCACTGTACAGGTTAGAGGCACTGTCTTCTGCTACCGTCATGTAAGAATCCAACTCACTTTTGGTTTGTATCAGCTTACCACGCTTCTCCATGGTACGGTCGTGAACTTCCAGCACCTCGGACTTTTGTTCTTCCAACTCCTGCTGCTGGTTTTGGCAGGCCATAGCTATAAATAATACCAACAATGCGAAAACCTTTTTCATACTTCTGTAGATTTAATTAATGGATGGCAAAAATAAGGCTCTCTGAATTTTAGTTTAAGCTTTCAATGCAGAAATTTGCGGAATGAAAATCCAAAAAAGCGACTGGCTCAAACTGGTAAGTGTATTACTGATTTTTGTAATAGGGCTTATTAGCAGTTATTACATCCTAAAGCCTGAGCGTCATTTGCCGGTTTACAATCCATCGGAGCTGGACGAACGTTTGGTAGATCCTGAATTACAGGACAAGGGTCGCAACCATCGTGTTCTTCCTTTTAGCCTTGTGAATCAATACGGAGATACCATTACCGAAACCCAACTGCAAGGGAAAATATACGTAGCCGACTTTTTCTTTACCACCTGCCCAGGCATTTGTAAGGATATGGCCGTTCAAAAACGCAGGCTTCAGCAAGTTTTTGCCGAAGACCCCCAGTTTGTGCTGGTTTCCCACAGTGTTACCCCCGAAATAGACTCTGTTCCGGTAATGCGCGAGTATGCCGAACTACAAGGTGCTATCCGGGGGAAATGGCAGCTCCTTACCGGTGATAAACCTCAAATCTATAAACTGGCGCGGCAGTCGTACTTCGCGATTTTTGACGAAGGTGGCCAGGGTGATGAAAGCGACTTTATCCACACCGAAAACTTTGTATTGGTGGACCCCTCCAAACGAATCCGCGGCTTTTACGATGGTACTTCCGAGGAGGATGTGGACCGGCTGATTGAAGATATTGCGATTCTTAAGAAAGAAGCTGAAAAATGAAAAAGCCACCCGAAGGTGGCTTAATATTGAAAATTTTCAAGGACTGGTCTTAGTCACCAATGGTAACCAAAAGACCTAAATTGATGCCTAAATAGGCAATATTAGCTTGCTCAGTGGTTACCTCTATTCCTCCCTGGTCCACGGTTTCCGTTTTTTCGGAAAGAATCATAGAGTAATTCACATTCAGATCCAGGAACAGACGATCGGTAAGTTCATAAGCTAACCCCACGCGTGGAGAAAAGCCTAAGTATCCGCTGTCGATAAATAAGTCGGCTACGTCACCCGTTAAGAGAAAATAACCCACGCCCAGCTCACCGTAAAGCTCCATCTCATCGGTAATATCCTGGTGATAGGCCCCGGTTAACTGGATAGGAATAATACCCAGTGAAGCGTCCAGGTCGGAATAGTTGAAATTTAAGAACTGAGCTTCTACACCAATATTAAACTTATCGTTGAAATAGTAGTCCAGTGAGGCTCCACCTCCAATGCCAAAACCTGCTCCGCCATCGCTAAAATCACCCAATGGCAAGCCAGTGGCCAGGTTTACGCCAAGGTTAGTTTTTTGGGCCGATAGTGTTCCACCTGCTACCAGGCCAACACCTAAAATCATTGAAAATAAAAGCTTTTTCATAGTGTATCAATTTAGTTTTAAAAGGTCTTGTTATCGTTTTTTAACCTTTCTGCCTGAGAAACCCTCCACGGCAAGTTTTGTTTAAAGGTTCATTAAAAATAATTTAAAATAATACTTCTGGCTTCGTCTTTCTTTCACCGCACTTTCACCAGCTTACCAAAAACCCGGTGGTCGTCAAAAGATAGAACATAACCGTAAATACCCGGCCAAAGGTCTCCTATTGTTACCTCCCGGCTTAGCCCAACGTTCAGGTTCTTAACCTCTTTACCTTCCAAAGTATAGAAGGATAGTGCTAAATGTGACTTTTCAGGGACCCCCCGAATGCGCAATTTCTCTTTAGCTGGATTGGGGAAAAGCGAAACCCTATTTACCGCGGTGCTAAACTCCTTCTCACTTATTATATGACCGGTGGAATCCAGGCTGATTACTGAAACATCCGTGAAAGACTGGGCGTAGGTGTCCCAATCGTATTTAATGGAAAAAACAAATAGCCTCTCCGCAGCCGGTACTATTTGCGTAGTGAGGTAGTATCGCTGACCGAGTAATTCACTGGTCCAAAGCACATGGCCGGATGTATCGGTTTTATAAACTACAATATCACGGGATTCACCGGGCTTGAACTGGCCCTCCAATGCCAATGGATCTTTGCTGCCTGCCAGGTAAAATGAGTGGTTCTCACCGCTGGCAAAGTTGCCGTTACCCACCCAAACCCGGTCTGCAACCGGGAAGGTATCGACTTTTACCGGTGTAATACCCGGAACATAATTCAAAAGGGATAAGTTAGACACGCGCCTGCCAAGGGCATAAAACCCCCGCCCCGAAGGCTTGGGGTACAGGCTGGTATTACTGTAATAGGCCAATAGCGGATAGTTGGTACGGAAATCATAAATGCTATCTACCCCCAGGGAATCATTGAACTGGATGAGGTTAAAAGAATTATCCGCACCACCACCACCGGCCACAAAACCGCTATCCGTTTTGAGGAGGGAGGAAAATAACATCTGTGGAAACTCCGGCAACATTCGCCTGTTCCGTATCTGACCATTCTGCTTATCAAAAGAGACTACGAATGGAAAGTACCGGTTATTGGAAAGCAGCTGTAAAGCACCTGACAGCACCACCTCCTGGTCACCTACC
The DNA here is from genome assembly GCA_937120475.1 of uncultured Cryomorphaceae bacterium. Lineage (GTDB taxonomy): Bacteria > Bacteroidota > Bacteroidia > Flavobacteriales > Schleiferiaceae > CAKZNE01. Next base: position 2,567,085 of record CAKZJV010000007.1, on the reverse strand, counting down.
CAAAAATCTTCAAGGCTGAAAAAGGCCGTATCCTGACCAAAGTCAAGGTGAAAGTATTGCCGTAAGTTCAGCAGGGTGTCCAGAATCAACAACCCGCCCCCGCGCGGAGCACTGGCGTTGTTCTGAACCAGCACTCCCAGCAGCGTATCGCCAATCGACTCCATATGGTTTATCACACTTTGGTTTTGTGGTAAAAAACCCGGGAATATAATGGAGTCCTGCTTGTTCAGGTTTAAATCACATTTGTAAAGGGTGGTGCCGAGGTTTGCACCTTGAAGGTAGCCCGAAAACCGGCCAACCGTAAAATATAATGATCCGTTAACGCTGGCTCCGGCAAAAGTAGCATCATGGCTTGGGGTGCTATAGAGCCGCTCGTTGGTAACCGGCAGCTGGCCTTTACACAGAAAGGGCCCTACACTGAGAATGAGTATCGCTAAACACTTTTTCATACAAAAACAGGTTCTGGGTTTAAACCCAGAACCTGCTAAATCTATAAATTATAAGCTTTTAAAAGTAAGCTGCATAATCGGGAGCTGCACTGTGGTAAGCTACATCTCCTGTTTTTATTTCGTGATATCTCCAAAACAGGCTGGAACAACCACCGCATAAGTAGGCATCCCATTCCATGTCCAATACAAATACATGCTCACCGGAATTTAAAAGGCCGGTGGCATCCGCATAGGCCTGGTCCCTGTAGCCATTTATCTCGTTAGCCTCTACACAAGCAGAACTACCGTTACCGGGGAAAATATCATTTATCCGGTTATAGATATAACTTCCGTCCACGTTAGGCGGGCCATACGCATAATCATCCTTATAGGATACTACATTAACACCGTAATGATACAAGTGGTAAGGAATGTCTGAATTATTCAACACTTTGTTGTAGGCTAACTTCTCCGTGTAATCAAATCCGGAATTGGGGGTAGTGTTGCCATAACAGTCAATACTGGAATAGGAATCACGACCCGCTGTGGCATTAGTGGGAAGAGTGGTGGGAAAGTAGCTGATATTCCGTGCCACATAAACCAGCACCTCGATGCTGATACCACCTTCACTTAAATCGAGTACTCTTACGTCTGCCACCTGCAAGGCGTTAGACTCACTCCCTATTTCACTAATGATCTCACTTACCAGTCCTTCGGATACCAGTTTAATATCAACCGCCTCAACGGTGTTATCTACCAAGTTAAGATCATAGCTGTGAGCAGTCATCTCCACTTCATCATATCCAAAAAGCTTCTTTCTGAAATAATAATTCGTAGAGCCTTCCAGCATCCATATCGCTTCGTTGATGCTGTAGGAACCATTGATGTTTTCGGCATCCTCCGTTAGGAAGCTTTCAAAAATATCGGCCATTTCATCCTCAGGGGGAAGGCTAAAGGTTTCATAGGTGGAATAAGGTTGACTTTGTTGTTCTTTTTTTTGGTTGCGATCAGGTTGTTGTTGATTTTGCACCTCTTTAGAACAGGCTAAGGTTGTGGCAATCGCAACGATTGCCAGGATTGATTTTTTCATAGATTAATTAAGTTTCAAATTTTGCCTACTATATACGCTTTCGGCTACTGCGGATGTTACCCATCGCGTTAAAAGTATCAAAAACACACTGGGGCCGGTAGCCGCGAAATAGTAAGTGATTTGAGAAAGCGGGTATTGAACCTTTTAAATTCCCAAACGAAAAAAGTTAAGGTCCTGCAAAGTAGCTGTCTGCATTCTCACGAAATTTTTGCTTGAAAATTCCCGCCATTTAGTAACTGTTTCATCGCAAATTTTTCAGTCCTCCCACTCCATTTTCATTTTCTGAACCCGTTCTTCCATACTCTCTGAACTGAGCCGCTCACGCGATAAACGATCTACCATGATCGGGAAGGAAAACGGGGAAGGTGCCTCCAGGGTTTTTATAATAATTTCCTGCTCATGAATTCGTTCCAAAGCCATCCTTAAACGGCCTTCCTCCAGTTGAAAATCAAGGGCTTCCTCGTAGGCCTGCTGCAACAGTAAATTATCTGGTTCGTAATCCTGGAATACATTAAAAATCAATTGCGTGGATGATTGTAAGTGTTTGTCCTTAACCGGCTGGCCCGGATAACCGGTAAATACCAAGCCGGCAATACTGGCAATATCGCGAAAACGCCTGCGCGCCATTTCCACGGCATTCACACTTTGCATAATATCTTCCCGCAGGTCAGCCAGCGTAAAAATATCGGAGTCCAAGGCCTCCTCAATAGGAATGGAAGAGGAAGCCAGTAACTCGAACCCATAATCATTCATGGCGATGGAAAAAGTAAGGGGTTTAAAAAGTGAAATACGGTACGCCAGCAAAGTGGCCATACCCTCGTGTACCAGGCGGCCTTCAAAGGGATAAAAGAAAACGTGATACCCTTCTTTGCTTTGAAATTTTTCAATCAGGAATTCTCCATCCCTGGGGATTACCGAACGTTCTTTTTGCAACTGCCACAGCGGCTCTATCAGTCGCAATTCCGGATCTTCCCGGTCGGTAATAAAAGCTTCGTTCATTTTACGCCTGAGCATGGCCCCCATTTTGGCCGATAAGGGCATTCGCCCGCCTTGCCAGCTGGGGACCTTTCCGCTTTTTGAATTGGAAAGCCGTACCTGGGCCTCCATTCCTTTTATGCGGATCAGCTCGAGGTTACGTCCGGCAAACCAGAATACATCACCCGGTTTGAGTTTGGTCACAAACCACTCTTCAATAGTTCCTAAAAATCCCCCAGACTGAAATTTCACCTTGATCATGGCATCGCTCACAATGGTGCCCATGCTCATACGATGCCGCTGGGCCGTTCTGCGACTGGTAACCTTGTAAAGCCCGTCTTCCCTTTCCACTTTGTGAAATTCATCGTAACCGGAAAGAGATTTACCACCGCTGGTAATAAAATCCAGGCACCACTGCCACTCTTCATCCGAAACGGACTGAAACGAGAAGGTTTGCCGAACCTCATCCAGCAGTGCTTTGGCTTCAAAACCCTCCGATACGGCCAGGGTAATCATATACTGTATCAATACATCAAAAGAACGGATGTAAGGAATACGGTTTTCCATCAAATCTTCCTTGATGGCCTGCCTGAGAGCAGCCGCCTCCACCAGTTCCAGGGTATGGGTAGGCACAAAATAGATACGGCTTACCGCCCCCGGGCGGTGGCCACTGCGTCCGGCCCGCTGAAGAAAGCGCGCCACACCCTTTGGGCTACCCACTTGTATAACACATTCCACCGGGCGAAAGTCCACCCCCAGATCCAGGCTCGAAGTGCACACCACCACTTTCAACTGGCCGGTGTATAGGGCATCTTCCACCCAAAAGCGCAAATCACGGCTAATGGAACCGTGGTGCATGGCGATAACCCCGGCCAAATCGGGGGCTACCTCTAGCAACCGCTGATACCAGATTTCGGCTTGCGAACGGGTATTGGTAAAAATGAGCGTGCTTTCACTGGCTTCAATAACCGGAATCACCTTTTTCAGCATGCGAATGCCCAGGTGACCCGCCCACGGTAAGGTTTCCACCTGATCCGGTAAAATGGTTTCAACCTCTACCTCCTTCTTAATATCGGCCTTTATTACCTTTCGCTTTGAACCTTCAACCTCCAAACCCTGCAATACTTCCATAGCCTCCTCCATATTGCCGATGGTGGCCGAAATTCCCCAAACCCGTAAACCCGTTTGCATCGCCTTTAAGCGCGATAAAGCCAGCTCCATTTGTACGGCCCGCTTGGAGCCCATGAGTTCATGCCATTCGTCCACCACCACAGCCGCTAGGTGCTTGAATATTTTGGGGTAGCCCTTGGTGGACAAGAGCAAGTGCAGGCTTTCGGGAGTGGTGATGAGCAAGTCGGGCATTTGCTTTTTCTGGCGGTTGCGCTCTGCGGTGCTGGTATCGCCCGTTCGTACACCCACCGTCCAGTTCAGTTGCATCCCTTCAATGGCCCGCTCAGCGGATTGTTTTATCTCTTTGGACAAAGCCCGGATGGGTGTAATCCAAATCGCTTTTACCCCTTTATCACTTGCATTCTTTTTGGCGGAGAGCAAGATGGGCAACAGTAGCGAATAGGTTTTACCACTGCCGGTGGGCGCATTTACAATGCCGGAAAAACCATCGGCATAGGCTTGCCAGGCCTCTTCCTGAAAGGGAAAAACCCGCCACTTTTTGCTTTTAAACCACTTTTCGGCTTTGGTAAAACTCATGATACGCTCAATATAAGTCTGATCCTGTAATTTTGATCGCAAAGCGCAATTGAAAATGACGGCCTCCATAAAAGATTACTCTTACTGGGTTCAAAAACTGGACTTACAGCCCCACCCTGAAGGTGGCTTCTACCGCGAAACCTATCGCTCCAAAGAAAATATTGCCCACTCTGCACTACCGGGTCGTTTTGGGGGTGAGCGGTCTTTTGCTACCGCCATCTATTTTCTTTTAACGGCTGGTAATTTTTCCGCTTTTCACCGCATCCAGTCCGATGAAACCTGGCACTTTTACCAGGGTTCCGGCATTACTGTTTCCATGATCCACCCCAATGGGGAATACGAAGAAATCCGTTTGGGCGCCTCCCTGGAGACGGGTGAAGTTTTCCAGGCTACCGTACCGGCCGGGGTGTGGTTCGGTTCTCAGCTAACTTCAAGCGAAGGATGGTGCCTGGTGGGTTGCACCGTAGCCCCCGGTTTTGACTTTGCCGATTTTGAAATGGCGGAAAGGGATCAGTTGCTAGCTGAATTTCCTCAGCACGAAAAGATCATCCACCAACTGACCCGCTAAAAAGGTGGCAACTCCGGTTGGTTATCCAAAATGGATTCGATCTTTACCATCACCTCATCGGTCAGCTTTTCTTTGGCCTCCGAAGCTTTCAGGTTTTCTTCCAACTGAAGCGTTTTGGAGGCCCCTAAAATCACCGTGCTCACGTTTTCATTTTTCAGGCACCAGGCCAACGCCAACAGCGGCATGGAAAGGCCTAACTCCTTCGCCAGAGCAGTTAGTTTCCGCACTTTTTCAATGTTTTCTTCTACCAGGCTACGGTCTTTCAACCAGCTGAGCTCACCCCGGTTCAGGCGAGCATCATCCGGAATACCATCGTTGTACTTCCCGGTTAACAAACCACTGGCCAGGGGCGACCATACGGTGGTTCCCATTCCCACCGTTTTGAATATCTGTAAAAACTCGTTTTCCATTTTATCACGCCACATCATATTGTATTGGGGCTGCTCCATAGTGGGTCCAATCAAATGATGCTCTCTCGCTACCATGTGGGCCTCCATAATTTCCTGGGCACTCCATTCGCTGGTTCCCCAGTAAAAAATCTTGCCTTGCTCAATAAGCGTATTCATGGTTCGCACCGTTTCTTCAATGGGTGTCAGTTTATCCGGCCGGTGGCAAAAGAAAAGGTCCAGGTATTCTACTTGTAATCTTTCCAAAGCCTGGTGGCATGCTTCGGTGAGGTGTTTGCGATTATTTCCTTTTTGGGTGGGTTTGGAATCCTTCAGACCCTTAATCCCAAAAAAAGCTTTGGACGAAAGGATGTACGAATCACGCCTCCACCCAAAATCTTTCAATATTTTACCCATCACTTCCTCACTGCGCCCCTCGGCATACAGTTCGGCATTGTCAAAAAAGTTGATCCCGGCATCATAAGCCGTTTTCATCAGCTCTTTGGAGGTGTCGGAATTAATCTGGTTGCCGAAAGTGATCCACGAGCCAAAGCTCAGTTCACTTACTCGCAAGCCAGACCTTCCTAAATTTCTGTAATTCATATTGCGTGTAGATTTACTTGTTTGAAAGATAAGTTTTTACTGAACCCCAGCCGGGGAAGGCTTGTTCGATACAAGCTTTCTTTTCTACCTTAGTGGCAAACCCAATAATGTATGGCCATAGCAAAACCCTTTAACCTTCAACAATGGATTGAGGATAACCGCGACTTATTAAAACCCCCGGTAGGTAACAAAAATCTCTATCCCGAAGGTACCGACTATATAGTAATGATTGTAGGCGGCCCCAATGCCCGAAAAGATTATCACTACAATGAAACCGAAGAGCTTTTTTACCAGTTGGAGGGTCACATTACGGTAAAAATCCAGGAAAACGGTAAAGCCGTGGAAATGAAGCTGGGGCCGGGCGATATGTTTTTATTACCACCCAAAGTTCCCCACTCGCCCATTCGCGAGGCCGGCTCCATAGGCCTGGTGGTGGAAAGGGTGCGTGAAGGCCAACATACCGATGGCTTGATGTGGTTTTGTGATAATTGCAACCATAAGCTGCATGAAACCTTCTTTCCGCTGGAAAACATTGAAAAAGACTTTTTGCCCCGCTTTAAGGAATTTTACAATTCCGAGGAAATGCGAACCTGCGATAACTGCGGCCAAGTGATGGAAGCCGATGAGCGCTTTAGCGGTTAATCCCTAATTTTGCAGTATGCTGAAGATTGACATGCACACCCACATCCTGCCCAAAAAACTTCCCAATTTTGCGGAAAAATTCGGGTACGGAGAGTTTATACACCTGATCCATAATGCCGATGGCTCTGCCAACATGATGCAGGGCGATAAGTTTTTCAGGCGGATACAACCCAATTGTTGGGACCCTGAAATACGTATTAAAGATTACCAGAAGTTTGATACCCAGGTACAGGTAGTGTGTACGATACCGGTTATGTTTTCCTATTGGGCTAAGGCGCGTGACACCCGTGCCCTGGCGGAATACCTCAACGATGACATTGCCCGGTTGTGTCACGATTACCCTCAAAATTATTTAGGCTTAGGTACACTTCCTATGCAAGATGCCGAAGAGGCCATTAAAGAATTGGAACGTTGCAAGGAAATCGGTCTGTTAGGTGTGCAGATCGGTTCCAATATTAACGATAAGAACCTCAGCGAACCCGAGTTTTTCCCCATATTCGAGGCTTGCCAGGAGTTGGACATGGCCGTGATGGTGCACCCCTGGAATATGATGGGCATGGAAAGCATGCGTAAATACTGGCTTCCCTGGCTGGTAGGTATGCCTGCCGAAACTTCCCGGGCCGTTTGTTCGATGATATTCGGTGGTGTATTTGAAAAATTGCCGCAACTAAGGGTATGCTTTTCCCATGCCGGAGGCTCTTTTTTACCTACCATTGGCCGGGTGGAGCATGGTTTTAATTGCCGCCCGGACCTGGTGGCCATCCATAACAACGTAAATCCACGGGCTTACATCGGTGATTTTTGGGTGGACTGTATTACCCATGACCCCAAAATGTTGCAATACATACTGGATATGCAAGGCTCTAAAAGGGTAACCCTGGGTTCCGACTATCCCTTTCCGCTAGGCGACCTGGAAATAGGACAGTTTATTAACGAAATGAACTTGGACCCATCCGTGGTGGAAGACATCTTCTGTAACTCCACCCTAGAATGGTTGAACATTGATAAAAGCCGTTTCACTATAGATAACTCCAATAAAGCGGAAGAAAGGGTGACTAAAAACCCGTAAATTTGCAAGCTCACCCAAGTAAGGAGTTTTCTTCATGAGCGATGCCATTAAACACGAGTGCGGAATAGCACTTGTGCGACTCAAAAAACCACTGGATTACTACCTGGAAAAGTACGGTACAGCCCTGTACGGGGTTAATAAAATGTACCTGCTTATGGAGAAACAGCACAACCGTGGGCAGGACGGTGCAGGGCTGGCCAACATTAAGCTGGATATGCCCCCCGGAACGCGCTACATAAGTCGCTACCGCTCCAACGACAAAACCCCTATTCAGGATCTCTTTCAACGCGTGAACGAGCGCATCAACGATGGTATTGGTGAGGATCGTGAAAAACTGAAAGACCCGGCCTGGTTAAAGCAAAACCTGCCCTACGTAGGGGAGTTGTACCTGGGGCACCTGCGTTATGGCACCTATGGAGGTAATTCTATTGAGCAATGCCACCCCTTTTTGCGGCAAAATAACTGGGTAACCCGCAACCTCATACTGGCCGGTAACTTTAACATGACCAACGTAGATGAGTTGTTCAGCCACCTGGTTGACCTGGGCCAGCACCCCAAGGAAAAAGCTGACACGGTAACCATACTGGAAAAGATCGGCCACTTTTTAGATGAACAGAACGAAAAGCTTTATCGCAAATACAAAAAAAGCGGTTTAGCCAAAAAAGACATCAGCCAGCATATTGCCGATGAGCTGAATATCGCCAAGATTTTACGTAAAAGTGCCAAAAAATGGGACGGTGGCTACGCCATGGCGGGTTTATTTGGTCATGGGGACGCTTTTGTATTACGCGACCCTTCCGGCATTCGCCCCGCCTTCTTTTACGATGATGATGAAGTAACCGTAGTGGCCTCGGAACGCCCGGTTATTCAAACCGCCTTTAATGTTCCCTTTAAGGAGATTAAGGAAGTAACGCCCGGCCACGCCTTGATAATTAAGAAGAGTGGCAAGGCCTCGCTGGAACAAATCCGTAAACCTTTGGAGCGCAAAGCCTGCTCCTTTGAACGCATTTACTTTTCACGCGGCAATGATTCTGACATTTACCGCGAACGCATTGAGCTCGGCCAACGGGTTTGTCCGGCCATTTTGGAAGAAGTGGATCACGACCTGCGCCACACGGTCTTTTCCTTTATTCCCAATACCGCTGAAATATCCTTTTACGGTATGGTAAAGGGTATGGAAACTTACCTCAACCGGGTAAAGCGCGATAAAATATTAAAGCATGAAGGCGAACTGGATAGCCAAAAGCTGGAAGAGTTACTCTCTATTCGCCCCCGTGTGGAAAAAATTGCCTGGAAGGACGTTAAAATGCGCACTTTCATTACGGAAGACAGCAGCCGTGACGACTTGGTTTCACATGTTTACGACATTACCTACGAAACCGTAAAACCCGATGATAACCTGGTGGTTATTGACGATAGCATTGTACGGGGCACTACTTTGAGGCAAAGTATTTTAGGCATACTGGACCGCCTCGGCCCCAAAAAGATTGTGATAATTTCATCAGCCCCGCAAATTCGCTACCCCGATTGCTACGGTATTGATATGGCTAAGCTAGGAGACTTTATAGCCTTCAGGGCAGCTATTTCCCTTCTCAAAGAAAGCGGCCTGGATAACGTGATTGACAATGTGTACGAAAAATGTGTAGCGCAAAAGGATTTGCCGGATCATGAGATCCAGAATTTTGTGAAAGATATTTACGCTCCATTTTCCGCAGAGCAGATTTCCGATAAGATTGCGCAGCTCCTTACGCCTCCCGGTATGAAGGCCGAGGTGAAAATTATTTTTCAAAGTATTGAAGATTTGCACCAGGCTTGCCCCAATAACCTGGGCGACTGGTACTTTACGGGCAACTTCCCCACGGCTGGTGGTATGCGGGTGGTAAACCGGGCTTTCCTCAATTTTTACGAAGGTAAAAACGTAAGAGCCTATTAAGCTCTCTGGCCCAAGGCGAAAAATAAAAAGCCCCCGAATACTCGGGGGCTTTCTTGTTATTTGGTAATCATCAATTTGCTTACTCCTCTTTGCCGTCCAGCTTCCACCTCCAGTTGGTACAGGCCGGGTGGCAGGTGGCTTACATCCATCTGCTTTTCGCTATTTTCACCTAGCGACCCTCCATCTTCCAACACAAGGTTACCGCTAAGGTCCCATATTCTGATGGCGTTAATCTCCTCATCGCCTGACTTGATTCGCAGGTAGTCCCGGGCCGGGTTGGGATACACTTCAAAAACATCTTGCGAATTTTCAGCTAAACCTATGCGTTGCCCGTTTATGCTGATATTATCCAGGTTGATAGAACCGCCATTGCCGGAAATGTATTTAAAGCGAAGCATAGCCTCGGGTTCCTGGTCATAAGCCATAAGGCTAATAGAGTCGGTGCGCCACTCGGTACTATCCCTGGGCGTAAAGAAAACCATGTTAAGGTTTAAGGGGTTTAATATTGGGTTAGGAGCGGTAGCCAGTTCACTACCCCCTTTCTTGTAAACACTTTGCCAGCTTTGGCCGCAATCGGTGGAAATTTCCACCTCCAGTGTATCCGCAAAAATGGTATCAAAAGCCACATAGGGAGGCGTGTATTTATGATAATTGTAGGCCACGTCAAAACTCAACCAAGTGCCGGTGGATTGTGACAGGTCCAGCACAGGGGAAGTAAAACTTTCTTCGTTACCCCGCGTGTAAAAGAATAAAATGGTGTTGAAGTTGGCGATGGAAAAATCCCCGCTTCTTTTTACATCACTATCCGTAAACCATTGAAAAAGAGTTTCTGTGTTTTCCACAACCCAACCTGAGGCACCGTTTTCAAAACCTTCGCTCAGGGGTGTGGCTTCTGCTACCAAATCCACTTCTACCGTATCAGAAAGAGTATTGTTATAAGTCACCGTATCCGTTTCAGAGCCGTTTACCATCCCAACGCTAAGCTGTAATGTTTGTTGGCCGTTGGCGGTTGGTGTGGAAGGCAGGGTAACCAATGCGTGCTCGTAGGAAGCTAAATTACCCGCCCAGGTGTAGGTTCCGTTCGTTCCGGCAAACTGGTAATCAATTTCTACCGATGTTATTGGCGCAGCTCCCCGGTTACGGATATAACAGCCCGGCCCGAGATTAGCGGAACAGGTTTGCCCGGGAACCTCGGTGTCAAAAATATCCACGTCAAAATCAGCCACCTCCGGAGATTCAAAAAATTCAAAACCCGCGACCATAGTAGCACTATCGGGTATGCTATGTCCAAGGCCGGCCACATCAATATGGTTTAAAACTGCATTATTGCGCTTCAGCTTTTTTACCGCGCCTTTCATAATTTCATAGTACAACAGATCCTGATCGCCCACAACGAGGTAAATGGGAACCTGGCTGGCATTGGCATAATTGAAATTGAGACTGGCCACCGGATCATTATTCCAATCGCTTTTACCCTGAAAAGCCGGGGTGTTGAGTAAAAGCCCCTTAAACTCCGTAGGGTGGTCCAAACCATATTTAATAGCACTCCGGCCGCCCAGGGAAAAGCCCTGTAATACCACAAAGTTGCTATCAATGTTGTAGTTACTCATGGCAAACTGACGCGCAGAATCTATGATTACCTCATCCCCTTGCGGAACGTAAAAATCACGGTTGGCATCGGTCCCTCCATCTGGAAAAACAAAAATGGTATTCGGGAAATTAGCATCCCAGTTAAAGGAGTTGATCAGCGCATTGCGATAGGCTCCGGCATTATCACCCAGGCCGTGCAGGCCGATCATCAGGCGGTAAGCTACAGCGGGGTTATAGTTAGTAGGCACATAACAAGCTAAAGTGCGGTTTTGCCCGTTAATGGTAATCTGCTTATTAAAGCTACCGGTTTGCTGGGAAAAAGCCGGGGCCGCCATGGCCAGTGTTATTAAGGCAATAAAGAGTGTACTTTTCTTTTTCATAGGATTAGGGTGAATTTTTATGTTCAGTGTAAAACTAGTAAGCCTATTAAAGAAGAAAGTGGTGATTTTTACCAATGGCCGGTTTCAACTAATAGTTTACCAGGGCCGGTTTGTTTTTGGTTTTCAGGAATACGGCAACCAAAGATGTACGGCTGTACCACTTGGCTTACCATCTTGAGCCAGGTCCTCTATCTCCAGATTAAGCATAGGGTCGCTTTCCTGCTGAAGTATTTCCAGTCGTTCACGGATGTTGGGTATGGCGGTGGAACGGTAGTGTTCTTCTTTCCGGCTTTTAATACGGCTGGCCGCTACCCGCCCCACACCGTTATCCCGCACTTCGCAATGAATACGGTCCTCCTCCACCGTTAGCCGAATGTTCAGTTTCCCTTTGTCATCCTTACGGTTTAATAAGCCGTGGAGTATGGCATTTTCCACAATGGGCTGTAAAACCATTCCCGGTATTTCAAACACCCCGTTTTCCAGTTCCGGTGTCAGCTCAATGCTGTACTCAAATTTGCCCTCAAAACGTATGCTTTCCAACTCTATGTATAGCCTTATCTGCTCTATTTCATCTTCCAGGGGCACCTTGTTTTTTCCGGAATTCTCCAACACCATACGCAGCAGGCGCGCAAAATTTGAAAGGTATTCGTAGGCGGCCTTCTTATCGGAGTTCAGCACAAAATTCTGGGTAGTGTTAATGCAATTGAAAATAAAATGCGGGTTCATTTGCGACCGTAAGGCCAGCATACGTATTTCGGAAAGCCGGGCTTTTAATTCCGATTGTTCAAGCGCATTCCGTTGCAGCTTTTTTTGATACCAGATCACGATTAAAAATACAATCAGCCCCGCCACTACAAGCGTTACCAAAACCATAATCCATAGCCTTTGAGCCTTGTTTTGAGCTTTCAGGTTTGCCGATTGCAAACGGGCTATTTCCGCCTCCTTCTCCGCATTTTTATACCGGGCTTCAATTTCAGCTACCTGGGCAAAATTATTGGCACTATCGAGCTCGGTTTGCAATTCCTGGTAAGCTTTATTCATCAAATAGGCCTGTTCAAAACGGCCCATTTCAAAAAGGGTTTCGCTCAGTATCTTCCGGGCCATCAATACTACTTCCCGGTGATTTATCTGCTGAGCTTCCTGCAGGGCTTTTTCACCCCACGGCAGCGCTTCTTCATAGTCGCCCAGCAAATAATACAGCTCGCTTACACCCACCGCCACCAGGGCCGGAACGCTTTTATGGGAACTTTTGGTTTTAAAAGTCTCTACCGATTTTAACAGGTAATATTTTGCGCTGTCCAGGTTTCCAAGAGCCTTGTAGGAGTCTCCTATATTGCTGTAGGAATAGGCTATCCAATGGTAATTCCCGACGTTTAATCGCAACTGTAATGAGCGTTGGTAATATTCAATGGCTTCACGTTCCCTGGACTGTTCGGAGCAAACCACCCCCAAATTGTTCAGAATCACATCCATACGGGCCGTATCCTTGTATTTAGTAAAGGTTTCCAGGGCCTTTTCCAGGTAGGTGTGGGCATCATCATACCTTTTGAAGTACAGGTAGGAAACCCCGATACGGTTGAGGGTACTGGCGGCACCAAGAGTATCTCCAATAGATTTTTGAGCACGCAGTGCCCTGTGCCCTTCTTTAATGGCTTCCTGGTAACGCGACTGGAAGTTGAGGAACCAGGCCTTCATGGAGAGGGCGCGAGCCCAGTTGATGGTATCTCCGCCTTCACGGTATATCTCCATTAGAGAATCCGTAAAGCTCAAAGCCTCATCCGTAGAGCCTGCAGCAAGATACTGGGCATAGGTGAGCAGAATATCACCCCGGTCCACCGGGTCCTTCTCAAGGCTGGCCCTACGCAAAAGGCTGTCCATTTTTTCTTCCTGGTTTTGGGCCCGTGTTTGCGTTAGCTGTAGCAAGCATGCCAGTAATAAGACTATGAAAGCACCTGATTTATTCACACCTTAAAGAAACTACATTATCCAAAACCCGGGGGACCCACTTTGTAGATGAACCGTTTGGGAATACCGATGCCCCTTTTGGCTAAAGGCTTACCTCAGGGCCAACATTTCCATAAACTCTTCCTTCCGGCTCTTGGAGATGCTGTATTCGGTATTGTCTTCCATAACAATATAGCCTCCGGAACCCCGGTTGAAGCGTTTGATGTATTTGAGGTTGATGATGGTGGAGTTATGTATGCGATAAAAGCCGTAGCCTTCCAGCAGGCCTTCAAAAAATTTCAGGTTTTTAGAGGTGGTGAGCTGCGTACCTCCTTTGAGGAAAAAATCGGTGTAGCTACCGTCCGCCCGCAGGTAAAGTATATCATCTACCTTAATAAATTCGTAACCTTCTGATACGGCCAGGGTAATTTTATGTTCGCGTTTATCCTTGGAAACAAAGTTGCTGAACATGTGCTGTACCTTCATATTCTCCTGTCCTTCCATCTGCCCCTGCTGCACCTTTTGCAAGCTGGCCTTCAGCTCACTTATGCTGGCCGGTTTAATAATATAGTCCAGAGCCGAAAACTTAATGGCTTTAAGGGCAAACTCTTCATGGGCGGTAATAAAAACTACCTGAAAGTAAACCCGTTCAAATTTTTCCAGCAATTGAAAACCGCTTTCATTGCCCATTTCAATGTCGAGGAAAACCAGCTCAGGGCGGCTGGCCAATATCCCCTGGTAGGCTTCCTCTAAACCGTTGGCCTGCCCCACTACTTCAACTCCCTCAATAAAAGTTTGCAAAGCCTTTTTAAGGGTATCCACCGCTTTGGGCTCGTCATCAACAATAAAAACTTTAATTGGCCTGCTCATACGTTTAGGAATACTGCAAGATGTAAAAGAAAACCCAAAGATGCGGCTTCGCTTATTTTCCGAATAATCAAATATATAAGATGACTGGCGTGGGTGGAGAACAAATTAACACGGATTACCTTTAAATTTGGAATGAAGCATTTCTCCGCACTTTTCCGGAATCTGGACGAAACCAATAAAACCAACGCCAAAGTGGCGGCCCTGGTTCAGTACTTTGAAAAGGCTGATGATGCCGATAAGGTTTGGTGCATCGGGCTACTTTCCGGCAAACGACCTAAACGGGCTGTACGCAGCAACGATTTACGCGAATGGTGCACGGAGCAATCGGGGCTTCCGGCCTGGCTTTTTGAGGAAACCTACCACATTGTAGGCGACCTGGCCGAAACCATTGCCAAGGTATTGCCACCACCACAGAGTACTTCCGATTACAGTCTTACCCATTGGATGAACTACATTTTAGCACTCGGAAATTGCGAGCCGGAAGAGCGTAAAAACCGTGTACTGCAGGCCTGGAATCAACTGGACGACTTTGAGAGGTTTGTATTCAACAAACTGATGATGGGTGGGTTCCGGGTGGGGCTATCCCAAAAACTGATGGTACGGGCTTTAAGCCATCATACCGGCAAAGACGAAAGTGAATTGGCTCACCGTATAATGGGTAACTGGAGTCCGGCCGGGCAGAGTTTTGACCAGCTCATACTGGAAGAGAGTAAAGAAGACGACCTAAGCCGTCCCTATCCCTTTTATTTAGCCTATGCCCTTGATGAAGGGCCTGAAGATATTGGCTCACCCACCGAGTGGCTGGCCGAGCACAAATGGGACGGTATCCGTGGGCAATTGATCGTGCGGGGTAACCGGCATTACCTCTGGTCACGTGGGGAAGAATTGATTACCGATAAATTCCCGGAATTTGAACAGGCTCCCGGCCTGCTGCCCAACGGAACGGTGCTGGATGGTGAAATTTTACCCTTTAAAGACGGAAAAATTCTCGGTTTCCAGGAATTACAAACGCGGATCGGGCGGAAAAACGTAACGGCCTCCATCCTTAAAAAAGCCCCGGTGGTAATGCGTTTGTACGACCTGCTGGAGTGGGAAGGAAAAGACCTGCGGCAAAAGCCACAAGCCGAAAGGCGGCAACGGTTGGAAGAGCTTTACAACGGCATTCCGGGAAACCCGCTTTTGCAACTGAGCGAAACGGTTTCTTTTCAAAGCTGGGAGGAGCTGGCCGATATCCGCTCACGGTCCCGGGAAATACAGTCGGAGGGGATAATGCTAAAGCATAAGCAGGGCACTTACCAGGTAGGGCGCAAAAAAGGCGATTGGTGGAAATGGAAGGTGGAACCGCTCACCATTGATGCCGTTATGATTTATGCTATGCGCGGCCATGGCCGCAGGGCCAACCTGTACACCGATTATACTTTTGCCGTTTGGAAGGGTGAGGAATTGGTTCCCTTCACCAAAGCCTATTCCGGGCTTACCGATGCCGAGTTCCGGAAAGTGGATGCTTTTGTAAAACGCAATACGGTAGAACGTTTCGGGCCGGTGCGCAGCGTAAAGCCGGAACTGGTGTTTGAAATTGCCTTCGAAGGCATCCAAAAATCCAAGAGACACAAGTCAGGAGTGGCGTTACGCTTTCCGCGTATGAAGCGATGGCGACAGGATAAGCCTGTAAAAGAGGCCAATACACTGGCCGACCTTCATTTGCTGCTGGAACAATTTGGTGGCTAAGCTCCGGTAAAAAAGCACTTCATTTCTTTCCCCAGGCTGCGCAATTGTAGTTTCTTTGCGCCCAGA
This sequence comes from uncultured Cryomorphaceae bacterium, assembly GCA_937120475.1. GTDB lineage: Bacteria > Bacteroidota > Bacteroidia > Flavobacteriales > Schleiferiaceae > CAKZNE01. The sequence continues at coordinate 2,551,106 of CAKZJV010000007.1, read as the reverse complement.
AAAAATTATACTTCAACCTTAACCGCGTTTATTCATGACACCTCTGAGGTTTTTCATCTTTGGAGCATTAGTTACTTTTTGTAATCCCTCCGTTACCGCCCAAAAAATAGGTATCCGGGCCGGTATGAACAGTTCCACCATGTTCATAAAAGACCATTACCATCTTTACAGCGGCAGCTATAAGTTAAGCCCGGGACTGCTAGCCGGTGTAGATCTCGAATTCACCACCAAACGGGAAAATTTCAGTATCGAAACCGCTATACAGTACGCCAGAAAAGGCTATCAAATTGATGAAGTAAGGGATATCTTTAGCCGGGAGAATTACGATTACCAAGAGCAAATGCATTTGCATTACCTGGAAGCACCGGTGCACATGAAGTTTTCCTTTCCACATAACAATTGGCGTTTTTACCTTTTGGCAGGCGGCTATTTTGGGGTGGCCCTCTCCGGACATCAAAAGGCCACGGCAGAATTTCGCAAAGAAACGTATTATGAAGAGCGTGAAGTACCCATCGGCAGAGATCCGGAAAGAAATTTTTTAAGATCCCTGGATTATGGACTCAGCGCGGGTTGCGGAGTACACTTAGGTCGATTTAATTTGGGCGCTAACGCCCAATACGGCCTCGCTAATATCTCCTCCTACCGGGAAGATGAAGTGGTGATCAAAAATAAGGGCGTTAGCGTTTACCTGGGCTTTAGATTAACCCGATAGAAAATGACTTACGTTTTATTTTTTAGCATAGTTTTCGACTATTGGCCTTAGGGTTTGCTTATCGAACTTCTTAGATGATACTTGTTACTTTTATACAACTTCTAAACTGTTCACCATGGCAAATCACAAAAAACTCACCACCGCTTCAGGTCGCCCTTATATAGAAAATGAGAATTCTAAAACCGTAGGTCCACGCGGACCTATTCTCCTGGAAGATTACATCCTTCACGAAAAAATGGCACACTTTAACCGGGAACGTATTCCGGAAAGAGTAGTGCACGCTAAGGGTTCGGGAGCCTTCGGGACTTTTACCGTAACTAACGACATTTCCCGATATACCCGCGCGAAACTCTTCAGCAAGATTGGCAAGAAAACCAAGGTATTTGCCCGCTTCTCCACCGTAGGTGGTGAAAAAGGGTCGGCCGATACCGAACGTGACCCGAGAGGTTTTGCCGTTAAGTTTTATACCGAAGACGGCAACTGGGACATGGTGGGTAACAATACGCCCGTGTTTTTTGTAAAAGACCCTAAAAAGTTCGGTGACTTTATCCATACCCAAAAGCGAGATCCTTTTACCAATATGAAGTCCCCCACCATGATGTGGGATTACTGGTCACTAAACCCCGAATCATTGCACCAGGTAATGATACTGATGAGTGACCGTGGAACTCCTTACGGATATCGCCACATGAACGGATACGGCAGCCACACTTTTTCCATGATTAATGATAAGGGGGAGAAGGTTTACGTGAAATATCACTTCAAAACGGACCAGGGCATTAAAAACTTTACCGATGAAGAAGCCGCTCAAATGAAAGCCAGGGATATGGACTTTTCGCAACGCGACCTCATCGAACACATTGAAAAGGGCGACTATCCAAAATGGAACGTGAAGATACAGGTGATGACCCCCAAGCAGGCGAAAGAGGTGGATTTTAACCCTTTTGACCTCACCAAAATATGGCCGCACGGAGATTTTCCGCTGATTGATGTAGGCGTAATGGAGCTTAATAAAAATGCCGATAATTATTTCCAGGATGTGGAACAATCGGCCTTTGCACCGGCTCATGTGGTAGATGGTTTAGGTTATTCGCCCGATAAAATGCTGCAGGGCCGTTTACTCTCCTATCCCGATGCGCACCGCTACCGTTTGGGTGCCAATTATGAGCAAATACCGGTAAACCGTTGTCCTTTTGCCGTAAATAATTACCAGCGCGATGGTTCTATGCGCATAGATGGAAACCAAGGCCGCAAGCCCAATTACTACCCCAATAGTTTTGACGACATTGAAGTGGATCAAAGCTACGCGGAACCCAGCGATGAGCTGGACAGCCACATTGCTGATTGGTACGACCGCAACTCTAAAATAGGCGACAATGATCATTACAGCCAGCCTGGTAAATTGTACCGCGATGTAATGGACGATGAAGCCAAAACCCATTTAGTGAATAATATTGTGGGTGCCATGAGTGGTATAGAAGGTGAGAAAAAAGCGGAGATCACCAACCGCCAGTTGTGCCACTGGTTCCGGGCTGATGAGGAACTGGGCCGCAGAGTTGCCGAAGGTTTAAACGTAAACCTGGATCAGGTTCTGGAAGCCATGCCGCAACATCATTAATTGTACACTTCTCTTTAAAATGGAAAACCCGGGAGCGCCCGGGTTTTTTTCTTTAAAAACTTGTTGTGATGGTTAATTAATGTGTCCGTAAACGAACAGTTTGCCTTTAACACTCTGTTAAATTCTTTATTATTGCCCCTGAAAAATTAATGATGACCGTGATGAAAAAGTTTTTTTCTCTGTTGCTGGCCGTAGCGCTGGCCCTTCCGGCTTTAGCCAACGAGGGAATGTGGCTTCCCCTGTTGCTGAACCGCAATTACGCTGAAATGAAAGAAATGGGATTGCAACTCACCCCCGAGCAGTTGTATTCCGTTAATAATTCAAGCCTTAAAGACGCCATTGTTTCCTTTGGTGGGTTTTGCACCGGTGAAATTATTTCACCCAATGGCTTGATACTGACGAACCACCACTGTGGCTACAGCGCCATTCAAAGTCACTCCACCGTAGAAAATGATTACCTGACCGATGGTTTTTGGGCTCGATCTTACGGAGAGGAGAAGTCTAATGATGGCCTTTTTGTGCGTTTCCTGGTACGTATGGAAGATGTGAGCGAAAGGGTGAATACCGAGCTTACTCCCGAAATGACCGAGGCGGAGCGCGATGCTAAAATTGCCGAAATCAGCAAGCAAATTACCGAAGAGGCTACCGATGGCAACGAATACGAAGCCAATGTAAAGAGCTTTTACCACGGCAATGAGTTTTACCTTTTTATTTACGAGCGTTACAACGATGTTCGTCTGGTGGGTGCTCCCCCCAGTTCCGTAGGTAAGTTTGGTGGGGATACCGACAACTGGATGTGGCCCCGCCATACCGGTGACTTTTCCTTGTTCCGTGTGTACACCGCACCCGATGGTTCTCCTGCCGATTACTCGGAAGAAAATATCCCGATGACTCCTAAACATTACCTACCCGTTTCGCTGGACGGTGTTAAGGAGGGTGACTTTACCATGATTTTTGGTTACCCCGGCAGTACCGACCGCTACCTGAGCAGCTACGGGGTAAAGCAAGCCATTGATAAGTACAACCCCACCGTGGTGAAGATCCGCGACCGCAAGTTGGAGATCATGAAAAAATACATGGATCGCGACCACGCTACCCGCCTGGCTTACGCTTCCAAATATGCGCAAACCTCCAACTACTGGAAATACTACATCGGCCAAACCGAGCAATTGAGAAACAATAATGTTTGGGCCAAGAAAAAGGTAATTGAAGAGGATTTTCAAAAGTGGGTAAATGCCAAACCGGCCCGCAAGGATAAATACGGTGAAACCCTTACCCTGCTGGAAGAAGCCTACCAGGAATCCGACAACTACGTAGAAGGCAATGTTTATGTTTTAGAGGCCGGCCTTTTAGGTTCAGACCTTACCCTGTTCGCTTTCCGCTTTGAGCGCATGATGCAGGCGGCTTTTGCCACCCGCGAGGAAATGGAAGAAAAAATGGATGCGGCCGAAGATGACGAGCAGCGCCAACTGGTGAAGGAAGAGTACGAAGGCAAGGTAAACGCTATAATGGCGGGTATTAATGAAACGGTAGAAGAGCACTTTGAAGGTTACAACCGGCAAATGGACCAGGAGCGTTTTGCTGCCCTGTTCCAGATGTACTACGATAATGTACCTCAAAACCAATGGCCTGAATTCTTCAACATAGTGAAGGACAAGTACGATGGTGATTTTTATGAATTTGCCGAAGAGGTTTACGAAGATTCGTTCCTGACTTCCAAAGAGGGAGTAATGGAATACCTGGAAAAGCCCAAGGAAAAGACCCTGAAAAAGGATTACGCTGCTATGGCAGGCCGCCAACTGTATGTAATATATCGCAGCGGAGCGGAGGCCCATGCCGGCACCGATGCTAAAATGGAAAGAGGTTACCGCCTGCTGACTGCGGGCTTACGGGAAATGAATCCTGACCAGAACTATTCGCCCGATGCCAATAGCACCATGCGTATGACCTACGGAACGGTGGGCAGCTACTACCCCCGTGACGGTGTTTTTTACGATTACTACACCACGGCCGAAGGTATTCTGCAAAAAGAAGATCCGGACGACATGGAATTTGTAGTGCCCGATCAGATGATCAACCTCATTGAACAAGGTGACTACGGCCGCTACGCCAATTCAGAAGGCGAATTGCCAGTTTGCTTTATCAGCAACAACGATATTACCGGTGGAAACTCCGGTAGCCCGGTGATTAACGCCAAGGGCGAATTGATCGGTTGTGCCTTTGATGGTAACTGGGAAGCCATGAGTGGCGATATATTCTTTGAGAAAAAACTACAGCGCACCATCTCCGTTGACGCGCGCTACATCATGTTTGTGATTGATAAATATGCCGGGGCGCAAAACCTGGTGGACGAGATCAAACTGGTAAACAGCAATAACGAGCCTATGGTGGATAGTAAAGATATGCCCCGCGAAGCTAAAGAAGTGATGAACTAAAAATCATCACGAAACATAAAAACCGAAAGCCCCCGGGATATCCCGGGGGCTTTTTGGTTTAAGATGGCCGGGGCCCTTATTTTTGCACATTCAATTTAACCTTCGGTACACGATTTTGGGAACTCATAATTTGCAGTGGAAGGGAGAAGAGTTGCAGCTACTTCCCGAGCGATGTGTTTTTTGGCCCGCACAAAAAGCCTTGCTGATTGCCGATGCCCATTTGGGGAAGATCACCCATTTCCGAAAATCAGGAATTGCCGTGCCGCAAAGTGCAGCTTTCCGTAACCTGCAACGGCTGGAAATGCTCTTAAAATCTTACCAGCCTGAAACCGTGTATTTCCTGGGCGACCTTTTCCATTCGGAACTCAATACCGAATGGTTAGCTCTTAAGGAATTGCTGCGCGCTTTCCCTGCTGTACGTTTTGTACTCATCCAGGGCAATCACGACATATTGCATGAGCTGAGCTATAGCAATCTAAAGTTTGAAGTGCATAGCGAGCCATTGGACGTAGGCCCTTTTACGCTATCACATGAACCACTGGAAGAATGTAAAGGCTATAACCTTTGCGGCCATATCCACCCCGGAGTACGAATGCTGGGCAACGCCCGGCAAAAGTTGCGGTTGCCGTGTTTTTACCTGGGCCAGAAAGGGGGCATTTTACCGGCCTTCGGTGAGTTTACCGGCCTTTACATCCTGCAACCTAAAAAGCAGGACCAGGTGTTTATAATTGCCGGTGCCCGGGTATTGAAAGCCGCTTAAAGCTTATTTGGTCTTATTCTCCAATATCACATACGGAATGCCGGCTTCAGCCCATTTTTGAACCAGCCCCATAGGGGGCACTACTTCAAAAGCCAGGGAGCCCAGAACAATGTCATCATCACCGTCACCGTCAAAATCGGCAGCGTCCATTACAATCCATCGGCCACGGCTTACCCCCTCAAAGGTGCTGGCCTCAAAATTCATCTCGCCTTTATTTTCCAGATACACAAAGCCCTCTTCCGGATTATTCTTAAAATCCGGGAAAAAGGAGATGGCGGCAATATCAAGATCGCCATCCTGGTCAAAATCGCGGGCAATAGCCCCATAAGCCCCGTTCAATTGGTAAAAGAAATTTTGCTCAAAGTGATTTTCACCATCGTTGGTAAACAGGTAAATTCCGTGATACGGCTTTAGCACGGGGCTGTAATCGGCATTATCACCTGCGGTATAGAGAATATCCAGGTCACCGTCACCATCCCAATCCAGTAAATCAAAAAAGCTGGAGCCATTGGAGGGACTGAAAGCCAGCACCCGGTTGCGGGTATATTGCCCGTCTCCCCTCGCATAGAAAATGTCAATACCCTCGTTTCCCTGTCCGAACAGCGCTACTATATCCTTTAGGCCATCCCCGTTCATATCCCTCACATAAGCCTTGGTAGCTCCCGGCCAGGCCGAAATCATAGACTTCTTATAAGTCCCGTTTCCTTCATTGTGAAAAAGGGAAAGGCCACCGGTCCATTTACCAAACTCACAAACAATGATATCCGTGAGCCCATCCCCGTCCATGTCTTCCAGTACCGAATGAACAGGTCTTTGCAGGTCTTTAACCGGTATCTCTACCCCCGAACCACCATTTTTGGGCAGGGTCAGAATCATTCCTGAAGCGGCATCGGTAGGCGAAAAAGAGCCCATTACGGTTACCCACAATTTATCTTCGGTTTCCTGCAACCACACTGCGCCTTCCTTTACCTTGGCGGCACTGGTCACCTCTTCATTCCGGTTTAATTGCAAAATGCTTTGGGTATGTGCATCCCCGATGTAAAGTTCCCCTTCCCCCATTCTCACCAGGGTGGTACTGGGCGGGTTCAACTGGATTCGGGCATTGCGAACCTCAAAATTTTCAAGTCCTTCTTTGATGGGTGTTTTACGTACCGGTATTTCCAGTTTTTCAGGAGCATTATCCAGGTAAAACTGCTGAATACGGTCCCATAGTTCTTTTCGGATTACCGCCTTTTTAGGGAATACAGCGGCCTGCCTTACACGGTCGCCAGCGGAGCCATCTTCAAAAAGTGTTTCCCGTATAGAATCATCGGGGAATATTCCCATCATATAACCCATACGCGGCAGCACGTGATTTTTCCAGGTTTGCAAGTCCAGCACCGATGGATCGGGATAGGCATGGCAGGTGGCACAATATACTTTGGCCAGTTTCTCTCCTTCGGTGAGTGCTTTGCTGGCCGATTCGGTTTTCGGCTGCTTTTGCTGGCAGGCCCAAATGCCCATACCCAACAACGATAAAACGATGATTTTCCTCATAATGCAGTAATAACCGGCATAATTAAGAGTATGCTGCTAAATGAATTTTATGGCAATATTAAATTAAAACGATTCGCCAAAGGCTACGTAAAAACCACTTTGCCCTCCACTAGCAACCCCGTAATCGAAACGCAGGTTTACGTTGCTCTCACGGTCAATCAAAAAGCGAATACCACCCCCGGCATTGTAGATCAGCGGGCTGAGCTTTACTTCCAGGCCGGAAGCATAAACATCGGATAGCCCGCCAAAGAACGAAACTCCCAGGCGCCAGAAAAGAGGTATCCTGAATTCGGTTTGTAAAGTGCTGAGATTTACATCGCGAAAACGACCCAGGTAAATGCCCCTGGCCGTACGGTCGCCACCCAGCAGCCCTATATCATAAAAGGGAGGCGTATCCCCCCAGTTCCATTCCGCGTAAAAACGGCTGGCCCAGGTAACTTCGCCCAGGGGTAGGTAATACCTGAAGTCAGGTTCTATTTTAAGGTAGCCTGCCCCGGCACCCTGGTTGTAACTAACGGCCAAACCAGCCAGGTAACCTTCGGTAGGACCAAGCAGGCTGTTCCGTAAGTCTTTACGGGCTTCCAACCCCAACCCCCAAACCTGCGAAGGACTCAACTCCAAATAGGTTATGGAGTCACCCCCCAGGTACTGTACACGGCTGTAGGAAGTATATCGGAATAACGGTCCTGCAAAAAAGTTGGATCTCAACTGGTACAAGGCATTCACCGAAGTCCGGAAACGGTTGCTGTTGTACTGCACTTCATCCCTGGCATCGGAGTTTCTACCCAAACCATAGTAGTAATCCGGGAACTGTGAAAAGCGAAAAATAGCTTCTGAAAACCACTTTTCACCGGGGCTGAAGTAATTCCAGCCGCACTCCAGTATAAGCTGGTTACGCAGGCTGTAGTTAAACTCTACTTTCGTATTGGACTCCCGGGTATTGGTATCAGCAGCAGAACGAAAGCTGGCCAGGGCCACCGCTCCAAAGTAGGTACTGGTTTCAGGACTGTGGCCAATGGCCGGAACCGGAAAGATCTTAATTTTCCGGCTGTTGGTATCTGTTTGAGCCTGTGCCAGGTAAACAGAGAGTAAGAGGACTAACCCGCTAAACCAACGGTTTTTCATGGAGTGAAAATACAATTAGCGAGGCGTGATACCGGCTTTTTATCAGATAAATTTCCTTAGACTATGCCGAAACTGCTGTACATACCCTCCCCCGAACAAATTGACGTGCACCAGTAAGGGGTATAAGTTGCAAAGGTCACTGCGCTGCTGCCAGGCTTCTTCCAGTGGGTAGGCCTCATGATAGTGGGTAAAAACTTCCTGGCTAAAGCCACCGAAAAGCTGCATCATGGCCAGGTCCATTTCGCGATGACCATAGTACAGGGCCGGATCGAACAGTACAGCCTGCCCCTTTTCATCGCATAAGTAGTTTCCGCCCCACAAATCGCCATGTAACAGGGCAGGTGGCTCTTCCGGAAAAAGGCCGTCCAACTTTTCGAAGAGGTAGCTTACCTCCCGCTGAACCCCCCGCTCAAAGTAACCTGCGTTGTACGCCATTTCAAACTGTGGTTCCAGGCGTTGGTTTACCATAAAGTCACCCCAGCTACGGTGCGGTTTATTGTACTGGGGCAAACTCCCGATGTAATTATCGTGATCCAGTCCGAAAGTTTCGTGTGTATTACGGTGCAAAGCCGCCAGTTGATGGCCAAAATTCTCCCAGAAGTCCCGGGGTTTGGCCCCGCTCTCCACCCATTCCAAAGCCAGGAAGCGGTAGGCTTCAAACTCTCCCTCCCCGATCACCTGAGGTATTCGTACGGCACCTGTTTTTTTAAGAAGCTGCAAAGCACGGGCTTCTTTTTCAAACATATGCCGGTATCGCCCGGCCGAATTCTTTTTCAGGAAAATGGGTTTTACATTGGTTTGCAGGCAGTAGGCTTCATTAATGTCGCCTCCGCTTACAGGGCTTGCTGCAGTAATACGCTCCAGACCTTCAATATGCAGTTGTAGGGCTTTAAGAAGATAATTGGATGTACTTAGGCTCAGGGCGCTCATCGATGTCATCGAAATATTTACGAAGGCTCTGCCATTTCAGGATTCCGTCCTTCAGGTCTCCTGCTTTAATGGGTTTGGTGATGAAATCGTTCATACCGGCCTCAAAACATTTCTTTTTATCGGAAATGGTAACATTGGCAGTTACCGCAATAATGATGGGTCGCAGGGCGATATCCTTTATGATTTTCCGGGTAGCCTGTATGCCGTCCATCTCCGGCATTTGAATGTCCATTAAAATGATGTGATAATGATTAGCCAGGGCCATTTCACAAGCTTCCACCCCGTTGTTGGCAATGTCTATGTCCAGCCCCAGGGTTTTCATCATCATGCTGAGCATTTTCTGGTTAACGGGATTATCTTCAGCGTACAAAATCCGCAATTTCTTATCCACTTCGGTAGGGCGGTACACTTTGCGTTCATCGGGCGTTTTACGCTTCATCTCCACCTTTTCAAGCTTTACACTAAAGGTAACTTTGGTACCCTGCCCTACTTTACTATCGATCTTTACTTCACCACCCATCAGGCCCACCATTTGGCGCACCACCGCCAGCCCAAGGCCGGCACCTCCGAACTTTCGGCTGTTGCGCGAATCTATTTGTGAGAATATGGAAAACAACATCCCCTGCTTACCCTGCGAAATGCCGATGCCCGAATCCTCAACCGCAAACTGCAACCTTATTTCCTTGCCTTCCTCTTCCAGCACCGAAGTGCGGATTTTCACGTAACCTTCTTCCGTAAACTTAAAGGCATTACTCAACAGGTGCATCAAAACCTGTTTGAGGCGGATGGAGTCACCCAGCAGGTATTCCGGCACATCGGACTGCACCTCATTAATGAACTCCACCTTTACCCTGCGCTCTTTAAGTGCCAGGTTATAGGCTCCGGTAATACAGTCGCGTACACTTAGTTTTTGCTTCTCCAACACAAAACGGCCCGACTCAATATCGGTAATACTCAGTATGTCCATGATGATGGACAACAAAGACTCTCCATTCTTCTTAATGGTTGTCACCTTGTCTTTCTGATCGTCTTTTAAGCCGGAACGCTCCAGGAGGTCTGTCATACCCAGGATGGCGTTCATCGGTGTACGCAATTCATGGCTCATGGTATTGAGAAACTGATCCTTGGATTTAGCCGCTATTTGAGCCGCAGCATTACTTTCACGGAAGCTTCGCCCAAAGCGGATGGTCATGGCGATGGCCTGGGTGCAGATGAAGATAACGTAACCTATCGTAGTCAGCATCAGGTTTTCTTCAATGATATGGTAATAGTTCAATATTTTTTGAGCCACTACCACGCCCAGCATTAACCCCCCTAAAAGGGTAACATAGGTGGTTTTATGCTTGAGATTTAACTTGAGGAGGTAAGCCACACTTACCACGGCCATGGTAAGGCCCAGTAACACAATATAAGGATCAATAAAGGAGGTAAACACCTGCGTAGGCAGAAATAGGGTAAGCAGTGCCAGCAGTCCGCTGATACCTGCCAGGCCATGAAAAACAATAAGCTTTACCCGTGGCTGAATAAGGTTCCTGATGAAGTAAACGTAAAAGATAACACTGGCGTACAGGGATATGTATTCCATTCGCAAGGTTACCGACCAAGGTACGTTCCATACTCGCAGGGCGGCATGTATAACGTATTCTTCCGTGCCCAGAAAACGGTACATATAGGCTCCGCAAAACAGGAAGAAAAACAGGCCGGTATAGTCGGTGGGGTTAAACCAGTAAAACCCGAAAGCGAGGGCTCCGGCAATGAGTAAACAACCCGCTAAAAACAGGGTGCTACTAATCTTAAAATTTCTCCAGTAATTAATTTCATCGCTGGTACCCAGCACTATGGGACCGGTAGCTCCCCCTTTATGGTGATGGAAGTTACTGATGTGCAGTACCAACTCGTTTTTACCCGGTTGAAGGTTTACCACTTTGGAAGACGGACGCCAATACGGTATGCTGGTTTCACGGGAAGAACCCACCAAACCGTTACCTTCAAAACCTTCGGAATTGATGTAAAGATCATAGGCGGTATAAACTTCGGGAATATATAGCGAGAGTGAGGGGAGCTTGTCTCCACAAATGATGGTGAGGCGCATGGTGGCATAACCATAGCTGTGTGCCTGTCCATCGGTTTGCGGCAGATCGGCCCAGGGAGTCATAAAGTCCACGTAGTCGGGTACGTCCTTGAAATTACCGTTTTCCAGGGTTTGCGAACTATACACCCGGTTCCAGTAAAATTCCCATTCCCCACGCAGGGGTATCATTTGGTGGTTGGAATAATCCAGGTTGGTAAGATCAATTACCCCTCTATGGGCTATGGGCTGTGCCTGCACCACGGCAGTTACAGTAACCAAGCTTAAGGTTAAGAGGATAATAGTTCTTTTCAACATGCTCCAACTATTGTAGCTTACCAGGAACTCAAGAATCACCCCAACAAAACAACCGGCTGACAGTAAGACACTTACACCTTTCGAAAGCTAACACCTATTCCCAATATTGGAATAATGTGGCATAATGAAAAAGAATCGTTTGTTTGGAGGTTAATCTTTATTCGCCAAGTGGAAGGTAGGAAGAAAAGTCGGAATTATGCTCTAGCGAATGCATAAAAGTAATGAGCGCTTCCTTCTCATATTCAGAAAGGTGAAGCGAATCAGCCGGTAAAGTCTGATGTGGCACATCGAGGCCCAGCCCCGCTCCTCCCCCATGATCGTAAAAGTCAATTAACGTTTCCAGGTTTTGGTAAGCCCCGTTGTGGAAGTAAGGGGCGGTTAGTGACACGTTGCGCACGGTTACCGTTTTAAAGGAATTTTCATAAAACCACACTTCTTCCATCGGATTCCGGTTGGCCATACGCCCCGGGTCCGCATCCATTTGGGGAACATCTGCGTTGGGATCTTTCAATACTCCCAAAACCTCAGATTCACTTTCCTGGTACAGGGGAGGCACTAAACCGGCAAAAGTGGGTGCAAAATGACAGGTTCCACAAGCCGCCTTACCCATAAAGAGATTGAAACCATCTTTTACCTTGGGATCAAGGTTTGCTTTTTCTCCCCGAACCGCCCGGTCGAAATCACTGTCAAAATCTACCAGTCCCATCAGGTAATGACTCAAGGCATCAGAAAGAGTGCTTTTATTGATGGGCGAGTAATTTTTAATATCGGGATATGCCTCTGCAAACCAATGGTTGTATTGTTCATCGCTCCGCAGTTTTTCAAAAATTTGGTTGTAGCTGGTATTAAATTCTTTGGGGCTGATAATCACGTGTTCCATCTGGTCCTCAAAACGAAAAGCTCGCATGTCCCAAAAAAAACGTTTGGAAAACACGGCATTGATTAGCGATGGTGCATTGCGGCTTACAAACTCTCCTTCCTTATTGGCGGCCGATTGGGGCAGCCCATCGGTAAAGGCCTTTTCAGGGTGGTGGCAACTGGCACAACTGCGCAAGCCATTACCGCTTAGTTGGGTTTCGTAAAAAAGTCGCTCACCCAACTCCCTTCTCAAATCAGCTTTTGCATGGCGATGCAAACCACTAAAATAGTAGGGGTTCAAAAAGTCCTTGGCAAAAATGCTCCGACTGTAATAATTCCACGATTGTTCCAGGCTGGTTACCTCGTAAATGGTTTCCAGTTTTAAAGCAAGGTGAAAATCCAGTGTAGATGCAAAAAGAGGGTCTATATAACTTTTAAGGAATTCAAAACGGTCGAACTTTTCAAAGTCCGGGTTTTCATCAAGATAATCCATAGCCGCCATAAAAAGGCTGTCGATTGTAATGCCAACGGACTTTTCCGATGCCGGCAACTCCTGTTGATAGGTTTGCATCACTTTCTTCAAAACGCTTAGTGATACGCTGGCCTCTTCCAATCCATTCGCGGAACCGGGGGTATCAAAACCCGTAACTCCCAGGGTAAAAATGCGAATGAGTTGCAAACGGGAGGCTTCAAAAACTTCATGGTCTATAATGGGATGGGCCATCAGATGGCGGTGCATGGCCGCATAGGCACTGGCCAGCTCAGCACTCAGCTTAGCTATTGTTACCTTTTCCTGCCCGGCTTCTTCTGAAAAAACAAGCTCATCCAGGCGTTGCAAACCATTGGGTTCGTGGATAACCGGACGTGGCAAATACGGATCTAAATGATACAAGGGGGCACCATTAATGCTGCCCCGGGCAATGGTAGGGTTAAAGTATTCTACCAAAAACTCAATGCCTTTATAGGCTTTGCGGGTAGCTTGCAATTGCTGCCTGAGTGCATACAAGGATTCTTTGCCGGCTTTATACCGTTGAGCTGCGTGTTCCAGGCGTTGGGTTTGCAGCAACATTTCTCCGGCATTGGTCAATACCAGGGCCCGTACTTCATCATTAGCAGAAGCTACCTTAAAAGCCTGCTGCAAAAAAATGGGAACGGCCAGCACCATTACCATAACCAGCCATGTTTTTCCTTTTTGCCAATACATTATTAGGTTTTTTAAAGTATAAAAGCCAAAAAACCCGGCTCCTGATGGAGCCGGGCCAAACTAAAATATAGTGGAGTGAATTACTCTACGATAAACTTAACGGTGGTACCTTTTTCGGTTTGAATGTAATATACACCGGAAGCCAAATCCGAAACGTCAACACCAGACTGACCGCGCACCACGCGAATACGCTGCCCGTTGTTGTTGTAAATGGCTACATCAGCCACCCGGTTAAACTTCAACTCACGCGCTACCGGATTAGGGTAAATGCTGAAATCGTGCTCCAGGCTGAACTCCTCAACACTAATCTTATCCTTATCCCAACCGGTAATGGCCAGGGTTAAAGAGTTATTGTAGGGAAATGGGTTACTGGCATCAGGGTGTTGAACATTCACCAGAATGGTTTTTCCGTCAGGTGTACCGATAGCACCAGTTACCTCAGCTCCTTTAGGAACTACGGCAATACGATCCAGGTCATTGATGGTAGGTGAAGGAATGCTCAGGTCCAACAGGTACATTTCGCAGGTTCTTCCGTAACCAGCGGGAGCACTTCCGTAACCCGCCTGGTTCAGGTCTTCCTGGATAATCAGGTAATCCTGGCCATTGATGGTGATGGTACTCAAACCGTCAGGGTTGGAAAGGTGACGGAAAGGGTAATTGGCTACAGTAGGACTGGTAGCATTGGACGTAAGGTCAGGACCTCCTTCCAGGAATACAGAAACTGCATCAGTAGCCGGGTCATATACCAGTACTCTACCGTAGTAGTCTTCGTAATTGGCATCGTTAGGATCAGGCACTCCCTGGGCTGAAGCACGGGCAATATGGTGGGGGGCATGAACCGCACCAGCCGTGAATTCATCACTCCAACGGCCACCGGGATTAGAACGGCCCGTTTCCGTAAGGTATACTTTACCGCCAGCGTTGGTTACCCACTCCAGGCGGTTATACATTGTAGCACCAACCGCAATAGCCTCATCTGCATAATTCAGCATTTTATTCAGGTCGGTATTATCAATAGCAATCCATTTACTGGGAACACCATCATGCTTGTACACGTAAGTAGTTCCTGAAGTAAAGTCTCCTGCAGTATTGGCTACGAACTTAGAAAAGAAACCAGGCGTAGCATCTACCCCGAGGTAAACCGTTTTGTTATCATTCATTAAAGTACCTCCTTCAAAAGCCTGGCGACCCCAGTTGTACTGCTTGCGTATGGCTTTGGCTTCTTTTGGGTCAATTTCTACCATATAGTTGTAGTTCTCATACTTCTTGATGGTCTGACCATTAAAACCGGGAAAACCAGCCGGAGCCGACTGCCCATTAGCAGTACCGGTACCGATGGTGAAATCGGAAGTATCACGATCCGCTATGCTACTGTTTCCACTGCGGAACCATTCTTCTGCCGTCCAAATACGACCGTTAAAACCAGAAATTCCTCCGCAGTTCATTCCGGTTTCACCGGTAGTATGAGCAAAGTCAACGGCAAAAAATTTACCGCTACGGCCATCCTGCAAGGTTTGGTTCACAATAATCAGAGAGTCAGTAGAAGGGTCACGCTTAATTTTAAAAACGGTCATACCGCCACCGTCTCCAATACTATCATTGGCTACGATCATTTCGTGGTTTACGGATATCCAGCCCAGGTCCGTGCCGGAATTATCAGGGGTAAAACCAATAAAGTCATGCCATTGCTTGGCTAAGGCTTGCCCTTGGGCATTGCCATAAGTAGCTGGAGTTTCAACTTTATCTACACCACCTACAAACAAAACTTGTGCTTGTAATGGAGAAGGAGGGAGTGAAACTACACCCGGGTCCCAGGTGGTATCAATTTCCGGGTCAAATTTAATTTGTGCGTGAGCCATAGGAGCCATTAAAGCTCCGGCTGCAACGAGAAGTAAAAGTTTTTTCATCACTGATGGGTTTTGTATTATCAGCTACAAAAGTCCGCCTGGCTTGTTAAGTCGTGCTTAGCCGCTCTTTAAGGAAAGTTTGTTTTTAGTTTAAAATTGTTGAGCCAAGGTTATGTGAATTCATAGTACGCCCAGCTCATTACAGCGAACCCTCTCAAAAACAGTATTTTTAAGCTTAACCTTTAATTAACCTTAATCCTGGCGCTCCACTTCCGGGCGCCTAAGGCAGCATTCGGTTTTGAAAATACCAGGGCAAAGCCTTCACGCTTCTCCTAATTTTAACAGGATTTTAACGACATGGCTGAAATTTTCATTTCAATTTCGCGTAAACAAACAGGGCTTTTTAACATTTAGCATTAACAGTATTTTTACGGCATTCAAAAAAAATTTTAAAACCCAAATGGAAACAGCGAAAAGCGCCACCGATATTAGGGAGTTAAATGAGAAGATCGAGCAGGAAAGTGCCTTTGTGGAGTTGCTGCTGCAAGAGATCAATAAATCCATAATAGGCCAGAAAAAAATGCTGGAGCGGCTGCTCCTGGCCTTGCTGGGCAACGGCCACATACTACTAGAAGGGGTGCCGGGCCTGGCCAAAACCCTGGCCATAAATTCACTGGCCAAAGCTATTGATGCAGATTTCAGCCGCGTACAATTCACCCCTGACCTTTTGCCTTCAGATGTAATCGGTACGCAGATCTACAATATTCAACAGAACGAATTTGCCATTAAGAAGGGGCCCATCTTTGCCAACTTTGTTTTGGCTGATGAAATTAACCGGGCTCCCGCTAAGGTGCAAAGTGCTTTGTTGGAGGCCATGCAGGAAAGGCAGATCACCATTGGCAATGAAACCTTTAAATTGCCCGAGCCATTCCTGGTGCTGGCCACTCAAAACCCGGTGGAACAGGAAGGAACCTATCCGTTGGCCGAAGCACAAAGTGATCGCTTTATGCTCAAAACGGTAATTACCTACCCCAAACAGGAAGACGAGCGGATGATTATGCGTCAAAACCTGGCCGGTGGCTTCGAACCCATACACCCGGTGATTAAGCCGGAAACCATAATGAAGGCACGCCATACCATCCGTGAGGTGTATATGGATGAAAAGATTGAGAAGTACATCCTCGACATCATTTTCGCCACCCGTCAACCAGAGGACTACCGCATGCCTTCCCTCAAACCGCTTATCAGTTTTGGAGCTTCGCCCAGGGGTAGTATCAACCTGGCCCAGGCGGCCCGCGTGTATGCCTTCTTAAAACACAGGGGTTATGTAATTCCGGAAGATGTGCGTGCCGTTGCCGAAGATGTATTGCGCCACCGCATTGGCATTACCTATGAAGCGGAAGCTGAAAATGTGAGCAGTGAGGATATTGTGAACCAGATTCTGGATCACGTTGAAGTACCATAAGGAAGAAGAACCGCCCTTTTTCATCTCCTAACTTAACTGAATGAATACCCAGGAACTCTTAAAGAAAGTTCGCAGGATAGAGATTAAAACGCGGAGGCTGTCCAATCACCTTTTTTCCGGTGAGTACCACAGTAGCTTCAAGGGAAGAGGTATGGCTTTTAGTGAAGTGCGTAAATATGAGTATGGTGACGACATACGCGCCATCGACTGGAACGTAACCGCCCGCCTGAACGAACCTTATATTAAGGTTTTTGAGGAGGAGCGGGAGCTCACCCTGATGTTGCTGGTGGACGTAAGCGGCTCGGGCTCTTTCGGTTCGCGGGTGCAGCTCAAGCGGGAAATGATCACTGAGATTTGTGCTACACTGGCCTTTTCCGCCATTCAGAATAATGATAAGGTGGGGGTCATCTTTTTCAGCGATAAGATTGAGCAGTTTATCCCTCCCAAAAAGGGGAAAACCCATACCCTGCGTATTATCCGTGAGCTCATCGAATTTCAGCCCAGCAGTTCAGGAACCAATATTGCCGAGGCACTGCGCTACTTTTCCGGTATTCAGAAAAAACACGCCATTGCCTTTATTCTTTCTGATTTTATGGACCAGGACTATCGCGATCCTTTAAAGATAATGACCCAGCGGCATGACGTTACCGGTATCCGTATTTACGACCCGCGTGAAGAAGACCTACCCAATTTGGGCTTGTTGCCCATGCACGATTTGGAAACCGGTAAAACCCGCTGGGTAAACACCTCATCCAAAGCCTTGAGGCGAGAGGTTAAACAACGCTTTGACGAGAATTTCAAATACTTCCGCCAGGCCTTTTTGAAGAGTGGGGCCGGGCAAATATCCATTCGCATTGATGAATCTTACCCCTCCAAGTTATTGGGGTATTTTAAGCAAAAGAGTGCCTGATGAAGTATGGGTTAGTCTTCATATTCGCAGTAATAGTGAGCCTGGGCACCAGGGCTCAGGGCCCTTCCTTTGAGGCGGTGGCCGATACCAACGCTATTTTAATAGGGGAGCAAATTACCCTTACCCTGAAGGCGAAACTGGCCACCCTTGAAAATTATTCGTGGCCTGCCTTTCCGGATACTACCGAAGGCCTCGAACTGGTGGAAGTTTCCAAAATAGACACTGTACAAAACGGAGAGTCGTGGATATTGGAGCAAAAGCTCACCCTCACCTCCTTTGACTCGGGTTATTTTGCCGTACCCCCTTTAAACTTAGTTGTGAATGGACAAAATGCCAATAGCGATCCCATTGGCATTGCCGTGCGTTTTCCGCAGTTAAGTGAAGAGCAAGGCTACTACGACATCAAAAAACCATTGGAAGTACCCATCAACTGGTGGCGCATCGCTCTATGGGCAGGCTTGGGAATGGTGATCTTGATCCTTATCATCTGGCTTATTCGAAAGCTTGGTAAAAAAGCACCCGAAAAGCGCGAAGCACCGGAGTTGAAAATACCACCTCCCAAATATGCCCTCCTGCAGTTGGCTGAGTTGGAACGCGAAGAGCTCTGGCAAAAGGGAGAATTGAAAGCCTACTACTCACGCCTTATCGATATACTGCGCCTTTACCTGGAACGGCAAATGAATCTCCACGCGATGGAAAAAACAGCCGAAGAGATTATCAGCGACCTTAAAGCGCAAGGCCTGCCCGAACAACTCTTCCGGTCGTTGCAGCACACCCTCCGCCAAAGTGCGATGGTAAAATACGCCAGGGAAAAGCCGGGGCCCGGTGAAAACGAAGCGGCCCTGAAAAACATAAGGGACTACGTGGAGCATACCCGGCCAAAGGCTGAAACTGTAAAAACCAGAGCCCATGTGGAATGACCAGTTTTTAAATCCTGAGTTTTTCTGGCTATTGCTACTGCTGCCGGTTTTAGCCTTTTGGATGTGGTACACTCAAAACCGCAAAAAGCCGGAGTTGAAATTTCCAGGTGCGGTTCAAATATCCGCCTCCTCGCACAACCGACTGGCTTACGCCCGTTACCTGCCCGATTTATTGCGTTTAGCAGCCATAACCCTGGTTATTTTCGGCTTGGCACGCCCCCGTAGCAGCGAAGAAAACTCCCGCACCAAATCATCCGAAGGGATTGACATTGTAATGGCGGTGGACGTTTCGGCCAGTATGCTGGCCAAGGACCTTCGCCCTAACCGCCTGGAGGCCACCAAAACCGTGGCTTCGGAATTTATACAGGATCGCCCGGATGACCGTATCGGGGTGGTGGTGTATGCCGGGGAAAGTTATACCCAAACCCCGCTTACCACTGATCATAAGGTACTGCTGAACAGCCTGCAAGGCATAAAATACGGTTTGATACAGGACGGAACCGCCATTGGCATGGGCCTGGCTACGGCCGTTAACCGTTTAAAAGATAGCAAGGCCAAAGGCAAGGTGATCATTCTATTGACCGATGGCGAAAACAACTCCGGGGAAATAGACCCGCTTACCGCTACCCAACTGGCCGAGAGCTTCAACATCAGGACCTACACCATTGGCGTAGGCACCAAGGGTACGGCACCGACCCCGGCCGCCTATGACTTTAGCGGGAACATTATTTACCGCAATCTGCCGGTAAACATCGATGAAGAATTACTCCAGGAAATTGCCGACCAAACCGGGGGGCGTTATTTCCGGGCCACCAACAACAATAAGCTGAAAGAGATTTACAATGAGATTGACCAATTGGAAAAAACCAAGCTGGAAGAGCTTAAATTCTATTCTTACGATGAAAAGTTCGACCACTATATCCTTTTGGCCTTTGGCCTTTTTGCCCTGGAACTTTTACTACGCTACACCCTGTTAAAGAGTTTTATCTGATGTACGAATTGGATAGCCCATATTACCTCTATTTGCTGATTACCATTCCGGTAGTAATACTACTGTTTTTGGCTATGATAGCCTGGAGGCGCAGGGCGCGCAACCGCTTTGGCGACATGGCCCTGGTCAGGCAAATGGCCCCGGAACGGAGTGTGAACAAACCCCTGCTTAAAATGATACTGGCTTCCGTAGCCCTGGCGGCACTGGCCATAGCCCTGGTAAATCCTAAAATAGGCTCACGCCTGGAAACCGTAAAGCGCGAAGGGGTAGATATCGTTTTTGCGCTGGACGTAAGCAAAAGCATGTTGGCCGAAGATATTCAGCCCAACCGCCTGGCCAAGGCCAAACAACTGATATCCAGAACGCTGGATGAACTGGTGAGTGATCGCGTGGGAATCATCATTTATGCCGGGCAGGCGTACCCGCAACTTCCCATCACCACGGATTACGGTGCTGCGCGCCTCTTCCTTAAATCGGTGGATACCGAAATCATCCCCACCCAGGGTACCGCTATAGCCGAAGCCATTGAACTGGCCACCGATTATTTTGATGATAAGGATCAAAAAAACCGTGTGCTCGTTATACTCAGTGACGGTGAAGACCACGAAGAAGGTTATGACGAAGCCACCCAAAAGGCCCGTGAATCCGGCATCACCATTTTAACGGTGGGTGTAGGTACGGAACAAGGTGCTCCCATCCCTGATTTTCGCAACGGATACCAGGTTGGCTATAAACGGGATGACCGTAATGAGGTGGTGGTTTCACGCCTGCAAGCGGATCTTTTGAAAGAGATTTCCAGCGAGGCCAACGGACAATATGTCAACGGAGGAAACACCCGCCAAGTGGTCAAATTTTTGATGGACACCGTAGAGGAAATGGAAAAGAAAGAGTTTGAAAGCCAGGTGTTTTCAGACTATGAAGACCAGTTTCAATGGTTTTTGGGTATTGCCCTGCTTTTCCTGGTGCTGGATGTGTTTATTTTAGAACGAAAAACCCAGTGGTTTAAGAACCTGCAGCTATTTGATAAAAATGAAAACGATAAGTAGCCTTTTATGCATACTGGTGGCCACTATGGCCTGGAGTCAGGGTTACCGCAGCGAGGTGAGCAAGGGTAATAATGCCTATGCCGATGAAAATTATGCCGATGCCGAAGTGGCCTACCGCAAGTCGTTGGAAGAAAATGAAAGACCGGTAGAGGGTACTTACAACCTGGCCAATTCCCTGTACAAACAGGAGCGTTGGGAAGAGGCCGAAGCCCAGTATAAAAAATCATCGGCCCTTACCGAAAACACCGAAGTACGGGCCAAGGCACTGCACAACCTGGGCAATACTTACCGCGAACAGAAAAAGTTAAAGGAAGCCATTGACGCCTACAAGCAATCGTTAAAGCTCAACCCTAAGGATAATGAAACACGCTACAACCTGGCCAAGGCTTTGAAAGAGCAACAACAACAGCAGCAACAGCAAAACCAACAGAACCAGGACCAAAAGCAGGATCAGCAAAATAAAGATCAGAAGGACCAGGATAAAAAAGACCAACAGAACCAGGAAAACCAGCAACAAGGCGATAATAAGGACGAAAAGAAACCGGATCAGCAGCAAAACGATGGAGATCCCAATAAAGATCAACCCGATCAGGATCAGCAAAAAGGTCAGGCTCCACGCCCCGATAAAATATCACGTGAAGATGCACAACGCCTCCTTCAGGCCTTGAGTCGCGAAGAGCAGCAATTGCAGAAAAAGCTGAACGAGGAAAAAATAAAGTCTAAACCCATTAAAACGGATAAAGACTGGTAGGTATGAAAAACACTTTGTTGATCATAAGCCTATTATTAAGCCTGCTTCAAAGCCAGGCGCAAATCAGCTTTAAGGCCAACGCCAACCGCACCACGGTGGGCCGTAATGAGCAGTTTACGGTAGAGTTCAAAATCAATTCCAAAGGTCGCGACTTCCAGGCACCCTCTTTTGAAGGCTTCCGCATTTTGGGCGGGCCCAACACCTCCTACTCCAGTTATATGGACAATTACGGGATGCGTTTTAACGTAAGTTACAGCTACGTTTTGCAGGCCCGTGAGGTAGGAACTTATACCATTGATCCCGCCAGTATTGAAGTGGACGGGCAAACTTACCGTACACAACCACTTACCATTACGGTGGAGCAAAGCAGCCCGCGCGCCAGTGACCCTGACGACCCTTACAGTGTAGCCAGCAATGGGGCTTTTCTTAAAGTGCTGGCCTCTAAAACTTCGGTTTACCAGGGCGAACCTATCGTAACTTCCTATAAACTCTTTATAAAACAGGGCCTCAGCGTTAGCCGCCCTGAACTTTTGGATGAACCGGATTACACCGGCTTTTACAAAAACGATGTGGAGATTAAACGCATTGATACGGAACGGGATATGTACCAGGGGGAACTGTACACCACGGCTATTATCCGGCAAAAAGTATTGATCCCGCAGCGTAGTGGCACTATCCGGCCTGGTGATGTAGAGGTAAGGATACCTACCCAGGTGCCCAGCAACAGGCGCGATTTTTTTGGACGAAGGGTTACCCAAACCATCGATCAGACGGCTACCGAGAGCTTTCCGGCCATCACCGTTAAGCCACTTCCCGAAGCCGGGCGGCCCTCCGGTTTTAACGGTGCCGTTGGGCGTTATACGATGGATGTTAGCCTGAGCCGCAATCAACTTTCGGCCAATGAATCCGTAACCCTTAAAATTACGGTGAAAGGTGAGGGCAACCTAAAGCTGGTTGATCTTCCCGCTCCTGAAATACCCAATGCCTTCGAGGCCTACGACCCTAAATTTTCCGAAAACATCAACATCGGTGCCTATGGCATGAGCGGCAGTAAAACTTTTGAGTACCTGCTTATTCCGCGTTACGGTGGCACCTATAAAATTCCCCGCGTAAAATTCTCCTTTTTCGATCCCCGTACGGAGCGATACGAAACCCTTAGCTCCAATGAATTTGAGGTAACGGTTACCGGGGCTCCCGCCCAGCCCGGACAGGCCAACGGTGGTATTGCCGCCACACCCCAGGAAGACGTCAACTTTTTGGGCAGCGATATCCTCTACATCAAAACCAATCCCGGAAACTTCAAAAAAATAGGACAATCACTTTTAGGCTCCAACGTTTTTTACGGCACCCTGGGAGGGTTGGGTGCCGGTATGGCCGGTATGCTCATCTTCTTTTTTGCGGTAAGCAGCCGCAAGCCTGATGCGGCCCGTAGCCGCCAGGGCAAGGCCGGTAAGGTAGCCCGTAAACATCTGAAAGAAGCCCGCAAAAAACTGGAAGCCCAGGAAAAAGAAGCCTTTTACAATGCCCTATCCACAGCATTATGGGGTTATTTTTCCGACCGTTTCAACATTCCGCAAAGTAAAATGAGCAAAGACACTATTCGTGAGGAGCTCATTACCCGCAACGTTGAAAGTTCACTGGCCGCCCGTACTATCGATATGATGAACCGGGCGGAGTTGGCCCGTTTTACCTCGGCCGGAGTTTCCGACCCACGCGCGGACTATGAGGAAACCGCCAGTTTGATCACCGAAATTGAAAGTAAGCTATGAGAAAGGTCTGGGGATTTTTGATCATACTGTTTACTGCAGCCAGCCTGAATGCACAAGGCCTGGAAGCCGATTTTGAAAAAGCCAACGCAGCCTATAAAGCCGAGAAATATTTAGAGGCCCTGGAGCATTACCAGGCTATTCGCAAACAGGGTTATGAAAGTGTGGCCCTCTACTTCAATATGGGCAATGCCTATTATAAATTGGGGCAAACCGCTCCGGCCATTCTCAATTACGAGCGGGCCGCCCAGTTAGATCCCTACGATGAGGATGTGCAACAAAACCTGAAGATTGCCCAACAGGGAGTAATTGACCGTTTTGAAACCATGCCCAAACCTTTAGTGCGAACCGCCTACCTGGGCTTATTGCAACTACTGTCACCGGATGCCTGGGCTTTATCCGCCCTCCTGTTTTTAGGTTTAATGGCGGTGGGTTTAGCCCTTTATCTTTTTTCGGCCTGGCGCAGGCCCGGCTTTATTCTCGGCTTTTTTGGATTGCTGCTGGGTGTAATCGCACTAAGCCTGGCCTATGCTCACGACTCGTACAACCGCCACCACAAGCCCGCCATTGTTATGGTGCCCAGCAGCTATGTAAAAACCGCTCCCAGCCCTTCGGCTGAAGATGCTTTTATACTGCACGAGGGCACCAAAGCCCAGGTTACCGATTACCTGGAAGGCTGGAAAAAAATACGCTTGCCGGATGGTAAAATCGGCTGGATAGAAGCCGAAGATATTACCGAAGTCTGAAAGGCGACATTGGATGCATAGCGGCTTAGCCATCTTTGACCCAAAATCAAAACGTGACTTCAACCGCCCGTATTTTGTCCTGGATCGTCCGTTTAGCAGCGGCTATCATTCTTTTACAAACGTTGTATTTCAAGTTTACCGCCCAGCCTGAAAGTGTGTATATCTTCACCACCGTGGGTATGGAACCCTGGGGCCGTATTGGCAGTGGTATCGGTGAACTAATAGCCAGTATTCTATTGCTGGTTCCGCGTACGGCCTGGCTGGGCGCAGTAATGGCTGTGGGAATAATGGCCGGGGCCATCTTTTTTCACCTTACCAAGTTGGGTATTGCAGTACAGGGCGATGGCGGACTTTTATTTTACCTGGCCTTATTGGTTACCGCCTGTAGCTTGATCACGCTCTTCCTGCACCGTAAGAGTATCCCTTTTATCAACCGTTAAATTTCCGGTACTGATATTCCTCGGAGGTTACGGTAGAGCTCCAGGGCATAATTATCGGTCATGCCGGAAACATAATCGAGGATGCACATGATCTTTTCATAGGCGCTGACCTCGTTTTCAAAGCGGTACTGACTGGGCATCAGGCTCAAAAGCTTTTTGTGCCGTTTTTCCTTTTCATCGGTGAGGGCAGCCTCCACCAAATCGGCAATGAGGCCGGACATGATGCGGAAACCAGCCAGTTCAATTTTCACCACGCTGGAGTGGTTGTAAATGCGCTTTACGGAAATATCCTCAATGTGATCAAGCGCATCCTGTAAATCTTCACAATGCTGGATCAGGGCCCCCTCAAAACTACCTTTCAGGATATCCTCTTTATGATGGATAAAAACCCTCGCACACTCGTTCACCAAAAAGTTGATGGCCTTGGCTCTCAGGTAAGCCACCGCCTCATTGGGGTCGTTTTGCAATTGTTTCAGATTGCCTTTTACCCGCTTAAGATCTTCCTCAGGATTGTGCTTCAGCAAGGCCAGCAAATCCTTTTTCACCTCCTTAAAACTCAATATGCCCAGGCGGTGCGCATCTTCATAATCAATAATGCTGTAGCAAATGTCATCGGCTGCCTCTACCAGGTACACAAAAGGGTGGCGGTAATAGGCCAATGGCTCTTCACTTTCCTTTTTAAGATGTAGGTTTTGTGCAATGTCCAGGAAAGTAGCGCGATCAGACTGAAAGAAACCGTATTTGGAGCGATGCTTTGGCCCTTTTTTAATACGCCCGGTGGACTCGCAAGGGTATTTTAAAATACTGGCCAGCGTAGGATAGGTCAGGCGGTACCCACCCTTAAGCCGAC
The DNA here is from genome assembly GCA_937120475.1 of uncultured Cryomorphaceae bacterium. Lineage (GTDB taxonomy): Bacteria > Bacteroidota > Bacteroidia > Flavobacteriales > Schleiferiaceae > CAKZNE01. Next base: position 2,525,810 of record CAKZJV010000007.1, on the reverse strand, counting down.
CGTTAAACTGTTTGGTGAGGATGCGCAGAGCGTTGGCATTCCCCTCAAAGTGGGTCAGATCTGTCCACTGCGCTGCGGTAAACAAATCCCGAAAATCCTGATCACCAGCTCGGTCTCTGAAGTATTGCGAAATGGCCTCTTCCCCACTGTGACCAAATGCCGGATTTCCCAAATCATGCGCCAAGCAAGCCGTGGAAATCACATTTTTAAGCTGGTTGCGGTAAAAATCGTAAGCTGCATCGTTTTCCTTAATAGCTGGCTCCTCAGCCAGGGCATCGCCCACAATTTTTCCCAGGGAACGCCCTACACTGACCACCTCCAGCGAGTGGGTTAAACGGTTGTGTACAAAAACGTGCTCCGGTAGTGGAAACACCTGGGTTTTGTTTTGCAGCCTGCGAAAGGCCGAAGAAAAGATGATGCGGTCGTAATCCCTTTCGTATTCCGAACGCACATTGGTAGTGGCCTTATCCATCCCAAAACGGTCGGGTGTAAAGCAGTTGAGCCAGCTCATTTCCATGGGGCTAAATTGGGGAATACAGGGGAAAGATGAAAGTACAAAGATGAATAGGTCAAAAAGTCATTAGTAAACTATTTGAAGTAGTTTCTCGCTAAAAATTATGATAGTTTTGGGAAAATATACCCAAAGCTTTAACACAAAATGAGTGAGAAAAAAGATACGGAAGATAAGAAAGAGCAAATAGTTAGCAAAACTTCGAGTTCATTGGTTTTTATTAGTCATGATTCCAGGGATGCTGAAATTGCCGAAGAATTCAGTGCCCTTCTTAAACGGGTAAGTGCAGGTGTTCTCAAATCATTTAGATCATCAGACAAAAAAAGCAATCAAGGTATTGAATATGGTGTAGAATGGTACCCTGAGATTATCAAGAATATTCAAAGTGCAAGTGATGTGGTGTGCTTACTAACACCCAATAGTATTGACCGGCCTTGGATTCTATTTGAAGCCGGCATGGCTAAGGGAAAGCTCAATACTCCCATTTTAGGGGTGGCACTTGGACTCTCTTTAAAAAATGCTTCCAACGGTCCATTCGCTCAATTTCAAAACTGCGGAGGCGATGAAGATGATCTATGCAAACTCGTATTTCAATTGGTAGATCGTATCCCCAACTCCGAGCCGGATGATGAAACCATTCGGTTTCATGTAAAAAAGTTTATCACTCAAATTGACCAAATATTTGAGAAGAGAAAAGGTGACCCCGAAGAAGCAAATGATGTGGAGTACAATGAAAACAATACTTCAAAATTATTCGAGGAGATAAAGGTTATGTTTCAGGATTTACCATCAAGAATTGAAGGAAGGATACATTCACAAAATAAAAAAGGAAGCCATGGTGAAAAGGGAGTCGGTAAACAGCTATCATTTTTAATGCACGCTTCAGAGTTTGGTCAAAAGAATCCAGAGATAATCGTATTATTTACTTTGAGTTTGCTCAAAGACAGAGTCTCATGGTTATATGAGTTTGGTAAGGAAACTTATCAAGATCTAAAATCTGAAAAACCTTTTAATGAAAGAGAATTATCATATAAGCAATTCATTGAAGTGATTGATTCTTTGTGGCACAACCCAGAGTTTCATCAATATTCTAAAGATGAGAGCTATACATATCACTTTAATGAAGATATTGTTGGACTTCTCGCAAATTACATGCATCACATGCTTCTAGATAAGCTGTAATCATTTCCAAAGCATATACGCTTCTTACTGGGAATATAACTTTTACAATACGAAACCTAAGAAAAAGCCCCCCGCTTTCACGGGAGGCTTCCGGTTCCGGGCTTCCGGTATGGGCAATACGGAAACTATCGGAGCCTGGTCATGACTTATTCTGCTGACCTTTTGATCGCAAAACCGGCTAGTGAAGCCGCATCATAACCCAACTCGGTAGAGCTGCCGTTAGTGGCCAAAGCATCTACCCGCAGGTATTCACCAAAAGCCGCTTCAGTAGGACAAGTACCCAACAGGTCGCTTACCGCCACGTCTTTCTCAAATACACTGGCCACATTGCGATTGTAACCCTGGGGGGTATTGGTATGTAACATACCACCCGTACTTTCTACGTACACCGGGTTACCCGCAGCATTGGTTTGCGTGCCTTTACGTACACGGTAGCTCAGCGTAGCCAGGTTATTGGGGTGGTACGCCAGAAAGGAGAGTTTCACCTCATCGGTCGCGCGGTTGTTGTACTCGCCAAAACCACACTCATTGGCGGCATTTCCATCCACCACGGCAGGCTTAATGTCAGCCTTGCAAAGGTTATTGTCAATGCGCAGGCGCATGGTAAAGCCTGAAGCCTTGCCACCCGGTACCAGGAAGAGATGGTTATCAGGCGCATCTTCCGTTTGGTAAGGGTCCAAATCCTCCATCGGTATCTGGAAGTTCTCACGGGGTAAATCAGCCACCGCCAGATTGCCGCCCACCTGCTTCAACAGTTCGAATTTAAACTGGTAAAGCCCGGCATCCTCCCTGCGCTGTATTTCCTGAACACCACTAAACAAAGTGTTGAGTATAGCACTGTTCCACTCTTCCAGCGCCCAGCTACGCACGCGGTTATCGGGATTGGGCACATCAATATCCGAAGCAAACTGCGGAGGTATTTTAAAAGCCGTTTCACCCATGGCTGGATCTGGCCCTAATGGATAGGCTTTTTTGTGGAAGTTATTGCCTACCTCTTCGTAGTACTTAATGCTTACGGGGGTATCGATCACCCGCCAGGGTTGTGCGCCAACACCGTTCAGTTCACCAGTGGCAATTTTACGGTACGACCAGCGGTAATGGGTAATGTTATCAAAACCGGGGAATGCCGAACCGAATTTTACCCGGAAACCGAGGCTGCCACCAAAAGGACGGATTTTAGGGCCGTTACCGTTGAGGTTGGTAAGGCCCGCACTACGCAAGGCCGCACCCTGCACCATTTCAGTAGCCCAAAAAGATTGCTCGATATGAGAAACGTAACCACGGTCTCCAACCTTGATAATCTCCACACTGCTATTGCCCGCAGGAACGTCCAGTCCACCGCACACATCTACCCGGGGATCGGTAACACGCAAGGTCACTTCTGACCCGCACTCATAATCCCAATAGGTATTGCAGGGTTTTGGGGGCTTGTAAACCGTGGTCCACTCATCACCAATGCTGTATTCCACCCAAAAGTAGAGATCGGGATGGTCGCCAAAACAGTTGTACCAGATGGTACCGTCAAAACGGCCCTGGCCATCGGTATCCAACACCAATAATTCTTCGCAGGAGTAGAAATAGGGCCAGAAACGGGCTTCCAGGCATAAATAGGGGTGTAAAACGCGGAAATTTTCCAGCAGTACTTTCCTCAATTGCAGGGGTGAATCGGTGCGAAACGCTTCTTTGAGGTCTTTACTCAAAGGCTTTAGTACACTTTTTCGCGCCACTTTAGGCTGGCTACCTTCCATTCTTGAAAAAGGAAATGGCCCTGGAAATGGTCCGGGCAAGGGTTCTGGAATGGGTACCGGTTTGGGTGGAAAATCCAGGATAAAATCACGGATATCGATGATCTCCAGATCGGGTATTTCCGGAAGAATCAGAGCGAGGCGATCCACCTCGCACACGTGCACCCGGGCATGGCATACCGGCATATCCACACTTTCACCATCCACAAAAATGGGCTTTACCACCCGGCCGCGTACCCGGCAGGAACGCCAGCACCAGTTATCCCAATAAAATTCAGGAATGGGCTTCAGGATCAGTTCATTATCCTTTAGACTCAGGGCAGGCTCGTAAGCCATATGCGCCTTCAGGCTGCGGATGCTTACCCCCTCTTTATCTTGTTCCTTTTTTTCAGGATTCAGGGGAGCGATGAGCAGGCGGCCGTTGAGTATTTCCCTGGCATCAGTATTGAACCTGATCTCATCGTTCTCTACGGTGACCTTTTCCTGAAGCTCGCCTTTGCGATTGAATACATAGGCGGCCAGGGGTTCTTTTCCATCGGGCTTTCCGTCATAGGCAAGCCGGGCGGTAATTGATTTTCTCTTTGGGTTTGGAGATTTACTTGACATGATATTTAGAATTTAAAGTTTCACTAGACCAGCATAGGCTTTAATGGGCCTTTCTGGTATATGCAATCCTTTATGCAGCCCACCTTAAAAAGTAACCCCCTCCCGACTACAAAATTTTGAAAAACGTATGCAGCACTCTGACTTTTAAATCCTTATAAAAAATTAGGAGGTATAAAAAGTGATAGGATAAAAGAGTTTAAGCTCGGTTTCTCATAAATTAGGTTACCTTTTCCACCTTTAATCATTAAGGCGTGTATGGGCAAACAAAACCTGGTTGAACAAATCCGTAAAGGCAATGATGCCACTTTGGGAGAACTGTACGCGGAATACCGGGAAGAGTTTGTACTGTGGAGCCGGAAAAGCTATGGCTTAAGCCATGAAAATGCCATTGAAGTTTACCAGCAAAGCATTGTTTCACTGTACGAAAATGCGGTTAGCGGTAAATTGAACCAGCTTTCCAGCGAGCTAAAAACCTACCTCTTCGGTATTGGGAAAAACAAGGTTCGTGAACATATCCGGAAACATAAAAAGGAGTTGCAGATAGCCGGTCATAATTCTGAAGTTGAAAACGGGCAGGAAATAGAGGAAAAAATAGAAAAGGAGAAGAAGCTGGAAGCTTTAAGCCGAAGTTTCAAAAAATTGAGTGATGGTTGCCAAAAGCTTTTGCAAATGTTTTACTACCAAAACCTGCGCATGGATGATATTGTAGAGCAGCTAGGTTATAAAAACAGCAGTACCGCTAAAAACCAGAAATATAAATGCATGCAACAACTGCGGAAAATACACCTGGGCTAACTTTAAAAGCGTTATGGACAACACGGCTGATGATGAAAGATTAATTGAAGATTTTTTGGCGGGAGAACTAACCGGTGAAGATCTTAAACAGGTGGAGGAGCGCCTGGAAAACGATGCTGCCTTCCGGGAAAAGTACCAGTTGGAAAAGCTAATGGTAGAAGGTATTCGCCATGCTTCGCAAAAAGATCTTTTGGAAAAGCTAAAGCGTTTGGAGGAACGCCTGCCGAAGGTGCAGGAAGGCAGCAAACCCATACCTCTTTATAAAAGATGGAGTACTTACGTTGCCGTAGCCGCAAGCATAGGCCTTTTGCTGGCCGCCTTCTTGCTTTGGCCCAGGGAAGCTACCAATAACGAGGCACTCTATATGACCTATTACGAGCCCTACCCTAACTTTTCACCGGTGAATGTACGGGGTGAAAATCCCGCAGAACTTAGCCTGGAAGAACAAGGATTGCTGGCCTACGAAAAACCGGACTATGAGGTGGCGGCTGAAAAGCTTACCCTGGCTTATCGCCAAAACCCAAAGCCCGAAACCGGTTTTTACCTGGCCCAAAGCCTGCTGGCCCTTGAACGAACACAGGAAAGTTTACAATTGCTCAACCGCCTGGCGGCCGATGAGGGCGACCTGGAGGAAATGATAAACTGGTACCGTGCATTGGCCTACGTTAAACTGGGTAAGTTACGTTCAGCTAAAACCTTACTACAGAAAATTTCCGCTGGCGATAACTTCAAACACCTGGAAGCCCAGGAACTATTAGAGCAAATCCGATAATTATCAACCAATAAAACCAACAAAAAATGTCAACAGAAGAAAGACCTCCTGAAGAAGACCCCAACACCAACTCCGGATCAGACGATACCGCAGAAGCCGCGGGTGGGGGCGGTGGCGACCGCTCCAGGGACACCCCTGATATAAAATGGGACGAGGTAAGACCGCTCAGCACCAAAGCCGGGCAGTACCTTATTTTAGGAGCCGCCATTGCCATTATTCTGGCTTGCCTGAAGTATATCCTCTTTTGCGTTTGCTGAAAACCGCCCATACCAGCCCAACAGCCGATAATAGCAGCAAGCCCCTCAATATCCATAATGGATAACCTTCGTGTTCTGCGGGGAGGGTATCTCCTATGGCTATGAAAGCTCCCCAATAAGCCGGGTGCGCATTAAATTTATCGGAATGCTGCAGGTAATTCCTTTTAGCGGTGGTTAAGGCTGCGGTGGAGGTTTGCCCGTTAAAAAGGGCCTCGTAAAAGGTGCTCATAAAGGCAGGAACCTTAGCATCACTCACCGGCCAAAGGCTGGTAACCACGGCCGGTATGCCGGCATAGGCAAAAGCACGCCCCATGCTAAACACACCTTCCCCTTTGTAAAGGCGGCCGGTACCGCTTTCGCAGGCGCTCAAAACGGCCAGGCTGGCCTCAAATTGCAGGCCGTACAATTCATGCAGCCGCAGGGGTTCCGCCCCGGTACCGGGAAAAATCAATCCTGAATTGTAGGGTTCCAGAGTATCATTGAGGTTGTGAAGCGCGAGATGCAAAATACCGGCCTGCCCCTGTTCCTTCATAAAACGGCTTTTTCGGCTGGCCTCCTCCCAATAGGCCCGGGTACCCGGAAACCGTTCTTTTAAAAGTTGTACCTCATCCACTGAACGAGGTAAGGCCCGGGGACCGGAAATACTGTGACCGAAGGCCAACAGGTAACGGGAACGTTCGGGCCTTCGCCCGGGAGCTTCCATTAAAAAACCGGCTGAATAGGCGTACTGTATTGCCATGGATTGCACCAGGTAATCCAGCTCTTGATAATTGACCTTGTTGCTAGGGGGAAGCCTGGTAAGTAGCGTTTCAAAAGGCAATAAGGCTAGCGGGCCATCCGGCACTATAATAAGCTTTTCGGGTATGGAGCCCTTCAGCACCGGGCTTAGCAGTTTCCGGTAAAGGTGGTAAGACAGCCGGGTTATTTCCTCAAAGTCTTTTTCCCGGGACTCATACACGAAACCCTTTTGCAGAAAATTACGGTATCGCCTGAGCAGTGTTTTAAGCGAATCGGTTGAACCGATACGTTGCAGGATACAATGTGTGGCTGAAACCCGAAAGGCATAAACCCCTTCCTCACCCCAGAAGAACTCCAGCAGTTCCTGCTCGCTTTCTTGCAGGTAAGCCTGAACCGATGTCAAAGCGGGTACATCCGTATTGTACTTTAGGCGGTAGTAGTTGGGGAAATGAGAACGGGTGTATTCCAGCAGGGAGTCCTGTTCACGGGTTAAACGGTACTGTTGTTGCCGGATAGCTGCCACGGTACCTTCGTCAGCAGCCGGTAAAAGTGCCTCCAAACGGGCAAATTCGGCCCGCAGGGCACTTTCCTTTTCCACTAATGCTTCCGGCAGCCCCATACCACTGCGAATTTGCAGACTGGCCACCGATTCCAGTAGCACCTGGGCCTTGCTTTTCTCCATCAAACGCCACGCAAGGCTATCCACACCCCCCAGCTTTCCCCTTAACGGCAGGGCGGCCCGCAGGCCATTTTCATAAATGTTTTGATACTGCCCCGCCTGGTGCAACTTTGAACCTTCCCGCTGAAAGGAAATGCGGTTTAAGGTGAGAGCCTCATCCAGCAAGAGGCTAACCCGCAGTGCCTCTTTAAACCGCTTGCGCTGTAAACACAGGTAGGCGTAATTTTCAAGTATAGTAATGCGGTAAGGCTGAGTCAGGGTTTGTTGTACATCGGGTAAGCCTTCATCCTCCATAAAAGCCTGCCGATAGTAATAATCTGCGGAATCCAGGGCTCCTTTTCGTTCCCACCAACGCCCCATTTGCACGTAGGCCTCCGCCACCTCCTTGCAGAAGCCCTCACAATTTTGCCGGTAAATACCCAATGCCTTGCGTATAAACGGCATACGGCTATCGGCCTGCGACTGATGCAGGCCCACCAGCATATAACAATCTGCCACGGGCAAGGCTTCGCCATGGTAAGTTTTTAAGGCAATATTCAGTGCCCGGTCAAAACAGTAAAGCGCAGCCGAATCTTGCAGTGCTTCCCAGTAGGCAATTCCCAGGTTATTGAGCCGCAGTATCAGCGCGGGGTGCCCGTTACCCCACTCCTTTTCCAAAAGAACAATAGCCTGGCGATAGTGGTGAATGGCTTTGGTGTATTGCTCGAGCAGTTTATGGTTATTGCCCACCGCAGTGAGGCAGTAGGCCTGGAAGATAACTGACATGCTATCACTTTGTGCCAGCTCCAGTGCCTGGTGGGCATAGGTAAGGGCCAGGCGGTGATCCCTCCTCTCGCCCAGGGTAGATGAAAGGTTGTAAAAACAGCGGGCACGGTGTTCCGCTTCAGCTTCTATATGTTCCAGGGCTTTCAACTGCTGCCGATAATGGTATTCTGCCTGTACGAGATCACTCATCCGGTAGCGGTATAAAAAGCCCAGGTAGCCATAGCTGGTGGCTGTTTCCAGGTGGTGGTTTCCTAAAACTTCACGTCTCAGGTTCAGGGATTTTTGATGGAAGTACAGGGAACTGTCGGGTTGCTCCAGGTAATCATAAGCCTCACCTTTATGGAAATAGGTTTTGCCCAGCAGGTATTTTTCAAGACGGGAGCTTTCTCGTTTCCGGGGAATGAAAAGTTTAGTACAAGCCGAGTACTGCTTTTTCCGCAAATAAAATTGTTGCAACTCACTACCGATGAGCAGGTACAAAGCTCCTTGGGCATGTCTTCCCACTTCACGCGCGTCTTGCGGCTTTCCCTCGTCTAAAGCCTTCACTACCTGTCGGTATTCGGGGGTTTCCTTCAGCCTTTGTATATCAAGCTGCGGAAATTCGCTGGCATAGAGGTGCCCGGCACCGATCCAGAATAGAAGGATGAAAAAAAGAGTATTTGTGCGTTTCATGCTATCGGCCCTCTACTTCTCAAAAATACGGAGTGCCTCCTAAAGAACATAAAGCAAAACGTTGTGAACTATTTGCATAACTAATAGTATTACTATTATATTCGCAAGCTCAATAAATTAAAATAAAAGAAATGCTTCCGGCAGTACAGTTAAAATTGAACCAATGCCTCTACTTGAAAGACCCTGAATCCAGCGAATTGGGTTTACGGATTATTACCGGTAGCATTGACCTCATTGCAGAAATTGGTTTTGAGCATTTCACCTTCCGTAAGCTGGGTACCCGGATCGGTTCCACCGAGGCTTCTATTTACCGCTATTTTGAGAGCAAGTACAAATTGTTACTGTACCTCATTTCATGGTACTGGGGTTGGATGGAATACCGGGTTTCCTTTGCCATCGCCAACATTGAATCTCCGGAGGAGCAGCTTCAGCGCGCCCTGCCGTTATTAACCGGCCCCGTTAAGCCGGACGGACAATTTGAACATATTGACGAGGTAAAACTCAACCACATTGTAATTTCCGAATCCAGTAAAGCTTACCTGGTAAAGGAAGTGGACGAAGTAAACCAGGAGGGGGTTTTTGTGATTTATAAACGGCTGGTGGATAACCTGAGTAAGTTAATTTTGCAAATCAACCCCCAATTCAAATATCCCCACATGTTGATTTCCACCGTGGTGGAGGGCTCTCATCATCAACGCTTTTTTGCAGAACATTTACCGCGCCTTACGGATATTGTTAAGGGTGAAGACGCAGTTTCGGAATTTTACAATCAAATGGTATTCAAAATCATAAAACCTTAGCTTTAAAATGTCGCTTCCGAACATATTGTTAAAGGTTTCCTTATGCCGCCTGAACAGCTTTTTGCATTTACCCTACCGGGCTTGCCATGCACAGGTAGTGGGGTACCGTTTTGGTAAATACCAGGGACCTGGGGTTTTTGAACGCTTATCCCCTAAAGTTGTTGATACATTTTTTTACAATCATTTAATTTCAATCTGGCTGATGGCCTTAAACCGTAAAGAATGGAATATAATTCACCCGCAGGCCTGAGCCCGATGCAACGCTTTTGGCGACTGCTAAAGCCAGATGCCAAGGAAATCCGCAACATTTACATTTATGCCGCCTTCAACGGTTTAGTGGCGCTCACTTTACCGCTTGGAATACAGGCTATCATCAACCTTATCCAGGGAGGGCAAATCAGCACCTCCTGGATTGTATTGGTGGCCTTTGTGGTTTTTGGGGTAGGCCTGAACGGCATATTGCGCATCTTACAAATGCGGGTAACGGAAAATATTCAACAGAAAATATTTACACGCGCTGCTTTTGAGTTTACCTATCGCATTCCGCGCATCCGTATGGAAACCCTCTTCCGGCACTATGCCCCGGAACTGATGAACCGCTTTTTTGACGTTATGACCGTGCAAAAGGGCTTATCCAAAATACTGATCGATTTCTCCACGGGTACATTACACGTTATTTTCGGTTTGATCCTGCTCTCTTTGTACCATCCTTTTTTCATTGCTTTCAGTTTGGTATTGGTGGTGCTCATTTATGCCATCATCCGCTATACCGGGGTGCGTGGTTTAAATACCAGCCTGCGCGAGTCCAAGTACAAATACATGCTGGCCCACTGGCTGGAAGAAATGGCACGGGCTGCCACCTCTTTCAAGCTGGCAGGAGCCACCAATTTACATATGCAACGCACGGATGAGTTTTCGGGGAGTTACCTCGAAGCACGTGAATCACACTTCCAGATTCTGATACGGCAGTTTTCGCTAATGGTAGTGTTTAAGGTTATTGTGGCGGCTGGCCTCTTACTTATTGGAGGAATACTGGTGATTGAACAACAAATGAACATCGGACAGTTTGTAGCAGCCGAAATCATTATCCTTTTGGTAATGGGAGCCGTTGAAAAACTCATCTTGAGTATGGAATCCATTTATGATGTTTTAACCGGCCTGGAGAAAATCGGGCAGGTAACCGACCTGGAACTGGAAAAAACCAGCGGAGCAGAGATTAAGGGAGACCGCAGTATCGGTATGGAGGTATGCCTGGAGCATGTAAGCTTTTCGTACCCCGGTAGCCTTATTCAAAAATTATGTGACATTTCATTTACCATACCGCAGGGCCAAAAGGTGATGGTTGCCGGTAACTCCAGTTCGGGCAAAAGCACTTTGCTGGCGGTAATCAGCGGGCTTTTCCAGGTACAGGAAGGTGCCGTGAGTTATGACGGCCTCCCCAAGGGTAATCTATCTTCAGAATCACTTTATTCGGTTATTGGTGACTGCCTCTCTCATGAGCAGATATTTCAGGGTACCATTATGGAAAATATTGCCATTGGCCGACCCAATGCTTCCCTCGAATGGGTAGAAAAAGTGGTGAAAAGCCTGGGGTTATCCGAATTTATCCGCAGAGCGGAAGAAGGGTATAACACTATTTTGGAACCGGAGGGTAAAGGCTTACCCAAGCAAATTGTAACCAAAATTTTGCTGGCCCGCAGCGTAGCCGATAAACCACGGTTGCTATTGTTGGACGCTGCCTTTGAACACCTGGATCAACCGGACCGCGAGTCCATTATCCGCTTTTTAACGGCTGATGAAAACCCGTGGACTTTGATAGCCACCGGGTCTGAGCCGATTTTAGCGCGTTACTGTGACCGCGTTATGATACTGCATAAAGGTAAATTTATTAAAGAAGGAAAGGGTGAAGAGGCCCTGGATACCATAAAACCTAACAATTCCGAAGATGCTTAACATTTCCATTAACCGGGTTACGCAATACATTGACCCTAAAAACTTTCCTTCGCTTAAGAAAGTGGAGAGTAAAAAGTCCGGGCGTATGGTGATTCGCTTTGGAGTTGCCGTGTTGCTGGTACTTTTCACCGTACTCTTTTTACCATGGACCCAGAATATTACTTCCCGGGGATATGTGACCACGCTAAAACCTTCCCAAAGGCCGCAAACGATAAACTCTATAATTGCCGGGCGAATTGAGAAGTGGTTCGTGCAGGAAGGGGATTTAGTGGAGAAAGGGGATACCATCATGTTTATTTCCGAGGTTAAGGACGATTACTTCGACCCTAGTCTTTTAGGGCGTACGGAACAGCAGTTGAAGTCTAAGGAAATGGCGGTAAAATCCTACTCGGAAAAGGTAAATGCCCTCGATAACCAGATTGATGCCCTGCTGCAAACCAGTCGCCTGAAATTGGAACAGGCCCGTAACAAACTGAAACAGGCCAAATTAAAAGTAACCAGCGATAGTATTGACTTCCAGGCTGCCCAGGTGAATTACCAGATTGCCCAAAAGCAGGTGGAACGTGCGGAGAGCCTTTACAACGATGGCTTAAAGTCTCTTACCGACCTTGAGAACCGTAAACTCACCCTGCAAAAAACGCAGGCCGAGGTAATAGCCGCAGAAAATGCGCTACTTTCCAGCCAAAATGAATTGATCAATGCCGAGATGGAAATTTCTTCGTTAAGGGCCCAGTATCGCGATAACATATCCAAGGCCGAGTCTGAAAAGTTTACCGCCCTCTCCAATATGTACGATGCCGAGGCGGTAGTGACCAAGCTGCAAAACCAATTTATGAATTACTCTGTACGGAGTGGTTTTTATTATATCACCGCCCCGCAGAATGGTTACGTAACCAAGATCATCCGCTCGGGAATTGGTGAAACCATTAAAGAGGGGGCCGAAATTGTGAGTATCATGCCCGCCACCTACGACCTTGCTGTAGAGCTTTACGTAGAACCGGTTGACCTTCCACTGGTGGATAAAGGTCAGGAAGTACGTATCCAGTTTGACGGTTGGCCCGCCATTGTATTTTCCGGCTGGCCCAACGTGAGTTATGGAACCTATGGTGGGGTGGTTTATGCCATTGATAATTTTATCAGCGATAATGGCAAATACCGCATTATGGTATCTCCGGATCCGAATGACCATACCTGGCCGGATGCTTTGCGGGTGGGTTCCGGCACGCGTAACATGCTTCTGCTGAAAGATGTGCCTATTTGGTACGAATTGTGGCGAAAGATCAACGGTTTCCCGCCTGACTATTATAAGCCCGGGTCAGTGCCTGAACAACCGGCTAAAGAATCAAAAAAATGAAGTACCGCTTCATCATCCTGATCCTGCTGGTTTCGAAGGCTCTTTTAGCCCAGGAAAATCCGGAAGGAGAAATTTTTACCTATCAGGAATTTATGGATATAGTGCAGAAGCACCACCCGATGTCTCAACAGGCGGCCTTAATGGTGGAACGTGGTGAAGCCAACTTCCTGAAATCAAAGGGAAATTTTGATCCTAAAACCTTTGGCACGGTGGATCAGAAATATTTTGATGGCAAAAATTACTACAGCCAGATCCACGGAGGGTTAAAGGTTCCTACCTGGTTAGGTTTAGACATTGCAGGGGGTTATGAAACCAACGATGGCCTCTTTTTGAACCCCCAGGAAAATGTTCCGCAAAATGGTTTGTGGTACGCTGGCTTATCCTTGCCCGTTGGTCAGAACCTCATTGTAGATCAACGGAGGACTGAGGTTCGTAAGGCCCGTATTTTCAGGGAAAGTACCAAAGTACAGCAGCAACTCATGTTGAACGAACTGCTCCAGAAAGCCGGGAAGGCTTACTGGGACTGGTTTCGCGCCTATCACGCCCAGGAGGTTTACCGCGAAGCGGTAGAAGCAGCATCCATACGGATGGATGCGGTTCGTAAGAGGGCCGTTATCGGGGAACGTCCGCGTATTGATACCCTGGAAGCCGGGCTACAGCTGCAAAACCGGCAGATGAGCCTCAGACAAGCAACCCTGGAAGTAAATAATACGGCCCTGGAACTTTCGGTTTACTTATGGCAGGAAGGTACTTTGCCGCTGGAGCTGGCTGAAGAAACGAGGCCTCCGGAAATAAACACGGCCCTCTCCGCAGATTTTGTTCCCCTGTTTAATGACAGTTTGCTGAATAACCACCCGGCCTTGCAACAATACCGCTATAAGGTGCAGGAGCTTGAACTGGACAGGCGTTTAAAACGGGAACGTTTGAAGCCTGAGCTTAACCTGAAATACAACGCCCTGCTGGAACCTATGGGTGATGAAACCTGGGCCAATTATAACTCAGCCAATTACACCTGGGGGCTTGAGTTTAGCTTCCCGCTTTTTTTACGGAAGGAGCGTGGTGACCTGAAGCTGGCTAACATATACGTTCAGGAAACCCAGTTGGAACTGGAATACAAACAACAAGCCCTGAATAACCAGATGCGCTCTTCCATTAATGAATGGGATGCCGTGAACGACCAATTGGATATCTCAACTCAAATGGTTGAGGATTACCAGGGTTTATTAAACGGGGAACAGCGAAAGTTCAACGCAGGGGAAAGCTCCTTATTCCTGGTAAACTCGCGGGAAGTGCAGCTTATTAATTCCCGTATTAAATTCCTGGAACTACTCTCCAAACGGGAGCAGAAAGAACTGGACATCCTCTTCAGCCAGGGTAATTTATTCTCTATTTACTAAAAAAGCATCCCGAAATATCCGGGATGCTGAGTTAAAAATTAGAGGAATATTGGTTTTAGCGTAACATTGGGGTGCTTAGTACCTCCCGATCATCCAGAATAATAACAACCTGGTACAGTTGATGACTCAAAGCTGAGACATCTACCTGGAACTCGTTGCTTCCCTCTTGTAACTGTAGTTCTTTCTGATATACTGCTTTACCATCAATGCCCACAATTCTTAAAATACCTGAAACCGCACCGCTGTAATTATCCACTTCCAGGTTTACTGTATTACCTTTCACCGGGTTCGGATATAAGCTGATACCTGAAACATTTTGCCGTAATAGGTTCAGATTGATAACTTCCTCATCCAAACCCCCGGTTCCATCGATACGGATATTGTCGATGGATATATCACTGGTATAGCTGCTACCGGTAGTTCCCTCAAAGCGGATCAGGATCGTTTGTCCGTCATAAGCTGAAATATCTACCGTAGCAGTGTTCCAGCTATTACCCTGGTTGCCAATCTGAGACCATTCCTGTACCCAGGATGAGCCTCCATTGGTACTCACGTAAACCCTCAAAGTACCCATGGCTGAGCCATACATGTGATAGCCGAATTGCAGTTCAGAGTTCGTAAGAGTGGTAAGGTAAACCGATGGGCTAATGAAATCTGCTACTTTGGATGGGTGATTACTGCCACTGGACTCGGTGTATAGGTAATATGTACCACTTTGAGCATCGGAAGGGCCAGTGGATGAGGAGGGTGTGGTTCCGCTATTGCGGCTCCAGTTAAAATCATCACTGCTTCCGTTAGTCCACACGCCCAGACCTGTTTCAAAACCTTCTATGTAAGGAAAGGTATTAATCACGCTGGTGTTGTCATCACTTTCCCGAACACTCACATTATCAATAGCCATATCGCTGCGGTAGCTTGAACCAGTGGTTCCGCGGTAACGTATTAGGATCTGCTCCCCAAAATAATCGGCCAGGCTTACCTCAGCAGTAAACCAGTTATTGCCCTGGTCTCCCGTCTCTGACCATACTGAGGTCCAGGATGTACCGCCATTGGTGCTTACCGACACCTCCATAGTGCCCATGCTGGAGCCATACATATGGTAACCAAATTCCAAAACAGGATTGTTAAGTGCTCCCAGGTCAATCTCAGGGCTCACCAGGTCCGCCACTTTACCTGGGTATCCGGAACCGTTTCCGCTGGACTCGGTGTACAGGTAATATGTACTCGCCTGCCCGGATGAAGGGCCGGTACTGGAAGAGGTAGTTCCGTTAGCATCACGCGTCCAATCAATGTCATCACCACTCTGGTTGGTCCAGCCTCCGAACCCGCTTTCAAAACCCTCGCTATAGGGGAAAGTAGAAACAATGGCACCATCCAGCAGGTAACTTCGGTCGGTGTTGAGGCTCGCAACAATGGCGTTCTCTTGCTCGGTGCTCCAATCGGTACGGCACGATTTACGCGAATAGGACATGATGTTATTGGGATCGGGAGCATAAGGATCACCGTTAGCATCGGTATCCGTTCCGGTGTATATACAGGATGTATTCACATCACCACTTATGTTGGGATCTGCCGGGGTATCGCAAAACAGGTCGCCAGCATAGGTACAGTTGGAACCATTTACCAGTTCGTTGCCACCCTGGTGGGTATGAAAGATAGAGAAATAATGACCCAACTCATGAGCAGTGGTAGAGCCATTCTGAGAACAGGAGGTTTGAATAATGATGCGGTTGTCATTTACGCCTCCGTTCGGAAACTTGGCGTATCCGCAAATACTGCTACTACCGCTCATAATGGTCTTAAATACAAAAATGTTGATCACGTTAGCTACCTCATAAGCGGGTAGCAGGTAATCATCAGATTTGTTAAAAGAACTGTTCCAGGTGGAATTGTCGATATACAATTCCGATGCAGCCTCATAAAAAGCAATGTTCATGGAGGCATAGGCCCCATTAATCTCATTCATTACATTGGTTTTTTGAGCACTGCTAAGTGCCGGGCTGCTTCCATCGTTATTACGGCAAATAATAAACTGCACCGGCAAGGTAGATGCAGACATGGCTTTACCCTTGCCGTGTTCGCGTATGTCTTTCATACGGATTTGCATTTCTTCATAAAACCCTTCCGGGACTTCTGTACCGCAGGGTTCAGGTTCATTCTGGGCCGAAAGAAAGCCCGTTGAAGCAAAGGCCAAAGCAAAAAGAAGCTTAGCCCGTAAAGAGTAGTTTTTACGTCTCATAGAGTAGAGTTTAATGTTAATAGACTCTACCAATTTAGTTTTTTAAAGCTTTAATTACTCTTTCTTAAGTGAAAGCACACTTTGGTAAAACTCTCACTTCAAGCATTGTATTTATACTTTGGGTTATAATCCACCCGATTGCATCCGCTTTTTTCTGACAGAAAAAGTTTTGAAAAATTTAAGGGCAAACCTTCCACCCTCACTCCATCATCAGCTTTGTACGCTGGATAACCCGGGCGGCCTGGAAGTAAATAATACGGCCCCGCAACTATCGGTTTACCTATGGCAGTAAGGTACCTTGCCGCTGGGACTGGCTAAAGAAAAGAGGCCCCAAAAAATAAACACGGCCCTCTCCGCAGATTTTGTTCTCTTGTTTAATGACAGCTTGCTGAATAACCAAATACGGTCTTCCCTCAACGAATGGGATGCCTTGAACCACCAATTGGACATATCAACTCAAATGGTTGAGGATTCCCGGGGTTTGTTAAACGGGAAAGAGCGAAAGTTCAACGCGAAGGAAAGTTCCTTATTCCTGGTGAATTCGCAGGGAGTGCAGCTTATTAATTCCCGCATCAAGTACGTGGAATTACTGGCCAAAAGCGAACAAAAAGAAATCAATATCTTATTTAGCCAGGCAATTTATTTGCCATCTACCAGGCTTCCAGAAACCCGTTTAATTAGGCCGGCTTCACCTTTCAAGAGGTAGGATCAAATACCTAATTCCTTTCACATCCCCCATTAACTGTTTGTCTTTTTTTCAAGGGGTAGTTGTCAAACATTCATTCAGCACAAGCACCCTGATAATAAACAACTTAAGTTTTTTGATTATATCAAGCCTCCATTTTACCTGGTTAAAATTTTTTAGTCGTTTATGGATAGAATAGAAAAATTTGATGTACTATTGCGGTGTATTAGTAAAGTAATACACTAAAACAATACGATTTTGTTGGTTCAGATCCAAGACATAAGTTTTCATTACCGCAGCAATGAGCCTCTCTTTCAGAAACTGAGTCTGAAGCTCTTACCGGGCAACATTTACGGCTTACTAGGTAAAAACGGAGCGGGCAAGTCCACGCTCCTTAAGCTAATAGCCGGACTCCTGTTTACCAAAAGCGGTCGAATAGAGGTTGGTGATTTTGAACCTCAAAAGCGCAGTCCCTTCCTTCTAAGGGAGGTGTTCCTCCTTTCGGAGGAATTCGACTTACCGCCCCTCAGAGTTGAAACCTACGTAGAACGTTATAGCCCTTTTTATCCGCATTTTAATCAAATCCACTTTCAGGAATACCTGCGTGAATTCCAGTTATCCGGTTATCAAAAACTCGATAAGCTCTCTTATGGGCAGAAGAAAAAATTTCTGCTTTCATTCGGCTTAGCCACAAATTGTACTTTTCTCATGTTGGACGAACCTACCAATGGTTTGGACATTCCTTCCAAAAGTCAACTTAGAAAGGTTTTGGCTAATGCTATTTCCGATGAACGTATTTTCATCATTTCCACCCACCAGGCGAGGGATATGGAGACACTTATTGACCCGGTCATTATTCTGGATGAAGGCGAGGTGGTTTTGCACGCCTACCTGGAACAAATCAGCAGGCATCTGACTATATCACGGGAATCCGGGGTGCCCGACCCCGCAACGGTTATTTACGCGGAACCGGCCCTGGGTGGCCATACCGTGGTAAAGGAAAATACAGAAGGTTACTCCACTCACATCAACCTTGAGATACTCTTTAATGCGGTTCTCAGCCGTAAAGAAAAAATCACGGAGATATTCAGCCGCCAGCCATGACATTACTAAACCATTTTGAACCAGCTCGTTTCTGGGCACTTTTAAAATTACAACTGGCCCGGAGCCGGAAGGGTGTAACCATGACCTTTCTCATTGTTTTTAACCTGCTGTTCTTCGTTTCTATGTTATTGAACCTTTACGTAGAGCCTGCACAAAAGGTTTTCACCCATTATGGCGACTTTACCTCCAGCCTGCTCATTACCGGGTTTATACTTAGTAGCCTGGCCTTTCGCGACCTGGGACATCCCTTAAAGCGATACCACTTTTTAGCCCTTCCTGCCTCGGCTTTTGAAAAATTCCTCAGCCAATGGCTTCTGACTTCTTTGGGATGGACCTGCCTCTATACCGTAGCCTTTACTCTCTATACCTGGCTAGCCAACCCCTTAGGGCAGTTACTCTTCCCGGAAGTAGACTTCCAACCCTTCAACCCACTTAACCCTAAAGCCGTAAGCGCAATACAGTTCTATCTGGTTCTGCAAAGCCTGTTCCTGCTTGGGTCCGTACAGTTCAGGGGGTATGCCTTTGCCAAAACCATAGGGGTAATCAGTGTTTTTACCGGCCTTTGTCTGCTGGCTGCTTACTTCATTATGAAAGAACTGTTTCTCAGTCCCCACGAATGCCACGGCTACCATTGTGAATATTTTGACCATTTCAGCCATCATTGGATATGGTTGGTGGCCAAGGTCCTTTTTTGGTGGTTACTGGCCCCCTTAAGTTGGTTCATCACCTTTTTGGCAATCCGGGAAAAAGAAGTGTAATGGAGTTTAAGGATCATCAGGCAATATATCTCCAGATCGCAGAACGGTTCTGTGAAAACATTTTACTGGGCCAATGGAAACCGGGTGACCGCATTCCCTCGGTACGCGAAATGGCTGTAACTACCGAAGTAAACCCCAACACCATTATGAGAACCTATACCTATCTGCAGGATCAGGGCATTATTTTCAATAAACGCGGCATAGGCTACTTTGTGTCAGAAGAAGGTTTTGACAAGACCAAAGCCTTACGGAAGAATGACTTCCTGAAACAGGAGCTACCACGTTTATTCAAAGAAATGGAATTGCTAGGCCTTTCCCTTGAAGACCTTACCGACTTCTATCATCGCTTCAAACAAGATCAAGGTCATGAAAACCAGTAAAAAGATACTGCTTGTACTTAGCCTTTTGCTTTTGGCCAGCTTTACTGCAAGCCTTTTTGTCCTCAGGGAAACCGGTTACCGGGGTTCGGCAGAAAATGAAAGGAAAGGAGGTTATGAAACCCTCTCACAAAAGGAAATTCGGGTACTGGAAGTGGGTGAAAATTGGAACGTTCACATTATTCAGGGCCTTGGCTTCCGTGTACAGCTTCACCAGGATGAAGGTAAGCTGGCCGGACAAATACATTGGAAAGACAATAACCTCATTCTGGAAGACCTTCCTGAACAGGCCATCAACACGGATTTTCCAATTCGCATTATGGCAGGTTCTTTACAGAAGATTAAGGTGCATACCTCAGCCAGGGTTCATATGAGTGAATTTGAATCTGACTCCCTTTTACTGGTGCTCGAGGATAGCAGTGAGTTTCGGGCCGAAAAAGTGCGTATAACCCATTCTAAAATTGAAACCAAAGGATATACCAACCTGATTTTCCGTAACGATGAATATTAAAACCAATCACTTAAAACAAATATTATGACAACTAGTAACGGTTTTAGCTGCGTTTATTTCCTCGGATTTATTGGAGCAGCCACATACTATATCTCTAACGCCACCGGATTTTGGTTAGGTGTATTAGGGTTCTTGAAAGCCATGGTGTGGCCGGCTTTCCTGGTTTATGAAGCCTTTAAAGGGCTGGGGGTTTCTTAACCATTGACGGATTATGTCTATCCTGGTATTAAAAACCAACATCGGCAGCAAGGCCGCTATTAAAGCGGTCCAGAACGTTCTTAACTACCACCCTGTGATCGCGCGCTGGAGTATCGATACCGAAGATGTAGATAATATCCTGCGGATCGAAACTTCCGGCAACCTCTCGGAAGGGGAGGTATCAGACTTGATGAAGTCCACCGGTTATGTATGTGAAGAGCTGCCGGATTGAAACCACTCTTCTGCCTTGACATAAAAGCCCTGCTTATCTCAGGGTTTTAGGCAATCATCGTGGATAATAAGGATCTTCTAACCGGGCGAACCAATGCAGGCAGGTAGAAAATATTGAATTCGAACTCGTGAGGACAAGTAAGTCCAAAATTTATCCAAAAAGCCTGCTTAACTACAGGCTTTTTGGATAAGATGATCTACTTAATTACCGACCCAACCGATTTCATTCAAGACTTCTAATCTGGTTTTATTCTCAAAGTGATTAAGATCTGATTCAATATTAGTGAGATATGAGAGTATGTCAGGATCAGATGCCATAGCTCTATAGTCAACAATAAAAGGGAGAGCCGTTTGCTTAAACCCGGTAGTAATGGGAATATCTGAGTCATTTCCAAACTGTAAAATATTGGCTACAGTAATCGTCTCCATTGCCAGATTATAATAACTTCCAACATTACTTAAGGTGATAAGATTGTTATCATAGGCGTATTCACCTAAGCGGTAGTAATATGTTATGTAGGATTGTCCCTTATAAGTTTTGACTAAAAAATTATCTCTTATGTCATATCCGGTCTGGAGGTTGAGCATATACGGAAGGCTATTTGCTTGTGCTATAGCGTTAATTTCCTCCTCAGGGCAATTTTCACCTATATCCTGAACACATCCTCGTTGTGAATCACAGTGCTCATTTGGATCTGAAGAAAACCCACAACCCATGCAATAATTTTCTACCGGAGGCGGAATGGCAGATTTTTTCGTTTTATCCGTTCCAGGTTTGGAGCAACTGCCCATAGTGAATGCTAAAAGCAAAAAGCTTAATACAGTTAAAATCTTTTTCATTTTTTGAGAATTTACAACTTGGTTAAACAATAACTATCGTTTTAAGCGATAGATTTGAAAGAAAATTAGTAGTTCCGGACTGATAGAAGAAACACTGCTGAGCATTTGGCTCTCTACGTAGATAAGTGGCAGGAAAATCTGTATATCCGGCCAGGCATTAAAAAGCTCCGGGTGGGCTTTTTTTGGGCGATGGCACATCTGATTAGTTAATCACGCTTCCCCCTTGGTAAAGGTGGTATTCTAGGAATGCGATTGAGGTTGATCAAATGATTACTTCGATATGGCGACTTCATCAAAGGAAAGAACAACTGTAAAAAGCGGGAATACAGCACACGAAACTCTGCCAAAGAGCATCTTTTACAGGAAGTTCAGTAATACTTACCCTTATTTGAGCAATAATTTTATTCCTCCTTTGGTCATTACAGACTGTAAGTCCCGATTTCCTTTCAGGCTTGAGACGCAGGTTTTGCCCCATAACTAAGTTCAAAAAAAATGGGAAGGACACTTACCTGGCGCCCTTCCCATATAGTAAAAGTTTATCGCTCTAGCGCGGTGTTAGCACCAGTTTTTGTTGCTTCAACACCTTGTTACCGCTTTTCAGGTTAATGATGTACAACCCTGCTTTGAGGCTGGACAAGTCAATATTATGTTGGCCTGTGGCAACAAAACCTTTTTGAGACAATACTTGCTGTCCGCTCATATTCACAATGCTTAAATCCACACTTTGGTAATCCGGTAAATCCAACGTGAGCTTTATATGGTCAGAAGCGGGATTAGGAGCTATGACTATGGACGTTGTATTTTCCTCTTCATCGGACAATGATGTTTGGCCGAAGTTATATTCCAGACCCGCATTTCTGGTATCAGGATCAGGATTACGAATAAACAGGCCAGGAACACATCTATCCACCAGGTTACCACAAAAATCATGCATGGGTATTGCACCAAACAGCAGGTTTGTTACAAAAGGCATGGAGTTTTCCCATTCCGTAAATTGATCTACCACTACAGAAGTGTAGAAAGGGTTTTGCACGGATTCGCAGCCATTAAAACCATTCATATCAGTTCTTATGACATACGCTTGTGGGGCGCTCCCAGGGGGCATAAAAGGCTCAATGGACCGTCCATGGATCAAAAAATCCGTACTGCTCACCTCCTCAAAAATATCAATCCCCCGATGTGTTGTACTTACTCCCGAAGCACCGTAAGACCGGTGTAAATTGAAGGCGAGGGAATGGTCACACCTGGATAGGAGTGTTATCTCGGTGGAAGTAGAGGGATCCTGTAAATAGCCCGTCAAAAGGTACTCCCCGTTGGTATTGCTTTGGCTAATCCCTAGAAAAGAAGACCATAAACCCGGATATATAACCCTACGGGCGGCTGTTAGGGCACCGCTCAAAGGATCTACTTCCCATACCATAGCATCATTAAAAGTATAGATATCGGAAGCGTCACCGGCTACGATATATTTTTGCAGACCTACATCTTCCATAATTGAAAAGGCCCGGGTAATACTGATTTCTGCCGGGTTGGTAGAACTCAAATTATACATACCGGAAGAAGATGGAAAACGGTACACTTTTGCCCATACAGGTGTAGCGGTATCATCGTACTTCATTAGTAATGCCCCATCATAATCATTGGCGAAGCCTGCCCCGGCTTCCCCACATATCAAAAACCCACCGTCACTGGTTGCGAGGATGTCATTAACTATCAAATCGCCTTTATTGGGGAAGGTTTTGACTTCATAACTCGCAATAAAACCACTATCGTCAAGGTGGGCTAAGGCAATACCATCCCCTGATCCGGTTGAGGCAATACCAGCTATGGCAATATCACCATTCAACAGTTCCGTGGCATGCGCAGTAGCTACATCAAAGGTTGTTTGATCATAAATCCTGGTCCAGATAATAGTACTTCCGTTAGCATCTACCTTTTGAATAAATAAATTTACCTTCCCGGAACCCAGGCTGTTGGTATGACCAACCAACAAGTAGTCTCCGGTGCTGAGCTCCAAAGCACTCAAGCCCGATTCAAAAGCGGTAAGGTCATACGCCCTTGTCCAGTTGTAATTACCATTGGGGTTTATTTTGGTTAACAATGCCTCATGGTTTGCACCGCCAACGGAATAATTGGCCAACAAAATATCCCCGGCTGAAGTCAGGTCAGCCCTGCCGCCTATTATGGTTCCATGCGGTTCGTCCACCAAACCGGAAAACGATTTGTGAAAACGTTTATAGGGTGTATCGTCACTGGCACAGCAATCGTAAACGTTCACATCTACCGTATCGTAAAATGTTTGCCCATTATCCGAAACTGCTATTATATAGCGCGTATCCTGATTAGGATTTACCGATATGGAAGCTTGTGATGAGCTGAACCCGGTGGGTATCGAGCTCCAGGAATAAGTAGGCGAGCCCATGCCCTGGGTGGTGACCTGGATATCCACCGTATCTCCCACACAGGTAGTGGTATCTGAAAAATTAACGGCAATACTGGGATTAGCCCTAAAAGTAAAGTATATCCTGGGGTGCAGGTTAGAATCGGGATGCTCACTGGTGGCGAAGGTAGCCCTGCGGTAAGTAGTTGGGTTTTGCAGTTTTAACCTCACGCCATAATTAGGTAAAGTACCATCAAACCACTCCTCGGCTATTCCGGTGATATCTACTTTATAATCCTGGGTACCAAAACTAGCTGCTGCCACCGGAATTTGATCTACCGTTGTAAAACTTGGCCGGTTGACCCAACTGAGACTGGCCTCTCCCCAATTACTGGTTATTCTTTGAACATACATTTGATTATTACCGGTAGTATGTGGAAAGGGATTACTTGTTGGGTAAAACAATTGTATCTCTACCTTTTGAAGCGTGTGGTTAGGCGGAATAGCCGGTAAATTAAATTGAATGTGTGGTATTTGCTCTCCCTCACCACAACCCAGCGAGTACCAGGTCCAACGCTGGCACTGCATGAAATCGCCCCCTCCTCCATTTAAGGAGTCAGCCCAGCTACAGACAGAATTCCACCAAGTGGCAGCATCGTGGCCGATGTCGTGCATTATTAAAGTATCCACCACCTGGGCCTTAATTGGAGATTTACTAAAAAAGAGTGGGGCAAATAGCACTATTGCTATCCATTGGGCCCTTCTGAATTTTGGAGTAAAGTGTAACATGATAAACTATAATTTTATGGAGCCTACTCTTAAAGGTTTTCGGCTTTCCCTGTTTAATAAAAACAGTATCAATTTGTGGCTATTCATGAGAGAAATAAAATGCTAGTGAGCCGGGAACTCAATACTTATTATAAGTGGTCGTAATATTTGTATAAGTGGCTAGGCATTAAAAAGCTCCAGGAAAGCTTTTTTCCTTCTTTTGGCTATGGGTACGTGTGATTGATCAACCATACTCACGCTGCCCCCTTCACCACGGTGGTATTCCACAATGTGATGGAGGTTAATTAAATGCGAATGATGAGCGCGAAAAAAAACAGACACAGACAATAACTCTTCGTACTCTTTAAGGTGACGGGTACTTAGGAGGCCTTTTTCATGGAGAAGATATAGCCGAGTGTAATTACCATCAGCCTCAAGCCGGACAATGTGTTCCAATGGTATAAAACGCAAGCCTTTGGCCACCGGTACGGCTATTTTACTTTGTCCTTTAAAATTTTGACTCAGGTTTTCAATCAATACCTTCAGATGGTTTTGCTCTCCTTTTTGGGCCAGCTTAATTTTTGCTTTTTGTACTGCCTCCTGAAGCTCTCTTATATTAATGGGTTTTAGTAAGAAATCCAGCGCACTAACCTTTATGGCCCGTAAAGCATGCTCGTCATGAGCCGTGATAAAGATTACTTCAAAATCGGCCTGGGGAAAAGCCTGGAGCACCTCAAAGCCAGAACCATTGGGCATATTCACATCCAGGAAAGCCAAGTTAGGCTGGTGCTCAGAGATCAGTTTTACGGCCTGTTGTAAATCACCGGCATCTGCAACTATACTTACCTCCGGACAAAACTGATGCAGCATTTCCCGCAGTACCGACCTGCTCCTGGCCTCGTCATCAATAATTACCGCCTTAATCATGACTTAAAATATTACCACTCAAAGTAATGATAACTTTGGTGCCTTCCGGTTTTGCATCAGGGTTCATTTTGTCAATTACCACAATGGAAAGGTGCTCTTCGTTAAGATTATTGATCAGTTGCGAGCGTTCATTGAGCAATTGAGTGGCCCTGGATTGATGTTTTACACTGAGGGTGTTTCTCAGCTTACGGGCTTCATCACGCCCTATGCCATTATCCTCAATGGTTATGATGAGCTTGCTCTTTTCTTTATTCTCCTTAATGGTAATCGTTAAATGGCCCTTACCCTTTTTAGTGGCCAGGCCATGATGAATAGCGTTTTCCACATGCGGCTGCAGCAGCATGGAAGGAATTTCCACCTGCATGGTTTGTACGCTTTTTTCAATACGAATGTTGTAATCAAAGCTGGCGTCAAACCGAAGCTTTTCCAATTCCAGGTATAGTTTTAACATGTCCAGTTCCTCACTAAGCCTTACCCTTTTGTTAATGGAAGCTTCCAGGTAAAACCGCATTAAACGGGCAAAGCGGGTGAGGTAATCATTGGCTTGCACCAGATCACCCTTGAGCATAAAATGCTGAATGGAGTTGATGGCGTTAAAAATAAAGTGAGGGTTCATCTGTGCCTGTAGAGCATGAAGCTCGAGGGAAATCATCTTCTTTTCCACCTCATTTTTCTCTTTTTCTGCTTTGAGCCGGGATTGAAAGTTGTAGCGCAAGAAGGCTACAATGATGAACAACAACGCAAGGAACAGAGCGGGTATAAACCAGCCTCTTTGCCACAGGGCCGGCTCAATGGTAAATGGCAGGTTTTTGGACTGCTCCCAGTTTACGCCATCTGCAGAAGCCTTAAGCCTGAACGTATAATTCCCCGGAGGCAAGTTGGTATAGGTGGCCACCGGCAAACGTCCATCGGTTTGTTTCCAGTTCTCATCAAATGGGCTCAACTGATAATGATACTGATGCTTGGCCGGGCGGTTATAGGCCAATAAAGCAAAGTTGAAGCTCACATTATTTTCATTGTAGTGAAACGATTGTTTGCCTAGAGCATTTATCCTCTCTTCCCCATTTACCAGCATAGAGCCAACCACCACTTTTGAAGGGACATACGTTCGTTCGCTCTTTTCAGAAGGTCGCAAAGCCAATAAGCCGTTTTTGGTGCCAAAAAACAGTTCGCCAGCGGAACTAGCAGCGGTTACCTTAAAATTGAAGTCATTGCTCACCAGGCCATCTTCTTCATAAAAATTTACCACCTTACCATTGGCGGGGTTCAAACGGCATAACCCGTTAACGGTACTGATCCAGGCGTGTCCTTCTTTATCCAGCTCAAGTCCACAAACTGAATTGGAAGGCAATCCTTCTTCAGTTGTATAGTGCTTAAACTCTCCTGTTCTTTCGTCATAAATACTTAAGCCCTGGTCAGTACTGGCAATAAAGTAAAGACCTTTTCCATCGGTCTTAATATCCCAAATATTCCTGTCTCCAAGTTCCTTTATAAACCTGGTGTCAAAAGCACCGCCTTTATTTTCTTCCAGAACATATAAGCCTTTATTAGTCCCTATCCACATTTTACCTTGCGGGGACTGGTATATATCCCAAACTGGAGCTGTGTTTTTAGTTTCCAGGTCAATTCTTCGGCTTATTCCCTGCTTATCGATAACCCATAGACCCATCGCTTTACCTCCAACCCATATCCTGCCCGCCAGATCTTCACATAGGGCCCAAACCTCTTCAGCAATAAATGGCTGACCATTTTCTTGCAGCATGGTACAGTTTTCAAATAGGCCTTTACTTTCATTCCACTTAAAGAGTCCATCAAAACCACCACACCATAGCGATTTATCGAGGCTTTGCAACACGCTGTTGATGGTTGTTCTTTTTAGGATAGAACCATCTTTACCAATAAAGTGATAAGCTTGTTTTTTATTAAAAAAATGGCTTGATGAATCACGGTAAAGCCTGACTACCGGACCTTGCTTGAAGCCTATCCACAAATTTTTGCCTGAAGCATATAATGCCCTAACATAGTTATTGGGAAGTTTCACTTTACCCTCCTCTACCGAATAGGCTTGGAATTGATAGCGTGCCCGGTCAAGCTTTATGAGACCGACATCTGTAGCTATCCAAATAAGACCGGTATGGTCAGATAGTACTTCATTAACAATAAAGTTGGAATAAGTCCCGCTGAGCTTATATCGATAGCCAAACCGATCTCCTATGCAGTAAGTCATTATATTTTCAACGGATGACCATACATATTCCGTGGTAGCACGTGAGAAAGTACCCGATTCATTAAGGATGAAACCTGAAGAGCTTAATTGACCCTCAACTACAGAATATGTAAAACAAGAGTCTGAATCATTAAAGATCAGGAAGCCTTTTTTACTGATCTCAGCTATGTAGCATCCCTCAAGTTTTTTCTTTATTGCTTTTGGAAGGGTCTGTTCTTTTAAAGTCTGGTCCAATAACATCAGGTTACTGTGGCCCAGCACCCAAATCCTGTTTCTGTCATCCTGATAAATTTGCTTTACCTCCTCCGTGCTTTGTGCTTTTTTAATCAGGCTGTCCTGACGGTAATCATATAAGTACAACTCACCAAAGTCAGTTCCTAGCCACAGCTTATGATCTGTGCTCTGATAAAAGCAGCTTACATAATCTCCTTGCTGCCCGAGCTTGCCACACTGCTTCCAGGAACCTGCATCAAATTGATAGGAAAAGATTTCGCCCGAGCGGCTCCCAAACCACAGGGTGCCTTTTCTATCCTGGTGAATGGATTGTATTACCTGCACCCAATGGTTACCCCTTCCAAAAGGAACATTAACCGGCTGAAAATCCAATCCATTATACCGGCACAAACCGTTGGCCGTACCAATCCATAAATAACCGGTTTGGTCCTGGAACAGACTGACAATTGTATTGTGGGGCAAACCGTTTCGGGTGGTAAGGTGATCTGTTTTGGAAGATAAATTATGCTGGGCATCAGCGCAATAGCCCCAAAGTAGTAAGAGCAGAAAAACAAACTTTCTGTAGATCATGACAAATCAATACTACTAAAAAAGATCTAAGGTTTATAATCAAAATGAGTTATGGAAATAGACCCTCTTCCACTTGCCGGCAGGCAGGGATGACCCGCCAATGGCACTAAGACAAGTCGCCCAATGCTCCCTTAAAATCATCAATGTGAAATACAATAAAAAAGCCCCGACTCACGTCAGGGCTTTGGGTAGTGGAGAATATCGGAGTCGAACCCCTGCCTGCCGGCAGGCAGGGATGACCCGCCAATGGCACCAAACCAAATCGCCCAAAGCTCCTTTAAAATCATCAACGTGAAATACAACAAAAAAGCCCCGACTTACGTCAGGGCTTTGGGTAGTGGAGAATATCGGAGTCGAACCCCTGCCTGCCGGCAGGCAGGGATGACCCGCCAATGGCACCAAGCTAAATCGCCCAAAGCTCCCTTAAAATCATCAACGTGAAATACAACAAAAAAGCCCCGACTCACGTCAGGGCTTTGGGTAGTGGAGAATATCGGAGTCGAACCGATGACCTCTTGCATGCCATGCAAGCGCTCTAGCCAGCTGAGCTAATCCCCCAAAATTTCGGACGGCAAATATAAGAACTATTTTTATTTCTCATCAATCCATAATACCGAATTCCCGGTACCAAATTCATTCTCTTCCCAAAGGGGATTGCTTTTATCGACCACCCACTCATCGTTTACGATGAACTTATAAAGGTGCTTCCCTTCATCCAGGTGAAGACTTATTTGCCATTCGCCATCCTGCAGCTTTAAAGTGTAGCCGTGCTCATTCCAGCCGTTAAAGGTGCCCGCTACCCGAACCTCTTCTACCCCCGGGCGGTGGCGGTAACGGAACTTATGATTGGGCTGAACCACCAGTAAAGAGTTAACCTCTTTACCATTGCGCGCGCGGTGCGGATTATCAGGATCTAATATCCAGCGATTATCCACTATAAACCGGTATTGATACTGTCCTCCCGATAAAACGTAGGGCAGCCGCCAGCCCGAAGATGTTCTTTCCATCCGAAGTTCTTTTTGCTGCCAGGCGTTAAAATCGCCACTCACAAAAACCTCCTTAGCCTCTTTAAAACCTTTGAGTTCAAAATAAAAGGTATCCCCAATAGCCAGGAAGGAATTGAGATTACCCGCACCATCCTCACGGACAATCGGGTTTGCAGGATCTGTAATCCAACGATCATCCACTACAAATTTATAGGCATGGGTACCTTCGGGTATAAAAAGCGGCAACCTCCAGGCACCTCTTACACGCTGCATCCGGTACTCTTTATCCGCCCAATTGTTAAAACTACCGGCCACATATACCCGTGAAGCATTTTCATAGCCATTGAGCGTAAAAGTGTGGTTCGGTATAAAAAGAACATTATTTTCATTACCCATAAAATCCTTCTCTGAGCGCCTATTTTCAGGATCGAGCTTCCAATGGCCGTCCACTACAAATTTATAAAGATGCTTACCCGGCTTTAGGGTTAATCCGGTTACCCACCCTTCTGAACTTTGCGTCATTGGGTTTTCCAGGTAATTCCATCCGTTAAAGCTTCCGGCCACATACACCTTTTCGGCCCTTTCATGATCCGGCAATAATATCTTTACCCTGCCCCCTCCTGTCATCCACTCTCTATCATCACGGAAAACCGAACGACCGGCCTCCCGATCGGAGTATCCCGGTTTTTTATTCTGCCCGGGTCTATTTTCAGTTCCCAGTTCTTCCACCATAAACAGGTCGAAAACGCTATTATGTGTGGGGGCCTGCTCGGAAATGGGTGAAATAAGGGTTATGAAACGCGGATCAATAGTGTACACCCGGTAGGCTCCGCAACGGGTGCCCGGGCCTACCATTCCTTTTTCCAAACTGTCGGTAAAACCGGTACCCAGGTTAAGAGTTCTGAAAATACTATCGAGCTTACTGTCCGGTGCCTGGATATTGACGGTAACGTACAGTGCCTGGTTTTTCACGGTATAATACACTTCCTCCTGGCCGTGCAACAGCGCGGGCCATATCAGCAATACTATGTAATATCCCAGTTTTTTCACTTTTCTGTAAAAGGGGTGTAAAATCGCAATTCCTTCTTTTTAAAGTTAACACATACGGTGCCTCTGGCCAATAACTGGTAACCTATTATACCATCAATGTGCGTTCCGTAGGCGGCACGTAAGGCTTCCAGTTTGGAAATAATCGTTTGCATATTGGCCAGAGGATAACCTTCAATGTTCACAAAATGGGTAACTCCGGCTAAAACTTCATTGGCGCCACCCGAGGAACCGTAAAGCTGCATTTTCCGGACGATGGTTACATCCTCCAATACATTTTTAGGAACCCTGGCATCCAGCACATTATACTCGGCACCGGTATCGAAACAAAAGCGCAGCTCTTCATCATTAACCGTTCCTTTGAAAGTTACCATTTCACGACTTAACGATAAAGGGGTGGTAAAAGCCGGGCTACGGTGATATACTATTGCTTTTTGGTTTTCACATTGCCCTTCTTCGGTAAGCCGGTTCAGGTACAACACGTTATTGGAGAGATCGATCTCCATTTCAAAATCGAGAAACAGGTTTATCCCCAGCAAACCCAAAATGCGAACGCCCTTGCGGTTCTCAATCTGTGAAAGGTCGGTTACATCGGCTATCACCTTATTGTAACTTACATCCTGAAAATAGAGGCTATCCACCTCTACAATTTTCAGGTCTTCCTTTTCACCGTTGATATTTACACTTTGCTCCTCGGGATTATCACGGTAATTCCGGAAATAGGTTTGGTTGAGCACCAGGTAGGGAGCCCCGGTGTCCAGTATAAAACTACCTTGTAAGGTATCAGCCCTGCCCTGTATCAGGATAAGGTTACCGGCTTTCCGGATGGGTAAAACCACCCGGTTTTTAGTGGTATGCATAATGGGTAGCCTGCGTAAAACGTCCGTTTTCTGATGCGGAAGCGGGCCGTTGTTAGAACCCTTAGCCAGTAGGAGACACGAGCCACAAAGGACCAATACCAGTATGATGGCCTTTTTTTTCAAGCGGAAAGGTCCGGTGACGGGTTGAGGGTTTTATTTTCGGGCTCGGTGTAAAGTGCCTTGGCCCTGAGTTGTTCCGTGGTTTGGCGACTTCCGTCATGGCTCCACCCGGGTGGACCAAAAACATAGCCCCACCATTGGCGCGGGTTACTCATCACATCCTTTATCATGTCCCACCACTCATGGGTAGCAATAAGCAGTGGGTTATAGGTATTGATATTTTTGGTTAAGCCATAATTAGGGCGTTCTTCTTCGGGCTGAAAGGTGTTGAACATCCGGTCCCAGATGATCAATATACCGGCATGGTTCCTATCCAGGTATTTCAAATCCGAAGCGTGATGCACCCGGTGGTGCGATGGCGTATTGAAAACCGCTTCAAACCAGCGCGGCAGTTTCTGTATAACCTCCGTATGTATCCAAAACTGGTACAAAAGACTTACACTGTGCATAAACAGCATCATCAGGGGGTGAAAGCCAAGCAGGGGCATCCACAGGTAAAACACAAAACCGGTAAAATTCCCGGTCCAGGTTTGGCGCAGAGCTGTGGCGAGGTTGTATTTGGTGGAAGAATGATGAACCACGTGGCTTGCCCAGAAGAAGCGTACTTTATGACTGCTCCGGTGAAACCAGTAATAGGAAATGTCATCGGCAAAAAAACAAAGCACCCATACCCACCAACTAAAACCCAACTCAAAAATCCGGAATTGATAAACCAGACTATACGCACCGAAAATTAGGGCCTTGGAAAACAGGCCGATCAACACATTTCCCAAACCCATGGCAATGCTGCTCAAGGCATCTTTACCATGGTAAAAATCGGCCTTTTTGCGATGGGTAATAATTACCTCCAGCACAATAAAGCCTACAAAGAACGGTATGGTGTAATGAATGAGGTTAGGGAACATAATTCAACGGCAATTCTTCAAAAATAGCAAGAATACCCGCATGGGCACCTTTTTCATTTTAGCGTACTTTGCAAAAAAGCACTTTTGGGCATGACTGAGATTTTGCGCGATATACTGGGTGACACCATCTCTATTTTTACGATTATGAATCCGCTTTCGGCCGGGGTGGTTATGCTTACCCTGGTAGATGACGACACCACCAAAAGGGAGTTCAACAACATTGCCTCTAAAAATAGCCGTGCCGTATTTATAGCTATGGTGATTTTGTATTTAAGCGGCACCTACATTTTCAACTTTTTCGGTATTCAGCCAGATGGCTTGCGCGTATTCGGGGGTATTATACTTTTACTGATGGGCTTCAATATGGTGCAGGGTCATGATAAAAAGGTGAACCACCGGCCACAGGAACAAGTTGCGGCTCAAATGCGCAATGACATAAGCCTGGTTCCCCTGGCCATACCTATTATAGTTGGCCCGGGACTGGCCACCACACTAATCAACCTCAGCATCGGTTCACAGGGCTGGGAAAATTATGTTTCGGTGATCAGTGCTATTTTAATTTGTTCGCTGGCCAATTACATTATCCTCAGACGCATGCCTTTTATTAAGAAGCGATTAGGAGTAAACGGGCTAAAAGTATTTAACCGGCTGATGGGGCTTATTGTGGGCTCACTGGCCATTCAAATGATGATGCAGGGCTTACTGGGGCTCAACAACTATTTCAATTGATATGGAATTTTCATTTATACTCCTTTTTATAATTGTGGGCATGGCACTGGGTACCGCAGTGGCGGCAATTATTATGACCGGCCGTTTTAATCGCACTTCAAAAGAAAAAGAAGCCATGCTTCAACAAGTATCGAATGAGGCCTCCTACACCCGCCAAAAAAATGCCGACCTGGAAAAGGAATTACAACAGGCTAAAAGTGAAATGGACAACCTGCGTGAACGGGAATTGCGTTTGACCAACGACCTTTCACGCAGCCGTACGGAGCATGAAAACCTGGGGCAAAAGCTTGCCGAACAGCGGAAAGAAGTGGAAGAGCTCAACGA
The DNA here is from genome assembly GCA_937120475.1 of uncultured Cryomorphaceae bacterium. Taxonomy (GTDB): domain Bacteria; phylum Bacteroidota; class Bacteroidia; order Flavobacteriales; family Schleiferiaceae; genus CAKZNE01. The sequence continues at coordinate 2,492,564 of CAKZJV010000007.1, read as the reverse complement.
GAAGTTTGCCGCTCAGTTTAAAAACCTGGCCAACCAGATTTTTGAAGAGAAATCCAAAAAGTTTACTGACCAGAATAAGGAAAACCTGGGCGAACTGCTGAACCCGTTAAAGGAACGTATTATGGAGTTCCAGAAGAAGGTGGAGGACAGTAATACGGCCGGTGAAAAACGAGGGGCTGCGCTGAATGAGCAACTGCGAAACCTGAAGGAACTGAACCAGCAGATCACCCAGGAAGCTAAGAGCCTCACCCTGGCCCTGAGGGGCGACTCCAAAACCCAGGGGGGTTGGGGCGAAATGCAATTGGAAAACATCCTGGAAAAAGCAGGTTTGCAAAAAGACATCCACTATTTTAAAGAAAGGAACCTGAAAACAGAGGATGGCAGCAACCAACGCCTGGATTACGTGATCAACTTGCCCGATGGCAAGCACCTCATCCTCGATTCAAAAGTATCGCTCACAGCTTACAGCAATTATTACGATACCGAGGATGAAGACGATAGAAAACGCTTCCTGAAACAGCACCTGGATAGTATAAACGGCCACATTAAATCGCTTGGAGAAAGAAATTATCAGGCTCTGTATGACATTAATCCCCCGGATTATGTAATGATGTTTATTGCCAATGAACCGGCCCTTACCATTGCCCTGAAGGAGGATCAGCAGTTGTATGAAAAGGCACTGGACCGCAACATTGTACTGGTTTCCACCACTACCCTGCTGGCCACCTTACGCACCATCTCTTACATCTGGAAGCAGGACTTACAAAACAAAAATGCTGAGGAAATTGCCCGGCAGGCCGGAGCGCTGTACGATAAGTTCGCTTCTTTTGCAGATGACCTGATGAGGCTGGGAGGACAGTTGAACACCGTTCAGAAAACCTACCAGGATTCTATGAAGAAGCTTACCGATGGTACCGGAAACCTCGTGCGAAGGACGGAACGTTTACGTGAACTGGGAGCCAAAGCCTCCAAACAAACCGACCAAAGGCTGATCGACCGTTCTGCGGATTAAGGCACCAGCAAGCGGCTCACCGCCTTCTCTCCCCGGTTTTGCCACATTATCAGGTAGGCACCACGCCTCAAGTGCGAAATATCCACCCGGCCGTTCTCCGGTTTGGCCACTTTTATTCTTTGACCGTGCAGGTTGTATATTTCCACTTCCATGCCCGCCACCCACGGTTCAATATAAAAATGATCCGTAGCCGGGTTGGGAAGCACTTTAAGTTCTCCGGGTTTGTAGTTTACCTGGCTGGTGTTATGGCAAATCAAACTACCCAGCAAGCGCCACAATTCATCGTCAAAACCCGATAGGGCCAACAAAGACTGGTCGGCCGCATTACCAATGCGCACCACCACCAGATCCTCACTCGGAACTACGTAAATGCGTTGATCGTTTTTACCGGCTGCCATGTAAAGATCGGCCGGTGCGGAAGGGATAATAGGCCCGTTAAATACGATATCAGTACCCGGTTGCTTAAAGGTTGGCTGGCCATTTAACCACCACAGGTAACCATACGCTTCATTCAGATTTTGCGAAGGAGTCACCATATCGTTAAAGTAGGCCGTATCGGCCAAAATCGGTGTGCCGTTCCACCGGCCCTCGCTTAAAGCCAGAAGTCCGAAACGGGCCATGCTACGGGCTTTACTCAAAAAAAGGTAATTGAACCAGAAGCCGGTTATACCGGTGCTTGTCCCCAATTGCTGAGCGGTAAACTGATTGTAGGTTAGATTGGTGGTGCTTACCACAACGTCCTGCAACAGGCGATAGGGTGCATTGTGGTAATACCAGTGCGTACCGGCATCATTCCGGTAAAGCAGGCAGGTGTCGGCTACACAATCCAGGTCAGGGACGGTATAGTCCAGCCCGGTGGTCATTTGCAACTGCTGCCGTATGGTGATGAGGTTTTCCTTAGCCGTAGGTGCGGATGTCCAACCGGTACCCAGATAATCAGAGGTTTTATCGTCAATATTCAACAGGCCCTGCTCTTGTGCCATCCCCACCAGGAAAGCGGTGAGGGCCTTTCCGGCTGAGGCCCAATACCAAACGGAATCCTGCTGAAAAGTACCGAAGTACTCTTCATAGGCTATTTTCCCCTTATGCAGTATAATAAAGCCTTTACCATTAGTGGCTTCCAGAAAATCCGACAGGGTATCAAGCTCACTGATACACCATCCTAAAGAAGCAGGGCTTACGGTATCCCACTGCGAACCGGATACGGGCGGATAATAATATTGTGCTTTGAGATTTGCAGTAAAGAAGAGGAATACCAGAAGAAAACGCATAGCTGAATTTATAGCTTTGACCTCAAAATTCAAAAAGGTTTAAAGAAGCTTCTGGTATAAGGTGTAATTCTCCTCGTCAAAGCACATAAAACTAACCTCTAAGTCCGTATGTGATGACGATAAAAAGTTCCGGACACTGGCAACGGCTACTTCAGCCGCATCGGTTTTAGGGAAACCATAAACTCCGGTTGAAATATTTGGGAAAGCTACCGTTCGGATATTGCGCTCCACACAAAGGTGCAGACAGTTGATGTAACACTGGGAGAGCAAAAAATCTTCATCTTGGGTTCCGCTTGACCACACCGGGCCAACGGTATGGATTACCCAACGGGCCTTTAAATTGCCCCCTTTGGTGATCATGGCTTTTCCAGTAGGCAAGTCGCCATTATGGCGAACCCACTCCTGGCATTCCTGTAATAGAGCAGGGCCTGCTGCCTTGTGAATAGCCCCGTCAACACCGCCACCTCCTCGCAGGGAAGAGTTGGCCGCGTTGACGATGGCATCACCTTCAAAAAGGGTTATATCTCCTTGCAGCAGATGGATCACTGCTACCTAAACTCCTCTTCCACCGATAAGGCGGAAAATAATGGCAATCAGAGCAAATACCAGCAGGACATGGATAAGCCCACCCAGGCTGAAGTAAAAGAATCCCAACAACCACCCTATTACCAGGATGATGGCGATTAAATATAATAGATTACTCATGATACAGATTTTACAGATTAATTCCCAGCCCCACCATCACTGAGAAAGCACGATTCTTAATATCGGGTTGGTCATCGGGGTCTTCAGCATCGTAAATGTTGACCATACCTATGCCATAGCGCAAATCCAGACCCAGGTACATATTACTTACCTGAAAGTCCAAGCCAGCACCTAATACCGCTCCGGCATCAAAATCAGAGATATCTGCGGTACCGGTTCCCTGAAAGATGAAAAACTCACCGGTTTCCTCATTGCCAAGTTCAAAAGCACCGTAAGGTCCTGCGTAAACAAAGGGGTAAACCGTTTCACCCACCGGAATTTGTACTTTAAAAAGTAAGGGAATCTCCAGATAATCAATGTTCAGTTCATAACGGAAGTTATCATCTTCGTAAACTCCACCCTTGGGGTGATAGAGAATCTCGGGCTGAAAGCTAAAAATACCATCCGAACCTACTTTAAAAAAAACTCCTCCTACAATATTGGTAATGGATTCGGTTTGAGACGGTACATCATCTCCCGCTCCTGTGGTGGAGGTAATACCCAACTTAGGGCCAAAGCTCAGTTGTTGCGCTTTCATCACATTACTGAAGCTGAAAGCCAGGACTAAAAGACCTGCGAATTTTAGTTTTCTGTTAAATTGAAAAGTGTTTGTTTTCATAATTGATGGTATTATTTGGGTTATTTATTTACGTTCTTCCATCAACACTGCAAAGGGTGCGAGGGTTTTACTGTGTATAAAGGCAATCCTTAAAATGCCGGTAAACGGTATGGCTAAAATTAGTCCCGCCACGCCTAGTATCTGACCGCCTAGTATCATAGCAATCAAAGCAATAAGAGGGTTAATGTTAATGCGCGAACCCATTATATTGGGAGTTATAAAATTGCCTTCTACAAATTGTATTACTGCGTACAGAGCCACTACCCCCGCGGCATACCACATAGAGTCTTTGGTTACTAAAGCGACTAAAAAAGGAAGCAGGCCCCCAATAAAGTTTCCGATGTAGGGGATTACGGTGAGGATGGCGGAAAGGATGCCGAAAAAGAGAGCGTATTTGATACCCAAAAGCAGTAAACCCACTGAGTTGAGTACGGCTAGTATGCCTATAACTATAAACAAGCCCAATACATATCCCTGTACCACACTTTTTATTTCATCGATACGCTCACTGGCCTGTCCCTGGGCACCATTGAAAAAAATGAGTATAAACTCCCGAAATTTGTCTTTGTAGAGCAGCAGTAGAAAAATGTAGATGGGTATTTGTGCTACTACGGTAAGCACGGATGAGGTAGTTTGTAACAAGCCGGTTAAGAAGCTCCCGGCATTATCGCCTAAATTGCTTAACCAGCGATCTTGTTGAGGAGCACTCACACCGATTTTATCCTCCAGGGTTTTACCGATATCCTGAAAAAGTTCGATAGTTTTCCGCTCAATGGAAGGAAGATCCTTCATGAGTTGAGTCATTTGAAAACCACTGTAGGTAAAAATACCGCCTACGACTACGATAAAGGCCAGCATAGCTACCAAAATGGCCGGAATACGCGGAATTCCAATAGACTCTTGCCGCCTGATCAATGGGTTGAGTATGGCTGCAAAAAGAAAGGATAATGCGAGGGGAACAATAACTACTTTGGCGAAAATTAGCAGGGCAACCAAAAAAGCGACAACTATACTGAGCTGGCTGAGGACTTTTAACTTCTCTTTAAAGTTTTCCGTCATACTTAGATATTTGGTTGCCCCGCTCTTCTTTAAAAAAGTAGATAGGTGTTATTTGTTAGCGAAAGGCATAAAGTCAAGTTTGTGCCAAAAATACTCAAAATGCTTAAGTGCTTGATTTTCAATATTCGGTTTGTAAATATTAGTATTATAGGCCATCAGGTCTTTTCATTTTGGTAGGCTGGTTTTTCCAGCTTAGAAAAAATGTTCTGAATTGCCCTACAGTTTGTCCTTACCAAAAACGAGGGGGGTTCCGTCCACGTTTTCACCCTAAAGCTCTTTTAAAAAGGGAAGTTTGATTCCCGTTAATGTCCATAAAACCGGTACTCCGCTAAAAAAGAACGCGCTGGAGCACTGGAAAAGAGAGACTTGAACTTCGTTGTAGGGGAATACTTTAGATCGGCACATTATTTGCATTATTGCGCCCGTTAAACTAACGGTGCCCTTGTAGTAGGTAAATTTTGTGTTAAACGTTCTTTTTTCTTCAAGGCACCGGAATAAAAAAGCCCTCCGAGTTTCGGAGGGCTTTTACTTTTATGGGATTGGCGTTACCTAGAAGTCCACTTTTTCATTTTCCCGTTGCTCCACTATCTCATTGGCACGGGCAATGGCCTTCTTCAGCTTATAGTCACTCCAATAATTTTTATAGTACTTGTTTACAAAATCATCCAGCTTACGAATAACAAATACATTGTAGGCTCCTTGTAGCTTACCCAAGCTTGAAGGGTTTAGGGTACGCAAGCTCAAACTAAAGCTACCATCTACGTATTCCATATAATGCCAAATACCGCTGGGCATAAACAGGGTATCTCCATGATTAAGGTCGCAACGATAACCGTGGGCATATTTTAATGCCGGATATTTTTCATAGTCGATATCCGAAAGATCCGCAGCACTGTGGGTAGTGAAGGGTAACTTGTACAGGTATTTGGTTTGGCTTTGATCGAAGAGGGTTACCCTTTTAGTACCTTTAAATTGGGTGATAAATACGTTGGAAAGGTCTATATCATAGTGAAGGCGTACGTTGCTGCCGGCACAACCGAAGAACATGTACGGGTAGTCCTTAAGATACCCATCCATAATGGGCGGGTAATCGAAGTCATTCACTAATTCCGGTACCAGCTTAAACAGGTTGAACAGGAAAATGCGCAAATCGGATTTTTCATCATGCTCCAGCATGTCCAGGTACTCACTAAAAGGCACTTCCTTTACCGGAGGCATTTCAATTTTAGTAGGTTCATTATCCTGCCACTTCCCGTGCAGCTTAACCTGATGCTGTCCCGCTTTTTTCTTCAAAAAATCGTAAGTCCACTTACTTATAGCGGGCCAGTTCTTTGCATAATTTTTAAGTACAACCGGCTTAGCGGTTTTTACGTAAAGATTATGAAAGTCTTCCGGTGTTATATCTTCAACTACATCAACAGGATGAAGTTCCATTCAACTTTACTTTAGGCTTTAATTTACAAAATTACGAAAAAACAGTGTTGCCAATGCTTAGTATTGCAAGCATACATTCTTAGGCTCGGTGAAAAAGTGCAAAGCTTCATAGCCCCCTTCCCGGCCAACCCCACTGGCTTTCATGCCTCCGAAAAGGGTTCGTAAATCACGCACCAGCCAACAGTTTATCCAAATTATTCCTGATTGCACCTCCGAGGCAACGCGATGGGCCCGGTTTAAGTTTTGGGTCCAAATGGTGGCGGCTAATCCGTAATTGGTGGAGTTCGCCATCCTTAAAACTTCTTCCTCCGTATCAAAAGGGGTTAAGGTGACCACCGGCCCAAAAATTTCTTCCTGGTTCGTGCGGCAGTCGTAACTCAAGCCTTCAATAACGGTGGGTTGGAGGTAATAACCCTCGCTGAACTCGCCTGCCTGGGGCACTCTTTCACCCCCGTATAAAACCGTCCCTCCTTCTTCCCGTGCCAGCTCAACGTAGCTCAGCACCTTATCCATATGGGGTTTGGAAACCACCGCTCCCATTTTACTGCTTTCTTCAAGAGGTGGGCCCACCTGCAGCTTTTTTACCTTTTCCACAAAAGCATCCCGGAACTTTTCATAAATCGGCCGCTCAATAAATATGCGGCTACCACACAGGCAAATTTGCCCCTGGTTGGCGAAAGAAGAAAGTACTGAAGTGCTCAGCGTTTTTTCAAAATCACAATCTGCAAAAATGATGTTCGGATTTTTTCCCCCTAATTCTAGCGATAGTTTTTTGAACATGGGCGCTGCGGTGCGCGCAATATGCTCACCTGTTTTAGTGCCACCGGTAAATGAAATGGCCTTTACACCGGGGTGTTCTACCATGGCCTGCCCGGCACCGGGCCCGGTGCCGTGCACAATGTTCAATACCCCGGCCGGCATTCCTGCTTCTATGCACAGCTCTGACAATAAAAAGGCCGTCATGGGGGTAACTTCAGAGGGCTTGGCCACCACACAATTACCGGCCGCCAGGGCAGGTGCAATTTTCCAGGTGAACAGGTAAAGAGGCAAATTCCAAGGTGAAATGCAGCCTACCGTGCCAATGGGTTGGCGCAAGGTGTAGTTAAATCCCGCTGTCCCCATATTGTAAAAGGGGTCTTCATCGTGAAGTATAGCCGTGGCAAAAAAAGCAAAATTGTCCCGTGCCCTCGGTATATCCACCGTACGGGCCAACTTCAGAGGCTTGCCATTATCCAGGCTTTCCGCTTTAGCCAGATGCTCCCGGTTTTTATCAATTAGTTGGGAAACCCGCATCATAATTTCCGAGCGCTCTTTGGCGGTTTTGGTACTCCATTCGCCAAAGGCAGCCTGCGCAGCTTTAACTGCTTCTTCCACATCTTCGGGCCCTGAATCGGGTATCAGTGAGTACACCTTTCCCCGTGAGGGATCATAATTATCAAGGTATTTACCCCCGGCCGGTGCCTTCAATTCTCCGTTGATATAGTTCAGCAACTTTTTCATAATTCTTTTTCCCTTAATAAGGTTTCTACCGTTTTTCGGGCCCTCCGTTCACGGGTTTCATCCTTTACGGCCGAGAGAATGTACTCCACGTGCTCCCTTTGATGCGAATAGGACATACTGAGGAAGGTGGCTTTGGCTGCAGGAAAATCGTTGAAGGCTTTTTCCAGCACCTCCGGTATTTCCACAACCCTTGGTTGGTCATCCAGCTGTACTTCCACCTCAATGTAGTCCCCCGGTTTTTTAGCCAGGGCCTCCCTGATATTTTTCCGAACACCCAGCAAATGGTTTGAACCACCCATTTTCACCAGGCTGCCACGATACTCCACTTTATTATCGAAGACTACCTTTACCCGGGGACGGCCGGAACCAAAAGCCTCCTTTACATCAAAAGGAACCTCAACCCAGGCCCCACCATTGGTAACATCCAACTGAATGCGGGCATGAAAGCTATGTTTGGCCTTGCCCATTCTCATAAATTAGGTGTGCGGCCACCGTCCACCGGAAGATTTACACCGCTAATGTAAGCGGCTGCCGGACTAGCCAAAAAGGCAATGGCATTAGCCACCTCTTCAGGTGCTGCGAAACGGCCCAGGGGCACTTGACCTGCCATGGCACCTTCTACTTCTTTTACGGAGCGGCCGGTTTTTTGGGATTTGTTTTCAATAATAGATTGTAGTCGCCCGGTTTCCGTAGCTCCCGGCAAAACATTGTTTACGGTAATCCCGAATTCTCCCAGTTCATTGGCCAGGGTCTTGCTCCAGTTACCTACTGCCCCGCGCACGGTATTGCTTACACCCAGGTTGGGAAGAGGTACTTTTACGGAGGTGCTGATCACATTTACAATACGGCCGTAGCCCTGTTCTTTCATTCCCTGCCAAAGCAGTTTTACCAGTACCTGGTTGCAAATGAGGTGCTGCTTGAAGGCACGCACATATTCCTCAACCTCAGCCTGGTAGGCCTTACCGGCAGGCGGCCCTCCGGTGTTATTCACTAAAATGGCGAAGCTGTTGTTATTGCCCAGGTAAGAAGCTACTACACTTTCCAGGTTGATAGGGTCGTCAAAATCGGCCACCAAAAAATCGTGTTTTTGCCCGGAAGGGGTGGGCAGCTCCTTTTGCACGGTTTCCAGTTTTTGCGGGTTACGAGCCAGCAGGGTAACGGTTGCACCCATACGGGCCAGTTCAAGGGCGGCTGCTTTGCCAATTCCATCGGAACTTCCACAAACCAGCGCCTTTTTACCGCTGAGGTTTAAGTCCATAAATATTTTAGCTTTTGTCTGATTCTATTTCGCCATCCCGCAAACGGATAACCCTGCGGGCATGCGTGGCAATATCTTCCTCGTGGGTTACCAGTATTACGGTATTTCCACTTTTATGGATATCCCCGAAGAGGTTCATAATTTCAACGGAGGTTTTGGTATCCAGGTTTCCGGTAGGTTCATCCGCCAGTATAATAGAGGGATTATTCACCAGGGCGCGGGCCACCGCAACCCTTTGCCTTTGTCCGCCCGAAAGCTGATTCGGCCGGTGATCCATACGATCGGCAAGACCTACCTGGCCCAACACTTCTTCAGCTCTCTCCTTGCGGTCTTTACTGTTCATTCCGGCATACACCAGGGGTAACATCACATTTTCCAGAGCTGTAGAACGTGGCAATAGGTTGAAGGTTTGGAATACAAAGCCTATTTCCTTATTCCTGATTTCCGCCAGTTCATTATCGGTAAGCCGGCTTACGTCCTGTCCGTTCAACCAGTATTCCCCGGAAGTAGGGGTGTCCAGGCAACCCAGTAAATTCATAAGGGTAGATTTACCACTTCCTGAGGGCCCCATAAGGGCGGCATATTCATTTTTATGAATATTCAGGTCAATTCCCTTTAACACTTTTACTACCTGGTTGCCCAGTGGAAAGTTCCGGACGATCTTTTTCAGTTGGATGATATCTTGCACCTGCATTATTTTCGAAGTGGCAATTTAATAAGTTACCCCTAATTTAAGCTGATCTTTAACAGGGATTTCTCAAAGCTTAAGTTCCCTTAAGTATATTGCCCGGTTGGAAATTTTCACTTTATGGTTTTCAATTCGATAACCTTCCTGGTATTTTTTGTGTTGTTTTTTTTCACCTACTGGTGGGTAAGCCGCAAGGGATCCGTTAAAACCCGGAACGCCTGGTTAATTATTGGCAGCTACATTTTTTACGGGTGGTGGGATTGGCGATTTCTTTCGCTGATTATCATCAGTAGCCTGGCGGATTTTGGTTTGGGTATTTCCATATTCAACTCCCGTTCAGCACGTGGCCGAAAAATAGCCCTGGTGGCAAGCCTTCTGATAAACCTGGGGCTGCTGGGGTTTTTCAAGTATTTTAACTTTTTTATCGAGAGTTTTGCCCGTTTTTTAGAGTTGTTCGGCCTGCAGCCCTCCATCTCTACCCTGGCCATTATTCTCCCGGTGGGTATCAGCTTTTACACCTTCCAAACCATGAGCTACACCATTGATATTTACCGGAAAAAGCTGGAGCCTACCCGAAGCATTTTGCAATTTATGGCCTTTGTTTCCTTTTTCCCCCAACTGGTAGCAGGTCCCATTGAGCGGGCCACCCGCTTTTTACCGCAATTCAGCAATCTCAAAACTTTCGATTACCAGCGTACCGTAGGTGGACTAAGGTTGGTTTTATGGGGTTTTTTTAAGAAAGTGGTCATTGCCGATAATATGGGTGTGGTAGTAAACGCGCTTTACGCTCAACCTGAAAATTACCCCGGATGGCCCATGTTGTTGGGGGCCGTTTTATTTGCCTTCCAGATATATGCTGATTTTTCGGGTTACTCGGATATTGCCATTGGCCTGGGAAGGATGCTGGGTTTTGACCTGATGACCAATTTCCGGAAGCCTTACTTTTCCAAAAGCCTTACGGAATTCTGGCACCGCTGGCATATCTCCCTCTCCACCTGGTTTCGCGATTATGTGTATATCCCGTTGGGGGGCAACCGGAAGGGCCGCTTCAGAACCGACCTGAACCTGCTGGTCACCTTTGTATTGTCCGGCCTGTGGCACGGGGCCAGCTTCACCTTTGTGATATGGGGTTTTGTACATGGGTTATCCCTGATCGCTGAAAAGCACCTCAGCATCAAAAAAATGCCGGTATGGTGGGTTTTCCTGCTTTGCTCCCTTTTTTGGATTCCCTTCCGGGCGCAGGGCCTTGGTCACCTTAAATCCATTGGGGTTCAGCTTTTAAAGTGGCCGGCTTCATTTCGGCTCCCAGCTCCTATTCAGGAAGATGTTTATCGACTATCAGCCGTGGGTTTTGTTTTGCTGATTTTTATCGCCATCGAAAAGTGGATGAAGGAATATGACTTTAATGATTTCATAAGTCGTTTTTCAAAACCGGTACGTTACCTGGCTTATTATCTGTTAGTCCTTTTGATTTTAGGCCTGGGCAACTATGATGTAAAGCCTTACTTTATTTATTTTCAGTTTTAATGCGGAGGCTAACTTTTCATATCGCGGTATTTCTTCTTCCGATAGTAGCGGGGGTCTATATTTTACCTGCCAATGAAGCCCGCGTTTTTAACGGACTGGAAAATGACTGTGCCGGAAGGGGCCAATGGATTTACCATCGCCTGTACGAAAGTGATCAGCCGGTGGATTTGGCTTTCCTGGGATCTTCCAAAACCATACACTCGGTAAACCCAATGATACTGGAAGAAAGCACCGGCTTGAACGTAGCCAACCTTGGTTACTGCCGGTACGGTCGTAACCTGCAATACAATTTTCTGAAACGGCTTATTCAACAAAAAGAACCCCGATTTGTGGTGGTGGAAGTTCGTTACAGCGAAAACCCGTACAGTCACCCCATTTTTCCCTACGTGGCGTCCGTTAGCGATTTACTTACCGCCTACCCTTTCTACAATAAAGACTGGTTTACGGATGAGCTCACGGCTTTTCAATACCGCCTGCAAATGGCGCAGGAAGACTTATTTTCCGACTACCAGAACAGCACCACCGGCCCTCCCGATACCAGTGAACACTCTTTCCAGCCTTTGATAGGCGATGCCGGTAAAAGTGATTTACAATTAATGCGGGAAAAAAGGCAAAAGGGTGATGATCGAACTGCCTGGAAGAGGGACTTCGACAATACCTTTCCGCACGCCTACTTAAAACGGATGTGGCGGCTTTGTGAAAAGCATGGCGTAAAACTCCTTTTTTTATACCTGCCCAATTATGGTGTTCCGGCCGGAAAGCCTTTGAGCTGGGAACAATATGCAAAATATGGTGCATTGATGATACCTCCGGACTCCATTTTGGATAAGCCGGAAAACTGGGCCGATCCAAACCACCTTAACCATAGGGGTACCAGCGCCATGACCCAATGGCTGAAGGCAGAGCTCCCGGATCTTTTGGAATAAGCTCAGAGCTTTTGCCGGTAAAGTTTCAGTTTTTGGTAATCCTCATCGGAATGATCGAGGAAATAAGCCACCCCATTACGGATTTTGAGGGCCTGCGGGAAATCGAACTTTTGAATAATTACAGACTTGTTCTCCAAATGGTAGTCCGGTGAAAAAGGCCTCAGCTTAACGATTCCGGACTTTTCAAAACGGGCATACAGCTTTCCGGTAGCCACATCCCGTAAAATTTCATCTTTAAAGTCTGAATCTTTATGGTGATCAATAAAATACTTCTGTTGCACCTGCCCTTGCGTATCCAAAACCAGCACCGAATCACGAAGATGGTCAAACAACAGGGCTCCTTTAGACTGAGCGAAAAGGGGATGATATATCGGTATGGCCAGGATGTTCTTATACCACCCCATCATTTCAAAACCCTTACGGAAGCTGGGAAGGTGAGGGGTGGAACTCATTTTATTACCCGCTCCCATTAACTGCTGGGCCGTGTTTTTGTAATCGAGCTTGGAGAAGGCTTCATCGTAATCCACTATTCTGCGGATCATCCGGCTTTTTTTCTCTCCCATGGGAGTTTGAAAATACTCCACCATTTGCTTATCAAGGTACCAAAAGCGATAGTACAAATTATGAGGATTAGAAGCTACGCAGGGCTTTACCATGGTGTTGTACCATTCATTTTCAATGGCCCCGATAGGGTGAATTTGCTGGTTGGCAAAGCTTAAACCGTAAACACTGTCTTTACCCTGAACATAGATGTGGCCCAGGCAGTCGGTAACAAAGTTATCGGCACGCAGGTCAAGGTTTAAGGTGGACAGTGAATCCTGGTACTGATCAATCAGGGCAAGTTTATAATCGCGCATACCTTCCCTGAGCAACAGCAAAATGTGATCTCCCACAAAAGTGAAGTCCAAAACGGCAATATTGCGGTGTACATATACCTCCTCGTAGGGTCGCCCCTCAATAGTAGCCGCTTCAAGTTCCTGGGAGTGGGGTTGCATGCGCAGACTAATTTCCAGGCGGCCTTCTGCGTTGAAATTGCGCGGGTTCAATTCCCGGTAATGTACCGTGTATCCTATAAAACTGATTTCAAGAAAGGCGGGAAACTCCTGCAGGTTCAGGCTAAACTGCCCGTTGGCATTGGTAGCTACGCCACGCATACTGCTGCGGTTTACTACACTGGCCCCGAAAAGGGGGGCTCCGGCTTCGTCCAACACCGTACCGGAAAGGATATACGTTTCCTGAGCCTGCATTGTAAGACCGGCAAAGCTGATGGAGAAGACCAGAAGTGCAACTTTCTTGAACATGGCAACCTTATCTATAGACGATCTCTGCGCCTTTAGTTGCCTTAATTTACAATTTTACTTTTATTCGTATTCGCTTAATTCCAGCCAACGCATTTCTACTTCCTCAATACTGGCATTAATGTCATTCATTTCGCGGGAAAGCTCTTCCAACTTGGTGGCATCGGAAACCGCCTCTTCAAAGGCACCGGCAATTTCGGCTTTACGCCCTTCCAGCTCTTCCAGTTTTTGCTCCAGCTCTTCCATTTCAAGGCGCTCGGCATAGGTAAGTTTGGTCTTTTGCTTAGCGGAATCTTGTTTTTTAGGGGCGTTCTTCACCATACTTTGGGAGCGAAGTTTTTCAACTTCTTCTTCCCTGGCCTTCGCGATGGTATATTCCGTATAATTTCCAGGAAAATCGCGAATCTTCCCTTCTCCCTCGAACACAAAAAGGTGATCGGTGAGCTTAGCCATAAAGTAACGATCGTGAGTTACCACCACCAGGCAACCGCCAAACTCCATAAGAAAGTCTTCCAGTACGTTGAGGGTAAGAATATCCAGGTCGTTGGTAGGCTCATCCAGGATGAGAAAGTTGGGGTTTTCCATTAATACGGTGAGCAGGTAAAGCCTGCGCTTTTCGCCACCGCTCAGCTTGGAAACGTAGGTGTATTGATGGTCTCCTTCAAAGAGAAAGCGTTCCAGCATTTGAGAAGCGGTAATGTTGCGGCCCTTTTTACCGATGGGAATGTACTCGGCAATTTCCTTTACCACTTCGATCACCCTTTTATCGTCCTGCAGCTGAATTCCCTTTTGGGTATAAAAACCGAATTTTATGGTTTCACCGGTTACAATCTTGCCACCGCTGGGTTCTTCATCACCGGTAATCAACCTTAAAAAGGTGGATTTACCTACCCCGTTTTCACCAATAATACCTACCCGCTCCCCACGCTTAAAGGTGTAGTCGAAATTGTCAACAATTTTTAGCTCTCCATAGGACTTTTTGAGCTTATGCAATTCCAGTATTTTACTGCCCAGGCGGGTCATTTTAATATCGAGTTCCAGCTTTTCTTCCTGTTGGGATTTAGAGGCCTTATCCTTGAGGTTGTGGAAGGCATCAATGCGGGCCTTGGATTTAGTGCCCCGGGCTTTAGGTTGCCTGCGAATCCATTCCAGTTCTTTACGCATTAGGTTGCGGGCCTTATCCGTATTGGTGTTTTCAATCTCTTCGCGCTCCGCCTTGCGCTCCAAAAAAGAGCTAAAGTTGCCGGGGTGCTGATAAAGGGTCTGATCTTCCAACTCTAAAATATGATCGCAAACGTTTTCCAGGAAGTAACGGTCGTGGGTTACCATAAAAAGAGTGATCGCAGGCTGTAAAAGGTATTCTTCCAGCCATTCGATCATGGCTACATCCAAATGGTTGGTAGGCTCATCAAGGATAAGAATATCCGGTGATGAAATAAGGGTTCGGGCCAGTGCTACCCGCTTGCGCTGGCCCCCGGATAGCTTATCTACCGGACGACTGTGATCATGGAGACCCAGCTTGCCTAGAACCTGCTTTACCCGTACTTCAAAATCCCAGGCCGCAAAACGGTCCATATCGTCAAAAGCCTTTTGATAAGCCTCCGCATCTTCCGGGTTTTCCAGGGCTTTACCATAATTCCTGATCGCCTGGGTTACTTGGTTTTCTACTGCTAAAACACTTTCCAGAATACTGCGCCCGGCCTGCAGATCGGGGTCCTGCGAAAGGAAACCCACCTTCAGGTTTTTGCGATAGGTTACCCTTCCACCATCGGGTTGGTCTATGCCACTTAAAATATTGAGTATAGAGGTTTTGCCGCTACCGTTGCGGGCCACTAAAGCTACCTTTTGCCCTTCTTCCACTCCAAAGGAGATATTGCTGAACAGGGTACGGGCTCCGTAACTTTTAGAAATGTTTTCAACCGAGAGGTAATTCACAAAGAAAATTTTGCGGCAAATTACGAATAGTGGCTCAAGCCTGTGAATAGTTCAGAGCCCTAATTAAGGCCCATATCGCTTAAAAAGAAAACCATGCGGTTATAGCTTTCGCGTACCAGGCCGGGGGCTTGTAATTCTTCCAGTTTTTTACCGTAAAACTGGTAAAGCTCCCTCCACCGCCAACTGTCCGTAAGGCTGGCGATAGTGATACCCCTGAAGCAATACAAAATGGGGTTTCCTATAAAGTAGTGATGATCCTGCGGATCGGTGTTCAAATGGCGATCCAGTTGATAGATATCCGTAAAGCTTTCCAGGTATTCAAAACCCCCTTCTTCAAAAAAGCTGGAAATAAAGTGAATGGTTTCTTCCAGTTGTTGGCCACTTTTAGCGGTAAGCTTAAAACCGGGGAGATCCAGAAATTTTTTAAGGTTGGTTAGTACCGTATTTCCTTCTTCTGAAAAACCTTTAACCCCATTTACGTAGGGTAAAATGGTTTTTTCCACAATATTGATGCGGCTGCCGAAGGAAACTTCAAAATAAATCTGCTCCGGATAAATGGTGGGATAAATAACCACATTGCTATAGCCCTTGCGGGTGGTTTTGCGAAACTGGTTGAGCAGCGGTACAAACTCGTAACCGTTGCTTGTAAAAACGGGTTGGAGGGTTTCGAAGAAACGTATTTTCTTAAACTCAGAAGTAAGGCCCATCCTTTTCATTTATGCTCAAAACAGCCACGCCCCTCTAAAGTTTCCAACTGCCTTAGGAATTGTTGTTAAATTGCATCTTACTTATGCAACAACACTCTCAGGTTCACCTTAGCAGCAAGCTCCCCCGCTCCGGTACCACTATATTTTCAGTAATGAGCCAATTGGCGGCCGATTACGGAGCTCTTAACCTTTCGCAAGGATTTCCTGATTTTGCGGCCGACCCGTGGCTAATTGAACTGGTGTTGAAATACATGAGGGAAGGCGCTAACCAGTACGCCCCTGCCAGCGGTATGGCCCCCCTGCGGGAGCTCATTGCCCAATTGCGAAAGCAGGCTCACGGTTGCTTTTATTCGCCTGAAAAGGAGGTGAACGTTACGGCCGGTGCCACCCAGGCCATTGCCACCGTAATCAGTGCGAGTATTCGCGAGGGGGATGAGGTGATTATTTTTACCCCGGCCTACGATTGTTATGCTCCCTACGTGGAATTGAACGGGGGCATCCCGGTTTATGTACAATTGGAGTTTCCCCATTACCGTATTGATTGGCAACAGGTAAAAAAACTGTTGAATCACCGCACCCGCATGATCATTATCAACACCCCTCACAACCCCTCAGCTACGGTATTGAGTAAGGAAGATCTGGATCAACTGGAGGAGATTACCTCCGGCTCCAACCTGCTTATACTTTCAGATGAGGTTTACGAGCACATAGTTTTTGACGGGGCCCGGCACCTTTCGGTTTGTGAAAGACCGGAGTTGTTCAAACGCAGTTTTGTGGTAGGCTCGTTTGGTAAAACCCTGCATGTTACCGGATGGAAGGTAGGTTATTGCCTGGCTCCTGAAATATTGATGAAGGAATTTCGCAAAATTCACCAGTTTATGGTGTTCAGTGTAAATACACCGGTTCAACTGGCTTTGGCCGAGTATTTATCGCAAGAAGGAGCTACCCGCATTAGTGGTATGTACCAGGAGAAGCGCGACTTTTTCCTGTCCAGCCTGCAGGGTTCACGTTTTAAGCCCTTGACATCAATGGGTTCTTATTTTCAGTTGCTGGACTACTCGGAATTGAGCGATCAGCCCGATGTGGAGTACGCCTGGCAGCTCACCATAGAGCAGGGGGTTGCCGCTATACCTCTCAGTGTTTTTTACAACCAGCCTACGGACCATAAGGTACTGCGGTTTTGCTTTGCCAAAAAAGAAGAAACCCTGCACGAGGCAGGGCTTCGATTAGCAAAACTATAGGGTCAATTATGCTTTGTAAAAAGTACCCAGCTTGAGGGTCCAGTCGTAGCTCTTATACTCAATGTCATAGTCGGATCCCGGTTCGAGATAGCCGTTTTTTTCCAGGATATTTCGCACTCCGTCCGAGCCACCAAAATCGCCACTAAACCAATTCATAAGGGCAGGAACGTAAATTTCCTTTTCTTCTTTATCATATTCCACCTGGGCTTTGAGGTATTGCCTTGAACTGGCGTTAAGCTGATCATAAATGGATTCGGCATCATAAATACGGATGGGCGGACAATCAGCCGCCCCGCAATTGAGGGCAAAATGGATGCGCCAATCGATTTTATCCACATGGTACTGTTTGTACCAATCATCGCGAAAAGGGTTCTTAAAATAGCCCTTGGAAAGCTTGGAAGTCCCTCTTCGCAAAATACCGTGTTCCAGGTTATCGAAGCTTGTCTGCTGGCCCGCAACTACCAAAAGGTCGTCACTAAAAAAGTCACCCCGGTCATTATACAATTCGGGTTTTTTGGTAAGATGATACTGAATAAGTCCATTGTAGGTATTGATCCAGAAGGCCAGCTTCTTCTCATCATTATCAATCTGGGCTTTGAATTTGGCCGGGTTTATTTCGGCAATTTGCTGAACATAGGTTTCCGCATCCTTACCATCGCGCATGGCACGCAGTAAGTTTTGGGATAGTTCAATATAATCTTGTCCGGACACCTGCCAGCTTAAAGCCAACAGACTTATTAAAAGGGTAATTTTTTTCATAACGTAGTATTACAGGTACCTCTTCATATACGAGATACCTCGGTAAAAGTATTAACCCTTTTTAAGTAAAAATGTGCACAGGCCAACAAAACGTCTAGTTGAGCTTGACCTGCAGATTGAGATTGAGGCCCACGGAATAAGGGATTACCCTAAAGGGGTAATCATGCGGATAGATGGTATTGGTAAAGTACATGATAGTAGGTTCAAACCCAATGTTCACCCGTTCAGAAACAAAATAGTTAGCCCCTACTTTAAAGCACAGCGAACCGATATAGTTGCGATACTCCAACTCAGAAAGATCAATAATTTCCAGAGTTTTATAGTTGAGAGTTTGGCCGCGTGCCGTCATAAAATAAAGGAAGCTGGCTCCCATTTCAATGTTCAGGCGGATGTGATCCGTGGCCCAGGGTTGATAGGAAAAGCTGAGGGGGAAGTTCAGGTAATGATAAACATTAACATCGGAAAAGCTGATGTTTTCGGTCTCCTCCTTAAGGGTATAGCCAATGATCTCACCGTTCTGGTTGAGATTAGCCTCCCTGAAATTAACAAAGTTATAGGCCACATCGGTTTTGTAGCTGATGTACTCCACCCCGGTATTCACATACGTAATATCCCCTATTCTGCGGCTCACTTCAAAACCTATATTCAGACTAAAGCCACCGCTCTCAGCCGCCTGAACCGCATCCACAAAGTCGCGGTGTAGCAGGTTAAACTTGTCTTCATCGGCCACAAACCTGCGGAAGGTAAAATTGGGATACACATTAATAGAGTAACTCCAGGGGTTGGTAGGCTCCAAGGGGCTGATGTAGGGACCGCGGCTCGGGCTTATTTTAACAGCTTCAATGGGCGTGCGCACGGAGAGTACGGGCATGGGAAAACCTAATGCATTTTGATTACCCGTAGTATAACTTAGTTTGGGTGAAGCATTTTGTAACACCAAAGGGTTTTCGGGCATTTCGAGGCCTTGTACCTGCACTACCCCATTCCTGGAAACATCGATTCTATCACCGCGAGCGGGTACGGTAGCTTCCCTTTCATCCCCAGTACTGGAAGCTTCAGCCAGCCCTGGTTTACCCAGCGAAGTACTGCTACGTGTATTATCCTTTTGGTTTGGTAGAGTGGAGGTAAAACCGGTTTCCGGGTTTATCCTTTTATCAGCGACTGGTAAAGGGGTATTGCTGACGGGGCTTTTATTTCCCGGGAATTTGGAGTTTTGGTTAGCCGATTCCTGTGAATGATTATTGGCTGTTATACCCTGGCCACTAATATTGGTTTGTTCCCATTGATTAAAGACAGGATTTGCCGGTATTTCCTCAAAAGTAACTTTGTGATTGCGGGGAATGTAAAAGTCATAACTCCAGATGTGATACACATTTACTCCCATAAAAATGGACAGTAAAAACAGGCTGAAGCCGCCCATAATAGCCATTCTGCGTAACCTTTTAAGGTAAAGTGCTTTTTGCAGCTTACGCTCAAAAACCGCCCAGTCGTCCTGGAAATTATGTTCCAGGTTGCCCAGTTTATCCCTCAGGAATTTTTCTATATCTCCTTTGCGCTGCATTATAAATAAGCTTCCGTCAAAATCTTGGCGAGTAAGCGTTTGGCCTTAGCCAACTGACTTTTGCTGGTTCCTTCCGAAATACCCAGCCTTTCACCAATTTCCTTATGCGTATAACCGTCCAAAACGTATAAACTTAAAACCGTACGGTACCCCAGGGGCAACTCGTTTAGTTTTTCAAAGACTTGCCGGGCGGTGATGGGTTGCTTTTCGATGAGTTCAAAATCTTTTACGTCCTCATCACGCACCTGGACCTGGTCTGTACTTACCTTAATACCCCTGCGAATCTCTTTTTTAATAGCACTGATGCTATTGTTGATCATGATGCGGGTAATCCAGGTTTCGAGGGAAGATTGCTCCCTGAACTTATCAATGTTGAGAAAGACCTTGATAAAGCCATCGTGCATAAAATCACGCGCCTGTTCCACATCCCGGGCATAACGCCTGCACACATTCAGCATTTTTCCCGCAAAGAGCTCATACACCCTGCGCTGGGCAATCTTATCCCCCGCTTTACAGGCTGCTACAAGTTCATGTTCCGAATTATTCAAGAGAAACTCCTTAGGAGGAAGAAATGCCCCTAAATCCTCAATATTGATAATATGTTCGGGTTTAGAGTTCAAGTGCAGTGGTTGTTTAATTAAATAGACTGGTTATAGCTAAAAGGTTGCCTGAAGCTTAAATTTAAGAAAAGAAAACAGGCCTTATACAAAGTATTACGTAAAGTATGGGTTAAGAGGGGACACCGTACAGGCCACAAAAAAAGAGGCCGACTGGCCTCTTCAATGTATAATATTCTTATTATCAGACTATTGCTCTGCCGGAAGATTAGCAGTAATTTTCTTTAATTCTTCTTCCAAACGTTTTACCGAGGTGTTGATCAACTCAATGGCCGAAGCCCAGTTTTCCTTTTCCATTTTTTCAACGGCCGCAATTTGTTTTTCAACGTCTGCCTTATCATTTTTAAGGGAGGTGATAGCGGTATTTACGTTGCCTTCAACAGCCGAATTGTTGTTGCCTGACACTTCTTCGAGCTTGTCAATATCGTCCTGGATGGCATCTGCCCGATCCCGTAGATCCTTGAGTTTTTGCTCTTTGGTATCCTCGGAATATTGCTCCTTCACACGAGCCAGTTCCAGCATTTCTTCGTGTGCATCCTTTAGCGAAGAATTGGCTTTATCTTCCTGGGCCCGCACCTGTTTGAGCGTTACTCCAGATTTGCATGAAGTAAATAACAGGCCCAATCCCAGTATTACAATTCCTATTTTATTCATATCAAAGAAGTTCTTTTTTAAGTACTCCTTATAATACAAAAACCACCCTGTATTTGTTTATTCTACAATGATCCAACCCTGGTCTTCCACCATAGGCTGGGCCTTTTTATACTTCATCTCCTTTTTCTCACCGGTGGTCAGGTTCTGGATGGTGACCACATCGTTCCGGCCGTAGCTTTTGGATTTATCTTTTACAATGGGTTGGGCTTTGGGCGGGGCCTGAGGCTGTTCACCATTGCTTGATCCTCCGCCACTGGCCGCCAGTTCGGGATGACTGGTTTGAAGGTTCTCGTAATTACTGCGCCTCGGAGCCCTGGCTTGTTGTACCTGGTTACTTTCCTGGTTAGGCAACTGCCCTTTGAACAGGAAGGATACAATTTCGCGGTTGCTCTTATCGCGCATAGCCTGAAAAAGTTCGAAAGCTTCAAACTTGTAAATAAGTAAAGGGTCTTTTTGCTCGTAAACGGCTCCCTGAACGCTTTGTCTCAGGTCGTCCATATCGCGCAGGTGTTCCTTCCAGCTATCGTCAATTATAGCGAGTACGATATTTTTTTCAAAATCGCGGATCAATTGGCGGCAACTGGTTTCATGGGCTCTTTTAAGATTGGTTACCACCTGTATCCCCTTACTGCCATCGGTAAAGGGCACTACAATATTCTCAAACTTATCCTTTTGGTTTTCAAATACATTTTTGATTACCGGTTTGGCCATTTCTGCAATGCGAAGGTTCTTATCCCCGTATGATTGCAGAACGATGTCGTAAAGTTTATTGGTGAGTTCCTGCGGGCCGGTTTTTTCAAATTCCTCCTGGCTAAAGGGCGACTCCATGGTAAAAACCCGGGCCAGCTCCAGTTGAAAGGCACCGAAATCTTTATTGGCCTGGTGCTCATTAATCACACTCTCACAAGTATCGTAAAACATATTGGCAATATCCACCTGCAGACGCTCACCGTAAAGAGCATGCCTTCTACGTTTATAGATCACCTCCCTTTGAGAGTTCATAACATCGTCATACTCCAAAAGGCGCTTACGAATACCAAAGTTGTTTTCCTCCACTTTTTTCTGGGCGCGTTCAATGGACTTGGAAACCATGGAATGCTGGATTACCTCGCCTTCCTTAAGTCCCATGCGGTCCATAAGCTTGGCAATACGCTCCGATCCAAAAAGGCGCATCAGGTTGTCTTCCAGCGACACAAAGAACTGGGAGCTACCGGGGTCTCCCTGGCGACCGGCACGTCCGCGTAACTGGCGGTCCACCCTACGGGAGTCATGACGTTCGGTACCGATAATCGCCAATCCACCGGCTTCCTTACTTTCGGGGGTAAGCTTAATGTCGGTACCCCTACCGGCCATGTTGGTAGCAATGGTTACCGTACCGGGCTGCCCGGCTTCCGCCACAATTTCGGCCTCTTTCTGGTGCAACTTGGCATTCAGCACGTTGTGCCTGATCTTACGCAACTTCAGCGCGCGACTCAGTAATTCCGAAATTTCAACGGATGTGGTACCCACCAACACCGGGCGACCTTGTTCCACCAGCTCCGTAACTTCTTCAATTACAGCGTTGTATTTTTCACGTTTGGTTTTATAGACTAAATCTTCACGGTCATCACGCGCAATGGGGCGGTTGGTAGGTATTACGGTTACCTCTAATTTGTAGATGTCCCAGAATTCTCCGGCTTCGGTTTCGGCTGTACCGGTCATACCGGCCAGTTTGTTGTACATCCGGAAGTAGTTTTGCAGGGTAACCGTGGCATAGGTTTGGGTGGCGGCCTCGATCTTTACATTTTCCTTGGCTTCAATTGCCTGGTGCAAACCATCGGAATACCTGCGGCCTTCCATAATACGGCCGGTTTGTTCATCCACAATTTTCACCTTATTGTCCATTACCACGTACTCCACGTCTTTTTCAAAAAGGGCGTAGGCTTTCAGCAGTTGGTTCATGGTGTGGATGCGTTCGGACTTCACGCTGAAGTCTCGCATCATCTCTTCGCGCTTCTCTGCTTTTTCCTTGCCTTCCAGTCCGGAGTTATCCAGTTCGGCAATGAGAGCTCCCATATCCGGCATAATAAAGAAATCCCGGTTCTGGGTTCCTTCCGATAAAAGGTCCACCCCTTTATCCGTGAGGTCAATCTGGTTATGCTTTTCATCGATGGTGAAGTACAATTCATCATCAATGATGTGCATTTCCTTCATCTGGTCCTGCATAAACTTATTCTCCGTTTTCTGCAGCAGGGTTTTCATGCCATCCTCACTCAAAAACTTGATGATGGCCTTGGTTTTGGGCAAACCACGGTGGGCACGCAGCAACTTTTCGCCACCGGCTTTGGTATCCCCTTCTTTTATAAGTTCTTTAGCTTCTTTGAGTTCCCTGGTAACCAGTGAGCGCTGGGCATCCACCAGCTTCATTACGTGTGGCTTGAGCTCGTTGAACTCGTGGCGGTCGCCTTTGGGGGTGGGTCCGGATATAATCAGTGGGGTACGGGCATCATCTACCAATACCGAGTCCACCTCGTCCACTATGGCGTAATTATGAGGGCGCTGCACCAGATCTTCCGGGCTGCGAGCCATGTTGTCGCGCAGGTAATCGAAACCAAACTCATTATTGGTACCGTAGGTAATATCGGCCAGGTAAGCCTGCCTTCTTTCTTCGGAATTGGGTTTATGGCGGTCAATACAATCGATGGAAAGCCCATGAAATTGAAACAAGGGGCCCATCCATTCGGCATCCCTGCGCGCCAGGTAGTCGTTTACCGTTACCAGGTGAACGCCTTTTCCCGGCAGTGCATTCAGGTACACCGGCAGGGTAGCCACCAGCGTTTTACCTTCACCGGTAGCCATCTCAGCAATGTTTCCCTTATGCAGTACCACACCACCGATCAACTGTACATCGTAATGCACCATATTCCAAACAATCTCGCTTCCGGCAGCCATCCAGCGGTTTTTCCAAACCGCATTTTCACCTTCAATACTAACGGCATCCAGGCGGGGTGCCAGGTCCCGGTCAAAGTCACTGGCCTGAACGGTGATGGTTTCGTTTTCCGAAAATCTTTTGGCCGTTTCCTTCACCACGGCAAAAGCTTCAGGAAGTAGTTCCTCCAGTAGCTTTTCCGTTTTTTCCTTGGATTCTTCTGCCAGGGCATCCATCTCACTGTAAAGGCCTTCCTTTACATCGATATCTTCCTCATTTTCGAGTTGCGCCTTAATTTCTTCAATGCGCCTGGTGTTATCGGCTATATTGTCAGCAATACGCTGGCGGAACTCTTTGGTCTTGGCACGAAGCCCATCGTGATCGAGGGCAGCAATATCATCGTAAACGGCTTTGACTTTCTCAACAAAAGGCTTGATCTCCTTGAGGTCGCGATCGCTTTTGTTGCCAAATACTTTTTGTAAAAAGTTAGTGATCATATAGAGTCGGAATATTCTTCAATTTTAAAAAAGGATAGCAAAGTTAGCTAATCTTTATGGGCTTAACAGGAGAGGAAAATCGTGCCAGTGACAAAAAGGCGTAAGGTGGAATAGCTTCAGCACTCAACAATATGGATAGGTTTAAGTGCAGGTAAAAACCGAAATGGAGGTTCTGATTTGGTGCGCAGCAAAGAAAAGAACCTGTGGATATCAATTTATCTCGGGCTGTATGTTGGCAAGACATGAGCAAAGACACTCGTGCCAGCTTAGCCATAATACTATACTAAACCCAATTTGTAAGGGTTTTAGTAATTTGGATAATTAAGTATAGTTAGAAACTAAGTTTAGCGAGGGGACTTTGACTAAAGTTTATTACTTACATGAGCACTATGATTGGAAGACACCAACAAGAATGCTCGTGCCAACTTATAATTAAATCACTCCACAAAACCTATATTACCCCTCAGAAAATCCTCATATTTTAAGTTATAGTGCCTTTTATTTGTGAAGTAAATGTTCTTAATACCTTTAAGAGGATTCATATTACCATCCACGACCATGGTGTTTGTGATTCGAAAGTCCTCAATTTCTTTCATTTCACCCACGAATGACAAATTTTGTATGTCTGCGCAGTTTATTATATATAAAGTTTTAATCCCTTTAAATAGTTTGATACTTTCGTAGTCCGCTATTCTTTTACAATTTTCTAGTTTTATTTCCCGCAGAACCATATTTTCTTCACAGGAATTAGAATATGAGATATTTAGAAGTTTATTCAAGGCAAATCCCTCAAAGGACTTAAGTTTATTTAAAAAACATAAGTCTCTGAGTGATGTTAAATTACCTTTGATTATCTTTAAGTATTCCAAGTTACCTAAGCTTAAAAGTGATGTTAGTGACTTTTCTTTATAAGAGTCTATTCTAAGCTTTCTTAGATTTTCACAAAGGCCAAGGTTTATCCATCTCTTATTATAGTCTATCCTTAATTCTTCCAATTTTTCAAAGGTTGACAAATCTATATTAGAGCTAGGGTTTGAAGATGTAATAAGGATTTTCAAATATTTCAATTCTTCTATACCCGATATATCTACATCACTATCAACTACAAAAATCCCTTCCAGCTTCGAACATTTTCTAACAAAATCTATATTCTTATGACTATATCCCCATGCCTTATTTATAATTATGTTTTTAACGTTATTTTTATTAATATAATCTATGTAATCATTAATTCTATCGGAATTTACCTTTAAATATTCTGTATCTTCCTTAAAAAAATCCATTTTCACTCCTCTTTATATTTTCTATTACCTGGAGAATCCCTCTGGTTTCTATTCGTATTTGATTTATGTCCTCCATCTGCATTTAACCGTGCAGCCTCATCCCTAAAAGAACTTGCATTATCATTTGAAGGTTTCCATTCAAACTCAGTAACATTATCACCGTTCGACTTTCGATGTGCACCAGAAATAGCCTCTTCAACATTTCCTTTTCCATGATACTTGGTACCATCGGCATAGGTAATGGTATAGGAGCCTGGCCCCTTAATAACATCATCCCCATACTCTTTGGCTAGCTTACCTTTAACCTGAGCCCTAAGAACTTTCTTAAATCCCTGTTCAATAATATCAATGGGATCCATAATTATTGGAATGCCCGTCAACTCCTCTATTACAGTCTCAGCTGTTTCTTCGACAATATAAGTACCAAACGTTTCAAATCCAATAGCTGCAGCTGCCTCAATTGTACCAATAATCAATATCGGTATTGCTACAGTCACAGCTGCCACCTTCCAGTTATCCTTGTTTGCTTCGATGACCCTATAATTAAAGACTTTCTGCATTTCCTCTCGTGTAGTAGCATGCTTTAGTGCATCTTGGAACATCTCTGTATTATTCAACAACATTTCCCCAATCTCTCCATCTGTGGCTAATCTTGCCACTGAAATTTCTCCAGGTCCATTTTCGAGTGGCATAAATTCGCCAAAAGTGTAGAAATTATGAGGAGCTCCAGTTCTAAATACTACTACCGAATTGGTGCTTTTATCATAGTAATAATCATCATTACCATCTGGATCAATAAATATTATAGGATTATCCGCGCAAAAAATATAGTTGGACCTGTATGCTTTAGACTTTCTATCTAGACTCAGCCAAGTGCCAATCCTAGAGTCATAAATCCTGGCTCCAAAATCATAAGAATTACCACCCCCCTTAATTTCATCATCTTTCTCCATCCCGTTAAAGCCAAATCGGTAATTACCTGAATTATAAGATCTCCCCGGCTGTATCATACCAAAAGGATAATAATCCTGGCTGCTTAGTACATCGGCTATCAGTATGGCATGAGGACATACGTAGCTCAGGGAAGTATGATCCACAATAAAATAACCCTCTTCATGTTCAAACAGTATGGCAATATTCAAGCCTTCCACTTCTTCCAGACCTTCCATTTCCCAGCAGTACTCACCCGGCTCATTAATCTCTTCATAAACAACGGTATTGCCGTGCTGGTCGGTAAGGTGTACAATGATGGGGGCTGGCTCCAGTTCGGATATGGTGATGCAATAGGTATAGGTACACAGGCTGCTGATACCTTCTACGAACTGGCTGATACCCGATTCTCTTCCTGCGGAGGTGACCAATACGCTACCTTCCTGGAATTCGATACCGGCATCTCTTACCTGACGCCAGTTCTGAAGGTCTTCAGCAGACTCAAAATCATGATTGAAAATATCACCTGCCTGTAAAGTAGTCTTCCATATTTTATAATCGGCTACGGTTACCTGTACGTTGCCCAGGTGGTTTTTCAATTCGTAATCCTTGTTCCCCAGCACCCGCTCGCGGTAACTACCAAGGTTCAAACCATCACCTACCCCGTGATAGTTAATATCCGAAGCACCGAAAGATACATGAGCCGTACGCTGCCGGTCGTCATGAATAGTACCTAACCGGTCTGAGCCGTAGATGGGTTGATCAGCCACCTTAACGGTAGCCTCGTGAGTTGCTCCTCCGGAACAACCGCCACAGGCGGCAAAATCCTCTTCGTATATGCTCATCACATTTCCCGATGCATCGCGCACATAATGGGTGTAGGTCCATTGATCCTGGGAAGTAACGGCACCCCCGGAACGGGGTTTTACGATCTTGGTGACACGGTTGCCCATGCCATCGTATTCAAACTCTAAATTAGGCTTGGTGCTACTAGTGGTGCGGTTAATGGATTTTATTTTTCCGCCCACCGTCCAAGTGATGGAGGCTATTTCTTCCGCTACATCAGAAATCAGGTTTCCTGTTGCATCGTAAGTATAGTTGTTGGTAGTGGTCTGGTCATCAACGTCCGTAGTGTAATTCCCGGCACTTACCGCATCATCTACCCTTTGCAGGCGGTTGGTGCCCGCATAATAATTATAGGAAAGATCGTCCATTGCCAAATTACCTGAGCCAATGTAACCGTTACGCTCTAAGTTGGTAATATTACCATTGGCATCATAATCCAGGCGCACCTGGTAATCGGTAGTGAGGGTAGCCTGATCGAAGGTGTTGCCTTCTATCACCCCATCGGTACCACTGCTGTACTTCTGGAAGACATCCATTTCTTTCAGGCGGTTCAATTGATCGTAGCGATAGCGGTTACCATGGGTGCGGATCGGGTCTTCACTGGTATTCCAAAGGGAGTTGACCACCGTTCCTATATTACCATTGTGCAAATCTATAGCACTCATCCCGCTAATGGAGGCAATGGCATCGCTGGTACCGCCAATGCCGTCCGCACCGATAGGACTATAGTCACCATTAAAATAATGCAGACTATAGGCGTAGGCATCCCGGGCGACATCGTAGGTGGGACTGTTATCGTCTTCACGCATATCCCGCTCCACTTTAAGGGTACTGGAGTTCATGGTCTTCAACCATCCGTTTAGGGTGTAGGCCAGGTCCATGCCCTGTACTTTAAATTCCCCAAGTTCGGTACGGGCCAGGGGTCCGTGATGGTAGTAATCATAGGATGCATCCGTATCCCATATCACGCCATCTTTAGAAGTAAGCACTTCGGTAATGCGATTGTCGGCATCATAGGAATAGCGATGAAAAAGCTGGTCGAAATCCCCGTCCTGATAGGCCACCTCTTTAACGTTGCCGCTTACTAAGTCATAAGTATAATCCATCCGCTTATAGCGCAACTCATTCGCGTTATAGTGCCCTTTTTTATCTTGAACCAGGGTTTTTACGTTGCCGTGTTCATCATAACTATAGTGGGAGGCTATATCGTAATTGGGATTAGGGCTGTTTACCGTGGCATCGTAGCTTTCATAGTAGGCAATGGCCGTAACCCGGTTTTGTAAGTTCTCGAAAGTGAAACTCGGATCCAAACTCTGATAATAAGTTTGCGCTTCCGAGAGCGCCACCTGATCATAGTAAGTGAAGGTAACCTCCTGCCGGGTAGTGGCCAGGTTATCCGGGAAATTTTGTGAATTCAGGTATGCAGATGGATTTGAAGCCGTGGTTTCCAGTTCACCGGTTTCGATGATCCTTCCCAGCTCATCATAAACCGAATAGCTATATCGTCTTTTTCCTCCTGATAACACATTTTGCCGGGCGTTGCGGGATAATACCAGGCGGCCTAATTCATCGTACCAAAAATCGCTGGTGCCTCCATCGGGGGTGGTTTGTGACTCTAATTGGTTCAGAGTATTGTAGATGTATTTGGTAGCTAAGGTGTGCGATGGAATATAAGTGTAAGGGTTAATAGCATCCCGGGCGGCCTTTACGTTGATAAGGCTGGAAAGAGCAATGGGATTGACCCCTTTAGGCGGCACAGTACGCACCAGGTTACCTGCCTGATCATAATAATATAAAGTATAGTGGTAATCAGTCGAACCATCACTGTAACGCTTAAAGGTTTCCACTGCGGTGGTCATAATGTGATCAGCATACCTCCGCTTAAAGTCGTCTTTTACCTGGTTGATGTAAAGATCGTAGGCCTGTTGTGCGTTGGATTGTGCAACATCGGCATAATATTCTACACAGGGGTTCTGATCCAATTCGGTTTCGGGGAAAGGTTTAAAATCCAGAACCGGGCAGGGATATTCCGGTGGATAAGCACTGCAATAGTCTAATATGTTGCCTTCGCTCCAGCCTGTTGCCAATGCTTCCAGGTAATCTACTACACATACCAGACCGGTTTCGGCACTTGCAAAAGCAGCCAGGCTAACCAGGTCATTATCCGGTGTAGGGCCTTCACCCGGTAAAGCACCGGCTATTTCCGAAATTTCCCCCACGTTAAGAAAGCCCAAGAGATAGCTGAAATAATAATCCAGGTAAAACGCCATTCCGTTGCGGCAAAAATCTTCCAGTGAAATATAGTAGGAAGAGTTTACATCAGTTACCCCCATAGTTTGGATGTAGTTTTCGTATTCACTGAAACAGGATGAAAAATTGAGGTCACAAAAATCTTCTTCTGGAATAGCAACATCATCCGTTATGGAAGCCACCAAGTTTTCATAAGAGGTATAGTCTGCCCAACAATTGGTGGGTATCTCCGGTCCAACTGGAGTACAACTGCTACAATCCGAAAAAGTAAAACAGGAAGATCCTCTTACCTTAACGTAAGAACCGTTGCTCATCCTGGCCAGAGCCACGAACTGATTGGTAAAGCCGTCTGCATCCAGGGTGGTACGGTCCACTTCCAAGTGTGAAATGCCTTCTACATTGGCAAAATCATAGCCCTGGGTCAGGTCCACAAACTCCATTTGTACCGGGCAGTCAAAATAGCCATAGGCATGACCACATCCATCCAGGGTTAGGTCATAGTGCCCGCTGTCACTAGGGGATATAGTATATGCCGGTGTTGATGTGGGGGTGCCATGGTGGCTCCAGAACATACCAACGTAATGGTCCGGATCTGTAGGAACCCGTAAACCCATATAGGCAATATCCGTACTTACCGGACAACTTCCGAATACCACCCCAGTTCCTAACCTGTCCCTGAGTATTTCAGGAAGTGGTGTAGGTGTAGAACCAAAAACTCCATAATTGGGATACACATGATCACTGAAGTCCGCGGGCATAACCTTATCCATGAACTCCGAAAATGCTACCCGTGCCTCATTGTGATATTCACAGGCATCTTCCTTAGCCGTTAACGAACCATAGTAACCAAAGTCTAAGGGTCCTTCATGGATAGCTTCATCTATAAAGATAGCCGCGTAGCCCGCCAGGGTCTGTTCGCTGATGACGGTACCGTTGCTTTGATCTATTTGCACTACGTCCACATTGAAATTGGCCATTCGCCCATCTACGATGCACGAGTTAGTGATGGCCAGTGACATCGGGTTCAGGTTTTCAAAGAAGGTCACATCATCGAAACCATTCGCAAAGGAGGGTTCATTGCAAAACTCTATTTTAAGAAAACGGTTGGTTCCCGAGGATCGAACCTCATAAATGGTATTTGATATTTTTCGCCACTGGAAAACCTGGCTTATAGTATTACTCGGGTCTAAAACCGGTTCAAGTGAAGATTGAAAAGGAAAAATATAGGGAGGACTGCTTTGCTCAACGTCAACACCGGCAGTAGATGTAAAATGATTGTTAGAGGCCAGTATATTGAACAAATGTTCCAAGTCATCCGCCATCTGACTGCGATGTACAATGGTATTGAAGCTTCCCCGGCAGCCATTGAGGTTAATGCCTTTAATAGTGCCAGTAAGCACTTCTACATATTCCACCCCATTGGCATCCTCAATATCCACTTCTATGGCAAAACCGTAGTACCCACCAGCGTTGGAGCCATTCGGAATTAATCGCCTAACCCGGGTAATTTTAAAACTGGAAGCCGTACCGGAGTTGAAGTTGGTCCAATTAAAGTTACTCTGTGCATGAAATTCAAGAATGATAAAGTTTGAAACGGAACTCGCTATCGGGCTGGTTACATTAAGCGAAGCGGTTATTTTCCGGGAATTGTTCTGTACGGGCACCCATTTATAAGGAACGTAATTCTGGGCACCAACATCGTTAAAGCCAGTAACCTGCAAATATAAATCCCTCGTAAAACCGTCTACCTGTAACATTTGCACCTGGGGTGATGTTGGTTTGATGCGGTTGGTTAACAGCAGGTCATTCAACAACAATTTCACATCATTAGCCAGAGGGCAAACCCCGGTCTTCTTGTATATCTCATAATCTGCATCATTTTCACTGGTTTCTGTTTCCTTAGTGGTTAAGTAAGGATCATAAAAAGCTACCCTTTTTTGTTTTTTCTCATAAAGCTTGAAGGTGGGGCCGCTAACCAGTTGCTTTAAATAGGTGTAGTAAAGAGTATAAAGAGTACTGAAATTCCAGACTACGCTGGTGAGGTTGATGTTATAGCGCTCGATCAGATAGCGGAAATAGTTGAATTTTTCATGTCCGATCGCTCCGTTGAAATAACCGGTATTAGCCGGGTTGGAAATAATGCCGCTTATGTTCAGCGCGGCTACGGTCGCTTTATTATAAATAAATTCCTGCTTGGCGGCTAGGTAAAAGCCCTGAAGCAGTTGCCACTCCTGGTTTAGTATGTTCGCATCTGCATTGGTCCCAAATTTTGTGTAAGAACATGATCCCTGGTTGTTACCAAACCAATTTCCACACTGGGCAATCTGTGCCGCGTAATCATATATGTTTTTACTGGAGCCTTTATAATTACTCAGGATATTCCGGAGGGCCGTTTGCTCGGAGGGAGTAGATAATATGTAAAAGGGATCATTCACCATAATCGGAAAGTTGCTGCCACTAAAACTCGCCACCAGGTTCAGACCGGGTGACGGCTGAGACAAATACTGTGCATTACCCGCTTCGCTGAAGGTATTGATAGTGGTCAGCATCCAGTCGTACTCTTCACCGTTCAGGGGATTACCGGCAGGCTGGGTCTCCTGGTTATTACATACACTTACTTTATAATTATACTCCGGATGAAAACTGATCAGGGCATGGGACCATGCGGGATCCCAATTAGGGATTAATACATTAAGGTTCATGGAACCATTGCCGTCATAACCCCCGGTAGGCGGAGTGACGGTATAGTCAGCTGTTACCTTAATGGGTAGTCGATTTGGAAAGGCACTGTTACCATCCTGATTGAAAATAGACAGTGGGTCATGACTATAGTAGTTCCCATTGGCGTCCACTTCGAAGGTGGCGTATTGCCCACCGGGCATTAAATCGGTGATCATGGAATGATAAATAGCCTCACAGGTACTGATGTAGGTGCAGGGTGCATTACAATCGTCAATCAAGGCTTGCCACTCCGCGTTGGATAAACTGCCTTGGGTTCCCAGAGAGGCTACACAGGCCGCACAATCATACCAGCCTGCTGCCGTTTCAAAAGTATCGCAGTCGGCCGTGTCCAGTTCATTCCAGGCACTATCCAAAAAGGCCTGATAGGGAATAAGGCAGGCCGCAGTATCAGCATATAGATCCGCATAAATATCCAGGCTGTCTTCATTTACTCTTAAACTTTTTTCCACTTTATAACTTCCCACCGAAAGATCGGGAAGCACAATGGTAGGATGGGTATAAGAAAGAGCACTACCCGATGCGTTTACATTACCAAGGGTCTGGCTGTGGGTGTACAGATTGGTACCACAATCATCGGAAAAGATATTGAGGTCCAGATCCACTACCGGACTAAATTGCAAAGAGCCTAGACATGGGTCGGTAAAAGTATTCACCGCCAGAGTGTAATCTGCCTCCAGACTATCTTCTTTGGTATATATAAACGTATAGTTAAGGGTCAGAGCCCTTCCATCGGGAGACCTGAAATTACGGTCCTTATCATCATCAACATCACCCGGAGTCGTTTTGTTAAACATGTCTATCGTAGTGGGTGTAGTTGCCGTTCCACTTAGTGGATTACCACTTCCATCGGTAAGGCTAAGCAGTGCGGCTGGACTGTCTCCGGAAATACCGGTAGCAATCACCTGACCGCGCAGGTCTTTATACGATATGGTAGCCTGCCCGTTGGGGTCGATCACCACTTCTTTCTTATAGTGATTGGAATAGCCTACATCCGTACCGAATAGGCGATCAATTTCTTCTTGGTCAGGGGTAGAATAGTAATAACGGGTTTCATGACCCGATCCGATCTTCAAGTCTGCTCCTGCGCCTCCCTGCCGTTTAATTCTCCCGGTATTGTCGGCCGTGTATTCCGTTTGGGTAAATACATAACCTACGGCCTCGGGCAAAAAGGCTTGCTGACCGGTCTTATCGGGATTGGCTACTGAATAATAACGGGCTGAACCGTAATTGGCATTCATTTGTGGAGCTCCCGGGTTTTGACAGTTGCCGATATCCACATCGTAATAAGTCTTGAGGTATTCATTTCCGGAGGCATGGACATTAAAGCCCTCATAGAATTTAATTTCGTCTTCAGCGGGTACTGGCAGTGTCTGAATAACGGGACGACCCTGATAATCGTAAAAAGTTTCCGAAACAATACTCTTTTTTAAACTATTGTTTTGCACCAGTGATTGGCGGTTACGCTTAGTACCGTCAAAATAACTGATGGTACTTTTCTTTTTACCTTCTTCGGCATAAGTGGTAGTCCTTTGCCAGTTTTTACCCAATTCATGACCACTTAACCTTTGGTAATAAGGGGAAAAGCAATCCAGTTCATCCTGGCATGTGCTGCTGGTCCAGGCACCAGGTATATATTTGGAAAAATTGGTGCCCCCACGGCCTATACCTCGCACACGGTATGCAATATAGCCCCGGTCATAAAGGAGTGGAAGGGTGTAGCTCAGTGCGGTAGTGGTAATCCGGGTACTGTTATTCTTAAAATAAAGCTGGTCCACCGGAATATCGGCAACTGCCAGGTACTGTCCGGCAACGTCATCGTAATTATTGAGGTAGGTCCATTCCAACTGGTATTCTTCCGCTCCGGGCATCGCACTCCAGCTGATCTCCATTTCATGGCCGTTGGAATACGCCTGATCTATAACCGGTGAGTTGATCGCTACCGGAGTGGCCCCGTTCAGGTTCCACAACTTGTGACTTAGGCCGGTTACCGTATTGGTTTCCAAAAAATTGTAATAACGCTCAGCGTTTATGTTCAGCTCCATGAACATATTGGCAGGCGGGGTTACATTAACACTTCCTTTCCGAATGGAGAGTATCCGTACCGAAATTCGGTACGCTCCATTTACTGTAAAAAGATGTAACTGGCGATGCGGACCGGTTTGGCTAGTGTTAGGGTTCAACGTGAGGGTAGGGTAGGTACGTGTCAACAGGCTTCCGGTAGCACCAAAGGTTTCTACCTGCAGCCTGAAATCTACATCACCGTAGCCGGTAACCTGGTCGTAATAATTCGGATCTACACTCAGCATTACACTTGCTTCTGTTCCCACGTTCTGAAAATTCCATGAGCCTTGTGGAGTTCCGTAATGAATGTCCTGAACGGCAAAAGTAGCCCCGGCAATTAGGCCAGAAGCCGGTACGGTTGTCACAGCCGGATCAATGGCCGCCTTTATTCCACTAAAACTGAAGAACAGGAATGTGAACAGGCTGAATAGGGTCTTAAATAATGAAAGTTTCATAAGGCTAAGGAGTTTGGGTGTGATCGATCAGTTCATAACTTTGGTAGGCCCCAATTGGCTTTAATTGCGAACCTTCGGACCGGAAATAATTTTCCACGGTAAGCAGGCGATGGTGTTTCTGTGAGGGCACTAGTGGTATATATTTTATCTCAAGTCGTGGGCGGGTCCATTCCACCACCTGCCCGTTATCGTATATAGCCATGGGGGTGTTATAAAAAAGGGTGGTCTCTTTCACTTCCCATGTTTGGGTATCCAGGCTAAGTTCAATGCTTTGGTATTCAAAAAACTCCAGATCAAATTCCATACGGTAGGAGCGTCTATTCTTTTCATCAGAGAGGTGAATAACCTTACTACACAATTTCAAAAGGCTATCCAGGGGCAAATCATCCGGCCGGACCATCAATTCAGGTTGCTGCAGGAGCATCATCTTTTTTTCCTCACGGTCAATAAGCAAAGTTTTGCCGTGGTCATACACCGAGATCACGGCATCGTTCTCCATGTAGAACCGATAAGCGCCTTTACGGATGTAAAGCGCCTTTTCATGCTCCAGAATTTCACCGGATTGATGGGATTCAAAACTCTTGTAATCCACCTGGTACACTTTGGTCTCCTCCGCTTTGTGGGCCACCTCCACTTTTTTCAGATCGTCCGATAATTGCTGAGCGGTAGCGGAAACCCCCATTATCAGCATCCAAATTATTACGTGTACTTTCATAGGTTATGATTTTAAGGTCTTGGGGCATGCTGGGTATTCTCCTGAATAGTTTCTATACCCCTTTCAGTTTCTTTCTTGATCCTTACCAGAGCTCCTTCTTCGTCATACTCGTAGAAAGTTGCAAAATTGTTTTCATCCAACTCCGCCATAAAACGGAGGTTATCGGGATTATAAGCATAGGATTTCATCGAGCTTTCCATTGGCTGTATCCGCAGATCGTCCAGGTAATACTTTACGCTACCGGTATTCTGGAACTCCAGATCAATATCTTCATCTGTGCCGGCCGGGATGGTAAAGCTATACTCACGCTTCTGCCAACCCTCTATAATCTCTGACTTCCCAATGAGCGTGGCAACTACCGGTCCCAGGTTCGGGCCGGTAAGTGATACACTGATATCATCATAATCAAAAACCCGGGTTGCGTTTTTCTCATTTACCCAAAAACTTATTTTGAAGGTAAGCGGACTACCCTGGTCATCATATTCTCCAAACACCCCGATCCGGTCACAATCCTTAAAGGTATAGGGTACATCATCGGCTTGTGGGGTGCAGGGCGTGGTCTTAAAAGTTGTGGTATAGGTAACCGTTTCACCGGTCCTGATTTCCAGGCTATGCAAACCGGTGTGAGCCACACCCTGGGCGATAATGGCACCCCCGGTATCCACCTGTTCCCTGATGCCAAAGTACTCATATACAGACTTACAGCGGTATAACAGGCTGGCATAGTCTTCATAACTTTCGTAGGCCATTTGCCCGAATTGGGAGTTATTAGCCACGGCTACAGGTAGAGAACCATTGAAGGCAAACAAGGCCGAGGAATATACATCCAAGGCATCCTTGTTTTCAATTTCGTTGCCGAATTCATCCATCCTTGTCACCTCCGAAGCGTTGGCCCATTTATTAAAATGAGTGGCTTGGGAATTTTTGGGCCAGAGACCTCCAGAGGTGATTGGGATGCTCCAGAAGCTGTTGAAATCGGTATAAGTAGCATCCTGCCTCAAATTAGGTGTTGCGGTATAACTCCGCTCGCTGAGGTAAGCGAAGGAACGCTTGGGGCGATAATTACCACGTATGCCCAGCACATAGGGGTTCTGACTTTGATTCATTACCGAATTGAGGTCGTAGGGACATTTGATCACCACTTCACATTTTCTTACGATAAAGGGCAACACCCCGGAAGGGCATGCTGCAGTGCTATCACCATTAGGTTCTTCTACGATAACCCCGTTGCTGACACAACCGCAAATCTTTAAGTATTTTCCCGCGGTTTTATACCCCAGGTCAGCCATTACCACGTCCACAATAGGCTCATCATCCAGCTCCGATAAGGGGCAGGTACCATCACAATGGTCGTTAATCAGTATGCGCGCATAGTTCATAAGGCTTTCGTCCTGATTGTGGAAACGTAGAATAAGGTGGGTAATCCTTCGTTGCACCATGCGGTAGGTAACATTTCCAAACCCATCGGTGTAATCCTTCATGAAGCTACTGGTATGCCCAACCAATTCTGCGGAGATATATACGGTACCGGGAATATATGTTTCCATGTTATCCTGCAGTGTAGTAATATCGGCAGATGTAAAATGACTTCCCGCTGCCACCACGCTGTTCATTGTAAAAGTATTAAGAGGTCCCAGGAGCTTATCCTGTAGAGCCATGTCCTTTAACAGGCGGCTAAAGGCTCCGGAAACGTTATCGGTAATATCCGGGTCCAGGGTGTCGCATTCGGTATAGAAGTCGAAAACATTCGCGCTTTCCTGAAAGGCCGGTGGGGATATCTGCCAGTTTTCATCATACTCCAACGCAGAAGCAGACAAAATTTTAGGGTTGTAACCGGCCGTTTTATCCAGTTGCAAGGAGGAACCGTTCACAGCCGGGTTTTCTTTCATGGAAAAGCTGGCAATGTTGGCCGACATCTGGTTACGATAGCCTGAACGAACCACTTTTGCAAAAACCTTGGTCCCCACGTTAATAGGATCTATGAATTTACCATCGGTCAAAGGGTTACCCCATCGATCCACCACGTGTAGACTTTTTTGTTCAGTTACCGGATCTATACCTACATACTCGATCTTTTCCAGTACCCAGGCCCTATGTACCTTATAGTTATGGTAAATCTGTAGTTCATCGCCCTTACGGAAATTACTGTTGTCCGGATCGGTACTAAAGCGACCGTCCTGATTCAGTGTAATGCCTTCCGTATAGCCAATATTTTGGTAAGCACCACGCATACCCTTGTAGGCCAGGTGGGCGGGCAGGTTCAGTGCGTAATTGGGGTCATCGTATTCGTTCTCGGTTTTGGTGAGCAGCACCTCCCCGGTTTCCGCATCCCACAGGGTATTTTCCGTTCGTATCACCGAATTCTGATCATAAGCCACAGTGGCCTTTTGAATACCAAAGCGGTTGATAACCTTAGTGGTAACCGCTGACCGGTACTGGTTGGTATTTTTGGAATAAGAAGGAATAATGGTCGGTATAGCAATCGGTAAAATGAAAGCCAGGAAGGTAGATACATTGAACCGCAGGCCACCGGTATGGGATTTACTATAACTCTCCCGGAAGTCATTGACCATATCGTAGGTAACGCCTACCTCGCGGTCTGTAATGGTATTATCCTGCATCAGCACTTTTACCGTATTATCCAAACGCTCTACCTGTGGTATGGTAGCAGTGCCGGGTTTAAAGGGCAGATCGGCCCCAACGGTTTCCGTTTGGTACTCATACTGTACTCCTGATAGGTAATCGGTCTGTCCTTCGGCATACACCCATTGAGCTTTGGGCTTACCGTGCATATCATTGGTTTCCACCACGTAGCCCTGGCTGGTATTCATGTGCTCTTTCACATTGAATTTTAGCATTTTACTTAAAAAGTTGGCTGGCTTATGTTTTACGGTAAGATCCGTATGGTCGGTACGGGTAGGATGGTCTTTAGCCGTAAAGAACTCATGAACAATTTTACCGGTGGCGTGCTGCGTTACATTGGCATATTGCAGGTTTTTCACCGTAACTTTGGAATAACCCACACTGGGTGACGGGAAAAAAGATTCACCGAACGGTTTTTCAATGTAATGTTCATCATCGGGTGCCAGTAGTCGCTCTTCACTAAAGAATACCGGCTGGCGGAAGGGATTTTCATCACCACCCCCCATAGGTTCATAAGCCGCTACTCCGCTGGATCGACCATCGTCCAGTGTATAGTCATACTCCTGTCCATATTCATAAGTTGTACCTGAACTGGTCATCTGGCTCCACTGGTCTTTCATAACGAGCTTTTTCACGCGTACTCCGCCTCCCAGCTTATTACCATTGGGGTTATAAAGGCGTACCCATGATTTACTCTTGTGGAATTTCCGGCCGTAATTTTTGCTTCGCAAGGCACCGTTGGCCCCTTTGATCATGTCCCCGAAGTTGTTCAGGGCATCCACCAATTCATAAAACACATCCTCTACCTCGGCTTCCCCGGGATTGTCTTTCAGGTGGCTATTACCTGAGCCGTGGGCCAGGTCTGGGTTATGGGTGCGGGCGTAATTCCAAGCCGCCCGCGAAATGGGATGGGCATCATGGGCGTTACCGTCACGGTCACCTTTCTTTACCTTCTTCAGTTTGATATATGCGTACTGATAGGGCGCACTGCCGTAAAAACCCACTGACTCTACCTTGGCATAACCGGAAACGTAGTCCATATTTCCATCGGCCCAGGTGTCGTTCAGATTCATAAGAAAGCGGAAGTAGAGGTGCTGATCCATTATATCAGCAAAATATTTATCCCGCAGATCGCTAACCGTACTGGTGGCCGGCATGGGTTCCTGCAATTGAAAGAATAAATATTGTTTGGGTGTTTTACCATCGTACAGTACGTTGGAATTGCCCCCCGACCCAGGTGTAAAATCGAAAGCATTGCTACCTGATCCAAGTATCTTAAACATCTGCATCGCCCGTTTATTTTGTACGTAGGCGTAGTCGTCCGACTCGTAATCCACCTCTATTTTTCCTCCGGAGGGAAGGTCGATATCGGTAAGGCTCCAGGAGGCAGCGTAAGAATCGGCTGTGCTCTTATTTTGCTCTACGTAGGGATATTCCGGAGCGGTAAGCCCGCTGGCATTTCCGCAGTTACCGGTATTGGGTTTATAATGTCCCCAACGGTCATAAGCCTTGAGATTATAGGAAGGATTAGCATCTATGGAACCATTATGATCAGTATCGGCATAATTAAACGTATAGGAACTGAACTTGGCTTTTTTGGAATTACCGTACGTAAAATACAAGCCGGTAAGGGTAAGCTTGGCGGGACTGTCGGTTCCTGTGACATCGTAAAAATTAGGAATGCCCGGGCATAAAATATAGTCGTACTCAAAGTGCACTTCCATAATAGGCACCGGAGTAACCTGCCCGGTGAAGGCCTTCCGGTACTCACTGATAGCATAAAGGGATATTTTATCAAGCTTCTTCATGGAGGGCCCTCCCCTTCCACCGTGCTCATCCTTCACTCCATAACCATCTTTGCGCCCCGAAAGGTGGAAAACGGCAATGTGTGTCTTGGTTTGTATGGTTTTCAGGTAATGGAGTTCCTTTTCCCCGTACTGGTAACTACCCATATCATCACTGGCCACACTGGCCAGGCCTTCATCGTAACTGGCCTTGTTCTGCTCATAGGGCACCCGCCACTTATAGGTCGGTATGTAATCGTATTCAAACTTCACATAATTTCCGAGATCTCCGTCTGAAGGTCCTTTTACGCCATCAAAATCCGAATAATCAGAGGACAGTAGAGCCGAAAGCAGGTAAGAGTGAGCATAAGGTGGAGTGCTGGTACTCTGGTAAAAGTTATCTTTTCCCTTGCTATTGTTAACCGAGGCATCCTGGCTACTGTAGTCGATGAGGCCGGTTTGACAGTTTTTGCCGGAATTACCACTTACGTTAAAGCTCACCTCTTTATGCTGGTAATTATAGGCGGGGATGCCATAAATGTAACGGCTTCCATCATTGCGGAGCACGGTTATTTCACCGATGTGATGATTTTGGGCGTACCAGGAGGTATAATTGTCCAAGCCCATACCATTGCTAACTTCCAGGCGGGTTAATTGACTAACCAATTGGTTTCTTTTAGCCCGCTGGGCACGCTTCAGTGGGGTGCTTGGCGAATAGTAATATCCCGTTTTATCTACCAGTTGAGCGTCTGCGCTTACATTGTAGCTACTGCCGGAAAGTTTCACCTGCACCGGATCTTCCGCCATGTTGTTAGAGGCCCATGCAGGATCGTCTGCAGTACGCTCCCCCACCATTTGAAAGTAGTACGGTTCATACAGGTCACTGGCGTTTTCACCATAAAAAGAAAACATTCCACGGGCCGAGTTATTGGATGCCCACAGGCCGGATGTGGAATTCACCCCGTTAGCGCTGCCGTCTGAACCGGCCTTGATAATGCCCCCGGCTCCAAGTTCAAGGCCCAGGTTAAAGCTGGCACTGGTGTTTTGAACCTTAGGGTCATGCACATAACCTATTTCACTGCGGTGGGGACGAAACATACCCCCGATACCCTGTCCGGAAATCCCAAAAAGGTCATAGGTAAAATTTGTTAAGGGTAAATTGGACGTATGTCGGCTAAAGGGCCGGTCTTTTTCACGGTTAAAATCCAGCATGGCTGTATCCTGTCCGGCACCGTATTCCGAGTACATATAACCATAGGCATTGGTGCTTTTTTTCTGCTCCTTCAACTTCTGGTAAGCGTAGGTACCAGTAAGGTCAAAGGTGCCCGTAAGCCCAAAAAGTTCACCCCCGAACTTGAAGGAGGCCGAGTAATTACCGCTCTCAAAGGGAAAGCGTTGCTGGGGCACGTAGGTATTGGGTATGAAGCTGATGCTGGAACTCAGCCCATCCGAGCCTTCAACTCTTTTCTTGACTTTATTACCGTTCTCTTTTACTGTTTTATCAAAAGAAGTATTCGCCTTCAGGCCATAACTCATGCCGGTCAGTCCGGCTCTAGAGTTTATGGAAACCCCTACATTAGAACTTAAGGCATCTACCGTTAAGCCCTTGATTTTTTTATCCATCTTCTTGGAGAAGGATAAGGAGGGGCTGATGGTAAGGCCATCATTACTACTGGAGTGCATGGACAATCCCAGGCCGGCCGTACCCACAGCCTGCCCGGATTTCATCAGGTCGGTGCTGGGGCTTACCCCGGCCATAAGGTCAAGGCCTACCCCATTGTAAGTATTGTAGTTTACCCCCAGGCCGAAACTCGGTTTCCATTTGGACTTTTTCCCTTTGCCATCAATACCGAACACTTCGATTCCAAAATTGGCGGACAGGCCGAAGGTCTGGTTCTTTTTCATATTGAATTCGCTGGTTACCGCGTCTCCTAAAAAGTCATCGGGTAAACCTCGCTTGTTACGGTTAATAGCACCGGGGTTAATATTCCAGCCCAGGCCTACCCAGCTGGCCTCCTGGTCCATGGTAATCCCGGAATGGTAACTGATGTTCAGCGGGTAGCCTCCAACGTCCATTAGTGGGATGTTATAGGTAAAATCACCGGTAAAGGGATCTACCATTTGGTTGGTGCCAATAGGTTCAAAGCTTTGCACTTCTGGCTGGCTGGGGCCCCCAGTTAGGGCGTAGGCTACTGAAGGGAAAAAAATTTCACTCAGGAATAATACAGCGGTAAGGCTGGCTATTGTCCGTAACAGTTTTTTGTTTCTAACCATGGTTTATAAGCTTAGTTGGGGTATGTTGTTAAGGTTTTTACTCTCAATTCGGAGGTTCACGGTATTGAGACCGAGTATGCGGTCTTCGTAGAGCACCTCTTTGTCTTTATCCTGCGAGCCAGGCGTGTTTTTAAAGCCGAGTAATATAGTTTGAAAGGGGCGGATGCCGTAATTGCGCTCAAAGTGATACATGATGCAAGCCAGCGTATCCTGGCCTTCTACCAGCTTGAAATCATCCTGGGCGAAAGTGGAAAAATAGGCCACCCTTTGATAATACTCCTCCTGGGAACTGAGTCTTGCCCTGAGGAAATCAGCCACCAGGTTAGAGGAAATATGAATATCAAAAAACTGGTATTCTTTAAGCTCTTCCAGTTCTTCGTTAAGTTGAGTTTTGTCCAAACCAGAAAGATCACCGGCATTGTTCAGGGCCACTAACTCCTGTGGTTTATACTGTAGCTTGAACTGGTAGCCCTCCCGCTCAACAGATTGGTACAGGCCGTTGTCTTCGTCTTGATTCCAGGCTATATAATCCTGAACGTTAAGACTCTGAGTACAGGAAACAAGCATTAAGGAAAGGAGTAGAAGAGCGGGTTTCATTATGGTTAAAAAGGTTTACTGCCAGTAAAGTAAAAGAATGTTTGCATTGCTTGTTTGGACAAAATCGCCAAAAACGGAAATCACCGGAAAATCTGGGGGAGTGGGCCGATTTTTTGTATTTTCCCCCTTATTTTGGAACTTTCAACAGCGTTTATATTCGCATGGTTTTCGCCATTTTTTATTTACAACCTCTTCACCTTGCAACAGCTTTTAACCGTTAGTATTGCCCTTTTATTCCTCCCCTTCCTCGCTCTTTCCCAAATGCAGGTCGCTCCCGAAAACTCCAAGGTCCGTTTTGAAATCAGCAATTTCAGGGTAAATACCGTGGAAGGTACTTTTAGCGGAATGAAGGGTACGGTTAACTTTCCCGACAATCGCCCCGAAATGGGTGAAATTGCGGTTTGCCTGGAGGCTGCCTCCATAAATACGGATAACGAAACCCGCGACAGGCACCTTCGCGGGGAAGATTACTTTTACACGGAAAAATACCCGGAAATCTGCTTCCGGTCTTCGGAAATCCTCAAGTCTGAACTGGGGTACGTGGCACGGGGAACGCTAAGTATGCGCGGAGTAGAAAAAAGGGTGGAAATACCGTTCTCCTACAGCGGTAATATCCTGCGGGCTTCCTTTACCGTAAACCGTAAGGATTACAATA
The DNA here is from genome assembly GCA_937120475.1 of uncultured Cryomorphaceae bacterium. Classification (GTDB taxonomy): domain Bacteria; phylum Bacteroidota; class Bacteroidia; order Flavobacteriales; family Schleiferiaceae; genus CAKZNE01. The sequence goes on along the minus strand of CAKZJV010000007.1, from coordinate 2,449,114 downwards.
TCGGGCAAGGAACCGGGAGCTTTACCATGGGTGAAGAGGTAGAGCTGAGCATTTATTGCCAGCTGCAAACCGCCCCCTGATCAAAAAGTATAACGGTAACCAAGCCTAAAGTCAAGGAACTCCGCCACGTGGCCGTGTACCTTGATCTGTGAGCCCGCATAAAAATGATCAAAGGGGTGCCAGGTTAAACCATAACGTTGGTACCAATCTGGTTTAACATCAAAATCCTTATATAAATAAACACCCGCCAACTGGGTGAAGGTGAAGTTCCCCATCAAAAACTCATGCCCCAGCAGTAAGCCAAGCTGGTTATGATCTTCCCCGGTGTTGTATTGGCGGATTACCTCGCGGTAAGCCAGGTTACTGATCCATTCCACCCCTCCTACCAGGGCCGATACCCGACCTACCTGGCGGGAGTATTTAAGTTCCAGGCCCGGTACCGCATAGGTAACGCGGGTAGAGTCAATGGCCTTACCCGCTGCAAAGGCCGAAAGGCTCAGGCTTTCCCTCATATCCTCCCGGGCTACCGGGGCCTTAGTCCTGGGCTTGAAATCGGCCGCTTTCACGCTGTAGTCCACACCCATTGCAACTGTGGGATAGTTAAGTCCCTTATTGGGTTGCTGGAGGCCCCCGTTAGAGGCATGGCTGTACCGCAACTGGGCACCCACCCGCCAATGCGGATTCAAATGCCACGAAAAACCGGTACCCAACATCACAAAGGGGGTAAGCGGCAAACTGTAGGAGACATTCAAAGGGTTGGTTTCGCTGTCATAGGGGTTGGATAACCAGGTGTAACCGGCCCCACCGCGTAAAGTGAAAAAGAAATTACCGAACAAGCGGTATTGTGGCTCCAGGAAACCGTAGAGTGGCAGACCCCAGCCCAGTATCTCCGCGTTGTCGTAATTATGATAGTTCAGGCTTATTCCCCAGCGGGGATAACAATGGCAGTTCTTCCAGTTTTTTTCCTTCAACATCCAGCGTGAATAGCTCAGGCCCAGCCCGAATGGGTAGGACTGTCCGATGGGCCTCACCTCTTCACTATGCAGGAAAAGGAAGCCGTATTCGCCCTGCAACTCCCATGAATTCAGGTTTTGGGCCCGGGCCGGTAGGCACAACACAAAAAGCAGAGGGATAAGCCTTCGATACATGCTTCTAAAATAAGTCTCCCTGCGAAACTTTACACGGATTTATTATATGGCCAAAGAATTTTTTTTCGTGGGTTCGCTTTGGCCGAGGTAAGCACTGCAAAGCCCGGTAACTGCTAAAGAGCATTTTAAGTGAACCAATAACGGCAAGGCGAGCTACATATCTTAAAAAGCTTATTACGGAGCGATCATACCTGATCCTGGGTTCTTCACTTTAAGTGATGCTTAGGTCATTTAAATATTAAGGCGTAGTATCCTACTACGCCTAGAAGGGAGACTTGTTTTTTGAACTAAATGAAGAAAAAGCGAGGAATAACCTCGCTTTTGAATTAAATACTATTGTTCATCAAGGTATCTAATAAGCCATGTTTCAGGTTTATCATCTAAATCAAAACTACTCTCCCCAATAACACTGTAAAGAGGTTCTTCAGGAAAGTCATTTAACCTAAGCAAAAGCTTTTCTCCATTATATTCTGTTCGAAAAAACTTACGGTCTTCAACTTGTTGAACCCACTCAAGATTAGCCTGCAATAAATTTTCCTTATCCATAAATTCTCAATATCATGGGTCAATCTCAAATTTTTGATTAACACCTGCATTCGGAGTTTTACCCCCCTGAATAATTCTTTGATATAAAACCTCTCCTGAATAACCCTGATTAGAATATTTATTATAGTAATAATCGTAATTCTGAATAGGGTAATCCTTATCTAGCTGAGCTGCAGCCTTTCTATCAGACATTAAATCTCGAGCTTGTTGTTTTAGGCTATTCCTTTGATTTACTACACTTCTAGCATTAGCTTGGGTAGGTTTAACATTCGTATTAATACTTTTAAACTGTTCACTAGACCAAGCCCTAGCTTGAGAGTTTGAAAGTCCCCCCCTAGCAGCATCATCCCCCTTACTCAAAAGAGATTTTACGGAAGATATGACTTTTTTGCCTTGGCGTGGGAGATCTTTTGCCGCCCTCCAGGCATTTTTCCAGGTGCTGGCTTTGAATAATTTAAATACCGAGCTGCCTCTTATATCAATATCCTGTAAAACACCAGGAGCACCTATGGGATTATGGCCCAAATCCTCCGGATCGAATTTGATCTGATCTTCTTTTAATACTCGTAGGCTACCCGCATGTATTTCCCCGTCCACAAAGGACACATCCTCTGCTACCGAGATATCAAAATCTGAACTACCATATACTTCCCCAAACTCTTGCAGGGTTTTGGCCACCAACTCATAAACCTCTCCATCAATATTTATTTCGTCATACCCCCGTACATTATTAATCCACACCATTTCCCCAGTTTCTACGTTTTTATACCCCCACAAACCAGTGGGGTCGTACACGCTAATGGGGTTATTCCCCATCACTACGTAAGGGCTGGCGTATTGCCGGGCGGGGAGGCAAAGGCCTTAAGGTCCATTAGCACAATGGTAACTTTTTGTTTTTTTGTCAAAATTTCTAGCTAACTTAATTACAGACTAATTTCACAATATGGATATTAAAGTTTATCAGGGTGATATCACAATCATTCATGTTGATGCTATTGTTAATGCTGCAAATTCTTCACTATTAGGTGGTAGTGGAGTTGACGGTGCAATTCACAGAGCTGGTGGTAAAACTCTTCTAGAAGATTGCCAAAAAATACGAAATAAGCAAGGTAGTTGTAAAGCTGGACAAGCCGTTATTACAACCGCAGGTAATCTTCCAGCAAAATTTGTCATACACGCAGTGGGTCCTGTTTGGATGGGCGGTATTAGAAATGAACAAGAGCTTCTCTATAAAACTTATACAAACAGTCTTCTTTTGGCTGAGCAAAACCAGGTAAGAACAGTTTCATTTCCCAACATTAGCACAGGAAGATATGGCTTTCCTAAACCTATAGCTTCAAAGATTGCCTTCAACGCTTTGACAGATTTTTCAATGAGGTCTAAGAACATAAAGCAAGTACTCTTTATTTGCTTCGACACAGAAAACTACAATATTTATAAAAGGTTATTCAAAGCTTAGATTAAGATAAAACATCTCTTTCTAGCACTCTAAAGTAGTTCTTGTAACCTCTTTAGTGCCTCGTCCTTTTCTTTTTGATGATCAGGCTCTAAAAGTATGTTAAGCAATGTTTTTTCTTGCTCATAACTGTACAAGTCTATTCCTAGCCAGCCTAAGCTCCAAAAATCCACCCCTCCTCCTTGCCTTGGTGAATTAAATATAACCTGATTGAGAGAACCAAAATCTCCATCTTTATAATACCTATACTCAATTTCATAATCTTTGAGGGTTGGGGCCATTACCTTTTTAAACCAGTCTATATTTCTTACTTTATCCAAAACTATTTGAATTTTAGCCTACAGTACCTTTCCGTTCAGGGTTAATGCTGCGGTTTTGCAATAAACTGCCTATTCTATCAATTAGTTCCATGGTTTCAGCACAGTTAAAAGCCTCAACAACCAAACTTCCCTCTTCATTGTATTCCGCGAGGAGTATCATTAATTAATTCTTTAAGAACCTAAATCCGCTCGTTCAGGTCTTGTTGCGCTTTCTATTATGTCATTCCGAGATTTTCCTTGCTACCTTAGATAACCTATTAAGAATAATATCACAAAATTCAAACTTTCAATCGTTGAATAGGTGTACGCTTTTACAATAGAAAGACATTACATCCTCAGAAATCGCCACCTTGTAGGTAACGTTCTCCATTTGCCGACTTGATATATCTTCAATTGTTATTGCCGACTCATCAGAATAGGTGTACTCACTAGAGCTAATGTTTAAATTTGATACTTCATTAAATACAATACTGTACGCATCCGTTCTGTTCAGTACCCTATAAATATTTATGACAATAAAGTATTCGGGACTCGTGAAGTTTTCTAAAACAACACTGGATATTTTATATGGCATTTCAAGTATTTCAACAACGTTTTCCATCTTTATTAGGCTTTACCAGTTCGTATTTGGACCAACACCTGGTATATGATCAATACTTCTCACCTGACCCTTAGGTAAGTATTCGTATACGTGATGATGAACCGCATCAATGTTATGAACCTTGTTTGCTGCATTCCAGTCAGTTCTTTCAACAAGTCTTCCAAATTCATCGTAATATGCATTCCAAGGTTGAACCCTGCCTAAATCATCAATATACTGGCCTGACATATTTATTATTCCTGGCGTAACTTGCCGAGGTGCTTTTGAAGATGAATTTAGTAGGAAAGGTACTCCTTTTTTGACTTGATAGAAGCCTCCACTTAAAAGATCAAAAAATATGGGAACTGATTCTACCCTTCCACTAGCTAATGCCGGAGGCGTAAGTTTGACACTTCCTTCAGCAAGTAACTTATTAAAGGCGGCTGCACGTTCATCAAATATTTGTTCGTGTGTATTCACTAAATCCAATACGGCATGGTATTCCTTGGGGTTCATCCCCTGACTATGAGCCCCAAAAGCCTGTGGAGCCACTAAAGCATCATTAATGGCTACCAGAGCGGATATAGCGTCATTTTCATATCCAATCAAGCTCTTAACATCGGGCTTATAATCCTCAAAGGAATCATAATACCACTCTTCGGCCATACTGCCTTTTTCGGATACAATCTGCTCAAATACCCCGATGTGCTCCGAAACCAGTGTCCAGGTTGTACCATCGGCAACAAATTCGGCATCGGTCATGTCATCAAACCACTTGTAATCTCCTTGATTATTGTAATAGCCATACAAACCGGTAGGGTCGTACACGCTAATGGGGTTATTCCCCATCCCCACGTAAGGGCTGGCGTACTGCCGGGCCGGGTCGGGGCTCAGCCAGCGGCCCAGGCGCGCATCGTAATTGCGGTACTGAAATTCGTTCCACTGCAAATCGGCATTTTCGCGAGAGTAATCACCGGAGTAACCGTGTTCGGCATCCAGGCCGGAGCTCTGGTAACGCCTGCCGGGCATGGGGCTGCCAAAGGGGTAGTAATCGGTATAGCTCAGCACCTGCAGTTCATCTTCACTCAGGGCGGCTTCACTGAGTACAATGTAGGGGTTGTTCACCGCATTATCGCCCGGTATAAAAAAGTGCACCGCCAGGGAGGTACTGGCATCGTTGTAAAAGGGCAGCTCGTACCAGCCGGGGTTCTCAAAATCTTCATACACCAGCCCTACCCCGGGGTTGGCCTGGCTCATTACGGCTATGCGAAAATCGGTAGCCTCAATATCGTTGAGCTGTACTTTAATGGTATAACGCCTGCCGGGCACCACGGTAAATACATCAAAAATACCGGTACCCCCGCTTATACCGCTACCCTGTAATTTCAGGTAACCGTCACCGGAGGTATAGGAGGCGGTGGTATTGCCCCGGAGCCGCCAACCGTCCAGCGTATTCACCAGTTGGGAGTGTACTATGCTTTGCTCCTCCGCCTTGAATACGGCCCGTACGTTGCCAATGTGGTCTTTTATCTCGTACTGGTGTTCCAGGGCACTCCCTCCGTGTTGCACGGTAGCTACGCGCTCTATGCCGTGTACAAAGGTTTCCTTCAGTTCAGGAGCCGTGGTACCTTCCTCGTATTCCGCCAGGGGGCGGCCGGAGGCATCGTACACCCGATACACGGTTTTTTGCAGTACTCCCGAGCCGTTGTAATATTTTTGGGTTACGGCCTGCCCTTTTTCGTTGTAAATATTCACCTGGCGGTTCAGGGTTTGGGCGGCATTCTGCACCCGGCTCACCAGCCCCATGCTGTTGTAGGTGAGGTACACATCACGGTCCGTATCCTTCACCAGGCGTCCCAGGGCATCGTAGGTATAATTACCATTGGCCTGGTCGGTTATTTCATTGGCCCAGCTATTGGAGGTGCTGGCATCATCCACATACAAAAGCTCGTTGGAGTTGAGGTCACCGTTGCCATCCACCGCATACTGGTAATCCAGGTTGTCCATCAGGTTAGCGGTACCGTAGGCCCTGCGCAACAGGGTTTCAATGTTGCCATTGCGGTCGTAGGTGCTTTGTACCCTGAAATTTTGATTGGCGGCACTGGTGAAAACCGGTGCGGCTCCACTGGTACCGGCCGTAGCGTTAAGGGAGCCGGCCGTGGTATTTCCAAAGTCGGCCGTAGCCATTTGCCCGCGGTAATCGTAGGATAATTGGTAGGAAGGGCGGTCGCCCGCATCATGGGGCAGGCCCACGTCATCGGAATGGCTCCAGGTCACTCCCTTTACCAGCCCGTCATAGCGGTTGGCTGTGTGGTCATCGGTTTGTAGCCAGCTTTCTTCCTGTTTAAAATCACCATCGTAATAACTGAGGGTTTCGGCATACAGGTCTTTAAAAAAGGTGCTGCTGATGTCCAGGCCATCCCCGCCCCGGTCTTTATCGGGCTGGTGGCCGTTATTCAGGGCTTTTACGGCTCCGCTGGCGGTGTAGCTTATATCTACGCCCTGCAAGCCGTTACCCATTTCCTTGCGTACGAGGTTGCCCAGCAGGTCGTACTCATATTGTACGATGGGTTTAAAGCGCAGTACCGGATCATCACTGGCATACACGGAGGTTAAACGTTGGTTGGCATCAAAATTATACTTTATGTAAAAGTCATTGTCGGTTTCCAGTTCATTGTAGTCCACGGCAATGAGTTTCCCGATCTTATCGTAATGATAGCGGAGGGTTTTAATACCCAGGTCGGTCGTTTCGGTTATCTGCCACTCTATGTTACCATCGTGGGTATAGCTGTACCAGGTTATGGCATAGTCGTTCCACGATTTGGAAACGCGGCCTCTTAAATACTGCTGTTTAAAATCCGCTATTACCGAGGTTGGTAAGTCGTTGGCTTTGGTATCGTACTGAAAATACTGCCGTTCAAAACAGTTGTCATCGTTAATCCCATCTTTCAAATCCTTGAGGTCATGTACATTGGTATTCCCTCCCGGTGCCGGGGCTTCCAGGCTAAAATCCACGTTTACCAAAGTAGCTCCCGGGGGGTACTGGGCGGGATTGTTGCGATACACCCCTTTTTCCAGCGGCCTGCGGCTGTGATCGTAAATTACGTAAGCAAACTCATCGTCCAATGCCTGTTGGGCATTTTGGGTAAATTTCAGCTTGCCATCCGTTGAGTACACCATTTGTGCCACACCGGCATCGGGCAGGTCAGACTGTATGAGCTGATTTTTAAGGTCATAGGTGTACTCCTCCTGCAAGGTTTTGTGCTCAATATCATCGGGTGTGGAGGAGAACTCATAGCTTACATCACCAATAAAGTTAAACTGGTTGAAAAACTCCATGGCCGGCATAGGGGGGTTTGTTTCGTAAGCTCCGCTGGCATAAATGGTACCGGCACAAGTCTCACAACTTTGCCTGGGTTTTTCAAACTTATAGGTATTGCCCGCACGTACCACTATATTTTTATAATTGGTCAACTCACTTCCGCTAAGAGTATAATCATCTCTCAATAACGAGTACAGGCTATTTTGAACCGGCCCGTTGGGAAATAAACCATCACTATTTAAACTGTAGCCGCTTCCGGATTTGCGCATTTTTACTACGTATTTACTGGTAAGGTAATATTCCCAGCTTGGGTACGTTTGCCCATCGTCCATCACCTGGGTAACATAGGTGTAGTCATACACATCAATCCGGCAATCATAGGTTTCCAAAACCACTTCATTGCCAACCGGGGTAACCCCTGAAATCTTTATCTGGAACTCATACCGCATGTGATCCAACAATTTATCCATGTATTCCGTGGGTGGTGGTTGATCGGGGATACCGATAAATGGCGATTTAGGGTTGTCGCCACCATTCTTACCAAAAGACAGGTATTGGCTTAACTCTTCCGACATTTCTTCCTCATTGTTCAAGAGGTGGTGCATGGTAGGCATGGCGTGTTCCACGCTGGCGGGTTCAGACTCCCCGCCACTTCCTCCACCGCCTTCACCACCCGGGCCGGTGAGCTCAGGCTCTTCATACCAACTGTTAACGGCATCGCCAATTATATATTCCGGCTTGTACGGGTACACCCCGTTGGGGTATAAGCCCATTTTTAGTTCATTGGTATTATTGGGCAGGGCGTTTATTTTAATGGAATACAACACACTGGAAGAGGTGCGGTTTACAGCAACCATGTGTTTAGAGCCTCTCTTGTAAAAGCTATTGGTGGCATTATAGTCACAGTTTACGCCTTCCGGTTGAACTTTTTTGGTGAGATTACCACGGGTATCGTAAAAGTTGAGGGTCCAGTCGTGATACTCCAGTTCGTATTGGATTTCCGGGTCCAGGTTTATCCAATGATACTGTACAAATTCAAAAAATACATCATAGGCCCGTTCAGTCAGGTTATAGCTTATCCCCAACAACTGCTCCCCATTAACATAGTTTCCGTAAAAGGTGATGTCGTATATGCGATTGTCCACCGTGCTGTTAAAATCAATGGTAAAATCAGTGCCCTGCTCCAGGGTTTTTTGTTTTAGGATATCATAAATCTGAATATCGAAACAATCCACACAATACACATCATTGGTGGTATAATTCTGGTACCAACCTCCAGGATCAGGATAATTGATTTTCAGTTTCCCGTTTTTTCCATCGGGGATATGAATGGCTTGTTGCACCCCTTCCTTTAAAGGAACGGAAGATTCCTGGGCCAGGCACTGGCCACCATTACCGCTGTAGCAAGTAGCCACCACCTGATCATCGGAATTGGTATAACTGATCAGGGTATTCCCGTTGGCATCGAGCTGTATGGATTTAAAAAGATTCAAATTCCAGTTGTTGATCTGGTTTCCGGCCCCATCGGTCATATACGACCCTAAAACTCCATATACATATTGCAACTCCGAACCAGCCACGGTAAGAAAATTATAGGCCTGGTGGCCTCCACCGGCTTTGAATGTTTCGTCCGTACCGCTTACGGAAATCTGTTCCTGTAACAAGTCATCGGTATAATGTACCCTGGCATAAGGATAGGTTGTATTGGAGAAGTGCGGAGTGCTGGAACCGGAATAGTAAGCCCCCAGGGTAGAGTAGGGTGATACAGAATAAGGGTTGTTTTCTTCGCCTAACTGTGGGTTATCGCTGTCTTTAAGGTCGAAAAAATTATAGTCGTAAATATCTTCGATAGACCCTTCCAACAAACCGGCCGTGGGTGCTGTGATGAAGTTTTGATCGTAGCAAAAGTCGGTACCCGTTAACGGAGCCTGGAAGGTTTCCAGGGCAGGGCGGCCGTAGCGGTCCTGAACCAGGGCCTTGGCTAAAACCTTGTTTTGAGCAAATTCACGGGATTGTGTTTGCAGGGTTTGGCCAAAGTTATTCCGGATCTCCACCGCGTCTGATAAGAGTTCATCGTCCGGAGAGTATATCTCCTGGCGCACGTATTTCTCATTAGCCAGGTTACTGCACTCAAACAAAGCCGCAGGGGGGTTGGCCCCACCGGTTGAAACGGAGGACTGGCAAAAGGAAAAAGCCACCGGCACAAAGGCTTCATCATTGTAAATAGACAGGTATATTTTGGTGGTACCCCCCCAACTTGCAATGTTTTCAGAATACAGGAGTACCAGGCTTTCATCGAACAACTTCAGGGTTCCGGAATGGTACTCCAGTCGTAATTGGCTGCTTTCACTCAGGCTAAAGTTCAGGCCTTGATCACCATCATCAATATACAGGTTAAACTCCGTAAATTCCATCAAAAAGGCCGCCTGCGCAATGTCTTCAACCCCACCGGCATCCATACCTACCCTAAAAGTGAGGTTGCTTTCCCAGCCCACCTGGGTTAAATCGATATTGAGGCAAAAATTGTTATTCAATGAATAAGCCTCGGAGCTGGCCAGGTTATTGGCCCAGCCGGTTTCCACGGTTTTTAAATACCCCTCGCTTATTTTATTGATGCTGTTGAAACTATTCCATTCTACCGTATTGCTGCTCGCAGGATAGCAAATAAGCGGCATGAAAAAGGCTAATAGAAATATTGTTTTTTTAAACTTCATGGCTTAGTGGTTAAAGGTGGTTTTTTGTTGGGTATATATTCCGTGAACCGATTCTCTTTTTACTTCAATCACACGGCCAGCGGCATCGTAAATGTTTTTGGTAAACCTATTATTGGCATCCAGAACATAGTTTGTACGCCCTGTTACCTCATCTTTAATTACTACCTCCATACCCACATTCACGGGGTGAAAGCGGAAATCGTCAAAGTAGGCCACACCGGTACCATGTTTTAGTTTTATGCTCAGTTCATTATGTACGTCACCGGCTCCTGAGGGATTATTAGGGGTATAATTTTCAGGGACTTCAAATTCCAGTTCCACCAGGGTCCAGTTACCAATTACCAGGTTTTCAGGATCTGTGACCCCTTTCGCCCATTGTTGATCGTATTCAGTTGTTCCTCCGTCAATCGATCCGTTCAATACCACCTCTATACCCGGATTGCCTGAATAGGTATTGTTCACCCAAACACTGGCCAGGTAAACCCTGCCCGGCTCCAGAACCCCTCCGGCATCTAAGGGATCCGTGCGAAAACCAACCTCGGGAGAACTGCTCTCCAGCCGGCATACGTATTTTCCGGTATGCGCTTCAGGCATCGTAACCAACTCAACCGCGGACGCTTCCACGCGCGTGGATGAACCGGAGAGTTTGCCTTCAAAGAAAGGGTTGCCTGCCTGCTGGTCTTCAAAACCACTGGCGGTAAAGCTTCCCAAACGGCAGTTTTCAACCTGGGCCATTAACCAGGGTGAATTTAAACGGTACAGGTTGGAAGCATATACATTGGTGGTAACATTATGCGCTTCCAGCACCCGGTTATCCTCCCGCATATAAGTAATCCTGCTTTCGCCTACATTATGCCAATTGGAAGATACTTGCTGTTGCGAAACGGTGCGCACCGGTACACCGGTGAATTCTGCCGGTTCAGTTTCCGGAGTATATAGGTATGAAGAAGTAACATCGTCAAAAGATACCCGGATATAATTATCAGGCGATTGCAGGCTGTATTCCGGGATGGTTTTATGGGCATTAAACTTATTAAAGTTCCCAATCGGCTCATTGCTGTAGGAATACAATTCCAGACCATACAAAGCCTGCTCTACACCATCAAGAGGTTGAATAATGTTTTTGCCTTTAGGGTGTTCTGTGACTTCCTGGGCAGGGTTAAACTTGGTTACTGTGGTTGCAAAAGGATCGGAAGGGCTGGTGTTGATTGAATTAATGGTGGCGGGCCTCCAGATGATTTGCCGGGGCACTACACCCGGTTCATGATCGCGTGCAATCATTGTTAATGCTTTGGCCTGCCCACCCCAAGCACCGGTACTTTGCCCGGGATAACTTTTCACCTCTTGCTGTAAGCCCTTGGTAGGGTCCAGGTAGTTAATCACAGACGGTTTTCCGGTATTAGGATCAAACAGCACGATTTCCTCCACGTATTCCAGTCCTTTGGAAAGGGTCACCTTACGCTTTGGGTAATAGTAATACTCGTAATAATTGGTAATAAACTCAGAGAGCACACCGGTGGAAGGTTGAGCTACCACCGAACTTTCTCCAAACTTACACCGGTAAAGACTTTGGTTGAAGGCTTTTATATCGTATATATACTCGGTGCTCAGTATGAGGTTTCCATCCTGGTCGTAGGTCTTTACACTTAATGGCTTCCCTAAAATATTCAGCTTATTATTGACTTGTACCTGTTTAGTAATGGTATAATCCTTAGGAATATGGGCATCTGAATAAAACTTGTACCGCTCAGGATTAACAGGGTCCACCGGGCGTACTATTTTATTATCACATTCCACTGCTGTGCTTTGGGTGCATCTGAGTGTTCCTTCACCATTGGTACAGCAACTGTTCCCGGCAAGATTTTGCAGTGCAATACCCGGCAAGTAGGAAGCTACCGTTTCCCAGTCACCCGTATCATAAGCACTCTTTAAAGGTGCGGTGGCTGCCGGATACCAATAATCAATTACATAACTCCTTACGGCACATTCAACCAGGCCGGGTATATAGGCTTCATCAAAGTCTTCATGATGTAACATTCTCCATAAAGTAGCCAGGGAAAGATCCAAATAACTTGAGGATACATAGCACTTGGTCAGAGCGGTGTGCTTGGTTTCCTCGTGGGCGGTTAAGGGATCCTGCACCCTGAAACTCAAAATACTCTTACTCATGTCAGATCCGTCCAGACCTTTTTTGATTATGGAAACTTTATCATATAGTACATTAAAGGGCACTGAGTTTACCGGGTTATTAATGCTCCCGAAACTTACTCTTCCCTGTGGAGTGAGATAAACGTTGTTGAAATTACCGGTTGCGGTTCCCTTGGAATATCCGAATTTGAGCTCGTAAGAGCTGGCACTTCCATTGGTTTCACTAACCCTCAAGCGATTTACCCGCGTACTTCCGGTGAAATTCTTATTGTCGGTAACTTCAAAGTAGGCAGCGTATACTTTTTCCGGATCAGAACCTACAAAATCGGGATCTTCGTCACACTTGTCGTAAACACTTTGAGGTGCAAACAAATCGGCCGTAATGGAATTAATAAAACCGGTTTGGGCGTCCGTACTAATGGTAAGATTTATGGAACTGAGGTTTCGCCTGGTTCCATAAGCCGTGAAATCCGAAGAACTATTATTGCTCACATAGCATTTATGCACTTGTTTGAAGCTTGCTCTGAATTCAACCGACCTTCCCAGTTTTTGCTCTAAAAAAACCACGTCATTAGGAGATGACATTTCCGGATCCATAGTTATTGAGCCTTTTCCACTACTATGGAATAAAGTGTAGCTTGTTCTGTCAAAGTTCAACAGAGGGACAATTTTTTTATTTCGGTTGTAGGACTTGTGCTGATACTCGTAACGATCAAAGGAATAATCTACTTCCAAAAAGGTTCCGTTGGGGTAGCTTATATTCCGCAATGCCCAGGTACCGGCTTTGGTGGTATCTTCTACAAAAGTATTGTAACGCAATTGCCTACGATGGGATGACATGGGTGTATAGTACCCCAGGTAATCGTAATTTTTTAGTTTATGGTTAGGGTTGTTGAACGTTATACCATCCGTATATCCAAATACATACGGATCAAAAATATCCGCATAACCCTGGTTGTATTGCTTTACCGATAGAAGCGTCAATTTACCATTGGTACCGGTTGCACTGGGCTCCTGGTAAATAACCGGTATGGAAGAGCTGCTGAAGCTTGAAAACTGGGAAGGCCAGGAGCCTATGTTGGTAATATTCGCCACGTAAAGACCGGCCAGGGAATAATTGAAATTGAATTCAACACCTTCCAGGATATTGGCCGTATTTTCCAAGGGATCAAAATCCTCGGTCATAAAGGTATTATTACGATAGGAAGTGGAACTACCGTTTAAGTGACTAAAAGCACCATTAACCTGGGCCACCGGGTTCACCTTATCAATACTGGTTCCGGGTTTATAATACCGCACAATTTTATCCAGCTTAAGGGCGGGTATTTTTTTGGTTAATCCCCCGGTATTGCCGGGCTCATTGCTGAATTCGTCCTCACGTATTCCCTTATAGAAAACCAGTAACTCCCGATCTGTTTCAATTTTATCCAGGTAAAATTGTTCTTTGACCGCAATATGAACATTGGCCGTAAATGGATAACGTGGCACCTCGTTATTGACATTGTAATGTGGCCCCACCCCGTTGTTAAAATCGAAAATGGGGCTGCGCTCTTCTACGTCCATCCACTGGCTGTAATGAAACCGTAGCCAATAACCTTTATCTCCATCATCCGGCAACATATTCCCATTACTATCTTCATAATTGGCCCCGGTTACAGCGGTTAATTTCCAGGCCACGGCATAAGGCGTAGTTTTTTCAATCAGGCTAACCGTGTCCGATTGAGTTAGTAAATTGCCGTTATTGTCCAGCTTTACCGTGTAATTGATGCTGCTTTTCTCAATTACCGGTAATGAGTAGTGTAAGCGGGTACCATCTTCGGTAAAAACGGTAAAGCCTACTATAGCATCATTAGATAATAGAGTAAAATCAGGATTTGCTTCGTACTTAAGGTAGCCCTTATCATCAAGGTTGGGGTCGGTAGCAACTTTATTTTTAGTGAAGTAGGCTATGTAATTATTTCGAAGAGGGTCATTCTCCAATTGAAATATGGTAAGGTTTTCATCTTTGCCGGGGCCGGTTGTTACGCATTTGTGCGTTTCAGTGTTTCCACTTACCTTCTTTTCAAAATTCTTGATAGCTACGGTGTTAATGCGGGGATCATTAAAATTTGGATTAGAAATTGTAGCTCCCGGAGGCTGAGGATCCTGGGTATATCCATTACTCCAATACCGGGCTAATTTCATAGAACCATTCAGTAAAGATGAGCTTACTTGGAATTGATCCAGGGCAGGATAAATAACCGAGGGCTGATAGGGGTCGAAGGAGGAAAAAATCACGTCAGAAGTGGAAATAGAGCTCTGAGGGTTGGATTTCCAATACATAGGACCATATCCTTCGGTTTGTTCATCGGGAATCGAACAACCACTACAAATCTTTTTTTCCGTTTGTACGTAGCCCTTCCCATCGTCTGGAAAACCTACTACACTACGGCTTATTTCACCGGTATTCAGGCTCCAACCCAAGCCTACCCACGAGGCTGCCTGATTATTGCGAATATTCGGATTATAGGAAAGGCGTATCGGGTAAGACCGCCCATTATTGCTACTTATGGATATCACATTCTCTGACCAGTTGAAATCACCGGTAACGGGATCAACCAGACCCTCATATTGAGATAAAACATCCTGAGCACTTAGTGAAATACCAACCAGCAAAGAGAAAAACAGTCCGAGCTCTTTCATTGAAATTAGGTTAAGATTTAAGAATTCGCAAAAGAAGAAAAATACTCTGAGATAAAACTATAACAGAATATTTTTATTGCGTTAAACTTTCTATACTTCTGGTTTCCAGAAAATAAAAAGCCCTCAATTTCAACAATTGAGGGCTTTTTTATAAGATAATTAACGTTCTTTTAATATTCATCCTCATTCCAGAGGAAGTCTTCTTCCGAGGGGTAATCGGGCCAGATTTCCTGGATGGTTTCATAGGCTTCGTCTTCATCGTCTTCAATCGCCTGCAGGTTTTCCACAACCTCTAAAGGTGCACCGGTACGAATGGCATAATCGATAAGCTCATCCTTGGTTGCAGGCCAGGGAGCGTCACTCAGGTAACTTGCCAATTCTAATGTCCAATACATATCTGCCTATTTAATTTTTTGCAAAAATAATTTTTTACCGCTCTTATACAATAGGGTACAAAAATTTTTCGGGTATTCCTAAGCTCTTGTTTTCCAAAGCGTTTCTTCACCCCCGTGCTGCTTCGTATAATAACGCGCCAGTACAAACAGGTAATCGCTTAAACGGTTCAGGTATTCCTTTATTTTAGGGTCCGTTTCCGTTTCTTCATTGAGCGCCACCACCCTACGTTCGGCCCTGCGGCATACGCAACGGGCCACGTGGCAATGGGAGGCGGTCCGGTCGCCACCCGGCAATATAAAATTGCGCAGGGGTTCCAAATGTTCATCCATGTGGTCGATGGCCTTTTCCAGTTTTTCAATATCCTGTGCCGTGAGTTTGGGAATCTCCATTTTGGAGGCCGGGTCGCTGGCCAGTTCCGAACCGATGGTAAACAAACGATTCTGAATTTCGAGCAGCAAATCGTCCTGGTCCGAGGCTTCGGCTGAGTCACGTATCAAACCTATAAAACTGTTCAGTTCGTCCACCGTGCCGTAGGCCTCAATGCGCACGTGATACTTCTTAACCCGCTTTCCACCGATCAGCGAGGTTTCACCCGCATCACCCTTGCGTGTATATACTTTCATACCTGAGATTTAGTGCAAGCATAAAACTTTTGTTCTAAAAAAGTTCAAAAGCATTTGGAGATTCTTCTCTTTGATCGTAATATTGCAATGAACAAAAAGATATGGGCGTTACCAAGTCACAGCTTTTTACGGAAGAGCAAAATGAAATAGCCACCATTGCCCGCGTTTTGGGGCACCCGGCCCGCATTGCCATTTTGCAGCACCTTTTAAAGGCCAACCAATGTATTAACAGTGACCTGGTGCAGGAGCTCGGTTTAGCGCAGGCCACCATATCTCAACACTTAAAGGAGTTGAAAAACATAGGCTTGCTGCAGGGAACAGTGGAGGGAACCTCCATGTGTTACTGCATTAACCCGGAAACCTGGAAGGACGTGGAGCAAAAGCTATCCACCTTGTTTAGCCACTATACCGATAAACTGAATTGCTGCTGAGTTTTTTTGACCCACAACATCGTAATAATGCGATAAATAGACGAAGTATCGAACTGTAAAGAAGTCTCTATGAAATTTAATACCTCCATGCCCGAAGGACTCAAACCTTACTACCATACTGAATTACAGCGGTACCATGAAGAGTACTCGCAGAGAAACCTGAAAGCTGCCTGGAACCACCTGGAACGGGCGCACATCATGGGTCAAAAATATCCATACACCCATAGCCTGGTGCATTGGAAAATGCTGCAATTCGGTTTCAGAATAAAAAGCAGTAGGGAAGTACTGGGACAAATACCTCGCCTGATCTTTGGCGGAGTAAAATCCTTTGTGGGAAAAATTCCGGTAGGAAACCCCGGAGGGTCCAACGTTCCTCCTTTAAAGCCCTTCCCGGTAGATGAGGAGCTACAAAGCATTTTTGCTAAAGCCAGGCTAACGCCCTAAACCATAAAATAATCAACATTAATTCCCAGATACTATGAAAAATTATCCCCGAATGCACGTTTCACTGTACGTGAGCCAACTCGAAAAAAGCCTGGATTTTTACCAAAAGTTTTTTGGACAGCCAGCTGATAAAGTTAAACCCGCCTACGCCCGGTTTACCCTGGAAGAACCTTCGCTGATTATTTCCTTCATCCAAAACCCCGAAAGAGTGAATGCCGGGTACGGACATTTGGGCTTTGAAGTGGAAAGCCGCGATGTTATGCTGGAAAAATTGGAAGAAGCACGCCAGCACAATTTGGTTTCATTGGAAGAAATCGGTACCGCCTGCTGTTATGCACTGCAGGATAAGTTTTGGGCTACCGACCCGGACGGACACCAGTGGGAGGTGTATTACCGGCATGCCGATACGGAGTTTAACGACCCTCGCTATGCCTTGGAAGACACATCCGCCTGTTGCACACCGGAAATGGCGGTAAAACCCAAAGTGGCACTGGCTGAGTTTGGTGAAGCCTGTTGCGAACCTGGTTCAGGTTGCTGCTAATGGACTGGAACCTGCGCACTTTTACGGCCGAATTGATCGGCACTTTTACCCTGGTGTTTTTCGGGGCGGGCTCCGTTATGGTGGATGAATGGACCGGTGGTGCTTTAGGAGTGGTGGGTATTGCTGCCGTTTTTGGCACCACGGTATCAGCCGTTATTTACGGGCTGGGCGATATTTCAGGTGCTCACATCAACCCGGCCGTATCTTTTGCCTTCGCCCTGAGCGGCCGCTTTAGCTGGAAAAAGTTACCCCCCTACGTTTTGGCACAATTAAGCGGGGCGGCTTTGGCCAGTTTATCGCTAGGTGCCCTTCTTCCCCAAGTGCAAACCTGGGGCGAAACACAGCCCTACGGCAGTGATCTTTCCGCGATATGGCTGGAGGGTATCTTTACCTTTTTCCTCATGTTGGTCATCATTTTTGTGAGCAGCGGAGCGAAGGAAAAGGGCATTATTGCCGGCCTCTCCATCGGTATGGTGGTATTCCTGGAAGCCGCCATGGGCGGCCCTTTAACCGGGGCTTCCATGAACCCGGCCCGTACTTTTGGGCCGAGCCTGGCGGCTGGCAACTTTTCGTATTTCTACATTTACCTGATCGGGCCTGTAGCCGGGGCAAGCCTGGCTATCGGAGCCTGGAAAATCCTTAAAAAAACATGAAACATATTTTAGTGCTCTGCACCGGTAATTCCTGTCGCAGCCAAATCATGCAAGGTTACCTGCAAAAACTGGCCGGTGATAAGGCCAAAGTGTACAGTGCGGGAATTGAAACACACGGGGTAAACCCCCATGCCATTGCCACCATGAAGGAAGATGGTGTGGACATTAGCCATCATACCTCCAATCACATTGATGAGTACCGGGATGTGAATTTCGATTTTGTGATTACGGTTTGTGACCATGCCCGTGAAAACTGCCCCTGGTTCCCCACCAAAGCCCAAAAAATGCATCAAAGCTTTGAAGACCCGGCTTCCTTTAAAGGTTCCGAAGAAGCCACCAGGGCCAAGTTTGCCGAGGTGCGGAATGCCATCCGGCAGTATTCTCAAAACTTTGTGAACAAGCACCTGTAGGCTTTCGGTTATAAGCTCTATTCATTGGCAACTAAACCTTATCTTTTGCCTGAGAAATAGAGCACCATGATTGAATTAGCCAGCATTCTTGTATTAAGCGTATTAGCACAATGGCTGGCCTGGAAAATAAAGATCCCGGCCATATTGCCCCTTATTATTATTGGCTTGGCGGTGGGCCCACTATCCACTTATTTTACTCCTTACGGGGATAAATTACTGGATGGGGATACCATTTTTTCGGGAGATTTCCTGTTTTCCTTTGTTTCCATCTCGGTGGGTGTAATCCTGTTTGAAGGTGGTTTAACGCTCAAGCTCTCCGAAATACGCTACCGCGTAGGCACCGTTCGCAACCTGCTGGTTTTCGGGCCTATTATAACGCTTATCGGGGGTGGGCTGGCCGCGCATTACCTGCTGGAGCTCAATTATTCTCTGGCCTTCTTATTCGGTGCACTGATTATTGTTTCCGGACCTACGGTGGTCATGCCTATTCTGAGAAATGTTCGCCCCAATGAGCGGGTGAATACCGTATTGAAATGGGAAGGTATTCTCATCGATCCCCTGGGGGCCCTCATTGCCGTATTGGTATATGAATTTATTCAATCCGGGGGCGGCCATGAGCAGGGTTTTACCTTCGATATTCTTAAAGAGTTTTTCATTACGGTAGCTTCCGGGGTTTTTGTGGGAGCGGTAGCCGCCTTTTTCCTGCGTTATGTATTGCAAAAAAACCGGGTGCCCGAATTTCTCCGCAACGTATTTACGCTGGGGCTGGTGATCTTTGCCTTTACCTTTTCCGAGTTGATACACCCGGAAGCGGGGTTGATGGCCGCCACTTTTATGGGTATCATCCTGGCTAATATCAAGGTAAATGACTTCAAGAAAATACTGTCTTTTAAGGAGGATATTTCACTGATCCTTATTTCCGTACTTTTTATACTGCTTTCCAGCCGCATCGATATGGAACAAATCCAGAAACTGGGTTGGGAGAGCATTTTTCTTTTCCTGATTGTGATCCTCATCATCCGTCCCCTTTCGGTATTCATCAGTACTATCAACAAAAAATTCAACTGGCGCGAAAAAGTGTTTATGTCCTGGGTAGGACCCAAGGGTATTGTGGCGGCCGCGGTAGCTTCCCTTTTCTCACTGCAACTGATGACCAATTCAGAAAATTCAGCTATCGCAGCCCAGGCCGAACTAATATTACCGCTTACCTTTTTGGTGATTGTGGGTACGGTGGTGTTACAGGGAGCCACGGCCAAGCCTCTGGCGCGAGCCCTGAAAGTAGAGCGTGAGGAACCCAAGGGTTACCTGATAGCCGGGGCCAATGAAGTAGCCCGTTTTATCGCGGATATTATCCGCGAATGCAATATCCCGGTGATGATGGTGGATATTTCTTCCGCCAACATCAAGGAGGCCCGCAAGCAGGGTTTTGAAGTGTACGAAGGCAACATTGTGGGCGACCGCATATTCGAGGAACTGGATTTAACCTCCATCGGGCGATTGCTGGCACTCACCCCCAATACCGAAATCAATGCGCTGGCCTGCAAGTGGTTCCAGGATGAATTTGGTGAAGAAAATGTCTTCCGCCTGGCCAGCAAAAACGAGCTGGAGCTAAAAGATCTCAAGCTGGAAAAGGCCATTCTTTTTGAAGGAAAAGTGGATTATCTAACCCTTGCCCAATATATCCGTCAACAGGGTAAACCCACCATTGACGACTGTTCCAACGAGGAAGCCTACGATGAGATCATCAAAAAACAAAAAGGGCGGGTTATTCCTCTTTTCCGTTTGGATGACGATGAAGACCCCTATCCTATTCTAAGGGATATTCCCTCTTTTCAGAAAGGAGATAAGCTGGTATTTCTGCCGTATGATGACCCTCAGCATGCCAACCGCTACATTGGTGAAGATGAGAATTTTTCACAATCCTGATCAATCAGAACTGTCGGATTCCCCCTGGTCTTCGTAAAGGGTATCCACGGGTTGAGCGTTTAAACCCATACTTTCCCGCAGCCAGCGTGCGTAAATGTCTTTATACCCGTGGGTAACATATATATTTTCCGCCCCGGTTTCTTGCACGGCTCTATTTAAACCGGGCCAGTCGGCATGGTCAGAAAGTATAAAGCCACGGTCCATTGCTCTGCGCCTGCGGGCACCTCTCAAGCGCATCCATCCGGAGCAGAACCCGGTGCTGTAAGGAGCAAATTTTCGCATCCAGGTGCTGCCCATAGCTGAAGGAGGGCATACCACCAGGGCACCCTTAAAATCGGCCTTTTTATGCTCCGGATTTACCAGGATAGTTTCGGGAAGTTCCAAACCCTGTGCCCTTAAAACCTCATTGGTATTTTCCACCGCACCATGGGTGAATATCTTTCCTATGGAAGTATCCACACCCCGCAAAATGCGCTGCGCCTTACCCAGCGAATAGCCGGCAATTACACTTACGCGGCCCTCGCTTTGGTTTTGCCGCCACCAGGCGTTGATCTCCTCGAATACGGATCGCTGATCATCCCAGGCATACACCGGTAGCCCAAAGGTTGATTCAGTAATGAAATGCTGGCACTGCACCGGCTCAAAAGGAGTGGAAAGCCCATCGTCTTCCAGTTTGTAATCGCCACTTACCACCCAGCTTTCACCCTGGTATTCTACTTTAATTTGAGCCGAACCGGGAATATGGCCAGCCGGGTAAAAAGTAAATTCAACGCCATTGTGTTTCGTAGAAACCCCGTAATGCACGGTTTGTAAACTTATATTGTTACCCAGGCGGTGCCGCATCACCGGGGCCGAGTCGCTATGGCACAGGTAATGCTCGTGCCCGAACCGGGCATGATCCGCATGAGCATGGGTGATCAAAGCCCTTTTAACCGGTTTCCACGGATCAATATAAACATCGGCCGCAGCGCAGTAAATGCCCTTATCATTGAATTGAAGCAGTGACATATTTGTAAGACCTTTATCGCCACCGAATTGTTTGCTCGCTGGCCTTTTATTATGATTATATTCGGGCTCGGCAATTTTAATGAACCTATGCGCTTCACCCTTTCATTCATCACCCTGGCCACCTTCCTGTTATCCTGCTCAAAACCAAACAACTCCTCTTCACCCAAAGTTGGCATTAAGCGGATTCAGAACCTGGAGGTAGCCAGTGATTTTGCCGATAATCAAATACAGCTATCCCTGGACTCGGCTTACGTAAACGGCATTACCATACCGGACAACCACACCTACATTCACCTATCTTTTGAGGTACACAACCCCGGGCGTGCAGATGTAGATTACTATTATAAAGTGGTTTACCAGAACGAAAGTTATAAGGTCCGGGAGTTTGTGACGGATTCCTATAAAAAGAAGATTCCCAATCCGGCTGCAGTGCACAATTTCTACGGAAGCTGGCATGATGCCAGCGGTTTTCGCCCCCTGGGCACAGTCAAACAGAAGCAAACCCTGGCGGTAAAAGATTCCTTTAGAGTAGTGGGCAACCCACTCAACCTTCAGGATTATTTTGGCGAAAATATTACCCCGGTTTCCTACACCGAAGAACGCCTGGAAGAGTTTATCAACCGCATTCGCAGTACACCCGAGTGGTATAAGCAAGTTCAGGAAAAGGCCCGCCAGCAGGGCATTGCTCTGGAAAAACAGTTGAAAAAGGATGCTTTATGGGCTATAGATTTCGAACGGGGTAATGAACCGGTCAATAACCGCTGGAAACAGAATCCAAGAATGGGGAATTACAGCGTTATGGTGATACTGACCACGGCCGAATCATTGGAAAAATTACCCGAATATGCGGTGGACCTTTCCAAACCCGATCCCAACACCAACGCCCGTGTAAATCCCTATTTCTATTACTCGCACGCTGATCATAAATTGCTGGACCTATGGTCAGTGAAAAACGACAGTGCCTTTAGTGCCCAACTTACTTTTAACGGTGAGCCCGGGCTTTACCGTAAGGAGGAGGACAGCAGCCGTTGCCGGGGCAGCAATACCCTGTCCTACTGCAACGCTTCTGATGCGCTGTATGTGAACGCGCTTTTTGAACCTTATGCGCATGATCCGGTGGGAGATTTTAGGCTGAACAATATTCCGGTGGCCTATGATGTTACCGGTGAGGGCTATACACGCCAGCAATACCGTGAAAATGCATCGGCCTTTTCAGATGATCAACGTGTACAGTCAGAGGTAGGCTTTGAAAAATGTGGTTGCAGAAGTGTAGATTACAACCCCGAGGGAGAATTCATAAGCCTCATCAACCGGGGAAGCGCGGAACAATTGCAAAAACAAAATTCAGGTATTAAGGGGCGAATCGGCTTAACCTACGGTAAGTACACCGCTAAAGTGCGTTTCCCAAAAATTGTAAGCCCCCACCGGGTTTGGAATGGACTCACCTGCGCCTTTTGGCTGCTCAACCAGGGTGACGAACAGTGGAACCAGCGCAGTAGCTGTGACCAGGTAGGTTACCGCCCAAAAAGTGGGGGCGAACGAAAAACCCAGGTGGCGTACAGTGAAATAGACATCGAAATTTTAAAAACTTCACCCTACTGGCCACAAACTTCTTATGGCCCTTCCACACCCTACCCTCCCGGACAGGAAAGCTTCGAGGATGAAATTATGGTGGCTGCCACCAATTGGGATATGGCCTGCAATGATCCTTCCAGCCCTATTATTGGCGCGCAAAGCCGCTCCTTCAACAATGAACTATATACCTACCACCGCTGGGATTACGATTACCAGGCACTTACCGCTAAAACTATGACCCCACACGATGGCATGATGGGCGAAATATATTATTACCAGATTGATTGGCAACCGCATAAAATCATTTACCGGATGGGGCCTTCCAAAGAGCAGTTGCGTACCTTTTGTGTAATGGATACCTCCATGACCACCATTCCGGATAACCAGATGGTGCCGGTAGTTTCGCAGGAATTCCACAATACTGCCTGGTGGGGTATTCCGGCCTTTGAACAGAACGACATCCCTTTTCCTTTGCGGGATATCAAGGGCGAGGTGTACGAGATAACCGTGGAATAAATTTAGTACTCACCCTGCATTAGGGAGCGGGCCGCACGGTAAAAGAAATAGGCTCCCAGGGCCATGAAAATATGGGCCAGGTCAGCATGATTGAACCAACGGTGAATGCCCAGCTGCGCCACAAATATTACCGAGCAAATAAAAATCATGGCTACCGCTATCATGGTAAAATATACAAAGGGAGTACGGTTACCACGCAGGTAATTAACCACGCAAAGCGTGAAAACCACCACCAGAAAACCGTAGGTAGAGTGTATTTCTACGTACAGAAAGTTGAGTGTTCCAAAAGCCAGTGCCGCAAAAACAATCAGTTCTGTCCAGTTCAGTACGGTAAGCACACGGATGGTTTTTGGCGATAGTGCAGCGCGGGAATACCGGATCATGGCGCGCTCCACAAAGTTTACGGCCAACATACTGATGAGCCAGCCCGGAAGTTTGGCGTAAAAGCCGGTAGTGTACAAAAAGCCATGACCAAGCACCCCGCCCAAAAAAGTAGCCGTACCCATTAAGGCGAAAAAAACCAGTAGCCTATTGTGCAGTTTCTCACTGGCCAATGGCCGAAGTTTAAAAAAGGCGTAAAAGCATACGGCTGCTACCAGTACATCGGTTATCATGGTCACCGGTTCGTCAATGCGTAAGCCAAAAGGGTATATCGAAGGTTGTGGTTCCATACCCTGAAAAAATGAAAACGGGGCCACTAATGTTTACCCAAGCGGTGCGAAATATTTGTAATTTCACTATACCAAACCTTTCATTATGAAACTGTCTCCTACCGTATTCAACGGTTTCCTTTTTGTAGTATTTGCCGGTATTGCCTTGTCCTTGTACATTTTCCACCGCCATTACCAACCGGATTTTCAGGAGGGCCATCAGCGGGAATTTTGCTGGACCCAGGATGATACCGTTTATCGCTTCCAGATGCGAAGCCCGGCCGTAATGGAGGGGTACTTTACACCCCTGGAATCCGATGAACGGGGGGCGCAAGAAGTTCTTCTGCATGAGAAAGACGGATGGTTCTTTTTAAACCTGCGGCCCAACCTGCTCACTTGGGTACTCCTATTCCTGATATTCAATGGTTTCTGCTTTGGAGCGCTCCTGTATTTGCCCTTATTCACCTTCAGCACCTTCAGGAAAAAAGAATTTATAAGCCGTTTATGGATTGTTATCCTCTTAAGCCTGCTGTCCATAGTTATGGTGGCCTTGCTGGCAACCGGTAAATTTGTTCCTTCCCATCAATTGATTCCACCCTTGCGGCTCTGGCATTTCTTTCCGGAAGTTTTTTATCCCTCCGAGAGCCTGATTTGGCAAATACAGGTACCTGGTTATGCACTAGGTTTTGCATGCATTTTTTGCTTGATACTTATCGGGAATAGTGTAATAGAAGATTGGGGTGAAGGGGTGGAAAAAGTAAAGCAGCGCCTCATCCAAATAAACCGCCTTTCCTATCACCTACTGGTGGTATTAAGTGTAGTATTGGTATTTACCGTGGTTACCACTTACTTTATGTATCAGGCCACGCAGGAGAGCGTAATCGGTGACCTTAGCTTTCTCCTTCCTGAACGCCTGCTTGTTCTTTATGGAGCGGTATTTACTTTTTTCATCCTGTTGTTTTACATCCCCACTTATTTTAAAGTACAAAAATTGAACGAGGAGGCTTTACAGCAAGCCCCCTCGGAAGAGGCTAAAGCAGCCATAAAAGAAGCCAGCGATAAGTTTATGAAGCTCAATAACCCCCGCGTGCTTTTAACCATCGCCTCCCCGGTTATCACCAGCCTTTTCCCGGTTATTGGAGGTATCCTTAAGGGTATTTAAACGCTAATTCCTCATATTTGCCTAAAAGTGCATATTATGAGCAAAGCCCCTAAACCCGTTGGATTGTACCCCTTGGCCCGCAAAGTTGGAAACCTGCTGTTTTTAAGTGGTGTGGGGCCTCGTATTGCCGGTAGTGATGCTCATGATTCAGGGGTACCCGGCCTGGAGCTGGATCACAATGGCAACTTTCGCCAATTCGATTTTGCCGCACAAGTACATTCGGTTTTTGCCAATGTTAAGGCCATACTCGAAGAGCACGGGAGTAGTTGGGACCAACTCGTGGATATTCAGGTTTTTTTGGTGGATATGAAACGTGATTTCCACACTTTCAATGGTATTTATGCCGACTACTTTAAGGACATTGACCCTAAGCCCTGCCGCACCACCATTGCTATTGCGGCCCTGCCTACGCCCATTGCCATCGAGCTCAAATGTGTAGCCGAATTATAAGCCAGGTGGAAAGCTTCCGTCCTCACTGAGCCTCACCAGAAAATATTGGTTCCCCCCGGAGGCTATACCGTAAAAAGCTCCGTTGCAACCTCTTTTAAAGGTAAACGGAATAATTCCCGTATCACCTGAGCCTCTCTGCCATAAAATTTGCGGGGCCGAGCCCTCTCTTCGCAACGAACTGTAGGTAGTCATGTAATAGTTTCCGGCATCAGAGGCTATGAGCCTGGCACTCCCGGTTGAAGCATCGGTATGTAATAAGTTAGGCACATTGGTAACTTCAAAATTTTCATCCATTTCATACAGCGGTTGATCTCCGGAGACATGATCCGAAAAAATAATCATACCCTGTGGCGAAGGACGTGCGTCCCGCAGCAATTCCAAACAATCCTTTCCGTAAAATGGGGCCCTCTTCAACACGTCTCCCTGTAAGCCAAATAAAAGGGCCTCTTCATAACCGGCATACCAGAACTTATTGCGGTGTAAAAACAAATGGCCCTCCTGGTAAGCACTGTGGTCACTTTTAAGATCAGCTGCCACCAGCGTGCTATTGAGCTTACCGGATTTCAGGTCCCACTCATACAACCATAGTTCCTTTTCATTCAGGTGCTGTAGTACGGTATCCATAAAAGAGCCGTTGCGAATCACGAAGCGTGTATGGGCCGTATCCAGATTCTCAAGAGCCATAAAAACGGTACCTGAAGGGGCTTGTGCTACGGTACGGGCTATATTCTCTGCATAGCCCTTTACTTTTTGATAGCCCAACTGGTTACCATTCCGGTCGTAGTGATAGAGCTCCGTATTCATGTCAAAGGTGCTATACTCATTAAAGGGGCGCCCATAACTGTAGGCAAGCTGGCAGCCGTTATAGCCTACAGTAAACCACGCCCACACTGAAAAAGTCGGATCGAACGGGTGGTGGTAATCGTACTTATGGGATTTTAGTACCAGCAGGCTTCCGTCAGCCAAACATACTACCCCATCCGCTTTAATGGCCATGCTCTCCACCTCTTCTAAACGATCGTTGTAAATAACCACCCGGTCTTCATGATCCATATTGAGGGCTACCCAGCCATCGTTCCAGCTATCCAGGCTCATCCGCTGCGCCTGATCGAAATTGACGTTTA
Source organism: uncultured Cryomorphaceae bacterium (assembly GCA_937120475.1). Classification (GTDB taxonomy): domain Bacteria; phylum Bacteroidota; class Bacteroidia; order Flavobacteriales; family Schleiferiaceae; genus CAKZNE01. The sequence continues at coordinate 2,422,289 of CAKZJV010000007.1, read as the reverse complement.
AGCCGACCTTTAAGGGATCACTCTTAGCACTGCAATTAGTGGTTGGCACCGGTGCTTTTGGGTCTTTGGAACACCCGGCCAAGAATAGCACGAAGGCAAATACTGCCGGAAATAATAACTTCTTCATTCAATAGGGAATTGGGGCTACAAATTAATACCGTTTAGATGATTACCGCAAAAAGAAATGGAAACCGGGCAGTACACTAAAAACAATGCGGCATTCACTAAAAAAAACCTAAGCTTAACCTTGGTATGTTGTAGAAATACTTAATTTACACTTTCCAAACCATTAATCAACATTACACCTTGGTCAAAATAGGGGTTTTAGGGAGCTCAAGGCTCGGTCTTCCGGCTTTGCAAACTTTGTTGCACAATGGCGTGCCTGTCTCCTTGGTGATGCCATCAAAAGCATCGGAGCAAACCGATCAATTGGAGCACATGGCCCGGTCTTACGGTTTGGTTCCCCTCAAAGTTGAAAATCAAAATCTAAAGCATCAACTCACCGATTGGTTATCGCGCGAAAAACCCGAGTTGGTTGTAGTACTCACCTTTCCCTACATCATTCCCAGTGAAATATTGGATAAAGGAGGTGTGCCCTGGTTCAACTTTCATTATGCCCCTTTACCGGAGTACCGTGGGGCCGAACCTACCTTTTGGCAATTGCGAAACCAGGAAAAAGAAGGAGCCGTAACGGTTCATCAACTTACCGAAAACCTGGATGCCGGCCCGATTGTTTTCTCAGACCCGGTGGCTATTGCGCCTGATGATACGCATGGTATGTACATTACCAAACTGGCCTATTCGGGCGCAGCATCATTGGTTAAACTGATCAATTTATGGGAGGAACGGGGTGCCGAAATACCCTTACAACCCCAGGATGAGGCAAAGGCTAAAACCTATCCACGGGCTACCGCCCGCGACCTTATTATACAATGGGACGAGATGAAAGCCAGAGATATAAAAGCCCTGGTTAATGCCGCCAACCCCTGGAATAAGGGAGCCATTGCTTTTTTAGAAGGTAAACCCCTTCGTATTTCGGCTGTGAGCATTGAGGAAGGGACTCCCTCAGGAAATCGCAAAGCAGGCCGACTGGAAGTAGATGCAGACGGTAGTTTGCGCATCAATACACACGAAAATCTGGATTTGGTGGTGGATGTATTAGCGGTTGAAGAAGGTATTTACACGGGAAAGGATTTTGCCCGTTATTACCAACCTGATAACAAAATTCTGAGTGCTAATTTTTAAAAATGGAAGTATCAAACCTTCATAATTACCAATTAATTAATCAATTAAATTTTATCTTATGGATAATGGTTATTTAGCAGAGGTCCGGATTTTTGCCGGAAACTTTGCCCCCAGAAACTGGGCCTTTTGTGCTGGCCAATTATTGTCAATTGCTCAAAACCAGGCCCTATTTTCCTTATTAGGAACAACTTATGGCGGTGACGGACGTACCTCCTTCGGCTTACCTGACATGCGCGGACGCGCACCCATCGGGCCCGGCCAGGGACCAGGACTTACCAACCGCGTATTAGGACAAAGATCGGGTCAGGAAACCCACACTATGAGCCTTCATGAATTGCCGGTTCACAATCACATCGCTTCGTTTAGCGGTGCCGGGGGTATCGCTCCCGTATCGGGTTCAGCTACCGTAACTCCCCAGGCGGTAAGTGATCAGGGAGGAGAAACTACTGCCTCGGGTATGCACCTTTGCAATACCGATGGAGCAGAGATATATAGTGGTGATGGCTCTCCCCTGGTGGATATGGCCTCTTATACGGCCCCGGTAACCGGTGTAGCCGACCTGAGCACGATTACCGGTTCAGTTACCGTGCAAAATAACGGAGGCTCCTACCCCTTCAATATTATGCAGCCCTGGCTATCGGTATATTATATTATTTGTTTGCAAGGGCTTTATCCTTCAAGGAGTTAGGCACACACCCTTTAAACTGAGGAGTGATTCTCACTCCTCAGTTATATTTAACATAGAGTTATACTTATTTAAAATATTTTTTTGAACCTTTGACGTTACTTTACGTTCATGAAACAACGGTAAAAATTTATCTAACCCTGAATATTAATTTTTAAAGCTGCACATAATGAAATTAAAATCTATTCTGCTATTGCTGAGTAGCTTCTTTCTCAGTTACACTATTCACGCTCAAACCACCCTTAGTGTCGGTGATATAGCTCTTATTGGCATCCAAGCCGATGATGAACAATTTACTTTTGTAACCTTTGTGGACCTACAGGCCGGTACTCAAATTTATTTTACCGATGAAGAACCCAGTGGAACCACCATTGCCAGTGGTGAGGGTACCATATTATATACCGCGTCCAGTGCGGTTTCGGCCGGTACAGTAATTATCTGTTCTGATGTGGTTAACCCATCGGGTGACTTTGCTGAGGTAACCAATTTCCCCAATTTTGTTCTGGCGAACGGTGGTGATGGTGTTACCATGTTCCAGGGTTTTACCGATAATGGTAATGGTACCGGCACCGCTACCACCTTTTTGCATCAAATAGGTGAAGACGCTGGCGATGTGGGTACCCCAACCGGTCTCACCACCAATGATCAGGTACTCACCGGAGGCGATAATGCCAATTACAGCGGTTCCCGTACCGGAACGGCAGCAGCACTATATGCGCTAATTGATGATCCTTCTAACTATACCACCGGAAGTGCTACGGCAGATCCGGCTTTAAGCACCACTTCATTTACCATCCAGTCGGGTGCTACCACCTGGAATGGCACAACCTGGAATAACGGAGTTCCCGATGCCAATACCGATGCGATTATTGATGGCAACACAGCTCCCGGTAGCTTCACCTGTAAAGATTTAACTATTAACGCCAGCAGAGCTCTGATATTTGGATCCGGCCAGGTAGTTACAGTATCCGGTACTACCGTAACCAACAGCGGTTTCGGAGCCATTGCTGCCGATGCCACCGGCCGCCTGGTTTTTGACAATGATGGCAATACCATTTCACTGACTGGTAATGCGCATACTTTTCGTGGAGTTGTAGAAGTATCTGGTACTACTACTTTAAGCTCCGGAGGTTTACTCACCTTATCCGCCCCCAGTACCAGCTCGTCCGGTCAATTAGTAGGAACCGGTACCGTTACCGGTAATGTTTCCCTGCAAGCCTTTCTGGATGCTTCCGCTGGCGGTCGTTACATCTACATCGGTTCTCCCCTGACTAACGCTACTTTAAATGATTTTAATGAACCCGGGGCAATCATGGTTTCTGCCAACACCAGCCAGGGAACTGCCTGGGAATGGGATGCCGCCAATGCCGAGTGGGACCCGGCCGGTACCGCTGCCGGTACAGGTTTGGCCGCTACTGCTACCCGTGGCCGTGGATTTGCCATGTACTACGGCATGAACGGAGCCTATGGCCCATTCCTGATTGATGACGGTGACAACACCGGAACCATTACCATTACCGGAGCTATTACCAATGATGATAACCTCACCTCTCCCCTGTCTTACAATAACGGACAGTCTTCCTCCGTGAGTTTTGTGGGAGGAACCGGGGTGAGCGCCACCGAAGGCTGGAACCTGGTAGCCAATCCCTATGCCGCTATTTACGACTGGGATGGCCAAACCATACCTACCGATATGAGTTCGGCTATCTACCGTTTTAATGGGACCAATTACACTTCTTACGTAAAGGGTGCCGGTACCGGTTCACGCTATATTGCTCCTTTCCAGGGCTTTTTTGTACAACTTACGGCCAATAACCCGGGTAACCTTACTTTCAACCGCTCTAACCGGACGGAGTCACAATCGGCTACCCTTACTAAAAAACCTTCTTATACCATTGATGGTGTATATCTACATATTGAGGGTTTGAGTGGTACGGTTTACGATGACGTGTATGCGGGCTTTGATGCAAACGCTACCATGGCTTTTGATAAGGACTGGGATGCTCGTAAGCTACTGAATAGAGGGGACGCTCCTAACCTGTACATTAACCTGGGTTCCGATGCCTATTCGGTTTGCCGGGTGCCTCAAACCGGCCCATGGTCTTTCCCCATGAAACTGGATTACGATCAGGATGGAGATAATATGACCATTGATGCTGACCTTAGCCAGTTGCAGTCTTTCAACCAGGTAATGCTTGAAGACCGCAAACTGAACATCATGCACGATTTTGCCAATGGTACTTACAGTTTTGTTCAGGATAATAATTTCGGACCGAACCGTTTTATCCTGCATTTTAGCCAACCCTCTATAAGCATTGAGGAACCCACTCAAAAAGCTATGGTTTATGGTTATGCCAACGACCAGGGCTTGCATATGGAGCTTGGCATTTTGAATAATGCCACGGTTGAGGTTTACAACCTTGCCGGCCAGTTGTTGAACCGCAAGGAAGGCCAGAACGGCTTAGTATCCTTCCCGGTTAAGGACAATGGTCTTTATATTCTGAAAGTTGAAGCCGATAACTTCCGTCAATCTGTTAAAGTAATTCGCTAACCACTTAAATATAACATGACTATGTCCATTCTTAAAAAATATACTTTTCTTCTCGCCTTTGTAGCCCTTTGTTCAACCAGTGCCCTGGCACAACCAGAAGATCCAGATGCGCCCACTCCCTTCGGTCTGGTGGAGGTCCTCATCGGGGCCGGGGCTATATACGGTGGGAAAAAGGCGTATGACAAACGAAAAAAGAACCAGGAATAACCCACGGGTTATCCCACAATTAAAACGAAAGCCACCCTTCAAGGTGGCTTTTTTTGGACCTTACTGATTTCCAAGCGTTACGCATTTAGTGTAATTTCGGAACTTTGTTTTATGGCTCAATTCAACCGCACTCACGACCTTACTGTACTGTATGACCTCGTCATGCAGCGCACCCCCATCTTTCTTGCCGCCCCGGACGGAATGGGTAAGTCCTTTCTTTTACAACAACTGATCAGCAAGCTCGAGCAGCGAAGGGTTTGCTTTTACATCTCCATGCGTGGCTACCTTTCCTTTCAACAGTTTATCGAAGATTGGATAGCCGAAATATCCAGGGTAGCTGCCGGGCATAATAACTTGCAATACCAGTTCAAACGTTTCCTGGAAAGCAACAGTCCCTTGCGACTTCAAAAAATCGGGGAGGCCCTGGAATGGTGCCATCATCTTTCACAAATGCTGGCCCAGGTATCGTTGGATTTCTTATTCATTTTTGAAGACCTTGAAGAATGGGAGGCCGAGGCCGGTGACGAATCAATCCATCAATTCTTTCAATCTGTAGGCTCCGCCCGGAATGCCCAATTGCTCTTTACCGCCAACCTGTCGGCCTTTACAAAACCCGACATACCCGGCATTACTCATTACACGCTGGAACCTCTCGCAGCCGAAAGTGTATGGCCTGAAGGCCCCACTGCCGAGCAGAAACTGGCTTACGAATATACCGGGGGACATACTGGTTTTCTACTACACCTTACACGCTACCAGGCCAACGGTGATAACTTCTCCGCAGCCAGTGAAAAGCTCATGCAGGAAATACACCCGCGCTTTAAACTCTTTAAAAACCGCTTTACCAATCTCCAATGGAAATTATTAATGGCGATTGCGCTGGAGGGAAGTGTAGAGCAACCGCATGCCTTTAACTTTTTGGTACACTACAAACTCGGGGCTGCCAGCAGCGTGGAAAGGGCTCTCAAAAATCTCTCTGACTCAGGAGTGATCCAGCAACGCAATAAGGCCTGGCAACTCACGCAAACCATTCATGAGCGATGGCTGCAATGGCTTTACTCTTCTTCTTTCAATTGATTGAGCCTCCTGTTCCAGCGGGGAGATTTCAACTGCCGTACTACGGCAGGGTCCAGAACATTGCGCAACCTGCTCCCCTTGGGAAAACTAAAGCTGTAATAATCCGTCTTTAGATCCTTATCCAACTTCAGCTCCTCGTAATTCCCTTTTTCGAGGTAATACTGCAGCAATGGGCGGTCATAAACAAATACCTCCAACTCACCGCTTTCTACCGCTTTAAGACCTTCATCCACTGTTCCAAAACCCCGGGCATCCACTTCAAATATTTCCAGGTAATCCTTACTGCTGGAGCCATTTATGGTTCCTACCTTAAATCGTTGCAGATCTTCAGCACTGCCGATATTGTCCTCCAATGACGAAACCGTTAAGGCCGAGGCAATACCTGCCGTTAAACCTGAAATCATCAATATTGCGGCAAACATCCATACCAGGCCCAATATGCGACCACCACGACTCAAGGGGGCTTTATCACCATAGCCTACAGTAGTCATGGTAACGGCACTCCACCAAAAACCATCACCTACTCCCTGCCAACCTTTATGAAACTGCTCGGGGTTTTTCCTCCGCTCTAACAGCCACATTAAAAATCCGAAAATCCATATCACCAGGAACAAGGCCGCTATAGCCGACAAAAACTGCCAGCTAAACACATTGTTGAGCACCGACCACCAACGGCTTTCCTTTTTGCGCACAACAGCCGTTCCTGAAATAAAAAAAGGCTGTGAAAAATCGAGGTATTCCATCCGCTGGTCCGTAACCGTTAACGGGTTTATGCTCAGGTCCACCTCGCCTTTCTTTAAAGCTTCCAGCAATGCCGGAATAGTTTGAAACTCCCGGTATTGGACGGCAGTAGCAAGGTCGTTATCCACTAGCTCCCAGAAATCAACACTCAATCCGCTGGCCTTACCGGCCGTGTTATACTGAATAAAAGGTGGCGCTTGCTTAATGCCAATGACCAAAGTAGAATCTGATGCGCTTACACCTACGGGAAATATCAGTGCCGGGAACAGGATGAAAACGAGGTATCGGACAAAGCTCATAGTTATTATTTTACCCCGAAAGTAAAAGGATTCCCGCATTTCTGAAAGTTTGGCCGTACCCCATCCGCTAAGCTTTTATCGCAGCCAAAGCGTTTTGGTGTTAATTTATAATATCCAAAAGCCAGTGAACTACCGTTTATACATTCCTTTTATCATCACTCCCCCTCAAAGTCAATCAGCCAATCGCCTTGCCTCTGAGCTTCAATCATTCTTTTTTGAAAGCACCTTGAACCACCGTTTTGTGATATACATTGAATTACTTAATATTGCTTTGGCTAATCGGGTAGCCTGTTCCCACAAAAGACGATGTCACCCGTTAATTTCAAAACCTGAAACGGTTTCAATATATTCTTAGTTTCTGCCATAATGTGGGAATGGCATTAAACAGAAATTAAGATGATCTCACTTTCTCCCGTACGACTTTCCGAATTAAGGACACAGGCCAACCTGCTTTTAAAGCTGATTAAGGGCCGGATTTCGTTTTCAAATAGCCCTTTACTTAACGATCATTACCCCGACCTTAAAAACAATGCTGATTTTAAGGCTCTTTGCCTCCCTTCAGCCCAAGCGAAGCTGAAAGATGCCTACATTTTACTGGCCCGGCAATATGGTTTTGATCGCTGGGAAGATTTAAGACAGGAGGTGATTAATCAGGATTGCCTCTACCGGCCGTCTGCCGCAATACTGGTACATCGCTGGTTCAAATCCTACCCTGAAGCCCGGGATTTTCACCTGACCCATGGTGGTTACCTGCTGCGCTTCTGGGGTGATTATGTGGTATGTGGAGAGGAGTATATCCGGAGCCTTCACTTACACATCTACAAAAAAGAGTGGAAGAAAGCGGCTTACGATTGGGTTAAACCCGCTGATAAGTCCGCCTGGCAAGCACTCTACAATATTGCAGTATCCAATTATCTTAAATTAAATTCATAAACCATGAAAAACACTTTAGGCAGGATCATCCTCCTGGTGGATGATTACGAGCAGTCCGCTGCTTTTTACGAAGAAAACTTTGGCTTTTCAAGAGTCTTTGATGTAACCACCGATGTAGGACAACGCTTCCTGCACCTGGGACATCAGGGTGAAGATAATGCGGGGATTTGGTTCCTTAAAGCTGAAGATAAGGCCCAGCGTGAACGAATAGGCAATCAAACAGCCGGACAACCTACCCTGGTTATTTATACCTCAAACCTTCAGGAGCTTTACGGACGTCTGAAGAACAAGGGTGTAAAAATTAAAACCGAACCGGTTATCAGCCCCGATTACAGCTTCTTACATTGCTTTGACCACGATGGAAATGAAATCGTAGTAGTAGAACTGAAACCGTCATAGTACATTTAAAGTCTGGCCCCACCCGTGTTTGGGGTCAGACTTCCCGGTTAAAAAACACTACGCTTCGGCAGGTGCTTAGGGCTGTGCTTAATGATTCGTTCGTTATGTTTGCAACAAGGGATTATTATGGAAAACGTGTTTAGACGAGGTGCCTCAGCGCTGTCGCCTGTAGCTCTGTGCCTGTTGTTTTTACTTCCATTGGGCTTGCATTCGCAAAACTCTGAAAGCAATGCTGTTTCGGACTTCCTGGAGGAGCCCGTTAGCTTCAGCAGCATTGATGGTTTGCTCGAAGAGATTCTGATGTGGCCGCAGTCCGGTAACCTGGAGCGAAAAACGGAAACCCTCCTTCCCAAACTTCTAGAACGGGCACAATCGCTGGACTCCGCTGGACTCAGAGCCTACTTTTACGAAGCCATGACGATAGCCTACTACCAGGCTCTTGGTAACCTGGAACAGGCTCACGCAATGATCCTTAAGGAAATAGAAGCTCTTGAAGAGTTTTCGGCACCCCCGAATAGGCAAGGCCCCGCTTACAGCCGCCTCATGTTTATCCTGGTCGATCTCAATCAAACCGAAAAAGCCTATGCCGTAAGCTTACAGCTTAGAGCTATGATTCCCCATATTAATCAGGAAACGGTGAGGAGCTTTTTGCTACGCCAACTTTGTGCCTTTTACCAGCGGACCGGCAACTTTGACCCGGCCATTAAAGCCTGTCATGAAGCCATAAGTTATAATAAGTCCGAAGGCATAACCGCTCTAATGGGTAGTTTGTACGAAACCCTGGCTTTGGCCAGCTCGGCCAAAGATGCTTCTCCGGACTCAGTTCTCAAATTACGAAGGCAGGCCATCCGTTATGACCTCTTAAATGTTGACAGCCTGGGACTTAGAGTAGTTTACCGGAATATGGCCCTTGCTTTTGCGCGATTGGATCTACCCGATAGCGCTGAATATTACTTCCAAAAAACCTTCGCCATTTACCGGCACCAACCCTATTTCCTGGGGTGGGTGCAGGATCAGACTTCTTACGGCTCCTTCCTGCTCAGCCAGGGAGATGCCCCGGCTGTAAAACCGATAATTGATACGGTGGAAAAAGTAGTAAATCAACATCTCAAAGAACACCTGAACAGCCAGTTATCGTTAGCCGATTTACAATCTCAATACTATGCTTATACCGGGGACTATGGCCGCTTCCTGGAAGCCAGTATGCGGGCTGACTCCTTACATTTTATCGAACAGCAAGAAAGAGAGGTGGAGGCCCGTGAAGAAATGATGGCCCGTTATGAATCTGAAAAAAAAGATGCTGAAAACCGTTTATTAAAGGCCACCAACCGTGCACGAACCCGCGACCTGTGGTTCCTGGTTATCCTATGCTTTCTGTTTTTCTTCCTAACCCTGCTCCTTATCCAAAGGAGAGCTAAGGATAAAAAAATCCATCAACAGAATATACAACTGGCACAGATGGAGGCTGAAGCCGCAAAAACCCATGCCGAGCGATTAAAATCCGACCTGGAAGAAAGAGTAAGGCAGGTGGTGGTACAACAGGCCCATAATGCTGAACTCAAAGAGCTCATTGAAGAGCTACAGGCCACCTCTGACTCCCTGAGTGTTAAAAAGAAAGCTTCGCAAATGAAAAGGCACATCAACATGCGCATAGAGAAGGACACCCTGGCCGAAGTGGAAGATAAGATGGCGCAGCTGTATCCCCGTTTGTATAGCTACCTGAAAGAAACCATCGGATCTGGCAAGCGAAACGAAATCCTGTCCACCGCCATGTATTTTATGGGGTACGAAACCCGCGATATTGCCGCATTACTACAACGCACAGAAAAGGCAGTCCGCAACATGCGCTACCGGGCACGTAAAAAGCTTAATCTGGCTGATACGGATGACCTGCTGGAATTCCTGAGGTTAAAGCAGCAAGAACTTAATTAGCCCAAAATAGGCTGGTTACCACTGCAAACCCGTTATCTCTAAACTTTTCATTTTAAGTCTATTATTTTACCTGAGGCCCATTTGAGGCACGCCTTTTTTTAAGTTGCCGTAAGAATACCAGTATTTTCGGGCTGCATTACTAAATACGCTGAAATGTTCACGAGCAATCCGATTTCCAATTTGCGGAAAAGTGTTATTCTTTTTTTCCTCTCGCTGGCTGTAGCACCTCTTGCGGGCCAAACCACCCTCTATTCAGAGACCTTTACCAATCAGGAAGGAAAGGGCTTTACCGGACCCAGTACTACCGATTTAAACGGGGTAAGCTGGACCCTCGATGTTTCAGGAGGAACCTACAACGATGCCAATGATTATTTCAAAGTGGATAATGGCGAACTGGAAGCCCGCGACCTCGGAGGGGAATCTATTTGGTATTCCGACACCGTTGATATTAATGGCTATACCAACGTTACCTTTTCATTTGACCTGAGGGAAGAAGGAGACATTGAAAACTCCGATTATGTAAACGTAGAATACTCCACCAACAATGGAGCTACCTATACCCGGGTAGTGCGGCAACCTTACCAGTTCACTTATACCGGTGATACCATTCTTAGCGGTGGCAATTACATTTATGACGATGCAGACTTCAGCACGGCTGCCAACAATACCATCAATGTTTCTGAATCAGGCCTTTCCGGCAGTTCTTTCATTCTTAAGATAACCCTACGCAACAATTCCTCATCCGAATATATGATGGTGGATAATGTAAGTATACAGGGAACAGCAGCCGGCCCTACCACCTGGAACGGCTCCAGTTGGAGTAACGGTGCACCGGATGCCAATACTGATGCGGTTATTGATGGCAACGTGGCCCCGGGCAGCTTTACCTGTAAAGATCTTACTATCAACTCCAGCCGCGCGCTGGTTTTTGGTACCAATCAAACCGTAACCGTTTCGGGTACTTCAGTAACCAACAATGGCTTTGGCTTTATTGCTGCTGATGCTTCGGGCAGCGTGGTATTTGATAATGATGGCAATACCATTACCCTTTCGGGCAATAATCATTCTTTCCGCGGAGTGATTACCGTATCAGGCACCACTGCGCTGAAAACCAATGGCTTGATAACTTTAACCGCTCCTTCTCCCTCTTCCTCCGGTCAGCTTACCGGCACCGGCACCGTAAATGACGCGATAAGTATGCAGGCTTTTCTCGATGCTTCCACTGGCCGCTACTTTTACCTGGGCTCACCTTTTACCGATGCCACCTTATCGGATTTTAACGAACCTGCTTCCACCATGGTTTCTTCCAATTCCAGTCAGGGAACGGCCTGGGAATGGGATGCCGCTAATGCTGAATGGGACCCAGCGGGCACTGCAGCCGGTACCGGACTGTCTGCCACCGCCACCCGTGGCAGGGGCTACGCCATGTACGCAGGTATGAACGGAAGCTTCGGACCCTTTCTTATTGACGATGGCGACCGTACCGGTACGGTTACCATAACCGGAACTATCAATAATGATGCTACGGTAAGCACCCCCCTCAGCTATAATGACGGACAGGCCTCCAGCATGAGTTTTGTGGGCGGAAGTGGAGTTTCCGCCACCGAAGGCTGGAACCTGGTGGCCAACCCCTATGCCGCCATTTATGACTGGGACGGGCAAACCATACCTACCGATATGAGCTCGGCCATTTACCGCTTTAACGGCACCAATTATACATCCTACGCCAAGGGCGCTGGTACGGCTTCACGCTACATCGCCCCTATGCAGGCCTTCTTTGTGCAACTTACCGCCAACACCCCGGGTAACCTTACTTTTGACCGGGATAACCGCGTTACCGGCCAATCGGCTACCCTGGCCAAAACCGCCCATTATACGGTAGATTTTGCCGCCCTGCATATTGAAGGTTTGGCAGGTGACGTGTACGATGATGTTTATATTGGTTTCCAAAGCTCTTCAACCATTGGTTTTGATAAGGATTGGGATGCGCGTAAGCTGCTGAATAGAGGTAATGCCCCCAACTTTTACGTAAGCTTCGGGCCCGATGCCTATTCCATTTGCAGGGTTCCTTTTACAGGACCCCGCTCGTTCCCGCTAAGCCTGGATTATAAACAGGACGGTGATGCCATGACCATTACGCTGGATCAATCCAGGCTACAGTCGTTCGGCAAGGTTTACCTTGAAGACCGTAAACTCGGTACTATGCATGACCTCAGCCTGGGTCATTACAATTTCATCCAGGACAACACCTACGGGCCCAATCGCTTTATCGTTCATTTCAGTCAGCCCACCATTGGTGTAGAGGAACCTCAAGAACAAGCCGTGGTTTACGGTTACGTCAATGATGAAGGCCTACACGTGGATTTAGGCATTCTCCATAATGCTTCGGTGGAAATATACAACCTGGCCGGTCAGTTGATTGAAAGAGGAAATGAACTTAACGGGAGGGCATCTTTTGCCGTGGAGCAAAGCGGCCTTTACATTGTAAAAGTTGAAGCAGGAAACTTCACAAAATCCCTGAAAGTTATTCGCTAACCTTAAGATCCTGATCATGAAAAATAATATTAAATACGCCCTTACCCTTTCCTTACTGATTACCATGGCACTTCCGGTTTTCAGCCAGCCGGAAGAGCCAGATGCCCCTACCCCCTTTGGCTTAGTTGAACTACTCATCGGGGCGGGGGCTCTTTACGGGGGCAAGAAGGTTTATGACAGCCGTAAAAAAAGTAGTTAACCGGCAAGCACACGTTTTATCTCTGAACCTTTGACTTTAATCGGTAACCACCCGGTATTGAATTGAATATTTTGTAGCTTTCCCCACCTTAATACCCTCTAAACGGTTTTATGGCACTATCAGGGGAGATGTTTGTGACCATAAGGTGCGTAATGTTGTGGCTGGGCTTCTGTGGAGCGGCATTTTGGAATGTTTCTCTCGGTCAGGTTCTGCCCAACACCTATAACGGCCTTCGTACGTATATTGAAAACCACGAGATGGATTCGCTCCAGCTCCTAAGTATTAATCGCCACCTCCGCACCCTCAATCAGGAACATTCGGACTCTCTCATAACCCATATTTTTCCGTTACTGGAGAAGAAATATGCCGAACGCCCCCCTTCGCAAAAGGCACGGCTTTATAACCTGCTTACGGCTACCTCCTATCAGCTAACGGGGAATATGGCGGTCTCTAATCGTTTTGTAGAGTTACAAATACTAAACTATCGTAAAGCGGGATACCGCTTCCGCGAGTTGTGGGCCTTTACCCATAAAATGTTCATCCTGGCAGAGATGGATAGTACCGAACTGGCCCTGGCCGCAGCTCTACAGCTACAAAGAAAACTCGATAGCAACCTTGTTTCTCCGGCTGAATATGCTGATCTCTCCCGGCAGCTCTGCGTATTTCTGCATAGCATTGGTGAAGTAGAAAGTGGTCTGGATGCTTGCCACAAGAGCATCAAACACAGCCGGAAACACGGTTTTAAAAATGGTAATTCCATACTGTTGGAAACCCTGGCTTTGCTCACGGAGACCTCAACAGGCGATATGCGTGAAGTTATTCGCATACGCAGGGAAGCCATGCAATCCGCTATAGAAGAGCCGGATTCCTTCAACCTGAGGATCATTTACCGCAACCTGGCCAGCTCCTACAATGACCTTAATGAACCGGACAGTGCTGCCAAATACTTTAACCTCACCTTTAAGCTGCACCGCACACACCCTTATTTCTTTGGCTGGTTGGCCGACCAGGAGTTGTACGCATTTTTTCTGATTGATCAGAATCAAATGGACCTCGCTAAAAAGGCCATCGATAGCCTGGGTTACCACATTAGCAATAATTACAATCGCCAGCGAGATTATTTCATCTTACGGGAATATTTTGCTGTGGCTTCCAATGATCTAGCCGCTTATCAAAAGTGGTCTTCCAAACTCGATTCTGTGAATGATCTTATACAGGACGAGGAAAAACTAGGCATACGGGAAGAGTTGAAAATACAGTACGAAACCGAAAAAAAAGAGGCCGAGAACCAATTGCTGAAATCCGAAAGCCGCGCCCGCCAGACACAACTAATTGCGCTGCTTATTTTAGTGGGTTTACTGGCGGTAATTGTAACCTTGATTATACAGCGCAAGAAAAGAGACCAGGCCCTGCACCGGAAAGATCAACGCTTAAAAGAGCTGGAGCTGGAAAGGGAGCGTAAAGAGAAGGCTGCCATGGTACAACGAAATGATGAACTGAAAAAAGACCTGGGGCAACGTATCAAGCAAGTAGTGGAGCAACAGGTGATCAATGCCGAGCTCATGGAGATGGTAGAAGAGCTACGTACCACCAATGAGTCGCCCCTGGTGCGTAAGAAAGCGGCTCAAATGAAGGCCCATCTCATCAAAAGTATCCAGGGGCAAATATTTGAGAATATTTACACCAAAATGCTGGAGCTTTATCCCCACCTGCTCAAATATCTCTCTGAAGAGCTGGGATCGGACAAAGAAGCTGAATTGATTTCCACCGCCATGTATTTCCTGGGTTATGAGTCCAACGTGATCGCCAAAGTGCTGAACCGTTCCGAAAAAGCCATCCGTAATATGCGGCACAGGGTACGCCAGAAGTTGGGAATGGAAAACAAGGACGACTTTACTGCATTCCTGCACCGCATCAATGAGGATTTAACGCGACAATGATCTCCTCAGGCTCACATTAATATCCCTTTACTTGTAAATTTTCTACTACAGAACAATTGATTATTTCATAAAATCAGCATTTTAGATGCATTTGATTTCATAAAACTATCTCCTTTGTAATCAATCCCATACACTTTTTGGGACACACTTGGGACACCGTTTTTTCGCACGACCCCGCCCTTAGATTTAGTTTTGAGCACGTTAATGTTTATGTCCTAACCCTATGATTTTAAACTTCCCGCTCACACGCAATTTGGTCTTATTTGCTTTCACCACGTTATGGGTCCTTAACCCTTTCTTTTCCCATGCCCAGTTTTCAGGAGGAGCCGGAACCATAGGTAACCCCTGGCAGATAACTACCCTGGCTGACCTTCAGGCTATGGATAATGTGACCTACCTGGCCGATTATTTCATCTTAACGAATGATATTGATGCCTCGGCCACTTCTGGCTGGAACAGTGGAGCCGGTTTTGATCCTATAGGAGATTTTACAAATCGGTTTAGCGGAAGCTTTGATGGCAACGGTTATAAGATCAGTAACTTGTTCATAAATCGTCCTGCTACCAGCTATGTAGGGCTGTTTAGTTATGCCCGTATTCCAGGGATCTCCATCATTGAGAACCTGGGTCTCGTAAACGTTTCTATATCCGGTGACAAATATGTAGGAGGACTGGCTGGTTACGCTTACAACTATACAATAACGGATTGCTATGTAACAGGATCAGTTACTGGTACTGATAGGTACGTTGGAGGCCTGATCGGCTATCAATATGAAGAAACCGTATCACGCTGCTTTACAGACGTTAGCGTAAGCGGATCAAATAATCATAAGGGTGGTATGGTGGGTTACATGGAAGACGCTCAACTATACAATTCATACGCGCTCGGCCCGGTGCATAGTACTAATGGCGATGCCGGTGGCCTGGTAGGCGAAATGTATGATTATGAAATACAATACTGTTACGCTGCCGGTACTGTTAGCGGGGGCGCCCCAAGTTCTGATCCGGGCGGGCTCATCAGTTATGTTGATGCTGGTGATGTATATGATTCCTACTGGAATACGGACAGCTCAGCTACCAGCGATGAAGGTACTGGGCTCACCACCGCCCAAATGAAAAGCTCAGCTAACTATACTGGATTTGATTTTAACACCATTTGGGCCATCAACCCTAACATTAATAATGGTTACCCCTACTTACGGGATAATGCTCCCATAGAAGCTCATGCCCAAAATACTGTAATATACCTGGATGGCTCGGGTAACGCCACCCTCAGTACTAACAACCTGGATGATGGTTCTAAAGCCGTAAGCGGGATAGCCAGCCTTTCCCTCAGTCAAACGGCATTTACTTGCTCCGATGCGGATACTATTCCATCTATTGTAACCGTACTTGATTTGGATGGCACCGATGACTTCATCAGGGTACCCAATAATGCCGCCTATGAAAGCAACCTGGGTACTCTTGAAATGTGGGTGAAACCCAATTCCTTTTCCGGCAACCGATGCCTGATAGCCATGCGCCTGGATGGAACGGGAGTACGGTACAGCTACTTCATGAACCAGCAGGCCAATCAAATTGCCATTTGGAACGGAGGTACCTACAGTGCTATCACTTACAGTCAGGGTTTTAATGCCAATACCTGGTATCACCTCGCCCTGAACTATACCAGTGCCCGTACCGATGTGTATGTGAATGGCCAGTACGTGAATTCCCTTACTGCCGGGGCGTCCACCGGCACCACCGGGCGCGATTTAACCATTGGTGCTTCCAGCACCAACGGAGCGGAAGCCTTTCCCGGCCAGATCAGCGATGTACGCATCTGGAACTACTGGCGAAACGCGGTGGAAACCAGAACCAATAGGAACCGTTTGCTTACCGGCAATGAAAACGGACTGGTAGCTTACTTCCCGGTTTTAAAAGGTAAGGGCGATACGGTTTATGACCATTCCCCCACTGATAATGACGGTACCCTCACCAACATGGATGCTGCTACCGACTGGATCAATAACGGCACCCAGGTGGTACTCACCGTTACGGATAACAATAGCAACACCGCCACGGATACGGCTTATGTAACCGTTGCCGATAATACCATTCCTACCATTATCGCTCAAAACATCAACAAGTTTGCCTATGCCAATAATACGGCAGCCGTTACCACCGGTGACCTGGACAATAACTCCACCGACAACTGCAACATCACACTCTCCCTGAATAGAAGTACAGTAACCTTTGGTGATAGTGTTTTACCCCTGGCACGCACCCTGCATTTTGATGCCGCCAATGATTTTGTAGTCATTCCGAACCATGCGGATTTCGAGTTTACCACCGGCACCATTGAACTGTGGGTTAAACCCAACACCAATAATAACTCAGGTATTATAGGAATGCGCTTCGGGGGATCGGTACGTTACAGCTTCCACATAGATGAAGGGGGCGACCTCATCGGTTTGTGGAACGGTGGTTCTTATAATACCATTCCCTATCCTTTTATTGGTGGGGAGTGGTACCACATCGCCCTGGCCATACAACCCAACAAAGTGGATGTTCTTATTAACGGGCAAAATGTGGGAAGTTTCTATGCCGGCATCAATTCAGCCGCTACCGGTTTAGATTTAAGTATTGGTGGTTCAGTGCCTTCTGCCGGTTTTGAGGCCTTTGGTGGTGAGATTGACGAAGTGCGTTACTGGAATGACCTACGTACCCAGAACGAAATACAAACCAACATGTACCTGCCGCTGGCCGGAAACGAAGCCAATCTCGTGGCCTATTATCCCTTTAATGAAGCTTCTGACACCATTGTTACGGATGAAGGCCCCAATGGCCATAACGGAGCCATGGCCAATATGGATCCCGCCACCGACCGTACGGATAACGATACTCCCGTATTGCTTACCGGTACTGATGAGGCCGGATATGAAGCCAGCGACCTGGCTTTTGTAAACCTGGTGGAAATACCCTTTGCCGGTGGTGAGGGCACCGAGGGTGACCCTTTCCAGATTACCAATATTAATGAACTGCAGGCTATTGATGATGAGGTTTTTCTGGAAAGTCATTTTATCCTGATGAATAACATTGATGCCTCCGTCACTTCAAGTTGGAATAATGGACTGGGCTTCGACCCGATTGGTAACGGGGAATTCTTTTCAGATTCCACTATTGATTTCAGCGGTTCCTTCCGCGGGCAGGGATACGTGATATCCAACCTGTACATTAACCGTCCCACCATGGAAATGACCGGCCTTTTCTCGGACCTTACCGGCTCGGTGGATAGCTTAGGTTTTGTAAATGACACTATTACTGGCTGGCGCTACGCAGGGCCACTGCTCGGGATCTGCCGGGGCTGTAGTATAAAACACTGCTATGCCACCGGTAGCGTTGTTGCAGTAGTAGGCACTACAGGTTATGCCGGAGGTTTAGTAGGAAGCCTTAGCTATCCATCCGATACTGTTTCAGATTGCTATAGTAGTGGTACTGTAACTACGCCCTTGTATGGTGGAGGCCTTTCCGGTGGTGTCACAGGCACCACAATGGTAGATTGTTATTCATCCGCTAATGTAAACGGGGGCAACTCTGTAGGTGGCCTCATCGGGGCTGCTAATACCAATGTAACCATTAGTAGATGTTATGCTACCGGTGATGTAAGCGGGGTGGACCTGGTAGGTGGCCTGGTAGGTGGTGCCGGCAGCATCCATATTAACCTATGTTATGCCAGTGGTACCCTAACCGGTACCGGCCGAACCGGAGGGCTTATGGGTCAGTTTTCAGGCAATGGGTACATCGTAACCAACAACCACTTTAGCGGTACGGTAAACGGAGGTGGACCTGCAGGTGGGCTTATCGGTACTTATATCACCGGCACCATCAGTAATAACTATACCACCAGTGCTACAAGCGGTAGTTCAAATGTAGGTGGTGCCGTTGGTTTAACGCAATTTCCCTTTGCCCAGCCGGCAGCCAGCAACTACTGGAATACGGATAGTTTTGCCACGGGTACTTCAGGCACCGGCCTTAGCACGGCCGAAATGAAGCAGGAATCAAAGTTCAGTGGCTTTGATTTTACCAATACCTGGGCCATCCATCCGCTCCGTAATGATGGCAACCCTTATTTACGGATCTATGAAAGCCACTTCCCGGTAAAAGGTTCCAGTTGGACAGCCGGAGCCTGGGATAATGGCACTCCTAATGACACCGTAAACGTTTGGATAAGAGACAATGCCGCACCCGCCTCTTTTACGGCTAAAGACATTTATATTGATGAAGCCATGAGCCTGAACACCGGCACCGGCAACACCATCAACGTAAGTCGAAACGTCTATAATTTCGGCAACGGCTTTTCCGGCATCGGTACCGTGAGCTTTGACAGCAATGGCGATACCCTGGGTATATACCTCGAGGCTTATGAGTTTGAAGGGGTGCTCCATGTGGAAAGCGGAACCACCCTCCAAACCAGTGATTCCCTAACCCTTACCGCTTCTTCCGTTTCTTCTTACGGGCAAATCATTGGCGGTGGTGCCGTACTGGGTAACGTTACCTCTCAAGCCTGGCTGGATGTAAGTACGGCCCGCTACCACTACCTGGGTGCCCCCTTTACCAATGCCACCATTGAGGAATTCAACGAAGGCCAAACCATGGTAGCCGCCAATAGCAGCCAGGGTTCCGTGTGGCTATGGAACGCTGCCAATGCTGCCTGGGAAGCTCCTTCAGCCCTTACCGATGTAGCCACCAACGGAAAGGCCTATGCCATTTATGCCGGTACTAATGCACACGCTACCTTCCTCATGGGTGCCTCCGGGCCATCCGAACTGGATGGGACCGTGGCTAATGGCGATATTGATGTAGCCCTGGGCTATAACAACGGCCAGTCTGCTACCATCGGTTTTGTGGGGGGTACTTCACAAAGTGCTACTGAAGGCTGGAACCTGCTGGCCAACCCCTATCCTTCGCAATACGATTGGGACGGACAGTCTTTACCCTCTGGTACTAACAATGCTTTCTACATCAACCAGGGGGGCTCTTTTGCTTCGTATGTAAGTGGGGTGGGTACCAACGGGGGTACGCAGTATTTGGCACCCTTTCAGGGCTTCTGGGTACAAACCACCAACGCCACGCCCGGCAACTTCACTTTTGAGCAAGATCAAAGAGTTACTGCACCTTCTGCCAGTTTGATGAAGGCTGCTCCGGTGGATGGGGTATGGCTTACACTGAACGACTCTCTTACATCGGATGAGATTTTTATTGGTTTTGACCCCAATGGCACCAACGGCTTTGATGCGGATTTGGATGCGCATAAGCTCCTGAATGCCCGTGCGGCTAATCTGAGCACTCAACTTAACGGTGAGCTGTACTCCATTTGCCGGGTAGGGCTCAATGGTATTTCTTCCTTCCCGCTTTCCTTAAGGGATGGGGTGGATGGCCAGGCTTGTTCTTTCCATTTGGAGTCTGGTCAATTGACCCACTATTCGGCTGTTCACCTGGAGGATAAAATGCTGCACGTGTGGCATGATGTTAAAAGCTCAGACTATAGTTTCGTGCAAAATAATGCCTACGGCCCAAACCGTTTTGTGTTGCATTTTTCTTCTCCGGGTATAGCAACCGAAGAACTTCCCGTGCAGTCGTGGTACGCCTATGCCTCCGAAGGTGGCATTGCGGTGCAGTTGGGGCAACTTACTGATGCTTCTGTCGAGGTTTATGACCTGAGTGGCAGGATGGTTTTTAAACTGGAACACCAGCAAGGCCAGGTCCATATACCTACCAACCGGGCCCGGCAGTTGTACATCGTTAAAGTAAGCACTACTTACTTCTCCAAAACCCAAAAAATTATCCGATAATCTTCAAGCTCTTGATGATGAAAAGCTTCATAAAATACGCCCTTACCCTTTCCTTCCTGATTATACTAACAATTCCGGCCTTCAGCCAACCTGAAGACCCGGATGCTCCTACGCCTTTTGGTTTCATAGAGGTCCTCATCGCAGCGGGCGCCCTCTACGGAGGAAAGAAGGCGTATAATCAACGAAAAAGTAATCATGGATAATTACTTTTTTATGCGGTAGCCCCTCTTATCCGGTTTTTCTAAAGGATTGTATTAGAGTTATTTATCACCAGTACCCCCGGCAAAGGCACTGGTGCAACAAACTTTACCGTAGTTCTTATTTACCATTTTATGTTTAGCTTAATGCCTTTAATAAACTAAACGCATACCTCAATGTCCCTTTCCCAAAAAGCAGGCATTGTAATTCTACTCTTCTTAGTATCCGCAACATCTGAAGGCCAGGATCACCCGGACACCTTGGAACAAATTGGGCGTTACCGGCAGTTATCCGATCAATGGCAACAAAAATCCATGGATTCCAGCCTGTATTACAACCGTCTGGCGCAACAGTTGGCGCGGTCCATAGCCAATGATACCGTAACAGCCGACATATTATTACTCGGCTCGGGCCAGTGGACCAAAGCCGGAAATATGGATTCGGCCAAAGCCTACGTGGAAGAAGCCACCGAACTCTTCCGCAGGTCGGGTAACAAGGAGCAACTCCATCGTGCTTTTTACCATAAAGCCTATCATTATTATTACCAACGCAGGTTTGACAGTTCGCTGTACTATTTTACCAAAGTGTATCACTTTTATCAGAAACAGGGGGATGTGTCCAAATTTGCCCCCACCGCCATGGGCATAGGCACCCATTTTTATTATTTCAAAAAAGATTACGAACAGGCACTTCCTTACTTTTATGAATCGGCCAGGGCTTACCAACAAGAACCCAGGCCGGAAGGTGTGGCCGGGGCTTACCTCTTTGCCGGCCTGGCCCATAAAAAATTAGAGCGCCTGGATTCTGCGGAGTATTACATCCGCCTGAGCCTGGATATCACCCAACAAAACGGGCTTGAAGCCAAGCAACTGGAGTCCCTTTCCTACCTGGGAGATATCCTTTTACAAAAGGGGATGCGCTTAGAAGCCTTTCGCTATATGCGTGAAGCACTGGCGCTGGCCCAAAAAACGGGGGCCAAAATGCAGGAGGCCCGTATGCTGGGGAGCCTAGCTGCTTTTGTAATGGATACCGCACAATATGAAGAAGCGCTCGAACAAGAGGTGCAGTTGTTTTTGAAAGATTACGGGGGCAAAGGTCCTTTCCTGGTGTTTTCCGAAGATTATGTACTCCAGTATGCCATGCCAGCTAACCAGGCGCAATTGCTGAATTACCTTTCTTCCTATTACGCAGATCAAAAGGATTACCCGCAGGCTCTTGCCTATTTCAAGCGCTACCACGCCTTGCAGGATAGTCTCAACCAACAGGTAAATGCCCAGGCCATTGCGGAGGCTGAAGAAAAATTTGAAACCGCCCAAAAAGAAAAAGAACTGCTGGAAGCAGAATCGCAAATGGCCCTGCTGAAGCGGGATAAGGAACTACAACGTACCTATTACGGCAGCGCGGTGCTAGCACTGCTCTTATTGGGGTTCATCGCCCTCATTTACGCCCGGCTCCACAAAGTACGCGCCCAGCGGGAAGCCAAAAGCCGCAAGCTGGCCGAGGCTACGGCATTGGCCGAAAGCATTGAACGCGAGCGCATCCAGGAAAAGCTGGACCACCAAAAGCGGGAACTCACCGCCCAGGCACTGGGCCTGATGCGGCACAATGAGTTTATTGGTCGTATCAAAAACGAGATAGTAGAAAACGGAGAAGCCGATCTTAAAGACCTTAAACACCTGCTGAGAGACAATCGCCTGCAGGAAAAAGACTGGGCCCAGTTTGACACCAGCTTTGGGGAGCTACACCCTTCTTTTGTGCAGGACCTGCTGCGCAGCAACCCTAAACTTACCTCCGGGGAATTACGACTGGCCGCGCTCATAAAACTGGGTATGAACAATCGCGAAATTGCCAGCCTCCTGCACATCAATTCCAGTAGTATTCACCAGGCCAAGTACCGCCTCAAAAAGAAGATTGGCCTGGATGCTGAACAGGGTTTGGAATCTTTTTTACTGCAGTTAAGTTAAGACCATTTCCTTGGGTCTTAAATTAAAACGCCTGATTTACAGCAACTTAAAAATGCTGTAGAGAAAAGGTAGATACCGTTTTTTTGTCAATATAGGATAGGGCAGGGATTTTTGATACGTGATTTAAAGATTCTCCTTATGAAGCCACTTATCTTGCTTTTCTTCCCGAAAAAATCTTTTTACAATTTTTACAAGGGAACCCGTAAAAAAATCCTGGCTACCCTGGCTTTAGTCCTTTCTGGCATGGCTCCGTTATATGCCCAGATGCTGGACCTGGAACTTAGCGGGGCCGGAACCGCTGCGGTGAATGGTGTTTACACCTATATGGGTCAATACACAGATTATAGAGGAGAATCGGCCGACTATTATCAGAAAGGCTCTATTTTTATATATAGAGTTTCATTTAAGGACTTTCCCTCGGATCCAGTCCGGTATTGGTGGCGCGTTAGCAATACATTGGGCAGTAGTAGTTATAGCAAGATTTATTACAATGTCTCGGGAAGCACTCAAACGCACCCAGTGGGCCTTACCTTTTCAAGTTCCAGCGGCTTGGGCAGTGCTCCCTTTCCCAGCGCTCAATTATCTGCTAATAGCTGGAATGGTACCTCCTGGTCCAAGGGTTCAGCTCCAACTGCTTCGATTGATGTAATTCTTAATTCAAATACTTCTCCGGGTAGTTTTACAGCGTCCAGACTTATCCTGCCCAGTGGTATCGACCTTACTTTAAGCCAGGGAGATACGGTAACCTTAGGAGGTGATATCAGGGGGGTAGCTAAAAGCACCAGTACTAACGGTACATTGAGCAATTTTGCTCTAAGTGGCAACAGCTCCAACTGGGTAAGTGGAGCCGGGGGCACCTTCAGCGGTACGGGTAGCCCGGCCAATGCCCTGTCATTGGATGGTTCAAACGATCGTATCCAAATCGGAGAGCACCTGATCGGTAATGATGCTACCTATACTATAGAGGCCTGGGTAAAACCCAATGTGGCCAGTGCTTCGGGTGGTTTATACGGAGAGTTTTACCCGACCAATTCCTACTATCGCAATTACCTGCTTTTATCCGGGGGCAAAGTGGCTATTGACCATTACCTGCCCAGCGGTAATTTTAAAACCGCCAATACCGTACTTGCTGCCAATACCTGGTATCATATTGCTTACGTAAGAAATGGTAATACGCAAACCATTTATGTGAACGGAGTATCTGACTTTACCGATAATGCAGCCGAGACCTATAGCGGGAACGCACCTACCACCACCTACATCGGCTGTCGTGATGTCTCTTCCGGCTTTTCGGAACACCTGAACGCGACTATAGATGAGTTCCGTTTTTGGGATACGGTACGCACTCAGGCCCAGATACAGGCCTCTATGAACAGTGAACTCACTGGTAATGAATCCGGACTGGTGGCCTATTACAACTTTAACCAGGGTACGGCCGGGGGTGCTAATACCGGGATTGCGACCCTGCCCGACAACAAAGTCATTCCCTACGACCCCAATGTAATCAGCGGTAGCGGAACCTTAGTATTTGACAATAGCGGTGAAACCCTTAGCCTTGATGACGTAAAAATTAATACCGAAGGCGTAGTGCAGGTCAGCTCCGGTACCACCCTCCAAACCAACGATAGCCTCACCTTAGCGGCTTCTTCTGTCTCTTCCTATGGCCAGATTATAGGAGACGGTACAGTGCTGGGTAATGTAAGTGCCCAGGCCTGGCTGGATGCCAGTACCGCCCGCTATCATTATTTAGGCTCGCCTTTTACCGATGCCACCTTAGAAGAGTTTAACGAAGGGCAAACCATGGTGGCGGCCAACAGCAGCCAGGGTACCGTTTGGCAGTGGAATGCCGCTACGGCTGCCTGGGAGCCGCCCACTGCTCTTACCGATGTGGCCGCCAATGGAAAAGGTTACGCCATGTATGCGGGTACCAACAGCTATGGCACCTTTTTACGCAGCGGGGCAGGTACCTCTCAACTGGATGGCACGGTAGCTAATGGTGATGTTACGGTGGCTCTGGGCTACAACAACGGGCAATCCACTGCCGTGGGTTTTGTAGGGGGCACTGCGCAAACGGCCACCGAAGGCTGGAACTTCCTGGCTAACCCGTATCCTTCACAGTACGATTGGAACGGGCAAAGCCTGCCGGCCGGTATGAGCAATGCTTTTTATGTGAATAAGGGTGGCTCTTACGCTTCCTATGTGAGCGGGGTGGGTACCAACGGGGGTTCGCAGTATTTGGCGCCTTTCCAGGGTTTTTGGGTGCAGACTTCCAACGCCACGGCCGGTAACTTTACCTTCGAACAGGATCAAAGGGTAACGGCTCCTTCCACGGCTTTGATGAAGGCTGCTCCGGTGGATGGGGTATGGCTTACACTGAACGACTTTCTTACATCGGATGAGATCTTTATTGGTTTTGACCCACAGGCCACCCCTGGTTTTGATGCGGCTTTGGACGCCCGGAAGTTGCTCAATGGGGATACTCCTAACTTAAGTACTCAACTTAACGGTGAGCTGTACTCCATCTGCCGGGTAGGGCTCAATGGTATTTCTTCCTTCCCGCTTTCCTTAAGGGATGGGGTGGACGGCCAGGCTTGTTCTTTCCATTTGGAGGCTGGTCAATTGAACCGCTATTCGGCTGTTTACCTGGAGGATAAAATGCTGAACGTATGGCATGATGTTAAAAGCTCAGACTATAATTTCGTGCAAAATGATGCCTACGGCCCTGATCGTTTTGTGTTGCATTTTTCTTCTCCAGGGGTGGATACGGAGGAGGTTTTGGCTCAGCCGTGGTATGCGTATGCTTCAGATGATGGTATTGCGGTAGTGTTGGGGCAACTTACTGATGTTTCTATCGAGGTTTATGACCTGAGTGGGAGAATGGTTGTTAGAATGGAAGGACAGGAGGGTACCATTCATATCCCTGCCAACGGGTCCCGGCAGTTGTACATCGTTAAAGTGCGTTCTGCTGCGGTTTCAGGTACTCAAAAGATTATTCGCTAACCTTAAAAAACAACATGATGGTCTGCTTTAAAAAATATGCGCTTACGCTCTCCTTACTAATCCTGATATCTTTTAGGGCTTCTGCACAGCCCGAGGAACCGGATGCGCCTACGCCTTTTGGTTTCATAGAGGTCCTCATCGCAGCGGGTGCTTTGTACGGGGGAAAGAAGGCGTATCACCGGAAGAAAGGCCCGGGTCGTTACCGGCAAAACCTCTAAACCTCTTCCAGGTACTGCACGTACCAACGAAAGGAAGTTTGGATAACCTCCTGCTTATGCTCGCGCACAAACTCCAAGTAGGCTTGCGCTACCGGTGATAACTTTTTGCTCTTGAGCCAGATCAGCCGCCAGGTGGTAACTATAGGCAGGTCAGGTGCTTCCACAATATGCAACTCACCGGATGATAACTCGTGGTGCATCCCGATCAACGGGATAATGGAATAACCTAAATCGGCAAGGAGCGCCTGCTTCACCGCTTCATTAGAGGTGAGTTCCATTCTTTTCCTTTTTTCCCGGCCCCCAAGGTATTGGTCCATCGCTTTACGGGTGGCGGAGCCTTCTTCCCTGAAAATAAAGGGCTTCTCTTCGTCCATTTGGGCCTGCTTACCCACCAGGTATAAATGGTTTTGTAACAAGGGCTCCTCATACACATCCACTCCTTCTGGTATTACTGACACGAGGGCAAAATCAATTTCATTCTTCACCAGGCTCTCCATTACGCGGCTTTTATTGGTTACGTCCAGCACCAGGTCAATACCGCTGTGCTCTTTCAAAAATCCACTTAGGAAGTAAGGGGCCACGTATTTGCCGGTGGAAGCCGAGGAAAGACTGAGCTTGCCGGTAAGCAGATCTCCGTATTCCCTGGTTTTATAACGGATCTGGTCCGCTTCATCCAATACTCTTTGGGCCATTCCAGCAATACTTCTTCCAAATTCGGTGATGTACAGCTTGCGGCCTATTACTTCCGTCAAAGGAATTTCAAACTGCCCCTGAAAGTTTTTCAGTTGGATAGAAAGGGCCGGTTGCGTCATGTGGAGCTCTTCCGCAGCCCGGGTAACACTTTCTTGCTTAACCACTTCCAGGAACACTCTTAGCTGGTGCAGGGTGTAATTCATAAAAATTATTTATGCTTTTCATTATAAATATAAATGCAAATATATGAATCATTCCCCCTTACTTTGCTGCCGTAATCAAAAACCCAACGGAAATGGAAGTAAAGAAAATAACCGTAGCTCATGGGGACGGGATCGGACCGGAAATCATGGAAGCCACCCTCACCGTACTAAAAGCAGCCGGAGCCCGGCTGGAATACGAACAAATTGAGGTAGGTGAAAAAGTATATCTCAATGGTAACACCAGTGGTATAGATCAATCGGCCTGGAACTCCATACGCCAAAATAAGGTGTTTCTAAAAGCACCGATCACCACTCCACAGGGCGGAGGTTATAAAAGCCTGAATGTTACCATGCGCAAAAGTCTGGGACTATTTGCCAACATCAGGCCCTGCAACAGCTTTCATCCCTTTGTACGAACCAAACACCCGGAGATGGACGTGGTGGTGATTCGTGAAAATGAAGAAGACCTTTATGCCGGTATCGAGCACCAGCAAACCGATGAGGTGGTACAATGCCTGAAGCTGATTACCCGCCCCGGCAGCGAGAAGATCATTCGCTATGCCTTCGAATATGCACGGCTCTACAAACGTAAAAAGGTGAGCTGCTTCACCAAGGATAATATTATGAAGCATACCGATGGCCTCTTCCACCGGGTGTTTAAAGAAATTGCAGCCGAATATCCGGACATTGAATCCGACAGCTGGATTATCGATATAGGTGCGGCCCGCCTGGCGGATACGCCTGAAATGTTCGATGTGGTGGTAATGCCCAATCTGTACGGGGACATTGTTTCTGACATAACCGCTCAAATATCAGGTTCGGTAGGTTTGGCCGGAACCGCCAATATAGGAGCCAGTTGCGCCATGTTCGAAGCGATTCACGGTTCAGCTCCCGATATTGCCGGAAAAGATATGGCCAACCCCTCCGGGCTCATCCGCGCTGCGGTAATGATGCTCAACCACATCGGGCAACAGGATGTGGCTGAAAAGATCAATAACGCCTGGTTGTGTGCCATCGAAAAAGGCCTCCACACTCCTGACATTTTCAAAGAAGGGGTAAGCACTCAAAAGCTGGGTACCCGTGCCTTTGCTGAAGCGGTAGTGGCCCACCTGGGTCAAAAGCCCGAAAAACTGAGCGCGGTAGAATTTGATAAAGACGTTCAAATACAGATCCCCATTTACCAGCGCGCCAAGGCGGCCAGTAAAAAGCTCAAAGGCGTTGATGTTTTTGTGGACTGGAAAGGTTCCGATGCCAACGAACTGGCGGTTCTGCTGCAACGCTTAAACCGTGATATCCGCCTTTCCATGATCACCAACCGGGGCGTAAAAGTGTGGCCCAACGGCTTTGAGGAAACGTTCTGCACCGATCACTGGCGCTGCCGCTTTGAGGTGGAAAACGGTAACCCTGCGCTGCGTGAAAGTATTCCGATACTGCTACGTGAGGCCCTGAACGCCAACATCGATGTGATTAAAACCGAAAACCTTTATGAGTTTGACGGTGAAAGACGCTACTCACTCGGACAAGGACAATAATAAACTCTCTCATCATTTAAAATGTATCATTATGAAATCACACCAATTTAGATTAATCGACAGCACCTACGGAATAGAGGATGCACGTGAAGTATTGCTCTCACTGGTATGTGACAAGATCCGTTTTCTGAAGCAGAAGATTTTTTCACTGGAAGAGCGCTTTGGCAGCGACACCACCGCTTTAAAGAAAAGGGTGGCTGAGCTGGAAGCCGAGCAGGATTTCCTGCGGAACCACTTCAGCTCGCTGCAAGGTGAAGAGGCTGAAATTGAGATTTCCTGCGAAGTGCGCATGAATATCCACCACAACGAAAGCCTGGATGCCTAAAATCTTTAGTTCCGGCCTCCGCAACATTTCCGGAGGCCGGACTAAATTTTCCCCAATCGCTAAGCCTGTTTCTTTATGAGCCTGGACTTTTTACTGGATAACCTTACCAACCCTGCCTTACTTTTTTTTCTCCTTGGCCTGTTGGCCGTTCAATTCAAGAGTGACCTGGCGATCCCGGAGAGCTCTTCCAAATTTATCTCCCTGTATCTCTTGTTTTCCATTGGTTTTAAGGGAGGGCATGAGCTGGCTCATAGTGAGCTGACCCTGGGCATTTTATGGATATTGCTTTTTGGTATTGTGCTGGCGGTTAGTGTGCCCTTATATTCCTTTTTCATACTTCGCAAACGCCTGGGCACCGAGAATGCCGGGGCCATTGCTGCGGCCTATGGCTCGGTAAGTGCCGTTACCTTCGTAACCTGCGTGGCTTATTTGGAATCCCTGAACGTGGAATTCGGGGGATATATGATTGCCGTAATGGCCTTAATGGAAGCTCCGGCCATTATTGTAGGTGTTCTTCTGATGTCATGGTTTCGAAGGCATAAGGCCGAAAAGCTATCCCTCACATCCATTGTTAAGCACTCGGTAACCAATGGCAGCGTATTCCTCATTGCCGGTAGCCTGCTGATCGGTTACGTTTCCAGCGATGCCCAGGCAAGGGGTATTGAGCCCTTTACCACCGATATCTTTAAGGGTTTCCTGGCCGTTTTTCTGCTGGATATGGGTATTACCAGCGGTAAAAAACTTTCCGCCTTCTGGAAGAACGGGGTTTTTCCTCTGGCCTTTGCCATCGTTGTTCCCCTGCTGAACGGCATCATAGTAGCAATGATTAGTTCGGTGGTAACGGACAGCCCCGGTGACCGTCTACTCTTCGCTATTCTGGCGGCCAGCGCTTCCTACATCGCAGTTCCGGCTGCCATGAAAATGGCCATCCCCAATGCTAACCCTGGTCTATATATTCCCATGGCCCTGGCCATTACCTTCCCTTTTAATATTACGCTGGGTATGCCCCTGTATTTTCAGATTATCAACTTCATGACCTAAAGTTTATCGGGCCAAGCTTGTTTTGGCAATAGTTGATTTTCTTTAATCTTGTACTTTCCTTGCCCAGTAACTGAATTAACCGAGGTAATAGTTTAGTCTTTTCAACTGGTAATTGGAGGAGTACATGCGAAAGACAAAACCCCTTACAAGGCGCTCCGGATACAAATCCCACGCTGTGCACAGCCCGAACATACTCTTAGCGATGGTCTTTTTCGCTGGCCTGTTGCTTCCTTTGAGGGCTTCCTGCCAGACAACATCAGCGAAAACCCAGCTCAGTAACCGCCTGGATAGTTGCGAATTGTGGGCTGACGTTGCACCGGGCAAGGGCCTGAAAGAATCCCTGGCATTATTTAAAGTGGCCCGTAATCAGGGCGATACGGCCCGGGCCAATGCAGCGCTACTTTGGGCCGGTAAAAGTTTGGTAAACCTCTCGCGCTTTGATTCGGCCATTACCGTATTATCCAGCCCTTTGGAATACTTCCGGAACCACCACTCCCGTTATGGGGTGCTCTCCCTGTACCAACTGGCCTTGTCCTATTACTACCTCGGAAATTATGAGCCTGCTCAAACTTTTCTTTTTGAAGCCCAGGCCCATCCCTATCTTAAGGAAGATCCTGCCCTGAACATTAAAAACATTCACTTGCTGGGTGAAGTCAACCGTGCGGCAGGAATTTACAGTATTGCCAAAAGCTACTTTCACCAGGCTTTAGGTCTGGCTCTTCAACATCACCACCGGGAAAGGCAAACTGCGGCACTCAATCGCCTGGGCTATACCTCTTACCAACTCAGCCAGCCCGACAGTGCCGTTTACTATTTAGAGCAATCGCTGAAACTGGCCCGGGAAATCAACAATCAGGACTGGATCGCTACCAATTATAATGACCTGGGTGAGGTGTATAGCGATGAAAAAAACTACGCCCGGGCCAAGGCTTTATACACGGAAGCCCTGGAAATTGTAAAAGACCCCGATCAACGGATCAATGCGTATAATAACCTGGCTGCGGTACATCGCAGTGAGAAAAATTATGAGCAAGCCATATTTCATGTAAACCAGGCTCTGGTACTCGCCCGGCAAACCAACATTTTATCCCACCAATTGAGGGCTCTGGAGGTTTTGGCGGATATTTATAAAGACAAAGGTGAACTCGCTACTTCCGCTGAATACTACAAGCAATACCTCGAAACCTACCGTGCCTTTCAAAAAAAGAACCGCATCGGTAAAATGAATCAGTTGGAAATTAATTTCAGAAACCGGCAAAAACAATTGGAACTGGAAACCCTAAAGCTGGAAGCTAAAAAAGAAAAACTTCAAAGTCAGGTTTACTATGCAATTGCCCTGCTGACGTTTTTTTTGGTGGTTATAGCGGTTTTCATTTACTCGGCTTTTCAGAAAACCAAAGCACAGCGGGCCCTGGCAGCCAAGGCTAACGCAGAAGCCCTGGCGGAAGTAGAATCGGCCCAGCGGCAGCTTGCCGAGCAGGAGTTGGATCACCAAAAAAGGGAACTGATGGCCCAAAGTGTTCAACTTATACGGCATACCGATAAAATTGATCAGATAAGGGAACAGGTTAACAGCCTGACGGAACCTACCCTGGTCAACCTCAAAAGAACATTAAAAGGCTATGGACACCAGGAAAAGGATTGGGCTCACTTTGACCAAAGCTTTACCAAACTGCACCCTCATTTTATAGCAAGCCTCCTCCAACTAAACCCTTCGCTTACCCAAAAGGAAAAACGCCTGGCCACCCTGGTAAAAACCGGTATGAGCAGCCAGGAAATAGCAGCATTGTTAGGTATAAGCCGTACCAGTGTAAATCAATCTAAATACCGCCTTAAGAAAAAATTAAAGCTGGAGCAGGAGCAAAGCCTGGAGGTCTTTTTCGAAAGTATTGCGGGTTAAAAACAGGACTGTGTCTTTAAGGATTCACCACACCATTAAATCTATTTAAACACTGCAATCCTAACATCCTCTTCAGCTCCCAAACCTGTCGTACGCAGGAAATAGCCATTGGCCGTATTTCTACTTTGAATATTTTTATTTGACTGTTAATAAACCCATTACACTAAATGTAGATTAAATGTAGATCGTGTTTTTTAGGTTGCATAGGGTCATTCTTAGATTTTTGATGCCTTGACCAAATGAAGATCGGTGCGCCATGAAAAAAGAGCTACGAGCCAGTTTTAAAGTCACTTTGTTTACGGCATTTATTTTAGTTAGCTGTAGCTTGAAAGCCCAATTGGTTTTCACTACCCACGCTACTTCTATCTTACAAACAAACCATACTTTCCATTGGTCGCCCTTGCATCATTATTTTCCGGTTCACCACTTTTTAGGAAGCATCACCACATTTAAAAGGAAATGTATAATCTAAACTTAAGGATACCATGAATGCCATCAATTCTTTTATGAAACCGTGTTTTCAGGGACTGATGTTCCTGTTTTTCGTGAGCTCCCCGGTTTACGCACAGAATATTATGATTGAAGGAAATGGAAATAACATTCCCTCTAACCAAATAAACGTAACAAGCCAGCTTAAAACCTATTTTGGCGTTTACCAGGGCACGCGGACTTTCAGCAATATTCCTGATTCAACCGTATTTTTTCTAATCCGTAACAATGGTGCATCCAACCTCAATATTAGCAACGCCCAGATCACCAATATCAGTTCGGCTAACTTCTTTTCGATCACTACAAATCCCGCAGCAACCGTAGCTCCCGGAGCCACCACCAGCATCGGTATTTCATTTACAAGAGTGAAATACGGGGTGGCGATGGCAGAAATTACGATAAGTTCTGATGATCCCGCCACTCCTGAATACAAATTTTACGTGCATGCCAACAGTGAAGCGTGTGAATGCCCCGGTCATTTTTACACACCTGATTGCTCTGCGTGTATCAATCCATCCTTAGTTTATTCCGATAATTGTGAATCGTGTTCCAATGGACGTACACCGCCTCTTTGTATTTTCTAAGCTCGCTTAAGTTTTATTGATATGTATTTAAAAAAAGTAGTATTCGGATGTATCGCGGGCTTAAGCTCCCTGGTTTGTTTTGCTCAAACCGGCTTTAATCGAATTGTAATTGTATCCGGTTCGGGGGAAGCCAAAGCAAATATTGCCTACGTACAGAATAACAATACCGCCTCAACCAATCGCTTTTACTCCATTATAAACTGTGATGGAGAAGGATATGACGTTTCCGCTTATCAAATCCGAAAAAACGGCAGTGGCTGGAATATTGTTGATAGCACTGGCGCGATATTGTACACTGCGGCTTCTGATAGTTTAAGACCACCCAAAACAGGCTGGCAGGTGGTAAATGGTTCTGCCCCCGCACCAAGCCTGGAAGGATATGTGAGTACTGAGCTTATCACCTGGAATGGAAGCAGTTGGAGTAATGGCGTTCCCAATAACTTAAAGAGTGCGAGGATCAATAGTTCCATCAGCCCGGGAAGTTTTACCGCTAAAGATTTAATCCTTGATGGAGTAACCCTGAATATTGGCAATGGTGACACGGTAGATATTAGCGGAAATATTTCTGCACAAGTTTCAGCGGGTATATCTGGCTCACTCAATGGCTTTGCCCTAAGCGGTAACAGTTCTAACTGGGTTTCAGGGGCCGGGAGCACTTTCAATGGAAGTGGAACCCCGGCTAACGGGCTTAACTTTGACGGATCGGACGATTATATTTCAGTAGGCAATAATAATGGCGTATTTGATTTCAGTAACGGTTTAACGGTAGAGGCCTGGATTAATGCTGACGCACTCTCCAATACCGCCTCAACAGTATCTAAGTTTGCCAATGGCGAGAGGGAATTCTCTTTATTGCTGCTGTCCTCAGGAGTTATGGAGTATTCCATAAGCCTGGACGGATCTGCTGAACAATTTTTTAGCGGAAGCACCAACCTGAGTGCCGGAACCTGGTATCATATTGCCCTTACCTACGATGGATCTACCATGCGTGCCTTTGTGAATGGCACCGCTGACGGCACCAATTCAATAGCTGGTACGGTATATAGCGGTGCTTCTGAACTGTACATAGGCGCACGCTCGGAGGGTAGTATTTCCAGGTATTTTGACGGTTCAATAGATGAAGTACGCATCTGGAACGTGGCCAGGAGCCAAAGTGAACTTCAAAACCATATGAACAGTGAATTATCCGGAAATGAAACAGGCCTTGTTTCCTATTACCGCTTTAACCAGGGCACAGCGGCAGGAAATAATGCCGGGGTTAATTCGGTGTCCAATGCTGTTGGCCAGTCCAGCAGCTCTTCAAATAAAATTACCGGAGCTGGCACACTGGTGTTCAGCGGTGAAAGTCAATCCGTCACAAATGTTTCGATCGATTTTGAAGGTGTGGTTCAGCTAAACTCCGGCACCACCCTCCAAACCAACGATAGCTTGACCCTGACCGCTTCTTCGGCCACTTCCTATGGCCAGCTCATAGGGGCTGGTACGGTGCTAGGCAATGTCAGTGCCCAGGCATGGTTGGACGTTTCTACTGCACGCTATTACTACCTAGGCTCGCCCTTTACCAATGCCACACTGGAAGAGTTCAATCAGGGGCAAACCATGGTAGCGGCCAACAGTAGCCAAGGCACCATCTGGCAGTGGAATGCGGCTAATGCCGCCTGGGAGGCACCTTCGGCTTTAACGGACGTGGCGGCCAACGGACGGGGATACGCTATTTATGCGGGCACCAACGCTTCCGGTACCTTTCTCATCAACGGGAGCGGGGTTACCGAATTGGACGGAACAGTAGTTAGCGGGGATATTTCGGTTAGCCTCGGCTATAACGATGGTCAGAACGCTTCGGTAGGTTTTGTAGGGGGAACTTCCCAAAGTGCTACCGAAGGTTGGAATTACCTGGCCAACCCTTACCCCTCGCAATATGACTGGAGCGGGCAAAGTCTGCCGGCCGGCATGAGTAATGCTTTTTATGTGAATAAGGGTGGCTCTTACGCTTCCTACGTAAGTGGGGTAGGCACCAACGGGGGTACACAGTATCTGGCACCCTTCCAGGGCCTCTGGATACAGACGTCCAGCAGCTCCCCGGGTAGTTTTACCTTCGATCAGGATCAGCGGGTTACCGCCCCTTCTACCGGTTTGATGAAAACTTCAGCGGTGGACGGGGTTTGGCTGACGGTATTGGATTCTTCCTCTGCGGATGGACTTTTTATTGGCTTCGATCACCAGGCTACTCCTGGTTTTGACCCTAAACTGGATGCACGCAAGCTGCTCAACCGCAGCCCGTCTCCTAACTTCTACGTGGCCCTGGGGCAGGATGCTTATTCTATCTGTAGAGTACCTCACACGGCTACCTGGAGCTTCCCGCTAAAACTGGATTACAGCCAGGATGGGGATGCTATGACCATACAGGCGGATGTGTCCCGCTTGCAGTCGTTCGGACAGGTGATCCTGGAGGATCGTAAATTGAATATCAACCACGATCTTACTACGGGTGACTACCACTTTATCCAGGACAACAGCTTTGGTCCGGATCGCTTTATCCTGAAGTTTGCGCAATCGACCATCGGCACGGATGAGCCCGTGGAAGAGGCTCCGATTTACGGCTATACCAACGATGAGGGGTTGCACCTGGAACTGGGTATTTTAAGGGATGCTTCGGTGGAGGTGTACAACCTGGCGGGGCAGTTGATGCACCGGCTGGAAGGCCAGAATGGCTTAGTATCTTTCCCGGTTAAGGGCCATGGTCTTTATATTCTGAAGGTTGAGGCCGATAACTTCCGCCAATCTGTTAAAGTAATTCGCTAACCTCTTAAATATACATGACTATGTCCTTTCTTAAAAAATATACTTTCCTGCTTGCATTTCTAACGCTTTGCGCCACCAGCGCGCTGGCTCAACCGGAGGAACCGGATGCGCCCACTCCCTTCGGCCTGGTGGAGGTCCTCATCGGGGCCGGAGCTATATACGGTGGGAAAAAGGCGTATGATCTGAAGAAAAGTTTACGATAGCCATCCCTTTTAAAGCCATGCAAAGCCCGGTTTTCCCTTAGAGATACCGGGCTTTGTCGTTTAAGCCTTCTGCTCCTAAAAAGCAGACCGTTAAACACCTCTTCCGCCCGATAATTACTAAATTCGCAGCTCTTTAAAAAGAGCCTTACATGTCTAAGTTATATCCAGAGTTCAAGCATCTGGACACCTCGGCCATCAGCCGTGAGATCCTGCAGTATTGGAAAGATAACGGCACCTTTGAAAAAAGCATTTCTTCCCGGCAGGGTAAGGAGGCTTTTACCTTTTACGAAGGTCCCCCTTCCGCTAATGGTATGCCGGGCATTCACCACGTAATGGCCCGTGCCATCAAAGACATTTTCTGCCGCTTTAAAACCCTGGAAGGTTTCCAGGTGAAACGCAAGGCCGGATGGGATACCCACGGACTGCCGGTAGAGCTGGGTGTGGAAAAAGAACTGGGTATCACCAAAGAGGATATCGGTAAAAAGATATCCGTTGAGGAATACAACGAGGCCTGTAAAAAGGCCGTGATGCGTTATACCGATAAGTGGAACGAGCTCACCGAGCAAATGGGCTATTGGGTGGATATGGACGATCCTTACATCACCTACAAGCCCAAGTACATGGAAACGGTGTGGTGGTTGCTTAAACAGCTCTGGGATAAAGACCTCATTTATAAAGGTTACACCATACAGCCTTACTCGCCCAAGGCCGGTACGGGGCTGAGCTCTCATGAGATCAATATGCCCGGGGCTTATCGCGATGTAACCGACACTACCATAATTGCACAGTTCCCAGTGCTGAGGAATGAGCGTTTTGAAAAAACCTTTGGTAAGGCGGTTAAAATAACCGACAAAGTTTATTTCCTGGCCTGGACCACCACGCCCTGGACACTTCCCTCCAACACCGCTTTAACCGTGGGTAAAAGCATTGTGTACGTTATGGTGGAAACCTTCAACCAATACACCCAGGAGCCACAAAAAGTAGTGCTGGCCAAAAACCTGCTGGGTAAATATTTTAAGGAGGATCAAAAAGACCAGCCGCTCAACGAATACGATGGCAAGGGTAAAAACATCCCTTGGACCATTGTTTGGGAAGGCCTGGGTACCGACCTGCTGGAACTGCGCTACGAACAATTGTTGCCCTACGCACTACCCTATGAAAATCCGGAAAATGCCTTCCGGGTTATCAGTGGTGATTTTGTAACCACCGAAGACGGTACCGGTATTGTACACACCGCCCCTACCTTCGGTGCCGATGATGCCAAGGTGGCCCGCGAAGCTTTGCCTCCCGTACCCCCCTTGCTGGTGCTGGATGATAATGACAACCCCGTGCCCTTAGTCGATTTGCAGGGCCGCTTCCGGAAGCAGATGGGCGAACACGCGGGTAAATACGTGAAGAACGAATATTATACGGATGGTGAAGCCCCCGAAAAATCGGTGGACGTGGAAATTGCCATCAAACTGAAGGAAGAGAACAAAGCCTTTAAAGTGGAAAAATACGTGCACAGCTATCCCCATTGCTGGCGCACCGACAAACCGGTACTTTACTACCCTTTGGATAGTTGGTTCATTCGCGTTACAGCCGAAAAGGAAAAGCTGGTGACCCTCAATAAAACCATCAACTGGAAGCCCAAATCCACCGGTGAAGGCCGTTTTGGCAATTGGCTGGAAAATGCCAACGACTGGAACCTGAGCCGTTCCCGTTACTGGGGCATTCCACTCCCTATCTGGAGTACGGAAGACGGCAGTGAGCGCAGGATATTCGGCAGTGTGGAGGAGCTTAAAACCGCCTGTGATGAAGCGGTAAAGGCCGGCATGATGGAGCATCACCCCTTTCGTGATTTTGAGCCCGGTAATATGGAGGAGTCCAATTACGAAAAGGTGGACCTCCACCGCCATATTGTGGATAACATTACCCTGGTTTCATCCCAAGGGGAACCCATGAAGCGTGAAGCCGACCTTATTGACGTTTGGTTTGATTCCGGCTCTATGCCCTATGCCCAATGGCATTATCCTTTTGAGAACAAGGAATTATTTGAACAGAATTTTCCGGCTGACTTTATAGCCGAAGGGGTGGACCAAACCCGTGGCTGGTTTTACACCCTGCACGCCATCGGCACCATGGTATTTGATTCGGTGGCCTATAAAAATGTGGTATCCAACGGTTTGGTGCTGGATAAAAACGGCCAGAAAATGTCCAAACGCTTGGGCAACGCAGCCGACCCCTTTGAAACCATGGAAAAATACGGTGCTGATCCGGTGCGCTGGTATATGATCTCCAACGCCCAACCCTGGGACAACCTGCGCTTTGATTTGGAAGGTATAGCCGAAGTACAGCGCAAATTTTTTGGAACCCTGTACAACACTTACTCCTTCTTTGCCCTGTACGCCAATATAGATGGTTTCCAAACCACCAATGGCCCACAAACCCAGGTTGAGCAGCGCCCCGAACTGGACCGGTGGATACTCTCGCGCCTGGAGGTATTGCGGCAAACCGTAAAAAACAGTTACAACGATTACGAACCTACCCGCGCTGCGCGGGCCATCCAGGAGTTTGTAGATGAAGAACTCAGCAACTGGTACGTTCGCTTAAGCCGCAGGCGTTTCTGGAAAGGCGAAATGAACGAGGACAAGCAAATGGCCTACGAAACGCTGTACGACTGCCTCTATACCCTGAGTCAGCTCATGAGCCCCGTAGCACCCTTCTTTGCCGATTGGTTGTATCAAAACCTCACCGCTCACCTTCCTGAAAGCTCCAGGGAAGAATCCGTACACCTGAGCTACCTGGCCGATGCACGAACCGGCTTGATTGATGAGCACCTCAACCAACGCATGGAAATGGCCCAACGCCTGAGCTCTATGGTTCTTTCCCTGCGTAAAAAAGAGCAAATCAAAGTGCGCCAGCCCCTGCAAAAAATGATGGTTCCCGCCCTAAAGGATGAAACGGTGGAACTGATCGAAAGTATTCGCGATATTGTACTCTCGGAGGTGAACGTAAAGGAGATGGAAATCATTCGCGATGCCTCCGGAGTGTTAACCAAAAAGGTGAAACCCGACTTTAAAAAGCTGGGACCCCGCTTCGGCAAACAAATGAAACAGGTAGCCGGTGCCATCACTGCAATGAACCAGGATCAAATCGGCCAACTGGAAAGCAACGGCTACTACTCCATAGGGTTAGAAGGCGAAGAAGTACGTATTGAGCTGGCCGATGTAGAGATCATCACCGAGGATATTCCCGGTTGGCTGGTGGCGGTTGAAGGAGGAACTACTGTAGCCCTCGATATCACAATTACGGAAAGTTTACGTTATGAAGGGGTTGCCCGTGAGCTGATCAACCGGATTCAGAACCTTCGCAAAGACTCCGGGCTGGAGGTTACCGACCGTATTCGTGTTAAAGTGCAAAAAAGCGATGTACTGGAAAGCGCAGTAGCCCAAAATAAAAGTTACATTGCCAGCGAAACCTTAGCAGATCATTTGGAGTTAGTCTCCCATCTGGAAAACGGAACGGAGGTGGAGTTTGACGATATAAGAACCCAAATCACGCTGAGTAAAATCTGAGCACTTAAATTTTTATATTTGGGCGCTTTTTTTAGAAAATGCTAAATGTGAGCCAATTATAAAACAAAAAAGTTATGGCTGAAGAAAAAATAAGATATTCCGATAAAGAATTAGCTGAGTTCAAAGCTATTATTGAAGAGAAAAAAGCCAAGGCCGAAAACGACCTGGCCCTGCTAAAGGAAACCTTTGCCAACGATAGAGACAATGGTACGGACGATACTTCACCTACCTTCAAGGCTTTTGAAGAAGGCAGTGATGTAATGAGCAAGGAGGCCAACAGCCAGTTGGCGGTTCGCCAGGAAAAGTTCATCCGCGACCTTAAAAATGCGTTGATCCGTATCGAGAATAAAACCTACGGCATTTGCCGGGTAACCGGTAAACTCATTGATAAGGAACGTCTCAAGCTGGTGCCCCACGCCACCTTGAGCATCGAGGCTAAAAACCGCCAATAAAATACGGTTTGAAGAGAGCCTCGCTTATTATCTTTCTGGTTTTACTGGCCGATCAGATCCTCAAGATATGGGTGAAAACCCACATGGAACTGAGCGAGCAGATTCCTATTACCGATTGGTTTATCATCCTGTTTACCGAAAACCCGGGCATGGCCTTTGGCTTTGAGTTTGGAGGGGACTGGGGGAAATTGGCATTGAGCCTCTTCCGCATTATTACCGTGGTCATCATTTTCATTTGGCTACGCAGGCTGGCCGCGCAAAAAGCCAGGCCCATCGCCATTGTATCGGTCTCGCTCATATTTGCCGGTGCACTGGGCAATATCATTGACTCCGCCTTTTACGGCCTCATTTTTAACGAAAGCAATAACCAGGTGGCCACTTTTATGCCTGCCGAAGGGGGTTATGCCGGCTTCTTATACGGCCGGGTGGTGGATATGTTTTACTTTCCGTTGTTCCGTGGCTATCTTCCGGAATGGCTCCCCTTTTGGGGCGGTGATTACTTTGTTTTCTTCCGCCCGATCTTCAACCTGGCCGATGCCGCTATTTCCGTAGGGGTGGCTTTATTGTTGCTCTTCCAGAAAACGGTTTTCG
Source organism: uncultured Cryomorphaceae bacterium (assembly GCA_937120475.1). GTDB lineage: Bacteria > Bacteroidota > Bacteroidia > Flavobacteriales > Schleiferiaceae > CAKZNE01. The sequence continues at coordinate 2,381,961 of CAKZJV010000007.1, read as the reverse complement.
CCAACCCTTCTGAAGAGGAATCAGAAACTCAGCAGGAAAAGGCGGTTTCCTGATCTTAGACCGACCTTATTAACGGAAATAAGCTGATTACGCTTTATTGTTTTCACCCTCTTCAAGGCACTGTAATCCTAAGAATTTGACATACCTATTATTTATAGGTATATTTGAGTCATGGCTGGCTCTCAACTCCTCAAAGGCACCTTATCCACCATCCTGCTCAAATTGTTGGCTGATAACGGACGTATGTATGGATATGAGATCATACAGAACATCAAAAAATATTCATCCGATCAGATAAACGTTACCGAAGGTGCCTTATACCCTGCCCTTCACAAGCTGGAGTCGCAAGGTTACCTGCTTACGGAATCGCACAAGGTGGACGGCCGTACCCGGAAATATTACCGTTTGAGCAAAAAAGGAGAGCGGGCTACCGTGGATAAGTTGCAGGAACTACAGGAGTTTCTTCAAAACATCAGTGGAATATTAGCCCCTAAAACTACATGACGCAAGCAGAGATCAAAGCCATTAAGAGGTACCTGGCGCTGAACGGTGTAAAATACTACGATGTACAGGAAGAACTGATCGACCACTTCGCCACCGCTTTGGAAGCGCAAAGAGAACAGAACCCTGGCATCCGCTTTAAGGTAGCCCTGCTCAAGGCGCATCGTGCTTTTGGTGGCCGTAAGGGTTTCCACGATTATATTGTTGAGGCCCGAAAAAGGGTTCGCGATAAAATTCTGAGGGTATTGAGCTCCACCCTGCTGGATTTCCTGGGTTGGCCCCTGTTTATGATTACTATTTTGGTAGGTGCAGCCTGGTATTTTTACCTGAGTACCTTGCCCTTTGGGACGAGCTTCATGAACCATGTTCTGGGTATGGACCTGGCCTTGGTGGTGGCACTTCTATACAATTATCTGAAGCTCCGTAAAAGTCGTTTTTACTTGACCCGGGCCTTTTACGATGGGTTGATTTACTTCTTTTACCTGCCTTTACTTATGCCCAGTTACCTTCATGCTTTTCACGATCTTCAAATCTCCAATCACTGGACCTACTTGCTTTACTTCTCCTTGCTCACACTCATGTTCTTTGCCGCCTTTATGCTCCCGGCCCGTGTTAGTGCTAAAGCCGAAAATTTATATCCGGCAATCAGCTGATTCAATTCTGCTATTGCCTTCCAACACTTTGACCGATAAACCTTAGTTTTGACACACTAAAAAATTTGTCGTGAAAAGCCTCATAGAGCAATTTGGCCAGCATATTGAAGACGCGCTCCAAAACCTTGAAAGTTCCTCTTTTAAGAAGCCTCCACTACCTATTCACAACGTGCTTATTTCCGGTTTAGGTGGTTCCGGTATTGGTGGCACCATTGTGTCCGAGCTGGTACAAGGAGTTTCACCCGTACCCATTACGGTGATCAAGGATTACAACATTCCGGCCTTTGTCAATGAAAATACTTTGGTCATTGCTTGCTCTTACAGTGGCAATACTGAAGAAACCCTTTGGGCCACCCGGGAGGCCCTTTCGCACCATGCGGAAGTTTGTTGCATAACTTCCGGAGGCCGGTTAAAAGAGTTGGCTTCCTCTAAAGGCCTCAATATGCTCAATATGCAGGGCGGTAATCCTCCCCGCAGCATGTTTGCTTTTGCCTTTGCCTACCTGGCCTACATACTTGAGTTTTATGGCCTCGCGGAGCTAGGAGTTGCCAAACAGCTCAGGGACTCAGCAAAACTACTGGCCGATAAAACGGAAACCATCAAAAGTGAGGCTGAAACCATCGCTCAAAAGCTTCAGGGTAAAATTCCCGTGCTGTATGCGGTAAGCGGACAAACAGGAATTGCCTCACGCTGGCGGCAGCAATTGAACGAAAACGCAAAGATGCTGGCTTGGGAGGCAACCATCCCCGAAATGAACCACAATGAACTGGTGGGCTGGGAAGGCGGTTCTTCACAGTTTGCCGCGGTTTTCCTTCGCAATAAAACCGATTTTGAACGGAACCAGAAGCGCATTGAAATTATTAAGGAAATAATTCGGCAAAAAACCGACACCGTATTGGAAGTATGGAGCCAGGGCGAGGATATTCTGCCCCGTGCCTTTTACCTCATTCACCTGGGTGACTGGGTATCCTATTACCTTTCTGAACTCAACCAGGTGGACATCATCGATATCCGTTCCATCGATCACTTAAAAACCGAACTTTCCAAAGTACCGCTTTAGTGACACAGGTTCACTTTAAAAATCTGGGATTAATCGATTACAAGCAGGCCTGGGACTTGCAACAGGAGCTTTTTGACCGCACCGTTCAGCAGAAGTTCAATAACCGTTCCCTGCCGGAAAAAGAACAGCTGGTAACCAGGAATCACCTGCTTTTTTGTGAGCATCCGCATGTTTTCACCCTGGGAAAGTCGGGTAAAGAGGAACACCTGCTGGTGAACCGGGAGCAATTGAAAGCGGCCGGTGCTACTTACTACAAAATAAACCGCGGGGGCGACATAACCTACCACGGGCCGGGGCAACTGGTGGGCTATCCCATCCTGGATCTGGACCACTTTTTCCCGGATGCACATCGGTATCTTAGGTATTTAGAAGATATCTTCATTCGCATTTTGGCCGACTACGGCCTAAGGGGTGAACGCTCCAATGGTGAAACCGGGGTTTGGCTGGATGTAGGCAAGCCCTCCGCCCGTAAAATTCTCGCCCTGGGTGTTCGGGCCAGTCGTTGGGTAACCATGCACGGCTGGGCCTTCAACGTGAATACCGATCTTAGTTACTTTAGCAAGATTGTACCCTGCGGAATTGCGGATAAAGGCGTAACGTCACTGGAGCAGGAATTAGGGCTTCGCATTCCCATGTCTGAAATCAGCGAAAAGGCCAAAACCTATTTTACCGAAATCTTTGCCGTGCAACTGCTGGACGACTAATGGCTTAATTGGTTATTTTGCGTTACCTAATGCTAAACGCAACTCACTATGAAATTTCTCCGTTTCCTGGCCGTATTGTCCTTGATTTTAGGCCTGGTAGTGCTAGGCTTATTCATAAGCGGTAATCAATACCTGCTGAAAGGAGTTTGGGCCACCTACCTGCACGGAGAAAATTCGGCCACTATAGACGATGCCCGCTTTTTTGAAACCCGCACCGTTAGGGCCTCTGCAACACCCCAGGCCTGGCCGGTTTCTGAAGACCGCAACAACAAAAACCTGAGCAGCGAGCTGCGCACCACCCTTGAGCAAACCGGTTCGGTAGCCTTTTTGGTTTTGAAGGAAGGAGTGATCCAGTACGAAGAATACTGGGATGGGTACAGCGATACTTCCCGGACCAACTCCTTTTCCATGGCTAAGAGCATCACTACCTTACTGGCACAAATCGCTATCCAACAAGGTTTTATAAAAAGCTGGGACGATAATGTTTCGGAATACTTACCCGAAATTGAAGGAGCTTACCGCAATGAGCTCAAGCTCATTCACCTGGCTACTATGACGGCTGGTCTGCAGTGGAATGAACATTACAAAAATCCTTTTGACATTACCGCCCGCGCCTACTATGGACCGGATATTGAAAAGCTGATGCTTTCGGAAGTTCCGGTGGTTAATCCGCCCGGTAAGGCGTGGGAATACCAAAGCGGGGCCTCCCAGCTCTTAGGCCTGGTTATCCGAAAAGCTTCCGGCAGTTCGCTTAGCCAATTTGCCTCCCAATACCTTTGGAGCCCCATTGGTGCCGAAAGAGATGCGCAATGGCACCTGGATCATAAAAACGGTACCGAACTGAGCTATTGTTGCTTTAATTCCAACGCCCGTGATTTTGCCCGGCTGGGACAACTGGTATTGAATAAAGGTAGCTGGAACGGCCAATCCATCATCGATTCCTCCTTTGTTGAACTGGCCACCCGGCCCTTTGCCGAAAACTACTACGGCTATTCCTTCTGGCTGGATAATGACGATCACCTCACTCCGGTTTACTACATGCGTGGAATTTTAGGGCAATATATCATCATTATACCTGAAAAGAGCCTGGTGGTGGTGAGGCTTGGGCATCAGCGCATGGAAAAGCAGGATGAACACCCCCTTGATTTTCACATTATTGTAAGCGAGGTACTGAAGTACTTTTAGTCGTTTTCACCGGCTTTGGATATCTGGAAGCTATCCCCCGGCCGGAGCTCCAGGTGATAGTCATTCTCGCCTTGGCTGAAATGCACCGTTAACGGAAAGGAGCGGGCGGGCTCAGCGGTAGGGAACCACTGTTTTTCGGCTTTATCCACCACTATAAATAATCCTTCATCATCGCCACAAGCGCAAAAAACATTGTCGCTGCAATCAAATTGGGGAACGTCTGTGTTCTCCTGCAGCATTTTTACAGCCGATGATACCTGGAAAACCGGCAGGCCTATTTCGCTGATATTCCAGATGCTCTTCTCGCTGAAAGGCTCCCGGCCCTGGCCTTCCAGTCTTTCCCTGCCTATAAATTCCACGATATTCCCGGAGGGGTCCCTGAAGTAAAAAGCCCGCGCTTTCCATTCCGGAAACTCCTGCACTTCCTTTTTTTGGTAGGTAAGTATATCCACCCTTTTTTTTGCCCATTGCAGGGCGTCCTCCACCTGGTAGTAGGGAATATTAAAAGCAAAATGATAGTACGGGTTATTCAGCCGGGTTTCTATAAAGGTAAGTTTTGAGTCCCCCAGCCTGAAGCTCACTTCCTCCCGGCCCTGCTCTTCTACCGGGAAATTAAATTTTTCCCCGTAGAAATATTTCAACTGGTCCAACTGGGCACAAAAAAGCTTTACATGCTTGAGCTTCATAAAACGTCTTCTATTTGTTTCACAATGGACACATCAGCCTCTAAAATATCCAGCTTCTGTAGTTCTTCAAAAGTACACCATATTATGGCAGCGTGTTCCATTGCCCGGGGCTTACCCTGGCGTATTCCACACAAAAGTGGTTGTAAGCTAACTTCCCGCCTGGGATACTTCCAAACCACTTCAGTCAGGGCTCTTATAACATAAATTTCCAGTTTGAGTTCTTCCAAAAGTTCTCTTTCCAGGGCCTCCGCGGCACTTTCATGATCCTGCACCTTGCCTCCCGGAAATTCCCATTTCAAAGGGTGCTCCATCTGTGCGGACCTCTGGGCCATCAATACCCTTTTACCTTCAACCACTACACCGCAAACTACTTGTATCATAAGCTTACAATGATACTTACTTTTGTAACATGGTGTCGGACTCTATTCGCAATACTTTAAAAACACTTCCCACTAAACCAGGGGTTTACCAGCACCTGGATAAAAACGGGAAAATACTGTACATCGGTAAGGCCAAAGACCTTAAAAAGCGCGTTTCCTCTTACTTTACCAAAAATCATGACAATGCCCGCACCCACGTTCTGGTTAAAAAAATTGCAGACATTAAGGTGATTGTAACCGAAACGGAATTCGATGCTCTTTTGCTGGAAAACAACCTGATTAAAGAATACCAGCCCCGCTACAATGTAAACCTCAAAGACGATAAGTCTTACCCCTGGATATGCATCCGCAATGAGCGTTTCCCGCGTATTTTCCCTACGCGTAACCCGGTGCAGGATGGTTCGGAGTACTTTGGCCCCTATGCCTCGGTTAAAGTGATGAAAACGGTGTTGGAGCTCATCCGCCAGTTGTACCCGATCCGCACCTGTAAACTGAACCTGAGCCCCGAAAATATAGAGACGGGAAAGTTCAGGGTGTGCCTGGAGTACCACTTAGGCAATTGCCTGGGCCCCTGCGAGGGAAAGCAAAGTGAGGCGGACTACCTGCACAATGTGGAATCGGCCCGCGACTTAATACGTGGAAATCTCAATGCCGTAAAACGTATGCTGGAGAAACAAATGCGCAGCTTATCTGAGGAGCTGCGCTTTGAGGAGGCTCAAAAGGCCAAGGAAAAGTACCAAATGGTGGAACGCTACCAAGCCAAGTCCACCGTAGTACATCCCAACATTACCGATGTGGACGTGTTCTCAGTAATTACCGATGCAGAGTTCGGTTATGTGAACTACCTGAAAATTATTGATGGGGCGGTATTGCAGTCGCATACCGTAGAGTTGCGTAAAAAGCTGGATGAAAGTCCTGAGGAGCTTTTGGAACACAGCTTACCCGAAATACGTCAACTCTTTAAATCCAATTCCCGGGAGATTTACCTCTCCCACGCCCTGGAAACGGAAATACCGGAAGTTAAAATGCACGTTCCGCAGCGGGGTGATAAAAGGCACCTGGTGGAGCTAAGCCTTAAAAATGCCCGCTACTTCAGGCTTGAAAAGCTGAAGAACATTCAAATTGTGGACCCCGACCGTCATACCAACCGCCTGATGCAGCAAATGAAAGAAGACCTGCGGCTGAGCACCGAGCCCCGGCACATTGAATGTTTTGACAATTCCAACATTCAGGGAACCAACCCGGTAGCGGCCTGTGTGGTTTTTAAGGATGGCAAGCCCAGCAAAAAGGATTACCGCCACTTCAATATTAAAACCGTGGAGGGGCCCGATGATTTTGCCAGTATGGAAGAGGTGGTGTTCAGGCGTTACAACCGCTTGTTAAATGATGATGACCCCTTGCCCCAGCTTATTGTAATAGACGGAGGAAAAGGCCAGCTCAACGCTGCACTACAAGCACTGGAAAAACTGGATTTGCGGGGTACCATTGCCATACTGGGTATTGCCAAGCGCCTGGAAGAGCTTTATTTTCCCGGTGATAAATACCCCTTGTACCTGGATAAGCGTTCGGAAACCCTCAAGGTAATACAGAGGCTTAGAGACGAGGCTCACCGTTTTGGCATTACCCACCACCGTAACCGCAGGAGTAAAGGCACCTTTAAATCGGAGCTGGAAGCCATTCCCGGGGTGGGCAAGGCTACCATTGACCAGCTACTCAAGCATTTTAAATCTGTAAAAAAGGTGAAAGAAGCTTCGGAAACTGAAATTGCAGAAATTGTGGGAACTTCCCGGGCGCAAAAAATAATCACCTATTTTGCAGAACAAACCTAAACCGGCCTGGAGTATTAAAATGCATCGTTTGCTTATCCTTTTAGGGATTGTATTTGTTTTGCCCCTGAGCATGGGGGCACAGGTGGATACTGCCCGAACTTCGGATGATGAGCTTAAAATAGGCCTGGTACTCAGCGGAGGCGGGGCCAAATGCCTGGCTCAAATAGGGGCGTTGCGCGTAATACAGGAGGCCGGGCTTAAAGTGGATTACATAAGCGGTACCAGCATGGGCGCCATTATCGGGGCTATGTACGCCCTGGGCTATTCCGTTGATGAAATTGAAGCCTACCTGCGGCAGGTGGATTGGGACGCGCTGCTGCGCAACGAAATACCGCGAAACCGCCTCAGCTACTTCGACCGCAAGTCTGATTCGCGCTACCTGCTTACCTTCCCCATTGTTGAAGGAAAAGTACGTATTCCCACCGCCTTGAATTATGCGCAATACATCATCAAGGAGTTGAGTATGCTTACCCAAAGCAGTTATCACTACGACTCCTTCCGCGACTTTCCCATACCCTTTGTTTGCGTGGCCACCAACCTGGAAAACGGCCAACTGGAAGTTTTTGAAGATGGCCGCCTCATCGATGCCCTCCGGGCCAGTTCGGCCTTCCCTTCCCTTTTTACGCCTTATGAACTCAACGGCAAACTGTATGTGGACGGTGGTGTGGCCAATAACTTCCCGGTGGAACTGCTGCTGGACAGGGGCATGGACTACATTGTGGGGGTGGATGTTCAGGACTTTCTGTACGGTAAGGATGAACTGAACTCCGTAGTACGCATACTGGAGCAAACCTCTTCCTTTGTGAATGCTACGGAATACCTGCGCCAACTGGATTCTGTGAACCTGCTGATAAAGCCCGATATCCCGGAGGGTGGGATTACCTCTTTCGACCTTTTCGATACCATTGTAGCAGCCGGTGAAAAAGCGGCCCGCGAAAAACTGGACGGTCTGCGGGCACTGGCCGCCCTTAAAAAAGCCAAACCCCTGAACCGCTCTGAATACGATGCGGTACCCCTGCAAAGCTTTTATGTAACGCGGGTGCAGATTAACGGAAACACCAACTCCACCAACGAATACATTCTCAGTAAGCTACGTATTGAGGATGGTGAGCACTGCAGCCTTTCCCGGCTGGATAAGGGCATTGACCGTTTATACGGCTCCAAGTACTTTCAAACGGTGGATTATACGCTTACGCCACAGGATACGGGCTATGTGCTCAATATCAATGTGCGTGAAAACCCCTCCCTCAGCCAGTTTCGCCTGGGGCTGCATTACGATGATGATTTTAAAACCGCCCTGTTGGCCAATTACACCCGCAGGAACCTTTTCTTCAAGAACTCACGCCTGAGTTTCGACCTCGCGGTGGGTGACAACCCCCGGGTGTGGCTCAATTACTTTGTAGATCGCGGTGTGTTACCCACCCTGGGTTTCAAGTTACGGGCCCACCGTTTTGAAACACGTATTTACCAAAACCGTAGGCCTACCAATCAGCTTATTTACCTGGATTACTCCAGTGATATCTTCTTTCAATCCACCCTGTACGATGCGTACGCCATAGGCGGGGGCGTGCAACTGGAGGGTATCGACCTCTCGCAGGACCTGGATGTGCTGGATGAGGTGGACATCAATGCCGATTACATCAACTACTACGGCTTCATCGATTTCGATTCGTACAACCGCGCCAATTTCCCCACCCGTGGGTTTAAGTTCTCGGCCCAGGGCCGCATCATTGCGCGGCATGATAACCTCAGTCGTTTTTTTGAACCATCCTCGGTAATCGATGTAAACTACAGCCAGGTCATTCCCCTGCTACCCCAGCTCACCCTGATTGCCAATGTTTTCGGAGCTACCACCCTGGGGCCCGATACCGATTACCCCTACAACATTTTTTTGGGTAGCATGGGCCGCAACTACATAAACTACATTTACCCCTTTGTGGGCTACCGCTTTATGGAGCTCATAGGCCGCAATGCCCTGGTGGTACGGGGTGACGTTCACCTGGAGGTTTTCAAGGATAATTACGTGCTGCTCAGGGGTAATGTGGGTAAACTGGAAAGTTCTTTTGACGAGCTCTTTGGGTCGGACATTATATTGGATGGTTACAGTATCGGTTATTGCTACAACAGCCCCTTAGGACCTTTGGAGGTTAACCTGATGGGCAGTACCAACCATAGTGATATTTATACCTACATTAGTCTGGGATTTTGGTTTTAAGGCACCCTGCACATGAAAGATCAACTTTGGTATTTTAATGATGTAAACCTCTTTAACGTAATGTGCCCCCACAAGCTGGAGGACTTCGGCCTGACAGAGGGGCATTTTAAAACGTACCGCAAGGGGGAAACCATTTACTTTACCGAAGATTCCGCCAATACCATGTACCTCATTGCCAAGGGTAAGGTGCGCATCCTCAATTACTCCGAAGAGGGGGACGAGGTGGTAAAAGCCATTTTAGGCCGGGGCGAAATGTTCGGTGAGCTGGCCTTGCTGGGCGAAGACAAACGCAGCGAGATTGCCGAGGCCATGGAAAATGAAACTACCGTTTGCCCGGTGAAAATAGAGCAGGTGCACGACCTGATGAAGGACAACCGTGACTTCAGTTTCAAGATTTACAAATGGATCGGTACCCGCATTCGAAAAATGGAGCGCAGAATCGATAACCTGGTGTTTAAGGACGTTCGTTCGCGGCTGCTGGATTTTATCCGTGAACTGATTACCGAAAAAGGCACGAAAAAAGGCGACTACCTGGTGGTGGAGCACTTTTACACCCATAAAAACATTGCCAACCTCATCGGTACCTCACGCCAAACGGTTACCACTACTCTTAACGAGTTGCGCGATGAGGGGCTTATTGACTTTGACCGCAGAACGATTACCGTTAAAAAACCTGAAATGCTTTAAGAGCACCAGCTGTTTATAAAGCCCCTGGATTAAAGTCCTATTCCAGCAGCTCCAGGCGGCCATCCCTATAAACACGGTACCATCCGCTTGCATCTTGCAAAAGCAGTTGTAGGCGACCACCGGCACCACCGGATTTGGGAATACGATAATCTGAAAAACGTACTGGCACCAGCAGCTCCCCATTATACCCCACCAGGCCATATTGATTACCCTGCTTTACCACATAGGAGGAGCTCCCCGGAAGATCAAGCCACTCATCAAAAATGGCTTCTGTGGCATACCTTGGTGTGTTATAGCCGCTCTGCATTTTTACAAAGCCGTATTTGCCGTCCTTTCGGTAAACAAACAGGTCCATACCATGGGAATAAACGGTAATGAGTGAATCAAAAGGGTGTTCCCTAAAAACCGTTAAGGTGTCGTGATAGTAATACGCCAGGTAATATTGACCCTGCTTACGGAGGGTAAACAAATGGCGGTTTATTACCCGGGCATGATCGTAAATTTCCGTTGAGATAAGTTTGCCAGTTGAGGAATAAACCGACCAGGCTCCCCGGTCCGCCACACCGTAGCAATAGTAATTACCACCGCTTCGGTTGGAAACCAGGCGTAAAACGGTATCGTGCACTACTGGTAGTACATCATCACCATTTTCATCCTTTACGCCCATTTTCCCCTCCGCATTTTGTACCACGAAGCTTTTGCCCGAAGGGCCTATGTACTTATACTTTACGTCCAGTATCAAACGGGAATTGCCACTGAAATAATAGCCCTTAAGTCCGTTTTTCTCTACCACATGATGGTCAATAGCGGGGTATATGGTATCGTAATCAGGTTCAATCGCCCATTTAAACACCGAGCGCAGTAAACCATACTTGTTTCCCACCCTGGCTAAAAGTCCACCCTTGCTATAAGGCACCAATGCTTCAATACCTCTCAGCTCACTCAATTCACCCTGGCGATTGTATAAGTAGTTTTCGCCTCCCCGCTGAGCCACCCAGTACCTTTGCATGGGTTTTAATTGCTCGTATTCGGCCGGTATCAAGGGCTTACCTTTCGCATCTAATAACCCATATCCATTTAGGGTTTTGATTTTAAAATAGCCATAGTGGTAATCTACCTCTACGTATTGGGTGGGAATCAGGAACTTCCCTTTTTCATGAAGCACCCCCCATCCCCCCTTGCCCTTTACGAAAAAATAAGGCGCGTTATACTGACCTACCTGGGTAATGCCTCTGCGGTTCAGGCGCTTACCATTATCATTAAAAATAGTAATCAGGCTATCTTTTATGCCCACTATATACCTGTCCATAGCCCCGCCTCCGGCCATTTGCTGGTATTTAAAGCGGCTTTTCGCCCGTCCCTTTTCATTGATAAGGCCCCACAATTTTCCTTTCCTGGCCATTCCCATACCTCCGTAGGTAAGGCCCAGGCGTACCTCATCGTATTGGGCTTTGGTGGTCACCTTTCCGGTTCGGATATCCCGCACTCCCCATTTACCACTGGCTGAATCCTGAAAAACTTCGGTCTTTCTTGCAGGGCCGGGTGAGCCATAGGCTGGCTGTATCATTTCCAGTTCGCGAAGGCTTAAACCTGAGTTTTTCTGCCAGGCCAATAATCCTTCATCCTTCATGTTGCGGATATACTCATGCTGGTATTTCCGGTTGATCCGCCTGGCCTCATCCGCACCGGCCGTTTGCTGCACTAAATAGCCTACTGCACAAATATTTCCGTTTTCATCTATAAAACAGGGTCTCCTTTCATCAGGGAAAGCCCGGTTGGAAGGAAATTGCTGTTGTTCTGCATATTGCTCCAATAAAGCGATCATATGCGAGCGTTGCGCTGTCAATGAATCCGCGACTGCGCTCTTTTTCAAGCGTTTGATAACGTAGTTCAAGTGGGTGGTTATCCTTTCTTTTTCAAGGGCCAAAGCATTGGGCCATTCGCCTTTTGTGGCCAACCAACTGCTGTCGCCCAAAACCAGGTTTACCGATTGATTTTGAGCCGGAAGACCAATAGAAAAGAGCAGCAGGAAAAATAAAGTAAGGCGCATACGATCGAAAGATTTACCTCTTCCTAACAAATATAGGACCTGTTTAGGATGGCTTAAAAGGGAGCTGGCTGGTTTTATTCGATAATCAAGGTTTGGAATTTTTGCGGCCATTCACCTACCTGGAGATGGTAAACCCCGACTGGCCATTGGCGGGTATCAATGGTTTTTTGCTGTGTAAGTATGTGAGTTTTGTTTCAGAGCTTTTGGAGTTTCTAGTCTTTAGTTTTTGGTATCTGGTGCCAATACGTTTCAACCTTAGCCCTTTTCAATGAGGATGGCCCTGGATTGTTGCGCTCTGCCGCTGTTGATTTGAAGGTAGTATATACCGGTTGGCCACCCTTGAACCGAAATACGTTTTTCCAGCACTTCCTTTAACTCTTCTTCATACACCAGTTGGCCGGTGGTATTGAAAATTTTTAGTTGTATGGACTCCTGTGTTTCCGGCCACGCAATGGTAAACTGCTCACGGGCCGGGTTGGGATAAACTTTAAGCGGGATTTGTGAAAGCTTCGTTTCCGGCAAACCGATTTGATGACAACCGGCCGTATCACAGCCGTGTTGATCGAGCTTTAAAAGCCAGGTGTAACTAGCCGTAGAATTTAGTGGTGAATGTCTATATTCCAAATCGGAATGATATCCGGTGAGTACTAAACCAGAGTCAGCGGTGGCGCGGGCCGTGTAAAGCATATTAAAGGCTTCCGGGTAACCGTACCAGTAGTTCCGGTGCCAGATGCTGTCTCCGTCAGGGGAGAATTTAAAAAGGTAAGACACATTTTTACCGGGGTCAACGTACGTATAACCCCCGGTTACAAAATTACCGTCCAAAGTTTGTGTAAAAACCGAGTTGCCCATATTGTCCAGAATCGGGCCAATCCGCTTGTCCACGGTTATTTGACCGTCCGCATCAATAACCCCAAACCTCAGTTGCATGGGCCGGTCAAAAGACCGGAAATTGGTGTCCAGTATTTCCGGGGCTATAAAGAGGTACTGGCCGTCCGTGCGGGCCGCCATCTGTACCAGGCCAATGCCTTTTTTGTTGCTGAACTCTTTTCGCCACAACTCATTACCCAGGGAATCGGTACCAATAATAAATCCTTTAATCGGGTTGTTACTGGCGTAAAAGCCCTGAATGCCCAGCATAAAGCCCCTTTGGGTGGGAATCACGTACCCATCGAAAAAACCACCGTAGGTAACGTTTGTGCTATCGTAATAGCGTTTCTCCCAAAGCACGTTAAAGGCGGTGTCCAGTTTAAGGAGGTATAAATTTGAACGTTTGTTATTCAGCTCATCGTAACGCCCGCAGGCCACAAAGGTAGAATCACTGTCCTGGTAGAGGGAGTAAACACTGGTGGAGGAGGAAGAAAGTAAACGCAGGGAAAGGCTTTGCACGGTGTCCCACTGCCGGTTGAACTTCACAAAATGAATGGGGCGGTCAATGGAAAATGCCGCGATAAAATGAGGGGATTTTTTTTGCTTGAACAGACAACTCCCCGTGGTAAAAACGGTCTCATTGCTATAATCGTAATGCACTGAATCCACCATATTGCCCTGTAGATCGTATTCGCGCACCATCAAATCCTTCAGTTGCTGGTCCTCGCTTACCATCGTAACGTAACCCGAATCCAATACCAGTAATTCCGACTGGCTGCCACCCAGGCTATGAATGCGGTTAAAACGGGTTTGCCCCTGGGCGATAAGCCCAAAAAGCAGGAGTAAGTATGTGAGTTTTTGTTTCAGAGTTTTTGGAGTTTCTAGTCCTTAGTTTTTGGTATCTGGTGCCAATACGTTTCAACCTTAGCCCTTTTCAATGAGGATGGCCCTGGATTGTTGCGCTCTGCCGCTGTTGATTTGCAGGTGGTACATACCGGCTGGCCATTGGCGGGTATCGATGGTTTTTTCCAGCACTTCCTTTAACTCTTCTTCATACACCGGTTGGCCGGTGGTATTGAAAATTTTTAGTTGTACGGATTCCTGGGTTTCCGGCCACGCAATGGTAAACTGCTCACGGGCCGGGTTGGGATAAACTTTAAGCGGGATTTGTGAAAACTCCGTTTCCGGTAAACCGATTTGATGACAACCGGCTGTATCACAGCCGTATTGATCGAGCTTTAAAAGCCAGGTGTAGTTTGCGCTATTTAAAGGGGAGTATCTGCGTTCAACATCCAGGTGGCTTCCAGTAATTACCAGACCAGAGTCAGCGGTGGCGCGGGCCGTATAAAGCATATTAAAGGCTTCCGGGTAACCGTGCCAGTAGTTCCGGTGCCAGATGCTGTCCCCATCGGGTGAAAACTTGAATAAATAGGACACATCCTGGCCGGGGTCAACGTACGTATAGCCACCGGTTACAAAATTACCGTCCAAAGTTTTAGTAAAGGCCGAGGTGCCCATATTGTCCAGAATCGGGCCAATCCGCTTATCCACGGTTATTTGACCATCCGCATCAATAACCCCAAACCTCAGCCGCGAGGGCCGGTCAAAAGACCGGTAATTGGTGTCCAGTATTTCCGGGGCTATAAAGAGGTACTGGCCGTCCGTGCGGGCCGCCATCTGTACCAGGCCAATGCCTTTTTTGTTGCTGAACTCTTTGCGCCACAATTCATTGCCCAGGGAATCGGTACCAATAATAAACCCTTTAATCGGGTTGTTACTGGCGTAAAAGCCCTGAATGCCCATCATAAAGCCCTTTTGGGTGGGAATCACGTACCCATCAAAAAAACCACCGTAGGCAACGTTTGTACTATCGTAATAACGTTGTTCCCACAGCGGGTTAAAAGCGGTATCGAAGCGGGTCAAAAAAAGGTTGGAACGCTTGGAAACCTCGTTGTAAAACCAGCCATTTGCGACAAAAGTAGAATCACTGTCTTTATGCAGTGAATGTACGATGGTGTAAAAGGTGTCCACCTGATAGAAACCGGAACTTACCGTATCCCAATTCCTTTTGAATTTCAGGAATCTTACGGAATTATTGATGGAAAACCCCGCGATAAAGCGATTTTTCAATACTGAAAACAGACAACTACCAGTGGTAAAAACGGTTTCATTGTTATAATTGTAATGCACCGAATCCACCATATTGCCCTGTAGATCGTATTCGCGCACCATCAAATCCTTCAGTTGCTGGTCCTCGCTTACCATCGTAACGTAACCCGAATCCAATACCAGTAATTCGGACTGGCTACCACCCAGGCTATGAATGCGGTTAAAACGGGTTTGCCCCTGGGCCAGTAGTCCTAGAGCAATTAGTAGGTATGTTAGAGCCTGTTTCAGAGCTTAGTGATTTAGTGAAGAGTTATGAGTTGAAAGTAGGTTAAACTCTCAACTCATAACTTTACCATTCTACAAATTAACGATTTACCAGCACCGTTTCCGAATATAGCACATCCTCCCCGCTTTTCATACGCAGGATGTAGGAACCGGGCTTGTGGTCTTGTAAACGCAGTACAGCGGTATTGCGGGCGTAGTCGGCTTCCGTCAGGCTGAACACCTTGCGCCCGTCCGTATTGTACAGTTCTATTTCTATGCTTTGGGTTAAACCCATATTAAACCAGTCCCACTGCACAATCAAATGATCGGTAGCCGGGTTGGGGTAGGCTTGTACCTGAGCGGTAGGCCGTGCGGGGCGTACTCCGTAATCCGGCAGCGTTTTGGCCTGGTCGGGGGAGGGTTTTTGGTGTACGGCTGCTACCCCGTTGAGCCATAGCAGCGAAAGGGCTTTGGCACGTACCAGGGGAAAGTCGGAGGGGCCGTAGCCGGACATGGCTTGCAGGTCGCTGATTTCTTCCCCGTTGAGTTGGGTCAGCAGGCGGCCGTCTTCCAAACAGGCGGTCACTACTGCATAATAGCCCAACATGGCCTGGTGGCGGTCGGCATCACTGCCTTCCATAAAAGCGGTGCTGGCTATGGCGTTCAGGTGGCTTTGGGCTTCACTGAGCAGCCCGGCCTGTAGTTCCATATCCACCAGGGCGTAGTGGTACAATAACTCGTCCCGGTCTTCCAGCAGTTGGGTAATCTCATTCATGGCGTTACCTTCTTCGGCATAATAGGTGGTTAGCCGGTCCACCAGTTCGTGACGTTGGTAGTTGTGGGCGGATATTTTGGCGGTTTGCACATCGTAAGAGGTTAGCGTGTGGCTGCCTTGTTCAATATCCTGTATGGTGGTCGTGGCAAAGGGGGGCTGGTGGTTATAGACGGCTTCCATCACCTCCGGGTCACGCGCCCCGTGGGGGTTGGCCACCAAAATATTGCGGATGGCCAGTTCCGGGAAGTTGGGCAGTTGTAAAAGGTTCAGCAGGTTTTCAATGGATACGTAGGGGGATAGATCCATGAGGTCGAGATAGAGGTTTTGGTAATCGGGTTGCCCGGCTGCCAGTATCTGGGCTTCCAGGGCGGGGGTACTGCCGTTGTCGATGAGCTGGTAAAATAAGGCCCATTCGCCTCCCCAGCCCTGGTCTTCCACGTCCAGCCCGGCCAGGGTGGTGTTCACATCGCCCGCTTGCAGGGCGGGATTGGGGCCGGGGCACCACTGATCACGGTCGTAAGGAACGGTTTGAGGTTCCAAATTCAAAGGCTTGCCGCTGTAGCCGGGTATGCAGCGGGGTTCCATATTGGAATGATAGTAGTAGGATTGACTGACGGTATTGAAGGTGTACCAGTTGGAACCCGGGCCGGGGGTGTGCAGGTTGTTGGCCATTTTGCTGTAATCCTTTTGAGACACAACAAAGGGCCCCTGGTGTTTGGCTACACCCAACTCATTCTGGGGGATGGAGCCGGTAAAGGCACCCATAACGCCCACATCACCGGTACCCAGGGGCCGCAGGTCAAATTCATTACACCCGATCAAAAGGCCATCGGTACCGGAGGCGTTGCGGTTGGAGGAAAAGGAGCCAAAGCCTCCCACCAGCTCATCTACTTCATTTTTGTACAGGCGGTTGGTAAAACCCATGCCATCGGTTACGGCTACGGCCGTTTGCCCGAGTATGGGGCTGCCGCTGCTTACGTTGGTAAAGTAATTGGCCATTATCCTGAAGTCGTAACTGGCATCGAGGTATATACCGTACTGCCAGGGTTCCTGGCTACTGGTTACGGAGTTCCACCAATGGCCTTTTTTCATCTCAAAGGTGTTGGAGGTGATTTTGAAATTGCTGCACCCGATCAGTTCAATACCGATGGTGTTGCGGTCAAAGTCGTTTTCGTAAATGTGTACTTCCTTATCGGGGCGGCTGGCCCCGGACATGAAGATACCCCGGTCGTAATTTTCAAAACGCCCCCTGCGTTGTGTGGACTGAACAAAATTGGCAATGGCGTTGGTGGCCCCGATGGCGGTACGGTCTGCATTGGTATCGCGGTCGCGGGTGTTGATAAAGTGGCAACCTTCAAAAACGGGGCCTACCACGTCCAGCAGGGCCACATGGGAGTTGGGGTGGGCCGGGTTTACGTAGTTGTTGTTGCGCAAAAAATCGCAATTGGTAAAGCGGGCCTGGTAATTCAGCTCATTACCCCCGGCCACGTTATGATAGGTGAGCAGGGTTACATCGCGGGCGTTGTTCTCAAAGGTGGCGTCTTCGGCCTCAATCATGCCCCCGGTTTTATGCCAGTCGTAGCCTCCACCGGTAAGGGTAACGGTGTTGAGGATGGCGCGGCAGGCGTTGGAGAGCTTCCCTCCGCTTATATCCAGTTTTCCCTGGAAAAAATTGATTTGCCCCTGGTTGCGGTTGCCTTCAATCTCAATGCCTTTCCAGGAGTTGGTGCAACCGGCTGTACTGGTAATGTGGCCGCCTGCATTGATTTTAAGTTTGCCATTGGGCTTAATCAATATTTTGCCATCGGGCAGCATTTCGAGTTTGGCGGTAAGGGTAAGGGTGGCCCCGCCCTGGATGACGACATCGGAAGTGATTTTCCGGTCGGTATTCCAGTTAGTATTACCGGAAATAACCAAAGGGGTGGGGTTGTAACTGCAATTCTGAGCCGGAAGGTTAAAACTTAATGCCCATAAAGTAAGGGCGGCAAACGCCCGATAGTAACCGTTTTTCATGAGATTCTTTTATTAAATTAAAAAACAACAAACATTAAAGCCACCGCTTAATGCCGTGACCGTAATAGCTTTTTGTTTTCCTCCCATGAAAACTTAAAGTAATAAGGTTTAAGAGGTAGTCTATACTTTTCTTGTTAAGGAGAAGAAAGCCCCTGTTAACCTGCTTACAGGGGCTTTACTCTACTACTCTGCCCCTCTTTTTACTAATTAACCTATGCAACGATAAATAATAAATTTCATTAAACCTAAAAAATTCTATCCTATTTTATATTAAAAAAATGTAAAGGTGATTGAATCATATCAGACAATATTTACACGAATAAAATGTAAACGTATCTGATTACACATCGTAAGTTTAT
The DNA here is from genome assembly GCA_937120475.1 of uncultured Cryomorphaceae bacterium. Lineage (GTDB taxonomy): Bacteria > Bacteroidota > Bacteroidia > Flavobacteriales > Schleiferiaceae > CAKZNE01. Next base: position 2,363,621 of record CAKZJV010000007.1, on the reverse strand, counting down.
AATTTCCAGCTTGTTGCCTCGTAACAAGAGGCATGAATAAAGAGGTACTTCTCATCAAAATAGGCGATCGTATTAGGGAGCTTAGAACCGAACGCGGAATAAGTCAGGCAGAACTTGCCAGGAGGTGCGATCGCGAACGTACCTGGATGGGACGCATTGAACTGGGAAAGATCAACTCGTCAATCTATGTATTGCATATCATAGCCGAAGCTTTGGAGGTACCCTTATATGAGCTTACCGATATCGAAGATTGAGCACAGGCCCACCCTCTTAAAGAATACTTAAATCCGTACTTCTCTTCTAATAAACCTAAATAAAAACACTCACCTCATCCAGGGTTTTACGTTGCAGGCGGGGCACCTGTGCACCACTGGCGGGGTAGCCCACCGGCAGCAGCAAAAAGGGTTTTTCATTATCCGGCCGTTTCAGGATGTCCCCCAAAAAATTCATGGGGCTGGGCGTATGGGTTAAGGTTACCAAACCGGCCTGGTGTATGGCCGCAATTAAAAAACCACAGGCAATACCTACGGATTCCTGTACGTAGTAGTTTTTGCTTTTACCATGCCCCTCGTTGTTGTACGACTTTTTAAAGACCACAATCAGCCAGGGGGCTATCTCCAAAAAAGGTTTGTGCCAATCGGTACCGATGGGTTTAAGATCCTGCAACCATTCCTCGGTAGCGCGACCGTGGTAAAATTCGTACTCTTCTTTTTCAGCGGCTTCCCTGATTTGTTTTTTCACTGCGGGCTGCGACACCGCTACAAAAGTCCAGGGTTGCTTATGAGCTCCGCTGGGTGCTGATGAAGCGGTACGGATCAGGTTTTCGATCACCTCGCGCGACACTTCCCGGTCGGAAAAGTCGCGGACCGACCTGCGCTGATCCATACGTTGGTAAAAACTCAGGGCCTCCTTTTCCGGTGCATTTACCCGCAGGGGGCGGTAGGGCATAAAAGCAGAAGAATCTTGGGTCATTTTTCCGGTTTATTTACTGCGAAAGATACTGGTTATCTACTCAGCTACGTTGAATAAGGGCTTTGCTATATTTGCACATAGCCCTTTAAGCTCCATTTATGAAGAAAATTTTTGTTGCCCTCTTATCCGTTTACCTCTTCAGTGCCTGTGATAAAAAGGATGATCCGGGCAACCCTCAGCCCGTTGGTCCTGAAATTGAAATTATGGCCCCGGTAGCCACGGTGGATTACAGCAATACGCTGCCCGTTGCGCTTAAACTAAAGGCCAGTGTAAGCCTGGCCAACGTTTATATCACGCTCACCAAAGCCGGTGAAAGCCAGCCTTATTATTCCAACTACATCGACACGCTTAAAAATACCGAAGAGGAGTTGGGCTTTAACGCTAAAATTGACGGTGGTTTTAACAATACCGGGCAAAATACCATTTACATCAGAGCCACTGATGCTTCCGGCAACCAAAGTGAAAAAGAGGAAAATTTTACCGTGCTGGACCTGCAGGGGCCCGAGGTGGGCTTTTTCTTTTTTACCCCCAATGCCGAAAGGGGGCCCAATAAAGACATACGCGCGGCTTTTGAAATGACCGATGACCTGGGGCTTAAAAGTTTCAAGGCCGAATTATTCTGGCTAGACTCAGACGGAGAGCCTTTTCAACTGTTGGACAGTTACCAAGTAGGCGACCTCAACGGCACGGTGAAAAAGGTGGAAGACAAAACTTTTACAAGCGACAATACCGGTTACCCTCCGGGCATCGATTATCAACTGATTGTTACCGTAACCGATGTATCCAATAACACCGCTTCCTTCAAGTCGGCCGTGGGTACGGTACAGTAATATCAGTCCAGCTTTTCGGCCAGCTTTTTCATTACCTTTTTAGGCGGGCGATTATCGTAAAGCACCTTGTACACCGCATGGGCTATGGGCATTTTTATGTCATAGGCCTTGCGCACCTCCCGAATAAGGCGGGCCGCATAGTAGCCCTCCGCCACCATATTCATTTCGAGCATAGCGGAGCGTATAGTGTAGCCTTTACCGATCATATTACCGAACATACGGTTGCGGCTAAACTGTGAGTAGGCCGTTACCAGCAGGTCGCCTAAATAGGCCGAATCGTTGATGTCTCTCTTTATGGGATGAACGGCTTTTATAAAGCGTTTCATTTCACGAATGGCATTGCTCACCAGCACCGCCTGAAAGTTGTCACCATAACCCAGGCCGTGGCAAATACCGGCCGCCAGGGCGTAAATATTCTTCAATACAGCCGCATACTCGGTTCCGTATATATCATCGGAAATGGTGGTTTTAATGAAGTCACACTGCATGCGGGTGGCCAACTCACGGGCAATAACCTCATTGTCGCTGGCTACAGTAATGTACGAAAGGCGTTCCAGGGCCACCTCCTCGGCATGGCAGGGCCCGGTTATGACCCCTATATTTTGCAGGGGCACCTGGTACAACTGGTTGAAAAACTCACCCACAATCAGGTTTTCATCGGGCACTATACCCTTAATGGCACTGAATATTTTTTTGTCTGCCAGGGGTTTGGATAAAGACTTCAAAGCGTTTTTTAAAAAAGCGGAGGGCACGGCAAATATCAGGTAATCGGCCTGCTCCACGATGTGGTCCAGGTCGGTGGAGATATCGATTTTTTCCGTCATCAATTCCACCGAGCTCAGGTAATTGGGGTTGTTGTGATAGCGCTTTACGTGTTCCACACTTTCTTCATTGCGCATCCACCAACCTACGTAATCATTGTTTTCGGTCAGTATTTTTACAATGGCTGTAGCCCAGCTTCCTCCGCCTACTACGGCTATATTCATAGCTTTTGGTTTTGGATTAAAATTGCACCGTTGCGGTTCTTTCCTCTTCGCCCCGCTTAAAGGTAACTTCGGTTTTATCGCCCTTTTTAAAACTGCCCAGCGCGCGCATGTAGCTCATCATATCCTCTACTTTAAACTCGCCCATGCGAATAACCACATCACCGGCCTGCATTCCGGCTTTGGAGGCAGGTTTACCTTCGGTAACCCCGTCAATGCGCATGCCGCTGCCCTCAAACATATAATCGGGCATTACCCCCAGGGTAACCGTAAAGCGCGGAGCGGCCATGGTCTCTTCCTTGGTAGGGGTAAAGTCGGGCGGACCGCTTTCGCCCAGGCGGTTAATTACGTTAATGATCAGGGAGAGCACCTGCACCTCTCCGTCAATATTGATCTTTTCGAAGTCGTCCGTAGGCTTGTGATAATCGGAATGGGTACCGGTAAAAAAATGCAGTACCGGTATTTCCTGGTAATAAAAGCTGGTATGGTCCGATGGCCCGATACCACTTTCGGAAGTTTTCAGTTGCACGTTGCCACACTTACCGTTGAGCAAGACATCCTCCCAAATGGGTGAGGTGCCCACACCGCTTACGGCCAGGCGGTTTTCCTCCAGGCGGCCTATCATATCCATGTTAAGCATACAGGCCACATTTTCGCGGGGTATCGCCTGGTTTTTTACGTAGTACGATGACCCCAGCAAGCCCATTTCTTCCCCGCTAAAGGCGATAAAAAGGTAATTATGGTCGGTAAATTCCGATTTCCGCTGGCTCAGGTTATAAGCCAGCTCCAGCAAACCGGCCGTACCACTGGCATTATCATCGGCCCCGTTGTGGATTTCGGGCTCACCGCCCCGGTATAGGGAAGAGGAGCCTCCGTAGCCCAGGTGATCGTAATGCGCCCCGATAATGATGGTATGGCTGGCATCGTTGTTAACGTAGCCCATTACGTTGCGGGCCGTTATCTTTTCTTCTTCCAAAAGCACGCTAATCTCCACCTCTTTGCCCTTTTTGAGTTTTTTGGCCAGGTCGCGGTTTTGCACAAACACTACCGGTATATGGCGGCTTTTCAATTTGCGGTATTCCGCGTTGGGATCATTGGCACCTTCTCCCAGGTTGACGAAGATCACCCCGGCTGCACCGTACTCAGCCGCCTGGTCCACCCGTACACCCAAATCGTGGTACTTCAGGTATTCCGAGTGGGGATGTATGCCGTCCGGGGAGGAAATATCCATCACAAAAATTTTCCCTTTCAACTCTTTCGGGTCCTGTTCTGCATAGTCATCCCACTCTTTTTCTGAGGCACTAATGCCGTAACCGAGATCTATGGTTTCACCCTTTACCCGGCCACTGCCCACCGAATAGGCCAGGGGAAAGTAATCTGCCGGAATGGTGTAGGACTTTTTACGGTACACCAAACGGTTTTCGGGCACTTCCGGAAAACGGATGCGGGTGGTAATTTCAAAGGGTTGATAGTACACCCCGTCCATCACGGGCTCCAGTCCGTATTCTTCAAAGCGTTCAAAAATATAGCGGCTGGCCAGTATTGCTCCATCGGTACCGGGCTCCCGTCCTTCCAGGTCATCTGAGGCCAGGTATAGTATATGTTCCGCTACACGGTTGGCGGAGCCTTCCGCAAGTTCTATACAGCCCTCCTGGGCGTGGCACCAAACCGAAACCAGTAGCAAAGTAAATAAGGAGGTAATTCTTAACATTTTCTTTTTTGTATTACTGCGAGGGCCAAAGATAACATTTGGCCGGGGTTGAAAAGTTTAATTACTACGTTGAGAACTATTCCCACTCAATAGAACAGTTGTAAAAGACGTTCCTACCTTTATCCCAAATTTCAGAGCCTTTGTCATCGCTCAAAAAATTAGCGTCACAAACCGCCATTTACGGGCTGAGCAGTATCCTGGGGCGGTTGCTCAACTTTGTACTTACACCCCTGCACACCTCTGCCCTTCCTAAAGAGGAGTACGGGCAGAATACGGATATCTATTCCATGATCGCCTTCCTGATGGTGATCCTCACTTTTGGAATGGAAACGGCCTTTTTCCGGTTTTACAGCGACAAGCGCTTTACCCACCGCGAAGTTTTTAGTGCCACCACCGGTTTTACCAGTATTTTAAGCATTCCCTTTGTGGTGCTGGTTTACCTGTTTTTAACCCCCCTGGCCGATTTCTTACAGTATTCGCTAAACCCTGAGTTTGTACTTTGGGGAGCTCTGATTGTGGCTTCAGAGGCGATGGCGGCTGTACCCTTTGCCAAGCTACGCGCTGAAAACCGGCCGATAAAATTTGTGGTGATCCGTATTTCCACCACCGGCTCTATCGTTATACTCAACGTGCTGTTTTTCTGGCTATTCCCCTATATGCTGGAGAATAATATAGCTCCTGCCTTTATTAATACGGTTTATAAACCGGATTGGGGGGTAGCCTATATTTTCATTGCCAACCTGATTGGTAACGGTTTGCTCATGCTCATGTTTCTGCCGGAATTCCTGCGCATCAACTGGTCGTTGAACAGCACTCTTTTCCGGGAGCTGATACCTTACTCTACACCCCTGGTAATCGGTGGCCTGGCGGGTATTGCCAATGAAATGGCTAACCGTCAGTTTTTGAAATACCTGTTGCCGGAGGGTGAAAATTTCGAGGCCCTGGGAATTTTTGGTGCCAACATCAAAATTGCCACCTTCATGATGCTCTTTATCCAGGCGTTCCGTTTTGCGGCCGAGCCTTTTTTCTTTTCAGGGGAAGGCAATTTTAAGGAAAAAATGAGTAAAGTATTGCGCTATTTTGTAGCTATTCAGGCCTTTATTTTTGTGGGGCTGGTATGCTTTCTGGAAATAATTAAACAAACCCGCTTTATTGATGAAAAATACTGGGAAGGACTAACCATAGTTCCCATATTACTATTTGCTAACTTATTGTTGGGCATTAATTTTAACCTCAATATCTGGTACAAAATCAAAAGCCTTACCCGTATGGGTGTTTACATTACCTTCATGGGGCTTTTCTTCACCATCGTGAGTAACTTTTTACTGGTGCCGCGCTACGGTTATTTGGGAGCGGCCTGGTCCACGCTCATCAGTTACGGCTCCATGACGCTGTACTCCTATTACCTCAACCAAAAACACGACCGTACCGATTACCCTGTTCAATCCATTGCTCTAAACCTGGGGGTAGCTCTACTATTGGCCGGGCTCAGTTTCTACGTTTTTGATTCGCAGTTGCTACCTTCCACCCTATGCTTTTTGGCCTACCTTACTTTTGCATGGTTTGCTAACGGAAAAACACTTTTAAAAGCCTTTAAAAAATGATCAATCACCTTAAAGTTAAAGTGGTGAACCAATCGCCACACCCACTACCCTCCTACAAAACCGATCTTTCGGCCGGTATGGACCTTTACGCCAAACTGGAAGAACCCGTTAAGCTGGGTTCGTTAGAGCGCAAACTCATACCCACCGGTATTTTTATGGAATTACCAGCTGGCTTTGAAGCCCAGGTAAGGCCGCGCAGCGGTTTAGCCCTGAAGCAGGGCTTGAGCGTTTTAAACAGCCCCGGCACCATTGATGCCGATTACCGCGGAGAAATAGGAGTAATACTGGTAAACCTATCTAATGAAGCGGTGGAAGTTGCTCCCGGTGACCGCATTGCCCAACTGGTAGTGGCGCGCCACGAAAACGTAAGTTGGATGCCTGTTCATGACCTGGAAGACAGTAAACGCGGGGAAGGTGGTTTCGGAAGCACAGGTAATCGGTAAGAATCCTTTGTTTTTCAAGCAGTCCGCTTATTTTTGTCAGGCGTAGCATAACCAAAAACTTCTCAAGATAAATCCATGAAAATTATTGTTCCCATGGCTGGGCGCGGCAGCCGCCTCAGGCCCCACACCTTAACCGTTCCCAAACCCCTTATTCCCATTGCTGGTAAGCCCATTGTACAAAGGCTGGTGGAAGATATCGTCAAGGTTTGTGATGATAAAGTGGAAGAAATCGCCTTCATTATCGGGGATTTTGGAAAGGAAACCGAAGAGAATCTTAAAAAGGTGGCCGAAGGCCTGGGCGCTAAAGGAAGCATTTACTACCAGGACGAACCCCTTGGCACGGCCCACGCCATCATGTGTGCCAAACCTTCGCTATCCGGTAAGCTGGTAGTGGCTTTTGCCGATACGCTTTTCCGGGCCGATTTTACATTGGACAGCGATGCCGATGGTGTAATCTGGACCAAAAAGGTGGAAGACCCCAGCGCTTTCGGGGTAGTGAAAAAAGATGCCAGCGGCACCATTACCGATTTTGTGGAAAAGCCCAAGGAATTCGTTTCCGATGAAGCGATTATCGGCATCTACTATTTTAAGGATGGCGACTTTTTGCGCGATGAACTTCAATACCTGCTGGACAACAATATTCGCGACAAAGGAGAGTTTCAATTGACCAATGCCCTGGAAAACATGAAAAACAAGGGTTCCCGCTTTACCTCCGGCACGGTTAATGAATGGATGGATTGCGGAAATAAAGACGTTACCGTGGAAACCAACGGCCGGATACTGGGTTTTGTAGAAAAAGAGGAGGACCTGGTGAGCCCCGAAGCCACCATTGAGAACTCTGAGATTATTGCACCTTGTTACATTGCTGCAGGAGCGGTAATACGCAACAGCAAAATTGGCCCACGGGTAAGTATAGGAGTGAACACTGAGGTGGTGAACAGCACCATCGATAACGCCATCGTTCAAAACGACAGCCACATATCAGATGCCACCCTTACCAACTCCATGATTGGCAACAAAGCACATTTTAATGGCAAATTCACAACGGTTAGTATTGGCGATTACAGCAGGATGGAGTAAGCTTTTGAGCCTGTTGCTCCTGGTGTTGGTTCTGGGTACTCCCGCCCTTGCCCAGGATGACACGGAAAGCGATACGGAACCTACTCTCTCTCAAAAGCAGCAGCGCAAGTTCAATGAGCTGTTTTTCCTGGCCGAAAAAGAAAAGAACCTCGGCAATTTAAAGGAGGCCCTTGAAATTTACGACCAGCTTTACCGTATGAGTGCCTCCAACGCCACCGTTTGTTATGAACTGGCCCGCCTTTATGCCGAAAGCGGTGAACAGGAAAATGCTCTCTTTTACGCTGAACGCGCGGTAGAATTGGCGCCTGACAATAAGTGGTTCATGATTTTACTGGCTTCGGTGTACCGAGAGTTCGACATGCCTGAAAAGGAGGTGGCTATCTTTCAGCAATTGGTTAACAAGGTACCGGATAACCCCGATTACCGTTACGAACTGGCCGTGGCCCATCTCAATAATGAAGAACCCAAAAAGGCCATCGGTGAACTCAACAAACTGGAAGAACTGGTTGGCCTTAATGAAATGATCACCGACCAGAAAAAACAGATTTACCTGGAAATGGGCGACCTGGACGGTGCCGCCCGGGAAATTGAAAAGCTGATTGAGGCTTTTCCACGTGAGCTGGATTATTACGGCACCTTGGGGCAGATGTACCAGATCAATGGCTTTGAGGATAAAGCCTATGACATTTACCAAAAAATGCTGGAAATTGCTCCGGAAGATCCCCGTCCGCATTTAGACCTGGCCGAATATTACCGTCAAACCGGGAAGTTTGAAAAGTCGGTTTTTCACCTCAAAAAAGCTATGGCCAGCCCCTACCTCGATATCGACAAAAAGGTGCCGGTGCTCCTATCCCTCTACAACGTTTCGGAAAAAGACACCACCCTCCGGAAGGAGGCCTTCATCATGTTGGAGGATGTAATACGTACCAATCCTGAAAACCCTAAAGCCTACGCAGTTTACGGTGATTTCCTGAACCGTGACGGCCGCAGTAAGGAGGCCCTGGAGGCCTACCAAAAAGCCGTTTCGCTGGAAGGCGGCAATAAATTTGAAATATGGGAGCAGATACTACTGCTGGAAGCCCAGTTGGAACAGTTCAAGAGCCTGGCCGAAGATGCGCCCAAAGCAGTAGAGCTATTCCCCAACCAACCACTGCCTTACTTTTTTGCCGGGGTAGGCTTCAACCTTACCGAAGATTATGACGAAGCCACCTATTACCTGGAGGAGGGGCTGAATTACGTAATCGGCAATCCACGTCTCAAGGAACAGTTTTATACCCAGTTGGCCGATGTTTATCACAAGCTGGAGCTCCACAATAAGAGCGATGGCTACTTTGACAAGGCCCTGAGCCTGAACGGTAACAACCCCACCGCTCTTAATAACTACGCCTACTACCTTTCGGTACGGGGCGAAAAGCTGGATAAGGCTTTGGAAATGACTCAAAAAAGCAATACACTGGCCCCCAACAACGCTACCTTTTTAGATACCTGGGCGTGGGTACATTATCAACGGGGTGAGTATAAAGAGGCCCTTGAAAAAATGGAAAAAGCCCTGAGCCTGGGTGGCGACCGGTTTGGAGAAGTGATGGAGCACTACGGGGATATCTTGTTGAAAAACGGACAAAAGGAAAAAGCCCTGGAGGCCTACCAAAAAGCGAAAACTTTGGGGGATACCAGTGATGCCATTGATGGTAAGATCAATAAACTCGCCACTCCATGAAAAGGGGCATCGGTTATCTTGTAATAGTGCTGTTATTGGCCTCGTGCGCTGGTACAAAAAATATTCCCGAAGGGGCACCTCCCCGTCTCAGCGATAAAAAACTCCGCGAAAAATACGAGCTGGCCCAAAACAAATTCAGGACTCTCGAAATTCGTGGAAACGGCCATTTTGAAGATGCCAGCACCTCCCAGGGCTTCCGTTTTCAAATCCGCCTTATTCGCGACAGCCTGATATGGGTGGATATTGCCGACCCCATACTGGGAATCAAAGCGGCCCGGGCCGTACTTTACGGGGATAGTGTGGCCTTTATCAATCGCCTTCAGAAGGAATATTTTACCGGCCCGCTTTCGCACTTGCAAAAGCGTTTGAATATGGAGTTTGGTTTTGATATTATCCAGGCCATCTTAGGTGCCAATATTGCCTTTGTGGTTAGTGATGATTTTGAAACCTATTACCAGCCGGGTTACTACCTTTTGGCGGATCACATTCCGGGCAATACGGAAAACATACAGGCTACGCCCCGTTCCAAATTTCATGAAATTACCCTGGACCCGGTCTTTTTTAAACCCGCTCTACAAAAGCTGGAAGAGCCCGGTCGTAACCGGGTTTACGAATTGCGTTTCCTTGAGGTAAAGCCGCAGGGCGAACTGTTATATCCTGAAAAGATTGGTATCCGTTATACGGAAAAGCAATCCATTAAGCTGGATTTGGAGATACGCAATGTGGAGAAAGACCAAAACCTGAATTATCCATTTTCTATTCCCGGAGATTATGCCCAGATGCGTTAAGCTCATTTTTATTGTACTACTGGGCCTGGCCAGTTTATCGGAGGCTTTTGCCCAGGGAGGCAACCGCAAGGAAAAGCTCCAGCAGCTTAAGGTCCGGCTGCAGGATGAAATTGAACTGGCCAATAAAATCCTTTCCGAAACCCGCAAAAGCCAGAACTCCTCACTGAGTGCACTGGAAACCTTTGAGCAGAAATTAAAACTCCGCCAGGACCTTATCCGCACTATCGACCGGGAGCTGGAAATTATGGACAAGGACATCCAAAAGCTGGACACCGAAGTGGATACCCTCCAGAAAAGAGTGGAAAAACTGAAAGAGGATTATGCCAAAATGATCCGCCAGGCCTACAAAAGCCAGAATAAATACAGCCGCCTGATGTTCCTGCTTTCTTCCCGTGATTTTAGCCAAGCCCTGCGCAGGCTGGAATATTTAAAGCAGTATTCCGAATTCAGGCGCAGGCAGGTGGAAGAAGTGAAGAAACGCCAAAGTGAGCTCAATGAAAAAATTGCCGAGCTCAACCGTCAGAAAAGTCGAAAAGCGGCATTGAAAGGCCAAATGGAAAAGGAAAAATCTACCCTGGAAACCGAAAAACTGGCCCAGGAACAAGCGGTGGCTGACCTGCAATTGAAAGAAAAGGAGATTACCGAAGAGCTCAAGCAAAAACAAGCCGAGGCCAAAAAGCTGGAAAATGAGATACAGCGCATTATTGCGGCCGAAATACGCAGGGCCCGGGAACAGGCCATACGCAGGCAGATTGAAGACGAAGCTAAGCAGGTAGGCCTGATCAGCGGAAAAGACTTTACCAACCGCACCTCCAACGATGCCCTCAAAGGGTTGATCACCAACAAAAAGAAGGAGTTGGCAGCCGCCAACAAGCCGGTAGAAGAAGCCAATGTTCCCGCCTACAGCCTTACCCCCGAGGCTACCCGTCTGGCGGCTAGTTTCAGTGCCAACAAAAGTCGCCTGCCCTGGCCGGTGGAGCGTGGATTGGTGGTGTCTAAATTCGGGCCGCAGCGCCACCCCATCGCCAAAAGTGTAATTATCAATAACAACGGTATTGACATTGCCACCGAAAAGGGCAGTAAGGCCCGTGCTACTTTTGACGGTGAAGTAAGTCGTGTAATTCGCACTCCCGGTGCCGCGCTGGCCGTTTTCATTCGCCACGGTAACTACTTTACCGTTTATAATAACCTCTCGGAAGTGTATGTAAAACAAGGCGATATGGTGAAAAGCCAGCAGGAAATAGGTTCGGTTTTTTACAATGAGATGGAAGGTAAAACGGTGCTGCACTTTGAGCTTTGGAAAGAGCTGGAGGTAGTTGACCCACTACCCTGGCTGGCTGGCAAGTAGTACGCTTTAAATTCATACCTTTGCTGCTCTTTTAAAAACGTACGGATTATGAGTTTTGCGATGGTTTTTTTAGGGATGATCGGATGGCCGCAGATCGTGCTCATTATTGTAGCACTGCTTTTGTTGTTTGGTGGCCGCAAGATCCCTGAGTTAATGCGAGGTTTGGGAAGTGGCGTCAAGGAATTTAAAGATGCCGTGAAAGAAGAGGAGAAAGCGAAGTCCGAGAGCTCTAACAAGTAATTCTGCTCCCCAAAATCCCCCACCTTAAATGGATTTTAAAAAGCTTACCGAAGTTCAGAAAAAACTATCGGAGGGTAGCCTCAGTTGCAGCACCCTGGTAGAAGAACACCTGAAGCGCATTGAGGACAATGAGCATTTGAATGCCTTTTTGGAAGTTTTTGCCCACGATGCCCGCAGCCGTGCCACGGTGATCGACCAAAAAATCCGGAGAGGCTCGGCCGGTAAGCTGGCCGGTATGATACTGGGGATTAAAGACAACATCTGTTTTAAGGGGCACAACGTTTCGGCTTCCAGCAAAATACTGGAAGGCTTTACCTCCCTTTACTCCTCAACCGTTGTGGAAAGGCTGCTCGCTGAAGATGCCATTATCATAGGCCGCTTGAATTGTGATGAGTTTGCTATGGGCTCTTCCAATGAATTTTCAGCCCTCGGACCGGTAAAGAATCCCCGCGATAACAGTAAGGTTAGCGGAGGCTCATCGGGTGGTAGTGCAGCTGCGGTAGCAGCCGGTTTATGCCACGTAGCCCTGGGCAGCGATACCGGTGGCTCCATTCGCCAACCCGCCAGCTTTTGCGGGGTAGTGGGCTTTAAGCCCACCTACGGGCGCGTTTCCCGCCACGGTTTAATTGCCTTTGCCTCCTCTTTTGATCAAATCGGTCCCTTTACCAATAGTGTGGAAGATGCCGCCCGTGTTTATGAAGTAATGGCGGGCCCGGATGAATACGACAGTACCGTTTCCAGCCGGGATATTGAGGCCAGTGATTTCTCATCCGGTGAAGAGCCACTCAAACGAATAGCCTTTATTAAGGACGCTTTGGTGAACAAAAGCCTGGATCCGGAGATCAGGGAGCGCACCCAGGCCATTATTGAAAAGCTTAAAGCCGAGGGCCACACGGTAGAAGGGGTGAGTTTCCCCTGGTTGGATGTAATGGTTCCCGTGTATTATATTCTTACTACAGCCGAAGCTTCCTCCAACCTGGCCCGTTATGACGGCATTCATTACGGACACAGGAGCACCGAAGCCAGTGACCTGGAATCAACCTATAAAAAATCGCGTACCGAAGGCTTCGGCAAGGAGGTGAAACGGAGAATATTGCTGGGCACTTTTGTATTGAGCAGTGGTTACTACGATGCTTATTACGGCAAAGCGCAAAAAACCCGCAGGCTTGTACAGGATGAAACCAATAAAATATTGAAGGATTACGATTTTATCCTTTCACCTACTTCACCGCACACGGCCTTTGAAATGGGCAAGGAGCAACTTGACCCTACCGTTATGTACCTGGAGGATATTTTTACCGTACAGGCCAATATTAGTGGTAACCCGGCCGTTTCATTGCCGCTGGGAGAACACAGCAATGGACTGCCCTTTGGTATTCAGCTGATGGGCAGATCCTGGGAAGAAAAAAACCTGCTGGAATTTTCGGCACGGTTAATGAACAATAATTAGTTGATAAATAGAGTCTTGCAGTAAATTATTACAAGATTATATTTTTCAATTTGTGAGATACCAAAAACCGAAAGAAATGATGATGAAGAAAGCTTGTTATGGTTTGGGATGTGTTTTAGGATTGTTTCACTTCACAGCTCAGGCCTCATTTCAACCCACCGGACCGGAAAACGATACCATTAAAAAGGTAAAGCCGATAGACCTCGCTGCTATTAACCTTACCGATGACCCTTTTGTAATGCGGCTGGATAGTTTGATGAACTTCAGCTTTTTCGGTAGCAATGAAAACCTCGAATCCACGGAAGAGTTTTTGGATACCGAAGACACCCGCGAAACCTATACCCTACCTGATTTTCACGATACTATTTACCAACAGCGCATAGCTGCTCTCAATAACGCTACCCCCTTTAAACTCGATTACAATCCCGATGTAAGGCGTTACATCGATGTTTATAGTAAACACCGCAGGGAACAGGTAAGCCGTATGCTCGGCCTGGCGGAATACTACTTTCCCCTGTTCGAGGAAACCCTGGACCGCTTTAACCTGCCTCTTGAAATAAAATACCTCGCCATTGTAGAGTCAGCCCTTAACCCATTGGCTCGCTCAAGGGTGGGAGCTACCGGTCTTTGGCAGTTTATGTTCAGTACCGGAAAACTAAATGGCCTTAAGGTTTCCAGCTATATTGATGAGCGTTGCGACCCGATTAAATCTACCGAAGCCGCCTGCCAGTATCTTTCCCAGTTGTATGGCATTTTTGGCGATTGGAATCTTGCCCTGGCCGCTTATAATTCCGGCCCCGGTAATGTAAGCCGCGCCATTCGCAGGTCGGGAGGCAAACAAACTTATTGGGAAATACGCCCTTACCTGCCCCGTGAAACACAGGGTTATGTTCCGGCCTTTATTGCGGTGAATTACATTATGAACCACGCCCAGGATCATCACATTTTTCCATCGGAAATAAAGACCTCCTACTTTCAAACGGATACCATCGCCATTAAAGAGCAATTAAGTTTCAAGCAAATACAGGACCTGGTGGGTATCTCTGAAGAGGAATTGCAGTTTTTGAATCCGGCCTACCGCTATAAAATTATTCCTAAAAACGAATCGGACTATTATACCCTGGTGCTGCCTGCCTCCAAAATGGGGCTTTTTGTGGCCAATGAAGATTCTATTTATACCCTGGCCCAAAAAGACTTTGAGCAGCAAAAAACCGAAACACCGGATTATGTGGAAATCAGCGACAAGTTTACCCATCGCGTGAAGCGCGGTGAGGTTTTGGGGCTAATTGCTGAGAAATACGGGGTTTCCGTATCCAGTATCAGGCGTTGGAATGGTTTGAGGGGGAACACCATACACGTAGGCCAAAAGCTGACCATTTACCCCCGCAAAATGCCGCGCAACGCCTCCGCCTCAGCTAAACCCGCTACCTTATCCCCCAAAACCGCCAGCGATGGCCGCAAATACGTAACTTATCGCGTGCGCAGCGGAGATTCCTTTTACAGCATAGCCAAGAGTTACCCGGGTATAAGTGCCCAAAATATCATGGATTGGAACAGCATAAAAAGTGCTAAAGGCCTCAAAGCAGGCATGACGATCAAAATCTTTTCTAAAACCTGATGCAGTTGCGTAACCTCCTTTTCCTTTTTGCCTTTTTACTGGTAGCCTGTAATGGTGATAACACCACCGGCTCGCGGGTTTTTAAAGACACTTTGCCGGATAGTAATGGCGGTCGCCTGGACCTCATCGTGGTGGCTAAAGAATCGCTATGGCAAACGGTGGCAGGCGATGAACTGCGAAAAACTTTCAGCTCCCCTCAACCCGGCCTGCCGCAGCCCGAACCGGAATTTACCGTTCGTCAAATTGAACCGGATAAGTTCAACACTCTGTTGCAGCGTGCCCGAAATATTGTAGTACTGGAAAAAGCGGAATTCGGTTTTACAAAACAGGAAGACTTATGGGCAGAGCCGCAAATCGTTTTTAACCTGGCTGCCGAAGACGAAAGAGCCTTGAGTGAGCTGGTGCGCGCCCGCAGCGAGGAAATGTACAAGGCCTTCAAAGAACTGGAAGTAGATATACTGCAAAAGCGTTTAAGTGCCAAGGTGCACAAAAACCTGCCGCTGCTTGAACAACACAATGTTTCTATGGCTATCCCCACTTCCTTTGAGGTGGAGGTGCAACAGGAAAACCTGATGGTAATGTGGAATAAAACGCTCAAGACGGACCAGGGGATCATCATTTATTTCCAGCCAATGACCAATGAGAGGTTAGGCCTGGGAACCGAAATTATTCCACTTAGGGATAGCCTTACCGCCTTGCACGTTCAAAGTGAGCGGGAAGGTGCTTATATGGTTACCGAAGACTTAATAGCTCCCACCATCGTAAATACACAGATAGCCGATCAATTTGCCATAGAAACCCGTGGCTTATGGCGCACCAAAAACGATTTTAAGGGAGGCCCCTTTATTAATTACACGGTATATGATGAAGCCAATAACCAGGTAATATTTTTGGATGGCTTCATTTTTTCTCCTGAAACCAAAAAGCGGAATTTTGTGCTGGAACTGGAGGCTATTCTCAAAACCCTGAGCATAAAGTCTTAGTGCAATACCGCGTGCAAAACATCCAGCGATCTTAATTCACCGAAGTCGCGCAAGTGCAGGCGGTAGTAGGTTAGCATCGCTTCCAGCATTTTCAAGCGCTGGTTTCCATTCAGCTTTAGTTCCTGCAGATCGTGCAAAGAGGTTTCGGCCAGTTTTTTCCAATGCTCCAGCACTTCGCCCTTAAGCACGTGTACATGCGGAGGTTCATAGGCCTCATAACTACCCGCCAGCAGATCGAAATAGGGCAGTGCCCGCGAGTTTCCCAACTCAAACCCTAAGTAAGAGCTTAAGCGGTACAGGAATACTAAGTGGAAATTGGCCACACCACTTTCCAGTTTATCGAGCAAAAAAAGCGAGTTGGAGAGGTACTCATACAGTGGGTGGTTGGCCTCTTCTTCCCGGATGAAGTGTGTAAGTGACTCCGCCAGAAACATGCTGATACAGTTCCTGAAAGGGTCGAACATAAGGTTTTGATAAGCCTTGGGGACGGATACTTCCTTAATGCGCTTTAATTCTCCCCTGGAGTTGGGGTAAAAAACAATTTCCAGTTGGTTGAGTACCTGCACTACCGCACTGCGCACATTCCCCTTTTTGCCACGTACACCACCGGCAATAAAGCTGATAACACCATATTCACGGGAATAGGTTTTGAGGATTACACTGCTGTCGCCATACTTTACCGAGCCCAGTACTATGGCAGCGGTCTTAGCTAGCATTTAATTAACAATCAGTATTTTAGTGATTGCGGTAGAGGTGCCTAAATCATTGGTTACATAAGCCAAATAGACCCCGGTTTTTACCCTTTTTCCGTCAAAATTGCGTCCGCTCCAAATGGCCTGTCCACCGTCAGCCACCGTTTCAAATACAATATTTCCTTCCACATCGGTAATTTTTACCTGGGCGTTGGTAACCAGGCCCCGGATCAGTATCGGTCCTTCATAACCCGGCTCAACCGGATTGGGGTAGGCAAAAACATCTTCATTAAAATCAGAACCTTCGGTGGCCACACCCTGGAAGGAAACAATTCCCTGGTCGGTAGCGAAATATACCATACCGGTTTGATCGTCAATTTCGATATCGATAACATTATTACTCAACAAGGGGCTGTTTTCCTTGGTGAAGTGGTAGATCTCCTCGCGACCATCGTCCGAGGTATAAAACACTCCGCTGCTGGAAGTGGCAAACCACTTTTTGTTGGAGCCATCCACTTCAATATCATTCACCTGTTCACCCCCTAAGAAGGGATCACCCAACCCGTCACCGTCATCATCAATAATAATTCGCTGGGCATCGTAATTGCGGTTGGGTTCAAACAGGTTTTGGGGGCTGTACAAAACGGCCACCCCTTCATTGGTACCTATCCACACCTCACCGTCCTTGTCCTCCACAAAGCTCAGCACCGTTTCGGTGGGCAGGTTACCCAGGTTTTCGCTGGATTGCATCTTTTGGGTTTGAATGCGACTACCATCAAACTTGGCTATAACAATACCGGCCGTACGTGTTTGTATCCAAATCTGGTCTTCGCTGGTGTACATAATATCCTTAATGGCCGTAGAACTGCTCACCGCTGATCCCAGTCCAAACGACTCTACAGAACCATCGGCACGTATTACACCCAGGGGACGGTCGGTAAGTGAATTGGTGAACCATATATCACCATCCACACCGTTGGCAAAATCACCTACCCGGTGTTTACTACTGCCATTTATCCCCGGGAAATTGTCTTCCCCCACCGTGTTCCGGTTAATGAAGCGGACGACCTGATCGTCTCTCAATTCCACAATGGTACTGTCATAGGCACTGATGAAGTAATGGCGATTGTCATTGGGGTCGCTGATCACGGCCAAAATATCTTTGAGGTCGCCAAGATCGGTGGTGGATTGGAAGTTATTCCAGATGAAGTTTTCTACTTCCAGTATGTAAAATCCGGAGTTATCGAATTGCCCGGCCCATATGTCATTAATTTCCCCCGGGGCCACAAAAAGCCGGTCTCCGTTATGATGCATGGTGTAGGCCTTTCTGGAATTGGGCGAATTGGGCAATATGTTTTCATTGTATTGATTAAAGTGGAGATAAAGACCCCGTGCATCGTCCAACGACCAAAACACATTGGAGCCATCGTCACCGGCCACGGCCGCGGTAGGGTCATACTCTTCCGGTTCAAGTTCCAAGGTGGCGAAGTTGATGTTGTATTTTAAAGAATGTTGGTCACCCTGCCTGAAAAAGGCCTGGGCACTGAAGGTATTGCACATTACCAGCAAACCTTCGCTTTCATTCATATAATCATAGGCACTACGATCAATTCCCTGGGCATAATTCCAGGTGTCATTTTCCAGGTAAAAAACAGAGTCCAATGGAGTGGAGCTGGTAAATTCCTGGTTAACGTATATGGTATTGGCAAAAAAGGTAATGTGCTTGGCCCGCCTCCTTATTTGAGAATCCCTTTGCCAGTTGGCAAAAAATTGCAGGGCACTTTCGCGGGAAGCACTGTACACTCCCAGTTCGGTAGCGGCATAAATACGGTTGGTATTGGGGTTTATGGTAACCTGGTTTACGCGCAGGTTCTGCCCGTTTTCACCGATGATGTACGTTTCCTTGATAATGCGCTGGTTGAGGTCCAGCACCACAATCCCAAAGTCGGTGGATATATACACCAGGTTTTCATAGGGAAAAAGATGATTGATCGTGCGCAGACCCGGATAATTGGCCGAAAGGGATATATCCGGAATGTTAACGATTTCACCACCATTGAGAAGATCAATATTGGCGTTTTCATAACCAACGATTACCTCACCCGTACTTTCACTTAAGGCCAGGGCGGTTACATTCACATCACTTAAGCCATTGAGTTTGGAAAGCCTTTGGATATCGCGATCGCGGGTGTTCAGTATAAACAACCCCTGTTCTACCCCACAGTATAATTCTTCTCCTTTCTTTACTATATCCACTCCCGCACCGTAAGGAAGGTGATCCACCCATACGCCAATCCGGTCAGCCGTTTGGGCCCGTGAGTAACTCATAATCAGCAAAAATACCAGCAACAAGCTTGTAAATCTGTTCATAAAATGCAATTAGTGGTAAAGAAACGCTAAAGCTATCCAAAAATGATTTTTCGGTACAACTTTCTCCTGAATTGAATTGATATATTTGCCCCGGAAGGGCACAATTTACCGTGCCAATTCATGTTTTAGATAAAAACCGAAATAAATGGGATGCAATAGTTGTAGTACTAACGGGCTCCCAAAAGGTTGCAAGAGCAATGGTTCTTGCGGTGTTAACGGTTGCGACAAGCTTACCGTTTTTGATTGGTTATCAGACATGGAATTACCGGCCGGCCAGCAGGCTTTCGACTTTGTAGAAGTTCGTTTTAAGAATGGCCGAAAGGAGTTTTATAAGAATGTGAACAATATAGCCCTGCAAATGGGCGATCTGGTGGCTGTAGAGGGCAATCCCGGCCATGATATTGGAAGTGTTTCACTAAGCGGTGAGTTGGTTCGCTTCCAGATGAAGAAAAAAGGTGAAAAACCCGATTCTAAAGATCAAAAGAAACTATACCGCAAAGCCAATCAAAAGGACATCGATACCTGGGAACAGGCCCGTGAAAAAGAGGAAAACACCATGCTGCGCACCCGCCAAATTGCGCAGGACCTCAAGCTGATGATGAAGGTGAGCGATGTGGAATACCAGGGTGACAATACCAAGGCCACCTTCTATTATACGGCTGATGACCGGGTGGACTTCCGGGAACTTATTAAAATTCTGGCCTCCGAATTCAGGATAAGGATAGAAATGCGACAGATTGGAACACGCCAGGAAGCTGGTCGTGTTGGAGGTATTGGTTCTTGCGGACGGGAGTTATGTTGCACCACCTGGTTAACTGATTTTCGTTCGGTAAATACCGCTGCTGCACGCTATCAGCAGCTATCCTTAAATCCTCAAAAACTGGCCGGGCAGTGCGGCAAGCTCAAGTGTTGCCTCAATTATGAACTGGACACCTACCTGGAAGCACTGAAGGACTTCCCGGATACGCAGGAAAAGTTACAAACCCAAAAGGGAGAAGCTACGTTTCAAAAGATGGATATTTTCAGGCGAAAGCTATGGTACGCCTACGATGCAAGTAACGTGGACTGGATTGCGCTTTCACTGAATACGGTCAAGGAAATTATGAGCATGAACCAGCAAGGCAAAAAGCCGGACTCGCTGGAAGAAATGGTGGAAGAGCTTCCAAGCACCACTCCCAATTATGAAAATGTGGTAGGCCAGGATAGCGTTTCCCGCTTTGACCATAAAAACAAAAAACGCAGGAAGAAACGTCCGCAAAAAAGAAGAAAAAAAGGCAATAGAAGTGGGACTGGCAAAGGTGAAAGCTAAAATTCTTATACTATTACCGGTACTGTTTATAACCCTTGGGGGTTGTGGCGAAAAGCCGGTTTACGAAGCCTACGTGGCCATTCCCGAAAGTGGGTGGCAGGCTGATAGTATTGTTACCTTCGATGTTCCGGTAAAAGATACTTCCGAAGGCCTGCTGATTCAACTGAACCTGCGCAACAACAGCGATTATCCCTACAGCAACATTTACCTCTTCCGCGAAATACGCAGCTCACGTGGCGTGGAATTCAGGGATACTGTACAATATCCCATTGCCGACCCGTACGGAAAATGGCTGGGTGATGGGTTGGGAGAATTAAAAACCCACCACTGGCCCTATAGTCCGCGTGCCCTGCATTTCAGAAAACCCGGGCGTTACATTTTTACGGTTCAACAGGCGATGCGCCAAGAGGTACTTCCGGGTGTTGAAGACGTTGGATTAACTATATTTAAAAACTCATCAGAGGAGGCTGAATAAAATGGCTCGTAAAAAGAAAGTTGATAACGATTTTACCCGCTATGTAAAGTGGTTCTGGATACTGATTCTATCAGGGCTCGGTTTCATAGTGTTTTGCCTGCTGCTGGCTTCCTGGGGAGCCTTCGGGCCTCTGCCTTCTTTCGAGGAAATTGAAAACCCCAAAAGCAACCTCGCCAGCCAGATTATTACCAGTGATAACGAAGTTCTGGGAAAGTTTTACCTGGACAACCGTACGCATGCCGATTACGAAGAATTATCGCCCCACCTTATCAACGCCCTTATTGCTACGGAAGATGAACGCTATTACGAGCATAGCGGGGTAGACTTTGAAGCCCTTGCCAGGGCCATCGCCCGCCTGGGTGGAGCAGGGGGAGGAAGTACCATCACCCAACAGTTAGCCAAGCAGCTGTTTCATAAACCCGCCAGTAACATTTTTGAAAGGGTAAAGCAAAAATTCAAGGAATGGGTAATTGCCGTGCGCCTGGAAAGGCAATACACCAAGCAGGAGATCATAGCCATGTATTTCAACCAGTTTGACTTTTTGTACCAGGCGGTCGGTATTAATTCAGCCTCATCCATTTACTTCAACACCACCCCTGATAGCCTTACCCTGGAACAGGCAGCCGTGTTAGTAGGTATGGCCAAAAACCCTTCCTGGTTTAACCCGGTAAGGGATGCTGAGCGTATGCAAGAACGCAGGAACGTGGTCTATCGGCAAATGATGCGCAACGATATGCTTTCGGAGGAGGAGTATGATACGCTGAAAGTGCGCCCCATCCAACTCGACTTTAAGCGCGAAAGCCACCTTCAGGGATTAGCCCCTTATTTCAGGGAACAGCTTCGGGCCTTCATGAAGGAGTGGATACAGGAAAACCCCAAACCGGATGGCTCCAAGTACAATATTTATACGGATGGGTTAAAGATTTATACTACCATTGACTACCGTATGCAGAAGTATGCGGAAGAGGCGGTTAAGGAGCACATGAGTAACCTGCAGGGCCTGTTTTTTGAAAAGGAAAAAGGACGTAAATACGCGCCTTTTCACTCGGTAAGCCAGGAGGAAATTGACCGCTTGATGGAACGGGCCAAGCTCCGCTCGCAAAGGTACAAGAATATGGAGCGGGCGGGTATCCCTGAGGATTCCATTGATATAGCCTTCAACACGCCCACCCCAATGAAAATATTTTCGTGGGATGGTGACATCGATACCGTAATGACCCCCATGGATTCCATACGGTATTACAAGCACTTTTACCAGTGTGGTATGATGTCGGTAGAGCCCAAAACCGGCTTTATCAAGGCCTGGGTGGGCGGTATCAATTACGAACACTTTAAATACGATCACGTAAAGCAAGGAAAGCGGCAGGTAGGTTCAACCTTCAAACCCTTTGTATATGCCACGGCTATTAAACAAAAACACTATTCACCCTGCTTTGAGGTTCCTAACGTACTTACCTGTATTGAAGCGGGAAAGTTTGGTCTTTTAAAGGACTGGTGCCCGGAAAATTCCGATCATGAATACGGTGGGGTGTACACCCTCAAAAATGCCCTGGCCAACAGTATCAACACCGTAACCACCTACCTGATGAAACAGGTGGGCCCTGAGCCGGTAATCCGCCTTATCCGTGAAATGGGTATTAAAGATGATTTTGATGTACAGCCCGCCATAGCCCTGGGAACGGTGGACATTTCCGTGTATGATATGGTAGGTTCCTACACCACTTTTGCCAATAAAGGGGTTTTTAACGAGCCGATTATGATCACCCGTATTGAAGATCGCAACGGGGTGGTATTACAGGAATTTATTCCCCGTTCCAACGAGGTGATGAGTGAAGAAGATGCTTACGTGGTTTTAGACTTGTTAAAAGGTGTTACCCGGGGTGGTACCGGAACCCGCTTGCGGACCGGCTCTAATTACAGTCATTTGAACTATGCCGTAACCGGGGCTCCTTACCAGTTTACCAATCCCATAGCGGGTAAAACGGGAACCACCCAAAACAATTCGGACGGCTGGTTTATGGGGGTAGTACCCAACCTCATCACCGGGGTTTGGAGCGGTTGTGAAGATCGTGCCGCCCACTTCGGCAGCACGGCCTACGGCCAGGGGGCTACCGTAGCCCTGCCGGTATGGGCTTTATACATGAAAAAGCTGTATGCCGATGAAAAGCTGCAGATCAGCAAAAGTGATTTTGAAAAACCGGAAAACCCGTTGTCGGTAGATTTGTATTGTAACGATAAAGCTTCTCCCGAAGAAGAGGAAATTCCGGAGATTCCCTCGAATACCGAATTTGATTACTAAATAAAATATCCGCAAAACCATGATCAGGAAAGTTGTAAAGGATGCCGAAACTGCCGTAACAGGACTTAAGGACAACATGACCCTTATGCTGGGTGGGTTCGGCCTTTGTGGAATCCCGGAAAACTCTATAGCGGCTATTCGCGAAACCGGAGTTAAAGGACTTACCTGCATTTCCAATAATGCCGGAGTAGATGACTTTGGGCTGGGGTTGCTGCTTCAAACCCAGCAGATCAAAAAGATGATTTCCTCCTACGTGGGGGAAAACGATTTGTTTGAAAAACTGATGCTCAGCGGTGAGCTGGAAGTGGAACTTATTCCGCAAGGAACCCTGGCCGAACGTTGCCGCGCTGCCGGTGCCGGTATTCCGGCCTTTTATACCCCGGCCGGTTATGGTACCGAGGTAGCCTTGGGCAAGGAAGTACGCTGGTTTAAAGGAAAACCACACATACTGGAGCATGCCTTTGAGGCGGACTTTGCCTTTGTAAAAGCCTGGAAGGGCGATGAGGCCGGAAACCTGATTTTTAAGGGTACCGCCCGCAATTTTAACCCCATGATGGCTATGGCCGGAAAAATAACGGTGGCCGAGGTGGAAGAGCTGGTTCCGGCCGGTGAGCTGGACCCTAACTTCATCCATACCCCGGGTATATTTGTACAACGCATTTTTGAAGGCAAGGCCTACGAAAAAAGAATCGAGCAACGTACCGTACGACAAGCCGGATAAGCCCCAATACTTTTGAAAACCATTCACTAGAAATTAAAAGACGTATTATGCCACTGGATAAAAACGGGATAGCCCAACGCATCGCCAAAGAACTGGAAGATGGTTATTACGTAAACCTGGGTATCGGCATTCCCACCCTCGTTGCCAATTACATTCCGGAAGGTATTTCCGTGGAGTTCCAATCGGAGAACGGCATACTGGGCATGGGCCCCTTCCCTACCGAAGCGGAGGTGGATGCCGACCTGATTAACGCAGGAAAACAAACCATCACTTCCCTTCCCGGAGCCGCTTTTTTTGATTCGGCCAATAGCTTTGCCATGATCCGCGGGCAACACGTGGATATGACGGTACTCGGAGCCATGGAAGTTTCGGAGCAAGGCGACATCGCCAATTGGAAAATACCCGGTAAAATGGTAAAAGGCATGGGTGGGGCCATGGACCTGGTCGCCTCTGCTGATAATATTATTGTGGCCATGATGCACACCAACCGCGAGGGAGAATCCAAACTGCTTAAAAAATGTACCCTGCCCCTAACCGGTGTGCGCTGCGTAAAAAAGGTGGTTACCAACCTGGCGGTTATGGACATTCGCGATGGCGCTTTTGTATTGCGCGAACTGGCACCCGGGGTTAGTATTGAAGATGTTCAGCAGGCCACCGAGGGTACCCTGGTTATAGAAGGTGACGTTCCGGTTATGGACCTGTAAATGAAGAAGAGCTCTCATAAATGGAGCCTGCGGGTTTTCTGGTTGCTGGTTGCCCTGCTTTTAGCACTTTCAGCGCACTTCCGCTTTTGGAATGACGAGCGGATTATCAGTTGGGATATTTCACTGTACTATTCTTACCTGCCCCTTACTTTTATTTACCAGGATCCCGGCCTTGAAAAAGACGAGAGCGTAAAAGCATGGGAGGGCCTCAAACATTTTGCCCTTCATGAAGATGACGAGGGGCGCAAATTTGTGAAAATGACCTGCGGGCTGGCCTACCTGTATAGCCCGTCCTTCTTTCTGGCTCACCTTTATAGCCTTGCTTCACCCCACTATGAAGCCAATGGTTTTTCTCTACCCTATCGTATTGGCTTATTGTTGTCCACCAGTTTGTTTGCCTTAGCCGGACTTTGGTTTTTACGAAAGCTTCTCTTGCGCTTCTTTAAAGATGGAGCTGTGGCCATTACACTCATCGCCACTTTTTTGGGTACCAACCTGCTTTACTATTCCCTTAAAGAGCCCATGGCGCATGCCTATAACTTTTTCCTGGCCAGCCTAATACTGTATCTCACTTTCCGGTATTTTGATAAAAAGTCCTTGTTAAAAGCTTTTCTCATCGGGGCCTTTAGTGGGTTGTTAACCTTAATCCGCCCCACCGATGCCATTATTTTGCTCTTCCCTATAATTCTCTTTATCAAATATGAAGGCTCGCGCTGGACGGCCCATCTTCCCAATTTACTTATTGCAATACTGGCCGGGCTGTTGGTTATATCTCCTCAATTATTTTACTGGCATTATATGGCGGGGAAATGGCTGGTGTACACCTACACTGATGAAGGGTTCTTCTTTTCCGATCCGGAGATTTGGAAGGGCTTGTTCAGCTACCGAAAGGGTTGGGTGATTTACAGTCCGGTATTGGTGTTTGCGGGTATTGGTTTTGGCTTCCTTTGGTTTAAAAACCGCCTTTTTGCCATAGCTTCGGCCGTTACCTTGTTCATTGCACTCTGGGTTACCTTCAGTTGGTGGTCGTGGTGGTATGGTGGAGGGTTTGGTGCACGCCCCATGATCGATTTCCTTCCCTTGTTGGGTTTTGCTTTTGCGGCTGTATTTGAGAAGTTGCTCAAGGCTCCTCCTTTGGTGAAGTTTCCGGTATTAACGGTAGCTTTCGCTCTTTGCTTTCTTTCGGTGTTTTATACCAAGCAATACAAGAGCTCCATTATTCATTACGATAGTATGTCCAAAGAGCTTTTCTGGAAACAGTTCCTCATCGATCATTTCGTGGACAACTACGACCAGTACCTGGACCCACCGGATTACGATGCCGCCAAGCTTAATGAGGATGACTAGGCACTAAGCCTTAGGTACGGAAGCAATGAGCTTTTGAGTGTAAGCTGTTTGTGGATTTTCATAGAGGCGATCCGCCTGCCCGCTTTCTACAATTTCGCCATTTTGCATCACCATTATGCGGTTACTGATGTATTTTACCACCGCAAGATCATGAGAAACAAAGAGGTAGGTGAAACCAAACTCTTCTTTCAAATCGTTTAGCAGGTTTATGATTTGCGCCTGAACCGATACATCCAAAGCACTTACCGACTCATCGCAAACAATAAAATCAGGGTTCAGGGCCAGGGCTCTGGCAATACCGATCCGTTGCCGCTGGCCACCGGAAAACTCATGCGGGTAGCGGTCGTATTGGCTGGCATTAAGGCCGGTTTTTTCCAACAAGCGGATCACTTCCGTACGCGCCTCGCTCCGCGTTTTTTTACGGTGCCTTTGTATCACTTCTAAAAGGGCTTTACCTACCGAAATGCGCGGGTTGAGTGAAGAAAAGGGGTCCTGGAAAATGATTTGTATTTCGCGGTGCAACTTCCTCCACTCCCTGGCTGATAGGTTACTGAGATCACGACCCCGGTAAAAAACCTCACCGGCCGTGGGTTTTTCCAAACCGCATAACACCCGGCCAAGGGTAGTTTTTCCACAACCGGATTCACCTACCAGCCCTAATGTTTCTCCGGGATATATACTGAAGCTTACATCCTTAACGGCTTTAACGGTATGGGTAGAGCCCAAAAAAGCGGAACTGCTAAACCACTTGTCCAAATGCCGGATCTCCAACAGTGGGTTTTGCTTTTGGAGCTCTTCCGCCTCAGCTTCCCGTTCTGGTTTGGTCACCACTTCGCCTTGCCAGTTATTATTCTTGGTGAAATCGGAAACCAGGGGCAATCGCCTGTAATTGGTTTCAGCGGTAGGCCGGCAGGCCAGTAATCCTTTGGTATAGGGGTGTTCTGGATGATTGAAAATTTTATCCGCCCCGGCCGTTTCCAGTTGCTCACCTTTATACATTACCATCACCTCATCGGCCACCTGCTTCACCACGCCCAAATCATGGGTAATAAAGATCATGGCCATGCCATACTCTTTCTTAAGCCTGTCCAAAAGCTCAAGAATATCAGCCTGCACCGTTACATCCAGTGCGGTAGTGGGTTCATCAGCAATAAGGAGTTGCGGTTTACAAGCCACCGCCATAGCAATCATTACCCTTTGCTTTTGGCCCCCGCTGATCTGGTGTGGGAAACTGTTCATTATTTGCTCGGGCCGGGGTAACTGCACCTTCTTGAAAAGTTCCAGGACTTCCGCTTTTATTTGCCGGGCGGATAACCTGCTGTGTTGTTCCAGTATTTCGGCTACCTGCCGGCCGCAGCGCATGGAAGGATTCAAGGCCGTCATGGGCTCCTGGAAGATCATGGAAATCTTGTTACCTCGAAATTCGAGGTATTGATCTTTAGAAAGCTTTAAAAGCTCGGTACCATTAAATACTATTGAGCCCTCCACCTTTAAACCGGGGGCTAGCAATCCCATTATGGCCAGGCTGGTGAGCGACTTCCCGGAACCGGACTCTCCCACAATTCCCAGGGTTTGGCCTTTCGATAAATCGAAATTCAGCCCGTTCACCAAGACACTCTGGTCACTGCTAATCCGCAGCCCTTTTACCTGCAGTAAACTTTCACTCATTGCTGATTATGATGTCATCATCCTTTAAAGCTTCCCGCATCTCCATTTTTAAAAAGAGGCGCGCTACCGTTACCGCATCTTTTTGGCAATAGTTCACTATGCGCTCCAGGTCATTGTTCTTCCAATACACTTCTCCAACCATGCTGCCATCTATATCGTCTTTGGGCGTAGGAATATTGAATAAGGCCGCCAGTAGTTTTACACTGGTAAAATGTTTATAGTCGCCAAACTTCCACATTTCCATGGTATCCAGGTGGCGTACCTCCCAGGGTTTCAGTCCACTGGTATTCAGCAAATCGGGTAACCGTATGCCATGCACCACCATTCTGCGGGCAATGTAGGGGAAGTCAAACTCCTTTCCATTATGGGCGCAAAGCAAATACTCTTTTTGGAAATGGGTATTGAGCAAACCCGCAAAATCACGAAGCAGTTGCGCTTCATCGTCCCCAAAAAAAGATTTAACCCGGAACTTTCGCTGACCCTCACGGCTGGAGAAAAAACCACAAGAAATGCAGATTATCTTCCCAAACTCAGCCATTATAGCGGCTCGTTTACCGTAAAACTCTTCGGGGCTGTCTTCCTCCCCTCGCATAAAGCGCGTCTTTTGTTCCCACAGTTCCTGCCAATTTTTATCCAGTTCATTAAACCCTGAGCGCGCACTGACAGTCTCAATATCCAGAAAAAGTATTTTATCGGGTGAAGTAGAGTAGAGAGGCATACGTTTTTGAAAGGTTTGATTTTCAAAATGAAATATACGCAAACCTGATCCGTTTCACGAAATGACTTATAAACAACTGCCTATCAGAATCTTATTAGCTCTAAAATGCTTTTGGGTATAAAGTTGTTAATCTAAATGTAGTTTTAAAAATGGACGTTATGAAGAATTTAAAAATTGTCGCAATGCCTTTATTGGCCCTACTGTTTGTTACGTCATCCTGTAATAAGGATGAGGACGATGTACAAGCCGACTCTACCGATGTGGCCCAGGAAGTAGCTGCCAGTTTTAACATGGATGAGGATATCGAAAACATGGCGGTGATGGGTATCGAAGGAGATTTGGATGCCAAAACTTCCACTATTCAATCCGTTTACGGTAAATGTGCAACGGTAACTTATGATTCTACCGGAACACAACATATCCTCACCATTGACTTTGGCTCCCAGAATTGCCAGGGCCATGATTTTAGAATGCGCAGGGGAATATTGGTTGTGCGTTTTGAGAAAAGGCCTTTCGATCCGGGTTCCGTGTACACCATTACTTCTAACGGTTATGCGGTGAACGATTGGGAAATTAACGGTACTAAAACCGTGACCTACCAAGGTTTGAATTCCAACGACCAACCCTACTCGGATTTAACCGCGGAACTCACCATTACACGGCCTGATGGAAAAGTCATTACCTGGAACAGTACGCGCCAGCGAAACTGGGTTGAGGGTTTTGGTGATTTTAATGCTGCCAATAATGTACTGAGCATTACCGGTACGGCATCGGGCACTACCGCTAGTGGTGTAGCTTTTACTACTACTATCACCAAGGGACTCCGCATTGAATCCAGTTGCAGCAACATTGTTTCGGGTACTCTTGAAATAAGCGGACCTACCTTCAGTACCCGTACTATTGATTATGGAAACGGTGATTGCGACCGCCAGGCTACCCTGAGCATAAATGGCAACACCAGCACTTTTCTGCTGCGCTAATCTCTAATTGAAGTAATTCAGAACCCCGTTTAGCCCTGGCTTTCCGGGGTTTTTTCGGTTTTAGTAGTTAGTGGTGTAACGGTAACAAAGGGCATGTTCTTTAAAAGATCCAGTACAAATTCCACTTTATGTTCCTTTATTTCAATTTCAAACTTTTGGTTCATTGGTGTGAAAGGGTCATCAGGTTACATAATTTATACAAAAGCCGGGCTCCTACGTTAGCATCCCACTCGTCAGCTCCCGGTGCTACTTCATTGAGATCAAGGCCTATAATAGTACGCCCGCTTTTTACCAATTCTTCCAGCAGGTATAGCACTTCACTCATTTCAAGGCCACCGGCCACCGGTGTCCCGGTATTCGGACAAAGTTTGGGGTCCAGGCCATCAATATCAAAACTGAGATATACCTTTTCCGGCAGGCTTTCTATTATGCTTTGACATTGTTTGTGCCAGGAGTGGCCTTGATAAGCCTTGTTTTTTATATCCCGGTCAAAATAGGCCTGAACGCGGTCGTTATTCTGCATCAGGTCATTTTCAGCTTCGCAATAATCACGGATGCCTACCTGCACAATCTTTTCAACGTTTTTCACCGCCAACGCATTGTACATAATGGAGGCATGGGAGTAGGTAAAGCCTTCGTAAGCTTCACGTAAATCGGCATGAGCATCAATCTGCAATATGCCAAAAGAGGTATGCTTTTGAGCCAGTGCCTTTATGAAACCCAGGGGTGTACTATGGTCGCCCCCCAACAAAGCCAGGCGTTTGCCTTCATTTAAAACCTGCAGGGCTGATTCCTCCACCCATTGTACCATTTCCCCGCACCCCGCATTAATCTCCTGCAGGATGGCCTGATCCGGTGTCGTTTCCAAATTCTCCAGGTAACGTTCACTTTTCAGGCGCAGTGCATTGCTTTTTTCGCGAAGCTCAGGGCTTACCTCCAACATGTAAATTCCTCTTTGCCAGGCGTCTTTTAAAAGCGGGTCGAAAAGATCCACCTGAAGGGAGGCCTCCTTAATAGCCTGTGGCCCGTTGGCCGTACCGGATTGGTAGGATACGGTTACCTCCCAGGGCACGGGCAATACTACGGTTTCCGATTCACCATAGGTAAATGGCAATCCAAAAAGGTTAGTGTTGGTAGCTACTCCGTTAGGGTCGAAGGCAGCTATTTTCTGTTCTTTGTCAATCATACTACTCAATAGGGTTTAGGAGAAAGTAAGCCTACTACAAACTTAGCACACAGCTTTGCTTTTCTACCCGGTGGGCACCTTCGGTGTTAAAATAATCGAATACTACTATGTAAATACCGGTGTTCATGAGGTTCCCGGAATCGTCTGTGCCATCCCATTGCACAAAGCCCTGGCGGCCTACATTTTGGTTGTTCAGCAAGGTTTTCAGCTTTTGACCGGTTGAGCTCCATATGCTTACACTCAAAATGTTATTGGGTGATTCAAAGTTGTAGGTGAGGCTAACCTCATCGTTATACCCATCCTGGTTGGGTGAAAACACTTTAGGGTTAACCCCTAAACGGGCAGAGAAATCGGGTATTACTCTCTGGCTATTCAAATAACCGGGCGTAGCAAAACCCACTGTAGAGGCGGCACTCTGCCAATTACCGGGATCATTGGAAGGCCCCTCAAAACTTTGCCTTTCCAGGCTTACGCCTTCGGGATCAATAAGAGCCAGGTGGTGGTCTTCATCATACTCATAAAAATCAATAAGTTCCAGTGCTGAAGTTGCAATAGCCATACTCCCTTCATCATCATTCATGGAAGGAAGTCCGTCAACCTCCACCACATTTTCAGGAATGCGTGGCTTGTAATAATCCAGCACAAAATCCCGGTCACCGGTAAGCGCGAGGTAGCGACCTGGTTCCAAGAGATAGCTTTCTTCGGTAATTATCCGGGAATCTATAAACGTCTTTTGTAGTGGGTCCACGTGGCCCAGGCGTAAATATTGCAAGTCAAAAAGGCGATCCGAGTTATTATAGATTTCCACAAAGTCGCTGCCTCCTGTTGGTGGATTGAACAACAGTTCATTGATCAATATATCGCCCGGTTGCGGCACGGAGGGAATAGTGAAGAGCAGGGTATCTTCCCGCATCCGGTTGTTATTGCAATCTTCCGGGTAATCTACCAAAGAAAGCCGGTAAATCACTTCGGGATTAATGGGCTCATTAAAATAAAGCAAGCTGCTGCTAAAAGCCGGACCTTGTGGGTCGGCCAGTGAAATTTCCAGGGGTGGCTGTATCCGGTAGTTGCTTTCATCGGCCAGTAAAAGTTCATTTACCCTTTCGGAAAAAGAGAGCCGGATGAGGCTATCCCCCAATACAGCTATACGCTCAAAGGCAGGTCTGGTGGTATCAGGATTACTTCCTAAGAGACTGTTTTCACGGCCCGGGCTTCCGCCTATCGGGTTTTGGGAAGCCGCCCAGTTGGATTCTCCCCCGCAACGGTTATCGGGATCTATTTGCTCCAGTGACCACCCCCCGTCATCCTTGTCGGGGTCAGCGTACCACGCATCGGTATAGGAAACCGTAGATATTTGCAAACCTTCTTTTGAGAAAAGGGTAAGCTCCTTACCACTATTGGTCAGAACGGTGGAGGAGATATCCAGCCCCAGCACTGGTATGGAAGGATCAAACTCGTTTACCCCGTCTTCCCCGGTAATAAGCACAAAGCCCTGGGCTGGCATTTCGTAAAAGGGCAGTACCTCCTGGCTGGTTCCCAATTGTAAAATCCAACCCTTGATATTTACCGGGATACTCTCCCGGTTGTACAGTTCGAGGTATTCCCGCTCCGGCAAAGCATTTGGGGGCACTCCAACCCTGGGGACAGGATCAGCCATAATTTCATTGATAACCACCGAACCCGCTTCAGGGATGAAAAAGGTGAAATTGGCATTGGTGTCCAGGGTATTGCCAAAGTCGTCTTCAATGTCCGCTACTTGCAGGCTGTAGGTAATCCTGTCCTGGAAGGGGTTTGCAAACACCAATTGCACCCGGGCATCGTCACCCGGATCGACCTGCGCCACCATCGGTTGGCCTTGCCCGTTGGAAACAAAGTAGTTGGACTCCTCTTCAGCGGTGGATCGCAGAACATCTTCACGGAACACCAACTCCAGGGTGGTGCTGTTCAATACGTTGATTTCCTCAAGCCTTGGAGCAGCGTCATCAATTTGGAACTCGATACTTCCGGCCGCACTGTTTCCGGCCGCATCCGCTACGTTATCCACATTAAGGCGGTAAAGTACTCCCGGAGCGAGGTCCACCGGGAATTCCAGGTTCACAAGGGCGGGGTTTTGAGAATCACGTGTAGCCTGGCTGGCCGTTCCCAAACCTACAATGGTGTAATTGGCCTCGTTCTCCGCTCCGGGCAGCGTTACATCTTCCGTAAAGAAAAGTTGCAAACGGTCCACTCTTTCTACAAATACAGAGTCCGGTGCCGGTGCAATGCTGTCGATAAAAGGGTCACCCGAAAGCTTAAAATCATCGAAGTAAAACCGGTCCGCCCGCGTAGAGGTGTATTCGCAGTACACGCCAAAATATTCGGATGAAAGGAAAGTGGAATCCGTAGCTGAACCCACGGTGAAAAAGTTCCCGGAAAGGGTAGTATCAGCCTCCAGGGTAAAGGTGCCTTGTGCATCTCTTTGTATCCGCACCAGCAATTCTACCGGATCGGTATCCAAAACTTTAGGGGCACTTCTCAGAACTGCCGATTTACTGTTTCCTTCCTGACGGAAAATTGCAATCTCATCATTGGTGCCTCCCAACAGTACATAATAGCCCCGGGTGGTGGAATCGTTCAGATTACTATCGCGGCTCATCAGGTAAACCCTGGCAAAGTTGGAGCTTGAGGTAGCAAAGTCCATTTTTACATAAAACTGCCACTGCGCATTTTGAGCAATACGGCTGGCCGTAGAGAGGTATGAGGTTCCTGCTACGGGGGAGTTTAAGTGTAACTGATGGTTTGCATCCACTTCAAAGTCGGCCGCATCGCCCTGCCAGCCCGGGTTATTGGTAAAATCTCCGTCACTGAAATCATCAAAAATGTTAATGGCACCAACGCTGAAAAAAGCGGTGTCGGTAGAGATACTGCCAAAACCGTCCTCGATGTTTTGAACCGATAAGCGGTAGTTAATACCCGACTGCAGGGCAGACGCAAACTGAAGTTCTACCCGGCTGGGAGCAGGCTGTGCAGTTGAAGCAGGCGCACCCACACCATTATCCACCTGAAAATTAGCAGTATTAGCGGCAAAAAGGGCGTTTACCGCCTCGGAAAAATTTATGCTAATAACCGTGGGCGAAACAACGCGTACAGCTACTATGCTGGCGGGCTCATCGTTTACAGTAAAGCTTTTTTGCAGGTTGGCGGCATTACCGGCAGTGTCCTCAATACTATTGCAGCTCAGGCTGTAGTTAGTAGCATTGGAGAATGGGTTGGTGAAGGTCAGGGTCACTTCGTTAAAATCAGTACCCCCTAAAACGGCACTGGAAGGTGGCCCTATACCGTTGCTCACCGAATAACGAGTGGTTTGTTGGGCACTTACTGCATCCAGCCGTTCATTAAAATCGAGCCGGAGTGAGTTGGCGGTCAAAACCAAAATGGTGTCCAGCGCAGGCGGGGTAACATCCAGGTTCGGCTGACCAGCACAATTAAAATCATCAAAATAAAAGGCAGAGGCACGGGTTACGGTGTACCGGCAGTAAACCCCAAAAAAGGAACTATTGCTATGCGTAACATCGGTGGTGGGAGTACCAATGGTGGTCGGTGGATTAATTACCGAGCCGGTATCGGCCATCAATGTCCATAGTCCACCGGCATCACGGGTTACCTGCACCCTTACTTCAACGGTGGAGGTGTTGAGTAACGGCCCGGACGACTCGGTAATGGTGGTGGATGTATTACCGCTTTGCCTCCGCAACCTCAGTTTGTCGCCTGATTGTCCAAAATCCACATAATAACCATTGAGCGGGCCACTAAGGTTACCCTGGTCACTGGCTACATATACTCTGCCGTAATTACTGCTGCTGGGATTTTGCTCAAAACGATAGTAAAATTGCCAGCTACCGTTACTTAAAATGGTACTGGGGGTACTTAAGTAGGAAGTATCATCCGCAGTAGCACTCGTGTTATTCAGGTGTAACTCACCGTTCAACACCTCAAAATCCGCAGTATTTCCCGACCATTGCGGGTTGTTGGTAAAATCTCCATCCGCAAAATTATCGTTGAGTGAGAGCTGCGCAAACAGGGTTAATGGAGCAAACAGGGATAGGAGGAGAAAGAAGCGCATGAGGAACTTTAAACAGTAAATTTGCAGATTGTTTTTATTCGGGGTATTAAGCTCAAATTAAATTTAGAAATTATGCGTATTGCTTTGGTGGGTGCCACCGGTATGGTGGGACAGGAAATGTTAAAGGTAATGGAAGAACGCCAATTACCTATTGATGAGATTATTTTAGTAGCTTCTGAAAAATCCATTGGCCAGTCTGTAAAGTTTAAGGATACGGAATACCCGGTGGTTTCTATGGACGATGCTATTGCGGCCCAACCTGATATCGCTTTGTTTTCGGCCGGTGGGCAAACCTCACTGGATCATGCACCGCGCTTTGCCGCAGCAGGCACCACGGTTATCGATAATTCCTCGGCCTGGCGAATGGATGCGGACAAAAAGCTGGTGGTTCCTGAAATAAACGGACACCTGCTTACCGAAGATGACAAGATCATTGCCAACCCCAACTGTTCCACCATACAGTTGGTGATGGTATTAAAACCGCTACATGAGAAGTATGGTATAAAGCGCGTAGTAGTTAGCACCTACCAAAGTGTAACCGGAACCGGTGTTAAAGCTCTGAACCAAATGAATAACGAGCGGGCCGGTGAAAAAGGGGAAATGGCTTATCCCTACCCCATCGATCAAAACTGTATTCCCCATTGTGATGTTTTTTTGGAAAACGGTTACACCAAAGAGGAAATGAAGCTTACCCACGAAACCAAGAAAATACTGGGTGATGATCGTGTTCAGGTTACCGCCACCGCGGTAAGAGTACCGGTTATGGGTGGCCACTCCGAAAGTGTGAACATTGAGTTTGCAAAGGAGTTCAACACCACGGATGTACGTAAATTACTTGCTGACACTCCCGGTTTAGTGCTTCGCGACCAGAATGAAATGAACAACTACCCCATGCCACTATTTGCCCGGGGCAAGGATGATGTTTTTGTGGGCCGCATCCGTAGGGACCTTAGCCAGGTGAACACGCTTAACTGCTGGATAGTAGCCGACAACCTCCGCAAAGGAGCCGCCACCAATGCCGTGCAAATCGCAGAACTGTTGTACCATAGGTTTTACCAAAAAGCGGCTCTTTAAATTTCGCTCTGTCGCTCAAGTGACCCTTTTGTGATCAAATGGTGTACATATTGCGTATGTATTTAAAACATTGGTATGAAAAAGATCATTTTAGGATTTGGCGTTGTTTTAATCACGATTTTATCATTAAACGCCCAAAACAAGGGAAATAAACAAAAGACTATGGAACGCGCACTCTTTGCCTCCGGTTGTTACTGGGGAACAGAATATTATATGCAACAAGCCGATGGTGTAATTTCTACAACGGTGGGTTACTGCGGTGGTCACGTAGAAAACCCCACCTACCGTCAGGTTTGCACGGGCACTACCGGCCATGCTGAAACCGTGGAAGTGGTTTACGACCCGGAAAAAACCGATTACGAAACGCTTGCCCGTTTGTTTTTTGAAACTCACGACCCCACCCAGGTAAATCGCCAGGGCCCCGATATTGGTGAGCAATACCGCTCAGCTGTTTTTTACCTGAATGATGAACAGAAGAAGATTACCGAAAAGCTGGTGAAAGAGCTGGAGGGCAAGGGCTATGACATTGCTACGGAGATTACCGAGGCTACCGAGTTTTACAAGGAACGTGACGATAAGCACCAGGATTACTACAATAAAACCGGGGGCACTCCCTATTGCCACGCTTACACGAAAAGATTTTAATCCTCTTGTTGATACCAAAAAAAGCCTCCATTGGGAGGCTTTTTTTATGCTTTCTTAATACGTACCGGGGGTTTAATCCTCATCTTCTTCGGAGGGGGCTTCTATGCTTC
Organism: uncultured Cryomorphaceae bacterium; assembly: GCA_937120475.1. Classification (GTDB taxonomy): domain Bacteria; phylum Bacteroidota; class Bacteroidia; order Flavobacteriales; family Schleiferiaceae; genus CAKZNE01. The sequence continues at coordinate 2,327,454 of CAKZJV010000007.1, read as the reverse complement.
CTTCCTCTGAAATAGGTGTGTCGTCCTCTTCATCATCAAGAAAGGCTTCGATTTTTGCATCCATCTCCACGCTTACTTTCACCAGGTATTTGGTGTCATCTGTTTCAAAAGGAACCGCTCTCACCATTTCACCCTTGGCATTTTTGAATTTTATGATGTCCTCATCTTCGTAACCGTACGGATAGCGGTCTGAGAAAAGATTAAGGATTTGCGGAGTAACGTTTTTATAATCAACGATAACTCTCTTTTTGTCAGCGCTTTTCAACGGTTTCATTCTTGTGTATATTATTTGGTGTTTAGTAATTCAAAAGCCAGGCAAATATCAATGGTGCTACAATAGTAGCATCGGATTCCACAATAAATTTTGGGGTATCTATATCCAGCTTGCCCCAGGTAATTTTTTCATTGGGCACCGCTCCGGAATAAGATCCGTAACTGGTGGTAGAGTCGGATATCTGGCAGAAGTAACTCCAAAAGGGAATGTCTTCCATTTCCAGGTCCTGGTAAAGCATCGGCACCACACAAATAGGAAAATCCCCCGCTATACCTCCGCCTATCTGGAAAAAGCCCACACCCTTGCCTTTGGAATTCTCTACGTACCAATCCGCCAGCCAGGTCATGTATTCAATACCGCTTTTCATGGTGGTAGGCTTTAATTCGCCTTTAAGGCAATACGAGGCAAAAATGTTACCCATGGTACTGTCTTCCCAACCCGGGCAAATAATGGGCAGGTTCTTTTCTGCCGCGGCCAGCATCCAACTGTTTTTGGGGTCTATTTCATAGTACTGCTCCAGGTCACCACTCAGCAACATTTTGTACATATACTCGTGCGGCAGGTATCGCTCGCCTTTAGCATCAGCCTCTTTCCAAATTTTGTGAATGTGCTGTTGCAACCGCCTGAAAGCTTCCTCCTCCGGTATGCAGGTATCGGTAACCCGGTTAAAGCCTCCGTCCAGCAGTTCACGCTCTTCCTGCGGGCTTAGATCACGGTAATTTGGCACCCTCTTATAGGAATTATGTGCTACCAGGTTCATTATATCCTCTTCCAGGTTGGCCCCGGTGCAGGAGATGATCTGCACTTTATCCTGGCGGATCATTTCTGCCAGGGTTTTCCCCAGCTCTGCGGTACTCATGGCACCAGCCAGGGTAATCATCATTTTTCCTCCTTCCTCCAGGTGTTTTTCATAACCTTTGGCCGCATCCATCAGTGCGGCAGCGTTGAAGTGAAGGTAGTTTTCCTCAATAAAGCGGGATATGGTGTTGCGTTCTTTCATACTTGTTAGTGCAAGGTTTTAAAATTGAAATTAAAAACCAATTGAATTTTAATTAATACCCTAAAATTTTCAGCATGCTTTTGTAGCTCTGCTCCTTTGCAAACAGCCGGGTGCGTATTTCCCCGTTTTCATCGCGTTCAATTACCACGTGCTTGGGAGCCGGGGTAAGGCAATGCTGAATGCCTCCGTAGCCACCAATACTTTCCTGGTAGGCTCCGGTATGGAAAAAACCCACCACCTGCTTCTCTTCAACATCAAACTTAGGCAGGTAAATGGCATTGGCGTGCTGCTCGCTGTTGTAATAATCATCACTATCGCAGGTAAGCCCACCTAGTAAAACACGCTCATAGGATTTTTCCCAGCGATTCACCGCCAGGAGTATAAACCGTTTGCTAATGGCCCATGCATCCGGCAAGGCCGTCATAAAAGACCCATCAATCATATTCCAGTTCTCCCGGTCGTTCTGTTTTTTCTGATCCACAATGGAGAAGAAGGTAGCTCCGCTTTCGCCCACTGTAAAAGAGCCGAACTCCGTAAAAATATGAGGCTCCTTTACACCCTTGCTATTGCAGATCTGTTTGATCTGGGCAATAATTTCTTCGGCCATATAATCGTAATCATAGCTAAAGGATAAGCTGTTTTTTACCGGAAACCCACCCCCAATATTAAGGCTGTCCAACGCGGGGCATATCTTTTTGAGTTCAATGTACACGTTCACACACTTCAAAAGCTCGCTCCAGTAATAGGCCGTATCATTAATACCGGTATTGATAAAGAAGTGAAGCATTTTCAGTTCGAACTTATTGTTCTCCTTGATCTTCTCTTTGTAAAAGGGCACAATATCCTTGTAGCCAATCCCCAAACGGGAAGTGTAGAACTCAAACTTCGGCTCCTCTTCCGCGGCAATACGAATACCTATTTTAGTTGGTTCCTTAATAAACTGGTCAAACAACTCCATCTCGTTCTTATTATCCACCACCGGGATAACGTTCTCAAAACCATCATTGATAAGGCGTGCAATATTCTCTACATAGGTTTCGCGCTTAAAACCGTTGCACACAATAAATTGGTTTTTGGATATTTTTCCTTCCTCAAAAAGGGCCTCCACCAGGTTAATGTCAAAAGCTCCCGAGGTTTCAATGTGAATGCCATTTTTAAGAGCCTCATCCAGCACAAAAGAGAAATGCGAACTCTTGGTGCAGTAACAGTAATGGTATTCGGCCTCATAGCCCACCTTGGCCATAGCCACGTTGAACATGCGCTTGGCCCGCTGTATCTGCTGGCTGATTTTAGGGAGGTAGGTAACCTTCAGGGGGGTACCGTATTGTTTGATGATATCCATCAGATACACCCCGTTCCACAGCAGGGTTTTGTCTTCGTCCAAACCGAACTCCTTCTGAGGCCATTCAAAGGTTTGGTCGATCAGGTCGATATACTTATTTCTCATGCTTAGCAAAATTTTACCACATCCGTTGCAGTCGGATGCGCTTTTACAACGCAAAGTAAGTGACTTAGATCACAATAATGAACAAAAAGTATGGGGTTTACTTCATTTTAATATAAGGATAAGCCCAGGGGACGGTCACGCATCCAGCCGGTAATGCTGTACCGATTACTATTGGTAGTGAGCACCTCATGCTCAACCGTGTCGCTTCGGAACAAGGCAAGTCTCCCCGCCAAAGGCTCCACATCCACTATCTCATCCAGGTGAAGGCGTAACTCACCACCATCACCCGGACGCCACGACTGGTTGAGGTAAAGGGCAAAGGAAATTTTACGGTTGTTGGTGGATTTAAACTGATCGAGGTGTTTTTCATAAAAAGTGCCGGGCGGGTATATCGCAAAATGACACTCGTAATCCTTAAGGCTCAAGAATAAGGCTTTACTAAGCCCATCCATCAGCTCCTCGATGCGTTGCAAAAAATTTAGTGTGGCGGGTAAGGCTTCTTTTGGTGATATCCATTTGATGTAATCACCACGAACCTCCTTATCTACTTGAAAAAGATGGGCATTCCCTATTCCGGCTTTTCGGAAACTGTCTTCCTCACGATGGTGCGCAATAGCCTTATGTAAAGCCTGAACCTCCGCTGGCCTGGTAAAATGGTCTATCACCGCAAAGCCTTGATTTGCCAGAGCATCGGCTACCCTTTCTGCGTTTAATCCATTGGTGTGGGCTTCCTGCACGCTCTTTAATTTTACGCACAAAATAAAGGTAAAAACTGTGACGTACCATCACCCAACTCAGGACCTTACCTATCCTCTTTTTTCTTTCTCAAATACAGAGCTGTGATCGTTGCAGCAGATAAAATCAGGGAAATAATGGTGAAGATATTAGCCTTAACCACGATGGCAACTATCAACAGTAAACCTGCTATAATCCCTAAAAAAATTAGTGCCGTTTTACTTAACATGAATCGTTAATTATGAGCCCGGTCAAATTACTTCCAGCTCTTTTCCCACTTTGGTGAAGGCCTCGATGGCACGATCCAAATGCTCCTGCTCATGGGCAGCCGAAAGCTGCACGCGTATTCTTGCCTGACCTCTAGGTACAACCGGGTAAAAGAAACCGATTACGTATATGCCTTCCTCCAGCAGCCGGTCGGCAAACTTTTGGGATAATGCCGCATCATAAAGCATGATGGGAACTATGGCCGAGTCGCCATCTTTAATATCAAAACCGGCTTTCTTAATATTTTCTTTGAAGTAAGTGATATTCTCCTCCAGCTTATCCCGAAGGTGGGTACTCTCACTCAATAGATCGAAAACAGCTATGGAAGCGCCCACTATAGCCGGTGCCAAAGAATTGGAAAACAGATAAGGGCGGGAGCGTTGACGCAACATTTCAACAATCTCCTTGCGACCGCTGGTGAAGCCCCCCATGGCACCGCCAAGAGCCTTACCGAGGGTACCGGTAATAATATCCACACGCCCCATCACACCCTTCAGTTCATGGGTTCCCCGTCCGGTTTTACCAATAAAGCCAGTGGCGTGACATTCATCTACCATTACCAGCGCATCGTATTTTTCGGCCAGGTCGCAAATTTTGTCCAGCTGAGCCACATACCCGTCCATAGAAAACACACCATCCGTTACGATAATGCGGAAACGACTGGCGCTTTGTGCTTCTTTCAGCTTTTCTTCCAGGTCTTCCATATTGTTATTCTCATAACGGAAGCGTTGCGCTTTGCACAAGCGCACTCCATCAATTATGGAAGCGTGATTGAGTGAATCAGAGATGATAGCATCTTCACCGGTAAGCAACGGTTCAAATACCCCCCCGTTGGCATCGAAGGCGGCTGCATAGAGAATGGTATCTTCCGTGCCCAGGAAATCGGCAATCTTTTGTTCCAGCTCTTTGTGAATATCCTGGGTTCCGCAAATAAAACGGACGGATGACATGCCAAACCCATGTGTGTCCAGGGTTTTCTTGGCAGCCTCCACCACTTTGGGGTGTGAAGACAGGCCCAGGTAATTATTAGCACAAAAGTTTAAAACCTTCTGGCCTCCGCTTACCTGGATTTCAGCGCCTTGTTCACCGATTATGATACGCTCTTTTTTGAAGAGGCCGGACTCTTGTATTTCGTGGATTTCGTTTTGTAAATGTTGCTGGAGTTTGCCGTACATTTTCTTGAATTTAGTGGTGTTCCGCAAATATAGTTACCACTTTACGACTTGCAGTGGTTCATTGAGATAAACCAATGTTTTATCACCCACCACCAATCCCTGCTGCTCCATAATTTCTGCATAATGGTTTACCTGTTGTTGATGTGAGGCAGAGGCTTGGCCGGTTTTATAGTCTATAATGTGAACCCGGCCTTCTTCCACCGCCAAACGGTCCGGGCGCAGGGCTTTGCTTCCCGGAAGCAATATTTCAGCTTCGTTCAGTATTCGATAGTCCTTACCGAAGTAATGCTTCAGCTCGGGATGGTTGACCACCGCTTCACCCAGGTCTTTCAGCCTGCCTTTTTCGGAGGACAAAATATAGCCACGACTCTCCAATTTGTTCAGGGCCGGGCCTAAATCGTCCGCTGTATTGACCAATGCCAACAGGGAGTGCACTTTTTTACCCCACTGGGTATGGGCCTTTTCGCCTGCTTCCCAGTTTTTGGGTGAATCAATTACCACCTCCAACCGTTGCTGCCAGGACACGGATTGATACGGGTGAAAAGAAGGTTCTGAGGTGGGGGCACTATCTGAACGGCCCTTTGATGTTCTGTTTCCAGCGGTCCACTCATCGACCCCATCACCCTGCTTATCAATAAAATAAGAAAGGTAAGCGGTTATTCTTTCACTATCACCCCGCTTGCGATAATTTCCCAGTATGTGCAATCTTTCTTCAGCACGCGTAAGGGCTACATAAAGTAAGTTGAGATTATCCAGGGCTACATCTTCGCGATTTTTCTGATATATACCAATGTATTCTTGCATTCCGGGTAAATCACGAACACCGTTTTTACTCTCCATACCGTTTAGCCCCAGGCGCGCCACCGGTAAGTCAAAAAACCTTTCCTGCGGCAGGGCCATCCAGGCACTGGACGGCCGGGGCTCCCGAAAAGCCAGCCAATCGGCAAAAGCCAGAATAAGCACCGGAAACTCCAACCCTTTGGCCTTATGGATAGTCATGAGGCGAACCGCATTCAGCTCTTCCGGCATTTCTATGGATATGGTCTCGCCTTTCATTTCCCACCACCGTAAAAAACCGGCCTCGCCTTCTTCTTTGTTATCCTCAAAATCAAGCGCATGATCCATGAGGCCCTGTAGGAAAGGTTCGCGTTGCAGGTTAAAACCCAGTCCCTCTATACTCAACAGCAGCTTATTTACCAGTGAGAGGTTGAGAAACTGATCCCAATTAAAATCCTTCCAACTGCTTATTAGGAATTCCCGCCAGGATTCTATTTTTTCACCCACCCACCTTTGAATAAACGCATACGGTTCCTGTTCGGGCAAACTTTCCTGATTTGTCGCCCAATACCACTCCAGAAAATAAACCCGGGCCCATTGATCATCCGGCCTTAACGCCAGCTTTAAAAAAGCCATGAGCACCTTTACTTTTTCCGATCGGCCCAGCAAAAGACTGTCGGAACTAACCACGCCTATATTGTTGGCTGACAGCACTTCAGAAAGAGCGCCATTGTATTTTTTACTGCGGCTAAGGATGCAAATATCACGCAACTCAAAACCATCCTCCCGAGCTTCCTCCACCTTCATTACTACCGCCTGCGCTTGTCTCTGCACATATTCTTCTTCATTTTCGGCAGCAGGTAAAATTTGCAGACTCACGTAACCTCCCTTTCCGGCCTTTATGCCCTGCTTCGCTTGCCCGAAAAGTTCCCGGTGTAACGGGTTGCCAACCTTGTAGCCTGATTGGTCTTCTATAGCCACCACCTGTTCAAAAAACAGGTTGTTAAAATTCACTATCTCACTCTTACTGCGCCAGTTATCATTAAGCAGTACCGTTTTCCTTTCGTAAAGAGCCTGTGTTTTTTCACCTTGCCTGACTTTATTACTGCTATCCCGGTCGTTGCTTAAATCTAAAAACTGCTCTACCTCCCCCCCGCGCCACCGATAAATGGACTGCTTGGCATCACCTACCAGCATAACCGACCCATTCTGAGCCATAGTATTATTAGCCAATGGTAGCAGGTTATACCACTGCAAGCGCGAGGTATCTTGAAATTCATCCACAAAATAATGGCGGTAACGCTCACCGATGCGTTCGTATAAAAATGCGGCCGGTTGATCTTGCAGGTGGTTGCTGATCAATTGGTTGAATTCCCCGATCGGCAATCGGTTACTCTCTTTTTTAAGTTGGTCCAGGTACTTTTTAATGCTGGCAACCACCGCCAGGCTGAAAATATTCCGCAATATCAACTTAGAAAGTTCATATTCTGCCGCATGATCGCTGATAAACTGCAAAAGCTCTTCACCTTGCTGCATTATTTGAGGTGCCACAGGGTCTATTTGCGGGGCAGCTATCGCAGCTTTATTCCTGGCGTAAAAACTCTTTTCACCCAACAATTGCTTTTGCACAGTAGCGTTGGGAAATGCCAACTCCGGATTTTCTACAACCCCCATTAAATATTTAGGCAAGTATCCACCGCTAAATAAATCATAATCAATATGGTTATGGTCGATTACATGAAGTATTGATTTTACCTTTTGAACGGCTTGCTGTTCCCACTGGCGGTTTCGCTCTAAAAGTTTTTGTTGTATTTTAATAAAATCCCTGGATTCTAGCTCTTTAAGAAGAGCTAGTGGGACAATTGCATTTTCTTCAAAAAGGGTAAAGCCTATTTCCAGCAAACGATACTCTGCACGGGGAGATTTACCCTCCTCCAACTGGGCATTTAGAAACTCGATGAGTACTTCCGCCATAGCTGAATCTTCCTCAAGATCCGAAAGCATAGCATCAATAGCTTCACTCAAAATAAGTTCCGAATCCAATTCTACCTCATAATGGCCACTTAGCTTGAGGTCCTGAGCAAAGGTGCGTATCAGGCGGTTGGTAAACCGGTCGATGGTAGAAATGGAAAAAGCCGAATAGTGATGAAGTATGGTTCGCAACAGTTCATAACTGCGCGTTTTCAGCTCTTCTTCGGTAAGGCCTAATTCGTTACATAACTGGTCAAACTGCGGACGATTCTTCGGGTCCACATCCTCCCGGGTAAAAGCCTCCAGGGTTTGAATGACCCGGCCTTTCATCTCAGCAGCCGCCTTATTGGTAAAGGTAATGGCGAGTATGCTGCGAAAAACCGAGCTTCGGGGATGAGCCAGGCAAAGCCTGAGCACCTTAAACACCAGGTTGTAAGTTTTTCCGGCCCCGGCTGATGCGGTGTATAGAGTAAACTCAGCCTGTGACCTTCTCACGGTAAAGCCTGTTAATTTTCATAAGTACTTTCAATTGCATCATTTAGCCCTTGCTTTGATCTAAACCTATTCTGAGTAGCTTTGTTAGCTCTGCACTATTGACAATTAATTTTAATAAAAATCTAAACTATGGCTTTTCAACTTCCCGATCTACCTTATCCTAAAAATGCTTTAGAACCACACATAGATGCTCAAACCATGGAAATTCATCATGATAAGCATCACGCAGGCTATACCTCCAAACTAAACGATGCGCTGGCAGGCACACCGAATGAAAATGCCAGCATTGAAGATATTTTGAAAAACGTTTCGCAGCATGGGGCGGGTATTCGCAACAATGGTGGAGGCTACTACAACCACAGCCTATTTTGGACGGTAATGAGCCCCAACGGTGGTGGTGAACCTTCCGGGGAACTGGCCAGTGCTATTAATGATGCCTTCGGCTCCTTTGAAAGTTTTAAAGACGAGTTTTCAAATGCCGCTAAAACCCGTTTCGGTTCCGGCTGGGCCTGGTTGATTGTAAATAAGGACGGTAAGCTACAGGTAACTTCATCACCCAACCAGGATAATCCTCTAATGGATATAGCCGAAGTAAAAGGAACTCCTATTTTAGGCCTGGATGTTTGGGAGCATGCTTATTATCTTAAATATCAAAATCGCAGGCCCGACTATGTATCGGCCTTTTTCAACGTAATTAACTGGGATGAGGTTAGTAAGCGCTACCAAGCCGCTAAATAGAATTTCGAAAATAATTTTACCCGAGAAATCCTGCCCTGTGCAGGATTTTTTTATGGATTAATGCCTGATTTTTAGACCGAAGGCTTTTTTGTAGCTAAAAATGCTTCCACAGCCCGGGTAAAAGCCCGGGAGTTTTCTGTTTTGGGATTTTTTGCAAATACCCTCTCCGGCAATATCAAAAATGCGTTTTACTCTGTGTTGTACAAAGGCGAGGTTTGCTCTCACTATGAAACAGTTGTATGTTTTTTTAATAGGGCTTGCCCCGACCTTTACCTGCGCTCAGCAAACCACTGCCCCAGACTCTGACCAAATCAGGGTCTGGGTTACTTTAGGTACCGGCCTTACCTCCTTTGGCGATTGGGTGGTGGGCAGCGATATTAATGTATCGAAGGGTACCCATCTTTACAGTGTGGACTACCAATTTTACCCAGGCGCTTTCAATCTTTTTTTTTGCGATACGCCAGAGCCCAGTATGGAGCAGTTTTCCGCTTTTTACGGTTACATCAAGCATGAGCGCACGCGTTTTTGGTATGCAAAAGCCGGTCTGTCCTATCTATTATACAGTTCCGCTTCAGATACCCTTCCCTCAACGGGTTGGTTTAGCTGTGATAAATATATCTACGAAACCACTCGGCATTTTGGCCTTCCAATCGAAATAGGGGCTGGTGTAAAACTTTGGGCGATCAGCTTTCAGGCCTATGGAAGCGTTTTGATTTCCGGACCAGTTACTACAGCGAACCTCGGGCTTAAAGTGGGATTGGGTTACCTCAAATAACATTGCTTTAACAAATAAAACTCACACCTATGTATAAAATAAAAATAACCGGTATCCTTATATCCTTGATTTGCGGCTGCCTATGGCCCCAGCTCTTATTGGGACAAACCGAAAAGGAAAAGGTCTATGCTAAACGGGATAGCCTCAAAGACTGGGAGCGCCCGGTGGATCGGGAACTAAGAATATGGGTAGAAATGAGGTTGGGTCCATCCACCTTTACCCAGCGTGGCAGTGGTAGTGGTGGCCTTGGACTGAATATAGCCAAGGATCACCATCTTTTTGGGTTTGACTGGCAGGATCATTACCCCGCTATTGATGAGGATGTTATTACCCCATGCACTAAAACGGCCGCCTTGACGCATTATAATTTCTACTATGGGTATTGGAATTCAAAAAACGTTAAATTCTGGTATGGCAAAACCGGACTCTCCATCATCCGTAAAGGTGAATATGACGGTATTCCCACAACCGTGTGTGATAGAGGCTCCTACAGTATCCGTTACCTTGGAGGCGTACCCGTGGAAGTCGGCTACGGCTGGAAGCTGCCTTTTGTGGCCTTTCAGTTCTATGCTTCCGGTCTTTTTTTCAAGGAAAATGCCGTTGGCTCCGCAGGCTTTAAAGTGGCCTTGGGAGCTTTCTAAGCGAGCCTATCCCTCTTCTTTTTTAGCCATAGACTATCTTAGCGGCCATGCAATTGGCAGCTGGAAAAAAAATCTACTTCGCGTCCGATCTTCACCTCGGTGTTCCGAGCTATGAAAAAAGCCTGGAACGTGAAAAGCTCTTTGTAAAATGGTTAGAAGAAGCCCAAAAGGATGCGGCCGAAATATTTATCGTAGGCGATCTTTTTGACTTTTGGTTTGAATACAAACGAGCGGTTCCGCGTGGGTTTGTAAGGGTACTGGGTAAACTGGCCGAAATAACCGATAGTGGAACCCCCATCCACTTATTTACGGGAAATCACGATATGTGGATCTTCGATTATTTACCCAAGGAAACCGGGGTGCAGCTTTACCGGGAACCCATTGTGCGGGAGTGGAGCGGTAAAAAATTCTTTATTGGCCACGGGGATGGCCTGGGGCCTGGCGATCACGGTTACAAATTCATAAAGAAGGTGTTTTCCAATCGCTTTATGCAGTGGTCTTTTGCGCGCCTTCATCCGAACTTCGGCATAGGACTCGCCAACTTCTTTAGTCGCAGCAGCCGGGCACAAACCGGTGAATCTGATGCACGTTTTTTGGGAGAAGACCAGGAGTGGCTAGCTATTTTTGCGCGCGAAATGCTGGAGAAGGAACATTACGATTACTTTATTTTTGGTCACCGCCATTTGCCAATTGATATGCTGTTGAACGAAAATTCGCGCTACATCAACCTGGGCGACTGGATTCGCTATTACACCTACGGGGTTTTTGACGGTAGCCAGATGGAATTAAAAGAGTACTCTAAACCCGTTAATCTTTAGCCCTCCGGAAAAACTATCTTTGGTACCAAAGGTTATTCTATAAAAGCAAGATTATGGACAATAAGTACGAAACCCTTTCCGAGGGTATTGACGATCTTACCCGGCAAGGTTACACCCTCGATTTTAACTTACTTAAAAATTGTATCGAGTGTAAAAGCGAAAACCTGAAATATAAGCCCTCCGAGTTTCATATTGACGAATTCCACCGCTTTGAGGGCATGACCAATCCCGATGATATGTCCATTCTCTACGCTATTTCAACCGATGATGGTAAAAAGGGAACTATGGTAGATGCTTATGGCGTGTATAGTGATCCGCTAACTTCCGAAATGGTGCAAAAAATGAAGATCCACTGAGTAAGCTTGAAATCAGCATAAATAAAAAGCCCCGCAAAAACGGGGCTTTTTATTTATACTTTGTTTTTGGAGTTAACGCCCGCCTATCAATCTGAACAGCAGGGAAATGACCAGCAGCACCAGGAAAATGTAAAAAATAATCTTTGCGATTCCCGCGGCACCGGCCGCTAAGCCTCCAAAGCCAAAAAGGGCAGCAATAAGAGCTATCACCAGGAAAATTAAAATTAAACGAAGCATAATAGATGTTTTATGGTTAATACTATAGTACCTGTTTAACCCTGTTCCATCTCATTTTGTTCTGGCGAAGCCTTTATCAATCAGTGTTTTAACAACAATTTAGGGGTGCGCCCTAATCCGGCAAGGTGTTGCCTTTAAACGTGTAGCGAAAACCCAAAAAACCCCGAATACCCTGGTTAGGGGCGTACACATAGGAAGGGTCAAAAGTAAGGGCATAAGGATTATTGGCCGTGCTGACCGCGTTACCTTCCGCATCAAAATCCACTTCATTATCAAATGGATCGCCAGCGCGGGCAATGCTATTGGCCGGAGGAGTGAAGTTCAGCAGGTTTTTTACGCCTCCATACAATTCCCAGTTCCGGCTGCGGGGTGCCCATGTTACCTGAATGTTTTGTATGCTCCACCAGGGGGAATATTCATCACGTGGGTCCAGAGCGCCTAGTAAAGGCAGGCGCATGGGGCCATAAAGGTTACCGGTATAATCAAAGCTAAGATTGGTTTTATACCAATTGTAGGATACAGCCCAGGTTCCGGTCCATTCCTCGGTGAGTATTGGCCTCCTGAATACTGTATTCCCACTTTCATCCTCCTCTGCGGTAAACACATCTAAGTAACTGGCTCCGGCCCTCAGGCTGATCCCGGATTGCAGAACTGCTTCCAGGTTCAGGCTCACACCCCGGCTTACGGAGTATCCATCCAGGTTATCATACACAATCAGATTAGGGTCAGTATCATAATCAGGAATAATCTGGTTGGAAAAATGGGTGTACCAAACCGACCCGTCCAGGCTCAGGTAAGCCTTCTCCAAATACCATTTTTGAATGTAGTTGAGGTTGACGTTGTAGCTCCGTTCGGGATTTAGCTCTTCGGCAATTACAACCTCACGGGCTCCGGTAAGGGCAGCATGCTCTTCGGTAAACAGGTTGACCACCCTGAACCCGGTTCCGGCATTCAGGCGTAACTGGCTATTGTTACCCATGCTCCACTTATGGGCCAGCCGGGGCGTAAAAATAGGACCATGATCGGAGTGATAGTCGTAACGTGCGCCCAGCAGAAGCTTATGCCGCTCACTCAGGTAGATTTCATCCTGGACAAAAATGCCAGGTAACAGCGTATGATCCGGTTGAGAGGTAGCCGGGGTGTTATCATCATAATAGGTATAGCGAAAGGCGGCCCCCGCCAGGAGAGAGTGTCGGTTGAGGTCTTTCTCCCAGGTTAATTGGGTGAAGGCAATTTGCTGATCAGCAAAGTAGCCCACGTTGCCATAATAGGAGTTTTGGTTATGATGATTATAGGAGGCCCAAAGCATTACCTTATCTTCGAAGGGAAGCTGATACTGTCCGGTTAGCTCCCATCTTTTGGTAATAATACTTTCGCCATACACCTGGTCACCCCCGCGATCCTCCGGAGTCCATTGCATTTCACCTCCGTAACGGTCTTCAAAAAAATAACGTCCGGCCAAAGTAAAAATCCGGTTATTCTGCCCAAGGTCCCATTTTTGAAAAATAGAAGCCCGCTCCTGTAAGGTTACATCCGTAAAATTATCACCGTTATTGTCAATCGGGTTGGTGTAATTGAAAAGGTTAATGCCCGTAAGCACGGAAGCATTCTTACCAATCCGGTTCTTAAATCCCATATCCGCATTGTACTCCTGCCAACTACTGGCCATTACATCCACGGAAAAAACCGGGGCAAAATCAGGCATTACGGTAATAACGTTGATCAGCCCACCCACCGCTTCGGAACCATAAAGCGAGGAAGCCGGGCCCTTTACCACTTCCAGCCGCTCAATCATCGCTTTGGGGATTCCCATTAAACCGTACACGGTGGACAAACCACTCACAATCGGCATTCCATCGATCAGCACCATGGTGTAGGGCCCCTCCAGGCCATTAATATGAATATCACCGGTATTGCATACGTTACAATTGAGTTGTGGGCGAACACCATTAATATTTTGCACCGCCTCGTACAGGTTAGGAGTCGGATTTTTATTGAAAAACCGGGCACTATACACCTCCACCGGAACTGGACTTTCGGACCTTCTCACTTCTTTGAGTGTACCGCTAACCACCACTTCATTGAGGCTTTCTGTATCCTCTTGCAGGAAGAAGTTTAGCTCCACGGTTTGCCCGGGCTGAACATTTACCTTCCGGTTTTGCCGGGTCATTCCGATGGAAAAGGCGGAAACTTCATATTCTCCCGCTTCAACCTGAAGGTTAAATCGCCCTTTTTCATCACTAAGGGTTCCCTCCTGCCGGCTTTCAATAACAATGTTAGCTTGCACCACCGGGCCTTGAGGTGAACTTACGGTTCCCTTAATTTCAGCCTTTTGCGCCTGAGCCATGGGTAAGGCAAGCAGAAACAACGCGCAGTTCAGAAAAATCAGCTTCAGGCCATTCGGTATCATTAAATTTATTTTTCGGCAAACCTAAATCTTTATTTACCAACCTCCAAAAAAATTCTTAGTTTTGCCGCATCACTATGAGTAACTATACTTTAACCGAGGAGAATTACCTCAAAGCCATTTACTTCCTGTCCCAACACTCCGAAAAGGGCGTAAGTACCAACGCGATTTCTGAAAGCCTGGAAACCAAACCCAGCACCGTAACCGAAATGCTTCGTAAGCTTAAGGAAAAAGGCGTTTTAAATTATAAGAAATACCAGGGCGCTGAGCTTACCGGAGAGGGTAAGAAAGTGGCTATTGCCACCGTACGTAAACACCGCTTGTGGGAAAGTTTTCTGGTGGACAAGCTCAACTTCGGTTGGGATGAGGTGCATGAGATTGCGGAACAACTCGAACACATACAGTCGCGAAAACTTACGGACCGGTTGGAGGAATTTCTGGGCTTCCCGAAATACGACCCCCATGGCGACCCCATACCCGACCGCAACGGGGTTTTCCCGAAAAGCAGTGATTTGTCCCTCGACAACTGCAGTCCCGGCAGTAGCGTAAAAGTGCGGGGGGTGAAGGATACCGCCCCTGAACTCCTTAAATACATCGCTAAGCTAGGTATTGGTTTGGGCGATCGAATTGAAATCCTGGAAATAGAAGAATTTGACCACTCCATGCGCATTGTAGTGAATGGCCAGGAACTTCAACTGAGTCAGTTGGTATGCAAAAATATTTTTGTGCAATGAAAAAACTCCTTTTTACCCTATTTAACCTCGGGCTATTGGTTTCCTGCAATAATGGTGATATCAGCTCATCAACCGGACAGGATGAGAACCTGCCCTTGATAGTATGCACTACCGGGATGCTGGGTGATATGGCCCAACACCTGTTGGGCGACAGTGCCGAAGTGAGAGTTTTGATGGGCCCGGGAGTTGATCCGCACCTGTACAAGGCCACCCAGGGAGATATTCAATTACTGAGCCGTGCTGAGGCGGTGATTTACAACGGCCTTCACCTGGAAGGTAAAATGGGGGAAATATTTGAAAAGCTGAAACGGCAAAAGTTGGTAATTGCCGCGGCCGAAAAGCTGAACCCCGGTCGCCTGATCAACTCCACCGACTATGCCAGTGCCTACGACCCACACATCTGGTTTGATGTAGCTCTATGGATTGAGGCTATGGGTGGGGTTTCACGGGAGCTTAAAGAACAATACCCTCAATGGCGCAACTACATTACCCAAAACGAAATGAAATACCGCTCTGAATTGGAAGAGCTGCACAACTTTTGCATTTCTCAAACCAAACTTATTCCTGACAGCCAAAGGGTTATGATAACCGCCCACGATGCTTTCAAGTATTTTGGACGGGCTTATCAAATGCAGGTTCGGGGCTTGCAGGGTATTTCTACCACGGCTGAATACGGCCTTCAGGATGTCAGTGAGTTGGTGAATTTTATCACTGATCGACAAATAAAAGCTCTTTTCGTAGAAAGTTCGGTACCCAAAAGATCCATCGAGGCGGTGATGGAAGGATGTCGCAGCCGGGGCCATTTGGTTCAATTGGGGGGTGAGCTTTTTTCAGATGCCATGGGCGAGGCCGGAACTCCCGAGGGCACTTATACCGGTATGGTGCGGCACAATGTTAATACTATAGTAGAAGCACTACAATGAGATGGGTTGTAAAGTTTGAAAGTTTGAAGATGGAGATAAATACGCCTGCCCTGGAAGTGCATAACCTCACCGCCAGCTACAACCGCAAGCCGGTACTTTGGGACATCGACTTTCAATTGCCCCAAGGACAGTTGATCGGCATTGTTGGCCCCAACGGATCCGGAAAAACCACCCTCCTTAAAAGCATTATGGGCCTGATGGAGCCCGACAGTGGCTACGTAAACCTCTTCGGTAAAAAGCTGGATGACGTACGTGAGCGGGTTTCTTATGTACCCCAAAGGGAAAGTGTGGATTGGGATTTTCCGGCCAGTGTTTTTGAGGTTGTACAAATGGGGCGTTACCGGAAGAGCAATCTGTTCAGGCGAATGTCAACGGTTGATCGTGAAATTACTACCCGCTCACTGGAAAAGGTTAACATGCTGGAATACGCCCGCAGGCAAATCAGCCAGCTTTCGGGTGGCCAGCAACAAAGGGTTTTTATTGCCCGCAGCCTGGCTCAACAGGCCGATATTTACCTGATGGACGAACCTTTTGTGGGGGTGGATGCCGCTACCGAAGAAAGTATCCTGGCCCTGCTTACCGAAATGAAGGAGCAGGGAAAAACGGTGGTAATCGTACACCACGACCTGCAAACAGCCTACGAGTATTTTGATTGGATCGTTCTGCTGAATACTCGCCTGGTAGCAGCCGGCCCTAAAGATGAAGTATTTACATCCGATCTTTTGCAGGAGGCCTACGGGGGCCGCTTAACGGTACTTTCCCGTATTGGCGACCTTATTGCCAAAAAAGACTTTCCCCTGCGCGAAAGTGCATTCAAGGAAAAAGAAGGACGGGGCGATGGATAAGCTTTTGGAATTTTTGAGTTTTCAAGACCCCAACGTGCGGGTGGTAGCCTTCGGAACCATTTTTTTGGGGATGAGTGCCGCCACCGTGGGGACTTTTGCCTTTTTGCGCAAACGCTCCCTGGTAGGTGATGCGGTAGCTCACGCCATACTACCGGGTATCGCCATTGCCTTTATGCTTTTTCAAACCAAAAACCCCTTTGTGTTAATGAGCGGTGCCTTGGTATCCGGTTGGTTGGCCATGCTGCTGATTGAGCACCTCTCCAAAAGCACCAAGCTGAAACCTGACACTTCCATTGGCTTGGTTCTCAGTGTTTTTTTTGGAGTAGGCATTTTGCTTTTAACCTCTATTCAGCATTCGGGAGCGGGTAACCAGGCTGGGCTGGATCAATTCCTGTTTGGAAAAGCCGCTGCTATGACCCAAAACGATTTGCTGGCCTATGGTATTGTAGCGTTAATACTGCTCATTACAGTCGCCTTATTTTTTAAGGAGTTCAAGCTTTTGAGTTTTAATCCGGCCTTTGCGGAAGCCTCGGGATTACCGGTAAAACGCTTGCAGTTTATTTTATCCACCATTACTGTACTGGCCATATCTATTGGTATTCAGTCGGTTGGTGTAGTACTGATGGCCGCATTGCTGATTACTCCGGCCGCTACGGCCCGCCCGTGGACCGAAAACCTTTTGATGATGATGGTATTGGCCGGTTTGGCCGGAGGCTTTTCGGGACTAGTAGGTTCCTTTATTTCTTTTACCGCTCCCAATATGCCCACCGGACCGTGGATTGTGATGTGCCTGTCTTTTTTGGCCTTGTTCTCCCTGTTCCTGGCTCCTAAAAAAGGTATCCTGGCCCGTATCCAACAGCAACGGCAAAACCGCAAAAAAATACTCTCCGAAAACCTGCTGAAAGCCTTTTACCATTTACGCGAAAATAATCCTGAAACCGATACTTTTTCCAACCTGCAACTATTGCGGAAAAGGCATTTTTCGCAATCCGAGTATCAAACCGCACTTAGCAGATTGCGCAGAAACTTTTACATAATGCCTAAAGGGGAAAAATGGCAGCTTTCTGAGAAGGGTTACGAAGAGGCCAAGCGGGTGGTGCGGCTACACCGCCTTTGGGAAATGTACCTCACTGAGCGCATGCGCCTGAAGGCCGATCACATTCACCCCAATGCCGAAACCATTGAGCACATTATTACGCCCGAAATAGAAGCGCAATTGTTGAGGGAGCTGGATTATCCGGAAACCGATCCTCACCAAAGCCCTATACCTTATCCTCGAAACTGATGGAAGCCCTGTACATCATATTGACTGCTTTTTGCATCGCCTTGAGTTGTGGCACCTTGGGCAGCTTTTTAATTCTTCGCAAAATGGCGATGGTAGGCGATGCCATTTCCCATTCGGTTTTGCCGGGCATTGTGATCGCCTTTTTAATCTCGGGTTCCCGAAATAATATCCCCATGTTGATTGGCGCGGCCGTGGTAGGCGTGTTGACCACGGTATTGATTGAGTTACTACACAAAAAGGCGCGACTGCAGGAAGATGCCTCCATTGGCGTTACCTTCACCTGGTTATTTGCCATTGGCGTTATCCTTATTTCGGCCTTTACCGGCCAGGTGGACCTGGACCAGGAATGTGTGTTGTACGGAGAGATTGCCTACGTGCCTTTGGACCTCATCATTACCGAATCCGGAATTTCACTGGGGCCCCGCGCCCTATGGATCAGCGGGGGGATGGCCCTGCTGGTTCTGGTTTTCGTGCGGGTAGGCTATAAAGCCTTGGTGATTACCACTTTTAACCCGGACTATGCCAAGGCTCTGGGTATTTCCACCCTCATCTGGCACTTCATTTTTATGGGTTTGGTATCGCTTACCACCGTAATTTCCTTTGAATCGGTAGGGGCTATTCTGGTGGTGGCTTTACTGATCGCTCCACCCGCTGCCGCTTACCTGCTTACGGGCCAGCTTAAAAAAATGCTTTTCTACACATCCATCATCAGCCTTTTGATTTCAGTAGGCGGTTATGCATTGGCCACTTGGCTAAATGGTAGTATTGCCGGGGCAATGGCCACCGTAGCCGGGATTTTGTTTGCGGGGGCATACGCCATTTATACTCTAAAGCTTAAGGGAAGAGGTAAGCCTTCTTTGTCAAAATCCTCTTCTTAGATCATAGCTTTCCATCTATTCTAAATTTCGGAAATTGCCCATGAACGGTGTTTGCCTTTTGTTGCTAAGTATTTAGAAGCGCATTACCAGTGCCAAAGCTCAAAAACAAGCCCTGTAAGAGTCCTTTCCTCGAAAGTGAATAACTCACAGTATAAAACCTTTATGAGATCTTTCGGTAAAACGCTCAGAACCTCTTTAACTTATCTCTTTGCTTGTCTGTTTTTTCAGGGCTGCATTAGTTTAAGTACAGTAGAGGAAAGTAACATTCAGAAGTTTGGTGACCCGGGTGGGTTAAACGGCCACTATTTTATGAAAGCCACTGAAATGCAGTTTAACGGCTTTCTATTTGTCAAGTACCATGATTTTTCACAGTTTATAATCAGGGATGTTAGAAATAAAGGGATTCAGGCAGATAGCACAGACCTCTTTTCCTTCAAAATCAATGCTTTAAACGACCGTGAGCTTAAAATCTCATTTTATAAAAAAGACCGTTTGATAAAGTCAGTAGTAATAGCGGGGCAGATGAAAAAAGATGGCTATTTCTACGTCAAGAACAGAAATATCATTGCTCATAATATCCCTCTAATATTAGGTGCCTATGACTATTTACACATTCGTATAGGTATTGACACAGAAAAGAATTTGATTGTAGATGGAGTGAAGGACTCGTATGGTGCTTTTCTGTTAATTTTATTTGCCAGCCATGAAAGTGCCCAGTTTAAGTACAAGTTTTATGCTCGGGATACTCCGGCCCGCCAAAGCAATCCACATTAATAACTGCGATGAAACATTTTATAAGCCTGATCCTGATCGCTCCTATGTTCCTGCAATGTTCCGTGGACCGCACCATCCCCGTCCTTAGTCCTTCGGAAGAGGAAACTTTCCGGGCCTTTGAAAATTTAGAAGTGACTAGCGCGGTTCAAATTAGTCATTCCCAAGAACCCGGACAGAAGCTGAGCTTATGCCTGACTTTTATTTCGAAGGAAAGCCAGTCGCCTTTGGTCCATGTACCGATAAAACTCTATCACACCTCAACCCTAGGCCAGTATGACCCGGCCAACCCTAATGACGAGTCCACGGCCCGCCTAAATGGCACGGCCATTACGGACAGCCAGGGGCGGATACTGGTTCAAACCATCCTGCCGGGAGATTACGGCCGTTCCAGCGATAACCGCCATATCCATACCACGGTAAAAGGCGCCCGTCCCGAAGCTTACGACATTCATTTTAAGCAGTACACCGGAAGGATGGGCCGTAACTTTATCAGCGGGAGCGACCAGCATTTCCTGGCCGATTTAAAGCAAAGCCGGGACAGCACCCTGCTTACTTTTTTAACCATTGCCGTAAAGAATTATTCCAGGAAAGATCCCGTGGACTTCTAAAATTACGCACCCTGCTCTAGCCCGAGCATGGGTGCTCAGGCTAAGCGAAAATAAAGTACTTTGATAACTTTAGGCCTTGAGGAGCAAGTACAAATTTCACCACCATGAAGTTTTTTATTTTCTTCGTCATCACTCTGACAGAAAATAGTGCACCTAACCAACCACCTATGGAAAACGAAATGAATACACCCGAAGAGTTACACAGCAAGGGGGCCACCTCTTACCAAGCAAGTCCATTCTCCGACTTAAAAGTCCCTGCTAATGGATATGATTTGGATAAGGAGTTCGTGCACAAGTTTGTTCTTCCTTTTTACATGACGCTAGGAGAGTATCAAATTCCGGATAAGAGAATCCTGAACTACTTGAATCATATTTTTCCCGAAATAACGGTTGAAGTCATTTCAAATTTACTGGGCGACTTCAATTGGCGAACGCGAAAGGTAGGGGCCTTATTCGCTGCCTTTAAAGATCAACTCCAGTTTCAGGAGCAAATTGGAAAGCTTCTCCTAAAAAGCGAGGTGTGTTACGCTGGCCAGGATTACTGTATTGCAATGGCCACTTTTAATAATCAAAAATCGATTGACTTCTTAAACCAATATCTCGACTATTACCTCAAACAAAAAGGTCTCTATTATGACCAAGGCACAGCCATTGGGGCTTTGGCTTACCTGGATCAAAGGAATAAAACCAATGAACTTGAAAAGCACAAAACAGAATGGGCAGTGTTTACGGAGGGTAAGGTTAATTGGCATTTTGAAAGCAGCGTCAAAGATTTTCAAAGTAAGATGGAAGTTTTTGAAAACGTGAAAAATACACTCCAGCATAAAACGTAGGGTATTACAGGTATAATGGGTTCCATACCTCAAGAGGCTTTCATTGTATTTCAAAATCTCCGGCATTCCCCTTATCAACTCCAGCAACGGCTTTTCTTGCTTTTAGTAAATTGTAGGCATAAAACCCACCATGCAAGTTAGGCTCCTCTTTATAATGTTACTGTTGTACCAGCTTACTTGTGGGCAAAATAATACCCGCAGGGTTTTGTTCCTCGGCAACAGTTACACCAACGCCAACAATCTGCCGCAGCTCGTTGCCGATGTGGCTGCTTCGGTGGGCGATACCGTAATTTTTGATCAACATACTCCGGGTGGATGGTCCTTATGGGGGCACCACGGTTCTTCGGTATCCCTGGGCAAAATTGCGGACGGAAACTGGGATTTTGTGGTGCTGCAGGAGCAAAGCCAGCGGCCATCCCGCGAACCATCGAGCGTGGAGCTTATGGTGTACCCACCCGCCCGCTACCTGGACAGTGTGATCAACTTTCACAATCCGTGCGCAGAAACTATGTTCTACATGACCTGGGGCCGTAAAAACGGAGACCAGGCACTTTGCGCAGCCTACCCCAACTGGCCTTACGTGTGTACTTACGAGGGGATGGACAGCTTGCTGTACCTGCGGTATATGCACATGGCCGACACCAACAATGCGGTGGTATCGCCCGTGGGGCAGGTTTGGAGATACATCCGCAACCAATACCCCAACATTGAGCTATACACAGCCGATGAAAGCCACCCTTCCCTAGCGGGAAGTTATGCGGCTGCCTGTTCATTTTATACTGCCATGTTCCGTAAAAACCCCACCGCCATCACTTTCAACTCCAGCCTTACGGCTGCAACCGCCAACCAGATCAAGCTGGCCGTTGAGGCAGTGGTTCTGGATAGTTTAAGTAAATGGAACATCGGGAAACACGACACTTTGTTTGGTGCGGGTTGTGCAAATCATTTTTCTTCCGGAGAGATCACAAAGCCTTCGCTGGCTATTTACCCCAACCCGGTACAAGATAAGCTCAGCCTGCTTTGGCCGGAAGGTTCCTCCGCCATTATTCAGGTTCTCGATGCCCGGGGGAAGCTACTATGGGAAGAAGAGGTTCTTTCTTTAGAAGAGGGGCTTAACGTGTCCGGACTTTCTTCCGGGCTTTACTGGATACGATTGAAACACCAGGCTGCTTCAGCGGTGCGTTTTGCTAAAAATTAACCCCCGCCTACTCAGAAAAGCACTCCTTTTGAGCCAATTGCGTTAGCCGGGGCAAGCTTATCAGCTACCTTAGTGGAAGGTTTATTTTTCCATCACCAAACCAAACCCCATGCAAGCAACCACCAAACTTAGTATGCTGTGCCTTGCGTTTACCCTCCTTACTTTAGGTGCAAGCGCACAAAATACTTACATCCCGAACGGTCCCGGCTACGTAAACTTCAACCTGGGAAATACCACCTTACCACATTCGGACAGCGCACGTCAGCCTGTAACCCTCTATGGCTGTAACACAATTATTTCGGTTCCTGGTAAACTCCCGGGTGGCGAAAGGGGTTTTTTATGGAATACCGGCAACCAGGTTCTTTCCGGTATCCCGTTTGGGCCACAGTTCGACACCCTTAAAAAGGACTCCTTTTATATTTCCAAATATTACATTGCTTCGCCTCCTGTCTTTAAAAAAGTGCCTCATGCGCTTAGCGATTCCAATACGGTTTACGACATAGGCCTGGTTGAACCTGATGAATTTACTCTTGAGGGAGAAAAGCCGGGCCAAACGGTGAATATGAACTATAACCTGCTCCAACCGCCATACGTGAAATACCTGCCCGTGAAATTCGATAGCTCCTTTATAGGTTCAGGCGTGGATGTAATACCCATAAATGTGGAATGTAAAGACTTTCCCTGGCGAAATTCGGGTGCACCCGGGGCCTCGGGCATTGGTGGCATCAAAAGGGACTCCCTGCAAATGGGACAGCTCTTTCTTCCTTATTATTACGTTCCTGATACGTCCACCGCGCAAGCTACGGATTCGGTTCAAAGGTGCCTGGACTGCCGGGTGACCATTCTTAATGACATTCTTTTTAAATACGAGGTGTCTTTTAGGGTGAAGGGAATTCCTGCCGGGTCGTCCATCGAGCTCAAAGGTTTACACGACCCGAAGAAAAATCCAGATATCAGCTTTCACTATAAACCGGTTGATAAGCTGCTCTGCGGTTGCGCTGAACCCAAAAAGAAGTAAGAAAAGTTCTAGTGGCTTAAGGCCTGCCTGGTGGCCTCCACCTGCTTCTTGCTGTTTCCCACGAATATCTGATCCCCCGCAATAATTACCGGACGCTTGAGGAAGGTGTACTCCTCCAGGATCAATTGGCGGTAATCCTGTTCAGACAGGTTTTTATCCTTTAAGCCCATGCTTTGGTACTTCATGGCTCTACGGCTGAAAAGAGCTTCGTAAGAACCGGCCATTTCCGCCATTTGATCAATTTGCTTTTCGGTGATCGCCTGGGTTTTTATATCCTGTAGTTGTACATCATCAGCCGGGTTTAATTCTTTAATGATCCGCTGGCAGGTGGTACAGGTAGAGAGGTGGTAGATTTTTTTCATGGGATGAATATAGTACTTCACCCTTCCACGATGATCAGAGTGGCACTTGAATTTATAAAGAATCGCAGAAGGTTTTCCGCCTTTTTTCAAGGTACTCCCGTTCCTGCTCGTTTTGCACCATGCTTAAAGCTCGGTCCATATTTTCAAGGCATAGCTCTTTATCTCCTTTTCGATGATGATATTCGGCCCAAAGTCCATAGTATAGGTACCCTCTTTGCTCCAGGTTTTGAGGCTGCATACTTTGAAGCAGGTTTTTACACTCCTCATTTTCCCCCCTTTGCAATTGGGCCATCGCCATATTTAGTCGTACAAAGTCGGTTGGTTGGATTTCATAAAGCATAGTGTACCAACGGAATATCCTGTTCCAGTTGGTTTCCTCATAGGATTTGGCCTTTATATGCTCGGCAGCAATGGCCGCTTCAAAATGATAGGGGGTGTAGGTATCGGTTTCTACGGCTTTGGTCATTGCACGGTCTCCGAGCTTCATGAAATCCCTATTCCATAAGGTCCGGTCTTGTTTCTCTAAACTAATAATCTCTCCGCCCTTAGCTACTTTACTTTTTAAACGAACCAACTGAAAGCAGAACAAGGCGAATAAGGCATATACATCGGGATTCTTGGTATGCGGGTTGTCCATCAAAGCCCGGCAAAGGCGCAGCGCCTCCCCGCATAATTCCTCTCTAACCAGCATATCCTGACGGTTGGAGTGAAAGCCTTCGTTAAAAATCAGGTATAATACCCGTAGCACCATTTGCAGTCGCAACTCAAGCTTATGGCCATAGGGAATTTCGAAACGCATGCCCGACTCCACTATGGTTTTGCGCGCCCGGCTCAATCGCTTTTTAACCGTTTCCTCCTTCAGAAGTAGTGCTCCCGCAATTTCACGGGTGCTAAAGCCGGAAATAGTTTTTAAGGCAAAGGCTATTTGGTCACCACCCTTTAGCGAAGGATGGCAGGAGGTAAAGATCATTCTCAGTTGGCTATCCGCAATTTCATGATCCAGGAATAATTCCTGCAAGGCAATAGCTGCGGGGCCTGAGGCAATTTTTGGTGCTCTTTTTTCCTCGGCCTGCAGTTTACGGATTAGGTCCAGGATACGGTTTTTAGAGGCCTGCATCAACCAGGCTTCCGGGTTTTCCGGAGGGTTGGTTCTCCAGGCTTGCATGGCCTTGATAAAGGTATCCTGAATGGCATCCTCTACCGTTTCCAAGTGCTCCAGGCCGAAAATGCGGGTTAGTATGGAAACCATCTTTCCGTACTGATGACGGAAAAGATGGTCTATTCCATGATCGGTCATTCCTGATCGAAAACCATGACTTCACGAACCTCAACGGTTCCCCCCTGATCATAATCGGGATAGTCCTCGGCAATCTTAATGGCCCCGTCAAAATCCTTGGCCTTCACAATGTAGTATCCGCCTACCAGCTCCTTTAGTTCGGTAGCCGAAACATCCGTAACGGTCATGTCAGGCCCGCTCACCCGCTTTACCGTATCGGTTAAGGCATCTCCTTTTACCATAACCCCGGCTTTTTCCATTTTATCGTGCCACGCAAACCAACGGCCCATACGTCCTTGTATTTCCTCCGGAGAGAGGTTCAGTGTTTGGTAACTGGGCCCGAGAAAAATTAACATAAAGTCTTTCATACTTTCTGATCTTTAGATTTTAAAATTAAAAAAATAGAGCAGCCTACATGGGGGCTACTTCGTGAATTTCAAGGCTGGCACCTTCTGCCCAATGCAAGTGAGGGTGGCCTTTAAAAAAGGTCTTGGCCTGGTCTTTATCGGAAGCCTGCACAATGCTATACCCGGCCACTTCCCTATTACTCGGTGCCCAATTACCACCGTTTCCCAAACTCTCACCACCCATGAGCGGTGCTCCCAGGTCAACAATGGCATCTCCTGATCTTTCTTTCCAGTCCATCCAGGCTTTCATGCCTTCCGCCTTTTGTTCTTCGGAGACTTCCATATTGGCTCTTTCAGCCATCACAGATGCCGGAACATGATACAATACAATGAATTTTTTCATGCTTAAAGTTTTTAATGATTATTGAATTATTACTTTAATGACGAAACTAAAATGAGCGAGGTGGACATTCCTGGAAAAAAAATTAATGCTTAAAAAATGTTGACTCATATAAGGCCTTATTCTCCAGGCGACCTTAACCGGCTCCTTTACATTTTTGACCTCAACACACCTCAGTATTTTGACCCATCCGAAAGAGCTGGTTTCGAAAATTACCTGCGCACTGCCGAAGGGGATAACTTTATAGTAGAAAGCGGAGCTAAGCTATTGGGTTGCGGAGGGGTGTGCTATGAATCCGATGGCTCCACGGCCGTTTTCGCCTGGGCTATGATTCACCCCGACCACCACGGTAAGGGCCTGGGCCGCCAACTCTGTGAATATCGCTTGCAACGCATTCGTTCCCAGCCGCATTTAAAATGGGTTATCGTCCGTACCAGCCAGCTCACTGATGGCTTTTACCGTAAGATGGGCTTTCAATTGAAAAAAGTGGAAAAAGATTACTGGGCCAAAGGCTATGACCTATACTACATGGTGATGGAGCTATAACTCCAGTGCCTCTAACTTTGCATACACAAGCTTAAGTCCGGCACTCACCTTATCCAAAAGGTTTAGTGGGTTGTGGTGGTTCCGTCTCTCTTCGGAAAGCGCAGACGGTGCCTCCAAAAAAGCCCTGGAAAATAGACCTTGTTATTTAAACAGCTTAAGGATGTCGTTTCCGTTGGCCAGAACAATCAGGGCCAACAAGATCACAAAACCCACAATCTGGGCATACTCCAGCACCTTTTCCGGGGGTTTGCGGCCGGTGATCATCTCCCAAAGCACAAACACTACGTGGCCCCCATCCAATGCCGGAATGGGCAGAATATTCAGAAAAGCCAGCATAATACTCAGGAAGGCGGTAAAGGCCCAAAAGCGTTGCCAGTCCCAGTCCGTGCTGTACTGGTTGGCAATCATTAAAAAGCCCCCCACGTGTTTGTAAGCACCGGTTTCGGGGTTGGCAATCAACTTAAATTGACGCACGTAATCGGTGAGCACTTTACCCGATTTTTGAATTCCGGCCGGTATGGCCTCAAAAAAGCCGTAACGGGTATAACTAAAATCCACGTATCGATCAATCGGATGTGCCAAAACACCCATCGCTCCCTTCATTTCTCCTTCACCTGGTATTTGGAGAACAGCCTGCATGGGTTCACCTCCACGTACAAAGCTCAAAGTAATCTCTTCACCGGCCTTATCCTTTAAGTATTGTGGATATTCATGGTAATACGCCATATTTTGGCCGTTCACTCCGGTTAGGCTGTCACCAGCCATTAAACCGGCCGCTGCCGCTGCGGATGAATCTACCACCTCGGCCACTACAAAGGGCATGCGCACACCTACCAATGATTTTTGGGAGTCGATAATGCGGGATTTCTGATCAGCCGAAATGGAAAACTCTTCGGTACTGCCGTTACGCTCTACCGTTATATCTCCCTTATCCCCTAAAAGGATTTCGAGGGATATATCCGAAAAACGTTCGATCTTTTTGTCACCCACCGCAACTACGCGGTCACCATCACGAAAACCCAGGGCCTGGGCGGTACTATCGGCTGTAATGCCGTACTTCAGATTTTCATTCGGCAAATATTCTTCCCCGTAATACATCAGCATTCCGGCATAAATAACCATAGCGAGTATTACGTTAACGGTTACCCCGCCCACCATAATAATCAAACGTTGCCAGGCCGGTTTAGACCGGAATTCCCAGGGTTGTGGAGGCTGTTGCATCTGCTCCTTATCCATGCTCTCATCGATCATGCCCGCTATTTTTACGTAGCCTCCCAAGGGCAACCACCCGATACCGTATTCAGTACCGCCTATTTTTTTCTTGAATACTGAAAACCAGGGGTCGAAAAAGAGGTAAAACTTCTCCACCTTGGTTTTAAAAAGCTTAGCGGGTATAAAGTGGCCCATCTCGTGCAATACGATCAGGAGGGAAAGGCTTAGTATAAATTGAGACGCCTGTATCAGAATGTCCATGTCTTCGTTTTAATCTCCGAAAGGCTTCAACGGTTGTTTTAGCCCTTTAGTTTGAAGCCTGCAAATTTACGGTATCGCTTTTACTTTGAGCCATAATATTTTGAGACCAGCCCCTGTGCTGTTTTACGTACTTCCAGGTCAGGGTCTTTTTCGGCCAGACTTATGAGGGTATCCTTCAATTTTTGCTGAGCGGGTATATTTAGGCTCCCTGCCCTTTCCAGGGCCATCAGCCGGATAGCCGCCTGGCGGTCGTCCATAGCAATACCCAGGGCGGTTGAAAAAAGGTTGGCATTACTGGTTTGAAAAAGCCGGGTTAAGGCATCCATTCTTTCCGCCTCATTGGTGGCATTGGAAAGCTGGTATAGGTTATAAACGTCCGGGCGCACGTCCTCCACATAAGCGGGAAAATAGGGGCCGAAGTTTACCGCCACGGCCTGGGGCGAGCCATCGGCTGCAAGGCTGAAGGTTTCGCTGGCCACGGCACTACCCACCTGGTTTTGACGAAGTACGGTATCACGTAAATACACCGTAATTTCCAAGGGAATAGCCAATGGGTGGCCGAAAGCTTCTTCTTGCTCCAGGCTAATCTCCTGCTGACCTTCACGGTAGCGGTAGCTCACCTTCAGGCGTGGCAACACCTTGTTTTTCCGTATGGAGTCCACATAGTTGAGGTGGGCAGAACTATCGGGGTACCGCCATCCTTGCGGGCTTCGCAGTAAACGCTCACGGAAGTCAGGGTAAAAGTTTTGCAACCACTCTGCGCTCAGGGTGTAAATGTCGGCTGCCGCCAGGCTCGTATCAGGAGCCTTCTTCTCCAGGTAATTTTGAACCTCTAGCCTTTGTGTGGCCTCGTCACGCTTTTGCTTCTCCGAAAGGTAAAAGAGGTACGCGGACTTCAGGCTATCGCTTTGCGTTGCTTCCAACAGCAGCTGGCCCGCGATGGCATCATCCAGATAATGGTCGCTAAGGGGAAGCCTGATGCGAGGGGTTGACAGGCTGGCCATGCTATCTACTCTTAACAACTGCTCATCCCCTATTTCAAAATTGAGGTGTTGCTTTAAAAAGCTGAGCCACTCTTTGTAACGGCTTCGGAGCTTAATGGCCTCGGCTGCTCCCAGGTCAGCATCCGTAAAACCATAAACTTCATCCAGGTCTTCCAATTCATCTTCCTCTAAGGCTCCACATATCAGGTAAAAAGAAGTAGCGTGTATCGCTTGTTTGCAATTCCAGAAATGGTGTACCAGCCCGGCCGGGTCACTTACTTTAAAGGTCGGTTCGCCCACTGTAAAAACCTCAAAATTTCCAGGTACGCTAATGTTAACACTAAAAGTGCTGGGGTCACTGGCGCGAGCGGGGAAAAAGAGCCCGTTCAAGGATAAGCCGTTATCACTGTAGGCGTTGAATCCGTTCAGGGCCAAAACGCCTACTCCGTTTCTCACGTAAGGTTTGGTATCGGGGTTTAAAAGATCAATGGTATAGTCAAAAGCCAGGGTAATCCTCTCCGGCCGGTTGGGCCAGGAAGCCAGATCCACCGTTAATTGGTTTTCTTTCTTTTGATAAGGTACAAAGTCTTTTAGACGCCCCTGTTTGATGCGGACATTGTGCAAGCGTTCTGGTAAAAAGTCGAACCGGAGGCTTTGTTGGTTATCCGGCACTTTTATATCCAGGTAGCATTTTACAGCCAGTTCATCAGGAAAGGTGTCGCGGGCATAAATAGATAGTTCCGTATGCAATACGTCCACACCCTGTCCCTTAGCCGTGCCAACGGTTATAAGGCATACCAATAAAAAAAGGCATCTTTGCATGCTGCTTTAGCTGATAAGGTGGCAAAAATACTGGACCACTGTAAATTTGTAGCATGTATAAAATAAAAGTTGGCGATAAGGAATTTGAAATGGCCCCGCACAACGCTGTTTCGGGCGTTATAAACGGAGCTGATTACGAATTGAACCTGGTGAAGGAAAATAACGGGCTGCACCTTTTAAAGGACCATAAGAGTTACCGCATTTCTTTTGTGGAAACCGACTACGAAAGCAAGACTTTCACGCTGCAGGTTAACGGCCATAACTACACTGTAGAGGCCAAAGACCGGTTTGACCTGTTATTGGAGGAGTTGGGTATGGAAGACCTGGCCAGCGGTGCTCTTAACGATTTGAAAGCACCGATGCCCGGCCTGGTTTTATCCATAGAGGTTAAAGAGGGTGACCAGGTTAGCAAAGGTGATCCTCTTTTGGTGCTGGAAGCCATGAAAATGGAAAATGTGCTGAAAGCAGCCAGTGAGGCCACGGTTAAAAGCATTGCGGTGGAAGTGGGTAAACCGGTGGAGAAAAACCAGATTCTTATCGAGTTCGAATAAGCCCGGCCCGGTTTCGTTTCCTTATTTATTTCTGATTAATAGAGGCGATACCGCAGTATTACCCTTGCATTTACATTGCGGTGGTGAGGGTTCAGCTCCTCAGCGCGGTCGGTGGTAATATCGCTAAACCCATACTTAAACTGTAAGCCCAGGCTCATCTGCGGGTGGTACCGGAAAAAGTAAGATCCGGTTAATCCGTAATCCAGGGTATTGAAAGCATCGCTAACCCCGTTTTCATCCGTAGTTTTGATTTCCACCCCACCTTTGAAAGGGAAGGTTGTACTTTCCTTTTCACGGTTTACATTGATCAATACCGAGGTATAGAAACCCGCTGCAAACTGATGTTTGGGGTTAATGTCATAACCCAGGGTAAAGGGCACTTCTATATAATCCAGGCGTTTATAGCGGTTTTCGGTGTTTAAGGTTTCCTGTCCAAAATTGAAATATACACTGTCGGTAGTACGAGTGATGCCCAGTGAGGTACGGGCGTTGTAGTTCAGGCCGGTTTCAAAACTCCAGTTCCTGGCAAACCGGTAACGGTATTGCAGGCCTACCAGCCAACCGGTGGCCAGTTGATTATCATTAAATGACCGTGTAAAATCAGGCCCGGCCTGAATCCACAGTTCATGCTGCGCCTGAAACTTGCGTAGAGCCGCAGGGTCTATCGCTTGCGGGCTTATGGGTTTGAGAAGTGAGCTTTCGGGCTGCATGGCGTATGGTAGATCATTCCACGAAAGCAGCTTAAGACCAATGGATTGGTACGGCTCTGCTCGGGTATAATTTTCTCCAGCTGCGGCCCAGCGACTCTCCTCACCATATTTTGAAGTGGGTGTTTCTTCACTTGGGGCAGCGGGGCTGGTCACTTTGGTACCGGAGTCAGCGGTTGTAGGCTTATCGTCTTCATTCCCGCTAATTACCGTATTGTTTTGAATGGCTATGTCCAGGTTTTCACCGGTAACCTGATCGGTATTGGTGGTCTCACTTTCACCAGCGGCAGACGGCTGGCTTGCATCTTCATGGTCGCTTACGACAGGGGCTTCAGGAACACCTTTTTGGGTTTGATCCGTAATTTGCCGTTCCGAAACAGGTGCCCACCACAGGGCCCCCAGTACCAGCATTCCAAAAAGCACCACCGCTGCACTGCTCCACCAGAAAAAGGCCAGTCCTTTTTTATCCTGGTCCAGCATGGACTCCATAGCCTTCCAGTTCGAGGGATTATACTCGAACTCACGGCTATCTAGTTTCGCCTTAAATAGTTTGTCTAGTTCTTGGTCCGTCATAACAACATCGCTACATTATTTCGCAATTGCTGTAGCAATTCCTTGAGCTTTTTACGGGCACTGCTCAGATGCCATTTACTGGTGCCCTCACTCATATCCAACTTTTCGCCAATCTCTTTGTGATTGTATCCATCAATCACATAAAGATTAAACACTTTTTTACTAACCGGTGGTAACCGGTCAATGAGTCTTTGTAACTCTTCGGCATCGTATTTCTGCTCCGCCTCATTAAAGTCCATGGATTGTACCGGTGCCAGTGTCATCGGCTCTTCCACATAATCTACCTTGTTCTTTTTGTTTTTCCTGTAATTATCTATTACCGTGTTGATGGTAATTCTCCGTATCCAGGCCTCAAAGGGCACTTTGTCATCGTACTTTTTGAGGTTTTTCAATATTTTGTAAAACGCCTTATTCAAAAGGAACTCTGCGTCTTCCTTGTTGCGCTCGTAGCGAAAGCATACGGACAGAAGAATACTGTAGCACTTTTTGTACAGCTCATGCTGAGCCCTACGATTTTCGTTTTTACATCCTTCAAGTAGTTCTTTCTCTACATTCATTCGTTAAAAAACCAGGAAGGCGAATTTAATTATAATCCACCTACCCGGTTATAACCGAAAAATATTTCACAGGTTAGCGACAATATTAAACCCGTAAGATTCGCTTCACCCCTATACACGTACTTTTCTAAAGGTGGGTTGGGTCTATGTCCTATTTTTTTAACAATCGTTGTTTATTACCCGTTGGAGGGATATAAAAAAGCCTCCCGCTGGGGAGGCTTATATTTTTAGCGAGGTTATTTTTTTAAGACTGGAGGCTCACCTCAAACTGGGTTAGTCCGATAAACTCCTGAACGCGCGCATTCATTTCTCCCGTATTGATCTCAGCGATACGCTCCACACCAAAAGCTTCTACACAAAATGAAGCCAGGGCCGAACCGAAAATTACCGCCCGCTTCATGTTTTCAAAAGAAATGTCGCGACTGTGGGCCAGGAAGCCAATAAAGCCTCCGGCAAAAGTATCGCCAGCACCGGTAGGGTCAAAAACCTCTTCCAGGGGCAAAGCTGGTGCAAAAAACACCTCTCCCTCCCCAAACAGCAGGGCTCCGTGTTCTCCTTTTTTTATAATCAGGTATTTGGGGCCCAGGCTATGAATTTTTTGAGCCGCCTTTACCAGGGAATATTCGCCACTCAATTGGCGGGCCTCTTCATCGTTAATGGTGAGCACATCCACTTTTTTGAGAACTTCCATCAGCTCATCCCAGCTGTTGTCCATCCAAAAATTCATGGTGTCCATAACCACCAGCTTGGGCCTTTCATTCATCTGCTCCAAAACCTTCATCTGCACCGCGGGGGTTAGGTTACCCAGCATCAGGAACTCCGTATTGCGGTACGCTTCAGGCAGCTCGGGATCAAATTCAGCCAATACATTAAGCTGTGTTTCCAGCGTATCGCGACTGTTCATGTCGTTGTGATATTTTCCCTTCCAAAAGAAAGTCTTTCCGCCTTCAACTGTTTTTATTCCACGAATATCCATGTTGCGCTTGCTAAAGCGGTTGAGGTATTCCTGTGGGTAATCCTCACCGATGATGGAAACCAGTTGAATATCGCTCATAAAGTTCGAGGCCGCTAAGCCAGCATAAGTGGCTGATCCTCCCATAATTCTGCCCGACTCACCAAAAGGCGTAATCAATTCATCAAAGGCTACGGTACCTACAATTAAAAGGCTCATTTTTTGTTTTTTGAAATTTGCCGCAAATATTGTGTAATTTCAAGAAAGGTGCTAATATTGCAGCCCTTTTTGAGGGGAAAAATATTCCTCCTTACCTGCCTGCCGGCAGGCAGGGCTCAGAATTGAGCAAAAGCACTTCCGGCAGAATAAGTAAGGTTGTTGTTAAATAATGAGCACCGTAAGCGGTGCATAATATTCCTCCTTAGCTCAGTTGGTTAGAGCATCTGACTGTTAATCAGAGGGTCCTTGGTTCGAGCCCAAGAGGAGGAGCATCTAAAAGCCAGCCGCCAGGTTGGCTTTTTTAGTTTAAGCCATTTTTGAATGAGAAGTCTGGTCTTTCGCAAATAGAGCGATTCGCATTACAAGAGAAACCCCAGGCGTGTGGTAAGTTGAAAAGACCAAAGCATTGTGCAACGGCCGCCTTGATAGCGCAACCTTTCTGAATGTTAAAGCTGAAGAGGTTTTAAAGGAGTTTCCGCTATTTGAACTGAGAAGCGATTACTCAAACTACCTACCTCGTCATTAAGTCATTCTCTTCCACTTTTAAAGCTTGCATAAACCATACTTCAAACCGTTATCTTTTTCCAATCCGGTACTTTTCCTTTTAATAGTGACATACGAGAAAGAACCTATTTAAAGACCTGAAGCTATTTACCAGGTATATACAACAAAACCCGCAAGGAAGGAGAGTAAGAAATAAAGCACAGCCAGGTCGTGCTCTACCTTCAAAATAGAGTCTGGCATCGTTTGGTTGATATTTGCCGGCAAGCACTAATCGTGTTATTTTTACACCTTATCGCCACCTCCGGTTGTTTGGTCGATGGAAAGCCATTTACACAAATAGTACTTAATACCTTTTCCTAAGGAAGGTCTCCCTTCATTAATCGTACATTATTCAATATTTTGCAGCAACACTCGCTCTGAAAGTCATGAATTATTTACAAAAAGAACTCTATCAATTAATCAAAGAGGAGGATACAATATTTGATTTTCTCCAACAGTCATCACTGGACGGATTATGGTATTGGGACATCGAAAATCCTGAAAACGAATGGATGAACCCAACCTTTTGGGAAACCCTGGGCTACAACCCAGCGGAAATGCCACACCAGGCCTCTGCCTGGCAGGACATTATTTTTCCGGAGGATGGACAAAAAGCCTTAAAGCAGGCACAAGCGCATTTTGCAGATCCCGCTTGCCCTTATGACCAGGTAGTGCGTTACCGGCATAAACAAGGACATACGGTGTGGATACGATGCCGGGGTATAGCCATACGGGATAAAGCAGGGAAGCCCGTTCGAATGCTGGGAGCTCATACCGATATAAGTGACCTTAAGCAACGGGAAGAGGAAATGCGAAAGCTTAAAGACCTGTTGGAAAAATCCAATAAAGCAGCGCATATCGGCACTTGGGAAGTGGATCTCGTAAACAACATACCGTACTGGAGCAACGAAACCAAGTCCATACACGGGGTACCCCAGGATTATGTACCGCAAATGGAAACGGCTATTAACTTTTTTAAAGAAGGCGAAAACCGTGAAAAAATAATCGGGGCAGTTACCGAAGCCATAGAAAGCGGCACCGGTTACGAACTTGATTTACAGATTATGACCCACCAGGGTAATGAACGATGGGTCCGTACTATAGGGGTTACGGAAACCGAAGGTGATAAATGTATTCGGTTATACGGTACTTTCCAGGATATTCATGATCGCAAAATGGCGGAACTGGAGCTGGCTAGCGTACTGGAAGTTACCAACGACCAGAACCGGAGACTCCTCAACTTTGCGCACATTGTATCCCATAACCTTCGCTCACACTCCGGTAATTTAAGTATGACTCTCAGCTTTTTTGAGCGGGAGCACGATGAGGAATTACGCAAAGAGCTACTGCCCATGCTCCGCGAGTCCGTGGATAACCTGGAACAAACTATCCGCCACCTGAACGAGGTGGTGGCTATTAATACCCAGGTGGAAGAAAGCATGCAGGTGGTAAGCCTCAATAAACACCTTAAGGAAGCTTTGGGCAATGTTCAGGCGTTAATGAAGAATGCCGATGGCACTATAATCAATCAAGTTGAAGAGGAAATTAACGTTAAGGTTATACCCGCCTATTTGGACAGTATCTTCCTTAACTTACTGACCAATGCCATTAAGTATCGCTCTGAAAAGCGAAAGCCGGAAATCACACTTTCATTAAAGGAAGGTACCAACCACTTTGGATTATCAGTTGCCGATAACGGGCGGGGTATTGACTTGGAACGTCACGGAAAAAAACTGTTTGGTATGTACAAAACCTTTCACGGAAATGAGGATGCGCGAGGGGTTGGT
The DNA here is from genome assembly GCA_937120475.1 of uncultured Cryomorphaceae bacterium. Taxonomy (GTDB): domain Bacteria; phylum Bacteroidota; class Bacteroidia; order Flavobacteriales; family Schleiferiaceae; genus CAKZNE01. Next base: position 2,292,147 of record CAKZJV010000007.1, on the reverse strand, counting down.
CTTTTTATTACCAAAAACCAGGTGGAGGCTATGAATGGGCGCATCGAGGTTAAAAGTCAGCCTAATAAAGGCTCTATTTTCACCATTTACCTGGAAAAAGCCGACTAAGCACTACTTTACCCGGCAGGGGCTGACTTTGCCTGGTTTATGCTGTAATTACATAATCTTATATTTGAGCTTTTCATGAACGAAAGTACGCACCTGATTTGACCAGTCATTCTTCACCCAATCGTCAGTTATCCTTATTTATATCAGGCCCTGAAGAGATTCCCCTGGAAAATAAGATCTTCAATACCGCCACTTTTTCCCTGGCAGTGCTCACCATTATCATTGCTGCGGTAACGTTAAATGTCTCCAGCCAGTTTACCGTTTGGCTACCCCTGGCCCTGGCGCCTTTTGTTTTCGGTACTTTTTTCTACTACTCCCGTTTCAGGGGGCACTTCCGCACTTCTGCCCTTTTCTTTATTGTTTTTAGTCTCATTTTTTTCGATTACATCTGGTTTACGGTCATTTCCTTTGCTCCGTCCTTTGAACTGGTTTTTATATTGATACTCACTCTGGGGCTTACCATTTTACCGGTTAAAAAACATTTGTTATTTACGCTGGCCTGCATTCTGAACATCATGATGCTGAATTGGCTGGCCAACATCAAGCCCCATTGGATTTATCCGGGAGAGGCATCGGATTCTTTGATCTCCTACCTCAGCAGTCACATCTTTCTCATTACCGGTTTAATACTCATTGCGTTGGTAATAGCCTACTTTAAAAAGGCCTATGAGCGCGAACGTGAGAATGCTGCGGAACGTAACCGGCAAATGAGCAATGTAAACCAGGGCCTGGTTAACCGCAATCAACACCTGGAAAGCCTGGCGCGTATGGTTTCCCATAACCTTCGATCGCCCATAGCCGGTATGAAAATGCTATTAAGTCTTTACGAGCGCATGGAAAGCCCGGAGGAAAAGGAAGACATCGTACAGAATATCCGGGAAGGGGCGTTTACTCTCTTTGATATGGTGGAGGACCTGGCCGCTATAATGCTGGACTATAAAGAGCTGAATAAAGAAAAAGAAGAGGTTTGGGTACAGGAGGTGTGCGACTCCGTATTAACCCAGCTTTCCGGTCAGGTAAAGTCTCTAAACGCCAAAGTCAAGCTCGACTTTGATAGTTGCCCCAAGGTTTATTATTCCAGGACTTACCTGGAAAGTATTTTCCTGAACCTGATCTCCAATGCCCTAAAATACAGCTCTCCAAAACAGAGACCTGAGATAGAGGTGCGAAGCTATGTGGAAGACAATAAGGTGATGGTGTCTGTAAGCGACAATGGTTTAGGTATTGACCTGAGCCAGCATCGCGAGCAGCTTTTTAAGATGTACAAAACCTTTCACCGTGATGCGGGGGCTGACAGTAAGGGTATTGGCTTATTCATTACCAAAAACCAGGTGGAAATGATGGGTGGTAAAATTTCGGTACAAAGCAAGCCCGATGAGGGCTCCACTTTTTTTGTTGAACTATACCGGGTTTAGGAGATTTTTTCCAATAGTCTTTTGCGGTTAGAGCGGCTTACCGGTAAATTGAAATATTCACCGATGGCATAGCCTTCCACTACCTCTTCTACCTTTCGAAGGTTTAATATGTAGGACTTGTGTACCCGTAGGAAATCTTCTTCCGGGAGTTTGGCCATAAAGGCTTTCATTGTGCTGTGCACCACGTAGTTTTTTGCGGCCGTAACCACCTTCACATAATCGCCCATGGCCTCTACGTATTCTATTTCAATGGAACGCAGTTTAACCAGCGAGTTATCCGATTTGATAAAAATGTGTTCGTCTTCCTTTTGACGGAATAGGTTATCCTCATAAAAACGGGCCCTGTCCACCGCCTGCCCGAAACGCTTCAAGTCAACCGGTTTGGCCAAAAAGTCGGTAACATCGTACTTAAAGGCTTCAAAAGCATATTTTTTTTCGGAGGTAACGATAATAACCTGCGGTACGTTGCGAAAGGTTTCCAGAAATTCCAATCCCGACATTTCGGGCATTTCCACATCCAGGAAAATAAGGTCAACATCCTTCTTATCCAGAGCTACCTTACCCTCAATTGCATTAGGATAACTACCCAGAAGCCTTAAGTTGGGTGTTTTAGACACACAGTTCTTCAACATATCCCGTGAAATGGGATCATCATCGATGATAATGCAATTAAGCTCGGTCATACCAGGTTTAATGAAGCAAATTAAACAAAAGCTGAGGTTTTTTCGGAAAATATTTTCATCAACTACCCAAATAATTGAGTCAATGGTAGCTTCCTTTTTACCTTTGACCTTATGCGGATTGATAAATTTTTATGGTGTGTGCGGAAATTTAAAACCCGTAGCCAGGCTACGGAAATGGTTCGTAAAGAGCGGGTTTTGATTAATGGGGAGTTGGCTAAACCGTCACGTGTGGTAAAAACGGGAGATGAGCTGATGGTAAAAAAAGAGGGAATCTCTTATTCTTTTAAAATTCTGGACTTCCCCAAATCCAGGGTAGGGGCTAAATTGGTGGAGCAGTATGTGAAAGATACCACGGCTAAAGAGGAGTTGGAAAAGGCCGATGTAATACGGATGATGAAAACCTTTAACCGCAAAAAAGGCTCAGGTCGCCCCACTAAAAAGGAACGAAGGGATATCGACCGTTTTAAGAGCTAATCAAGGGTTTTAAAACTTCCACAAGGGTTTCCCCGGGGATTTGGTGCCCTCCATCAAAGCGGGTTAACTCCGGTTGAAAACCTTTTTTTTGAATAGAGGACAGGTGCTCGGCCAGCTTTTCTTCGCTAATGTACTCATCACTGGTTCCGGCCACCATGTGCAGTGGCAGGGTGCGCATTTTTTCCAGTGCTTTTTCAAAGTCCAGATCGGGAGGAAAAGCCCCGGCCCAGTTTACCATGTAGGCAAAAGGGTAATCAGAGTGGGCCAGCCACCGGCAGGCGGTGGCTACTCCCTGTGAAAAGGCAAATAAACCTACCCGCTGGGATTCTCCCTCCTGGGGTATCACTTTGCGGTACACCAAGTCCAGAAAATTACAGTAATCCGAAATATCATTCAGGCGGTCCTCTTTGGTCATCCAGCTTGCTCCCACTCTACCCTTACTGTCTTTCAGGTAAAAGCGGTGCATTCCTTCCGGAGCAATAAAGAGGGTGCTTTTGAATTCCGGCCGTTTGAATTTTTCAATAAAATAGGAGGCTAACTGACCGTAGCCATGCAATACAAAGCAGTAGTTGCTATACTGCTGATCAAGGGAGCCGCTTACATAAAAGCGCCCGGTTTTTTCAAACTTCAGGTACTGTACACTCAAGCTTTAAAGTTGGCTTTACGCTTTTCCAAAAAGGCCCGGGTACCTTCTTTAAAGTCATCGGTACCAAAGCATTTTCCAAATTCTTCAATCTCTACCTTAAACCCATCGATGCCCGTTTTAAATCCGGCATTCACACTACGGATAGCACTTTGAATGGCCTGAGGCGAGTTTTTGATCATCCTGGCTGCCATGGCCTTACAAGCCTCCATTAAGTCTTCGGGTTCGGTTAATTGATTAACCAGGCCCATTTCATAAGCCCGGTCTGCTTTTACCATTTCAGCCGTACAAATCATTTCGAGGGCACGACCCTTGCCCACTAAGTTGGCGAGACGCTGGGTGCCTCCGTAACCGGGAATTACTCCCAGTCCGGTTTCGGGTAGCCCCATACGGGCATTGGTAGATGCTATACGTACATGAGCGGCCATAGCCAGCTCCAGACCCCCACCTAATGCAAAACCGTTCACGGCCGCTATTACCGGTTTATTGAGGTTTTCTACCAGGTCAAACAATATTTCGTGACCCCGGGCCGCCAGCTCAGTGCCTTCCTGTACGTTAAAATCAGCAAATTCCTTAATATCGGCCCCTGCCACAAAAGCTTTTTCGCCACTGCCGGTGAGTATGATTACTCGTACCTCCGGGGTTTTTTCCAGCTCTTTAAAAGCGTGGTTCAACTCCTCTATGGTTTCCCGGTTCAGTGCGTTTAACTGCTGGGGGCGGTTAATGGTTAAAACGGCCTGCTGGTCCGCAACTTCCAAGACTAGGTTTTTATAGGACATTCCAATTTATTTTAATTCGAAAACAACGTTTACCTGGGCGGTGATGCGCAATTCACCGGGAGCTATACTTCCGCTGCCGTCTTCCATCACGCTCGATTTAAACTGTAAGGGAACATCGCCCTGATTCTGCGAAATACGATCCGAGATATGTACGGCTGCATCAATTTGCTGACCTAGCTGCGAGGCCATGAACACCGCTTTTTCACGGGCATTTTTGATGGCTTTGGCCAACAACTCCTGTTCGGCTTTTTCGCGTTGCGATGAATCGAAACGAACGTTCCCGATTCCGTTTACGCCCCGCTCCATCAGGTCAATAATCACGTTTTGATAATCCCCGACATCTTCAAGGGTGAAGGTAATATTTTGAATAGCGATGTAGCGATAGGTGTCTTTATTGTAGTCGATACGCTGTGGGCGCAGGTTTACGTAATTGGTTTCAATAGATTTTACACTGTTGCGCGACTTCAGGTAACTCAGGGCTCTTGTAGCGGCTTGGGAGGTTTTAGCCTGAGCCTCCTTGGGGCCACTCTCCGAATTCTCAATAATGATTTGTACCATTACCTGGTCGGGCACCAAAACGTGTTCGGCCGTACCGATTACATCTATCGTACGATTGGTCCGGCTTTGCTGGGCACTGAGGTTTAACATGAGAAACGTCAGAAATACCAATGGCAGCAGCTTACTGGTTTTGTTCATAGAAAAGGTGTTTTAGCTACCGGGTAAAGATAGGTAAAAGGTGGTGCCTTTAGGAGGTTTCGGCTGGTGTCTGTTTCAGGTATGCTGGTTCAATAAGCAAAGGTGCCTAAGCAAGATTATTAGTTGATTCTCCATAAAGCCACTTCTATCAATCATGACCTATGAACTCTTTTCGAGCATTATAGTTTGATGATCTTTTTCCGAATTTGCTCCTCGCCAACCAGAAAATCAACTACATAGGCACCGACCGGAAGCCGGTCAAAAGGTATTTCCCGAATAGCGCTCCCGCTTCCAAGGGTTTTCAGCAGTAATAAACGGCCCTGCATATCCCGCACCGTAACCCTGAGCGAGTTTTTTAAATAGGCTCCGGGTAATTCCACTTTGAGTAGGTCAAAAACCGGATTGGGGTAAATCATAATCTCAGCTAAAAGTGTTGTGGTGTCCGGTTTAATACGAGACAGGGTGTCTTTTTTCGAAAATATCAATACCGAATCCAGGGCCAGGAGTTTTGAATTAAACTCATAATTATACTGAAACAGGGTATCCGTATAGGAATTCCCACATTGGGTAGCCGTAACAATATCCATAGTAGTGTGGCGAATACTGTCTTCTAAAAAGGTATAGCTAATTTTAAAAGAGTCGAGTTGCGTGAAAACAAACAAGCCGTTTTGGGTGGTATCACTTCTGAAGTTCGTAGAATAAAAGCTGGAGTCCCGCTGAGTGCTGGCGATGGTATCGGTAAATGAATGGCTCTGCTGTACCACGTAGCGGTTCGTATCAGGAGTAGCCTCGTTGTAAAGAATATACAGCCCGTATTGCCAGTTGGCAACCACCACGTCAGGTTTGCTGTCGTTATTAATATCACCAATGGCTATGCTTTGCGGAAGTTGAATCTGGGTACGTACAAACCAGTTCCTGATGGCCCCGTACTGACCTGCCTGATCCTGCTCATAAACTGACATGTTATTATAACCCGTGTGTAGCGTGACCAATTCCGGCCTTCCGTCACAATTCAAGTCCCGGGCTAAAACCGGGGCTATATTCGTATGTGCCGCTAATGCTGATGCTTCCAACAAACCGGTCTGCGGGTTTTGTTTCCAGAGCAACACCTGCTCACTGCCTCCGCTGCCTGACTTTGCTACCACCACGTCTAGCAAACCATCGTTATTCACATCCGCCAAATCCATTCCTCCGTTGGTCCCACCCACGCCAGAGCGGTACCTTACATAGGCGTTCAGCCCTCCCCCCGGCTTTTGGGTATATACGTACAAGCCTGAGTGATGATCTTGATTAATTGCCAATACGTCCAAAAGACCGTCTCCGTTTACATCGCCAATTTCAACCTTCCCGCTTCGGCTACCGGCAGGCTTCGGCACCGAAGAGGTATCGAAGGCCATGTTTCCTTTTCCTTTAAAAATCCTGAGTCTTGATTCATCTTCATGGCCGGTCACCATGTCCATAAACCCATCTCCATCAATATCACCGGCCTTCACCGAATTAGCTTGCAAACCACTGTAAAACGACTGTATCGGTTTGAGGGTACCGTCTTGTTTTTGGATATAGACCCCCACCCGGTTGCCAAAAGTGATAATGACATCATTGAGGCTATCTCCATTCATGTCGGCCAGGTCCATTGCTGTTAAGGGCCGGTAGGTTGCCGGGTAGTGGTAAACAACCGGAGACCCCAGTTGCCCGCTGGCGGTTTGGAGATACACCTTTATGCGATAGTCATTCTGCGGATCAAAGAGTCCGGATAAACCCACAATGAGGTCTTCTAAACCATCGTTGTTTACATCACCGATGGCCAGCGCATGGGGCACACTCCCACAACTAATGTTCAACGGTGCCTTAAAGTCAATTTGGGCGTAAAGACCCGAACCGAACAGGCTCAAAAGAGCCAGAAACCGGAAGAAGTCAATATTTGGAAACGCCTTTTTCAACCTGGTTCCGATAATTAAAAATTATAGCGATAGCCCACTTGTACCCCAAACTCCGTATAAGCATCCAGTTCTGTTTCATTTAGCCCGCCAGACCAAAGCATTCGTGAAAATGAAAACTCCACCTCCGAATTATCTTGTTTGCCTACTTCAAAACTAATACCTCCGCGTGGGGCAAGGTGGTATCCTCTCCGTCTTTCTTCAAAGCGATCGGTATAGCTCGCCCATTCACCGTTGTCAAAACGGTTGCTATACTTTGATACTGCCTGGTAGAAATGAAAGCCTACGCCTATTTCAGGGCCCAGGAATAAGGAAAATCCCTCAGCCCGGTAATAGAACATGGGAGCTACGAAAAGGTATAGGTTATTCCATTTTTGCTCCGAAAAACTATAGAGTGATACCTGACCCGTACTAGCGTTCCGGGATTCGTTTTTGTCGTAAAAAGGAAATTGGTACATATAACCCCCACCGAAACGCAACGAAAAGAAAGACGTATAATTACGCTGATAGTGCGCCTGTACACCGATGTTGATAGTATTGTTATAATAGGTTTCACCAGAGTTCGGTGTGGTAGGAGCAAAGTTCATCTTTTGAGCCAAAGCCGACTCCAGGCCTAACGCAAAACTATGTGGCTTAAAATCCTGAGCCCTTAGCCCAATACTTAGCAGACATAACCCAAGCACTATTGTTGTTTCTTTTATTCTCATTTTTATTTACTTTTTAATTAAGGGGTATCTCTGGATGCCCGTATCCGTTTTCAGCCAGATCACGTAATAGCCCGGTTGCACGGTGTTAAAGGGAATGCTAAAGTTTCCCTCCTGCTTCCCTGCCTTATATACTTCCTTGCCGTCATTGCTAAAAACCCGCACCTCTTCAATCCATACATCGGGCTGGCTCCACTCCAGCCGCACCTCATCCTGCACCGGGTTTGGGAAGAGCGTTAAGGTGAGTTCTCCGGTAAGTTCATCCGCCACCCCCTCTGATTCCTGTAAAACAGCCGCCTCGGTAAAAGGAGTCTCCGCCATGGTATTGCCCCCTCCCTGGGCTACCCGTAGAAATACGGTGTTGCGCTCCACTCGATTACCGTTGGAGTCGTAGTCATAGCGGATTTCGGTTGATTGCCCTTTGATTGGGAGAAGGAGACCAACATTAAGTAGTATCACTAAAGTGGCCTTTAAAAAGTATTCTTTTTTTACTTCCATAGATTTATAATTTTATTGTTTACAAGCCTTTGATCTTGGCTATAAGTACGCTAATCCTGTGTTGCTCCATCGTCCAAATCTTTCCAACTCTATTCTCATAGCTGGGTTTATATAAGCCCTTATTTATCCTAGCATGAAGATATGGTATTAATATAAACTTAAAAACACTCCTTTTAATAAATTATTTAATTATCAAGAAAAAGCCTCCATGGATCAAACCAAGAACTCTTTAAATAGTCAATTCTATTGCTCCTTTCTTCATTAGAATCCTCAAATATTATCAGACTATTATTAGCAACTCCAAAATAAATACTTAAAGGAAGCATTTCAATCGTAAAGATAATTTCAGAATCAAAAACTAAATCTTTCAGAGCTAATGAATGCCCGTATAAGCGATTTTCTTTGTCATCAGGAGCCCAGTGTACGCCCTGTCTTGGATCATACAAACAAACGATTTGCCCATTTTCATAAATCAAGTATTCTCCATCTATGATTTTCCTGTTGAAACCTTTTGGCTCATAGTACATTAATTTGTTACACTCCAGAAAAAGATCCTCAACGTTAGTCGCATCTAAGGAATCACATTCAATTGTTGTTTTCATCACCAAAAACATTTCTGTTTGATGCAAGTCAACTCCTTCAGAAGCAATCAATTTTTTATAGACCAAAGATTTGCTTATTTCAATTTCCTCCAGTATTTCTTCATCATACCAGGAAATATCCTCTAGATTATAAAGTGCCTGTCCATTTAGGCTATATGTACTCATCAATAAAATCAAAACATAAAACCTCATAATTCTACGGTACAATAAAGAAAATATTTTTTGCATTTAACGCTTCACTAATAAGCGCATAGTATTTTAAGTTTAAAAAATCTCCAATAACGGTTTATTCAATATGTACTTATTGCGAATACCAAGGTGTCACTATCCTGCAAAACCTTAAAAAACATACTATCTCTTTCATCCCAAAGTAATTTATACGGAGGTGTTAAAAAATAAAAAGTTGGAGATTCTTCAGATTCACCATAGAGGGAATCCATTCTTCTTTTAATTTCTACTTGTTTAATTTTATCCGAGCTATACACCAAATGATGCCCTCCCCACACCATTATAGTATCATTTAGAAGAACAAAGCCATGATCACTTGCACTTTTAAGCACCTTTACTTTAAAGCTAGAATAATCCTGAAGCAGTTTATAGTTATTATCTTTTAACGGGAACATCTTATGGTGGTCTAAGATTACTCCTATAAGAAATAATAATAAAACTATTATACCGAAAAATAAGCCTTTCTTACTCATATTTATCTTAGTAAAGTTCTTACTGGGTTATTATGATAACTGTCCTTAGAAAGTGTTGTTGCACCATATTGATAAGTAAAATCCAGGTAATTTGGAACAGCATCAAGACTAATCCCGAGCCCAATACCATAAACCGCCTCATTATTAGGTAATGCTGAATATAGGCTGATTGCGCTTATGCCAACTCCAACGTCAATCCCAAAAGAAGCTTGCTGGTATGTTCCTGTAAAAGTTGTTGGATTAATCGCATCTGTGTTTCCAGTATAATACAAATCTATTGCAGTTGCTTCAATTGAAACAGATGGTGTACCTGCTGATATTGCTGCACCATCAAACCTATATACTCCTTGGTGCTTTCCTCTAAAAATGTGGTAAAGCCCTTTTTCAATTGGTTTAACTCCAACACCAATTTGAGCACCTGCCTCAACAGAGTAAGATCTGGCATCTGGACCTAATAAATGTCTAAACCTACCTGTAATTGAAGCCATCATTAGATCCTTTCCCAAATATCCAGAATGGATACTATGGTTTAGTCCGGCACTTATCATACCTCCCATCATACCTTTCCAAAAGTTTCCTCCCAATATTTTAGAAGCAACTCCTCCTGCAACTCCTCCCCCTATAGTAGTTCCGGCAGCTCTAATAAATTTGGTCGTTTCAGAAAGACCTGAATTTATTCCAGTGGCTGCAACCGAACTGAAAGAGCCGGACAAAAGTCCCTGCCCATAAGTTCCACCTAATCCCGCGGACATTATTCCGTTTAAATGACCATGCATTGCCGTTTGAAAAGCTACTTTTCCAAAACCACTCATTCCAATAGCAGCTTGCCCTATTCCAAAAGAGGCTGCACCACCCATACCTCCTACAAGTGCTGCTAGCCCTGCCCCTTGAAAAAATGGTTGATTATTTATGGAATTGTTAACGCCATTGGTAAGAACCCCGATCGCGGCACCAATCAACATCGGTACGATTATCTCCCCATCCGGGTCGGTATACTTCAGGGGGTTATTGTAAGCGTAGGTATAGCGGTTGAGGTTTTGGGAGTATTCCGGGTTTTGTACAAAATTGTCCGGGCTCAGCATACGGCCCAGCAGCGGATCGTACAAGCGGCCATTCATGTTGATGAGGCCGAAGCACCAGAGGTGTTCATGCCCGGTAAAGCCGCGGTACAATAAATTGGTATGCGGGTCATGCCCCAAATCATTTTCCCAGTCACCTTCATCCTTAGGGTTTCCCCAGGGGTCGTAATGGTATTCTTCCACCAGGTTGCCGGTTTGGTCCAAAACCCCTAAAAGTGAACCTAAATAATCGGTTTGCAGGAAGTAGTAATTTCCCAAACCACTGTTCTCGTCTTGAATGTAAACGATTTCGGTTCCGGTGGGCGTAGGTATATAGGCATAATTCCACTGATTGGCATCCCTGGAGTCGCGCTCATACAAACCGTTACCGATGTAAACACGCTCCAGGTAGGGGTTCCAGTTTTCCTGGATGGTCATTTTTTTACGTTGCTGATCGGGGCCGTATAAAAAGGTAGCGTCATAAGCCCCTTCCCTAATGGTGGCCACGCTGTTAAAAGGGGTGTAGGCGAGGGTCTGCCGTTCGCCCGAAATGGTGCCCGGGTTGTTGGTTATGATTTCCGTATTCTGACTTTCATCGGAAAGCGCGTAATTGCCCACATCCGTTTTAAATTCAATGGCCCCGCTGGAGTTGTACTGAACGTTGGTAGTGGTACTTATGCCATGGCTGGTTAAGCGGGTAGGCCCATCATTATAACCAAAGCTTTCTACAATTCCTTTATAAGGCTCGCTGCGCGATAGCAGGTTTTGGCTAACCGCATCGAAATCGTAGTCGCGCTGCCCCCAAATGCCGGTTTCCGTCTCCGGTAAGCCGGAAACTAAGTCATACAGACGCTGCTGGGCATTATTGTTCAAAGTATATTCGGTGATCTGCCCAAAGTGGTTTTCAGTTATAAATTCCCAGAGCGATAAGCCGGAAGCCTGATCTTTTATTTTGTTCAGGTTGCCGTAGCTATCGTACTCATAGCCCACCTGTAAATCGTTGGGGTAGGTTATGGTGCTAACATTATCTCCACTGTAGGTATATTGGAAGGCATAGTCCTGCCCTTCCACAATTTCCACGGAAGTTTGCAAGCGGCCTTTGCTATCGTACTGATAGCTTTTGGAGGGGCCGTAAGGCGAAGTTTCACTATCCGGCATACCCCTGAACTGGCTGTCATATGCAAATTCATAAGTGCCCTCGGGACCGGTTTTCGAGGTCATCCTCCCCAACAGATCATAGGACATGGTGTAAGTCTGATTTATAGCGTCCGTTTGGGTTAACATTCTTCCTAAAGCGTCATAGGTATAAAGAATGGTACCTGCGGCCGGGTCGTGCAGTTCCAGTTGCCTTCCGTAATCATCGTAAACGGTGGTAATGGTAATTCCCACCCCGCTCATCTGGCGCGTCTTTCCATGGGAATAGTACTCGTAGCTTATGGAGCCTTCGTTGTCTGAAACCGTGAGGGTTTTTCCAGCGGCATCCTTAACCACCGTTTTGGTTTCGCCTGAATTTAAATTAGTGACGGTTTGGGTAAGTCCATTGTAAGTGGTTTGAACGGTACTGGTGGGCCCCACCACATCCGTATTCCGGTGATACAGATCATAATCGTATTCACTCCAGTGCGGTTCGCCCCCTTCAAAATACGGGTTGCTCTGTTTGTCCAGCAAGCCATTCAAGCGGTACTCCTTGTCCGTTAATACCCAATCATCGTTCTGGTTTTTAAACATGCCGCGAATCTCGCGCTCCTGGCCATCGTACCATTTACGGGTTACCGTTTGGTTATCACCACTGGTTTCAATTTTGTAAAGGGCTTCGGTATAGGCCGGGTCGGTATTCCAGGCGTAGGCCACGTTGCCGGATAAGTTGAGGCTCAGGTCAGTACTTTGGGTTTTACGCCCAAAATTATCGTAGTCAGAGTCTATCTGGAAGCCGTTGGGGTCGGTTTCAACGTCCACCAAATCAAGAATGGGGTGATAAGTATAAGACGTAATCCAGCCCAACGCGTTTTCCGTGCTTTGCACCAGGCGCCAGTCAGTCGTCCAGTTGGTCTTGTTTGTCCGCATACTCAGACCGTCCGGATACGTTCTTTGCTCCTTTAAATTACCGGTGTAATGGTAAATATACCTTTGATCAACCTGGGCAGTAGTGTTGGGATAGGTTATCTTTTTTTCCAAATCACCGTTGGGGTAATACGCACGCGACTCCCCTAGTACTATGGCCGGCTCACCATCACGGTTAAAGGTGGTTTGCTTGTATTGCCATTGCCAGGGAAGGTGGCTTCCGGCTGAGGTATAGTTGTTAAAGTTAACGACCTTCCTCTCGGTATAAGGAGCCTGGTAAAGGGTATTGTCGTAATAAAAGGTACGGTCCACCGTAATATTACCGTGCGTGTCGTAATCCCACCACTTGTCCACGGAGGTTTGCAAAAGATAGTTTTGGGTGCGTTCCTTTTTCAGCAGGGCGTTATAGGTTTGCTTCCCGTTAGCATGGGTGAGTAATACATTGGGGTAGTACACATAAGTTACTTTGGAGGTTAACTCTCCCGTGCTTCTCACGTAATTTTCCATGTTACCCGGCATTAAAAACCATGAAGAATAGGGTGAGGCCGAAGACTCTTCCACCAACCTCATGCGAAAAACGCCTTCGGTATTATTGATCAGGTCTTCAGTTCTGGTGGCTTTAAAGCCCAATGCGCCCAGGCCCCTTCTGTCCACCATAAAGTTTTCGTAGCTAACCCGCTGGTCAGTAAAAAGAGTACCGTTAAAGTCTTTTTGCTGAAGGCTGGTGGCTACCTGCATGGGCATGGCCAGGGTAGTGGCCGGGTAATCCGGGTATTCATTACGGGTATAGCTCGCTCCTTCCGTAAGGTGTCCATAGCCGAAAGTGGTAAGGCGGTTAAAGCCGTCCAAAACCTGGTGTACCTTGTCGGTTTGGTTGTTTTTCCGAAAGGTAATGGTAAAGTCGTAGCGATTAGAGGTGTTCCCATACAGGTAGAATAGTTGTATCGCCCGTTGACCGGTAAAATTGGTTAGAGACAGGTCTGAATCCCTGATGAGATCGTTTGTACAGGGTTGACTTATAAAAATTGGGAGCCCACTTATTGGATATACATCAGAAGCACTAATGTCATAAGTCTCCGATTGCCATTGATTGGCATCAATCTTATTGTAATATACTTTGGCATCCAACACCCCACCGGTATTTCTCACCAGTAAAATATCCGCCCTTCCGTCAAAATCAAAATCTGCAAATCGGGGCAGAATATTACCCTTAATATACCTGGGGCGATTAGCACTCATTGCAAAGCTGAGCTGCTCGGAAATAGAAGAGGTAATGTCGTCAGAAGGCGCCCATCCATCGCCATTGGAAGGGGTAATTAACCAAACATGATTAACTGGATGATACGTTAAAATATCCGACAGTCCATCTCCATTAAAATCCGCCACGTGCACACTGTGATAAGAGGTAGGATAACCACTTTCGGGGAAAATATCTTTGATATGGTCTCTACCATCCTGAACGGATATTACATTACACTCCAACCGGCCAATGATCAAGAGGTCCACTTTCCCATCTCCATTGAAATCTCCCGCTTGAGCACTATCGGTGGTCCCAAAATCAGTTATGTTCATATTTTCTACCTGGGTAGTAAGGTTTGGGTTGGAATAAGTGATGCGCCATCGCGGAAACCGGTTGTAATATCCTGCACCTCCGGTAACTTCGGAACCCATGTGGGAGTAGTCGGTAATTCCGTCCCCATCAAAATCCCCCACCAGCAGACGAAAAGGCTTAGATTCCGGAGAGTCATAGTTCACCGGTCCGGCACTTTGAGTGGAATGGTTATAGCCATAAGGTAAGGTCCAAAGTAAGTGGTCCGTCCGGCTTTTGGTGAAGGTGCCAGGGTTGGAGTTGTTATTTATATATACGTCCACATACCACTGGTTGCCATTGTTAATCTCACATCGGTGCAGGATAAAGTCACTTAGACCATCTCCGTTAAAGTCTCCCCCGTATATCTCAAAAAAAGGCTCTTTTTCACATTCATCGGGTTTCCAGTTGGAAATACCCTGAGCAATATTGGCTGTGCGGGTAAAAGTAGTTCCATTACCGGCATTAATGTGTGAGGCTAATGTATATTGATGGTCATAAGTAGTATTCGTTCCGCCACCAAACACATGGCAGTCACCACCATTGATCGCAGCATGTTCAAGGGTTAACAGGTCCTCTATACCATCTCCATCCAGGTCCATATTAATTTTCCGATCATTTATATTATCTGTGCAGAAGTCAATACGTCCCAAAGGAGAATGTTTCACATCAATATTCATGGAGCTGGTGTAAGTTGCTTCAAACTGGGGCGCATCTTTCCAGTCCACTAGGGTAGAGATCACTTCCTCCTGCAGGCCCCAGTACTTGATTTCCACCAGGCGGGAATAGTCGGAGGCCTTGGTGCCGGTTTCAAAAGAATAGTTGAACTGGTACTTGGAAAACTCCTGTTGGTTGTTATAGGTAGTGATTTCCGTGAGTAATATGGTTTGGAAAAGTTGATTCTCCAACAGCCAGCGGCTGCGCTGATCCAACCGGTTTTTATAGCTGAAGCGCACCTCTGCAGTAGGGCTCAACACCGGTTCTCCCTCCGTATGGTTGTGCGAGTAGGTGATTTTTTCCAGCAAATACTCCTGGTGTACCCCGCTGAAGGCATAGTGGTAGCGGATTTCGTTACCGTGACGGTCGATGATCTTTTCCAGCAGCCATGCGTATGGTAAAAGAAAGCCTGGGTTGCTGGGGTCATCATCCAATAAAAATTGTGTGCTTTCTGAGCTTCCGTATATTCTAACCGTGCCGTCTTTAGAGGTAACCTTAAAGCCGGACACATTAGTAGGGGCCGGAGCCGTAGTGAGCATTTCTATTTTTTGCCAGCTTTCATTTAAAGTCCGATAGGTGCTTCCGGGCTGTAATTGTGCCCCGGAGGTTAGTACCAAAGGCTGGCCATCCAGGCTAAGATTAGCAGTCGCATCGTAGTTCAGGGTAAAGTGATGGGCCTTTCCATTCATCACGTGGTTGAGGTGGCTCAGGGTAATCGCGCTGGCCCCCTGTAAGCTCCAACCAATACCCATATCGGTTACTCCGGCACCGGAATTATAGGTCACGGCCAAGGATGGTGCCTGCCCATTAATACCCTTGGGCACATGAATGGGGATGGAATAAGAAGCCGAGCCGTTACTTACTGCAGCTGCCCCCGGTATGGAGTAAACCGGTTTTGTTTTGTCAATCGGCCGGCTTAAGTCCGGCTGTTGCACATAGGCGATGGGGTTGTCGTTTGGGAAATACTGGGCGTTGGCTTTAAGGATAATCAGGGAAAGCAATAAGAGGGCACTCCGGCTAAACTTCATGGATAATTAGATTTGTGGCGGGTACAAATCTATAAAAATTGTTCACCGAACAATGTTAAGGAATCTTTAAGTAAAAAGTGGTGCCTTCACCCAGCCTGGTCTCAAACCACACTTCGCCTCCAAAACCAGTAATAATGTTCTTTACCATGGCCAGACCCAGGCCCATACCTTTGGTTTTGGTGGTAAAACGGGGTTCAAATATTTTATCCTTTTGATCATCGGGTATACCGCTACCGTTATCACTCACAGATATGATCACATTTTCACCTTTTTTTCGCATGCCGATGCGGATATCCGGTTCCCGGTTTTCGGGTACGGCTTGTATAGCGTTATTGATCAAATTATTCATTACCCGCACCAGTTGGTCTTTATCTCCCAGCAATTGAATATCCGGGTCATCGGTTTCAAACTTAATGCGGTATTCCGGGTACAGGGCGGTGGTTCTTTGTATCACCTCTTTAGCGGCAAACTCTTCCGACTTTAATTCAGGCATGCTGGCAAAGCGCGAAAAGGCTTCGGCAATGCCACTCAATGTATCAATCTGGGAGATCATGCTTTGCGAAAACTCCCGGAGCTTTTCCGGCTCCTCGGTTTTCAGTGATTTTTCCAGGTATTGCACGTTCAACCGCATGGGGGTAAGCGGGTTTTTAATTTCATGTGCCACCTGTTTGGCCATTTCGCGCCAGGCACTTTCCCGTTCGGTTTTAGCCAATACCGCGGCACTGGCTTCCAGCTCCTCTAACATGCGGTTGTATTCATCTACCAGGGTGCCGATCTCATCGTCAAACTTCCATTTTAAGGGCGCATTGGACTGGTTGATGCGTAAACTCTTGAGCTTTTGTCCCACTGCTTTTAAAGAGCCCGTTATGTAGTTGGACAGGAAATAGGCAATAAACCCGGCAATGATAAACAGGAAGAAGTAGGTTTGCCCCAGGCGTATCAGGAACTTTTCCTGGTCTTCGTGATGGATACTCTCATTATCAAAATACGGCAGGTTAATGATGGCGATAGGCTCCTGTTTGGCGTTGTGCACATAATCGTAGGTGGACAGGTACTGCATGGTATCGCTCTTGCGCTTTACCAGCAGTTGCTCAGGCTTTTTCGCGATGGCGCTAAGCATCGTTTTGCCTAAAGGGTCGGGAATAATGTGGTTGCGGTACAGCTCAGGGTTACTGGAAATCAGCAGGTCACCGGTAAGGCTGTAAATATTAATATCCAGGCTATTGATATCGGCCAGCTCACATATTTTGGTGTCAAACAGCTTTACTATGCTATCGGTATTGGGGCCGATGGATTGCTCCCTCAAAAAATAATCGATGGATTCATTTACCGCATACTCCTTGCGTTTCAAACGCTCCTGGTGGTACAGCTCATTTTCCTTTTTAAAATGCTGGAAGTAAATAGCACCCGTGATAAAGAAGCTCACCAGTATGATGAGCAGCATCGACATAAAGATACGGGCGCGTAAGGTAAGTTTAAAGCGTTTCAAAAAGCGTACGGTTTGTTTACGGGTGTGGCTGAAACTATCAAATCTAACGCCAATTTTCCAGAACAGGTAGCCCGGCAAGCGCAGGTTCTTCTTTTGCGTTTCCCTGCCGGGCCGGTTCCCAACAAAAAACCCGGCTGCCAGCCGGGTTTTACGTAGCTTATTTTGATTCCCTTATGAATTCAGGGCTTCGGCACCACCTACAATCTCCAGGATTTCGTTGGTAATGGCGGCCTGACGGGCTTTATTATACTGTAACTTCAATTGCTTGCGGAGTTCCGAAGCATTGTCGGTGGCCTTGTGCATAGCCGTCATCCGTGCTCCGTGCTCCGATGCATGGCTATCCAGTATAGCCTTGAACAGTTGTGTTTTTAGGGATTTCGGAATCAGGTCTTGTAAGATTTCCTCTTTAGAAGGCTCATAAATGTAATCTGTAAGCTGACTTCCACTATCCTCGTTCTTCACCTCACGTACCGGTAGCATTTGCTCCAATTGTACGCGTTGTACGGCTGCATTTTTAAACTGGTTGTACACCAGCGAAATTTGGTCGTACTCTCCTTTGGCAAAACGCTCCATTAGCGATTCGGCAATGGCGCTCACATTTTCAAAGGTAAGATCATCGAACAGGCTATTGTGATTTCCTATGATGGCCTGGCCTCTGCGCTTCAGCATTTCGAGGGGCTTTTTACCAATGGTAATAACATGGTATTCACGTTCAGGATGCTCTTGTGTTTCAGCCAAAACCCTTTTTACGATGTTGGCATTAAAAGCACCGGCCAAGCCGCGGTTTGAGGCGATGGTGACCAAAAGCACTTTTTTCACCTCTTCACCCTGGCGGGAATAAACGCCCTCACTGCTGTCGAGGGTAGCACTAACGTTCATCAGGATCTCTTCCAGCTTTTGAGCGTAGGGGCGCATCTGGGTGATGGCATCCTGGGCACGCTTCAACTTAGCTGCAGAAACCATCTTCATTGCTGAAGTGATCTGCATGGTTGAAGACACCGTAGTGATCCTGTTTCTTAGTTCCTTTAAGTTCGCCATTTTATTGATTTAAGGAAATGAGGGAGAGCCAAAAGGCTTCCCTCAAATCTCAATACTAGTACTTCGCTGCAAGATCCCTGGCCACACTTTCCAGGGTATCGGTAACCTCATCGGTTAACTTACCGGATTTCAAAGTATCCAGTGCGTCACGATGCTTGTTGTTCATATACTGGATGAATTCCGTTTCAAACTCCTTCACCTTGTCCACCGGAACCTTGTTTAATAAGCCTTTAGTTCCCAGGTAAATAATAGCAATCTGGTTTTCCACCGCTACCGGGCTGTTTACCCCTTGCTTCAGGATTTCAACGTTGCGCTTTCCTTTATTGATCACCGCCATGGTAGCTGCATCCAGGTCCGAACCGAACTTGGCAAAAGCTTCCAGCTCACGGTATTGTGCCTGGTCCAGCTTAAGGGTACCGGCTACTTTTTTCATGGACTTGATCTGCGCATTACCTCCTACACGGGATACGGAGATACCTACGTTAATCGCAGGACGTACACCGGAGTTAAACAGGTCAGACTCCAGGAAGATCTGTCCGTCAGTAATCGAAATTACGTTGGTGGGAATGTACGCTGATACGTCACCCGCCTGTGTTTCGATAATCGGAAGTGCCGTGATGGATCCGCCTCCTTTTACCTTGCCTTTCAGTGATTCGGGAAGGTCATTCATTTGAGAAGCAATGGTGTCATCGTTGATCACCTTGGCGGCACGCTCCAATAAGCGGCTGTGCAGGTAAAAAACGTCACCGGGGTAAGCTTCACGACCGGGAGGACGTCTCAACAGCAGAGATACCTCACGGTAAGCTACTGCTTGCTTGGACAGGTCATCATATACGATCAATGCAGGGCGCCCTGTGTCGCGGAAGTATTCCGCAATTGCCGCACCGGCAAAAGGAGCATAAAACTGCATAGGAGCCGGGTCAGAGGCGTTAGCCGCTACAATGATGGTATAATCCATCGCGCCTTTTTCCTCAAGGGTTTTAGCAATACCGGCAACGGTAGAACCTTTTTGACCGATGGCTACGTACACGCAGAATACGGGCTCACCCCTGTCGTAAAATTCCTTTTGGTTAATGATGGTATCCAGGGCCACTACCGTTTTACCGGTTTGGCGGTCACCAATGATCAACTCACGCTGACCTCTACCGATCGGGATCATCGCATCGATAGCCTTGATACCGGTTTGCAGAGGCTCGTTTACCGGTTGGCGGTAAATTACCCCGGGAGCTTTGCGCTCCAATGGCATTTCGAAGGTTTCTCCTTCAATGGGTCCTTTACCGTCAATTGGATTCCCCAGGGTATCCACTACCCGGCCCACCATACCTTCACCTACATTCAATGAAGCAATACGGTTGGTCCGCTTTACGGAGGATCCTTCTTTAATGTTTTCGTTAGCACCGAGCAATACGATACCTACGTTGTCTTCTTCCAGGTTCAAAATAATCCCTCTCAAACCGGTTTCGAACTCCACAAGCTCACCGGCCTGCGCATTGCTCAAACCGTAGGCACGGGCAATACCGTCACCTACCTGCAACACGGTTCCTACTTCCTCTAACTCCGATTCCGAC
Source organism: uncultured Cryomorphaceae bacterium (assembly GCA_937120475.1). Taxonomy (GTDB): domain Bacteria; phylum Bacteroidota; class Bacteroidia; order Flavobacteriales; family Schleiferiaceae; genus CAKZNE01. The sequence continues at coordinate 2,272,360 of CAKZJV010000007.1, read as the reverse complement.
TTGAAACCAGCCAGTTGCTGTCTTAAAATTGCTGAAACCTCAGCGGGTTTTACTTCTGCCATTTTGGATGACTTTTATTTAATAATCTGCTACGTATAAGTTCTTCTTAAACTGCCTTCTTAACTGTTCCAATTGGTAGGCGATGCTGCCATTGTAGCGCTGGTCACCTACCCGGAGGGTAATACCGCCAATGATAGACGGGTCAACCACCTCTTCCATTTGTATGGATTGCCCGGTGTTTTCCACCAATTTAGCTTTTATATCGGCCAATTGCTCATCACTAAGTGGTACGGCTGTGGTAATTACCGCTCTTGAAATATTATTTTTAATACGGTATAATTCCAGGAAACCAGAAGCAATGGCTTCCAGGTTAGACTCGCGGCCCTTACGGGTAATGATGTCAATGAAGTTGCTGGTAAGCTCGCCCAGGCCTTTAAAGATCTCTTTATAAATTCTGATCTTTTTATCGGCACTGATAATAGGGCTTTTGATCAATATGCTGAACTCGCGTGATTCGCGGATTACATTCAGTACCTGCTCTATATCGCCTTTCACCTCTTCTACCTTGCCTAACTCTGCGGCAAGGTCAAGCAGTGACTTGGCGTACCTTCTTCCCAGCTTGGTTATAGCCATCTTAGTTCAGTTTAAAATCTTTCATTTGCTCCTGCACCAAAGCGCTGTGTTTATCCTGGCTGCCCAACTCTTCTCTCAATATCTTTTCAGCAATCTGGATGGACATATCGGCCACCTGATTTTTCAGCTCGGTAAGAGCGGCCATCTTTTGATTTTCGATCTGCTCCCGGGCCTGCTCAATAATCTTGTTGGCCTCGGTACCGGCTTTTTCCTTGGCTTCGGAAATAATGCTCTCCTTGATTTCACGGGCTTCTTTGAGGATGGTGTCGCGCTCGACACGGGCTTCCTTCAATATACGGTCGTTATCAGACTTTAACTGCTCAATTTCCTCGCGTGCCTTAGCCGCAGAGTTCAAAGCATCTTCAATGGAAGATTCGCGCTTTTCAACCGCGTTCAAAATGGGTTTCCAGGCGTATTTGCGAAGCAGGAACAACAACAGCAAAAACAGCAGTGTTTGCCAGAAAAATAATCCTACCGAAAAGTCATTTACTAATTTTTCCACGTTTAATTTTTTACGGGTGATTTAAAAAAGGGGCGGTAGTGGTAACCAACCGTTACCACTACCTGCCCAATTAATTAAACTGCAAACAAGGCAGCAAAACCAATACCTTCAATAAGGGCAGCTGCAATAAGCATAGCTGTTTGAATCTTGTTGGTAGCTTCGGGCTGACGAGCAATCCCTTCCATAGCTTTACCACCGATCATACCGATGCCGATACCGGCTCCGATAACAACTAATCCTGCACCTACAATTGCTGGAATTTCCATAGTGTAAAAATTAACGGTTAATAAAAATCTTTAATTAATGGTGTTCGTGTTCTTCTACCGCCATCCCGAAATAAAGGGCCGAGAGCATGGTGAAAATATACGCCTGTAAAAAGGCCACTAACAATTCTATTACGGAGAGGAATAAGGTTAGCCCCAGGAAGGCTCCACGCGCAAACCAGTTCTGGAAAAGGAACAACAAACCGATGAGGCTCATCAGTACGATGTGGCCAGCCGAGATGTTTGCAAACAAACGAATCATCAGTGCAAAAGGCTTAATGAACACGCCCAGCAGCTCAATGGGTGCCAGGATAAACTTCATGGGCACGGGTACACCGGGCATCCAGAAAATGTGTTTCCAATAATCTTTTTTACCAGTAAACTGGGTAATTAAGAAGGTGAGTAGTGCCAAAGCGAACGTAATGGCAATATTACCCGTAACATTCACTCCGAAGGGCATTAATCCTACCAGGTTGGCAATCCAGATGAAAAAGAAAACGGTGAGCAGAAAGCTCATGTATTTTTTATAGTGCTTTTCACCGATGTTGGGGATCGCAATCTCGTCTTTCACAAAAAGAACCAAAGGCTCCATAAACTTGGCGATACCCCGGGGCACCTGACCTTTGCTATACACCTTAGCGGTTCCCCTGAAAATCAGGAAAACCAATAAAGAGATGAGAATTATGCTAGCCACGTTTTTAGTGATGGAAAAGTCCAGCGGACGAACATTCGTGGGATAGCCATCCTCACCCAGTTCAATATCACCAGCCGCGTTGGTGCGGTACACCTTGCTGTGATAGGTGGTATAATATTTTCCATTGCTTTCAGCCGGGCCTTCGTGGTGGTCAAACTCAGAAGACATGAAAGTGTGCAGGCCTTCGTCCCAAAGAATTACCGGTAGCGGAAACCCAAGGTGGAAGCCGCTTTCCTCATCGGTGAAAATGTGAAAACTATGGGAGTCCTGAACATGGTGCTGAATGTCCTCCTTGATGGATTCTTTCAGGCTTTTTTCCTCGTGCTCACCGTGCCCATCGGAAGCATTGGCGAGAAAAGGAACCATAAAAAGAGAAACGGCTACAATCCTCAGTGATTTTTTGATCTGCATTGGGTAACGTTCAATAGTCGTTCTGAAATTCCGCGCAAAAGTAAGGATTAATCTTTATCCCCCAAGCAATTTCACACGTGGATTTTAGGGCTCCACCAATCACCGGTCTCTTTCCTTTAAAACCCTTATTACAGACTGGGTTTCAAAGAAAAGGCAAAGGGCGTAGGGAATAAAAAAGGTGAAAAATTCAGGACGGCTGATGGTGCCATCCTGCTTGTAAACAGGGTAAAAGAACAGGAAAAATAAAACAAACTTCAAAGCACTGCCCGCCAAAAACAGAAAACCGAGAGAGGCTTGCCAGCGCATGGGTGCCAGGATAAGAAACCCCATTATGGCAGCCGCCAGAATAAAATTAGTGCCGTAGGCGGCTGTAATTCTATGCTCCCATAGTTCCGCACCAGCCATATAGCGAAACCCCAGGTGTATGACAAAAGTCAATAGCACACCTATCAACAAGCGGAGAGTGTATTTAAGTGCCTGGGCCAAGGTGGTTTTACTTGTTGATTTGATTGAGCTGGCGAATTACATACACCATTGAAATAACAACTCCCAGCAGTACACAGGCCAAAGTAAACCACCTGCGATTGGAAGGGTAGCGTTCGTCCAGCCAACTTCCCAGCCAGGCGGAGCCACCTACTATAACGGCCATTTGAATGCCAAGACTTGAGTAGCGGGCGTAGGTATTAAGCTGTTTCTTCCCTTCGCTGTCTTTCTTCTTCTGTGGAGTCTTCATCTTTCTTGATTTCACGAACCACAGACCCCATGCTGCAAGAGCCGGTAAATTCAGCACCCGACTCAACGGAAAGTTTATTGGTTACGATATCCCCATTTACGCGTGCGGTGGCCTGCAGGGTTAGCTGTTCACTCACTTCGAGCTGGCCTTTCAGGTGGCCGGAGATATTGGCAAAGGCACATTTGATATTTCCTTCAACTATTCCTTTTTCACCCACCACCAGCTTGCCGGTAATGTTGATGGTACCTTTGATCTTACCATCTACCCGCACATCACCTTTAGATTTTATTTCGCCTTCAATAGCAGTTCCGGCCAAAATACGGTTACTGGCCTGGTTGGATTCAGGTTGATTCTTCTTGATCATGTTTCCCTTGTTCTAGTTTTTCAAATAGTTTTCCTTAAAAAATTCAAGGTAAGGCCCGGTTTCCTTTTCCCGGTAAAACGTCTGAAAGTTATCAGTCGAAATTACAAAATACTCCACATCCATGCCACTGGTCACGCCATCTAATATTCTTTGGTTCTGGAGGGTTTTGTAATAGTCCATGGCCCGCTTGGCATTATTAAAGTTGCTCACCAATATCATTTGGTGTTCCATATCGAGGAAAATGCTTTTGGTGTTCAGTTGGTCAATTTTAAAGAATTCCGCGTTGAAATCGGTCAGCTTAATCCGGGCATCGTTTACTTTTTTTCCGTCATTCTCTAAAACCAGTATGTATTTATGCTGGGCCGCCTCATTGGTTTTATAGAGATTTTTTTTGTTTGAGGATTGCTGGCTGGCCTCTGCGGGTGCTTCCTCTCCTTCCATCTGGCTGAGAATAGACCGCGCTTCCTGCGCTTCCTCAGAATCGCTGTAGCGGTCGATGACCAGCTTCAGGCTATTCACAAATTCCTCTTTACGCCCCAGCTTCACCAGGTCAAAAGCCTTTAGCAGGTGAAATTTTGGGGCATAGTTGGATTCCTGGTAATCCTTGGCGCCTTTTTCCGCCAACGGAAGCGACTCTTTATACTCCCCGGATTCATATTTGCGGTAGGCCGACACATAGGCTTTTTTGGCCTCACTGCGGTCCGCCAATGGCAAACCGGTCCCTTCGTTTCTAATCAGTTCCGCGTATTCCGAATCCGCCATGTTGGTGAGAATAAGGTCACGATAGTAGTTAGCCCTTGACTGGTTTTCGGCCAGGGTGTATATCCGGTACAGGGTGTACCACACCCTGCCCTTTTCCTCCATTTCGGGGTAACGGCTAAGTAGCTCTTCCAGTGCTTTGGTGGCTGCATCGTAGTCGTTCAACTCGTCTTTATAAATACGCCCTACGGTCATAAAGGCCTTGCGGATCAACTCATCGCTGGCCGCCATTTCCTCTTGGGTTAAGGGAAGGTTCTCCAGGTATTTATCGCGGGAATATTTTTCATCTTCCGGTTTTTCACCCGCATCTCTCGTAGCCGCGTTATCGGCATCTGAAACATCGGTGTTCACCTCCCCGAAGTCGCTACTTACATCCTTGTTTTTCCTTCGCCAATTGTCTTCCAGCTTTCGGTTACCAAAGCGGTTTATAAAATCGCGTACCCCTACCCCGCGAACACTCTGGTTGTAAAAATACCACTGCCCTCCCGGGGCACCGGACGGCCCGTTAGGGTTATCCGGCCCTCCTGCATTATTAAAGGCAAAGCTGTTAAAGGGGTTTTCTGCTTGTTGCCGTTTGCGGTCTTCCTCTTCCTTCAGCTTTTGAATGTATTCATCGATGCGCTGGTTGCGCTGCGCTTCCGGTAAATTTGCCAGCCTTTGAAGGCTATCCTGGGTTTCAATGGTGGTGAGGTTTTCCACCAGCACATCCAGGCTTTCTTTAATACGTTTCACTTTCCGGTAACGCGGATCGGTTTCCTGCAGGTTGGCAAAAGTGCTATCGTAATAAGCTCCGGCCGGTTTGTACAGTTTGTTATCAAAATTTATTTCGGCCAGCCGCAGGTAGCTCAGAGCCTTTTGCTTGGCATTGCCGGTATTTACCCGTACTGATTTTTTAAGATACTCCTCCTGGAGGGCTTCATCATCCAGTTTATCTGCTACCTCGGCCATCACGTAATAAATCTGGTCGCGGTTATCAAAGTTCTTGTCATCACGAAGCATGGCCTTAAGCTCATCAAATGCCTTTTCGGGGTTTTGAAGCTCCACATCATAATTTCGGGCGCGGTTCAGTTGGGCCTGGAATAACAGTTCGTAGGGTGGGCCCTTGCGAATTACCCTTTGAAAAATCTGGCTGGCCTCATAATCATTGCCCATTTTGGCCTGTAGCTGGCCGCTGATAAAAAGCCAACGTACCTCCTTTTCCTTATCATGGGTTTTTTCAATCGCCTGGCTTAAAAGCTGGTAGGCTGCCGCGGTAGTTCCATATAGTATTTCCAGTTGAGCATAACTGGCGTACACATCATCCTTGAGATGTTTGGGCATTTCCTCCTCGCGGTAAAGCTTTTCAAAATCTTCTTTGGCCGAAAGGTAGTTTCCGATTTGTGTTTTGCAGCGTGCTGCCCATAAACGCGCTTCCTGGAATGATTTGGATTCCGGAAATTCCAACACAATGTAGTTAAAGGTTTCCAGAGCCGGCAGGTAATCCTTTTGAAAAAAACGCGCCTTACCGATCAGCAGGTAGCTATCGTCAATAAACTTATTCTTCTGGTTGTTGCGAATCATCATGGAGTGCTCCTGGATTACCTTGGAGCCTTTTTCAATAGCCCGCTCCAGGTCAGGTTTTACCCCACTCACCTGTTGTTCATCGCCCAGCCGGTACACCGGCAGCACTTCGTCAAAATTGTCCTTGTGCACGTCCTGGATGGTCATTTCCGCCTTTATTAGGGCCTGTTCCCCATTAAACAGGGGGTTGAACTTGGAAACCATATTATGGTAAAGCCTGCTGGTAAATGAATCTTGCGTTCGCTTACAAGAACTTAACCCCAGCAGGGAGATAGAGATGATTAAGAATAAGGCGTACCTGAGTCGTTTCACGGCATTCTGCTAGGGAGTGATAACTAAAAAGATGCAAAAATATTATAATGTTGACGAAATGATCAGCAAATCCTTCCGGAAAGTGGTTTCCCTGGTTTTAGGGTGAGGGTTCAGGTTTCGGGTGCGTTTCCGATATTTGCCTTTTATGGCGAAGGAAAACAGCAAAGAACCCCAAAAAATTGTTCAGAAGCTGCGGAATAAATACCGCCTGGTAATCCTGAATGATGACACCTTTGAGGAAAAGCTCTCTTTAAAGCTGAGTCGCCTCAATGTTTTCTTAATGAGCGGCTTCGGGGCTATCTTCCTCATCGCAGCCACCACCCTGCTCATTGCCTTTACGCCCCTGCGGGAATATATTCCCGGTTATTCCAGTACCGAGCTGCGCAGGCGGGCTTTCGACCTGGCCTTAACTACGGATTCGCTGGAAGAGCAACTTTCTTATAATCAACGCTACCTCCTCAATCTTCGAAATATCATCTCCGGAAAACCGATTATCAATTTTGGCGACTCCACGGTGGTGGACTCCGTGATTAATGCCGAACTGGATAAGTCCATTAGCCGCGAAGACTCCCTCCTGCGCAACCTGGTGGAGGAAGAAGAGCGCTTTAATCTCAATGCCGGGGGTGAACAGGCTAACCGTACCCTTTCCGGTATTAGCTTTTTTATTCCGGTGAAGGGATTAATCACCAATGAATATAACGTTGAGGAAGACCACCTGGGAGTGGATATCGTGGCTGCAAAAAACGAGGTGGTAAAAGCTACGCAGGACGGCATTATTGTTTTTACGGGCTGGACCGCGGAAACCGGCCACGTTATGATTTTACAGCACCGCCAAAACTTCCTTTCGGTTTACAAGCACAACTCTGCTTTGCTTAAGAAGGAAGGGGAACTGGTGAAAACCGGTGAGCCCATTGCCATTATCGGCAACAGCGGAGAACTGTCCACCGGGCCTCACCTGCACTTTGAGCTTTGGTACAATGGCAATCCGTTAGACCCCCGGGAATATATTGCCTTTTAATTATTTACGGCCGAAATCGGCTGGAATTTCACCCCACTTTTTGGTTTCCCATTTTATGAGACGGTTGCGGAAAGTATTTTGGGCCAGCCAATATTCCGCACGTTGGATCACCCGGAACAACTCCGCATTTTTAGCGTTGGGGCTCAATTTGGTTTTACACCTTTTGTCGCGCAACACCCAGTTCATAGCTATACGCGAGTCACTGTAAACCGGCCGGTGGTCTCCTTTTTGGGTGAGTAAGGCCAGGGCGTGTACAATGGCCAAAAACTCACCAATGTTATTGGTGCCTTCCTGAAATTTACGAATGAAGAGTTGTTGTTCGGTGGCCGTATCCACCCCGCGGTATTCCATTACACCGGGGTTACCGGAACAAGCGGCATCAACACACCAGCTAACCGGCTCAATTTCGGGGAAGTGGGAAAAATCTACCGGTTCGCCTTTGGGCTTTTTAGAGGCCTTGGGCCGGGAGGGTTTTTGCATGTAGCGTTCCGGGCCCTCTTCATAAGCCCTTTCAGCTGCTTCGCGATTTTCAAAAGATTTAAATTTGGCTCCCGCAACGCCCTTGATCTGGGCTTCGCACTCCTTCCAGGTGAGGTAAACACCCGGGGTTTTGCCGTACCAAACCACGTAGTACTTGCTTTTAGCCATCGGCTTTAGAGGTCTCGGATAATGTACTCGATAACTTCAGGGTAGTGTTTGTGCTCGAGTTGCTGAACCTTATATTGTACATCTTCAGGAGAATCTTCGTAGTCCACCTCAACGGCTTCCTGGAAAATAATTTCTCCTTCGTCATAGCCTTCTGAAACATAGTGGATGGTAATTCCGGTTTCTTCCTCTTCATTTTCTACCACTGCCTCGTGAATGTGCATACCATACATGCCCGGCCCACCGTAATCCGGCAACAGGGAAGGGTGAATATTCACCACCCGGTCTTCAAACTCTTCCAGTATGGATGCAGGAATTTTTTTCAGAAAGCCCGCCAGCACAATAAGGTCAGTTCGGCAATCGTGCAACTTGCTCAAAACGAAACCGTCTTCCAACTGCCCGGGGGTAAAAACCAGGCAGCGTACGCCCAGCTTATGGCAGCGGTCCACCACGCCCGCTTCGGGGTTGTTACACATTACTATTGCCACCTTAGCCAGATCGCTTTCGCTAAAATACTTGATGATATTCTCTGCGTTGGTTCCGGAACCTGAAGAGAAAATCGCAATTTGTTTCATTGTTAAAAAGGATACAGGATTAATTCCACGGGGCTAATTTACTGGATTATTGGGAGTTTTTCAGAAGCCCGCTATTTGTTTGATTTTTGATAAATTTACTTTCTTTGCAGCTTACTAATTTCAAAATAAAAACATTATGTCAGACATCGCTTCAAAAGTTAAAGCCATTATAGTGGATAAGCTTGGCGTTGACGAAAACGAAGTTACCAACGAAGCTAGCTTCACTAACGATCTGGGTGCCGATTCCCTGGACACTGTGGAGTTGATCATGGAATTTGAAAAGGAATTTGATATTCAAATCCCTGATGACCAAGCCGAAAACATCGCCACTGTTGGTCAGGCTGTAGCTTACATTCAAGAAGCTAAAAAATAAATTGAACATCAATCTATGGAGTTAAGAAGGGTAGTTATAACCGGAATGGGAGCCCTTACTCCTGTGGGAAATAGCCTCCAGAATTATTGGAATGGCTTGATCTCCGGGAAAAGTGGGGCGGCACCCATCACTCTTTTCGATGCCTCAAAATTCAAAACCCAGTTTGCCTGTGAGGTAAAAGGTTTTGATCCTCAAGAGTTCATGGACCGCAAAGAAGCACGCAAAATGGATCGTTTCAGCCAGTTTGCAGTAGTGGTGGCCGATGAAGCGGTGAACGACAGTGGACTGGCGGCTTCGGGTATTGATCCCGCAAGGGTCGGTGTGATTTGGGGTTCCGGTATCGGTGGCCTGGACACTTTCCTGCAGGAAAGCCTGGCTTATGCCAAAGGTGACGGTACTCCACGCTTCAACCCCTTCTTTATCCCTAAAATGATTGCTGATATTGCCCCGGGCCATATTTCTATGAAGTATGGCTTCCGGGGGCCTAACTTTGCTACGGTATCGGCCTGTGCCTCTTCTACCAACGCCCTCATCGACAGTTTTAATTATATCCGCCTGGGTATGATGGATGCCTGTGTGGCCGGGGGTAGTGAAGCAGCCGTTACCGAAGCAGGAATGGGTGGTTTTAACGCCATGCATGCTTTGAGCACCCGCAACGATAGCCCTGAAACAGCCAGCCGCCCCTTTGATAAAGACCGCGATGGCTTTGTATTGGGCGAGGGAGCAGGTTGCCTCATATTGGAAGAATATGAGCATGCCAAGCGAAGAGGTGCTAAAATTTACGCGGAAATTTGTGGTGGCGGTATGTCTGCCGATGCTCACCACATGACGGCCCCCCATCCCGATGGTCTAGGGGCCAAAGCGGTGATGGAAAATGTATTGAAGGATGCCGGGATGAAAGCTTCGGAAGTGGACTATATCAATGTTCACGGTACCTCTACACCATTAGGCGATGTAGCTGAGCTTAAGGCCATAGCGGCTGTGTTTGGTGAAAATGCCTATAACCTGAACATTAGTTCCACCAAGTCTATGACCGGCCATCTTCTGGGTGCGGCCGGAGCTATTGAGGCCATTGCTGCGGTAATGTCCGTTAAAGAAAACAAGATCCCGCCCACCATCAACCACTTTACCGATGATCCGGAGATCAATAACCAGCTAAACCTTACTTTTGAAAAGGCGCAGGATAAGGAGGTGAATGCCGCTATTAGCAACACTTTTGGTTTTGGCGGCCACAATGCATCGGTTCTAGTGAGGAAGTATCAATAAATGATTAAATGGTTTAAAAAGATAAGTTCCCGCTTTCAAAAAGATGGGAACTTTTTTTTTGAGATTGAAAAGATTACCGGGTTCCGGCCACGCAGCGAAGCCTATTATGAACTGGCTCTACGTCACAGTTCCGCTTCGCGCGAAAACCGTGGCCGCAAGGTTAACAATCAGCGTTTGGAGTTTTTGGGCGATGCCGTTTTAGGTGCCGTGGTAGCGGATTTCCTTTACGATCAATACCCCGCAGCAGGTGAGGGTTTTCTAACCAGTATGCGCAGTAAAATTGTGAGTCGTAAGCACATGAACCAACTGGCTATTCAAATTGGTTTACATAAAATGCTGGTAAAAAAAACGCCTCGTAATACCCACGCCAAGTCCATTTACGGAGATGCCATTGAGGCCTTAATTGGTGCCATTTACCTGGATCGTGGTTACGATGCCTGTAAAACCTTTATTGAGGAGCGGGTGCTGCGGCAACAGGTGGACCTGGAACGCCTTGAAAACCGTATTGCCAGCCACAAAGGCGCTTTATTGGAGTGGGGGCAAAAAAATAAACGTCAAATCGTTTTTGAAGTAACCGGCTGTTGGGGTGAAAGCCATGCCCGCAAATATGAAATTACCGTACTGCTGGATGGTGAAGCCTTAGGCACCGGAAAAGGTACCAGTAAAAAACGCGCAGAAGAAGAGGCGGCTCGCCTTGCTTATCAAACTATTACCGACAAAACATGAGCGGGGCAAAATTAAAGCTGGACAGTGCCTTTTATTTTGACGATGTCCAGGTTTGGGGCCTGGTTTGTGACTTACCGGCTTATCGTTTATGTTATTTTATCAATAATTCTTTGGCACTGGAGTTGAAGCGAGCACAAAAAGATAAGACCTTTGTTCACAAAGGCACGCTGATGCATTACTCACTTTTTGAATTTGACGATGAAATAGCGGGTTTACGCTGGCACCTTTTAGCCAATAAAAACCCCTGGGCGGGAGATGACGAGGTTATGCCTTCACAGGCTTACCGCATTTCGGGTTTACCGCTTATTACTTCGCTCAAGCTTATGGATTACTTCCTGTTGATTGAGGGAGAGTGTAGCGACCGCAGTATAAAGAACTGGCAGGAGGTATTGAAAAAGATGCCACAAATTAGGGCTCTGGAAATTATTGATCCTGAAAAAACTAAGAACTTACACCATTTATTACCATACTAAAATGCCATTCAACAAAACTAAAATTCTGGCCACTTTGGGGCCCGCGTCCTCTGATATCGACACTATGTACAAAATGGTGAAAGCAGGGGTAAATGTATTCCGAATCAATTTTTCACACAGCTCTCACGCTGATGCCGAAGAACTCATAAACAACGTTCGTTCCCTGAACAAGGAGCACGACCTGAACATTGCTATACTGGCAGACCTGCAGGGACCTAAACTGCGGATAGGTGAAGTGGAGGAGGGTGCTGTTCTAAAACGCGGAGATATCCTCACTTTTTCCGACAAGGAAGTACCCGGAACGTCCATACAGGTTTATATGAATTACGACCGTTTTGCCAAAGATGTGCAAGAGGGTGAACGCATATTGCTGGACGATGGCAAGTTGGTTTTGGAAATCACGGAGACTAACCTTACCGATACCGTTAAAGCTAAGGTAATACAAGGGGGCCCGCTGAAATCGCGTAAGGGAGTAAACCTTCCCAACACTAAAATATCACTGCCGTGCCTTACCGAAAAGGACCTGGAAGATCTTAAGGTCGCTTTAAAGCATGAGGTAGAATGGATCGGGTTATCCTTTGTGCGCTCTTCCGAAGATGTAAAGGAACTGCGCAGGATTATTAAAGACCAGAATGCCCCCTCACGTATTATCTCAAAAATTGAAAAGCCGGAGGCGGTGGTTGAAATTGACGGTATTATTGAGGCTACAGACGCCATTATGGTGGCCCGTGGCGACCTGGGTGTTGAAGTGCCCATGCAAGAGGTGCCACTCATCCAGAAGATGATTGTGAATAAGTGCCATAAAATGGCCCGTCCGGTGGTGATAGCTACCCAAATGATGGAGAGTATGATTGAGAATCTTACTCCCACCAGGGCCGAGGTTAATGATGTGGCCAACTCGGTGTTAGATGGTGCTGATGCAGTAATGCTTAGCGGGGAAACATCGGTGGGCAAGCACCCCGTTCAGGTGATCAAAGCCATGTCTAAAATCGTATCGCACGTTGAAGAAAGCGGGCAGGTGCAAACCAAGGGCGAAAACCCTCCTCGTTATCGCAATGAGCGTTTTATTACCGATTCTATTTGTTACAACGCCAGTAAAGTAGCGGACCAGGTGGGAGCTTCCGCTATTCTTACCATGACCTTCAGCGGTTATACCGGCTTTAAAATTGCTTCACACCGCCCCAAAACCAATATTATCGTATTTACGGCCAACCGCTCCATTCTTAATATGCTCAGCCTTATTTGGGGAGTAAGGGGTTACTATTACGATAAAATGGTGAGTACCGACTCCACCTTTGCTGATATCAAACATATTGTAAAGGAAAAGGGTTTGGTTAACGAGGGAGATATGGTTATTAAAATTGCCAGTATGCCCATTTTCGAAAGTGGCATGACCAATATGTTGAAAATTAGTCAAATAGAATAAAAATGAGTTGGCAGGAGAAGGAAAATAAACTGGTTCGTGAGTTTGAGTTTGAGGATTTTTCGGAAGCCTTTGGTTTTTTAACCCGCGTGGCTATTGCAGCTGAAAAAGCACAGCATCACCCGGAAATATGGAATGTGTTTAACCGGGTGAAAATATCGCTCAGCACGCATGATGCCGGGGATGTGGTTACGGATAAGGATCGGAACCTGGCAAAAAAAATTGACGGCCTCGTTTAAAGAGCACTCTGAAATTGCTGTAAAAACCGGATATCGTTTTCGAAGAGATAGCGAATATCACTGATTTGGTATCGTTGCATGGCAATACGCTCTACCCCCATTCCAAAGGCATAACCCGAGTACTCTTCCGGGTTCAGCCCACAATTTTCAAGAACATTGGGGTCCACCATGCCGCAGCCCATTACCTCCAACCAGCCGGTTCCCTTGGTCATGCGGTAATCCACTTCATCCTTTAAGCCCCAATACACATCCATTTCTGCACTGGGCTCCGTAAAGGGAAAATAACTAGGGCGAAGACGAATCTTAGTATCCGCTCCAAAAAACTCGCGGGCAAAGTAGAGTAAGGTTTGCTTGAGGTCGGCAAAGCTTACCTTCTTGTCGATGTACAGCCCTTCGACCTGGTGAAATATACAGTGTGAGCGAGCTGAAATAGCTTCATTTCTAAAAACACGTCCCGGGGATATCGTTCTGATGGGTGGCTTATTCGCTTCCATGGCTCTAACCTGAACGCTGCTGGTATGGGTTCGCAAGGCCCATTCGGGATTACGCGCCACAAAAAAGGTATCCTGCATGTCGCGGGCCGGATGCTCTTCGGGAAAATTAAGAGCGGTAAAGTTATGCCAGTCGTCTTCTATTTCCGGCCCTTCGGATACATTGAAACCTATTCTCTTAAAAATATCGATAATTTCATTTTTAACCAGGTTTACCGGGTGGCGTGTGCCCGGAAATTGACCCGGAGCCGGGCGTGTGAGGTCAAAACGGTTCGCCTGGTGCTGGCCTGAACCATCGGCACCGGCTTTTAACTCTTCTATCTTACCCTGCGCCTTTTGCTTAAGCTCATTAAGCGGCTTTCCGTATTTTCGCTTATCGTCACCCTCCAGTTGTTTGAACTCGTCAAAAAGAGCCGGAATCAGTCCTTTACGGCTTAACAGGCGAATCCGGAAGGTTTCTATTTCCTTGGTATCCTGGCTGCTGAAGCTCTCAACTTCCGCTAATAATGCTTTGATTTTTTCCTCCATACAGGCTAAAAGTGAAGGGAATGCGTTATTTTCTATATTTGTAATTCGCAAAGATGTGAAATTTTGCAAAGAGGAATGAAAAAAACCCTGACCCTAGTTGCCCTTTTCGGCCTTTTTTTAATGGTTTCTCTCTCCTGTTCAAAGAAGGATGATGAGTACATATTAAAGGTGAGGGTAACCGTAAACGACACCACCAGCGTTCAGAATGCGCTCGTGCATGTGTATGCACCTGTAGAACCCACTTTCGTGGATTACTACGGCTATACTGATGAAGTTGGTGAAACAGGCGAGTTTGAATTCGGAAATCGTGCTGTGGTGGAGGTTTCTGCCGGAAAAGGGAATTTCAAAGGCTGTGGTTTTGCCGATGTTGTTCTGGGTGTAACCACCATTACTGTAAATATGAAACCTCTGGATGATGAGGAAAACGGATGTCAAACTGGTAGCTAGGCGGATATGAAAATCTACGGTAGTACAATTTTGAAGAAATTTTTCGTGGCCGGTACTTTTCTGTTGGCAACAATAAGCTTTTTCTCTTGTGAAAAAATCGATCAGAATCCCGAGTACGATTTCACGATAGTTGTAAAAACCCTTGCAGACAGTTCCCGAATACAAAACGCTCTGGTAGAGGTATATGTGCCCAGCACTGTAAGTGATCTCGAATTTACCGGTTCTACCAACGATCGGGGTGAAATTACCTTTGAATACGACCGGGATGCGGTTTTCCAGGTAAGGGCCTCAAGAGGACGCAATATCAGCAACAACGGTGTGGTTACCTACAGTTACATCGGTTGTACTTTCGTTCGCCTGGAACCTAATGACGAAGTATTTCAAACTGTTTACATCGAGCCTTATGACCCCGAGGCTCCTGGCTGTACGCTATAACAACTCATTTTCTTTAAAATAGCGGACCACAGCCTCCTTCATGAGCACGGTTTGCTCCCCCGGTTTTAAGTTGGGAAGCTTTTCTTTTAAAGTATAGTGTGGCCACCCGTCCGGGTCCTGACCTTCAAACTGATAATAACCGTAGGGCTCCAGCACGCGACAAATAGCAATGTGCATAAGGTTTACCTTTTCATCTTTTTTAAACCTTCTTTTAGGGGCACCCAACTCTTGTACGCCAATCAAAAACAGCACAGCATCCAAGTCCGGTTTTTCCCCATCACCAAAGTCTCTGGCCAATAGCTCCGTTACTCTTTCCCAATTTTCCTTTAAATCTTCTGACAGCATTTGTTGCTTCCTTTATATCTTCAGCCGCTAATATGGGCCCGTTAAACTTACTGGACTTCTTTATACTTATCCCCCTGGCCTTTGGCCTGGCCCGTGGCCTTTACAAAGGCTTTGTAAATGAGCTGGCATCATTAGTAGCACTTATCGGTGGTATCCTGGTGGCCCATGCCTTTGCCGATGACCTTTTCCTCCTACTCTCCAAGTACATCGATGAAGCCGGAACCGGAACCCGCGTTCTATCCTACCTGCTCATTTTTTCGGCCGTAGTTGTTATTGTTTTTATTTTGAGTAAGGCCATTACCAAAATGCTGGGTTTTTTAGCTCTGGGTTTGTTTAACCGTTTACTGGGTGGAATTTTTGGTTTCGGCAAAATTCTGGTGATCCTGATGATCTTCGTTCACTTTCTGAATCCTTTTCTATACCGGGGTGGATATTACGAAAAACCACTTTTTAAAGACAGCCTTACTTTTACTTACCTTCTGAAGTACAGCGATATCCTCGAGGATTATTTTCGGATGGATATCCCTGAAACCTACCCTTTACCAAGCCCTCAGGATTCTACCCTAGTCCAGCGCTTTTATACCCGGTAACTCCTTGCCTTCCAGGTATTCCAGCATGGCACCACCCCCGGTAGAAACGTAACTCACCTGGTCTTGCATATCAAATTTTTTCACAGCCGCAACGGAGTCGCCACCGCCCACCAGGCTGAAACCACCATTGTCCGTGGCTTGCGCAATGTAATGAGCCACTGTACGGGTACCCGTTTCAAAATTGCTAAACTCAAACACGCCCATCGGCCCATTCCACAGTATGGTTTTAGAAGACTCTATAACCGTACGAAGCTTTTCCAGGGTTTTGGGGCCCACATCGAGCCCCATGAGTTGCTCCCCAATTTCACCGGCCGGAGAAACACTTCTCTCACCTTCGTTTGAAAAGGAGTCGGAGTTCATCGAATCGACAGGCAGGTGAACTTGTACGTTCAGCTCCTTTGCGGAGCTTAGAATATTGCGAGCCGTTTCCAGGTAATCATCTTCTACCAGGCTTTTGCCTATGTTTCCTCCCTGGGCCTTTATGAAAGTATAGGCCATTCCCCCTCCAATGATCAAATGATCCAGCTTAGGAATCAGGTTTTGCAGAATATCAATTTTGGAAGAAACCTTTGCACCACCTACAATAGCGGTTACGGGGTGTTGCTGCTCCCTGAGCACTTTTCCTACATTATCTATTTCAGCCGCCATAACCAGGCCCGCTGCTTTGCTATCAGGGAAAAAATCAGCAATAATTGCGGTACTGGCGTGGGCTCGATGAGCCGTTCCGAATGCATCATTAATGTATATATCTCCGTTCCTGGAAAGCTGCTCGGCAAAAGCCCGGTCACCATTCGTTTCTTCATCGTAAAACCTTAGGTTTTCCAGAAGAAGTATTTCGTTGTTTTTTAGGTTTTTAGACATTTCAACCACTTGCTCTCCTACACAATCTTCTGCAAAGAGAACCTTTTTTCCACTCAGCTCCTCAAGCTTAGCAACAATATGCTTTAAACTCATGGAAGGATCTGGCTTACCTTTAGGACGACCCAGATGAGACATAAGAATTACGCGGCCACCAGCATTCATAATAGCGTGAATGGTAGGTATAGTAGCCCGGATACGGGTATCATCGGTTACCTGAAACTGATCACTAAGGGGTACATTAAAATCCACCCGAACCAGAACACGCTGGTCTTTTAAATTGAGGTCGCTAATGGTCTTCATTTTTAAATAAATTAGACCGCAAAAATAACCGCTTAAAGTTAAGTTAAGGCTAAGATGCAGTTTAAGGATATTGTAGGGCATGAAAAGCTCAAAACCAAGTTATTACAGAGCGTGGCAATGGGCCGGGTCAGTCATGCCCAGTTATTCCATGGGCCGGAAGGAAACGGTGCGCTGCCCCTGGCAATAGCCTACGCCCAATACATAAGCTGCGCTAACCGGACTGAAAACGATAGCTGTGGTACTTGCCCTTCTTGCCGTCAATTCAACTCCTTTAACTACCCGGACCTTCATTTTGTGTACCCGGTTGCCAAGACGGCCCAAACCAAAGACAAGCCAAAAAGCCTGGATTTTATAAAAGAATGGACTCAATTAGTACAGGATGAAAGGTATTTCAGCCTGTTCAGGTGGCTTGAGTACCTGGGGATTGAAAATAAGCAGGCCCAGATAGGTGTGCATGAAAGTGCGGAAATCCTGAACCAGCTCAATCTCAAATCCTACTCCGGGGGTTACAAGTTTGTGATCATTTGGATGCCGGAACGCATGAACAATAGCGCTTCCAACAAACTACTTAAAATTATTGAGGAGCCTCCGGTTAAAACTCTATTCTTATTGGTTAGTGAAAACCCGGATCAACTTTTACAAACCATCACCAGTCGTTGCCAAAAAGTGCTGGTTACCAAGTACAAAGAGTCTGATATTGCCACCTACCTGGTAGAGCATGAGGGTTTAGATATTACCAATGCCCGGGTGGCCGCTAAGCTCGCAGACGGAAATATTTCACAAGCCTTGGACCTCGCCAAAAGGGCGGAGGCTTATAAGGGTTACGCTATTCACTTTAGCTCATGGGTTAGAGCGTGTTTTAAGGCCGACCTGCACCAAATACTCTCCTGGGTTGAAGAAGTAAGCCGTTTGGAGCGAGAGAAGCTGAAGGATTTTCTCCACTTCTGTGGCTCCACCCTCCGTGAGAGCTTTGGGCTGAATTACCTGGTGAGTGATCACCCCAATAGTATTTTCTCAGAAATAAAATTTGAGCTGGAAAAGTTTGCTCCTTTTGTAAATTCCAGAAATGGCCATGTGCTCCTGGAAATAATTGACGGGGCCTCCTACGATATTAGCAGAAATGGCAATCCGAAGGTCATTTTAACCGATAGTAGCCTTAAAATGGCACGAACACTAAGGATAAAGTCCTGACATTCAGTTTTTTAAGAGCTGGATTTATTATAGCCTCTCCTTGAGCATTTCTCTTGCTAGCCAACCCTGATGGTCCAGAAGTGCCCCAAGTGACCTTAAAACGTCTTATTTATTGCTTTTCCAGTATATAAATCAAACTGCTGGCATTTTTGCTGGAAATAGCTTTTAAATTACTCACCATACCGGTCCAAATAGCCTGCAGGTAGTTTGCCTTACCTTTAGCAATGCGCTCACTCAACATACTTACATAAAAAGCATCGAAAGGCATATTACGTATCTCCCTTACCGTAAACCCGAACTCATTTGCCAGGTCATTTATGTTACGTTTTTTGAAATGGTACAAATGCAGAGGTACATCCAGGGCCGCCCAGTTGTCGGCATATTTAATAGCATCGTGCGATTCATGATTGGGCACGGCTATAATAAGGTTACCACCCACTTTTAAAACTGAATGAAAGTTTCTTAAGTGCTCCTTTAAGTTTGGCAGGTGCTCTAAAACGTGCCATAGGGTGATTGTATCTATTTTCTGTTGAGCGGTCCAATCGTATTTCTCCGGATCGATCAATTCTAGCTTATGATTCTTGGCAGCATTTTTCCGGGCTTCAGCGGACGGTTCAATGCCTTGCACTTCCCAACCATTGTCTTTGGCTGCTTTTAAAAAGAAGCCCGTGCCGGCTCCATAATCTAACAAGCTTCCTTTTTCGGGTTGGTACTTATTGATCAATTTCACTTTCCCTTTAACCGCAACATTTCGCACTAAATGATAAATTCGGTCAATAAGTGTTTCTCTTTTATCGGTGTGGCTAACATAATCCTCGCTTTCATAATACTGGCCCAACTCATCATCATCAGGCCGTGGATTGGTAATCCAAAGCTTGCATTGTTGGCACTCCTGAATAGTAAAGGTTTCCTTTTTTCCCCTGAAATAGGGAGCTTCACGTACCGTCCTAAAAGAGCTTGCCCCGCAAACGGGGCAATTTTTTTCATTTACCATATTAATGTTTCACGTGGAACTAGCGTCCCATATACACTAAAAGCACGCTAATGTCAGAGGGGCTTACACCACTGATTCTTTTAGCCTGCTTGATATTTACAGGTTTTATCTTTCCCAGCTTTTCACGGGCCTCATAAGAAAGGCTTTTAAGTTTAGAGTAATCAAAATTCTCAGGAATCGACAGATCTTCCAGCTTTGAAAGTTTATGCGCATTTTCCCGCTCCTTCTCAATATATCCCTGGTACTTGGTTTTTATCTCTACCTGCTCCCATTCCTCAGCGGTAATCTTGTTGTCCAAAATAAAGTTAGACAGTGGCTGATACTCCATTAAATCCTTAATCTCTATCTGCGGACGCGCGAGTATGGTGTTTATTTTTACCTTTTGCTTCAAGGGGCTTGTCCCGTTTGCAGCCAATACCTGGTTTATATCACCCGGCTCTACACTCTCCTTATCCAGCCATTTCTCAAGAGCGTTTACCTTAGTCTGTTTTTCATTCAACCTCTTCATTCTTTCTTCTCCAACCAAACCCAACTTAAATCCTGTTGGGGTTAACCTTTGGTCCGCATTATCCTGTCTTAACAGAATCCGGAACTCGGCACGACTGGTAAACATCCGGTAAGGCTCTTCGGTGCCTTTGGTAATCAAATCATCAATAAGCACCCCGATGTAAGCATCCTCTCTCTCCAGGACAAACGATTCCTTATCGTGAACCTTGTTATGGGCATTAATCCCCGCCACCAATCCCTGGCAAGCAGCTTCCTCGTATCCCGTTGTGCCGTTTATCTGACCAGCGAAGTAAAGCCCTTCAACCAATTTAGTCTCCAGTGTATATTTCAATTGCGTTGGCGGAAAGTAATCGTATTCGATGGCGTATCCCGGACGGAAAATCTTGACCTCCTCAAAGCCCGGTATTAAACGCAAGGCCCTGGACTGTATTTCGTCCGGCAAACTGGTGCTGAAACCATTTACATAAACCTCAACCGTATTCCAACCCTCCGGCTCCACAAAAATCTGGTGACGGTCTTTATCAGCAAAACGATTGATCTTATCTTCTATGCTGGGGCAGTACCTGGGTCCTGTGCTTTGGATTTGTCCGTTAAACATTGGGCTACGGCCAAAGCCATCTCTCAGCACATCGTGTACCTCCGTAGAAGTGTAGGTAATATAGCAGCTTCTTTGTTTTTTCAGCGCCTGGGTCTCATTACTAAAACTGAATTTCTCCGGAATCTCGTCACCCGCCTGCTCCTCCATTTTGGAATAGTCCAAGGAACGACCGTCCACACGAGGTGGTGTTCCGGTCTTCATCCTTCCTGACTCAAAGCCTAAATCCACCAGGTCTTCTGTTATGCCTTTGGCCGCCCTCTCCCCGGCCCGGCCTCCACCGAACTGCTTTTCTCCTATATGAATCAGACCATTCAGGAAAGTGCCATTGGTCAGCACTACCGATTTGGCCAATATTTCCGAGCCCAGCGAGGTTTTAACCCCTATTACTTTTTGATTTTTTATGATCAAGCCGGTAACCATGTCCTGGTAAAAATCGAGGGTAGGTATGTCTTCTAAGGCCAACCTCCATTCCTCGGCAAAGCGCATACGATCGCTTTGTGCCCTTGGCGACCACATAGCCGGACCCTTACTTCGGTTCAGCATGCGAAATTGAATCATGGTCTTGTCCGTTATTATTCCGCTAAGCCCCCCAAGAGCATCTATCTCTCGCACGATTTGACCTTTAGCTACCCCACCCATAGCCGGATTACAGCTCATTTGACCGATGGTTTGCAGGTTCATGGTTACCAATAGCGTACTGCTACCTAAACGTGCTGCCGCTGCCGCTGCCTCACATCCGGCATGTCCACCTCCAACTACTATAACATCATACTCCTTCGTGTACATTCACTAAAGTTTCACGTGAAACAATCTCAATTGCTTAATTACCAGAAATTTGAGCGTGCAAAAGTAGTGATTTTTCCTCTTCTTGCCGCATTCTTGCCTTATCCCTCTCTTCGTGATCGTCAAACCCGATCAAATGCAGGAGCCCATGCGCCATTACACGCAATAACTCCCCTTTTTCCGAAGCATTAAAATCCACCGCCTGAGCTTTAACCTGCTCTGTGCAGATATAGACCTCACCCTCGACAATATCTCCCTCCGCATATCCGAAAGTGATAATATCCGTGTAATAATCGTGCTTTAAGTACTGCCAGTTAATGGCCAGTATTTCCTCCTTGCTTACAAAATTGTAGTTTAATCTGGCTATTTCTGCAGAGTGTGTCCTGGCGATTTGATACAGCCAGCTTTTAAGGGTTTCCACATTCTCTAACCACTCCTCCTCCGGAAGATTATTAAACTGTATCACTCCTGATTCAGAAATTGATTGCTTTGTGACTTATAGTACCTTTTCATGTTTATTGGTGAGGTGTAGATACTCTCTTTTTGTCCCTGCTTTTCTTTCAGGTATTTTTCCAGCTCCTTTTGATAGGTTTGGTTCTTATCCTCAGCCGTCTTTGACTCTCTTTTCTCGTCTTGCTTTTGCTCCAGTTCCGCTTTCTCCGATTCGAGCAAACGTGTTTCTATCTCTTGCATTCTCTTGAGGGTTTCCGGCCGTATATTGCCGTCCAGCAGGTCTCTTTCCAGTTCCTCCATTTCTTCCAGGGCCTTTTTCAGGTTGCCCTGGTTACCTTCCGTTCCCTCCTGTTCCATGTATTCCTGTAGCTGGTTTCTTATTTGCTCCTGGCGGCTCAACATTTCCACGATCTCCTTTCCGTCCCTTCCTTTACCCTTTTGCTGGCTCTCACCTTCCTTCTTTCCCTGCTTCATCTCACCCATTTGTTTAGCCAGTTCATTCTGCATTTTACGCATATTGCTTATGCTCGGCTTTCCCGATCCCGGTTTCTGGCAGGTTTGGCTGCCTTGCATTTTACTGGCCATTTGCATTTGCATTTGTTGCAAAGCCTCATCCAATAACAGCGCAAGATTGTTTGCTGCGGTCATAACAAATTGCTGATAAGCCGCGGCTTGTCCCCCGTTCTGCTCCTCCAGAGTTTGAATACTTTTATCCAGGTTGGTTTTAATAGCGTCCAGCTCCTCATAAACCTTTTCCTTTATCTCCGGTACCCGGCTTCCCAAAGCCATCAAACTATCTTCGATAACCTTCGTCCCGTCCTGCAGGCGCTTTTGATCAACCAGTAGCTTACGGTAAAGCGGGTCGCTCTTCCCTGACTTTTTACTCAGTTCACTCAGTTCTTCTACGTTAAAAGATAGCGTCTCTAAATTCTCCAATATCTGGCGCAGGGTTTTCATGTCCTCCTGGTGCTGCGCCCCTTCCATCTGCATCATAGATTGCATCATCATCTCGCTCATTTGCTCCATATTCTCCCCGCTCTTCTCCTGGCTTTCGTTGGCCTTTTGCTGTTGATTTTTGTTCAATTGCTCCGAAGCGTCTTGCATATTCTGCTCCGTCTCCTCTTGCTTTTGCCCCAACTCCTGCTTTTCCGTTTCCTCCGCAAATTCCGGGTTCTCCTTTTTCAGTTCCTCAATCTTTTTCTGGCTATCTTCCAGCTGCTTGCTCACTTCCGCCTGCTCCTTGGCTTCCTCTTCACTATTTTCAGATTTCTGCGATAACTCCTTCATTCTTTCAGCCATCTCACTGAGCTTTTCCGCTTCCTTCAAGACATCTTTCTTAAACTGCAACTTCTTCAGCAGCTCATCAATACGC
The DNA here is from genome assembly GCA_937120475.1 of uncultured Cryomorphaceae bacterium. GTDB lineage: Bacteria > Bacteroidota > Bacteroidia > Flavobacteriales > Schleiferiaceae > CAKZNE01. The sequence goes on along the minus strand of CAKZJV010000007.1, from coordinate 2,249,496 downwards.
TCCTCATTGCGTTGATTCTGATCGCTCATCTGCTCCATTTGCTCCAGTTTCTCCTGTAGCTGCTCCATATTCAGCTTGTCCATCAGCTTCTCAATGTCCTTCATCAGTTCCTCCAGCTCCTTTTGTTTCTCCTTGTCCAACAAGTCTTCAATTTTCTTTTCTTCTTCCTTTATTTCCTCTTTCCTGGGGTCAACCTTTTCTTCTTTTTGTTGCAGTTCCTTACGCTCTTTTTCCAATTCAGCTTGCCTTTCCAGTAGTTGCTGTTGCTTTACCATTAATTCCTTAAAACGCTCCCTATCCTTCCAATCGGCCTTCTTACTATTCATCATTTTGGCCTTAAGGGCCTCCATTTGCTTTTGCAGCTCTTCACTCATCTTCTCCATCTCCTGGCGTTCTGAAAAATAGCTTTGAAACTGCTTTTCCACCTCCTCTCTTTTCTCTCTTACGCTTCTGATTTTCAACTGATAAGCACTTGAAACTGCGGACTTGGCACCATTGACGCCATCATTATCCCAAACCCGGAAGAACACCCGCAGATTCCTTCCTTTTCCGGAAAGAGAATCCAAACTTAAAACCCCGGAAAAAAGCTGACTAATATTTGATTTATTGATATCCAGGCCTTGTTGCAACACGGTCTTCTGGCCTTCCTCTACCATTAGTTCCAGCCGGCTAAACCCATAATCGTCACTAATTTGCCCTTTGTAAAACAGAACATTGCTCACCGAACTATCACTTTGTATCTCCACCCCGATTTCCGGGTATTCATCTTTAATAATACTTATTACGTTATCGGTAGAGCTTTGCTTTTCCAAAGCCTGGTTGCGGGTAAGTAAGCGATAACTGAAATTATTCATCACCCTTTGTTGCAAACTGAACTTACCCTCCTCCTCGCTGCTAAAGGCGTAGCTGGTATCATTGGTTTTCAAAATAGCTTCCCGGGTAGCCTCGGCCTTCAGGCTCCAACTCAAGCGGCTGCCTTCGGGAACATCAATCACCGATTTCATTTCGGTGGTAAATGGAGGCACCTTGGTATAGGCCGGGGGGACTACCCGCACCGCAAAAGAACGCACCTTGGGTACAGCCAATACCTCCACTTCATAACTCTTACTTTCAAAGCCATTGGCGTAAATATTAAAGCGGAAACTTTTCTCTACGTTTTCAAGGCGGTATTCAAAACGGTTGGCACCATTCTTTACAAAGCGTCCATTGCCGATGTCTGAAATAAACTGTGCGCTTTCCGGTAAACTTTCTCCCCAAAAGGTCAGTTGCAGGTTCAGGTCTTCGCCCTGCTCTACCTTCAGACTCTCATTTAGCAGCATAAATTGAAACGGTGCCTCCGGTGTAAACTCCTTGCGGTATTCTACAATCCTCTTGCTGCTTTCTGAAATAGCACCCCATTGCCCGCTAACCAATATGATAAGAAACAAAAAAGTGGGCACCACTAAAATGGGCCAGTACTTCAGGTTTTCGCGGTAATCCACTGCACCTGTAAAAGGTATCGGATTCAAGTTCTGGATTCTCTGTTCAATACTGGCCTGTATCAGCCGGTTTTCCGAATCCGTAAGGGTGGATAACTCGAGGGTATTGGTAATTTTATCACTTACCTCAGGAAAATGGGCACCGATAATATGTGCTGCCTTTTGATAACTGAGGTGCTTACCCAACCGGAACAGCCCTAGTAACGGTGTTATAATATAAATAAAAAGTATTGCAGCCAGGCCTCCGATCAGGGCCAACAGTAAGCCCAAGCGCACGTTACCACTAAAATTACCAAGGTGCTCTAAAAAGGCAACCGCCAAAAAATACAGTATGCCCAGGCCTAAAAAATACATTCCCCCGCGCAGTAGTTTGCTTTGGTAGTATTTCCGGATAAAGGCATCCAGCTTTAATCGTAATTCTTCCTTAATTCTTGTCATTTTCTTGCTTACTGAAATCCTAACGCGCTACAGTCCCTCTAATTGCTTCCTATCAAAGGTACAAAGCCTAATAAGATAATTATCTTTGCCGCCTTAAAGAAAACTACACCAATGAGTGAGCGTAAAGTGAGAGTCCGTTTTGCACCAAGCCCAACCGGGCCACTACATATGGGTGGCGTACGTACCGCCCTTTATAATTATCTGTTTGCCAAAAAACATGGTGGCGATTTTGTGCTTCGTATCGAAGACACGGACCAAACCCGTTACGTTGAAGGTGCCGAAGACTATATTATTGAAGCACTAAAATGGTGCCACATTATGCCGGATGAGGGACAGGGTTTTGGTGGTAATTATGGCCCCTACCGCCAGTCCGAAAGAAAGAGCCTCTATCGCAAATATGCCGATCAGTTGATAGAAGACGGCCATGCTTATTACGCTTTCGATACGGCCGAAGAGTTAGACCGTATGCGGGAGCTGGCCAAACAGGCCGGTACGCCTAACTGGCAATACAATCATATTACCCGGGGTAGTATGAAAAATTCAATTACGCTTTCGCAGGCCGAGGTTAAACAACGGCTGGATAATGAAGAGCCCTACGTTATTCGTATCAAACTGCCCCGCAACGAGGAGGTAAAACTCCAGGATATGGTGCGAGGCTGGGTATCTGTAAATACCAATAATATGGATGATAAGGTCCTCTTTAAATCCGATGGTATGCCCACCTATCACCTGGCCAATATTGTAGATGACCGCCTGATGGATATTACGCACGTCATCCGCGGTGAGGAGTGGTTACCCTCTGCTCCTTTACATGTTTTGCTATACCGTTACTTAGGCTGGGAGGACCTTCGCCCGCAGTTTGCACACCTTCCCCTATTGTTAAAGCCCGATGGCAACGGTAAACTGAGTAAACGGGACGGTGACCGCCTCGGGTTCCCCGTTTTTCCGTTACAATGGCGTAATCCTGAAAGCGGAGATATTTTTTCCGGTTACAGGGAGCAAGGTTACTTTGCCGATGCCTTTGTGAATATGCTGGCCCTTTTAGGCTGGAACCCCGGTACTGACCAGGAATTGTTTACCATGCAGCAACTTATTGATTCCTTTAGCCTGGAACGGGTTAATAAGGCTGGTGCTAAATATGATCATGATAAAACCCGCTGGTTCAACCAGCAATACCTGCGGGCACAATCCGATGAGCAACTGGGCCTTTTGTTTCAGAAGGAACTGGACGCTGCCGGTATTGAGGTAAGTCACGAATACGCTATGCGAGTGGCCAAGTTGATGAAAGAGCGCGCCTATTTTATACAGGATATGTTGGAAGAAGGGCCTTATTTTTTCCATGCTCCGGTTTCGTATGACGAGAAAACCGTGAACAAAAAATGGAACGCTGAAGCGCGCCTACACGTTGAGGAGCTGAAAAAGCGCTTTGAAACTTTACAGTTTTTCGATGCCGAATCATTGGAAACCACTTTCCAAACCTACCTGCAGGAAAACAATCTGGGCTTTGGAAAAGTTGGTCCCGGGTTTCGCCTGGCTGTTACCGGTTTGGGTATGGGGCCCTCCATGTTTGAGGTTTGTTCCATACTAGGTAAGCAAGAAACGGTGCAGCGCATGCAAACCGCTCTCGACAAACTGCCCACTTAAGTTATGGATAAGGTTGTTGTTGAAGGCATTAAGCTGTACGGCTACCACGGCTGCCTGGATGAAGAGGCCAGGATAGGCACGGACTACCGGGTGGATATTACCGTTTGGGGTAATTTGCACAGGGCCGCCCAAACGGACAGTCTGGACGATACCATGGACTATGTGATTATCAACCGTATTGTAAAAGAAGAAATGACCCAACGGGCTAAGCTTATCGAAACTGTGGCGCACCGTATTCTTGACCGCCTGCTAAAAGAAATGGATAAGGTACAAAAAGCCCGTATAAAACTTTCCAAACTGTACCCTCCTATTAACGGAGATGTAGATAGTGTAAGCGTGGTGTTGACGCGCAAAAGATAATGGCTATCTTTGCGCCTCCTTACGGTTCCGTGGCCGAGTGGCTAGGCAGTGGTCTGCAAAACCATCTACAGCGGTTCGAATCCGCTCGGAACCTCTTTCTGATCTATTGAAAAAGGGAGCTTCGGCTCCCTTTTCCTTTTTGTGCTTAACCCCCTCTTTTTATTTATCTTAGAGAAATTTTCCCCTACTATTTATATATGTAGATAATTTACCTTTACCATGAATATTAAACTCCTATTTCAATGAAAACAAAAATTACTTTATTTACCCTGGTATGTATTTTTATCAGCCAGGCTTACTTCGCCCAGGTTATTTGGAGTGGCACCAAATTAACCTTTACCAAAGCCGATGGTGCCGACTGGACCCTGGCGGTCAATCAAGATCGCATTACACCTAATGTGTGGATTACAAGAGCCAACAACAAGGGTATTTTCAACATCAAAACAGAGGTTGATTATACAGACTTTGTTAGTCCTGACGATACCGAGTGGGCCTTTGGTACTACCGCAAACCTTTCGAACCTCACTTTTGATAGTTGGGAAAATACCAATGGCAGTTCGCCACCCAGCATAGTAGGGCAGGATATGGTGCTCCACCTCATTAGTGAAAACATTTACATTGATATTAAATTTCTTTCCTGGGCTTCAGGAGGACAGGGTGGTCAAGGAGGCTTTTCCTATGAGCGCAGCACGAATAACCTCGATGTAGAGGAAAATGTGGCCGTTCCCAGCCTGACCGTATATCCTAACCCGGCCGGGGATTTTATTGATCTTAACCTTAACGAACCCGCTAAACTTATTATCAGGGATGTGAAGGGTAGTGACGTTTTTGCCGTGGATTATGAGCCTGGCCAACACGTGGATATCAGTAGTCTTAAAAAAGGAACGTATTTCCTGGTTGATGAGGAAGGCAGTACAACGCGTTTTATAAAGGAATAAGTTTTTTGCTTGCATAATCCTTTTACTTTTAAGGCCATCAGCACATTGCTGGTGGCTTTTTTTATATTGCCTTTTCAGCTTATTATCCCAACATTTAGGGCTGTATTGGGTTAAGTACTTAATTTCCACAATTACATGGATTATATCAAAAAAGATGGCTCCTGGATTCCCAAGCTAGGTTTCGGTACTTTCAACCTTACCGGCAGAGAGGCCATTGGTGTACTTGAGTTTGCTTTGGACGTTGGCTACCGCCATTTCGATACTGCCCAAATGTACCAGAACGAAGATGTTATTGGTAAAGTGATCGGGGCCGCAAATGTACCCCGCGATCGCCTTTTCATTACCACCAAGGTATGGGGTACCAACCTTAACGAAAACCGTTTTTTACCCTCGGTGGAGCAAAGCTTAAAGCAACTGAAGCAGGACTATGTGGATTTACTGCTTATCCACTGGCCCAATAAAAATATTCCCCTTAACGAATCGCTGGATCAATTGGTAAGAGCCCAGGATAAAGGGTATTGTAAGCTTATCGGGGTTAGTAATTTTACCGTTGATCTCCTGGAAAAAGTAGAAGCCCGGGGTGTGGATATTGCCTGTAACCAATTTGAATACCACCCTTTTTTGAACCAGGATAAACTACTGGCCAAAACCCGCAGTATGGGATGCTTTGCAACCGCCTACGCTCCTTTGGCCAAGGGCCAGATTGTGGATATTGAAATTTTGAAAAACATCGCCTTGAAGCACAAGGTAAAACCGGCCCAGGTTGCTTTGCGCTGGCTTGTTCAGCAAAAAGATGTGGTCGCTATTCCTAAGTCATCACAATTGTATCGCATCAAACAAAACTTTGACGTTTTCAATTTTCACCTTACCGAGGAAGAGATGGTTCAGATTTCGGACCTTCAATCCCGCAACAAACGTTTCATTGACCCTGAATTTGCTCCTACCTGGGATTGAGTTTTGTCCAAGCTACCTTTAAAATACTACCAACAGGATGATGTGGTTTTTCTTGCCAAAGACCTGATCGGTAAGAAGCTATGTACTTGTATCGATGGTGTTTTTTCAGCCGGTATTGTTACCGAAACGGAAGCCTACCGGGGCTGGGGCGACAAAGCTTGTCATGCCCATGCCGGAAGAAGAACCCCGCGCACCGACATTATGTATCAACGTGGAGGTGTAGCTTATGTGTATTTGTGTTACGGCATCCACCATCTGTTCAACATTATTACCAATCTGGAAGAAAAGGCTGATGCGGTTCTCATCCGGGCCATAGAGCCCACCCATGGTAAGGAAATAATGTTACAAAGGCGAAAGCTTCAAGAAGTGAGTCCCCGTTTATCATCCGGGCCGGGTAATATGAGTAAGGCATTGGGCATTCAACATATTCACTATGGAGAAAAGTTGGATGGTGAGATGATTTGGCTGGAAACCATGACCCCAAAAGTTCCCGATGAAAATATCACCGTGACCACCCGGATCGGTATTGATTATGCCGGGGACGATGCTCACTTACCCTGGCGTTTCTATAAAAATAACAGTCGTTTTGTAAGCAAGCTTTAATCGCTTTTTTCGTCCTCAATCTGATATTTGTACAATCCCTTATTGAGTAAGTGGTTTATGCCTTATATTTGTCCTCTATTTTTAATTGGTCTAAATAAATAGTTTTGGGTTTTAGTAGTGCTAACAAGTTATTGATCAGCCTCTTACTTTCTTTAAGTTTTACTCTTTTAGCCTTTGGCAAAGCTGAGCATGCCCGCATGATGGTTCACCTGTTGGACTACATTGCGGTGGATTATTCCATGGCTGTGCAAAACGGCAAAGTGGTAAGTGCTGCTGAATATCAGGAAATGAATGAATTTGCTCAAACCATTATTGAGTTGGGCGAAAAAACCCCTGCCTCAATACAGTCCGATCTCATATTACTTCAAAAATTAGTGGCTGATAAAGCTACCATTGATAAAGTGAGTAGCGTTTCCAACGGCATCAAACAGAAAATCATTAGTCATTACCAGTTGGAAATAGCCCCTAAGCGTTGGCCTTCCCTACATAATGGTCAAAAACTTTTTGCCCTGCACTGCCAGTCCTGCCACGGTTCACAAGGTAAAGGTGACGGACCGTTGGCAACAGGCCTGGAACCCTTACCTACCAATTTTCATGATGCTGATAAAGCCAACGGACTTTCGCCTTTCCAGGCTTATAATACCATCCGTCTGGGTGTTGAAAACACTGGAATGCGGGCTTTTAATGAATTGAATGATGATGAAGTGTGGGACCTTGCTTTTTACGTAATGAGTTTACCTCATCAAGGGCAAAACGTGGACCCTGCCCTGGTAAAAAATGATATTAGCGGAGCCCTTAACCTGGAAATGCTGGCTTCGTTGGACAACCGTGAATTACAGCAGCAATTGCAGATTGACCCGGCCCGACCTTCCACCATTTCTGCGCTTCGCTTGTTCCCTAAAGAGTTAGCTCAGGATAAAGAAGGAAATTACCTGGATAAGGCTAAACGTCTTATAATATCATCCGCAGAAGCCTACGCAGCCGGTAATCGTGAAGAGGCCCGCACACTGGCCTTAACGGCTTACCTGGAAGGGGTGGAACCGGTAGAGGTTCAATTGAGGGCGAATGATGCGAGTTTTGTAGCTCAACTGGAACATGAGTTGGCTCAAATGCGCAGCGCCATCGAGGGAGACGAAGAAGCACGTGTGGTACAGGAATTAGCACAAAGCAATATCAGCCTTTTAGATAAAGCGCAACTTATTCTCTCCGAACGTTCCTTTTCCGGCTGGTTGTCCTTTTTATTATCCAGTTCCATCATCCTCAGGGAAGGCCTGGAGGCTTTCCTGGTAATTATTACCATACTCGGTATTATCCGTGCCTTAAAACTTCCCAATGCCGCCACGTGGGTGCATATCGGGTGGGTTTCAGCCATACTTTCAGGTATATTGTTGTGGTTGGCGGCCGATCGATTCTTCACCTTTAGCGGAGCGCAAAGAGAAATTATGGAAGGTGCTATCGCTCTTTTTGCAGTAGGCGTACTGCTTTACGTGGGTTTTTGGATGCACAGTAAATCCAAGGCCGGTAAGTGGCAGGCTTATGTTAAAAACCGCATTCAGGCCCTGGCTCGTAAGGAGAATATGTTTGGACTGGCGCTACTTTCTTTCCTGGTGGTTTTCCGAGAGGCTTTTGAATCCGTACTGTTTCTTTCGGCCCTCAACCTTGAAATAGGCGAAAGCCACCGTTTAGCATTTGGTGGAGGAATTGTATTTGCCTTTGCTGCTTTGGCCGTAATTTCTGTTTTGCTGCTGAAATATTCCAAAAAAATACCCATCACTAAACTTTTTAAATACTCCTCCATCATTATATCCTTCCTGGCCGTGGTATTGGTAGGTAAAGGTATTCATGCCATACAGGAAGCCGGTACCATCAGCATAAGTACCATGCCTTTCAATCTCCGGCTAGACTGGATTGGTTTGTATCCCACCTGGGAAACCTTTTTAGCCCAAGTGGGCATACTGCTTCTTATTATCCTGCTATGGAATATCGGTAACCGCAGCAGTGTTAAACGCACGGCACCGGTTCAGCACCAAGCCGGTTAAAAGCAACCTTTGGTGGAGCCTCTTCGTCTGTATTGAACTATCCTTCCGAAATTGGCCGGGAAGTTGTACTATGGAAACGCAAAACCAATACCATGAAGAATCTTTTTTTGCTGGCCCTGCTCTTTTGTGCCAGCCTTTCTTTAGCCCAGGAAAATTTTGAAGTCAATTCCAAAATAGATAAGGCCACTGTTTTTCTCAACGGTGCCCAGGTAACCCGCAGTGCCACACTTACCCTGGCCGCAGGAAACCATAACCTGGTATTTCCCTATTTACCGCAGGAATTACAAGCCAACTCAGTACAGTTTAAATCTGATAAACAATTGGCCATTATATCCATCAGTACTCGAAACAATTTTTTGAGCGAAGAAAATTTACCCGAGAGACTGGTAAAGTTACAGGACAGATTGGAGGAACTGAGCCGGGAATTACAACTGATCAGTGCCGGGGAAGAGTCCCTTACCGCAGAACAGAATATGATATTGGCCAATCAAAAAATTGGTGGCGAACAGGCCGTTTTAAACGTACAGCAACTCTCACAGGTAGCCTCCTTTTTCAGTAGGAGAATAAAAGAAATTAAATTGGAACTCATTGAGTTGGCGGGCAAAAAGAAAAAACTCTCGGAAGAAAGAAACCGCGTGCAAAGGCAGCTTCAGGAAGAACGCCAGGCCTTTAATAAACTTACCTCACAGGTATGGGTAAATGTTGAAGTTCCCCGCACTACTAATTTCCGCTTTGACCTTACCTACCAGGTGAGTTCCGTTTCATGGTACAGCACTTATGATGCAAGGGTAAACGAATTGGATCAACCGGTGGAGTTAACCCATAAAGCGGTAATCAACCAACAAAGTGGTGAAGATTGGAACGATGTGGATTTAACGCTGGCCACCGGCAATCCCACCCAGGGAGCCCAGGTACCCTATATGAATCCCTGGTATGTAAATTTTAACAACAGTGAATACTATCTTGATATTCGTGGATCTCGCGGATCAGTAGATACACGCAATGCCAACGTAGCCTTTGAAGCCGATGCCGTTCAAATAGCTGAGCCGGGAGCCACCTACCCGCAATTTAACGTTAGCCAGAATTTGACTCAGCAGGAATATACGGTAAACCGCAGGCAAAATATAGCATCCAGTACTTCACCGGCCACCGTGGTACTGCGGGAACTTCAACTGCCGGCCAAGTATGAATACCACGCCAAACCCCGGCTGGATAAAGATGCCTTCCTCATTGCCAAAGTGTACAATTGGGAACAATTCGATTTGCTGCCCGGAGAAGTATCGCTTTTCAATAACAACACTTACGTAGGTAAAGCTGCTCTCAATACCGCTAATCCGGATGATACTTTACAGCTTTCACTGGGACGTGATCAAAATGTGGTGGTAGAACGTACGCGCATTTACAGTAAACAGGAAAAATCATTGTTCGGCACCAAAAAAACCGATAATTATACCTGGAAAATAGAGGTTCGCAATACCAAAAAGTCTTCTATAAATTTGGTGCTGCGCGATCAGATTCCTGTTTCACAAAACGAGGATATCGAGGTAAAGGTGAACGAACTGAGCGGAGGGAAGTTGGAACCCAAGAGCGGGATTATCAAGTGGAGATTATCGCTGCCACCCAGCGAAAAAAAGACCCAGGTGATTTCCTACCAGATTACCTACCCTAAAAATCAATCCATATACTTTCAATAGTAACCGAAGGCTTTATTTTATTCATAATTGATTTAATTTAGGGCAATCAAAAATTAATCAAACCATGAAATTTAAAATTCTTAAGCCCTTAAGCCTGGCTTTTATACTAGGCCTATGGATGAGCTCTTGTCAAAACCCTCCTTCCGATACTACGGATGAAACAACCGAAACGGAAGAAGTAGCCGAAGAATCTGGTACTACCTACATTCGCAGAAATGCGCAGAGCCCGGCTGCCAGTTCCGATTTAGCGGCCATGAACACCGCTTTTGTCAAACTGCGCGACATGCCCTGCACAGAACCCGTTAGCTGGTATTACCAAGGTGCCATGCATTGGGTACCCAATACCGTTCCCAACGGAAATCCTTTGTGCCCGGAGTACCAGGATTCTTCACAGGCCATGACGGCCTGGATGAACTGCACCCACGCACCGGGATCGGAATTACACTTTTTAATCTGGCACCGCCTTTACATTTATTACCTGGAGCGCATAATCCGCAAGTATTCGGGTAAGGCTGATTTTGCCCTGCCATACTGGGATTATACCAATATGGCTTATCGCAAGATGCCCGACCCGTTCCGTGATAAAAATACCAGCCTGTTTGCTTCGGCTCGTTTAGACAGTTTAAACGAAGGCTACCCAATCGGCTCATTTATGGATCAAAACCTGGATGTAACCGATCTTTTTGAGAACCGAATTTTCAGCATTTTCAATAAAAATATTGATAAAGCCCCGCACGGAGCCATGCACAATTATATTGGTGGTGCTTACGCCAAAATTGTGGTTTGGAACGAGATTTACCAGGAAGACCGGGACGGCCTCATGGCCGAGGTTTCCTCGGCAGCCTTTGATCCTATTTTTTGGTTGCACCACTCCAATATCGATTACCTGTGGCAGAAGTGGGAGAACTCTCCTAACGGAGCCCGGCCCAGCTTAGAAGCCCTGGAAGCTAAACCCTGGGGTTATACCTTCTTTGATGAAAACGGTAACAAAATAGAACTCACCGTAGCCGAGGCCTATGATATGGCCTTTAATAAAATGGATTATACCTACGATGCTTTTGATGTAAAACCATTGCTTACCAGTATTGAAACCAACCTTCAGGAAGATCAGGAACCGGAAGTGATTGCTTCCGCCAAACCTAAAAAGAGAGTAGGGCAAAAGGGTAGTCAGTTTGCCGTGGACCTCAGTGCCAAAAAGGAAAAGATGGTGCTTAAATCTGATCAGGCAGAATATGTTTTACTGTTAACCATTCACGTTTCCTTTAAAAGTGAGCCCAACCACTCCTACGAGGTTTACATACGTGAACAGGGCGTAGAGGAGGACATTGTGAGCAAAGAAAACCTGGCCGGTATTATGACCTTTTTCGGGGCGGAACATCACGCCAAGGAACATGGCCATCACGATGGTCACCAACATGGGGATAAAATGTCCAGCTCTTTCACTTTTGACGTGAGTGATGAGATCGACCTCTCTAAATTCAATGGTAAATTGGATGTAGATATCCGCAGAAAAGGAAAGCCCACGGATGAAGAGTTGGTGATTGAAGAAATCAGCTTACAAAAGGTGCCCCTGAATCCATAATCACAGTAGTACACAACTTTTTGAAGAGCCTCAATTTAAAATTGGGGCTCTTTTATTTCAAGGCATTGCCTTCCAGCAACAGCTTAAGCTTGAGTACTCCCGTTACACTCATGCTATCCGTAATGGTACCCTCCATTACCATTTGATATAACTCAGCGAAGGGAAGTTTTTTTACCTGCAGCTTCTCCATTTCATCCGGGTTTGCCTGGTGCTGGCTCAGGCCTCTTGCCACGTAAATCAACGCTCTTTCATCCGTGGCAGAATTACTGAGATCCATCTCCTGGATCAATTCCAGTGATTGAGCTTTGAGGCCCGCTTCTTCCAGCAATTCACGCCTGGCCGACTCTTCCGGATCTATCTCCAAAGGTCCGCCACCTTCAATAATTTCCCAGGTAAATTTACCGTTGAAAGGAAAACGCTCTTGCCCTACTATCCAGGTATTGTTTTCCTCGTCCAGCGGAATAATACCAATCGCGAGATTCTTAAAGTGTACTACTCCATAAATACCTTTTCCACCGTTGGGATTGATCACCCGGCTTTCAGTAACTTCTATCCAGGGATTGTTGTAACGAACCTCCCGATCGAGTTCTTTCCACATTCCTAATTGTCGGGGATAACCGGCCATAAAAAAATCGCTTTGTGCAAAGAAACACAAAGCGATTCATAAGTTTTCAATACCTGCTTCCTTTAGCCTCCCTTTTCTTCCGTACCGGTTTCTTCCTCCCCTTCATTAGCCATTATGCGCTCCAGCCTGCGGCCGTATTTTATTTTTTCACCGTTATACTTTACTTCCTTACCGTTCTCATATTCTATGGTCACAATCTTATCGCCATTTTCATTGAAGTAATCCCATACTCCCTCTTTTTCGCCACCAGCATAACGCCCCCTTCTTTCTACATTACCATTTTCATAAAAGTAGGTATGTAAACCATTGGCTAATCCATTTTCAAAGGCTCCCTCAAAGCGAACCTTTTCATCATTTCCAAAATAGTAATGTACCCATTTTCCGTTTCGCAACCCGTCAAAGTATTTACCGGCTTCCTTATGATCGTTCACTTGCAGGAACCATTCTCCATCCTTCAAACCTTCAATGTAATTTCCCTTGGCTATTACGGTTCCAGTGTCACTATACTCGATAGAAAGCCCATCTTCTTTTCCCCGGAAAAATTCCTCTTCACGCCAGGTTTGCCCGCTCGGGTAATACCAAACCCATAAGCCATTGGGATAACCATCCTGGTAATTACCGGTTTGTTCCACCTCTTCGTTAGGGTAGTAATACACCCACTCCCCAACTTTAATATCGTCCTTATAACTGCCTTCAGCTTTTAAAACTCCATCGGTATAAAACTCTTTCCAGGGACCTTGCTTACGGCCCTGTTCGTCCACAATACCTTCGTAAAGCACCACACCATTTTCGTAAATTTTTGAGGAAGTTACATTCCCTTCATCGTCATACCTGCGGTGCACACCTTCGGGTTTACCATTGCGATAAGCCCCTTTGAAGGCCAGCTTTCCACTTTGCGGATTAATCTCCCGCTTAATCTCCACCTTGGCTACCTCTTCAGCTCCTTCCTGCAATACGCCCATTATCCATTTTTCAACCCTTATAAGGTTACCATTGCCTTCGTAATACTTCCAGTAACCGTTGCGGAGATCATTCACGTAAGGCCCTTCCGTATGGATAGCGCGGTTGCCGTGAAAGGTCATCCACATGCCCTGTTTTTGCATTTGTTGATCCATACGGTTAACGGGTTGCTTTTTAGTAAGCACATCCGCTTTATACGTGAGCAGGGTTATAATGCGCCCGTCTTTGGAATATTCGTAACCCTTACCGGTTTTTTGATTGTCCACGTAGGGTATTTCCAGGTGTAACTCACCACTACCTTCGTAATACTCGCGGGCAAAACCTTGTATTTGGTCGGCTACAAAGGGCTCTTCTTTAATAACCTGGCCTTCCTTAAAGGTTTTACGTAAGCCGTCCTTACGATCTTCCTTATAGTTGATCTCCTGTTTTTTCTTTCCCTCTTCGGTATAAAACAGCCAGGGACCATCTAATAAAAAGTTTTTTCGATTGCCCTCCGCTTTTAAATTTCCGTTGCGGTAATAACTTTTCCAGTAACCTTCCGGTTTTCCGTCTTTCAAATAGCCTTCACTGGATTTGGCACCTCCCTCATAGTAATACACCGTGTACTTCAAACTGTCTTCTTCCTGGGCGGTCGAAATAAAACAGCTCAGGAAAAAGGACAGGATCAGAAGGTTTCTTAATAACATATAATTCCTTTCTTTTTTAAAATTTCAATTATAGTAGTGATAATGTCCGGTTAATTCCTTGGATAAAAAATCTACCGGAGGGTTGCTTTTGTAAGCTTTGAATGCTTTTGAACAAATTATAAGCCAATAACGCTGTCTTAATGCTTTCAATTACAATTACAAACGAATTTAGCTAACAATTGTTAGGAAGCCTTGTGAAGAATGTATTTTTGAAAAATATTTACCGGCCACTCGGTTAATATCTGCCTTGTGCAAGGTTGAAAACAAGCCTAAAAATTTTGACAGATGTGGAAGCGTAGCCGGAAAAAATGATCATATTCAAATTATTGCTGACAAAGTCAAGCGTTGTTTTTAAAATTTAATTAACACTGCCGTAATATTGGCTTAAGGAAAGCTGTTAATTGTAAATGCTTGATTTAAAAAGCCGTTCAAAATTTATTAACACATATCAACACGTATGAAAATTGCAATCGGTGCGGACCACGCGGGCTTTGAACTCAAGGAAAAGGTTAAGGAGCATTTGAACAAAAGTAAGGTGGAATTAAAGGACTTCGGTACCCATTCTGCCGATAGTGTGGATTATCCTGACTTCGCTCACCCGGTTGCTAATGATGTTACCTCTGGAATGGCCGACCTGGGTATAGTGATTTGTGGTAGCGGTAACGGTATTAATATGGCGGTGAACAAACACCGCGGAATCCGTTCGGCTTTGTGTTGGAACACAGAACTGGCAGAGCTGGCCCGCCAACACAACAATGCCAATGTATTGGCACTGCCCGCACGTTTTATTGAGGAAAATACCGGCCTGGAAATAGTGGATGCCTTTTTAAAAACCGAATTTGAGGGAGGCCGCCATGAAAGGCGGGTGAATAAGATCAGTGAAGGCTGTTAAGAATAGCCTCTACTTTTTGCTTTAACCGTTCCATTTCTTCTTCCGATCTTAAATTTCCGGTACCGGGCAGCGCAGCAAAATTTACTTTACGTTGCGGTTCTTTGGGTAAAGCACTTTGCAATAGAACGCGGTTGTTTGCACTGATCAGCGGATAGTTTTCAAATATCAGGTAATGCCCCTTGTTAAAACCGGAAGTCAAACGTGGATAAGTAGGGTCCTGGTAAAAAGACAACCAATACGCATTAGGGCGATCTCCTAAAAAAACCTCCTGGTAAGGATTTTCCAGCAACCGGGTAGTTTTGAGCAGTAACTCTTGCTCATCGATGGCCTGGTAGGCTTTTTGAAAAGGTTCGGTTGATATAGTGGTGTCTTCCAGGGCTATCAACAACTCCCTAAGGGGACTGTGAGGACCGGTGTTGATGGCTATATAGGTGTCAGCTTCCAGCAACCGGGCCAACGAAGGTAACAGGTACCCACCTTCCTCAAAACCGATCAAGACCAGCTGATTAACCTTTACCGGTAATAATGAATCGGCACCCATTTTATAATAGGCAGCCGAAAGGCCGGTGGCCCAATAGTCGAGGGTGAGCTGCGGAACATCTTCCACGGTGGGTGCAATTACCACGGCATAGTCCTTTCTACGCAGTAATTTAATAATGTCATTATCCCGGTAGTTGAAACGCGTATGGGGAGAAGGCACTACTATAGCCACGTTTTCTGCCTTATCGTTTTGCTGATACCGCATCGGGAAAGAAAGCTGCTGTTCCATTACCTCGTAGCTTTTTACCTGGTAGTGAGAATCCAATGATTTACAGGCCGTGAGACAGGCTATTATCCAAAACCAAAATAGAATTCTATGGCTCATGGGCAATCATTAAGAAGCTTTAAAATGGGATAAGCGCGTAAATGTTTTCATATTTGTGACTGTTTTGATCAGCACGGTAGATCTCATCATATTTATTGTTTACCTAGTGGGAATGCTGGGAGTAGGTTTCTACTTCATGCGCAGGAACAAAGATATTGATGATTACTATGTGGGAGGACGTTCCATGAACAGCCTGCATATAGGACTTAGTGTAGTAGCTACAGACGTGGGCGGTGGCTTCTCCATCGGCTTGGGAGGTTTAGGTTTTGCCATTGGCCTGGCCGGGAGTTGGATGTTGTTTACCGGCCTGATCGGTGCCTGGCTTAGTGCCGTTCTCTTAATTCCACGGGTTTTTAAACTCATTAACAAACATCAGCTTTTCACCTTTCCCGAAATATTCCTTCACCTTTTTAATAAACGTGTGGCCCTGGTGGCCGGTATAGTTTCCGGCATAGGTTACATTGGTTTTACCAGTGCCCAAATATTGGCCGGGGCCAAGCTGGCTTCTGCCACCTTTCCTACGCTCAACCTTAACCAGGCCGTTTTAATTATGGGTATTACTGCCGTGGTATATACCGTTTTTGGTGGATTAAAGGCCGTGATTTATACGGATACCGTACAGTGGCTTTTGCTCATGGTAGGTCTTATTTTTATAGGTATTCCGCTGGGTTATAAAGCCATCGGAGGATGGGAGGGCATACAATCTACCCTGGACCCTTCATTTTTGGATATCACCAACGTAAGCTGGCAACAACTGGTAAACTGGGGTATAACCATTATTCCCATCTGGTTTATCGGTATGACCTTGTACCAACGTATTTATGCCAGCCGCAATGAAAAAACCGCCCGCAAAGCCTGGTTTATAGCTGGTATTTTTGAATGGCCCATTATGGCTTTTATGGGGGTGTTGCTGGGTCTTTTTGCCCGTGTGGCCGTGCAACAAGGTTTGTTTGAAGGTTTAGGTTACGGGGCTCTATCCGAAATGGATAGCGAAATGGGTTTGCCGGTAATGTTGCGCACCGTTTTGCCGGCTGGTTTAATGGGTTTGATGATGTCGGCCTATTTTTCGGCCATCATGAGTACGGCCGACAGTTGTTTAATGGCGGCCAGCGGAAACCTGGTTACCGATATTCTTTCCAGCTTTTTGCCCGTCAAAAAAGAAAAACTCCTTAAATATTCGCAATGGGCCACCCTGGCCCTGGGTGCAGTAGCCCTGTTGCTAGCCACCTTAATGACCAATGTACTGGACCTGATGCTGCTATCCTACTCCTTTATGGTATCTGGTTTGTTGGTGCCTCTTTTAGCCGCTATTTTCTTTAAGAATAAAAACCCCGCGGCCGCTTTGCTGGCTATGATCACCGGGGGCACTACAACCTTAGTGCTGGAATTATTGAAAAAGCAGGAAATGCTGAGTATGCCCCTGGGCCTTGATCCCAACATTTTCGGCATTTCATTGTCATTAGTAGTGTATCTTCTTTTCTCAGAAATTTTAAAAGACTCTAAAAATGGAACTTACCATCATTGATTCCGGTACCGGAGAGAACAGTCGCTTTACTAATGAAAGGGTGGCGGATTTTCTTTTTAAACACCTGGAACAATACGGAGACCCGCTTACGGATATCCTGAAATGTATAGGCTACGTGTTTGAAAGGGGTGGATTTATAACGGTTGGCCACGAAGGAGATGCTATTAAAGGAGTGGTAATTATCAACGAAACCGGCATGAGCGGTTACATTCCCGAGAATATATTAGTGTACATAGCCGTAGATGCGTCCACCCGTGGCAAAGGTTACGGCCGTAAGCTCATGGAAAAAGTTATTGACCGGGCCGAGGGAGATATTGCGCTTCACGTGGAGCCTGAAAACCCGGCCAAATACCTCTATGAAAACCTGGGCTTTACCAACAAGTATTTGGAAATGCGCTATAAAAAGAACATGTGATGACCGTTCAGGAACTCCAGGATTTCCGCAGGGAACTCCACCGTAACCCCGAGCTTTCCACCCAGGAAAAAGAAACCCAGAAAAGGGTGCAAAAAGCCCTGGAAAAAGTGGGTTGTAAAAACATTATTAAGTTGGGAGGAACCGGTTTGGCCGTATTCTTTAAAGGAGAAAAATCCGGAAAAAAGATATTACTGCGGGCTGATATGGATGCCCTGCCTATTGAAGAAACCAACGATTTCGAATACCGCTCACAAAACCCGGGCGTATCTCATAAATGCGGGCATGATGGGCATACCACCATTATGCTGGGCGTAGCCGCTGAATTGGCGGAAAAAGGCATCGAAAAAGGAGAGGTGTGCCTTATTTTCCAACCGGCTGAAGAAAACGGGAAAGGAGCCCGGGCCATAATTGATGACTCTAATTTTAGCTTTGAGGCTGAAAAAGCTTTTGCCCTGCACAACCTGCCGGGTTATGAAATGCATAAAATAGTGTGCCGTGAAGGCACCTTTACAGCTGCCGCCCAAAGCGTAATTCTCAAACTTTCCGGCAAAACCTCTCACGCAGCAGAACCGGAAAAGGGGATTAATCCCGGCCTTGCTATTGCTGAAATTTTGCAGTTGAGCGAAGAGCTTTCTGTTAAAAACATCCAAGACCCGGATTTCAGATTAATTACCCTGGTTCATGTAAATATGGGGGAAAAGGCCTACGGTGTTTCGGCCGGATACGGAGAAGTACACCTTACCCTGCGCACCTTCAGTAATGATATCATGAAACAGCTGAAGGAAAAGTTGATGAACCAGGTGGAAGAAATCATGGAAAAGCACCGCTTAAAACTGGATTCGGAATGGCTGGAGGTGTTTTATGCGAACATAAACACCCGGGAAGCTTTTGAGGCGGTGAAGAGTGCGGCTGAAGAAAACGGCTTTGAATTTGAAGAAAGGAACACCCCGTTTAAATGGGGCGAGGATTTTGGGCTGTTTACCGAAAAATTTCCGGGTGGAATGTTTGGTATCGGTTCCGGTGTAAACACACCGGCCCTCCATAACCCGGATTACGATTACCCGGACGAGATTACGACCACGGGAATCCGGATGTTTACTTCACTACTGCGTAAAAATCTTTAATGGAACATACCAGTTACATAGAGTTAAGCCGGTCAGCACTGCAAAACAACTTTGAGTACCTCAAGCAAACGGTAGGTGATTCCTGCGCTATTTCGCACGTGGTTAAAGGCAATGCTTACGGCCACGGTATCGATACTTATGTGCCCCTGGCCTATGATCTTGGAGCACGGCATTTTTCCACTTTCGATGCACAGGAAGCCCTGGAGGTTCATAAGGTGACGAACGGCACCACCACCATTATGATTATGGGTATGATTACCAATCATCAATTACAATGGGCGGTAGAAAACGAAATCCATTTTTTTGTTTTTGAAATGGACCGCCTGCAAAAGGCTATGGAAACTGCCCGTAAGGTGGGTAAAAAAGCGCACGTTCACATTGAGTTGGAAACGGGTATGAACCGCACGGGTTTCGAAAAAAATAACTGGCAAAACCTGCGTGATTTCATCAAGGATCATTCGGAATATATTGAACTGGAAGCTTTTTGCACCCATTACGCGGGGGCTGAAAATATCGCCAACTTCATAAGGGTACGCGATCAGTACAAACGCTTTAAGGAAGGGATAAAATACATGAACAAGGGGGGCTTAAGGGCGAAAGCCTTGCATTCAGCCTGTAGTGCGGCTACCATACGTTTCCCCAAAAGCAGAATGGACCTCGTGCGTATCGGCATACTGCAATATGGTTTCTGGCCTTCCATGGAAACGTATATAACCACCGTTCAACCGCAGAACATGGAACACGAAGACCCGTTACGAAGGGTAATCAGTTGGAAGAGCCAGGTGATGAGTATTAAACAGGTAAAACAAGGTGACTTTATTGGCTACGGAAATAGCTACCTGGCCACTTCGAATATGAAGGTGGCTTCCGTACCGGTGGGCTACAGTCATGGCTTTAGCCGCTCACTGAGCAACCAGGGGCGCGTACTGGTACGCGGGCAGCGTATGTCGGTTATTGGTATTGTTAATATGAACGTAATGATGCTGGATGTAACCGAGCTGGAAAATGTGGAAAAGGGGGATGAAGTAGTGCTCATCGGTAACCAGGGAGATATGAGCATTTCCGTTTCATCCTTCAGTGATTACAGCGACCAACTGAACTACGAACTGCTCACCCGTTTGCCCCACGATATCCCCAGAATAATTGTATCTTAAGTTTAATCATGGCATTTATAACACTCGATCGTAACAAACTCAGGGAGAACTTCAGTCATTTGAATGGCCTCTTTCAAAAAAAGGGTATTGAATGGGCCATTGTTACCAAAATGCTGTGTGGCCATGAGGCCTACTTGCAGGAAGTAATCGACCTGGGTATCCAGGAAATTTGCGATGCCCGTATCAGCAACCTGAAAAAGGTAAAGAAGCTTAAACCGGAAATTCAAACCGTTTACATTAAACCTCCGGCCAAGCGATCTATAAAAGACGTGGTGAAGTATGCCGATGCCAGTTTCAATACCGAGCTGGAAACCATTAAGCTACTCTCGGCCGAGGCTGTGAAGCAAGATCGTTTGCACAAAGTGATCATTATGATTGAGCTGGGAGACTTACGAGAAGGAGTGATGGGTACCCGGCTGGTAGAGTTTTACGGCTCTATTTTCGAGCTGCCCAATATTAAGGTTACGGGCATAGGCAGCAACCTCAATTGCCTGCACGGGGTAATGCCCAGCCAGGATAAACTCATACAGCTATCCCTTTATAAGCAATTGATTGAAGCGAAATTCGACCGGCAAATACCTTGGGTAACCGGTGGTACCTCCGTGGTAATACCGTTGATTTACACCCACCAACTGCCGGTGGGCATCAACCACTTCAGGGTGGGAGAGACGCTTTATTTCGGTGCAGACCTGGTCAATGGCTCCGTGATAGAGGGGATGCATCATGACGTGATTAAATTATATGCCGAGGTTATTGAAATCACCAAAAAGCCGAAAGTACCCATCGGTAATATGGAAGCTAACCCTTCCGGTGAAATGTATGAGATCAACACCGCGGATTACGGGAAAAGCTCACACCGCGCCATACTGGATTTGGGCTTGCTGGATATTTCTACAGATTACCTGATTCCCGAGGACCAGGACTTTGAATTTGTGGGAGCCAGTAGTGATATGCTGGTGATTGACCTGGACGACAATGACCAGGGCTACAAAGTGGGCGATTTAATTCCCTTTGACCTGAAGTATATGGGAGCACTAACGCTGCTCAACTCTGATTACATCGATAAAAAAGTGATCTAGGCCTCCGCGGCCGGAGTCTCCGCTTCAAGCAGGCGGTATTGTGGTTTTATCAGCGCGTTTACCTCCTCCAAATCAAAGCGGATACGGATTACCCCCTCGGAAAAGGAGGCCACCTCGTAAGTATTGTAAATGAACTCCAGGCCCTGGTGGCTGTAACTAAAGTTATCCGGCAGGGCAAAGGTGTTTTCCTCAAACCAATAACCGGCATCACTAAGGCTGGTAGAATCACCGATGTTGTTGATTTCATAAAATTGCCGTTCGGCCATTTTACGGAGCTGCACCATAGCCTCTTCTTTAACCAGGTCCGTTATCTTCAAGCGCTTACCACTGTTTATTTCGTATAGCTGATGTAGGTAAAAATAATTACCATGGGCGCCACCGGTGAAGCTGTAGGAGGATAGCATTACCCCGAAAAGGCCGTTTTCGTTCAGTACCACTTCGTACATCTGGCTCATTTCCCACGGCATTTTGTAATCCGGCATTTCCTGTAAAATACGCTGGTATTCTTTTACGAGGTTGTCGGCCAGGGCTTCCGGCTTTAATGCCGGAGCTTCACTGTTGTCGGCATTGGCCGCACTGCGCTCCAGTTGGGCGTTAATCTCTTCTATAACCTCTTCGGGTGCGTCACCCTTTACCTGTAGCATAATGATCTGAACATCCAGGCAGGGTTCTTCCCGCTCATCATTACAGCTTAGGGTACGGCTAATGGTATCAAACTCATAAGCCAGGCTATCCGTAAAGCTATCTTCCACATTACCCGGGTTTTTACCGGTGTTATTACAGGAAAACAGGAAAAGTAAAACCAACACAGCTGAAAACACGGGAATAAGGGCGCGCATGAAGCTAATTTTTAGGCTCTTCAAATTACGTTATTTTTGAGCGGAAAAGATTGGAATTTATGAAGATTTACCCCCTGCATACCGGGAATTTTAAGTTGGACGGAGGCGCCATGTTTGGTGTGGTACCCAAGAGCCTTTGGCAACGCACCAACCCGGCTGATGAGAACAACATGTGCACCTGGAGTATGCGTTGCATGCTGATTGAAGATGGTGACCGCCTCATATTGATCGATACCGGTATCGGCAACAAGCAAAGTGAAAAGTTTTTTAAGCACTATTATTTGCACGGTAACGACTCCCTGGACGGTAATCTGCAAAAGCTGGGTTTTCACCGAAGCGATATTACCGATGTATTTCTCACGCACCTGCATTTTGATCACGTGGGCGGGGCCATTGAGAGAGATCCCAAAAGTGAAAGCTATCGCCCGGCTTTTCCCAATGCACATTTCTGGACCAACCAACGGCACTGGAAATGGGCTACCGAACCCAACGCCCGGGAAAAGGCGTCCTTTCTAAAGGAAAATATTTTACCTATTGAAGAGAGTGGCCAGCTCAAATATGTGAACGTACAAGATAAGGATGGGATATACCCTACGGACTTGCCCTTTGACGTTTTACTGGTCAGTGGTCATACCGATGCCCAGATGTGCCCGGTTATCAATTACCAGGGTAAAAAGCTGGTTTTTATGGCCGATCTTCTGCCGTCCACCGGTCATATTCCCTTACCGTATGTAATGGGCTACGATACCCGCCCCCTAATCACCCTGAGCGAAAAGGAACGGTTTATGAAAGAGGCCGCAGATAAAGAGTATTACCTGTTTTTAGAGCACGACTCCGCAAATGAAATATGCACGGTTCACAACACCGAAAAAGGGGTGCGGCTGAAGGATACACATCGCTTCAACGATATTTTCAATTAATACAAAAACGAAAACTCAGCATGAAAAAATGGATATTGGCGATGATGCCTTTGGCAGCATGGGCACAACACGCTGGAAACTATTGGCAGCAGGATGTAGAATACGGAATGCACATCGATTTTGATGTTGAAAACCATCAGTTTAAAGGCACCCAGGAACTGAAATACACCAATAACTCACCGGATACCTTGCGGCAGGTGTTTTATCACTTATACTTCAACGCCTTTCAACCCGGCAGCATGATGGATGAACGTTCCCGCGATTTGCCCGATCCGGATAAAAGGATTGGTGACCGCCTTTCCAAGCTGAAGGATGATGAAATCGGTTACCACCGCGTTTCCAAACTTACACAGGATGCAACTCCGCTGGAGTATGAAGTGCATGAAACCGTTTTGCAAGCACAACTGGCACAACCCTTAGCACCGGGTGGAACCACCACTTTTAAAATGGAGTTCAGTAGCCAGGTTCCGGTGCAAATCCGCAGGAGTGGCCGCAACAATGCTGAGGGTGTGGATTACACGATGACGCAGTGGTATCCTAAAATGGCCGCTTATGATGAGCACGGCTGGCACCCCGACCCTTATGTGGCGCGTGAGTTTTATGGAGAATACGGCACCTTCGATGTAACGATTGATATCGACTACCGCTATAAAGTGGGTGGAACCGGAGTACTGGAAGCCTCTAATGCTTTTTGGCGTGAAACCAATGAAGAAAACGGCATAAAAACCTATGAATTATTGCCCAATAAAAAGAGTAAAAGAAGTTGGAAATTCCGTGCAGAAAATGTGCATGATTTTGCCTGGGCGGCCGACCCGGATTTTATTCATACTTCCACCGAAGGCCCCGGAGGCCTTCAGTTGAACTTTTATTATTTGCCCGGGGCCTGGAAGAGCAACTGGGAAAAACTACCGGCCTATACGGTGCGCTTTTTCGAATTAATGAACGAGCGTTTCGGAAGGTATGCCTACCCTCAGTTCTCCGTTATTCAGGGCGGTGATGGTGGTATGGAATACCCCATGTGTACCATGCTGAAGGGTACCGGAACTATGGATGGCCTGGTAGGCGTAATGGTGCACGAGTCTGCCCACAGTTGGTACTATGGCATGATGGGCTCCAATGAAAATCAATACCCCTGGATGGACGAGGGTTTCACCTCTTATGCCGAGGAAGAGGTGCTGAATGAGATGAGTGAAAAACCGGAAGTGAACCCGCATAAACGATCGTACATGAACTATTATTTCCTGGTGCAACAGGATGAGGTTGAGCCAATGAGCACCCCGGCCGACTATTTTGACCGCAATCGCACCTACGGTATTTCCTCCTACTCGCGGGGGCAAATATTTATGGTACAACTGAGCTATATTTTGGGCCCGGAAACTTTTCAAAAAGGCATTCAGCAGTACTATCAACAATGGCGTTTCAAGCACCCTGATCCCTGGGACTTCATTAAAGTGATGGAAGATGTTTCGGGCGTTCAACTCGATTGGTATCTGAACTTTTGGGTGAATACCACCAAAACCATCGATTACGCTATTGAGGAGGTGGAAAAGGACGGGCGGCTAAACACGATGTTGAACCTTAAACGGGTGGGTGCAATGCCTATGCCCCTGGTGTTACAGGTAAAGCTGAAGTCGGGAGGAAGCCGTTTGTACCAAATACCACTGCTGAGCATGTACGGCCACCGTAAGGATATGCCAGCTTTAGAACTCTGGCCATGGACCAACCCGCAATACACCGTCCGTTTGGAAATCCCCTTCCAGGATATTGAGGAAGTAGTGATAGATCCGGATGAGTTTATGGCGGATGTGGATCGGGGGAATAATCGATTTGAGATTAAATAAACATTAAAGAAAAGGAAAAGCACCCTTAAACTTTTGGATTAAGAATATATTTCAGCCATATTTGGTAAAATAAGTTCAACCAAAAGCCTTAATCCTATGATTAAAAAGTGTGCTCTTTCGCTTGGCCTGTGCCTCTGTTTTCAAGTCGGTTTTACCCAGATTTTTGTTCCTGAAGGGGTTCATGAAACCTCGGGTAATGATAATGTTGGGATTCATATTTCTGATCCGGAAGCGGTTTTACATATAAAATCCACTGTTTCAGATGGTTCTTTGCGTTTGGATGCCATCCAGGCCGAGGGGCCCGGAGAAACAGTATTGGAAACACCCTATTTGATTAATGGCACTTTAAGGAACCTCGACTTAGGCACAACGAACACCACTTTCATGGTTAAGCCTAATGGACAGGCTTTTTTAGGCAGTAATTTAAATACCTGGAGCAATGCCACCAGCCTGGTAAACCTTAAAACAAACCTGGCTATTTTTAGCACTAATGATGAGTTTTTGAAGCTGGACTATACCAGTACGGTTAGGGGAGCCTCCATTATCTGGTCAAACACAGCATCATCCAGTAAAAGGAGCCTGAACTTCCGGTATGGCAGCAATACCGCCTCTCCGTTTTTTACTATTGCCGAAAACGGGCTTATAGGTATAAGCACCGCTGACCCACAAACGAGGTTACACATAAGCACAACTACCCAGTCTGCAGGTCTTAGGGTTGATGCGGTCTCCGCTACCGGGCCGGGAGAAACGACCCTTACTACACCCTTTATCCTGAAAGGTACCCTAACTAATGACCTGGGAACTACCAATACGAGCTTCCTGGTGAAATCAGACGGAAAAACCTTTATAGGAAACAACCTGGAAAACTGGAGCAATGCCACCAGCTACCTCAACACCCAGGCTAACCTCAGCGTGTTGTATAGCAACGATGAATTTCTAAGGCTGGACTATACCAACCCTCTAAGGGGAGCCTCCCTGGTTTGGTCCAATACGGCCTCTTCTTCCGAGCAGAACCTGAATTTCCGTTTTGGCTCCAATACCGCTGAGCCCTTATTTACCCTTAGCCCGGAGGGGATTGTGGGCATCGGGGCCACCGAGTTTAATGGGGACTACCAATTGTACGTAGCCGGCAAAGTGCTTTGTACCGAGCTTACCGTAAAACTGGAGCAGGACTGGCCGGACTTTGTGTTTGACCAGGGTTATGAGCGGCCCTCTTTACATGAAATTGAGTTATTCATCAAAGAGAATGGTCACCTGCCCGGGGTGCCCTCTGCGGAGGAGGTAAAAGCGAATGGTGTGAATACCGGGGAAATGCAGGCGATCCTGCTGCAGAAAATAGAGGAGCTTACGCTGGAACTGATTGAGGTGAAGAAGGAGCTCTCGAACCTCAAAGGCAAACCATAGATTACGGGCAACAAAAAGGCCTTAACCCCTCACTTCTTAAAACGTCTTAAAATGAAAAGGTTAATCACAAAACCACTGGCTCTTGTTTTAATACTTGTGTGTCTTGAACTGGCCGCCCAGAATAATGAACAAAACCTGGGACTAAGGCTGGGCTACTCCTTTCAGCTCGGTGGAAATTATGGGAAAATGACCGACTACTATAATGGCTCCATTGCCTTTGGTTTTACAGGTCAAGATGAAATTGTAAAACCCACCTTTGCCAGTGGCATTAATTTGGGGTTAGCGTACGATTACTTTTTTGACAAGATAGGTTTTGGTGTTGATCTGGGTTTCCTTCAAGGCTCAGAGTTTGAAGAAGAGCAGCAGATAATAAACACCGCAGGAGAAGGCTATCAAATCAATCGCTATGATAATAGCAGGTTTTACCGTTTGGCCCCGAGCCTTTTGATCAGGAGTGCATCACGGATGAACCAGGACTACCTTTATATGGGTGTAGGGCCAATCATTAATGCCGGAAGTTTCGAAAGATTTTATGAATCAGAAGGGCTATCACAAGACGATAGATATGTAGCGAGATACAGCACCTTTTTAAATTTCGGCTTCACATCTACGCTCTCATATAGAAAGCGTTTAAATGAAAACTTTGCGGTAGACTTTGGTATCCGTTACGAGCACCTAAACTTTGTACCGAAAAAAAGAGAATACCTGGAATTTTACCGGGATGGTGAAAAACTAGAACTCACGGAATTTCGGAGGGTCACTATCTATGTAGACGAAGTTTCCGAGGGAGAAGTAGATACTTCTGAACCCGGAGAAGCTGTTAAAATAAGCTTTCCGCTTTCCAATATCAGTTTTTTTATAAGAGCCAACTTAAGCCTATAACATGAGAACCTTAACCATTATCGTTAGCTTATTGATGTCACTCACGAGCCTGCGTGCTCAAAAATATGTAGAGATACGGAATGTTCAGGATGAGATTCCGGTTTCTCCAAACCCGGATATTTACGACTTTAAAGCCTCTGAAAGTGTGACCTTCTGGCCGGGGGTTACTTATTCACCTCAGGCATCGGGAGAGATGCTCCGGGGACGGATAGACCCCACGTTAGAAGATTTGTCAAACGAAAACGGAAAATTTTTAAGCACTCAGGTGGATATTGCCAACCTTAGTATAAATAAGGACCTATCTACCGGGGGCATAAATACCACTTTTGACGTAAGTTCCGGGGGTGGTTATAGTGAAAAGATCCCGATTGAACTTCCCCGGGGGGTAGGGAAAGTAATACCGGAGTTACACCTTGTATATAATAGCCAGGCGGGGAATGGAATGGCAGGCTGGGGCTGGAATCTTTCCGGTATTTCCAGCATATCCAGGGGAAACAATGACTTTAACACTCCAAACTACCAGTATGTGGGAAGCGTGGACTATAGTTCGGATGATCAATATTATTTCAATGGTAACCTATTAATTCCTTTAAGCGGTAACCTGGGGCAGAACGGCACTACTTACCTGACTGAAACCACCGATTTTTCAAGAATCACTTCACTGGGAGTTGCGGGTGCAGGGCCGGAGAAGTTCGAACTTTTGAGCAAGGGAGGGTCTAAAGCCGAATTTGGATTCTCTGCCGACTCAAGGTTGATTTACGGAAGCCGTCAGGATATTTCGAAATGGTTTATAAACCAGACGATAGACCCTAATGGAAACACCGTTAATTACGAATATACCAGCCTGAGCGGTGATGTGAACACCCTGCTCCCCTCCAGAATTTCCTACGGTGGAAATATTAATACCTCACAATCTGACTTTATTGAGGTGATATTTGTTTACGCTACCAGAATCGACATTAGTGAAGGCTATACCCACGCAGGGGACTATGTTTCCAGCAGTTCCATTTTAAGCAGTATTAAGGTTTACGTTAAGGGAGAGTTGTTCCGTGAGTATAACCTGACTTATTTTGAGGGAGATTACTCCTACTTGCAAAAGGTAGAAGTACATAGTGCGGATGGTGAGAAGGTAAATCCGGTAATATATAATTACAATATAAATGACAACTATATTTTCCTGAGAACCATGCACAGCAACCATGGTCAGGTTAATAATATTCAAGTGGGCGACTTCAACTCCGATGGTGCTACCGATTATATTACCTATAACAATGATGCTGGCAACCGTGAGTACAAATGCTTTATTTCCAGCGGTAGCGGTACTTTTTCTTTTAATCAATATAGTACAGGCTCCTTACCAACGGGTTTTCAAAATTTGTACCTGGGAGATTTTAATGGGGATAGTTTCTTGGACTTCTCCGTTTTACATGTAGAGGTGGTGTCAGGAAGGCCATATTATCACTTGGACTATCATATAAATGACGGCTCTGGTTTTGTGAAGTATGAGCCTCATCCATTTAATTGGGAGGTGCCTGGAAAGCTTACCGTAGGCGATTACGATGGGAATGGCACCAGTGATATAATCTTTGCCCCAATATTAATTCCTGATGAAGAAAACGAACTGATGGAGATCAGTTATACAGAAGAATACTTGGTTGTTTTGCTGACTCAAATGGGGCCCGACCCCACCCAGACCTTTAACCAGAGGGTATCCATAGAACGATTGACCATACCCTTCGGAGAGTACGTTGAGGACATTAGCTCTTTAAGTACGGCTGACTGGGATGGCGATGGTAAATCAGATATAGTATTAACCGGGGAAAGAAAGCCGCCCAATGCTGGAGATCGTTATATGAAGGTAATATCCAAGCAAAAACCCACCTCAGGTAGTCCACTTGGGTTTAAATACCTTATGAATGATTTGAACCTCGCCTTCGCTCCTCATAATCCATATTATGCTGCATTGTATCCTGATTTTAATGGAGACCGTAAGGTAGATGCGATAAGAGACATTGGTAGTTTCTTTAATACTTACGTAGGTGATGGATTGTCCAACCTTTCGTTCAAATACCAGATACACTATCCCACTTCCGGCTTTGTACAATCGGTAGCAGATTTTAATAAAGATGGGAAATCGGACGTACTTATAATATGGGACAATTCAGGATTATTGGCCTTTACACTTCAATTAAGTTGTGGGTGTGACGGGGTAGACTTTACAGCTTCAACGGTAACAACCAGCATGGCGTATCCCGGGTACAATGATTTGGAAGGA
Organism: uncultured Cryomorphaceae bacterium; assembly: GCA_937120475.1. Classification (GTDB taxonomy): domain Bacteria; phylum Bacteroidota; class Bacteroidia; order Flavobacteriales; family Schleiferiaceae; genus CAKZNE01. The sequence continues at coordinate 2,220,280 of CAKZJV010000007.1, read as the reverse complement.
AAGGTTAGCATTGGTGATTTTAGCGGTGATGGCTATTTGGATATTCTAATTGCAAATAGTGATGTAAATAATTCATTGGAGCTGTTTATTGGCGGTGGAGATTTTTCACTGGCCTCCCAAAGGGCTATAACCAAAACAATGGATTCGCATGGCGTAATTAAGGAAGTGACATACAAACCTATGTCCTCACCCATGATCTATACCAAATCAACTGGATCTATAGCGGAATATCCGTTGCGCGAGTATATTTCCAATACGGGCCTAGTACAGCAGGTTATAGTTAAAGATAACAGTGGTACTACGGTGTCGAATACTACTTATGAATACGCAGATGCAACACTTAATGCGCGGTTACGTAAGTATTTAGGCTTCCGCGAATTCGTTAAAAAAGACCTGACCCAAAACACTCAAGTGACCCAGCACTTCAGGTTTCTCGATGATAAATATCCTTACCTCTGGAAAACCGAGTTGGTCAGCCTCCAGGATGCTACACCGATTAGCACTTCGGAATCGGATTACAGTTTAGTCCCGTTTAAGGGGGTTTCCAATTATTTACAACTGGACCTTTCCAGGAATACCGATCACCTGCAAAACATAATTTCCGAAACTCATTACCAGAGTTATGATACGGATGGCAATGCCTTGAGCTTATTGGAAAAGCATGGAAGTAAACTGGACGTGACTACAGCTTTCACCTATACTTCAAAGTCGGGCTCATGGCTGAATAATAAGATCAAAACAGAAAGTATTAGTCGACTTAGGCAGGGAGAAAGTCCGTATCAAACTTTAACAGAATATTATTATGAAGATCCCGCAGGAAATCTCACAAAAACGGAAAAATTTAAAAACCTTTCTAAAACGGTTACTTCGCAACAGGTATATGACCCCTTCGGCAATGTAAGCCAAAATTACCTCCTGATAGGTCAGGATATTGTCTCGGTAATCAATTATAACTATGATGCTACAAATCGGTTCCCAAAAGAAATTACCAATGCCTTGAACCAAAGTATCTATTATGAATACAATGATGTTATTGGCAAACCGATCAAGGAAACCGATGCCAATGGGTTAATTGCCCGTCACGAATATGACGGATGGGGCAGGTTGGTCAAAACCAAACACCCCAATGGTAACGAGGTGTTTATGGAGTATGGTTTTGACCAATCCACTAATCCGGGAAATCGCTTGTTCTTCACTAAAAAAAGCGGTGATGGGCTGCCCGAGGAGATTTCATATTCCGATGAGTTTGGGCATGAAGTGGAAACACGTAGACAGTATTTCGGATCATGGAAGGTAAAGTTCACAGAGTATGATTATAAAGGGAGGGTTCAAAGAGAGTCTGATGAGCACTATGAAGGGCAAGCGATAAACTGGACTAACTATGAGTTTGACCAATTCAACCGGTTAAAAAATAAAAACAACCTTTATTCGGATGTAGATTATTTATACAACAATAGAAGTACCTCGGTTACGGATCAAATTAACAATGTTACTTCTACCGGTACAGTGGATGAAACGGAAAATATTATTATAAACTCTTCCTCTAACGGAAACCTGATTTATACATACACCAGCCTTGGTAAAATTTCAACCGCAACCAACATTGATGGTGAGCAAACCACTGTTACTTACGATGCATACGGGAACCAGGACAAACTAATTGACCCTTCGGGAGGAACAGTAGACTTTGATTATGATGAAATAGGCAGGCTTAAGTCTAAGCAAGATGCTAACGGAAGGACCATTACATATACTTATGATGCTATCAATAGGATGTTGTCCGAATCGGGTCCGGATGGACTTACCTCTTATAGCTACGATACAGCCCCAAATGGTATCGGAAAGCTTGCGTCCGTTACAAAGGGCAATCATTCCGAACAATACGAATATGATCAATTAGGAAGAGTAATTAAGATAACCGAATCGCTTGAAGGTGAGGATTACGTCTTTGAAAATGAATACAATGAACTGGGGCAGCTCAAACGAAAAACCTTTCCCTCAGGGATTAGTCTGGTTTATAAATATGACGGAGAAGGGAACCTGGTGGAGGTTCAAAGGGGGTCGGATGAATCATTAATCTGGAGGATGGAGGAAGTTCACCAATCAGGAGGAGTTAGTCGCTACCGTCTTGGGAACAATCTTCAAGGAACTACTCAGTACAATGAAGCAGGCCTTCCCGAGCATATTCAAATCGGCTCGGTGTTTCATTATTCATTTGAGTGGGATATGGACAATGCAAGCCTTTTTAAAAGGAAGGATATGATTTTGAACCTTGAAGAAAGTTTTGAATATGACAATGAGGACAGGCTCACAAAATCACAGGTCTTAGGTCTGGCAGCCGTGGGTGTTAGCTACCACCCCAATGGTAATATTAATATCAAAAGTGATGTGGGAACCTATTCCTACGGAGGAAATCCTTATGCCGTTGAGTTTGTAACTAACCCTCAAGGCCTTATAAGGGGAACCACACAATCCGTAGTTTATAATTCATACCACAAGCCAAGCCAGATAACTGAGGGAGATTTTGAACTCAACTGCACCTACGGTATTGCAGGAGAAATGACGGCCAGGGAGTTGTTGGAGCACGGAAGTATAGTGGCTACAAGGAAGTATATAGGTGGACGGGCCTATGTAATTGAAGAAGATCAAAACGGCAATGAAGTGATCTACCACCGTGTATCATTAAATGGCTCACTGGCCGCTGTAATTAAGTTATCCGAAGGAGAAGAAACGACCTATTATCTCCATTCCGATTATTTGGGCTCCTTGTTGGCGGTAAGTGATGAATCGGGACAAATAGTGGAACGTTTGAGCTATGATGCCTGGGGCAACAGAAGAAACCCGAATGATTGGAGTTACACCAACATCCCGCAAAGTCACCTTTTTGATATAGGCTTTACCGGGCATGAGCACCTGGATGAATTTGCGCTGGTACACATGGGGTCCCGGCTTTATGACCCTTCCATTGCCCAGTTTATAAGCCCGGATCGGATAATTCATAACTCGCAATTTGATCAGAGTTATAACCGCTATGCTTATGCGTATAACAATCCTCTAAAGTATATAGACCCTTCGGGAGATTTGCCAATAATGGCCATGCTATTGGGAGGTTTCGCAAACGCCATTGCTCAATCATTCGATGGTGGCTATAATAATCCCGGAGAGTTTTTTGCGGCCTTTTTACAGGGAGCAGTTATGGGTTTCAATGGAGCGGCTGCCGGTGCGAGCTATTCTCAAATTTATGGCAATACCTTTTTGGAAGGTCTTCCCGAGATAAAGTTTTGGGTAGCGGATGATGTTGAAATTAGAATTAAAACCAGAGGGTTCCTTGGTACAGATCAAATAGGAGGAGGAATAGACTTATATGCCAAAATTGGACAAGGAGACGTGTATATTGAAGGAGGTCTAGGGTTGGCGCACTATGACAGAAATTACGGACCATCATTACCGTCAAATGAGTTTAGGTACTCATTTGGAATGACCTATGACGATGGAAACTTCAGACTCGGAGCAGGAAGTACGACCATTAAAACAAAAGCAGTAAGCGACCCGGGGACGGGTACCCAACTGAACACTTCACAAAGGATAGGAAGGGTTAAGTTTGGGATAGAAGATTTCAATGTTATGTATCAAAATGACCATATCGACAAATGGGAGATACTTGGGGATGGAGGTGATCGCTACCGAACGACAGCGGCAAGGATTTCCTACAAACAGTTCTCAAAGGGAATAAATCTATACACCGGGGAGCCATCATTAGATGAATGGGGTAATAGAGAAACATTTCCGCACCCTGATGCGGGAGAAAAAGGAGCTTATAAAGAGAATATCTCTTACAGGTATGGTATTGATTACTATCAAGTTGGGATTTTCAGGCTTGGGCGAAATGCAGAAAGTGTAAGAAATTATTGGCAGAACCATAAGGCTCACGGAGATGGGGACCGGTTTCCGATTTTTCCGGTCTTGAATTCGGAGGTAAAATCTTATTTTCAGGCAGGATCATACGATCAGTTTTTACTATGGTAACTAATTATGAAACATATTCTTAGGGTGGTTGTAATCATGATATGTTGTAGCTGTAGCCTTACTACCTGGCTCAGTGGGGATTTTACCTATCATGAAAATAACCACTCACACCAACTGAATACAAGTGGTATTTATATGCACCACTACTATACGAGTCCACAAGAGTCAGTGTATCATGGCCACTATTATTATTTCATCATTCCTTACCAAAATGGTGTTATGTACGGATTCTCAAGCTTAAGAGAAAAAGATACCAATTGTAGTTCAATAAGTAAAATCGTAGCAACTCGAGAAAAGGATACGGCAAGCCTTAGGAATACGAAGTACAACTGGGGAGCTTATAAAACGGAAGGAGATAGTATTAAAATTCAGTCCATTTTACTGGATGGGGTTCCGGCTGCATTTGGTCCTTACGGAAGAGTTGTGGAGCATCATGGGATAATTTTGAGCGACACATCCTTTGTCTTAACCCAATACTTCAACGGCAAAGAGAAAATAGAAGGCAACCAACTCTACATTTTGCATAAATGCAACGCCCGGCCCGACTCTTCTTACTTTCCGTTTTATGATTAGGACTGGAAAAAAGAAAATCAGTAACCTTAATCCACCATACTATGAATAAAACTTTTACACTTTCCATTCTCCTGCTTTTGATAAGCGCAGGAATTTCACTGGCCCAGCCCGCCTTTCTATTTACCTACGATGCCTCTGGCAACCGGATCAAAAGAGAGCTAATAGACCTCTCAGAGCATCCAGGAGGCGGGCCAGGTGGGCCGGAAGCGGTGGCCGTGGAAGATGATGCGGAATTGCCTGCATCACCGGAAGTGGTTTCTGGAGAAAGTTCCAAATCGAAGCAAGACCTTTATTCAGGACCCGGAGGGGTATCCGTATTCCCCAACCCCACCTCCGATAAAGTGTACCTTTCGATTACCGGTGAGTGGCTGGAGCAGGGACCCGTTAGTTTAACCGTGCTCACTGCCGGGGGAAAGACCATTACCACCAGGCAAGAGGCGGAACACGAAACGGAGCTGGACTTCAGCGGCTATGCTCCGGGCTATTACATCCTTAAGTTGTCAGGGGGAGGGGCTACCAAAGAGTGGGTAATACTGAAAGACTAGACCTGATCACAAAAACACATTCCTCACCGCAATAAATACCCCAAAAGCAATCAGCACATAACCCATTATCTTTTCTACCATTTGTATTTTCCGGCCTTGCAACCGGTCTTTAAACCGGTTGGCAAAGCCAATTTTAAAAATGTCGATCAGCAGGTAAGTACCCAGGGTAAACACGTAGAAAAGGAGCATCTTATCACGGTCGTGATCCAGCAGGGAACCAATGGCTACGGTGGTGGCGATCCAGTAGAACAATACCCCCACGTTCAGGAAGTTCAATAAAAAGCCCTTTACAAAAAAGAAACGCTTACGCTGGTCGAGCACCGTATTTTTAAACTGGCTGCCCTTGCGGGACTTACGGATGTAATACAAACCGAAAAGGATTACAGCCAAGCCACTTATCAGGCCCACCCAAATGTTGTTTTTCAAAAAGCGGATCAGGGACTGGCTGCCGTAAAAGGCAATGCCAATAAAAATAAGATCGGCTAGGATGGCTCCCAGGTCTAGCACAAAAGCCCCGGTTTTACTGCGGGTAATGCTGGTTTGGATAACTACAAAAAAGATAGGGCCTGCCGCAAAGCTTAAAGTAATTCCAAGAGGGATGGCGTACAAAAGCGACTCGAGCATAGGGTATTTTCACGGCTAAGCCTGGGTGTCTTCTGCTTCGGGTGGCCGCAGGGCTTCTACCGTATTTTGAAGTTCGGTAATTTGCTGTTGGGCATCGCCCAGTTGTTTTTGCAATTCAGAAACGTCATTTTGCAGGGAACTGATGCGCTCGTCTTTTTCACGTATTTGCGCGTTTTTGCTACTGATCTCCTCCTTCAGTGACTTAATGTGATTTTCCCGTTTGCGTATCTCACGGTTCAGGCTGTTGGTGGTCATCATCGAATACAGTATGTAAATGAGGAATCCCACCGAAAAGATCAGGTTGGTAATAAAAATGGACTGAGGGGTGGTATTGCGGATAAACATCATAAAAAGGGCTACGCCTATAATGATGATACCCAGTACAAGCACTATGGTTTCCAGGTTACTTCTTTTCATTGCTCGGGCTGATTTGGTTCTCTCAGGTTAAAAATAAGGTTTTTCAAACAGGTACAAAATCCAGTTGCTTTTTATCCAGGTCAGCATTTTTAACCCGGATCATGATCTGATCGCCCAATTGGAATATTTTACCGTTTCGTTCCCCTTCAATGCAAAAATTGCGTTCATCAAAAACGTAATAGTCATCTTTAAAATCGCGAATGCGGATCATTCCTTCGCAACGGCTTTCGGTAAGCTCCACAAAAACCCCCCATTCAGTAACCCCTGAAATTACACCCATAAACTCTTCACCAATGTGGTCTTCCATAAACCGCACCTGCATATACTTTATCGAATCGCGTTCAGCTTCGGTAGCCATTCGCTCGCGGTCCGAGGCATGCTCACACAAATCCTCATAAGGGCCGGCCGAGGGTGACTTACCACCATCCAGGTAGTGTTGGAGCAAGCGGTGCACCATCATATCCGGGTACCTGCGTATAGGTGAGGTAAAATGGGAATAGTAGTCGAAAGCCAGGCCGTAATGGCCAATATTGTCGGTACTATACACCGCTTTAGCCATGGTGCGGATGGTGAGTTTTTCAATCATATTGGCCTCACCCTTGCCTTTTACATCACTCAACATTTTGTTGAGGCTTTGCGAAATGCTATGGGTGTTTTTGGTGCTCACCGAATAGCCAAACTGGCGTACAAAGTTGTTCAGGTCGAATAATTTATCCGGATCGGGAGAATCATGGATGCGATACACAAAGGTTTGCCCGGAAGGCTTACCGTTTTTACCCTTACCGATAAACTCGGCCACACTGCGGTTTGCCAACAACATAAACTCCTCAATGAGGTGATTGGCATCCTTACTTTCCTTGAAATAAACCCCTACAGGCTCTGCCTTTTCGTTCAGTTCAAATTTCACCTCGATACTATCAAAAGCAATAGCCCCGCTGCGCATTCGCTTTTTGCGCAATTTTTTAGCCAGGCTATCCAAAAGCAATATTTCATCCTGTAGGTCCCCCTTTCCGGTTTCGATCACGCTTTGAGCTTCTTCATAGGTGAACCTCCGGTCAGAATTAATGGCGGTACGGCCAAACCATTTATGGAGCACCTCAGCCTCTTCGTTCATCTCAAAAACTGCTGAGAAAGTATATTTTTCCTCGTTGGGGCGAAGGGAGCACACTTTATTAGAAAGCTTTTCGGGTAGCATGGGCACCACGCGGTCCACCAGGTAAACCGAGGTGCCGCGCTTTACCGCCTCTTCCTCCAGTTTGCTTTTTTCATCGATGTAATGTGTTACATCTGCAATGTGTACGCCCACCTCCCAGTTACCATTATCGAGTTTGCGCAGGGATAGGGCATCGTCAAAATCCTTGGCATCATGAGGGTCAATAGTAAAGGTGAGCACATTCCGGAAATCCCTGCGCTTGGCGATTTCCTTCGGGTTCAGTCGCTCAGGTATTTGTTCGGCTTCTGCCTCCACGGCTTCCGGGAAAAAGCGGGGAAGGTCGTATTCCGCCAAAATGGAATGTATTTCCACTTCATGATCACCGGGATTACCCAGTACTTCAACAATTTCCCCAAAAGGGCTGCTGGCTTTATCCGGCCAGTCCGTAATGCGGGCAATGGCCTTTTGTCCGTCCTTAACTCCCTTTAAGGCTTCTTTGGGGATATAAATGTCCACCAACATTTTCCGGCTGTCGGGAATCAGAAAGCCGTAGTTTTTAGAAAGCTGCACCACCCCCACAAATTCATTTCGTGAACGTTGCAGGATTTCCACCACTTCACCCTCCGGCTTTTTATTCTTGCGCTGGGCGAACAGTAATACTTTTACCTCATCACCGTGTAAGGCGTTGTTCAGGTTTTTAGGAGTGATGTAAACGTCATCCTCCGCATCCTCGCGAATTACGTAAGCCGAACCTTTGGCGGTCATATCCACCCTTCCGGTAATAAAGTTCTCGGTGTGTTTAAAGCGGTATTTTCCACGGGAGGGCTCTTCAATGGAACCATTGGCCGCCAACTTTTCCAGTATTTCCAAAACCGCCTGCCGCTCGTAATTATCGCGGACATTGATTTTAGCCGAAATCTGTTTGTAATTAAAACTTTTCAGAGGGTCTTCCTTCAGCACACTGCGTACAGCAGATTCCATTTTAATGAGCCTGCGGTTTTTGCGTTTCTCTTTTTTGGGTTTACTCATAAGCGGGTAAAGGTAATTGAATGTTAATGTGAACGGTGCCTTGCTAGAGTTAAGTTTATTTAATCCCTTGACAGCTTAAGGGCTAAAACCGGAAAAAGTTTTTCATTGGAAGATATCAGTTTTGAAAATCAGGGGCTTAGCAGTTTTAAATAAAAAAAATATACCCTCAGGCAACCTATCTTTGTTGAAGCAGTGTCATTAAAGTGACGGCAATCTTAAAAATGGGCAAACTGTTACGCTTACCAACCAACGAACAAAAACTGATACGGCAATGCCGTAAAGGCGATGGCCGCGCACAACGCGAGTTGTACGATCGGTTTTGTGGCCAGATGTTGGGGGTTTGCAGGCGCTATGTGAAAACCACTGAAGATGCCGAAGAAGTTCTTTCCAATGCTTTTATCAAGGTGTTCTCCAAAATAGATCAGTTTAAAGCGGATGGTAACCTGGGGGGCTGGATACGGAGGATTATGATTAATGAATCCCTCAACTACATTCGCTACCAGAAAAACCTTTTTGTGGAAGTAGAAGAGGAAAACCACCGTTCGATTTCCCATGAAAACCTCAGCGATCACTGGGAAGCTGAACACCTGATGCAAATGATTAGTGAATTACCGCTGGGGTACCGTACCGTTTTTAACCTGTATGCGGTAGAGGGGTACACTCATAGGGAAATTGGAGAAATGCTGAATATCTCCGAGAACACCTCCAAATCACAACTGAACAAAGCCAGGAAAGCACTTCGTGAAAAGATTGATCAGAATGAACTGTTATATAAGGAGCAATGAAAGATAAGAACCCGATTGACGAACTTTTCAGAGAAAGGTTAGAGCACAAAGAGCTCAGGCCTTCAGATCAGGTTTGGTCTAAAATAGAAGCAAATATTTCAAGCAGTAACGGGAGAAGGGGAAACTTCTATTGGATGAGAGCAGCCGTAATTACCCTTCTTGTGGGAGTATCGTCCCTGGTATATTTCAGCCAGAACCAGGAAGTGCTGACCGAAGTGGGCCCCGATAAACACCAGGTTGCACAGGAAGAACAAAATCCGGAACCTGCCAAGGGTAATAGCGAAAAAACAAAAACAGAGGACAAAAGCGACAAACCTGCCGGAGACGCACAAAAACAAGATGCCCCGCGCAAAAAGGTTGTTCCGATCATGAAAAAATCCAGGGTGGAGAGCCACCATTTTGTGGAACTGGAGCCGGAGTTGATTGATGAAAATGCCCTGGAACAGGAAGACACCTTTGAGCCTGGAGAGGTAAACCTTAAAAACCCGGAAAGTACCTCTATGCCGGTGTTTAAGCTGAAGTACACCGTTCCGGTTACCCAAAAAAGCTTTTACGCCAACCATGAAGAACCGGCCGGGAAACCCAAACTTAAGGAGCGGGTATTCGCCTATGCTAATAATCAATTCAATAATCTGCTAAGCGGAGAGCCGGTGGAGCTCCCCAAAACGGATAAAAAGGGAAAGCCCCAGTTGGAGATAAACCTGGGGAAACTGTTTAATAATTAATCAACCATTACTATGAAACAACTAATAATAATCTGCGCTCTGGCGCTGAGTGGGGCAGCTTTGGCCCAAACCGAAAACGAGAAAAAGGAACAATCCTCATCACCGATGGCCCAGTTGGAAAAGGAACTGAACCAGATGCAGGAAGAAGTCAGCAGCTTCACCGATAAAATTCGCGAGGAAATGGACCGGCACGATGAAGGGGATGACCCGGGTCCGGAGGCCAGAGCTCTGCGAGAGAAGGAAATGGAGCAGAAGTTAAATGCCATGCACGAGCGGATGGAAGCCAAAGCGGCTCAAATGGAAAAGTGGATGGAAGAAAATGCACCCGAAATGGAGGCCTGGGCCAAAGAAAATGAAGCCCAAATGGAGGAGTGGGCCGAACGGTTTGCTGCGCGGATGGAAGCATGGGCGTCCAAAATGGAAAAAGAGCTGAACCCGGAAAATAACAACCCGAAAGACCCTTGCTCTCCCGAAACACCACAACCTAAAGAGCCCAGCGAAAACTAGAAATAAATTAAAGCACTGAGAAAATGAAAAAGTTAACGTCATTACTAAGCATACTGGCCCTAGGTATGGGGCTGGTACAAGCCCAACCACAGGATTCGGTTGAGGTGTCCATAGAGGGCAACCAGGTTACCCTGAGAGCGGAAGATCTTCAATCCTTATCACAAGTGGATCTGAACCGGATGATCCGTGAACTGGCAGAAAAAACCACCCTCATTCAGAGACAGCAACAAGAGCTTTTGGCCAAAGTGGAAAAGCAGAGGAGAAATGGCGAAATCACCGATGATCAAGCCGAAGAAATGCGTGAAGCCATTATAGATCGTACCGAAGAAAGTATGGAGGTAATCTCTGAGCTGATGGAAGAGTGGGGCGAAGCCTATGGTGAACGCTGGGAGGCCTGGGCCGATGAGTACGAAAACCGCATGGAAGCCTGGGAGGCCCAGGTAGAGTCGCAGGCGGCCAGCCCGGGTACGGCTACTTTACCCCCACTGCCCCCGCTACCCCCTTTGCCAGAATCGGGTGTGGCCCCAAAAGAGGGGGAAAAAGAGGTTAAGAAAGGCCAGAAAATCATTATTTCTGATGAAGGGATTATTGTAGAAGGAGGGGACGATGGTGATGAACCCTTTGCGCTGCGCTTCAGGGAAAGAAAAGAGGAAGAGGAAAAAGAGGATGTTGAACCGGATCGTGAGCACAAAAAGATAGACCGTACGGAAACCTATTTTGACATTAACTTTGGTTTTAACCAGTTACTGGAGGAGGGGCAGTTTATAGTGTACGATGAGCCCGCAGAGCAAAACTTTTGGAAATCCACGGTTTTTGAACTGGGCCTGGGAGGCAAAACCCGCCTGGGGAACCCTTACAGCAAGTTTTACCTGAAGTGGGGGGGAGAAATCAGCTGGCAGAACTTCCGCCTGAACGGTGACAACATCCTGGTAAAAGGGCCACAACGTGCAGCCTTTACTCTGGATACCAATAGTTATACCCAATCCAAATACGAGATCACCTATTTGAATGTTCCACTGATGCTGGTGCTGGACCTCAGTGAAGTAGGCGAAATGGACGAGTCATTCACTCTTGGTATAGGGGGCTACGGAGGTGTTCGCATTCACAGTGAGCGCGAATTGGAATTCAACGATTTTGAAGGCCAGGAAGTGGAAGAAGAAAGAGAAAATGATTTTTACAGTGCCCCCTTCCGCTATGGAGTAATGGCACAAATAGGGTGGAAGAGTCTTAAGATAACCGCTAAGTATGATCTTAACAGCTTTTTTCAGCCGGACAGGGGACCCCTCAATGGCGAAAATCAACCAGCCAACTTTCAAATGGCATCCATTAGCATCGGCTTGACCTTGCTTTAGAAAGAGCCGTTAATTAGTTTCCAGAACCCGGAGGTACGCCTCCGGGTTTTTTATTTTTGGAAAACACAATTTACATGGAGATTGTCATTAAAAAATTTTCGGAGCTGTCGTTGACCGAGCTATATGAGCTGCTGGCTTTGCGCACACAAATTTTTGTGGTGGAACAGAATTGTGCTTATCAGGAAGTAGATAACCATGATCAAAATGCCTTACACATTATCGGCTATAAGGATGAAAAAATGATGGCCTATGCCCGCCTTGTAGCTCCCGGTCAGGTGTACGAGGAACCGTCTATCGGCCGCGTTTGTGTACATGAAGAGCATCGGGGCCATCAGTTTGGGCGGACGGTTTTTATGGCAGCCCTTGAAAAGGCAAAAGCACTTTACCCCAAACAAACATTAAAGATACAGGCACAGGTGTATCTCGAAGAGTTTTACCGGTCAGTGGGGTTTAAAACCATTTCAAAACCCTACCCGGATTTTGGCATCTGGCATGTGGATATGATCAAAGACTATTCGTCATAACTCACCACCACCTTCTCTGAGGTAGGGTGACTTTGGCAGGTCAGTACAAAACCATCTTCCACTTCATCATCTTCCAGGGCGTAGTTCATTTCCATTTCCACCGAACCTTCCAACACCCGGGCACGGCAGGTACAGCAAACCGCTCCTTTGCAGGCGTAAGGCACGTCTGCACCGGCATCCAGGGCTGCATCCAAAATAGAATCACCATCGGAACTGATGCCAAAGTGAGTTTCTTCACCGTCCAGTATCACCGTTACCTGGCTCTGGATTTTTTCGGCACCCTTATCGGCACTCACTTTGGTTTTGTGCGCAATGCTTTGCGAGGGCGAGGTAAATAACTCGTAGTGTATTTTATCCTTGCTCACCCCGATTTTTTTAAGGCTGTCGCTCACACAGTTGATCATTGCCTCCGGCCCGCAAAGGAAGTAGGCATCAACCTCGTTTTTGTCAAAGAATTTTTCGGAAAAGGAGATACACTTCTGCTCATCAATACGCCCCTTCAGGTAATCCGTACCCTGGTCTTCACGACTCAAAACATGGTGCACGTCCAGGCGCTTCATATAGGCGCTTTTCAAACCGTCTATCTTATCACGGAAAATGATGGTGTTGCTGGTTTTATTCCCATAAAAAAGAGTGAAGGTGCTGTTGGGCTCCATCTCCATAACCGACTTCATAATGCTGTAAACGGGAGTAATTCCCGAACCGGCTGCGAAGGCCACGTAATGATGCTCATTGTCGGCTGCCACCTCGGCATTAAAATTTCCGTCCGGGGTCATAACCCTCATGGTGGTGCCTGCCGTAAGTTCTGAATTGGCCCAACTTGAAAAAAGTCCACCTTCCACTTTCTTAATGGCCACCCTTAACTCACCATCCAGCGGGCTGGAGCACAGGGAGTAGGAACGCCTTACTTTTTCACCGTTTATTTCAGCCTCCAGGGTAAGGTACTGCCCGGGAATGAACCGGTAAGCCTCTTCCAGGTCCTCAGGTATTTCAAACGCTACGGAAACACAGTCGGCCGTTTCGCGCGTAATGTCCTGAACCCTAAGCTCGTGGAACTTGGGGCGGGAGGATGATTTTTGCTCACTGAGCAAAGACTTCTTAGTACCCAGTGCTTTTTTAAAAAATTTCAGCATGCTTCATTTTTTTCTGAAGGGAGCAAAGATAAGGGGCAGCGGGGAGAAAATATGTTGACCCATAAAGAGAGCCTATAAAAAGGAAAGGACTTTCGTATGATTTTTGAATAGTATCTTTGTAAAACTTGTAACCTCTTACGATTATGACGACTGAAATGAATCTGGAACAAAAGTTCCAGGATTACGTAGATGCTGAGAATAAAATAGAGCCTAAAGACTGGATGCCGGATAGGTACCGCAAAACGCTTATTCGACAAATCAGCCAGCATGCCCATAGCGAGGTAGTAGGAATGCTGCCTGAGGCCAACTGGATAACCCGAGCACCATCGCTGCGCAGAAAAGTGGCACTTCTTGCCAAGGTTCAGGATGAAGCCGGGCATGGCCTATACCTTTACTCCGCAGCCGAAACTCTGGGTGCCGACCGCCAGGATATGGTGGAAGACCTTTTGAGTGGAAAGGCAAAATATTCTTCTATATTCAACTACCCCACACCTACCTGGGCTGACATTGGAGCCATTGGCTGGTTAGTAGATGGCGCAGCCATCGCCAATCAGGTAATGTTGTGCCGCACTTCCTATGGACCCTACTCACGGGCTATGGTGCGTATTTGCAAAGAGGAAAGCTTTCATCAGCGCCAGGGTTATGAAATTATGATGACCCTTGCCAGGGGTACGGAAAAACAGAAGCAAATGGCCCAGGAAGCACTAAACCGCTGGTGGTGGCCCTCCCTGATGATGTTTGGCCCTACCGATGACGAGTCTCCCAACTCCGCACAAAGCATGAAGTGGAAGATCAAGCGTAAATCTAACGACCAGTTGCGCCAGGAGTTTATCGATAAAACCGTTCCCCAGGCCGAGTTTTTAGGTCTTCAGGTGCCGGACCCTGATTTAAAATGGAATGAAGAGCGTGGTCACTACAATTTTGGAACTATTGATTGGGAGGAGTTTTACAACGTAATCAATGGAAACGGCAAGTGCAATAAACAACGCATGGACGCCCGGAACAAGGCACATGATGAAGGGGAGTGGGTGCGCGAAGCAGCCAATGCCTACGCCCTTAAAGAACAAAAACGAAAAGAGCAGGTAGCCGCCTAAACTTTAACTATGTCAAAAAACAAGGATAACTGGAAAATTTGGGAGGTATTTATCCGCTCCCGCAATGGATTAAGTCACAAACATGTGGGTAGCCTGCATGCTCCTGATGCCGAAGTAGCTCTTAAGAATGCCAGGGACGTATATACCCGCAGAAGTGAAGGCATTAGCATTTGGGTAGTGCCTTCGGAAGCGATTACCGCCTCCAGCCCTGACGAAAAGGAGCCCCTTTTTACTCCGGCCGATGATAAAGTTTACCGCCATCCTACCTTTTACGATATCCCGGATGAGGTGGGACATATGTAATCCTTAAAGCCAAAACCCCTAAAGATTTGCAGAAAGAATTACTGGAATATACACTGAGACTTGGTGATAATGCCCTCATATTGGGGCAGAGATTAGGAGAATGGTGTGGATATGGGCCTGTTTTGGAGCAGGATATTGCCCTCTCCAATATTGCCCTGGACCAATTAGGGCAGGCACGTATGTTAATGCAGTATGCCGCACGCCTGAAAGGAGAAGAGTACACCGAAGATAAAATGGCCTTTTTCCGTGATGTAACGGAATACCACAACGTTTTGATGCTGGAGCTGCCTAATGACCATTGGGGCTTTACGATAATGCGGCAATTTTTATTCGACACTTTCAATTATTACCAATACACCCAACTGCTGCAAAGCCAGGACGACCATATAAAATCAGTGGCTCAAAAAGCTATAAAGGAAATCACTTACCATGCTCAGTGGAGTGCTGAATGGGTGATTCGCCTGGGCGATGGTACGGAAGAAAGTCATCAAAAAATGCAAACAGCCCTGGATGAGCTATGGCAATGGACCGGTGAGATGCTGACTCCTGATGCGGTGGATGAAAAAATGCGGGAAGCAGGTATAGGTGCCGACCTTAATAAAGTGAAGGAAGAGTGGCAACAGAAAGTAGCCGAGATACTGGAAATAGCAACCCTTAAGAAGCCCGAAGACGACTGGATGCAGGAAGGGGGTAAACAAGGCGAACACTCCGAGCATTTGGGATATATTCTTGCTGAAATGCAGCACCTTCCACGAATGTATCCGGAAGCAGAGTGGTAAACCTGGCCTGATTTTGTATTTTTCCGGGGGTCGGCAACCTTACCATAGTCTGTCAGTCCAAATATTAAAACGGAAAAGTGCGCCCACTTCAAACAACATATTCATTACTTATCAGTGTGCTGGCTATTAGCATGCTAACTACCTGTAATTCCTATACCAGTTTGCCCAAGGCACTCCGCGAGGCAGAAGATGTGAAGAAGCTCAACCTGAGCCGGCAGCGCATAGGAGTTTTGCCACCCTACATTGCCCGCCTTAGCAATCTGGAAGAGCTGCGCCTTTTTAAATGTAACCTTTATAAGATTCCCGCGGAGATATCCTATCTGGAAAAACTGGAGATATTGGTCATCAGCAACAACAAGCTCACGGAAATTCCTCCCGAAATAGGAACCCTTAAAAACCTGAAAGAACTTTCCATTCATCATAATAACCTCAGGCACCTGCCTCCTGAGATCGGACAGTTGGAGAATTTGGAGCGCCTGGTGCTCAATAATAATAAACTGGATTCCCTGCCAAAGGAAATAGGGAACCTCAAAAACCTGAAATACCTGTACCTGCAACAAAACGACTTTTCAAAACTACCGGAAAGTATTCGTAAACTGGAAAAGCTACAGGTGCTCAACCTGGAGCGAAATGACTTTAAAGAGGTGCCGGAGTGTATCTTAAACCTCCCTAATCTGCAGGATTTGAACCTTGCTTATGCCGGGGGTGGTATCCGGATTCCGGAAAGCTTATGTGATCATCCGCTGTTGGAGTACCTTACCCTGGATCGCTTTGCCGTAGTTCCGGTTTGTTTTGCCGTACCGGCCAACCGTCAGCTGCGGTTAATGGTAAAATAATTGAACCCTTAAGCTCATACATTTGTACTATTACTAATGGTTACTGAAAATCAAATATGGCAATGGCTGGAGGAGGTTACCGATCCTGAAATACCGGTGTTAACCGTGGTTGATCTTGGGGTAGTGCGCCATGTGGATTTAGAACATGACCACCCGATAGTAAAGATTACACCCACCTACAGCGGCTGTCCGGCCATGAATGAGATTGAGCAGAATATAAAGGCAAAGCTCAAAGATGAGGGTTTGGACAATGTAGAAGTGCAAACCGTACTTTCCCCACCCTGGACCACCGACTGGATGACCGAGAAAGGGAAGCAAAAACTGAAGGAATACGGCATTGCACCGCCTGAGGGAAGCTCGGCTGATAAATCCGTGTTATTTGGAAAAGCTAAAGAAGTGCAGTGCCCCAATTGCGGTTCCAGGAAAACCCAAATGGTAAGCCAGTTTGGCTCCACCGCCTGCAAGGCCTTGTATAAATGCGAGGATTGCCTGGAGCCTTTTGATTATTTCAAGTGTATTTGAACCCTTTTTCTGCTTAATTCAAGGGGTAAAGAGTGTCGCTTAAAGATTTAAGCTTTTACCTTTGAGGCAAAACCGCAAACCCATGTCCGATTTTATCCTCCCGGAGCGTATCGGCTCCATTCTGAAAATCACCCTTAACCGCCCCGATAAGTACAACAGCTTTGTGCGCGAAATGGCTCTGGCCTTTCAAGAGCAATTAGAAAAGGCAAGGGAGGATACCGCCATTCGCTGTGTTTTGCTCACCGGTAACGGTAAGGCCTTCTGTGCAGGTCAGGACCTGCGGGAAGCTATTGATCCGGAGGGTCCGGAACTCACCAAAATAGTGAGTGAGCATTACAACCCGATTATTAAACAACTGCGGGAGCTGCCGAAACCGGTGGTGGTGGCGGTAAACGGAGTAGCGGCCGGTGCTGGTGCCAATATCGCTTTGGCGGGTGATGTGGTACTCGCGGCTGAGTCAGCCAGTTTTATCCAGGCTTTCTCCAAAATCGGGCTCATTCCCGATAGTGGAGGCACTTATACCTTGCCCCGCTTAATCGGTTATCAAAAAGCATCGGCCCTGATGATGTTGGGCGATAAAATTTCTGCCACAGATGCCGAGAAAATGGGTATGATCTACCGGGTAGTCAGCGATACCAGCCTGGCCGAAGAAAGTCTGAAAATCGCACAAACCCTTAGTCAAATGCCCACCAAGGCACTGGCCTATACCAAGGAGTTACTGAACCATAGCCCACTAAACACTTTGGAACAGCAACTGGCCGAAGAAGATCATTTTCAAACCCTTGCCGGAAAGTCGTACGACTATGAAGAAGGGGTAAAGGCCTTTTTGGAGAAGCGCAAACCGGAGTTTAGAGGGGAGTGATTTTAGTAAGTGGGTTGAAAAGTTAAGAGTTATGAGCTTTGAGTCTTTTGAAGAGTTGGAGGTTTATAAAAAAGCCAGAAGCTTTAGGAAAGACATTGCCTCTTTTTGCAAGAACCTGTCACCAGACGAAAAATACCGACTCAAAGACCAGATGATCAGGGCATCCAGGTCAGTAACCAACCAGATTGCCGAGGGTTATGGAAGGTTCCATTATCAAGAGAACATTCAGTTTTGTAGAATAGCGCGTGGCTCCCTTGAGGAAGTTCACGAACATTTAAATATTTGCATGGACGAGAATTACATCACTGAAACCGAATATCAAAAACTTATCAATCAAAAAACGGAGGTTCGAAGGCTGATCAACGGGTACATCAATTACCTGAACCGAGCCAAGCGCTCCTAAGCCCAGCTCATAATCTAAAACCCATAACTCTTAACTCACAACTTATAACCCACCACAGTAAACCCAAAAAATGAAGACATCCATCATAGGCTCCGGTTCCATGGGATCGGGAATAGCCCAAATAGCCGCTCAAAACGGAAACCAGGTAGTACTGGTTGATACTTCGCAACAAGCCGTAGATAAAGCGAAAGCCGGACACGAAAAAATACTGGCACGACTGGTCGAAAAAGGAAAACTCAAAGAAGGAGAAAACCTGGAGATCGTCAACCGGATTACCTACACTACCGATATGAGCCAAGTAGTGGGCAGCTCAATGGTGATTGAGGCCATTATCGAAAATCTGGACATTAAAAAGAAGGTATTCACCCAGCTGGAGGAGCTCTGCGATCAGGATACGATCCTGGCCTCCAATACTTCTTCCTTGTCCATTGCCTCTATTGGTTCGGCCCTGAAAAAGCCCGATCGCATTATCGGCATTCACTTTTTCAATCCGGCCCCTTTAATGCCTTTAGTGGAAATTATTCCTGCTGTGCAAACAGATAAAGAGGTAGCTGTAAAAGCACGGGAGATCATTGACTCCTGGGGAAAAGTAACCGTAATAGCTAAAGACACGCCCGGCTTTATAGTGAATCGGGTGGCCCGTCCTTTTTATGGGGAGGCCGTTCGTATTTACGAAGAAGGTTTTGCTGATCCGGCTACTATCGATTGGGCGATGACCGAGCTGGGCGGCTTCCGTATGGGTCCCTTTACCTTAATGGACTTCATCGGCCACGATGTGAACTATGCCGTGTCTTCTAGTGTATTTGAAGCCTTTTACTACGACCCACGCTACCGCCCCAACTTTACGCAAAAGCGACTGGTGGAAGCTGGCTGGCTGGGCCGTAAAACCGGAAGGGGTTTTTACGATTACGGTGAAGGAGCTAAGCCCCCCGAGCCGGTTAAGGACCAAAACCTTGGGGAGGATATCGTTTGGCGTATTCTCGTGATGCTCATCAACGAAGCAGCCGATGCGCTCTATCTTAACATAGCCTCACGGGAAGACATTGACCTGGCCATGACCAAAGGCGTGAACTACCCTAAAGGCCTACTCCAATGGGCCGATGAAAAGGGCATACAACATTGTGTGGATACTATGGACCGCCTGCAAAGGGAATATGGTGAAGACCGTTACCGTTGTAGCCCACTCTTACGGAAAATGGCGCGGGAAGGTCAAACTTTCTATCCGTGAAAAGCGGGTTGAGCCTTTTGTTTTTGCTTTGGGCCTGTATTATCCAGGCACAAAGCACCTATCCTGAGCTTGAAAGCTATTTTAACCGTCTGGCGGAAAGAGAAAAAGCCATGGGCAGCGTTTGCGTCCGTCAAAACGGGAAAATCCTCTTTCAAAAAAGCTTTGGTTACGCTTCCATAGATCCGTCTATTAAGGCGGACAGCCTCACGATATACCAGGTTGGCTCCATTTCCAAAACCTTCACAGCAGTGATAATTCTGCAAATGGAGGAAGAGGGAAAGCTAAAGCTGCAAGATAAACTATCAAGGTTTTTCCCGGATTGGCCACAGGCTTCACAAACCACCATTGAACACTTACTTCGCCACCAAAGCGGCATCCATAATTTTGGCAAAGACCTGTCACGCAAATACCGTGATGTTAAACCGGAAACGACCGAAGAAATCAAGGCTGTTTTTCGCAATTCGAAACCTGACTTTAGGCCTGGGCAAAAAACCGAGTACAACAATGCCAACTATATAGCACTGAGTTTAATTGCCGAAGAATTGGACGGAATCAGTTTTGCTCAAATAGTAAAACAGCGTATTACCGCGCCCACCGGGTTAACCCGCACCTACCTGGGAGATAGTATAGAGCCGGAAAAAGGGGAAGCCTATTCCTTTTATTACCGGAAAGGCTGGCAGGAAAACTTCACGGCTCATTATGGAAAACTGATGGGTGCCGGGGGCGTAGCCTCAACTCCGACTGAACTGTGCAAGTTTTTTGAGACGCTCTTCCGGGCGGAGCTCTTTTCAGCCGAGGCCCTGGAACAAATGGTGGATATGCAGGAAAACATGGGTTTGGGAATTTTTAGCTACCCCTTTGGCAGCCAACGTTGTTATGGACATTCCGGTAACGTGGATTCGTTTGAAAGTATGGCGGCCTATTTCCCGGAGCAAAAACTGGCTTTTGCCGTTTGCCTGAACGCCAACCGTACGGACTTTAACCAGTTACTGATTAAATTATTGGAACTTTTTGTGAAACCATAAAAACAGGGTAAATCCCCGGTTTTAACTTTTAAGCTAAAAATGTATTTTTAACCAACACTAAGCTCAACTATTATGTATTTACGGCTATTGGGGCAACAATGGAAACAAGTGGTTCGCTCCAAGTACTTCAGTCAGGGCTGGGGCATTAAAATTTTGGTCGGGTTTTTCATTATTTACTTTAGCCTGTCTTTCATCTTTTTAGGTTTTGCCCTACCGGAAATTATCCGTGAAATAAGGCCGGGGGCACAGTCGGTAACCGCAGTCTTTTCAGAATACCTGCTACAATACTTACTGTTGGATTTAGCTATTCGTTTTTTTGCGCAGGACCTTAATGTGTTAAGCATTAGGCATTATCTCTTGCAACCTTTAAAAAAGAGCACGGTAATCCACTACCTACTGGGCAGTAGCGTATTCAATTTTTTCAACCTATTTCCCTTGTTTTTCATTGTACCCTTTGCTTTTCGCGGGGTAGCTCCTGAACTGGGTGCAGCCGGAACCATTTTTTGGTTGTTGGCGATGTTAGGACTGGTAAAGCTTAACCATTTTCTCACCATTTATCTCAAAAGAGTCATTGCCCTCAAGCAATCCGTATTTTTCGTTTTTGCGGCCGTGGTGGCCTTCCTGTTTGTGGGGCATGCCCTGGAATGGTTTGACCTGAACACCTGGTCTTATGCCCTGTTTGCCCCGGCAGGTGAGGCCTGGTACATTTTGGTTCCTGCGGTGCTGGCCAGTTTAGCCTATGCCGTCAATTTCCGCTTTTTGGTCAAACAAAGCTATATCGACCAATGGACTAAGCATTCCAGGGAAGCGGCCAGCCGCGAATTTTCATTCCTGGAGTCCCGGGGCGTGGTGGGAACTATGATTAGCAATGAGTTGAAACTTATCCTCCGGAATAAAAGAACCAAGAATATATTGTTTATCACCGCACTCTTTAGTTTTTACGGACTTATCTTCTATGGGCAACCGGAATATGTAGATTCTATTATGATCTTCATTTTTGTAGGCATTTTCATGACCGGGATTTTCATGATCAATTACGGCCAGTTTATGGTGGGCTGGGAAAGCGCCTACTTTGATGGCATACTAACCCGGGCTTACCCCATGGAAGCTTTCTTTAGAGCCAAGTTCTGGTTGCTGGTAAGTAGTGCCGTTATTACCTACCTTATTTCCATGGGCTATATCTATTTTGGAATGAAAGCCCTGTACATCAATACGGCCTGTTTCCTTTACAATGTTGGCGTAAACTCTTTTGTATTGCTCTACGCCTCCACTTATCAGAAAAAGCGGATTGACCTTACCCGGGGTTCGGCATTCAATTATCAGGGTACCAGCGCGGTACAGTTTTTAATTATCCTGCCCTTAATGGTATTGCCCATCCTGATATGGGCCTCGTTCAATGCCTTCGGAAAACCCTATTGGGGCTTGATTGCATTAGGGGGAGCAGGCCTTTTAAGCCTGATTTTTCATAAACAATGGTTCAAGGCTATTATCGAAAACTTTAACGAGAAAAAGTACCGTAACGCCAAAGGGTTTCGTGAAGGCTAATGGGTTTTTTGGTGCTGGACATATTAGTATTTCTATTTAGCCTTTTAGGAGGGGTGTTGCGGTGGGCCTTTTTCACCCTCTTTGGATCATCAAAAAAACTTAAAAACTACGGTAAAGATTCCGTGGCCAACATCATCGTAAGTATTAGCCTGCTAATGGCAATCCTCCAAATACTTCAAAACATTTAAAAAACTATGCAGGAAATCATAAGCATTCAAAATCTTAAAAAAAGCTATAATAAGGAAGTGGTGCTGGATGTACCCCAACTCTCCTTAATGGCGGGCCAGTCTTTTGGTTTGGTAGGAAATAACGGGGCCGGAAAAACCACCCTGTACCGTTGCATACTCGACCTGATTGAACCAGACGAGGGGAGCGTAATAATCAATGGTGTACCGGTTAACAAAAGTGAAGAGTGGAAAAACTTTACCGGCAGCTTCCTGGACGAAGGCTTTTTGATCGATTACCTTACCCCGGATGAGTACTTCAACTTTATCGGCAAGATGCACGGAATGGATAAACCACAGGTAACCCAGATCCTCGATAAATACGATGAGTTTTTCAAAGGTGAGATCAGGGGCCGGAAGAAATACATTAGGGATCTTTCCAAGGGTAACCAGAAGAAGGTGGGAATTGTAGGGGCCTTGCTTGGCAACCCGAGCGTACTGGTGCTGGACGAACCCTTTGCCAACCTTGATCCTTCTACCCAATATCAATTGCGCGATCAGCTTAAAAAGCTGGATGAGGAAACCGATATCACCATGTTGATTTCCAGCCATGACCTGGTGCACGTTACCGAGTTTTGCCAACGCATAGTTATTCTTGATCACGGTACCATTGTTAAGGATATTCAAACTACCTCCGAAACGCTACGTGAACTGGAGGAATTTTTTGTTCAAAAGGTTAGAACTAACGAAAGTACAACCGAAGCTACTGGATTGGCTTAGCTTATTGATTACTGTACCTTTGCCGGATGGCATTAAAAAAGAAGGATTATGTAGCGGAGGCCATTGCCGATTATGAAGCAATGAGCCCTAAGGAGCAAGGTCAGTTAGTAGTTCAAATACTGGAAGATCAACCCATATTAATGGGGTTTATCACCAACCTGGCCGATGACTTCACTGATAGCGAACACGAAGCCCTGGTGGATTCGGCCGTTATACTGATCAATTCCTTTGTGGCAGCCGGGATTCCCGTTCAAATGGTACCCCACCAAATGGTGGAGGAGGTGATCAACGAAAAAGTGGAGAACTACGACCGTAAGGCGGAAAAAGACGAGTTGACCGGTACTGCGGTACTTGATATTTCCGATAGCCCCCTGGTCTTTGAAGACCTGAAGAACCGGGCTATCTTTAAATCAAACCTGGCAGAAAAAATGGAGGCAGAACGACATAGCTTTAACGTGGTATTGGACGCCCTCATCTCCATCATAGAAAGGTCTGCGGCCGCTAGCATGGAAAAGAAAACGGACGCATGAAAACCCCCGGTGAAATAATAAGCCAGATGTACGATAACGATGCCTTCAGCCTGTGGCTGGGCATTGAACGCCTGGCAGAAAAAGCCGGGTATTGCCATTTAAAAATGGTAGTGCGCCAGGAAATGACCAACGGGTTTGGCATTGCGCATGGGGGTATTACCTATTCCCTGGCGGATAGTGCACTGGCCTTTGCCAGCAATAGCCACGGACAACAGGCCATGAGTATAGAAACCTCCATTTCGCATACCCGTCCGGTAAAGGCGGGCGATGAACTGTGGGCTGAAGCCATTGAGTTGAACAAAAGCAGGCGACTGGCGATTTACGAGGTAAAAGTGACCAATCAGGATAAGCACACCGTAGCCCTTTTTAAGGGCACTGTTTTTCGCACGGAAAAAGATTGGTAAAAAAGATCATTACTATAGCCGGGTAACTCCATGCGTATGGGGAGGCAGGGCTAAAAAACAAATATTGAATGAAAGAAGCATATATAATTGACGGAGTTCGCAGCCCCATCGGGAATTTCGGGGGAACTCTGGCCCAGGTACGTACCGATGATTTGGCGGCCCATGTAATACAAGAGCTTGTAGCGCGCCACCCCGGTCTGGACCAGGAGCAAATAGCCGATGTGATTATAGGCTGTGCCAACCAGGCCGGTGAAGACAATCGCAACGTAGCGCGTATGGCACTGCTGCTGGCAGGCCTGCCCTTTAGTGTTCCCGGGGAAACGGTGAACCGCCTTTGCGCTTCAGGTATGAGCGCAGCTGCCCACGCATTCCGGGCTATCCGGAATGGTGATGGCGAGGTGTTTATTGCCGGAGGTGTTGAGAATATGACTCGCGGACCTTACGTAATGAGTAAGCCCTCCCGGGCCTTCGGCACCGACTCCAAAATGTACGACTCCAGTTTCGGGTGGCGATTCATCAACCCTAAAATGTTTGAACGCTACGGTACCGATGCCATGGGCGAAACCGCTGAAAACCTGGTAGAACAATTCAACATTAGCCGCGAAGACCAGGATCGGTTTGCCTACTGGAGCCAGTCTAAAGCGGCCAAAGCACAGGAAAATGGCCGGCTGGCCAAAGAGATAGCCCCGGTAAGCATCCCGCAACGCAAAAAAGACCCTGTGCTTTTTGCCAATGATGAGTTTATAAAACCCGGCACCAACCTTGAAGTTTTGGGTAAACTGCGCCCCGCTTTTAAAAAAGAAGGTAGTGTTACAGCCGGAAACGCCTCCGGTTTGAACGATGGAGCCGGAGCTCTGCTAATAGCCTCTGAAGAAGGCGCACAAAAAAACAACCTCAAACCCCTTGCGCGCATCGTTTCGATGGGAGTAGCCGGGGTGGAGCCGCGCGTTATGGGTATCGGCCCGGTATATGCTTCGGAGAAGGCCTTGCAGAAGGCCGGCCTTACGTTAAACCAGATGGATATTATTGAGCTTAACGAAGCTTTTGCCTCGCAGGTGCTGGCGTGCACGCGTAAGATGGGTTTACAGGATGATGACTCACGTATCAACCCTAATGGCGGAGCCATAGCCTTGGGCCACCCCTTAGGCATGAGTGGCGCACGCCTTTTACAAACCGCAGCTATTGAGTTGCAGCTGCAAAACAAACGCTACGCCCTTTGTACGATGTGTATAGGAGTAGGGCAAGGCTATGCCGTAATTTTAGAAAAAGTATAAAAACACCAAATGCTATGGCCAAACCCAAAAACGTAGATGAATACCTGCATAAGCTGGGCGATCATTTTGCCAGGCCCATTTTGGAGCAGGTTCGTGAAATCATCCATGACACCGCCCCCCAAATACAGGAAGCTATAAAATGGGGTGCGCCCTCCTTTGAGCACAAAGGTCTTATGATGAGCATGGTCGCCTTTAAAGAGTCCGCAGCCGTTTGGTTTCATAAGGGAGCCCTTTTTAACGACTCTAAAAACCTTTTGGAAGCTAGTACTGAAAACACCAAAGCCATGCGAAAATACGTGCTTCGCTCTATGGATGAACTGGATGTGGAAGGCTTTAAAGGCCTGATTCACGAAGCTATTGCCAAAAACGAAAGCGGTGCACAAGTGGATGGCTTCAATCAACGAGATCAAAAATACGATCACTCCCAACGCCTGGAAGATGCCTTAAAAAACAACCCAAAAGCACAGGAAACTTTTAAAGCACTTTCTGACTATAAAAAGCGGGAGTTTGTAGAGCATATAGAAAGTGCAAAACAAGATGCTACTAAAGAGCGCAGGTTGCAAAAGTCTTTAGGCATGCTGGAAAAGGGTCTTGGCCTTAACGATAAGTACCGTTAGCGAAAGGCCCGGGGGGAAACCTTAAACGCTCAAGCTTGAACTTGCCTGTACTGAACAGGCCTTAAATAAAGCATTTCACATGATTTATGAATTCAAAGGCTTTAAACCGGTTATTCACGAAACGGCATTCATCCACCAAACAGCCGCTGTAATTGGTAATGTACACATCGGCCAAAACGTATATGTTGGTCCCGGAGCTGCCATACGTGGCGATTGGGGCGAAATCATTATTGAAGACGGCTGCAACATTCAGGAAAACTGTGTAATTCACATGTTCCCGGGAGTATCCATACGCTTATCCGAGGCAGCCCATATTGGCCATGGAGCCATTGTGCACGGAGCCAACATAGGCCGTAATTGTCTGGTGGGGATGAATGCGGTACTGATGGACAATGTAGAACTCGGTGAGGAATCCATTGTTGGGGCACTGAGTTTTATTAAAGCCGATACTATGATTCCTCCACGAAGTCTTGTGGTGGGCAATCCCGCCAAAATAATTAAGGAAGTGAGCGATGAAATGATCGCCTGGAAAACCAAAGGAACCCAACTTTATCAGCAGTTGCCGGGAGAATGTTACCACTCCTTAAAAGAGTGTGAAGCACTTCGCGAACCGGAAGAAAACCGGCCGTCTCAGGAAGTTTTATTCGAAACCTGGAATAAAATGAAGTCGGATTCCTACAATAAATAGCGACATAACGGTTCTTTTCCTTCCTAAAAGCTTTCACAATACCTACTTAACCGAAAACACACCTGTGGCTCTAAGAAGTACAGGGGTCTAATTATCAACCCCTTAATAAGGGGGGTCAGGCTTGGCGGTTTTTTCTTCCAGAAAAAAGCCACAAAAAAGGAGTGGCCTTTTGAGGTGGTGGCCTATATATTCTTATCTTGCATTCACCCTATTTTATTAATACATACTTAACCCTAAAAATGAAGTTATGCGTAGATTTCTACTAGGCAGGCTTTGGTTTGCTCTATTGTGTGGTTTATCCACTTTGGGCTATTCACAAGTCTTAATCAACGAAGATTTTTCAACGGCAACCGGAATCACCCCACCTGCGGGTTGGACAAACGTTGACAATGCCGGAAATGGAGAGGTTTGGGAATTTAATAATCCCGGAACAAGGTCTCTTAAGGCACCTATTTCCAGCCCTGCAGCCATCTTTGACAGTGACAATTACGGCAGTAACGGTACAGCCGAAGATGCCGACCTTGTGTCTCCTACTTTCGATGCATCCAGCGTAACCGGAAGTGTTCTGCTTACCTACGACCAGTATTTCCGGGGAGGTGCAGGAGGTGCTTTTGACGTAGAAGTTTTTAACGGCACCAGTTGGACTTCCGTACTTTCCGGAACCACCTCTTCGGCCGACCCTTCTGCAGTAAGCATAGATATTACCGCTGCGGCCGGGGGTTCTACCGTAGCGCAGGTCAGGTTTAACTGGACAGGCGACTATTCATGGTATTGGATACTGGATAATATAAAAGTAGAAGGAATTTCTTGCCTCGCGCCCAGTGCTCTCGGAGCTATCAATATTTTAAATACTTCGGCCGACCTCCACTGGACTTCCGGAGGAGCTTCAAATTGGAACGTTGAATACGGCCCCGTAGGTTTTGCGCAAGGAACCGGCACCCTGCTCAGTGCCAATAATGATACTGTAAACATAACCGGATTAACCGCCAGTACTACCTATGATTTTTATGTGCGCGATAGCTGTGGAGCGGGAAATGTAAGTTCGTGGGCTGGCCCGTTCACCTTCAACACGGCTTGTGCCCCTAACGCCACTTTTCCCTGGGTGCAGGATTTTGAAGGCTCGCAATCCACCATTCCTCAGTGCTGGGTTAATGAAACCAATGATGATGCCGACTGGATATTCCGCAGTGGAAGCATCGGTCACGGATCTACCGGAGACCATACCACCGGCTCTGGTTATTATGCAGGTATGGATGATTCGCAAAACAACGCGAACGACACCGTTAATAACCTGCTTACCCCTTTGCTTGACCTTAGTGGATTAACCAATCCGGAATTGAGCCTCTGGTACTTTATTGGTAATGATAATATACTTACCTCAAAAATGTACATTGATGTGTACGATGGCACTAACTGGAACATGGCGGTGGATACGGTGGAATATACCCAAACCGCCTGGTTACCATTCTTTATGGACCTTACACCCTATAAATCGGCTAGCAGTCGCATTCGTTTTCGTGGTATTGAAACTACCGACTTTAATAGTGACCTGAGCATTGATGATGTAACGGTTCAGGAAGCACCATCCTGTGCCGATCCATTTAACTTAGGGGCATTCAACATTTCAGATATTACAGCCGATGTTTTCTGGACTGATCCGGGGTCAGCAACTTCCTGGACGGTAGAGTATGGCCCTACCGGTTTTGCACAAGGCACCGGTGCTACGGCAGTAACCTCTAATGATACTACCACACTTAGTGGCCTTAATTCAGGAAGCTGTTATGATTATTACGTAATGGCCGATTGCGGGGCTAATGGTACCTCAAGCTGGGTGGGTCCTTTTAATTTCTGTACAGCCCTTTGTCCGCTGGCCGATCAGTGTAATTACACCTTAAAGCTACACGACTCCTTTGGAGATGGTTGGAATGGCACGGAGGTTACGGTTTACCAAAACGGTGTTGCAGTAACGGTTATCGGGTCATCCTTTACCAGTTCTGCGGGCTCACCCCCCGGTGATACCCTCCAGCTAACCGTAGGTCTTTGTGATAGTTCTGATATTTACTTTATAGTAAGCCAAGGCTCCAACGGGGCACCTAACTATACCAATGAAATAGGTCTCGATGTGATTGACCCCTTTGGGGCTACCAAGCTGCAATATGATAATAACTCTGCCGCAGACCAGGGGGATACCATTGGCATGATCACTACAAATTGTACGGCCCCGGCCTGTGGAGATCCTTTGAATCCAGGTGTTACTAATATAACACCGTCCGGTGCTACTATTTACTGGACTGATATTGTAGGTTCGGCTATCAGCTGGAACGTAGAGTACGGCCCTACCGGCTTTATGCAGGGTACCGGAACCGCCTTCACCGCCTCTAATGACACAACCAGCCTCAGCGGCCTTAGCCCACAAACTACTTATGATGTTTATGTGCAGTCCGACTGCGGTACCAACGGTACATCGGCCTATGTGGGGCCTCTTACCTTTACCACGGCTTGTGGACCGCTTTTGCCTCCGCAACTCGAAGATTTTAATTCCGGATTCCCTCCCACTATTTGTTGGGACCAAGCCGCCAGCGGAACCCCTACTACCGGTCCGAGTGGACTGGGATCAAGCGACTGGGGTGCTGAGGATTTTGCCAATACCGCCAGTGGAACCGGAGCGGTTAGAATTAACCTTTGGGATACCGGTACAGAAGACTGGGTGCTTTCACCCCGGTATGATTTGGCTGCCGGAGGCCCGTTCCAGGTAGAGTTTGATTTTGGTGTTTTCGACTTCTTAAGCTCAACACCTTCCACCCTCGGTTCTGATGATGAAGTGCAAATTTTGGTGAGTAATGACAATGGCGCAACCTGGACTGCCCTCCGGGTTTTCGATAACACCCACGTTACACCCGGAGTAGCCGGTAGTCATGAAATTATTGACCTGACGGCCTACAGCGGTGATACCGTACAATTCGGCATTTGGGGTACGGAAGGCACAACCGATGACCCTGAGGACAACGACATCTTTGTGGACAACTTTGAAGTGAGAGCTATACCGGCTTGTCTTGAGCCATCAAGCCTGGGCACTTTCAGCATAACCGACACCAGTGCCGAACTTTACTGGACTGGCGGAGGCGGTGCTACAGACTGGAATATCGAGTATGGCCCGGTAGGCTTTGCCCGTGGAACAGGTATTATGGTCAACTCTACCAATGATACTCTCCTTATCAGTGGCTTGATGGCCGGAACCACCTATGAGTTCTATGTTCGTGACAGCTGTGCCGTTGGAAACACATCCATTTGGAAAGGGCCAGAGGAGTTTACTACTGCTGTATGCCCTATAAACAAGCAATGTGCTTACACTTTTATCCTGCATGATGCCTTCGGTGATGGCTGGAATGGTACCGAGGTTACGGTTTACCAGGATAATGTGCCCGTTGCGGTTGTAGGGCCTGGTTTTGACGCTAATGCCGGAAGCCCTGCGGGAGACACTTTAGTACTCACGTTAAACCTCTGCGACAGCCTGGATACCTATTTTGCAATTACCAATGGTTCCAATGGCAGTCCTAACTGGTCCGAAGAAATTGGCCTGGAAGTGATTCACCCTTATGGTGTACAGGCTTTGAACTACGACAATAGCGCTGCAGCTAATTTGGGAGATACACTGGGCATGTTTAGCACCAGTTGTACGGCCCCAAGCTGCTTGCCTCCCTCAGCCGGGGGCGTTGATGTGGTAACTTCTACCAGTGCTGATATATTCTGGACGGGTGGTGGAGCTTCTTTCTGGAATATTGAATACGGTACGGCCGGATTTATGCAAGGAGCCGGTACTTTGGCCATCAGCAGCAACGATACCACAACCCTAAGCGGGCTCAACCCCGCCACTACTTACGAGTTTTATGTACGAGATAGTTGTGGTGCCGGAGATGTGAGTACCTGGTCCGGGCCATATACCTTCACCACCGCCTGCGCAGCTTTAGCCAGCTTCCCCTGGGTAGAAGATTTTGAAACTTCGCAAAATGTAATTCCCCAGTGCTGGGAAAATGAAGCAAACGATGATGCGGACTGGATATTCCGGAGCGGCAGTATCGGGCATGGAGCCACCGGAGACCATACCACCGGCTCCGGCTATTATGCGGGTATGGATGATTCGCAAAACAATGCAAATGATACCATCAATAATTTGCTCACTCCGTTTTTCGATCTCACCACTCTCGCCAATCCACAGTTGAGTTTTTGGTACTTCATCGGTAATGATAATGTGCTTACCTCCATGATGTACATTGATGTATATGACGGAACCAGCTGGAACATGGCGGTAGATACCGTAGTGTATTCCCAGGTGGCCTGGCTGAAAGATTCGCTGAATCTTACTCCGTATATTTCGGCCAATACCCGTATCCGCTTCAGAGGTATTGAAACCACTGACTTCAATAGTGACTTAAGTATTGATGATGTAGTTATCGATGATGTACAGTTGCCCTGTGCCTCCCCCGGAAACCTGGCAGCCGGTAGCATTACCTGTGACCAGGCCAGTATTAGCTGGACGGCCGGCAGTACATCTACCCAGTCCAGTGTGGTGGAATATGGAACGACCAATTTTACTTTAGGTGGTGGGACTATAGTGGGTACAACCAGCTTGACCATTGGTCTCAACGGCCTCCAGCCCGGTACCAGCTATGACTTTTACGTAGCTGACGTTTGTACCAGTGGAGACACGAGTGCCTTTACCGGACCCTTTACCTTTACTACGGCTAGCGGCCCCATCGCGGCAGACTTCACCTTTAGCCTGGGAACTGCCACGGCCACTCAACTTACCGTAAGTTTTGACGCCAGCAATTCTACCGGTGCCACCAGCTATAGCTGGAGTTTTGGTGATGGTACCTCAGGAAGTGGGATGAATGTAACGCATGATTACACAAAAGACAGCACCTACTGGGCGGTCCTAACCGTAACTGGCCCTTGTGGTACGGCTACTTTTGGTGACTCTATTGTTATTCAGGGGGTAAGTCTTCCGGAAATGGCATTGGCAAATACCTATGCCATCTATCCCAATCCCACCAACGGAATGGTATATATCGAAAATGAAGGCGCAGGCACGAAGGAGCTGCAGGTTGAAGTGTATTCGTTAAACGGTAAGCTTTTGTTACAACAAAACTTCTCCGGCAATGATCGGGTTGAGCTCGACCTCGGTCAACTGGCCAGAGGCATGTACAACTTAAAGCTGACTTCTGATAATGGAGCCTACGTACGGCAATTAGTGCGGCAATAGGCACCATTCAAATGGATTGAAAAGCCCTCCGGAATCCGGGGGGCTTTTTTTTTGGACCTTACTCCTCTGTAGCTTTATAAAAATGAAGGAGTAGGGGCTTTTTTAAACCCGCTTTTCAAAGGGTAAAAGAATGCTCTTTTACAGCCGGCAAGTCCGATTTAGGAAAAATTATCGCAGGATTCGCAAAATTTGAAAGGAAATTGCCACAAAACCCCTTTTTTAGGATCAAAAGCAAGATTTTAGGATTTGCCGTACGTTTCTCCTGAATTAAAAGTGCCAACCGAGTGTTAAGAATTTGTTAAATCCCCCGGGTTCACTGAGCTTTCGGCAAGCTGTAAGAGTCGTCCGGTAACTCATTGACCGTTATCAATTACTCACAAAATCTAACGGTGGAGAGTAAGTGTATGGAGAGGCTTAATCCACAAAAAAACACAGGTAACCAATTGATATTCAGTGGGTATTTAGGGTTTTTGTCAAAAATATTAACAACCCAACTTGTTGTCTGTTAATAATTCCTATAAATTGAGACTCCTTTTTTAGAACCAGTAATTTAAAAATGAAATAAGGCTATGAAGAAAAAGCTACTTCTAAGTTTGATGGGAAGTGTTCTTTTGTCCTTTTTAACCTTCAGTACAATAGGTCAGAGCTATGTGGCTACCTATAATACTGACGCAGGTTATCCAGGTACTTTGAACACCGAAGGTAACACAACAACTACGGGATGGAATGAAATTCTTGCTGCAAGTCTGGGGGCCAATCAATGGTCATCAGCGGAGGCAATTCCATTTCCATTTGATTTTTACGGATCACCAGTCACCCACTTTATTGCTAGCGGGAACGGGTTGGTAACTTTCGATACTACGGTAATCGGAAACACCCCTCCCAATGCTAACGTGGCACTGCCCGATCCGGGAGTACCCGACAAAACGATAGCCTGTTTTTGGGACGAATTTACCGGTTCACCCCCCACGGGAAGTAACGACCGTGTATATACCAAGGAGTTTGGTACGGCACCGAACCGCCAGTTATGGATTCGGTGGTTTTCGTATGAGTGGGGCCCTACGGGCGATTTTAACTACGTATCGGTGGTGCTTGAAGAAACCAGCAATAAGATATACATCGTGGATGTATATAACTCCTCTAGTTTAGTGGGAGGAACTACTACCGTAGGTATTCAGGTGGATAATGGTACAGCCTTTACCGAGGGTAACACCATTTCGCTGGCTGGAAATGGATTTGCAACCGGTGATGAAGATTATTATGAATACACCTTCTTTGCCGCAGGAGCCTGTTTGCCACCTACTAATTTAGCAACAGCCAATATTACCAGTAACTCAGCAGACGTAAGCTGGACCACCGGTGGTGCTGCCAACTGGCAGGTACAATATGGT
Source organism: uncultured Cryomorphaceae bacterium (assembly GCA_937120475.1). Taxonomy (GTDB): domain Bacteria; phylum Bacteroidota; class Bacteroidia; order Flavobacteriales; family Schleiferiaceae; genus CAKZNE01. The sequence goes on along the minus strand of CAKZJV010000007.1, from coordinate 2,187,182 downwards.
CCTGCCGGATTTACTCCGGGCAGCGGTACCTTCGCAGGTACTTCTTCAAACCCCTACACCATTACCGGGCTTTCCGCCAATACTAATTACGATGTTTACGTTCGCGACAGTTGTGGAGTTGGAGATGTAAGCGCATGGGCCGGTCCGGTTAGCTTTACCACCTTGTGTACCTCTCAGCTCAGCGGAAGCTACACTATTAACTCAGCACTGCCTACCGGGGGTACTAACTTTGCCAGTTTCGCAGATGCCCTGCTTGAACTAAATGGTTGTGGTGTTTCCGGAGCGGTTACTTTTAGTATTTCCGCAGGCACTTACACCGAGAATATATATTTAGGAAACATTACTGGCTCAAGCAGTTCAAACACCGTTACGTTTGACGGGGGGAGCGCTGCCAACGTGACGATTACCTATTCGTCCTCAAACGACACGGCCACTGTTTACCTGAGCGGTACCGGTTATGTGACTTTTACCAATATGACCATCGCCAATACCAGCACTTCTGACGGCTGGGGCGTAATGCTTCAAAATTCCAGTAACAACATCAACATCACCAATTGTGTGATTGATATGCCGGTTACTTCTACCACCGATATAATTGGTATTGTAGCTTCAAACGACAATAGCTTCGAAACATCTACGGGTGATAATACCAATTTCCTCACGGTTTCTGGATGTACGTTTAATGGTGGTGAAACAGGGATTCACCTCACCGGAGGTTCCTCCAGCGCAACGGCAAATACCGGCAACAAAATCATGAACAACGTCTTCCGTCAGCAGGATGACCATGCCATCGAGGTGGACGGACAGGTGAACCTTACGGTTAGCGGTAATGATATTGACAACCTGGTTAGTTCTTTTGCCGATGCCATTTACCTGGAAGATGTAGATGATTTTACGGTGACCGCCAACACGGTTATTTCTCCGGACTGGGGATTGTATGTTATCGATGGAAATGATGGTACCGGAACAACCACCCGCTCACTGGTTGCCAATAACATGATCATTTCAAATACAGATTACCCGATATACCTGAATGATGTTGAGCAAGTAGATGTATTCCATAACAGCACCTTTGGGGAGCCGGCATTTGCTATTAACGATCAGGATAATGTAGATATCCGGAATAATGTATTTGTTTCCACCAACGATCACGCCTTCTATTCTCTTGACCCGCTTACGGCTAACGATGTGGTAGATTACAACGTTTACAACACGGGTGCTACGGTAGGTTTTGATATTGGGCCAAATGACTACAACACACTTTCAGACTGGCAAACTGCGGAAGCATCCTATAACGTTAACTCCCTGGAGGGAGATCCGGTTTTTGTAGGTCCAACTGACCTTCACCTGGTGGGAACAATTGCCGATAATGCCGGAGTTCCTTTGGCCAGCGTTACTGCCGACATAGATGGTGATGTGCGCTCCGGAACAACACCGGACATTGGAGCCGATGAATATTCTGCTCCCAGCTGCTCACCTTCAACCGCCCTCACGGCCTCTAATATCACTTCAACCAGTGTAGATTTGAGCTGGACTGCAGGAGGAGGTACTTCCTTTAACCTTGAATACGGGCCAAGCGGCTTTGGTTCAGGTAACGGAACCGTGGTTAATGGTGTAGCCAACCCTTACACCCTATCGGGTCTTAACCCACAAACTACCTATGATTTCTACATACAGGACGATTGTGGTGCCGGGGGAACTTCTCCCTGGTCAGGCCCGGTTAGCTTTACCACCCTTTGTGCCCCGCTTACCAGCTTCCCTTGGACTGAGGATTTTGAGACCTCTCAAAATTCCATTCCCGCGTGTTGGGAAAATGAAACCAACGATGATGAAGACTGGATCTTCAGAAGCGGAAGCATTGGTCACGGTGCTACTACCGATAACACCACCGGAACTGCCGCTGGGTATTATGCCGGAGTTGACGATTCTCAATCAAGTGCGAATGATACGGTTAATAACCTGTTGACCCCTTCTTTTGACCTGACCTCTCTAGTAGCTCCACGCTTGAATTTCCATTACTTCATAGGAAATGACAATATCCTTACCTCCAAGCTGGTTATAGATGTTTATGATGGTACCACCTGGAATATGGGTGTGGCCACCATCAATTTTACGCAAGCGGCCTGGTTGCCCTACACTTTAGATCTCACTGCCTACAAGTCGGCTAACAGCCGTATTCGCTTCAGAGGAGTTGAGACCACAGATTTCAATAGTGATATTTCCATTGATGATGTGATAGTTGAAGAAACGCCCAGTTGTGCTGCTCCCACTGCATTAGGTGCTACCAATATCACCGATGTATCGGCCGATCTTTACTGGACCGGAGGTGGTGCCGCTAACTGGAATATCGAATATGGACCTACGGGCTTTAGCCTCGGGGCCGGAACTGCCGTGAATGCCACCAACGATACGACAAACATCAGCGGTTTGATGGCCGGTACCACTTACGATTTTTATGTAAGGGATAGCTGTGGCGTTGGCGATGTGAGTGCATGGGTCGGACCTTTCTCTTTCAACACAGCACTATGTCCGCCTGCGGATCAGTGTACCTACACCTTCGACTTGGGGGATACCTTCGGTGACGGATGGAATGGTAACGAGATCGGGGTAATGCAAAATGGTGTTATGGTGGCCACCGGCCTGGGTGCCGGATTTACCACGGGAAGCACCTTCCAGGAAACCGTTGCCCTGTGTGACAGCGTGATGGCTTACGTGGTGGTTACCAATGATGGAGCCTTCAATGCAGAATGTTTCCTTGATGTAAGCGACCCCTTTGGTGTTAACGCTGCCAGTTACGCCAGTGGCTCACAATTTGATTTGGGAGATACCCTTGCCAGCTTCTTTGTGGTTTGTACACCACCGGCTTGCCCTGATCCGTTGAGCCTGGGTATAACCAACAATGGTGACGTATCTACAGACCTTTACTGGACAGACCCTGTAGGCTCCGTTAGTGCCTGGGAAGTGGAATACGGCCCCACCGGCTTTACACAAGGTACGGGTACATTATTAAACGCCACCAACGATACGGCAACGGCCAGTGCACTTACCGCGTCAACAACTTATGATTTCTACGTACGCTCTGACTGCGGTGGAGGTTTATACTCTGCCTGGATAGGGCCATTTACCTGGACCACTCAACCATGTTCCGTTAATGACCAGTGTAATTATGTTTTTGACCTGGGGGATACCTTCGGTGACGGATGGAATGGCAACGAGATCGGGGTAATGCAAAATGGTGTTATGGTGGCTACCGGCCTGGGTGCCGGATTTACCACGGGAAGCACCTTCCAGGAAACCGTTGCCCTGTGTGACAGCGTGATGGCTTACGTGGTGGTTACCAATGATGGAGCCTTCAATGCAGAATGTTTCCTTGATGTAAGCGACCCCTTTGGTGTTAACGCTGCCAGTTACGCCAGTGGCTCACAATTTGATTTGGGAGATACCCTTGCCAGCTTCTTTGTGGTTTGTACACCACCGGCTTGCCCTGATCCGTTGAGCCTGGGTATAACCAACAATGGTGACGTATCTACAGACCTTTACTGGACAGACCCTGTAGGCTCCGTTAGTGCCTGGGAAGTGGAATACGGCCCCACCGGCTTTACACAAGGTACGGGTACATTATTAAACGCCACCAACGATACGGCAACGGCCAGTGCACTTACCGCGTCAACAACTTATGATTTCTACGTACGCTCTGACTGCGGTGGAGGTTTATACTCTGCCTGGGTAGGGCCATTTACCTGGACCACTCAACCATGTTCCGTTAATGACCAGTGTAGTTATGTTTTTGACCTGGGGGATACCTTCGGTGATGGATGGAATGGTAACGAGATCGGGGTGATGCAAAACGGGGTAATGGTGGCTACCAGCCTTGGTAATGGCTTTACCACAGGAAGCACGTTTGGGCCGTTAAGTGTGGCACTATGCGATAGCATAATGGCTTACGTGGTGGTAACCGTGGATGGAGCTTTCAACGGAGAGTGCTTCTTTGATGTTACCGATCCTTTCGGAGTAGCTGCAGCCAGCTTCCCCAGTGGCTCACAATTTGATTTGGGAGATACTTTGGCGAGTTTCTTTGTAAGCTGTACTCCTCCTGCTTGTGCGGACCCTACTAATCTGGCGGTTAATAGCGTTACATCTACTACCGCCAATCTTTCCTGGAACGATTTTGGAACCGGTACAGATTGGACGGTGGAATACGGTCCGGTCGGATTTACCCAAGGTACCGGAACTATAACAACCGCTACAACTACTAGTGTAAACATAAGTGGCTTAATGCCAAACACTACCTACGATTTTTACGTTAGGGCTAATTGTGGAGGGCCTGTATCAGCTTGGGTAGGCCCGTTTACCTTTACTACGGCCTGTACTCCCTTTGTGGCTCCCTATACCGAAAACTTTGACGGTAATACCTGGGTATCTTCCACGAGCTTTAACGGTGTTGGCGATACTATTGATAACTGTTGGGACCGTAACAACGACCCCAACCTTTACAGTTGGACCGTACGCGGCCCCGGAACGGTAAGCTTTACTACTGGTCCTGCCGGTGACCGAAACGGAACGGGAAAATATGTTATGATTGAAGGTAGTAACGGTTCAAGTGGTAACGTTGCCGAATTGTACACTCCTTTAGTAGATGTAAGTGCACTGGTTCGTCCTGAACTGGCTTTTTTCTTCCATACTAACGTGAATCCCGGAGACAGCATTTTTGTGGATATTCAGGATAGTGCCGGTGTTTGGAATAACAAAGTAGTGGCTATCGGTCAATTGCAAACGGCCCAAACGGATGCTTACGAAAAGGCCACGGTTGACCTTTCTCCTTATGGAGACACCGTTCAGGCGCGTTTCCGTTCAGTGAAGTCTACCTTCTTCAATGGTGATATGGCTATTGATGATATAAGCTTTGACAATGCACCACTTTGTCCTGAACCGAGTTTGGTGAGCATTACGGGTGTAACTTCCAGTGCGGTATTCTTTGGCTTTAACTCGTCCAATACCAGCTTCAATTTTGAAGTAGGTCCGGTTGGGTTTACCCAGGGAACCGGCACGGTAAGCAGCGGTGGCAATCCAGGTACAGTAGGGGGCTTAATGCCTAATACCACGTACGACCTGTACATCCAGACCGACTGTTCAGGAAACGGTAACGGTACCTCCTCATGGATCGGACCGTTCACCTTTACCACTCTGTGCGCGCCATTGGTAGCGCCTTACTATGAAGATTTCTCAAGCTTCACTATAGGTTTCTTTAATGGTATTGAGAATTGTGTGACCATTGAGTCCGATAATCCCGGAACCACCCCTAGTGGAGGTTACTCCTGGGAAGTGCGCAATACCGCTCAAACCACTTCCGGTACCGGTACGGGACCCGATCGTGATAACACCCTGGCTCCGGCCATCGGAGGTAAGTTTGTGACCGCTGATGTATCCGGATCATCCATTGGCCAGGAAACACGCCTGCTAACGCCACTGGTGGATATCACAGCTTTAACAGCTCCCGAGTTGGAATACTACTACCATATGCACGGAACCAACATGGCTGACCTGCACGTGGATATTTGGGACGGAACCCAATGGTTGCTGGATCAGCACCTGATTACCGGAACCCAGAATATCAGTCAGTCCGATCCATACAACGATACCATTCTGGATTTGAGCACCTATAATATCGATACCATCCAGGTACGTTTTAGGGTTACCTCCAACGGATGTTGTTCGGGTGATGTAGCGATTGATGATATCCGTATCAGCGATCCATTGAGTTGTAACTCGCCAAATAACCTGTCGGTTACCGGTGTCACATCCAGTGATGCATTGTTTAGCTGGACTCCAGATCCAACCGCACCAGGAACCGACTTTGTGGTGAGTTACGGAGCAGGAATCAGTAGCCCGACAGCCGGTATTACTGCAGCGGTTACGGGTGGTACCAACTTCCAGTTAACGGCACTGATGCCCAATACCACTTATTGTGCTTATGTGCGTGAAGTATGTGCCCCGGGTGATTCCAGTTTCTGGAGTGGACCAGTTTGCTTCACTACCGCCTGTGTGCCCACTACGGCTCCTTACTTTGAGGATTTTGAACTCTTCACCATAGGTCATTTTGATGGAACAGAGGACTGCTGGAGTTTTGAAGCGAATAACCCCGGTACTACGCCAAGTGGTAACTATTCCTGGGAGGTTCGTAATACACCGCAAACCACTTCAACCGGTACCGGCCCTGACCGTGATCATACCCTGGCTCCGGCAACGGGTGGGGTATTTATAACAGCTGACGTTTCCGGTTCTTCTTCCGGCAACGACTCTGTAATGCTGGTTTCTCCACTGGTTGATATTTCATCCCTTACCGTTCCGGAATTGAGTTTCTGGTATCATAAGTTTGGTGTGAATATGCCTGACCTGAACGTGGATGTGTGGGATGGAACATGGCACAGGAATGTGACCACCATTGCGGGAGTTACACAAAATGCTTCTTCTGACCCATACCTTCGTGCAGCAGTGGATCTGACCAACTTTAATGATACGGTTCAGGTACGCTTCCGCGTGATCAGCTTGGGCTGTTGCCAGGGTGATGTGGCTATTGACGATGTAAACTTTGATGAGTCACCGGCTTGTCCTGATCCTACCGGACTGGGAGTGTTCAACATTACCGGTAGCTCAGCCGATATTTACTGGACCAGTGGTAGTCAAACTACCAGCACCACCGTACAGTTTGGGCCGGTTGGCTTTACTCCCGGAACAGGTACCAACGTGGTAACTACCAATGATACGGTTACCATAACAGGTCTTGCATTAACCACTCAGTATGATGTGTATATCCAGGATAGCTGTTCCAACGATACCAGTAAGTGGATCGGACCGATCACCTTTGCCACACCAGCCTGTTTACCAGGTTCGGCCTGTACGCATGAACTGATGTTATATGACACCTTTGGTGACGGATGGAATGGGGCCGTAATAACGCTGTTCCAGGCTGGATCTTCAGCCGGTAGTTTTGGCTCTGCCTTTACCAATGGCGATACCCTGGGACCAATCAGTGTTCAGCTTTGTGACGGTGTTCCTCTGGATATTGTGTTAACCGCCACTGGAACCTTCTCGAACGAAATAGAGTACCAGCTATTTGACCCGGACAGCAATGTTATTGCGTCTCACACGGCTACAACTGGTTTGGTGAACGGTGACACCCTGAGTACTGCGATAGCGATCAGTTGTGGGAGCTGTCCTGCCCCCACTGCGGTTAGTGTGAGTAGCATTACCACCAACTCCGCTTCGGTAAGCTGGACGAGTGGAAGCACAACAACCACTTCATACATTGAATACGGACCTTGCGGATTTACTCCGGGAACCGGAACAATTGTAAGTTCCATTTCCTCTCCTGCAAACCTTTCAGGCTTAATGGCAAATACATGCTACACCGCTTGTGTGTACGATATATGCTCAACCGGTGATACTAGTGTGGCTGGATGCACAAACTTCAACACGCAGTCTGTACCATGCCCATCTGCAGGTGCCGATAACTCGGGAATAGTTTGTGATACGCTTACGGCCGTTGATTTATCAACTTACCTGGACGCTACCGCCAATGCAGGTGGAACCTGGGTGGATGCATCGGCTACCGGTGCGCTTACCGGAAGCATATTTGATCCGAGTGTGGTAGGAGGACAAACCGGTCCGGTTACATACACCTTCTACTATACCGTTACGGCTACCGGTTGCCCTACGGACTCCGCTACTATTAGTATAACGGTGGACACTTGTTCTATCGGTATCGATGAGTTCCTGGCTGCCAACCTGGCGATCTATCCTAACCCTACTTCCAGCGTAGTGTACGTGGAAGATTTAGGAATCGGTACACAAACGATGACGATTGAAGTTTATGCATTGAACGGACAACTGCTGACCAGCGAGGTTCGTGATGGCAATGATCGTGCGGTAATTGACCTCAGCCGCTTTGCCAAGGGAATGTATAACCTGAAGGTGACTACGGATGCCGGAGTGGTCATTCGAATGATCTCGAAACAGTAGCCATATATAAATAATGAAAAGAGCCCCCCGAAACTCGGGGGGCTTTTTCTTTTACCCCTTAGCCAAAATGTTATATTTGTCGGGCTGATTTTCCAGGCTGCTATCTGAACCTCAATCTCTTAAAGCAATGAAAAAAAGAAGTTTATTAACCCTGGCGGCTGCGGCTGTCTTGTTTTCCTGTAAACAAAATATGGAAAAGGAAGAAAGTGCCTTAGAATACCCTGAAACCCGTAAGGACACTACGGTAGTGGACACCTATTTTGGAGAAGATGTTCCCGACCCCTACCGCTGGCTTGAAAACGATACCTCGGCTGAAACCGAAGAATGGGTTAAGGCACAGAACCAACTGACCTTCGGTTACCTGGAGGAAATACCGTATCGAAACACCATTAACGACCGCCTTACCGAGTTATGGAACTACGAGCGTTTTTCAGCCCCTTTTGTGAGGGGTAACTATACTTACTTTTTTAAGAATGATGGCTTGCAAAACCAGGCGGTAATGTATCGTCAAAAGGATGCAAATAGCGAAGCCGAACTGTTTCTTGATCCCAACACTTTTTCAGAAGATGGCACTACCTCATTGGGAGGCCTGAGCTTTACCAAGGATGGTAGTATGCTGGCTTACCAGATATCCGAAGGAGGTTCCGATTGGAGGAAGGTGATTGTGATGAATGCTGAAACGAAGGAAATTATTGAAGATACCTTGGTGGACGTAAAATTTTCAGGGACCTCCTGGAAAGGAAACGATGGTTTTTATTACAGCAGTTACGACAAGCCTAAGGATGGTAGCCAGCTGTCCGGGTTAACCCAATTCCATAAACTGTATTACCACAAGCTGGGAACCCCGCAGGGCGAGGATAAACTGGTTTTTGGAGGCCAGCAAACACCACGTAGATATGTACAGGGAGGCGTTACCGAGGATGGAAACTTCCTGGTGATTTCTGCCGCTACTTCTACTACCGGTAATGAATTGTACATTAAGGATTTGCGCTCCGAAGGAGCCTTTATCCTGGCTTTGGTAGATAATTTTGAAAATGATCACGAAATCATCCACACTGAGGGCGACCGCCTTTACATTAAAACCAATAAAGATGCACCCAATGGAAAAGTGGTAGTAACCACCTTCCCGGAAGCGGCCCCCAACAATTGGACGGATTTTATTCCCGAAACCGAAAATGTACTGCGTATAGGAACAGCCGGAGGCAAGTTTTTTGCCAACTACTTAGTGGATGCCACGGCCAAGGTGTATCAATACGATATGGAAGGGAAAATGGAGCGCGAAATTGAGCTGCCGGGAGTAGGTTCAGCCAGTGGTTTTGGTGGACGTTGGGAAGACACTACGTTGTACTACAGTTTTACCAACTATGTGTATCCTTCTACTACCTTCAAATACGACATTAATGCCGGAACCTCCGAAGTCTATAAAAAGTCAGGCGTAAAGTTCAATCCTGAAAACTACGAGTCCAGTCAGGTTTTTTATACCTCAAAGGACGGTACCAAGGTGCCTATGATTATTACACACAAAAAAGGATTGAAACTGGATGGCAACAATCCTACTATGTTATACGGCTACGGTGGTTTTAACATAAGCCTTACGCCCGGTTTCAGCACTTCCAATATCATACTGCTGGAGAACGGAGGTATATATGCCGTGGCCAACCTGCGTGGAGGGGGTGAGTACGGTGAAAAATGGCATTCGGCCGGAACCCGTATGAACAAGCAAAACGTGTTTGATGACTTTATTGCCGCAGCGGAATACCTGATTGAAAACAAATACACCAGCTCGGATAAGCTGGCTATTGCCGGTGGCTCCAATGGCGGTCTGCTGGTAGGAGCCACCATGACCCAGCGTCCCAACCTTATGAAAGTAGCCTTTCCGGCCGTAGGAGTATTGGATATGTTGCGCTACCACAAATTTACCTCCGGAGCCGGTTGGGCCTATGATTACGGTACTTCCGAAGATAGCCTTGAAATGTTCGAGTACCTGTACGGCTACTCTCCTTACCATAACCTGAAAGAAGGAACGGATTACCCCGCTACAATGGTAACCACCGGTGACCATGATGACCGTGTGGTACCGGCACACTCATTTAAATTTGCTGCGCGCCTGCAGGAGTGCCATGAGGGTAGTGATCCGGTACTGATCCGCATTGAAACTAACGCTGGCCACGGAGCCGGTAAGCCCACTGATAAGATTATCCAGGAAGAGGCTGATCAATGGGCTTTTATGTTCTGGAACATGGGGTATGAAAAACTCCCTGAAAATGCTCCTGCCAAGCAAGCAGGAATGTAAAAAAATAAAGCCCTCCGAAAACCGGAGGGCTTTTTCTGTTAGTATTTCCAAAAAGGTATTAGGGTTGTAATACAGCACTGATGCGGTGTACTACACCGTTGGTACCCTGAATATTAGTTTGGGTAACGGTACTTGTGCCTCCCTGGCCATCGGTAATCGTTACTTCACTGCCGAGATTCACTGTAAAGGAATTGTTGGGGAAAGAGGTTTCTACCATCATGTTATCTTGCAGGTCTTCCGCTCTAACGTTGCCTTTCACCACATGGTAAAGCAGTACACTGGCCAATACATTGGTACCACCCAAAGTCGTTACCAAGGCGTTGAGGTCCGCACTGCCGGTAGCTTGAAGCAATGCATCGAAGGCCTCATTATCGGGGGCAAAAACCGTGTAAGTATTGCTTTCGCTGGATAGTAAAGCGGTAAGGTCACCATCAGCAACGCTTAAAGCAGCTAACAGCGAGCTGTAAGTTTCAGAGTTTACCGAGATCAACTCGGCTACGTTTAAGGGTGATAACACAAAGTCAATCTCATGGATAACCCCATTGGAGGCTTCAATGTCCGCATCCTGAACCGTTGCTACATCGTTAATGGTAACGCCACCGGAGGCTTGCGTAAATAAACTGAGCCTGTCGCCATCCGCGTTGGTTGCGGCCGTAGTGGCATAATCTGATGTTACCTGGTTCGAACGCACTTCAGCTTGCAATACATGATATAGTAAGAGATTGCGTAAACCATCGTTACCGATGTCAGCGATAACAGCATCCAGGTTGGCATAATTGCCCTGGCTCAGTAGCACCTGAAAAGCCTGATCATTGGGTGCAAACACCGTGAATTTAGCATTGGCATCCGAAAGTACACTAACCAGGTTGGTGCGATTCAGGGCATCGGCTAAAATTGAAAAACGCGCGTCAGACTCTACCGTTGCGGCCACGGTTTGAGGATTGTTATTCCCGTTGTTGTCGTCCGAATCATCATCAGAACAACCTACTGCAATCAGTCCGGCCATAGTGAGGATCAAGGGCCATTTTAAAAGAAACTTTCTCATGATAAAAACAGTTTTGTTTAACATTAATACTTTAAAAGTTAAACAGAGTGTTAAATGTTCATGATGGTTACGTTAAAAATAACATTTTCCAGGCCCGTCCCTTTTAAAACCAATCCCTCCAAACTTAATACGTGCATGGCCGGTTGTAAGTACATATAAAAATTCATGGCTCATGTCATTATTCTCCAGCATTCGCAAATTCGGTAAGATCATTTCCAATATTGATGTTTCAGAAACCCTGGAAGCTTTGGGTAAGCTCGATCGCACCGAACTGTACCAGATCATGAAGATCATCAAATCTAAAAGCGAAACGTATGAGCCACCGAAAATAGAAAGTGATTACTATCGCCTGGCGCGCTTCCTTACTCCAGAAGAGCGTGAGGTACAATTGAAGGTGCGCGAATTCATGAACCGTGAGGTAAAGCCCATTGCCAACGAATATTGGAATAAGGCGGAGTTTCCCATGCAGTTAATCCCCAAAATGGCCGAGCTGAATATTGTGGGTCTTACCTATGAGGGTTATGATAGCCCTATGGGCAGTTATTTACTGGAGGGTTTTATTACCATGGAAATGGCCCGGGTAGATACCTCCATCTCTACCTTTTTCGGGGTGCAAAGTGGTCTGGCTATGGGAAGCATTTATTTCTGTGGGAGCGAGGAGCAAAAACGGAAATGGTTGCCACCCATGCAGAAGATGGAAAAGATCGGGGCTTTTGGCTTAACGGAACCCAATGTAGGTTCAGCCGTGGCCGGTGGTCTGGAAACTACCTGCCGCAGGGAAGGAGATAAATGGATATTGAACGGACAGAAGAAATGGATCGGTAACGCCACCTTTGCCGACCTGGTGATTATTTGGGCTCAGGATGTAGAAGACCACCAGGTGAAAGGCTTTATTGTAGAAACGGACACCCCGGGCTTTAAAGCCGAAAAACAGCGCAATAAAATGGCGTTACGCATAGTGCAAAACGCCTTGATAAGCCTCGACAATTGTGAAGTTTCCGAAGAAAATCGTCTCCAAAAATGTGACAGCTTTAAAGATACCGCAAAGGTGTTGAAAGCCACCCGGGCAGGGGTAGCCTGGCAGGCCGTTGGCTGTGCCCGGGGGGCCTATGAGTTGGCCCTGGAGTACTCACATAACCGCAAGCAGTTCGGCAAACCGATTGGCTCCTTTCAATTGGTGCAAGACCTTTTGGTGGAAATGCTTACTGACCTTACGGCTATTGAAACCATGGCCTTTCAACTATCCAAACTACAGGATGATGGCCTGATGACCGATCAGCAAGCTTCACTCGCCAAAGTGGCGTGTAGCCGTAATACCCGCGAAATTGTGGGCAAAGCGCGCGAAATTTTTGGCGGAAATGGCATTCTACTGGAACACAGCATTGCCCGTTTTGTGGCCGATGCCGAAGCCATATATACCTATGAGGGTACCAAAGAAGTGAACTCCCTTATCGTGGGGCGGGATATTACCGGTATCAGCGCTTTTATCTAACGATGGGCGGGAGCAACGTCATCCAGGCCGTGGAGTTTTCCGATTTCCATGTCAATGGTCCACAGTCCAACGCCATCCTCACCGATTATATCAAATAATTCGAGGGCCCTACGGGCAATGGTTTCCTCTTCCCTTTGCTCTACCACAAACCACTGCAAAAAATTAAAAGTGGTAAAGTCTTTAGACGTTAGGCAGCGATCTACAATTTCATGAATACTTTTCGTTACCTGGATTTCATGCTTCAAAACATCTTCAAAAACCTCCCGCAAGGATTTAAAAGTGTGCTTGATATCCACTATTTCCGGTTGTAAGGCGTGGCCACCGGCCTGGTTTACGTATTTAAAAAGCTTGAGCATGTGCCCGCGCTCCTCATCCGAGTGCTTATATAAAAACTCAGCTGAATTATTATACCCCTTGGTTTCGCACCAGGAAGCCATGCTTAAGTAATAGGCAGAAGACTTTCCTTCCATTACAATTTGCTCATTCAGCCACTTTTCCATCTCCTTATTCAAAGAGCGCTGGGGAGTTATTAAGTTTTGTTTCATAATATTGATTCTTGTTGCGAAAGATACAGCTTATGCGCGCCATAAGTTCAGGACAAACCCAATTGCTATTTGGATTAAATTTAAGACTCTTAAAATTCCTTTATGAGAACTACTTTACCCTTTCTTCTTTTAATGCTACTGGGCAGTGCCGGGGTGTTGGCTCAAAGTGTGGAGGTTGATTCCCTCGGTTTTGAAACCTTTTCCATGACGGAGGGCGATACCACCTATATCATGAAAAAATACCACATAGTGTTCCTGAAAAAAGGTGAAAACCGCAGCCAGGAAAGCGGAGACATGGCAGAAATACAACGGCAGCACCAAGCGCATATCCAGTGGATGGCCGATGAAGGTTATATCGATATGGCCGGTCCTTTTGGAGATGATGGGGATATCCGGGGTATTTTGATTATGCGTGTTCCCACCACCGAAAGGGCTCTGGAACTGGCGGAAATGGACCCGGCCGTTAAAGCCGGTCGTTTAAGTGTGGAGGTGCACCCGTGGTGGGCGGCCAAGGGAAGTTCGCTTAAATGAAAAGGGTATTCACCTTCTGCGCACAAAATCTCAAATGGTGGGTACTACTCAGCCTTACCTTGGGCCTGGCCCCTTTTGTGCCCGAACCACACCTGTGGGGAAAAATCAAATGGGTAGCCGGTGGCGCAAACGGTATGCAACTGATGGATTGGTTTGACCTGTTTTTGCACGGTACACCCTGGCTTTTGTTAATCCTTGGGTTGATTGGGAAAGTCTTGCCTGTTAGGAAAAAAATTAAGTCACACTGAGCTTTCTAGCTACTTAATATTGTCACTCTAAGCGCCTACCTTCCCCTTCAGTGCGGACAGGGGTTCTAGGGACCGGTAAGAAAAAACTGGTTTATTTGGCAGGCGCTCGGGATGACCAATTTAAGATCATTTGAAACGGATGAAAACCTATTGGGTTTACATACTACTCTGTTCGGATAAATCATATTATACGGGCATCACCAATAATTTAGAATTACGACTTGAACAGCACCAAAAGGGCATTGATCCTAAATCATATACTTACTCCCGCAGACCTTTAGAACTGGTTTGGGCTGAACCCTTTCAAAACCCGGATAAAGCCATTGCCTGGGAAAAGAAAATCAAAGGTTGGAGCCGAGTCAAGAAAAAGGCATTAATCGAGAAAGATTGGGACAAGCTGCGAGCTTTGTCCATTTGCCGGAACAATTCTCATTCAAAAAACCAAAACACGCAGTCACTCTGAGCGGAGTCGAAGAGCGACAAGCTATAAATAGGTTTTAACCTATCAGATCTACAAACTGGAATCAAACCAGGTCTCTCGGCCTATGAATACAATGTTCATTTAAAACCATCACTTTTCGACTGCGCTCAGAGTGACATTTTAGAAGGTTTATTTGTTTGATTTTAGATATATTTCCGTAATCAAACCAAACCCTTTTTTAGATGCCGGGTCAATTAACATCTTATCGCATATTTATAGCCTCCCCCAAAGGCTTGGATGAGGAGCGAAAAGCCTTCAAAAATGAAATCGGAGAATATAATAATGACGAGGCCTTACACCGCGATGTAATTTTCCAGGCTGTAGGATGGGAAGACACTTTACCCGGTATGGGCAGACCTCAAAGCCAGATCAATGAAGAGCTAAAAAAGTGTGATTTTTTTGTATTGATTTTACACGACCGGTGGGGCTCTGACCCCGGAGATAACCCCAGTAATGCGACTTCCGGCACCGAGGAAGAGTACAAAATAGCCCTAGAGTGCTTTAAAAGGTCAAAGGCTCCGATGAAACAGTTGGTTTGCCTTTTTAAATCGGTTCCTCTTCCCCAAATGGCCGATGCTGGACCGGAGTTAAAAAAAGTAATCAATTTTAAGCGTAAACTGGAAAAGGAAAAAACACTTTTATATTCCGATTTCACCAGCCTGGATGATTTTAAGAAATTGATACGTAAAAACCTGGGAAGGTGGTTACGGGAAGATGGTAATAGTTTGGATGGAGGCTATCAATACCCACAAACCCCTC
The DNA here is from genome assembly GCA_937120475.1 of uncultured Cryomorphaceae bacterium. Classification (GTDB taxonomy): domain Bacteria; phylum Bacteroidota; class Bacteroidia; order Flavobacteriales; family Schleiferiaceae; genus CAKZNE01. Next base: position 2,171,769 of record CAKZJV010000007.1, on the reverse strand, counting down.
CGGAAACTCCTTTTCAGCCGGAATTAGAAACCAGGCAAGAGTTAGCTACTTCGGAAATTATTTCCAAAGCCCATGAGTTGGCTAGACAGGGAAAGTTGGTGGATGCTGAAATAGCTTTTTCAAAGGCCATTGTCAACGACCCATCTGCAAAGAACTTATTGAGCTACGCCCAATTCTTAACCTTAACGGGTCAATTGGATAAAACCATGGTGATGTTGGAGCAAGCTCTAAAACTATCGGAGTCTGAAGCGGATGAAATTATGCGGGCCAATACTTTCAATGCTGTGGGAATTGTTTTTCGAATCCGTGGGGATTTGGAGGGAGCCGAGGAGATGTGCAGAAAGGCCTTGGAGATCAATGAAAAGCTAGGTCGCCCGGAAGGTATGGCGAATCAATACGGAAACCTGGGAATTGTTTTTCAAATCCGTGGGGATTTGGAGGGAGCCGAGGAGATGTATAGAAAGTCTTTAGCAATAGAGGAAAAATTAGGTCGCCAGGAAGGTATGGCTAGCGATTACGGAAACCTGGGAATTGTTTTGAAAACCCGTGGGGATTTGGAGGGAGCCGAGGAGATGTACAGAAAGGCCTTGGAGATCAATGGAAAGCTAGGTCACCAGGAAGGTATGGCGAATCAATACGGAAACCTGGGAATTGTTTTTCGAATCCGTGGGGATTTGGAGGGAGCCGAGGAGATGTGCAGAAAGGCCTTGGAGATCAATGAAAAGCTAGGTCGCCCGGAAGGTATGGCTAGCGATTACGGAAACCTGGGGACTGTTTTTCAAATCCGTGGGGATTTGGAGGGAGCCGAGGAGATGTACAGAAAGGCCTTGGAGATCAATGAAAAGCTAGGTCACCAGGAAGGTATGGCGAATCAATACGGAAACCTGGGAATTGTTTTGAAAACCCGTGGGGATTTGGAGGGAGCCGAGGAGATGTGCAGAAAGGCCTTGGAGATTAATGAAAAGCTAGGTCACCAGGAAGGTATGGCGAATCAATACGGAAACCTGGGAATTGTTTTTCGAATCCGTGGGGATCTGGACAGAGCCGAGGAGATGTATAAAAAGTCTTTAGCCATAGAAGAAAAATTAGGTCGCCAGGAAGGTATGGCTAGCGATTACGGAAACCTAGCTAATGTTCTTTGGGCTCGCGAGGATCTGGATGAGGCCGAAGCAATGTGTGAAAAGGCGCTGGAAATTGCTACACAGTGCGGTTTCAAAGAAATTGAGGAGATTGTGGCGAGGAATCTGGAAAAAATTAAAGAAGAAAGGCTTGCTGAATAAACAAAACCCCCGCCCCGGGCAACCGGGGCGGGGGCAATCAAATCATCTATCGGCATTCATTATTTCCGAATCTGGCCGTCACCATATACATAGTATTTATTGGTCACCAACTGCTTAAGACCTAAAGGCCCGCGGTGGTGTAACTTATCGGTACTAATAGCCAACTCGGCACCCACACCCATCTGTCCGCCATCGGTAAAGCGGGTAGAGGCATTGCGATATACCGCAGCACTGTCGATTTGCTCCATAAATTCAGCGGCTTCATTATCATCCGTAGTCATAATGGTAGTGGAGTGGCCACCGGAATACTGGTTGATCTTGTCAATCGCATCGTTCAAGCCATCGGCTGCACCGATGCAAATTTTCATGGCCAAAAACTCTTCGTACCAGGTATCTTCATCGGGTATAGACTTTTCATCTGACAGGGTTTTCTTCACCGTATCATCCACCAACACCTCTACTTCGTGTTCCTTCAACATTTGGTTGAGGTCTTTGAGGTGTTGCTCGTAATCCGGCTGATTAACGTCCATCAACACTTTATCCAGCGCATTGCAACCGGAAATCTTATCCGTTTTGGCGTTGAGGATTACTTCCTTGGCCTTTTCCCAATCGGCTTGAGTACTTACGTAGAGAAAGTTATTGCCCCGTCCGCTTACCAGCACGGCACAACGGGCGTGCTCTTTCACAAAAGCAATCAGCCGCTCACCTCCACGTGGCACAATTAAATCGAGCTTTTGAGTAGGGTTCCGCAAAAATTCCTGTGTTTCGGTGCGGTTCATCTTCATAAACTGTATCCATTCCTCACCCAGTCCATTTTCTTTTAAAGCTTCGTGCCAGCACTGCACCAGTATCTCATTACTGTGTACCGCCTCTTTACCACCTTTCAGCAAAATTTTATTATTGGCTTTAAAAGCCAGTACAGCCGCTTCAATGGTTACATCGGGGCGGGATTCATAAATAATCATAATGGTACCGAAAGGAGCTGTTTTGTTGATAATGTGCAGACCATTTTCCAGCTTGCGCTGAGAAATTTCCTGGCCTACCGGGTCATCCTGCTCCATTACTTCACGTACGGCCTGTATCATACCATCCACTTTAGCCTCGTTTACCACCAGGCGGTCGTACATGGCGCGGTCCGATTTATCAAAAGCATCCAGGTCCTTCTGATTGGCGGCAATTATATTTTTCCGCTCCCGGTCCAGGATATTCATCATGGATTGGAGCACTTTGTTTTTTATATCGGTTTTTATCAGTTTCATTGTTATTGTGCTTTATAGTTCGTGTTTGGTGCCCTTGAGCCTGCCGAAGGGCACTTATAATACTTTTGCGCAGGTGTCCTTCGGCATGCTCAGAACACTCCGGCCATTCTCATCTAATTCGTAACCATGGTCCCGATTTCCTTACCGGCCACAATATCGAGGATCACATTGGGCTGCTTACCGTTGGTAATAAAAGTGGGGATGCCTTTGGAAGCGGTGCTTTTGGCTACTTCCAACTTGGAGTGCATACCTCCACGGCCTTCACCCTCCCCTTTATCGCTTTCCTGAACGTATTTTTCCACCTGCTGATTCACCTTTACGTGGGGTATCAGTTCCGTATCCTGATCGTCAGGATGCCCGGTGTACAGGCCATCAATATCGGTAAGCAGTATCATCATATCTGCATCAATGAGTTCAGCTACCAGGCTGGCCAGCTCATCGTTATCGGTAAACATGGACATACTGAGTGAAACCGCATCGTCTTCATTGGCAATGGGAATAATGCCTTCGGCCAGCAAACCTTCGTAACAATTGATCATGTTTTCACGGTGTTTACCGGGGCTAAAATCCCTTTTGGTAGCCAGCACCTGTGCACAACGCATTCCATAATCATGAAAAATACTGTAGTAGTGGCGCATCATCCGCGGTTGTCCTACGGCTGAAAAAATTTGCCTGCGGGTAGAAGGATCTTTGGGAATACAGTCCCCCAAAATCTCTTTACCGGCAATGGCCGATCCTGAGGAAACCAAAACGGTTAATATATTTTCTTCATAAAGGGCTGCGATCTGGCGAACCAGCTCCTTAAGAATAGGTCCCACAATGCGATTGTCCTTATTGGTCATCACATTGGTGCCCACCTTAATAACCACCCTTTTTTTACGTACCTCTTCACGAATTTCCATCACTACTTGTTTTGGTATTCTTTACCCAGCTCTACCGCGCGTTTAAAAGCCGCATAAGCCGCGTCCTTGATCAATTCATTCACATTGCTGTCGTCCATAGAGTCCAGTGCTGCACGGGTGGTACCGCCTTTAGAGGCTACGCGGTCCATCCAGGTGTTGGGGTCCAGGTCGTTTTTATTGAAGAGCTCCACCGCTCCTTCAAAGGTTTGACCTACCAAAACCCGGGCATCGTGATCGGAAAAACCCATTTTTTGGGCCGCTTCGATCATGGATTGCATGAAGTAAAAAATATAGGCCGGGCCACTACCGGAAATTCCGGTCGAGGCGTCCACATCATTCTCAGTATCCAGCCTTACGGAACGCCCGGTGGTGTCCAGCAGGTTCTCAATGGTTAGTAATTCAAGGCGAGAAACTTCATCGGATGCGGTATAGGAAGTCATACCCTTGCCTACCTGTGCCGGTAAATTAGGCATGGCGCGAACCACGCGGGTAACCCCCAAACTTTCCTTAATAAAGGCAATGCTTACCCCCGCCATAATGGAAATAATAATCTGCTCATCATTCATCATGGTGCGCATCTCCTTAAAGAGATTTTCAGCATGGTAGGGCTTAACCGCTACAAAAATGATGTCTGCCCTGGGCACGCATTTTTCCAGGCTTTCATAAACATCAAAGTCGCTGATTTTTTTGAGTTGTGAAGTCTTGTCCGGGGCACTATCCAGAATCATCAGATCCTTGGGTTTCAAAAAATCGGATTTGGAAATGGCCTGCGCATACGTCAAGCCCATATTTCCGGCCCCTATGACCAATACTTTCATGGTATTCTTTTCAATTGGTTAATAATAGCCCTATAGAGTGCAAGCACCGTACGGAACACCTTTTTTGGAGGTGTTAATTTACCTCCGAAAACATAAAACACTGAAAAACAATGAGTTGTTTAAAAAAGCTAAAAAAGACGGATAATCTTACCCTGTCAGTTTTGCGGATTTTGGTGCAAAGCTGGCAGGAAGGGTTAGGGGAACTTGGCATTTTTTGGGAAAAAGAACCCTGTCGTGGTTAATTGCTATAAAGCTTGTACTTGGTTTTTTATAGACTCAACAAGTTGTTCAGAAATCGTATCTGCAACCTCAGAAGGACTCATAGAGGGCTTGAAGCAAGAAGAATTATCGGTTGATCCGACATTTCTAGGAGTAGTATCCAATTCGGAGTTTCTGCGAGAATCAATAAAGCTTAAAAAATCCATTATCCTTCAAAATTAAAATAATTTTCGAAAAAGTGTCCGTTTAGCTCCGGTTTAAAATAGTGTTTTCTCTTCAACCAAATAAAACCGTCCCCTTTTGAAATCACCGCGACATCAACAGGACCGCCAACACTTTCCTCGGCAAATGTAATTCGCCTTTTCAAATAAGTGAGATAAATCAAACTCTCGGCCATTTCAGCCAAATCCTCTTTCGAGAGAAAACTTACAGCATTCATGAGAGGCTTAATATGGTAGGTTGTTTTCACTTGAGCAATTTGATCGGCATAATTACTTATCAACTCTGGAACATTGATTCGTCTGATAAGAGTCTCGACATCTGGGTTGTCAACTTCCTTTATCAGCAATTCATTATATTTTGAGAAGAAAAGTTCAAAATTTTCCATAAAAGTAGATTCTAATTCTGGGGCCACTCCAGACAGAATTGTATCAATAACATCCGTCTGTGCGAAAGGACGAATAGCACTATTCATGTCGTAGCTAATAGTTGCAGAATTGCGCCTATCAACAAAATACTTTAGTCTGTCCTTTACTACTAAGGAGATATTAATGGGAATTAACTTTGGATAAATATCTTCTGAACCAAAGCCCGTAAAGACTAAACCAGTAAAGTTATCTAAAGTGCCTTTATGCTTGATTATAGTAGAGAAAAATTTCTTTAGGGCCGTAAATAAAGCTTTAGAAGGCTTATAGTCCTTGCTAAAGAAAAGCACGACTGATTTTTTCAGCGGATCTTCTATGAAGTCTAGAATAGTTTCATTAGACACGTTCTTGAACTCTTCACATTTTTCGGATTGGGATTCAATCAGCTGAGTAAATTTCTTTAGAAAACCTAAAAGGAGTTTAGAAAACGCTTTATCCTGTTCTAAACCTCCAAGGCCTAATATTTCTGGATTCTCCTTTGACACATCATTTTTGATACTAATAAGTGATGAATAAAAGAAGTCCTCATAATAACTCAACTGATCACTTTCAGACATAAAAAAGTCATTCTTATGAAGATAGTTGATAAAATCACTTTGGTATTCCTCTACTGAGGTTAGTTCCTTTCCACCCAGCTGATGGCGATATGACTTAATTATGGTTTCCCAAGGGACACCCATTAATGTGGCAGAATTATAAATCATAACTCCTATTGGATGCCTTTTTGAAAGAGTAAAAATTTTATTTGCCTGATTGAAAATCTTAATACCGTTTGCTCCGCGTACAGTAACAGCACTATCGGCCGCAACGGCAACGGCTTGTTGATTAAGAATACCTACTACCGCAGTCATAAAAAAATTTTGACCTAAAAATAGTGTTTAATGCAAAAAAACAAAATGATCTTTTGCTAAGAAACTAATACTTGCTTGTTCATAAAGCTTTTAGAAGTGACTTTTTGACAACTGTATTAATCTAATTACTCACATGATGACAGGACTCAACCAGAGGGTTATCTTTGGCCCTCCAAAACTTTACAAAGGACATGCAACACATACAGAACTACGTTTTAGGAAAATGGGAAAGCGGAAAGGGCGAGGAGCTTATGGCTACGGATGCCATTACCGGTGAAAATATCGGTATAGTATCCAGCGAAGGCTTGGATTACGAGGCCATTCTGCAATACGGCCGTGAGAAAGGCGGTAAAGCCCTCCGTAAAATGACCTTCCAGGAAAGGGGGCGTATGCTGAAAGCATTGGCGCTACACCTGTTTGAGGTGAAAGACCAGTTTTACGAAACCAGCTTCCGCACGGGAGCCACCAAAATAGACAGTTGGGTAGATATTGAAGGTGGTATCGGTAACCTTTTTGCCAATGCTTCCCTGCGCAGGCAGTTTCCCGACCTTCCTTATTACGTAGATGGCCAACCGGCCGCCCTTTCTAAAGGAGGTACCTTTATCGGGCACCATATTATGGTACCAAAACGCGGAGTGGCGGTGCACATTAACGCCTTTAACTTCCCGGTTTGGGGTATGCTCGAAAAGATAGCCGTAAACCTGATGGCCGGTGTACCGGCCGTGGTAAAACCATCGGAGTACACTTCCTTTTTAACCGAGCACATGGTAAAAGCCATTATCGACTCTAAAATATTGCCGGAAGGTTCTTTGCAACTGGTTTCCGGTTTAGGGCGCGGTATTCTGGATCATGTACAAACCGGGGATACGGTGACCTTCACCGGCTCAGCAGCCACCGGTAAAAAGTTGCAGGCTTTACCACACATTATTGACCGTTCGGTAACCTTTAACCTGGAAGCCGACTCCCTGAACGCTGCCGTGTTGGGCCCGGATGTGGAACCCGGTATGCCGGAGTTCGACATTTTTGTGAAAGAAGTGCAGCGCGAAATCACTACCAAAGCCGGTCAAAAGTGTACGGCTGTGCGCAGAATAGTGGTTCCTGAAAATAAAATGGATGCGGTGCAGGAAGCCTTGACTGAACGCCTCAAAAAAACGGTGATCGGCAATCCCCGCAATAAAGAAGTGCGCATGGGTGCGCTGGCCAATAAGGTGCAGATAGAGCGTTTGCAGGAAAACGTAGAGCGCCTTAAAAAACAACAGGAAGTAGTGTACGGTGACCTCCGCGATTTTGACGTGGTAGGTGCCGACCGCGAAAAAGGAGCCTTTGTAGCTCCTCTGCTTTTTCGTAATTCCGACCCGTTTAAGCATACCGATGTACACGAGGTAGAGTGTTTTGGACCCGTGTCCAGTTTGTTGCCTTACAAAGACCTGGAAGAAGCCGTTGAAATAGCCAATATGGGGAAAGGCTCCCTGGTTTCCACCATCGTTACGGCTGATGATAAGATCGGGCGTGAGTTTGTGGTAGAGGCGGCTCACATGCACGGCCGCATACAGGTGTTGAATGCCAAATCCGCTAAGGAAAGTACCGGTCACGGTTCACCCATGCCTCTGCTGACCCACGGAGGTCCCGGACGGGCCGGTGGCGGTGAAGAAATGGGCGGTAAACGCGGAATTTTACACTACCTGCAACGCACCGCCATCCAGGGCCACCCGGACAGTATTACCGAAATTACGCAGATCTATCAACCGGGGGCTTCCCGTCCCGAGGTGGAAAAGCACGTTTTCCGCCAGCATTTTGAAGAGCTTAAGGTTGGTGATACGGTGTACACCCATAAACACACCGTTACCGATGCCGATATTGCGAGCTTTGCCCAGGTAAGTGGCGATAATTTTTATGCCCACGTGGATGCTACCTCCCTGGACGGAACCATCTTTGAGGGTAAAGTAGCACACGGTTACTACGTGCTTTCCAAAGCAGCGGGAATGTTTGTGGATCCCCGTAAAGGGCCGGTACTGCTGAATTACGGTATTGATGAATGCCGCTTTACCAAGCCCGTTTACCCGGGAATGACCATTGGCGTAAAATTCACTGTAAAGGAAAAAATTGACCAGGAGAAGAAAAGTGAAGAGGATATTGCCAAGGGCATCGTTAAGTTCAACGTGGATGTGTACGATGAGGAAGGGGAAACCGTGGCCCTGGCTACCATTTTGACCATGGTCAGAAAATTAGATCAAAGTTAGCCCTGATGAAAACCTTTTGGAAAAATGATCAGGTACCAGAGGCACCTTATTATGCCGTGATATTCATCAGCCGAAAGGGCGAAGTTCCCGATGAGTATCATAGTACTGATGACCAATTAATGCAGGATGTACAACTGCAGGCAGGCTTTTTAGGGTACACGTCTATTTCTTCTGCCGGGGGTGGGGTATTTATCAGCTATTGGAAAGATGAAACGGCCATTGAAAGCTGGAAGCAACACAGCCTTCACCTTTATGCTAAAGGTAAAGCCAGGAGCTGGTACCAATACTACCATAGTATGGTTTGCCGGGTGGAGAGTTCCCGGCTTTTTGAGAAAAATGTGGCTTCGCAGCTTTAGGCAGAACAATCTCAGGCTTCAGGTGCTAATAAAGCATATCGCATTTCATGGTATTACTTATTTTCTACTTACTGCTGGCCCTGGTCATCTCCTTTTACTGCTCCATACTGGAGGCAGTACTGCTGAGCATTACGCCCAGTTACATTGAAACCCAAATGCAGAAAAACAAAAAATGGGCGCGTGAACTCTTTCAGTTTAAATCCAATATCGATAAGCCTCTTTCGGCTATTCTTTCGCTCAACACTATTTCTCATACGGTAGGGGCAGCCGGAGTGGGTGCGCAGGCCGGCCTGGTTTTTCAAAGCGTTTCATTAGGGTTAATTTCAGGGATTCTCACTATGTTGATCCTTATTTTTTCAGAAATTATTCCCAAAACACTGGGAGCTATTTATTGGCGTAACCTGGCCTACTTCACCACCCGAAGCCTTAAACTGCTTACTCTTTTGCTATACCCGCTGGTTTGGTTGTCGCAGTGGATCACGGCCCTTTTCAAAAAGGAGGGCGAACCTTCGGTGGAGCGAAGTGAAATTGCGGCCCTGGCAGAAATAGGCCGTAAAGAAGGGGTTTTTACCGTTGAAGAAGCCGCCATTCTCAAAAACCTGATCAACTTGCGCAATACCAGGGTTCGGGATATTATGACCCCGCGTACCATGATGGTAGTGGCCCATGAAAAGATGCCCATTGTCGATTTTTTCAATGACGATACTTTTGATCAAATATCACGGGTTCCACTTTATACCGAGTCTAAAGATGATGTAGATGGCTTCATCCATAAAAACGATGTTATGCTTCACCTCTCCAAAAAGGAGAAGGGTATGCTGCTGTGCGATATCAAACGTGATTTGCCGGTGGTAAATGAAGATAAGAGCATTTACGATCTCTATAATTTCCTCATCAAGCACCGCCACCACATTGCCCTGGTTAAAGGTGAGTTTGGCGGTACGGCCGGTTTGGTAACCATGGAGGACGTGCTGGAAACCCTTTTGGGTTTTGAGATCATTGACGAATTTGATAAGACTTCTGACCTTCAGGAACACGCCCGGAAAAGCTGGCGCGAAAAGGCCAGGCGCCTGGGCCTTTTTGGCAATACCAACGGGGGGCGTTCGTCATCCTGAAGTGTAAAATGTACTTTTGAACCCTCAAAATTTCTTTTTTTATGACCGATGCCGTACAACAAGGCGATGTAAGCCTGGAAATTAAAGACAGCGTAGCGCACGTTGAATTTTTTCACCCTTTGAGCAATTCCCTGCCCGGCCGGGTGCTCGCCAAACTGGCGAATACCATTACCGAATGTGGGGAAAACGATGAGGTGAAAGTGATTGTACTCCGCTCGGCCGGGGAGCGGGCATTTTGTGCCGGAGCTTCCTTTGATGAGCTTATCTCCATTAACGACCTGGCAACCGGTAAAAAGTTTTTCAGCGGCTTCGCCAATGTGATTAATGCCATGCGCAAATGTCCCAAACTGATTATTGGTCGCGTACAGGGAAAAGCAGTGGGGGGAGGTGTAGGCCTGGCCTCGTCCGTAGATTATTGTTTTGCCACCAGGTTTGCCGATGTAAAGCTTTCTGAACTGGCCGTGGGCATAGGGCCCTTTGTAGTAGGCCCGGCCGTAGAGCGCAAGCTGGGCCTTAGTGGTATGAGCGACCTGGCTATTAACGCTACCCAATGGCGCAGCGCATCCTGGGCTCAGGAAAGAGGCCTTTATAACGACATTTTTGAAACGGCCGAAGAAATGGACCAGGCCATCGATGCATTGATTCAGCAGTTGGTGGCTTCCAACCCCGAGGCTATGAAGCTGTTGAAAGAAGTATTCTGGAAAGGCACCGAAAACTGGGATGAGCTACTGGCGGAAAGAGCAGCCTTAAGCGGAAAGCTGGTACTCTCCGACTTCTCCAAGCAGGCCATCGGAAAGTTTAAGAAAAAATAAAAGGCAACCCTCGTTATTGTAAAGGAAGGCCGTGTGCCGTGCTGTACACCGGAGAGGGCCGAAAAACCGACTTGAACCGGGTTCACCATGAATAGCCATGGTAAAAACTGCCGCTAAAAACCAACACCAACAACGGAGCTGGGTCTTCGCAAATTTGATTTTTAAAACCGAAAGGTGACGATTATCCGGGTTTAAGTCTTTGTAATTCCTGTAAACAGCATGGGTAATATTCCGTTAAGGGAACTAATTTAGCCGCATATTCCAATCAAAATAAGCATGATGAAAAAGTTACTACCTGGTATAATTCTACTATTTTCCTCAAGCCTTATCAGGGCTCAAACACCTGCTACTCCAGCGGATACAGCCTGGAAAAGTGGGGCTGATTTCAGCCTGCAGTTCAGCCAGGCCGCCTATAACAACTGGCAGGCCGGTGGGGTTAACTCCATTGCTGGGAACATTCTTTTCAATGCTTTTATGGATTATGACAACGGTGGAAAATGGGCTTGGTACAATACGGTGACTATGGCTTATGGTCTTAACTTTCAGGATACTATTTTCAGTAAAACGGATGACCGTTTCGAGTTTGAATCGCGCTTAGACCGAAAGATCAGTAAGAACTGGAATTTGAGTACGCTGCTCAATTTCCGCACCCAGTTCACCAACGGTTACGAAACGGCCGGAGTAAGGGAAGATACCACCAAAATATCCGGTTTTCTGGCCCCCGCTTATACCTTACTGGGTTTGGGAGCTACCTATAAGCCCAACAAAAAGTTCAGTGCCTTCATCTCTCCCCTTACCATGAAGGTGACCACCGTTAATGATGAGCGCCTTTCCAATATGGGGGCTTTTGGCGTGGATACCGGTAGCATTAATCGCTTTGAAATAGGGGGTTATGTAAACATTGGTTATAAAACCCCACTGGCTGAAAACATTAAGCTACAAGCTAAACTCGATCTGTACTCCAATTACCTGGATGGTAATTACAAGTTTATAGACGTTAACAGCGAGGTAATCATATTTATGAAGGTGAATGATTATATAACGGCCAACCTGGCGTTAAACCTTATTTACGATCACGATATTTTAATAGACAGTGATGGCGATGGTAGTCCGGAGGGACCCCGTACGCAGTTCCGCGAAGTTTTGGGAGTGGGTTTTGCCTACAGCTTCGGGGATGAGCGTAATAAGCGTTAAGCCATACTCTCGGTAAGGAAATCCTGGAATTGCCGGGCGGCCCGGTAATAATCCATGCTGATGTCCATCAGGTTATCCTGTAATATCAGTTCCGGTTCCTTTTCGGCCATGTAATACAACTGCTTTTTATAGAGCAGCGGCTCCTTTTCGGCAGCATCCTGTAGTTCCTTTGGTAATCGCTTATTCTCCTCTCCCTTTATTTCACCAAAGTACTTTTTGAATTCAGAATGGTCTTTTACTTTTTGGAACGCTTTAGGGTTAGCGGCAATATAAGACCGCGCCTGGGCGAGCTTTTCAGGAGGCATAAAGTAGGCACCGCCACCGAACATGGTTTTTTCAGGACCGAAGCTCAGGTAAAAGCCGGGCACCGAATGATCTTTTCGGCCAACCGGTGAAATAACGGCCGACCGGTCCAGTTTATAAGGGTCTTTATTAGGGGAAAAACGAATATCACGGTTAATACGAAACACGGCATCCTTCGCCTCGATAAGCACCCGGGCATCCAGTTTTCGAATGTTCAGAATAAGGTCGCCAACGTATTTGTCGAAGGGATCTTTAACTGAGTTTTTGTAGCGTTTACGGTTTTCGTCAAACCAATCTTTATGATTGTTGGCGGCCAACTCCTTAAAAAATTCCAGGAAGTCTTCGGTAAAGTATTGCATGTAATCGTATTTTATGAGTGAAAGTAAGTAAAAAACACACGGCCACGGCATTGGTTTATAGTTTACGATATTTGCAGCTCTTCATCGAAAACACAGCAATACATGCAGGCAGAAGAGCAAAAGAAAAAAGCTGAAATTGCAAGAGAAACCCTGGAAAAGGCCTATCGGCTAATGACCACCGCCAAAGCTATGGCCGATCTTTACGAAGCCAATCGCAAGGTCACTTCCAAGTATGTACACGCCACTTCCCGGGGGCATGAAGCTATTCAGTTGGCCTGTGCCTTACAATTAAAACCCCAGGATTTTGTGGCCCCCTATTACCGCGATGATTCTATATTGCTGGGTATTGGTATGAGCCCTTACGATTGTATGCTGCAACTGATGGCCAAGCGGGATGACCCTTTTAGTGGCGGGAGAACCTATTATTCCCACCCGAGCCTGAAGGATGAGGACAAACCCAAAATCCCGCACCAATCATCGGCTACGGGTATGCAACTGATTCCCACTACGGGCGTAGCCCTGGGGATTCGCTATAACGAACTCCACAACTTAGGAGAGAATTACGATGAAAAACCGGTAGTAGTTTGCTCGGTGGGTGATGCAGCCATCACCGAAGGGGAGGCGGCCGAGGCTTTTCAGATGGCAGCCCTTAAGCAGCTACCCATTATTTACCTGGTTCAGGACAACGAGTGGGATATTTCAGCCAACGCCAAAGAAACCCGGGCACAGGATGCTTCTGAGTACGCACAAGGCTTTAAAGGTATTGAAGTACGCACCATTGACGGTAGTGTGTTTGACGAAAGCTATCACACCATGATGGAGGTGATACAGACCGTTCGAGAGGAGCGCAGACCTTTCCTGGTACATGCTAAAGTTCCACTGTTGGGTCATCATACTTCCGGGGTAAGAATGGAGTTTTACCGGGACGATCTGGAAGAGCATGCGCTACGTGATCCGCTGCCTAAGTTCTGGACGCACTTATTACAAAACGGCTTTACCCAGGAAGAACTCCGCGCCATTGAAAAGGAAAGTGAGGAGCTCGTACGTTCCGATTATGACCGGGCCACTCAGGCGGAAGACCCACGCCCCGAAGACTTGTTTACCCATGATTTTGCACCAACTCCTGTAAACGAAGAAAAAGGCGAAAGGGCTCCGGAAGGTAAAGACCCTACCGTAATGGTGGATGCCGCCCTTTTTGCCATTAAGGAGATTATGGAAGACCACCCTGAAGCCTTGTTGTATGGCCAGGATGTGGGCGGCCGCCTGGGCGGGGTTTTTCGCGAAGCAGCTACCCTCGCCCAAACCTTTGGTGATGAGCGTGTTTTCAACACCCCTATACAGGAGGCTTTTATTATCGGTTCTACGGTGGGCATGAGTGCAGCCGGCTGCCGCCCGTTCGTGGAGGTGCAGTTTGCCGATTACATTTGGCCGGGCCTCAATCAACTATTTACCGAGGTGAGCCGCAGTTGTTACCTCTCCAACGGTAAATGGCCCGTAAATGCGGTTATCCGGGTACCGATTGGAGCCTATGGCAGTGGAGGGCCTTATCATTCTTCCAGTGTAGAGAGTGTATTGACCAATATTCGTGGAATTAAGATTGCCTACCCCAGTACGGGTGCCGACCTTAAAGGCTTGATGAAAGCTGCCTTTTACGACCCCAACCCGGTGGTTATGCTGGAGCATAAAGGTTTGTACTGGAGTAAAATCAAGGGAACGGAAGATGCCAAAACTGTGGAACCTTCGCGGGATTACATTATACCTTTTGGTAAGGGTAGAATTGCCTACCAAGCGGAAACTTCTAAAATAGATAACGGTGAGAGCGTATGTGTGGTTACTTACGGTATGGGGGTATATTGGGCTAAAGAGGCCAGTAAAGATCATCCCGGCCAGGTAGAAGTTATCGATTTGCGGACTTTATACCCGCTGGATGAGGAACTGGTTTTTGAAAGGGTGCAGAAACACGGGCGCTGCCTGGTGGTAACGGAGGAACCCGACCGGAACTCTTTTGCGGGAGCCTTGGCCTCGGTTATTCAGCAAAACTGTTTTGAAAGTCTGGATGCACCGGTAATGGTAATAGGCTCCGAGAATATGCCCGCCATACCTTTAAATAGTGTGCTGGAAGCCACCATGATACCCAATGCCGAAAAAGTGAGCCACAAGATCAACGAGTTGCTGAGCTATTGATTAAGCTTTGAAAACATAGTTGTAGCGCTTGAATACCTTAGCCCGGTTGGGGGTAATATCCAGGTCCACTTTATCAGGGTTGTTAATCAAATCCAGCCTTTTTCCTCCTCCTCCAAAGAGATGATCGGTGTGCAATTGCTCCAATAAATGAATAATCAGATGCATGCGTAATGATTGATGTGTTAGGTTCTGCTCTGAGTTTCCGAATGTAAAAAAACTATGTTAATAAAAAAAAATTAAAAGGCTAAAAATCAAGATATTAATTGTCATAAATTCTTTTCCCAAAATCGGAAGTTGTTGATAACCCGAATGGTGATATAATCCATTACTGACAGTGGCGATGCGCTCCGCAACTGGCGGCCCATGAAAAGGGCTTACCGGCCCCTTCAAAACCAAGCGATGTAATGAGCCCAATGCTAGCATCATAGAGCTGATGGCTGCGGAACTTGGGGTTGGAGTTAATATCTACATGCACCGTAATTTTTCCGAGTTCTTTCAGATACTCAGCCGTGTCAACCGCCCGGGTTACCTCGTTCCAAAGTCGCGTATAAGAATCTGGCGGAGCCGGTATGACTTCATTTTTATAAATCTCGGAAACACCGTGGCCCACGTCCCAGAGACATACTACGGTGGAGTATTTCACCCGTGATCCCCGTACCTTTGAATCGCATCCTACGTATATTTCACCCCTGGGGTGGTACCTCAACCAATTTTCTACGTAGTTTTTAATGTCGGCAATCTCTTTGTGGAGGTGGTCACGAAATACAGGATTAAGGGTCAATTTCATCGTATGCCTATGCTTTTGGCTGGTTAAGATAACGAATCAAAAAAAGACAGGGGAAGATGGCATTAGGGGAAAAAAGAAAGGGAGGCGAGCGCCTCCCCTTGTTTCAAACTAAATCAAAACAATTAACCAAACCTTAACCAACATAAAGAACTAGGAAAAACAGGAAAGGTTTAAGGCAATTGAAAAAAATTTTAAAATTTTTGAGTTACCTCTACCCAATAAGGGTTCAAGTGCTTGAAAGCGAGGCGAATGGGAGGTTAGAAATTTTTTATGAAAACGGTAAAAAAGTTTTAAATGCACCTCACGCCAACTATTCTTTTGGCAGCTTACACCGGGTTTTTAAGCGAACCTTTGGCTATTTTAAACCGGACTGGAAAGAGGTAAAACAAATTTTGATTTTAGGATACGGGGGCGGGAGTGTGGTTAACCTACTAATGCGGCAACCCCAATTTAACGGAAAAATAACAGCTGTGGATATTGACCCGGTAATACGGGAGTTGGCCGAACGCCATTTTCCCGAAGAGCTTCAAAAAACCGAATTACACGTGAGGGGAGCGCGGGAGTTTTTAGAATCTACGCCCATGCGTTACGACCTTATTGTGGTGGACTTATTTATCGACCAACGGGTGCCGGAGGCTTTTACCCACCCTTACTTTATTAAAGAACTGAAAAAGCACCTGAACCCGGCAGGCCGGGTAATTCACAATCTTATGTTCGATAAACCGGAAAGTGGCCAGGCCGTAATAAATCTTTACCAGCAACATTTTGAGCTGGTGGATCGCCTGGAGTTATTCGGTACCAATACCGTAATCAGTGCCCGGCTTTAAGGAGCTACAATGTCATTTTTATCCAGCAGGTAAATAAGTGCCGCTAAGGTAGCGGAGCCCATTTCCAGTTCGCGGGCATTCACCCGGGCCAACACATCCTGACTAGAGTGATGTACTTCAAAATAGCGATGACTATCGGGCCGCAGGCCGATCATGACCAGCTTATCGGTTTTCAACTGGCTGATGTCTGCCCCAGAACCATTTTCACTGAATTCGTGCAAGCCGTAGGGCTCCAGGTAATGTCGCAACCCACGAATGCGCTCTTTGAGGTCTTCCGGGGCCACCATACTAATGCCGCGAGGTGAAAAACCCCCGGCATCGGACTCGATGGCAATTACATGATTTACCTTATCCTTTTTGGAGAGCCGTGCGTATTCCTTGGCACCGTTCAAACCGAACTCTTCATTCATAAAAAATACCACCCTTACCGTTCTTTTGGGCATTAAGTTCAGTTGCTGTAGCAGCCAAACCGCTTCCAGGCTATGTATGCAACCGGCACCATCATCATGCGCACCGGTGCCCAGGTCCCAGGAGTCCACGTGTCCCCCGATTACGATTACTTCATCCGGTTTTTCGGAACCTTTCCATTCGGCTACCAGGTTGTAAGAGGTAACACTATCCCGGTATTCCGGGGCCATCTTAAAATGAAACGACAAAGTGGGGTTTTTTTCCAGCTCTTTGCTCAACTGCTCCGCATGCCGGGTGCTGATGGCACAGGCGGGAATCTGCCTTTCCGCATCGGCATAGGTCATGCTACCGGTGTGCGGGTAAGGGTTGATGCTGGAACTTAGGGAACGCGCTACTACACCGATGGCCCCTTTTTTAGAGGCCTCCAGCGCGCCTACGTAACGTTGCTTTACGGCACTTCCATAGGCATAAAAGGTGTTGATGAAAGCCGGATTCATAGGGATATTGTAGAAGGCTATTTTACCCTCCAACTCATCGGTCATAGCCTCCAACTGCTCAAAGGAGGTGATCTCTACCACTTCGGCCTGTAAACCCTTTTCAGGGGTGGCCACAGAGCCTCCCAGGGCGCAAATGGCCACTTCGTAGCGCTTTCCGTTCAAGGTATAGTAGGCCGTTTCCTTTGGGCCGCGCACCCAATGAGGAACGGTTACCTCCTGCAGGAAAGTGGTAAAGCCGAGCGAATCACACACCTTTTGAAATTCCTGAACGGCCTGGTTGGCCTCTGCCGAACCGGCCAGCCGGCCCCCGATGTCGGTTAGTTTTTTGAGCCACGCATAACCTTGCTGCTGGGTGAGGGCATGGGTGTAAATGGATTTTATGGTTTCGGTTTCGTCTTTTTGTGCGCAAAGGGGCACGAGGACGGCCGAAAGTAATAGGGCTAGTACTTTTTTCATGAGCGTATTATTGCGCAGTCGCCTGCATCAGCAATCCGCAAATGTAGGCACCGTAGGTTCCCAACGCATAGCCTAAAACGGCCAGCAGTACACCTACCGGTGCCAGTGAGGGATGAAAGGCACTAGCTACCACAGGGGCGGAAGCAGCACCACCCACGTTGGCCTGGCTGCCCACCGCTACAAAAAAGAAAGGGGCTTTGATCAAGCGGCCCACTACTAAAAGCAGGGTTACGTGTACCACCATCCAAATGAGGCCTACCATAAACAAACCGGGGTTATCGAAAATGGCGAGTACGTTCATTTTCATACCGATGGTGGCCACCAGTATATAGAGCATGGCACTGCCCAGTTTGGAGGCTCCGGCACCTTCCAGCTTGCGTGCTTTGGTGAAGGATAAAATAATGCCCAAAGTGGTAGCAATAACAATTAGCCAGAAAAAGCCGCTGGTTAAACTGAATTTGGCCAATTGTGGTGCATTTTCAGCGATAAAAGGGCTGATCAGATCGGCCCCGAAATGCCCGATGGCGGTAGCTCCAAAGCCAAAGGCCAGGATGATCATAATGTCGGTAAGGGTAGGAATCTTAGAGATACTCAACTGGTAGTTCTCGATCTTTTCCTTGAGGCGGTGTACGGCCGAAGCATCGGCTTTAAAGAATTTATCTACCCGGGAAGAAACGCCTGCACCGTACAGTAAAAAGGCCATCCAGATATTGGCTACAATCACATCCACCGCAATGGTGGCAGAAAACAGTTCCCCGGAAGGTTTAAACACCTCGAACATGGCCGCCTGGTTAGCCCCTCCGCCAATCCAGCTACCGGCAATAGTGGCCAGGCCGCGCCAAACGGCTTCCGGGCCTTGTCCGCCCACTACATCGGGTGCAAAGGTGCTTACAATAAGTATGGCGATTGGCCCACCGATTACAATACCCACGGTTCCGGTGAGGAACATCAAACCGGCCTTGTGGCGCAGTTTCCAAATCTCTTTGAGGTCGATGCTAAGGGTAAGCAGAACTAAAGAAGTAGGTAAAAGGTATCTTGAGGCCACAAAGTACAGTTGGCTTTGCTCCCCGTCAATTACACCTAATGAGTTGAATATGGAAGGGATAAAATAGCAGAGTAAAAGTGCCGGAACGTAGGTGTAGAATTTTTGCCAGCCGGGTTTTTCACTGTGGGAGGTAAAGAATACGAATCCTAAAATAATGGCCAACAGACCCAGTACTACGGCATCATTGGTGAGCAGGGGCGCTTCCTGCAATACTTCTTCTTCCATTCAGTTTGCGGTTTTGGCTAAAATAGGATTTTCATTCAGACCCTGACAGGTTTTCAAAATCGGTCAGGTCTCATGATAAGTCGCGATCTGGCTAGTTCAGATGGTAAAATTCATTGGTTCCAGGAATTGGAATGGCAATATCCTGCACATGGCGATTAGTTAGGTATAAATGCAGTCCTTTTTTATAAAAAGTTTGTATTTGCTCTTGAGTGGCTATAATCACTCCCTCTTCATCACATTCTTCCGTTTCCTTTTTCCAGATGACTTTTCCAGTAGAAAAGTTAAAGTCTAACCTGATCCAATACTCACACGGTCGCCCGTAGTTTCCCGTATGCCCAATCAGCTTAAACCGGTCATTTTGAAAGCCATATTTATCAGTGTATGCCCACTTCCAGGAGCTACCTCCAAAATGCCGGATCAGTAAAATACCTTTCTGTATATATATATTCCACCATAGGGATCACGCATCATTCCTCCATCTTCGCTGGGTCGAACGGCAGAGCGGGAGCTTTGCCAAAGAACCCATTTTCCTGCTTTCCTTTTTAGAATGTGAAGCTCACGGATAACTCCATATTCCGAGTGGTCAACGGTATTGTAAACCAAAACTTTCTCTGCCACACTGTCTCCATCCAGATCGCCCATGGTGGAATCTATGAGATGATGGTCACCCGATCGAACGTAAGGCTGTGCACCTAGCGGTTTCATGGTAATGAGGATGAGAATAGCGAAAGTCAGAAACTTTTGAACCATTTACGAAGCCTTTCTCTAGGCACAGTAGGTTTTCAAAACCTATCGAAGTCTAGACGTTTACTTTCTTCTTAGGTGCTTTGATCCACTTTTTACCGAGCCATCCAATAAATACGGTAATGCCTGCATAAGCCAGACCAGACAGGATCACACCAGTTATATAACCTATATCATATCCTGAACTGACCTGGACATGCCCCCTCATTTTGATTAGCTCAATTGAAACGGGTAGTACAGCAATTACAAAACCCAACGTTAGGAATATGGCTATGGCGACAAGGAGATAACCGAAACCTCGTTTCATAATATGGGTTTCGGCTAAAATAGGATTTTCATTCAGACCCTGACGGGTTTTGAAAACCTGTCAGGTCTCATGATAAGCGGTAAAACTTTCAATGCCTCCAAACCACTCTAAAACCTCACGGGTTTTGAGCCAGGTATTATCTTCCTGAAGAATGTATGGGTAGGAAGAAAAGCGATAGTTCTTCAAGTTAGTGACGAGCTTGGCGGAAATAGGATTGCTATGAATATAATGAACGAGCTTGATCCAGTACTTTTCGTCTTCTACCAACCTTCGCTTAAAAGGCCGGATAAAGAGACCGCCCATACGTTTGTAGTGTTTATTGTAAGCCTTGGCATAGCTATTCAAAAAATTGCTGAACTGCTGAGAGATATGCTTTTCTACTTTAAGCTTATCCTGAGAGACGACAATCGTCTCTTTTTTCTTGGGGAAATTTTCCCGCAACTCTTTCTCATCCTTTAAACGAACTAAGAAATGATAATGGTTGGACATGAGGCAGTAGCAATAGGTATGCGCCAGTGGAACAATGTATTTTTTATAAAGCTTGAGGAAGAAATCATAATTTTCATCCGAGCGGAAAAGCACTTCATTACCAGTAGCCCGCCCGTAGATATGATAGGTTTTAGAAGGGGACAATGGAATGGTGGTTTCGGAGGGCATATTTGAAGTTTGACTAAACCTATAGGACGGTTTCGAAAACCTGACAGATAGAAAATTGAGGGATGATGGTTTTTAAAGATAAAGTATTTAGGTGACAGACCTGACAGGTTTTGAAAACCTGTCAGGGTCTAGGCGTGGCTAATAAGGAAAGAGCTTTTTCCATCGCCAGGTCTCTTTGCAGCAGTACATCTTCAATAGTGTAGTTGATAGGGTAATCCGGTAAAAGTCCCTCGTTTTGAGGCGAATCACCATCCAATACCAACCGGTAAACCGCAAAGCGTATTTTCATTTGAGAATAGGGTAAGGTGAGTGAGGGAAAGGAACCACCATTGTTACCGTTGTACCCGCCTCCCGTCTGGCTGCCTATAAAAACAGCCTGGGAATGTTGCTTGAGCCAACTGCAAACCATGGTAGCCGAAGAGCAGGTAAAGCCATCCGTCAACACGTAAACCTGTCCTTTAAAGGTTTGGGAGGAGGGCCGGTAAGAATAGGTGAAAGTGCGCCCACCTTCCGTTTTTCGGCCTTTTAGAAAATCGCCCAGGTTGTACTTGAGCCTGGAGAGGAAAAATTGGAATTTCCCGGTGCCATCCAGGTATTTCGGGGTGTTCAATTCTTTGGGCTGTACAATGGAGTATTCAAAAGACGTATCTACCAGTTGTTGGGTGAGCCAAACGGCCATTTTACGGTTACCCCCGGTATTGCCCCGCAGGTCGAGGATGAGATTTTCGGTTGATGAAGAACGGCTTTTGAAAAAGCTGCGTAGTTCCGTTTTGTCGGAAGTATCAAAACTTTGGAGGGTAATCACAACGGTTTTGGAGCTATCCCGCCTAGTGATAAGTTGGTCACTTTGAAAGCGCTTTTGGCAATTGAGGAGCGGATTGGAGGCAGCCGGTAAGCTTAGACTTTCATCGCCTAAATCAACGTGAAAGGTGTCGGGATAATCCAGGTAAAAACTAATCAGGTAGGAGCTGTAGAGGTTGAGCAGGGCCAAACTCCAAGCCTCCGTACCCCCATCGCTTACAGTATAATTCAATAGTTCGGGTATCAGTACTTCTCTCACTGAAACATTATTGATGGCCGTAACCTCCCGGCCCTGCAAATCTTCCAGGGTGTCGTTACTGCAAATAAAAAGGCGTTGGTTCAGCACAACCGTCCGCAACGGAAAGTAGGAAGCCTTACCCATTTGTGACAGTAAAGGGTTTTCACTAACGTTGGTGTGGATACACTCGGTGTATTGCAGGGCTTTACCGATAATGAGGCGGTAATGGTTAGCGGAAATACTATCGGTGTTAAGGCCAGTGATGCTATCTATCAATGGGTGGATGTGCACCGGCTTATCTTGAGTATAATTTACCGGGTGGCCCTCTTGAATGGCCTTATTCAAAAAGGTCAGATCTTCCAATAAACCGGACTTTGGGAGCTTTTGTGCGGATAGCGAGAAGTTAACGAGCGCCAGCAACGCCCAAAAGGTAAATTTCATGGATTGAATATATGGCATAGACTCTACAGATTTTGATCCGGGTCCTGTATCATAGGCTGTTGGAAGTTTCTTCCCATTCAAAAACGTGAGAATTATCGATACGTAGTTTTAATGTGCCATTGTCGTCATATACTGTATTGCTGTTAGCGGACAATAGCATTTCTTTTGGGTTGACACCAAAATCACTTAGCTCAAGCGAAATATTCTTGATCATTTTCCATCGTGAAAACAGATTTTCGTCAATCCATACTTTGCCATAAGCAAAGGAGTTATAGTACAGAAGTAGTTGCTCAAAGTTGGATAATTGTCCCCGTATCATTTTTAGGTAAGAATACTTCTGATCTTCATCAATTTCATCAAAGCCTAAAACGTATTTAACCATTTGATAGAGGTGCCGGTAGTAATGACCTAGACGCGATTCATGACCATCAAAGGGATAATAAAACACTTCAAGGAGATGTTGCTCGTTTTGACCATAGGGTTTTATCTTAAAAACTTCAAGTTCACTACCATTTGCTTCAAACTTGTCTTGGTTCCGAAAAAGTATCTTTCTACGGTGTGCAAAAATCTTTTGATCGTCTGTATCCATAAGGCTGAAAATGGAATTGTTTGACGCTCCGCCAATGCCGTGAAAAAAACTCTTATAAGCTAGTTTGGTCAAATTCTCAAGACCGTAATTCTCTGAAAGCTTTTCTCTACATGCGTAGTAGCTATGTTCAAGACTGTAGTAGAGGTATTTAAATTCATAAAACATTCGCATAAACGCCTTTCTACTTTGAATTCCTGCAATGTCCATCTCCATCACATTATCACGGTGAAAGCGAAGCATTTCATAAAATTGATACTCAAACCTTTCTACTCTTATATCATCTTGTTGCTTCTTATTAGCTTTGATTTGCTGTTGGTTTGCTTCGTATTGAACCCAGAAAGCTGCAAATGTTAGTCCAGCTGCTACTAAGGCTACTAATGGGCCTAATATTCCATTGAACGCAATGCTAAAGGAAGTTGGAAAACGCTCATTCTCCTGTAGCAAACCATCGGCCCAAAAAATAAATATGGAAACCAATAATATTAGGATCAGGGCTGTAACAAAGCCTTTTGGGACGAGGGCAATATATTTAGAGATTCTGTCTTGTTTATGTTGTTTAAAAAGAGGCGTTAAGCTAAGCCTTAGGTAAATTCCTGTAAATAAAGCTATTATCAATATGAGAAGTAAGTAAATCATAATTAACGTGCGTTTATTATCGCAATTTCCTCCTCCGTTATGCCGTACATCACCGAGACTTTGCTTTTACCAATGTTTAACTGAACCCCGGTCTTATGAAGATAGGCGGTAAAGGTTTTACAAGCTTTACGTACCGCTTCGGCATCCTGCTTTTTTTTCTAAGTAATCGGGAAGAATGGGTTTTGGGAAGAGGAGCATTTATAGCATAAATTTTCCTTTAACACATAGTTTTAGGGTAAAACTAAACATTAAAGGGAAATGGAATAAAAATCAATCGCTTTTTTTAGAACTATCCCCTTTGGATTTATTAAACTTCTTCTTCCTTTTCTTCCGTTTCGGTTCATCGGGTAAATCCCCTGCAAAAGGGATAAACTGCTCGCGGTCCAGTACCGAGCTGAGGTTGCCAATGGCTACCGTGTATTTACCGTTTTTGATGGAGGTAACCGTGCCCTGCAGCTTATTGCTGAGCACCTTGATGCGGTCGCCCACTTTTACCTCGGCCTCCTTCAGTTCATTGATCTTTTTATCGCGCTTGGATTGCGCCTTGCTGAAGGTTTTTTTCTCCTCCTTTTCCACCTCGCTGCTGCGCTGGTTGAGCATGCCGATAAAACGGCCTACCACCGCTTTTTTATCCTTCTGACTTTGCTGATCCATCCAGCTTTCCACCAGCTTTTGGAAGCGTTGCCCCCAGTACAGCAGGCGGTCGTTTTCTTCGTTTAGCTGGGTTTGTTTGCTGAGCTTATCCTCCAGTTTTTCGATGGTGGCGGCTTTTTCCGCTTCCAGTTTTTTTACGCTTTGCAGTTCTGCATTCAAGCGGTCCCGCTTCTTTTCCAGTTGTAATTTTTCATCCTGTATTTGCACCAGTAGCTGATCTATTTTCAGGGTACTTTTCCCGGTACGTTCACGTGCTTCTTTAATAATGTGGGGTGCTATGCCGCTTTTTTCGGCCACCTCAAAAGTGTAGGAACTACCGGGGTTACCGGTTTCCAATCGGTACTCCGGATTAAAGGTGCTACGGTCAAACAACATTGCTCCATTCTGGATACCCTCTGTAGCGGCCGCAATAGACTTAATGGCATTGTAGTGGGTGGTGAGGATGCCAAAGACTTTAAAGCTGTTCAGCTTTTCCAGGAACACCTGGGCCAGGGCACTACCCAGGTCAGGGTCGGAACCGGAACCGAACTCATCAATCAGCAGCAGCGTTTGACCATCGGCATGCTGTAAAAAGTACCGCATCTTTTCCAGCTTGGAACTGTAGGTGGACAGTTCGTTTTCAATGGACTGGTTGTCGCCAATGTCGCCCAACAGTTGCCGGAACAGGAAAAAGCGACTGTCCGGGTGAACGGGCAGCAACAGGCCACTTTGCAGCATCAGTTGCAACAACCCCAGGGTTTTCAGGGTGATGGATTTCCCCCCGGCATTTGGTCCGCTGATCACCAACAGGCGAGATTGAGCATCCAGCTCCAGGTTTAAGGGAACGGTGGTTTTCTGCTTATGCCGGTTAAAAATTTTAAGCACCGGGTTATAAGCCTCCTTTAAACGAATGTAAGGCCGGTCGGTAAGCTGCGGCAGGCAGCATTCTTCACGATGAGCAAACTGGGCTTTGGCCTTAATAAAATCCAGCTCAGTAAGTATATCTTCAATGGATTGCAGCAAGGGTGTAAAGGGGCGGATGATGTTGCTCAATTCCTTCAGTATCCTGCGGATTTCCTGCCGCTCTTCATCCAGCAAAAAGGCAATTTCGTTATTCACTTCCACCGTTTCGCCCGGCTCAATATATACAATGGAGTGTTTGCTGCTACTGCCGTGAAAAATTCCTTGCACCTGGCCTTTGTAGCTGGCCTGTATGGCCAGCACCCTGCGGTTTTCGGAAACCGTTTCATCAAAATCGGCTATGTAGCCTTTGTCGCGGTACTTTTTGAGTATTCTTTCAAAAATACGGTTGGCGGCAGCGCGGCTTTTGGTGAGCTTTTGCCGAATGTTGGCCAATTCGCGGGAGGCGTTGGAACGCACCTGTGCCCGTTCATCCAGGCGTTGGTCAATGGCTTCATTGATGAGGGGTTCGGGCTCGGTAGCCCTTACCCATTCTGCCAGCGAGGGTAAGCGCAACCCTTGTTTATCCGTAAAACGGTAGGCCAGTTCGTAGGTCGCACAAAGGGAGCGGATAAGGCTAAACTGCTTTTCTTCCAGCACGGTACCGGCCGTTTGTAAGGTGCTTAAGGCCCCTTTAACCGAATCGAACAAAGTGGAAGGTACCGGGTCGCCCGACTGATAAAGTGAAAACAGCTCATTGGTTTGCTGCAAGGCCCGCTTTAGCTCCTGCTCATCGGGAATGGGCTTTAGGCTTTGTACCAGGGCTTTACCGCCCGGAGTTTGACATAACGCAGCCACTTCCCGGGCGATAACGGGAAAATCGAGACTGTGGGCTAATGTATCCGGGTACAACTCCATTTTTGGTCAAAAGCGCAAAGGTAAAAGGATTTGAGGCTCGTTTGCCGATACCGTTAAAGCCTCCCCTTTCGCTATAATTTCCCTACTTTTATCCGGCTCATTCGGGCGTTTGACACAACGTATTAAACCAACAAAATCGAACAATTATGTTATCAGAATCATCAGAGGTTACCGTATCCTTTTTGAAAGTGCCTACCATTTACCTGGTTAGGTATGAAGTGAATGATGAATACCGCTACCGTTTATATGTGAGCATTGCCTTGGGTAGCGGCCAGACTTTTACGCTCCCTTCTAACCCCAGTGTACAATCCGGTTGTGATGTATATGAAGTTCAGTTGAGCGAGTCGGGAGAGGCGAGCTCCAGCTTGTTGAGCATGCAAACCTATATCAAGAGTGAAATAGAAGCCAGTTGCGATGCAATAGAAGTGAGGCTATCCGAGGAGGGCGGAACCACACGCAAAGCCAAGATGCGTTATGCCGATGCGGATCACCCAGGAGTCGGAGGATAAACGAATCGATTTTCAAGATCATTGAGAACAGTGCTATCATTAGTTCTACTGAACTTTGCCTTGAGCTTTGCTTTAGGGCAAAGCTCCTCTATTGATAGCCTTCAGGCCATACTTAAAAACAATCCTGCTAACCAGGAACGGGTCATAGCATATAACCAACTGGCTTTGGAGTTAATTGGTCACGATACGGCCCAGGCACTGTTTTATGCCAGTAAGGCTTTAAACCTGGCCAAAAGTATAGGCAGCACTTCGGAAGAGGCTATAGCCTACAATCGGCTGGGGATGCTCTCCTTTGCAAAAGGGGATTATGAGCAAGCCCTGCAGCGCTACAATGAAAACCTTAGCCTTAGATTGAAACAGGGTGACACCAATGGCATTGCCAGCACCTACTTAAACATAGGTAATGTTTACAAGCACCAGGGAGAGTACGTAACGGCCACGGATTTTTATCTCAAGGGCCTGCGACTGTTTAAGGAAAGCCATGATTTTTTTGAAACCAGGGCCGGGCTTCATCAGGCGGTGGCGGAAACCTACGTGTATCAACGAAAACCGGATGAGGCCAAATGGCATTATAACGAGGGCTTGGCTTTTAGCAAAAAAACCAATGACCCTAAGTTTGAGGCGAATGCCTATTTAAGCGTGGGGAATTTTTATGCACGGCAAGGCAATTTAAAAATGGCCCTGGATTATCAAAACCGTGCCTCACAGATTATGCAGCAGGTAGGTTATACCAAGGGGCTAGCCCTGGTTTGGAATAGCATGGGAAATATTTATTTGCAACAAGAGCAATACGAAGCTTCTCGTGAAATGTATTTCCAAAGCCTGGAGCAAAATAAAAAGATGGGCTCTGCCAATGGTATGGCTTTCGCCTACAACAACATCGGCACCTCCTACGCCTGGGAAGGTCGCCACGCAGAGGCACTAAGCGAGTTTGAAAAGGGTTTGGCCATCGCCAAAGAGGCGGGCCTGCAAGACCTGCAGGCGGGCTTTTGGGAAAACATGTCCTACTCCTACGAGGCTTTGGGGGATTACAAAAAAGCATTTCTCGCCTATTTTAGCTTTGACAGTATCTCAAACATCCTTTTGAATGAAGCCAGTGCCCGCCAGGTGAATGAATTGCAGGTGCAGTACGACACCGAAAAAAAACAACGCCAAATTGAAAGCCTGCAACAAAAGGAGGCCTTACAGGAAGCCAAGGCCGAGAGGCGCGAAACACAAATGAAAGCCCTGGTGGCCGGTTTGCTCTTGTTCATAGGCCTGGGAGCAGCTCTTATTTTTGCCTATCGCCAAAAACAAAAGGCCAACCAATTGCTCAACCAGCAAAAGGAGCTGGTGGAGAAGCGCGAAAAGGAAAAAGAACTTTTGCTGCGCGAACTCAATCACCGGGTAAAAAACAACCTGCAGGTAATAGCCAGTATGCTAAGCCTGCAGTCCTTTCAACTGGAAGATCAGAAGGCAGTGGAGGCCGTGAAAGAAGGGCAGAGCCGGGTGGAGGCTATGTTCCTTATTCACGAACGCCTGTACCGTGATGACCAGGTAACGCATATTGATATGGAGCATTACATTAAGCAGTTGCTGAGCTCCATCAGTTATTCCTTCGGTTACACGGAAAAGGATGCTGAATTGAAGACGGATGTACAGGTGGAACCGCTGGTAGTGGATATTGCCATTCCCTTGGGGCTTATTATCAACGAGCTGATTACCAACGCCTTCAAGCACGCTTTTAAGGAAGTGGAAAAGCCGGGTGTTTGGGTAAACCTGCGGCAGGATGGGGAGCATTTGAAGCTAAACATTTTGGATAATGGCCCCGGCTTACCGGAAGAAACGCCCGGAAAGGAAAGCATCTCCTTCGGTATGGAAATGATTCGCTCCCTGTTGAAACAACTGCGCGGCACCCTTAAAACTTCCTACGAAAAAGGCAGTAATTTTGAAATTACCCTACCTTTAACCCGCACTTCATAATTGATGAAAGGGTATGGCCTTAGTAAAGGTATTGATAGTTGAAGATGAAGCACTGGTGGCGCGTGATATTGCGGCCAGGCTGAAAAATGCCGGGTACCACATTGTGGACTGTGTGGATACCGGACGCGATGCACTGGATGCTTTGGAAAAGGAAGTGGCCGATATTGCGCTTCTCGATATCAACATCCTGGGTCCGTTGGATGGTATTGAAACTGCGGAACGTATCCGTCAGAAATACAATATGCCGGTTATATTTCTTACTTCACTTTCCGATGCCGCTACGGCTGATCGTGCCCGTAAAGCCAATCCCTCTGCCTATATGCTTAAACCTTTTAATGAAAGGGAACTGCACCTGGCTATTCAACTGGCTATCTCCAATTATTCAAAAAAAGAACCGGCCAGTATGCCTACGGAAAGGGTGCAAAAACGGGAGGAGGATCCCGAGGAGCACTACCTACTGAACGACAGCATTTTTATCCGTAATCGCAACCGCTTTGAAAAGGTGCCTTTTCAGGCCATACAGTGGTTGCAGGCCGATAGCAATTGTACCCATATTCAAACCCGCGAGGGTAAATACTTTTTAACGGTCACTCTGGGTACCATTATGGATCGCCTTCAATACGAGCCCTTGGTACGTACCCATCGTTCGTATGCAGTAAACATTCACCAGGTTAGCTCCTTCGAGGGTAACTGCCTGTACGTTGAAAACCAGGAAATACCGGTAAGCCGTAACTACCGGGATGAGGTTTTTCGCAATTTCCACACATTGTAAACATCTCTCATATATAGAGAAATTCCAAAAACGGGACAACCTGGGTATATTAACTGTTTGATGGATAATCGATTAATGTTTGGGAACAATATTTACTATTGAAATATAAAATTCAAAATCATGAAAAAAATGCTCTTGGGTGCTCTGGTTCTTTCGCTGGCATGGTCCTGCAGTAAAGACGACTCAAACCCAAACAATCAGGTTAACAATAACCCCGTCAACTTCACGGAATTGGAGGTAAGCCCCACCTTTGATTGGAAAAACACCTCCAAATACACCATTCAGGTAGAGGGTGTGCCAACCGATATGACGCAGAAACGCATCCTGCAGGTTTTAGATGGCGAGCAAAAGGTTCTGGCGCAACGTGTCGTTCGCCTTACTGAAGACAATACCATAGAATTTACGGCCGCGGCAGGTTTAAAAGAACTTACCGTGAAGTGCGGCAGTATTGAGAAAAAGGTGGATGTTTCTTCCGGAACAGCTTCTTTCAATTACTTGCCCGAGGATGATTTATCCGACCTTGACCCCGCAGACCGCTAGACCAAATAACAAAACGAATCATGAAAAAAAGTACCTATTTAATAGTGGCCATGATGATGTGGTCGCTATTAGCCCAAGCCCAGTTTACCAATAATTTTGAGTCGGGCGACCGTAATATTGATGCCGCTAACTGCTGGCTGTTTTTTGGAACCAGTATAAACTCCAATGATGCTATTAGTGGAACTTACAGTACCCGCTCAGGGCAGGCTTCCAGCCTTACCAGTAAAAAAGAGGTGATTAGCCCTTACCTTGACATTGCGGCCGGTTCCGTAATCACTTTTAAGCATAAGATTGAGAACCCCGGTAACCTCAGTGGTAACCCTCGTTACCTGGATGTGGTTTTGGTGGATGCCAATGGCAACGATGCCTTTATACTCCTCAATCAGTTTACCTACACCAACGGAAGCGTTCAAAATGCGAATATTACCGTAGGCCAAAGCGGCATTTACCGGGTAGCCATGCGCCATTATGGTTCAGGGGGTAACAGCCGCGGGCATATTGATGATTTTTCAATTACTAATGCCACTTATGCTTCTGACCCTTCCAATAACTGTCAGCCTTTGGTTTCCAATCCGGATGCCGATGGTGATGGCGTAGCCGATGGTGATGACGCTTTTCCCAATGATGCCAGCCGTGCTTACATAAGTGAATACCCGGCCAACGGTGTTTTTGCAACTATCGCTTTTGAAGATTTGTGGCCCGCCCTTGGTGATTATGATTTTAATGACCTGGTAGTGGATTACCACTTAAACTATGTGCTAAACGCCAATAATGAAGTAGTTGACATAGATGGTGATTACTACATCCGCGCGGTTGGTGGAACCCTGGCGCGTGGCGTGGGGATACACTTTCCGGGTATTGCAGCCTCTGCAGTGAGTAGTGTGAGCGGACAACAACTTTTTGGCAATGTTATCAATGGAAGTAATGGTACCGAACAGGGTCAGTCTAATGCAGTGGTTATCATTAATGATGACGTTGAGCAGGTGATTAACCGCGTAGGTGGTACCTTCTACAACAGTATTAAAGGCGAGCCGGTAGGGCAGTCAGATAGCATTAATGTAGTGGTAACTTTCACCAATCCTGTTGCCATTGCTCAAGCATCGGATTTTAGTGTGTTTATGTTCAAAAAAGCAGGAAGAGGACAGGAAATTCACCTGCCAGACCATGAACCGACCGATCTTGCGGATCAGAGTTTATTCGGTACGGTGGATGACGATACACAGCCCGGTTCCGGCCGTTATTACAAGAGCCCCAACAACCTTCCCTGGGCACTGGAGCTGCCACAGCGTTTTGATTATCCCGATGAAAAAAGAGACCTGGTACAAACCTATTTGAAGTTTGCCGCCTGGGCCCAAAGTAGTGGTGGTACTTTTACAGATTGGTATGAGGATAAGGCGGATTACAGAGCCCCGAACAACCTCTTTGAATAAGTTATAGTTTGCAGAAAAGCTAAAAAAACCCCGGTGATCACCGGGGTTTTTCTTTTAGTTGAACCAGGCTTCCACTTCGGGAAGTTGTAAGGCGGTAATATCCAGTTTATTCTTTTTGCGGTACCCATTCATTTGCTGGTGTACCTGGGTAGGCTTGGCCTTCCGGAATTCTTCCACACTTCCATATACGGCCATTACGTGTTCGCTCCATTCCGCTGGAACACCCATTTTCTCAAAATCGGATTTATTGGGAGCGGCCACTTTTTTTTCGGGTCGCATTTGCGGGAAAAACAACACTTCCTGTATGCTACTTTGGTTGGTCAGTAACATGGTTAAACGGTCGATGCCGATACCCATTCCTGAAGTGGGCGGCATACCGTATTCCAGGGCACGAAGAAAATCCTGGTCGATGAACATAGCTTCGTCATCCCCTTTTTCGGAAAGTTTGAGTTGTTCTTCAAAACGTTCCCGTTGATCGATGGGGTCGTTCAATTCCGAATAAGCGTTGGCAATTTCCTTACCGTTTACCATGAGTTCAAAGCGTTCGGTAAGGTCGGGGTTGTCGCGGTGCTTCTTGCAGAGGGGCGACATCTCTTTAGGGTAATCCATTATAAAGGTGGGCTGCACGTAATGTGGTTCACACTTTTCACCGAATATTTCATCGATCAGTTTGCCTTTACCCATAGTATCATCAACGGCAATGCCCAGCTCTTTACACACCTCGCGCAATTGCTTTTCATCAATGCCGCTAATGTCGTGGCCGGTGTGCTCCTTAATGGCATCAATCATGGTCACCCGCTTAAAAGGAGCTTTAAAATCAATTTCCCGGTCACCCAATTGCACGGTAGTTGATCCGTTGTTTACAGCCTTTACCACGTGCTCCAGCATCTGTTCGGTAAAGTCCATCATCCAGAAGTAATCCTTGTAAGCCACGTAAATTTCCATTACCGTAAACTCCGGGTTGTGGGTACGGTCCATACCCTCATTACGGAAGTCTTTGGCAAACTCATACACTCCTTCATAACCCCCTACAATCAAGCGTTTGAGGTATAGCTCATTGGCAATACGCAGGTAAAGCGGAATGTCCAAAGCATTGTGGTGAGTGATAAACGGCCTGGCAGCCGCACCACCGGGTATGGGTTGTAATATGGGGGTTTCCACCTCCAGGTAATCTTTTTGATTGAAGAATTCGCGCATGGCGTTCATCAGGCGGGTGCGTTTGCGAAAAGTTTCGCGCACCTTATCGTTGACCACCAGGTCCACATAGCGCATGCGGTAACGTTGCTCCGGATCGGTAAAGGCATCGTGTACCTTACCCTGCTCATCGGTTTTTACCACCGGCAGGGGCTTTAGTGATTTGCTGAGTACGGTAAATTCAGTAACCTTCACGGTAATTTCACCAACCTGGGTTTTAAACAACTCGCCTTTTACGCCTATAAAATCGCCAAGGTCCAGCAGCTTTTTGAACACATCGTTATACAGGGATTTATCCTCACCGGGGCAAACTTCATCGCGGTTAAAGTAAAGCTGTATTTTACCCTTGCTGTCCTGCAACATACCGAAGGAGGCTTTACCCTGTACCTTTTTCCGCATCAGGCGGCCGGCCAATACCACTTTCTTGCCTTCCTCAAAATTGGTTTTAAGGTCGGTGGAGTAATTCTCTATCGGGTACAAAGCGGCCGGGTAAGGGTCAATACCGGCTTCCCGAAGCTTTTGAAGGGCTTCTCTACGTTGAATTTCCTGCTCTGATAAACGTGCGCTCATGGCTTTTCAAAAAATTTCCGGCAAAGGTAATAACTTGAAGTAAGCCCTGAGCTTTAGCAAAGGGAGTAGGAAATACTGAAAAAGAATGAAACCTTTGTCGCTTATCAAGGTTTGAATTGCTTAAATTATTCCCATGAAAACTTCTTCCCCCCTTTTGGTCGCCTTATTGCTTTTGGGCTTTTCCGCTTTTGCCCAGATAAAGCCTAAGCAGGAGGACTGGTTTGCCTACGATCTTACCTATGATTATTGGTTGGATGCACCGGACGGGGTAGAGCAAAGCTGGCGTTCCAACGGTCACAGCTTTTCGTTTACCGATGAGGTGCTTTTTGGTGAAGGTAGCCACTTCAGTTTTGCTTATGGCCTGGGCTTTACCAGCAATAACTTTTACAACAACGTTTCACTGCAAACGGATGCCAATACCGGGGAGGAATATTTTTTACCCCTCAGTACCGACTCAATAAACAGCAATAAACTTACTGTGCAGTATATCCATGTACCCATCGAGTTGCGCTTTCGGTCATCACCCAGTGAAAAGGGCAACTTCTTCCGTTTTTACGTAGGTGGAAAAGTAGGAGTAAGGGTCAACAGTTACTCTAAGCTAAAAACTGATCAAATTGACCTGCAGTACAATAACCTGGGGGCGTTAAACCGCTTTTTCTATGGCGTATATACCCGTGTTGGCTATAGCTACGTAAGCTTGTATGCTTACTATGGCCTCTCCAACCTGTTTGAGGAGGCTTATACCAACAACGGAGTTTCCTATAATCAGCTTTCGGGTGCAGTAGATGCCATACGGCCCCTGAGCGTGGGTATTTCCCTGTCACTTTAAAGCTTAGCCCAGCAGGATTACACCAAATACAATCAGCAAGCCTGATAAATATCCCACTGCCAACTCATTAGGGTCATGGGCGTTGAGCTTTAGACGCGCACTCCCTAAAAATCCGGCCAATACAAAACAGCAAGCCAATAATGGCAACAGCCCCAAGCCGTACTTTAAGGAGGTGCTGAGCAATAAACCGGTAAAGCCTCCAATACCGGCCAGGTGGGCACTGGGTTTGTGAAATTGCAGGAGGATGAGGTGAAGCATAATCACACAGGCACTGGCCAGTAAAAACAACCGTAACTCTTCCGGCAAACCGATATCACCTAAAAACGAGGCAGTAAAATAATAGCTTACTGCTCCTACCAGGTAGGGCCACCTTCGATCGCGGGCTTCCTTCATTTCAAGGCTGGAGATCAGTTGCATGCGGTAAAAAAGGAAACTGATGGCCACCGGAAACAAATAAGTGCCGGTAAACACCAACGCGAGGGTTACGATGAGTAACTGCGACTGAATATAATAGGGTAATGATTTAAGAATAAAGAGTGCTCCCAGTATGGGGTAAACTACCGGGTGCAGCAGGTAAGAGAGCCATTGTGCAGCTTTGCGCCCCATGGCTACAATTCTTTGCGCAGGCGGGCTACCGGTATTCCCAGTTGCTCGCGGTATTTGGCCACCGTTCTGCGCGCAATGGGGTACCCTTTCTCTTTGAGGAGCTTGGCCAGTTTTTCATCGGTAAGCGGTTTTCGTTTGTTTTCTTCACCCACCGAGTCCTCCAGTATTTTTTTAATCTCCTTGGTAGAAACCTCTTCCCCGGCATCATTGGTCATGGACTCGGAAAAGAACTCTTTAATAAGAAAAGTACCGTAAGGGGTTTGGACGTACTTGTTGCTGGCTACCCGCGATACCGTGGAAATATCCATACCTATTTCCTCGGCAATATCCTTCAGGATCATGGGTCGCAACTTGCGCTGGTCACCGCTCAGGAAGTACTCCTTTTGAAAGTTCATAATGGATGACATGGTGATAAGCAGCGTTTGTTGCCTTTGCCGTATAGCATCAATGAACCACTTGGCACTGTCCAGCTTTTGTTTTACAAACATCACCGCGTCTTTTTGTGCCTTGTTTTTTTCCTGGGAACTCTTGTAAGTTTCCAGCATATCCTTGTATTCACGGCTCACGTTTAATTCGGGCGCATTGCGCGAATTCAGGCTCAGCTCCAACTCACCGTCTTCAATACTGATGGTAAAATCAGGGGTAACTGCCTGCACGGAGCGTTGACTGGAACTGGAAGAGTTGCCGGGTTTGGGGTTAAGCCGACTGATAACATTGATGGCATCTTTAAGGTAATCTTCATCAATCTCCAGCTTTTCCATCAGCTTGGAGTAGTGCTTTTTGATGAACTCGTCAAAGTGGTTTTCCAGTATTTCACGGGCCAGCCGAACGGCTGCAGTATTATCTTTTCGTTGGAGCTGAATAACCAGGCACTCCTGTAAATCGCGGGCTCCTACTCCCGGAGGGTCCAACTCCTGGATTATGGCCAGGATATCCTCCAGTTTTTGCTCTTCCACAAAAATATTCTGGGTAAAAGCCAAATCATCTACTATGGCACTCAACTCCCTGCGGATGTAGCCATCATCGTCAATATTCCCGATCAGGTATTCAGCAACCTGGCGATCCTCCTCACTCATTTTACGCATGCTGATCTGATCCATCAACAGCTCGGTAAAACTGGAGCCCCCGCTTATCGGAACGCGGGCATCTTCATCGTCCTTAGAATAGTTGTTGGCTTTAAGGCGATAGTCCGGCACTTCATCATCACTTAGGTATTCGTCAACGTTAATGTCCTCCGCCTCAATGCTTTGATTGTCATCGTCCTCGTAAGTGTCGCTCTCTTCCTCATAACGTTCATCCTCATCTATACCTTCTTCCAAAGCAGGATTTTCCTCCAGCTCTTCCTTAATTTTTTGTTCCAATGCCTGGGTAGGCAACTGGATCAGTTTCATCAACTGAATTTGCTGCGGTGAAAGCTTTTGTAAGAGTTTTTGACTGAGCTGCTGCTTCAGCATAAATGCACGTTCTTGCTTAGATTATGCGAGGGAAAGTAGAAAAAATTGGCAAGAACTTCTCACTCGCCTATCAAAAATTTTGCCGAACTTATAAAGAAGAGGACAAAGCAAGGTGCTAAAATGTTCAGCTCCGCCTAGAATTCTGCGCTTCCCGGAGTACGTGGAAAAGGAATTACATCGCGGATATTACTCATTCCGGTAACGAAAAGCACCAGGCGTTCAAAGCCCAAACCAAAACCGCTATGTACACAGGTTCCGAACTTGCGGGTTTCCAGGTACCACCAAAGATTTTCCTCTTCAATACCGAATTCCTTAATCTTGTTTTTGAGAACATCGTAGCGCTCTTCCCTTTGGGAGCCGCCTACAATTTCACCAATACCGGGGAAGAGAATATCCATTGCGCGAACCGTTTTTTCATCTTCGTTCAGGCGCATATAGAAAGCCTTGATCGTGGCCGGGTAATCAAACAGTATAACCGGGGCACCGAAGTGCTTTACCAGGAATTTTTCGTGTTCCGACTGAAGGTCGGCCCCCCACTCATCAATGAGGTATTGGAACTTTTTCTTTTTGTTGGGCTTGGAGTTGCGTAAAATGTCAATGGCCTCAGTATAGCTTACCCTGCGGAAGTTATTATCGACCACAAAATTGAGCTTTTCAATAAGGCCCATTTCACTGCGTTCTTTTTCGGGCTTGCCTTTGTCTTCCTGGGCCATGCGCTCGGCTAAAAACTCCAGGTCGTCACCACACTTTTGGAGGGTATATTGAATGACCTTTTTCAGGAAGTCCTCCGCCAGGTCCATATTATCGTCCAGGTCAGCAAAGGCTACCTCCGGCTCAATCATCCAGAATTCGGCCAGGTGGCGGGTGGTATTACTGTTCTCGGCCCTGAAGGTAGGCCCGAAAGTATATACCTTACCAAGTGCGGTGGCACCTAATTCTGCTTCCAACTGGCCGGAAACCGTGAGGTTGGCCTCCTTTCCAAAAAAATCCTTCTTAAAGTCCACTTCGCCCTCCTCGGTAAGGGGGATATTCTTTTTATCCAGAACCGATACGTTGAACATTTCTCCAGCTCCCTCGGCATCGCTTCCGGTTATGATGGGCGTGTGCATCCAGAAAAAACCACGTTCATGGAAGTACTGATGAATGGCATAGGCCAGTGCATGGCGGACTCTCAGTATGGCTCCGAAGGTATTGGTACGGGGGCGTAGGTGGGCAATCTCCCGGAGAAACTCCATGGAGTGTTTTTTAGGCTGAAGGGGATAATCATTGGGATCACAAGCCCCCAAAATCCTTAATTCAGAAGCATGAACTTCAACATC
This sequence comes from uncultured Cryomorphaceae bacterium, assembly GCA_937120475.1. Taxonomy (GTDB): domain Bacteria; phylum Bacteroidota; class Bacteroidia; order Flavobacteriales; family Schleiferiaceae; genus CAKZNE01. The sequence continues at coordinate 2,134,939 of CAKZJV010000007.1, read as the reverse complement.
CTGCCCCTTACCCAATGATTTTACCAGGTCACCTTTTACGGCAATACAGGCACCGGTGGTAATTTTTTCCAAAACTTCCTTTTCGGTACTCTCAAAATCAACCACCACCTGTATGGTTTTAAGGGTGCTTCCATCGTTAAGGGCAATGAAACGGTTACTCCGGAAGGTACGTACCCAACCCTTCAAAATAACGGTTGAACCTATGGTCTGTGTTGCTAAAACGTCAGATATAGTCTGGTGATCCATCATGTGTTATCGTCATTAAGGCTGCAAAGGTTGTTAAAAAATCAGCAAGTGCGAATAGGCATGGTAGGAATCCGCAAAAACTTTGGAAACTTTTTACACATGAAAAGTTTCCTGTTTCAATTTAGTTTCTACATTTGCCGCGGATTATGGAAACACAGGAGCAGGAAATCATATTGCGGACACTGGATCTTTTTATGAGGTATGGCATCCGTAGTATTACAATGGATGATGTGGCGCGTGAAATGGGGATTTCCAAAAAAACCATTTACCGGTTTTTTGAAAACAAGGCGGATTTGGTTCACAAGTGTGTAACGCTGGTGCATGATACCATTAAAACGCGTATGGAAGAGATTCACCGTAGCGCCCAAAACGCTATTGATGAGTTGTTTGATATTGACCGGGTGGTGCGCGAGATTATGGAAAATCATAACCCCGGGGTGCGCTTTCAACTGAAGAAGTATTACCCCCGCACTTATAACGAGGTTTTTCAGGGGCGTAAGCAGCTCATTCATAAAATGATTGCTGAGAATACCGAAAACGGGATGAGGGACGGATTGTATCGTGATGATTTGAAATCGGACATAGTGACCCACCTCTATTGCAGTAAGGTGGATACCCTGCCCGATGAAGAGGAGGAACTGATCAATAAATATGATATGAAACCCATCATGCGCCAGGCATTGCTTTATCATATCAGGGGAATAGCATCGCCCAAGGGACTGGACTACCTGGAGAAGAAATTAAAATCTGAAAAAGAATAAATAGCCAATGAAACCGCCAAAGTTTTTAATTATGGCCTTGCTGATAAGCTTCCTGGGCCATGCTCAAGTAGAGGAACGCTCCTTTTCACTGGAGGAGGCACAGCAATATGCCTTGGAAAACGGATATGCAGTAGTGGATAAGCAGTATGAGTTTGAAAAAGCCAAACAAACCATCAAGGAAACTGCGGCCATAGGACTACCTCAGGTTAACGCTGGTTTTGACTTTACGTGGAATGCTGAAATTGCTCAGCAACCCGTGCCAGCCGAATTTTTTGGAGGAGAGCGCGGTACATTTCAAACCGTAGCCTTTGGAACCAATTATCAAAATATCGCCAGCCTGAATGTAGATCAGCTTCTGTTAGATGGCTCCTACTTTGTTGCACTTCAGGCTACCCGGGTATATAAAAATGCCGCGCGCCTGGATAAGGAAATATCAGAATGGGAAATAAAAAAGAACGTGTCACAGGCCTACTACGGTGTTTTGATTTCTGAAAAAACCATTGAGGTTCTGGAAGAAAATATCGGGACATTGGAAAAGAATTTAAAGGAAACCAGTGCCTTGTATAACAATGGTTTTGTAGAGGAACAGGATGTAGATCAGTTGGAACTGTTGGTCTCTAACCTTTCGAATAACCTCAATAGAACTAAAAGGCAATACGAACTGGCTAAAATGATGTTGAATTTTAATATGGGCCGTGAAACCAATGCCCCTATTCAGCTAAGCAGTAGCCTGGAGGACGTTTTGGTGGAAGAAGATGCCTTATTCCAGGATGCCTTTTCCGCTGAGGAAAACGTTAACTTTAAATACGTTGATGTTCAAGCACAGGGTGCGGAATTGCAGGTACGAAATGAAAAAATGAAATACCTGCCTACTTTATCTGCTTTTTTACGGCATGGCCGATCAAATTTCCAGAATGAGTTTGACCCGCTTTGGGATTTCTCCGATGACTGGATACCCAGCACCGCCATTGGCTTGAGCCTGCAGTGGAATATTCTTCAAGGTTTTAAACGCCCGGCTACGGTTCAAAAGGCTCGTCTTGACCTTGACAGAGCTAAAGTGGCTAAAGAGCTTACCAAAAGTCAGCTTCAGTTGGAATATGACCAGGCCAAATCCAATTATGAATATTCGTATGACAATTACAATACTCAAATCAGGAATGTTGAATTAAGTAAGAGGATCAGGGATAAAACCCGCGTAAAATATACCGAAGGGATTAGTTCAAGCCTTGACCTTACCCAGGCTGAAAATCAATATTTGGAGGCCCAGCAAAACTACCTCAATGCATTACAAAACCTTTTAAACGCTAAAGAAGAACTGATCTTCGCGATCGGCAAATAACACTCATATTTCAAGCATCATGAAAAAACCAATTATTTTCATAGCATCCATTCTTTTGCTGGCCGCTTGCCAGCCTAAAGCTGAAGAGGGCAGCCTGGAGGCTAAAAAACAAACCTTACAGGAAAAGCAAACAGAGCTCAATGAACTGAAGGCAGAGATCAGTGCCATACAGGACGAAATTGCCGCACTGGACACTACTACCGAAGAGCGGTTGGCCAAAGTGGAGGTTACCGTTATTGAGCCACAATCCTTCGATCACTTTGTGAAACTTACGGGTACCGTAACTTCCAAAGAGAATATTATGATCAGTGCCGAAACCTCGGGCCGGGTAGAATCCATTCCAGCCATTGAAGGCCAAAACGTTAGCCGGGGTACGGTATTGGTGCGCATCGATAATGATATGATCAGTAACCAGTTGCAGGAGGCCAAGGCTTCTTTTGAACTGGCAGAAGTTACCTATCAAAAGCGCAAGAATCTTTGGGATCAGAACATCGGTTCAGAGATAGAGTACCTGCAGGCTAAAAATAACTTTGAAACGGCCAAAAGCCGTTATGCCCAACTTCAGAACCAGTTTGACAACACTATTATTCGTGCCCCGATTACCGGTACCGTTGACGATATTTCGGTAAAGGAAGGTGAGTTTGTAAATATGGGGACTCCCATTATAAGGGTGGTGGATTTGGCTCGTGTTGAAATTGAAGCTGAACTGTCGGAAGAGTACCTGCCTAACGTTAAAAAAGGCGATAGCGTTAAAGTGGCAATACCCGCTTTAGGCATTACCCGCAAGGCCCCGGTAAGCTTTGTAAGCCAGGTCATCAATCCCGATAACCGCAGTTTTAAAATTAAGATCAATCTGCCCAACAAGGATGGCCGTATTAAGCCCAACGTACTGGCAAACCTGATGATCCGCGATTATCACAGCGATGAGGCCCTGGTGGTGCCCTCGAGCAGCATTAAGAAGGACCTTAAAGGAGACTTTGTGTTGGTAACCACCCAGGAAGGTGGTGAAACCTTTGTAAGTAAGAGCTATGTAAAGCGCGGAAAATCATTTGGCGATGTTACCGAAATCAAAAAGGGTCTTCAAAAGGGAGACCGCGTAATTACCGTAGGGTATAACCAGGTTACTGCCGGAGAAAAAATAGCTATCCAATAGCCGAAACCGATACACAACAATCATGGCCACTAATACCAACAGAGAATTTAAGCTGAGCAGCCTGGCACTGAACAATACGATCAGTGTATTCATTCTCTCCGCTTTGCTCATTTTATTCGGGCTGTACTCCTACCGCACCATGCCTAAGGAGTCTTTCCCCGAAATTGTATTCCCTTTAATTTATGTTCAAACTCCTTATGCCGGTAACACTCCGGCTGATATCGAAAACCTGATTACTCGTCCGCTGGAAAAGGAGATCAAAAGCGTTGATGGTATCAAGGCTTTGAATTCCGAATCGGTTCAGGATGTTTCCATTATTAACGTGGAGTTCAACATTGATGTAGATACCGAAAAGGCCCTGCAGGATGTTAAGGATGCGGTGGACCGCGCCATGAGTGAGCTGCCCACCGACCTTGACCAGGACCCGGTGGTTTTGGATGTGGATTTAACCCGTATCCCCATACTGAACATCAACCTATCCGGTGATTTTTCCATTGATGAATTGGTGGATTATGCCGAAGACCTGCAGGATGAAATCGAGGAGCTTTCCGAAATTTCAGAGGCTACCATTACCGGTGATAAGGAAAAGGAGGTACAGATTAACGTGGACCTCCCCAGGCTAAAAGTCAACCAGATCAGCTTTGAGGATATTGAAATGGCCATTGCCAGTGAGAATATTAACATTGGGGCGGGTGACATTTTGCTGGGTGAAACCCGCAGGAGTATCCGAACCGATGCGGAGTTTGAAAGTATTGATGATATCCGAAACATCATTGTAAAGCACGAGAACGGAAACATTGTTTACCTGAAGGATGTAGCTGAGGTAGCTTTTACCTACAAGGAGGTAGAGAGTATGGCCCGCTTAGGGGGTGAGCCGGTAGTATCGCTGAATGTGATTAAGAAGAGCGGTAAAAACCTTCTGAATGCTACGGATAAGATCCGTGAAATTTTAAAAGAGGCCAAGCGTGATTACCTGCCTGAAAACCTTAAGGTAACCCTTACCAACGACCAGTCGGTACAAACCCGTAACCAAATCAGTAACCTGGAAAACTCTATTGTGAGCGGGGTAATACTGGTGGTTTTGGTTCTGTTGTTCTTCCTGGGTTTACGCAATGCCGTTTTTGTGGGGCTTTCCATACCCTTTTCCATGTTCATCTGCTTCCTTATTCTGAGTGCTATGGGCATTACGCTCAACTTTATGGTGCTCTTTTCACTCATTTTGGCGTTGGGAATGTTGGTGGACAATGCTATTGTAACCATTGAGAACATTTACCGCCTTTACGATGAAGAAGGCCTTACCAAGTTTGAAGCCGCCAAACAAGGGGTGGGCGAAATTGCCGTTCCTATTATAAGTAGTACGGCTACCACACTGGCCGCCTTCTTTCCCTTGCTTTTTTGGGATAGCATTATCGGGGAGTTTATGAGCTTCCTTCCTAAAACCCTGATCATAGTGCTCGGTTCCTCGCTTTTCGTGGCTTTGGTAATCAACCCGGTTATTACCGCCACCTTTATGAAAAAGCAGGATTTGCAAAAGCAAACCAATCATAAAAAAGCATTTCGTTCGGCCGCAATTTTCGGTGGTTTGGGCATATTGTTCATATTGATGGGAGCTTTTGCTTTCGGCAACCTGCTATTGATTATCGCTGCACTGGTGCTGCTGTTTGCCTATGTGCTGGAACCGGCTTCCCGGGGTTTTCAAACCCGCTACCTTACCCGTTTGGAAGATCGCTATTCGCGAACGTTGAAATGGTCGTTGAGCGGTAAAAAACCCGGATTTATACTGGGAGGAACCTTCCTGCTCATGTTTATCTCCATGGCTTTTTATTTCGGAAGCAACCCCAAGGTGGTAACCTTCCCGGTAAATGAGCCAAACTACATCAACGTATTTGTAGAAGTGCCTTTGGGTACTGATGTAGTTGCTACCGACAGTGTAACGCGCATAGTGGAAGGTAAGCTGGATGAGGTTCTTGAGCCCTATGGTGAGGTGGTGGAATCGGTTGTGACCAACGTAGGGGCTGAGACCGCCAGCCAGAATGAGTTTGGTGGTGGAGGTCAAAAAACACCCAACAAGGCACGTATTACCGTTTCGTTTGTGGAATATCAATACCGCGAGGGTGTAAGCACTTCCGATATACAAAAAGATGTAACCAACCAATTGCTGGGCTATATTCCCGGGGTAATTATCAACGTGGAGAAAGAGCAAAATGGTCCTCCGGTGGGTAAACCCATTAATATTGAGATTACCGGGGATGAGTTTGACCAGTTGATTACCATTGCAAATGATGTTAAAGGCCAGATTGACCAGGCACGGATAAAGGGTATCGAAGGTTTAAAAATTGACCTCGAAACCAATAAGCCGGAAATGCTTATTTCGATTGATCGTGAGCGTGCCCGCAGACTGGGCGTTTCTACCCAGCAGGTAGCCCTGGTATTGCGTACGGCACTTTACGGCCGTGAGGCCAGCAAGTATAAAGAGGGTGAAGATGAATATCCCATTGAGATCCGCTTGAAGGAAGAGTATCGTTATAACGTGGCCAGCCTCATGAACCAATTGGTTACCTTCCGCTCACAAGCTACCGGTAAAATTGTTCAGGTACCCATTTCGGCCGTGGCTGATTATGAGTTTGACAACTCCTTTAACTCGATCAAACGCCTGGATTCGGAACGTTTGATCACTGTGTCTTCCAACGTTATTGAAGGGTTTAACCCCAACGAAATCAATAATAAGATTAAGGAAGAGCTCAAGGGCTACGAATTACCTAAGGGTTACAGCCTGAGCTTTACCGGTGAACAGGAAGAACAGGCCGAATCCTTTGCCTTCTTAAGTACGGCCCTGCTTATTGCGGTGGCTCTGATTACCATCATTCTTGTTTCACAGTTTAACTCCGGAACCAAGCCATTCATCATTATTATGACGGTGCTTTTCAGTACCATCGGGGTATTCCTTGGGTTGGGAATTTTCAGGATGGATTTTGTGGTAATTATGACAGGTATCGGTATTGTCTCTTTGGCAGGTATTGTGGTGAACAACGGTATCGTGCTGATCGACTTTATTGAACTGAGTCGTGCCCGTTTGCGCGAGCAGAAAAACGTAGAGGAAGACGATGAGCTGGAGGACAAGGATTTGCGTACCGCTATTGAGCTAGGTGGCCGCGTACGTTTGCGCCCGGTATTGCTTACGGCTATTACCACCGTTCTTGGCCTGCTTCCTTTGGCAGTAGGTCTTAACATCGACTTTTTCGGACTGTTAAGCAGTTATGACCCCAACATTTATTTTGGTGGCGATAATGCCGTTTTCTGGAGTCCGATGGCCTGGACGGTAATTTTTGGCCTGGTGTTTGCTACCTTCTTAACGTTGATCGTTGTACCGGTTATGTATCTAATAATCGAACGATTGACTAGAAAGAGCAGAAAACTCTTTTCTAAATTTTAGCAGGTTAATTAGGTTAAGGTTTGGTTAATTGGTTGACCAGAGGCCCCGGGCGGATGCTCGGGGCCTCGCCTTTTATAGAGGTTGCAGAAATGCAGGCATGCGATACCTTTGCGCTATGTTTCCATTGCTGAATAATATTAACCTGCCCGAAGATCTTAGGAAACTGGAGGCTTCTCAGTTACCGGCCCTGGCCGGGGAGCTCCGTGATTTCACCCTTCAAAGCACTAAAACCAAGGCGGGGCACATTAAGTCCAGCCTCGGGGTTGTTGAATTGACCATTGCCCTGCACTATGTTTTTAATACCCCGGAGGATATACTGATATGGGATGTTGGCCACCAGGCCTACATCCATAAAATACTTACGGGAAGGAAGAGCAAGTTTGCCGGTAACCGTTTAATGGGTGGGCTTTCAGGCTTTACCAAACGGGCAGAGAGTCCCTATGATCCCTTTGGAGCCGGGCACTCTTCAACTTCCGTATCGGCAGTTACCGGCTTTGCGGAGGCCGATCGCTTAATGGGCAAAAGCCGTGAATACATAGCGGTTATTGGCGATGGGGCCTTAACGGGTGGGGAAAGTTTTGAAGCACTTAACTATTTGGGCGAGAGGCAACTCAATGTAACCGTGGTGTTAAATGACAATGAATCATCTATTGATGAAAATGTAGGGGCATTGGCGCGTTATGGCGGTTATGAAAAATTGTGCGAAGCTCTTCACCTGGAGTATTACTGTGTGAAGGATGGACATAATGTGGAAAATCTCGTCAATACCTTTAAAGCATCAAGGGAAACTAACCGTCCCAAATTGATACGGGTATGTACCCAAAAGGGGAAAGGGTGGAAGGCACTAAGCGAAAATAAGGCACAAAGTGGGGCCCAATCTTTTCAGGATGTATTCTCCCGCACTTTAATCGAGATTGCAAAGGATAATAGTAAGGTGGTAGCCGTTACCCCTGCCATGATTTCCGGGGGTGGTCTTCAGGATTTCAAACAGCACTTTCCTAACCGCTTATTCGATGTGGGCATTGCTGAGCAACACGCAGTTACGTTTTCTGCCGCTATGGCAGCCTCTGGTATGAGGCCCTTTTGCCACCTGTACTCCACTTTTGCCCAACGTGCTTACGATCAAATTATTCACGATGTAGTACTTCAAAACCTGCCGGTTGTTTTTTGCCTGGATCGTGCGGGTTTGGTGGGTGAGGATGGACCAACTCATCACGGGGCTTTTGACACCGGGTTTTTAAATACTATACCCGGCTTGGTTTTAAGTGCGCCCATCGATGGGGCTTCACTCAGCGCATTGATGCGTACGGCTTTAAAACATGAAAAACCTTTCGTGATTCGCTATCCTAAAGGAGGAAACTTTGACCCCGGTCAGCCAGAGCCGGACCTTCCCACGGGCAAACTCAGACTCCTTAAAAAAGGTGAAGAAAAGGCGGTAATCTCCTATGGCGCAATAGGGCAGGAAGTGGAGCAGGCACTTACTGGCTTACCCTACTCGCACTACGACCTGGTGTTTTTAAAACCCTTGGACGAAAAGGCATTACTGGAAATTTTCAAGGTGTATAAAGACGTTCTGGTGGTGGAAGAAAACAGTCCGGCCGGAGGTGCCGGAGAAAGCCTGATTAGCTTGAAAAATAGAGCAGGCTCAGCCGTAAAACTTAAATGCCGCAGCTTACCGGATGAATTTATTGAGCACGGCAGCAGGGCGCAGTTGCTGCGTAAAACAGGCTTGGATAGTGTTTCCCTCCAGGAATTTTTCAGGACTTAGCAACCCTGTCACCTAACAATCGGGCCACATACTTTCCAATAATATCAAATTCCAGGTTTACCCGATGGCCTTCTTTGAGATGTCGAAAAGTAGTATGCTCATGAGTGTAGGGAATGATTGCCACTGAGAAAGTGTTTTGAGAGCTATCCACTACCGTTAAACTTACACCGTTAATGCAAACCGATCCCTTCTCAACCGTTACGTGCTGCGGGTCGGGCTGGTATTTAAAGTGATATTTCCAACTACCGTCCAGTTTTTCAACGCGGGTGCAAAGCCCGGTTTGATCAACGTGTCCCTGCACAATGTGGCCGTCCAGCCGGCTACCGATTTGAGTACATCGCTCCAGGTTTACAAAATGGCCTACTTCCAGATCGCTGAGGTTGGTTTTGGATAGGGTTTCATCTATGGCCGTCACCGTATAGGTATCTCCGGCCATACTCACCACCGTAAGACAAGCCCCGTTATGAGCAACGCTCTGATCGATTTTTAATTCGTGACTGATGGAGGATGAAAGGGTAAAGTGAACGTTGCCACCTTCTTTTTCAATGTGACGCACCTCGCCCATCGTTTCAATAATACCGGTAAACATTGCGCTTAATTACTGTTACGGAACAAATGTACAAAGCCGGTAGCTTGTTGCTCGCGAACCTCGCCTATACTGAAAGGAGTGTATTTACAGATGTAGTAATAAACCCCATCCGCACATTGGCCGCCCGTGCTGGCATCGGAACCATCCCAACCATTGTTCAGAAACTCCTGGGCATTATTGGTTTGATAAACACGCGTACCCCAGCGGTTATAGATGGAGATGCGCAACTCCCGGATATCTTTGGAGGAAATAGCGGTAAAAACATCGTTGGAGCCATCCCCGTTGGGTGTAAATACATTGGGAAACTCGATCAATGGGCAGGACTCTGCACACGTAACTTCACTGAACAAACTTTCATTGGCGGTACCCCCCGCATCCTGGTCCGCATCATCCACGGCCGTAATGGCGTAACATCCTGTAATAGGCGGCCCGTCATTCGAGCGTGTAATCAGGTAAGTGGTGTCGCTAGCCGATAAAACCAGAAAAGGCTCTTCGGGAAAATCGTCTTCCGGGCTGGGTTTATAATAGATCCGGTATTGAGCAATGTCGTTTTTGCATTCCGGGTTTGCAGGATTTCGCCATTCCAGCAACAAAGAGTCTTCCACACAATTATAGGTAGCTGTAACCTGCGGGGCACAGGGAGCATTGGTGTCCCTGGGCATGGCACATATTTCCTGCGAAAAATTCAGCAAGGGCATAGGTAGCATATTGCTGGCGGTGTAACGGCCGTATGCCTGAACCTTGTAGCAGTAGGTGTCACCGTTAACCAGTCCGGTATCGCTGTAACTGTCCGTATTAGAGGAGTCGATTAAAATAAAGTTCCCACTTCCGGGCGAGTCTTCCCGGTAAATCTCATATAGGAAATTTAACCAGGGGGTATTATGGGTAAAGTCCAGCAGAACGCCTTCATCAAAACCGGTAGCCTCCAGGTACACGGAGCTTCCGGGGTCAGCACGTCCGGCTGTATCCTGATTGGGGCCGAAAAGAAAATCTACCGTATAGCGATAGGAGGTATCACGGGTATTCAGGATGGAGTCGGTATAATTGGTATCCAGCAGGCCATTAAATGTTCCAAGGGACTGAAAGTCGGTGCCGTCCAGGCCGGTTGCGCGGTACAGCACATAGCCGTAAGGAGGAGGAAAGTTGTTTGAATCGATCACGGGTGGTGGAGTCCAGCTTACATCAATTTTACCATTGGAGGCATCGGTGGTCAACACATCGGCATTGGTCATTAAGGGCAAGGAAAGAGGCAGTGCGGCACAAAACTCTATTGAGGCATAACTCTCGGAGCCATCCTCAAAATAAGCAATAACCATATAACAATACCGCACTCCACGTTTCAGGTCTTCACTATCCTGATAAGTAGAGTTTGCCAGTCCTTCGATATCGGCAATCAGCTTATAGCCCGTATATTCAGGAACACCGGTTTCACATTCAGCCGGAACAAATCCAAAACTGTCCTCTCGCCTGTAAAGGCGGTAACCAATGGCTTGCTGACAAATGCTTTGGTCCCAACTTAAATCAATAAAGGAACTTTGCGCTACCGCCTGTGGATTACGGGGTGCAGGGGCCACCACGGTTATTTCAGTCGTGTAGATATCGACCAAAGGAATTTGATTTGAATTTCGTGGATTATCCCTGGCTTCAAAAGTAACGTAGTAAGGCTGGCTTCTTACGTGTGCGCAAACGGTATTCCAACGAAAAGCTTCTACACGGGGCACCGGGGCGGGTGAGGTGGAATTATTACCGGTAAATTGCGCGGGACTTGTGGTAACAAAAGGTCCACCAAAAGCCGTGAGTGATACCGGGTCATTATCCGGATCAGTGGCTGTTACGGTAAAGTCAAGCGAAGTTCCTGCCTCCACACAAAAGGGCCCCACCGGCTGAATTTGCGGAGGTTGGTTGTTGCAGCTAAGGATATCCACCTGTAGGTCGCGGGTAACGTAACCTATTTTAAAATAGCCGCCATTGGCGGTTTTCCGAAACTCCTCAATCTGTATCGCAAAATTGAATTGCCCGGCACTGCGGGGAACCTCCCAGCGCATGTCTCCGGTGGCCGGATCAATCTCCAGGCTATCCATTACATATTGGGGATCGTAAATGGTTGGAATTTCGCGTCCATCCGTGGTTCGGCAAAGTACCAGACGATAAGAGAGGCTGTCCCCGTCAATATCAAACGCCCCGGGGTTATGCTCAAAAACTTGGTTTACACAACCATCGTCTATGGGAGGATTTAAAAGTTGTGGCGAGTTGTTACCCCCTAAGCTGGGTGCTATAAAAAGTTCCGTTTGAACGTAAAAGGGTACGTTGATGGATTGTACAATGTTGTTGACACCTGCGTTTCGGTTGGGGTCCTCAAAATGGAGGATATAGCCTTCCGGCCCTGAGGCCGTAGCGTAGGTATGGGTACCTTCATAAATGTTCTTTTGGATATCATTGCCCAGCGACTCACCCATACGCCTATCCGGCCCGCAACCTCCGGTAGGGCCGTTAATTCGCGGTAATATGGAACTGTTGCCGTCACCCCAAAAGAGCTCCAGGTCACAACGGTCTGCGGTAACAGACTCTTTAGTGTACGTTGTAATAATAGCCTTGTAAGTTGTACCTCCCAGCCATTGATAGGTAATTTCGCCTGCCCGGTTATGGGTAGCGTAAAGCTGAAAAGACAACCAGAAGAATAAAAAAGACAGTAGGAGTTTCTTCATTGAAAAGGGTTAGTCCAGTCAAACGTTTTTATGCATTACGAGTTTATAACTCAAATACGAAGCGCTTATTTTGTTGGATGCCAAGCCAATTAAAAGGTTGCTTCAAATAGTAATACTTTTGTGCTCAAATTTAACAAATTAACACTGATGAAGTTTAGCAAGGTAAAGTCATCCGGCAAGGCAGAATTTGCGGTCTATCTCTATTCGAAACCCGAAGAATTAAGTTCGCTCCAACTGAACAAAGAGGAAGGGGCTTACCTGCAAAAATTCCGTAAGGATGAAAGCTTTTCAGTGGTCCGCTTAAACCGTTACTCTGCCCAATGGATTTTGGTACACCTCCCAAAAACTGATAAGGCTGCCTCCACTTTAAGAGAGCAACAACGCATTGCCGGGGTACGGGTATTTAAAGAACTGAGTAAAGAAAAGGCCAAAAGCACTACCATTGAAAGCCTTTCCAGTAACCTGAATGTAGTGGCTTTCAGCGAGGGCTTAACCTTGGCCAGCTACACTTTTCACAAATACTTTTCCGATAAAAAGGCGCGGGAAAACTCCTTGAAAGAATTGAAACTGGTAGGTGTGAATCAAGAGGTGCTGAATGATTTGGAAGCCATCACTGAAGGAGTATTTACCGCTCGTGACCTGGTCAATGAACCCGTTATCCACCTTACGGCATTGCAACTGGCCAAAGAAGCCCAAAAGGCTGGGCAGAAGTATGGGTTTAAGGTTGAGGTGCTGAACAAGAAAAAGATTGAAACCCTGAAAATGGGAGGTTTGCTGGCCGTGAATAAAGGTAGCCAGGACCCACCCACTTTCACCATTATGGAGCATCAACCCTCTGAACCCTACAACAAAAAACCCATTATCCTGGTGGGTAAAGGGGTGGTGTATGATACCGGAGGACTGAGTCTTAAACCTACGGCTGACTCTATGGATTCCATGAAAAGCGATATGGGTGGGGCGGCAGCTGTAATAGGAACCATGATTGCCGCTGCCAGGGCCAAACTGCCCTTACATATTATTGGCCTGGTGCCTGCTACCGACAATCGCCCGGGCGAAAAGGCCTATACACCTGGCGATGTTATAAAAATGTATGATGGCTCCACCGTAGAGGTGCTGAATACTGATGCTGAAGGACGTATGCTATTGGCCGATGCCCTCGCCTATGCCAAAAAATACAAGCCCGAACTCGTAATTGACGTGGCAACTTTAACCGGGGCGGCAGCAGTAGCTATCGGTAAGTACGGTATTGTAGCTATGGGTAATGCCGATGATGATTATTTTATGCAGATGCAAAAGGCGGGCGAAGAAAGCTATGAGCGCATTGCCCGTTTTCCCTTTTGGGATGAGTACAGCGAATTACTCAAATCCAGCATTGCCGATGTAAAAAATATAGGAGGGCGTGAAGCGGGAGCGATTACAGCCGGAAAGTTCCTGGAGCGGTTTACCGATTACCCGTACATCCACCTTGATATTGCCGGTCCGGCCTTTTTGAAGGCTGATCATGAGTACCGCCCGCAGGGAGGAACCGGGGTTGGCGTTCGTTTGCTCTACCAATTTTTAAAACAACGCAGTTAATGGAAGAGGGCAGGAAACCCCTTATTGGAATTTCGGTGGGCGACCTGAATGGTATTGGCCCGGAAGTGATCATGAAAACTTTCAGCGAACCCGAGATGCTGGAATTTTGTACCCCGGTAATCTTCGGCTCTTCAAAAACCATGTCCTACCACCGAAATGCACTCGGGATAAACCAGTTTAATTTTCAGGCTATTCACCATATGGATAAGGTAATTCCGGGGAAGATTAATCTTTTAAACTGCTGGAAGGATAATGTGAACCTGGAGTTAGGGCAGGAAAATAAAGAGGTGGGTCGGTATGCCTTCCTGTCTTTACAGGCGGCTTGCAACGAGTTGGATGTCGGGAGCATTGATGCGCTGGTAACCGCTCCTATTCATAAAGCTACTATTCAAGGTGAAGAGTTTAAATTTTCCGGTCATACGGATTACCTGGAAGACCGTTTCAAAGGAAAGGCTACTATGCTGATGGTGAGTGAAGAAATGCGAATGGCACTGGCCACGGTGCATATTCCTTTGGTGGAAGTAGCTCAAAAACTAAGCAGCGAACTTATTTTGAATAAACTTCGCGATGTTTACCAATGCCTTAAACAAGATTTTCATATCACTAAAGGCAGGATTGCGGTTTTGGCCGTAAATCCTCATGCCGGTGATCATGGTTTAATTGGTGATGAAGACGATCGAATAGTGGCCCCGGCAGTGCAAAAAGCCTTGGATCAGGGCATCCCGGCTTTCGGTCCCTATCCTGCCGACAGCTTTTTTGGTGGGCAAAGCCATAAAAAGTTTGATGCGGTACTCGCCATGTATCATGACCAGGGATTGATCCCCTTCAAGGGTCTTTCTTTTGGCAAAGGCATTAATTATACGGCTGGCCTTAGTATTATACGCACCAGTCCCGACCACGGAACCGGTTTTGACATTGCCGGAAAAGGGATGGCCAATGAATCTTCATTCCGCGAAGCTGTGCTTCTGGCCTGCGATCTTATCGCTAAAAGAAAGGTGAGTAAGGAGATTAATAGCAATCCTTTGAAAACCAATCGGGGAAAGAAAGAAGATTAACTTGTTCAATCAAAATATTTTTTACCTTTGCGGGCTCTAACTTTTTGAGGGATAACGAGCACGATGAAGGAATTTGACATTCAATTTTCCGGGTTGAAGTTAGGGAAGCACGAGTTTGATTTTCAGCTTCGTGAAGAGTTCTTTGATGCTTTTGACTATAACGAATTCGGCAAGGTTAACCTTTTTGTAAAGGCCTTGATGGAAAAGAAAAATAACGCTCTTGAGTTTGTTTTTGCGCTAAACGGTACCGTTGAAGTGCCATGCGACATTACCAATGAGTGGTTCGATCTTGATTTAAAAAATGAGATTGAGCTGGTGGTAAAGTTTGGAGAGGCCTACGATGATACCCAGGAAGATATTTTAATCATTCCTCAGGCAGAGCATAAGCTAAACGTTGCTCAATACCTTTATGAACTGGCTGTTTTGGCCGTTCCGCTTAAAAAAGTGCATCCCGATGTTGCCAAAGGCAAAAAGGGAAAGGACGTACTTAAAAAGCTGGAGGAGATGAGTCCCGGAAATAGTCAGGAGAAAAATGAAAATGAAACTGATCCCCGGTGGGATAAGCTAAAATCACTGTTAAATTAATTTTTAGAAATATAAGGAAATGGCACATCCTAAACGCAAGCAGTCCAAAACGAGAAGAGACAAAAGAAGAACACACTACAAGGCCGAAGTGCCTACTGTAGCCGTTTGTCCTACTACCGGTGAGCCGCACCTCTATCACCGTGCTTACTGGCACGAAGGAAAGCTTTACTACAAGGGTAAAGTGGTTATGGAAAAAGAGGTAGCCTAAGAAAGCTGAAGAATAGCCCTCCGGGCCTTTCGCTTTTTATGGTTAAAATCGCTATAGACATTATGGGGGGAGATTATGCTCCCCTTACTACTTTAGAAGGGGTGAGGAATGTTCTTTCCTCGCTTCATCAGGAGTCTTCCTTATTGTTATTGGGAAACCAATCGGTCATCCATGAATTTATAAACGAACATTCGATTTCCGATGAGCGCCTGGCGGTGGTTCATTGCTCCCAAAACATTGCAATGAACGAAAACGCCATCAAAGCTTTTCAGCAAAAGCCGGATTCTTCGTTGGTTAAGGGTTTTGGTATGCTGGCCCAGGGTCAGGCCAATGTGTTGGCCAGTGCCGGCCACTCGGGTGCTGTTATGGTGGGAGCCATGCAATTGCTTAAACCTATTGCAGGGGTTACCAGGCCCTGTGTAGCCACCGCCTTTCCCTTGCCAAATGGGGATAAAAATGTGTTACTGGATGTGGGCATTAATATTGACTGCAAACCGGAATTAATGGTGCAGTTTGCGCACCTGGGTGTGGTTTACGCACAAAGTGTGTTGGGCATAAAAGATACCCGGGTAGGCCTTTTGAATACCGGAACTGAAAAAGGAAAGGGAAATCAACTTTACCAAAGAGCCCATGAATTGCTCGAGCAGGATGGTTCACTAAATTTTATCGGCAATATTGAAGCCCGTGATTTTTTCGATGGCCAGGCCAATGTTACCGTTTGTGACGGTTTTACCGGCAATATTTTTTTGAAGCACACGGAAGGTTTTTACGGCCTTTTGGAAGAAAGGAAAGTTCAGGATGATTACCTTAGCTTGTTGAATTACGAACAGTATGGTGGAACACCGGTTTTAGGTGTGAATGGTAACGTTGTTTTAGGTCACGGAGTTTCCAGTGCAAAAGCAATTACCAATATGATTCTGGCTGCGGAAAAAATAGCACAAGCCGATTTGGCCGGGCATATTAAGAAAGCATTTCAATAATGGCAGTAAAAGCAGCAATCACTTCAATAGGAGGTTATATTCCCGAGTTCAGGCTTACTAATAAGATCCTGGAAACTATGGTGGATACCACCGATGAATGGATCACCACACGAACCGGGATTAAAGAAAGGCGCATCTTAAAGGAAGAGGGTGCAGGCACTTCTTTTATGGCCATAAAAGCCGTGGAAGAGCTGCTTGAAAAAAGAGGAATCAAGGGCAGCGAAATAGACCTGGTAATTTGCTCCACCACCACCCCTGATATGCCGGTGGCATCAACTGCTGCCTACATAGCCACAAAAATTGGTGCTAAAAATGCCTTTAGTTTTGATTTGCAATCTGCCTGTTCAGGCTTTTTATACGGTTTGGTTACCGGTTCCCAGTTTATAGAAACCGGCAAACACAAAAAGGTGATCGTAGTAGGAGGCGATAAAATGTCATCCATTATTGATTATACCGACCGTACTACCTGTGTTATTTTTGGCGATGGAGCCGGTGCCGTGCTTTTGGAACCCAATGATGAAGGTTACGGTGTGCAGGATTCAATATTGCGGAGTGATGGTGCCGGCCGTGAGTTCCTGTATATAAAGTCCGGTGGTTCCATGAGGCCGCCCAGCCACGAAACAGTGGACAACAGGGAGCATTATGTGCACCAGGAAGGGCAGCAGGTTTTTAAATTTGCGGTAAACAATATGGCCGATGTTTCAGCCCGCATTATGGATAGGAACAACCTTTCGGCCGAGGACGTAGCCTTTTTGGTACCGCATCAGGCCAATAAAAGAATTATAGATGCTACGGCCAACCGTATGGGTATCGGACCTGATAAGGTGATGTTGAATATTCATCGTTACGGCAACACTACCAACGGCACCCTCCCCCTCTGTTTATGGGATTATGAAAATGAACTCAAAAAGGGAGATAACCTTATTTTCTCCGCATTTGGCGGTGGCTTTACCTGGGGTTCCGTTTACCTGAAATGGGCATACGACCCCTCTTGATATTTTAATAGATTTGTTAAGCAACCTTTAAACAACCAGCAATGGATATTAAAGAAATACAAAACCTAATAAAGTTTGTGGCCCGCTCCGGTGCCGCTGAAGTAAATCTCGAAACCGAAGATTTTAAAATCAACATTAAAACCGATGCGGCCTATAAGCACAATGAAGGGCAGGTACCACAGGTAATATCCATGCCCCAAATGCCTGCTGCAGCGCCAAGCCCTGCACCAGCATCTCAGCCTTCGGCCGCACCCGTTGCAACTAATGAAAGTGCCGGTACCTCGGGCTCTAAATCTCAGGAAGAAGATGACTCCAGGTATATTGCCATAAAATCTCCCATGATTGGTACTTTTTACCGCAGGCCCTCACCCGATAAGGAACTGTTTGTTAATGTGGGTGACGAAATCAAAACCGGAGATGTAGTTTGCATTATCGAGGCTATGAAGCTCTTCAATGAAATTGAAAGCGAAATCTCGGGTAAGGTGGTAAAAATCCTTGCTGATGACCAAACTCCGGTTGAATACGACCAGCCTTTGTTTTTGGTGGACCCGTCTTAAATTTCGGGAAGCAGTCTTATAATTAAACTTTTGAACATGTTCAAGAAAATATTGATTGCCAACCGCGGTGAGATTGCCCTGCGGGTAATACGTACCTGTAAAGAGATGGGCATTAAAACCGTGGCCGTGTATAGCACAGCCGATAAGGACAGCCTTCACGTCCGCTTTGCGGATGAAGCAGTATGTATTGGACCTCCCTCTGGTAGTGCTTCGTACCTTAATATTCCCAATATTATTGCGGCAGCCGAAATAACCAATGCCGATGCTATTCATCCCGGTTATGGTTTTCTTTCGGAAAACGCCAAATTTTCAAAGATCTGTGCCGAGAATGGGATCAAGTTTATTGGTCCGGCACCGGAAATGATCGAGAAGATGGGCGACAAGGCCACTGCCAAGGCAACTATGATTCAGGCAGGGGTTCCTTGTATTCCCGGTTCAGAAGGTCTTTTGGATTCCTACGAGCAGGCTGAGAAACTGGCCGGTGAAATAGGCTATCCCGTAATGTTGAAAGCTACCGCGGGGGGTGGTGGCAAAGGGATGCGTGCCGTTTGGAAAAAAGAAGACCTGCGTAAAGCTTGGGACTCTGCCAAACAGGAAGCGGGAGCTGCCTTCGGCAATGATGGTATGTATATGGAAAAACTCATTGAAGAACCCCGCCATATTGAAATCCAAGTGGTGGGTGACTCCAATGGTAAGGCATGTCATTTATCCGAAAGAGATTGTTCCATACAGCGTAGGCACCAAAAGCTTACGGAGGAAACCCCCTCTCCTTTTATGACCAAGGAATTGCGTGATAAAATGGGAAAGGCAGCCATCAAGGCCGCTGAATTCATAAACTATGAAGGTGCCGGTACGGTAGAGTTCCTGGTAGATAAACACCGTAATTTCTACTTTATGGAAATGAATACCCGTATTCAGGTGGAACACCCCATTACCGAGCAGGTGATAGATTATGACCTCATTCGCGAACAGATAAAGGTGGCCGCAGGAATTCCTATTAGTGGTAAAAATTACGAACCACAGTTACATTCTATAGAGTGCCGTATTAACGCTGAAGATCCGGAAAATGGTTTCCGTCCCTCACCAGGAACTATAACCACTTTTCATGCCCCCGGTGGGCACGGTGTACGTTTGGACACTCACGTATATGCAGGCTACACCATTCCTCCTTATTATGACTCAATGATTGCGAAGCTTATTACCACCGCTCAAACCCGTGAAGAGGCCATTGATAAAATGCGCAGAGCACTGGATGAGTTTGTTATTGAGGGAGTAAAAACAACCATTCCCTTCCACCGTGCTTTAATGGATCATGAGGACTACATTGCCGGAAATTATACCACCAAGTTTATGGAAGACTTTAAGATGTAGAAGTACTCTTTGAGCCTTTATAATTTTACTGTAGTAAATAAAAAAATCCCGCTATAAGCGGGATTTTTTATGTATTCATCGAAGGGTTGTTTTATTGACCATTCTTAAAAATGGTAATGTGTCCCTTGTAATTACTTTCAGTGAAGTACTCAGCGTCTTTCATGTTGATAATGTAATAGTAAACACCATCAGCAAGCTTCTGCCCTGAATTTATATCGGTACCGTCCCATCCTTCATCAGGAGTGTTCACCTCATCAAAGTTGGCATTTTCGAATACCAGGTGCCCCCAGCGGTTATACACCTCTACTGAAATCTGATCGTGTAGCCTGTAACCGGGGTCGCCTTTTTCTTCCAGTGATATCCAGAAGGTATCGCCAAAACCGTCACTATTAGGAGTGAAAACATTGGGGATATAAGGCGTTCCTAAAACTACGGGCTCCTCAACGGGCTCTTCAACCTCGGGCCTGTAATCAATGTACAACCAGTTGGACTCGGAAGTATAAATGATAGTGGGATCATTACTCACTGCCTCAACTTTAAAGGCAAACAAACTGGAGTCATTGGCCCCTATAAAGTCACTTATTGTAAAGGTGTAAGTGAATGTTACGTTATTGGAGTCAATCTTTACCCAATCGAAAGACTGTCCTGCAGAATCATATTGACCATAGTAAAAATCAAACTCGGCATTAGGCCAGCCATTATAGTTGTTCCAGTCAAATTGCAACTGGTCGGGATTGATCAGCTCATTTTCAAGCAATACGCTATTGGTTCCATTCGGAGTAGGAGACAGGGCTTCTCCGTTACGGATCATCTGAACCGCATACTCATATACGGTAGCGTCCACATCTTCAGGGTTAACCACGGTATCTATCCAACTGCGCAAGGTGTAATCCTCCAGGTATTCCTGCGGATAGTAGTCACCGTTGGCCGAAACGTTTCTTTTCAGGATTCCCCATGAATCAAAAACCCTCCGGGCTCCGGCCGCAAAGTAATCGGGGTTTACAGTCCAGTCGATGTGAATTTCTTTATCATACTCCACCGAAACATTTTCCATGTTGTAAATAAGGGGAGGACAGTTATTTACATCAATAAAATAAACGAAGAATTCACCCAGCTCAAAGCCACATTCATCAATCAGGATATTTCCATCGTTACCCCTTTTGGTGTAAAGAATGTAGCGACCATTCTCATCGAAAGGCTTCTCCAAAATCAATTCTACCTTTTCCGTGGAGGTTTGACCTACAAAATCATCACAAAACTTCTCGACACTAACTACGGGTCGCAGTACAGAGTCAGGACCAATTACGCGGAAATCTGTAGGGTGAATACTGGAGCACTGCGGCTGAAACTTAGGATCAAATTGTATTACAATAGTAGAGTCGAAACAACTATAACTAGTAATTACCGGCACTTTACGGGTGGTAAGATCCACAACACCATTAACAGTGGGTGGAGGGTTTCCAATGGTGTCAATGTTGAAACCATTCAGGAAGTTGAAGAGGTTCCCAACCGGCTCATTGGATACACTTTGCCCGGGTACATTTAGGTTAACCCTGGGGCCGGTTTCAAAAGATTGCTCCGAGCCACATTCGTTAACAACGGGAATTTGAATTTCACGCATCACCTCGCCCACGGTAACGGTATCGTTGAGGTTGGGGTCATAGCGAAAGTCTTGAACAATCATTTTAAACACAATAAATTCCTCCTTGGCCGGGGTGAAGGTAACTACACCGGTGAGGCTATCCAGATTAAAGCCGTTTACAGTGGTCATAGGTTGATCAACTGAGTAACCTGCATTATAACCAATAGGGGTACCATCCGGGGCCGGTCCATCCAGGGGGTTGGCGAGGCTAAATATCAATAAATCATTAATATCCGGATCTCCCGCACCCTGAGACCATTGAAACCTTCGGTTTTTACAAAATAATTTTACCGCACCGGTATTGAACTGGGCAGAGTTATTAGGTCCTAAAGTGTTATTTAATTTGGCCCGGATAAGAATACTGGTTCCCAGGTTGGATAAATTATCAATCTCGCTGTTTCGACAACAAGGGGTCTCGTAAGAAAAAACGTAATCCGTGCATAAACCGGGTAAAGTGATGGTATCTTTATACAGGAATTGCACGAAACGAAGACTATCTACACTATTCGTATCGCCACAATTCTCATACCCCTCTACATAACCCCCACCGTTGGCGTCATTAGGGTTAGCAGGGAAAGGTATTCGATTTAGCGGGAAGTTTTGTTCGTTAAAACAGGAAGAAGTTACTTTAAGGGTAATATTTGGAGAATCAAAGGGGATACCCTCGGTGTCCCGGTAAACGCGCACCGTAACCTCGTAATCGAAAGGAATACCGGTCACATCACCGATGTAGCGATAAGTGATATCTCCCCCGGCAATGTGAGAAGCCTCAGCATCATTCAATGCTCCCAGGGAAAAAAGTACGGTTAAGAGGAATATTAGTTTTTTCATGTCAGCTAGAATATTATTTCTGTATGGGATGTTAAAATTACCTTATTGTTAATAAACCACAAATGATATCCCCTAAAACTTCAAAGGGAATTAGTGAAGGTGGGCCTTATCCGTTTTTTCGGAAATGTTGATAAGTGTCGCTGGGGCCAGTATGGGAGGAGTCATTGATTTATCGGTGCACTGTAGTGTTTTTCCCTTAATTTCGCATCTCCTAATTGCAGTTTGATAAGAGGAAAGAATGAAGAATATCCGGAATTTTTGCATCATCGCCCACATTGACCACGGAAAAAGCACCCTGGCCGACCGGCTTTTGGAATCTACCCAAACCATTTCAGACCGGGACAAAAAAGACCAGTTGCTCGATGATATGGACCTGGAACGCGAACGTGGGATTACCATAAAAAGCCATGCCATTCAAATGGTGTATAAGAACGAGGAAGGGGAATTTATCCTAAACCTTATTGACACCCCGGGGCACGTTGACTTTTCCTATGAAGTTTCGCGGGCCATTGCCGCCTGCGAGGGAGCATTGCTGGTGGTAGATGCGGCCCAGGGTATTCAGGCTCAAACTATTTCGAATCTGTACCTGGCCCTGGAGCATGATCTGGAGATTATTCCGGTACTCAATAAAATTGACCTCCCCAGCGCCAATCCTGAGGAGGTAAAAGACCAGATCATAGACCTCATCGGTTGTGAGGCGGAAGATATTATTCCGGCCAGTGCCAAAACCGGCATTGGCATTACTGAAATATTGGAGGCGGTCATAAAGCGTATTCCTCACCCGGTGGGTGATCCGGACGCTCCTCTGCAAGCTTTGATATTTGACTCGGTTTTCAATCCCTACCGTGGTATCGAGGCTTTTTTTAAAGTGGTAAACGGCAAAATCCGCAGTGGAGAAGCTGTAAAATTTATGGCTACCGGCCATCGCTATAACGCGGATGAAATTGGCGTATTACGCCTCAAACAGGAGCCCCGAAAAGAAATCAGTGCCGGTAATGTAGGCTACATTATTTCAGGTATTAAGCAAGCTAAGGAGGTTAAAGTGGGGGATACCATAACCACCATGGAGAGACCTGCCTCAGAACCTATAGCGGGTTTTGAAAACGTGAAACCCATGGTGTTTGCCGGAATTTACCCGGTAGATACCGAAGATTTTGAAGAGTTAAGGGCATCGCTGGAAAAACTGCAGCTCAATGATGCCTCACTTACCTTCGAGCCCGAATCATCGGTAGCCCTGGGTTTTGGTTTTCGCTGTGGTTTCCTGGGTATGCTGCACATGGAAATTATCCAGGAAAGGCTGGAGCGGGAGTTTGACATGACGGTGATCACCACCGTTCCCAACGTATCGTATAAAGCCTACCTGAAAAAGGACCCCGATAAGGCATTTGTGGTGAATAACCCTACTGAGTTTCCCGATCCAAGTCGCCTGGAACGTATGGAAGAACCTTTCATCAAGGCACAGATCATCAGTAAATCGGATTATGTAGGGGGCATTATGAACCTTTGCATTGAAAAACGCGGCATACTCACCAACCAGGTGTACCTCACTTCAGAGCGGGTAGAACTCACGTTCGATTTACCCCTTACCGAAATAGTATTTGATTTTTACGATCGTTTAAAAACCCTTTCACGGGGATATGCCTCTCTGGATTATTACCCTACGGGTTACCGTGAAACAGAAATGGTGAAGGTGGATATTATGCTGAACGGTGATCCGGTGGATGCACTTTCCGCACTGGTTCATCGTGATAATGCCTATGACCTGGGTAAAAAGATGTGCGAAAAGTTACGTGAACTGATCCCCCGCCAGCAGTTTATGATTGCTATACAGGCCGCCATCGGTGCTAAGATCATTGCCCGTGAAACGCTCAGTGCCTTGCGCAAAGATGTTACCGCTAAATGTTACGGGGGTGATATTTCCCGGAAGCGTAAACTGCTGGAAAAGCAAAAAGCAGGTAAAAAGCGTATGCGACAGGTGGGTAACGTTGAAATTCCCCAACAGGCTTTCCTGGCCGTACTAAAGCTCAACGATTAATTACCCCGAAGCCCAGGGCTTCACGCATACGGGCAATCACTTCATTAGCTACCTTTTGGGCTTTTTGGGCACCTTTGCTGAGCTCCTGCTCAATAAGTGCCGTGTCGGACATATAGTAATCAAAGCGTTCGCGTTGTTCCGCAAATTTTTCCAGTAAAAGGTTTAAGAGCTCCTTTTTGGCGTGGCCGTAGCCGTAGCCACCGGCCAGATAATTGCTTCGCATTACAGCTACCTGCTTTTCATTGGCAATTAGTTCGTAAAGGGCAAAAACATTACAGGTATCCGGATTTTTAGGCTCCTCCAGGGGAGTGCTGTCTGTGGTAATACCCATCACTTGTTTCTTCAAGGTGTTTTTAGGAGCGAAAAGATCAAGGGTGTTGCCGTAAGATTTGCTCATTTTTTGCCCGTCCGTACCCGGTACGGTCATCACATTTTCCTGAATGTGTGCCTCGGGAACAATTAACAACTCTTTACCGGCTTGATGGTTGACCGCACCCGCAATATCCCGGGTCATTTCCAGGTGTTGCTGCTGGTCTTTACCCACTGGAACCAGGTTAGCATCGTACAGAAGAATGTCGGCTGCCATTAAAACCGGGTAATCAAAAAGCCCCGCGTTTACATCCGAGAGCCGGTCGCTTTTATCTTTAAAAGAGTGGGCATTGGCCAACATGGGGTAAGGCGTAAAGCAGTTGAGGTACCAGGTTAATTCGGTAACCTGTGGCAAATCGCTTTGACGGTAAAAAACATTTTGGTCGGTATTGAAACCAAAGGCAAGCCAGGCAGCAGCAACCTCATAAACATTGTTTTTGCGGGTATCACCGTCCTTAATAGTGGTTAAAGAATGCAGGTCGGCAATAAAAAAATAGGATTCATTATCCTTTTTTTGGGAGAGCTCGATAGCCGGTATAATGGCCCCCAAAACATTGCCTAAATGGGGTTTCCCACTACTTTGAATCCCGGTAAGAATACGTGCCATGCTTGTAAATTATAGACGCCAAAAGTAAGAAGCCTGATCAAAATTTTACTTTTGTCGGGTGAAATGGATCGGTGTACCTTTTGTAATAATATGGAGGCTATGGTTTTACATGGGTGTAGCCGTAGTCATTTTAGTGCTATACCCCTTCATTTTTATCACTTCTTTAAAAACCGAGTGGTATCCTCGATTTTTTGTTTTTGCGCGGATATGGGCCTGGATGGTTTTGATATGGTCCGGCCTTTGGCCGAAGGTGCGGTGGGAAGAAAGGCCTGATCCCGACCGCGTATATATAATATGTGCCAATCACACCAGTATGATGGATATTATGATGACCCTGGCCGTATTCCCCAACTGCTTTTTGTTTATCGGTAAAAAGGAGCTCACCAAATTACCCCTGTTCGGGTATTTTTATCGTAAAACCAACTTATTGGTAGATCGCAGTAGCTTGAGAAGTCGCAGGGATGTATTTGACCGGGCCGCTCGAAAAGTGGATGAAGGGCTTGGCTTGTGCATTTATCCCGAAGGTGGTGTGCCTAAGGAAGATGTGCTGCTGGCACCTTTTAAAAACGGGGCTTTTAAATTGTCAGTTGAAAAATCAGTACCCATTATACCGGTGGCCTACCCGGATAATAAAAGGCATTTCCCGTTTTCGTTTACCAAGGGTTACCCTGGTGTTTGCCGTGCGATAGTACACCCCTTCCTGGTACCGCGTGAAAAAACGGAGGCGGAAATATTCCGACTAAAAGAGAGCTGTTACGATACCTTGCTGCAAAGCCTGCAGGAAGGGGAGGAAGTTAAGATGGCTTTTAAGAGCTGAATCCATTATTTTTGCCGCATGAAGATCGATAAGAAAGAAGTAGAAAAGCTGGCTCACCTGGCCCGCCTTGAATTCACCGAGGAGGAAAAAGAGAGCATGGTATCCGATATGGATAAAATACTGGGCTTTGTAGAAAAGATCAATGAGTTGGAGCTAGAAGATGTAAAGCCTTTGGTTTACATGAATGAAGAGGAAAATACGCTGAGGGAAGATGAGGTTGTAGAGCAGGCCACCAAGGAGGAAGCCTTGAAAAATGCCCCGGACCGCGATACGGATTACTTCAGGGTACCTAAAGTGGTGCAACGGAAAGAATAATACCAACTTTACATAACAAGAAAAACCGCGCTCATAGCGCGGTTTTTCTTTTATATCTAATCAGGTGTTCGATTACACTAAACCCTGGTCTATCATAGAGTCTGCTACTTTTACAAAGCCAGCGATATTGGCACCTTTTACGTAGTTCACAAAACCATCTTCCTGGCCGTAATGGCGACAGGCCTCGTGAATATCCTTCATGATATTATGAAGCTTGCTGTCCACCTCTTCGCGGGTCCAGGAGTAACGCAGGCTGTTCTGTGACATTTCCAGGCCTGACGTTGCAACGCCACCGGCATTGGAAGCCTTACCGGGAGAAAAGAGTATCCGGGCCTTGTGGAAAGCCTCCACGGCAGCCGGAGTACAAGGCATGTTGGCACCTTCGGCAACACACATAACACCATTCTTTAAAAGAGCTTTAGCCTCTTCTCCGTCAATTTCATTCTGGGTGGCGCAGGGAAGTGCGATATCACAAACTACATCCCAGGGCTCTTTTCCTTCAAAATATTCACAACCGAACTTATCGGCATATTCCTTAATCCGGCCGCGCCTATTATTTTTAAGGTCTTTCAAAAATTCCAGTTTATCAGCATGGATGCCTT
Source organism: uncultured Cryomorphaceae bacterium (assembly GCA_937120475.1). Classification (GTDB taxonomy): domain Bacteria; phylum Bacteroidota; class Bacteroidia; order Flavobacteriales; family Schleiferiaceae; genus CAKZNE01. The sequence goes on along the minus strand of CAKZJV010000007.1, from coordinate 2,108,401 downwards.
CCTTGTCATAGATATATCCGGAAGAGTCTGAAGCAGTAACCACCTTGGCCCCCAGTTGAGTGGCTTTTTCAATGGCAAACTGCGCCACGTTTCCTGAACCGGAAACAGCTACTGTTTTACCGGCCATAGCATCATTACGCGTAGCCAGCATCTCGGCTGCAAAATATACCACACCGTAACCGGTAGCTTCAGGACGAATTCTTGAACCACCCCAGTTAAGGCCTTTACCGGTAAGTACTCCGGTAAATTCGTTGCGGATTCGCTTGTACTGGCCAAACATATAACCGATTTCACGGCCGCCAACACCAATATCACCAGCCGGCACATCGGTATCAGGACCGATATGACGTTGCAACTCAGTCATAAAAGATTGGCAAAATTTCATTACTTCATTATCCGATTTACCCTTGGGGTCAAAATCAGAACCACCTTTACCGCCTCCCATAGGAAGGGTAGTAAGTGAGTTTTTGAAAACCTGTTCAAAACCGAGGAATTTAAGGATGGAAAGGTTTACACTGGGGTGAAAGCGCAACCCTCCCTTGTAGGGCCCTATGGCAGAATTAAACTCTACCCGGAAGCCACGGTTCACCTGGGTTTTCCCACTGTCATCCAACCAGGGTACACGGAACATGATTACTCTTTCCGGTTCTACCATTCTTTCCAGAATACGGGCTTCCTTGTATTTGGGGTTGTTTTCGATGAAGGGAATAACGGTTTCCGCTACTTCTTCTACCGCCTGCATAAATTCAGGCTCGTTTGGATTTTTGGCTTTAACACCTTCCATGAAAGCAGAAATCTGCTTTTTGAAATTTTCAGACATAGTTGAATCAATAAGGTAAATGCAAAGCAAAAGTAAATTTTTTACCCTTTCAAATACGGGCTTTGCGTCTTCATTAAGTGATTAGCTTCCAACTTGTTCAAAAAAAGCTATCCTCAGTTTTAAACGTTCCCCAGGTGTGGTTTTAAATTTTGCCGGTAAAAATTCAAAAGGTAGGCAGTATCATCCAGGTAGGTGCCACTTTGCAAATCATCATATAGCTTCTGGCTAAAACGGACCACTTCTTTTTTAAGAGAGCTATTTTCTTCACAATGTTGAAAAAGCAGGGCGCAGGTGTGGAGAAGCGCATCCATTATATTCTTATCGCCCCGCCCGCAAAGGCGGATTTCGTCCAGGCAAAGCTCAAAGATATCGTGCAAGTCGATGGGTTGATAAATGACCCGGGGCTGCCCCTCTTTATCTTTCATGCCATACGGCATGGGGTTTTGGGCAAACAGGCTTATTAAATCGGTGAGAAAGTCGATGCAAATACGGGCGGTACCTATGTCATTAATTCCCGGGCTGAGGGCTTTGGCGGCTACCTCGGTCAATTGCCGGTATCCGTAAAAGAGGTTATTCTCAATGTCTTCGATATTGTAAAAAAAGAAAAGCTGGTGCAGTTTTTTCAGCTCACTATCATTTGGTTTGCCACCCGAAATGGAAAAGAAGGGGGTTCCTTCCAGCACGTAATCACCAACCCGAACTTCAACTTTTAACATCCAATCCTTTTCAGTACACCAGTCCAGCAGTTTTGCCTCGTCCAGCCCCTGGTAGTAACCCGACTTTACGGCAAAATAGTGGGTAAAGGATTCTTTATACTCTCCTTCCTCGTCAAGGTAGGAGGCTTGTCGCTTGGAGGAATTGCGCTCTTTCCAACGTTCAAAAGTGCGTTTGTAAATGGAGCGGCTTATTTCGGCAGGCTTTACACTACGCGATACATAATCTATAAAGCGGATAAAAACAAAGAGGTCGATAATAGCGCAGAGCAGAGCTAAAAAAACACCGGTTACCGAAACTGATTTTTCTGCCTGCGAATCGGTTAGGTTTAACAATAAAGGGAGGCAAAACAATAGGCTGCCGATGTAAAAACCCAGAATGAATTGGGGGCGTTTATCCTTAAGAAGGCCATCCAGCACCTTGGGCGAATAATTATTGGCTGCCTGGTTCAGCACTACCATTACCATGGAAAAACTAAACACCGTAAGGGTAAACATACCGGTGATTAAAACACTCAAAAGGGTGCGTGCTGTTTCCGGATTGGATTTATCGAAAATGGGCACAAGGTTTCTCAACCACTCATCGGTGGTACCGGTACCTATGGTTACTATGGTAATGCTAACGCTTACAAAAAGCGAGGAAATGATGAAGGGGTAAAAGGCTATTGAATTAATAGCCTGTAAATAACGATTCCACAGCCACTCAAACATAAGCCCTTAAACCCTCTAAGGCCCAAAATGTTGATTCTGTAATGTTTCACCGGCCGTTAGTTGATCTACCCTAAACAGGTTTTACCCACCGATATCTCAAGTAAGCTGGCTTAAAAACAATGGCTAAGTTTTACTTTTGCCCCAAATTGTGATAACCATGAATGTGCTGATTTTAGGAAGCGGAGGGCGTGAACATGCCCTCAGTTGGAAGGTCGCCCAAAGTAAGCAATGCCAGCGCCTTTTTGTGGCACCCGGTAATGCAGGAACCGCGGAAGTAGCTGAAAACATAGCCATTAAGGTGGATGATTTCGAGCAAATAGCCGAATTCTGCCTTCGCGAGGCAATCGATATCGTGATTGTTGGCCCGGAAGATCCCCTGGTAAAGGGGATAGTGGATTACTTTAAAGCGCACGAAAAGCTCAGACACATAAGCCTGATCGGTCCGGGAAAAGAGGCCGCACAATTGGAGGGGAGCAAAGCCTTTTCCAAAAACTTTATGGAGGAATTCAACATTCCCACTGCGGCTTATCGCTCATTTACCGCCAGTCAACTTAAGGATGCTCAGCAATACCTGGAGAATCTGCAACCACCCTTTGTATTAAAGGCGGACGGGTTAGCCGCAGGCAAAGGGGTGTTGATCATTAATGACCTGGAAGAGGCCAAAACAGAACTGGAGGAAATGTTTTCAGGAAAGTTTGGAGCGGCCAGCCACAAAGTGGTGATTGAAGAATTTTTAGAGGGCATTGAATTTTCGGTATTTATCCTCACTGATGGGCAAAACTATCAATGGCTGCCTGTAGCCAAGGATTATAAACGGATTGGAGAAGGAGATACCGGGCTGAATACCGGTGGTATGGGAGCGGTATCACCCGTTTCTTTTGTGGATGAAGAGCTGCGCACCAAGGTGGAGCAACGGATTGTAAAGCCCACTATTGAGGGTATCATGAGCCGTAAAATGGATTACAAGGGCTTTATCTTTCTGGGCCTCATCAAAGTGAAGGATGATCCTTTTGTAATTGAATACAACGTGCGCATGGGTGACCCTGAAACGGAAGTGGTGATACCCCGTATAAAAAACGATTTATTGACGGTTTTGAAGGCTACTGCCGAAGGCCGGCTGAATGAAGTAGTGATTGAAGAGGACGAACGATTGGCTACTACCGTGATGACCGTTTCGGGTGGCTATCCCGGCTCTTACCCCAAGGGTAAGGAAATTAGCGGTCTTGAAAATGTTTCAGAAAGCCTGGTGTTTCATGCGGGCACCCGTATAAAAGATAATCATGTAGTGACCAGTGGCGGCCGGGTAATGGCTTTTACCTCCTTTGGCAATACTAAAGAAGAGGCTCTGGGAAAGAGCTACCGGTCCATTGCCAAGGTATGCTTTGAAGGCATCACTTTCCGCAAGGATATAGGTTATGATCTTTAATTTTCTCCGGCCTGGGCGTGCTTGCGCATCTCCATCATCCAGTAGATGAAAAGAACGCTGCCAATGGCCAGGAAAAGGATATTGGGGATGTTACCCAGAAAAGGAAGAATCTGAAAGGTCCACTCAAAAAAATCTCCTAAAGCGTAAACGATATCCTTGAATTGCATTTTCTGTAATTTGCCGCCAAAATTAGATAAAAAGCCGTATGCTGGCAAGACTATTTAACAACTTAAGTGTACAGTCACTTGCCGCTTCTTTGATCGTATCATTCCTGCTGATAGGGGTAGGTGTGTTTTTTAACGATTTTCACTATACCACCATGAAGTTGCCCGGCTTCACCATTCAGGTGGCCCCGGTAATATTCCAGTACTCCTCTTTAATACTCATTCCCGTTTTTAGCGCATGGTTCAACAGTGTTCTTATCAGCAATGGACATTTAAAGGGCAGCCATTACCTGGTACCCATACTTTCGGTTTGTATTTATTTGTTTGCGGCTTACAGTAACCAACCGGCTATGCTGTTGGCCACTCCGCTCATTATTGTGATTTTCCAGCACTTTTTTGCCATGATCAAGGCAACGGCCGGGGTGCTACACATCCTCTTCAACATCAGTTTCCTGGCCGGGTTGTTGTCCTTTTATTTCCCCCCGGCCCTGATCTTTATACTGCTTTGCTGGGCCGCGGCTTTGCTTTTCGGACATTTTAACCTTCGAACTTTTTTGGTGCCGGTTATCGGGTTGTTTGCTTTTTACTTTCTGGTGTTTAGCCTGTATTTCTTTTTCACTCCTTTTTCTTTTATCGAAGAATTCTGGAATTTGCTGAGCCTTTACTCCTGGCGAGGCTTTGACTGGGATTGGAACAGTCTTTGGCCATTTGGCTTTCTGCTACTGGTTATGCTAATGGCCATAGCCGAATATGCCAAAGCCCTTAATTATGCGAAAATCCAGAAGAGGCAATTCCTGAATTTTAACATGGTGCTTATTGTACTGGGCTGCCTGCTGGCCATTATATGGAAAGGCCCCTGGGCCAGCATGATAATCACCGCTTTTGGGGTATCTGTTTTTTTGAGCAACCTGGTTCAGTATGTCTCCAGGTGGTGGCTTAAAGATCTGGTTTACCTATCCCTGATCCTTACTTTCCTTTTCGTGATTCTCTAAGTTCACAATTTCTTCAGGCGAAAAGAAGAGTGCCTTTAATTCGGTGGCATCCTTGGGCTTCATTTTACCGGCAAGGATCAACGCCAACTGTTTTCTGCGGAGAGCACCTTCGTAACGTTTTTTCTCCTGGTCGGTTTCGGGGATCAATGGCGGTACATTAATAGGGTTCCCCAGTTGATCTACCGCCACAAAAGTATAAATGGCTTCATTGGCCTTGGTTTTTTTACCGGCCACCGTCTGGTCCTCGATATACACGTCCACGAAAACTTCAATACTGGAGGTAAAGGCCCTTGAAACCTTGGCTTCAATGGTTACAATACTACCTTGGGGCACCGGTTGGTTAAACGATACGTTGTTTACCGAGCTGGTTACTACAATTCGTTTGCAGTGGCGATGAGCCGAAATCGCTGATGCGCGGTCCATCCAGCTTAACAGGCGGCCACCAAAAAGATTCTTGAGGTTGTTGGTATCGTTGGGTAAAACGATTTCCGTAAGTATGGTAAGGGATTCTTTAGGGGTTCTGGCTTTCATCCGGATAAATTTCCGGCAAAATTAACTCAATTAGAATAAACCCAGGCACCAGCATTTACCTGGCTTTTAATGGAAGAAAGTTCTGCATGGGCACTTTCGGCCGTTCTATAATTACCGATGGCTACACGGTTAAAGCGAGCATCGCCAGCGGCCAGGTAGGCATCATAACCTCTGGACTGTAATTCAGCAACGTAATTTTGAGCGTTAATAGCTTCTTTAAAAGAGCCCACTATAATGTGGTGAGACCCCGGTTGAGTTGCCTTTGGTGTTACCCCGGCCTTTACAGGAACCTCTTTTTCTTCAACCGGGATTGAGCTTTCATCCGCCTGGTATGGTGCTTCATCCGATATAATCGGGGTACTCAATTCCGTTTCAGTAACTTCTTTAAGCGCGGGTTCAGGAAGAGTTTGCTCCTGGGGGGCTTCATTGGTATTAAAAGGGTTGAAGCCGGAAATAACATGGTAAGGCCCCGGGTTATTACTCAGGTAAACAGCTGCGGTTACACCTAAAGCCAAAAAGGGAGCTAAAACTGCCGCCCACCTCAAAAAAGGAAGAGCTCTTCTCTGCCTTTCCTGGTCAGTACGTGGTGGAATATGAAGGTCGATAGCGCGCTGAACGGATTTTTTGATTTCAGCTTCACGGTGTACGGCCGGGGATCGGAATATGGAAAGACCAAAGGAAGACTTATCATAGTTCACATCGATAGCCGGGTTGAATTGTATTTTTTCTTCCTTGTCCAGGTAAAGCCTTCCGATACCGGGCAGGTTTACTTTTTTACCGGTCTTGAGAATTCGCTTCCAGCTGCGCACAAAAATACTGATGCTATCCAGTGCTTCATTGTAGGAGCGATTTTCATAAATGCTGATGTACTTGGCCAGCAGGCCATCGTTTTCCTTGATGCGCGAATTAAAGGAAACCCTTCTCGAAGGGGGGCGCATCATGTGCGTAGCACTATTGATTTCAGCCGGGTAATGGCGCGTAAGAAAAGCACCAAAACCGGGAACTACCACACATTCGTGATCGAAAAGTAAGCGACCTATATGTTTATCAATGGTTGGCTCCATACAACCACCAAATATACAAAAACGCCCTAAAAACGTTTAAAACCGGTACGAAATACCAGAGAAAAACAGCAGTTGGTGGTAATAGGTCTCCACATCATCACCCCGGTTTACAGGGGTAATACCATAATAAAGCATGGGGTCTATCCTCAGCTTTAACCGTGGAGCCAGGCGATAAGCAAAGCCGGGGCCGGTACTTAATTGCAGCGAAAGATCATTGGGCTTCAATCCTTCAAAATCACTGGTAGTGCCATCGGGGTATTCAAGGTAAACGGTGCTGTTGGAAAGAATACGGGTATTGACACCGGCCTGCAGCTTCAGCTCAAAGCGTCCGTTGACCAGATAATAGGCCGCTCCAACGGGAACTTCAACAAACTGGTATTGCTGCGAAATATTAGGCACCAGGTAATACTGGTTAAGGTCGTTGGTTACCGAAACTTCGCGGTTTGCATTCTGGTCAAAAGCAACGTTGCCTACCGATGTGAAACCGTTCACCTCACTATTAACCGTAGCGTTAGGGTCAGTGGAAGTACCCACCGATTCAGATGGAGCACGGCTCAGCAAAACGTTGTTGCTGTTCTGCACCCAATTGTTAACCATAACACCGGCCTGCCACTCCCAGTTGTTATCATTCCTTACCAAAACCTTTAAACCGGTGGCGTAGGTATTGTCCAGGTTTTCATTGCGGACATTGTTTTGGGTAATGGTGCTTTCATCTTTTACATGTACATCCATAAAAGGAACGGTGGGCCCTGCCAGTAAGGATAACTCTACCCCGGATGAATTGCGGGAACGCTTACGTGTGGCATCGTCAGCAATGGGTTTTACCTTTTGAGAAAAAATGGTTTCTGAACTTGAAGAAGGCTTTTCATCCGATGAATTTCTTTCAGCCAGGTAGGTTCTGGCATTGGAAAGTTCAGGGAGTACCTGCTGTTCCTCCTCCGATACCTCTGTGTCCGGGGTTTCCGTCACTTTATGGTCCGGTTCCAACAGAGCTATACTTTCTGCTTCAACGGCAACATCATTTTTGGCAGGTTCAATACTGGTGGTATGCCCACCCGGTTCGCGGCCGTTGTTCTTACGGTTAGGAGGGAGGGTGCTTTCAGTGGAGTTTGGTGTAGTTCCGGCAGCACCTGGGTGGTCTGAACCGGCCACGGTATTCTCACGCTCTTCACGGGGATTTACACCTTCTTCTAAAAGTGGGGCAGTATTTTCTGGTTGGTTACGCTCAGCAGGCTCATCAACAACCCAGCCGGGCTGCCCATCCTGTTTTACAGGCCTTTGAGGGCTTATTTCCCAATGATTAAAATAGTACCCACTGAAAAAAGCCAGCAGTACAGCTGCCGCAACACTGCTGTAGCGCCACCAGGCCGCTCTCTTGCGGCTATTTTTCCTGTCGATGCGCTCCCTCAGCTCGGGCCAGGCATCATAAGGGGTATCTGCTTCCAGATCGTTCAATTTCGTTCTGAAAAGCTCATCTATCGGTTTCTTATTTCCCATTGCTTTTCATCCTGTGTTCATAACTATCGGGGAATCGCTCCCGCACCTTTTCCTGCAATAAGCTTCTTGCCCGGGAGAGGTTACTTTTGGAAGTTCCTTCGCTTATATTCAGTTGCCCGGCAATTTCGCGATGCGAATAACCCTCAATAGCATAAAGGTTAAAAACGAGGTGGTACTGAGGGGATAACTCCCTTATAATATCCAGTAAATCCTGGGCAGTTATATTTTCAATTATACTCTCGTAGCCATTGTCCTCGGTACTCAGTGATTCCAGGCCGGTAGGGTACAAGAGCTTTTTACTACGGTATTTTTGCAGAATAAGGTTTACGAATAACCTGCGCATCCAGCCTTCAAAAGAACCTTCAAAAGAGTACTTCTTTATTTTTTGAAAGAGGTGGATAAAGCCATCCTGCAAATGATCCATAGCCTCGGTTTCATCCTTGGCATAATACAGGCAAACGCCATACATCTTCCGGTAAAAATGCCGGTAAAGCTCACTTTGAGCTTCAGGTTTTCCTTTTTGGCAGGCCTTTATAAGTTCTTCAGGAACCAATTTCTACAATCCGTAATTTGTAAGTAAGATGCATTAAAGGTAAATAAGGTTGCCCGCTAGAATTAATTATTTTTAACGCAACCTTTTACAACTCCCTGCCATCTTAACTTGAAAACCCGAGAATTATGAAAACACGATTACTATCCCTCGTTATTTTGGTTGTGGCTATGGGCCAGGCCAACGCTCAGAATCTTTACGAATCGCTTAAGGGCGTTAATACACGATGGGCATTTGAACACGACATTCCCGAAGTTCTGTATGAACTGCCGGCTGAAGAGAACCCTATCCAGGCCCACCTTTTTTGGGTGCACCGGATATTGAGTGAAAGATCAACCGATCACCTCAACCCTGAACAACTTAAAAATCGCAACAACTCCCTGCAGCACCTCGCTGAATATGCTAAGGCCGGAGTGTTTCCGAAAAACCTGTATCACCCCCAGCGGCAACCGGTATTTATTGATCCCTTTAATACATATTGTGCCGTAGGTCATCTCATTAAAGAAAGTGGGAATGACCCGTTGGCACGCTCCATCAGCCGTGAAATGAATTATGCCTACCTATTGGACATGAAAATGGATAAGCTGGATAATTGGGTAGCCCAAAGTGGTTTTACTCCCGAAGAACTGGCCTGGATACAGCCCGGCTATCCCGCCCTTCAGGCTTTTGAAACCATGGAGGAAGGTGTTAACGGCCCCGTAAATGCTATTCATGCCTATGGTAGCTGGGAAGTGGTGGCAGCCGGTAACTTTGATACAGCCGGTGTGGTACAGGCCAACAATATATCTACTTACATTGCAGGTATAGCGGGTTATGACTGGATACCTTTTGGAAGCCCCAACGGGGTTAGTGGCCAGGTGATGGATATGGAGGAAATGAATTCCAATCTGATTATTGCCGGAGATATATGGGCTGCAGGAACCACTAGTGTGGGAGCGGGAGTTGTAGAATGGGACGGTACCCAATGGAATGCCCTGGGTAGTTTTTACGTTGGAGCCCTGCCTAACATTGTATATGATGTAGAAGTGTACAACAATGAGTTATATGCAGCCGGTTTTTTCAGAAGTGAAGTAACGGCTCCAACAACTTTTCGAAATTTTGCCAAATGGGATGGTAGCCAATGGGTAGCCCTGGGTTCTCCAAACGGCACAGTAAAAGAGCTTTTTGTACATAATGGTGAACTGGTATTAGGAGGCGATTTTACCGATATCGATGGGGTTACCTACAACCACATTGCCACCTTTGACGGAACCGTTTTCGGCAGCCTGGGTAATGGGGTCCCTACCTCTGTAAATGCCATGGAGGAGTACCAGGGAAATCTCTACGTGGGTTGCGATCTTTTAAGCTCCAGTCAGCAGGACACCTTTGCTATGGGTTATTTTGACGGTAGCCAATGGACTCGCCTTATTGGAGAGCCCTGGCAGTTTACCACGCAAACCAATTTGCACGAAGTAGCCATTAAGTGCCTGCAAACTACCCCCTTCGGATTATTTGCAGGCGGCAAAATCAGTTACCCTAACTTCGGTACCTACGGCCAGAATATTTTGCGCTATCACAATGGCTATATCGAAGGTTTCGGTATTCTGGACGCTTCGGTAAATGCATTGAATTACACGCCTTCGGGTGAGCTGTACCTGGGAGGTGATTTTAACCATGCCTTTGGTATTGCCGGAATGATGTTCCTCAACCACATCACCAAAGTGGATATTATCCAACTCTTTTCCGTTGAAGATCCCCTGAAGGTTCAAACCAAGCTTTTTCCGAACCCTGCCTCTCAAAAAGTAGAGCTGAGCTTCGACAATCCGGTGGAGGTAGAAGCCATGCAATTGAGCAGTATTACCGGCCAGTCTTTGAGAATACCCTACCAGGAAGAAGGCCAGGGCCGCTATTCCATTGATGTTTCATCGCTGGCAGCCGGGACACACGTATTAACCGTACATACCGATGCCGGTGTGCTGGAGAAAAAGCTGGTTATAGCCCGCTAAACCTCTCTATATCAGTTTGTGATCGCTATTTACCGGAGTTTTGTAAATTCTCCTGGTGAATAGCGATCTTTTATATCGTATCGGCCTTACCCTTATCCCGGGTATCGGGGCCGTTAGTGCCAAAAGCCTCATAGCCCATTGCGGCAGTGCTGAAGCCGTTTTCCGGGAGAAAAGTAAAATGCTCCAGAAAATACCGGGTATCGGCAAAAAGTCAGCCCAAAGTATTTCGGAACAAAGTGTTCTAAGCCGGGCAGAAGAAGAGCTGGCCTTTCTGCAAAAAGAGGGAATAGCGCCCTTGTTTTACCTGGATGAAGCCTACCCCAAACGGCTGAAGTTATGCGAAGATGGCCCAGTGATGCTTTATCAAAAAGGTAAAACCAACCTGAACCGGCAGCGCTGCCTGGCTATGGTGGGTACCCGCAATGCTACGGACTATGGCAAAGCTTTTTGCCGCGATTTCATTTCGGACCTGCAGGTTTTTCAGCCCATTATTGTGAGTGGTTTAGCTTATGGAATAGATGTTTGCGCTCATAAAGAAGCCGTGGAAAAGGATTTACCCACCGTGGCCATTTTGGGGAATGGCCTTCATACGGTTTACCCCGCTCTCCATAAAAAAGTAGCCTCCCAAATTCTGGCCAGTGGAGGCAGCCTCATCAGTGAATTTATAAGTGGAACCGGCCCGGATCGCGAAAACTTTCCCAAGCGCAACCGCATTATTGCCGGAATGTCAGAAGCCATTATAGTGGTGGAAGCGGCCCGCAGGGGCGGGGCCCTGATCACGGCTGAAATTGCCAACACCTACAACCGTGATGTTTTTGCCGTACCCGGCCGCCTGGGCGACACCTTTTCGGAAGGATGTAACTACCTCATCAAAACCAATAAAGCAGCTTTAATAAGCGGTGCAGAAGACTTAAAGTATATTTTGGGCTGGGAGGAAAAACGCCCGAAACCCCAGTTGCAGCAGGCCTTATTCGTTGAAATGGATGAGGCTGAGAAAAAATTACACCGCCTATTGAGCGAGGCCGGTAAAAAAGTGGAGCTGGACCAGCTTGGCTACCGTGCCGAATGGCCCATCGGTAAAGTACTTACCGTTTTAATGGGTTTGGAATTAAAGGGAGTAGTGCAAAGCCACCCCGGAAAAACCTATTCCCTGCGCTAGAACTTTTGGCCTGCCCATCGGTACTATCAAGGTAACGCAATTATGACGTATTCTTTTTCCATTATCATACCCACCTTTAACGAGGAGGAGTTTATCGGACCACTGCTGGATTTCCTGCTCGAAGAAACCCGGGATTACCGGACGGATATTGTGGTATGTGATGGAGGTAGTACAGACCTTACGCTTTATGAAGTGGAGCGGAGGGGAGTGCGCTTGTTGCAATCCGCGCAAAAAGGGCGGGGCAGTCAATTGAATTTAGGAGCCCGTTCTTCCAAGGGCGAAGTACTCTATTTTTTACATGCTGATACTTTTCCACCCACTGGGTTTCTGCACGATATTACCAGGAAACTCAATGAAGGTTACCCGGCCGGATGCTTCCGCCTTTCATTCGACTGGAATCACTGGTTTTTAAGAGCTAATGCCTGGCTAACCCGCTTTAATGTCAACTATTTCCGGTTTGGCGACCAAAGTTTATTCATACAACGGGATAGTTTTGAAAGAGCAGGTGGCTACCGCGATGACTACCTGATGCTGGAAGACCAGGAGATTATTCACCGTATTAAAAAACGGTGTTCCTTTGCCATAATACCAAGAGCGGTAGTAACTTCAGCGCGTAAGTACCGGGAGAATGGCCCGCTTAGGTTGCAATGGATTTTTTTGCGGGTATGGCTGAAGTATAAGTCGGGCAAAAGCCAGGCGGAGCTGCTCGAATTTTACAAGCAAAAAATAAACGATCATAAACTAGAGAAGGACGATGCCACCATTATCAGACCGCTTACTACTGATCTTTATAAAGAACCCCATAGCGGGACAGGTGAAAACACGACTCGGAAAAGACCTGGGGCATCCTCAGGCGGTTGAGGTATATAAAAAGTTGCTGGCCATTACCCGTTCAGCGGCTCTGGAAGTGGAGGCACAGCGGCAGCTTTGGTATGGAGACTTTGTCAATACCGAAGATGACTGGCTTCCACAGAGTTTTGAAAAGAAATTGCAAAGTGGCGATAGCCTGGGTGAACGTATGCATCGCGCTTTCAGCCAGGGCTTTGAAAGTGGTTATAAAAAAGTGGTGATTATAGGCAGTGATTGCCCCGAAATGAATGCCCGCCTGCTGGAGGAAGCCTTTGAAGTGCTGAATGAGAAAGAAGCGGTAATTGGCCCGGCTAATGACGGGGGCTACTATTTGTTGGGGCTCTCCCGGCCGGTGAATATATTTGCAGATATTGAGTGGAGTACCAAAAGTGTTTTCCATGAAACTTTAAAACAAATGGAAAAACTAAAACTCTCTTACCAGGTGATGGAAGAGAAAACCGACCTCGATACCGTTGACGACCTTAAAAAATTCCCCTGGCTATGATCCATAAATTAGAAGAAGCAACCGCCTTTTTAAATCGCAGAGGTTATAATAACCCTGATGTGGGCATTGTTCTGGGTACGGGGCTTGGAAAGCTCATCCAGAAAATGGAAGTGGAACATAGCCTGCCGTATAAAAATATTCCCCATTTTCCGGTAGCTACTATGGAATACCATTCCGGTAACCTGATATGTGGAAAAGTGAACGGTAAAAAAGTAGTGGCCATGCGAGGGCGCTTTCACTTTTACGAAGGCTACTCCATGCCGGAAATTACTTTCCCCATCCGGGTAATGAAAATGCTGGGGATTAAAACCCTGCTGCTTTCCAACGCGGCCGGGGGTATTAATCTTGATTATAAAAAAGGTGACCTGGTCATTATTGAAGATCACATCAACCTACAGCCCTTTAACCCCTTAACCGGGCCTAACCTCGAAGTGCTGGGGCCGCGCTTTCCGGATATGAGTGAGCCCTATAAAAAGGAGCTCATTCAAAAGTTGAAGGAAATTGCCAAAGAGCAACAAACCGATATTAAAGAAGGGGTTTATGTATCGGTAACCGGGCCCAACCTGGAAACCCGTGCCGAGTATCGCTACCTGAAAATTATCGGGGCCGATATGGTGGGGATGAGTACGGTACCTGAAGTGATTATTGCCAACCACATGAACCTTCCCTGCCTGGCGGTGTCTGTAATTACAGACGAATGTGACCCCGAAAATCTACAACCCATTAATATTGAAGAGATCATTGAAGTGGCTGGTAAGGCAGACGACAGGCTGAGCAATCTCTTCGTACAATTAATGAGTGAACTTTAGTGATGTGGGGTCCTGAAGACCTCCATTATGAAAAAAGTCATTGGGATTATCCTTGCGGTAATCGTACTCACCCTGGGAATTTACCTGTTGGTTAAATACCTGCAATCCAAAAAAGAGCCCTACGGAACTTTTATATTACCACGATTGGAGTGGAGCCGCTTTGTGGTAAAGGAAATAGATCCTCAAAAAATCGCGTTGGACTTTGAAATGATACTGGACAATCCTATGCCTACCGGCTTTAAGGTGGACAGCTTTACTTACGATTTTACCATCGCCAGCGAGGTTTTATTTACAGAAACCTATCCCAAAAGCATCGAATTTAAGGGAAACGACAGCAGCCTGGTAGAACTGCCGGTTACCATCTACCTCAAAAAACTTAAACGTGTTCTGGATAGTCTGGACATGTCCGAAGCCGATTCAGCCGATTATGGATTTAGAGGATATTTTTATGCGAATGTGCCCCTGGTAGAAAAACGCAAGTTTGCATACGACCATGGCTTCAAGGCTCCACTTTATAAAGTACCGGTTACCCAAATACGCGACTGGAAACTGGAGAAACTGAAGTTTAACGAAAGCCGGATTGTTTTCGACCTGTTCATCCATAACCGCAATGTATTTCCTTATGAATTCAAAAACCTGGAATACAAAATTGACCTGGGCAACGAAATGGTTTTTGAGGGAGCGGTAAAGCAGGAAATCATCGTGGAAGCTCAGGACTCGCTGACCATTGCCCTGCCGGTTGAAGTGGACAATTCCGAGTTACTGAGCGCGCTTTGGGATTACATCCGGAAAGGGGATGATATTGATTACAAATTCTGGTCGCGCCTTCAGCATATCAGTAAAAACAACACCATTCGCGACAGCCCTTTAATCATTAAAGCGGAGGGTAACCTTTCCGAACTCAAAGAACCATAAACCGTATGAAAAGCCATTATGACGTAATTGTTATTGGAGCCGGATCAGGGGGCTTGGGTGTAGGCATCGGTATGGCACAGTTTGGCTTCCGGGTTTTAATGGTAGAGAAAAACCGTGATAACTTTGGCGGAGAATGCCTGAATTCCGGCTGTATTCCCAGTAAAGCTCTTATTCATGTTACGCGCATCCTCGAAAACGCAAAATCCAGTGAAGCATACGGTTTAAAGGTTTCCGGGAAAGCGGATATTCAAAAAATATGGGACTATGTACGCAGCCGCCAGGATATAATACGCCAACATGAAAGCGCGGAATACCTGCAAAAGGAGGAAGGCCTGGACATTGAAATCGGGGAAGCCTCCTTTACCGGTAAAAACGCCCTTTCCGTAAACGGCCAAACGTTTACCGCAAGAAAAATAGTAGTAGCCACCGGTAGCCAGCCGCGAAGGATTACGGTTGAGGGTATTAAGGAAATGCCGGTGTTTACCAATGAAAATCTCTTTCATATCGATTTTATACCGGAGCATTTTCTGGTAGTTGGAGGCGGCCCCATTGGTTTAGAAATGGGGCAGTGTTTTGCCCGCATGGGCTCTAAAGTAACGGTGCTGGATAAGGGAAACCGGATAATGAAAAAGGAGCTGCCCGAAATGTCTGCCTTGCTGCAACAGCAATTGGAAAAGGAGGGAATACAATTTAAGCTGGGCTATGAATTACTTCGCTTTGAGGAAGGGAATAAAGCCGTTCTGAAAAACCACACCGGTGAAGAAAAAATTAGCTGCAATGCCCTACTGATGGCTATCGGTCGTGAAATAACCTACAATGCCTTAAAACTTGAAAAAGCCGGGATACAAATGGACGGTAAGGGCTGGCCGATCCTTGATAATTACCTGCGGGCAAAGGGAAATAAGAAGGTGGTTTTTGCGGGCGATGCAGCACACAACGTTTTGTTTAGTCACGCGGCCGAGCTGCATACTACCGTACTATTGACCAATTTTTTTACGCCCTGGCCCTTTAAAAAGAAGTTTACGCTGGACGATTTCAGTTGGTGCACCTTTACCGATCCTGAAGTGGCTACTTTCGGCCTTTCTAAAGGGGAAATTGAAAAACGGGGGATCTCTTATGAAACCGTTGATTTTAGCCTGGCGGGTGATGACCGGGCCGTTGCCTCGGATTACCGCTACGGACGGCTTATTCTCTTCCTGAAGAAAAATCCCTGGAAACCGAGGGATGGAAAAGTACTGGGCGGAACTATTGTAGCACCTGAGGCAGGCGAAATGGTTCAGGAACTGATTATGGCCAAACAGCAAGGCCTGGGGGCTGGAGCTATGTTCAATAAAATATATCCCTACCCCACCCGAACGCGAGCGCATAAAATAGCTTTGGTGAAAAAGTTCAGCGGTACTATTTCACCCACCATCCAAAAACTGCTGCGTTTATTGTTTCACTAATCGATAAGGTCTTCCAGCGCAGTTACCGCTTTTTGATCGGCCCGGCTCCATGAAGCCCATCCTTTTTCAGAACGATGGTGAAGATAATCACGGCTTTTCAACTCCAGTTGTTTTTCAAACGCCTCAATGGAAGCATAACTGATCCAGGTAACCTCGTTTTTTTGGTGGCCTTCAATTTGGTTGCCTATCAAATCCAGGTTCTCATAAACTACGGGAAATACCTGCGGGTCCAGTTGAAGGTAATAGTCCACATCAATTTCGTTCACATTACCATGCGACAGGTTGTAACGAACCATTATGTGATTCCAGGGAAAGAGTGCGGAAATGCCCAATAACCCGATCACGAAAAGAGTATTTACACGAAGCACAAAGGAGGTGTTGTAACGCCTTTTGATTTTCCAGGCCAGGGTAAACAGGCCGAAAAGTACCATCCCCAAAAATAGTAATAAGCCAATACGGCCGGAGGCTAGGCCATGAAAATCAACGTAGTACAAGGTGCGTAATACCACAGAAAAGGTCAGTATGGCATTTTGGAATATCCAGAAATAAGCCAGGGTTTTGAGGCGGTTGTTATCCTTGTAAAAGTTGAGGTTTCCCCTGAAATAGTGCAGGATCAAACCCATGGAAATCAGCAGAGTACAGATAAGCCAAAATACCCCGTCATGTACAAACTCCTTAAGGCTGAAATCGGCAGGCACGTAAAACTGGAACCACACCCAGCGTATATCAATAACGTTAACGGCCAGGAATAATAGGTTGAGCAACACCAGCAGGATGAAGGCAGAAAGGTACTCGTGCTTAAGGGCCATATTCTTAAAATAGCGGACGCGCACTTTACGCTGCAAATTATTGTTGGGCACCAGGCTGATGAACTTAGCCCACCCGGTTCTCATCACCCATCTGACTATGATAATTCCCAGGAGGATAAAGAAGAAGTATTCCAGCGAAAGTCCTTCGAAAAAACCCATGAAACGCTCCATAAAACGGCCACTCCAGGAATGAAAAATGGAATTGCCTGCCGAAAAAAGCAGGATGTAAATAAAGAAGATTAGCAAGGGGATAATGCTCAACCGCAGGTAAAGCACACCCTTAATTTTGGGAGTGGCTATGCTACCCGCCAGGCCGGGAATCAAACCCTGCCTCGGGTTGAAAATATTAAACAGTGAATTGGCAAAAGCTTCCAGGGCGGCATTTGTACTTAGCTGAAAGCTGCCGTAAGTGGTAATGCTCAACAGCACAAAAAGAACCATGCTAAAGGAAGTGTTGACCCATAAAACTGCTACTCCATTGGCCAGGCTCAGTACCAGTAAAAACCAATGTACGGGGAGCAGTTTAAAGGGACGATTCTTAAAAAACCCGATGGCAATTACGGCCAGGCCAAATACAAAAAGGTTGAGACCCATAAGCTCGTGCCAAAAAAGGATGTGATAGCCCCAAAGCAGGGTGAGGAAAAGTAAGATGGAACGCATGCCAGCAGAATGGTTAGGTGAATAAAAAAACAAAGCTTAAACGCAGAAAGTCAAAGTTTTATTCTGCATTTAAGCTTTTTAGTAAGAATTTAATACGCCAACTGCGCAGGAAGAAAAGGGCTTGGTTTAAGCTTTTACCCTTTTGATGGAACACCCGATCTGGCGTGTTTCTGCCGGGTCTATCTTTTCACCATTTATCAAAGCATCCATAGCATCTTCCAGGTACATTTTGCTGGCCTCTTTGCCGCGCTCCTCAAATTTATCATTGATGGAACCGCGGTAAACCAGCTTCATCTCCTTATCAAAAAGGTAAACGTGGGGAGTGGTTTTGGCCCCGAAGGCATCAGCCAGCTTATGGTCGGTGTCCAGTACGTAAGGCGTGTTGTACCCTGCTTCCTCATAGTGCTCTTTCATGGCCGCCATAGAGTCGTCACCGTTGCGCTTGGCCTCATTGCTATTCACCAGTACCATGCCTATTTTATTCTCTTTGGTAAGCTCACCTAAACCCGGGTAAGTGTCTTCCCACTTTATCACAAAGGGGCAGGTATTGCAGGAAAAGATCACCAGCAAACCGTTTTCCTTTTTCAAATCTTTAAGGGAATAGGTATTTCCGGAAACATCTTCCATCTTAACATCGCTCAGGGGTGCTTTTTTCCCGATTCCAAGCATATCATCACCCTTAAAGGCAAACGACAGAGCTGTTGCCAAAGCCAGGGCGAAAAAGCCCATTGTTCTCTTTTTCATGATTTTAGTATTTGTTGTTAAATATACTTAATTGATACCGGGTTACCATTGTATTTTAAGCGGTAAACTGTAGCGATCATTTTCCAGCCGCCCGATGTATATACCCGGCCTTGGAAGAGCCCAGCTTTGCCTTCCCTTGAAGGACGTATTGTATATTTCCCGGCCATCCAGGCTGTATAACCTCAACTGGAAAACCTCGGCATCATCATCCGTTTCAACAAAAAGGCGGCCATTTTTGGTGTAGTAGTAATAATTAGGATCAGCGGCTTCAACCAGGCCCACCCGGGGAGCTTTTTTGATCCAATACACCATGGTATCGATAATGGCCTGGCTAACATTGATGTTGCTGGCCGTAGTGAGGTAATGATTAATGCCGGGATAAATGGCGAGGTCTTCAGCGGCCAGGTTCAGGGCCTTCCCAAAGCGGTTGGCATTTTCCACGGGCACGTTGAAATCGTCACTGCCCTGCACAAAGTGGTACGGTAGCCCGGCTCTTTGAAAAGCATCCACCACGGAATCGGTTTTTTGCAACCACGATAACCAGAAGGGAGCATAGGCTCCGGAAAGAGCCTGGTTTGCGGGCCACGTGCCCGCCCTGATGCTTTGAAAGGCCTGGTAAAACTGCTGAGCAATTTGTTCGCCTTGCGTAGAGTCTGCACAGTTGCGATAAATGTAGCGCACCTGGTCGGGTAATATGGTGTCCAGCGGAATAGCAGGCCCGGCCAATGATATAATACCATCGGCATGCGTATTTTGTAAAGCGATGTAGGGAGCCAGGGTTGCTCCCTGGCTGTGACCTACTATGTACAATAAAGAGGTATCCACTTCCGTACGCGAAGCCAGGTAATTCAGCGCAGCCGAGCCATCCCTTATAAAGTCTTCGATTACAATTTTTTGGGCGTCCAGGGTAGATCCGTGGGTGAAGGTGCGCTTATCATAGGTAAAAACGGCAATACCGCTATCCTGCAAGCCAATGGCAATATCTTCGAAATTTTTTACCGTACCGGGGTAAAGGCCCGGATACAAGCATTGGGCGTTTCCGCTATTGAGCGGCAGGGTTTGGTAGCGATCATTAGGGCCCGAGCCATGAACCAACACTACGGCCGGAAAAGGCCCCTGACCGGCCGGCAGGTAAAAGCTTCCATTCAGGCTAAGCGAATCGGAAGTAAAGCTTACCGAGGTAACCGATTGAGCGGAGACTAAGGCCGAGGAAAGCAAAAAAAGTCCCATGAGGCCAAGCCTCAGGGAGTTTACAAAATCACCCGTTTCTTTTCGGCCGGGCCGAGTAGCATGCAGGCCGGGGGTATTATTTTTTTGCGGATACGCGCAAAAGCACGGTAGAGAAAGTCTCGTAAAAAGCGTGGGCATAGCAATAATAATTTGGAGAGAAAGGTACCACTACGTCCACAATAACGCAATACGCGTGCTATGGCGGTAGAGTGGGTATATACCTTTCGCTGATGAATGTAATAAACCGATTCATTATTTGAAAAACCGGGAAGTTGGTGTTGTTGAGCGAGGGCTCTTCCCTCAATGGATTGTGCCGCTACGAAGCAAAATTTACCGCCATCATTTTCAAGAACATACCGTATAAAGAAATGACAGACCATACAATCTCCGTCAAATACAATAATATCTTCGCCTTTATTCATGGTTTTGGAGGTTGTTCAGCCCGTTCAGGGCGGTTTCAATCTCAGGCCGGGTTTTATAGCTCAAATAAAGAGTATGACCTTTTCGGGTTTTAATTTCCAGCACGCGGGAATAAAAGGGTAAAATAAGGCCCTTATCATCACCTCCGAGAAAACGCAAACCCCAGCCACCAAAGCCGGATAGATTTATTCTTTCAATAATCCGTGCAGACTCCACTTCCTTCCACTTCAGTCGTTTCCATATTGGTATGAAAGGAATAAAACGATAAGCCAGGTATTCGGAATGGCTTTTCACCTCCAACTGTGTAACGATAGGCAACAGTAGTATAAACAACAGTATCCAAAATGGGATACTTCCGAAAGTAGCGGAGTAATGAGCCTTAGTAAAGGCCCCTTCCCAGGCTAGCCAGGTTAAAGCCACCACCAGGGGAATAAATCCCCAGGGACGGAGGTTAATCCGGTAATACCACCGGTGACTTTTGCTTCTCCCTGATTTTAAACCAGCTTTTGACATTTTCAAATCGTTTATAATCCAACAGGTATAACATAAGTATTCCGGTCA
Organism: uncultured Cryomorphaceae bacterium; assembly: GCA_937120475.1. GTDB lineage: Bacteria > Bacteroidota > Bacteroidia > Flavobacteriales > Schleiferiaceae > CAKZNE01. Next base: position 2,087,842 of record CAKZJV010000007.1, on the reverse strand, counting down.
TGGCCATGAAAAAACTGATGAGGCCATGTGCCAGAATGATCATAAAGTGAAAGGCCACCCCGGCTACAAACAGTCGGGTTTTGTTTTTAGACGAGGCCAATAGCCCCATGAACAATAACATTTCAAGGGCTAATACGGACCACGTTAATAGGCTGATGACAAAAGTGTTGGACAAAAAGTTTTGATATATAAAAGAGTCGTTATACAAGCCAAGTCCTACAATAGGGTCACTCAGCCAATAATACAATGCAGTACCGTTCGCCCATTCAGGCACGGCAAACTTCACAAAAAAGGCTTCCAGGTATATGATACAGGCTTGTATCTGTAAACTGATCCAAGCTACGTTGGCGATTGATTTTCGGTAGTAAGATTGTTCTTCCAAATGCCAATTGGGTTGGTGCCAGTGATTTTTACGTGGATCGGTGAGGCACATTGGTAAAAGCAGGAAGCTTGCCACCAGGGTTACCTGGTCACCACCATCCACCACTATGGAAGAATTGAATAGGCTAAAGGCGATCCAAAATTGAAAGAAAGCGGTTATGCGGGGGTACACTCCTGAAATTATAATCAGTAAAACCGCAATACATATCCAGCGCAGCACTTCCAGGCCCAGCATAGGGCTGAGAAGGCAAAAAATACTGTATTCACCCCAACCCACGCAGAGTGGAAAATCAGCTATTCCCGAGGCGGGCCTGAAAAGGTCATTGGAAGAGTTGAAAAGAAGGGTAATTAAGCTGCTCAGGGCAAAAAAAGTACGTGCCGTTCCGAGCAAGGGAGTCCAAATGGGTTTTGAAGTATGAAAGAGATTGAGAGGTTTCATTTTTTAGCAATTACACGTAGAGGAAAGTATTCGTATTCAACCTGCTTTTGCGAGCGTATCCATGCCCAGGGTATAGCCCGGCTGCGAACAATAACTACTGAATCCTGCAGGTAAGCACCCGGAGTAAGGTTTATTATACGTGGAAAAAAGGCCGTGTCATTAGAAAGGTGTTGGCTTAAGGATTGATCGAGCTGCTGAGGTTTGCTTTTCAAAGCCAGCCAATTATCTTCAGGCAATTCCTGCATGAGCAGCCCTATTTCGCCACCCATGGCGCGGGCTCCCCGATTAGCTCCCATCCAGTTGGCAGGGCTCGCGTTACGGGAGCGCGGGTGTTTTTCGGCCACCAAACCATTTTGAGCCTGACCGGAAACCACGTAGGCTTCATAGCGAAAATCACGTGGACTTTTGGTGAAAAAACGCCAGCCTTCAGGCATTATATTCTTCACATTTCTTTCATATTTTTTATGAAAAGTAAAGGTGTGTTCTTCAATATAAGTTGTTAAAACCACGAACCAAAATATGCCAAAAAATGCAGCACATACTATTTGAAAAAAAGATTTCATCATTGATTGGTTTTAAGGGAAAAACCCCCGCTTAAACGCGGGGGTATAAAATAACTATTAGTCAGCAGCAAGAGACGGGCTCAGGTTCGTAGCAATAGAGTTACTTAAAACTTCTGTCTGGATGGTTGCAGCATAGGGTTCTTCTGCATCCTCAAACTCCACAACATAGTTTACTACCGCTACAAAAACAGTTACGGCAGCTACTACACCTACCACGGCAAAAGCCAGCCATACACCTGCCAGCATTTCAATCTCATCTTCCAGTCCTAACTGGTCAAGATCGGCCTGCAAGGCGTTCTCGTCCAAAGAACCGTCAGCCTTGATGTACGCGGAAGAATTGGCATCGATGTTTTTCGCGATGTCCATAAATCCGGCCGCGGCCAACTCATCCTGCGATGCACCGGAAATTTGCGAGGTTATTGACATGATAGCCTCATAAACCTTAGCACTACCATCTACCAGGGCATCATTAATGGCGGCTACATCACCGCTTTGCACAGTGGCCTTGAAATCGTCAAAATAACGAGGCCCGTGCACTGTTGCAATCTCATCAATGATATCTCTCTTAACATCATTCAACTTATTCTGATCGAGAGATGATGTAGAGGCAGCAATGTTGGACTGAATAGACTTCAGTTCCGGTACTTGATCAGCCACTACTCCTTCAGCAAAATAAACCCCTTTAAAAAGGTCCACGGAGGAGATACTGATCGACTTTTTTACAGCGTCACTCGCCACTTGATCTTTGGCGCACCCGATGTTCAGGAATACCATAACCAAAAAGGCATTGACTAATCTGTTTTTGAGTAATTTTCGAACGTGTTTCATTGTGATTAATTATAAAGGGTTAAACATCAGTTCTATACAATGGAAAAAACGTTCTAAATGTTTATGCGATTTTTTTGCTCAGTGGGATTACATTATTGGATTTTTTATAAAATGATGTCAGGAAAAACTTGTTAAACAGGCGGATAAGTTATTTGTATCCCCGAACCAAAAAAGGAGAAAAAAATTTGGTGAAAGCCTCAGCGGGATTCAAAAAAGAGCTGAAAAGGTAGAGGTGCGGCTATTAAAATAGCGCCTTATTGATTACATAGCCGTGGGAGCTTAGAAGACGGCACAACCATCAATTTTTGGTAGCCACGTTTAAAATTTACGGCAGGTATTTAATGTCTTTAAAATTGGGTTTGCGTTTTTCCAGGAAGGCGTTGCGCCCTTCCTTGGCCTCATCGGTCATGTAAGCCAGGCGGGTAGCCTCACCCGCAAACACCTGTTGGCCCACCATACCGTCATCGGTGAGGTTGAAGGCAAACTTCAGCATTTTAATGGAGGTGGGTGATTTGGCCAGTATTTCCTGGGCCCATTGGTAGGCAGTATCTTCCAGTTCATCATGAGGAATTACCGCGTTTACCATACCCATTTCATAGGCTTCCTGTGCCGAGTAGTTGCGCCCCAGGAAAAAGATTTCACGGGCCCGTTTTTGCCCAACCATTTTGGCAAGGTAGGCAGAACCATAGCCACCGTCAAAACTGGTTACATCGGCATCGGTTTGTTTAAAGATAGCGTGCTCTTTACTGGCTAAGGTAAGATCACAAACCACGTGCAGGCTGTGCCCGCCACCTACGGCCCAGCCTGGTACTACGGCAATCACGGCCTTGCTCATAAAACGGATCAGGCGTTGTACCTCCAGTATGTTGAGGCGGGGCATTCCGCCTTCATCTACATAACCCTGGTGACCACGTGCATTTTGGTCACCCCCGCTGCAAAAGGAATATACCCCGTCCTTGGTGGAAGGCCCTTCGGCTGATAGAAGCACTACACCGATGGAAGTGTCTTCACGGGCATCTACAAAAGCTTCGAACAGTTCGCCCACGGTTTTGGGGCGGAAAGCATTGCGCACGTTGGGACGGTTAAAGGCAATTCGTGCCACGCCATCACATTTTTTATAGGTAATGTCTTCGTAGTCTTTGACAGTGGTCCAGTTGATGCTCATGAGTTCAGGACTAATTTGTTAAAGATATTCTGGAGAAACCTACGGTATATAACGCAGGCATGTATAACCCGATGAGTTCCCCGGGATTTATTTGTAAAAAACTCTTAGTGTCTAAAAAGCGCACCTTCTTAATATTCATCGTCTTCACATGGTTAATCACACTATACTCTATGCCAGATGAAGGACTTAAAGCGGCTTCTATCAAAGCAATATCCATCTTAAAAGTTCCAAATCCATGTTCTATTTTTTCACCGGTGGTTAATTTTTCTACATTGTCTCCATGAGTATTATACAGTACGTGTATTCTGTTATTTTTCTTGATTGCCAAATATGAATAATACCGGGGGTTAGAAAGAGCACCAGCTACCACGTCAGCACTTTTAGGCAGAAGGTATGATGAAATTAGATTTCCTTCCTTGCCTATAGTAATAGCCAGTAAATTCTGAGCTTCCAAGCTTGATTGTTGATCTGAGGAAAAACCGTGTTGATAGTACTGTTCGGCCAATATTGTAACGCTCCCATCACTCCATTCAAAAAAATAGTCAAAAGACATTCTTTGTAGGCCTCGTGCATTGGCAATAGATGCAAAAAGATTGTTTTTGTTTTCTAGTAATGCACTACCCTGAGAGCTTAGGTTTAGGTTCTCTTGAGTTTTTAAGGAGCCATCATTTTGGTTGATGTACATAACAGTTGCCTTTTTTATATCATCATTAGAAGGCTCTCCAACAAAGGCAAAAAATAGCAACTGACCTTGTATATCGGCCTGAAGGCAACCGCTAAAGATTAATTGGGAATTCTGACTTAAATCCTGAATTACCTGACTATTGCCCGCAGAAATTTTATAAATCAGGTAGTTGTTGTTTTTAAAGTCACGTTCATCAATGCGCCCGTCTTCAGTTAACCCGAGCAGGAAAACGTTCCCTGTATTTGAAACGGTATAGCTCATTGGTTTAATTCGTTCCTTTTGGGAAGAGAGTTTGAGAGGAGTGCTCCACAAAGCTTCAAGCTCATTATCTAGCACGGTTATTTCCGGTATTGCATCAGAGGAGTTGCTTTCTTTATCAGCATATACCATTACCTTGGAAGAGTCTCTGGAAAGAGCTATTGAAAAAACATTATTGTCTATATTCCTGACGCTTTGGGCAGCAATTATTTTAGGTTCGGTCAGAAAGCCTGATACGTCTATTTTTCTATGTAATAGATGCTTAGTGTTGCCAGATCGATTGTAAGACTCAAAAAAGACATGAATCCCTGATTTGTTACGAATGATCTCACGAAACCAAGTTTTCTGACCTTGAAATTTAAACTCGCTAATGCTCTTCTTTCCTTCAAGCTGAAGTGAGGCAATATTATACTTTCGGATTTGATAAGCTCCTGAGGAAGTTGGAAGTTCCGGCCCAAAAAATTGAGCTCCAAAGGTATAGAATGAGCTTCCATCTGCTGCGATAAAGTCTCCAAAATAAGATTTGTCAGCAGACTCCTGCTCTCCTTCGAAAAAGGATTGAGCTGTTAATTGATTGGTTAGGCAAAAGGTAAGTATGCTAAAAATGATGCTTGATTTCATAATTTAAATCAGGTTATTAAGGCTTACAATGGAATATTCCCATGCTTCTTCTTCGGCAGTTTATCGGCTTTATTCTCCAGCATTTTAAAGGCACGAATCAATTTTTCGCGGGTTTGGTCGGGGCGTATCACCTCATCAATGTACCCACGTGCGGCCGCCCGGTAGGGGTTGGCAAAAATACGGCTGTACTCCTCTTCTTTTTCCTTGAGTTTGGCCTCGTGGTCATCGGCTTCCTTGATTTCTTTTTTAAAGATGATCTCGGCCGCTCCCTTGGCTCCCATCACCGCAATTTCAGCCGATGGCCAGGCGTAGTTCATATCGGCACCGATGTGTTTGGAGTTCATTACATCATAAGCCCCACCGTAGGCCTTGCGGGTAATCACCGTAATTCGGGGTACGGTGGCCTCGCTGAAAGCGTACAGTAATTTAGCCCCGTTAGTAATAATGGCGTTCCACTCTTGGTCGGTACCGGGTAAAAAGCCGGGTACATCTTCAAATACCAAAAGCGGAATGTTAAAACAGTCGCAGAAGCGCACAAAGCGCGCTCCCTTGGTGGAAGAGTCAATATCCAATACCCCGGCTAAAAATGCGGGTTGGTTAGCCACAATACCGATGGAGCGCCCACCGATGCGGGCAAATCCCACCACGATGTTTTCCGCAAAATCCTTGTGAACTTCAAAAAAGCTGTTGGTATCCACGGTACCTTCAATTACCTCGCGGATGTCATAGGGCTGGTTAGGGTTGTCGGGAATAATATCGTTCAACTGGGCCCGTGATTCTTCACCGCTGGAGTAATCCAGTTGAGGGGTTTCCTCTTCGCAGTTTTGCGGTACGTAGCTCAGTAGTTTCTTAATACCCTCAATACAGGCAATCTCATTTTCGTAGGTAAAATGGGTAACCCCGGATTTGGTGGCGTGGGTAGAAGCCCCACCCAACTCTTCAGAGCTTACTTCCTCATGGGTAACCGTTTTTACCACGTTGGGCCCGGTTACAAACATGTAGGAGGTTTTTTCCACCATCATAATAAAATCGGTCAGGGCCGGTGAATACACGGCACCCCCGGCACAAGGCCCCATAATGGCTGATATTTGGGGAATAACACCGCTGGAAAGGGTGTTGCGGTAAAAGATATCTGCGTAACCACCCAATGAAACCACACCTTCCTGAATGCGTGCACCCCCGGAGTCGTTCAGCCCGATAACCGGTGCCCCATTTTTCATGGCATGATCCATCAGTTTACAAATCTTCTCAGCATGGGCTTCGGCCAGTGAACCGCCCAATACGGTAAAATCCTGGGCAAAAACGTAGGTAAGCCGGCCATTTACGGTGCCGTAACCGGTAACTACTCCGTCACCCAGTATTTTTTGTTTATCCAGACCGAAGTCAGTACTGCGGTGGGTTACCAGCATCCCGATTTCTTCAAAGCTGCCTTCATCCATTAAAAAATGAATGCGCTCACGCGCGGTGAGTTTGCCTTTATTGTGCTGTGCTTCAATGCGTTTTTCGCCACCGCCCTTAAGGGCCTGGGCCATTTTTTCTTCGAGTTTTTTGATTTTTTCCTGCATCGGGCGGATTTAGATTGTGTCAGGCTTCGCCTTTGGATTTTCAGGCAGCCAATTTAGGGTATAATGCTCAGTTATCTTCTGCCTGTAAAGCAGCTTCCAGTTCATCGGTCATTTCGAGGTTGTGAAAAACGTTCTGTACATCGTCATCTTCTTCAAAACGATCCAGGGCCTGTACGGTTTTTTGGGCTTCCTCCAGCTTGAGGGTAACCGTGCTATTGGGGATGCGTTCGGGCTGGGAACTGCGGGCTTCTATGCCCAGCTCCTCCAGTTTATTTTGAAAAGGCCCGAAGTCTTCAAAAGCGGTGGTAATAATCCACAGGTCATCGGTTTTTTCCAGTTCCTCCGCTCCGGCTTCTATTAATTGCAGCTCCAGTTGTTCCCGGTTTTTTTCACCCAACTGTTTGCGACTTAGGGTGAAAATACCTTTACGGTCAAAAATAAATTCCAGCGATCCATTGGTACCCAGGCTACCGCCTGATTTGTTGAAAATAGAGCGTACGTTGGCCACGGTGCGCTGGATGTTATCAGTAGAGGCTTCTATAAAAACGGCTACCCCATGGGGTAGGTAACCCTCGTAAGTTACATTTTCATAATTCCCCGAATCGGCTCCCGAGGCTTTGTGAATAGCCCGTTCAATGGTGTCTTTGGGGATATTGGCCCCTTTGGCATTTTGTACGGCCAGGCGAAGTTTGGGGTTGGTTTCGGGGCTGGAATCACCGGTTTCTTTAACGGCTATATGTATTTCCTTGAGTATGCGGGTAAAGATTTTTGCTCTCTTTTTGTCCTGCGCGCCCTTGCGGTGTTTAATATTTGCCCATTTGCTATGGCCTGCCATGCATTTGATTTTAGGATTAACCGCAAAATAAGGATTTAGGCAAGCCTATAAAAAAAGCCGCTGTAAAAGCGACTTTTCTAACTCAAAAGAAAGGGTTGAATATTAACGATCGTCCTGCTGACGTCTGCTGTCCTGTTTTCGATGGTGCTTCATGCGGTCTTTCATTTTTTCACGCATCTGCTGAAATTCATGGTACTGTTCCTCCGTCAGGATATCCTTCATACGATTGTCATGTTGCTCGGCCGCTTCTTTCATTTCCTCGCGGTTGGCCTTTTTAGTACTTACCAATGCCAGGTGGCTTTCATAAACCTGCTGGCGTTGCTCTTCGGTGAGGCCCAGCTTGTCCGCCATCTTATCGGTCATTTTGGTGGCCATCTCTTCCGGGTTTTTTTGCTGGCCTCTTTTTTCTTTTTCCTGTGCCCAGGCACCACTGCCGATAGCTGCTACCAACAACAGGCTCAATAAAAACTTCATTTTCATTTTTTCTCAATTGAATTTATAACTCTGTGACTAAGACCTTGTAAAAAGGTTTAATTGGCACGTTTAAGAGTTATGTAGGCCGTTACTTCAATATTGATAAAGCCCTGCAGGTTATAGTCAATTACCGTTTTGAACTCCTGCAGGTTATCTTCGTTTCGCACCACTTCATACACGGTAGATTCATCCTCTGGGGACTTCAGATAGATCTCCGAATTATCCGAGGCCACCGTCCAGGTAGCATCGCCCTCCTGGCTAACCGGAACATTTATATTGCCACCTACTGGGGTGGGAACATTGGCCGTAAAAGTGTAATTATAGGAAAGCTCGTTAGGGCCTTTGGTAATTATGAATTCACCACTCACATTTTCACCGCTGTCTTCAACCGGGGTGGCCGGTCCACCCGTTAAGGAAGGTATTTCCGTTTCGTAGTAAATGCTGTCCAGGTCCCAGTTACCCACCAATTTCTCCTCGTAAGTAAGGGGTGTATTAGGGTTAGTGGTATTATTTTTTTCCTTTCTACAACCTGACCATGCTATTATAGCCAAGCTTAAAATCACCAATTTCTTCATTTTTAGACCTTGCTTTAAGTTATTGAGGCTAAGATACATCTCTCAATGAAAAAACCACGTCAGGAATTTCTTCGGGGTGCTCAATAAAGTGATAGATTTTTTGGGCCACATCCGAAGGCCGGGAAAGGTCCCCTTGGTTTTTGTAATCTACAAAACGCTGTTTATCGGGAAAGTATTTACCCTCAACCCGCCTTATTTCACCCTGCATTTCGGTATCCACTATGCCGGGTGCAATGGCGCAGCATTGCACATCGGGATGATCGGCTTGCAATACCCTGGTAAACAGGTCAATGCCGGCCTTGGAAGCGCAATAGGAACTCCAGCTCGGTACGGGATAAGCCCCGGCCCCCGAACTGATGTTGATCACCATTCTCTTTTGTCCGGTGGTCTGGGTTTGTTCCACAAACATTTTACTGAGTACGGAGGGTGCCAAAAGGTTGATCTCGTAAGCTCTCTTAAAGCTATCGGGAGAAACCTGGGCCACCGGCTTTACCTCACCTAACCAACCGGCATTATTTACCAGAACCAACAGCTCTGCCTGCCGGTTCCGGTTAAAGTTCATTTTCAGGTAACTGTCCATATTGGCCAGGTCGTAGCTCAGGTGGTGATAATTTTCATGATCTATCACATGCCTGCGACTAATACCGGTAACCTTATGACCTTCGGCCAGGGCCTTTTCCGCCAGCGCCTTACCTATGCCGGAGCTGGTGCCGCTTATAAAGAACTGTATCATTCTATAAAGTTAAGCATTCAGTGCCTGGTCCAGGTCATTTTTAAGATCGTCAATATCTTCAATACCTACGCTTAAACGGATAAGGGAATCTACCACTCCGGTTTTTTCACGCTCCTCTTTAGGTATGGAAGCATGAGTCATACTGGCGGGGTGCCCGGCCAATGATTCCACGCCACCCAAGGATTCCGCCAGGGTAAATACGCGCAGTTTGGAAACCACCTTTACCGTTTCGGCCAGGGTGCCACTTTTTACAGTGAAGGAAATCATGCCACCAAAATCCTTCATTTGTTTTTTGGCAATGGCATGGTTGGGGTGGTCTTCAAAGCCCGGCCAATACACTTTATCCACTTTAGGGTGGTTTTTCAGGAAATGGGCTATTTCACGGCCATTCTCACAGTGGCGTTGCATGCGTACGTGCAGGGTTTTGATGCCTCGCAAAACCAGGAAAGAATCCATGGGGCCACATACGGCTCCGCTGGAATTCTGAATGTAATATAGCTTGTCGGCCAGGGCTTTATCTTTAACGGCCAGTAGCCCGAGAACTACATCGGAATGTCCGCCCAGGTATTTAGTGGCGGAATGCATTACAATGTCGGCTCCCATATCGAGCGGACGTTGCAGGTAGGGCGTGGCAAAGGTGTTATCCACTACCAAAAGAGCATTATGTTTCCTGGCAATACCACTGATGCGCTCTATATCATTGATGTTCATCATGGGGTTGGTAGGGGTTTCTACCCATATCAGGCGGGTACGCTCGTTCACCATCTCCGCTATGGAATCGGCATCTTCCATAGCCATAAAGTGAAATTTGATACCCAGAGGTTCAAAGATGGTGCGAAAGAGGCGGTAGGTGCCACCGTAAAGGTCGTTGGTAGAAACCACTTCATCACCAGGTTTCAGCATTTTAATCACGGCATCTATGGCGGCCAGCCCACTGCCGAAAGCCATTCCGTAGTTTCCGCCTTCAATAGCGGCAATGCTGTTTTCAAGGGCAGTACGCGTTGGATTACCGGAGCGGGAGTATTCAAATCCCTTATGGCCACCAGGTTCGGTTTGCGCGTAGGTGGAGGTTTGGTAAATAGGAGGCATAACCGAGCCGTAGGCTGCATCAGGCTTTTGACCTCCGTGTATAGTTAAAGTGTTGAAATTCAGATTTTTTGAATGCTCAGACATAGATTTATCTTTTTAAAGAATGCCAAAGGTATGAATAGTAAAGAGCTGTGAAAGAACTTCTGTTTATGGCTGAATTAGCTTTGGGTATTGACTTAGCTTTGCAACTTCCAAAAAACAGGTCCTTTGTTTCAAAGTGAAAAATTAACCGCCCACTTAGCTTTGCTGGCAGTGGCCCTTATCTACGGGCTTAATTACACTTTTGCCAAGGGAGTAATGCCGCATTATATCACACCCTTGTCTTTTATACTGGTGAGGGCTATCGGGGCTACGGCTTTGTTCTGGCTTACCGCCCGCCTTTTTCATTGGGAAAAAGTAGCGCGGAAGGATTTGGGCCGCATGGCGGTTTGTGGCGTATTCGGAGTAGCCTGCAACCAAATGCTTTTCTTTGAAGGTCTCAACTTAACCACACCCATCAGTGCCGCGGTAATGATGACGGTAAACCCCATCCTCGTTTTAGTGATGTCTGCAATAATCCTCAAGGAATCACTGCGCCTGGGCAGGATAGTAGGTATTGTTTTAGGCATAGCCGGAGCCTTGTTTTTGATTACACGCGGTGGCCAGGTGGGTGATATACTCAGCTCCGATAAATCGCTGGGCAACCTGCTGGTATTGCTCAATGCCCTGTCCTATGGTATTTACCTGGTTTTGGTAAAACCTTTAATGAGAAAGTATAAAGCCATAACGGTAATACGCTGGGTGTTCCTTTTCGGGCTGTTAATGGTATTGCCTTTTGGTTTACCCCGGTTGGGTGAGATCGACTGGATGGCCATGCCGCCCTCCATCGCCTGGAGTGTGGTTTTTGTGGTGGTGTGCACTACCTACCTGGCTTACCTCTTTAATGTGTACGCCCTTAAAACGGTAAGTTCTACCACGGTAAGTTTTTACATTTACCTGCAGCCACTCTTTGCAGCTTTAACCGCTATTGCCCTGGGTAGGGATGAAATTACCGTAACCCTGTTGCTTTCGGCCCTGCTTTTATTTGCCGGAGTGTATTTGGTTTCGTTCTACAAACGTTGACTTTTATACTTTTGTCGGCTTATGAGTGCTATCTATTCCATGACCGGCTTTGGTAAGGCCGTTGCGCAACTGCCTGCCAAAAAAATCACTATTGAGGTTAAAAGCCTCAACAGCAAGCAAACCGACATCAATATGCGTATGCCTACCCTTTTTCGTGAAAAGGAAGGTGACTTGCGGCAAATGACGGCTGAAGCCCTGCAAAGGGGAAAAATTGATATCAATATTTATTGTGAAGTAACCGGTGTGGAAGAGGCTCCGAGTATTAACCGTGACCTGGTTACGGCCTATATTCAGCAACTCAAGGAAATTTCACAGCTCACCGGAACCCAGGGCGACCTTTTGGGAGCCGTAATGAGCCTGCCCGATGTGCTTCAGCCGGCCGATGATACGATGAGTGCCGAAGACTGGCAGGCGGTTCAGAAAGTATGCCATGCCGCACTGGAACAACTTGCCGATTTCAGGAGCATAGAGGGTAAAAAACTGGAAACCGACCTGCGCGAACGCCTGGAAAGCATTAGTGCGAAAATGGAAGAATCCACGCAATACGATGAAGAGCGCACCCAGCGCATTAAGGATAAATTGCAGAGGAGCCTTTCCGAATTAAAAGAGAGCCCGGACGAGAACCGTTTTGAGCAGGAGCTCATTTACTATCTGGAAAAACTGGACATTACCGAAGAAAGGGTTCGTTTGAAAAGTCACCTCGATTATTTTGAAGCCTTGCTGAACGAAGGGGGCCCGGTGGGGAAAAAGTTGGGTTTTATCGGCCAGGAGATGGGCCGGGAGATCAACACCATGGGTTCCAAGGCCAACCACGCCAACATGCAAAAACTAGTGGTGGAGATGAAGGATGAACTCGAAAAGATTAAGGAGCAGGTACTGAATATCCTTTAAACCTGCAAAGCACTACATATTATGGGTCAATCCGGCAAAGTGATCATATTTTCAGCACCGAGCGGTTCCGGGAAAACCACCCTGGTAAAGCACCTGCTGGGGTGTGATTTAGGCCTGGAGTTCAGCATTTCGGCTACCAGCCGGGCGCCCAGGGGCGATGAGCAGGATGGCCGCGATTATTACTTTTTAAGCAGTGAAGAGTTTCGGGAGCGCGTGCTCAAGGGTGATTTCATTGAATGGGAAGAGGTGTATTCCGGCAGTATGTACGGCACACTTAGGGCGGAAGTAGAACGTATTTGGAGTGAGGGAAAAACCGTGATCTTCGATATGGATGTGGTGGGCGGACTTAACCTTAAAAGCCTTTACCAGGAAGATGCATTGGCCATATTTGTAATGCCACCCAGTATGGAAGAGCTGGAAAGAAGATTACGCGGCCGTAAAACGGACGATGAAGACAAAATCCGCCAAAGACTGGCCAAAGCCCGCAAGGAACTTGGCCGTTCCGACCGTTTTGATCATATTTTGCTGAACAACGAATTGGAAATGGCCAAAAAAGAAGCGGAAGAGCGGGTGCGCCAATTTTTAGGGAAATGAAAAAAACGGGATTATACTTCGGCACTTTTAACCCTATTCACATCGGGCATTGTGTAATTGCCCAGCACATGCTGGAATATACAGACCTGGACGAAGTGTGGTTTGTGGTTACTCCCCATAATCCGCATAAAAAGAAAAACACCCTGCTGGACGACCGCCAGCGCCTGCATATGGTGCAATTGGCGATTGATGATCATTACAAATTACGGGTTAGCGATATGGAGTTTGGTTTACCGCAACCTTCCTATACCGCCACTACCCTGGCGCACGCTAGCGAAAAGTGGCCGGACCGCGAGTTTGCGCTGATTATGGGAGCTGACAACCTGGAGAGTTTTTCGCGCTGGCGTAATTACGAATGGATACTGGAACACCACTCCCTGTATGTTTATCCGCGCATAGAATCTGATGGCGGAGAACTGAAAAATCACCCGGGGGTTCACCTTACCGAAGCTCCCATTATGCAAATTGCTTCTACTGACATCCGCCAGGCTATTAAGGATGGGAAAGATGTAAGCTTCATGCTTCCTCCTAAAGTTTGGGATTACCTGGAAGGGAGCAACTTTTACCGTTAGGAAAACACCTATAGCTCTGCAACTGTCTGATTGTTTGAGATTTAAGAAGGAGTATATAGAAGAGTTAAAAACAATTCAAAAACATCAAGACCCTTTTAGCTTTGATCATACACCTGCGAACTCCTAGAGTGGATTATCTTTTAAATCTCGAAAAGTGAGTTGCTCGAAGGTTTTGCCATACTGATGAACTATAGCTACCCTACCATCCTTGCCACGCTCTTTTGAAGCCAAAACCAAGATGTAATCCTCTCGAAGTCTTAGACAAACATATTGGGGCTTATTCATTTTCTCACATATCTCATCTAGGTATTCATGCGCATTATCATCGCTAATTTTTCTGTCAAGAGGGTGTGTGCAAGAACAACCCAAAAAGAAAACTAAAAGCAGAGTTGACAGTCGTTTATACATTCTATTTTTAAATTTCATTAATCTGAATTGGCTTTTCATAACCCAACTCACCAAGATAGACCAAGGCCTTCTCCCTGGTAGCCGCATAAATAATTTTCGTGCATTTTTCACCGCTGGCTTTGTCGGTAGCCACAATTTCAAACTTTTTCATAAAGTAGAGTTCTCATCGTCCCATGAGCACTTCACATTGTCCAACCCTCCCTTTAAGGTTGCAACAACAACCGATGGCCAATATTCCGGCTCAAGGTCAATTGTCCCTCCCGACCCCCGAAGGACTACTTTAAAAACCGCGTGGGCCAGTAGCCATCTGTAGCCGAGGGCTACGACACCCCTACACACAGAATAGCAAGGCCCACGCTTACGGTGACGCCAAACCTATTCCCGTGTGTAGTTGAAAGGTCGTAGTTTTCGGCTACGGGAATTAGCTAACGCTTAATATCTTCAAGGGTAAAAGTACGCAATCCCCACGCTTCCCACTAGAATTTACATCAAGTGCTTTTCTAGTGAAATTCTACTAAGCCCCTACCGTGTTTGAAGCCTTTCCACAGGCCCAGCAAGAAAAAAAGCCGCTAATTCACCTTTTTGTCCAGCCTCCTGGTTTCATTATTAAACCGACCGAACCTGATTTCAACGGCCAAAAAACTTTCTGGTAAAGAGAATTTTAGCAGGTCTTTGTTACTAATTTTAGTAGCAGAAGCCTAGTGTTTTCAAGGGGTTTAAGCATTTTCTATATTCAGGTAGAGCGAATAAATAAAGTTGAACCCCCGCTATTTTCTAGCGAGAAAAAAAAATTTGACAATGAAGATTAAAAACCCGGCCAAGTTGAATGCACGTACCAAAGAAAAGATCAGGCTAGGTTCCCAATTATCCACCGAATACCGCCTGCGCTTTGCTGAAGGCCAAGCATCCAGCGATATTATAGATGACCTGGCGAAGGAATACAACCGCAAGCCCTCAACCATCTATGCCCTGCTACACCCGATCAAGCGTTTGCAGTCCGTACCCGTTCATACCGATGACCAATGAAAACCGATTTATCCGGTATGCCCGAGAACCAGGTATTGACGGTCACCTACGGAGACTTGAAAAACATTCTAAGGGTTGCGATTTCCAGCCGAACGGAGGAAAAACGTAAAAAGCTTATTTCCTACACCGAGGCTATGGAACGCCTGAACTGCAAGGGTTCCAAGTTTCGTGAACTCCTGAATGACCCCTATACCGAACTGATACCAGGGGCCATTAAAGGAACTGTACTGGAAAGTAGTGTTGACCTGGAAATTGACCGCCTTTGTAGTCTCTAAACCCATTACAATATCCCGGCAGCCTGTGATTGAAAACCTGGGCTGACCGGGGGTTGACGGCAGAAGGGGGGCTTGGCCGCTCCCCTTTTTTTACCACTTGTTTCTGCTGGAAACCCGCGACAGAGTTTTCCCGCCCGGAAGGGCGGAACACCTTTGAAATCTAAAACCAATGGTAAGCATCCACCAAAAAATCAAATACCTGAAAGGCAGCACCGGCACCTTAAGGCGTTCCATTGGGTTCCAGGTGGAAAACAAGCATCGGCAGGCCCAGGAATGCCTTTTAGACCAATTAACCGCCCTGCACAGCTTTTACCGTAACCTATCCCGTTTGGGGAGCGGCTTACAATCCTTAATGCCTCAGGCCGAGGCCGGGCGCAATCAAACCTATATGCCTTCGGAAGAACCCGCCCCGGAACTGGAAGACCTGAAAGGGTATTTCCAGGGCCTTCAAACCGCCCTACAGAACGACACCAACCCTTTCCGTCAATCGGAGGCCCGAACCATCGAGGCCATTCTGGAAGACCTGGAACGGATTACCGGTAATGGCTTTGGTTCCGCTCTGCGTTTCCTGCGCTTCGCCCGTATTGGATTGCAGAACGAAAAACGAATCCTATTTAACTGAAAATCAAAATGAAAGTCGATTTGACCAGCCCTCCCTTGATAATAAAAGAAACATCTGGAATAAAAAGAATGTGGCTCACCTCAAAAAAACACTATGCAAACCCTCTCCGCTAAGCAACGCCTGAAGTCCAATAACAAGTTTTCGCGCAAGATCACCTACAAGCGCAAACAAAACCTGGAACTATCCGGCCAGATCGAAGACTATTTCCATTCCCTGGGCCTTTCCCTTCCCAAAAGCAAATCCCTGTTCCGTGACCAGCCCGAACGGTACCTGGCCGACCGCGACACCGGGGAATACCACGAAGACCTTTACGAACTCGGATTAGCCCACTACAACCTCCGGCAGAGTACCAAAGGCATTTATGCGCTCTTTAAGCAGGGCGACACCCACCGGCAACAACTGATGGCCTGTTGGTACAGCCGCCACCGCCTCGATCACATTTGGGCGTATCGCAAAAGCCGGTTGATACGGAAAGTATGGGCCGAATACCTGGAACAAACCCGGCTTTATGAACATACTACTCCGATGCACCTGGTATTGACCGTTCCCCACCGGGGCGGACGTTGGCGCGGCAAATCCTTTTACGCCCGTGAGATGCTGACCGCCTTTAACCAGATGCGCAAAAACAAACACTGGAAACGCTACATTTTTGCCGGGGAATACGGCCTGGAAGTCTCCAAGGCCCACGGCAGCGAAAACGGGCTGCACATTCACCTTCATTGCCTGGTGTTCATGCGTAAGGAGTTTCGAAGAAAGCCCGTGTACAGCAAGATTAAGGAACTCTGGAAAGAGCAGACCGGGGCGCAAAGCATCCACTTTGAAACCCTCTACGTCCACCGCAAAGATGCGCAAGGCCGCTGGATAGTGGACGAAGCCCGCAAGGACTATGTGTACACCGATAGCGAACCGGAAGGGGTGGCCTATAAAGACCCCGCCCGCTACCGCAAAAAGTACTACCTGAACGAACCCTGGTTTAACGAATTGCCGGAAACCGAGCAGCGCAAGCAGTACGTGGTAGCCATCCTGGAAGCGATCAAATACCATTTTAAAAACGATGCCCTGAAAAATGCGGACGGCACCTACAACATCCCGCTGATTGCCGAGGTATTGGAACACTCCAAATATTTAAGAATGTACTCCAAGTTCGGTGCCTTTTACGGGGAAAAGCGGTTAAACTACTCCAACCCTCCCGAGCCGGAAGAACCCTGTGTACAGGAACCCGTTTCCAAGCCCCGTGAGTTTGAGAGTGAAGAAGAATACATGGCGTATTTGCAGCAGTCTTATGAAGAAGATGCCCATTACTTCGATGACTGTGACAACCTTATCCCGCCCGATATTGAAGACCCGGAGGCCCGGCCTTTTTGGGCAGACGGCCCCCCTGAAGAACTAGAACGCCATATTGACCTGGAAGCTGCCGAACGCAACTTAGTGAACCCGTTTACAGGGGAACCGGCCGGGCGTAGTGAGTACGAACGGTACCTGGCGTTCCCGGAACGCATGGCCCACCAGCCCCGCCACGGTAAACAGGCCAACGTACCCAAAGTACAGGCTCCGGCTCACTACTTCCAGATTTGCCGGGAACTGGAACTGAAAACGGTCATGAAGTACATCGCTACCGGGGAGTTTTACAAGGCCATTACCGCTGAAGATTACCCCCGCTTTAAAAATTATATAAACCACTTTAATCAATACATCTGACATGGAAAGAACCGAAATCATTGGAAACATCGGAAGGGAAGGCGAACAAAAAGAAGTCAACGGAAGATGGGTACTGAACTTTTCAGTAGCCGTCAATCACTCCTATATCGACAATGAGGGACAAAAAATAGAATCTACCAACTGGTACAACTGTACGAAGTGGTCGAATAAGAAAATAGGGGTTACCCCCTACCTGACTAAAGGCACAAAGGTTTTTGTATCGGGTACCCTCAAACCTGATCATTACCGCGATGCCGAAGGCGGGGTGGTTATTGACCGTAAACTGATCGCCCGAGGTATTGACCTGGTGTCCTCTTCCAAAAATGACCAGGACGAAAAATAGAAAACGTAAGCTATGGTTAAGACCGTAACGCTGTCGGCCCGCGTACACCCGGCTACCCGTCAGAAGCTCCGGGAACTGGTGAAGAAAGGCCAGAAAAGAACAGGCCAGGAAGAATACAACCTGGGCGATTTACTCACCAATGTAGCGGACTACCTGAAAAGTGACCCTTACGGGGATTTCTTTTCCACCCTCCGCTGCCGTAAAAAAGGCGTATGCACGAAAAGCAACGAATAGAAGAACTTGAACACCAGAACCGGGAGTTGAAGGCCGACCTCAAAAAGGTATTGGCGGCCTTTGATACCGTGGGGCTACTCATGGGTACCGATACGGGCCTTTCCAGTCTTCCCCGGCTCTTACAAAAAGTGATGGCCAACCCCCGGCAGTTTGCGGCCCTGGCCGAAGATGTGGTGAACGTGAAAGAAAAATACCAGCTATGAGCGACAAAACCGATGAAATTGACCTGGGAAAGACCCTTTCGGAACCCACCCTGGAACGGGGCAACGAATCTGAAAGGGAACCCATAGATATTGACCCGGATGACTTTTCCGAAGAAAGCGAATTTGCTTTCGAAGGGCCGGAAAACGAAACCGAAGAAGAAAACCAGCGTACCGACCCCAAAGACCTCGCGGAACTGCTCGTCCTGTTTTCCGACTTGGGGCAAACCAGCCTGTTTTCCTACTCCTTTCGGAAACGCTTTTTAAAACGCTTCAAACCGGAAGACCGTCAGCGGTTCCGCGAAATGGAAACCCTCGACCCTTCCGAACTGGAAGACCTGGAAGAAAGGGAACGCTGGCTGTACCAGGAAGTCCAGCGTTTACAAAGGGAACTGGACGAAATACCCTATACCGAAGGGGAACGTGACCAACTCAGTCGCAGTCTGGCCGAGGTCATCCGCAAATACAACATCCGCCTCACCCCCGAAATGATGCTTTTGGGCAACCTGCTTATGGTATTCGGGGCCAGGGCATTTAAAACCTACAAAGCATGAGCGACTTTAGAATTAACATGGTGTGCCTGATTGCAGGCACCCGCAACACCGGTAAAACCACCTTTGTAAGGGAAAACGTCATGCAGCGGCACCCTAAAAAAATACTGGTGGTCGATACGTTTGACAACCCGGTATGGGCCGATGTACCCACCTTGGACAGTGCGCTGTTGCCTCGTTGGCAAAAAGGTACTTACCGCTATTGGAGCAGCGACACCGGGCAGGTGATGGCCGACATTGAAAGGTATGTGTACAACGCCCTTTTGGTGTTTGAAGATGCTACCAAGTACGTGGGCGGCAAACTCACCGATGATGTGCGCAAATTCGTTTTGGACAGCAAGCAGAAAAACCTGGATATCCTCTTTGTTTTCCATAGCCTGACCGATATTCCGCGTGACCTGGTGCGCATCTCTGACACCCTCACCCTCTTCAAGACCGGGGAGCAGGCCACCAATCCCCTATTGCGCACCAAATACCCCGAGAAGGTTATCCGGGCGATGCCCCTGGTGCAGGAAGACCCCAACCGTCATATTCACAAAACCTTAAACATTGGAGCTTAAAACATGAAAAGACCGAAAACACCACTCGCACGACTGAAAAAGGGCGAACGCATTATTGGCGAAGGTGTGCCGGAAGGTGACCTGAACCAGAAGCGAATGAAACGACTGAAAAAAGGAATTAAAAGAAAAAAAAGAACCCTAAAACGTAGGAAGAAATGAGCAACCAGGGCATTAAGATACACGATACCCTGACCGGGTTTACCAGGGGTTCCCGTATAGACCGCTACTGGACACGCAACGGGGTGGAAGATTTTTACCGGATGTTCCGGGAAGGGGCCAGCCTGCCCAAAGAAGCCGAAAAGATGGTTAACAATACGGCCCTGGTATCGCAAAAGTTCCATTTAAGGGGTTTCCAGTTCGGTAATTGGTTGTCCCTGGAAGACCGGTTCAACTACCTGGCGGCCCTCTACATCTGTTTGCAGGACTTTAACCAGGTTTTACAATTTAAAGGCCACAACCTGGGGTTAGATCATAAGTTGGGGATTTCTTTTGGAGCGCGTGGACGAAGCCGCGCACAGGCTCACTTTGAATCCCACTCGAACATCATCAATATAACCCGCTACGCCCGTTTTGACCGTTACCCGGCACCCAAAGAAATACGCTTCGTCAATACCGGGGGTATCGGGGCTTTTGCTCATGAGTACGCACACTTTATAGATTATTATTTAGGCGGGCATTATGAGCGGGTACGCAGTGCGTTTCCGCTGACCGCAGGCCGAAGCCTTAATTCAAGGCGCATACCCTACGAGGATAAATGGATATTGCGCAATATCACCGAGGATATTTTAGAAAAAGCCTACTGGAAAGACCCGGAAAAAAAGTTGCGTTCCAACTACATGAAACGCCTTACCCGAAAGGCCAGCCGGGATTACTGGTTCCGTAGAAACGAGGTATTTGCCCGGCTCTTTGAACAGTTTATCGGCCACGAGCTGCAAAAGAAGGGTATTAAAAACCTGTTTTTGACCGAGCAGAAGTACAATTCAAACTACTACCTGACCCCGGCTGAACTCAAAGAGGTAAGCCCTTTGTTTCGCAAATTCCTGGCCCAGGTACGTACTTATTTCTAAGGGTATGGAGAAGAAGACAATGAACCGTAAAGAGCTATGCCATTACTACGGTATATCCTATTATATACTGCGGAAGTGGCTGGAACTGATCGAAGAAGAACTGGGAACCTGTACGGGATATTCGTTTTCGCCCCGGCAGGTTGAAATCATAATGGAACACTATGGCCGGAAAGATTAAGATAGCGGCATACTGGCTGGCCGGGCTGCTGGCCTTGTCTTTAGCCTACCTCTGGATAGAGTTTAAAAACCTGCGTTTTGATATTCTCGAAATACGGATAGACCAATCCACCAAACGCCCGCGCATTGAGGTAAAAGCGGCTCTGTTTAATCCCTTCTGGTTCAACATCCCGGTCAAGGTTCGAAGCCTGGATATACTTCAAAAAGGAGAACGCCTGTTCACCGGTAACCGCAACCTGAAACTGCGATTAGAAGGCCAAAAGAGCAATCGCCTGGAGTTTAATGCTCTTTACACCAAACCAAAAATAGCCTGGGAGGATGTGGCTAAATTGTTAGATCAACGTGAGGAACTTACAATACAAATGCACTTGCAAATTTTTGGTTTTGAATATGTTTACCAAAAAGAGTTGACCAAAAACTAAAAAAAGTTACTCCACCACCAATTTGCGGCTGCATACATGCTTACCGTCTATGCTCAGGTTAAGTAGGTATAAGCCTTGTGGCTGACCAGTGAGATCAATGGCGTAGGCCTCTTCGCTTAAAAAGGCTTCTTCATCGCGGTACAACACTTTGCCGTTTAAGTCCTGTATAGTCAGATGAAAACTTTCGGGGTTGCCGTACGTCCAGCTAAGACGGAACCGGCCCTGGCTGGGGTTGGGGAAAACCTCCAACAGACCAGGAATCATTACTTCCGGTACTCCAATCGTGTGGCATCCTATACTGTCACAACCGAATTTATCGGTTTTCAGCAGCCAGGTCTGGACCGTGAAAACCGTTGGCTGAAACAAGTCACCATAATACCCGGCATGTATAAATCCACTGTCCTGAGTTTCAAAAAATATCTCAATCTCGGATAAATCCTGTTGATCGTCATGCCAATAGTAGCGCATCCAAAGGCTATCGCCATTGGGAGCAAATTTAAAGCCGAGACCTACGTTATTACCATTTATGTAAGTATAGCCCCCGAGATAATAGTTGCCGTCAGAGGTTCTTATTAAATCATAGCCAGCATATAACCGATTATCCTTACCTAATGATGATAAATTGATCATATTTCCGGCAGTGTCGAGTGTCCCGGTCACTACTTTATTAAATCGGGTGCCCATCGTAACAGTATTTTGCGTGGCAACGTGGCGATGAAATTGATAGGTACCATCTCCGTTATCAATACCGAACATCCCTGCATTTCCCAATGAATCCGAGTACTCATTAAACCAATACATATAGCCATCAGAACGCCTGAATCGGGCCGCGATAGCCGTATTAGGACCATACCTACCATAGCCTGATATCAAAACACTACCGTAGGCATCCACAGAAATATCATGACCTATATAACCTAACGCTTGGTTGGGACGATGATCTACGATTCGCTTCTCCCACAGAAGGTTGAAAGCTGTATCAAACTTAGCTACCAAAAGATCGTATTTACCGAGCAAGGGCGGTTTCCTTCGAAATATATAGCCGGTTGCAATGAAAGTAGAATCCGTATCAAATTGCATGGCCTTGAACACAGTCGTCAACGAATCTCTAAAAGTGTAGGATCGTACTTTTTTAATGCTGAGATCGCTTCTAAGCTTTAGG
Organism: uncultured Cryomorphaceae bacterium; assembly: GCA_937120475.1. Classification (GTDB taxonomy): domain Bacteria; phylum Bacteroidota; class Bacteroidia; order Flavobacteriales; family Schleiferiaceae; genus CAKZNE01. The sequence goes on along the minus strand of CAKZJV010000007.1, from coordinate 2,065,728 downwards.
ATTGCAACGTAACCAGTGTCAGATGCCATTGAATTATATTGTGCGTAGTAGATTTCATTATGCCTATTCTGAAAGCACTTCCCGCAGTTACCTGGAAAATTCTGAACACTGTCAAAACGATAATTGATCGTATCTATGAGATTCCCTTGTAAATCGAATATGGAAAAATCTAATTTCTTGTTGTCTTGATTGTTAATTGCGGCTGTGATATAGGTGGTATCTGTAATTAGTAGTTCGGTTAGCAGGTTACCTCCAACACTGAATGCATTATTAAAAACTGTCTGTCCACCCATGATAATGGGAAACAACAGCAGGATTAGTAGTGTACGGACCAGATACATTATATTCAAAGATACGTTTTTGAAAAGGGCCACTCACTTTGATGCAAGTAGCCCTCTTACCCTAACCTAAAATCATGTTATTCCTTGATCAGTTTCTCTTTATGCAAGAGCCTGTTTTCCTGGTACACTTGCACCAGATAAGCACCCTCTGGTAAAGCTTCCATATTGATCAATTGAGTGTTGTTTTGCGCACTGGCACTTTTCTCTACCCTTAAAGCTCCTTTCAGGTCATAAACTCTTATGGTGATCTCACCCTCGTTCAAACCGGAATTCAACCAATCCCAACGCAGGATTACATGGCCTTCAGAAGGATTGGGGCTCAAACTAAAGCCACTGATTGCGGATTCCGGGCGTTCGGGTTGGGGGTCGCTGGCTTTCTTGCCTTGCCCGCCCGGCATATACACCGGCTCAAAGTAGGTGGTGGGCTGCCCATAGTGGGCCAGGGTATTCCGGGCACGGCCTGAAGCCGGACCATCGCCTTCATAGGCCGCAATGGTGTTTAAAGTGGTAGCGGCTTCGCCCCCCAGGGCTTCGGGGTCGCTTAAATCCAGGTACTTTACCACATCGTAATATTCCGTCATTTCCTGGTAATCCAGCCAATCCTGGTCTTCCATTACGCATTTAGTGGGGAGATCGTCCAGGACTTGTTGCGCTTCGGCCAGCTCAGCCCTTGACAGGTGGTAGTCCACCAGGCTGTAATGGAAATGGGGTTCGTCCCTGCTCAATAAATGAGGTTTTATACTACCGTATTGCTCCTGTTCGCGGTAATACGCCAGTATCTGCAAAGTGGCGGCCTCACTACGAGCCTGGGCCTCCATAATATCCATGTCCAGAACATCCTTGGCGGTAATGGTTTGCTCCCCAGCTTCAATATCGTCCAGGGTTTGCTGTGAAAGGGGTGGTTCCTTCAGGTATAGTATTTCCATGATCTCCGGGTTGCGGCTGGCGTGGGGGTTGGCTACCATGATGTTACGCAGGGCCAGTTCGGGGTAATCCTCAATTTGCGCTACATTCATCAGGTTCTCGTCTGATACATAGGGGGCAATTTCCATCAGGTCGATGTACAAATCCTGGTACTCCTGCTGGCTGCTGGCAAAGAGTATTTGCGCCTCCAGTTGTGGAGTTGCACCTTCGTCAATGTATTGCGCCCGCAAGCCAAGGTCATTGCCCAGGTCGGTTTCGGCCTGGCTTAATTCCTGGTTGAGCGTAGTGATGTTGGAAGGTGGAGCCAGCGGGCGGGGCTGACAATGAGTTGTCATATCAACTGCCTCAGATAGTCCACTTTTCAATATACCAACTGCTTGAAGAGGTTCCAAGCGGATATTTCCCTGTCCATAATAATAAGCCACACTACTATTCTCTTCATTCTGGAAATTACTAGTAAAGGGTTTGCCATTAGGGGTAAACAAGTTATTAGGCAGTTCGGCTCCAGAGAAAATGTTTGGCTTTCCTTGAAATACCTGTATTCCGTTTTCCGGGTGGCTATTAGCTTGGGCAATGAACACATCGTATTCATTCCCTTTGACGTAGCCTATATCATTGCACTTCAATCGCAGCCCAACATCCGTTAGCCCGGCATCACGGTTTCTACCAATGGCTTCCAGGCCCACGGTAAAGCCGTCAATAATATTCCGATAGACTTCGGTGGCCACCGGCCCGGAATTCTTGATAATCAAACCGGTGGTTTCAATGGCCCCGTTTTGCCCATCGGTAAACAAAACGTTCTCATACAGTTGGAAATCCTGGCAACCGTCCATGTAGATACCGTAAAGGGCAGGCTGGAACACTGCCGGGGCGTTGATGTGGGTGTGTACGGCCACATTGGGCACGTGTACTGAGTTGTGGCTTACTTTGGCGTATTGGGCCTCGCTCAGGTAAATGCTATGCGTGTTATCATTGAAAACCGTCCGGTTAATTTCAATGGGCCGGGCCGTATTGGCGCATAATACATTCCGGGCACGGATGGCATCGCGGTAGCCACTAAAAGAAGCATTATTGGTGCTGCTCCGGTCGCAAATAAAGGTAGCATTGAGGGCGTAAATGCCTTCCCCGTTATCTTTAAAAGCAGGCTGGTTGCTTATATCGAAGTTGAACCGGTTGCCTTGAAGAAGCACCCCTTCTACTCCCATCATACTAATGTGGGCCATCAGTGAGGGGTTGCGGTAGTTGGAATCGCGTTCAAACTCGCAGTTTTTAAAGCTGGCTTTATAAGCCTGGTTGGTGGGTGAGGTATAGGAAAGCAGGTTAACATCGCGGGTGTTGTTGCGAAAAACGGCTCCTTCCGCATCTATGATACCTCCCTGGGTTCCCCAAACCACCCAATTGCTGCCGGTGGGCGGTGCAGTGGTATTTATGGCCTGTTCGGCATATTCAATTACAGAGCCGGGCTCCAGGATGAGTTTGGGCTGGTAGGCAGTCTGTTGGGGTTGGCTGCTCTGGCCTTCCATCCATATACCGCTCCAGTTTTCGTTACAGTTGCCGGAGGTGAGTATGCCTTTATTCTTTAAAACCAACCTGCCGTTGGGTTCGATGAGGATACGGGCATCATGGCCCAGGTGTATTTTGGCACTGATGTACAGTTCGGCATTGGGGTGAACGATGATATCGCCATCCATAAAGCGGTCGTAGTCCCATACCGTGTAGTCATAAATATGGTGCTGGGGTCTTAGCCAACCTTTCATATCCACTTTCCATATACCCCGGCCCTGGGTAGATACGTACAGCTCCTGGGTGCAGCGGTTGTGTTCCAGGTTAATGGCAATGGCATTGGGTAGGCTATTACTGAAGCACTGCCAGGTTTGGTTGGGTTTGTCCCAGTAATATACTCCGGCATCGGTAGCGGCAAAAATAAGGTCATCGGTTCCTTCAATGTACTCCAGGTCGTTTACCGGAATGGGTTTTAAGCCGGTGGATATATCGGTCCAGGTATTTCCGGCATCGGTGGACTCCATAACCCGGAATTTCCCCTGGCTGGGGTTGGCACCATCTTTACCGTAGTTTTTAATGGACACAAAAAGGTGGTTGGCATCCTGGGGGTCAACTACAATATCGCTAATCCAGGTCCAAGTGTAAATGGTGGTGGAGTTGTTGTAGGTAATCCGGTCGGTAATATCCAGCCAGGAACTGCCTCCGTTGGAAGTGCGGAAAAAACGTTGGCTTATGGGATCTCCCCAGGAAATTCCCTGGTAGGCTACATAGGCCCGATCAAGGTCGGAGGGAGCGAAGGCCAGGGCCGATACCCCGCTATTGGCATCCCGGTTGGAAGGGGCATTAAAGTAGGTCACCCATGAATTGCTGCGCCTGTCATAACGGTTAATGTCTTTAGCTAAGTGGTAAACCCGGTTGTGGTTGGCAGGGTCCATCATCAGCTTCTGGCCCCGGTAAAAGTATAAGCCCGAGGGTTGCCTGGCGTACAGAGTATCATTTACTTCTATTGCACCCTGGTGAATAAAAATTTCAAAATCACCGTTAATAACCCCATAGGTGGTATCTTCTTCCTCTCCGGCAAGGTGATCAATCTCGCTCCAGTCCCCATCTCCTCCGTGCCGGAATAAAAGCCACCCCTGGGGCCGTTTCACTGAAATACCATTATGTATGGCTCCGCCAATCAGCCGCTCATCAAAGCCGCGATACACATCAAAACCAAAAAACTGAGCGATGCCAAGGCCAGTACCATTGAGGTTGCTGAAACTCTGTCCGCTATTCTCGGTTTTGCTCAAACCTCCGTCATTGGCAATCAGGAATTGATCTTCTCCATTGATATATCCGAGGTTGTGTATGTCACGCACATCACCATGTGTAAACTGATCGGGCGGAGCATACCTATACGGCCCATGATCATAAGTAGCTCCACTATTGATGGATTTGGCAAATTTGAAACCACCGATATATAATGTTGCAGGGTCGTGATCAGAGAGTTCAAACTCCCGGAAACCACCATTAAACCGGTAGGCCATCAAGCTATACGGATTGGCAAAATTTTTCATGACTGTATCCATCACCAGGACCCAACTCTGACCGCCATCCGGGGTTTTCAGAAGGTGATTATGCTCATAATCATGCCATCGGTTATTGGATTGAAGCCCCCAATAATTGGTGTAGAGTAAATACACCTGGGAAGGGTCGGCAGGGGATACGTCCATCGCTATGCCCGCAGCCCAGCCAGAATCGCTTTGTGTGGGGGTCGGCAGTATCACCTCGTTCCAGCTTCCCAAATTACCGCTATTGGTGGAGCTGAACACCTGGGCCGCATGATTGCTTACATTCAGCAACCCCTCACCGATCAGACGTGTAGAAGCCATTACAATATTGGGGTTGCTCAGATTGTATTCAATGTCAATGAAAATAGATCGCTCCTGAGTAGGATTGGTATATACCAAATTCCAATCATCCCCGCCATTGGTGGTTTTGTAAATGGTTTTATTACCAATGGCCACCGCGATATTGGAATTAGTAGGGTGATACATGATTTTCTGCACATACCAATAATCGTCATTACCTCCTATCCACTCTCCTACGCTCCAGCTTTGCCCACCATCGGTAGTTTTCAACACGCCAAAGCCTTTTTTAGTGCCAGCCCAGTCACTGGGTATATTGAAGGAATGGGTGATTACTCCCACCAAGAGGGTATTAGGGTCGTTCGGGTCCATTTCAATATGAGCGATGCCTAAACCAGCCATTGTGCCCAAACTGGTATTTTCAAGCATGTTAATCCAGGTGGTCCCGCCATCAGTGGTTTTGTATATCCCGGATTCTACCGTACCAACGTAAATGGTGTTATGGTTATTGGGGTCGGCAACTACCGTACTGATCAGGCCAATGGCCTGCCTGTCTCCGGGTTGTGGGTCCGGACCTACTTCCGTCCAGGGAGCACTGGAAGGCCCCTGGTTACAAAAGGTATAGTAATCCGTGGTAAGCAGATAATTGGCCAGATCATACACCGTTGAACTTCGCGTGACTCCCGGATAGGTATTGCGACCTTCTATCCGATACCTCCAACGGTAGTATGCTTTCTTCCCTTCCTGGGTAGTGGTATCGGGTGGGTAAAGAGTGTCACCCGCTTCAAATATTTCACCTATCCCATAGGTAGGAACCATCATTTGGCTTTGTAATTCGGCTTCGCTGGTGATCTGAGCATTTGAAACCGTGAAAAATCCCATTGAAAGCAGGGCTGCTAAGTATATTTTTTGCATTGTAATAAAGGTTTAGCTATTGATTGAATAGCTAGAATACAAAAAAATAACTTCACTCCTGCTATAATTTAGTTCATACTTTTATCATTTTTTGCTAAAAATTCTTGCTTTTCCTTCTCGAATTCCTCTTTTTTATTTTCGATGATAATGTCCAGTTCACCTTTTATTTCACCTTCCGTTTTCCCCGTTATCTCAGCTAGTGCGCGCACATAATGCTCTTTTAAGGCCCTTAGCAGTATCGAATTACTAAGGCTTCTTCCCCAAACAAAATTGAAAACTTCCTGGGTGTTACGTTGTGTTTCTTGACGGTCCATTGTTTATCAATTATAATTGAAGAGTAAAATTAAACCTAATTACTTTCAATATCCCACAGTTTCCGGTACTTCATTTCAATTTTTGCGAACACCTTTATCATGACCCTTTAGGTTTGCCCTCCAATACAATCCAAAAAAGTATGAGTGTAAACTGGAAAATGATTGTCTCCATTGTCATCGCTAGCCTGATCGTAAAACTGATTGCGGCCCTGGTCTTTAAAAAAGTCAAGTTCTACCCCGATGGTTCCATAGGCCATGAAAAGGAAACACTGAACGTTGACCGGGAAACCTCCTAAAACCAAAACTCTAAAGGAATATGAAAAACATAAGACCCTACACCCTAACCATCCGAAACACCCACGCCACCGAAACCCGCACCTTCATTTTAGGGCGCGGCCTAAAAGCTGAAACCGGCATTGTGACCGATGGGGATTTCCAGGCCAAAGAAGATGGCGAGGGCATTACCTCACTGAACGGGGCAGGCTCCCCCGGACAAATCGAACACTTTCTGAACTTCATCGAGCGCAACCCCGTGTCGGTGCGTAAAATGAAATTCAAATCCAATTCCAGCGAACAAACCGAAGTCATCCTTAACCTGAGAAGGGACAGCCCGTTCCGTAACCTGGGGGATGAGAACATTGCCCTTTCTCAGTTTACCGATGAGTACACCCAAAAGGATAACGTGGTAACCGTGCGCAGGGCCGTACAACTGGATGACCAAACCAAAATGGAAATCCCGGTAGTGCCTGGTTCTACCCTCACCCTGACAATGGAAATTGACGGGATTTTCAACGTGGCTGCCGTAGCCGCCCGTGAAATCCAGGGACAAAAAAACGGGTAAGATATGAGCTGCCCCTGCCAACGTAAATCCGGCTTTATGCAGGAGGTCACCGTATTACGTTTAGCGGTGGCCCTGCTCCTAATGATACTCGTTTTGATTAAAAGCAACTAAAATGACCCGAACCGATAGCAGAACCATTAAAGACCCCTTAGAGGGCATAAATAGCGATACCGGTACCACGGCTACCGCTGAAACCGGACAAGGGGGCGTATCACCACACGAAGGCTCCGGCTGGGACTGGAACGATGGCCTAGACAGCTTCCTGAATTTTGGATTGGGGGTTTTCCAAACGTCCAAGGGAAATGCCACGGACGGCAGTTCAGGAGGCAATACCGGCACCGACCGGTACGCCCCACCCCCCAGCTCCACCAATAATACGGTGGTGTATATCCTGGGGGGATTTGTCCTGTTGGTCATTGTCTTTTTCATGCTGGTAAAGTCCTGACCGATGGCATTGGGCGCGATATTAGGGGCGGTGGCTGGCCCTGTCCTGGGGTTTGTTGATGATCTTTTCCTGACCAAAGAGGAAAAACAGGCTCTCTCCAACCAAAGGGCTTCAGCCGAGGCCCAACGTGATTTGGCAGCCGCTCAAAGGGAATCCGCCCGCTACGGGACTATCTCGGCCTATATCGACAAGGCCAAACAAGAGGAAACCAATAAAACCTGGGTGATCATTGCCGTAGTGCTGGCCATTGCGGTCATCGTTGCTTTTAAAGCCTGAGCCATGAATTGTGTTTGCGGTACTTCCTTCCAGGTCAGTACCACTTCGGCCTACAGCCCGCTTTACTACCAAACCCAATGGGCCTTTCTGCTTCAGAACGGCTCCAAACTTTTTTTGCAGATGAACACCAACGGAAAACGGCTTACGGAAATACAAAAAGGGCAGATCAACGAAAACACCCTTTTGTACGGGGTTGACCCCCTCATTTTAGAGGAAACCCTCAGCGGTAGTTCACGCTCTTATACCTACTCCGACCTGGTACCCCACCTGACCACCGATGAATTTGAATTTTTAACCGGCATAAACACAGGCTTGTAATGCAACAACTACTGAAAAATAAAGCGGTATGGATAACCCTGGTGATTATAGCCCTTGCGGTAATCAGTTGGTACTGGTACCGGAAACGCCAGAAAGCCAGAGAGGAAAAAAACCTTCAGGATTTCCACCAGACCAAGTACAATGCTTCCTTTAACGGGGACAATGTACCGGAAGACTTTAACCCCCAACCTGTGGCCGATGCCCTTTACCAATCCATGAAGGGGGCCGGAACCTCAGAAATCCGCTTTTTCTCTCTCCTGGAACCCCTCAATGAAGATCAAAGAACGGTGGTTCACAATGCTTTTAATGCCACCTATGGCAGGCCACCTTGTAAAACATTACTAGACCGGCTCAACCCGGCCAACAACTGTTCCGGGGTAAACGGGGTGTACCTCAGAGAATGGATAGTCGATGATTTTGACGGGGACGAGCTAACCAAAGCACTCAGCTTCTTCGCCCATATACCAGAGTTTAACCGAAACCAAGTCTAAGCATGAACAAAAAGACCTACATCATTGCCGGAAGCGTGATTGCCCTGGTCATCGTATTGTACTTCACCGGGGTTTTGGGGAAAAAGAAAAACAAAATGACCGCCTCCCCTCAGCAAATCCGGGAAGCCTGGGAAAATGCAATCCAGGAATGGACACGCAACATTAACGGTTGGGCTGAACGGGAAGAACTCGGCTGGGATGCCCGCTGGTTCGACTTAAACGAAACCGAAAAATACAATGCAGCGGCCTGGCAAATCTTCGAAACCGGGGGTTGGAAAAATAAGTTGCCGGACTGCTGGACGGTGAAATTTTTCGGGGACGGCTCCAAAGCCGAACTGGTACAACTAAATCAATTTGAATGCGGCCTGCGCTCTTTGGGGCTATAACCGCCCTTATCCTAATTACAACCCTGGTTATGTTCTGGATTTCGAGACGAAAGAAAAAGGAGAAACTGGAAAAGGCGTTGATGGCTAATCGCTTAATGAATCGCCCTTCTTTCCCTTACCTGCTTCGAAAGTGCGACCCGAAAGGTTGCGGACACTTTGGGGCTTCCCGGGGTTCCGGTAAACACAAAGGATTAGACATTAAACTCGCCAAAGGCCAGGAAGTGTTCAGCCCGATTGACGGCATTGTAAAAAGGCTGGCCTTCCCTTACGGGGATGACTATTCCTGGAAAGGCGTTTTACTCCTGGGCACCGGGCATTTTAAGGGGGTATCGGTCAAAATTTTCTATTTGGAACCTTCGGTTTCCAAAGGGCAAACCATCCGAAAGGGTGACCCTATAGGGAAAGCCCAGGATATTGGGGAACGCTATCCGGGGGCTACACCACATATTCACCTGGAACTCCGTTTGGCGGGCATCCTGGTTGACCCGGAACCTTATTTCGGTTAAGCAATGGATAAAGGCACTCTTTGGGCCGTACAGGTCGTAGCACTTTTGATCAGCCTGGCGGGTATCACCGTATGGCTGCAATTCCTGGCCGCCCTGATGGCCGTGGTGATCGGCTTCTGGAACATCGCCAAACGCATTAAATCCTATCACAAAGCAAAAACAAACCGTAAGCATGGCAGCACCTAAAAAACCTTTATTCGATCATATCCTGGAAGCCCTGCGGATTTTAGGCCAACGCTGGCAATCCGGCTTTTTGGAATTAGGGGACGTAAACGGAGATTACCCAGGTAACGCCACCAAGGTATTTGTGGTGTCTCCTACCGAAGACGGTTTGGAGGTTTCCGATGCCCTGGAACTCAAAGACGATATTGTGAAAATCCTGGGGGCGCGTTTTGTTTCCGATGGCGGGGACAATGGCGGGGCTTACGATGGGGGCTATAATCTATATATTGGTGAAGAATGCGGCCAGGGGGTGGTTTATCCTGGTCTTTATGGAGTGAATGCCTTCTACGGTTATGGAGCGGGCCGGGATTTCGGAGGTGCGCAAAGTACCCTTTTGGGAGCAGGTAGTGGCCGTGAATCCCGGACTTACTCGGGAGAGTACCAGGAAAACCCGGCCCTGGATGACAGCGGCAGCATGGTAGCTGTGGGTTCCAGCGCGGGGCGGGATATTCTTAAAATCAATTCTTCCCTGCTGGTGGGACAATCTGCGGCCAGTTTTAACGACCATATTTACCGCTCCTGTTTCTTCGGGAACTTCGCGGGCATCAATAAGGCCACGGGCAGTTTTGGAGGGGTAAGGCGCAATTATACCCGTTGCCTGGGGCTGGGAAGTCATGCCCTTTCCCTGGCCAATGGTGATCATAAAGATGTGGTGGCCATCGGTTTTGAAAGCGGTTTGTATAGTTCTCTTGAAAAAAGTATTCTGATTGGTACTTATTCGGGTTTTACCCGTGATCAGCAAGGCGGGTTCCAAGCGGACAATGTTATCCATATTGGTCACCGAATCAATACGGTGGGAAGCGAACACCCTGGCGACCTTCCGCCTGTAAATAATACCATTGTAGTGGGCAATGATACCGCCCCCGAACAGGAAAACACCGTGGTTTTTCCGGTAGGTTATGATATGGGCCTGGGTACCCTTACCCCTTCGTCCAAACTGGATGTAGTTGGTGATATTGAGGTCGGCCTTAACGATCATTTTTATTTTGGTGACCCGGCTACGGATGGCTCTTTTCGTTTTAAAGTGGTTGATGGCCAGATACAGGGGCAAAAACGGGAACAAGGGGCTTGGATTGACCTGGATAACACCAACCAGTCCAGGGCTGCCGTTGCACCAGCCGGGCCAACCTCCCAAAAATACCCGGCCAACCCGGTGCAAATTGTCCAGGACGGCTTACAGGTTCAAATATCCGGTGGCCTGGCCAATGATTCAGGGGGAACCATTGAGGCCGGTCAGGTGATTGCTTCTTTTCCGGTGGCCTACAGCGCACCCTATCCGGTTCTACAGGGAATAACCCGCGTGGATAATACCGATACCCCGGCCCTGCATTGGGTTAAAGTTGAAAATGAACAGGTAACCACTCTCGACCCTTTAAACGATGGTGATTACCTGTTGCTCAATAGTGTTCAATGGCTCGTTCCGGCTTAAGTCTCAATGATCTTCCAGTGGGCTTTATCGCGGTCGGCTTGTGGGAACCGGTCTTTGTAAACATCCGCTACCTCGTTGCCTTCATGGCCCATTAGCTCTTTGAGCATTTCCGGGTCGGTATAAAGGCGTTTACCAATAGTTGAAAAGCTATGGCGCGCGGTCTTACTGGTCAACTTAAGTTCTATGCCGAGTTCTTGACCTAATTTATTGAGGTGATATTTTATTGCGTTATACTGCCGGTAATATTCATCATAGTTTTCTAAGCTACTAGTAATTGGAAATAAATATTTGGAATTATTTACAGAATAAAAGTCAATTATTTTTTTGGCTTTTTTGAATACTTTAAGGTCGATCTCATTTCCACCATTTTCTAACTTAGTTCGGAAATACTTTATTCTGTTTTTTGAAAGATGGTCTTTGGTGAGATTAGAAATGTCAATCAAATCCATTCCTCCAAAGTAAAACATCAACAGGTAATAATTACGGGCGTGCAGGCGATTGCCGGAAAGGTTTGTGGCATCTTCAAGTTTCTTTATGTCTGCTTTGCTGATATTTCTTTTAGGGGTCTTTGTCTTCTTAGGAATTAATCCCCTGGAGAAAGGGTAGTTCTCTTTGGTAACAAGTGACCTGTGAATAGCCTCGTTAAAAATGGCTCTGTAAATCTTTAGATAGGTTCCCAATGAGTTAGGGGAGGTACCTTTATTTAATTCTGCTAATTTGAAGTTGTTTAGAAAAGTGTAATTCACATCCTCAATAGAAATGTCCTGCCCCAAATTGTAGGCCCGTAGGATACTTAAACAGGAAGCGTACATTTTAGCCGTACCATTTCTTCCCGAATCTTTAAGCTCTTGCACCCTTTTATCACCAAACTCAAAAAATTTAGGGCTTGACTTTTTTGATTGTTCAGCCCCGTCAAGAGCTTCGATAAATTGTTCCTTAGACCATCGTTTGTCATACGCATCTTCTAACAACTCTTCAATGCGGCCTTTAATCTTCCTTACCTGTTTCCTTACAAATAAATATCTCGGGTGGCTCTTTTTAGGTTCCATTGCTTCTGTATTCCAATCTTCCAAACTTGAATAGAGCTTTAAGTTGTAGGGTTTGGTTTTTCGGTTTTTTGTAACAAGAACCTTTATTGGGTAACCCTTTTTTGTTGGGTTGTGGTAAGTCCATAAAACTAATTTAGCCGTCACCATTTTAAAAACTTTTTAAAAACAAATTCAAAGGCAAACGTACTTAAATAGCAGAAAATGGAAAAATGTGTAAGAGGTTTTCTGAGTTCGAAAATACTGTAAGGACTAGCTATACTTGGGTTTTAGGCATTTACGAAAGTGTATTATATGAACCTGACGAATATTTTTTGTTTTACCGTTAGTAAAAAACGTAGCCTACGCCAAAGCTAAAACCCAGGCCACCAAAAATTCCCTGCTCCGTCTCCCCTTGGTGAAGCGGGCGGGTGAAGGCCCTCAAGATAGGCTCAACCCCCACCACCCAATGGCCTTTTTCACCCTGGCTGAAGATCTTTTCGGCCACCAAGCCTAACTGAAAATAGGGTAAATAAGCAGTTGCTCTCCGGTAGGGATAAGGTTGATTTTGGACGGTAGCCGTATCGGATTGTAGAGGAAAGCCCACCATGGCCGACAAGCACCATCCCAGACGAATCCCTTTGGGCAAGTCAAACCGTTCGCCCACACCACCGCCCAGGTCCAGGTAGCGCGCTTCCAATTCCCCTCTAAAAGTCTGGTTATCGGTAAAAGGGGTTTGAAACTGGTAGGATAGTGAGCGGTAACTGTATTCTGCCTGCAAGTGCCAGCTCCATTTAGCACTTTCATTGAAAAAAGACTGGTACTTGAGGCGTGCCCCAAAGCGCAGTGCCTGGTTAGGTGAAAAGGAGCTGTCCAGCTCAGCGGGAGAAAGGTAAAAGTTGTTGGGATTGTAGTGGTAGCCCAGGTGCAGGTGAATGGCATTTCGTTGCGCCACGGCAGCCGAGCCAAAAACTATACTGGTGATCAGAACTAAGATTGGAGGTAGTGATTTTAGGTGCACAACGTCTTTTATTTTTTTGGTTACCTTTTAAACAAAAAGGTGGCGCTCAAAAGATATCCTCTTTTCCAGGTTTTTATTGCCTTTTCAGCGGGCATACTTTGGGCCAATTTTTTTGAAGTATCCATCACCTTTTCCTTGGCATTTTTGGGTATTTCTGCACTCTTGCTTCTGGTCAGTGGCCTGGTGCTCAAAAAGCCCACGCTGCGTAAAAGTAAGGCTTTTGGGGTTTTGGCCGCTGCCGTTTTTCTTTCCCTGGGTCTGGTGTTGAGTTATGGGCAGGGGCAGCATCACTTACCACATCATTACCGTAGCCAGGAGCCAGGTTCCGCCTATAAACTAAAAATTATCAGCCACCCAACCGCAAGTGAAAAAACCATTAAGGCTAAGGCAGAATTAGAGGCGCGTTACCATGAGCGGCAGGCCGTACCATCCACCGGCAAGGTGTTGCTGTATTTTGAGAAGGATAGTTTGGCCATGCGTTTGAGTTACGGTGACCGGATATCGTTCAGGGGAAAGCTGAACCCCCTTCAAGGCCCCCAAAACCCCTACGAATTCGATTATAAAAATTACCTGAACCTTCAAGCCATTTATGCTCAGGCTTATTTACCAGCACGGAGTTGGAAGTTGACGGAAAAATATCAGGGCCACAACCTCAAAAGCTGGAGTATTAAAGCCCGAACCTACTTACTGGATGTGATCCGCAAATGGCCCCTTTCAACCAAAGAGCGGACGGTTACCCAGGCTCTATTATTGGGTTACCGTTATGATATTGAGGATGATGTGTTGCGAGCTTATTCTGCGGCAGGGGCCACGCACGTTTTAGCCGTTAGCGGTTTGCACGTGGGCATTGTGTACCTGCTTACCTATTATCTCCTCTTTTTCGTGGACCGGGTAAAACACGGTAAAGTAATCCGTACTGCCCTGTTGGTGCTACTGCTTTGGGCCTACGCCATGATTACCGGCTTGTCGCCCTCGGTAGTACGTGCAGCAACCATGTTCAGTTTTGTAGCGGTGGGTACTGCTTTTAAGCGGCCTACCTCCATCTACAATACGCTGTTGGCCTCGGCTATGGTACTATTGATCATTAAACCTACTTACCTTTTCGAGGTAGGGTTTCAATTGAGTTACCTGGCTGTTTTGGGAATTGTTTGGTTGCAACCCCGCTTCGAGGGGATGCTGAATCCCAAGGGATGGGTGCTGAAACAGCTTTGGACGATCACTACCGTGTCTTTGGCCGCCCAGATTGCCACTTTTCCACTCGGGCTTTATTACTTTCATCAGTTTCCCGCTCTTTTCTTGATCTCCAATTTATTGGTAATACCCTTGGTTACGGTTTTAATGTACATCGGTTTGGTCGGGCTTATATTGTCGGCATCAGGATGGCTGGTAAAGCCGCTCATACACCTCTACAACCTGGTTTTGCAACTCATGAATAAAAGTGTGGAATGGGTGGAAGGCTGGACCTGGTTTCTCATCGATCAGATCCATATTTCACGGTTGGAAATGGTGTTGATCTACCTCATGATCGGCTTTGGTTTTGCTTGGCTCTTTCAAGGTAAACTATGGCGATTACGCGCTACCGTTGCTATGGCTGTTTTTCTGGTTGCCATGCAAGTGATAGAGAATTATCAGCTACAAAACCGTTCGGAAATTACCTTCTACGCTCTTCGAAAAAATGCGGCAATCAGCTTTTTAAGCGCAGGTAGGGGGGTGTTGCTGGCCGACTCGGCCTTGCAAAGCGATGAGGATGCGCTCACCTTTCACATCCGCCATCATGTATGGGCGAATAATATTTTGAACCTGGAAAACGTACGGTGGCAAGAGGATTTTGAGAATCACTATTTCCGCTGTGAAAACGGGCTGATCCATTTTCAAAATCATACCATTTGGAAATACCGGCCCGGTTATGAATTAGCTCCCACGGCCGATGTGTGGCTAATCGACCGGCAAAGCGGGAAACCCCTTCTGGAAGAAGTACCTGCTACAGTGGTCTTGTTAAAGCAAATACGAAATAGCCAACGCGAAAGCTGGAAACAATGGGCTTTGGAAAATAGGGTTTTGTGTAAGGATTTAAGCGAAGGTTATTACCAAATAGAGCTTTAAACCAGCTTTTTCATCCGGCCTCCCAGCTTGCGGATAGCTTTAATAAGATGACTGTACTCCACCGGGCGTATCAATACCTCGTCCAACCCGCTGTAAATACCCCGGCCTTGCAGGTCAACGCTGGACATACCAATGATGGGAATATCCACCGGCATTTTGGCCCGCAATATTTGTGTAAAGCTTAAGGCATTGACCTTGCCGAGCCGGGTGTCCATCAAAATGAGGTCAAACGGTTTTTGAGTAATCATCGTAAGAGCCTGATCCTTGTCTGGCTGAACACTTACCTGTGCCCCCTGGCCTTGCAGCATAAGTTGAAGGAGCATTTGATGTACTTCATCATCTTCAATGAGAAGCACATTTTTGTTGATGAGCAGTTTGTTTTCAAGCGATTTCAATAAAAACACAAAATGCGCAATTCTCAGGCACCTTCAGGTTATGGGAATATTATATGTGGCTTAATACTTAGGCCAGGCCGCCTAACTGGAATAAAAACCCGTGAAAATACCGGAGGGGAGGGTATTACTTCTCCAGGAAACCCTTCAGCTTTTCACCGAATTCCGAGGGTTCAATTTTATTTTGAAAGATGTCGCCCAGGGCCATGGAAATATCCCCGGTTTCCTCCGAAATAATAATGGCCAGGGCATCGGTTTTTTCAGCTACCCCTATACCCGCACGGTGCCGCAGACCGAACCTGCGGGGAATGCTCGGTTTATCGGTAACCGGCAAAATGCAGCCGGCCGCTACAATTCGATCGCCACTAATAATAACCGCGCCATCGTGTAGGGGAGCGTTCTTGAAGAACACCGCCTCCAACATTCGTGATGACAAGCGGCCGTTGATGAGGGTACCCGTTTCGCTGTAAAAACCCAATTGGCTTTGCCGTTCTATGACCATGAGAGCCCCGGTTTTATTTTTGGACATATTAATGCTGGCCACTTCTATTTCTTCCAGGTCCAGCTCCTGCTCATCACTGCGCAACCATTTTAATTGCTTTAAAAACTTCCTGCGTCTGGTGAAATTAGTAGAGCCTAATACCAGCAAAAAGCGCCTGATCTCCTGTTGGAAAACGATGACCAAGGCTAATACACCTACGCCTATGAACTTGCCGAGTATTTCACTGAGCAACTCCATCTGTAAGGCCTCTACCAGCTTCCATATCAGGTAAATAGAGGCTACCCCTAAAAATATATTGATGGCTACGGTACCTTTAATAAGGCGGTACAGTTGGTAAAGTAGAAAAGCCACCAAAACAATGTCGATAATATCGAGAACGCTAAAGTCGATGAAGGACATCAGGGTAAATTTTGGGTGAATGTAACCAATTTCACTGCTTCTACCGCCTCTTTTACATCATGAACGCGAAGCAGGGAAGCTCCACGCATAAGGGCCATAGTATTTAATACCGTAGTGCCGTTTAGAGCCTGCTGAGAGCTGATGTCCAAAACCTTATTGATCATGCTTTTCCGGCTGATGCCCACCAATAGCGGACGCCCGAACATCTGAAAATCAGGCAGGTGATTAAAAAGGTCGTAGTTGTGCTCAACGGTCTTACCAAAACCAAAACCGGGATCGAGAATAATATCGTTCATACCCAGCTCCAGCAGTTGACTTAACTTATCAGAAAAATAATAGCAAACCTCCCGGAAAACGTCATTATAGCCCGGGTTGTGCTGCATATCCTGAGGTTTCCCCTTTATATGCATCAGTACGTAGGGAACTTTTAGTTCCGCTGCGGTGAGGAACATCTTTTGATCGATACTTCCCCCCGAAATATCGTTGATCAGGTGAGCCCCGTGGTCAATCGCAAAACGCGCTACATCACTCCAGTAAGTATCTACCGATACCGGCAGGCCGGGGTATTCCGTACGTAGTATTTCGAGGGCCGGTTTCAGGCTTTCCATTTCTGAGGCGGGTTCCGAAAGGGCTGCTCCCGGCCGGGAAGAAGCCGCCCCAAGGTCGATCATATCCGCTCCCGCCTTTATCATTTCCCGCAGTTTTTCACGGATCTGTTTTTCGTGGGTGGCGCGGCTTGCCGCATGGAAGGAATCATGCGTAAGGTTGAGGATACCCATTACCCAAGGCCGGTTTAAAACATGCAAACGGCCACCCAGATTCAGACTGTGCTTCCGTGTAAAATTGGTATCTTTCGCTCCCCCCTCGGCTGGGGTAAAGGCCGTTTCCATAAGCTAAATTGCAATTGCAGCTAAATTATTAAATGAGCCATACTTCGCAGCAGTACGATGAGGTAATTCAAAAGTGCCGGTTCTTGTTTGAGAACAAAATGAAAGACTACGGTTCCGCCTGGCGCATTCTTCGTTTGCCATCGCTTACCGATCAGATATTCATAAAAGCGCAACGCATTCGCAGTATTGAAGAAAAGGGTACACAACTTGTTGCGGATGATCTGCAAGGTGAGTTTATCGGTATTCTTAATTATTCCATTATCGCCTTAATCAATTTGGAGTTAGGTGTAGCCGACCAACCCGATTTGGGAGTGGAAGAGGCCTCGGAAAAGTTTGAGAAATACGCAGGTGAGGCCAAACTGTTGATGGAGCGCAAAAATCACGATTACGGTGAAGCCTGGCGTGATATGCGCATCAGTAGCTTTACCGACCTCATCCTGCAAAAAATACTGCGCATTAAGCAAATTGAGAATAACGAGGGAAATACCCTGGTTTCCGAAGGCATTGATGCCAATTATTTTGACATGGTGAATTACTCTGTTTTTGCCCTGATTAAAATGAACGAAGCAGCCGTTTTAAAGCAGAAAGTAAAGCCTTAATTTCGGTTGGTTTTGTACCAAACAACTAAACTATGAACTTCATTACACAGATTTGTCGCATACTGGTAGGAGGTCTTTTCATTTTCTCCGGCCTTATAAAACTGAACGATCCGGTGGGCTTTAGCTTTAAGCTGGATGAATATTTTGCCCCGGACGTTTTAAACCTTCCCTTTTTGCAGCCCCTAGCACTGAGCCTGGCCGTATTTATTGTAATACTCGAAGTTTTGCTGGGGGTAGCCCTATTGCTGGGCCACTGGAAAAAGCTGACGGCCTGGCTGCTGCTGTTGATGATCGTATTCTTCACTTTCCTCACCTTTTATTCCGCCTACTTCAATAAGGTTACCGATTGCGGGTGTTTTGGCGATGCCATCCCCCTCACCCCCTGGGAATCTTTTGGTAAGGACGTGGTGCTTACGGTGCTCATCGTAATCATTTTCACCAATCTCAAGTACATCAAGCCCCTTTTTACAACCGGAGCGCGTTCGGCTATTATGGTAGTATCCCTTATTGGGTGCAGCCTTTTGGGGTACCACGTTCTCAATCACTTACCGGTTAAGGATTTCCGGGCTTACGCTGAAGGGAAAAGTATTCCCGAAGGCATGAAATCGGCCGAAGAGCTGGGCCTGGAACCTACCAAATACGGCACCATCTACTACCTGAAAAATAAGGATAGCGGAGAAGAGAAAAAGGTAACCTCCGATGAGTATATGTCGGAAGAATGGTGGAAGAAAAAGGAATGGGAAATACAAAGCGATAAAACCGAGAATGTAGTGTTGCATCACGGTTACGAGCCCCCGGTGCATGACTTTGTGATCCTCTACAACGGTGAAGATGCTACCCAGGAGGTGCTGGATGCCCCGGTGGTGTTCATGGTTATTGCTTACAATATTCATAAAACGGATAAAGAAGCCTATGAGCGGATCAACACTTTTGCCCGCTCGGTAGAGGAAGCAGGCTATCCCATTATCGGCTTGAGTGCATCGCTCGATGCCGATGTGGAAAAAATGCGGCACGAACTACAAACGCCTTTCCCTTTTGCCACTATGGACGAAACCACGCTTAAAACCATTATTCGTTCTAACCCGGGTATAGTAATGCTTAAAGAGGGGGTAGTGACCGGCAAATGGCATTATAACGACACACCCGACTTTGAGAAGGACATAAAACCGCTGCTCTAGCATTTGCTGCCCTACCTCTTAAATAAAATCGGCTACAGCATTTTGGTAATGCTAGGGGTGGTAACGGCTGTTTTTTTCCTTTTTACCGTATTGCCCGGTGACCCCGCCCGCATGATGCTCGATCAGCGGGAAGACTCCGAACAATTGGCGGCCATTAAACATAAGTACGGGTTTGACTTACCCCTGAGTACGCAATACTTGTACTACCTGAATGATTTAAGCCCCATCTCCGTACACCGTGCGGAAGAAAATCATTATACCCGGCAAAGCCTCAAAAATTCCGCTTATCAAAGCCTGGTGAATACCGGTACTACTCAAGTAGTGCTTAAATGGCCTTACCTGCGGCAGTCGTTTCGCAGCCAGGGCAAAACAGTGAGCTCCATTATTGGCGAAACCCTGCCCAATACCATAGTGCTGGCCCTGGCCAGTATTGTAATAGCCATGTTGCTGGGGGTGGTTTTAGGGGTGATGGCCGCGCTCCTCAAAGATTCGTGGGCCGACCGCGCCATAACCGTAATCGGAACCTTAGGGATGTCCGTGCCCTCTTTTTTCTCCGCCATTCTTATGGCGTGGATATTCGGGTATTTACTGGCCGAATATACCGGGCTCAACATGACCGGGAGTTTATACGAAGTGGATGATATGGGCGAAGGCATCCATCTGCAGTTGCGAAACCTTATCCTTCCGGCCATTACTTTAGGTATTCGTCCTTTGGGAGTTATTATACAATTAACCCGGGGAAGTTTGCTGGAAGAAATGAGCCAGGACTACATTCGCACGGCCCGGGCCAAGGGTTTGAAGGAAAGTACCATTGTGCGTAAACACGCTTTGAAAAATGCCTTGAACCCGGTGATTACCGCTGCTTCGGGTTGGTTTGCCTCCATGTTGGCGGGGGCGGTATTTGTGGAGTACATTTTTGGGTGGAACGGCCTGGGGAAACAGATCGTAGAAGCCCTCAACCAGTTGGATCTTCCGGTGGTAATGGGTGCGGTGCTGGTTATTGGCTTCACCTTCGTGCTCATCAATATCCTGGTGGACATTCTCTACGCCTGGCTCGATCCGAGGGTTAGGGTGTAATCCTGAAGAAAATAGCGGAATTTTTTGGTGGTTTCAAAAGTAGCCGTACATTTGCAAGTGATTACTCACTTTTATCAATGACTGAGAAACAGGAAAAAATATTAGAAGCGGCCCTAAAGCTGTTTGCCGAGAAAGGATATTCGGCCGTTTCCACCAGTAAGGTGGCGCGTGAAGCCGGGGTTTCTGAAGGTTTGATATTCCGTCACTTTACCAATAAAGAAGGATTGTTGCAGGCCATTATGGAGCAGGGCCGTGAAAGGGCACAAAGCCTTTTGGGAGGGGTGGTTATGATTGAAGATCCTAAGGATACCCTGCGCGCTATACTGAGCTTCCCTTTTGAAATTAATAAAAGTGAGCACCACTACTGGCGACTAATCTATGCCTTAAAGTGGCAGGCCGATGAATACGACCAGAGTATGTCGTTGCCCATGAAAAAGATTGCGGCTGACGCCTTCAGGAACCTGGGCTATTCCAATCCGGAGGCCGAGGCCGAGCTGGTATTGATCCTTTTTGACGGACTGGCCACCGCTCAATTGCTGCGAAAGCCTTCCAATATGGAAGAGATTCGCAGAGCCCTCTTTGATAAATATTATTTATAAACAAAATTTTTTAGAACAATAGTAAGTAATTAATCACTTAAAAAAATGAAAAACACAGCACTAATTACCGGAGCATCCAGTGGTATTGGAAGGGAGTTAGCCCGTATCCATGCCTCCAAAGGGGGCGACCTGATTATTGTAGCCCGCAGTCGCGGAAAATTGGAAGAACTGAAACAAGAACTGGAAAAGAAGCATTCCGTTCAGGTAAGGGTTTTTGAAAAAGATCTGTCCCAACCCGGTTCAGGCCGCGAGCTATACGATGAGGTAAAAGAAGCCGGCCTGCAGGTAGAATACTTGATTAATAATGCCGGTTTTGGTGGGGTTGGCAAATTCCACGAACGGAATTGGCAGGACGATCTTGATATGATCAATCTCAATATGGTAGCCCTCACCGAACTCAGCCGTTTTTTCCTGCCCGAAATGGTGAAGCGCAACAGCGGCAGAATTCTCAACGTATCCTCCACCGCTAGTTTGGTACCCGGTCCCTTACAAGCCGTTTATTACGCCACCAAAGCTTACGTTACCTCCTTCAGCAATGCCCTGGCCGGTGAACTGCACGATACCCGGGTAACCGTTACTGCGCTGATGCCCGGTGCTACTGAAACCAGCTTTGGTGCGGTATCCGGAATGGATAAAACCGATATGTTCAAGAATACCGCCAGTGCAAGCACGGTAGCTTCCGATGGTTACGAGGCTATGATGGCCGGTAAGCTGGAGGTAATTTCCGGCTTGGGCTTTAGCCAGAAGCTGATGCTGAAAATGGCGCCTTTAACTCCCAAAAAAATGATCTTGTCGCAAATCCGCAAGATGCAGCAAACCAACTAACATCAGTATGGCACTGAAAGTAATTGTAACCGGGGCTACCGGGATGATTGGGAAAGGGGTTTTATGGGAATGCCTGGATCATCCTGAAATTTCAGAAGTACTCTCCATCGGCAGGCGGCCTGTGGGAGTGCAAAACCCTAAACTCAGAGAGCTCCTACACCCGGATTTTTCGGACTTTGAATCCGTATCGGAACAACTGCAAGGCTATGACGCCTGCTACGCTTGTATGGGTGTGAGTGCCGCTGGCCTTGAAGAGGAAGAGTATAAAAAACTTACCTATGATTATACCCTGGCCCTGGCCCAAACCCTTTACGGTTTGAATCCTGATATGACCTTCATTTACGTTTCCGGGCAGGGAACCGACTCCACCGAAAAAGGGCGGCAAATGTGGGCCCGCGTGAAAGGCAAAACCGAAAATGATTTGTTGAAGATGGGCTTTAAACAAGCCTTTGTGTTCCGGCCCGGTGGTATAATTCCCAAACGGGGCGTACAACCCAGCAGTAAGTTGTACCGGGTGCTTATCAACAACCTGGGGTGGCTTTTACGGCTGATTAAAAAGATGTCGCCCAACGCCATAGTGGATACTACCCAAATAGGCCAGGCCATGATAAAGCTCAGCACCTCTGGTTATCCAAAAGAGATCATCCACCCTTCGGATATCAACGGGCTGGTACCCGCTGCTAACTCCTGATTAAAATGAAAAAAATGCTTAAAGTGATCGCAATATTAATAGGAGGCCTGTTGGTCTTTGGGGGAGCTTACCTCTGGCTCAATCCTCAATTCGGTGGACGGGTAACGCAGGAACGAGCGGAACGCTATGCCCAATCCCAACAATGGGACGGTGAAAAGTTCGTGAACCAAAGTGAAACTACCATGGATGTAAACCTGCGCACCATGCCGGGTTTAATCCGCAAGCAGTTCAGCAACCGTGAAGAACGGGCTCCTAAAACAGAATTACCGATACAAGCCTTTGACAGCAAAGCCTGGCAGGCCGACACCTCCGATTTTCAGTTTATATGGTTCGGGCATTCCGTGGGCCTGATGAAAATGGCCGGTAAAAACCTGCTTATCGACCCTATGTTCGGTGATGATACCTCACCGGTAGGCCCCTTTCGTACCAGGCGCTACAGTAAAAACACCCTCGCCATAATCGATAAGCTACCACCCATAGATGCCGTATTCATTACCCATGACCATTACGACCACCTGGATTACGACAGTTTCACAAAACTGAAGGGAAAGGTGGGTCATTACTACGTACCCATCGGGGTAAAGCGCCACTTGCTGCGTTGGAATATTCCAGCCGATAAGGTGACTGAGTTGGATTGGTGGGACACTGCCCAAATGGACGGCATTGAAATGACCTTTGTACCCTCCCGCCACTTTTCCGGCCGCGGACTATTTGACCGGGCCAAGAGCCTATGGGGTGGTTGGACTTTCATCAGTGATCAGCACCGGGTGTATTGGAGTGGTGACGGTGGCTACGATGCCCACTTTAAGGAAATCGGTGAGAAGCTGGGCCCCTTCGATTGGGCTTTTTTAGAATGTGGACAGTACAATGAGCTCTGGCACGCCATCCATATGTACCCGGAAGAGTCGGTGCAGGCCGCTATTGATGTAAAGGCCAAAACCAGCATCCCCATTCATTGGGGCGCCTTTACCTTAGCCTTACACGACTGGAAAGATCCCGTGCAGCGTTTCTCGGAAGAGGCCGCCAGGCAAGGCGTGAATATCGCCATGCCCCGGCTGGGTGAGGTGATCCGCTTTCAGGCGGCTGATGCCGGTGGTTTTTGGTGGGAAGGCTACCAATAATAGGTGCGTTGAAGGACCAATATTTTTAAGGCCGGAACGTAAACTTCACAAGCTTTTGATACCCGGAATACTGTACTTTTAGGAGGTTCGATGATGATCTATGTGCAGATACGCGATAAAAACCTACAAGCCCCACCTGGCCTGTTTTAATTGCCGCAAAAGTTTTAAAAGAAGGTTGCTGACCGACATCCGGGGAGGGTCGGCTGATCCGGGAACCGAAATGCCTGCCAAATGCCCGGATTGTGGTGGGTTGATGGCCGATATGGGCCTGGACTTTAAGGCTCCCAAAAAAGAGAGCCGCAAAGCCTGGGAACACATCCATACCCTATATCAAACCGGGATTACCTTCCATTCCTGCGGGTGTAGCGGGCCCGGCTATATCCCGGTTAATACCGAAGAATTAATACGTCACCTTGAGTTTGTGCGAGGTGTTTATAAAGAACACCTGGATTTTTGGATCGGGTTGGAGAAGAACCCAAAAATGCAAAGCACCCTGCATGAGAACGGCAAACCGGATTTGGGGATCATCTTTAAACTGCCTCCGGGTATGCAGTACGGTAAAGCTTCCAACTATGATCCAGTAGCGGCCCGAAAGTACTGGAGCGGTAAAATTCAGGAAGTGGAAGAACGCCTGGGCAAGGCCCGTAAAATACAAGCGGCTAAAAGATGAAACAGGGATTTCCTGGCTCCTGAAAACCCTTTAACTTGCAGCTTTGTTACGAAGGGCAGCGAATTCTGAAAGCGAGCCCGCCAAATAAAGCAAAGCATGAATACTATTGTAGCCGGTAACTGGAAAATGAACATGACCCTGCCCGAGGGCCGGGATTTCATTAGTGGCCTGCAGGAGTACCTGCAAGGAAAAAATCTCAAAAGCCAGCTTATTCTGGGGGTTCCCTTTATTCACTTACCCCTTTCCTTGGGAGCCAGTGAAGCCGGCATTTACCTGGCCGCGCAAAATTGCAGCGAACACAGCAGCGGTGCCTACACCGGTGAAACCAGTGCGCAAATGGTACAAAGTACCGGGGCGGAATACGTAATACTAGGTCACAGCGAACGCAGGCAATACTTTGGTGATACCGATGAAGTGATCAATCAAAAAATAAAGGAGGCACTGCAACAAGGCCTGAAACCCATTTTTTGTGTGGGTGAAGTGCTGGAAGAACGCCAGCAAGGGCGGCAGGAAAAAGTGGTGCACACCCAATTGGAGAGAGGTTTGGCAGCCATAAGCCCCGCTCAAATGGAGCAAATAATAATCGCCTACGAACCCGTTTGGGCCATTGGTACCGGTGAAACCGCCACACCGCAGCAGGCGGAAACCATGCACTGGAGCATCCGTAAGCACCTTTCGGAATTGTACGATCTCCACGTGGCTGAAAAAACACCCATTCTTTACGGGGGTTCCGTAAAACCGGAAAATGCCCGCGAAATTTTCGGAATGCCCAATGTAAACGGAGGCCTTATTGGTGGGGCATCCCTCAAACTCGATTCCTACATTCAACTTATTGAACTGGCCGAAGAAACTGTATGAAAGAATACCTGGTTGTTGAATTTACCATTGAGCCCACCGAACCCGGGCGCGATATTTTACTCGCCAATCTCGACCTTTTGGCTTACGACTCTTTTGAAGAAACCGATAGTGGGCTTAAGGCCTATATACTGGAAAATGATTTTGACTCGGAAGCATTGAAGCAGCTTCCCGTTTTCACCAGCAAAGAGTTCAGCATCAGCTACCAAACCGACCGGTTGGAGAATAAAAACTGGAATGAAGAATGGGAAACGCATTACGAACCTATCGACATTGATGGGCAAGTATATATTCGCGCGCCCTTTCATGCTACCCCGGAAAATTACCCCCACATTATCGAAATAATGCCCAAAATGTCCTTTGGTACTGGGCACCACCAAACCACGCGGCTGATGTCGAGGTTAATTTTGAAAATGGACCTGGAGGGGAAGAAGGTTTTGGATATGGGTACCGGAACCGGCATACTCGCCATTTTGGCCGCTTATAAAAAGGCTGATCACATTCTGGCGATTGATAATTTTGAGTGGGCGGTGGAGAATACCCGCGAAAATGTGGAGCGCAACCACTGCACCAATATCGAGGCCCGCCTGGGGGATGCCGAAGCCCTGAGCGGTTTACATTTTGATACCGTTCTGGCCAACATCAACCGCAATGTTTTGCTGGAAGACATGAAAACTTACATTGAAACGTTACCCAATGGAGGGGAATTGGCTATCAGCGGTTTTTTTGAAGGCGACTTCCACCTTTTGCATGAAGAAGCAAGCTCCGCTGGCATGGAGCTACAGCATAAAGAAAGAGAAGACCGCTGGGTGGCCTGCTGGTACCGGAAAACAAAAAACTAAAACACCATTGGGAAGGCTTAAATTTTTATGGATAGCGGCATTTTGTATCAGCGCCTTTACGGTGCTGGGTCAACGGTTTAAGTTTACCCCCGACCATGAAAGTTATCCCTCGCAAGTGCGGGAGTATCTCAAAGATTCCAAGGCCGATAAAGACGAGGAAATGGAGCCCCTTATGCTGGACTTTACCAGCGTTTGGAACACCGAAGGCATAAGCGATGAAGAGGCGGCTGAGGTATATAAGATCAGCAACAACTTCCTGAAAAAGCGCATTAACGAATACGAGCAGTGGAACTGGTTTTTACGCACCATTGTACACATTGAAAGTAACGAAGAAGAAAAACTGCTGCTACCCTGGCTGAGAGACCTGGAGGAACTCTCCGCTAGCAAAACCGCCAGAATTATTTCCGACTACCTGCGCACCACCTACCAAATGTTTTACAACTACGTGATGTTTGATGATGGCCGCATTGTTTGGCGGCTGGCCAGTGGCGAGTACACCTTTGGCTTTGAAGAAGAGCCCTACTTCAGTTTTGATGGAGTAGATATTTGGGGAAAGTACAAGGGCGACAGCACCCGCATTGAAGGTACGGTAGCCAATTTTTATCCGCGCAGGTACGAGGTTGAAGGCAATGGCGGCTACGTATATTTTGTACGGGCCGGCTTAAGTGAAGACTCCGCCTATGCCGAACTCTCCAACTATAACATCAACGTTACCAAAACCGATTTTGAGGCCGACAGCGTAAAACTCACCACCCTGCTTTTTTTGAAGGAACCCTTAATGGGCCACTTCGAAGAACGCCTCACCAGTCCCGGGGGGCGGGGTAAAAGTACCTTCCCACGTTTTACTTCTTACCGCCAGGATATTGTTATCAAAAATATGGTGCCTGGTGCCGACTTTGAAGGAGGGTTTGCCGTTATCGGGGCCAACTTTTACGGCAGTGGTTCCGACAGCACCAAGGCCCGCTTCAGTTTTAATTATAAAGACCAAAAGATTATAAGCACCGAAGCCGACCGCTTTTTACTGCGTACCGATAAAATACAAAGCGAAGAAGTGGCCCTCACCATAAAAATGGCTGAAGACAGTATTTATCACCCCAAGGTAACCATGCGTTATCTGGTGGAAAACGGGCAACTCAACATCATTCGCGAAAACAAGGGCCTGGGGCAAACTCCCTTTTCCGATTCCTTTCACGATATGGATATAGCCTTTGAAATCCTTACCTGGAACAATGGCGACCCACAGCTAAAGCTCGGTAACCTGAACCTGGGTACGGAAACCCCCATGGTTTTTGAGTCCAAGAACTATTACCGCGGTAACCGCTTTGAGCAATTGCGCGGAATGAACGACCGTAGCCCCCTCTACCAACTTCGCGATATGGTGGATGCCTACGGCAAAAGAACCTTTACCAATGAAGAGGTAGCCCGCTTTATGCGCATGGACAGCCGCAATGCCCATATCTTTATGATGCAAATGTCGGTTTTCGGCTTTGTGAAATACGATCTCGAAACCCAAACCGGTACCGTACAGGATAAGGTTTTCAATTACATCAACAACTACGAGCAAAAGCGCGATTACGATGTAATCCAGTTTGTTTCCAACCTCACCCAGGGGAGTAACGCCACCATTAGCCTGGAAGATTACGATATGGAGATCAAGGGGATCAATACCATTGCCCTCAGTGACTCGCAGAAGGTACGCCTCTTCCCGAGGGAGAACACCATTGTTGTGCACAAAGACCTCAATTTTGACTTTGACGGTAAAGTAGAAGCCGGGCGCTTCAGCTACTGGGGAGAGCTGTTTGAGTTCAATTACAACGATTTCCGCATCAATATGGAAAACGTGGACTCCATGCGCTTTAAGGTAGAAAGCTTTGAAACCAACCGCCTGGGGCAACGGCAACTGGTAAACGTAAAAACCGTATTGCAGGAATTGACCGGTGAACTGCTGATTGACGAACCCAACAATAAGAGTGGCCAGCAATCCTACGACCAGTACCCTATTTTCCGTAGTGCCAAGGACTCTTACATCTACTACGATAAACCGGAGATATTCAGTGGGGTGTACAATCGTGAGGAGTTTTACGTACGCCTGGAACCCTTTGAGATTGACAGCCTCGATAACATCACCACCCAGGGACTGTTTTTTGAGGGAACCTTTACCAGTGCCGGTATTTTCCCTGACCTGCAACAAACCATTAAGGTGCAGCGCGATTACTCGCTTGGGTTTACCACCGAAACCCCGCCCAATGGGCTGGCCGCCTACGGAGGCAAGGGAACTTTTACCAGTAAGCTGAGCCTGAGCAATAAAGGCTTGCGTGGCGATGGCCGTATCGACTATCTCAACTCCGTAGCCACCTCGCAGGAGTTTTTCTTCTTCCCGGATAGTACCAATGGTAATGCCGATAATTACGAGATCACCGCCCAGATGACCGGACCGGAGACCCCTCACGCGGTAGGCCAGGGCGTATTCCTGCATTGGGAGCCCAAGAACGATGTGCTCTACACCACCTCGCAGGAAACACCTTTTGCCATGTATGACGACATCGGTATGCGGGCTACCGGAACCCTGGCGCACAGTCCGAATGCTCTGCGTGGTAAGGGTCTTTTGGAATTCCTGGATGCGGAAACCCGCTCAAAGGATTACCTCTTCCGCAACCGCCAGTTTTCATCGGATAAGCTCGCTTTCCGGGTAAGGGCCAACCCAGCGGCCGAATGGGGTTTTGGAATGGAAAACGCCAAAGGCAAGGTGGACTTCAACCAACAGCAGGGCGATTTTTACCTGAACGATCCGGCCGACTATTTCAGCTTCCCGGCTAACCAGTACATCTGTTACATGGATTATGCAAAGTGGCAGATACCGCAAAAAGCGGTGGACGTAAAGAAGCAGGGCAGCCAGGCCTCCTCCGAAATGGTATCCATACACCCACGGCAGGACTCGCTACGGTTCCAGGCGGGTTACACCAAATTTTACCTGGAAAGCTCATTGCTGAAATCCTTTAAAGTGCCCGAAATCAAGGTGGCGGATGCCAGTATTTTCCCGGATACCGGTTACGTGGAGATTGAGCAAAAAGCACATATGCGTACGCTGAACAATGCCGCTATTACGGCTAACCGTACCACCGAATTCCATAAGTTTTACGGTGCAGCCGTGGACATTACCTCCCGCAGGCGTTACACCGCTTCCGCTGATTACGAGTACCTCGACCAGGACGGTACGCCCTGGCCCATCCGTTTTTCCAATATAAAGGTAGATACCTCCGAAACCACGGTAGGACAAGCCACCATAACCCAGGAGGAAGGCTTTTACATGAGCCCCTACTTTGCCTATTACGGACGGGTAGGCTTGCGGGCCGATCGAAAAGCACTGGCCTTTAACGGAAACACCCATATTGAGTCCAACTGTGAGGCGGTAACCACCGACTGGTTTGCTTTTGAGTCCATTGTGGACCCCGATAATATTATCATCGACCTGCCCTACGTTGATCCCGATGATAAAACCAAAAACCTCAATAATGGGGTATTCCTGGCTTCGGACACCATCAGCGGTTACGCGGCCTTCCTCAGCAAAAGGGTGAATGCAGCTGACAAAGAGATGTTCTTTGCCAACGGTAAGCTCTATTACGAAGAGTCGCTGGGAGCCTATGTAATTGTAAACGCTGAAAAACTGGATGACCCTTCCGCTAAAGGAAATTACCTCACCTTCAACAATACCGATTGTGAAATGCACGGGGAGGGAAGCATGAGCATTGGGGACGACCGCAGCCAGATGGATATCAACAGTTGGGGGAATATCGATTACAACCTGGAAACAGACGATATGGTGCTGGACCTGGTACTGGGGCTCGACTTCCATTTTGACGATGGTTTGCTCAAGCAAATGGCGGCAGCTATCAACCAGGCTACTTCTTTGGAAGGGACCAACCTCGGCCGTAAGGCCTTCCAGGTTTCGGCCGATGAGCTGCTGGATGCCAAGGATAAGCGCAAGTTTTTTGATGCTATACAGAATTACGGTGCTCCCGAGGATTTCCCGGATGAATACCGCAACACCATCCTGCTTACCGACATTACCGTGGAGTGGGTGCCGGAGGCTATTTCCTTCCTTTCCGAAGGCGATATCGGGGTAGGAGCACTGGGCAAATATCCCGTCAACAAAAAGATGAAGGGACTGATGGAAATTCAGCGCAAGCGCAGGGGCGATGAAATTTACCTGTACCTGGAGGTGAGCCGCAGTGTATTCTTCTACTTTGAGTACAAGCGCAACCAAATGATCTTTTATACCAGTGAAGAGCCCATGATGGATGCCATAAAGGAACTGGACCTAAAAAAGCGCAGAAACGAAGTAAAAGGCAAACCTCCCTTTACCTATACCATCGGTACCCGGGGTAAAATGAACCGTTTCCTCAGCCGTTTCGAAAAGTTTGAGTAATGCAGACCACATTTAAAAATTAAGGTGATGAAGATAAGACCCCTAAAAACGGAGGAAGATTACGAAAAGGCATTGGAAAGGCTGGATTTGATATTTGACGCTTTGCCCAATACGGAAGAGGGCGATGAAGCGGAAATTCTGACCCTCTTGATCAATAATTACGAAAACCAACATTACCCGATTGAAGCTCCCGACCCCATTGAGGCTATCAAAATAAGGATGGAAGAAATGAATATTAAACAAAAGGATTTGGTGGGGCTTATTGGTGGTAAAAGCCGGGTTTCTGAAGTTTTAAACCGGAAGAAAAGACTCACCGTGGATATGATCAGGGAGCTTGAAAAGGCCCTTCATATTTCGGCCTCGGTATTGGTTGGAAATTACCAGTTGGTTAAATAAACAAAGACCTAAACCGGGAGGGTTGGTTTTTTAAAACTAACTTCCCTGGTACTAAAAGTTCACCATGCAAACCTTTCTCCGGCAACTGGCCTATGAGCTGCTTCAGCAGGATGCTGCCTTGCCGGATATGGCGGTGATTATGCCCAGCCGCAGGGCGGCTGTGTTCCTGAAAAAGGAACTGAGCCAACTCATTCACAAGCCGGTTTTTGCCCCGCACATTACTACCATTGAAGATTTTTTACTGGAAAACCTGGAATGGGAGCAGGAAGAAAATGCCGTACTCGTTTTTAAGCTCTACAAGGCTTACCGCCAGTTAGACCTTCCCCAAAAAGATGAGTTTTCCGATTTTGTGAAATGGGCCGGTACCCTGCTGGGCGACTTCAATGAAATTGACCGCCACCTGGTGCGCCCGCAGGATATCTTCGGTTACCTGGCCGATGTTAAGCGCATTGAGCAATGGGACCTTACTCCCGGAGAAAGCAGCGACACACCCATGATTCGCGATTACCTGCGCTTTTGGGAAAAGCTCACCCAACTGTACCGCGATTTTACCGATGACCTCAAAAGCACCGGCCGCGTTTACCAGGGCCTGGCCTATCGCGAAATGGCCAAAACCATTGATGCCCGGATACCCGCTTTAAAGGCGCGTTACCAAAAGGTTTTTATTGCTGGCTTCAGTGCCCTGAACCAGGCCGAGGAAACCCTCTTCAGCAAGCTTTATGAAAGTGGCCTGGCCCGACTGTACTGGGATATTGATGAATACTATTACCGCGATGAAAAGCACGAGGCCGGTAAGTTTTTACGCGAAAGTAAGCTGCTGAAACGCCTCCGTGAAGACGGTGAACTGAACTGGATCGGCCGCCACCTGATGGAAGCCCCCAAAAAGATCACCGTAAAAGCAGTTTCCGGCAGCACCCTGCAAATGATAGCCGCCAACGCCAGTTTGGTGGAATACCTGGAGAACGATTTGCAGGATGTAGCCCTGGTGATGGCCGATGAAAGCCTTTTGCCCAGCTTCCTCAATCACCTGGCGGAGCCCATTGAAAAGCTCAACGTAACCATGGGCTTGCCCCTGAAAAACACCTCGGTTTCGGGCTTTTTTCGCACCCTTTGGGAAATGCACATCCACTTTGAAGGCAAAGCCGTAAAATCAAAGGAAGGGCACCCCGCCTTTTACCACCAAAGGTGGAACGACCTTTTAGCGCACCCGCTGTGGATGCGGATGCACCCGCGGCCCGAAAACATTGCGGTTTGGCGCAGCCGCATGCGGGAGCAAAACAAAGTATTTCTCGCTTTGCCCGAGCTGGAAGGCTGGACCGGGGAAGAGCTGCCCGAAGAAGTGCAGGCCCTTTTCCGCGATTACCGCCAGCAGCCCCAGCACCTGTGCCTGGCCATAGCCCGTTTTTGTGAATGGTTGAAGGATAAACTGGAAGACCAGAGCTTCCAGGTACACCTGCTCTTTGCCTTCTTTAAACTTTTTCAGCAGCTCTCACGCCTCCTGGCCGAGCCGGAGGTCCATACCGACCTTAAAACCGCCTATCACTTTTACCGCGAACTGCTGGCCACCGAAACCATCGACCTGCGGGGTGAGCCGCTCAGCGGCCTGCAGGTAATGGGAATGCTGGAAACCCGTACCCTCGATTTTCGCAACCTGGTACTCACCAGCATCAATGAAGATATTTTACCCAAAGGCCGCAGCGAAAACAGTTTTATTCCCTACGATGTAAAACTCAAATTTGGCTTACCCACCTACCTGGATAAGGATGCCATTTTTGCCTATCACTTTTACCGCCTGTTACAACGGGCCGAAAACATTACCCTGCTGTACAACAGCCAGAACAGCGGTTGGGGAGCCGGGGAAGCCAGTCGTTTTATCGCCCAGTTAAAGATTGAACTGTTGCGGGTAAACCCCAACATTGAATGGGAGCACCAAACCATCGCAGCCCCGGTTTCCTTGCAGGTGCCCACGGAAAAGAAGGTGGAAAAGACGCCCGCCCTTTTGAAAAGGCTCAACCAAATGGCGAGTCGTGGTTTTTCGCCCACCGCCCTTATTGATTATGTGAACAGCCCTTTGCAGTTTTACTACCGCAGGGTGCTGGGTATTGACGATGCCGAGGAGGTGGAAGAGGTGATTGGCTATAACACCCAGGGCTCCGTATTGCACGAAATACTGGAAGCCTTTTTTTCCGAAGGAGAAGATAAAAGCCGGGGCCCCGTAAAAAACTATCATTCCGCCCTGCCCGCCTTTCAGCGCAGTGAGCAACAATTGCGGCACGAGGTGGTGCAACGCCTGCGTGAAATGGGTTTGCCCGATGTAAATCGCGGTAAAAACCTGCTCATCCGCGAAGCACTAACCGGCATGCTGCGCAACTTTCTTCGGCAGGAAAAGGCACGGCTGAAAGCCGCGGAGGAGCGGGGCGAAAAAGTAGAGATCCTGGCCCTGGAAGAAGAGTTGGAAACTACCCTGTACCTCTCCAGCGGACAGGCCGTAAAAATCCGGGGGATTGCCGACCGTATTGACCGTTGGAACGGGGAAATCCGGGTGACCGATTACAAGAGTGGCGGTGTTCAGGCCTCCGAAGTAAAGTTCAGGGAAATGGACGAACTCAGGCAACCCGGGCTAAAAAACAAGTCTTTACAATTGATGACCTACGCATACCTATACCTGCAAAACAACCCCGGAGCGGAAAAAGTATATCCCTCCATCATCAGCCTGCGCAATGCCCGCGAAGGTGATTTTCCGCTGGAATACCAACGGCAGCAAGGGGTAGGCGGTAGTTTGCTGGAGGAGTTTGAAGCCTTTTTAAGGGGTATTCTGGAAGAAGTTTTTGACCCCGGGCTGGCATTTACAGAAAAGATAGTACCTTTGGGATCAGATGTTTAGACCAATAGCCATACTGATAACCTGTTTTTTGTTGAGTTTTGCCGCGCAAGCTCACGGAACGCGCCCCGTTTTTATGAAGGGTACCGTTACCGATGAAAACTCTGGCGAAGCTATTCCCGGAGCGGTGATCAGCATCGAGCGCAACGGTCAGGTAATCCACTCCGTGGAAACCGATCTGAAAGGCGATTTTTCCCTCAACTACGAAATCAATTACCTGCCTTCCGATGAGTTTAAGGTGAGCATCTACAAAAAGGGTTACCGCATCCAAAAGATGAAAACCCTGCATTGCGAAAAGGAAAGCATTACCATTGAGATGGAGAAAAAACCAAAGTTTGCTCCGCTCATCCTACCTTCTACCACGCGCCTCCAATACGACATTTAATTCATGATTACACTGGCGGAAATAGAGGCGGCTGCCAGCCGCATTCATTCCCATATCCATCAAACCCCGGTACTGACCAACCATTACCTCAATCACCTCAGTGGTGCCGAACTGTATTTCAAGTGTGAAAACTTTCAGAAAACCGGTTCCTTCAAAGCCCGGGGCGCCACCAATTCCGTTTTACAGCTCACCGATGCCGAAAAACAAAAGGGCGTAGCCACCCATTCGTCCGGCAACCACGGCCAGGCCCTGGCCTGGGCCGCCCAACAAGCCGGGGTAAAGGCCTGGGTAGTGATGCCGGAAAATGCGCCACAGGTTAAAAAGCAGGCGGTAAAAGCCTACGGGGCTACCGTGGTGGAATGTGAGAGCACCCTGCCCGCGCGGGAAAGCACCTTACAAGAAGTGCAAGAGAAGCACGGAGCCGTATTCATACCGCCCTTTAACGCGGAACGTACCATTAGCGGACAGGCGAGTTGCACTATGGAGTTACACGCGGAAATTCCGGCTTTGGACTTTCTGCTGGCCCCCGTGGGGGGAGGCGGCCTTTTGGCCGGCAGTGCCCTGGCTACGCATTACCTTGCTCCCCAAACGGTAGTGATGGGTTGTGAGCCCGAAGGGGCCGATGATGCCTTTCAAAGCCTCAAGGCCGGGAAGATCATTCCCTGTACCCAGCCCGATACCATAGCCGATGGGCTGCGTACCTCTTTGGGGGATATCACCTTTCCTTACATCCGCGAACTAGTGCAGGACATACTGTTGTGCAGCGAAGCGGAGATACGCCACGCTATGCAACTCATCTGGGAACGGATGAAGATAGTGGTGGAACCCTCCTCGGCCGTAGCCCTGGCCGGTTTACTGGCCCACCGTTCGCATTTTGAAGGTAAAAAGGTAGGCCTTATTCTTACCGGTGGTAATGTAGATCTGGCTGGTTTACCGTTTTAAAAAACGTATTTTTGCCGCTTAAACTTTAGCAGCTATGAAATTCGGAGTGGTCATTTTTCCCGGCAGTAATTGCGATCAGGATATGATTTACGTACTGCGCAACATTATGCAACAGGAAGTGGTGGAACTTTGGCATAAGGATACCGACCTGCAGGGGGTGGATTTTGTAATGCTGCCCGGTGGTTTTTCCTATGGCGATTACCTGCGCTCCGGGGCCATTGCCCGCTTTTCACCCATTATGGAAAAGGTAATTGAATTTGCCCATAAGGGCGGTTACGTAATGGGCGTTTGCAACGGCTTCCAGGTGCTCTGCGAAAGCGGACTGTTGCCCGGAACTTTGCAGCACAATACCAGCCATTCCTTTATCTGTAAAAACGTACACCTTAAACCCGCCCACCGCAGTAACCCGCTTACCGCCAGCCTGGAGGATAAGGCTTATAAAATTCCCATTGCCCACGGGGAAGGCCGCTACTTTGCCCACGAGGATACTTTGCAGCAACTGCAGGACAATGAGCAGATACTTTTCTATTATTCCGATGCGGAAGGCAACGTAAACGATGCCGCCAACCCCAATGGTTCCCTGAACAACATAGCCGGGGTAACCAATAAAAACAAGAATGTATTTGGCATGATGCCTCACCCCGAACGTGCGGCCGACCCGGCCCTCGGCAATACCGATGGTCGCGCCTTTTTTGAGAGCCTGATCGGGAGTTTGGTGACGGCTTAATGAGCAGGTCACCCTTCCATCCTCCTTGTTCAGGCTCAGAATAGGCTGCTCAGGGGGACTATTAATCTGCATTATAATATTAAATTCGCTGTCAGGCTGTGCAGTTTACGAAGCCTTTATTAACTCTATTTTCTTTTTGCTTGCTTTAATGTACTTAAGAACAAGGTTTTTAGGAATTTGTGAGTTTTTGGAATAAACAAGTAACTCCTTACCCATCTTAGATTCCTGAACGTGGTAGTTCAAATAAAAGTTATATGTTCTGAACTCACTATACAGCTCTCTTATTGGTTTTACGCTATCGTATGAAAGTATCCACTTGAAGTTAAGTTCATTTTGTTTCAAAAACTTGGAAATAGATTCGTGATCCTTCTTATCGTAATAATTTAAATATAGTGATGATCCCTGAGTGTAATATGGAGGGTCTAAGTAAACAAAAAAATCATGTTTCTGATATTTAGGTATAGGGTTTTTTAAGACACTGAGAAAGTCAAGAGCATCAAGATTAAATACTTGAATTCTATCACTCAATCCAATTATCTTTTCAAGTTTAGGCCGGAGATTGATCTTATTGAATCGAGCGTCAATTTTGTAGTTGGCATTTTCTTGACTAGGAATGGTTTGACCACCGATAGGTCCCGCATCAATAATACCAGATCGGTTGGTACGATTGAGAAAAAAAGTCGCGAACCCCTTCTTAAGTAGGCCATCGTTTGTTTTCAAATCGGTGTTTTCAAATACCTTCTTTTGGAGGAACCACTCTGATAAAGTCACTTCAGTTTCATCAAAAAGTCGTAAAAATTCGTCTCCTAAATGCTTGATACTATACCAAAAGGAATAGATTGCAGAGCTAGCATCATTTAGCCAAAGCTCGTCTATACTGTCATTAAGTAGTAAGTTTATCCCAGCACCTGCACCACCGCAATAAGGTTCAGCATAAATAGTATTTCTTAATTGATTCTCAGAAATAAAACGTGTAAAGAAATCAGTCATTAACGATTTACCGCCCGGGTAGCGCAAGGGAGTGTTGGTCATACTTTAAATGAGTTAGTCAACTCCTTGTAATAACGCAAACTTTTTCAACAAGAGGAAACAAGAAGCTCCAAAAGTTATTCAGATACTCTTGTTTAAGAAAATGCACATCATGATTGTGCTGAAAGGCATTCAAAACATCCAGACTGTACTCAAAACTGGGATTTAGTAGTTTAGTGATGAGAGTTTTAACCTTTGGGTTATCGCTAAATTCATACTTTGCCAAATAATCGAGTCTCTTCTTAAGCTCTATGTGACGCAGGTTGTCTTTGTTGAAATGGTTTAGAATACCCTGCAATAGTTCATCCCTCTGTTGGATATAATCCAAGACTGCTAAATCAAGAAAGATTCTAATCAGACCAGATAAGGCATTTGGATACTTGAATGGAACAGATTTTAGCTCCCAAAAAATTTTCATCAAACGCCATTTCTCAGTTTCTATTTGAAAGATTCCTGGAACCAACCTTTTCCTTTTTGGATCATCTAAAAGATTTACAGGTTGCGGAGGTTTTTGTTCTTCCTTTTTTTCATCATTTGAAGGACTCTCTTCTTGAATAACAACTTCATTTATATCACTATCTTCTTTAGCATCTTCAACTACTGGAAGTGAACTTAGAATATGACTCTCATTACTCTTGTTTATATTTCTTGAGTCTAAGCGCTGGGGGTCTCCGACCGGAAGGAGCATTCTTCTGATAAGCTCTTTGTAAGCGTTTAGAAAGCTTTCCTTGTCCTTGACGATTTCTACATTTGCTCCATCGTACTTTACGCCCCAGGCCTCCCTTACATTGTCGGAAAAAAACCTGTCAACCGTTGTTATTGGAAAGTAAATTGAGTTAGCTTCTTCAAACTCTGCATCTGAAAGATAACCGTCTAAATCTTCTATATAATCAAACAGCTTTGTAAGTCGTATCTCTTTGTTAACTTCTGAAACATCCATTCCTAGTTCATCTGCTACCTTTTGGCTATTTTCATGCATCTCATTATAAAGTCGTGCAATATTTCTTCTATTCTGAACCGAAGACCATCTTCGTTGGGTAGAGGAAAGGCCGTGCCTTTGGTTTATATACCATCTAGCATCTTCAAGACTAGGAGCTATGGCCACCGAAATCTTTTCCACTGAGTTGGCATCAAAAATTTTAGAATATTTTTCTACAGCGGCTTTTATCGCGGGAGGTGATTTATGTGGAGACCTCAATAACTTTAAAATCATTACCCTGCGATTACCCTCTGCTACATAATAATTTTTATTCTCATGATCTTGCCAAACTACTATTGGGTCAATTGGTTTCCAGCCTTGAGTAGCTATATCCTTCATGACATCTAAAAAGGAGTCTCTTTCAGGCTTAACGGCAATTATGTCTTCAACATAATCACGTAGTTTGACAAATTTTTTAGAGGGGTTTAGTCGAGGATTGTCTGACCATAGTTTAAGGGCATCAACAGACCTTTTTTGTCTTCTTGACATCCAATCATAATTATTACTCATAAGCTATTATTAGGCTCTTGCAATATAGTATATTATTGAAGTTTTCCTTGTATTAGGGAATTATCAATATAGGTATAAGGAACAAGAAACTGAAGCAGTAGTTATCCGTTTAGTCAGAAGATTGCGCTAAATTATTTTGAAGTAATACCAATCCAATGAATTTGAATGAAGTCAGGCTAACGTTTTCTAGTATCAAACCCAACCCTTATACCCACTTACCTCCACCCTACAAAAACTCTCAAAACTACCCTGCTTCATAAATAGGCGCGGGTTTTTACGCAGGTCAAATACTCGGTACAAATAAAACTGCTCTGCGTGCTCTATCGAAAAGGTATTCTCATTTTGCGAGAAGAAGAAAGGGGTCTTTTTACCCAGGGTGGTAGTCTTCACTTCAATATATCGATCCTGGCCATCGGTATCTTTGGAAAGTATGTCAAAGCCTGCGGAATCATCTACTTTAGAAACCCATTGCACCTCCTTAGCTAGTTCAGGGTGTTTAGAGTTTTGCAATCGCCATACTTCATAATCGTACACCAATTGCTCCCCTTGCTCACCAATAGAGCGGTTGCGCTGCTCTTCTTCTAGGTAGTTGCGCTTTGCTACTTGCCTCGTTGTGTACACCGGTTTACCCTCCTTTAACTCCCAAGGCTCGGGTGGGTCTTTTTTCCACTTATTAAATTTAACCTTCTTGGCCTCCAAACTTGGCGGAGAATGAACGAATTGATCAAACAGACCAAAAATATCAGGGTTTAATTGGAGGTGATGGAGTACCTCTTTTTTCAATAATTGTTGTGTATTGTCATAGCCGGGTTGATAGCCCGCAATGTATAACAGATTGTGTTCAGCTAAAACGGCACTGATATTTTGGTGCTTGAATTCGATAGCTCCCTCGGTGCGATTAGGGATTTTTTTAGAAAGGGTTCTACGGTACTCACTTTTATTGTATTTCACGCCTCGTAATTCCTTACGAAGCATCTCAAAATAAAAGGGAACTATAGCTTCCACTTCTAATGCGGACCAGGCATCATCAGACATGATCCAAATATATTGGAATTTGGAAAGTAATTGAATAAAAACCCCCGCTCGGGGGCGGGGGTCAAGCCTTAGGCTGTGCCATCCAGGGCAGGCGGGGGGTTCTCCTTGTTAAACTCCAGGGTTTTCAACAAGGTTTGCAAACGCTTACCCGGCCGGAAAAGGATTTTACTACCGCGGATACTGTTGCGGTTCACCTCTTCGGCCGTAGCCTCCCCATTGGAACTTATGCTAACGCGAAAACGGCCCAGCTCACCAATCTCAATGATCTGCCCGTTGCCGAGTGCTTCCGGTATTACATCCACCAGGGCGTACAATACCGCCCGTATGTCTGCACCACTTACGGTGCTGATCTGCTCAATGCGGGTGGTTAAATACGCGATGTCCATCACACCACGGGTGTGGGACTGGGCATAAAATTTAGTAGCTCCACCTGCCTGCCCCGGTTGGGCAATCCGCTCTACTACTCTAAATGGAATGCTCATAACTCTACAATTTAAATGAAACATCAATGAACCTGATTATAACAGTTCCAGGGACCGCTTTTGGTATAGCATTGCGCCCGGAGCCCGGGCCATTGTCGCTGTTACATGAAAATTAATATTTGGCGTACTAATTTTAAAGCTTTGATACTAAACCCACTGTAGTATCTTAAAAAGTACAGGGAAGGGCCTTAAAAAACATCAGGATGTTTGCGGCAAAAAGACCTGATGTTTTGACGAA
The DNA here is from genome assembly GCA_937120475.1 of uncultured Cryomorphaceae bacterium. Classification (GTDB taxonomy): domain Bacteria; phylum Bacteroidota; class Bacteroidia; order Flavobacteriales; family Schleiferiaceae; genus CAKZNE01. The sequence continues at coordinate 2,026,148 of CAKZJV010000007.1, read as the reverse complement.
AAGGACGAAAACTTTACGCTGAAACTACGGGAAGTGTCCCGAAAACTATCTGAAACACGGCCCGGGATTATCCAAAACCGATAGTACTAAACATTACGGATGTTTTTTCAAAAAGTAGAATTACATTTGAAAAACGCATTCTTACCCATTCTTTTTGAACTGGTCCTTCACTGCCAGAATGTGCACCTTAGGAATGCCAATTAAATAAAGGGCTTGTAGCCCGGTTTGGCGTTTAAGAACGACTAAAGGGAGGACCGGTTTTTCCATCGGAAAATCAAGACTATTCTTTTCTGCAAAAAGGAAAGACTAACTTGGCACTACTAAGCCCAAAGTAGAACCCTTAAAAACTAAATAAAATGCGAAAAGCAAGGGTAAAGGGCTTAGGCCTTTTAATCATTACCATGAGTTGGGTAGGCTGCCAAAAGGACCAGCAAAACGAAACCCAGGCGGTGCAGACCCCGCAACAACTAGCGATGGAACTAACGAAAGAAGCCTTTCAGCAATTGGGAGACCGCTCCAACGAGGAGCGCAGCCTCTTTTTCAGGCAGCAGCACGAAAAGCTGGATGCCCTGGAACACCAACGCTACAAAGGGACCAGCAGCGATGAACCCCTGGGCGATGCCTTTATAGCCCTGGAGGGTATTGTAAACAACCTGTACGTGAATGAATTGGAAACATCTCCCGAATGGGTAATCACCTCTGAAAGCGTGGCAATGGACATCAGCGAGAGTAATGGAGCGTACTACGTAACCAATGCCGATTATCAAGCCGCTTACACCAGCCTCCATAACAGTGTGGCGGACTACCTGCAGGATCACAGCGATGAGTATTTTATTATGGCCGATCTTACCATCGATGAGATTAACCCGGCCGGGGGCTATGCCCTTATTGCCATGCAATTGTACACCGCCCCGCTGCAGCCCGGTGGGCCGGTGCAGTATTATACGCCCGCAACGGCATGGTTAGCAGCTGATAAAGCCGGAAGGTGCACCACCGGGGGTACCATTGATGCGGCTGATTTTATCCGCAGCTACGCCAATAATACCGCCCCCTGGAAGATTCGTTGCCAGGGCAAGCAGATCTACCTGAACCCCGGTACTTTTGCGGGTACCGATGTTTTTGGAGGAGGCTACGACCAAACCCATTTATACTGGCACGGTAACACCAATGAATGTTTGGGAAATACCAATGAAGAGTGGTATCATTGGTACGATCTGATCGATCAGTTGACGGCCCATATTGACCAGCAATATTTTACCGGCCACCCCAGTGAAGAGTTTTTCCTGACTCATTACCATTCTCAGGAACAGAATAATGGTAATAAAAACCCGCATATCCAACATAAATACTTTCACGGAGGTAAGTACGTCTCCGCCATCATAAGTTGTCCGTAATGATGAAAAAAGAAGAAATTGTTTTGAGGATATTAAAGAGGGTGGTGATACCCACCCTCTTTTCACTCCTTGGGTTTGGCGCGACTTGGGCGCAGGTCAACGTGCTGGATGCCCGCAGCCCCTTCGGGATGATGGACCGTTACTCCTTTCACGGGCGGGAGCTTTCCGATTCGTCCCTGGTTTTTTATTGCGGATACATCGAGGGTTCCAAAGTGATCAATCGTGTTCTGATCTACGATAAACAAGACCTGAGCCTGCGGCAGGACTGGCGCTTTGAGCCTTATGGGCCTGAAACGGAGGAGGTAGGCCAGCAATTTTTTCGCGATAGCAGTGATGTACCCTGTTTTTATACCTGCCGCTGGAAGAACGATACCAATTACGTCCGGATCAGCCGCTGGCAAAATGGTACCATCGATACCAATTACCAAAAGTTTAAAATAGCAGGAGCCTTCTTTGAAGGTTTTTTGTACCACCGTGGCGAGTATTTTTTTATAAGTAGCAAATGGGGGAATCGCATTGACTCTACCTTAATTGATGTGCGCAACGGCCAGGGGCAACGCTTACGGCACCGTTGGTTTGAAACGGTTTATGGTGATACCAGCAGGCCCCCCGGTCCCTTTTATCGTATTACCATACTCAACCCTCAATTACACCCACTCACCGGTAACCTGGTATTCGGGGAGCGCCTGGAGTGCAATTATTTAGAAATCGGGATCGATTCTTTAGATATAAAGGATATCCAACATACCGCTTCTTTATTGATTCCCGGCCCTACCTATATCACTCCTTTTTACGTGACGGACTTTGTATTAACGAAGCAAGGGGTGCGTTGCGGTGGTCTCGGCTTGCTGAATCATTTCGAAGACCCTTTTGATCCATGGTGGGAAGACGAGTACTACTATGCTTTTCGGCCCTGGGGCGACAGCATACGCTTACGACAGGGTTTCGGGCCGGATAGCGTAAACAACGTTTCTTATGCTTTTACCTACGATGAAAGCCGGGAAACTGGTTTCCTGGCCGGTTCTTTTCCCTTTGATGCCCCGGCCTTTTATTCCCCGGAGGAGCGGGAAATACTGATCTACCGCTTTAACGAACACGGAACGGACAGCATTATTCTGTACGGGGAAAAGAACCACGTACCGCTGTGGGTACATGCTGATGAAAACAGCGACCTCTACGTATATTCGGTTTATAACGAGGCCTGGACTACGGACAGCACCTATTTTTTACTAACCAAAATACCGGGCTTTGCCATTTCGCTCATCGAGCGGAAGGAAACCTCTCCTTCGATTGAATTGTACCCCAACCCGGCCCGTGATTACGTGTACATCGACCGTTTGCGGGACGAAGTGCTGGAGGTGGAATTGTACAGCCAGGGAGGGCAATTGCTACAGCAGCAAAAGCTGCCTGAAGCGCGCCTGGATATCGCGCACCTTAAACCGGGCCTTTACATTTTGGTGGTTACCAATGCGCAGGGGCAGCGTTCGCAGGTACTGCTGCAAAAGGAGTAGAAAATCGGCTTTAAGTTCCTTTGCTCCATCAATAAAGTTAGTAACTAAGGAAAAAACCCTGCTGCGTCTGAGTGGCCCCGGTTTTCCGGGATCGTATCGAAGACTGCCCGGAATCAGTCCCCGTGTCCCCTTCGATACACCCCTTCGGGGCACTCAGGGAAACACCACGAATAATAGGTGGGTAAATAAAAACCCTGCTGCGTCTGAGTGATCCCGGTTTTTCAGGATCGTATCGAAGACCGGCCGGGAGTCAGTCCCTGTGCCCCTTCGATACACCCCTTCGGGGCACTCAGGGAGACACTACGAATAATAGGTAGGTAAAGAGAAAACCCCGCTGCGTCTGAGTGGCCCCGATTGTTCGGGATCGTATCGAAGACTGCCGGGAGTCAGTTTCCGTGTCCCCTTCGATACACCCCTTCGGGGCACTCAGGGAGACACTTCAAAGAATGAGTAGGTAAATAAAAAAAACCCGCTGCGTCTGAGTGATCCCGGTTTTCCGGGACCGTATCGAAGACCGGCTGGAAGTCAGTTTCTGTGCCCCCCTTCGATACATCACGCCTGAGGCGCGACACTCAGGGAGACACTACGAATAATAGGTAGGTAAAGAAAAAACCCCGCTGCGTCTGAGTGGTTCCGGCTTGCCGGGACCGTATCGAAGACCAGCTGGGAATCAGTTTCTGTGTCCCCTTCGATACACCCCTTCGGGGCACTCAGGGAAACACCACAAATAATGGGTAGGTAAAGAAAAAACCCCGGTGCGTCTGAGTGGTCCCGGCTTGCCGGGGTCGTATCGAAGACCGGCCGGGAGTCAGTTTCTGCGTCCCCTTCGATACACCCCTTCGGGGCACTCAGGGAGACACTGCGAATAATAGGTAGGTAAATAAAAAAACCCGCTGCGTCTGAGTGGTTCCGGCTTGCCGGAACCGTATCGAAGACCGGCCGGGAGACCCTCCAAACAAAATCCCTATCTTTTAAGCATGTCAACCTATTACGTTTACATTCTTAGGTGCAGGGACGGCACCTACTACACCGGTATGACCCATCAACTCGAAAAAAGAATAGCCCAACACCAGGAAGGGTATGATGATAAGGCCTATACTTTTCGCAGGCGCCCGGTGCGTTTGATGTGGTCCGTGTCTTTTACCGATCTACAGTCAGCCATTGACGTAGAAAAACAGATCAAAGGATGGTCCCGTAAAAAGAAGGAAGCCCTGATTAATGAAGATTATGAAAGTTTACCCGCTCTGGCCCGTAAAAACTTTGACCGTAAAGAAACATCTTAGGTTTTGAGAGGAGTGGGTGCTAGTGTGGTAAGTTCAGTACGCTCTCCTATGCCCAGGACCAATGCTAGCAGGTATTACTACAAAAGGATAAAGACAACCAAAGTAGAGGTGTAATTTTTTAATTTGGCCTCTAAACCGAGCGGATGTCAATAAAACAATGCAAACTTCTGCTATTTGCAGTCTTAATGATTACCATATACGATGCCAATGCGCAAGTGTTAAAGAGGGAGGGAAAACTAAGACCAAAATATTCTTACAATAACCAAGAGATTAGTTACGAAGAAACCTTGGAGATATTAAAATCCAATGAAGCAAGTCAGCCATTAGTGGATAATATCAATAAATACGACCTTCGTAAAGACATTTCCTTGGGCGTATTTATAACATCCCCGTTTCTGACCATGGCCTTCCCGGGAAATGATAATTTTAATCCAGACTGGATATTTATTGGAATGACCGTTGCAGGTTTGGCAGCTTACTACCTTTACGCCATTCGATGGACAAGAGAAATTGGAAATGCCATAGAGCTTTTTAACAATAACCAACTTGAAAGTCGATTATTCCTTAACCCTAACGGAATAGGCATGCAGTTGAGGTTTTAAGAGGGATGGATAATATCCCAATTGGACACCTTCCTGCCTGGCTAATTGGTTTGCTTTTCAGTCATGGAGAGGTTCCACCCCTCAAACCTTTCCTGTTTAAATCACCACTAATAAAATCCCTCCACCCGGGGGCCTCCGGCCTCGTAAATAGCATCCGCCAGTGCCTGCATTTGCGATTGCAGTGCTTGCAGCTCCGCTTTTTGAGTAGCCAACTGCTTTTCAAAAATCTGACGCGTACGTTTAGCGGCCGGGGTGGGGCCGTAATTGTTTTGCGAGAGGTTCATGTTCAATACCTGCAGGCGGTCGCCCAGGGTGGGGTTGTTCTTTTCCCCGATCTTATTCCGGGCCGGGTTGCCGTAAAGCACATCGCTAAAGCGGTAAATATCGCTGCGCAATTGGTTCATACGCTCCACCAATGCGGCATCTGCTTTGGGGGTAGCCTGGTAAGCGGTGCGCAGGGCCTTATAGTTCCCTTCGATGTTTTTTACCGCCAGGGTAAAGGCGGAATATTCCCGCACCATTTGCTGGTAGGCCTCTTTAAATTCCTGCGCTTCTCCCGCCAGGGGGTTTTGTAAACTGCTTTCGTATAGAGGCTTCACCTCAAAGGGCCTGGGGTCACTCAGTGCTACCAGGTTCCCGCCTTGCTGTTTGTACAGTTGAGCGGAATAAGTGCCCGGCCCCGCTGGCATTCCTTCCCCTGGTTGTTTCTTTTGCCCCTCCTTTACGGCTTCGGGGTTTTCAAAACGCAGGTCCCAGGTGATGCGGTGAAACCCTTTACCGATGGGGCCCTCTATTTTACGGATGAAATTCCCCTCGGCATCGCTGATGACTACCCAAAGTTGGGTGCTGTCTTGCCACTTTTCATCGGCCAGGGCGGCCCAGCCCGGAAAGGGGATATCGCGCTGCTCTTTGTTCAGTATTTTCTCGCTTTGGGTACGCTCCGATTTCATAGTGGGATAGTCACTACCCAGGTGATAGGTGAAAACCGCTCCGAAGGGAGGATTAGGGGCTGTGAAATGCGCCTGGCCCTGGGCACCTTTGCCTTCCTCAAAGCTTAAATTAGGCCTGGGGTAGTACCACCAGGTATCCCTGGGTTGAAAAAGGTGGGCTTCCTTTTGGAGTTGCCCGGTAGAAATTTCACGGAAAGGAGTCATATCATCCAATACATAAAAGCTACGCCCGAAGGAAGCCGCTACCAGGTCGTTTTCCCTGCGTTGAATGGTAAGGTCGCGGAAGGAAATTACCGGTAAACCTCCTTTTAAAGGGGTCCATTGCCCACCGCCATCAACACTGAAGAAAATACCGAATTCCGTACCGATAAAAAGCAGGCCTTCCTTTTCGTGATCCTGCACCAGCCGCCAAACCAGGTGCCGCTCCGGTAAGCTACTGCCGATGTTTTTCCAACTGCTGCCCCCATCGGTAGATTTGTACAGGTAGGGTGTGAAGTCTCCGGCTTTATGGTTGCTGAGGGCCACATACACCGTATTGGCATCAAAGAGATCGGCCTTAATATCATTCACATAGGAGCGGGCCGGGGCCCCGAGCCTGGTCACATCAATCTTTTGCCAGTTTTCACCGCCATCGGTGGTCTTTTGCAGCAGGCCATCGTCCGTACCCACCCATATCAGGTCTTTCTGCACCGGTGATTCGGCAATGGAGGTAATGGTATTGTAGGTACTCATGGCGTAAAAGTCCCAGGCATTATCCCAGCTTTGCTTGCGGCCCATGATGGGGAGTTCAATACGCTCTTCATTACGGGTAAGGTCGCCCGATAGGGCCGTCCAGCTATCGCCCCGGTTGGTGGAGCGCCACAGGCGCTGGGAGGCGTGGTAAATGGTAGTAGGGTTGTGGGGACTTACCAGTATGGGGGCATCCCAATTGTAACGTTCGTAAGCCTCACCTTCATCCGGTTGCGGGCGGATGTAGGTAACCTCACCGGTAGCCTGATCTATACGGGTAAGGGAACCCTGTTGCCATTGGGCATAGAGGATATCCGGATTGCCGGGTTCGGTAGCCGGTTGGTGACCATCGGCAAATAAAACCACCTTCCAGTCGCTGTTTTGGATACCGTTGTAATTATCGGTGCGCGAAGGGCCGCCCTGGGTGTTGTTGTCCTGGGTTCCCCCGTAAATATTGTAAAAGGGTTCGGCATCGTCCACCGCCAGTTTATAAAACTGGGTGATGGGCATGTTGTTGATAAAACGCCAGTTTTGACCCAGGTCAAAGCTTTCGTAAAGGCCACCGTCCGTACCCAGCAGCAGGTATTGAGGGTCGCTTTTTTTAAAGGCCATAGCGTGATTATCGGAGTGTTTATACTGGTGGGGCATAATGCTGAAGTTCTTCCCGCCATCTTCACTCACCTGGGTGCGAACGTCCATCAGGTAAATGCGGCCCTCCTGGTGGGGTGAGGCGTACAGCTCCTGGTAATAGTGCGGTCCGGTGGCCCCGGAAACGGCATCCGATTGTTTGCTCCAGGTGGCACCCCGGTCATTGGAGCGGTACAAACCCCCTTCGCGATGATCCTCTTCAATAGCCGCGTAAATCACATCCGAGTTTTGCGGGGAAAGGGCCAGACCGATTTTTCCGAGCCTGGAGGTGGGCAAACCTTGCTTGAGTCTAGTCCAGCTTTCACCACCGTCCTCACTACGGTAAAGCGCGGTTTCGGTGCCACCTCCCAGGTAAGCGGCCACGGTGCGGTGGCGCTGCCAGGTAGCGGCATATAAACGGTTGGGGTTACGGGGATCTATCACCAGGTCGGTAACACCGGTCCATTCTGCATCGCCCAAAGTGCGTTTCCAGCTTTGACCGCCATCGGTGGACTTATACAAACCGCGCTCACCGCCCTTGCTCCATAAGGGGCCCTGCGCAGCCACCCATATCACATCCGGATTTTCCGGGTGAACGATGATTTTGGAAAGGTGTTGGGAGTTCTTCAAACCTTTATTTTCCCAATTCTTACCCCCATCGGTGCTGCGGTAAATGCCGTCACCGAAGCCTACATGGCGCCCGCCTACGTTCTCACCGGTACCCAGCCAAAGGGTGCTGGGGTTACTGGGGTCTATGGTAATGCAACCCGTGGAGTAAGAACCGTATTTGTCAAAAATCGGGGTCCAGGAAATACCGTTATTCTCCGTTTTCCAAACCCCTCCGGAACCGACCGCTACGTACCAGGTACTTTCATCTTCAGGATGAATAGCGATATCCGCTATGCGACCGGCCATAAAAGCCGGGCCGATGCTTCTAAATTTTAAGCCGGAAAAGTGCTGGCCGGTAAACAGGCTGTCCTGGGGTTGAGCATTAAGGGTAATGGCAAAACTGAGAATGACCAAAATGGAAGATAGGAAGTACTTCCCCTGAAAGATGCGCATAGTGGATTGAATTTAGCGAAATGCTAATGTAAGGGGAAATGACTAAATCGCCCGGCAATCCGTTGGTTTGCGGACTAACAGACGGGAGCTGCACCTTGCTTATCTCGTAAGCGGTGAAACTAAGGTTTAGGACGCGATACTCGCGAGTTAAGGTTTTTGGGCAGCCGCCTTTTCCAGCTTTCCGGCCGCTTTTTCTTCCATTTGCTGCAAGCCACTGATGACGGGACAATGGCCCGTAGCTCCTCTGAACAACATATACCCGGCCATGAGGCCGGTAGAAAAGCTACCGCTGGAACGGGCACTGGCTAAGAGCAGGGCTCCGGAGAGTACCGAGAACATGCGTTCGTTTAAACCTACGTTCTTTTCCAGTCCGTTTACCCAATCCTTAAAAACCCTGAAGTTTTCTTCGATCTGTTCTTTGTTGATGGTGGGCATACCTTTTTCTTTCTTTAAATAAGAAAATCAGGGCCGAAGATGTTCAATCGCACGGCAGCCTGAAGTGCTTTAATGTAGTATTGAAACCCAGCTACCCCAAAAGCGGTCTCCTTCACGAAGAACAACCCGGTATAGTCCGTTGCTGGCGTTCAGCTTGATGTGTATGCGTGAGCCTTCCTCCGCAATTTTTACCGCGATCTGACGTCCGGTAAGATCGGTTACTTCAAGCTCGTAGTTACCTTGTAACCCCGTGGGCTTTTGCAGGTAAAAGCTGCCCTGCGAAGGATTGGGATACAGTTGCAGGGGAGTAAGTACGCGGGTTTCCAGCCCAATGGTATTTATGATGTACACCGTATCCCGGATAAGGCAGCCGTTGGCAGTAAGCGCAGTAACACTGTAAAAGGGCAACAGTCCCGATTGAGGGTCTATCACCAGGCTATCGGCCATAGAGCCGGTGTTCCATTGTATGTTCAGCAGGCCATTGGGCAGGTTCAGCACAAAAGGAGCTAAAGAGCTTACCACCAACGAATCTGGCCAGTTGAGGGTGGTGGAGTCCACGGTAACGAAAAGCGTATCAGACTTTACACAACCGCTGCTGTCTGTAAACTGTACCCAGAGTGCTCCGGGATTATAAAGTACGGTGTTGGCGGTAGTATCGCCATTACTCCAGCTGATGGCCGTGGCCATAGGCGGGGTGCTCAGGTACAAGCTATCGCCTGAACATAAAGCAGTATCGTTCCCCAGGCTAAAGGTATAGGCCGGGAGGAAGGACACCTGTACCGTATCGCTGTAGGTGCTGCAGCCGTTTAAATCGGTGACCCGGTAGTAGTAAGTGCCGGGCTGGCTTACGTCCAGCACACTATCCTGCGAGCCATTACTCCATAAATAGCTGGAATATCCAGCGGGTGCCAAAAGCCGTGCGGTATCTCCCGGACAAGCTAACGGAGCCTGCAAAGGTGGCAATTGAGCCTGAGGATGTACCGTAAGGTACAGGCTATCGGTAACCGTATCGGTAGCTGTAAAAGCGGTGAGTACGTAATAGCCGCTGTCTTGCGGAACGGGGGAAAGTAACACCAGGGTAGAGAGGCTGCTGTCCTGTAATGTAAGCCCGTTTTTGCACCAAACGTAATTTAAAACCAATTGGTTGGTAGAAGCGGAAAAAGTAATGGATTGCCCTTCACAAACGCTATAATTCCGAGAAAAAACGATAAAGCGCAATGGTTCCGGGCTTTCATACGCACCGATATCCACCGTGTCATTCTGGATGCGGTTAGCACCCGCCACATCCTGGGTGGGTAAATTGAGGCCGGTGGTGTCTGGCTTACCTGCATCCACCAACGGACTGTTTTTTTGGAGGCGCCAATCGGCCAGGCCCAATGAGTCGGCCAGGTAACCGGCCCCGCTTGAAGGCGCTACAAATCCTGGTAAACTGCTCTGGTTATTTTGGTAGGTGCCACTGTAAAAGCCGAAGTTCAGGTCGAAGGCCGCACTACCACCCTCCAAAGAACAGTGGTAAAAGTTTGGGTCCTGGTTGTCATAATGCACGTAAAGCTGGTTAGGAACGGAATTGGCCTCATTACCCCACAGTACATTATTAGTAAAATCAGGGATGTTCTGAGCGTGATGATACACACCGCCCCCTTTGGTACTGGCGCTATTATTGACCATGCTGTTGTTGATGAATTCCGGTTGAGAGGTATCGTCATTGAGGTAAACCGCCCCTCCCTGATCGGCCGAATTATTGGCGATAAGGTTGCTACTAATGTGCGGGTTGGAATTGTAAATGCCCAGTCCGCCACCTTGTAAACCTGAATTATTGTGCAGGTGATTATTAACTACCTGTACCCCGGAATTCAACAGGCTTATGCCTCCCGCCCGGAGGGAATCGGTATTCCAGTAGATATGGTTTTCTTCAATGCGAAGGTCACCGTTGCCATTCACCACTTTAATCCCCGAACTTCCGTTGTAGCTGATGTCGTTATCGCGAATAACCACCTTATCCCGGGCAACGATACCTTCAGCCGTGTTGTAACCGATCTGGTTATTCAGCACATCTACATAGGCGGCCCGTATTCCCGCCCCTCCATTATATTGGATGATGTTATCGCTAACCTGTTCGTACCCGCTGTTGCTGTAGGATGCTCCGTAAACTATCCCATCATAGCTATTGTGTTCAATACGGTTTCGGGTAACCCGCATGGTGGTGCTGGATGATGCGGCAAACAAGGCCCCGGATATAGCAAAGGGCACCTCGTTGCGGTAAATAAAGTTGCTGTCAATATTCATATTTACCGATCCTCCAAAACCACCCGAGCCGTAAATGGCACCACCGTGACCCCTTGCGATATTACTATCCAGCAAGTTGCCCCGTATGGTGGCAAACGACCCGCGATTGAGGCTGATCGCCCCACCGTATTGGCTCTCGTTGCCACGCATGAGGTTGTGGAGTAGGTTTACATTACTAAAAAGCCCGTAAATACCCCCTCCCCGCGACTGAAAAGAACTGGAATAGGCAAAATTGCTGTCTATGCGGTTGCCCTCTACCAGGGCATCGGCATTACCGAGGTAGATGCCGCCTCCCTCATGATCATTAGCGGTGCTATTGACAATAACGTTATTGCGAATGATAGGGTCCGTATTAATAAAAGCGAGTGCACCTCCACGATCACCTTGATTATGGCTAAAATAGCAGCCTTCAATCAGGTAATCCACGGACCCTCGGTAGCCGTAAATAGCACCCCCGTAACCTGCGCTGCTGAGGTTGAATTTAAAAATGCAGTCTTTTATGTGGGGTACACTGTTTTTTTGCGTGTGTTGAGAGGATTCAATATAAATTGCGCCACCGCCACCGGTGCATTGATTTTGGATAAAAGTACAAGCCTCTATTAGCGGATCGGAGTCAAACATGCGCATCGCACCCCCATCTCCGAACCCACCTTCGTTATTGCGGAAAAGGCAATGCCTGAATATAACCTGCTTTGCGTTGAAAAGAGAAATGGCCCCTGTACTATACCAGGAGCTGCGGGAGTTACGGAAGGAGCAAAATTGGAAAATACTGCTATCGGGAAAAACCGAAGGGTTTTCAAAACCTAATCCTCCCCATTTTTCACCCGGTTTGGCATAAAAGTAAATGGTGTCATTAACCAGACCAAGCGCCTTGATCTGGCCGTGCACCTCAATTTTTATAGAGTTATTGATCTCCACCCGGGTGCCGGGGTTAATGGTTAAAGTTACGGCCGAGTCTATGGTAAGGTCTCCGGTAACGTTTACGGTATCTGCCAGCCAGGTGGTATTGGATACGATGTTACCCGCTACGATGATCTTACTGGCCATTATAGTATTGAAAGCGGTAATCCCAACGGTAATAAGGAAGAACAAGACTTTGATTTTCACAGGAAAGAGGGAGTTTAGTAATCTGTTGTTTCAAAATTAGGGAATTCCACGGATGCACAGAAAATGGATAGCCTAAGGGAGCGATAGGCAGGCAGCCCATTGCCTTCATAAGAGGATACAAAGGCTGGTTTAGAAACTTTAAGCCGGTATTTTTACATTTAAAGCGTGCAAACCGAAGAACAACTGGGCTTTTTATGGCAATATCTGCAAAAGGCCCGTCAAAACCAGTCTCCACCCAATCAATGGGAAAACTTCCGCAGAACTACTGATCAACTGGGCCTGGGCTTGGAGCCAACCCTAAGTCGTATGAACCTGGATTTATCGTATTCCTCCTTTCGCCAATGGGCCCTCCAACGTGTAAGCAATCCTGATAACCGGGCATCTACCAGTCAGGAAGATGTGCTGAGTGAAAGTGACCTGAGCTTTTTTGACGAACAAGGTTACCTGGTCGTGCGGAAAGCCGCGCCCGCTGCGCATTGCCAGTCGGTTTGTGAAGCTATTTGGGAACTATTGGAAACCAGTCCGCTGGAACGGCATGGTTGGTATAAAGAGCATCCGGCCAAACAGGGTATTATGCTGAAGTTATACCAACACCCTGCCCTGGAGGTGACCCGGAAATCCCCCCTCATCCGCAAGGCCTATGAGCAATTATGGGGAACTAAACGGCTTTACGTAAGTACGGACCGGGTAAGCTTCAACCCTCCGGAAACCAACACCTATCGTTTTCCCGGCCCTTATTTACACTGGGACCTGGATGGGTTCACCCGCCCCATACCTTTTGGTTTACAAGGCTTACTTTACCTCAACCGGGTAGAACCGGAGCAAGGTGCTTTTAGCCTGGTTCCCGGTTTTCATAAAAAGATAGACCATTGGCTGGCCTCACTTCCCGGAGGGGTTGATCCCCAAAGCCGCCTGGGGGATTTTAAGGCCGAAAGTATAGCCGGAGAAGCGGGAGATTTCATCATCTGGCAACAAGCCCTGCCGCACGGCAGTAAACCCAATACCTGCAACTACCCGCGCATGGTGCAGTACATCAATTGGCTGCCCCTGTAGGTGGTGATCATCAGGGGTTGAACACCTAAGTTGACTTAATACACCAGCAACCCTGCCACGACATTCCAGTGAAGCGAAGGCGCTTAATTGGTGTGTCCACTAAGCCCTCACATCCAATGAAAAAATGCTTATTTCTGCTTCTGCCCTTTGCGGCAATGGCGCAAAATATCAACCAACCGCACGATACGGCTCCCCTACAGGCCAAGGCCAGTACCCACTCCAAAGTAGTGGTAAGAGAAATAAGCTAACCCAATTGTAGTATGGCCCGGCCCGGAAAAAAAGCTGGACTTTTTTATGCTCTTTACCGATGGTGAGGTTCTTTCATTTTCTGCTGAGTTTCCCGAATAGAGTAGAGGTATTTGGCTTGCAGCTCATTCTGCTGTTGCCACGTTAGCTGCCCGGGAAGCTTGCCAAAGGTAAGAAGGGCGTATTGGGCCTTAAGTTCCTGGGTGGCTCTTTCCATAGCCGACCATAGCCCTAAATATTGCTCAAAATGCAGCGACTCCTGAATGTAAAGGTCAAACAAGGTTTTCCCATTTTCACGGATTACATTTTTTAGGGCTTGGTTTAAATCATTTTGGGCCAACCGGTTGCCTTCCAGGTAAACACCATCGTTTTTCAGCTTCAACGGGATGGTATCGGTAAAGATAGCCGGGTCCACCGCGGGTGGAGGAGGTATATCCGGAAGCCTGTTTAGAAATAGGATATTGTGAGGCCACAGCAGGTTAAAGTAATAAGCCTGATCATACTCCGCCCCGGGCGGGACCACGGAATAGGCTATGTTTTGGACCCTGGCTTGCGCCAGCTCTTTACGCACCGAGTTTACAAAACCCATCGGTGCCTTTTTGTGAATGGAAAGCCTGACCTTTGGGGGAATAGTACGGTCACCAATCCAAATCAGGTCACTCTCATCGATTTTTCGAATGCTGTCACTCAAATAAAGCACATTTAGGGGTTCGTTCTCAAAAACCACTAAGGGATGAGAATAGGAGGTGTCTTCTTTTTCAAAAACGATATAAACCCAATGATCATAAGAAAAGGCTGCTTCTTCGCCACCTTCAAAAAATGGCGGTAATTCCAATTGGTAGTTGTAACGCACGGAATGGCGAAGCATAGAGCGGTTTACAGCCTCGTGATCAACTACATGAACTTTGGAAAGTGCGAAGGAAAGAGAGGCGGTGACTAAAACGGAAAGTAAAAGCGGACGGGTACTTTTTCCCTTAAAACGCAGCCGGAGCGTGTTCCAGCTCTGCAGGAACAATACCAATACTATCAAAACAAACAGGAAGCGATAATCCTCGTAGAAATTAATGGTATGGTAACCTCCCGGGAAGGTCCATCCAAAGAATATTACAAATGCAAAAGCCAGCTTGGAGAACCAGCTTAAGAAATACCAATTGAGTACTCTTTGATCATTTACAATGCTTTGCCTGCGGGAGCGGGTACGCCTGAACATACGCGCAGGCCGGTCAAACCAATAGTTGAAACAAAGAGACTGCCCCAATATTACGGCCACAAAGGCAAAGAAGAGATTGTAAAAATCTACTTCTTCTGTGGTAAACACCCAAAGGTCATTCTCCTCGGTAACCGACATGACACGGCAACCTTCACGCATTACGTAGGCGAAGGAATATATCGCCAAAGCAAAAGCCAAACCCATACTAATACCGGCCAGTATGCGGCCCCGACCGTATTTTGGAAAACTTAATAATGAAGGCCGCAGGAAGTCAGGTAAAGGCAACGAGGTATAATTTTAGGGTTAAGTTAATACTTAAACCGGTTTACTTAGGGCCGTGGCTCTGATTCCAGTTCTTCCCAATCGGAAATACGGACTGTCTTTAGGGTTTCACCCACCCGGGCTAAAGTTATTTCCATTACGTATTGGTGGGTATGGTAAAGCGGGGCTTCCTGGAATTCTTCCTTACTGTTTTTACTTTCGGGGTTTCGCTCCGGGTTTTCATAGGCTTTTTCAGTGGTAATACGGTAACCACCATTTTGGTAAACGGTGCTGGTTGAAGTCAGTTCCACCTTATTTACATAGACGCTTTGCAGGGTCCACCCACTGTCAGCCTTTAAGCTTACATCAAATTGTACGGCCTTTGTTCCACCATAGCCCCCCACCCATTTTTGAAAAGTTGCTTTTTGAACCTTGGGATAATCTGGTTGAGGCCTGCTACCGCAACTGGCAAACAGTAAAAGAAGGATGAAGTATCGCATATCCACAAAATAAGCAAAAACCTCGCCTTTGGTAAGCTTGCAGGCCGTCCGAAAAACTTTATTTTCGCCAGCAAAGCCTTTTTGATATGAGTTTCAACATCCAGACGATACTTACTGAATTGGGCGTGGAAAGCGTCAACCCCGGAACCTCCACCGGTCAAAAGCACTTTGGCCAGGGTGAGGTTATTGAATCCACCTCACCGGTGGACGGTAAATTGATAGCCAAGGTAACCACTACCACCCGCGCGGAATATGACCAGGTGATCGAAAAAAGCCAGGAAGCTTTTAAAACCTGGCGTATGATGCCCGCCCCGCAACGGGGTGAAATTGTTCGCCAGTTTGGCGATAAGCTGCGCCAGAAGAAAGATGCCCTGGGTAAACTCGTATCCTATGAAATGGGGAAATCCCTGCAGGAAGGTTGGGGTGAAGTACAGGAAATGATTGACATTTGCGACTTTGCCGTAGGCCTCAGCCGCCAGTTGTACGGTTTAACCATGCACTCCGAGCGCCCGATGCACCGTATGTACGAGCAGTGGCATCCCTTGGGAGTAGTTGGTATTATTTCTGCCTTTAATTTTCCCGTGGCGGTATGGAGCTGGAATACGGCTATCGCCTGGGTATGTGGTGATACCTGTGTTTGGAAGCCCTCCGAAAAAACCCCGATTTGCGGTATTGCCTGCCAAAACATATTTGCCGAAGTACTGAAAGAGAACGATCTGCCGGAAGGCATCAGTGGCCTGATCAACGGAGGTCGTGAAGTGGGTGAATGGCTGAGTAACGATAAACGCATTCCCCTGGTTTCGGCTACCGGTTCCACCCGCATGGGTCAGAAGGTAGGAGAAGCTGTAGCGCGCAGGTTGGGAAAATCACTGCTGGAACTGGGTGGCAACAACGCCATTATCATTACTGAAAATGCCGACCTGGAATCTACCCTGGTGGGGGCCGTTTTTGGTGCGGTGGGCACGGCCGGACAAAGATGTACCAGTACGCGCAGGCTTATTATCCACGAAAGTAAGTACGATGAGGTGAAGGAAAAGCTGGAAAAAGCTTACGGCCAGTTGCGCATTGGCGATCCCCTGGATACCAACAATCACGTAGGCCCGCTCATCGATACCCTGGCAGTGGAGATGTACGAAAATGCCCTGGAAAAAATTGCCAAAGAAGGGGGCAGAATGGTGGTGAAGGGAGGCCGCCTGGAAGGGGAAGCCTACACCAGCGGTTGTTACGTAAAGCCTTGTATTGCCGAGGTGGAAAACGACTACGAGATTGTATGTACCGAAACCTTTGCACCCATCCTCTACCTGATTAAGTATAAAGAGCTGGAGGAAGCCATTGAAATGCAAAATGCCGTGCCACAAGGCTTGTCATCCGCTATTATGACCACCAATATGCGTGAAGCAGAACGCTTCCTT
Organism: uncultured Cryomorphaceae bacterium; assembly: GCA_937120475.1. Taxonomy (GTDB): domain Bacteria; phylum Bacteroidota; class Bacteroidia; order Flavobacteriales; family Schleiferiaceae; genus CAKZNE01. The sequence continues at coordinate 2,009,480 of CAKZJV010000007.1, read as the reverse complement.
TCCGCGGCCGGTAGCGATTGTGGAATTGCCAACGTAAACATCGGTACTTCCGGTGCCGAAATTGGCGGTGCTTTCGGTGGAGAAAAAGAAACCGGGGGTGGCCGTGAATCCGGTTCGGATGCGTGGAAGGCCTACATGCGCAGGCAAACCAATACCATTAACTACTCTACCGAATTGCCATTGGCCCAGGGGATCAAGTTTGATCTGTAGCCTTTAAAAAGTGTAACCGATGCCGGTGGTGGTGATGTGATGGTTGAAGTAGGTATTGGAGATACCGGTAGCCTGGTACCAGTGCAGGTAGCCTGCATTGAACTTTAGCTGATTATCGTTTTTGAGGGTATGGGTGTAGATGAAATCGCCCGTGATGCGGTTTTGGTCAAAAGTGCCCTGCCCGAAATTTCCCGCCAGGTTTAAATGGAGCTCCTCCGAAACCCGGGCACTGAGTTGTTCATTAATAGAGTAGCTATAGCGCACCAAAAAGCGTTCGCGGATCACGTAATATTCGAACATCTGGTCAAAGCGGTTGGCGGCATCAGCGGCATTAAAACCACGGTATTCCGATTTCAGGGCAAACTCCAGGCTTCCCTCAAGGGCCGGCATTTTGTAATCCACCGTAAAATAAGGTCGCCACTCGTACTGAATACCGGTCACCGGCAAGTCGTCAACCCCGGGCTGATAAATATTGAAAATCCATACGCCCGCGTCTAGGCTAAACCGGTCATTTATTTTTTTGGCAAGGTTGATATCCGGTATTACCAATTGTTGCTTTCGGGCGGGGCTTATAAAGTCTCTGCGCTCCACTTTTAGAGTTAAGGAGTAATGGTTGGGCAGCTTTTTGGTGAGGCTCACCCCGTACCAGAGCAGGGCTTGATCAATGTTGTTTCTTGGCTGCGCAAAACCGTTGAGGCTCCACAGTAAAATCAGTCCAAATAAGAATATTTTCACTTTCACGGACGGCAAAATAAGGTTATTTACATTTGTTCTCAAATTATACCCTTACTGTAAAACCAGCTAAATTTTGAGTTCATCCCCCAAGCACGAAGCGCGAATGCACGGCAGTAAGCACCGTTTGGTAAACCGCTTTCAGGAGTACCTGGGCGAGTTTGTGTACGGGGGCATTGATGGTAGTGTAACCACCTTTGCCGTGGTAGCCGGGGCTGCTGGTGCCCAACTGGACAGTGCCGTGGTGATCATCCTTGGTTTTGCCAACCTTTTGGCCGATGGTTTTGCCATGAGTGTAGGCAGTTACCTCTCCACCAAAAGCGAAAAGGAAAATTACAACAAACACAAAGCGATTGAATACTGGGAGGTGGATCACCTTCCCGCAAAAGAACGCCAGGAGATACGAGAGATATACGAAGCAAAGGGCTTTAAGGGCGAAATGCTGGAGAAGGTGGTGGATGTGATCACGGAAGACCGTGACCGATGGGTAGATGTAATGATGAAGGAAGAGCTGGACATGACCGAAGAAACCAAATCACCCGTTGCTATGGGAGCCGTTACCTTTTTGAGCTTCCTGCTCTTTGGTTTTATTCCCCTGTTGGTTTACGTTATCGATTATTCAGCCGGGCTGAAGATTAATCTTTTTGTTTGGTCGTCTGTAATGACCGGGGTGGTATTTTGCCTCATCGGTTACCTGAAGGCGGTGGTGAACCAAACCAGGGTACTGCGCTCAATACTCGAAACGCTTTTCCTGGGTGGTGCCGCAGCAGTATTGGCCTACGTGGTGGGTGATGTGCTCGAAAACCTGTTTGTGTAAATGAAAGCTAACGGAAAAACCCCAAAACTCTTTTTGCTTTTGGCATTGATGGCCCTTTGGGTACGGCCGGTGAAGGCCCAGGAAGAAACCGATACCACCTTTAAACGTTTGCAATTTCATTTGGGCATAGGCTACTACCTGGCGGACGATGAAACTTCATTTTACTACTCCGGTACCGACAATAACCGCTTTAACCAATACATCAACATCCAGGAAATAGAACGGCAGATACAGGAGGCCCTGGATGGTTACACCTTTTCCGTACGTGAGGCCCCATCGGACTTTATATATCGCAACGGCATCAGCTTTTTACTGGGTGCCGAGTACGCCATTAGTCCCCGGTGGAAACTGATACTCATGCTGCACCAGGTGCAACTGGAAGCAGCCGGAACTTTCAGCCTTACGGTTGACCGCTCCAATCCCGATAACAACGGACAGGATATTATCGAACAGGGCAGTATGCGCGGAAAGGAGCGCAGGTCGCACATACAATTGGGGGTTTTAAGGCGTTTTAGCCTCGGCTCCAATTTTTACCTGGACCTTTCAGCCGGTGTGAATATGAACACCGTGGAGGTTCTGGAGAACAAAATTTACGTAGCCGGCCTGGAATTTAACCTACCCATCAATACGGCTATCAGCCTGAACCAGCCTCAGGAGGCCGGCAACGTATCCAATGGATTTGGTTATTTTATTGCGCCCAACCTCTGTTATGAAAATGCCTCGGGCTTCGGTCTTTTTACGCGGCTGGTTTTTATTCAGAGCCAAGTGAACCTTAATAATGCGGTAGAAACCTTCGCCACTACCTGGGTGCCAGCCATTGGTTTCTCTAAAGCCTTTTAAATTATCTTTAGGCCTAAAACCTGGCTATGAGATACTGTTTCCTACTACTTTTTTGCCTTTTAAACTTAGCCGTTAGTGCCCAGCCCGGACGTTCACTGCTTCACGAAACCAGGTATTACGAGTTTCACAGCAGTTTTTGGTTAAACCTGCACCATTTTCTATACCAGCGGGCCAAAGGAAGCCAGGCTGCACATATGGAACAGGATGGCCTCAGCCTGCTCGATATCCGCGAAGCAGAAATAACAGAAGCCCTGAACGCAGAGGAGCGGCTGCTATTGACGAGCTCCGTTGAGTACTACCGTGAAAACGTCATTCAAAAATCCTTATTGGTGGACATCGCTGCCTGGAACTTCAGTTTGCGCAGGCAGGAAGGTATTCTACTGGACAAGGATAGCATTGTGCCCGACTCCGTGGTGGAGGTTTTAAATTCCGTTGCCCCGTTGTACCGCCAACATTTTTGGCCCGCTCACCGCTTACAAAATGAGCGGACACTGGCCTTACATTTTGCTACCATTGAGGATATGGAAGACGAGGTAATACCCCGAATGGCAGAGCTGGCCGGAGGGGAGTGGCCCGAGCTTAAGGTACGGGTGGACCTGATGACCTACGCCAACTGGGCGGGAGCCTATACGCCCGGGGCGGGCGATAATCTTTTTATATCCACCTTAGATCCTTTATCGCAACAGACGGCACTGGTGGAAACCGTTTTTCACGAAAGCGCCCACCTTCTTTTTTCGCGGGAAAGTGATTTTCGCGCCATCATCTACTTTCGAAGTAAAGAAATGGAGGTGCCTTTTCCCCGGAACTTGTGGCATGCGGCTCAATTTTACCTTTGCGGAAGAGTGGTGCAAGACGAATTCCGGCAACGAAACCGGGAACATACGCTAATGATGGAAACCAAGTCTATTTTTTCCAACTACAATATCCCTGAATTCCGCAAATGCCTCGATCGCTATTACGAGGGTAGCCTCACCCTGGAAGAAACGGCTACGGCTTTACTGCAACCGGTCCAAAAAGGGCTCTATAAATAAACACTGTAAACCATTGCACTCTGGTGAAAGTTGATAGGAGTATGAATCGTACCCTTACCCTGTTGAATATTGCCGGCTGGATAGGTGTGGTAACCGTTAACGCCCTGGCCAACGCGCTACCCATTAACGGCTATACCACCGGGGAGCTTTCCAATATGTACCCCAACCTCTTCACCCCGGCCGGTATTACCTTTTCCATTTGGGCCGTGATTTACCTGGCCCTGTTCGCCTTTGTGGTTTACACTAGCCTTCGTAAAACGGAAGGCCTGAAGCTCATTGGTTTATGGTTTTTTGTAAGCTGCCTGGCTAACGCAGGCTGGATATTGGCCTGGCACCATCGGATGATGGTACTGAGCGTTTTTATCATGTTGATATTGCTTTTCAGCCTGGTGCAGGCTTACCGTAACCTGGGTATCGGCATACGAAAGGTAAGCCCTGCTGAAAAATACTGCGTGCACGCTCCGTTCAGTATTTACCTGGGTTGGATCACTGTGGCCACGGTAGCCAATATCACCACGCTGCTGGTGGATATCGGCTGGAATGCCTGGGGCTTGCCTCCCAACTTCTGGACGGCAGCGGTAATCCTGGTGGCTACCATGATCGGTTTGTACATCCTGCATCTGAATAACGATATACTCTATACCCTGGTGCTGGTATGGGCCTTTGGGGGTATTATCTATCAGCGTTACGTACTTGACCCTTTGCCCTATCCGGTAATACTCACTACCGCCATCGCCAGCATATTACTGTTGCTCTTCCGCTATTTTAAGAACCGTGAAAAGATAAAACCCGCTTATTTTTAATTGAACCATAGGGCGTAAGCGTGGGTTTATAAAGTATGCGCATTTTACTTACCGGTGCCAACGGATACATCGGGCTGCGCCTTTTACCTTCATTGGTAGAGGCGGGCCATGAGGTGGTTTGTTGCGTACGCGACCGTAAACGCCTCGATATGAAACCGGCTTATAAAGACCAGGTAGAGGTTTTCGAGGTGGACTTTTTAGAGGAAATCAATTGGGAGAAAGCACCTCAAAATATTGATGTAGCCTACTATCTTATTCACTCTATGGCCTCTTCCGGTGATTTTGAAACCAAGGAGGAGAAGGCCGCCAAAAGCTTTGTGAACTTCGTAAATCGCATTGGGGTAAAGCAAATCATCTATTTAAGTGGAATTGTAAACGAGGACGAGCTTTCCAAGCATTTACGCTCCCGTTTAAAGGTGGAAAACATCCTGAAAACGGCCGAGGCCCCGCATACCGTTCTTCGGGCCGGTATTATCGTGGGTTCGGGCAGTGCTTCCTTCGAGATCATGCGTGACCTGGTGGAAAAGCTACCGGTAATGGTAGCCCCCAAATGGCTCAATACCCGCTGTCAGCCCATTGCCATCCGCAATGTGATACTGTACCTCCAAAAGGTGATGGGCCATCAGGATTGCTACAATCAGGTGTTCGATATTGGAGGCAAGGAGGTGCTCACCTACAAGCAAATGCTTTTGCAGTTTGCCGAGGTGCGTGGCCTCAAACGTTACATACTTACGGTTCCGGTAATGACACCGCGCCTTTCCAGTTACTGGCTCTTTTTCGTTACCTCCACCAGCTACAAGCTGGCGGTAAACCTGGTGGATAGCATGAAGGTGGATGTAGTGGCTAAAAACGATAAGATACGGTCCATTATTGATGTGGAACTTTTCAACTATAAGAAAGCGGTGGAACTGGCTTTTGATAAAATTGAGCAAAACCTGGTCATCAGCAGTTGGAAGGATGCCATGAACAGTACCCTTCCGAAAATTTCACAACACATTGAAGTACCTCAAAAAGGAGTTTTCCGGGACCATCGCAAGAAACGAATCCGCAACAATCCGGAGCAGGTTATCCAGAATATCTTCGCCATAGGGGGGCACCGGGGGTGGTACTATGCCGACTTTTTATGGCATTTGCGGGGTTACCTGGATAAACTGGTAGGAGGTATTGGCCTGCGCAGGGGGCGTACGCACAAAACCCAACTGTACAACGGTGATGCTCTCGATTTTTGGCGGGTATTGGTAGCCGACCGCGAAGAGAGGCGGTTACTGCTGTACGCTGAAATGCGATTACCGGGTGAGGCGTGGCTGGAATTCCGCATTGAGGAAGAGGATGGAAAATACTGGCTGCACCAAAACGCCACCTTCCGCCCCAGCGGTATTATGGGCCGTCTGTATTGGTACGCTGTACTGCCCTTTCACTTTTTCGTGTTCAGGGGAATGCTTAACCGTTTGGAGAGCTACGGTAAGGAGGAGGATATAGCCCATGCCTGAAAGTGCAGTAAGCTGCCTATCTTAGCTTACCGTGATTCGCCTGCAGAATATTCATAAGTCTTTTGGAAAAACTGAAGTGCTGAAGGGCATAAGCCTGGAGGTGCCCCAGGGGGAAACCCTGGTTTTGCTCGGCCTGAGTGGTAGCGGCAAAACCACCACTTTGAAGCTCATCAACGGCCTCGAAAAACCTGACCAGGGTTTGGTGTTTTTTGAGGAGCAGGCTTTGGCCCAATCCGATTTGCTGTCCTTGAGGCGAAAAATGGGCTATGTGATACAAGAAGGAGGACTGTTTCCGCACTACACCGTTTTTGAGAATGTGGCACTGGTGCCACGCTTATTGAAGTGGGATGAGGAGCGCATTAAAAACCGTTACCGGTTACTGCTGGAAAAACTGCAACTAAACCCCGAAGAGTACTATCATCAATATCCCGATCAGCTTAGTGGCGGACAACAGCAGAGAATAGGTTTAGCCAGGGCATTGGCAGCCAACCCTCCGGTGCTTCTTATGGATGAGCCTTTTGGTGCTTTGGACCCTATCACCCGTGCTTCTGTACGCCAGGAATTTTTGAAACTGGACGAATTGCGGGAAAAAACCATTGTATTAGTTACCCACGATGTGCAGGAAGCTTTTGAGCTGGGTGACCGCATCGCCCTCATGGATGAGGGCCGCATCGTACAAATCGGGAAACCGGCCGAATTACTGGATCAGCCCGTCAACGACTTTGTACAATCCTTTATGGCTAAAGATCATTGGTGGCTTCGCCTCAAGGAGGCGGGCCTGGATCGCGTTATGGAGGAAGCCTTCCATGCCGGAAATTTTAATGTGGAGGATTTAAAATCCCTGATACAGCGAGGCTCATGAAGCAGTTGTGGGAATTTTACCTGGAAAACTCCGATAAGCTGGCCGAGCAGGTAATCCGGCATTTAAACCTCACTATGTTATCGGTACTGCTGGCCTGTGCCCTCAGTCTGCCCCTCGGAATTTGGATTGCCCGAAAAACCCGCTTATCCGGTCCGGTGCTCAACGTTACCGGGATTTTGCAAACCATCCCTAGTATTGCCCTGCTGGGATTCCTTATCCCGGTTTTAGGCATTGGCATGACACCCGCCATTTTCGCACTTTTCCTCTATTCCCTTCTGCCCATTGTTCGGAATGTATATACCGGCATAACGGGCATCGATGCTAAGGTGAGGGAAGCCGCCCTGGCTATGGGAATGAACAGCAAGCAGATATTGTTCAAAGTAGAACTGCCTTTGGCGCTGCCTACTATTTTTGCCGGTATCCGCACGGCCACGGTCATTAATGTAGGAGTGGCCACTTTGGCGGCTTACATTGCTGCCGGAGGTTTAGGAGAGTTTATTTTTGGAGGCATTGCTCTCAATAACTCCACTATGATTATTGCCGGGGCCTTACCCGCAGCTCTGCTCGCGATTACCCTCGATTTTCTGTTGGGCAAACTGCAAAACCTGAAGCGGGTGAAAAGCGGGCGAAAATCAATTGTTGCAGTGCTTACCCTCAGTGTATTCCTGGTATTGAGTGCTTTCGGCTCCGGTCAAAAAACGGCTTTGCAGGCCGGTTTTGCTCCCGAGTTTACCGGCAGAAGCGATGGCTTACCGGCCGTGGAACAAACCTATCACCTGCGGATATCACACCTCATTTTAGGTCCGGCCCTGATGTACAAAGCCATTCATGAGAACTATGTGGACGTAATCAGCGGTTATAGTACCGATGGAAGGATCAAGGCCTACCACCTGAGGGTACTCGAAGACGATAAAAAGTGCTTTCCACCCTACGAGGCAGCTTGGCTGGTGCGTAAGGAGTGGCTCTTGGAAAACCCCGTGGTGGCCGAGGTGATGAAGCGCCTGGAAAGCAGTATTGACGATTCACTAATGACGTATCTCAATTACCGGGTAGATCACCAAAAGGAGCGGGTAACCGATGTGGCCCGCAACTTTCTGAAGGAACGGAACCTGTACCACGAACCCGGAACTCATAACAAGACTCTGCTCATGGGTTCTAAAATATTTACCGAGCAATACCTGCTTACTGAAATTTTTAAACTGCTGATAGAGGGTTATACCGATTACAAAGTGGAAACGCGCAAAGGCCTGGGGGGTACCAAAATATGTCTGGATGCCTTGTTGGCCGGGGAGATTGACCTGTATCCCGAATACAGTGGCACCGCATTACAGGTAATACTGAATGAGAACACCGGAAAGCTGGAAAACCGGCAGGAAGTGTATTGCTTGGTGCAGGAAAAACTGGGTGAAAGGATGGACCTTCAGCTTATATGCCCATTGGGCTTCAACAATACTTACGCTCTAATGATGCGGGAGCAGCAGGCAGAAAGTTTGAAGATTGAGACGATCAGCGATCTCCAAAATTACCTGGATGAACGCTGAGGCTCCCAATCAGTTATCTATTTCTGAAGCCTAGAATATGCAGGAACTGTTACAATTTTTGGAATACAACTTTTGGGCAAACGATCAGTTTATTATCCGCCTGAAGGAACAGGATGAACTGGCCCCAGACATTCACCGGGAAATGTCGCATCTTCTTTCGGCTCACCGTATCTGGCTACACCGTATTAATGGCCGGGGAAGTCTGCCTTCGGTTTGGGAAAAGGTGGAAGTCGATTCCTGGGAAGGCATCAACATTGAACTGTACAATGAAACTTCCAACCTGATTAAATCCAACGCGCTCGAAAGCCGGGTGGGCTACAAAAACTCGAAAGGACAGCCCTTTGAAGATTCACTACGGGATATTTTACAGCATGTGCTCAACCACAGCACTCACCACCGCGCTAAAATCGCCCTGCTCATGCGGCAAAACCAAATTTTACCCCCGGTGAGCGATTACATTTTTTACCTGCGTCAAAAATAAAAGCCCCTGCTTTCGGCAGGGGCTTTCGTTATACATTTCTTAAGCGTTTCTATTCAATCACAAACCTTTGGTTCAGGTTCAGACTTTTCCCTTCAATGGAAAGTATATAAAGACCGGAAGGCAATTCAGAAACATTAAGTCCTTCGGAAATACGACTGGATTTGTCCAACCTCTTTTCCATTAGCAATTGCCCCACATTGTTAAAGATGAATAAGCTAGCCTCAACCGCAGTACTGGTTTCGAGTTCCAGGCGCAGAATGTCCGAAGCAGGATTGGGGAAAACCGAGAAGGAAAGAACATTTTCAAACTCTTCCTGGCCAATGAAGTATTGAACAGTATCGGAAACATTGGTGCAACCGTTCCCATCGGTAATCTGAACCCAATAGCTACCGTCAACGGTAGGATTATAATTCCTGAAACGGGCATTGAAAATAGGGGAGCTACCGCGATACCATTGATAGGTAAAACCGGTTTGCACACATTGCAGGGTGGTGCCTACCATAATAACACTGGGCTTAGCGGGTTGTGGGGCCACTACCACCGTGCTGTTTGCAGTTACCGTATCACAAGTACCCGATGCGTAGGCATAGGTAATGGGGAAGGTTCCGGTTCCAACGGAATCCGGGTAAAAGAGGTTACCATAAACCCCGGGACCGGAATATGTACCACCTGCAGGTGTACCGGTATTCAGGGATATCTGGCTCTCACCTTCGCAGAATACTCCCGGGCTGGTAAAGTTAACCGTGGCCGGGGCATCTACCCTGATGGTACGGGTGGCGGTATTTACACAACCATTGGTATCGGTATAATTGTAGGTAACGGTATGAAAACCGGAGCCGGTTACAGAAGGGTCAAAGGCATTTGCCTGTACGCCAAAACCGGTAAATGTTCCTCCCGCAGGGGTACCCGAAAGACTGTAGGCGCTGTCGGTAACACAAAGGCTGGGTACAGCATTGGCCTGTACCGTAGGGCGGGCATAAACACTCACAAAAATGGTATCGGAAAATACATTTTCAGGGAAAGCACACTCCTCGGATGATTCTACCGTGGCATATACAAAGTCCCCATCGTTTAGCCCCAGGTAATTGTAGGACGGTACAGAACCGAAAGCCATACGAGAGCCATTACGATACCAGGAATATACCGCATCCGTGCCTGGGTTGGAAGCATTGAGGGTAACCTTTAAAGTATCGTTATAGCAAAGGGTAGTCGGGCTGTTGCTTACCAGGTCAACCAACACCGAGTCGGCCGGGTCGATAGTGATATACGAAGTCCTTATTATGGAGTCTTCACCCAGGGCATTGCTAACTTTAAGCTTTACCGGGTAGGTACCCGCAGCGGTATAAGTAACCTGCGGATTACGGCTGGCCGAAGTTGCCGGTGTAGCCCCGGTGAGGGTCCACTCGTAAAGAGCCGGTGACCCGTAAGAATGATCGATAAAAGTAACGGGCTTCAAGGCGCAATTGCTTTGTGGTCCGCTAAAAGCAGCGGTAGGTGCAATGTTGGTGTTGCCACTAATATTAATATTATCGAGGTACAGGTTATTACCACCGGCTTGCCCTACCTCAAACTTAAGGCGTACGCCTTCCAATCCGTCATAAGTGGAGAGGTCAATGGTTTTGCAGGCTCCGAAACCGGGATTTCCACACCAGTCGCTGGAGGAGGCAGGCACAAAGTCAGAGTTTTGTGGGCTGCCAACGGTTACAAAATTGGAGCTACCGTCCTCATAATATTCGTTGAGTAAAACCCAATTGTTTTGGCATTGTGTGGCAATGTAAACCCTTAAAGTATCATTGGTATTTCCAGCCCGGCCGCGGTAGGCGTAATCAAAACTCATACTTACGGAATCATGACCGACAAAGCTGATGGTGGGAGATACCAATTCATAAGAGTTGGAATTGAAATAAAGACTGGCTCGGGCGGCAAAACTGCCTGGGTTGTTACCTGAAACTGAACTGCGACTCCAGGTATTCTGATCCGTGCCGTCCGTTCTCCAGCGGTCAAAACTGTTGGAGGCTTCAAAATCCTCCACAAAGGGTAAGGGCAAACCACCATAGGCAATAGCTGAAATGTAATGGCGTGTATCGGAACCCAGGGCATTGGTCACCGTCAATTCAATATCATAAATACCGGGCTGGTTAAATACAATTTCAGGATTAGCAGAGGTTGCATTGGTTCCGTTCACAAAAGTGAAAGTAGCCGGGGTAATATTCCAACTGCGGCTGGTGGGGAAATAATGCGAACGATCTTCCAGCTTTACGGTATCACCGGAACAGACCAGCTCCGGGAAACCCGCTTCGGGGAAGGGTTTGGACAGGTCGGAGAATAAGGGTGATTCCCACACTCCCCGGCCATAGGTGGCAATTTTAAGATTGCGGTCCACGTAATTGATCTCAATTTCATTGACGATTACCCGGGGCAAATTGTTGTTGAAGGAAACCCATTCTGAGCGGTTTTTATCACGGTAAAAAACACCGATATCAGTACCCACGTACATCCCGTTGGCCGTTCCGTCCTCAAACGTTATACAGTTGGCCGGTACATTGGGCAGGTTGGCAGAAATGTTGGTCCAGGTACTGCCACCGTCTTTAGACTCATATACTTTTTGTCCACCGCTATAACCACTCCGGGTAATTACCACGTGCATCGGATCATGGTAGGAAACCCCGATGTAGGTAATAGCACGGTTGCCCGGTGTGGAGAGGCTGGTAAAGCTAGCTCCGTGATTATCACTGCGCCATAAGCGGCTACCTTCTGAAACGTATAGAACATTGGTATGGGTGGGTGATAGTGCCATTTGATCCAGGTTGGAACCACCGGCAATGTTGTTGGGGCCTATTCCTGAAAAGGAAGCACCACCGTCCGTAGAACGAAATACCCGTGAAAAACCGGCATAGAGGGTGTCCGGGTGTAAGGGGTCGATCAGAAATGGGGTAACCCAGTTACCGGTACCCGATGGTGGCAGATTGAAAATAGCGTTAAAACTGGCTCCACCGTTGTTGGACTTGCGGAAATTCCCATAGTAAACGGAAGAGTACATAATACCGGGATCTTCGGGATCAATGGCACATTCCATACCATCTCCGCCACGAACACCAAACCAATTACCGGAGGTATAAAGATCGGTACCATTATCCTGGGCACCGGCAATAATAAGATCAGGGTTGGTGGCTGAAGCCCCTAACTTGTAGTATTGGGTGATGTTCATGCCATCGTTGAGTTCCGTCCAGGTAAACTGGTTATCATCTTTGCGGTACACACCGCCATCGCAACCGGCATAAAGAGCACCACCGTCAGAAGTATAGCCCAGATAATGAATATCCGCGTGAATAAAGGCCGCACCACTACCGGTCCAGTGCCCGATGATATTCCACGAGCTACCACCGTTGCTGGACTGCCATACGTTAACACCGCCCACAACCACTTCATTTTTATCGTTGGGGTTTACGGCCACGGCCAGATCATACCAGGCCTGACCACCGGCATCACTTCCGGTAGAACTCCAGCCCAACAGGTTGGGGGTTGAGGAGCGCAAAGTCCAGTTATTACCAGAGTCGGTGGAGCGAAACATACCCAGGTAACCGTTATTACTGGCCCCGTACAAAGCGTATACGTAATTGGGATCATCGGGTGTTACACCCAGTTCAATTCTGCGTATGCCCGAAGTGGGCAGTCCCGTACCTTGTAGCAGTGACCAGGTAATACCATTGTTGGTACTCTTGTACACACGAGTATTGGAAGTGGCGTAAAGAACATTCGGGTCACCGGGCTTTTGCTCCAGTGCGTTAAAGAATCCGCCTTGCCGGGTTGTCCAGGTATTACCACCATCCGTAGAGCGCTGAATACCGGCACTAGTGGTGGCAATCAATACGTTGGTTTGATTGGGGTTGATGATGAGGTTGGCCACCCGCACCTGTTGACTAACACCATAACTCAAACCGGTAGGATTCCAGGTAGCACCACCATCGGTGGATTTTAGTACCCCGAAACTGTAAGTGTCGGTACCGTCATGGTCACCAGTACAGAGGTACATCACATTGGTGTTGGAGGGGTCGATATCAATGTCCGAAACACCCAGGTTGGTAAGAAGGTCGGTATTGGTGCTCCAGGTCAGCCCTCCATCTGTACTTTTCCATAACCCACCGGCCGGGGTACCGGCCCAAACAGTATTGGGATCGCTGGGGTCGAGGGTAATGTGGTTTACGCGCCCTACCCCGTTCAGAGCGTTCCCATTATAAGGGCCAATCGGGCTCCATGAACCATATACCGTCCCGTTTTGTGAGGCCTTGAACTGTGCAAAAGCTGTGGCGAGTACCGAAGGATTCGGGCGAACACCCTCGGGATAAACCCGGGGTTCCATAAAGGCCTCCCAGCGTTTGAATTGTTTCCATCCCTTTCCTTTTTCAATCTCACGGCCTTCCCAGTAATCTTCAAACTCACTCTGTACCGTGTAAAAATTCACATTGGGATCCTGCATCATATCCACCCAATCAGCATTTTGAGCAACGATTAAACTCATGCTCATTACCGTAGCAACAACGGATAAAAAGTATCTCATAATCAATTAGTTATTTTCCAAGTTAGCAGGCTTAATACCGTTCAAATATTAAGCCATTGTTTAGGGGAGGCTAAATATACGTAAATGAACACCTTAAAGATTGTCTGATAGTTGACGTGTATTAATTAATAGGCAGTTACCCTTATTTTATCGTATCGAAGTTATCCAAGTCAAAACCTATATATTTAGCCAGCCAAAGAGAATCGGTGCTATCTATATACTACGGAACCTAACTTCCTTTCCTGCCCAAGCTATGATGAAATGGAAATTCGCTCAGGCCCTTGAAATAAGGTGGTGGAAACAATACCTCAGCCAAAAGCCGGTGGACCAATACCTGCACGATAAGAAGTCCTATTGGCGGAGAGTGTTAAAGGAATGCGATTTGAAAAGTGCTCAGGTGCAAGGCGAAGTGCTGGATGCGGGCTGTGGGCCAGCCGGGATATTTACCATTTTCGATCAGCAGAACGTAACAGCTATTGACCCTTTGCTGGAAACTTATAATAAGGAACTGTCACATTTTAAGAAGGGGTGGTACCCCAATGTGAATTTTCAAACCTTAGCGCTGGAGGAGATGGATTTTCGGGAGATGTTCGACTATGTTTTTTGCCTGAATGCTATTAACCATGTTCATGATATTGAACTGGCCCCGGATAAATTGGTGGCAGCCGCTAAAAAAGGTTCTACTTTGGTACTGAGCATAGATGCCCATAATTATAATATGCTCAAATGGTTGTTCCGCCTGATACCCGGAGATGTTTTACACCCCCATCAGTACGACCTGAAGGAATATCGCTCTATGCTTAGCAAGAGGGGTTGTACGATTACTCATGAATACCTTTAATTATAATATGCTCAAATGGTTGTTCCGCCTGATACCCGGAGATGTTTTACACCCCCATCAGTACGACCTGAAGGAATATCGCTCTATGCTTAGCAAGAGGGGTTGTACGATTACTCATGAATACCTTTCGAAACCGGGAGGGATTTTCAACTATGTGATCCTGGTGGCCAGGGTATCCGTTTAAGGTTTACTCGGAAAACTCGAGTAATTTTCTGCGGTACACGGAGAAAAGCTTGGATTTGGAAACAAAGCCCAGGTAACGGCCGTCCTCTGTGACCGGTAGGTTCCAGGCACCGGTGGACTGGAATTTTTCCATCACCGAGCTCATGTTTTCTTTCTTCTCAATAATGGCTGGAGCCGGGTTCATCAATTGCGACACAAAAGTGGTTTCGTAAATAGATTGGTCGAACATGATATTGCGAAAGTCATCGAGGGTAAGCACTCCTACCAATTTGCCTTCTGCATCCACCACCGGGAAAAGGTTTCTGCGGCTGGAGCTAACCACTTTTACCAGTTCTCCCAGCGACATGTCGGGGTTCACCTTTTTAAAGTCTTTTTCCAATACCCGGTCAATGGTCAATAAGGTGAGTATCACCTGGTCCTTGTTATGGGTGAGGATATCGCCCCTGCGTGCCAACTGCATGGTATAAACGGAATGGGGCATAAGCTTACGGGTGACCAGGAATGATATGGCCGAAACCAGCATGAGGGGTATGAAAAGCTCATAGCCTCCGGTTATTTCCGCAATCATAAACACAGCCGTAAGGGGCGCATGCAGTACCCCGGCCATTAAACCGGCCATTCCCACCAGGGCATAATTGGTGGAAGATAGGGTTACCCAGTTAAGTTCATTCAAAAAACGGGCAAACACAAACCCAAAGGAAGCTCCTATAAAAAGGGAAGGAGCAAATACACCGCCCACGCCCCCGGCACCCAGGGTAAAAGTGGTAGCGAAGCCCTTGAACAGTACCAGACCTATGAGCAGGGCCAGCACCAGATATTCAGAGGTGAGATAATCGTAGAGAAAACTGCGCTCCACTACCTGGTCCAGGTTCCCGTTAAGCAGGTGGTTGATGGTTTCGTAACCTTCACCGTAAAGGGGAGGGATTAAGAAAATGAGTAAACCCAAAAGGCCGCCCCCCACTATTATTCGAACACCGGGTTTGTTGATGCGGCTGAAAAAGCCATCCACGTAAAAATAAAGGCGGTTAAAGTAAACGGAAACAAAAGCGGTTAAAACTCCAAGGAGGATGTAAAAGGGAACTTCCTTTACCGAAAACGGGGCGATGGATTTATAGTGAAAAAGATAGTCGCCCCCCTGGATGAAAATGGAGGTAACTGCCCCCGAGGCCGATGCCAGCAGCAAGGGAATCAAGGAACCAAAGGTGAGGTCAAGGCTAAAAATTTCAATGGTAAAAATGATGGCCGCAATAGGGGCGTTAAAAATGGAAGCAATAGCACCGGCCGCGGCACAGGAGATCAGTAAAATGCGCGACTTGTAGTTGATATGCATCAACCGCCCCAGGTTGGAGCCAATGGCCGCCCCGGTACCTACCGAAGGCCCTTCCAGCCCTACCGAACCTCCAAAGCCCACGGTAAAAATACTGGTAATCATGTGGCTGAACATTTGGGCCGAAGGCATAATCCCGTTTTTGCGCGAAATGGCAAACAGGGTGTTAGGCACCCCTTCACCTACCTTGGTGCCTTTCAGTATCCTCCTTATCAGTACAGTAATAAGAATGCCGATAATGGGAAAGGCGAAATAGAATGGATTGTAATATTCCGTGAGGTAATCCGAAGTAACCAGACCCTGGATAAAGTGGGTGGAATTTTTCAGGAAAACCGCTACCAGTCCGGTTAAAAAACCGACAACTACACTCAGGATTAATACAAACTGACGTTGCGTAAGGTGCCGGGCGCGCCAAATTAAAAACCTTGCCAAGAGGCTGTTAGGCGTGCCTGCCATCTATTCGGTCATTAAACGAATGCGCAGTTCGTTCAATTGCTCTTCGCTAATGGTGGCGGGAGTGTCAATCATCAAGTCGCGACCGGCATTATTTTTAGGGAAGGCCATAAAATCACGGATACTTTCCTTTCCCCCCAAAAGCGCTACCAGGCGGTCAAAGCCAAAGGCAATTCCCCCGTGTGGTGGAGCTCCGTATTCGAAGGCATCCATCAAAAAGCCAAACTGCTTTTTGGCCTCCTCATCGGAAAAGCCCAGTATGCCGAACATTTTATTCTGTAAGCCACGGTCATGGATACGGATGGAACCGCCACCAATTTCGTTACCGTTCAATACCAGGTCGTAGGCATTGGCCCGTACCTGGGCAGGGTCCGTGTCCAGCAGGGGAATATCTTCCGGGTAGGGAGCTGTAAAAGGGTGGTGCATAGCGTACCAACGCTCACTGTCCTCGTCCCACTCCAGCAGGGGAAAATCCAATACCCAAAGGGGAGCAAATTCTTCCGGTTTACGCAGTCCCGCTTCTTCCGCCAGGTGCAGCCTTAGCTCATTCAGTGCCTTACGGGTTTTAGCGGTAGGGCCAGCCATAATCAGTAACAAGTCACCGGGTTTAGCCTCAAAAGCAGCGGCCCACTCCTTTAAATCTTCCTCACCGTAAAATTTATCAACGGATGATTTCAGGGTGCCATCATCGTTGTACTTACACCAAACTAAGCCGCCACCACCTACCTGGGGCCGCTTCACAAAGTCGATAAGGGCATCCAGCTGTTTACGGGAATAAGAGGCGCAACCTTCGGCATTAATACCAACTACCAGTTCGGCCTTGTCAAAAACCTGGAACCCCTTGTTCTGGGTGAGCTCATTCAGTTCACGAAACTGCATGCCGAAACGGATATCCGGTTTATCGCTACCGTAAAGGCGCATGGCTTCATCATAGGTTATACGGGGTATGGAATCTACCTCAACGCCTTTAACGGTTTTAAGAATATGTTTCAGGTAACCTTCAAAGGTTTGCAAAATATCTTCGCGTTCCACAAAAGCCATTTCGCAGTCTATTTGGGTAAACTCCGGCTGGCGATCAGCGCGCAGGTCTTCATCCCTGAAGCACTTTACAATCTGGAAGTATTTGTCAAAACCCGAAACCATCAGCAATTGCTTAAAGGTTTGGGGCGATTGCGGAAGAGCGTAGAACTGCCCCTCATGCATGCGCGAAGGCACCACAAAATCCCGGGCACCTTCCGGGGTGGATTTAATAAGGAAAGGGGTTTCTATATCTAAAAAGCCCAGCGAGCTCAAATAGTTGCGCGTTTCAATATTTACGCGGTGGCGTAACATCATATTATCCCGAAGCGGATTTCTCCGCAGGTCGAGGTAGCGGTATTTCATGCGCAATTCCTCACCGCCATCGGTTTCGTCTTCAATGGTAAAAGGGGGAACCTGCGAAGCGTTCAAAATGGTGAGCACCTGCGTGTGAATCTCAATTTCACCGGTAGGCATATTGGAATTTTTATTGCTGCGTTCAATAACCTCACCTTCCGCTTTGATTACAAACTCCCGACCGGTTTTGCGGGCTTTTGCCAGCAAATCGGCATCCCACTCTTCATTAAAGGCCAATTGGGTAATCCCGTATCGGTCCCTAAGGTCAATGAAAGTCATGCCCCCTAAATTACGAACCCGCTGAACCCAGCCGGCCAGGGTTACCTTTTCACCTTTGTTGTTAATGTTTAGTTCACCACAAGTGTGTGTACGATGCATTTTTGCTAAGCCTTTAATGAGCAGGCGAAATTACAAAGTATTAGGAGCATAGTTATATTTACCGCTCTAAAATCCACCCCTTTGTCCGTTGAAATTTACAGTGACGAATATTTTATGCGCCAGGCACTCATCGAAGCGCAAAAGGCCTTTGAAGAAGATGAGATACCTATCGGTGCCGTTATTGTGAGTAAAAACAAAATAATAGGCAGGGGTCACAATCTTACCGAACGCCTTATCGATGTTACTGCTCATGCCGAAATGCAGGCCATTACTGCGGCCAGTTCCTTTCTGAACTCGAAGTACCTGAAGGAGTGTACCCTTTATGTTACGCTGGAACCCTGCCCGATGTGTGCCGGTGCTCTTTTCTGGAGCCAGATTGGCCGGGTTGTATTTGCAGCTCCCGATGCTAAAAGAGGCTTCCGGGACCACGGAGGTTATCTGCACCCCAAAACCAAAATGGAACACGGTTTGCTTGAAAAAGAATGTTCCCAATTGATCAAGTCTTTTTTTGCGGGAAAGAGAGCGTAAGCTCAATCAAATCGAGCTGAAAGCTCTAAACGCTTAGCAATAAAAAAGTTACTTGATTTTTGGTAGGATTATTAGTACCTTCGCAAGGTCGTTATACAATTACTTAATATGATTACTAACACCAACATTCGCAAATATTTGGGCCTCACGCTAGGCGTACTGGGCCTTTTAATTCTGGCCGATCTGGCCTTCCTTTTTATCCTTGATCACTGGGGTGATCTATTCTCCGGTTATTCCAGCCTGGTGGTTCCGGTTATTATCGGTGGAGCTTATTTTTACCTGGGTTTACCCATGTTTAGCTTTGATGCCAAATCAGATGTGTTGCACATCAAGAGCCACATGGTAATGAATCGCATTTTGGGAAAAAACCTCTACATTTTGAGGAAAAATGTAATAGCCCTGGAGTTGGATAAAACCGGCATCCGTAAAAAATTGATCATTCATTATATTAAAGGTGGAAAAGAGTGCAAGGAAAAATTCAGTGTGAGTCTTCTCGGAAGGAAGAAGCTGGAGAAACTGGCTCAATTGGTTCGGGATATTGATGCCGAAGTCAAGAACTTTCCCAACACTCCGCTTTTTATATAAGCGTGTATTAGAAAATAAGGAAGGAGGTGGTATAGCCTCCTTTTTTTTGTTTTCAATGGAGGTATAGCCCGTAATGATAAAAGAACTGCAAACAGAATCTTAATTTTGTAAAAAAATAGAAATATGTATCCTGAAGACTTAATTGCTCCCATGCGTGAAGACCTTACTTCAGTAGGTATTAAAGAAACCCGCACGCCTGAGGATGTAAAAAACGAAATAAATAAAGAAGGTACTACCCTGGTAGTGATCAACTCCGTTTGTGGCTGTGCTGCTGCTAATGCACGCCCCGCGGTAAAAATGGCTACTCAACACGGTAAAACTCCCGATCGTATGATTACGGCTTTTGCCGGTAATGATGTAGAAGCTGTAAAAACAGCCCGGGATATGATGGCACCATTCCCGCCTTCTTCTCCCTCCATAGCCCTGTTTAAAGACGGCCAATTGGTACACATGATCGAAAGGCATCACATTGAAGGCCGTGCAGCCGAGATGATTGCTGAAAATTTGGTGAATGCTTTTGACGAGTACTGTTAGTACTTGAAAATATAATAGAGACAAATGAAAAGGCCCACGCATTGCGTGGGCCTTTTTGCATGTGATTGGAAAGTGTTACTGCACAATCACCTTATTGATATTGGTTTCGCCTTTTTCATTGGTTACCTTCAGGTAGTAAACCCCGGCTTTAACGTTGGGTACGTTAAGGGTGTACTGGCCTGAAATACCGGAAGCGGAATGAACCGATTTACCGGTAATGTCGATCATGTTCAGGTCGAAAAGTTCTTCATCATTCAATTCAATGGTAGTTTGGCCATTGAATGGATTAGGATAAATACTCAGATCAGTACGGGCAAAGTGATCTTCCAGGCCTACCGGAAGTGCTTCACAACTATTCCATTTGAAAGCCAGGGTTTGGGGCTGAGCGTCAGGACGCACAAAAATACGGTTCAAACCACCCACACCACTGGGCTCGGTACAAGAGGAATCCACCAGTGTAGCAAAGTCTTCTTCCTGATCAACATTAGCTGAAGTAGTATTCATAAACTTATAGGAGATTTTACCCGGGCAAACATCGTTGATGGTGGCACCAAAAACACCGGGCATTCCCGCTACAGGAGTCAGTAAAACTTTACCACCCTGCCAGGCCGGCTGGGTAAAGTCACCTATAATATATACATCATTTAAATCAGTAGGATTGGGGAAGGTGGTTACGTCCACCATAAAAGTGATATCGGCCGGAGCGGGAACGCTGGGGCAAAGCCCGTATGCATCGTTATTGAAACAACGAACCGGTACCACGGTATCCTTGGAGAAAGTGATCACTTTGTTGTTACCCCCTTCCCAGTTGGTGTTGCCATTAGCGTGGTAGCGCGCCTTGTAGGTAAACTCAGGAGCAGTAGCACGAATGGTGATTTCCCATATACCATCATTATCCGCATCGGTAAGCATAGTGGCCGGATCAAGCGTTCCGGGCCATCCGTTAAAAGGGCCAGCGATATCCACGGTGTCGTTAAAACCGCAAACGCCATTCATATCCACTTGAATGGTAATGTTGAACGTATCGGGGATAAAACAAGAGGCACACTGACCGAAACACACCGGTCCGTAAATAGAATCGTTGGCAATGCTGGCAAAGCGGTTACCGTTCATGGCACATCCTCCGGGAACACTCTCATCACTGCCCCAGGCCGGGCCGTTTAGAAACTTCCACTCGTAAGTGGTGTTGGGCATAAAAAAGGCGGTATAACGGAAAACGCTGTCTCCTTTAAGGTCTGCCATAATATCTACACCGGGTGTCCACTGGTTGGGGGATTGGAAGCTACCTGCCACGCTTACGGAGTCAGAAACAGAAGACTGCTGGCTGAGGTCCACTACCATAGTGAGGCCTTTCATACCGGCAGGAGCTGCCCCACCAAACATATAGGCGGGAAGGGTAGTATCGCTGGAAATCATCATCCAACGGTTGTCATTACCCTGGCCCAAATCTACCTGAGCGGCAGCAGGAACAGCTTCCACACCGGGCCAATCGTTATCGTTGATAAACTTATACTCATAAGTACCGGAAGGAATATTTACGGTTACTTCATAAATGCTTCCGGCAGAGTTAGTCAGGGAAGTTGCACCGGGAGTCCAGTCACTGGGGAATCCGGCTGCTGCCTGAAAGTTACCTGCAACATGCACCCCATTCGGACTTACCGTTTGGCCACTCATATCTACCTGAAAGGTCACGTTGTACTGTGCATGCACAGAGCCTAGCACAAAAAAGACCAAAAGAAGAGAATAAAGGTTCTTCATAATCAATAGGTTTAATTAAAATTCTTTACTTAGTGTAACTTTTACAATTACGAGGCAAGGTAAAAAAATATTTGATTGAGAAGATAACATTCATTTAAAATTTGACTCTTAAACCACTGAAATGAAAGTATTTGCTTACAAAAAGTGTGTTTTGTACACTTTAGGCCTTTTAGGATTTACATTTTCCCTTTCGGCCCAGGTTGAAATTTATCCCCCGCATTGGTGGACGGGAATGCAGAATGACACCTTAAACTTACTGGTTTATAATCCCGATGGGTGGACCCAAAAACCTTCGGCTGAAGGAGCGCGGGTATTATCATCCAACTTAGCCCCTAACCCCAACTATGCTTACCTGCAAATACAGCTACCTGATACCCGGGAAGCCCGGAGTTTGGTGATACAAACCGGTGAGGGAGGCATAAGCTACACGTTGAAAGCGCGGAAGGATGTTGAACCGGCAGGTCTCGATCCTTCGGATGCCCTTTACCTGATAACCCCTGATCGATTTGCCAATGGCAACCCTGATAATGATAAGCCGGAGGGCTTTGCTGAGCGCGATTACAGCCGGGACTCTATTTACGGCAGGCACGGTGGTGATGTGCAGGGCATAATAGACCACCTGGATTTTATCGGGGATATGGGTTACACCGGCCTCTGGATTTGCCCCTTGCTCACCAATGACCAGCCCCGGGCTTCGTATCACGGCTACGCCATAACCGACCATTATAATATAGACCCACGCTTTGGTAGCAATGAGTTATATACTCAATTGGTTGAGAAAATGCATCAACGCGATATGAAGATGGTGATGGATGTGGTTTATAATCATTTTGGTTCACAACACCACCTTTTCCTGGACCCTCCGGATTCCAATTTCTTTAATTTTCACGAGGGTTTTGTGCAAACCAACTACCGCGCGGCCACCCTTTTTGATCCGCATGCAGCCCCTTCAGATAAGGTGAAATTTACCGATGGCTGGTTTGACGGCCACATGCCGGATGTAAACCAGCGCAATCCGCAAATGGCCAGCTTCCTGATCCAGAATTCCATTTGGTGGATTGAGGAGTTTGGGATTGATGCTTTTCGGATAGATACCTACACGTATCCCGACCAGCAGTTTATGGCCGACCTGGCCAAAGCCGTGAAACAGGAGTATCCCGGTTTTTTCATTTTTGGCGAAACCTGGGTGCACTTTCCGGAAATACAGAGCTACTTTGTGGAGGGCAATCGCCATAACCCGATTGCTACCTATATGGATGCGGTTACCGATTTCCAGTTTTGCTTTGCGGTACACGAAACTTTTACACAAAACCAGGAGTGGGCCAAAGGCCTTTCAAAATTATACTATCGCTTGGCGGCCGATTACCTGTATGACCATCCTGAAAACAGTGTTACCTTTTTGGATAACCACGACCTGGGGCGTATTTACGGAACCTTTGGTGAGGATTCCGAAAAACTCAGGGCGGCTTTGGGCTTACTCTTCACCATGCGGGGCATACCCTGCGTATACTACGGAACGGAAATTTTGATGAAGGAAACCGCCAATCACGGACTAATCCGGGAGGATTTTCCGGGTGGATGGGCCGGTGACCCCGAGGATAAATTTACCGCGGAAGGCCGCAGTCCGGCCGAGAATGAAATGCACGATTATATTGCAAAGTTGCTGAACTGGCGCAAGGGTTCAAAAGCCATTACCGAGGGCAAAATGACTCACTACATTCCAGAGAATGATGTGTACGTTTTTTTCCGGCATACCGAAAGTGATACGGTGATGGTATTGATGAACAGCCATCCTGACGCCAGCCGGGAAGTAAAACTCGATCGTTACAGGGAAATGATGTCTTCCAATACGGCTATCAACGTTCTCACCGGTAAAAGTGAAGACTTGAATCAGCTAAGCCTGAAGCCCAAAAGTATTACCATTTTACGGCTCTAAACTTCTGCATCGGGTTGGTAAGTAATGGCTTTTTTATTCGTAATCAGCAGGTTGGAAAGTCCGCCTACTATTAAACTGGCCCCGGCCAGCAACATGGCGTTGATGGAGGCTTCCCCGAAAATGGCCTGGTACAAAAAGTTTAACCCTCCTGTTGCGGCAATAATTTGTGGGATTACAATGAACATATTGAACAGACCCATGAATACGCCCATCTTTTTGGGATCAATGGAACTGGAGAGCATGGCGTAAGGCATGGAAAGTATGCTCCCCCAGGCTACCCCGATAAGGGCAAAAGAACCAATTAGGAAAAGATGGTTTTCCACAAAGTACATGGATATAAAGCCCAGGCCACCCAGCGTAAGGCAGGTGAGGTGTACTAACTTGCGGTTAATGCGTCTGCGTGCGGTGTAAAAAGTAAGAATCAAGGCAAAGGCCATGGATGACAGGCCGTAAAAACCCATGTGGGAGCCTACAAGGTCAGCCGCATCATTGTACTTTTTATCAGCTTCCTGATACTGCAATAAATTCTCTTCGGTAGATTCCTGAACACTGAGCTCAACCGGTTTGGGCGACTGAAACACATGTTCCGTAAGAGCCGGAGTAGCCAGGCTCCACATGGCAAAAAAGGCAAACCAGCTAAAGAACTGCACCACGCCCAGCTTCACCATGGTTTTGGGCATATTTACAATGTTGCCTATAATTTCGCGGGTGGCTTTACCTATTCCTTTACTGCTTTGTTTTTCCTTTTCAAAGGCCTCCATATCCTCCGGAGGGTATTCACTGGTAGTGAAAACGGTGTATAAAATGGAGATTAGAAATACAAAAGCCCCAATGGCGAATGCAATTTTTACCGAAGGAGGGACCACACCGGCCGAGGCTTCATTGGAAACCCCCATGTTATTCACCAAAAGAGGAAGGTTGCTGGCCACCCAGGTGCCGATACCAATGATAAGGGTTTGCATCACGAAACCATAGCTGCGTTGCGAGTCGGGCAGCTTATCGGCTACCAGCGCCCTGAACGGCTCCATACTGATGTTGATGGAGGCATCCAAGACCCAAAGGCACCCGGCCGCTACCCACAACACCGGAGAATGGGGTACAAAAAACAAAGTGATAGAACTGAGTATGGCCCCGATAAGGAAATAGGGCCGCCTGCGGCCTAGCCTGGAGCTCCAGGTGCGGTCGCTCATATACCCGATAATGGGCTGAACGATGAGGCCGGTAAGGGGGGCCGCGATCCACAGCAGCGGAATTTCATCTTTGCTGGCTCCCAGGGTCTGAAAAATACGGGACATAAATCCACCCTGCAGGGCAAAGCCGAACTGGATACCTAAAAAGCCGAAGCTCATATTCCAGATCTGCCAAAAACTCAGTTTGGGTTTAGCGGTCATGTGGTTTAAAGTTTTGATGAAACAGACGAATGTAGCAAAATATGGTGTTCAAAGTACACTTAGCTAAGCAGGCCACTGAAAATCAGTCGTGCCGAAGCGGGGTTAGTGGCCAGTGGTACATTGTGTACATCACAAATTCGCATCAGCATAAGGATGTCGGGTTCGTGAGGGTGTTTATCCAACGGATCGCGAAAAAAGAATACGGCATCCACATCACCCTGGGCTACCTGGGCTGCAATTTGAGCGTCACCACCCAGGGGTCCGGATAGTACCCGCTTTACTTTTAAACCGGCTTCCTGAACGTGCTTTCCGGTAGTGCCGGTAGAGATCAGCTCCACTTCGTCACGGTGCAAAAGCTCCAGGTGGTCCCTTAAAAAAGAAACCATCTCGGCTTTTTTGCCATCATGGGCAATGAGGGCAATAACCATTACAAGCGTAGTATGGCAAAGTCATGAGCCGCCACCTGCACCGATGCTTCGGTAAGCCCTGGTTTGGCCCTTCCCGCTGCTACGTTACGCTTTTTGCCGGGCAGGCCAGCGTAGCTCACTTCCTGTGCCTCATCCGAAAAGTTGAGTACCACCAGCAATTGATCTTTTCCCTTAGAGCGGGTATAGGCATATACTCCGGATTTTTCAGGTGTACTTACGCGGTCAAAACTACCCTGTTCATGGCCGTTGGCCAGGGCCGGATGATCCTTCAGAGTTAACATTTGCTGGTAAAATTCGTAGCGGCTGCTGTCGCTCCAATCGATGGTATCCTTCTCAAAAAAGGCCAAACGCTTGTTTAAGCCCGCCTCCTGGCCGCTGTACACCAAGGGCATCCCGTATGGGAAGGTGGTGGCCAACACAAAAAAGTTGTGGCCATTGGCACCCATACGCTCTTCAATGGTACCGTTCCAGCTGTTTTCATCGTGATTGGTAGTGAAATACATGCGGTAGGCATCCCTGGGATAGATACTATCCATTTTGGCGAGGTACCGATCGAAGGCCGTTACCGGCTCTTCACCTTTGGCTACCTGGTTCATAATATGATGCATTTCCCAACCGTAAGTCATATCAAAAGCCTTTTCATGGTATTCGGGGCCTTCCGCTTCCGCTAACATAAAAACGGGCTTAATACTATCCAGGGCCGCCCGGCTGCGATTCCAGAACTCCATGGGCACCATCATGGCCACGTCACAACGGTAACCGTCAATATCAGCTTCCTGTACCCAAAATTTAAGAGCATCCAGCATGGCTTCGGGCATACCCTCCCCTTCGTAGTTGAGGTCGGCCACGTCCGACCAATCTTCTACCGGGGGTATAACCTCACCGGCTTCGTTGCGGGTGTACCATTCCGGGTGTTGTTCCATCCAGGGGTGATCCCAGGCGGTGTGGTTACCCACCCAATCGAGTATCACTTTAAGACCCATACCGTGAGCCTCATTCACCAGAGCCTTAAAATCTTCCATGGTGCCAAACTCGGGGTTAACGGCTGTATAATCGCGGATGGAATAATAGCTCCCCAGGCCACCCTTGCGATTTTTTTCACCGATGGGCTGAATGGGCATAATCCAGAGGATGTCCACCCCTAATTCTTTAAGCCGGGGGAGGTGCTCCCGAAACGCATTAAACGTTCCTTCAGGGGTATGTTGGCGAATATTCACTTCGTAAATAGAGGCGTGCTTGCTCCAGTCCGGGTGTTGAAGCACGGCCGTAGAATCTTTTTCAGCCTTTTCAACTTCTCCAGCCTGTGGTCCGTTGCAGGCAATGAGCAAACTACTAAGGCTAAGGGCATAAACTAATGCTTTCATGGAAGGGATGGTTTTACAGTTATATATTCAAAAGAGAGCGGTGGAATTTTTACAGGAATGAAGCGGGCGTTCACATTCTGAAAGGTAGTTCCACCAAAGTGGAGCTTTCCCTGGGTATGGTCAGCCAGGGAAGGCTTTACCGTTTTTTCTTGCGAGGAGGTATTAATGTAGATGATCACCTGCTCGTCAAAATAGCTGCGGGTTATTTTCAGTAGGGCGGGGTCTATAATTTCCACCTCGGTAGTACCATAGATCAGGGCCAGTTCGGTAGCCCGCAGTTCATTCAGTTTTTTCACTTTATCGAGTAAGGCCGCTTCGTCCGCATCCAGGCCGCTGAACTCCATCATCCTGCGATTATCAGGGTCGCCACCACCCGGCATACCATATTCATCACCGTAATAAATACAAGGTATTCCGGGCACGGCATTATTGAAGGCGTGGAGCATTGCCA
Organism: uncultured Cryomorphaceae bacterium; assembly: GCA_937120475.1. Lineage (GTDB taxonomy): Bacteria > Bacteroidota > Bacteroidia > Flavobacteriales > Schleiferiaceae > CAKZNE01. The sequence continues at coordinate 1,982,584 of CAKZJV010000007.1, read as the reverse complement.
GGCGTTGGTAGGCTTCTTTTTTAGGTTTTCCAATCTGGCGATCCCAGCCCGCTTTTTTCTGGTCCTCCTCAAACAGCACATCGCCCGAAGCCAGGCTGATAAAGCGCGAACGGTCCTGATTGCCGGTAATATTACCCATCAGGTGATGGTAGCCGTAGGTGCTCAGGCCTTGCTGTAGTTTGTTTACCAGGTTTTTAAGGTCGCCCCCGGATTTGGCAAAGGCACCGACCGCAGCATCGTAAAGGTTAAAATCAAACTGGGCATCCAGCATACCGGTGCTGATGTAGCTGTTGATGAGTTGTGGACTTCCGTAGGTTTCCCCGATCTGTATGATGGGCCGGTCGGTTTTTTGGCGCAGGCGGTAGGTAAGCGTTCGCCAGTATAGTTCATCAATGTGTTTGGTAGCATCGTGCCGGAAACCGTCAAAATCGTATTGTGTTACCCAAAAGAGGGCACTATCTACCATGGGATCTACCACTTCCCAACGCCTGAGATCAAGGGTAGGCAAATGATCGTCAAACCAGGTGGTGAGCCGGTGCTCATCCCATTTTTCAGTGTTTTTGCTGCCGTCCGGCAGGTATAGGGCGGTGGCCCAATCCTTATTTTTTTGATAAACCGGGTGGTTTTGGTGTACGTGGTTGGCCACATAATCCAGTATCATATTCTTTTCATCGCCATGAGCATCTTCCAAAAGTTTCTTCAACTCAGCAGCAGAACCAAAGCGGTGATCTACCCGGATATTGCTGACCGGCCAGTAACCGTGGTAGGCTGAAAATTTACTTTTCACCTCACCCTTATCCCAATTGCCCCAGGCGTCTTCCGGGTTTTGGGTAATGGGGGATAGCCAGATAGTATTGATATGTAAATTATTGAAAAAGCCATCCTCTACTTTTTGGGTAACCCCGGCCAGGTCCCCCCCCAGGTAATTGGCTTTGGGGTGGATTTTCGGGTCGGGCGTTGGTAAATCATTGCCGGTATTGCCATTGTTGAAACGGTCCACCATCAGGAAATACATCCGCGCCTGGTGCCAGTCCAGCCTTTCCAGTTGACTTACATCCATTACCGGCTTTCCATACTCAAGGGGAATCAACAGGTCGTTGGCCATTTTTTCACCGCGGTAGGAGTAGCAGCGCAGGTAGGAGCGTTTTACCTCAGAAGCTTTTTCAGGAACGGGGATGGTGTATTGCAGGCTGTTACTTTGATTTTGAACCAGCACAGCTACGGGATTATTATTCCAAAAACCCAGTATTTTCTGTTCTTCCGGAAGCGGTTCGAGCAAAAGTGTTCTGTTTTCAAAAGACAAGGGCTTGTATAGATTAGGCCCCTCATCCTGGTTGTATTTCACTTCCAGGGAATGATTGAAACCGCCCATGCCGTTGCTAACCTTAGTAGTGTTGGCGGGGTTAAGCAGTTCCGTTTGGTTGGCCCAAAACTTATATTCGTATTTTCCGGGATTGAGCTGGTAGCGGCCAATGTAATAGCCGTTTTCAAGAGCCAGGGGGACACTGCCGCGGTTCCAGTTGTTGAAATCACCAATTAAGCGCACTTCTCCTTTAAAATCTTTATCGGCAGCTACTTTAATGGTCACCGGCTTTAAAGCCGAATTGATCAATAAAATACCCTCAATGCCCTGCTCGGTTTCCAGGCGAAGAACATCCATTTTCACCGGCATTTTCCCGCTGAGGATTAAGGTATCTTTGGAGGACGAGTGGTTCTGAAGCCCGGTGGGCAGAGTAAAGCCTGAACAAGTACGGTCGGCCAGGTAATCTCGCAAGTAAAGCCGCGTGGTGTCACCATTAAGATGAACCGGGGTGTAGAGGCCATGCAGAGCCACTTGCGCGTTAATAGTTGAAAGAGTGCTTAAGGTAAGCACCAGGCCTAAAATGACTTTCTTCATGTGTAGGCAGATTGAAGTTTGTTTTCACCCTTCAGCACATATTCCTTTCCTTTTATCCAAATATTGATCTCATCACCAGAATGCTTGTAAAGCTTGAAGCCATCGGGTTTACACTCCAATTCGAGGGTGGTATTGCGAAACTGTATTTTGAAGGCGAGGCTTTTCCAGCCTTCCGGTAGTTTGGGGTTAAAATGCAGTTGACCGTTTCGAACGCGCATTCCACCAAAGCCTTCCACCACACTTAGCCAGGTGCCTGCCATACTGGTAATGTGCAAGCCTTCGTGTACCTCTTTGTTGTAATCATCCAGGTCCAAACGGCTGGTGCGCAGGTATAGCTCATAAGCCTTGTCCATCTGGTTGAGGTAAGCTGCAATTACCACGTGTACGCAGGGCGACAGGGAACTTTCGTGCAGGGTGCGGGGTTCATAAAAATCGAAGTTCCGCTGTATGGTTTCCCGGTCAAAGTGATCTTCAAAAAGATAAATGCCCTGCAATACATCCGCTTGCTTGATGTAGCAGGAACGGAGAATACGGTCCCAGCTCCAATGTTGGTTGATGGGCCTTTCACTTTCAGCGAGGTCAGCGGCCGTGCGTTGTTCCTTGTCCAGGTAATTTTCCTGTTGCAGGAAAATACCCAGCTCCTTGCTTTCCGGTAAAAAAAGTGAGGTAATAATGTCTTTCCACCGGTTGGTTTCCTCCACTAGCTTCAAATGGGTTTTTTGCAGAATTTCATCGTGACGACCCGCGTTGAGCTTCTTCACCGTATCCAGGCTCTCCAGGGTGTACTGCAAGGTCCATCGAGCAATGTAGCTGGTGTACCAGTTGTTGTTAATGTTATTCTCATACTCGTTAGGCCCGGTAACGCCCAGCATTACGTACTGTTGCTTGGCCTCGCTCCAGTTTACCCTTTGTGACCAAAAGCGGCTGATGGCAATCAGTACTTCCAGGCCGTATTCCGCCAGGTAGGCCTCATCACCGAAGTAACGCACGTAATTGTAAATGGCGAAGGCAATAGCCCCGTTACGGTGGATCTCTTCAAAGGTGATCTCCCACTCGTTATGGCACTCTTCACCGTTCATGGTTACCATGGGGTACAGGGCCGCACCGTTGGTAAAGCCTAACTTCTCAGCGTTTTCAACGGCTTTCGGTAAATGGCGGTAGCGGTAAACCAGTAAGTTTCGTGCTACTTCCTGTCCGGCCGAAGCCATGTAAAAGGGCAGGCAGTAAGCTTCTGTATCCCAATAGGTGGAACCCCCGTACTTTTCACCGGTAAAACCCTTGGGTCCGATATTCAGGCGGGGGTCATCACCGGTGTACGTTTGGGTGAGTTGGAAAATGTTAAAGCGGATGGCCTGTTGTGCACTGGAATCACCTTCTATGCGAATGTCGCTGTTTTGCCAACGCTCCTGCCACAGCTGTTTTTGCTCGGCAAGCAGTTGAGAATATCCATCACGCATGGCATCGGAAGCAATTTCATCGGCTGCTCTTAAAAGCTCTTTTTTAGGATGGTTGAGCGAAGAAACGATAGCCGCGTACTTGTAAAGGTGGTAAGTAACACCTTCGCGGCCTTCTACTTCAAAACTATTCTCAGCGTATTTATCGCGCTTGGTTGAGTCGGGATATAAAGTAAGGTGGTGATCACCGGCAAAAAGTTCATATCGCATGGCTGCGGCCACTACAAAATCCAGCTTTTTGGTTTTGGCCACAATCACCGCTTTTTGACTGGCCACGTTTTCGGTAAGGCCTTCCCAAAATTTTTCATCGTAATTACTGTCGTGGTTTACCACGTCAAAATCCAGGTAAGGGGTAAAGCGCAGGGTGCCGGTAAAATTTAACGGACTTACCGAGTAGCGCAGGGCCCCTACTTCTTTTCGCTGTAGGCTTAAAAAGCGTTGCGCCTCTATCTTCACTTTTTTACCTCGTTCCACCTCCACGGTAAAGGAGCGTAGCAGGTAGCCCTCGCGCATATTGAGTTCGCGGTAAAAATCACGGACCGGGAGTTGGTGTAAATCCACGTTTTTGCCGTTTACTTGCAACCGTAGGCCAATCCAGTTCACGGAGTTCAGCACCTTGGCAAAATATTCCGGGTAACCGTTTTTCCACCAGCCCACGCGGGTTTTATCCGGGTAGTAAATACCGGCCACATAACTGCCTTGCAAATGCTCTCCTGAATAATCTTCTTCAAAATTGGCGCGTTGCCCCATGTGGCCATTACCCAGGCTAAAAAGCGATTCAGAGCCCTGGTGCTGCGCAGGGTTCCAGCCTTCTTCTATAATTTTCCATTCATCGGTAATGCGGGGCATATCAGTTGTTGAAGTTTAATTGATTGATAATTTTAGAGGGTGTGGTGTTCTGCAGGCCGGGGAGTACTATTTCCGCCCCTTTCAGATTTTTAGCTTCACCGATACCAATACACCGGAAGCTTCCAGCCAGGGCCGCTTCTATACCGGCCTGAGCATCTTCAAATACCACTAGTTTTTCGGGAGCGATTTTCAAGGCTTCGGCACCGAGCAGGAATACCTGCGGATCGGGTTTGGAACGCGTGGTAGCATTGCCATCTATGATAGCATCGAAGTAAGGCGTGAGTTTTACCTTATCCAGTATTTTGGGCGCATTGCGGCTGGCTGAGCCCAGGGCTATTTTAAGGCCGGATTGTGCTGCTCTTTCCAAAAAAGAGCGTACACCAGGCAGCACCTCATCTTCGTCCATGGTTTCGATCAGTTCCAGGTACCACAGGTTCTTTTGATGCATCCAGGCCTCTATCTGTTCTTCGGAAGCTTGCTTTTGCCCCCAGCCCAATATTTTTTCAATGGACTCTCTCCGGCCGATGCCTTTCAGCTGTTCATTCTCTTTTTCGGTGAACTTTATCCCTATTTCCCCCGCCAAACGTTGCCAGGCCTGAAAATGATAGCGTGCGGTGTCCACCAACACCCCGTCCAGGTCAAAGATGAATCCGCGGATTGTGGCCACTTAAACGCTTTTTACGGGTTTATCGGAATTGAGAATATAGTTCCGGTGGTAGCTTATCAATCCTTCCAGGGGTTTTTGTATTACCTGGCCCAGCTCAATACCAAAGTCATCGCACACTTCTTTTAATATATCCTGGAAGTGGTAGGCAATGGAGCCTACAAAATGTACCGGAACCTTATGTGACTGTGGGAAACAAATAACGTGGTACTCTACAAAATCACGGAAACCATCCCGCACCAGGTTCTTGAAGAAATCATGATGAACATTGCGGCTGGCGAAAGGCGCAAAACTGGCCAGGTAAACGTTGGCGAAATCGTTTTGATACACCATTTTAACCACCTGGTCGCGACTAATGGAATAGGTTTTTTCAAAAACCGTACGGTAGCTTTCGGGCATCTTCCGGTAAAAGTAGGAGGTGAGTAATTTTTTACCGATATAGCTGGCCGAACCCTCGTCCCCTAAAATGAAACCTAGGCCCGATTGGCAGCCGCTGGCTTTTTCACCGTCAAAATAAACGCTGTTGGAACCGGTGCCCAATATGCAACTGATGGCAGGCTCACCGCTATAGGTAGCGTAAGCACAAGCCCTGAGGTCGTGATCTACATCAATAGATTCCACATTAGGAAACACCATTTGTAAACCCTTGCGTACTACTTCACAAAGCTTGGGTGAAGAGCAACCCGAACCATAAAAATACACCTGCGTAATTTGAGAAGCATAATCGCGAAGGGTGTCGATTTTTTTCAGTTCGCTTCCGATAAGCTCTGACGAGTGGAAGTAAGGGTTAAAGCCCATGCTGTTAACTCGGCATACCTCACCACCATCATCCTTAAGGATAACTGCATCTGTTTTGGTAGAACCACTCTCTGCCAGGTAAATCATAGGCCAATCAATTAAATTTCCTTCTTCCTTAGTTTAACAAATATACACTAAGTGTACTTTTTACATTTTCATCAATTTCTCGGCCATATCTGCCAACCTTGCTGAATAACCCATCTCATTATCATACCAGCCTACTACTTTGGCCATTTTACCATTGGTGGCAGTAAGCTCGCTATCGAAAATACAGGAGTGAGGGTTGCCCACGATATCTGCTGATACCAGTGGCTCCTCAGAATATTCCAGGATGCCCTGAAGCGATGATCCGGCAGCGGTTTTCATCAGGTTGTTGATCTCTTCAGCCGTTACTTCCTTCTCCAGTTCCACGGTAAGGTCGGTAACCGAACCGGTAGGTGTAGGCACCCGCAAGGCAAAACCATCCAGGCGTCCTTTCATTTCAGGGATAACCAGGCCTACGGCTTTAGCTGCCCCTGTGGTAGTAGGAATAATACTTAAGGTAGCAGCCCTTGCCCTGCGGAGATCAGAATGTGGAGCATCTTGCAGGTTCTGATCGGCCGTGTAGGCGTGGGTAGTAGTCATATAACCTTTTACAATTCCATAATGGTCATGCAGCACCTTTACCATGGGAGCCAGGCAGTTAGTGGTACAGGATGCATTACTCACCAGGGTGTCTTCTGCGGTAATTTCACCGTCATTCACACCCATCACTACTGTTTTGATACCGCCCTGGGCGGGTGCGCTTAACAGAACCTTTTTGGCTCCGGCCTTGATGTGTTTGCCCATACCCTCGGCATCGCGGAAAATACCGGTACACTCTAAAACCAAGTCCACCTCCAAGTCTTTCCAGGGCAGTTCTTCAGGATTGCGCTGTGAAAACATACGGATACTTTGATCTCTCACTTTCAAGGTGTCCTGTTCCGTTTGAACCGGCCAGGGTAGTTTACCGTGCACCGAGTCGTACTTCAGCAGGTGCGCCAGAGTTTCAGGTTTGGCCAGGTCGTTTATAGCCACCACCTGTATATTGCTTTTTTCCAGGAGCTTTCTGAAAGTAAGTCTTCCAATACGACCAAAACCATTAATGGCAATTCTCATATATTCTTATGCTTTAGATAGATAATATTTTGCTGATGCGCAGGAGCTCGGTATTGAGCACTGCTTTGTTGCTGATGGCCTTTTGCAGAAAGGTGAGACTCACCACGTTATTTTCCACGCCCACCATCATATCGGTTTTTCCGTTTAGCAGGGCTTCCACGGCTGCTACGCCTAACTGGCTGGCCAATATTCGATCATGACAGTTGGGTGAACCTCCTCTTTGTAAGTGGCCCAGTATGGTAACCTTCGACTCCATTTTGGGGAACTCTTTGCGTATCTGTTCAGCTATCCAAAAGGTATCGCCCAGTTTATTGCCTTCCGCTACCACTACCAGTTTATTGGTTTTTTGGTTTTCCACCCCTTTTTTCAGCTCGGAAATAAGGTCTTCCATGGGGGCACTCTCCTCGGGAAGGATCACATCCAGTGCCCCGGAGGCCACGGCCGAACGTAAGGCTATAAAGCCGGAATCCCTCCCCATAACCTCAATAAAAAATAGGCGGTTATGTGATTCTGCTGTGTCCCGCAGCTTATCGATGCATTCAACGACTGTATTGGTGGCTGAGTCGAAGCCAATGGTGTAGTCGGTGCCGAACAGGTCATTATCAATAGTACCCGGCACACCGATTACGGGTATCCCGAACTCTTCCCAAAAAATATGACCCCCGGTAAAAGTTCCGTTACCACCTATTAATACCAGTCCGTCTATGCCGTGGCTTTTCAGATTGTCATAGGCCTTTTTACGGCCTTCTTTGGTTCTAAACTCTTCACTACGCGAAGATTTCAGGATGGTGCCTCCCCGGTTGAGAATGGTTTTTACCGAACGGGCGTTCAATTCGTGAATCTGGTTTTGAATAAGGCCTTCGTAACCTTCGTATATGCCGAATACCTTCTTGTCGTAAAAAGCGGCTGAACGCACTACAGCACGTATAGCAGCGTTCATTCCCGGGGCATCACCACCGGAGGTTAATACGCCAATAGATTTGATGGGTTGTGTCATATTTTAAAAATCGACTTGAGCAAACTTAGTGTAAAAAATACACTAATTGAAAATTTCTTTTATCTTTAGCTTCTCAAAAAAACTCATTTTTGCGATCACAAAGATTTAGTAACGGCAAAAAATTGTGATTGAACCAATTATGAAAAATCTTAATCCCAATGTTTCGGTGGACTGCGTGGTTTTTGGCTTCGATAATGAGAAGCTGAACGTGATGTTGATTGAACAAAAACTGGAAAAAGGTAAAAGTCAGCAAGCCTTGCCAGGCGACCTGATATTGGATGATGAAAGCCTGGACGAGGCGGCAACCCGGGTTTTAAAAGAGCTAACCCAGGTTGAGGGAATCTTTCTCCAGCAATTCAAAACCTTTGGTGACCCGAATCGCGTAAGTGATATCAAGGATTTGGAATGGTTACAGAGTTACCGGGAAAATCCGCAGGCGCGAGTTATTACCGTGGCCTATTTCGCCCTGGTTAAAATGGGTGATTTTGAAACGGCCGCATCCAGTTTTGCCGAAAGAGTTTTTTGGTGTGATATGAAAGATGTTCCCAACCTGGCTTTCGACCACAATGAAATCCTGGATACGGCACTAGCCCGGCTGAAGGAAGATTTTGAGAATAAGAAAACCGGTTTCGAGCTGTTGCCCCAAAAGTTCACCCTTAGCCAAATACAGAAGCTTTACGAAATCATCCTGGGTAAAAAACTGGACAAGCGCAACTTCCGCAAGAAAATTTTAAAGGAGAATCTGGTTACTCCCACCGATGAAAAACAAAAAGGGGTGCTGCACAAACCGGCCCGCTTGTACGAGGTGAACCCGGAGGAACTGGCTGTCCAAAATGAATAGACTTATGAAAAAAAGATTACTGCGACTTATACCTTTATTGGCGGTAAGCCTTATGGCTAAGCCCACTACAGCCCAGGTAACCCTGGTGCCCACCTTTGTTACTCAAAACGATACGGTAGAGGTTATTTTTGATGCCACCCAGGGTAATGCTGAGCTGGTAGGTGTAAATCAGGTATATGCCCATACGGGGGTTATTACCAGTGCCAGCAGCGGCCCAACCGATTGGCGCCATGTGCAGGGTACCTGGGGCACTGCAGATGCCAAGGTGCAAATGACCAACTTGGGGAATGATAAACACAGTATTAAATACCATATCAATTCCTTTTACAATGTACCCTCCGGGGAGACGGTGCAAAGCCTGGCTTTTGTTTTTCGCAATCAGGATGGTTCCAAAGTGGGCCGCGCAACCGGTGGAGGTGATATTTTCGTGCCCATTTATTCCGGGGGTGTACAGGCTATATTCAGCGCACCCGATGACTTTGGTATTTACGATTTAAACGATACCCTTAAGATACAAGTGCAAACTTCCATATCCGGGAGCATTACTCTTTTTCACGAAAGCACCCAATTAACCCAGGAAAGCGGGGTAAGTACGCTAAATTATGACCTTCCGCTGGTAAATTATGGCAAAGGCCGTTACCATGTTATACTTCAGGCCGTGCTCAACGGTAATGTGATTTACGATACCATCAGCTACCTGGCCCGCAGTGGTCCTAATATTGGGGTTGACCCCTACAACGCGGGAGAAGGCATTACCATTCTCAATGACTCCACCGTATTCCTGAAGCTAAGGGCACCTTTTAAAAACTTTATATACGTTGTGGGTGATTTCAATAACTGGGAGGTTGATCCGGATTATGAAATGTTCAAAACCCCCGACAGTAAATATTACTTTTTGGAAATTACCGGTTTGGATGCACAAACCGAATACGGTTTTCAATACCATATTGACCAGGAGGGGTTGCGGGTTGGGGACCCTTATGCCGAAAAAGTTCTGGACCCCTGGAATGATCCTTCTATTTCGGCTACGGTTTATCCAAACTTAAAACCGTACCCGGTTAACAAAACCAGCTTTCCGGTAAGTGTATTTCAAATTGACGAGCCGGATTACGTTTGGCAAAGTGGAAGTTCCTACCAAAGGCCTGACCAGGAAGACCTTATTATATACGAACTGTTGATCCGTGATTTTGATGCAAAGCACACGTATCGCTCCGTTATCGACCGCCTTCCCTACCTGGATAAATTAGGCGTAAATGCCATTGAACTAATGCCGGTTATGGAGTTTGAGGGTAACGAAAGCTGGGGCTATAACCCAATGTTCTTTTTGGCCCCCGATAAATATTACGGCACTAAGAACGATCTTAAAATGTTGATCGATAGTTGCCACCAGCGTGGCATAGCGGTAATTTTTGATTTGGTGTTGAATCACGCTTTTGGCCTTAACTCCATGGTGCGCATGTATTTTGACCCTTCAGCCGGTCAATTCGGTCGGCCTTCTCCCCAAAACCCCTGGTTTAATGAAGTGCCGAAACATGATTTTAACGTGGGCTTCGACTTCAATCACGAAAGTGAGGCCACCAAGTACTTTGCAAAAAGGGTGCTGCAACATTGGGTTGCGGAGTACAAGATCGATGGGTACCGTTTGGATCTTTCCAAGGGGCTTACCCAAAAGAACACCCTGGGTAATGTAGCGGCCATGGCCCAATACGATCAAAGTCGCATTAATATATTGACCCGTCTGAAAGATGACGTACACGCCATCGATCCCGATGCGTACATGATACTGGAACACTTTGCCGATAATCCGGAGGAAACGGAACTTTCAAACCGGGGTTTTATGCTTTGGGGTAATGAAAACCATCAGTACAACGAAGCTAGTATGGGCTACAGCAGTAATTTCTCCGGAGTTTATCATGCCAACCGTGGTTTTGGTGCCAGGCACTTGGTGGGTTATATGGAGAGCCACGATGAAGAACGGCTGATGTATAAAAACATAAACTTCGGCAATACCAACGGCAATTACTCCACCAAAAACCTTAGCACAGCCCTGGACCGTATGGCGCTCTCCACAGCCTTCTTTTACACCGTACCTGGTCCTAAAATGTTGTGGCAATTCGGGGAGATGGGCTATGATTACTCCATAAATCACTGTACTGATGGAACGGTAGATCCTGGCTGCCGCCTGGCCAATAAACCCATTCGCTGGGATTATCTGAACGATCCCGACCGTGCCGACCTGTACAACAAATTTTCAGGCCTGATGTGGTTGCGCAGGCAACACCCCAACGTGTTTGAAGAAGGCCAGATTACCACGGCCAACTGGAATAGTATGACCAAGTACATTATTCTCAACAAGGCCGATAGCAATGCAGCCGTAGTAGGAAACTTTGGGGTGAGCAGCGTTACGGTTAGCGTGCCTATGGCAGACGGTTGGTGGTACGACTATTTCAGCGGTGACAGCATACAGGTTAGCGGAGGTAGCTTTAGCGGAAATTATACCGCAGGCGAATACCATATTTACACCGACTTTAAAACCGTGGCGGCACCTTCTACCGGTATTGGTTATGAAGATATTTTGGTGAAGGATGATTTCCTGCAGGCCAGCCTGTTTCCCAACCCCAGTTCGGGAGAGCTATACCTGAGTATAAAACACGATGAATCCATAGAAAACTTAAAGTTTCAATTGCTGAGCATTACCGGTCAATTGATGGGTGAGGCTGAATTTAAAGATATGGAAGCCGGGATTTCAAAGCTGGATATAGCTGGTAAATTAGGGCTGGAAAAATGGCAACCGGGTATGTACCTGTACCGCCTGACGAACGATCGGAGTCAGGTTAGCGGAAGACTTGTAATACAATAATAATAGAGCGTTAAGTCAGAAATGATTTACAGCCAATGATTTATGCTCAAAAATTTAAGTGTACTTTTTACACTTAGTAAAATTTTTATTTACATTTGGGTTACCGAATCTTAACAAGAGGTGTATGAAAAATAGATTTACCCGTTTTGTTTTCGTTTTCATTTTAGCTTTTAGTGGTCTCCATTTTTCTGCGGTGGCACAGCTTATCAGCGGAAAGGTGATTGACGATACCGGCCTCCCTTTACCGGGCGCTGCCGTAACCGTTAAGGAGCAACCCTCCATAGGTGCAATTACTAATGCAGATGGTTACTTTAAGCTGGATAACATCCAACCCGGCTCCATCACTATTGTGATATCTTTTATCGGGTTTGAAACCCAATCCATTCCGGTTGAAGTTACGGCCAGCACGCAAAAAAACCTCGATATCCAACTTGTGGAATCGTCCAACAGCCTCGATGAAATTGTGGTTGTAGGTTATGGTGTGCAAAGGAGAAAGGAGAATACTGGCTCCATTGTAAGGTTGAGTGCCAAGGATGTTACCGATATGCCCGCTCCCAGTTTTGAAAATACCATTCAGGGAAAAGCGCCCGGGGTGCAGATTATAACCGGTAGTGGTCTTTCGGCTTCACCATCGGTAGTGCGTATCCGCGGTATATCTTCCATCAGTGCAGCCGGTGATCCACTCTACGTGGTGGATAATATTCCTATTACCCAGGATTACTTTATTAATGGTAATAGCGGGGGTATGAATACCAATCCGCTGGCTACCATTAACCCTAATGATATTGAATCGGTTGAAATACTTAAGGACGCCTCGGCTACGGCCATTTACGGTTCCCGGGGAGCCAACGGGGTAATCCTTATTACCACCAAAAGAGGTAAAAAAGGAGGATTGCGCTTTGGGTTCAATACCAACATAGGTTTTTCAGAGCCTACCCGGGTTCCCGAAATGCTTTCCGGTCCTGAGTACCTTCAACTGTACGAAGAGGCGTGGGTTAATGACGGCAATGTGGGCACCCCCACTTTTCCCTTTGCCAACATCAGTTGGGAAGAGGCCCAGCAAAACAATACCGATTGGGTTTCCCAAACCATAGGTACGGGAGTAAAGCAGATGTACGACTTCAACGTTCAGAAAGGAGCGGAGAAATACAATTTCTACCTGGGAGGTTCTTTTGACCGCAATGAAAGCTACCTTTTAGGAAACTCTTACGAGCGACTTTCCGGTAGGGCCAATGCCGATTTCCGCTTAAGCCCGAAGTTCAAGCTGGGTGTTTCTACCAGCTTGTCCAGGGGCGATAACAATCGTGTGGATGCTGCCTGGAGTGGTGGCTTGGGTGCTGCTATGTCAACGGCCCTACCTATTTATCCCATTTACTGGGCCGAAGATGGCGTTAACGGTAATGGCGATAGTGTAAGGGCCGGTGATTACTGGCTGGAAGCTGGTATCGGCAATAACCCGGTAGCTTTCCGTGAACAAAAGGAATGGCGGGTTCGTGAAATACGCTCTATCAACTCTTTGAATTTTATTTACAGCCCTACTAATAACCTGGCCTTCAACTTTACCGGCTCCTATGACCTGATGCGTCAAACGGAAGATGTCTTCCTGGAGCCCGATATTCACCAGGTGGACTCTATTCCTGACAATGGAATTGCCATTCATATTCCAAGGTGGATACATAATTACAACATGTTTGCCACCGGTTCCTATGACTTGAAGATCAATGAAGATAACAAGCTGAACATTATGTTGGGGGCCGAGTACCAGCAGAGTGTTAACTACCTGCAGGCTTTTAAAACCGTTAATGAGAGTGGTAATGTTGGTGCTGACTTTGTTATTCCTAAAGTAGACCGCCCCTACTACGAACTGGATAATCCCCGCAAACCTGATACTACTTATACTGAAGATAACCGTAGGTTCAACTTTCTAAGCTTCTTTACCCGGATTAACTATTCCCTTAAAGACCGGTATTTTGTTCAGGGAACACTGCGGGCCGATGGGTCTTCCAAATTCGGCAGGAACAAACGATATGGTTTTTTCCCTGCGGTTGGTTTAGGCTGGATTATAACCGAAGAAGATTTTTTCAATACCAGCCCGGTATTCAACTACTTGAAACTTAAAACCAGCCTGGGTTACGTGGGTAGTGCCGGTTTACAGCCTAACCAATGGAGAAGTACCTACAATGTTCAGGGTATTGCCTATGGCCAGCAACCATCCGCTACCCCCAACGTTCTGGAAAACCCGAATCTCCAATGGGAGTCGGCTCTAAATTTTGATTTGGGGTTAGAGTTCGGACTTTGGGAAGATCGCATTACCGGTGAGCTGGCTTATTACCGCAAAGCCTCTTCGGATGTTTTCCTCGAGATTGGAATTCCCAGGTACAATGGTTTTGCCACTTACTGGGATAACGTGGGAGAGATACTTAACGAGGGAGTGGAGTTCCAGATTTTGACCCGCAACCTTACTGGGCGCTTGCAATGGACCACCAACTTCAACATCGCCTACAACTACAATGAAATTACCAGCCTGGGCGGTTACAGTGCTGATGCCATAGCCGGGGGTACCAACGATACCCGTACGGTGATCGGCTACCCGGTAGGTACCAACTTCCTGGTGCGTCATTCACACGTTGACCCGGAAACCGGGGCACCGGTGTACCTTGATATAAATGGTAACGAAACCCTGGAATGGGACCCGGTTAACCGGGTACCCGTGGGCAAAGTACTGCCCGATGCCATCGGTGGTATTACCAACACCTTTAAGTATAACCAGTTTGAACTGAGCTTCCTGTTTGTGTATTCTATCGGGGGTAATATTTACGACTCTTCTTCCAAGCGCCAATTGGGCCGTATGGACGGGTGGAATAAAACCCCGCACATTTACGATCGTTGGCAGCAACCCGGTGATGTGGCCATGTACCCACGTTTAACCCTCGATTTTACCAATCTGGGTTCCACTACCGAGTGGATCAATACTACACTTTGGCTCCATGATGCCTCTTACGCACGCCTGCGCAACCTCACTTTTGCGTATAACTTTAAACCCGAGGCCGCCCGTAAAATGGGGCTTAACGGGTTGCGGATAGCCTTCATAGGTACCAACCTGCTCACCTTTACCAATTACCCCGGTATTGACCCGGAAATTGCCAGGGATTTTGAGAATCCTACCGATCGTAATATGAGCCCTAACATCTCATATCTTACTCCACCCCAGGAGAGAACCTATAGTCTTTCCCTTAACGTAAGCTTCTAAATCCTATGAAAAAGATATATTATTTCATTAGTTGTATAGTTGCCCTAAGCCTTACCGTTTCCTGCGAAAAGATTCTGGAGTTTGACCCCGAAGGATCAAACCTGGAGGAAGATGAAGTGCTGAGCACTAAGGAAGGTGTGGAATCCCTGTTGAACAGCGCTTACGGTTCAGTACCCGGCTACCTGGGAGGAAGTTTCCAGGTATTCAGCGACCTGATGGCCGATGACCTGCAACAGCCAACCGACAATACCGATTTCGATCAGATTTACCGCCATAACGTACTGTTTTTTAACTCTACGGTAGGAAACACTTATGGAGCCCCATATGCCTCCATTTTCAAGGTAAACCGGGTTTTAGAGGTAGTGAATAACTTTGATTTCAGTTTGGTGGAAGCCAACCGTATCAAGGGGGAGTGCTATTTCCTGAGGGCATTGGGTCATTTTGAAGTGGTAAAGATTTTTGCTCATACCTATGGTTACAGTAATGACAATACCCACCCTGGTATTGCTGTTAAGGATGTTTCCACCAACGAACTGATCGGCCGCAGTAGCGTGGAGGAAGTTTATCAATTCATTATCAACGACCTTACTGAGGCCATAAGTTTATTGCCGGTATCCAATAGCATTTACGCTACCCAGGATGCGGCCAGGGCCCTGTTAGCTAAGGTTTATTTTCAGCAAGGCAACTATAACGAGGCGGCCCAGGCGGCATCTGAAGTGATCAATAGTGGCCGGTATAGCCTGGGCTCTAGTGTTGATCGGCATTTGATCAACGATGTACCCTCCGAAGCCATCTGGTGGTTGGATAGCTACCTGGATATTGACGCGGGTATTAACTTTAATGCATCGGCCGCGCTAAATGGCAATTACCGGGCAATAAATGGCAATGCACAATTGAAACCCACCCGTGATTTTTATAATATTTATGCCGCTGATACCTCCGATCAGAGGCTTGACTTTTTTGTGATTGCCAAAGAAGGGGAGCCGGATGAAACGGTGGTGTGCACCAAATTCGATAAACAAAACTTTAACGTGGCTATTCTCCACCTTACCGATCTCAAACTGCTGCGTGCTGAAGCTCTGGCTGAAGCCGGACTGGATTTAGCCACAGCTGTTCAGGATGTAAATGATGTTCGTGAACGTGCCTACGGAGGTCCCTCCAGGAACCTAAGTGCAGGCGCATCCGCAACGGCCATTATAGAGGCGGCCCGTTATGAAAGAAGAATTGAAATGTTTGGTGAAGGCGACCGTTTTACACAATTGAAGAGAATGGGAGCCATTGAAGGAGAAAACATTTCAGTGCGTGGTGATGCCTGGGATTGCAACGGTATGATTTTGCAATTCCCGATTTCTGAAAAAACAGACTTATTCGAATTGAACCCCACCGGTGGTTGCAATTAAAAAACGGAGTATGAAAAAGATAAACTTTCTTAATCTGATAATTTTATGGGCCCTGGTGGCCTGTAAGCCGGATATAACCGAACGCGGTGCTGGCGAATATTATAGCCTTACCGAGGGTATAAGCGGTAGTTGGGAAATTATGAAGGTGGAGGTGAACGACCTTTCGTTGCCCGTGCCTGAAAAAACCGAAATATCCGATTACTATTTAAACCAGTCTGCTCGGTTGGCTTTAAATTTTGACGTAACCGACAATACTTATTCCGTTGAAAACGGAACTCTTGCCGGTAGCCCATTCGGTACATCGGGTACATTTAGCTACCAGGTAAATGATCAGGGTTTTCCAACGGGTTTACGCATGATCACCAACGGGCAGGACACGGTTAATTTTGACCTTTTGAACATGGTTCGTGCCATCGACCCGGTAATGGGTATAAGTAATGTTCTTACGGCCTGCGATAAGCAGTATGCCGCGTACCAGTACACCTTTAAAAGAAAATAAGCGATGAAAAGGATTTTATATTTATTAGGCCTTTGCGTAAGCTTTTCAACCTTGGTGGTTGCCCAGGTAAGCACCATTCCGGCTGAAGATATTGACCCGGAAGACTCCCTGAAAATCATAGTGGACATCAGTCTTTTGGACGGCTCTCAAGAGTACGTGCAAAATCTACAGGCCGATGCGGCCAGTGGCCTCGATCTTTATATATGGACCTGGAGCCCCTTCGAATTTCCGGCCGGACACCCTAAAACCAACGGTACCGGGGCGCAAGCCTGGAAAAGCAGTAACGAACTGCTCAAAATGAAAAAAGAGGCCCCCAATATTTACAGCTATTCTATGATCCCCACGGAGTTTTATGAGGTGGATGCGGCTACCGTGTACAACAAAGACATTCAATTTTTGGTAAAACCCAAAGATGGTGGAGGATACGGTGATCCTGACCGTAAATCAGACGACCTTAAAGTAGCCATTGATCCACCCAATACCGAAAAACCGGCATTCTACAACGTACCGGCTTTTTCGAAGCCTGAGGATTTAATGACCATTATTTACGAAAATGGCAGAGACACCGTGGTAAGTATGCAAAACCTGGCCCCCGGGGATTGCTATTTTTATCCCGAAGCCCTGCTTTCGGACAGTACTAAAATACTGATTGAGCCATCCTTCTTTACAGCCGGTACCAACCCTAAACTGCAGATGGAGTACATGGGTAACAATACTTTTCAAAAGCAAATTCAGCCTTTGGAGTTTTTCAATGTACCAGCCGGAAAAACCATTATTGAATTCAAAGCGGCAGTTATCCGCAGGCAATACACATCTTCAGCCGACCGTAGCACCTCGGCTATTGGGTTTACGATGGATTGCCCCTGATAAAGATTTAGTCTGAGAGGTTTTGAGCCTTGTGAGCCCGATGGGTTTGCAAGGCTCTTTGCTTTTGTTTTTTGTTAAGCCGAAGGCGAATAGCCTTAACTTTGCCGCAATGAAACCCTTTTGGAGAATACTTCGATATACCCGCCCCTTTCGGGTAAATATCGCTTTCAACGTCCTGTTCAATCTCCTTTCCATACTTTTCTCACTGGTGTCCATCGGGCTGGTAATACCGGTTTTGGGCATTATTTTCAATAACGCCACCGGTGACCTCAGCCCGCCCCAAATGGATGGCGACCTGATAAGCTATGCACGGGATTACCTGAACTATGAAATAGGCACCCGCTTCCAGGAAGTAGGGCAGTCCGATGCCCTGCTTTACGTATGTATATGGGTGGTCACTGCCTTTTTCTTTAAGAACCTGTTCAATTACCTGGCCCTATTCAGCATTACCCCACTGCGCAACGGAGTAACCCGTGACTTGCGGGCCGACCTGCATCACAAAATACTGGCCTTGCCGATTTCCTTTTTTACCGAGCAGCGCAAAGGCGACATTATTTCGCGTATGACCACCGACCTCAAGGAAATAGAATGGTCCATGCTTATGACCATTGAAATGTTCTTCAGGGAACCGATCATGATTATTGCCTCGCTGGCCATATTGATATGGATGAGCCCCGCTTTAACGGTGTTTGTGTTTATTCTTCTCCCGGTGGTATCGTTTATCGTTACCTCCATCGGCAAGAGCCTGAAGCGCTCCTCCGTAAAAGCCCAGGAAAAAATGGGAGAGCTCATGTCGCAAACCGAGGAAAACTTAAGCGGCCTTAAGGTGATTAAAGCCTTTAATGCCGAACAACTCAAGGGGAACCTCTTCCAGCGTACTATCGATCAATACTTTCGCCTTATGAACAGTGTAATGCGCAAGAATGACCTGGCCTCACCATTGAGCGAATTCCTGGGTGCCGTAGTGATGGCTGTAATCATTTGGTACGGGGGAACCCTGGTGCTGAACGAGGGCGGTTTTACGGCCGAACAGTTTATTGCGTACGTACTGTTCTTTTACCAGATCATTCCACCCGCCAAGTCACTGTCCAAAGCCTCCTATCACATCCAAAGAGGAAATGCGGCCAGCGAAAGAGTGATTGAAATACTGGATGCCGAAAACCCCATCAAGGATAAACCCGGTGCGCTGCCCATCAATGACTTCAAAGAATCGATTAAGCTCGATAAGGTCAGCTTTGCCTACGGTGAAAAAGATGTTTTGAGGGAGGTGAGCCTGGAGGTACCGAAGGGAAAGATGGTGGCTTTGGTAGGGCAATCCGGGAGCGGTAAAACTACACTTACCAACCTGGTACCACGCTTTTATGATATCAGCAGAGGTTCACTTACCCTGGATGGTCAGGAAGTTCGGGACTTAAAAATCAAGGACCTGCGCTCACTGATGGGGATTGTTACCCAGGAGTCGCTTTTGTTTAACGAGAGCATATTTTACAATATAGCCCTGGGCAAGCCCGAGGCCAACCTGGAAGAGGTAGTACGGGCCGCCAAAATTGCCAATGCTCATGAGTTTATTGAAAAACTGGAACAGGGTTACCAAACCAATATAGGTGACAGTGGAAACAAGCTTAGCGGAGGGCAAAAACAACGCCTCAGTATTGCGCGTGCGGTGCTCAAAAACCCGCCCATTCTTATTTTGGATGAAGCTACCTCGGCCCTGGACACTGAATCCGAAAAACTGGTGCAGGAAGCACTGTATAAGCTTATGGCCAACCGTACTTCGCTGGTTATCGCCCACCGCCTCAGCACCATTCAGCATGCCGATGAAATAGTGGTGATGGATGGAGGCAGGATTGCGGAAAGAGGTAACCATCAACAGTTGTTGGCGAAGGATGGTATTTATCGCAGGTTGGTGGAAATGCAAAAATTTGACTAAATATTATGGATAAAATCGAGCATATCGGTATAGCGGTTGAAAACCTGGAAAAGTCCAATGCCTTGTTTGCTAAACTTTTTGGTGAGGCTCCTTATAAGGAGGAAGAGGTGGCCAGCGAAGGGGTAAAAACTTCTTTTTTCAGGAGTGGCCCCAATAAAATCGAGTTACTGGAGGCGTCCAATCCCGATAGCCCTATTGCCAAATTCATTGCCAAAAAAGGCGAAGGAGTACATCACATAGCCTTTGCCGTTGATGACATTAAAGCCGAAATGAAACGCCTGGCCAGCGAAGGTTTTCAGTTGCTCAACGAAGAGCCTAAAATGGGTGCCGATAATAAGTGGGTGGCCTTTTTACACCCAAAAACTACGAATGGTGTTTTGATAGAACTTTGTCAAGACCGAGGATAGAGTTTTCCTCCGGATCTAAATGCCAGGCTTTGATACCCAGCTTTTCGGCCGCTTTAACATTCTTTTTGTTATCGTCAATGTAAAAAGTCTCTTCGGACTTTAGTTCGTTTTCGGCCAGTACCTTTTCAAAAATGCTGGCATTGGGTTTACGATCATTCACTTCGTAGCTGTAATAGATCTTTTCGAAGCTGGAGGTAAACATTTTATAGTCGAAAGGCCCGGCCGCTTTCTTTATTTCCGAAATATGTAGATCATTGGTGTTGCTGAGCAAAAACAAGCGATACTTTTTCCGCCACTTTCTCAATTGATCGATAACCTCGCCCGGCAGGGGCGTGTAGAGCATGGCATTCCATGCCGTGGCAATGTCCCCCGCAAAAATCTTCTTTCGGAAAAAATGCGTTTTCATCTCATTGAGAAAATCACGGGTTTCGATCTTACCCGTTTCATACTTCCGGAACAACTCTTTCTGATCTTTCAACTCCTCTGAAGCACCGAGGGCTTCAAGGCCGGCCCAGGTTTTGGATTCATCCAGGGGAATGAGCACCCCACCAAAGTCGAAAATGATGTTTTTGATCATGCGCCAAAATTAAAAAAGCTACGGGTTAAACTGCCAGTACCTTTCAAACGGGGAACTGATGAGCTCCTTTCAGGAAACAATGATAAGCCTTTTCCGCACCGTTTACTACTTCTTCACACCATTCTTTGTAAGGGGTGGTTTTTTCGGTGAATACCTGCCGGAATGACGACCACATCATACCGGTTTCAGCTCCGTAGGCTCCGTAAAAATTGAGGGGAAAGGATTGAGACTTCTGCTCCCTTAGTTTTTTATGAATCATAGCCCCACCCAGGGTAGATCCTTCCAGAACGTAGAGTGCTCCCCATTTTTCCTTGTCCGAAAGTAGTGCCGGGGGTACTGGTTCCAACTCCTCTGCATTTACACCCAGTAGGGCCAGGTCTTTTTCCAGCAAATGGCGTTTCCCCAAACGCTTTTCCAGCGTTAAGCCAGTCTGTCGGTTGAGGTTTTCATCGGCTTCCAACGAAGGTTCCAGGGCGTTATGTGCCCACCAAAGGCGTTTTAAAAGCAAGCGATATTCTTCCTTCGAAAAATCCGGCCGCATTAGTGCTGCTGAATCAAGGGTAGCCTCCACCTGGTCGTGCAGGGGGCGCGTACGTTCTTTGAGCTCTTCCAATAGAGCCCGCTGCGTGAGTTTCGCGATAATTAAACGGGTTTTACACGGTTTTTTTCCTGCGCAATGTCCTTGGCCATCCGGTCTTGTACATTGGAGCGCTCCATGCTCTGGAGATTTTCAGCCAACTCCCGGTTTTTCTGTTCCAGTTCAGCAATTCGCTCCAGGAGGCGTGAATTCAGCTTAATGTGTGAACCGGACGATGAACTCCGTTCCTGCCCTTGAAACACGGTTATGATATTTTGGATCAGTTGCATACGGAACTCCTTCGCAAATTGTAATTCATCAACTTCCCAACGCAGGGATTGATTGCGGATAATCTCCGTCCACGAATCAAAGGAATGTCGGGGTGCCAGGTTTTGAGTGCCGTCTTCCAGGTCTTTACCAACTGGTTTACCGGCCCAATTCACCTTTTGCATTTGCGATTTGCGGAATAGCAGCAGGTATTCATTCAGCTCTTTGGAAAGCTGTATGCTCAGTACTCCGGAAGGATCTTCTGGATCATGACCTTCCAGCTCAAAGTCAGCCGCCACATTGATGGAATATTGAATGCCACCCCCTTTTTGAGAAAGCTTTTCCAAAAGTTGATTTACCCACTCTTTACGTATGGAAGGGTGACTGGTACTAAGCGTACCTTCAAACTTCAATGCAAAAAAATCAGCGTTAAAAGCTTTCAGAAGGCCCGAGGTAGTCATATCCATGGCGTGATGAAGATCACTGGAGGTCATCAGGGTATTTACCACGGACTGTAGTATTTTAAGGCGGCTCCGGAAACCTTCGAAGCGTTGATCGAAAAGCCGGGATTCAATGCGGTGCGAGAACATACGGCCTATAAACTGGCAAGCCCTGCGTTGGTACAGGTTAAGGCGCACCGGAGCATCGGTATGATGGCAAAGTATCAGCCCCCACAACTTATCTTTAATAACCACTGATATAGAAAAGGAAGCCCTTACCCCCATATTTTTGAGATACTGTATGTGAATAGGGCTAACACTCCGCAAAAACGAGTGGGTGAGATCCAGCGGTTGATTGTCCTCTTTACGTATTTCGGGGTAAATTTTAACCGGCTCGTCCTCCACGTCAAAAATACCACGGATACGGTTTTTAAGGTAAAGCTTGCGAGCCTGGGATGGTATGTCCGTATCGGGGAACTTTAAACCCAGGTAGGATTGTAAACCAGCATCCTTTTTTTCAGCAATTACTTCACCATGACCGTCCTCATCAAAACGGTACGCCATAAGGCGGTTAAAACCCGTTATTTCCTGCACTTTGGTAATTACTTTTTGGGCAATTACCTCCACCGGGTCGTAATCCCGTATTTCGTTAGCCATATTTTCCACCAGGTCGGAATAATGAAAGAAAGAATGATCTCTCTTTTTTGGATCATCGCTTTCAATTTCCAGCACCCAAAAATTTTTGGATTGATGGGCCGTGAGGAGGTAGGGTTTTTTATTCAACTCAAAATTCAGGGAGTGCAGGTCATCCAAAAACTCCGTTTTTGCGAGGTTGTTGATATACTCTAAAAAGGAATAAGGGAAGTAGTACTCGATGGAGTTACCGATGAGCTCACCAACGGGACTATCCAATAACTTACTAACGTTTTCACTGGCCTGTACAATCTCCAGGCTTTTACGGTTAAGCACCAGTACGTAGCCTATGGACTGGATCTTACCAATAATATGAATGGGTTCCTGATCACAATTTTGAAGATTAGGAGCCTGGTATTTAAGCGGTGCTGACGACATTTATACTTGGTTTCAAATTTTAAAATTAGGAAAAGAATTACGAATTCTAATAATATTATGAAGGTACAGGTATATAAAGAGCGTTTTTGCCTGTAACAAGCCGTTTGGAAAAGCGCTGTTTGAATAGGGCAGGAGAGCTGTATTTGGATAAATTCGCGGAGGTTTATCCTCCAGGATTCACCACATCCGGGTATAAAAAAACCTCCGGCATTAACCGGAGGTTTTTTTGGTGGGCCCTCGGGGGCTCGAACCCCGGACCAAATGATTATGAGTCATCTACTCTAACCAACTGAGCTAAGGGCCCTACAAGGGCTGCGAAGTTAATTCTTTTCAGTGATACAGCCCAAGGTAAGCCGTTTAAAAACGAATATGGCGGATGAACTAAACCTTAATGTTCAATAGGCAATATTAATATGCTTTATTTAAATTGCCCGAACTCATTTTTAATAAACTCACCCTGGTGCAAAAAAGGTGCGTGCTACAAAAGGCGGTTGCCCTGCTTTTTACCTTAATGCTCTTTCCCGGTTGGTCAGGGGCGCAAAGTATTTCAGGCAAAAAAGCAATGGTGCATTATTCCATTGAAAACGGCTTACCCAGTGCAGAGGTGTATGATATTATTCAGGACCAGAAAGGGTATTTATGGATTGCTACAGATAAAGGGGTATGCCGCTTTGATGGTACTAACTTCATAACCTTTACCACTAAAGACGGGCTCAGTGATAATTCAGTACTCCGGTTGAGTGAAGATACAAAGGGAAGAATATGGTTTGTAGGCTATAACCGGACCTTAAGCTACTTTTACAAGGATAGCATATATCAGCATCGTTTTAACGATGCTATTCTTGAAGCCACCCAAAAGTATTTGGTGTTTATAATAACCGATCTTAAGGTTAACGCCAACGATAGCATTGTTGCTCTTGCTACTACCGGTGAAATAGCAAGTATTAATTCAAAAGGTGAAACCGTTCCCCATGAGCGCTTTACCGAGGAGTCTAAGCTTTTAAATACCTGGAATGAAAAGGAAGTAAAACTTATCAGGGAAGGCTTTCCCTATCTGGACCTGACGGATTCATTACTTCTGACCGTTGGAGCTTACACCTACACCAAGTCCAGAGGTTCACTCCGAATTTTTGAAGATGAGAATACCTATGTTTTAACTTCTCCACACGGGGCGGTCCGTGTGAGCTCAAGGCCAAAAACCGTAAAGCCGATACTTGAAAAGGAATTTGTAACCAGCTATTGCCGCGATATTGAAGGGGGTGAATGGTACACCACTTTGTCCAATGGCATTTTTTATATTCCTAATCCAGACGTGTTAACCTATGATCTCACCAACACCAGCCAGGTTAATA
Source organism: uncultured Cryomorphaceae bacterium (assembly GCA_937120475.1). Classification (GTDB taxonomy): domain Bacteria; phylum Bacteroidota; class Bacteroidia; order Flavobacteriales; family Schleiferiaceae; genus CAKZNE01. The sequence goes on along the minus strand of CAKZJV010000007.1, from coordinate 1,958,450 downwards.
AAGATGTATCCTTTGTATTTCAGGATACTTCATTGATTGCTTTTTTGACCGCCTCCAATGCTTTTAAGTATGACGAGGGTAAAGGCATTTTTGAGAAGATAAAACAACCTATTAGCTACTTTAAGATTCCTGAAAAATATAGAGCTGAAGAAGGCTTAAAGTTCGAATATAAGCTGGAAATGGAATTGTTGCCGCCTGATCAAAAGTCGCTACTGGCTTATAATCAAACCATGGGTTTGTTTGTATCCAAGGAAGTTTATGACACGCTTCTGTTATTATCCATGAGTTCTTCCCTCTTTCTTTCAGCCCGTATAGAAGGTAATTACCTGCATAGTTATGATTATATCCGCAATTACGCTAAAGTGCTTAAGATTGTACAAACTGCAGATGGTCAAGTATGGTTGGGCACCATTCTGGGTTTGTATAAATACAAACTACCCGAAAAGGAGCCGGTAGAATTACTTAAAGAAGATCCTGTATTTAATTCGCGCATAGAGGATATGGTGGAAACCAAAGATGGTCTTTTGGTTTTGGCCACAAGAGGCAGGGGGGTTTTTCTCTGGAACAGAGATACAGACTCTATTCTTCAGATTACCGAAGAGCATGGCTTGTTGAGCAATACCATCAACCGGTTGTTGTATGATGCTGAAAGTGATGTAATATGGGTTGCTACCAGTGGAGGTTTAAACCGTTTAAGCCACAAGGGGTCGGGCCGTTACGAACCACAGGATATTTTAGACCGTAGTGATGGCTTAAATGCAGTGGATATCCGGCAAATAGCATTGTACAAAAACTTTCTGTTTGCCGGTTCGGGAAATCGCGTTATTCAGGTATCTATTGATAAAACGAATGATCGTTACCAATCTCCGCTATTATATTTAGATGAAATACGTGTGGGTAAGTCCCGGTATAATCCCGGTGATTTTGTCCAGTTATCTTATGATAATAACGACCTCTCTTTCCAGTACCAGGGTATTTCTTATGCCTCAAGAGGTGATATCCGCTACCGGTATATGATGGACGGGGTAGATGATGAATGGCTGGAAACCCGGGAGACTAAGATCAATTACGGGTCCGTGCCTCCGGGAAACTACATGTTACGGATAAAGGCGGTGAATACCCAGGGCGTAGAAAGTGCCGAGGAAAATATTTTCATCAAGATAAAGCCACCTTTTTGGCAAACCTGGTGGTTTAGCGGAATATTGATTTTGTTAGGTGCCCTGGTCATTTACCTGGTGGTACGTGCCATCATTAATCGCTATAAATACCAGGCGGAAATGGAACACCGTATCAATGAGTTGCGCTCTCTTTCGCTAAGAGCACGTATGAATCCTCACTTTATTTTCAACTCCCTCAATTCGGTTCAGAATTATATTCTTAAAAATAAAAAGGAAGAGGCCAACGAGTTTCTGATCATATTCTCGCGCCTGATCCGCTTGGTTTTGCAAAATTCCGACTCTTTGGAAACCGTGTTTGAAAAAGAAATTGAAATGATAAGGCTATACGTTGACCTTGAGAAAAAGCGGGTACGTAACGATTTTAAATATACTGAGAATATTGACCCTGATTTACCCCGTAAAAAATGCCTGGTTCCTTCTTTAATGATCCAGCCTTTTGTGGAAAATGCCATTTGGCATGGTAACATACACAAACGTGTGGATGGAGAAATACAGCTAAATGTAAAACGGGAGGGGGTGCAATTAAAGGTGGAGATTGTGGACAACGGCATTGGCAGAAAAGCGTCTAAAAGAAAGAGGATGAATGATCACTCATCCTATGCCACCGCTATTACACGAAAAAGGATTAGCTTGCTGGCAGAGGGTGATGTTTCTTCGGAAATAAGGATTGAAGATGCTTACCCGGGCAATGATTATGTGGGTACAAGAGTTGTATTTACCATACCGTATAAAACTACCGGATGATGGAGATTAAGGCAGTTTTGATTGATGATGAAGAAGCCGCAATTGAAAATCTGAGTCAAATACTGGAAGATTATTGCCCTGAGGTTCAGATTCTGGCCACAGAAACTTCCATTGCTGCGGGTATTAAAACCATTATAAAACACCAGCCTGATCTGGTCTTTCTGGATATCTCAATGCCCCCTGAGGGTGAAGGTTTCGACCTTCTGGAGGCTTTTCCCAAACGCAATTTCCTGATAATATTTGTAACGGCTCATGAAGACCATAGTCTTAAGGCCATTAAAAGGCAAGCCTTTGACTATATTTTAAAGCCTATTGATTTTAGAGAGGTGAGGCAAAGTGTTGAAAATGTGAGGGTTGCCTTGATGAAGTCCGCAACCGAAACAGCACGGGTTCCCAAAACAATAAAATTGAGCACCATGGAAGGGCTGCATATAATAAGGCCCGAACAAGTGTTATACTGCAAAGCCAATGGTAGCTATACCCAGGTTAGCCTGGTGGACGGGAGTTCAATTCTGGTATCCAAAACTTTAAAAAGCCTGGAAGACGCACTACCGGGAAACATTTTTTTTAGAGTACACCGCTCATATGTCATTAACGGTACCCGGGTAACCCGTATTTCGAAAAAGGACGGGGGTTTTGTAGAACTGGAGGATGAAACCCAGATTCCGATGTCGGAGAACTACCGTGAAGAGATTTTAGCCTTTTTGTCTTGATGCTCGTCAATTGATATGGGTGTTTCACAAACTGGCCATCGGGACTTGGTGAAGTTGTAAGAAAAATTTCACATATTTTGCTACTTTTACGGGTAAGTTTGAAAATAATTCTAAGTATGGCCAAAGTCCTAACCTGTATATGGGCCAAAATTTACTTAGAATGAGAACCTAAACAGGCGCGGTTAGCTGCTTTGCAGATTATTTGAAAACTCGAACAGTAAATCTGTGACTCTGACCCCTCCCTAACCTAAAAACAAAAAAGCCATTCTGTATATCAGGATGGCTTTTTTTTGATGAACACATTAACCTTCAAACAAAAGCGGCCCCAAGGGGGCCGCTTTTTAATTATGACAGGTGAAAAATGGAGGTTATTTAAAAATCACTTTCCTGTACTGTTCCTTTTCACCGGATTGGATTCGTACAAAATAGATGCCCGTGGCAACTCCTTTTCCTCCGGCATTCCATTTAAAGGTATGCTTTCCGGAGTTTACGAGCTGCTGGTCGGAAATCTGCGCAATGTGCTTGCCGAAAGCATCGTACACATCAATGGAAACACGCTCTTCCTGCACCAGATCCAGGTCGATGAATAACTCGCCAGCAAATGGATTGGGGTAAATACTGAGTGCCATGTTTTCCAGTACAACATCCTCTACGGGCTCTGCAATGGCTGATTTACGACAATCAATATCCACGGTTTCGCAAATTTCGACCGTACAAATAGCTTCACCATCTGTGTAGGTAATGGTAAGGCAAATTTCATAAGTACCACTACCGGCATATTGATGATAAACATTAGCACCGTAGGCTGAGTTGCCATCACCGAAACTCCAGTAGCGCGACAGAATTTCGCAGTTGTCTGAGATATAGGTGTAATCCGTCAAATCCACGGCACACGGTCTCAGTTCAATCTTGAAAGTCGGATCTATCTCGCAGTGGCAGTCTTGCGAGCAGCTTACGTCAATGTACTGACAAACTTCTTTGGTGCAAACATTTTGACCATCGGTATAAGTTACCGTAAGACAAACATTATAAGAGCCGCTGGCAGTAAAGATATGCGTGGGGTATTGGGCATTGGAAGTATTGGACGTACCTGAAGCAGGGTCGTCAAAATTCCAACTCCAACCGATTATATCACAGTCCGCAGAAAGCTGGGTCTTGTCCACAAAATCAACCCTGCAACCATTGATGTCAAAATCAAAGGCCGGATCAATGTCGCAGTGACAATCCTCATTGCATTCCCTCACCGTAACCTCGTAACAAATCTTCTTTTTACAAGCTTCGTATCCGCTGTTACCCGTAATGGTAAGGCATACCAGATAGGTGCCGGGAGAAGAGTAAGTATGGGTGGGGTTGGCAGCACTGGATGAGGTTCCGTCCCCAAAATCCCAGCTCCAATTAGTAATCTTGGTGCATTCGTTAGTCAAGCTAAGATCCTGGAACTGCACCGTACACTCATTAACGCTGTACGAGAAGTTGGGTTTGATTCCACAAGGACAAGGATTACAATCGTTTACCGTAACCTTATAACAGTAACGCTCACGGCACCATTGCTGTCCACACTGTGCAACTACCGTAAGGCATACTAAGTAAGTTCCGTTAGCGGGGAAAACATGGGTCGGATTGGCCAGGTTGCTGGAAGTTCCATCGCCAAAATCCCAATTATAGGAAACGATGTTGCAACCGGGACCCACGTTGGTAAGATCGTAGAAGTAGTGCAGGCAACCATTGCTGGCATCGGTATATACGTAGAAGTTGGGCTTAACCTCGCATTCTACTTCACAGCCTTTAACCGTAACCTGGTAGCAGATTTTTTCCTTGCACCATTGTTGGCCGCACTGGGCAACCACGGTTAGGCAAACGGTATAAGTACCGTCAGCGGTATAGGTATGAGTGGGGTTTTGCAGGCTGGAGGTATTTCCATCCCCAAAATTCCAGTGCCATCCCACAAAATTACAACCACGCCCCAGTACGGTAAGGTCAGTAAAGTTGAAAGTACAAGGGTAGTCGGCATTCACCTGGTAGTCGAAATCAGGTGTTACGTCACAGGACTTTTTACAACCTTCTACCGGGAAGGTCTGGCATATTTGTTTTTTGCAAATAATACCCCCCTTGCATTGTACCGTAATGGTCAGGCAAACCGTATAAACACCATCGGCAGTGTAGGAGTGAACGGGGTTTTGCATATTGGAGGTGGTTCCATCCCCAAAATTCCAGTACCAGTTGGTAATGATACAACCGGGGCCAACGCTGGATGCATCGGTAAAGTAATGGGTGCAACGATCTTCGTTAATTGCTATGTAAAATTGAGGATCTGCCTCGCAGGGTTCGGTCTCGCACTCAACCGGCATACGGTAGCATATAGTATCGTAGCAGGTGGTTTCTCCGCAAAGCACTTCCACAATAAGACATACATTGTAGATTCCCGGAGAAGAGAAAAGGTGAGTGGGATTTTGCAATGTAGAAGTATTATTGGCTCCTGAGGCCGGGTCACCGAAGTCCCAGTTCCACCCTATAATAGTACAATTTGACCCTACCGTAGTGGCATCACTAAAAATATACTTACAGTGATTATCAATACTGATCGCCACATAGTAATTGGCGTTCACTTCACACAGCGGGGCATCTATAATGATAATATCCGTGCAGTCTTCATAGGTACAGCCCAGGAACTCAACGGAAGCACAGTTCTCAATGGTGTCACCCACATTTCCGGTTACCTGAACGCTGAACTCGATGGTTTCCGAATCTCCATCGGGTAGGTTGAGTACCGTGAACTCCAGCAGTGAACCGGTTTGAGAGAAGCTAACGTTGGCATTAGGCGTAAAGCTTACCGAACCGGTGTTAAAGTTGGGACCGAGTACATCGGAAACCAAAAGGTTGGTTACCGGTACACCTGAGCCATTGGTCACATTGATCTGGTACTGAACGGTACCACCGTTGGGAATATTGGGGCCGTTAAGCGCTACTTTCTCAACTTCGATGTCGCGAGCCAGGATCACATTCACCTGCACCTCACTATCACAGCTATTGTTAGCAATGGCAAAACCATTGCTGGATACAAACCTCCTGCGCAATTCATACACTTTGTCGGAAGTTACCGGAACCTGCATTGCTGAGCCATTGGTATTTCCAACGGGTATGCTAACGCCTGCTGAAATTCCGGCTGCTAAAACGGTAGTTCCATCGGTCAATTGAACCGGGCTCCCGGCATCGGTAACATCCCACCAGGAATAAACCATATTGGTAACATCACAAAGCTGCTCGCCAATAACCACCGATTGCTGACATCCTACTATAAACTCGGTTTGAATGTCTTGCATCAGGTCTTCAATCAACTCAAATTGATCCATGAAAACCCCGGAAATATAGTTGTTGTTAGGGGTGATCGTTTCAAAATAAAGGATGTCCCAATCATCCGTTGAAGAGAAACAAACGATGCTTTGTTCCCAATCTCCTGCTTCCGTAAAGGTTTCTGTGAAAACAATCTGACGGTTAGCCGGAACATTTGAACCTATGGATGAAGAGCCCGGAGGGTTAGGATGACTGGTAAACTCTGATAGATTGGTAAGGTTAGTTCTCAGGGTATGGCTGGCTCCGGCATTTCCGGCACCTTCCTCCCTGAAATAACTCAGGATGTAGTTGCGGTTCTGTTGGACAGGGACTGCGGTCATGAGACCTTCCTGAAAGCCGTACCCATCCCAAAGGAATGTATGGCCGTCAGAGGTAATGGGAGTTGGGTTATTGTAAGTACCACCTCCGGCACAGCCACTGGGGAAAAAATCTGCGGTTCCGAAACAGGGATACCATCCATCCACGGCTGCATAGCCTCCCGGGCAGCTTCCTCCCGGGCTCATCTGTCTTCTGCAGGTAGTAGAGGGGCTACAACTTCCTCCATCATCAAATATCGGGTTACAAATCAGGTTGCAAGGATCAGTATTGGTGCAGTTGAAGCCGGGGCAGGGATAAACGGTAATGAACACGTAAGCGTAATTACTTTGGTTTCCGCTGCCGTCTTCCAGTTTATACCGCAGTACTTCAGTACCGGGCTGGGTAGGGGTAAACGTAAAATTGCTACCACTTTGGGGTAAAAGGGTTCCGGTGGAGATCACTTCAAAGTCCACAATACTCGTTCCGCCTGCTCCTATGTCATTACACGTAAGTTGGGAGGCATTTATATTCAGGGTAGCACTGGAGCAGAGTGTTACTGAAAATTCATTGCTGGTACAGCAAGGCCCAAAATCATCGGTAGCGGCAAAAAGGCTTCCGCAGGTAGTGAAGCTCTGTACATTAGGATTGGCACCACCGCCTATGGTTAATGTAGGAGTACCATACGTTCCGCTGGTGCGGTAGCCCAGGTCACAAAGCGTATTAACTTCTTGCTGGGTAAGCCTGCGGGCTACCCCCGGGGAGATACCGGCATTCATGATGTATTGCGGGGTGCTGGCACCATCGCAACCGATTACGAAATGTGACAGGCTGGAACCATTGGACCAGGTGGAAGCGGCATATACGGGGGATAAAGCGGTGTTAACATTCCCGTTGAACTGTACATCAGGCCCGGTAGGGCTGGGGTTTTGGCAGCCGGATGTAAGATCGGTAGCCGGAGAACCGGTGTTGTAATTCCAGGTGTAACCACCAGAGTTAGCAATCAGATCGGTGCCGGTACTTAATCTTAAAAACTCGTCAAAGGCAGAGTAGTTGTTGGCTGTGGGTGCAAACTTGCTGGCACCCGTCTGGCCAATAAGTGAGGCGAAGCCTAAAGCGTGCATAGCCTCGTGTAACATTACCGAGTAAAGGTCCACCTGGCCGGAAGGTACTGTGCCGGTGTAGCCGGTAAACCAATTGTAAGCGGTATTAATGTTGATAAAACCATCCCAGGTGTTGGGGTCGTTTTGTCCGGTGTTGATGGCTTTCCAAACCTCACCGTGTTTGATACCGGTAGTTTCACCGTAAAATTCATAGTAAGAGGTGGCGGAACCTAAAATACCGCTACCGGGACTGTTTATTGATCGGATTTCGATATTGACCGGATCGGCTGAACCACCACAGGCGGAATTGCTCTGCACCAGCAACGCATCAATGTCGCTGAATACCTGGCAGATTATCTCTACCATGGGAGCATTGGCAGCCAGGTCAAAGCCAGTGCCCGAGCCGGTTTGAATGTCTACAAAATAAAGGTTGAAAAGACCACCGCTGCTTTGACAGTCGGGCGTAGTGTAATTGTGCGTAGGCACATTGCTTTCCGTGCCATGTGGGTCCATAAGGTTGGGCATTGCTTCACGCTGCAGGCGTAAGTCGGCATAGCGGTTACCGAAACGGTCGAACCATTTATAGGTTACCTTTTTGGTAAACCCGCCTTCACCATCCTCCTGCCATTCGAAATTATGGTGGATGTCATCCAACGGTTGGTCATGGTGATCAAGATCACCGCAGTGATGATGCGGTAAATTGTTTTGAGCTTGAACTGTAGTGCAACAGAACAAAAAAAGCAAGGCCAAAACAGACCTCACCCAGTGAGTTTGTTTTAAATAATTCATGAATAAAGGTTTGAGTTAAAAAATGGGTTGTTAAATAGGAAAGGTTAAGACTTATATATCCGGTAAAAGAAGAATTGGAATATAGTTATCCAAGAGAGTTGAGGTAGAGTTCATAAGTAGGTAAATGGTTGATTGACTGTTGCTAAATTTAATAACAACCACCATTCAACGCAAGTTTTGCCTTTTAAAATATTGAAACTAAAATGAATCTTATGCTAACTTTTTGGCCCGTATAATTTTATAATATTTTGAAATACAAGATAATTAGGCAAGTAAAAAAGAGTTAAAATTTTAAGCGTATTCAATCGGGTTTTTGTTCTCTTTTTCTTTTATACAGTTTGGCAGCTATAAAGAATAACACACCCAAACCCAATAATAATACAAGCCCCAACCAGAGGCCGTTGAGGTTTTTCCAAACGGCCAGCATTACGATGGCAATCAATACCAGGGTGGGCAGTTCATTGAAAAGGCGTAGGCGAAAACTGCTCCAACTAAGGGTGCCCAGCTCCATTTTACGAATCATTCTTCCACATGTAATATGATAAAAAACAAGGCCTGCCACCAGGGTGAGCTTAACGTGCATCCAGGGCATTTGCAGCCAGGCGGGGTTCAGGATTAGCATTCCAATACCTCCTATCCAGGTAATAATCATGGCCGGGGTTTGTATGATGTTGTACAACCTCTTCTCCATAATACTGTACTGCCTGCGCAGTATGGGCCCCTCCTCTCCTGGCTTTTCCCAGGCCTCGCGATGGTAAACAAAAAGCCTTACGATATAGAAAAGTCCGGCAAACCAGCTTACAAAGCCAATTATATGGAGTGCTTTAAAAAATAGGTAGCTCATAAAACAAATATAAAACGATGATGCGGCTTGCACTCAATATAGTTTACAGATAAAGGCATCTGTAAGCGGCATATATAGTATTTTCACCACCATTTAAAGGCTTTATGATTAAGGATACTGAGGTTTGCATAGTTGGAGCCGGACCGGCAGGGGCCAGTCTTTCGCATTTCCTTTCAGCAAGAAAAATTTCGCATACGCTTATTGATAAGGCGTCCTTTCCCCGGGACAAGGTGTGTGGTGACGGTATTGCGGTTGATGTAATGAATACCCTGAAACGAATCAGCCCTGAATTACTGCATTCGTTTATAAATGAATCTTCTCTTCAACCTTCGTGGGGGCTGGGTCTCCGTACCAGTAACGGCCATGAAATACGCTATGATTTTCGTGAAAATGGATTGCCTTATGCTCCCTTTTTTACCGGGAAAAGGCTAGACCTCGATAATTTTTTGGTTCGTAACCTCAATCCGGCCTATTGTGATTTCAGGCAGGACACATTGGTTTCAAATGTTGTACGAACTCCGGATGGTATTATCGTACAATTGAAGAACAGCCAAGGCAATGAGAGTGATGTACGGGCAAACATTGTGGTGGGTGCCGAAGGTGAAAAGCCGATAGTAACCAAGTACCTGGGTTTGGATCATTACCGCGAAAAACAGCACCTTATGGGTGCGATCCGTATTTATTATAAAAATGTTAAAGGTTTCCATCCCAACGGTCACTTGGAGTTTTTTATGGACAAAAAGCTGTCACCAGGTTATTTTTGGGTTTTCCCCCTACCCAATAACGAGGCCAACATAGGCCTGGGCATGACGAGTAGCCGGATAAGCCAAAAGAAATTAAACCTCAAGAAAGCATTTCATGAAATAGTGAACCGGAATCCGGTTCTGAATGAAATGTTTGCCGAAGCAGAAGCATTGGAAAAGCCCCGGGGATGGGGTTTGCCGGTAATGACTCCGCAACGTACCATTGCCGGTGAGCGCTATGCCTTACTGGGAGATGCGGCCGGTATGATAGAACCTCATACCGGGAAAGGCATAGGTCCGGGAATGGTATCGGGTAGGCTTTGCGCCCAATATATTGAAGAAGCTTTGCTGAAAAAAAAATACGATTTGATGCCTTACCAGGAACACATTTATCGCTATTACCGGATAGAAATGCGGATTGGGCATGCCCTGTTGAAATCCTTCAAATATCCCGCCCTGCTCAATTCTGCCATTAGCCTCTCCAACCTGGGTATAATCAAACGATGGTCTCATAAAAAAGCTACTGAGGCCTGGAAAAGCTGGATGTAGTGGTTGCAGCCGTTAAAGGGCTAGCCGCTTATTTAATCTGGGCTTAACCTTGTATTTAACAACGGTGTGTATAACAATTTTTCTTAGAGCTTTTTATTTTTTGTTCCTTTAAATTCCTGATTGTTACGTGTCCTATGAAAGCAGAACGGGTATATTTTAAAAATAAGGAAGGAGATCGCCTCACCGGCATTTTAGAACTTCCTTTAGACAGCCGGGTCACCCACTTCGCCATTTTTGCGCACTGCTTTACCTGCAGTAAGGATCTAAAGGCGGCACGCAACATTACCCTGGCCCTTTCACAAAAAGGTTTTGGAGTGTTGCGGTTTGACTTTACCGGGCTGGGCGAGTCTGAAGGTGAGTTTGAAGACACCAATTTTACCTCCAACGTTAACGATATAAGTGCCGCTGCCGACTTTCTGGCTGAAAATTATGAAAGGCCCCAACTGCTGGTAGGCCATTCGCTGGGTGGAACGGCCGTTTTAATGGCGGGTAGCCAAATGGATTCCGTTAAAGCCATTGCCACCATTGGTGCCCCTTGTGAGCCGGATCATGTGCTGAAACTACTGAAACAGGATATTGACGAAATCCGCAAACAAGGAAAAGCCACTGTAACCCTCGCAGGTCGTGATTTTTCCATTCAAAGCCAGTTTGTGGAAGACCTGGAAGCACAGGGTATGCAACGTATTTTGGAAGATATGCGTGGAAAATCATTATTGGTGATGCACTCTCCGCAGGATGAAACCGTTGAATTGATTGACGCCAGGGCCATTTATGAAGCGGCCCATCACCCTAAGAGCTTTGTGAGCCTTGATGGGGCCGACCACCTGTTGAGCGACCGGAAAGACTCCCTTTATGCCGGAGACCTTATAGCCTGCTGGGTACAACGTTACTTGCCCGAATTTGAAGAAGGAGAAACTCCAAAATCAGAGGAGCAGGTGATGGCCCGGCTCACCGAAGGGCCTTTCCTTACCCAAATACTGGCGGGGCACCATCATTTGCTGGCCGATGAACCGCTTGAAGTGGGTGGACAGGATTTAGGGCCATCGCCCTACGAATTGCTCACGGCCGGTTTAGGAGCCTGCACGGCAATGACCATTAAAATGTACACCGACCGTAAGAAGTGGAAACTGGACGAGGTAGTTGTGCACCTCAACTTTGATAACGATTACCTCGAAGATTGTGAAAATTGTGAAAAGGAGGAGCGTAAAATAGGCCGTTTTGAAAGGATAATCGAAATCAAAGGCGACCTGGATGACCAGCAAAAAGAACGCGTTTTAAGCATTGCCAATAAATGTCCGGTACATAAAACACTGGAACAAGGAGTAACTATAGAAACCCGCTTGAGGGAGAGTTGATAGCGGAGATTAATAAAAGGTGACAATCTGGTTATTACAGGTTTACGCTGGCGTAATGATAATTTAAGAATTATTTAAATTTGAAGTCCATAACACATCGTTACCGAGAGAACTTGAAACTGGTCATTTTTGATTTACCGGCTGTAATCGATTACACACAGGAAGATTTGCGGCCGCTGCTAAGTGAAGCAATTAGGGAAACCATAGGCCGGCCGGTTACAATGGATCGGATTTCATGGGAAGAAAACTGCTCAGGCGTTTTGTTGGATGTATATAAACGAGAACTTGATCGTTTTCCTTCAACCGAAGAATTTCAGGCTATTAAGGATAACTTCAACAACCGTTTGCGATTGCACTTTATGACCCGTGATAACCTCTACGATGTGCAGCACGGGGTTCAGAATATTTTAATGCAGTTGCAGGCCTCACCGGAATGGCATTTTTGTGTAGTTTCCGACTATTGGGCAGAGGCTACCAATTTTATGCTGGACAGTTGTGGTATTTACCGCAAGAACATTGAGTTATATTCGGCAGATGATGGCTTGAGCTCTCAGGATATTATCAATAAGATTACCGCCAGGCGTTACCTGAGTAAAAGCGCGAAGGAAGTATATCTCATCAGCCGCCAATCACACCTTTCCATACAGCTTAAAAACCCAGTTCACTTTATTAGTTTAAAAAGCCTTAGGCGCAGTACGCTCAACTATTTTTCCTACCCCAAGTTTGCCGATATTTTTCGCCAGCCGGTAAAAGCAGGCTGATTATTCACTTTTCTCATCACCCTTTTGTGTTTCCTCGTCCGATTTGAGAAAATCAAATAGGCCCCGATTGTCTTTTTCCTTTTTATCTACACTTTCCAGGTTTACGCTTTGATCAATTTGGTTGTTAAAGGCCTTTATAAAAGCGTTTCGAAGAACATTGCCGATGGTCGGTAACAGGGCAACATCAGCATCTTTGGCGCTGCCCGAAAAAGGTACTTTGGTAGCAAACTGTTCTTTTTTCTGATTTTCAAATAATTCCAGCAGTGTGCCAACCATTAACTCCCAAACCTTTCGCCAAAAAGTGGTTTCTTTATTCTTAAGATCAATTACCTGTATGTTGGTGAGTACCGGTTTTACATAGCCTTCGTACTCCCCATCCTTCATGGCCACTTCGGATGATACTGACATTTGCCCTTCCTTAAAGGTAAAATTGGCATAAGCATCGGTGAAATCTTTGATGTAAGGTAGTTCCAGCTTATCCAATTGGGCAGAAAGGTCGAAATCGGGATTTTGTTTCAGAAGATTAATACCCATTTCACAATTTAAGACTCCGTTGCCACTGGTACTGGCGCTCAAGTTTACCCTGGAAGGCAAAATTTCCTGGCTCTCATTCACATTACCCAGGTTGGTGGCCAGGGCATTGATTTTAAAAACACCCAGATTTACTTTAGGAGAGGAAGTATTATCGATATAATGAACTTCACCGCTCACAATCTCAAAGCGGTTGATCTGAAGGGGCATGAGGTCTTTAACCGTTTGTACCCAATCATTATCGCCACCGGCCTCCACCTTATCTCCAACAACCACAAAGTTCAGGTTGGGAGACTCCAATATTATTTCGCCCACTACGCGGCCATTAAAAAGGGCGCTCCACTGTACGGAGAGGTCAATGGCCTTAGTATAAAAGAAGGGTTCCCGGTTTTCACCATTTACTTTAACAATACTCAGGGAGTCTATGCGGTAAGCACCGCGGTATAGATGGATGTCCACATCCTTTATTCGGCCTTTGTAACCCTCCATATTATCCAGAGCCTTATTGGCATAATACAGGGCAACCGGCTCCAGAGCGAGGTGCAGGAGGACAAAAACAAGTATAATTATCCCAAGAACTTTCCAGAATTTCCGCATGGCTTCAGCTAACGCCTTATTTATTGATCTGGTCCTGAAGAACCTTTCTCCGAACCTGAGGAATTAGGACCCAGGGTTTTAGAATAAGTTTTGAAAATGTCTTTGAAATCCACATCTCCAAAATCCAGGGTACGGATGGGGAATGGAATACCGATACCATTCTCATCAAAAGCCTTTTTGATGGAGATAATTCCACGATCCACCATATCCCAGTACTCAAACTGCTTATTGGTGAAATTCATCCAATAGCGGATGGAGAAATTGATGGAACTATCACCAAATTCTGTGTAGAAAATAGTGACCTCGCCTTGAACGCCTTCTAATTTTTCAACCGCTTCCCTGGCTATCTTTTTGGCAAACGGCAAGTCCTGATCGTAGGTAACCCCTATGGCTAAATCTACTCTTCGTTTACCGAGTACGGTATAATTGATAATAGGGTTTTTGAATACTTCGGCATTGGGTATCATCACCAGTTGCCCTTGCAAGGTTTCAATTTGAGTAGTACGAAGGTGTATGCTGGAAACCTTTCCGAAGAAAGAGTTGGTTTCAATAAGATCACCGGTTTGGAAAGGCCTGCGAATGCTCATCATTGTACCCGCAATAAAGTTGGAAGCTATATCCTGGAAGGCAAAACCCAGGGCCAGACCAATTACTCCGGCTCCCGCCAGTAGGGAAGTCACCGCCCCATCCAACTCTAAAATAGAGAGGGCAATAAAGGTACCTAAGGCCACTACCACAATGTAAAAAATGCTGCTGATGAGCTTGCGTAAGCTGAGGTTATCCGTAATACGGCCGGTAAGCTTGTAAATTATTTTTTTCAGGAATTTGCCCACCCATACAAAGGCCAACAGAATGAGAATGGCAATCACAAAGTTGGGAAGCATTTTAGCGGCCAGCTCTAACCAGTCTTGTATTTTATCGGTTACCAGATCATAAGCCTGATCTATCCCAAAATTGATTTTTGCGGTGGTTTCCATATCTCCTGTTTTATAAGTGTTCCTGGTTTTTTTCGGTTTCGGGGTTTTCCGATTTGGGAGGGCTGGTTCTCTGGGCGAGGTATTCCGCCAAAATATCAAGCCCCAGGTTCAAGCCCATATTCTTAAGACGTTCCTTGGGGCTCATTCCGGTGGCGCTACTTTTTCGGAAAAATTCGGCTATGGCATTGAAAGTTTGCAACCCGGCCTCCAGCGTAGAAACTCCATTTTTAAGGATTTCCACATCGGCCAGGAGCTTTTGTTTCTGTATCTCTTTTTGAAGTCGGAGCTCCCGAATATGCTGATCCAGTTGTTTTTTATTTCGTATGCCGTTCTTCTTTTTCACGAATGTGTTTGAATATATGTTTAACCGCAGTACTGATAAAGGGTTTTTCAAGAAACTGCTTCCTGAAAATCAACATTAATAGCAAGGAGAAAATGTAAAAAAGAGAGACGGCCCCAAAACCGTAGAGATAACTATCAAAAACCTGCGAAAGATAAAGGCCACTGAAAATGCCAATAATAAGGGTTGCAATGCACCCGAAGAGGAGAATAAATATAAAAGCGAACAGGCTACCGATGATTTTACTGCCTTCTTCAATAGCCTCGTACTTGGCATGCTCAACCTCAAGCTTGAGATACTCCTTGAGGTGCTCGGTAAGTTGTTTGATATGTTTGCTAAAATCCATCGGATAAAAGAAATGCCGGCCTTGGGCCGGCATTCGATAATATCTCAAAGGCTTACGCCTTCACGCTGCCGTTTTTGATAACTCTTTCGGCAGACTCTTTTACTTCTTTAAGGGAAGCAATGGTTTTGTTGGCGGCATCATTGATAGCGTCTTTGGCTTCATTGGCTTTTTCCCCCAACATATTACGGGTATCCTTTCCACTGGCAGGAGCTAATAAAACACCTGCCGCCAAACCGGCTGCTACACCAATCAGGGTTCCTAAAATTACATTTCCAGCTTGTTTGCTCATCTCTAATTTATATTTATGGTTAACGAAAAATCTATTTAATACTTCTTATTCAATTCTTGTCCAGCATCTACATTTTGGAGAAAACGATCTACAGTTGCATCGCTTCCCTCTCCAAAAGGAGCAATCAATATTCCTTTGGTTCCATTATCTGCTTCTAAAGCAATAACCATTGTAGATTCGGTTTTGTTCTTTTCATCCTTCAATCGGTGCAACTCTATAATGCTCATTTCACTGGCCTTAAAAACTTCGTTTTTTTCATTGTGAGCCGAATCTTCATCGGCTACTGAAAATTTTTGTTCAAAACCTTTTTTGTTAAGCGTTTCTTCCAATTGACTAAGGGAAGAATAAGGATCTTTTCTAGGCGTATTCAGTTCCATGTTATTATTCAATGTATAAATCTATCCACTCTTCGATCTCCTCATTAATCTGCTTCATCTCGTCTTCGAGGCGTTCCAGGCTTTTGGAGGAAGATCGCTTCAGTTCAGCGTAACCTTCCCTGGAACCATCTTTCAGGCTATCCAACCTCTCCTGGAGATCGTTTCTTAATCGGATAAGATCATCCTGGAGTTCTTCAGATTTAGCTTGGGCCTGATCGTTAAGTTGGTCTATTTCCGCCTTGGTTTCTTCTTCTAATTCTTCCAAACGTTCTTCAACGTAGGATAGATCTTCAGAAATACGATCCTTAAGCTCAATTTCATCTACCTGTGAAGGTCGTTGATCCGATGAGCCCGCATTTTGTGAATAACTGGTTGGATATCTGTTGTCAAAATTTTCATTGCAACCCCAGACCAGCCCTAAAAGCAGGAGTATAAGTAAGCTGTTGCAAATTTGGCGATGCATAATGGTTATTTTTATCTTTCAATAAAACTCCGCAACATCCAGGCACTTTTTTCATGAACGGTGAGGCGGGCCACCATCATATCTACGGTTACTTCATCACCAATTTCGTCAGCAATATTCAGTGTTTCGCGAAGTTTTAAGATCAGATTTTCATGCGTTTCCAAAAGGTCGGCTGACATTTCCAGGTCTGATAATCCTCCTTTTGCTTCTTTAACGCTGCTAATTTTATTAAACACGCTAAAGGTTCCCGGGGCTTCAAAACCCAGTGCGCGGATACGCTCGGCAACATCATCAATAGCTTCAAACAATTCAGTGTATTGCTCTTCGGTTAAATCATGAAGCGACTTAAATAAAGTGCCCCTCACATTCCAATGATAATAGTGTGTTTTTAACATTAACAGGTAGCTGTCAGCTAACACGGATGAAAGCTGCTTCGCTACTTTTTCACGTCCCTCTTCGTCTAGTCCGGTGTGCAATTCAATTTTTCGGTGCGAGTTGGGGAACTGTATTTCTTTTAATTCTACTTTTTCCATCAGCTTTATTTATTCTGGTTAATAATGAGTTGTTTCTAAAAGATGTTTTTTGGTAAGTAAGTGCGGACTATAATGGTAGAACCGTGCCGAAATTTAGATGGCACTTTTAGTACGCTGGAATGCAGTAACTTATAAAATAACATGTGCCATTGTGAACTAAAAGGTTGTTGGATTCATTTCTTTTTGAAAGGAAACGTTTTTCAAAATGAAAGAGCCCACCTATCATTTGCAGATTACCGGTAAAGTACAGGGAGTTTACTACCGAAAGAGTACCCAGGCGGAGGCCCGCAAGCTGGAATTGAAGGGTTGGGTAAAAAATGAAGCTGATGGCTCGGTTAGCGCAGAGGTGCAAGGAGATAAGGGTAAGGTACAGGAGTTTATAGCCTGGTGCAGGCAGGGGCCTCCGGGGGCGAGGGTAGATCAGGTAAAACTTACCGAGTTGGAAAAACCTCCTTTCCATTCATTCGAAATAATACGCTAATCAAAGCCTTTTGTAGCTTTGCGTTATGGATTCCAATCGTTTAAAAAAGGTAAATCGCCTGTTACAACAGGATCTTTCGGAGGTGTTCCGAAGCATAGCCCAACAACAGTTTAAGGGGGTATTAATAACGGTATCATTGGTAAAGGTTACCCCTGACCTGGGATTGGCACGCGTTGCACTAAGCATCTTTCCATCCCAGGCACAGGAAGAAATTATGGATTGGACCAAAAATCAAAAATCTTACATTAAAGATCAACTGGTGCAGCGGCTTAAAGGTCAATTGAGGGTTATGCCTGACCTTCAATTTTTCCTGGATGATAGTATGAAGCATCGTGACGATATTGACCGCCTCCTCAGGGGCGAGGGAGAAAGTCCTATTCGTTGAACCTCACCACCCATATTGCCCGCAGGTATTTTTTCTCCCGTAAGTCGGGAAATGCAGTGAACATCATTTCCGCGGTTTCCATGCTGGGAATTATGGTCGGTACGTCCGCGCTCATTATAGTTTTAAGTGCCTTTAACGGACTGGAAACCTTAGTGAAGGGTTTTTATCAAACCTTTGACCCTGACATCAAGGCTAGCCTGGTAGAGGGTAAGTATTACGATACCACACCGGCTTTTATCAGCGGGTTGCGTGAAATAGAAGGAGTAGAGCAGGTGTCAGCCGTACTGGAAGACCGGGTGCTTTTAACCTTCCGTGAAAAAGAATACATCGCCACTTTAAAGGGAGTGGATGATAATTATCGGAAGGTATCGGGAATCGCGGAATCGGTGGTAGCCGGTGAATACGAGTTGCAAGAGGGCCAACAGGTGCCCACCGCTATTTTGGGAGCAGGAGTGGCTTATTTTTTAGGATATAGCCGGGTAGATTTTGAATCGCCCATTTCGGCTTTTGTGCCCCGTGAAAAAACCGGACTCGATTTTAGCAGTGCGTTCGCCTCTGAACTGCTGTATCCTTCAGGAGTATTTTCCATACAACCTGATTTTGATGAGAAGTATGCCGTTACTACGCTTGACTTTGCCCGCCAGCTAATAGGCCGTGAAGAGGCAGTCACTTCTTTTGAATTTAAACTGAAACCCGGTGCTTCCTTAAACCAAGTGAAAAGGCTCATTAAAAATCACATGGGCAATGGTTTTAAAGTTCAGGACCGCAATGAGCAGCAGGAGGTTTTTTTCAAGGTGATGAAGAGTGAGAACCTCTTCACTTTTATCGTTTTTGCGCTAATACTGGCCATTTCCACCTTTACTATTATGGGGAGTATTACTATGCTGATGCTCGATAAAAAGGAGAACCTGTTTACCCTTTGGGCCATGGGTGCACCACTCGAAAAATTGCGGCAAATATTTTTTAAGGAGGGCATTTTGATCAGTTCCGTTGGGGCCTTAACCGGTCTTTTTTTGGGAACCCTGATTATACTGCTACAGGAGCACTATGGCATTTTATCCCTTGGCCCCGGTTACGTAATCGACTCTTACCCGGTAAAGCTAAAATGGACCGACCTGCTCTTGGTTTCCGCAACGGTTTTTAGCCTGAGCGGCATCACCTCCTGGCTTACTTCCAGGCGGTTGAGTTACGAATTGTTCGGAGCAGTACGAGCGGTTTAAATGGCTAAATTGACTTCGGAAAACCGTTCTTCCACCTCATCGAGTATCGCAAAAAGTATTTCCGGCTCTTCGGTGGTAACCAGTTGCGTACGGTACTCTTTAAAGTGGGGAATACCCTTAAAGTAGTTGGTGTAATGGCGTCTGGTTTCATAAACACCCACCCGGTCGCCTTTCCAGTCCAGTGCCATTTTCAAATGCTGGCGACAGGCCTCAACCCGTTCTTTCATGCTGGGAGGATCTAGCTTTTCACCGGTTTCCAAAAAATGTTTGATTTCATTAAAAACCCAGGGATAACCAATACTGGCCCGGCCGATCATAATGCCATCCACACCGTAGCGGTTTTTCATTTCCAGGGCTTTTTCGGGAGAATCTACATCGCCATTGCCAAAAACCGGAATGTGCATACGGGGGTTATTCTTCACAGCGGCAATCAGGCTCCAGTCGGCCTGGCCTTTGTACATCTGCTGGCGCGTTCGCCCGTGAATGGATATGGCTTTAATACCCACATCCTGTAACCTTTCTGCTACTTCTACAATGTATTTGGTGTTTTCATCCCACCCCAGACGGGTTTTAACGGTTACCGGCTTGTTTACCGATTTTACAATCTCCCGGGTCATGGAAACCATTTTGGGGATATCCTGTAAAATACCGGCTCCAGCTCCTTTACAAGCCACGTTTTTCACCGGGCAACCGTAGTTGATATCGATAATATCAGGATTGGCCTCTTCGGTAATGGCGGCTGCCTCCCGCATAGAAGATATTTCATTTCCGAAAATCTGTATGCCAATAGGGCGTTCATATTCAAAAATATCCAGCTTTTGCACACTTTTAGCTGCGTCCCGTATAAGGCCTTCGGACGAGATGAACTCCGTGTACATTACATCAGCACCGTGTTTTTTGCAAAGAGCCCGAAAAGGTGGGTCACTAACGTCCTCCATGGGCGCCAGCAGTAAGGGAAACTCTCCCACGTCAATTGTATCGATCCGTACCAACTATTCCTCTTATTTTTGGACTGCAAAAATACTAAAACTTAAACGGCTCTATGAGAGGTAGTTTAATTGGAGAAAGTCCCTGGTTCCAGCTTTTCATCATTTTCCTGATAGCATTAGGGGGTACCCTCGTTTTCCTGATGCTGGGTGTTTTGCTACTGCCGTTGTTTTTTCCGGTAGCCCTGGAAGATATGATGACCATTCTGCAGGAGCCCGGCAATGCCGGAGCCACCGAAATATTAAAGTTCCTGCAGGGCTTTAATACCATTGGCACCTTTTTAATACCGGGCTTGTTTGGGGCTTATCTTATTTCACGCCACCCTTCTGATTATTTACAGATCAACGATTTTCCGGCACGATGGCCGTTGACTATTGGCCTGGTGGTCATTCTTACCCTGTGCGGAACCGTTATTTCGGATGCCCTGTACCGCTTTAGCTCCGAAGTATTGATACCGGACTATTTAAGCGGGCTGCAAGCTTATGTACAGGAAAGTGAGGAGATGATTACCCAGCAGTTAAAAGGGTTTTTGAGAATGGAGAATTTCCTGGATTTCGCCAAAGTGTTTGTAGTGATGGCTTTATTGCCGGCTGTGTGTGAAGAAACTCTTTTTCGAGGGGTGGTACAACCGCTTTTCATCAAGGGTTTTCGCAATGTGCACGTTGGCATCCTGGTTACCTCCATTGTATTCGGTTTTTTGCATTGGCAGTTCAATAGCCTGTTATCCATTATAGCACTGTCCATGGTGCTGGGCTATTTAAAAGTGTGGAGCAAAAGTTTGTGGGTACCAGTACTAATGCATTTGATAAACAATGGTTCCATAGTGGTAGCGGTGTACTTCTTTGATATGCCTATGGATGATATCAACGCAGCTTCTACGGAATGGCAGGACGTTTACTTCTGGCCGGGCATCGTCACCTTTGGGTTATGCCTGGGTGCATTGTGGTATTTCCTGGTGAAAAACAAAGGTTTGCCTGAACCCCGATCTTAGAGCTTAAAGGGTTCTGCTTCTGATATTTTTTTGGGAAATAGTTCGCTGACTTTCTTTTGCCGGGAGCTGTCGAGTTCCTCGAATTTTCGGCCGTAAAGGCGTTCGGCTTCCCGGTTTCTGAGGCTTTGATAGGCCCGGTTCAACTCGTTTTGAACAGCAACGTATAATTGATAAGTAGTATGGCGATCACTCTGCAGAGAAATCACCGCTTTTTGCGGATTATCAAAAAGATCATGATGGCCGGGCCCTTCACAGTAAGAGCAGCTTTGATCCCGGTTGTTGTCCAGGAAGCGGAGGGTGGCCTCATGCAGTTCTTTCAACGGTACCTCTTGATCTTCCACCATAAGTTTACCGTTTGCGTTGATGAGTATCGTAAGTACATTCCTTTGGTGTATAATGGGAACGGGCCCTTCTTCTATGGGTGGTAACTTTCGTTGGATACCGGCATCAACATCAATGGTGGTAGTAACCAGGAAGAAGATGAGGAGCAAGAAGGCAATATCGGCCATGGAGCCGGTATTAATTTCTGGTAAGTGGCGCTTTCTGAATTTCATAAGGCTGGGGCTTTAAAAAATAACGTTCACAAAGGGCAGAACCGTATATAACCCGTCAAAAGCAAAAAAAAAAGGCCGCTGAAAAGCGGCCTTTTGGAGAACTATATTTAGCACTTTCTTATTCGTCTCCGTATACTTCACCCTTACGGGTGGAGTAGTTGATTTTTAAAGAGTTTGCTTTACGCAGCTCCTGTTTAATATCCGTGATCAATCCCATTTTAACGTCTTCATCCGCCTTAATGGAAACCGTCATCAGTGGGCGCTCGGCTTCGTTGATCGCTTCGCGCTCGGTGATTACATACTGCTGTATTTCATCCACCCGGGCAAAAGCATCGTTTAATTGCACACGTGGCTCTGAACCTACTTGCGGAATGTACTGCTGCTTTGGCTTACCCACATAAATGTAGGTCACCAATGATTTACGTTCCAGCTTCTTGATCTCCGTAGCATTAGGCTTGGTGTTTTCCACCAGCAAGGTTACCTCACGCATTACGGTAGTTACCATAAAGAAGAACAAAAGCATAAAAACAATATCGGGCAGCGAGGCCGTTGATATAGCGGGAGTACCGCCACCGGATTTTTTTTTGAACTTTGCCATAGTCTATCCTCCTAAGTTTACGGGTTCAGCTTCTGATATCTTTTGTGGATACATATCCTGTACTTCTTCCTGCTGCGCCTCACTGAGATCGTCAAAAGCTACACCGTAGAGGCGTTGCGCTTCACGGTCGCGCAGCTCATTATAGGCAGCAGCCAGTTCGTTTTGAACGGAGATGTACAATTTATAGGAAGTTCCACGGTCGTTTACCAAAGAAACGATGGCTTTTCCAGGATTGTCGGAAGACTGAGGGCTACGTAAGCCCTGGCAGTATGTGCAGGAGCCATCACCATTATTGTCCAAAAAACGGATGGTAGCTTCACGTAAATCTTTAATATCCATGTACTCATCCTCCACCAGAAGACGGTCGTTGGAGTTTACCAATACCGTAAAAATGTTCTTCTTTTTAATGGGGGGTGGGTCCTCAATCAGATCCGGGTCCCAAGGCGGCAGTTTCCGGTTGATACCGGAATCCACGTCCATTGTTGTGGTTACCAGGAAGAAGATCAACAACAGGAAAGCGATATCCGCCATGGAACCTGCGTTGATTTCCGGTATTGCCCTGTTGTTCCTAGCCATATTATTTGAATAAACGGGTTACTTCAACGTAAAGTATGCTCAAAATAGCCAGTCCGGCTAAAATGTAAAACACCATTAAACCGGTACCTACCTGGCGTGAGGTTTCCTCGGAAAGAGACATTTCCACGTACTTTGGATTGGTATTGGCATCGGTTCCGGTGCTTAGGGCGTAGGCTACAAAAAGAAGCACGAGCAGGCCAACTATGCCAATCAAAGCACTTTTTGCGCCACCGGGATTTTTTGCGATGCGACCTACTGCGAAAACCAGTATCATTAAGATACAGATCCCGATCAGCGCGTAGGTGGCGTATAATCCGAAATCAATCATATTCTATTGCTTAGGCGTTTTTGGATTTGTACTTCACCAGTACATCAATCAAAGAGATGGAAGCATCTTCCATGGTATTAACGATAGAGTCAATCTTTGCGATAATGTAGTTGTAGAAAATCTGCAGGATAATAGCTACGATCAAACCGAATACGGTAGTCAAAAGAGCCACTTTAATACCCCCTGCAACCAGTGAAGGAGAAATGTCACCTGCTGCTTCAATAGCATCGAACGCATCAATCATACCGATTACCGTACCCATGAAACCAAGCATCGGAGCCAGGGCGATAAAAAGAGAGATCCAGGAAACGTTGCGCTCCAAAAGACCCATTTGTACGGAACCGTAGGAGATGATGGATTTTTCAACCACATCAATACCTTCATCCATACGATCCAGTCCCTGATAGAAAATGCTGGCTACCGGACCACGGGTGTTGCGGCACACTTCTTTGGCGGCCTCTACACCACCGGTTTGAAGAGCCGTTTCGATTTCGTCCAATAATTTTTTGGCGTTAGGAGTGGCCAGGTTCAGGTAAATGATACGCTCAATGCAAATGGCCAGACCCAGAATCAGCGTGATCAGTACGATACCCATAAATGAAGGACCACCTTCAATGAACTTCTCCTTCAATACCTGATGGAAAGATTGTTCAGCTTCTACCACGGGCTCATCTGCGGGAGCAGGCTCCGTTTTTTCCACTGCGGTGGTCGGCATTTCTGTTTGGGCCTGAGAAGCAGAGTCGGCTTGAGTTTCCTCTGTTGCAGCCGTATCATTGCCCTCCTGGGCAAAAAGGGTTACAGTTCCAAAGGCTGTGAATAAGCATACAGCCAGGATCGAAAGTGCTTTTTTCATTACTTGCTAGTTTGTTAAAAATTTTGGTGAAAATAAAAAACTCAGCACAAAGCTAAAGTATTCTCTTCATCTTTTTTGCCCTGTTATTCCGCGATAACCGCCCGTTTTAGTTAAAATGACCGAACGTTTTGATTTTTAACAAACCGGTAAAACGGAAAGAGGTTCACCTTACAGACTTGTGGTATCGAAAAAGGCTGCCTTAAACACAATTTTTTTTACTTTTGCACTCCCGAATTGGAGAGGTGGCCGAGTGGTCGAAGGCGCACGCCTGGAAAGTGTGTATACGTCACAAGCGTATCGAGGGTTCGAATCCCTCTCTCTCCGCCAAAGGTAAAGCCCGGTGCGATAGCACCCGGGCTTTTTTTATGCCTGGGCCTGCGCTTGCGTGGCGGCCAGGATATAAGAAAGGCCGTATCTGCGAAGCAGAAGGGCTTTGCCTTTGATAAGTTTTCCTTTTTGGGATCACGAGCGCAGCGAGTAATCCTCCTGAAGAGCTGTGCGGTAGTTGCGTTGTAGAAGAAAAGCCATTCCTGCAGAAGGGCTTTGCCTTTGATGAGTTTCCCTTTCAGGGATCACGAGCGTAGCGAGTAATCCTGCCGAGACAAGCCTGGCTCACACTTGCGTGGCGGCCCAGGCATAAGAAAGGCCGTATCTGCGCAGCAGAAGGGCTTTGCCTTTGATGAGCTTCCCTTTCAGGGATCACGAGCGCAGCGAGTAATCCCTTTCCAACTTTGTTGATGCCTGTATAAATAAAACAAGTGGTTTAAACCCGGTAGCAAAAGGCATTGATATTCATACCGGAACCTACCGAAGCAAAGAGCAGTATATCCCCTTTATTTACCGAATGCCCTTCCAGTTTCCCCTTTCGCACGCGATCGTAAAGGGTAGGAATAGTCGCTACCGAGCTATTGCCCAGTTGGTGAACACTCATCGGCATGATACCTTCCGGTATTTGGTTGATTTTGTAGAGCCGGTACAAACGCTTAATCACCCCTTCGTCCAGTTTTTCGTTGGCCTGGTGGATAAATATTTTGGTCACTTCTTCAATGTCCACCCCGGCCTTATCCAGGCAAAACTTCATGGCCTGGGGTACCTTGGAAAGAGCATATTCATATACTTTACGCCCGTTCATTTTAATGTAGCGTATGCGGGGGTCGGATTCCGGAAAGTTAGATTTGCCTAAGTACAGGTAATCCACTTCTTCCGCAGTATGCGACATAGTAGCCGAGGCTAAAATTCCCGGATCCCGCTCTTCCTCCCGGTATTCTACAATAGAGGCTCCGGCACCATCCGAAAAGATCATGCTATCCCGGTCATAGGGGTCCAAAACGCGGGAGAGAGCTTCAGCACCTATTATCAGGGCTTTTTTAGCGGTACCCGCTTTAAAATAGGCATCAGCCTGAATCACTCCCTGTACCCAGCCCGGGCACCCAAAGAGTATATCGTAGGGAACGCAAAAAGGGTTTTGAATACCCAACTGATGTTTTACCCTGGAAGCAAGGGCGGGAAGTATGTCGGTTTGAATGGTATGCTTGCGAACGTCACCGAAGTTATGAGCAAAAATAATCTGATCGATGGTTTCGGGGTCTATACCGGAATCTTCAATGGCCCTCCGGGCGGCAATCACTCCAATGTCTGAAGTCTGCAAATCCTGCGTAACATACCTGCGCTCTTCAATACCGGTAATATTCTGGAATTTCCGGGTCACCTCCTGGGCAGGGGTATCGATAAATTGTTGTTGCTCAGTATAAAAGCGATGGTTTAAAAAATCGCTGTTGCGTTGAACCATTTCCGGAATGTAGCTGCCGGTACCGGTAATAAGCGTTTTGGCCATTGGGGTATGCTTAGAGTATCAAAAGTAGGTAGCCGGGCGATAAAGCCCATCATTTTGAGAATTTTTTTGAAAGTTCCCTGTATCGGTTGGGAAAAGTTTAGCTCCTGCGGTAACCGGAATCCCCTTCTTCGCCTTCTTTCTGCTTCCGCATTTCCTCACTTACCTGGTTGGCTGCAATGAAGGAAGTAGTCATTTGAGAGAGCATATCACTGGCAGCTGTAGGCGTATTGGGCAACAATATCAGGTTGCTTTGGGTATGCTCACTTACCGCTTGCAGAGTGTCGTAATGTTGGGTAATTACAATCAGGGCCGAGGCTTCCTGTGAATTGATGCCTACTTTATTGAGTACTTCCACCGACTCTTCCAGACCTTTGGCAATCTCACGTCTTTGGTCGGCAATACCCTGTCCTTGCAGGCGCTTACTTTCGGCTTCAGCGGTAGCCTTGGCCACAATGCGTATCCGTTCGGCTTCCCCCTCATACTCGGCTGCCACCTTTTGGCGCTCTGCGGCATTGATCTTGTTCATGGCGTCCTTCACTTGCTCATCCGGGTCAATGTCGGTAACCAGTGCCTTAATAATCCCGTAGCCATAATCGTTCATAGCCTCTTCCAACTCGCCTTTAATAGCGATGGCGATATCATCCTTTTTCTCAAATACATCATCCAGCTTCAGCTTAGGAACCTCGGCACGCACCACGTCAAAAACGTAACTGGTAATCTGGTTTTGCGGACTCTCCAGTTTGTAAAAGGCCTCATACACCTTTTCCTTGAGCACTACGTATTGTACCGATACTTTGATTTTCACAAAAACATCGTCCTTGGTTTTGGTTTCCACCAAAACATCTAATTGTTGGATACGGAGATTTACACGCCCCGCAATACGATCAACCAGCGGAATACGAAGTTGAAAACCCGGGGTACGGATGCTGTGAAATTTCCCAAAGCGCTCAATCACCGCCATTTGTTGTTGCTTTACAATAAAAATTCCCAGAAGGATAAAGAAAGTGACGGGAATGGCAATAATAAGCAGGCCGGGCACAGATAAGGATTCCATGGTTTTGATTTTAGAACAGGAAAAGTAGTTAAAGATGTTGAAAGTAGGTGTTCGGAATAAAATAAAGCGGATTCAGGAGGTTTTGAGCCAGCGGTTCAACTGTTTCATAAATCCGTTCCTCCGCTCTTTACAAATAACCCGGCAACCAATGGAGCGCGGTACTGGTCAGCACACGTTTATTCCCTTCTGAATGATATTAAGGTAGCCGAAGGGCACCAATCAAAGCTGAAATTTTAAAACCAACAACAACCGAGGCCAAAACGGTATTGGCCGTAAACCGGATCGCCCTGTAATACCCGGCTGCATAGCCGGGCTGGCAATTTTTATTACAGTGCTCCTTCTTTAATTTCTTCTACCACCTCCGGATCTAAAAGGGTGGAGGTGTCCCCTAAATTGGAAGTGTCCCCTTCGGCCACTTTCCGTAATATCCTGCGCATAATTTTCCCGGAACGGGTTTTGGGCAGGCCGCTTACAAACTGGATTTTCTCCGGTCGGGCAATTTTCCCGATCTGTTTGACCACTACATCATTGATTTCCTGGCGAGTATTATCATCCGGTTCAAAACCGCCTTTACAGATTACATAGGCATAAATGCCCTGTCCTTTAATTTCATGGGGATAACCCACTACGGCACTTTCCACTACCTGCGGATGTTCATCAATGGCATCTTCTACTTCAGCCGTACCCATACGGTGGCCGGAAACATTAATCACATCATCCACCCGGCCAATCACGCGGTACATACCATCGGCATCCCTGCGGGCACCGTCACCGGTAAAATAATACCCCTCAAAACTGGAGAAATACACCTGGCGGCAACGTTCATGGTCGCCATAGGTGGTTCTGATTATACTGGGCCAGGGGAATTTTACCGCCAACAGGCCTTCCTTTTCGTTTTCGTGGATTTCTTCTCCATCCTGCGTAAGCAATACCGGCTGAATGCCGGGCAAGGGATACCCGGCATGGGTAGGTTTCATAGGGCTGAGTTTTCCAAGGCCGGAGAGCATAATACCCCCGGTTTCCGTTTGCCACCAGGTATCCACAATGGCGCATCTTTTTTTACCCACCACTTCATGGTACCAGTGCCAGGCTTCTTCGTTAATGGGCTCACCTACTGTTCCCAATACTTGCAGGGAAGAGAGGTCGTGGCGATTTACAAAATCATCACTTTGCGACATCAGCGCACGAATGGCGGTGGGGGCGGTGTAAAATTGATTGACTTTCAGTTTTTCTACTACCTGCCAAAAACGACCGGCATCCGGCCAGGTAGGGACGCCCTCGAACATTACCGTGGTAGCGGCATTCAGCAGAGGACCGTACACAATGTAAGAGTGGCCGGTAATCCAGCCGATGTCCGCAGTACACCAATAAATATCATCATTCTGGTATTGGAAAACGTTAGCAAAGCTGTACGCGGCATACACCATGTAACCTCCGCAGGTATGCACCACACCCTTGGGCTTGCCAGTGCTGCCAGAGGTGTAAAGGATAAATAATGGGTCTTCCGAATCCATGGGTTCCGCGGGACATTCAGCATCGGCTTTTCCCATTTGGTCGTCCAGTTCGTAGTCGCGGTTGGCCAAAAGATTAATACTCAGGTTACCACAGCATTTTACCAGTACGGTTTCCACGGAATCGCATTCTTCCAATGCTTCGTCCACCACTTCCTTACAGGGAATTTGTTTAGCCCCACGATGAATGACATCGGCCGTGAGTACCATTTTGCATTGGGCGTCATTGATGCGATCGGCCAGGGATTTGGCAGAAAAACCGGCAAATACCACCGAATGCACGGCACCAATGCGGGCGCAGGCCAAAAGGGAAATAGCCAGTTCGGGCACCATAGGCATGTACATACATACCCGGTCCCCTTTTTGAATGCCGTGTTTCTTCAACACATTGGCCATTTTGCATACCTCGGTATGCAACTCTTTATAAGTGAGCGTGATATTATCCGCTTCAGGGTCATTAGCTTCCCAGATGATAGCGGTTTTATCAGCGTTTTTTTCCAGGTGGCGATCCAGGCAGTTCTCCGTAATGTTGAGTTGACCACCAACAAACCATTTTACATCGGGGGTTTTAAACTCCCATTCCAGGGTTGTGTCCCATTTCTTATGCCATTGAAAGCTTTCGGCAATGGCATCCCAAAAGCCTTCGGGATTTTGTACGCTCTGCTGGTATTTTTCCTGGTACTCTTCGAAGGAGTCAATGCGAATGCCCATAAATCTTTTTTTAAGGAATGGATTTCTTCGTTGGGTAAATGTAGCAGAATGCTTTAAAAAGTACTAATGGCCAGGCTGTACTCTTTGCCTGAACCGTTAAATTTTATAAAAACGGAATAAAGCATGAGTCTGCCCGGAGGGTGGGGTAATCCTCCAAGATCCTGGTTAAGAAAAAAGGCCATCCGGGAGGACGGCCGTTCAGAAGGGCTTATCGAATTACTTTCACCTTTAAGGCCACCGGGCCTTTGTCGCCCTTGCCAATCTCAAAGGTTACCATGTTTTGCTCCACAATGGGCTCTAAAAGGTTTTTAGCGTGCACAAATATACTTTGCTGGGTACCTTTATCCTTAATAAAACCGTAGCCCTTGGAATCGTTGTAAAAGGTAACTACCCCTTTGCGTTCGATGTCCATTTCCTCATCCTCCTCGCGGTCTTCTTTCTTGGGCACACCTAAAACTATATCGTCAGCATCCACCGCTTCCGCCTGGGGAGGGGGAGTGTCTGAAAAGTTACCGTATTTATCTACGTAGGTAATGTTGTCCCCGTTATCGGTGGGATTGGCCTTGCGCTCTTCCCTGCGCTTGGCTTTCTCTTCTTTTTTCTTGCGTTTCTTTTTTTCTCTTTCTTTTTTTCCAAAGGTTTCTTGTGATTTTCCCATATAATTTGGCGAACTTTTTTTTTAATTAACGAATGTATAAGCCTTGCCGGTTTTTCCGGCTCTTCCGGTACGGCCAATCCGGTGGATGTAAGTATCCAGGCTGGCCGGAAGCTGGTAATTAATCACATGCGTTACGTCTGTAATATCCAGTCCACGGGCTGCCACATCCGTAGCCACCAGTACTTGTATATTACCGTTTTCAAAACGCTTAAGCGCCTGTTGGCGGTAGTTTTGTGATTTGTTGCCGTGTATTTCATCCGAAAGGATGCCCGTTTTATTCAGGCTTTTCCGAACACGGCTTACCCAACGTTTGGTTTCGGCAAAAACCAGAACTTTATTAAAACCAGGTTGCTGCAGCAAATCGGTAAGTACCTGAAATTTGTTCTCACCTTCGGCCACTTTAATAATTTCCTGGTCAATATGGCTACCGGTAGCCTCACCACTACTTACTTTTATTTCCAGCGGATTGGTCAACAAGTTATTAATAATACTTTGCTGCTGCTTATCTAAAGTAGCGGAAAAAAGCAGTGTTTGTTTACGGTTGTGCATAGCACCGATAATGCGTTCCACATCACGCTTAAAGCCCATGTCCAGCATACGGTCAAATTCATCCAGTACCAATATCTTAAAATCGCTGAATCGCAAAGCTTTGCGCTGGGCGAGGTCTTGTAAACGGCCCGGGGTTCCTACTGTAAGGTGACTTTTCCTGCGTAACGACTGTAGATCGCGGTTCAGGTTGGTACCCCCAATAAAGCAGGAACTGTACAATGACATTCCGGTAGTGAGGCTTTTAAACTCCTGTTCAACCTGTACAGCCAGTTCCCGGGTAGGGGCCATTACCAACACCTGGAAATTGCCTTTGGCTTCTAAAAGACGGTGAATGATAGGTACCAGGAAGGCTCCGGTTTTACCGGTTCCCGTTTGAGCAATACCCAGGAGGTCTTTACCCAACAACAGGTGATCCATCGTTTTATCCTGTATTTCCGTGGGTGTTGTAAAACCTTTTTGAGCAATAGCCGCTTTCAGGGCTTTGTGCAGAGGCATATCGTTAAAGCTGCGTACCGGCACATAAGGTTCAGTGGCAGGTTGTGGTACTGCTTTTTGAGTCAGCAAATTAACATCGATGGTACTCTGCTTTCGTTTATTGGCAGGTGGTTTTCCGGAAGGTTTTCTGTTTTTCGAACCGGCCTTTCGGGCGGGTCGTGTATTTGAATTGTTATTCATGTTTAATTTTTAAAGGCTTTATGGTTTTGGGAAACCGATTAGATACAGCAAAGACTGCCGCGGGCCCCGGTGGAAGCAATGCCGCTGACCGGAAAAAAGGATGGGGATTAGGTTGACGGTTGTCGTCCAAGTTGGTAAAGCATTTTACCGTGGTTAACCAGGGCATGGCCAAAGCTTTTCTGGCAATGGTAGGGAATGCCGAACTCACGTGCTGTTTCAGCTACGATGCGTGAAATATCACGGTAGTGTACGTGGCTGATATTGGCAAAAAGGTGATGTTCAATCTGGTAATTCAAACCCCCGATAAACCAGGAAAAGAGGCGGCTTTTCGGGGAGAAGTTGGTAGTGGTAAGCATTTGGTGCACCGCCCAGTTGTTTTCCATAGTTCCATTTTCATCGGGCAAGGGATATTCAGAAGAAGGCATAACATGGGCCGTCTGGAAAATAATAGACAATACAAAACCACACACCAGGTGCATCAAAAGAAAGCCTACAATCACCAACCAGGGTGATACCGGTGCCAGCCATATAGGCAGGGCTATCATATAACCGAAGTACAACAATTTGCCCCCGGCAATTTTAAAGAGGCGCGCCACAAACTCCTTACGGGTTTTTATAAGGTTCATTTTGCGGTAGCGAATGGCTCTTTTAAAATCCGTGTAAGCTACTTTAATGAGGGTCATAAGCCCGTATAGAAACCAGGCATACACATATTGGTGACGGTGTATGGCTTTGCGAGGTTCATGGGGCGAAAAGCGCAACATGGGCGGACCGATAATATCATCATCTGCACCATGAATGTTGGTGAAGGAATGGTGTAACACATTGTGCTGAAGTCGCCAAATAGCGGCATCACCACCCATGAGGTTCATTACCAGGCTTACGATGCGGTTAAAAGTTTTGTGGCGGGAAAATGCACCGTGGTTGGCATCGTGCATAACGTTCACACCAATACCCGCCACGCCAAGGCCCATAACGGTCCAGAGCAAAAGAAAAAGCCCGGTGTTTTGAACGGCCCCGCTAAGGATGAAGAAGTAGGGTACCAGAAACAAGCCGATCATGCACATCGTTTTAACCAAAAGCTGCCAGTCTCCGTAGGCTGATCGTTTGCCACCGGCAAAATGGGCGTTGACCCGCTTGTGCAGGCTTTTAAAGAAATCATTATCCGGTTGGCGGGGAAATTTATGGGATACTTTTATCATAGGTATAACCTAACCATAGACTTACGCTAAGCGTTGTCGTTGGTGGTGTACATGTTTTTTAAACTGTGCTGAATAATCTAGCTATATGGTTTCTACTTAGCTAAATCTTCTTTTCGAAAGGAAGAAACTGGTCAAGGACTTCCCGCTAAGGAGAGCGGGTGCAAATGTACAGCTATTTATTGAAAGTAAGAGATAGTTAATTATAGGCTTTATTTAGGAGTGGGGCTTAGACGTTCATCAGAGTTGCAGGAAGGCCTGGAGTGCTGATACTTTCCCGATAAGTAAGTGCCCGGATCAAAAAATGATCCGGGCACTATGGGAAGTAAGAATGTCAATTATTCAAACAGTAGCCAGAAGGCAGATGCTCCTTTTTTATTGGGATACAGATCCACGTACTCAACGGTGATTGTAACGGTACTTCCTCCGTAGGCCTGCAACTGCGAACTGAGGTCAACGGGAGGTAAGGGTGTAATTCTTCCGCTGTTGCCGTTGCTGAAATCGTGAGAATAAACCTCGGTACCATTCACTTTAATGATGCATTGGTCGTCCACATAAATTTCAGCGGTACCGTCTTGCGATCCAGCCAGTTTGGCCGAAGCATTGGCGGGAATAAAAAGCGGAAGGGTATTGCTGTAAAAGGTATCAGGGAAATGGCCCACCGAATCGCTGGCGGCCTGGGCCGTACCTATTTGATTCTGCTTAGGTTCAAAAATGAGCCAGAAGGCCGATGCTCCTTTGCTACCGGGGTATAAATCCACGTATTCTATGGTGATTTCAACCGTGGTGCCCGCGTAAGGCTGTAAGGCAGCGCTAAGATCTACCGGAGACAGGGGCGTAATTCTTCCGCTGTTACCGTTGCTGAAATCATGGGCATAGATTTGAGTGCCATTTACCTTAACAATGCACTGGTCATCTACATAAACGTCCGCAGTACCATCTTCCGATCCGGCCAAAAGGG
This sequence comes from uncultured Cryomorphaceae bacterium, assembly GCA_937120475.1. Taxonomy (GTDB): domain Bacteria; phylum Bacteroidota; class Bacteroidia; order Flavobacteriales; family Schleiferiaceae; genus CAKZNE01. The sequence continues at coordinate 1,925,448 of CAKZJV010000007.1, read as the reverse complement.
CCGATGAATCGGCCGGGATGGCTACCTGCACCGTATTGGTATAAAAAGTATCCGGGAAATTACCGGAGGATGGAGAAGCCGGTTGAGCCGTGCCCAGTTTATAGCGGAACGAGGGTGCGTAAGGGTTGACCGGGGTGCAAGGAGCGGAATCATCATCCAGGCAGGTGGCCCTTTCGGTTTCCTGCATTTCTATCATACCGGTATCGGTATTTCCATTGGGTACCACAAAACCAAAATACGACCAGTAGCGGGCCATGTGCTCATAGCCACCCTGGTAATCAGGAATGGAATCTGCATTGGGGGGAATACCGATGGCTTCACCCCGGAACCAGGGTTGGTAGCTCAGTTTGGGAGGATTCGCACCACGGGTACTCACCACAATATCCGGGCGCATAGCGGCCCACCAGGAGGTGTTGCACGACCAAAAATCGCCTTGCCAGGGTATGGACATATAAGCGGCTACCGAACCGGGACTGATAGGCCCGAGTACCGTACCGGAATCATCGGTAATATTATCCGCAAAGCGAAAGGGGGCCGCAAAAAACCCGGAGATTTTCATGTAATAGGTGAGCTCAATACCAGGGTGAAAACCACCACCTACGGTAGGTTCCAGTGCACTAAAGTCGAGGGCTGCCGGTTGCTGTGCGGCAGGTAATTGCTCAATGGGGGTAACCACCGGCTTTTCACCGGCCGTGAAATCTCCGTTTACCCATTGCTGGAATTTCCAAAGTTGGTGAGGCGTAAGGCTCAACCATTGATTCGGGTAATTGGTGCCATTAAAGTTGTTTTCGGTATCGGAACCACCGTCTCCGTACAAATGCGGCATCAACCGTCCGGATTGTTGGGTACCTCCATCGGGTACAACACCGCTAGGTACAGGTGCAGGAGGCGGAGGAACCTCTGGAGTCAGGGTTTCGGCCGGTCGTATGGCCCGATATACAAAAACCCGGTAAGGATTATTTTCAGCGTTGGGATTGGCGTAGCCGGGTAAGGCATTATCCCGCAGAAAGTCGCCCATACTGCCCGGAGCATGGCCGGTAAAAGCGGGCTCATTTACCCAGGCATAATCTGTTACCGTGCGTAAAATCGGGTAAATGTCGCGGTAAAAAGTGATGCTGTTAAAATTAGCCGCGGCCGGAGCGTATTGAAACGGAGTAGTGGTAAACTGGTTGAAGGTGAGGTCGGTAAAGCCGGGTTTTGCCGAAGCCAGATAGGGGTAATCGTTGGTACCCAGGATCAAATAGTACAGCTGACCGTGAGACGCTACAATAGCTGGTGCCGTATTGGATAAGGCCGAACCCCCCACGTGTTTAAAGTCGAAATTGAAATCGGGTGTAGCCGGTTTGGGGGAGTAATTGTTGTAAAATCCAATGTAGCACTTTTGATCAGTGCCGGTAAAGGCATAGCTCAACTGGCCGAAGAATTGACAAAGGGCCGGACTGCCTAAACTGGTTTGTGGGGCGTCCACTGCGTAAAAGGTGAAAACATTTGGGTTTTTATCATCCTGTTGTGCAATGTGCAAGTTGCCGCCCATATCGGTAATGGCTATGTATAAGCTTCCGTTATAGGCACAGGCAGCCGGTCCGAATTTGGAGGGTGTGGCCTCAACGCCTCCACCGGTCGAGGTGGAGTTAAAGGTAAAAGTGCTGCCATCGTTGGAGGTGCCAATATGCAGGAAACCGCCATCATCCACCACCACGTAGGTAAGTAAACCGTTAAATACACATAGTGAGGGCGCGTGGGGTGTAGAAGGAGCTCCGGTTAAGCTGACATTGCTCCAATGGGTGCCATCGGCAGAGGTGAGTAACACCGGAGCATTACCGGTGCCGGTATAGGCGTAATACTGCTGACCGTTAAAACTGGCAATAGAAGGAGCGGAAATCGCAGCAGTACTGGCATCAATGGAATTGAAATTGGCCTGATCACCAAAAGAAACCTCGGCTGCACCGTTGGCATCAATAGCGGCAAAAACCAAAGCTCCGGAAACCGGGTCTTGATCAGGGAAAAGATCCAGTTGCAGATCCAGCAGTGACACCACATTATTCATGCTGGGCACGTATTTAGGAGGAGCCACCGCTATCCAGCCGCGTTTTGAAGGATCGTTATTGGTAGTTAAGGTTTGTCCGCCCGGCAGGCTTACCGTTGCGTTTACTGATCCACCGGCCGTATCATCATACCAGCCCGGGTTGTTGAAATATGAATTACCGTTCGAGGTGGGATCATCATTAGGTTGGTCGTTTATAGTACTTACTCCCTTGCGGATCAGCACGGGAGGATCAGTAAGGCAACCGGCCTCTCCTTTTCCACCAACAATGATGAGGCGGCCGGAAGCATCGGTTTCCAGCCTGCCCAGGCTCACTTCCTTACTGTTGTATTGGGCCATGATGGTGCCGGGCTCGCCCGGGTTGATCAGGCTGGCCGGAATTTCAGCCTCCCCGATACCATCGAAGATAACTCCGCCATCCAGTTGAACGGCACTACCGTTACTTTGATTATTACCGGAAATGGATTTAGAGCCGGGATCAATTATGAGTTGGCTCCTTTGTTCCGGGGGAAGGGTGCCTTGTACCCCCGGGTTTCTAAGCTGTTGCGGGTCAAACGCATACTTTCCCTGGAAGGCATAGTTGGCCGCTTTGAGGTTCCGCATGTGTACATCCCATTGTATTTCTACATTATTAGCAGGGTCATTGGTTATTTCCATGACCACATTGTCGTTTTCATCGTAACCGTAAACCCTGAAGCGGGCGGCTTGTGGCTTAATGAGCCCGTTACTGTCTTTGTAATTCTGACCTTGATTGGGGAGGGAGCCCGGTGATTCGGGGCCTATAAAGTATTCCGGGCTATTGCCTACCCTGGCCATACCGATACCCGGGTGTACTTTAATGTATTTTACTTGTTCTAATGACATGATAAGTTTGGTTTAAGTGGTTGATTTAGTGTTATTGCAGCGACTTCTTGAGCAAGGGTTGATTGATCACATCCGGGGTGCCGTCAAAAGGGGCGTTTTGAGTGATGAAACTAAAGTCGGATTGCTGCGCATTGGCATGGCACCCTTTACATCCCCCTTGTACGTAGGGCACTTTACCCTGGTAAAGGTTAGTGGCCGTAGGGTCGAAGGTACCGTTGTCATTATCCAGGGTGCCGGAAAAATCACGTAATACTTCATTGGTTTCGGTTACGATATTGGCCAGGAAGTAATCATTTCCCAGATCGCTGTTTTCAGGGTGGCCCTGCACCCCGATCAGCTTATAGTACTGCCATACCGAGCTGGAGTTTAGAGCTTTAATCTGGCTATGTACACTTTGATTTACCTGCTCGGTTCCGGCCAGTATTTTAGCATAGCGATAGGCATATTGCTTACCAGGGTTTACACTGGGGTTGGAGTTACGATTGTAATAAAACAGGTTGTTATAGGGCTGTGTGGTATCGAGGTTGTCCACCTGCTCAAAGGTGGCAAATACATAACTGGGGTAATTTTTGGTTTTGTGGATGATGTGCAGACCCACCAGCCCGTAGGGTAATGATTCCGCGGTAGGTGTGGCGGGAATGGTGTCGTAATAAATAGCGCTGTCACCGGCTGCTCCACCCGGTACGGCAGCCTTGCGGTAGTAAAGCACGGGGGCCGTAAGGTAACGGCCGCTGCTATATTCGGTAGCCGTAAGCTGCCGCCAGGTGGCTTTAACCTCTATGGAGCCTTCCCGGCCATTGGCTCCGGTTTGCCCGAACGGGAAACAAATTTGCTGTGGGTCCGGGCATGGATAAACCGCTCCACCGCCTTTGTTTACCACGGAGTTTTGGGTAATGGAGATGCGTCTTCCCCTTACAATGGTGTCGTACAGGCGATTAGATACCACGTAATCAAACATTTCGCGATTGCCCTTGGCTTCGTAGATCATCCTGCGCGGAGCCCCGGGCAGTCCGCTGGCCGTATGCGGGTTGGGGTAGTTGCTGGCCCCGGGTGAATCGGGGTCACCGTCAACAAATACAGTACATAGGTCAATCTCCGAAGTTTCATCCAGATTATTGAAAATGGTGGTGATATTTTTAAGGGGGGGAGCCGAAGTATCGTTGAGCTTCTGAATAGAGCTTTGTCCGTCAATCTTGTAAAAATATTGAGGAGGGGTGTCAAAACTGTTGTTGTAATTGGTGGTGTCCTTGGGGTAAATTTCCACCCGGTGCTTATAGGTTTGCCAAACCAAGGGGTAGTTATTGTTTCCATTCAGGAAATCCGCCACCGTTTTACTTTTATCGGGCATACCCCGGGTGGGGTTGGCAGTAGTATAACTGGAAGGCCAGTTCAGAGCAATAAATTCCTGCCAGGCAAATTGTGCCAGTTCTACCTGGTTGCTGCTATCGCTGGCCAGGTCGTAGGGTACTTCGTAAGCCGTACTGGGGAAAAAGTTTACGTTTGCTGCGGGACTTTCCACGAGGGTTGCATCGGCCGCGGTTTCCGGGGACTGCCACTTTACACCGGTCAGTATAAAAATAGCCATGAGGCTAACGGCCAGGAACAGAAATAGTGATTTCCTCCGGGTTTGGAAAGGATTGGTTGCTTGGTTCATGATTTTAAAAATTACATAAGTATATATTTTAACACCTTTAAATTATGGATTAAGTAGGTGGAATAAAATTATTTAGTGTGTGTGGTTATTTTCCCGTATTGAGTGAATGCTTATTTTGATTTTATGGTATGCTGAAAGTGGGAATTATTGGCGGTGGCCCGGCTGGGATTTTTACAGCTCTGAAAATCAGTGAATTTTCAGCGCAAGTAAAAGTTTTTGAAGCGGGCGACTACTCGAATCCCAGGGTGGGAGAACACCTGGTGGCCGAAGCTTTACACGAATTCGGGAGGCTCGGCATACCCAGGGAATTGTTGGTACAAAATAGCAAAGCCTGTTCACAGGTTTTGAATTCCTGGGGACGTACAGATCTTCATGAAAATCCATCGGTTTTTAACCCTTTTGGTGATGGTTTTATATTAAGCCGGCCTGATTTTGACCATGCATTGATGGAATACGCCCGCAGCCAGGGAGTGGACGTGCAATTAAACCAAAGGGTAGTGAAAGCGGAAAAGCTTTCAAAAGGCTGGCGGCTGTACTTTGCCAATGAATCCATTGAGTTGGATTTTGTGGTGGATGCCAGCGGAAGAAACAGCAAATTCAAACCTACACCGGAAGTGGGCAAGGAGCTAGCAGATCAACTGATCGGTATCACTAGCTATTCCCGGGTTACCGACCCTGAAGAACACGGGGAATGCGGCTTAATGGTAGAGCCCCTGGCCGATGGATGGTGGTACAGCGTGCAGTTGCAAAGCGGTACATGGGTGGGTACTTTTATGACTGATGCCGCCCTACTTACGGGGAGTGATTTGTCGGCCGGGGAGTTTTGGCAGCAAAGGTTGATGGAGAGTTATTTTACCAGGAAACGCTTTTCTGCTTCATCCTGCGATAAACCCATTATCCAGTCTGCCCACTCCAGGCGGTTGAGCCAAACGTACGGAGAAAGATGGTTGAGTACCGGTGATGCCGCCATTAGCTTTGACCCCCTCTCTTCTGCGGGCATTATAAAAGGTTTCCGCCTGGGAATATTGGCGGCCGAAACCATACGCCAATGGCAGCAGACTGGTGAGGAGGCGTTGTTGGATTACGATACGGAGGTACAAAGGCAGTACCGGGAGTATTTGACCTACCGCAAGGAGTACTACGCACGCGAATCGCGTTGGCCGGGCCATGCTTTTTGGTACCATCGTAATATGTGGCCAAAAGAAATACAAGACTTTAGCATTCGCCCGGAAGACGAATTGCAGGTAAAACAACCGGTGGATGAAAAGGCTTTAGAGTTACTGGGGCAAAGGCTCCCGGATATTGATTTTAAAGCTTTAATAGAAGCCATTCAAGAGAACCCCAAAGCAGCCGGTGCTATGGAGCAATATTTAAAGCATAAAGGCCTTGGTAAAAACATGCCTCCTTATCTCTTGCATGCCTTGGAAAGCCTGAAAAAAACCAGGCTTATCGAGTTACAACATGGCATTTAGATAATGTTATTGGTGCACTCTCCGGTAATTAAATTGCACCTCTTTCTTTTCGCCCTTGCCTTCAAACACCACGTAAATGTTCATCTCGTTTTCATTGACCTTTTCAAAGGTAAAATTGTCAAACCACACTTTCTCGGGGCTGATCTTCACCAGCCTGAATACTTCAGCTTCGTCTTTTTCTTCCCAACCGTGTAGCGCGGGACCAAAATGTTTCAACCGGATGATAAGGGTGCCTTCTTCTTCGCTTAAGCTTACCAGTTCGTAAAACTTTACTTTTCCGTCCACCACCAGTTTAAAGGCACACATCATAGAACCACCCAGGGCGGGTGTCCATATTTCCTCGGTAATACCGCCTAAAGCTTCACCCTGCCAATGCCCGGCTATCCATTGCACATCCTCCAGGCTGGCCGCAGGCGACCCTTGTTCTTCGCTGTAGGCAATGGTATTCTGCGCCCGGAGGAAAGCGCAACAAAGCAGGAAAAAGAAGAGAAACCGATGTTTTAAAGTCATTTTACCATCCTTTAAGATTATTGGGAACCGCTTTAACCGTACACTCGAAACCCGGTGATTTTGGCCAGGCACCACCGGCCATCGGTCGTATGGTTTTGATCCGTTCACCAAGGGCCATGAAAAGCGTTTTGCCCAAGGCAATTTAAACTTTTCTGTGTTGCAAAATCTACTGGTGTAAACAAGAATCCTGGCCGTGACTTGCAGTAATCTATTCAGGATATGAAGGCAAGAAAGGATCAGTCCCAGGGGAGCTCCTTGGTGAGGTTGGTAAAGTTTCTTTCGGGGGAAGAAGGGTTGTAACGGTATAGTCCCAACCAGCCACCACACCATATACGGCCGTCTTTATCTTCAAAGGTGCATTGTACGGCCCGGCTGGCTAAGCCCTCGGTTCCCGAAAAGTTCCTAAAGGGATATTCTCCGGAACTCATGTAACAAAATACTCCGTAACCCTCAGTGGGGAACCAGATGTTGCCGGAGCTGTCTTCGTAGAGGTCCCATACCTCTGAGCCCTCCACGCCATCGTTGGCGTTAAAGTGTTTGAAAGATGTGCCATCCCAGCGGCACACGCCATTGTGATGCGTGGCAAACCAAAAATTACCGTCCACGTCTTCCAGTATGCAGTTGACCACCTTGTTGCAAAGGCCATCTTCTTCCGTAATTTGAGTGAGACGTCCTTCATTTTCGGGGGCAGAAGCATCATAAATAAAAGCCCCGCCATTGGTAGCCAGCCACATCCTGCCCCGGGTGTCTTCCATAATACTGTGTATAATGCGTTTGCTGGTTACGCCCCGGCTGGGGTCAATGTTGGTTTCGGGCAAATCAAAGTAGGTAAACGCCTGCCCGTTAAAAAGACTCACCCCTTCCAGGGTGCCTACCCATATAGTACCCTTGCGGTCGATACAGAGGCTCCATATGTCGTTATTGACCAAACCGTCTTTTTCCGTGTAATTGCGAAAGCCCGTGCCAGGGGAGTATTGGGTAAGGCCTCCGTTGGTGCCAAACCAGATGTTACCCTTGCCATCTCCCAGTATGCTGCGCACGGCAATACCACCAAAGCCTTCCCGGGGAGAAAAGTATTCCAGGGAATCTCCGTTGTAACGGATAACTCCATCCCCATTGGTGCCGAACCACATGGCACCACTTTCATCCTGGTAAATCCTGCGTACAAAAGGGCTGATCTGTTGATCAGGGCTGGGTTGGTTTACCAGAACCATACAAGGGGGTTCAATTTCAGGGGTGTATGGTCCCGGATTACAGCTCATGGCTAAACTTTGAGTATGGAGCGGTTTTCTATTCTGCCCGTCACAGGCGGTGAGCGCAAGCAAACAGAGCGCCAGGTTTACGTAAAGACTTCTCATTGTTATGGTATTTAATGTTTAGCCTAAAAGTAGAACGGGGGCCTGGGGCAGGGGGTTAAACAATGTAAATTAGTGTAAAATCAGAAGTAAAATATTTCAAATGGCCTTCTAATCCGGTAGCTTTGTGTGATGCCTTATTCTTTGATCAAGAGTGAAATAGTATTAGCAGTGCTTGGTGTGCTGAGTATTCTGATGCTCCCGGCTCGGGGGTTGGCCAACGCTAAGCATCTCAACACCGCTATGCGCATGATCGGGCACGAACTTTTATTGAGTTCCGGTGACAGCACTTCCCGGGTTCTGCCAATCGAGGAGCAGGGGAATAGCTTTTTGATAGGTTTTGATACAGAGTTTGGTTTTCAGCCGGAAAAATTGGTGAATCTTATTGATAGCGTTAACGGTCATGCTCACTTTGCCCGGCATTACCTGGTGGAGGTGCTGACTTGTGAAAGCGGCCAGGTGGTATATAGCTACGAGGTGGGTGATACGGCCCGGGACATAATTCCCTGCCGGGGCAGGCAGCAGGAAATAGCTTGCTACAACCTCCGGTTAACGATTTTGGACCCGATGGGACCTTTTATAACTCCCGTTGAGAAGTCTCCCAAGGAAGCTTCCGTAAAACCGAGAGGCTTTATTCCCCTGGTGGTGCTTATCGCTTTGATATTGACCGTAAGCCTGCTGTGGGTGTATTTCAGGCAAAGAAATTCTGCGCAAGTAACCAATCCCCATCTCATGGTTTTGGGAGCCTATCGCTTTGATCCGGCTGCTATGGAGTTGGTTTTGAAAGGCGAGCACCAAGAGCTTACCGGCAAGGAAAGTGAGTTGCTATTACTACTCTATAAGTCGGTGAATACCACCGTGGAGCGCGAAGTGATTTTAAATAAGGTGTGGGGGGATGAAGGTGACTACGTGGGCCGTACCCTGGATGTGTTTATCTCCAAATTGCGTAAAAAGTTGGAGGGCGACCCACATCTGAAGATCATCAATGTGCGGGGCGTAGGCTATAAGCTGGTAATGAATGGTGAGTAGGCCTTTATTTTAGTTCGTCTTAAATTTTAAGACTCGCTCAGCTCCCCTCTTAAATCACTTTCATACTGTTGCTTAAACTCAGCGTATCCCATGCCGAAGGGAAGTAAATACATCAGTTTGGTGAGAGCTGCTTCAAAGGTCATGTCCACTGCGCTGATTACACCCATCTCCTTCAGGGCTTTGCTGGCAGCATATTTTCCGAGAGCCACACCGCCCCCTACACATTGCGATACATCCACAATAAAAATTCCGCGATCAAAACAGGCCTGTAGAGCCTCGATAAGCCAGGCATCGGTAGGAATATTACCGGCCCCGAAACTACGGATGAGCAGAGCCTTCATGCCTGCGGTGTTTAAAACCGCTTCAACATAGGCCGGGGTTATTCCCGGAAAAACGGTAAGTATAGCTACTTCATCGGAGATGGAATTTCCCAGTTCCAGGGCTTCCTTAGAGGGGTGGTGAATAAACCCTTGATTGAATTTAATATTCACCCCTGCCCCGGCCAGTTTCGGGTAGTTGAGGGATTCAAAAGCCTCAAAATCTTCAGTAGAAATTTTATGAACCCGGTTGCCACGAAACAGGTCGTACTCAAAATAGACGCATACTTCCGGTACCATCGCCAAGCCATCCTGCCTGCGGGCCATGGCAATTTCCAAAGTGGTGAGCAGGTTTTCACGGGCATCGGAACGCGCTACTCCAATGGGTAATTGCGAACCGGTTAAAATCACCGGCTTGGAAAGGTTTTTCAAGAGGAAGCTAAGGGCCGAGGCGGTATAGGCCATAGTATCCGAGCCATGCAGGATTACGAAGCCATTGTAGTAGGTGTAGTCTTTTTCGATGCGCTGGGCGAGGCGCAGCCAGTGCTCCGGTTTAATATCGGAAGAATCGATGGGGCGGTCCAGGCTGTCCGTATCTATTTCACAATCCAACTGACCAATTTCCGGTATTTTATCCAGGAGGTACTGAAAGTCGAAAGGGATTAGGGTATCATTGGCTACATCTTTTACCATACCGATGGTGCCACCGGTGTACAAGAGCAGGATGCGAATGGGTTGTTGGTTCATGTGCCGAAAACTTCCTGTGCGTTTTGCGTGGTTATACGTTCCAGTTCCTCAAGGGATATCAGGTGCAAATCTGCTATTTTTTGGGCAATCCACTTCAGGTAAGCCGGTTCATTTCGTTTTCCTCTTTTGGGGTGGGGGGCCAAATAAGGGGCATCGGTTTCCAAAACCAGGTAGCGCGGGTTTACCTGTTCTACCACTTTATCCAAACCGCCATTTTTAAAGGTAACAATGCCACCAATGCCGAGTTTAAGGTTGAAGTCGATGGCCTGGCGGGCCTGCTCGAGGTTACCGGTAAAGCAATGGAATATGCCAAAAAGTTTAGTGTTGCGGTAGTCTTCCAGTATTTCAAATATTTCATCGAAGGCCTCACGGCAATGGATCACAATGGGGAGTTTTAACTCCAACGACTTTTGTATTTGCCGGTGAAATACTTGCTGTTGTTGCTTTACAAAGGTTTTGTCCCAGTACAAATCCATGCCTATTTCGCCAATGGCGTGGTAAAAGCCGGGGTTCTGATCTATTTCCGTGAAAATGGCAGCCAACTCTTCTTCCCAGTTTTCCTTCACCGATCCGGGGTGTAAGCCCATCATGGGCAAACAATGCTCTTCTGCCTTTGCAAGGGCTTTAAGCTGTGGCAGGCTGGCCGTATCTATATTGGGGAGATAAATTTTTTCTACCCCGGCTTCCCGGGCGCGTTGCAGCATTTCCGATCGGTCTTCGGCAAAGTCGTCCAGGTAAATATGGCTGTGGGTATCAATCAAGGGCTGGTGATTTTAATGGTGGTTATTCAACGGCTTAAACTCTGTTTGGTATCGGTGTTAACCTCTTTTTCCAGGTTGGTTTTATCGATAATATAAAGCGGGCGGTTCCGGGAGTTTTGGTTAATACGGCCAATGTATTCGCCAATAATACCGATGGAGATAAGTTGAACACCCCCAATAAACATGGAGCTGATGATAAGGGAGGTCCAGCCGGTAATGGTTTTATCGAGAATAAAATGGGAGTAAAAGGCGTATAGGATGATTAACAAGGACAAAAACGAAATGGTGAATCCGAGGCGGGTAACCAGTTGCAGGGGTTTATCCGAAAAGCTGGTGATACCGTCCATGGCAAAACGCAGCATTTTACTGAAAGAGTAGCCGGTTTTTCCATATTTCCGTTTTTCGCGACTGAAAAGAACTTCGGATTGCCTGAAGCCGAGCCAGGCGATTTGCCCTCTTAAAAATTTGTTTTGTTCGGGCATCTGTCGCAGGTAGTGTACCACCTTTTGATCAATGAGGCGAAAATCACCGGTATCCAGGGGTATATCAAAGGAAGTAAGCCGCCTCAGGATGCGGTAGAATAATTTGGCCGTAATTTTCTTAAAGGTGCTTTCACCATCGCGCTCAGCCCTGCGGGCATAAACTACCTCATATCCTTCCAGGTGTTTTTTATGGAGCTCCGGAATCAGTTCCGGGGGGTCCTGCAGGTCACCGTCAATAATCACTACGGCCTTACCCCGGCACCGGTCCAAACCGGCAGTAACGGCTATCTGATGTCCGAAATTGCGACTGAAATTGATGTAAAAAACGCGGGAGTCACGCTGGCTGAGCTCTTGTAGCTTCATTAAGGATGCATCACCGCTACCATCATTCACAAATAACAGTTCATGGTTCGCAGAAACCTGGGTGGCTGCCTTTTTCAGGCGTTCGTAAAGCTCGGGGATCACCTCCTCTTCATTGTAAACAGGTACTACTACCGATAAACCTATTGGGTCATTATTTGGTGCCATAGAGGGTGTAGGTTGTAATATTTCCGTGTGTTTTTACCACTTCATGGTGATAGTTGTCCTCAATGTATTTTTTAACGTGCCCCTGGTAAGCAATGAGGGTTTGACCAGTTTTAATCTCCTGCATGGGAATAAAAGAGATGTCTTTTCCCTGTTCATTCAAAATCTGTACGTAAAAAAGGTTGTGGGCATTGTAATCCTCATGCACAATTCTTTGCTGATGCAGGTTGCGCTCTCCGTTTACGGCCTCCCTAAGGTAATAGGTGATTTCGTAAAATTCTTTATCCCCAGCTTTTTCCTTTGGTAGATAAGTTTTAGCCAGTATGTTGCGGTAGGGATTATAAAATGCCAAAAGCAAAAAGGCGATGGAAAAAATCCCGGTTTTAAGGGAGTTGTACTCCTCTCCGGAACTTCTGATTAATCGCAATACAGCGTATAAAAAAGTGGATATTAAGATGGCCATAAACGGGTAAAGAGGCACATCATACCAAGGTAGTTTGGTTTGAGAGGAAGTGATGATCAGTAAAAACAAGGTGACTAGCAGGGTGCAGAAAAGGCTGAACCTTTTCAAAACCTGGTCCCGTTGCAGTAAACCGGCTGCGATACCGAATGGCACTAAAAAGAACCAGTGGGCATAGCGTTGACTAACCATATTTTTAAAGTAAAACCGAAAACCGTAGTTATGATCTTCGATGGTTTCCAGGTACCTTCCTCCTAATTCGTTTTTGAAAACCGCATCAATATATCCGGGGTTGTATTGCTCCCGTAACAAGTAGTAGGCGAGCACCGGGGCCAGGAATAGGAGCAGGCCGAGGTAAAAATGTGGGTTACGAAGTAAAGGGAGTACCTGCTTACGTATAAGAGCGTACGCCAAAAACGCGGGTACAAAGAGTAAACCCGATATGCTTTTGGTTAATACAGCCAGGGTAAGGGCCAGGAAACAGAGGTAGAGGTAGCGTTTTTTTTGGTTTTCGCAATAAATAAAAAAAGACAGGGCGCTTAAGGTGGTAAAAAGGGTAAGCATAGCGTCATAATCCCCGGTGCGTGCGGCATGGTCGTGAACGTAGGCACTGGAGGTTATCAACACCATCACGGCCAAAAACCCGAACCAAAAACTCTTTAACTGTTTTGCCGAAAAAAGCAGGATGGCGGTGCACGTTAAAAAAGCCGCAATAGCGGAGGGTAGGCGAATGGCCAATGCACCCGGGCCGATAAGATGAATCCAGAATACCTGGCACCAGATCAGAAAAGGTGGTTTGGTATTCCACATATCCGGGTGGCTCCAATAATGTACCACCAGGTAGTTTTTATTCAAGAACATCTCATAGGCGTTAACGGCCTGCCTGGATTCATCCCACACTCTTATGCACAAGGTATCCAGGTGACCGAATAGCGGTAAAGCCACCAGAACCGCAAGTGCCAGATACGGAAAATAGAAATTGAAAATTTTTTTCATGCCAAGCACGTTGAAGCCCGGTGTAAGTTAGGGTTGCAAGCAAAGATAAATACTTGAGTGTTCTTGCGTTCCAGGTTAACTTCCATTTTATGGGAAGAGATGCGACTGCGGCAGTAATGGCTGAATAAGGGGTTTTACCTTTTCCTGATGTTCAGGGTGTAGGTGATTAAAAAATCATTTTCAATTTTAACGTGAAGATCATAAAGCCCGGATTGATAGAACACACAAGCCAGGGTTAGAAGATTATTTTCGAAGTGCACCACCTTCGGTTCGATGGTCCAACTGCGGGCCCCATCCACCATTTCAAAGTAAAGCTGGTTTGGGTTAAAGTCTGCCGGTGTTTCCAATGAAAAAAGAACCGTATCCCGCTTTACCAAGTCAATTTCCATACGGGAGGGCGCTTTGGGGTTCAGCCCATAACGAAAAGCCGCACTGTAAACCAGCGGCCCCTCCAGGAAATCTTCCAGGTCCGTATCTGCTACTAACTGCCAGCTGGGGTCCAGCGGGTAGTGGTTTTTAATAAAGAAAGCCGCTTTGGTAAGAAAGTAGCCCTGGTTGTATTCATGAACAAATTTGGTGGTTCCCCACATCGAATAAATAGTACCGCTGGACCAGGAAGGGTCGCATAAATACCACTCCCCATTCAACTGTACGGCATTCCACGAATGGTTGGGAATACCCAATTGGTGAATGTTGGCATCATAAGTTCGTGCGTATCCATCAACCACTTCGCAATTAATACCGGAAAATTCAGCCAGTTGCTTTACCAGAAAGGCGTAGCCGGTACAAACCGTTTTTTGTTCTTTCAGGAGTTTGCGAAAAACTTCCTTTACGTAATAGTGGTTCCACCGGGCTAACTCTTCCGGTTTGTTCCGCAGGTTTTCACGTTTCTTCTTATTCTTGAGGTAAGCCCCGTAATCCGTTTCAATGTTTTGGCACACCCAGGTATAAATGGCTCTGAACTTTTCCAACTGGCTGGGGAGGGCGTAGGTTAGCTTTTGGGAGAGAGCCGGTAAGTCACCGAGATCTTCATCACCATAAAACCGGGCAACGCTATCCGCACGGGTGAAGTTGACCTCGTTAAAATGGACCAGTTGCCCCGGTAACGATGCCGGCAATAGGAATAGGGTCAATATCCACCCTTTCATCGGAAAAAGGATTTTAACTTATCCCAGAAAGACCGCTTGGCGGTATGCGGTTGAGCCGTAGAAACGGACCCCATAATGACCACGGTGTTTCCCAGTAGGTTGCCGCCCTCCACCATTTCTATGCGCAAAAAATCATCCTCCCCAACGGTGTACTCCAGGGTTTCATAACCGGTAAACGAAATAACCAATACATCCCCCTTTTTAAGGGGCACTGGAAAAGTAAACTCCCCATCAAAATCGGTGGAGGTACCTACCAGTGTGTCTTTAAGGATGATATTAGCCAGGGGTATGGTTTCTCCGGTGAGTATATCAGTTATCTTTCCCCGCGTCAGGGAATCTCCGGGCTCGGTTTTTTCCTTTTTAAGATGATCCGTGGTTTGAAAAGGCTGTTCCTGGAGCACAGCGATTTTAGGAGCTTCGGCTTGAGCGTTTGCAGTTAGGGGCAGCAGTGATAATAAAGATACGCCTAATAGTCCCAGGCCTGCGGGTAGGGAAGAGCTTTGAGGGGGTGTGGGAAGCGTATATTCCTTAAGCTGCGAGGTTTTGAACCGGCCACAGGGCGCATTTCGAGAATTTTTAAAATAGTTGACAATTTCCGCATCCGTCATTTTGGTAAAATCCACCACTTCCTTTTGGCAGGACTGGCAAAAACCTCCGGCTTTGGTGGTTTTGAATGCATTGAAATTTTCTCCACAAGGTTGGTTTATAGAAATTTTCAGTTGTTCTGCCATGGGTTTTTATTTGAGGTTATTCTTCAGTTAAGAGTAGCGAGGATTCTTAATAATAGACCATGCACGGCAAGAGTAGTTGCCCGCCTCCAATGATCTTACCACGCCATAACGTTTTGGGATGCTCAAATAAACCCTCTGGCAATGAGGGGGATACTGGGGTTTACCTTAGGGTCATTTACCAATAACATTTACAGACTAGGTTTGGCGAAATTTTAAACTCACCTTATATGAAGCACATTTATTTAGGATTTTGCACTGCCTTGATCCTTTTGGTTTCCAACTCCTGCCAAAAAGAGGACAAAAATTACTTCTACCCTCAGCAGCAGGAACTGAATTACAAAGCTGCCGTTTACGGTAACTGGCCGGAAACTTTTGAAAGTGGCAGTAAAGGGTCCTACGCTGCCGCTGACGTTACCCTTTCTACAGGGGGATGGAATTTAAGTGATGCCCTTATCGGCTCGCTGAGTAGTGACCGTAAAAACGGCAGTAAATCGGTACGTATCCAGAACAGCGGTAAGGTTACCATGAAGTTTAACCTGGGCAGCGGAGCCACCCAGGTTACCGTAAAGCATGCCAGGTACGGATCAGACGCCAGCTCCACCTGGGAACTTTGGTACTCCACCAACGGTGGTAGCTCCTGGACCAAAACGGGAAGTGCCGTTACCACCTCTTCCACCACTTTAAGTACCGCTACCTTTAACCTTAGCCTGAGCGGTAATGTACGCTTTGAGGTGCGGAAGCTCAGCGGTGGCCGTTTGAATATTGATGATATTACCATTACGGATAATACTTCCGGTGGCGGTGGTACGGCTACGCAGGACAACAATATGGCCATGGGAAACCCCAGCGGAGCTACCAGCAGCACTTCCAATGCCAATAACTACCTGATGAACAAGGTTCAATACTCCCTTTCCTATAACAACTCCAAAGGCACTGCCAACTGGGTTAGCTGGCACCTGAGCACCGCCTGGACGGGAACTGCTTCTCGCTGCGACTGTTTTACTCAGGATGCTACCCTGCCTTCCGGTTTTTACCACGCCTCGACCTCGAATTATACCAACACTGGTTTTGACCGGGGACATTTAGATCCTTCAGCCGACCGCACTCTTAGCAGTGCAGATAATGCCGCTACTTTTGTGATGACCAATATTATGCCCCAGGCGCCCAAGTTGAACCAACAACCCTGGGCCTACCTGGAGGATTACTGTCGCAGCCTGATAAACAGCGGTAATGAGCTTTATATTATTTCCGGGGGTTACGGCTCCGGGGGTAGCGGTAGCAACGGAGGCACTACCACCACCATTGCCAATGGCAACATCAGCGTTCCCAACCGCTATTGGAAGGTAATTGTGGTATTGCCGAACGGAAGTAATGACGTAGGCCGGGTAAACAGCTCCACCCGTATTATTGCGGTGGATATGCCCAACAACCAAAGTGTAAGCACTTCATGGGGAACTTACCGTACCACGGTAGATGCTATTGAGGCTGCTACGGGATACAACATTTTAAGTAATATCCCGGCTTCCATTCAATCGGTGATTGAATCCAAAGTGGATAATGGACCTACCAGTTAAAAGCTGGTTTGGGAATTAACATGGGCTGCCGCGAGGCAGCCCATACTAATTGTTTTTCCGTATTCCCGGACTGTATTGCAATTTCGACAAACCCCTTGTAATCAAAGGGTTTAGTGCGAAGCGGTATCCGGCTTAGATTTTTTTTGAACCGAAAAGTTTCTTTACGGCCTTGAGAATAAAGAAGGCCATAAAGCCCAGTGCCAGACCTACCAGAAATTCGCCAAGCAGGCTGGGGAGTGAATGCACCAGGTGATGCACGTATTCAATATTGTGTACAAAAATTCCACCGCCTACCAATATCATGGCCAGGGTGCCGATTACACTCAGGCTCCTGATTACAAAGGGTAGAATGTTCACCAAAGCCTTGCCTACGGTATCTGAAAAACTGGAGTCTTGCTCGTTGAGGGCAATTAGCTTATAGCCGAAATCATCCATGCGAACCAACAGTGCTACCAGTCCATACACCCCGATGGTGGCGAGTAAGGCTACAATGGTTACCGAAATGATCTGTACACTCAAAACCTCTTCGGTTACCGTGCTAAGGGCAATAATGACGATTTCCACCGAAAGGATGAAATCAACCAAAATGGCGGACTTGATCTTTTTCTTTTCGTACTCCGAAAGATTGGCTTCCGTTATTTTTTCAGCCGAAGGTTTGGGTTTTTTCGTTTTTCGATGAAAGAGGGAATCGTAAATTTTATGGGCTCCTTCGTAAGCCAGGTAAATACCTCCAACCAGCAGTATTGCAATTACTGCGGGAGGGAAGAAAGCACTGAGCAAAAAGGCTACGGGCAGAATGATAAGCTTGTTCAGCAGGGAGCCTTTAGTAATTTTCCAGAGGATAGGAAGTTCCCTTTTGGAAACAAAGCCCGAGGCCTTTTCCGCATTTACCGCCAGGTCATCGGCTAGGATACCGGCCGTTTTGCGGGTGGCCACCTTGCTCATGGTAGCAACATCGTCCATGAGGACGGCTATATCGTCAAATACCGCAAAAAATCCTGATGCCATATACGATTAGGAGATTAAAGGTTGAATGTTTAAAAGCTTTAAGGCATGCCAAATATAATTGTTTGGGGTTGACAGCCGGACAAATTGGGAGGTGAAGAAGGCTGATGAACCGGAAGTTTCCTTTACGGATTTTTTTGAAGGTGCATTAATTACGAATCAGGGGGGTTTGTACCATAAGGGGGATCTTAGCGGATAGCGTTGATCATAGATACGGCAAAGCGTTCCCATTAAATTGCGCTTGCCGCCTTTCGACTTGTCTGCCGACAGGCAGGTACTTTTACTCTGCCCCTCGTAAAAACTAAGGATGACAAGCATAATTACCTTGAACAAAGCAGTGTCAGTCTGAGTGTCGCGATCCCGAGTACTCGGGATCGCGATGTATCGAAGACTGGGTGTTGGGTGCTTTTTAGCAGGGAAATGCCGCACTTCGACTCTCCTTCGACAGGCTCAGGACAGGCTATTCAGTGTGACATTTCAGTAGATGCGCAAGAATTAAAAAGCGGTTATCCTGAACGTCCGCCTGCCGGACAGGCAGGGAGTTGAAGGATAGACCGGTTGTACAGCCTAAGGGTACCAGTTCTTTTGATATTTGGAATGCGAAAGATTCACTGGGTAGTCTGGGTTCTTAAAATTGTGCTTGTCGCCCTTCGACTTGTCTGCCGACAGGCAGGTACTTTTACTTGGGCCTGGTGCCCTTCGTAAAAACTCAGGATGACAAGCTCAGGTACTACGAAATTTTTGACATAAGGAAGCGTTAGTCTGAGTGGGTGCGAAGCACCTGTATCGAAGACTGAGCGTTACGCATACTAATTATTCTTCTTTGTGTAAGGTTATAATGAGCTTATTGCGCTACTGTTTGATGCGCACTTCCTTACCTTCTTCAAAACCGAGTTCTTCCAGCCATTTGCCCTCTAGCCGTATTTCGGGTACGGTGATAATATCCCGGGTGCGGGTGCGGAATTTGCCCTGGATCTTGAGTCTTCGGAATTGGCTCACGTCATTAAGTTGTACGACAAAACTGTCGTATAATAAGGTGACATTTGGTTTGTGACCAAAGATGAACTCAAAAGAAAGATCGGCCAGCGCATTGTAGAGCTGCGCACCAAAAAGGGTTGGAGTCAATCCGACCTGGCAAGAGCTTGCAATAAAGACCGGCAGGCCATGGATAAGTTGGAGAATAGGAAAGTCAATCCTACACTTTATTCTTTATTAGAAATTTCCAAAGCGCTTAGTGTTTCGCTTTCGGAACTGGTTAGGTTTTAGTCTTGATGGTTTAGAATGGCACAAGCATGGATGCTTGCGCCAGCGGAGGGGCTGGAGCCAATCTGACCTGGCGCGGGCTTGCAATAAAGACCGCCAAGCGATGGAGAAACTGGAGAATGGCAAAGTGAACCTTACGCTTTATTCCTTATTGGAAATTTCAAAAATGCTGGGCGTTTCGCTTTCGGAGCTGGTTAGGTTTTAGTCTTGATGGTTTAGAATGGCACAAGCATGGATGCTTGCGCCAGCGGAGCATGTATAAAACATATATATTGTTTATTTACTATTATGCTGTTAGGTCTTATAAGATTTATTGTCAGAAACTTGAAAAGCAATAAGATAAGAATCCAGGTTCTGATTTTTGCAAGGAGACATACTGAGAATTAAAAGTTAAGCCCCTAAAAATAAAAAGAGCCCCGATATACATCGGGGCTCTTTATTCTAAAATCTATGTTCTAATATCTAGCCTCTTAAATCTCCAAGGCACGCGTTATAGCGTTATCGCCACCCATCAGGTGTTCTTCCGGGTTTTCCAGCGCTTCTTTTACGTTCACTAAAAAGCCTACGGACTCGCGGCCGTCAATCACGCGGTGATCGTAGGAAAGGGCCACGTACATAATGGGGCGCACGTCAATTTTACCATCAATGGCTACCGGCCGTTCCACAATGTTGTGCATCCCTAAAATGGCACTTTGCGGAGGGTTCAAAATAGGGGTAGAGAGCATGGAACCGAATACCCCACCGTTGGTGATGGTAAAGGTTCCACCGGTCATTTCATCGATGGTAATTTCCGCATCCCGCACACGGGTAGCCAAACGTTTTACCTCTTTTTCAATACCGGCAAAAGTGAGGTTCTCGGCATTGCGGATTACGGGAACCATCAGCCCCTTGGGGCCGCTTACGGCAATGCTGATGTCCTGGTAATCATAAGTCACCAGGTTATCGCCATCAATCATGGAGTTCACCTGCGGGAATTCGCGCAGGGCGCGCACCACCGCCTTAGTGAAGAAGGACATAAAGCCGAGGCTCACCCCGTGTTTCTCTTTAAACTCTTCTTTGTATTTGGCGCGCAGGTCGAAGATGGGTTTCATGTCCACCTCGTTAAAAGTGGTAAGCATGGCCGTTTCATTCTTCACTGATACGAGACGCCTGGCCAGGCTCCTGCGCAGTGAGCTCATGCGCTTGCTTTCACTGTTACGGGCCGCTCCGGTGGGTGAACCCATCGAAGCTTTGGCGTTCATAGCATCTTCCTTGGTAATGCGCCCGTCTTTTCCGGTGCCTTTTACATCCTTGGGGTCAATTTCCTTTTCGTCCAGGATTTTGCGGGCGGCCGGTGAAGGAGTACCGCTGGCGTAAGTCTTATCTTCCTTAGCCGGAGCTTTGTCCTTGCCATCCTTATCGTCTTTGGATTCCTTTTTGTCCTCTGACTTTTTATCCTCAGACTTATCCTCTTTGGAGTCTTTGCTGTCTTCCTTCTTCTCTTTTTTGTCGTCTGAACTGTCATCACCACCGTCAGGCTTATCGGCATCGGTATCAATGGTGGCGATAACCTGGCCTACTTCCACGGCTTCCCCTTCTTCCACGGAAATGGAAATCACACCGCTTTCTTCAGCCGGCAGGGCCAGGGTGGCTTTGTCCGAATCCAGTTCAACAATTTCCTGGTCTTTTTCTACGTAGTCTCCATCGGAAACCAGCCATTGGGCTATTTCTACTTCCGATACTGATTCTCCGGGTGATGGAACTTTTACCTCTACGCTCATTATATTGTTTGTTAGGCGTTAAAAATTTCTTGAATTAATTTCTCCATTCGGGCGGCATGCGCTTTGGATGATCCGGCAGCGGGGCTTGCACTGGAAGGTGGTGACAATATTTCATTGATTTCCACCGGGAAGTTCATCTTCATAAAGTAAGCTGCACCCATGTTTTTGGGTTCTTCCTGTGCCCAGATTACCTTTTCCGCATTTTTATAACTCTTTACCAGCTTTTTGATCTGCTCATCGGCCAACGGATATAGCTGCTCCATTCGTATTACGGCCAGGTCTTCCTGCGGATTATCTTCACGGGCCTTGTCTATTTCATAGTACAATTTGCCGCTTACAAACACCAGCTTTTTAACGTTCTTTTTGGTAACGTTAGGGTCATCAATGATTTCCTGGAATTTACCTTCGGCCAGTTCCTCCAGGGTGGAAACTACTTTAGGATGGCGCAGTAAACTCTTGGGCGTCATAATCACCAGCGGTTTGCGGAAATCACGCTTCATTTGCCTGCGTAGCAGGTGAAAGAAGTTAGCCGGGGTAGTGGCGTTGGCCACTTGTATATTATACTGGGCGCACTGCTGCAGCCAACGTTCCAAACGGGCGCTGGAGTGCTCTGCTCCCTGACCTTCGTAGCCGTGGGGTAAAAACAGTACCAAACCGTTCTGAACTTTCCATTTGTCTTCAGCGGCCGTTATAAACTGATCTACAATAATCTGGGCACCGTTGAAGAAGTCCCCGAACTGGGCTTCCCAAATTACCAGGGTTTCCGGTGAGGCCATGGCGTAACCGTAATCAAAGCCCATAACCCCGTATTCCGAAAGCAGAGAATTGTAAATGGCGAAACGGCCCTCACGATCTTTGATGTGGTTCAGCATCACCAGCTCCTCTTCAGAGTCTTCCACCTTTACCACCGCGTGGCGGTGTGAAAAGGTTCCGCGCTCACTGTCCTCACCACTTAGCCGAACATTGTAACCCTCCATAATCAAAGAGCCATAAGCCAGCAGTTCGGTCATTCCCCAGTCCAGTGAATTTTTCTCATCCACCATTTCCCAGCGCTGCTTCATCAGCCGCTTGATCTTGTTGAAGAACTTTTTGTCTTCGGGCAAAGTGGTAATGGTGCGGGCAATTTCAATCAGGTTCTTCTTATCAAAGGAAGTGTCGATGGACTCCCCGAAGTCGTCCGGTTTGGAAGGTCGGAAGTCTTTCCACTCATCTTCCATAAACTGCGTGATGGTGTTCTTCTCCAGCTTTTTGGATTCATCGAACTTCATTTCCAGCATTTCCTTAAAGCTGTTCTCCAGTTCCTTCACGTACTCATCGGTAACCACACCTTCTTCTTTCAGCTTTTTAAGGTAAATATCCTTGGGGTTGGGGTGGTTGTTAATAGCCTTGTAGAGCAGTGGTTGCGTAAAGCGGGGTTCGTCACCCTCGTTATGCCCGTACTTGCGGTAGCACAACAGGTCTATGTAAATATCTTTATGGTAACGCTGGCGGTATTCCATGGCAAATAAAAGGCAGTGTACCACGGCCTCTACATCATCACCGTTTACGTGTAACACCGGTGAAAGGGTAACCTTGGCAATGTCGGTGCAGTAGGTGCTGGAACGGGCATCCAGGTAATTGGTGGTAAAACCTACCTGGTTATTGATCACCAGGTGGATGGTTCCCCCGGTGCGGTAACCGTCCAGTTGTTCCATTTGAGCCACTTCGTACATAATTCCCTGGGCGGCAATAGCTGCATCACCGTGAATAAGAATAGGCATTACCCTGCGCTCGTCACCTTCGTAATCATTGTTGATTTTGGCACGGGCTATACCCTCCACCACGGCATCTACCGCCTCCAGGTGCGAAGGGTTGGGTGAAATGTTCAGTTTTACCTTTTCACCGTTATCCAGTTCCTTTTCACTGGAATAGCCAAGGTGGTACTTCACATCCCCGTCAAATTCATCTTCCTTGAATTCCTTACCCTCAAACTCGCTGAAAATGTCGCGTTGCGTTTTTCCGAAGATATTGGAAAGTACATTCAGGCGACCCCGGTGGGCCATACCCATCACAAATTCCTTTATGCCGAGGGTAGCCGCCCGTTTAATGCCTAAATCGAGGGCGGGAATAATGGATTCAGCCCCTTCAATGGAAAAGCGTTTTTGCCCTACGAACTTGGTATTTAAAAAACTTTCGAAACCTACCGCTTCGTTGAGCTTTTCAAGAATTTCCTTTTTCTCGTTTTCCTTAAAATCGGGCTGGTTGTCGCCTTTGGTAAGGCGGTCAATAATCCAGTTGATCCTTTCCGGATCACGGATGTACATGTATTCCACACCGATGGACTGGCAGTAGGTGCGCTGTAGGTGCTGGATAATATTGCGCAGCGTATCCGATTTATCGGAACCTACTTCCTTGGCGGCCTGGAAGGTTTTATCCAGGTCCTCCTCACTAAGGCCATAATTGGTAATATCGAGGGTTGGGGAATATTTACGCCTGGCCCTTACGGGATTGGTTTGTGTAAAGAGGTGGCCCCGGACCCGGTAATCGTCAATCAATTCCAGTACCTGAAATTCCTTGCGGATTTCCTCCACTATTTCATCGTGGTTAAGCATGGCCTGGGCAGCTTGCTCCCCATCCCCATACTCTTCCAAGGCGAAGTCATAACCCTGAAAAAAGGCGCGCCAACTGGGCTCTATATGATCAGGGTTATTAAGGTATTTTTGATATAGATCGTCAATGAATGTCGCGTGAACTCCCCCCAGGAAGGAAAATCTGTCCATGTTTGTAATGTCAGCAGAGTGAAATTTGATGCAAAATTAAAACATTTAAAGCTTTTAAGATGAAGACCTTCATTTGCTCTAAATCAAAATTGTAACATTCCTTTGATACCTTTGTTTGGAATGTTACGTTCACTACCTATGATACGGAGGTTATTTTTTTTAATGTTATTGGCAGGCTTGAGTTGGGGCACTATGGCACAGGTGCCGGAGCGCTTTAAGAAAAACCCTGAAAGCTCTCAGGATGAAGGCGGTGAGGAAGTGCCGGAGGAGGAGCAAAGGGAAAGCCAGCCCCAGCCTCAAAAAACGGTAGTAACCGACCCCCCCAAATTTTGGGATAAAGTCATTTTTGGAGGTAATGCCAGTGCCAGCTTCGGTAGTTTTACCTTGATTTATCTTTCGCCAACCATTGGTTATAAGGTAAGGGACGACCTGATTTTAGGAGGAGGTTTTATTTACCAGTACGCCCGGATATCCCAGGTTTACAATTCCAACGGGGCATTTATACGTTTGGATGATCCTTATGAAAACCAGGTGTACGGCCCTAAGGTGTTGGTGAATTATTTCGCTACCGACTTTTTATACGTGGGCACCCAGTTCGAGTACCTTAATCACGATGTGGCTTTTTACAATCCCGGGGGAAACCCGTTATATTTTCTGGAAAACCAGTGGACACCGGTGCTCTTCCTGGAGGCGGGTTATGCAGAGCCCATTGGTAACCGGGGCTATATACAGATAGGTTTACGCTATAACGTGCTGCATGATTTCGATTCGCCCTACGGCAGTAGTTGGTTCCCGGTAATCGGGTTTTTCTTTTAAGAGCGGTACTGCCGCCTGAAAATTACTTTTTGCAATTCTCGCTGCAGTATAACCAAGGCTAATTGTGTGGCCTCGAAGGTGCCGGAGCTTAAATGTGGTAACCGCTGCTCCTCCACATCTACGCGGTAGAGCCATTCTCCCATCTTATCAGGTTTCTCTTCGATAAGGGAGCTCAGTTTTTGAAATATGTGGGCCAGGTCATCCGATGGGTCCAGGAAGGAATGTTGCAGGTCTTTTTCCAACCGCTTGATAAGCTCCAACCGCAAGGCAGGGTGGCGTATAATCTGCTCGCTGATTGGCTTTAACGGATCTTCCAAAACTAATTATCGCGAATGATGAGGTAGTTGGCGAAAGCTTTTAATTCGCCCTGTATTTCCGGATTTCCGCCTGCTTTTTCCAGGTATTGAATAGCCTGGTCGAAGTAATCCTGCATAGTTTTGCGCGCATGGTGCAAGGCCCCACTGTTTTCAAATACCTTTTTTACGGCCTCCACCTTTTTTTGAGGATCGGCAGCTGTTCCCAGTAGTTCCTCTATTTCAGGAGCCTTTTGCAAGGCATGGATCATCAGCAAGGTTTTTTTGTCCTGCAGAATATCACCACCGTTTTGTTTCCCGAATTTTTCGGGGTCACCAAAGGCATCCAGGATATCGTCCTGTATTTGAAAGGCAATACCAATATGCACCCCGAATTGGTAGAGGTCATCCGCTTGTTGCGGTCGGGCGTTGGCCACCAGGGCACCTAATTTCAGGGCACAGCCCAATAAAACCGAAGTTTTAAGGCGTATCATTTCCAGGTAATCCTCCTCCGCTACTTCGGGGAGATTTTCAAAGTTCATATCGTACTGCTGGCCTTCACAAACTTCAAGGGCGGTTTGCGAAAACACCCTCATTACGGAAGGTAAAATAGCCGGTTCTACCATGGCCACGTATTGATAGGCTTTTACCAGCATGGCATCGCCCGATAGTATGCCGGTATTGAGGTCCCATTTGTGATGAACGGTGGGCTGGCCACGCCTCAGGGGTGCGGCATCCATAATATCATCATGTACCAATGAAAAATTATGGAATACTTCCACCGCCATGGCGGGCATCAATGCTTCTTCAACCGGGCCGTTAAAAAGCTCACAGGCTGCGAGGGTAAGGGCCGGACGCAAGCGTTTTCCGCCAAGGTGAAGGATGTACGAGACGGGTTCGTATAGCTGTGCGGGTTCACGGTCCCAATCCTGGCGGGCCAGGGTATTTTCAATAAGTTGAACGTAGTTTTTGATCTTTTTCACACCGGGCCGTTATGGGTTGATAAGGCCCAGCAGGTATTCACCGTAACCGCTTTTCAATAAGGGCTGGGCAATTTCCTCCAGCTTGGCTGCATTAATAAATCCCTGGGCATAGGCCATTTCTTCAATACAGCCCACTTTCAGGCCCTGGCGCTCTTCGATAACCTGTACAAATTGCCCGGCCTGCATCAGGCTGGGAAAGGTACCGGTATCCAACCAGGCCGTACCCCGGTCTAAAATACCCACCTTTAGTTTTTGTTTTTGCAGGTAGGCTTTATTTACATCGGTAATTTCATACTCCCCTCGGGCGGAAGGTTTGAGGTTGGCGGCTATTTCCTTTACCTCGTTATCGTAAAAGTAAAGCCCCGGAACAGCAAAATGGGATTTGGGTTGCTGGGGTTTCTCTTCAATGGAAATGGCCTTCAAATGGTCGTCAAATTCCACTACACCATAGCGTTTGGGGTCGGAAACGCGGTAGGCAAAAACCACTCCTCCATCCGGGTTTCGGCTATCCTTGAGCAGCTGCTCCATTTCAGTTCCGTAAAAAATATTGTCGCCCAATACCAGGGCCACACTGTCATTTCCGATAAAATCAGCACCCAGTACAAAGGCCTGGGCCAGTCCGTTGGGTACTTCCTGAACCGTATAACTGAAGTTACAACCGAGGCGGCTGCCGTCACCCAAAAGCTTCCGGAAAAGGGGCATATCATGTGGGGTGGAAATAATGAGGATATCCTTTATACCCGCCTGCATCAGGGTGCTTAAAGGGTAATATATCATCGGCTTGTCGTAAACGGGCATCAGTTGTTTACTAACGGCCAGGGTAAGCGGGTGCAATCGTGTTCCGGAGCCACCGGCCAAAATAATTCCTTTCATGATATGGATTTTTTGGGTTTGGAATAATCCGGATCGATGTCGTCATCATCTTCATCCGAATCGTCATCGGTTTCTTTGTAAAGTCGTATGATCGGTTTATTGAATATGGTATTGGTAGCCAGCTTTTCAAGACCCATTAACAGGGAGGGAAGGAGCACCAGGTTGCTGAGCATAGCAATAATGAGGGTTATGGACACCAAAATTCCCAGGGCTACGGTACCGCCAAAGCTGGACGCAATAAAAACACTGAAACCAAAGAAAAGTATGATGGAAGTGTAGAGCATACTCACCCCGGTTTCGCGGATAGCTGCCAAAACGGAGGCGTTGATGTTCCAGTTGGAAGCCCGCAACTCCTGCCGGTACTTCGCCAAAAAGTGAATGGTATCATCAACCGATATCCCGAAGGCAATGCTAAATACCAGAATGGTAGATGGCTTGAGGGGAATACCGGCAAAGCCCATAATTCCGGCTGTTAGCAAAAGCGGAAACAGGTTGGGAATTAGTGATACGAGTACCATTACAAACGAGCGGAAAAGCAATGCCATGATAATGGCGATTACAAAAATGGCCAGCAACAGGCTTACCACCAGGTTTTTGATGAGGTAATCGGTGCCCTTGGTAAAAACAATAGAGGCCCCGGTAACAATAACATCATAGCGTTCCGGTTCAAAAATATCGTTAATAACCGAACGTATTTGCGCGTGCAGGGAGTCGCTTTTTTCCTGACCCAGGTCTTCTACCTGCATGGAAACCCGCACCAGTTGCCCGGTAGAATCTACCAGCGAGTTCAGGAAGGAAACATTGTTTTCTTCGCGCGGCAGGTACGAAAGGATAAAATTGCGCTCCTGGGCGTTGGGCAGACTGTAAAAAGAAGGGTCGCCCCGGTAATACCCCTGTTTGGCGAACTTCAACCCATCGGCAATAGACAGGGAACGGGAAAGGTGAGGTAGTTCCGCCAGGCGGCTTTGCAGCTCATCCAGCTTTTTGAAGGTAGATGATTTTTGAGCTCCGTTTTTCCTTTTGGTGTCAATAATAATTTCAAGGGGCACCACGCCTTTGAACTTCTTCTCCAAAAACAAGAGATCGGTGAGTAGCGGATCGCCTTTTTGGTATTCTTCTGTAAGGGTGCCGGTAGCGTACATTTTGGTGGTGCCGTAAATGGCCGCTACGGATAATATGAATACGCTGATATATACCAATCGCCTGCGGTGGGTAACCGCATGGGTGAGGGTGCGCACAAACCGCTTTACCCAGGCCAGTTCCAGGTGTTTGTAGTGCCGTTTTTTGGGAGGCTTGGCAAAGCTGTAAAAAATCGGGATCACGATAATGGAGATCACAAATACCATGAGGATGTTAACCGAAGCCACAATTCCGAACTCCTGCAGTACAATACTGTCCGTGAGTATCAGGGCGGCAAAACCAAGGGCCGTGGTGGTATTGGTCATCAGCGTAGCGGCTCCTATTTGCTTGATTACCCTTTGCACGGCCATAATTTGCTTGCCGTGTTTTTTGTACTCATTATGGTACTTGTTGATAAGAAATATACAGTTGGGTACCCCGATTACAATCACCAGGGTAGGTACCAATGAGCTCAGCATGGAAATAGTAAAGCCGAAGGTAGGGATGAGGCCAAAGGTCCAGCATACACCTAATATCACCACCACTAGGGATACCAGGGTAGCCCTGAAACTCCGCAGGAAGAAAAAGAGCAGCAAGGAGGTTATGGTAAGCGATAAACCGATAAACAGGAATATCTCTTTCGATACTTTTTTAGTGTTGGCCATACGGATATAGGGCAATCCACTGGCGTGCATCTTTACCTGGTTGTCGTCTTCAAAACGGGCCACTTCCGCTTTTATCTCTTCGATGAGATCTACGATGCGCCTAACGTAAAGCGAGTTACGCTCCACCTGCACCAACATTAAGGGTGTTTTTTTATCCTCGCTGTATAGCAGCTCTTCGTAAAAGGGCAGGCTGTAAAATTTTTCCTTTAAGGCCGGCAGGTCCGGTTGGCCCAGGCTCGGGTTCATACGCACTACTTCCAGCTTTTGAAGGCTGTCGTTACGTTTGAGATGAAAGGCATTAATAGGGGATAGCACCCCACTAACTCCCTCTATGTTTTCCAGCCGCTGCTGCAGGGCCAGCCAGTCCGGGTAGTTTTCGGGTGCAAAAACATCGTAGTCCTCGGCTGCCAGTATTACGGTATTACCTACCTGGTCAAAGGTTTCGCGAAAAAAGTCGTAGTTAACCTGGGTAGTATCATTTTTGGGCAGCAGCCTTGAAAAATTAAAGCTTACCTCAATGTTTCGCGCCTGGTACAGCATAAAAGCCGTTCCTAAGAGCAAAATAGAAAGGATGAGTATCCTGTTTCTTAAAATTAAGCGCGCGATGAATGTAAACATATAGTGTTACCGTGCTCTACCCCTGTATTATTTGAGTCCTCAAAATAACGACTTTTAGCACAAAGCGTTTTAAGCCTTGGGGCGATTTCTTTAGAAGCTGAATTTAGAGGTCAGTTTAATGGAAGAATTATCCAGGAATGATTCGCGGGCGTAGGCACCATAACGGTGGTAGAAACCCAGACCCAAACCGGCAAAGGCAATATTGTACAGTTTATTGATCTCTATACCCGATTCAAAATACCCCTTTTCAAGAGTATCAAAATCAATGCCCTGGTGGCGCTCGGGACTGTTCATGCTTCCCCAGGTAGCGCGCGTTACCAGCTCTATGTGGGGTGCAAAATTCTCTCTGCGAAAAAGGAGCGATTTAAAGTCCTGGCGAAGGAATATTTCCACGTAGCGATCGGAAAAGAATTCGTTGAAAAACATGGTTTCGAAGCTGTTGCGATCCGCCAGGTTCAATGCACGGTCAATGCTGCCCCCATAATTGGTAAGGTTACTGGTGCTCACAAAAAGTTTGGAAAGAGGGAGGTCAGTAAAGATCATTCCCCCTTGTACGGCCATGCTGAAGGTGCCTGCTCTCACCGTTTTATAAGAGTACTCCAGCCGTGCATCTAGCTTATCATACGCAAAATCCGATTCCAGTAAATTGTCCAACCCACGAGTATATTGAAGGTACACAATCGGGTATTTTACATCAAAAGTTATTTTGCCAAAACCGGGGCCTTCAATAAACTTTTCGTTGGGCGAAAAGCGGAAGGAGGCAATTACTTCGCTGTAGTTGAAGCCATTTTGCCAAACGGTTTCCGCACCATCCGTAGTGCTGAAAAAGTAGTTTCCGTTGGTAAGGCGGTTTTCCCTTTGAAAGCGTATTTCGCTGTGCAGCTTGGGCAGAGGATCGTAGGTAAAGCCCACGTGGTATCGTGAAGTTTCATCGAATTGTGTGATGTAAACAATGCGGTAATTATCGGCCAACAAACCAGTGCGTGGTTTTAGCAAAAAGTCCACTCCACCGGTTTCAAAAATATCGAACTGGTAGCCTCCTTTCAGGGCGAGATTACTGTGTTTGTGCAGGCTCACTTCCGTATCCCAGCCATACTTTAAAAGTCGGTCGCGGGTTCCGTAGCCAAAGTAACCACCTATTTTAAACCACTCCGAAAGAAAGGAATTGGTATGCCCGCCTGCCCCCAGTCTGAACCCTTCATACACATTAAAGCGTACGAGTTTATCCAGCTCCAGGTCAAAAAAGTAAATGGGAATTTTACCGGTGGCAATGGTAGCTAGTATTTTAAGGTTACGGTCCAGGTTTTCAGCCTTTCCGATGGAGTCCACTACCCGGTAAGTTTCCCTTTCCCGGGAGTTCAGTGAATCTATCCGGAAAATATTGAGCATATTTTCAGCCGAAAGACTGTCCACTGCCTTATCGCTAATGGTAAGGTCGGCCCGGCTGATGTCTTTTTTCCGCAACTCCGGGTTCAGGTTGATATCCTTTAAATAAGTACGTAAGGTGCCATAGGGTTTGGCATCGTTCAGGGAAATACTATTGAGTTTGAGGCGTGCGTTCAGTTGAATGGGAAACCAGGTATGGTCGCCATAACGTTGGTACAGTTGCTCAATTTCTACTTGTATCCCGGTGTTCTCAAAAGGCTCGGCAATTACACTTTGTACGGCCCAGTCGCGGGCATTTATGGAAAGTACGCCTTGCAGTGGTTGAAAGCCATAATTGGGCTGTGGGCGGAAGGAGATCACATAAACCGTATCGCCCGTAGCGGTGTAGGAGGTGTCTTCGAGTATAAAAAAGTAGCGGGAGGTACTACCCGGGGTTATCGGGTTCAGGTATTCGTTACCGGTAATTTCTATATAATCATCGTAAAAGGAAAAGGATTGTATTTCTGTGGCGATGAGTGAAAAAAGCGGGTTTTTAAAGCCGGAGGTACGGTTGGCCAATACGGTTTCATTATCCCGCGAGGGGGCCAGGAAGTCACGTTGGGTCACCGTTTCCATCATAAACAGGTGCTGGCGTTCCACTAAGCGGGTGAGCCGGTAGTTTGAAGAGTCAATCCGCTGATAAGAGGTATCGCCCATCTCCATCGTTACCGTGTCAATACTGGGATCTACAGAATCGGTATTAATGGATAAAATGAACTTGCTGTAGGTTTTATAGCTGAAGGCATCAATATTTTCCGGGTTATTCAGCTTGCGGTTTTTCTCGGCATTTTTAATAATGCGGTGGGCCGGATTTTCACCCGGCAGCACGGTAACTTCAGCCAGTTCAGCGGTATTTTCCTTTAACTCAATAGTAATAAAGCCTTGATCGGGCTTTAAGCTAACCTCCTTTTTTTCATAGCCCATATAGGTAAGGCTAAGGCTGGTAAAAGGGGTTTGCGAGCGCAATTCAAAACGCCCGTCAATGTCGGTAGCGGTGCCGGTATAACCTTTATTGGCGATGATGTTTACAAAGGGAAGCGGAGCCTTGGTATCCTTATCCAATACCTTACCCTTAACCTGGTAAGTTTGAGCCAAAAGGTTAATGGTTCCCCACAAAAAACAAAAAAGAAGTGCGTGAAACTTCATGGGCACGAAAATACTGTTTATTGAAAGACACCAAAATATAGAGAAGACGATGTATGAAAATTAAAAAAGCCGGGATATATCTTCCCGGCTTTTAGAAATTCAGTTTTAGAGCTTCTCACTAAAGCGTTCCGCGTAGTTCCTGCTCTCTTTCAATGGCTTCAAAAAGGGCCTTAAAGTTTCCCTTTCCAAAGGAGCGGGCGCCCTTGCGCTGGATGATCTCAAAGAAAAGCGTGGGGCGGTCGGCCACGGGCTTGGTAAACAATTGCAAAAGGTAGCCTTCGTCATCACGATCGATCAGGATTCCCAGTTTTTTGAGTTCCGATAGATCTTCATCAATCGGGCCAACCCGGTCGATAAGATCGTCATAATAAGTGGTGGGCACGTGCAGGAACTCTACCCCGCGATCGCGAAGCTGGTTTACGGTTTCAATAATATTATCGGTAGCTACCGCAATGTGCTGCACTCCGGGGCCACGGTAAAAGTCGAGGTATTCCTCAATCTGTGATTTCTTTTTGCCTTCGGCCGGTTCGTTGATCGGGAATTTGATACGGCCGTTGCCATTGGTCATTACCTTACTCATAAGAGCGGTATAGTCGGTAGAGATATCCTTATCATCAAAGGAAATAAGCTGGGCAAAGCCCATTACCTTGGCGTAAAACTCCACCCATTTATTCATTTCACCCCAACCTACGTTACCCACCATGTGATCGATATATTTCAAACCGGCCGGAGCGGGATTATACTCGGACTTCCACTCTTTGTAACCGGGCATAAAGGGGCCGTCATATTCGGAGCGCTCAATGAAGATGTGTACCGTATCACCGTAGGTTTTGATTCCGGACATAACCACTTTTCCGTTCTGGTCGTTAATGGTTTTAGGCTCAAAAGCCGATTCAGCTCCGCGTTTAGTGGTTTCCTGCCAGCTTTTGGTGGCATCGTCCACCCAAAGGGCCACATTCTTTACGCCATCGCCATGGTTATCCAGGTGATGGTTGACCTCGCCACCGGGGCTAAGGGGTGAGGTTAATACCAAGCGGATTTTATCCTGTTGCAGAACGTAGGATACGCGATCTTTGATGCCGGTTTCCAGGCCAGCGTAGGCCACTGATTGAAAGCCAAAAGCGGTTTTGTAAAAGTGCGCGGCTTGTTTGGCGTTGCCCACATAAAGCTCCACGTAATCCGTTCCGTTCAGGGGCAAAAAATCTTCCGCATCCGGATATTCTTTTTTCAATTTTAAAGAGGTGGTATCAAAAGTTGTATCCATAGTTGTTTGCTTTAATGACAAAGGTAAAAAATGTTTAGGGGCCTTGAGGTGAATGAGCCTATTTAGAAAGAGTATCAGGACGATTAGGTTTTTAGGGATAGGCTCGTACTTTTGCGGCTCTTATACTCAACGTATCGCTTGGTGACGGGTAAAAACAATATTCTTGAAACGGTAGGAAACACTCCGCTAATACGTCTTCAAAGGCTGTCTGAAGAATTAAATACCCAGGTTTGGGCCAAGTTGGAGGCGGCCAACCCCGGCCACTCCGCCAAAGACCGTATTGCGCATTACATTATCGCAAAAGCCGAAGAAGAAGGGGTTCTGAGCCCGGGAGGCACTATTATAGAGTCCACTTCCGGTAATACGGGCAGGAGCCTGGCAATGGTGGCGGCCCTGAAGGGGTATCATTGCGTATTGTTTACCACCACCAAAATCTCGAAAGAAAAAAAGGCCGTTTTGGAAGCTTACGGTGCCGAGGTTATCATGTGCCCCAAGGATGCTAAGCCGGATGACCCTGAATCCTATTATTCCCGGGCGAGGATGTTGCACGAGGAAACATGCAACTCTATTTATGTGAATCAATATTATAACGAGGCCAACGTGGAAGCCCACTACCACGGCACCGGCCCCGAAATATGGCAGCAAACCGGGGGAGAAATCACTCATTATGTTTGCTGCGTAGGTACGGGAGGTACTATATCCGGCACGGCAAAATACCTGAAGGAGCAAAAAAACTCTTTAAGGGTTTTGGGTGTGGATGCCGTAGGTTCGGTACTGACCAAATTTGCGCGTACCGGCCAGTTGGATGAAACGGAGATTAAGCCCTATAAACTGGAGGGAGTTGGTAAAAATATCATTCCTTCCACCGTGCTGTTTGAATACATTGATGAATTTATCCAGGTACAGGATAAACCCAGCTTGCTACAAGCTTTGAAATTGAGCCGGGAAGAAGCCATAATGACCGGACCCTCGGGAGGTGCGGCACTGGAGGGGGTGTTTCAATATCGTGAACACTTCGGCCCGCAGGATAAAGTAGTGGTACTACTGCCAGACCATGGCATTAGCTACCTCAGCAAGCTGTACAATGAAAAGTGGATGAAGAAAAACGGGTTTCTCTGATTATTCTTCCACCCAGCTTTTCCAATAGTCGCCATCGTCAATATCCAATGCGGCCTGCGTAAGGCGCAAAGGCTTGAAGGTATCTACCATTACGGCCAGCTCCTCAGTTTTGGTTTGACCGATAGAGCGTTCCATAGCCCCGGGATGCGGCCCGTGCGGGATACCGGCCGGATGCAGGCTGATGTAGCCTTTATCTACGTGATTGCGGCTCATAAAATCACCATCCACATAATACAGTACCTCATCACTGTCAATATTGCTATGGTTGTAAGGTGCAGGTACGGCCTCGGGGTGGTAATCGTACAGGCGCGGGCAAAAGGAACACACTACAAAGTTGTGGGCTTCAAAAGTTTGATGAACGGGTGGTGGCTGATGAACACGTCCGGTAATCGGCTCAAAATCTTTAATGTTGAAGGCATAAGGAAAGTTGTAGCCGTCCCAACCAACCACATCAAAAGGGTGGGTGGCGTACACCAACTCATGCAGCATTCCTTCCTTGCGTATTTTTATAGGGAATTCGCCCTTCTCATCGTGCGTTTCCAGGTCCTGTGGGGTGCGCAGGTCACGCTCACAAAAGGGAGAGTGCTCCAGTAGCTGACCAAAATGATTGCGGTAGCGCTTGGGGGTGTAAATAGGTGAGAAGGAATCGACAATAAACAGCCGGTTATCCGCAGTATCAAATTCAATCTGGTAAATCATACCCCGGGGAACCACCAGGTAATCACCGTATCCAAAATGGATAGTGCCCAAAAGGGTGCGCAGCTTACCGCTACCTTTATGCACAAAAATCATTTCATCGGCATCGGCATTTTTGTAGAAATAGTCTTTTTGCGATTCCTGCGGAGCGGCCAGTGAAATATGCAGATCGTTGTTCACCAGCACGGGAATTCGCGAATCGAGATAATCCTTAGTTGGTTTTACCTGCCAGCCCTGTAGCATACGACTGGTAATGTTACGGGCTACGGCCACTTTGGGGGTAACGTCCTTAACCTCTTTTATTTGCTTTACCTGGGTAGGCCGGTGAACATGGTACAATAGTGAAGACATGCCACTGAAGCCTTCAGTACCGAAAAGTTGTTCGTAGTAGTAACCACCATCCGGTTTTTTAAAGGTGGTATGGCGTTTATGGGGAATTTTACCGAGTTGGTGATAAAAAGGCATAGCTCACTGATTTTAAATTTCAAATCTAGATAAATTCTTATCTACAGAAAATGACAAAAATCAGTGAGCTATGTTTAAGTGGGGTTATCTAGTACATAATCTTATGTACCTGGCCGCCTTCATGGTTTACCAACAAGTACACTCCATTGGATACTGAACCAGCAGGAACTGAAGTAGGAGAGCCACTGGGAGCGGTAATGGTTTTTAGCAATTGCCCGGTACTGGTTACGATGTCAAAGTGAAGATCCCGGCCCGAATGATTATCAATCATCCAGTTTTGAGTACGAGTATTATAAAGAACCGAATAAGCGTTTCTCAAAGAGAGGTCTCTCAGGCTCACATTGCGAACGGGTTGGTTGTTAAAGTTCCCTTCTAAGCTATCCAGGCGATCATTGATATTGGTAAAGCTTTTGGTGAGGCTGGAATCCCGGCTCCAAACGATGGCCATATCTACCTTAAACGACTGCCCGGCCTGTATTCTGAACGGCCCCATATTAGCCAATGACCTTACATCGGAATTGTTGTTGGGAGAGGCGAACCAATTTACCGGGGCCTGCGGTCCGAAAGCTCCGGAAGCATCTACACTATTCCCGGGGTAGATGTAGTTAACAGCGGTACCTGTAGCGGCCGGGGTATATCCATCCCCATTATTAGCCCCCAGAAAACCATCGGGGCTTTCAATAACCAAGGGGTTACCGTTTTTCCAAAGACCTTTCATATAATTATAAAACTGAAGAGGGGCAGAAGGATCAGTGGTGTTAGAATTTCCTCCTGAGCCAGATCGGGCGTAGGCCATGCTACCCGACATTTTATAATGTTCACGAATATTAGGGGGGCTTTCGCTCTGGCATATGCCATTTATCAAAACACCATCTACGCAGCCATCCCGGTCGTTATCCACCCCATCAAAAAAATCTGCGGGTGGGCCTTTCAAAACCCTCAGGCCACAGGAGGCCAGGTAATTTCCGAAACCCAATGGCCCCGCATCAATGGAATTGGAATTGTAGCAGAAAATAGCATCAGCTTCAATGTTGGTTCCCATAAGGTCGTCCGTGGAATTGCCGAGATCAAAATCTACCCATGAAGACATATAAACATCAACATACGATTGGGTGGTGCGGTTGAAAACCGTGTACTCCATAAAAATGATACTGTCTTCAATACCTCCGGTATTGTAAGCATATACCATGGCGTGTATTTCAAGGCCCATGCCTTCATTGGGGCGGTGATTTTGATCATTAAAAATGGCGAATAAAGCTTCGTCTCCCTTAATATCCGGGTAATCTCCGTTGGCGGGGTTGTAGTTGCCATCGTTATCCACATCCACAAAAGGTGCCAGGTCAGCGGCTTCCCCCATCATGGTGTTACCGTGGGCTGGCCAGTTGGCAATTTCCGGGGGAATACCACTGGTGTTACCGTTCACAAAATCACTGATGGTTTGGAGTTTTACATGGTACACATCGTTGTAAACCGTACTTACATTAGGGTCGTTGGAGATGGGCCCGGCACGAAAGCCGATGAGCGTAGGGGACTGCCGGTAGGTTTGGGTGGAGGTGTGCAGCATGCCGTTGGCATCCCTTCCCCCGATCCACAGGTTTTGGGCGTACAACAACGGTTTATAGGTGCCATTGTCCAATACGTGTACCTCGCCTAACCCTCCATCAGCAAACATTTTTATCTTGAGGGTATTAACCTCCATGGAGTCTGTAAATTGGGCATGTGTGGTTTTGGTGGTAAGCATCAGGCATAGAGCTACACCAGGTAGTAGTAGATTCTTCATCAGGTTGAAATTAAGGGTTTGATATTGTATAGACGGCAAGATTAATAAAAGGTTGGCTCGGAGATACTGACATCCTTGCTCTATCCGAACTTTTTGAGTTTGCCTTCGGGTTTACGATGGCTGTGGAAGCGCTTTTTCTGATCTCTTTGCTGGCGCAGTTTTTTTTGCTCTTCTAAATCCATGTGAATTACGTTCAGGCATTCGTCACTACAGGTGTGCTCCATTTTTTCAGCGCAGGCTTTGCACTGAATAAAAAGCAGGTTACAGTCTTTATTCGCACAATTTACGTGGGTGTCACAGGGTTCACCGCATTGGTGGCACCGTGAAATTATTTCTCCGCTGATGCCTTCGCCCAGTCTTTCATCAAAAACAAAATTTTTACCCCGGAATTTGTTGGGTAGTTCCTCCTCTTTGATCTGGCGGGCATAGTCGATAATACCACCGTGTAATTGGTTGACATCCTTAAAGCCGTGGTGCTTGAGGTAAGCACTGGTTTTTTCGCAGCGTATGCCACCGGTACAATACAGCAATACCTTTTGGTCTTCCTTGCCTTTCAGCATTTCCAGTACTTCCGGTAATTCCTCACGAAAGGTTTCGGCTTCCGGTAAAAGAGCTCCTTCAAAGTGACCGATTTCATTTTCGTAATGATTCCGGATATCCACCACAATGGCCTTACCGCTATCCATGGCCTCGTTCCATTGGTGGGCGTTAAGGTGCTGGCCAACGTTGGTTACGTCATAGTCTTCCATGCTCAGGCCATCCGCTACAATTTTATTGCGCACTTTAACGGTAAGCTTCAAAAAGGATTTTCCATCGTCTTCTACGGCTATTTTAAAGGGGATGTCACGAAATTCAGGGTGGGCATATAGCTTTTCCACAAACTCCGCCCAGTGGTGTTCCGGAACATTCATTTGGGCGTTGACTCCTTCTTCAGCCAGGTAAATGCGCCCCAGGCAATTTAGCTCTTGCCATTCCTGGTAAAGCCGGTCGCGAAGGGCATGGGCATCATCTATAATCACATAGCGGTAAAAGGAAACCGTTCTGCGCTTGAAATCTTCGGCCTCTAACCTTTTCAGAAGTTGCTCACGGCCTTCTTTATTATACAATCCTTTTTTACCAGCGTTGGGATCCATCAGCTTTTCATTTTCCGGGCAGCAAATTTAAGCATCTTCAGTGAGTTAGCTTTTAAAGCACCCACCATACATATATCCCTGAAAAAGCAATCAGGAAAAGGATACCCAGGTAGCTCAGCCACCGTAGCAGGCGTCCCGGTTGCTGATGTTGGGGAATATCTTTACCGGTTACCAGGCGAAAGTTCAGAATGGCAATAAAGGGAGCCAGTACAAAGGAAATGGAGGTAGCCAAATCGACCAGCGATTTTAAGGACGACCCAAAACGAAGGATAATCAGTAAGGCTCCCACGGCAATGGCCAATAGCGTGATGCGGTATAAAGGGCCGTTGGCCGTTGCTTGTTGTGAAGGTCGGGAACGGAATAACTGTAAAACGCGTTCAGTGGTGCGGGCATAACCGTCAAACACGGCAATACAGGTACCGAACATCACGGAAAAGGCGGAGGCCGCGATCAACAGGTAGCTCCATGAACCGATGGATTGGGTAAACATTTGCACAATGGCATGGGCAAAGTCGCCCGCAGCGGCCGGTAGCACCTGGCCTGAACCATAAATGAGGTAAGCTCCCAACAGCACAAAGCAGGGGGCCAGTGTAGCGGAAGTCCAATAACCGAAACCGAACTCATTCAGGGTTTCCCTGAGGCTGGGGTGGTAGCCGGTTTGCCTGATACGTTCGAGGGTCCATAAACTGTTCCAGGCGGAAAGATCCAGCGCGGTAGGCATCCACCCCATCAAAGCAATGAGGAACAAGAAGCCCCCATCACCGGGATTAAAAACAGAAGGCTCAAAAAAATGAAAAGGTTGGGCTACCGGGCCTTTAAATAGAGTGAGTATTAAGGCGGCCAATGTAGAAATGAGCAGTACGCTGCCAATAATCTTAATCAGCGAGTCCAACACTTTGTACGCCCCGATAAGGAGGATTACTATGCAGATAGCAAAAAGCCCGAGCGTAGGCCACCATCCGGCCAGATTGGGAAACTGCTGACTAAGGCCAAAGAGGTTGTCCATAAAGGCTGCCGTAACTGCCCCTACTGCGGCCGCTACAAAAAACATGGAGCCCATTACAATCAGGAAGTATAGCCCCAGTACCCATAAACCCTTCTGGCGGTAGCCGTCAATAATACTCTTCCCTTTAATATTGGCGTAGCGTGAGCCGTATTCGAAAAAGGGGTATTTGAGAATATTGGCGATTAAAACGGCCCACAGCAAACCAAAGCCATAAAGAGCACCGGCCCGGCTGCTCTGTACCAGGTGGCTTACGCCTATGCAGGTGCTGGCGAAAAGGATGCCCGGCCCCAGTGATTTTAAAAAACGGGATAAACGGCTGTTCATTCAGGTTTTAAAGAAGCACAAAATAAGAAAAAGCCTTACTTGCCGGGAATCCCGGAAATAGGTCAAACTGTATATTTGCGGCAAACTGTAAAGTATGTCTGAAAAAATCCTGGTGCTGGGAGCTTCCGGCCAAATTGGTACGGACCTGGTGGAACAATTGCGCGAAGGGTATGGAAACGATAAGGTAGTAGCTACAGATATCCGCAATGCCTCGCCCTCGGTTATGGAGGGTGGCCCGTTTGAAACCCTGGATGCTAAAGACGGAAACCGCATGCTGGAGATCATTCAAAAGCATGGAATTACCCAGGTTTATCACTTGGTGGCCATGCTTTCTGCCACAGCGGAGAAGTTTCCGGAAAAGGGCTGGGATTTGAACATGGAAAGCCTTTTTCATACCCTTAAACTAGCCAAGGATGGTTACATTCATAAACTGTATTGGCCTAGTAGTATTGCGGCCTTTGGTCCTACCACGCCTAAAACGGATACGCCACAACACACGGTAATGGACCCGGGAACGGTGTATGGCATCAGCAAGCTTTCAGGAGAACTTTGGTGCAATTATTACCATAAAAAGTACGGGGTGGATGTACGCAGTATCCGTTACCCCGGGCTGATATCCTACAAGACTGAACCGGGAGGGGGCACCACCGATTATGCGGTGGATATTTTTCACAAGGCTTTAAAGGATAAGAAGTACGAATGTTACCTGGCGGAGGATACGGCTTTGCCGATGATGTATATGCCGGATGCTATTAAGGCGACCATCGGTATTATGGAGGCTCCGGCTGAGCAGGTTAAACTGCGCACTTCCTACAACCTGGCGGCCTTTAGCTTTGACCCGCAAACCCTGGCCGGGCACATTCAAAGGCATATCCCGGAGTTTGAAATGAGTTACAATATTGATGAGCGTAATGCCATTGCTTTAGGATGGCCGCAAAGTATTGATGATAGCGCAGCCCGCGAAGACTGGGGTTGGCAAAATGACTACGGCCTGGAGGATATGGTAAAGGATATGCTGAAGAACCTTAAAAAATAAAAAAGGCCCCGCTTGCGGGGCCTTTTTACAAAGATTAAAAATCCTTTTATTGTACTTTCTGGAGGGTAGTCTCAATATCTACATCAGCCGTTTGTGAACCGATACCCGGTACGGATTGTGTAATTTGAGCCACACCCGTCAGCACTATCTCAGTAGCACTTATAATGGTAATATCCATGGTAGACATATTAGCACTAGGGTCCGTGGAAAAACCGGTTAACTGGCCAGCCGAATTAATGCTCCAGGTGTTATTGGCGGGAGTTTGCGGAATGGTTTGCTCCACAGTTTGTGTGGTGGTTTGCCCCATTATCTCATAAGACATCTCCATTTTAAAATCATAGCCAAAATTGCTAACTACCGTATTAGGACCGGTGCTGAAAGTGGCAGTTCCTTTAAAATTGGAACCCGTGGTAACCCAGCTCATAGAGCCACCGGTGAAGCTGCTGCTACCTTGCTGCTTGGTTCCGATCATTTTCCACTCTCCGGGCAGTACAGATGCGGGAGTAAGGTTAGTATTAGGGTTTTGGGTGTCCTTGTCATCATCTTTAGAACAAGAGAACAATACCGCTGAAGCGGCAAAAACTAAAAGTAACTTTTTCATGGTGAAAAGTGATTAAGGTTTAAACAAATCGAATAGCGCAATGATACAAAAAAGCACCTAAAGTGTGGAAACCCTCTCAAATTAGCCGGATGTATTGTGTATGGATAGTGTGCGTATAAGTTTTTTCTAAATTTGCAGCCGCTTAGCGCGGCCCCGTAGTTCAATGGATAGAATAGAAGTTTCCTAAACTTTTGATGCAGGTTCGATTCCTGCCGGGGCTACACTTTAGTTGTAAAGTTCAATTTTATAAGGTTGAAAGTTATAACCTTAAACATTCAACCTTGTAACTTTACAACCAATTATGGCTCCGTAGTACAATGGATAGTATATGGGTTTCCGGTACCCAGGATCTAGGTTCGATTCCTAGCGGGGCTACAAAGTAGGCACGATAGTGCTGCGCCAGCAGCGGGTTGCGTGAGCAACAGCATCGAAGTTTATCCCGGACGCAGTCTCGGGGGATTCCCTGCCTACCGGCAGGCAGGCTAGCGGGGCTACAAAGTAGGCATGATAGTGCTGCGCCAGTAGCAAGTTGCGTAAGCAACGGCATCGAAGTTTATCCCGGGCGTAGTCCCGGGGGATTTTGAGCACTTCATATTTCTCCTTAGGCTTTTTTGCGCAATTGATCATCCCTTGCACCACAATCCGATCGCGACAACTCCCGAAGTAGTCTCAACGGAATTGGTCGCCTTTGGCAATGAAGGCGTTCTCTCTTATAGAAGAAAGCATTTAACGGGATTCTACGTAACTTTTAAAGTTGTCAAGTATGGCCTGCCAGCCTTTCTTCTGGAGTTCGGGGTTATTCTCATCCGGCTGAAAGCTTTCCTGTACTTCTACTCCGTTTGGGGTTGGCGTAAAGGTAATTTCTACTTTCCTGCCGTCCTCCAGCTCTTTTTTGATCAGTTGAGGGGCATCGATATAATTGTATTTTCCTGCATAATCAAAACCCATGCTGCCATCCTTAGCCTCCATGCGCCAGGAAAATTTTCCGTTTGGTTCCAGGTTATTGATTGCGTTGGGACAATGCCACTCCGGAGCGGCAAAATTCCATTGTGTAATGTGTTCAGGTTTGGTCCATAAATCCCAAACTTTTTGAATGTCACTGTTAACGGTTGTTTTTACGGTTATCATTTTTCTGAATTTGAAATAAGTACTACATAAGAGTCCATCTGTGTTATAATATTGCCGGTGGTGCTGGTAAAGTGATACACGTCACAGAAAGCATAGGTTTTATCCCCCATTTTCATTTCTCCGTTTAAGGCGGCTTCCCGTCCGTGCGTGATAATAGAATGGATAACTACTTCATCCGCAGTATATTCCTTCATAGCATCGATCTCTTTCGCGAAGTCACCCTTGCTTTCTATGCGCTTGTCACCATAAATATTCCAACGAATATCCTCACTGACGTGCCGGATGATGAAATCGGCATCGCCCGTGGCAAAGGCAATGTTGAAGTCTTTCAGAAATTGTTTGCGGGGTGCGTTCCCGCAATCGGGAGTTACTGTGATTTTGGTCATATTACATCGAAATAGGTTCAAGAATACTTAAACGGGAACCTTCCGTATCCATAAAGGCCACGTATTTACCGGTTCCGGGTATAGAATGAGGTGGTCCTAAAACTTCACCACCGTGACGGGATATGGCTTGCATGCTTTCCTCAATATCACCAACTCCAATAACAATAGAGGGATATTGCGCTGGCCAGTCTTCCTTAAAAGGGAACATACCACCATCGATAGCCCCGGCAGGCTTGCCGGGTTTGGCATCTTTTTCACAGGTGGTCAGCAGGATGTAATCACCCTTCTGCGGCCCCAGGATCGTACATTTCCAGCCAAACACAGCTCTGTAAAATTTGGATGCTCTGTCAGCATTGTGGTAGGGTAATTCAAAGTGTACTACAGGATTCATAATCTATTCTTCAGGCTGGTTATCCCAATCCAGGTGAACAATATTCCAGCGGTGGCCGTCCGGGTCAGCAAAACCCATGTTGTACATCCATCCCTGGACTTCCTGGGGCTCTGAAAAAACAGTCCCTCCGGCCCTGGCTACCTTATCGGCCATTCCATCTACATAAGCCCGGTCAGGAGCATCAACCGAAATTAGTAGCTCGCTTCCATTTTTAGTGTTGGCAACCGCATGGGAAGCATACCTTTTAAAATCCGGTTCCGCTACCATCATTACAGGTACTTGCCCGATGGTAAAGCCCACCATTCCGGGAACGTCCCTGGTAGATTTAAATCCAAGGGATTGAAAGAACTCCTTGCTCTTTTGGAGATTTTTAACCGGTAGGTTGAGCCACAATTCTTGTTTTTCCATACGCTTGAGTTTATTCAAAACTAAGGGTTCTTCCGATGCTGTTGAGGGTGAGAAAACGACTAATTAGAGGGGTGAATACGACAGGGATATTGCCTACCTTTTACTCATGAAAAAAATCGCTTTAATTGCTCCCGAGGGCGAGTTTAGTATTGTTAACCTGGATTTATCCAGGCAGTTATTTCAATGGGTAAATGAGAACATTGCGACTCCTCCATTTGATATCAAGATCGTTGGCTTGTCAAGACAGGTAAAGCCTTACGGACAGGTTTATGCCATTACTACCGATCTTTTGATTCATGAGGTGGATCATGCGGATGTGATCATCATACCGGCTACTTTTGGGAATCCGGAAGAAGTATTGCAGAGGAATAGAGAAATGGTACCCTGGATTGTGAAGCAGTACCATAATGGAGCCGACCTGGTGAGTATGTGTGTGGGAGCTTTTTTCCTGGGATCAATGGGATTGCTGGATGGTAAAAGATGTTCTACCCATTGGGGAGCGGCCGGAGATTTCAGGCGGTTGTACCCGAAGGCTATACTGGAAGATGAGCGTATGGTAAGCGAATGCGACCGCATTTATACCAGTGGAGGGGCGCTGGCTTTTACCAACCTGCTTATTTATTTGATCGAGCGTTATGCCGGGAGGGAAGTGGCTATAATGGCCGCGAAGGCCTATATGATAGACATAGATCGGTTAAGCCAATCTCCGTTTGTGGTATTCATCGGATTAAAAAACCACCAGGACAAGGAAGTACTGAAGGCCCAGCGATATATCGAGTCCCATTTTCAGGATAAAGTTACGGTAGAGCATATTTGCGAAGAGATTGGACTCGGCAGGCGATCTTTTGAACGCAGGTTTAAAAACTCTACGGCAAACACGATTATTGAGTACCTGCAGCGGGTAAGAGTAGAGGCGGCCAAAAAAGAATTGGAGCGGGGGATGAAAACAATTTCTGAAGTGATGTTTGACGTAGGGTATTCGGATACTAAGGCATTTAGAGATGTGTTTAAAAGACTGGTTGGAATGACTCCGGTGGAATACCGGGGGCGGTATAATAAACAGATGGCTACCGCATGAATTGAGCTTTTCTAATCTCCGGGCTGATAAGTTCAATGTCCAAAACGCACCAACCTTCTCATGGCTGAGATTAGGGGGGTCGGGGATTGGCTAAGTCACGAGATTAAATCCTCGGTTTTAGAACTTGAGTTTTCTTCGCGAACCTTATTTTCAAAAGATAAAATTCAGATCTCTTCAAAAGGAGGAATTGAAACGCTACCGACCCCAGCACAGTACCTAAAACTACCGGATTACCGACCCATTTTCAAAGGATTCACCCGGACGTACAAACTCCAGCTTACCGCTGTTATTTTCAGCCATCAGTATCATACCCTTAGACTCTACTCCGCGCAGTTTTTTGGGAGCCAGGTTGGCCAATACCGAAACCTGTTGGCCAATAATATCTTCTGGTTTGAAGTGCTCCGCAATACCGGAAACAATGGTTCGCTTCTCAACACCTATATCCACGGTTAGCTTTAAGAGTTTATCGGTTTTGGGAACCGGTTCAGCGGATAGTATGGTACCTGTACGTATGTCCATTTTAGCGAAGTCATCGAAAGCGACTTCTTCCTTTAAAGGCTCGGATGGGACTACGGTTTTCTCCATG
Source organism: uncultured Cryomorphaceae bacterium (assembly GCA_937120475.1). Taxonomy (GTDB): domain Bacteria; phylum Bacteroidota; class Bacteroidia; order Flavobacteriales; family Schleiferiaceae; genus CAKZNE01. The sequence continues at coordinate 1,880,653 of CAKZJV010000007.1, read as the reverse complement.
CTCTTTTGCTTTAGTTTTTCCAGTTCAAGGTCAATTTTCTCATCCTCCACTTTTTGAAACAGCAATTCACCCTTGCTTACCAACTGTCCAGCGGCCACAAACTCCTGGCGTGCGCAAGCTTGCCAATCCAATAATTCAATACCCAAAAAGGAGCGTAGCTTTTTGGAGGTGAAGGGTAAAAAGGGCTCTCCTAATTGGGCCAGGGCCGCGCACACCTGGGTGGCCAGGTAAAGTATGGTTTGGGTGCGTTGTGGGTCGGTTTTAACCTGTTTCCAGGGCTCCTCATCGGCCAGGTACTTGTTACCGGCCCGCGCCAGTTGCATGTAAGAATTCAAGGCTTCCCTGAACCGGTATTGCTCCAGGCTGGCACCGATCTTTTCAGGGCTACTCTCCAAAAGGTTTAGTAGTTCACGGTCCACATCGGTAAACGATCCGGGTTTGGGAACTACCCCCTCATAGTACTTTTGCATTAACACCAGCACCCGGTTTACAAAGTTGCCATAAATAGCCACCAGCTCACTGTTATTACGTGTTTGGAAATCCTTCCAGGTAAAGTCGTTATCCTTGGTTTCCGGTGCAGCAGCGCATAAAACGTAGCGCAACACATCCTGCTGGTCCGGGAAATCATCCAGGTACTCGTGCAGCCATACCGCCCAATTGCGGCTGGTTGAAATTTTCTTGCCTTCCAGGTTCAGGAATTCATTGGCGGGTACCTGATCCGGTAAAATAAATTCACCGTGTTCCATTAACATAGCCGGAAAAATGATGCAGTGAAAAACAATGTTATCCTTTCCGATGAAGTGGATCAGCGAGGTGTCTTCATCTTTCCACCACTCTTCCCACTGGTCACCCAATAGCTCCTTGGTAGCGGAAATGTAGCCAATGGGAGCATCAAACCAAACGTATAAAACTTTGCCCTCGGCATCGGGTAGCGGAACTTTGATGCCCCAGTCCAGGTCGCGGGTCATGGAGCGCGCCTGCAAACCTCCGCTCTCATCCAGCCAACTCATACATTGACCGTACACATTGGGCTTCCAGTCTTTGTGTGATTGAACGTAAGCCTTAATTCTTCCCGAAAGATGATCTAAAGGCAAAAACCAGTGGGTGGTTTTTCTGCGTTCGGGGGTGGCCCCAGAAAGCCGGGAGCGTGGTTCTATAAGGTCAGTTGGGCTGAGGGAGGTGCCACAGTTCTCACATTGGTCGCCATAGGCATTGGGAAAGTGGCAATTCGGGCATTCTCCTTCGATGTAACGATCCGCCAGAAATTGCTCTGCTTCGGGATCGTAATATTGTTCGGTTTCCTTTTCAGTAAAAGCTCCTTTTTCGTAGAGCTTAAGAAAGAAATCCGAAGCGGTTTCATGGTGAATTTTACGGGATGTGCGCGAATAAATATCGAAACTGATGCCCAGGCCTTTAAAAGCGGTTTGCATGGTTTCGTGGTAATGGTCAACCACTTCCTGAGGGCTTATGCCTTCGGCCTTGGCCTTCATTATAATGGCCACACCGTGCTCATCGGAACCACAGATGAACTTAACTGCTTTTCCTTTTTGCCTCAGGTAACGAACGTAAATATCGGCAGGCAAATAACAACCGGCCAGGTGTCCTATGTGGACCGGCCCGTTGGCATAGGGAAGTGCAGCAGTAACAGTATATCTCTTTGGTTCAGGCATTGTATTTTCGCGCTTTGCGCGCAAAAGTAGCAAATATTGCAGGCCCTTAAGCGTGAACTAAAAGTGGTATGGGCAGTTTGAAATGTCAATTGTATGAAGCTACATTCTAAAATTATGGGTGAGGGGAGTGCCCTCATTATTATGCACGGTGTTTTTGGCAGTGGTGACAACTGGCAAACCCTGGGTAGAAAGTGGTCCGAAAACTACCAGGTACACCTGTTGGATATGCGTAATCACGGTAAAAGTCCGCACAGCGATGAGTTCTCCTATGAGCTCATGAGCGATGACCTGCTGCAGTACCTTGATGAGCATAAAATTTCAAAAGCCCTTTTGTTGGGCCATAGTATGGGGGGCAAGGTAGGGATGCTTTTTTCCGTACTTAACCCGGAGCGGGTGGAAAAACTGGTAGTAGCCGATATAGCCCCCAAACCGTATAAGCCGCACCACCAAAAAATTATTGAAGCCCTGCAGTCGCTGGATCTTGAGAATCTCAATTCGCGTGGAGAAGCGGAAGAAGCCTTTGAAATTGAAGATGAAGGTACCCGGCAGTTTCTTTTAAAAAGCTTGTACTGGAAGGAAAAGGGTAGGCTGGCCTGGCGTTTCAACGTGGAGGTTATTGCCCGTGAAGTTGGAAAGGTGGGAGAGCCTTTACCGCCTAATGCAATATTTCGTGGAGAAACCCTATTTGTGCGCGGGGGTAATTCCTGGTATATCCAGGATGAAGATGAGGCGAATATTCAGGAGCATTTTCCGGAGGCAAAGCTTGACACCATTGAAGGCGCAGGTCATTGGCTACACGCTGAAAAGCCCTCCGAATTTAAAGAGGTGGTAGATAATTTTTTAAAGGGTTAAATCAGGAAAGAACCTTTTCCTTGAGCCGGATATCAGCGCCAAAAAAGTTACGCGCGATACTCGAAAAAGCTCCGGTTTTTTCCGAAACATAAAAATCATAGGAGGCTTCTTTTTCCTGGTCTTTATTATGCAGGCCATGGTCGGATAAAATATGGCTGAGGCGGTCTGCCACCAATTCCGGTGAATCTACAATTTCCGCTTTGCCCTGGTAAAAACTTTCAATCTCGGTTTGAAAAAGAGGAAAATGGGTGCAGCCCAGGATGAGGGAAGCCACGTTTTTAAAGTCCTTATTATCCAGGTATTGCTTGATGGCGTGACGGCTGATTTCGGTATGGGTAAAATCTTCTTCGGCAATACCCACCAGCAGGGGCGTAGCTTTGGAAACCACCTTTAGCTTATTGTTTATTTCCAGTAGCTTCTTTTTATAAATACCCGACTTAATAGTAGCCCGGGTTCCGATAATGCCAATCTTACCATGAGTATTCTCCGCTACGTAGTCCACCACGGGATCTACCACGTTGATCATGGGAACATCGGAGAATTTTTCCTTCAATTTCTCGTAAGCCAGGGCTGAAGCGGTATTGCAGGCAATAACTATGGCTTTGCAGTCCTGTTCCAGCAAAAACCGGGTAATTTCAGTAGAATACTTTTGAATGGTATCCCGGGATTTATCACCGTAAGGGGCATGCCGGGTATCGCCAAAGTATATAAACGATTCCTCAGGAAGAAGTTCCTTAATAGCTGCGGCTACTGTAAGTCCACCTACACCACTGTCAAATATCCCGATGGGTTTGGCCATTGTCAACAAAATAAAAAAAACCGCTGATCTTCAGGATCAGCGGTTTCGAATATACTTCAATAATTCAGTATGTTAATTGGTAATGCCCAGTTTGGCTTTTACTTTTTTCATAAGATCTTCACTATTGTCCGCGGTGAAAATTACCACCGCCTTACTGGGTGAGCTATCCAGTACATAAGCCAGGTTGTTTTCCTTCGCCACATCCTGTACAGCTTTGGTAGCCTTTTCTATAATAGGTGAGAGAAGTTCTACCTGTTTTTGCTGCAGATCTTCCTGAGCCTTTTGACTGTATTCCTGGATGCGAAGTTGTAACTCCTGAATTTCCCTTGATTTAGTTTCACGGGACAGTTCAGTCATCAGTTTCTGGTTTTCGCGAAAACTATTCACCTTCGTTTGAAGTTCGGTCTCCATTTCCTTGAGATCCTTCTCCAACTGGCGGCCGTAAGTTTCCAGTTGCTGTTGAGCAGTTTTAGTTTCGGGCATCAATTGCAGAAGCTCATCGGCATTGATGTGACCGATTTTTTGCTGAGCCATTGCACTGAAGCTCGTCATTAATCCTAAAGCCAATAGCAAAGTCGCTAGTTGTTTTTTCATTGTAACTGTTTTTCTATTTTATTTATAACCTAATTTTTCCAGCACCTCCTCGCTAATATCCACCTTATCATTGCTGTATAGGGTGATCAGGTCACTGCTTTTATCAAATACAACATCCAGCTTTCGCCTGCGTGCCACTTCCTGCACGGCATTGTAAATCTGGTCCTGAATGGGTCGGATAAGCTCCTGCCTTTTTTTAAAAACATCGCCAGCCGGGCCAAAATACTTGCGTTGCAATTCTTTTACTTCCTGCTCTTTATCCTTAATTGCATTCAGGCGTTCCTGCTGCATTTCCTCTGTTAAAAGAACTTTTTCCGCGTTATAGGCTTTTTGCAAAGCATTAACCTCGGATTGCAGGGCTTCTACTTCACCCTGCCAACGGGTAGCCAACTGGTCTAATTGATTTTGAGCTTGCTTATACTCGGGAACTTTGGTTAAGATCAACTCGGTATCAACTATGGCAAATCGTTGTGCAAATAGCTGGGTTCCAAAAACCAGACCAAACAAAAATAGCAGAGAAGTCCTCATAAGCCGGGCGAAAATAATTAAATTAAAATTGCTGGCCAATAATGAAATGCGTGTTCCAACCGGAGGGTGTGAGAGAGCCGGGGAAGGGGTCGAAACCGTACCCGAAATCAATACCTAACAGTCCGAACATCGGCATAAAGATGCGCACTCCACCACCGGCCGATCGTTTTAACTTAAACGGCTCATAGTTCTCAAAAGTATCGTAATTGTTTCCAGCTTCCAGGAAAGACAGGACAAATATCTGTGCACTGGGGTTTTCAGTGATGAGGTACCGGAGTTCCAGCGTGAATTTATTGTACAAGGCACCACCAAGGTTGTTGGCACCCAAACCTCCGGGAACAATGGAGTTGTTGGGATAACCTCTCAAACCGATAATTTCGCGACCGTCCAGCACAAAGTTCTGAAGCCCGTCACCACCTACGAAGAAACGTTCGAAGGGAGGTAAACCCACCTCTTCATTGTAGGACCCTAAAAACCCGAATTCACCAGCCGTTTTAATTACTGTTTTGTTAAATATTTCGGTAAACCAGCTGCTGTTCACCTTCAGCTTATAGTATTCCAGCAACTCGTATTTATCGGGGTCACTCAGGGAGGAATAGTCTCGGCCGTTAATCAATGAGTAAGGCGGAGTAGCCTCCATGGTAATATTAAAAAGCGAACCTCTTCTTGGATAAATAGGGTAATCAGTACTGTTACGGCCCAAAGTACTCCGGAAAGTAACATTGTGTACCTGGCCATCGGTAAACTGTATGCCCGCCAGGGGATACCTTCTCAGTCGATACACCTGGTAATCCACTGCGTTGTAAAGCGTGAAATAGTCATCCGGCCATTTGAGGCGCTGACCCAGCCCGAGGGTTACCCCGGTAATGTTTAGCGACTGGCGTAAGGGGTCTTCCTTAGGACGGCCGTTGAGGTTTTGAATGTTGTGGTAAACCGAAACGGTAAGCGAGTTGGGCTTTTTGCCGCCCAGCCAGGGCTCCGTAAAGGAAGCGCTGTAAGATTGAAAAAAGAGACCGTTACTCTGGGCTCTCAGGTTAATGGTTTGACCATCACCGGAAGGCAGGGGCTTCCATGATTCCTTATTGAAAATATTACGGGCCGAAAAGTTGTTGAAGTTAAGCCCCAGTGTCCCTACAATGCGGCCTGCACCGTAACCTCCTTGCAGCTCCAGCTGGCTGGTTGAACGTTCCACTACGGAATATTCAATATCCACCGTTCCGGTTTCGGCATCAGGACGGGGGTTAACGTTCAGTTCGGTAGGCTCAAAATAACCGAGCTGTTGCAGTTCGCGAATACTCCTTTGAATGTCCGACCTTCGGAAGAGTTCACCCGGCTTGGTGCGCAGTTCCCGCATAATCACGTGGTCATTGGTGCGGTCGTTACCTATAACAGTTACCTTATTAATGGTAGCCTGGCGACCTTCCCTGATCCGCATTTCCATATCGATGGAGTCATTCTCCACCAGTACTTCTACCGGGTTCAGGTCAAAAAAGAGGTAGCCATTATCCAGGTATAGTGAACTTACGTCACCTCCCTGCGGATCGAGGAAGAGGCGTTCCTGAAGGTAAGCGGCATCATACACATCTCCCTTTTCTATACTCAGTATTTTAGAAAGAGTTTCATTACTGTATTTGGTGTTCCCCAACCAGGTTATATCGCGGAAGTAATACTTTCTTCCTTCCTCGATATTGATGTCTATACGCAGGCGGTCATTCTTTATCTTATAAATAGAATCATTCACAATGCGTGCATCCCGGTAACCGTTCTGGTTGTACTTTTCAATGATCTTGCGCTTATCTTCCTCGTATTCGTCTTCAATGAATTTGGAGGATTTGAAGATGTTCCAAATGCGTTTACGCTTGGTTTCCTTCATGGCCTTACGCAGCTTGTAATCGGAAATGTTATCGTTGCCCTCAAATTCTATATCGCGAATTTTTACTTTTTCACCGCGGTCCACAATTACCCCCAGTATAACGGCATTATTGGTGGTGGTATCTATGCTTTTCACCACGTCCACATCCGCGTTCAGGTATCCGTTTTGGACGTAATATTCGCGGGCAATGTTCTCGGTGTTTACAATCAGGTTTTCGGTTACGATAGTCCCGCTGGAAAGGTTTAATTCTTCTCGAAGATTATCCTGTTTAGATTTTTTAATACCCTTGATGTAATACTTGCTGAGTTTAGGCAGTTCCTTAAGCCTTATTTCCAGGAATACTACGTTGCCCTTGATTTCGGTAACGTAAATGCCGATATCGTCAAACAGCCTTTGCGCCCATAAATTTTTAACAGCGCGCGTGGTTTCTTCCCCGGGAAGCTCAATTTTTTCACCTACTTTCAAACCGGAGATCAACAGGATCACCTGGCGATCCAGGTTTTCGGAACCGCTTATGGTGATACCACCGATCTCATACATACCTCCACTTTCAACGGCTAGTTGTTGCAGGCTTTTGGTAGTTGAAATCTGAGCGTAGGATATATTAAATACAATAAGTGCCGCAAGGCACAAAATCATTCTTCGCATTCTCGGTTCAGGAATTTAATTGCTCACTGATTTTACCAAACCTCCTTTCTCTGTGCTGGTAATTCCATATGGCTTCATAAAGGTCTTCAGCCCCGAAATCAGGCCACAACTTATCGGTGAAGTACAACTCAGAGTAGGCAATTTGCCAAAGTAGGTAGTTGCTGATCCGGTATTCGCCACTGGTGCGGATGAGCAGATCAGGATCAGGCATATTAGCGGTGTACAGGTTTTGGTTTATATGTTCTTCAGTAATATCATCGGGGTTTAGCTCGCCCGTTTTTACCTGGTGCGCCAATGTTTTAATAGCGTCTGTGATTTCCTCTTTGCTGCCGTAGCTAAGGGCCAGCGTTAAGGTCATATGGGTAAGGTCGCTGGTTTTTTGAATAACCTCGGCCAACTCGTTCTGACATTTTTTAGGAAGGCTATCGGTGTGACCGATGGTATTGAGCCGAATCTTGTTTTCGGTAAGGGTTTTTAGCTCTTTTCGAAGGCTGCTTACCAAGAGGGCCATCAGGGCAGTCACTTCAGTTTTAGGGCGGTTCCAGTTTTCGCTGGAAAAAGCATAAACGGTTAAGTAGCGAACACCGGCTTCGGCCGAAGCCGTAGCAATATTACGGAGGGCATCTACTCCGTTTTCATGGCCGATGGCGCGCAGGTAGCCTTTTTTTTTAGCCCAGCGGCCGTTGCCATCCATTATAATGGCAATGTGTTTAGGTAAGGGGTTTTGTTTGATTTGTTCCTTCAGGCTCATTTTCCAACAAAGCTTGCGCATTTCTCATAGAGATCCCCGAATTTGAACTGTAGCGTAAGGCCGGTAAAGATGTACCAATCGTTATTTTGAGGATTGCCACGATACAGGTTTTCCTTATCACCTTCCAAAATGCTCCGATCGGAAAGCGCGGCCGCCACCGGGCCGTTCTCAGCCTCGATAATTTCGGGGTCGGCATAATAACCGCTTACATCATCGAGGTAATCAGTACGTGTGCTTCTAAAGGTGCTTTCAATACCAATGGAGGTAAATTCACCGATGGCAAATTTGTAACCCATCCCAAAAATCATAAAAGAAGAGGCAAGCGGATAGGGGCCTTCACTGTTGGCTCTGGTGCCCTGGCCTTCAGTACCCAGGGGTTGCAATTCATATTCCTCGCCCTGGTAACTGGCTTTGGGATTAAACTTAAAAATGCCAAAACCAGCCATTACATAAGGAGTATGGTTGTGCTTGGTGCCGGGCTCAAACTCCAGGAAATTGAATTCCGCCATCAGGCTTCCTTCCAGGATGGTGGAGCTAAAATGCAAGTTCCGGTTAAGACGGTAACCGAAACCGGATGTGCTGTCTTCATTAGCTACTGTTCCGTAATTAGCCTGTAACCGGAAGGACCATCTTTCGTTGAGATTGTAGCGCACAAAGCCGCCAAAGGCATAACCCTTGGGGAGGTGCAGGCCATAATCTCCCACGTCACCTATAAAATGACTACCCCCGCCAAAGAAGCCTATTTCAGTGTATTGTCCTGAGGCTGGGAGCCAGAAAACAGCGAGTAATATTTTGAAAATGAGTTGCTTAATCTTCATTCCGCGAAAATGAGGGCAAATATAACCATTTCGTATGAAGCCGGCCGCTTAAGGTGGTTTAATTCCTGCGATCCAAACCCCAAAGTAATTTATTTCTTAAAGTTTCTGCAAAATTCTGAATTTCAGTCTTTATCATTCGGATTCTAAAACTTCCCAGGTTTACCGTCAGCTCTGATCCGGAGTCCAGCGAATAGATGCGGGAATCCAGTGAAACCAGGAACTGTTTTTCCCGTCCTTCTACCTTTAGCCGGATGGAATATTTGTTGGGAATAACGAATGGCCTTACGTTGAGATTGTGCGGAGCAATGGGGGTAATTACAAAACTTTCGGAACCCGGCATGATAATAGGTCCGCCACAGCTCAGTGAATAACCCGTACTGCCCGTTGGAGTGGATATAATTAAACCATCGGCCCAATAGCTATTCAGGTACTCGTTATTAATCCAGGTATGTACCGTAACCATAGCTGTGGTATCCTTGCGGCTTACCGTAACTTCGTTTAGTGCAAAGGGTATTTCCAGGTTTAAATCAGCACTCTCCATGGCCAGTACAAAACGCTCGTCAATGCTGTAATTTTCTTCATGCAATGCCGCAATGGCATCGGTAATTTTCTCGCGGCTTACGTTCGAGAGGAAGCCCAGCCGGCCAATATTGATTCCTAAAATGGGTATGCCGGAATCCCGGATCAGTGTAACCGCATCGAGTATGGTGCCATCACCACCGATAGTGATCAAAAAGTCAGGTTTGGCAGCGTGTAATTCCCGGTAATTGGAAAATTCCTCGAAGTCCAGACCCAGGTCACAGTGATCCTGTATAAAACGGTTCAGTCTTTTGTAAACGATTATTTCCGCGTCAAAGCTGAGCAGATCCCGGTGTAACTTTTCAATAAAGGGGCGCGAGTCCGGGGTAATCAATTTTCCAAATACGGCTACCTTCATAACACTACATATTGAGGTACTTCATCAAGGCTTCATAACGCTGTTCCAGCGTATCGTCAAACAGGCTTTCATGGTGTACCTGCAATACTTTGTAATTATGCCGTTCCAGGGATTTGAGGATGCGCGTAATATCCTTCTGGTTAATTTTAAGGCTCAACTCTATATTGTCCATCTCACCCGAGTTTTTCATCAAAAAACCCAGTATAAGGGCATCTTCACTTTCAACAATATGGGCTATTTGTGAAAGCTGATAATCGCGCACCGATACTTCCAGTACCACGGTACTGCCGTTTTCGCTAAAGCTTAATTGGCGGCCCAGGTCCTGCAATAACTCACCAGTGCATATATACCCCTTGTAGTAATCATCCTGATCCGTTAAGGGCAACATACTTAGTTGTCCGACTCCTATAACCTGGATGGCCTTAAAGAGGTCGGCCGATTCATCAACCGAATAAGGTTTTAACAAACGCTGGTGGACCGAGATCGTCTGTGTATCGTCCTCAATTTCCAGCAGATCATCCTCATCCACCAGGCCCAGGTAGCGATTAGAAGCTTCCACCACCGGTAAATGGGTGAATTTGAGCTCTTCCATCAGGTCCAGTACATCCTTTACGGACTCCGAAACCTGGAGGGGTTTTATATCGTTTAATTGATGTTTGGAAACATTCATAGATACAAGCAAACTTAAGGTTTTTATCTTTGCTTCGATGACTCGTTTAAGCGTTAATATCAATAAAATAGCCACCCTGCGGAATGCCCGTGGTGGCTCGGTTCCCGATGTTTTGGAGGCCGCCCTGAACTGCGAACGTTTTGGTGCCGAAGGTGTAACTGTTCATCCCCGCCCGGATGAGCGGCATATCCGCTACCAGGATGTTCGGGATATAGCTCCTCATCTTCAAACGGAGTTCAACGTAGAAGGCTATCCCTCGGAAGACTTTTTACAATTGGTGGAAGAGGTAAAACCACAGCAGGTTACCCTGGTGCCCGATCCACCGGATGTACTTACCTCCAATGCCGGTTGGGATACCCTGGCAGAAGCTGATTTTCTAAAGAAAGTGGTGAAACGTATAAAAGGGAGCGGAATCCGGGTTTCGCTGTTTATGGAGTGCAATGAAGACTTCATAAACGCGGCTGCGGCTACCGGTGCCGACCGTATTGAATTGTACACCGAGGAATATGCGCGTGGCTATGCTTACGATCCTGATAATGCCGTGGCTCCTTACGTGGTAGCGGCTGAAATGGCGGCTGAAAATGGCCTGGGCCTGAATGCCGGTCACGACCTTAATCTCGATAACCTGGAGTTTTTTGCCCGTTCCGTACCCGGTCTGCTGGAAGTTTCCATTGGTCATGCCCTTATATCGGATGCCTTATATTACGGACTTGAAAATACCATTCAGATGTATTTGAGGAAACTGGAAAATGCGCAACGTTGATTAGTCCACCGGTTTTAAAGAAGGGCGATGTGGTAGGCCTGGTTTCTACGGCTCGAAAAATTTCGAAGGAAGAGCTTAACTTTTCCATCGACCTTTTCGAAAGCTGGGGGCTCAAGGTGAAACTGGCTCCTAATCTTTTTAAAAGTGATCGCCAGTTTGCCGGCACCGATGAACAGCGATTGGCCGATTTCCAGGGATTTATAGATGACCCGGATGTAGCAGCCATTATCTGTGTGCGCGGTGGTTACGGTACGGTTCGGATTATCGATGAAATCAATTTTTTCCCACTGATTAGTCGTCCTAAGTGGATATGCGGGTACAGTGATGTTACCGTACTCCTGAACAAACTCCGGAAAATTGGGATTGAATGCCTCCATGCGCCTATGCCCTTCGGTTTTCCGGATAACACCCCGTCCAGCCTGGAGAGTCTGCGGAAGGCATTTTTCGGGGAAAAGCTCACTTTGCAAGCCGAAGCGCACCCCCTTAATAGAAATGGCGAAGCCAGGGGCCGGGTAACCGGTGGTAACCTGTCGGTATTATACAGCCAGATGGGTTCGGAAACCAGTTTGCAAACCGAAGGTGATATACTGTTTATCGAAGATCTGGACGAATACCTGTATCATATTGACCGGATGATGATGAACCTTAAAAGAAATGGCTACTTGGAGAATATATCAGGGCTTGTAGTAGGCGGGTTAACCGATATGAACGATAACCAGGTACCCTTCGGTAAAACCGCGGAAGAAATTGTAGCGGACACGGTTCAATCGTATAACTTCCCGGTGTGCTTTGGTTTCCCGGCCGGTCATGTTCAGGATAATCAAACCCTTATTTTTGGCCGTAGGGCCAGCTTGAGGGTGGGAAATTCCGTTGAACTGATTTTTGAAGATGGCGGAGCATAATGAGTTGGGTAAAAGGGGTGAGGAAGAAGCCTGCCGGTATTTATCGGAACAAGGTTACCGCATATTGGAGCGCAATTGGCGTTTCCGAAAGGCTGAACTGGATATTATTGCCGAAGGGCCCGATCATATTGCCTTTGTAGAAGTGAAAGCGCGTGAAAGCAATCGGTTCGGAAATCCCCATGAGTTTATCAGTAAAGCACAGCAGAAGCATTTGATTAAGGCGGCCAACGCCTACGCTGAAGCGGAAGACCTTCAAAAGGACCTTCAATTCGATGTGGTTAGCATTACCTTTAAACCCGAATTCAGGTTGGAGCATTTCAAAGAAGCATTTTATCCCGGATAAATATTGTATTCGAATATAATTTTTAAATAACTGAAAAACAGAATTTTAAAGAGGTTTTGGGTCAACGGCTACAGAAATATTTCATTTATTGTAGTATAATTCTGTAAAAATATTACTACTTTGCACCATCAAAATTGAATTGATGATGCGAAATCTTTACGTCTTCCTCATTTGTTTTTTTCTGAATTCCGGCTTTGCGCAATCGAACGGCCTAACAAGCCTTCAGGGTGATATTTATATCAACCTGGGCTTTGTAAAAGTAGGTGAAGATCACGGGAGCTACCCATTGGAAAGGCTGATTCACAAAATCAAACCACAGGTAAATGAGGCCTTTGCCGGTCAAAGCATCCACTTTGTTTTTGCTCCTACCCGTGAGTATCTCGGTCAGCCGGAAAGCCTGGTTGAAGACTGGAAAAATTACCAGCTACCGGTTTTTGATGAACAGCTTACCATTTACATATACCCGGGCTCAGAAAGCGGGCCAGATCATACCTACACTTTCACAAACGTCAGTTCCGAGATAGCCTTGGTTCCAATTTATGGAGAGGAGGAATTTACCCAGCTTCTGATAAAAAACCTGCTCTATATGTTAGGTATTCCCCTGGCGGAGTTCAATGCCAAAGAGGCTTTTGTTTACAACGACTTTGGATTTGAAGAAATCAGCTCTTTGCTGGATAAACCCAGGAAAAAACGCGTGTTATCCCGAAAGAAAAAGGAAAATGAGCCTGTAATTACTTTTTGGGGTGGTGACCAGGTTCCGGGTGAGGAATCATTAGTTTCTCCCGGGCAAGGGAGTCAAATACGCAAGAACCTGGTTCAAATGGCGCACCTGAAAAACAAACTTTTCACCCTTGCCCCACGCGTACATTCCAGTGCTCAATTGGCAGGCGCACATACGGTTATGGCACCCTAAACCGTCTGTTCAGGGCAATTAATTATCTATAGCTTTGCAAAAAAATATTTATGCAAAGTAAGAGACCTGGAAAAAGGCCCGATCGACCTCGAAGAAAACCTTCAAATCCGGGCTCAGCGGAGAAGAAACCAGCCAACCGTGACGGGGACAAAGACCTGGTTCGCTTAAACAAATTTCTGGCCCATTCGGGCATCGCCTCCAGGCGCGAAGCCGATGATCTCATAAAAGCCGGTTTGGTGGAGGTAAACGGAAAAACCATTACCGAAATGGGCTACAAGGTGAAGCCCACGGATCAGGTAAAATTTAATGGTGCCGAAATAAAGCAGGAAAAAAAGGTATATATGGTTCTCAATAAACCGAAAGGCTTTATTACTACCACGGACGATCCCAAAGCCAGGAAAACGGTGATGGAGCTTTTGAGCAATGCCGGAGGTGAACGCTTTTACCCGGTAGGGCGGCTCGACCGTAAAACTACCGGAGTGCTTCTGTTCACCAATGATGGCGACCTGGCCAAAAAACTTACTCACCCTTCACACGGGGCGCGTAAGATTTATGAGGTTGGGCTGGATAAGAACCTTACCAAAGCTGATTTTCACAAGATACAGGATGGCCTGGAACTGGAAGATGGTCCCATAAAAGTGGACGATATTCAATACATAGAAGGTAAGTCGCGAAATAATATCGGGGTTATTTTACATAGCGGCCGTAACCGTATTGTGCGCAGGATATTTGAAAGCCTGGGCTATGAAGTTAGCAAGCTGGATCGGGTGTTTTTTGCCGGTATTACCAAAAAGAACCTGAACCGAGGACAGTGGCGTTACCTCTCAGAAAAAGAAGTGCAGTTTTTAAAAATGAATGGTTAATTATCACGAGTTAGGTATGTTAAATTTTAGTGATTACTTTTGAAGGAAATTAATTAATTCATCATTATGGCAAAAAGAAAAATAACACCCGGTGTTTTGGTACACACTTTACGTGAAAACCAAAACAACAACAAAACTTTGAAGGCGTTATTTGCTACTCAATTTCTTGGGAAACTCTCCGTTGAGGAACTGGAGGCTTTAAAGAGAAGCATTAACAAAGAACTTAAGAAAAGAGAAGGTAAAGTAATCCAGGAAAAAATCGATTTTCTTGAGAGGTTCGGATTTAAAGTGCAAAAATCCTGAGGGGGGAAAATAAAGATATCAGGTAAAAGCCCGTTTCCCGGAAACGGGCTTTTTTTATTTTGGCCCCCAAACTTTTTAGTAGCGTTTTAGCGTTTGCAATTGGCAATGGGTAAAAAACTTTTCAGGCTTACCGCAATAGTGTTGGGTGTATTGCTGGCCCTTTTTTTAATATTAACGGCCATACTGTATGCCAATCGTGAAAAATTTTCAGGCCTCCTCGTAAGCGAGATCAATAAGCAACTTACCGTTCCGGTGGAGGTTTCATCGGTGGATGTAAGCCTGAGGAAGTTTCCCAGTGCCTCCTTTGTGTTTAAAGATGTGTTTTCGCAGGGGGCCTACAGCCAGCCGGGCGATACATTGGTTTATGCCCGGGAATTATACCTTCAGTTCAGTATTTGGCAGGTGCTGTTTTCTTCGGTTTCGGTAAATGAACTCAGCCTTGAAAATGCCATCGTTCATATTCACCTCAGAGACAGGGGGCGTGATAACTTTCGTATCTGGAGGGAGGATACCACCTCCTCCGGTGAACTGTTTGTTTTGGAGCAGGTAAACCTCAGGAACGTAAAAACAAAAGTACACGGCCATTCCGCAGACTTTTACACGGATATTTTACTGGATAAGCTGGTTTTTAACGGCAATTTTGAAACCAGTAACTATCAGCTTGAAAGTAAAGGAGCTCTGGTGATAAATGAATTAACGGTAGGGGAGCGTAAGTACCTCGCTCAAATGCCGCTAAAGACCGAATTCCAGTTAAGTGGTTATCCCGATTCCACCCTCATAAAACCGGCCAACATTAGTTGGGAAGGACAAAATATTGAGGTGAAATGTGTAATCGGTGAGCAAACCCGTATAAGGGCTACTGCCAATTCCCTAGCCCTTGAAAAATTACAAAACCTCCTGGCCACCCAAGGCTGGTACTCCTTTGAAGAGGCTAAGCTCAAGGGAAAAGCAGTCCTCCGTTTTGATGGGCGATTTGCCGATGGTGTTGACCCTCAGTTTAAGCTTGATTTTACTGCGGATGATGCCGCTTTAAACGGCTATCATAAGGCCAGTATTACCAATATCAATTGTTCCGGTACCTTTTCCAATGAAAAAGGCAAACGGGATTTAAAGCTGGAAAGTTTTAAGGGTAGTGGTAAAACCGGAAATATTGAAGGCTCACTTTTTATAAAGAACATGGCCAGTCCCTTTGTGGATCTTAAATTACGTTCTGATCTCGATTTGGCCGAATGGTTATTGCTGTTTCCGATAGATACCATTCAGAATCCTGAAGGTAAGTTGTTAGTGGATTTGAATTTGAAAAATCAGTTCAGTTCCCTTAGTAACATAAAAGCCACCGAGCTTAAAAAAGCCGTTACCCAAGGTAATATTACCATTGAGGACGCTGAATTCCGCTTTAAGGGTTCCGATAAATCCGTAAATAGCATTAACGGTGAATTGAGCTTTTCAGGAAATGATCTTAAAGTACAAAGGCTATATTTTAAAACCGGCAAAAGCGATATTTTCCTGGATGGTATTTTGGGGAATGTGCTCAATTTTCTGGTGCTGGAAAACGAGGGGCTCACGGTAGATTGCCGGGTTAAATCGCAGGAAATAGACCTGTCGGATTTTGTGACCGACAAAGCCGGTGGTAAGCAAGATCATAACCTGGATTTTGCCAAAAACCTGAAGCTGGATCTAATACTGGAAATAGACCGTTTTGCCTTCGAGGATTTTGAGGCCTCCTCCATATCAGGAAATCTCAGTATCGATAATCAAAAAATTAAGGTGGGGAAGCTCACCCTTAAAGCCGATGAAGGAACTTATGTGGGTCAATTTTCCATAGACCTCAGTAATGCTGACCGGTATGAAATAGTAGCGCGGCTGCAGGCCGAGAATATCAATATTCATGACCTTTTTGTGAGTTTCAGGGATTTTGGACAAGATGCCATTAAGGCCAACAATATATATGGTGAGGCTAATTCCGATATTAACTTTAAGGCTTTTATGCGTTCCGATCTTTCGGTAATTACCGAAAGTGTGGATATGACAGCCGTACTACAAATTAAAGATGGCAACCTTAAAAATTATGAACCCATGCTTGCGCTCTCGCGCTTTGCCGATATCAGCGAATTGGAAGATGTACGTTTCCGTTCCCTGAACAATACCATTTCTATTCGCGACTCCAGGGTAATTATTCCCAGTATGGATGTGGAAAGCAATGTGCTTAGCTTGAAGATCAGCGGTACGCACGATTTCAATAATATGATTGATTACTCGATGCGCCTTAAGCTGGATGACGTTTTGTTCAGCAAGAGAAAGCGGGAGCGCAAAAAGTCTGAATTTGATGAACACCTGGTGGAAATCGACAATGAGGATGAGCCGTATATTTATGTGAAGATGAGCGGAACGGCTGATGACCCTGATATTTCGCTGGATCGTGAGTCTATGGGAAGTGCCTTTTCGCGAGATCTAAAGCAGCAGGGGCAGGAGATCAAGGATATCTTTAAAAAAGAAGACTCCGATAAAAAGGACAAGAACGACCCAGGAATAATATTTGAGTGGGACGAAGGTTCGTCAGACAAAAAGCAAAATTAAAATTAGCTTAACATTAGGGGTTAAAAGCAGGGGCTAAAGGCCTTATCTTTGCCGCGGATTTTGAAGCGGCTGGCGAATGCAAAGAATTATACTGTTCATTTTAGTTTTTCCTCTTTTCTTAAGTGCTCAAACGGAGGACATTACCCTTTTAAGTTACAATCTCATGTACTACCGGGCAAGCTCGGCCCCTTGTACACCAAACGTATCACCATCTCAGCGTGATCAACACCTGGAAGACATTGTAAAGTTTGTTAATCCCGACATTTTTACGGTAAATGAAATGGGGGCCAATCCTTCCAATCACGGTTTTGTGCGCGATTTTGTGCTCAATACCGGAGGCGTTACCAAGTATGCCAGCGCGCAGTATTCCAACAACAGCTTTTCCAGCATCACCAATATGCTGTATTACAATACCGAAAAGTTGGGGCTCATCGGTCAGTCTTCCATTAGTAAGGATAAGGCGGGCAATAACCTGGTGCGTATCATTGATTTGTACCATTTATACCATAAAGACACTAACCTCAGTGCCGGTGCTGATACCGTATCGTTTATTGTAGCGGTAGCCCACTTGAAAGCCGGAAATAGCACAGCCGATGCGCTGGAGCGTTTGGAAGCCACTGAGGCTTTTATGGAGGCACTCGATCAATCGGTGAACCAAAACAACATTATTTTTTGCGGGGATTTTAACTTTTACCGGAGCAATGAGCCTGGTTACCAGGAGCTTATTAATTATTCCACCGTTTCCGAACGCTTAATGGACCCACTGAACCAAAGCGGTAGCTGGAATAACAACAGTGCCTATGCCGCCATTCATACCCAGAGTACCCGCAGTTCAGGCAGCGGTTGTTTTAGCGGTGGCGGTATGGACGACCGTTTTGACTTCTTCCTTATTTCCGATGAAATAATGAATGGTTCCGAGGGTTTGAGTTATAAACTGAACTCTTATGCCACCATCGGCCAGGATGGTAACCACTTCAACCAATCCATTAATAGCGGTACCAATTCCAGTGCTCCATCCAGCATTGTAAATGCCCTTTATAATTTCAGCGACCACCTGCCCATTATGATGAAGCTACAGGCGGTATCCAATATCGGTATCGAGGAACACCGTTCGTTACGGGATAACTTTTCCTGTAACAACCCGGTAAAAGAGTATTTGCAATTACACCTGAAAAACTCAGTTTCGGAAAATATAGAAGTGCGTATTCTCGACCTTACCGGAAAAACGGTGTGCCGGTCAAGTTGGTTGAAGGGAAGCCGTGAAAAAACGGTAGTAATGGATAACCTGCCTACCGGCATTTACCTGGTAAATGTTAGTACGCCCAGGGGAGAAAGTACTACCCAAAAGATTATTAAGAACTGATGCGAAAGGCAGCGATTCTATTTGTTATATCTGTAATATCATGGTGGCCTGCCCAGGCGCAGCAAAGCTTTGAAGATAAAGTAACCAATGCTTCCAATGTCCGCTTGAACGTGTCCAACTACGGAACTTTTGGTAACGCCTTTCGCGGTTATCGCGATGGTAGTGGCGACCCCTCCTGCGAGTACCCGGCCGGTTCAGGAATAGAACACCTTTTTGAAGGAGGTATATGGCTGGGTGGTATTACCGATGGAGGACAACCCGTGGTAAGCACCTCGGCCTACGATGCCCCCCAGGGATATGCTCCCGGTAGGGTAGGCTTTGAAATAACAGCTGAGGTAGGTAGCGGACTGCAGGAAAGAAGTTCACTCTTCGATAGTAAGTTTTACGACCCCAGGGCAGTTTCTCACCAGGATTATGTGGCCTTATTCTCCGATAAGAATGTGAAAATACCCGGAACGGAGATTTTGATTACCGACCACAATAATCCCATGAATGTGGAGGTGGAAATGCAAACCTATAATTGGAACTTCAGCTTCAGCGATTTTATGGTAATCGTTAACCTGAAAATTACCAATGCCGGTACGGAAACCTTCTCTGATTTTCACGTGGCTCTTTGGAATAATACCGTAGTGCGTAACGT
Organism: uncultured Cryomorphaceae bacterium; assembly: GCA_937120475.1. Taxonomy (GTDB): domain Bacteria; phylum Bacteroidota; class Bacteroidia; order Flavobacteriales; family Schleiferiaceae; genus CAKZNE01. Next base: position 1,861,846 of record CAKZJV010000007.1, on the reverse strand, counting down.
GAACATTACCCCGGCCGGATCAGGTGGAGCAGCCTTTTACAACAAGGGAGGAAACGGTTTTATGGATTCCATCAACATGGCCTATTGCTACGATGCAGCGGGCGATATCGGTTTTACCGAAAGTTACATCGGCCAGGTGTTTTTGGGCTCAGAAGACAAAGCCGGTTTTCACCACCCCAACCTGGATTCAACCTTCAATCCAATAACCCAGCAGTGGGAACCGGATAATTTCAAACTACACTACAATGCCTGGACCTTCCAGGGAACCAACGAGCCGATTTTCTTTTTTCCGGTAAATGACCAGGCGCGTTACCAGAAAATGACCAATGGCCTTAATTACAACCCTTGCTGGGATGCCCCCAACGGTGCACCCTGCCAATCCGGTTTGGGGGTAGATCTGCAAGCCCAGTTGAATGCGGCCGGTAACCGTTCTGACCTGATCTCGGCCGGGCCATTTGCCGATTTTGAGCCGGGCGATGAGATCAACGTGGCCTTTGCCTATGTGCTGGCCCGCAAAAATGAAGACGGCAATCCCAACACTGATAATAGCCCGGAACAACGTGCTAACCTTATTGCAAATGCCGGTTGGGCTCAGCAAGCCTATAATGGAGAGGACAAAAATTTTAATGGTGTTTTAGATGAGGGTGAAGACAATGACGGGGATGATGAAATTACCCGTTTCATACTGCCTAGTCCGCCCAGCATTCCGCGCACCAAAGTGATAGCTGAAAACAACCGCATTGAAATTTATTGGGCCGACAATGCGCGGAATTCGATAGATCCGATCAGTAATGAGCAGGATTTTGAGGGTTACCGTATTTACCTCTCCAAACTGGGCTTTGATGTTACCGGTGTACCGGATTTGGCAGAAGATTTTAAGCTGATCGCTGAGTACGATATTCGTGGAAACGATTTATTTAAGGAAACGGGCTTTGAGCCGGTAGAGTTAAGCAGCCCCCGTTTTTTTGAGGGAGATACAGTAACGTATGAATATCAATACGTGATTGATAATATCCCCAACGGATGGCAGTATGCGGTGGCCGTAACCGCTTTTGACCGCGGTGACGAGGAATCCGGCCTGGAGTCGTTGGAAAGTAGTTTTTTGGCCAATAACTTCCGGGTTTTTCCAGGCACTCCGGTCAATGAAAACATGGAAGCCAACCAGCCTTTTGTATATCCCAATCCCTATTATTACGGTGCTGCCTGGGAAGGCCGTTCCAATTTTCAGGAGGAGAGCCGCAAGCTGATTTTTGCCAACCTGCCACAACGATGCAGAATTCGCATTTTCACCGTGGCGGGCGATTTTATCGATGAAATTTACCACGACCAGGACTACCAGGGTGAGGATATAAGATGGTACCAAACCTTTGGTGCTGAAGATACCGAAGACAACCGTTTTTCAGGCGGTGAACATGCCTGGGATCTCCTTTCACTCGATAGCCAGATCATTAGCCGTGGTCTTTACATGTTCTCGGTTGAAGATTTGGAAACCGGCCAGGAAACCACCGGAAAATTTGTAATTATTAAGTAACACCCTATAATCCAAGTATTATGAAAAAACTAGTACTCTTAACATTCGCACTGGGATTTGCCCTTAGCATGCAGGCGCAGTATCCTTTTGTGAGCATCTCACAGATTAACCAGCCCCTGAACCTGGCTAGTTGTAACGACACTTCACTATACTACGGTGACACCATCAAAACGGTTGGTGTGGTAGTTACGGATGGTGGTTTAAGTGAAGTACCTTCCGGTTCGGTGATTGGTGGTTATCGCCCTTTTATCTTTTTGGTGGATACAGCCAATGGCGGTGCGCCCGGTCCCTATAAAGGTTTGGAAATGATGGCCATTTACGAAAATGCGCAGGGAGCTTTTCAAGCAAACAGTATTGCCTCACAACTACTTTCGGGTGACATAATCGAAGTAACCGGTTATATTGGTTCTTTTGAAAGTTCCAACCAAATCACCACCCTTGATGCCAACTCCATTGCTATTATAGGCTTTGAACCTGCCCCGAATTCCATAGTTGTGCCCGTTTCAGATCTTAACGATCAAAACCGGGTAAACAACGTACAGAGTGGTCAGCAGTGGGAAGGTACTTTTGCCGAACTGCAAAACGTGACCGTAACCGATGTTATTCCCTTCGGCAACGGCCGTGTAAGCTTTAACGTAGCCGATGCCAACGGTAACCTCCTGAACGTGAGTGACCGTTTCCTGGCGCAAAAAACCAGTTCTCACCAGGTGGTGAACCCTAACTCTCCGGCTGGTGCTAACGGAACCGGAAGCTTTGTAGCGCCCGTACCCGGAACTTTCTACAACTCTATTAAAGGTGTGATTCGCCAGAGTGGAAACGGTTGCACCGGTGGCGGTGGCCGTGGGTTTGAAATCAATCCTTTTGACAGTACTCACTATGATGTAGGCTTTGCTCCGCCCTTTATTTCGGATTTGGATCGTGACCCGGTAGTGCCCAATCCTAACCAGGATGTGGATATTGTAGCAACCATAACCGATCTTGACGGAACCGTGGACTCCGTAGCCATCGGCTGGTCGGCTGACACCTCCATTTCAACCTCGGCTTTCCCGGTATTCAACATGCCTTTGGCCATCGGTTCGGTGGATGAATACGAATTTTCAATTCCTAAGCAGCCCAACGGTACCATCGTTCGCTACTATATTTATGCAGAGGATAATGAAGGTAACGTATCCTACTATCCCAATAAGCCGGTAAGTCAGCCGGAGCCTAACTATGAGTTCTATACCGTACGCGCCAATGGCTTAACCATTGCTGACGTTCAGTTCAGCCTGAGCGGCAATGGTGATTCTCCTTACCGCGGAAGATCAGTAACCGTTAAAGGTGTGGTTACCGCGAGCACGAAGTCTCATGACCTGGGCTATGTGTACATCCAGGATACAGCATCCGGTGCTTACACTGGTCTTTCACTGATTGGTAACCCTGCTTTGGCCAACCTTTTCCGTCACGAGTGGGTGGAAGTATCCGGTGATATCCAGGAGAACTTTGGTTTTACTCAAATGGCGGTTTCCAACGTTAAGCAACTCAACACTTACGATGTAATCCAGCCTGTTTCTATCGACCCTTCAGATAGTGCTGCCTATGCCAGGGGTGATTGGGAGAAATACGAAAGTATGCTGGTGAAGTTTGAGAACCCCGGTGGTGGAAAAATTTACATTACTGATAATAACGTGGGTTTTGGTGACTATACCGTAGGCACTGATCCTTCTTTTGGATTGAGTAAATCATCCCGTGTATTGGCAGGTCGTCAGTCCGGTAGTGCGGCTTCTTCACTATGGGTTCAACTGGTAACCGACTCGGTTTACGAAACCCGGGACGGAATTATGTTTGTAGGCCCGATTGAAACCAGTGATACCATGACTATGGATGCTGTAGTGGGTGTACTTTCCTACGGCTTCTCCAACTACCGTTTATTGCCAAGAGCTAATGACGACCTTGTTGGGATCAACATTCAACTGGATTCTGCCGCCCGTCCTAACCCCTTCAGTGTAGAAGAAGTTATTTCCCTGGCACAGGTGGATATTTATCCTAACCCAGCCAGCGAGTGGTTCAAGGTTCGCTCATTAGGCCACAGCAATATGAGTGCTGAGGTATATGACCTGAACGGCCGCAGGATATTGAGCTCCAACAGCAGTAACGGAGAAGAACTGGAGGTAAATGTATCAGCATTGACCAACGGTATTTACATTATGAAAATCAACGATAAAGACGGAAACGTGCTGAGCACGCAAAAGGTGATCGTTCGAAAATAAATTTAACTGAGGTTTGCCACGCTTTTGCGTGGCGAACCCTCTTTTTTAACTCATGGCCTTACGTTATTTAGTCTTTATTTTGGTATTGATAGTGACACTGGCTGGTTGTCGCAGAGGTGAACTCAAGCCCAATGAGCTTCCGGATACGCGCCTGTCCATCGAATCCATCAACCTCAGTGGCGAAAACCGTCTTAACTCGCAGGTACGTTTAAGTTGGTACGGTACCGACCAGGATGGTTACATCAAAGGCTTTGAAATATCGCTCGATAACCAAAACTGGGATTTTACCACGGTTCAGGATTCGGTTTTCATTTTTGCTTTGGAAACCGGTTCCGATACCACGGATATAGACTTTTACGTTCGCGCTATTGATAATGACAACAATACCGATCCTTCACCGGCCTACCTGAGCATACCTTTAAAAAATTCAGTTCCCGTGGCCAGCTTTAACGATAACCTGAGCCCCCGGGATACGGCACTTTGTGTAAGCACCTTTTCATGGGAAGCCACCGACCCCGATGGCGACCAAACCGTACAACAGGTTTTTGTACGTTTCAACAATGGCCAGTGGACTGAAATATCCACCCGCGAAAACCTGATATCCTTTGTAGTGGATACTTCCATCGGTAGCGGCCCCGCAACCGCCCAGTTGTATTACGGCCGTAACGATGAGCCGGAAAATATTACCATTGACGGTTTGCAGGTAGGGGCCGAAAATGTGTTGTACATAAAAGCGGTGGACCTGGCCGGTTCGGAAAGTGCCGTGGATACTTCCCAATCATTTTATTTGCGCAATAAAACCCCCGGTGCTGATGTACTATGGGTAAGTGCCCACACTCCCAATATTGCAGCTGCCTATCGCTCTTTCCTGAACAAGGAGTCCGTTCAATACGATTTCCTGGATTACGGTTCGGATTTCGGTAGCAGGCAACCCGTTTATTGGGATCCTACTTTTAAACTTATTCTCAACCTTTATCCCAAGTTTTTCCTGGATGCCCCCGCCTCTAAATTTCCCAATCCGGTTACCCCGGACGATGTAGTGATACTCAACTACCTGGCACCCATTATTCAGGACTATAAAAGCGTGGGAGGTAAAAGCCTGGTAACGGCTAGTATAGATAAAACACTAGCTACCAATGAAGTTTCAGCTTTTGCCAATGCCTTTGCCATTGAAGATATCGACCGCTCCAACGGTTTCTTCCGCGTGCGGCCCATTGATAGCGTGCAGCCTCAGCCGGGCTATTTGGACTACCCCCTTTTACAACCCAAGAATACGGAGATTAGCACCCCCGTAATTGTGGCTGCCGATGCCGAAGAATTTTACGTAGCCCAGTTCGACCCCCGGGGAAACTGGGAGGGCGAAGGTTTGGTGGCTACGGTGCGCAGGGATGGGAATCAGAAAATGACCCAGGTGTTTTTTGCTGTAGAATTACACGCATTCCATAAAACCGGAGCCCCGGAGCCGGTAGAAGAATTAATCGGAAGGATACTGAAAGATGAGTTTTAAAGCACTTATCCCTCTTTTAACGGGCCTTAGCCTATTGAGTGTTGCCGCCTTCGGGCAGCAGCAACCAGCTACCCTCACTGGAAAAATCACCGATTTGAACGGAGAGCCGTTGTACAGTGCCTCCATTACCATAGTGGGAACCTACCTGGGCGCAGCCGCCAATTTTGACGGTAACTATGTAATCAACAACATCAAACCGAACGATTACCAGGTTAAGGTGCAATTCATCGGTTATGAAACTAAAATTTACAACGGAATTACCTTTGAAGCGGGCGAAACCAAAACCCTGGATATCCAGCTAAAAGAGCAATCCGAATCGCTGGGTGAAGTAACCATTGTAGGGCGATCCAGCCAGATAAACCTGGAAACAGCTGCCTCGGAAGTAAGCATTACCCAGGATCAGATTTCTGAAATGAACGTGAGGGACGTAAAGGAAGTGCTGGAAATGCAGGCAGGAGTGGTGAAAACCCAGGATGGTTTGCAAATACGAGGTGCCCGCGTGTATGAAACACAATATATAGTAGATGGTATCAGTGCACAGGACCCGCTGGCCGGTACCGGTTTCGGGGTGGATGTATCCAGTGCCTCCATTGCCAATATCGACTTGATTACCGGAGGTGCCGGAGCCGAATTTGGCGGTGGTTCTTCCGGGGTGGTGAACACCACCATTCGCGAAGGAAGCGATCAGTTTGAAATTGCCGGCAGCTGGCAACGCGATTATTTCGGCAATAGTGACATACCTTCCTCTTTTAATACCGACCGGGTGGAGCTTTCTCTCGGAACCCCCATTCCCGGTACCAAAAACAAGCTGACGTTTTTTACGAATGCCAGTATGTTCCTGACGGATGAGTATTTCGGAGCCACCGCTAATCAGTTGAATAGTTCTCTGTTCCAGGATAACCCGGAATTCTGGGCACCCCGCCAAACCAATTCCTACACCCACACCGTAAAACTGGCCTATCAACTGAAACCCGGTACCAAGCTTACCGTTACCAACCAGCACTCCTTGAACATCAACCAAAATACCCGTACTCTACAGATTGTAGGTTTCGATGCTATTCTTACCCCTGGTTTCCAATACCAACGCAGCCTTAACCTGGACAATGCCACTACCTATACCCATCACACCAACCTTACCGCCATCAACATCAACCACCTGATTACCAAAAACTGGGGTGTATCGCTATCACTGGGAAGGCTTTTTACCAACCTGCGGGCTGATGCCAATGGTCGTCCCTTTCGCAGCGAAACGGTGGATCAGATATTGGATGAAGAAAACATTACCACTACCCCGGTGGAGGTATTCAACCCCAACGACCCCAGTGGCATCTATTTCGTGCTGCCTGGCAATGGCCTTTACAACAACGGAGGTATTACCCCGGTATGGCATGACCATTACGCCCGTGAATACTCCGTAAATGCCAAGGCCACCTATATTCCCAGCAAAACCCACGAAATCAGTTTTGGGGTGCAAAACATTTTTAAAGAGTACCAATGGGTGGACGTAAGCCGCCCTTGGGTGGGAGCCCCCATACAGATCAATGACTCGGTAACCACCCCTGCGGTAAGCATTGGTTCCAGCAACGATATTTGGAGGGTGAACCCCGTGGAAGGAGGCCTCTTCTTCCAGGATAAGATCACCTATAAAGGAATTATCGCCACCCTGGGTTTGCGGATGAGCTACTGGGCTCCCGGAAAATTTGCCGATGATGCCGTGAATGACCCTAAAGCACCCGTAATTGACCAGGTACGCGAGGATTATGAACGTAAAACGGTTGAGCTGTTTGGCCTGCGATGGAAGGCCCGCTTGTTGCCAAAGATCAACGTTTCCTTTCCCGTTACTGAGAACAATGTATTGTACTTCAATTACGGCCATAGCATGCGCTTGCCGCACCCACGTTTTCTCTATGCCGGACTGGACCCGGTTTACCAGGATCGTTCTTTCCTTTCCAACCTCGGTAACCCCGACCTGGACCCGGAGGTGAATGTCTCCTATGAAGTAGGCCTTAAATCCAAGCTTACCCGCGACCTGGCCATGACCTTTACCGCCTTTAACAACAACCGTTTTGATTACATTGTATCGCGCAGCATATTGGTGGAAGATCAAACCGGCCGCCCGGTAACCAAAACCTTTTTCATCAACCAGGATTATGCGAAGATTTATGGGGTAGAATTCGGCCTTAATTACCGGATAGGTAAGTACTTCCGTACCTTCTCCAACATCGCTTACCAGGTAGCCCGGGGTAAATCCAACTCCGCCCGTGAATCGGCCCTGCAAATTGAACAGAACGGGGAAGTATCCTTAACCCGCGAACAATTTTTGGCCTTTGACCGCCCCTGGAATATAAACGTAGGAGTAGTATTTGCCCCGGACAGTACTTTGCCTATTATGGGGATGGACTGGAGCGGGTTCAGTGCCTACCTCTCCTACCAGTTTACCTCAGGCTTCCGCTATACACCCCAGGTGCGCGTTGGCGAAAATGATTTGGAACGGCCGGAATATGAAGAACAGATAGATCGCTATCTGGAAGAAACGGCTGATAACTGGCATAATTTCGATTTAAAACTTACCTATAAACTGCCATTGGGCATGAAGGGTGGTAAAGGAGTTTCCCTCAGCGTGGAAATACGTAACCTGCTGGATCGTAAAAATGCCCAGATTATTAACCCGGTAACCGGGCGGGCCTATGAGTACGGAGACGATGTTCCGTCCACGTGGCGCGATCCGCGTCCGCAGTACAACGGCCCGCAGGAAAGTGGTGTTGACCCCAGGAACCCTGCACGTTACCTGGCACCACGTCAAATATTATACGGTTTGGCATTCAGATTTTAAGGGATAATGAAGCACACTTGGATCTACATTAATTTAATACTACTGGTGGGCACCGGCCTGAGGGCGCAAATACTGCCCAACTTCGGAGGTGAGCGAGCTGGGCTTTCAGCACTCAGCTTCCTAAAGAACGATCTCAACCCCCGTTCCGTAGCATTGGGTGGAGCCAGCCTCTCCCTTTCCGGTGATGCTTATTCACCCTTAACCAACCCGGCCGCCCTTACGGATTTGGAAAGTTCCGCTTTAGCGCTATCGCATCAGTTTATCGGAGCGGGCATCAACCAATCCTTTGCTACCGGTAGCTTTGGCTTAAAAGACGGAGTAAGCAAACTGGCCTTTAGCCTTAACGCCCTTAACTCCGGTGAAATGGAGGAACGTACCGAGTTTCAACCAATGGGTACCGGCCGCCAGGTGTACGTTACCAACCTGGCTTTTGGAGCCACCTATGCCCGTCAGCTATCCGCTTTGTTTAGTGCGGGGGTTACGGTAAAGTATATTTATGAGGGTATTGCCAATTACAGCAACCACAACGCTACGGTGGATGTGGCGTTTCTCTATAAAACCGATTATAAAGACTTGAAATTTGCCGTAATGGTGCAAAACTTCGGAGGTAACTCCAGTCTCGGTAATGAAGATAAAGACATTCCCGTAGTATTCAATCGCAACGAAGGTATTAGCCTGGATGCCAATACCGTACCTACCGTGTTCAGCTTGGGTATAAGTATGGTGCCGTGGAGCACGGAAAATCAAAGCCTGCTGACCGCTGTTCAACTGAATCACCCCAATGATAATGCGGAGAACTTTCGCCTGGGGCTCGAATACCGGGCCTACAACCTCTTTTTTGCCCGGGCCGGTTATAAGGTTAGTGTAAAAGGGCAAAGCAGGCCAACCTTCGGTATTGGCCTGCGCAGCCGTATGGGAGCCCATCCGTTTTACATTGATTACGCAGTAAACCCCAACGATTTTCTGGGCTTTCAGCACAACGTAGGTATTCGGGTGCAAATTAATAATGACAGTCGCTAGTATGAAGGGAAAGGTCGTAATACGAAGCATTGCAGCACTTATTTCGATAGCCCTGTTAGGGGGTTGTGAAGATTATTTTGGGGAGAAAACCAACCTCGACTTTATAGAGGTGCCCGAAGTAGATTACCGGGAAGTAGCCTACGTACCTATTCTTCCGGTACTCTCTGATTTTGATCGCCCGGTAGATGTTTGTGTGGGCTACGATGAATTGATATACGTAGTGGATGAGGCTACCGAGGAGGTGATTGCCATGGATGAGGCAGGCCGCATTATTGGCCGTAAAACCATACCGGGAGCTAAAGCCGTAACGCAGGACAGGCGTTTCGATCTTTTGGTGATCGGGCGCACCGATACGGCTATACCGGCTGGCTCTGCACCCATATCCTTTACCACCATTTATCGGCTTCGCTTATTGGGTAACAGTGGCTATGGCCTGAACGATGCCCGGATCGTGAAAAAGATCATTCACCCTTTTTATGCGAAAAGCAGCTTCTCCAATAGTGATAAGCAGGTAGAATTTAACCGTATCGCGGTGATTGCCGACAATAGCCCGGTACGTAATAACCGTTACTACGTAACCCGTACCGGTCCATCGGGCAATTCGTTAAATCCTGATGATGCCGTAGTGTGGTTTGGCAATGATGATCAGTATATCTCCACTATTTCAGTGAATACCTCCAGCGGTTTATTCCGTGATTACTTTGAGGATCCGAACGGTATTACCACCCTGGCACAGCCTCCTCAGATTACGGCCCGTACCGGTGGGGATTTCATCTTCACCTCCCTGGATGAAACCAATGCACTTAAAGTACAGTACATTGAATTTAATGAAAGCGAGTTTGGGGCAGAATTTCGACCGCGAATACTTGAATCGGGTACCGATACCAGCCGGGCCGATGGTTTCATTAATAAGCCCAATCGCTTTACCCGCCCTTATGATGTAACGGTAGCGGGTGATGCTACGGCTTTCATTTTTGTGGTGGATGCCGCCACCGATTCGCTCTACCAGTTTACCGCTACCGGCCTGGAAGGAGTACTTCCCCCGCAAGCTACCGGTATTAACCGATACCAAAAAGCCAGTTTTGGCGGAACTGGCTCCGGGGTAACCCAATTCAGGGAACCTTTGGCGGTGGCCTATTTTAATGAGATTGTTTACGTGGCTGATGCGGGCAACGGAAGGGTTTTACGCTTTAAGCTCACTACTGATTTCGAGTAGGGTTCGTTAGTTCATCATACGGCTGCCTTTAATAAGTGATGAAGCCTTAAGCTATAAATGGATACTTAAAGTGAAGGGTATTTAATTATATTTGTGTTTACGGCACAATGAAAAAAACTCTTATTCTTCTATTTTTCACCGCTTTTCTTTCGTTTAGCGGCTTTGAAGCGGTGGCCCAAAAAGGTGGCGGAGGGAATGGCAGTAATAGCCAGAACCCCGGCATTAACACAGTAACTACCTGTCAGCTTTTTGTTCCCAATGCTTTTACTCCCAATGGGGATAATACCAACGACTTTTTTGTAACCAAGTACAACGGGGATTGTATTATGGCGGAGTACTCAATGAAGATATTTGACCGTTGGGGCCGCCTGGTATATGAAACCAAAGAAGCTGATCCGGCTACCGCCTGGGATGGTAAGTCCGAAGGTCGTGAAATGAAGGAGGGAGTTTATATGTGGCGTGTTTACGCAAAACTGGTTGATCCCTCCCGGAACTATGAAGCCCAACTAATTAATAAACAAGGCTCCGTGGTATTGATCCGCTAGAGGATCACCAATCCCGTTTTTCCAACTTAATTCCGCGTATATTTGAAAGTGTATCTTCTTTTGCTGTCCTTGTTTATGGCCTTTCAGGTAACCGCTCAAAATCATAAGCTTACCATTCACTTTGAAGGAATGGACTCCGACCGGGGTCACGTTTTAGTGCGAATTGTAGATGCGGATGAAAAAGAAGTTGGAGGCCACTCGGTACGTATAAAAAACGGTGAAGCCACCCTGGACGTGAGCTTGGCCTCCGGACAATATGCGGTTTCGGCTTTTCATGATGCTAATGACAATAAAAAGCTGGATACCAACTGGATGGGTATTCCCAACGAAAAATACGGCTTCAGTAATAATGCCCGGGGAACCTTCGGGCCACCGGCTTTAAAAGATCAACTCATCTCCTTAACCCAGGATAAGCGTATCAGCATTACCCTTAAGTAAAAATGAAAAACGCGCTTTGGTTTCCGGTTTTGTTTGTGCTCGCTGCCTGCGGTTCCCTGCAAAACCTGGATTACTACCGGGTAAGGTCGGCCTCCAAAATAATGAGCACGGGCTTTGAAGAAACCATCCGCTTTAAAGAGGACCGCCCCCTGATTATTATACCCGTTCAAATAAAAGGAGAAACCTATGATTTTATTTTTGATACCGGGGCTTCTACTACCGTTGTTTCAAGAGAACTGGCCGGTAAACTGAGCCTTGAAAAAAAGGCGGATGTAAACGCGGGTGATTCCAAAGGAAATAAGAAGAATTTATCGGTTGCCCTGGTGGATACCATGACCATTGCCGGGGTTCATTTTGGTGATATTGCCGCAGCGATAGTGGACTGGCCCGAGTACTCCGTTATCGAGTGCCTGGCCCCGGCCGGTATTATCGGCAATAACCTGATCCGGCATTGCAATTGGGTAGTGGATTATAAAGAGTACACCATGTACCTGAGCGATGGCAATCTTCAGCGTGAAGGCATGCATTATGTGCCCATGAAATACCCCAACGGCCGTCCCTACCTGCAGGTACAGGCCGATAGCCTGGAAATCAGCGAATGCCTTTTGGATTTAGGAAGCTCCGGTAACCTGGATGTGAGTACCTCCATCGTTAAAAGCAAGGGCTGGAACTGGCAGAAATATCCACACGTTTATGAAATTGATGGTTCTTCACAGGGGCTTTATGGCAGTAAAATGGATACCACCATTCATGTGAAAGTTGATAGCCTCCGCATTGGAAGCTATGTGCTGTACAATCCTTTGGTGGAAATTGAAAAACCCTCCGGCTCTAAAATAGGCACCCGTATTTTGGAGCAAAGCATCGTGCATCTCGATTACAGTGGTGAGCGCGTTGGTTTTTTGCCCTATGATTCCATCGCCCACTACCAACACAAGGGCAAGGCAGGGGTAACCATTATGATGGATACCGCAGGTTTTTACATTTCATCCATTCAAAGAAACGGGGAAGCCTGGGAGAAAGGCCTGCGATACGGTCAGCGTGTACATAGCCTTAACGGAATGCAGTACCCGGATTTTGATGGTTTATGTGATTATATGGATTACCTTTTTTCCATGGAAAATAAGGTCGATACCGTACAGATTATTTTAGAAGATAACCTTCGGGAGATTAACCTCACCAAAACCAAGTCATGGTTAAACGACTAATATTCGTAGTACCCCTGCTATTTTCAGGAATGCTTAAAGCCCAGTTACTGGAAGGCCATTATATGCCTTTTGGCTTGGGTTATGCTTTTCAAACGGTAAAAGACGCATCGCTCTCACCGGTGAGTTACTCCGGCAATTTGGGCACAATACAAAGTGGTTACTACAGCCAGGATGAACGATGGCTAAACCTTTTGGATATATCCGGTTTTGGAGGTTTTCAATATCCTGATGTAAACCCGGAGGGCAATAACAACCGCACTACACTTTTTGCCGGCCGGGTTATTTACAGCCTTTCGTACCAGGTGTATCAAAGTGGTGACTGGCGTTTTTTTACCGGTTTATTATCGCATAACGTTTGGGATTATCGCGATGTACGCTCCTACACTAATAGCGCCTCCAATTTTAACGGCATGTTTGCGGCCGGTATTCAACTCACCGCACAAAAACCCTTTGAGCTTTTTGGTGAAAACTTTGGCTTGCAATATGCCCTGGGGTTACCGGTGGCTTGCTATTACTGGCGCCCGGGCTACATCAAACCCTTTTTTGCCGATGAAATTGCTGTAAAGGATTTTGCTTATTGGGGGGATTATTTTGCTTTGGATTCCAAAACCGACCTGTACTGGAGCCTCAATGAATCCAACTGGTTAAAGTTGAGTTACCAATGGGAGTACACACAGTTGGATATTCCCAACAAAATACAAACTGCTACCCATTTTTTATCCGTAAGCACCATTTTTAAGTTTTGAGAAAAGTAATTATCATCCTATTGAGTGGTTTTATGCTGGGGGCCTGCGAAAAAGCCCTCCTCGATGAAAACCCTGAGAATAACCCCCAGGCCAATCTCGATGTACTTTGGGAAACGGTGCGGGAGAAGTACTCCTTTTTTAACCTGAAAAATATTAATTGGGATTCCGTGTACACCCACTACGATCCTATGGTGGATAACAACACCTCCGATGAGGAGCTGTTCGCCATTATGGATAGTATGCTTTACGATTTAAGGGACGGCCATGTAAACCTGGTTTCCCCTTTTAACCTTAGCCGCAACTGGCAATGGTATTTGGGCTTTCCGGTAAATTTTAATTACGATGTAGTGGAGCGTAATTACCTGGGTGAAGATCACCGCATTGCCGGGGGTATCAGGTACACCATGATCGACTCAGTAGGTTACGTGTACTACGGCAGTTTTTCCAATGGCTTTACCCGCCAAAACCTGGAGGCCGTTACCGATTACTTTAAAAATGCCAAAGGGGTTATTGTAGATGTTCGCGATAATGGCGGAGGTAGCCTGAACAACGCTTTTGTACTGGCACAAACCTTCATCAACCAAACCAAAACCGCCCTTATCACTTTCGAAAAGACCGGCCCCGGGCCGAATGATTTTGGCAATGGATTATCGTATAGTTTCGGACCTTCTTCTATCGGTAATTACGATGGGCCGGTAGCGGTACTCACCAACCGGAGTTGCTATTCGGCTACTAACACCTTTGCCGCGATTATGAGTAATTATGATAATGTTACCTTAATAGGCGACCAAACCGGGGGCGGGGGAGGCTTACCCATTGACCAGGAATTGCCAAATGGCTGGCGTTACCGTTTTTCGGCTACAACTTCATTTACACCCGATGGTTACAATATTGAGTTGGGTATCCCACCGGATATTGAAGTAACCAACAACCCCACCACCAATGCCGCAGGGGTAGATCAAATTCTGGAAACAGCCCTTATACTGCTGCGTTAGGCTTCCCGCTTGAGGGTAAGCACCGTAATTTCCGGCCATATACCCACCCTTCCGGGGAAGGCTAAAAAGCCAAAACCACGGTTTACGTAAAGGTAGTGGCCCATTTCTTCGTAAAGGCCTGCCCACTTGGGATAGCGGTATTTTACCGGGCTCCACTTTATAAAGCCTGGAATTTCAATACCGAACTGCATACCGTGGGTATGACCGCTTAAGGTGAGATGCATCCACTTTTTAAAGGATTTTACCACCAGATCGAAGTGGGATGGGTCGTGTGACATTAATATATTGAAAGCCCCGTCTTTCAAACCCTCCGTAGCCTTTTCAAGGTCACCGTGCTTTACAAAACTTTCGCCCCAGTTTTCTACTCCTACCAGGTTTATGGATTCCCCGTTTTTATCGAGGGATACGTGCTCATTTTTAAGGAGGCGGAACCCCAGTCTTTCATGAATATCAAACAGATGCTCCATATTGGCTTGTTTTCCACCTTCCGGCCATTCTACGTAATCCCCGTAATCATGGTTGCCCAGTATGGAGAACTTACCCATGGGTGCCTGCAAACGTGAAAAATCCTTAACCCAGGGTTCCATTTCCGGAGCCCGGTTATTAACCAGGTCACCCGTAAAAAGGATGAGGTCAGATTGTTGGGCGTTAATAAGGTCAATGCCGTAATTGATCTTTTGGGCGTTATCAAAGCTGCCGGAATGGATATCCGATATCTGGGTGATGGTCAATCCATCGAAAGCCTCGGGCAAATCTTTAAAAGTGAGCGTTTTGCGGATTACATTATAGTTGTAGCGTCCCCTCCAGATGCCGTGTAAAATCCCTGCAAAGGGAATAGCGGCCAGCACCATAGCCGTTTGACTGACGAACCTTCTGCGGTCCGCCATAAACTCGGCCTCGCTGCCGTGGGCTACTTTGCGAACCGTGCCCGAAAGCAAGCGCCAAACGTCTTCGCCCAGCATAAACACCAATAAAATAAGCTTGGGCACTAAAAAAAGTATTACTGCGCCCATTAATACGGAAAACAGACCGCCCGGCCCTTGTTGCCGGTCAAAACTCAGGAAGCCATAAACAATGAACAGCAGAACGCCTGCCGATATTCCCCAGTAAGTCCAGCGTGCCCAAGCACTTTCGCGGAAAGTGGTGCGTACCGCCTGGTAAGCGTAAAGGTCTATCAGGAAAAGGATGCCGGCAACGATGAGCAAGCGAAGGAGAAATGTAAAACTCATGAATTAACGAAAGGTGAAATTATAACACTGGGAGCCTCGTAATAATAATGCTAATTTTAGCGGAAATTATCTCCCACAAATGTCTGAAAACAGCCGCAAACTTTTCCTTCTTGATGCCTATGCCTTGATTTACAGGGCTTATTTTGCCTTTATCAGTAACCCCAGGGTTACTTCCAAAGGGCTGGATACCTCGGCCATATTTGGTTTTACCACCACCTTACTGGAAGTATTGGAAAAGCATAGCCCCTCGCATATAGCGGTGGTTTACGATACGGATAAACCTACCTTCAGGCATGAAGAGTATGAGGCCTACAAAGCCAACCGTGACGATACCCCGGAGGCCATTAAAATTTCCATCCCCTACATTCAACGATTGCTGGATGCCTTCAACATCCCTTTTTTAGGGGTGGATGGGTATGAAGCAGACGATGTGATAGGTACCCTGGCCTGCCAGGCTGAGAAGGAAGGCTTTGAGGTTTTTATGATGACCCCGGATAAGGACTTTGCTCAGCTAGTGACCGAACATATAAAAATGTACCGCCCCGGGCGGATGGGCAATCCACCTGAAATTTGGGGTATCCCAGAGGTGCAGAAAAAATTCGGTATCGAACGGGTGGAGCAGGTAGTGGATTACCTGGGGATGATGGGCGACTCGGTAGATAACATTCCCGGTTTTCCGGGAGTTGGGCCTAAAACGGCACAAAAGCTCCTGGCACAATACGGTGATATGGAAACCATGCTGGAACATGCCGATGAGATTAAAGGCAAGCTGGGAGAAAAGATCAGGGATAATGCGGAGCAAGGGCGTTTTTCCAAAAAACTGGTGCGCATTATAACCGATGCCCCCATTCAGTTTGATGCGAAGTTGTACGAAAAGGAAGATCCGGATGAGGATAAAATCAAGGATGTTTTTTCGGAACTGGAGTTCCGTACCCTGCTCAAACGGGTAACCGGGGAGAAGTTGGAAAAACCGGCTGCCGCAGCTCCTGCCGGTGGGCAAACCGATCTTTTTGGCCAGGCCATGGAGTCCGGCTCTTCGGAGGAGAAGGTTCCCGATGGCTTTCACAATATTGAGACCCATGACCATTGGTACCAGTTGGTGAATCACCCCAAGGAAAGAAAACTGTTGCTTAAAAAGTTGTTGGAGCAAAGCTCAGTATGCTTTGATACCGAAACCACGGATATTGAAGTTTCAGATGCCGACCTGGTAGGGATCGCTTTTAGCTATCGCGCGGGAGTGGCTTACTATGTGAACGTTCCCAAAGGGGAGGAGCAGGCCATAGCGGAAGAGTTCAAACCTTTTTTCGAAAATGAGCAGATTGAAAAAATCGGGCAGAACCTGAAGTACGATATTTCCATTCTTAAAAATTACGGGCTGGAGGTAAAAGGCCCGCTTTTCGATACCATGCTGGCTCATTACCTCATTCAACCGGATATGCGCCATAATATGGATATCCTGGCGGAAACCTACTTGCATTACCAGCCGGTAAGTATTGAAACCCTGATTGGCAAAAAAGGCAAAAATCAGCTCAGTATGCGGGATATTGATCCGCAAAAAGTAAAGGAATACGCGGGCGAAGATGCGGATATCACCTTCCAGTTGAAACAGCTTTTTGAGCCACGGCTTAAGGAGGAGGAGACCAACGAGGTGTTTGAAAAGATAGAGGTTCCCCTGGTTCCGGTCCTCGCGGATATGGAAACGGAAGGTATTAACCTGGATAAGGAGGCTCTATCCCGTTTGTCCAAAGAGTTGGAAGCGGATATTAGCCGCTATGAAAAGGAAATTTACGAGATCAGTGGAGAAGAATTCAATATTGCTTCACCCCGGCAGTTGGGTGACGTTTTGTTTGGTAAAATGAAACTGATTGAGAAACCTAAAAAAACCAAAAGCGGGCAATATTCTACATCCGAAGATATACTGTTGGAATTAGCCAAAGAGCATGAGATTGCCGAACGTATATTGGATTACCGCCAGGCGGTAAAGCTAAAATCCACTTACGTTGATGCCTTGCCGGGCCTGGTAAGCCCGGTTACAGGTCGTATTCATACCTCCTTTAACCAGGCGGTAGCGGCTACCGGCAGGTTGAGTTCCAATAACCCCAACTTGCAGAATATCCCCATCCGTACGGAAAGGGGGCGTGAAGTGCGTAAAGCTTTTATTCCGCGTAATAGTGACCACCTCATTTTAGCGGCTGATTACTCCCAGATAGAACTGCGACTAATTGCCGAACTGAGTGGTGACGAGAGTATGATGGAAGCCTTTATCGAAGGGCGCGACATTCACGCGGCTACGGCCGCACGTGTTTTTGGCGTAAAGCCGGAAGACGTTACCCGTGAACAACGCAGCAACGCCAAAACGGTAAATTTCGGGATTATTTACGGAGTGAGTGCTTTTGGTTTAAGCCAGCAAACTACACTTTCCCGCTCTGAAGCAGCCGAGATCATCAAGTCTTATTTTCAAACCTACCCCGGTATTCACGAATACATTGAATCGCAAAAGGCCTTTGCGCGTAAACACGGCTTTGTTAAAACCATGCTGGGGCGCAAGCGCTACCTTAAGGACATTAACTCTAAAAATGCCGTGGTGCGGGGCCATGCGGAGCGCAACGCGGTAAATGCCCCTATACAAGGGAGTGCTGCTGACATCATTAAGCTGGCCATGATCCGTATTCACAAAGAGTTAAAGGAGCAAAAGCTGGAAACCAAAATGATACTACAGGTTCACGATGAACTGGTTTTTGATACCCCCAATGGTGAGGCCGAAAAAGTAAAGCCTCTTATTAAGGAAGCTATGGAAAATGCCGTAAAAACCAAAGTTCCTCTAATTGTAGATTTTGGCCAGGGCTCCAATTGGCTGGAAGCCCACTAAGGGTTCAGCACCAGGCTTTCCTCACGCACTTGGCTGGCCATTACCCCCCGGGGACTTTTTACCTGTAGTTCCACGTTGAGCTTGTAATTGCTGGGAAAATTCCTTCGGCCAATGGTATCGGTAAAAAGAAATCGCCCTTCTTCCACCAAGTGCTCGTCATCTAATTGCAAGGTAGCATTCACCAAGCGGGAGAGTACAATATCATAGGGCCACTCTGCACGTAGCCCTTCGTAGAAATCCTCACTTAAGCCGTAGGTTATGGAAAATGCATAACTGGTATCGGAGGTTTGCAGATTGGGTATCGGGTCGAAATACTGAACTCCTTCTACGACCAGTTCAAAAGATTGAAATTCATTCTTGTAAAAATCGGTTTCTAAAAAGTTTCCACTCTTTTCAAGCTCAAAAACATCTTCTTTAAAACAACTGCTCAAGCTTAACAGTAAGGCAGCGTATATTACATTTTTCCACATAGTTAATTAAGGCTAAAGGTTAAACCAAAAGAGACGCCTGAATTTTGAGGCAGAGATACGTGACCCGGGCTTATGAATACCGATTCGAGGGCCAGCGGATTTTTCTCCTCTTTAAACGAAGGGGGTTTGTTTTTGCTTTTCCAACGGAAACCCTGGTACAGGAAGTAGGCACTAACCAACGTCATTCCGGCCTGAATATAAAAAGAGGTAATACCATTCCGGTATTTATCGCGAATAGTTTCAAAATCAGCAAAGGCCTGGCCCCGGCTGTCACGGTTATTAAAGCGGTAATCCTCGAAGGCGGCCAGGGCCTCGTCATAACGGTTTTGAGTGGCAAAATAGGTATAGGCCGTAGTACCGGTAAGTACTAAGGTAGTACTTAATGGAAGCAGGAAATTCCAGCCCTTTTTAGCATTGTACTGTTTTACTTCATTTTGGTAGGAGGCATACTCCTGGGAAAACTGCTTATGAAAATAAACAAAGTCCATACGGCCTCCGGCCTCTTGCACATTTACAACTGTATCTATCAACACATAGTGCGGAGTCCAGAAGCGTACCCGGTGAACGCCCGGTTCCAGGTCCATTTTATTGCCTTTGGTAAGCACAGAATCATTTACTATCAGTGTTTCGGCTGGCGGGCTAATCAAAAAGCGCACAGATTTGGTGTCTTCCACCTGCGAAAAAGCTATGCTACCCCAAAGGAGTAACATAGGCAAAACCTTAAATTTCATGAGTATTAATTAAGCGGGTTACTGTTCCTTATTCCAGGATGAGTTTTTTGTGAGCTACCCGGTCTTCTTTTTCAATGGTGAGCAGGTACACTCCGTTTTTTAAGCCTAGACTTGAGGTGTCAAAAGTATGTGAATTAGAATTGGTTTCCAATTCAGTTTGCATTACCGCGCGGCCGCTTATATCACTGAGGGTAATTTTCGCCCCGTTCAATTCAAACTGCCCGGACTGGATGGTGAACTGCCCCTGGCTTGGGTTGGGAAATAACTCCAATTGGTTACTAAAGTAATCATCCAAACCTATAATACCGGAGAAATTGATGTTATCCAGGTAAAAATTGTTTCCTCCGCCATTGATAAACTCAAATTTAATGAGGAGTGGGTCCGGACCGGAATAAGCATTAAAGTTGATGGACTGGGTAGTCCATTCGTTAGCCGCAGGTACGTAAGGTTGTGAGGTATTAGCTCCGGTTCTCAGTTGCCCGCCCCGGTAAAAACGTCTTAATATCCAGGTTTCCCCGCAATCGGTAGAGGCATAAACGTTAAGTTCATCAGCATTACCGCTTTGGGTAGCGGCAAAAGCATAGTCAAAACTCAGGTTCAGGTTTTGGCCAAAGTTTACACTAATGGCGGGTGAAATAACCGCATCAATCTCACCAATAACGGTAGAGTTCAGGTTATCCAGCTTAAGGGATTGGCTGCCTGAACTTCCGGCCTGGGTAAACAGGCTAAAGCTTATACCGTCTCCACCGTCTTCAATATTTACGTCTGGGTTCGGGATAGTAGCGCCCTCAAAGTCCTCACTCCAATTAGGGTTAAAAGCCGGGTTACCGGCCACCTTAACTTGAATGTAATCGGAGTAAGTAACTACGTCCTGCCCGGCAGAGTTACTAACGGTTAAAGTAACCGGAAACGAACCAGGGGAGTTGTAAGTAATGGTGGGGTTTTGCTGTGTAGAGGTAGAAGGTGTTCCGCCCTGGAAACTCCAGTTCCAGCTGGTGGGGTCACCGTCTTCGGTAAGATCGGTGAAAGTGATGCTTTCACCGGTGCATATAGCTTTGCGCTCGGTATCGAAAATAGCAGTGGGTGTACAGGCAGGAGGGTTGGTAACACCGGTGGCTATCAGATTGGAGGAGCTTCTTAAGTTTAGTCGCAAAGAGGAGTTTTGAAGGGTAGCCCTCATAATGTTCTTCTGGCCCTGCGTGAAAATATTCTGGCAATCTTCGTCAGCATAATCCATATAATTCTCAATCATATCCGGAAGATCAGGATTGTCATTATTACAGGAGTTGGCGTTGAGGTTACAACCAAAATTGGGTGCACTTACCGGAGGGGTGTCACTTACACCATCACCGGCTGTACAGGAGTTTCCGTTAAAGGGATGACGAAGCCCCAGGTAATGCCCCGCTTCATGGGTAAAGGTACGTCCTTCGGAAATCGCAGTTCCGATAGTTCCCACCCGGTCGTGACGTATTACCATACCATCTCTGGTGCCGGACTGCCCAAAGGAGGGGAGGTAAGCATAGCCGAGCACCGTTCCCGGGGTGCCCTGGGAGTTAATACTGTTAACCACCCAAACATTAAAATATTTGGTATTATCCCAGCTTGCCAAGGCCTTTACATTATCCCGGGCGTTAACAGAAAGCGCGGACTGGGTGCGGGTAATGCCATCGGTACAATTTCCCTGGGGGTCCTTTTTAGCCAGGGCGAATTCTATTTCAATATCGGCAGCAACTCCTTTAAAAATGGAGCGGGTATTTCCGGTATCGGCATTTAACCTGCGGAAGTCCTCGTTTAAAACACGCAGGCCATCCTCCAGTTGCAACCTGGAAATATTATCGCGGTAGTCATTATATATTACATGGAATACCACGGGTATGGTATAAACCACGGCTTGCTTTTTTTGCTTGTCCTGCGAAGCAACGGTTTCCTGAATGGCCTTCCAGCTTTCCTGAAGCTGTTGAGCATAATCGGGATCATTCTTAATCAGTTCCTCGGTAAGGTGATCGGTGGCGCACCAATCCCCGTGCCTGTGCTGGCCAAAAACGGATATAGATACAAGTAAAGTAGCAAGAAATAGGGTAATCTTTTTCATTTTCAGTTTTATAAAGGGTTTCAAAAATAAACTTTCTAATTGTATTTACGAACTCAACCAGGGTGTGGGATGAAGGTCAGCACCCTTAATCTGTAGTTTTCAATATTTTATAGATGAGGATGTTTGGTCAATTCAGAATTTTAGTTGTAAATTCGCAGCCCCTTTTTGGGGGAGGTAATGCTTGAAATGTAAAAGGCTTAAAATAAAACAGTTGTGAATACCATAAGTTATAAAACTGTATCCGCTAACAAACAAACCGCAGATAAAAACTGGGTGCTGGTTGATGCTGAAGGACAAACCCTGGGAAGGTTAGCCTCGAAAGTGGCTTATATCCTGAGAGGAAAGAACAAAACCAATTTTACACCTCATGCCGATTGCGGTGATAATGTAGTGATAATTAATGCTGGTTCAGTTCGGTTGAGCGGAAGCAAGGTAGAGTCCAAGGAATATGTTTCACACACTGGTTTTCCCGGTGGTCAACGCTTCAGCACACCTAAAGAGCTTTTACAGAAGCAACCTATTAAAGTGGTTGAAAATGCGGTGAAGGGTATGTTGCCTAAAAACCGTTTGGGTCGTGACCTGTTCCGTAACCTTTATGTTTATGAAGGTGCTGATCACAACCAGGAAGCTCAGCAGCCTAAAAAAATTGATCTGAATACTATTAAATAAGAAAGATGGCAGTAACCCACACCATTGGTAGAAGAAAGACTTCCATTGCCCGTGTTTTCGTGGCGGAAGGAAAAGGTGGTATTACCGTTAACGACAAGGACTATAAGAACTACTTCAGCACCTCTACTTTGCACTACAAGGTGGAGCAGCCTTTCCGGGTTACCGAAACTCTCGGTAACTACGATGTAAAGGTTAACGTTGAAGGTGGCGGTATTACTGGTCAGGCCGAAGCTATCCGCCTGGGAATTTCCCGCGCTTTGTGCGAGATTAACCCGGAGTGGAGAGTTGAGCTTAAGCCTGAAGGTTTCCTTACCCGTGATCCCCGCATGGTGGAACGTAAGAAATTCGGCCAGAAGAAAGCAAGGAAGAAATTCCAGTTCTCCAAGCGTTAATATTTGGTTTAGTATCCAAATTTGCCGGGCGCTTTACAGTAATGTATTAACCACCGGCAGATTGATTTTAGTGAAAGTAAACAACAGTTAAAATGGCAAACGACAACATTAAAGAAATGCTGGATGCCGGAGTACACTTCGGCCATCTCACCCGCAAATGGAATCCCAACATGGCGCCCTACATTTTTATGGAGCGTAATGGGATTCACATCATCGACCTTTACAAAACCCAGGCTAAGCTGGAAAGAGCCGGAGAGGCTTTGGCAAAAATTGCAGCTTCAGGCCGTAAGATCCTTTACGTAGCTACCAAAAAGCAGGCAAAGGAAATTGTGGCTGAATCAGCCGGGGAAGTGAATATGCCCTACATTACCGAGCGCTGGCCCGGTGGTATGTTAACCAACTTCGTTACCATCCGTAAGGCGGTAAAGAAAATGCAGGGTATCGATAAAATGAAGGAAGACGGTACCTTCAACACCCTTTCCAAAAAAGAAAGGTTGCAGGTGGACCGTCAGCGTGCTAAACTGGATAAGCAGTTGGGTTCTATCTCTGAGATGACCCGCCTGCCAGGGGCCCTGTTCATTATCGACATCAATAAAGAGCATATTGCAGTGGCTGAAGCCCAAAAGTTGGGGATTCCTACTTTCGCTATTGTAGATACCAATTCTGATCCCCAGGAAGTGGATTTTGCCATTCCTGCTAACGATGACGCAACCAAGTCCATTGACGTAATGGTTAAAAAGGTTACGGCATACGTTAAACAAGGCTTGACCGAGCGTAAGGCTGACAAGGAAAAGTCTTCTAATGAAAAGATCAAGAAGGCCGCTAAAAAAGCTGGGCAGGAAGAAACTGTGGAAGCAGAAGAAAACTGATCTCACTAAGCTTTTCTTAACACTTTAATGATATATAAGAAGGGGTGAAAAGCGATTTTTATCCCTTTTTTGATTTTTATAATTACGATTACTTAAATAAACATTTAATACAATGGCTACAATAACTGCAGCAGACGTAAACAAACTGAGAAAACAAACCGGTGCCGGTATGATGGACTGTAAAAAAGCCCTTCAGGAGGCCGATGGTGATTTTGAAAAAGCTATTGACATACTTCGCAAAAAAGGACAGAAGATCGCTGCCAAGCGTGCTGACCGTGAGGCTACCGAAGGTTGTGTATTGGCGGGAACTACTGCTGATAGCACTTTTGGTGCTATTGTTAGCCTGAACTGCGAAACGGACTTTGTGGCCAAGAACGAAAGTTTTGTAGAGCTTACTCAAAGCATACTCGACAAAGCCTTAGCTGAAAAGCCAGCGGATAAAGAGGCCTTGTTAGGCCTTTCTCTGGGGGATTTGACCATAGGCGAAAAGCTGACTGAGCAAACCGGTGTAATCGGTGAAAAACTGGAAATCGGTGCTTATGAAACCGTCAGCGGAGCTTATGTAGCCAACTATATCCATGCCGGTAACAAGCTGGCCACTTTGGTAGCTCTTACGGGTGAAGCTGAAGAGGCGGGTAAAAACGTGGCTATGCAGGCAGCTGCTATGAACCCGGTATCGCTGAACCGCGATGAGGTGCCCCAGGATGTAATTGAACGTGAACTGGAAGTGGGTCGCGAACAAGCCCGGGAAGAGGGTAAACCGGAAGAAATGCTGGATAAAATTGCCCAGGGTCGTTTAAACAAATTCTATAAGGAGAATACTTTACTCGAGCAGGACTATATCCGCGATGGTAAATTAAACATCACCAAGTACCTGGATTCAGTTGAAAAAGGTTTAAGTATTACTGAATTTAAGAGAGTAGGTTTAGGCGTGTAGATACTTCACTTTATAAACTAAAAAGGCCCGCATCGCGGGCCTTTTTTATTGTTTGACTACAGTAAATTGGCCCAGATAATCCGAGTCGGTTTTTATTTTGATGAAATAAACCCCATAGGTACCAGCAAGTGATATATTTTGTCTTTTTTGGTAGGGGCGGGATAAATGTTGCACCCTTTGCCCTACGGAATTAAAAACCTCTATTTCCATGGTTTCATTGCGGTATTTGGCATCAACCTCAATAGTTACAATTTCCTCGGTAGGGTTAGGGAATATCCGGATATCCTGTTTTAAAGTTTCTTCTTTCAATGAAACATCCTGAACCAGGAAGCAGGCAGAGGTGTCGGTGCAACCATTTTTTGAAATGGCTACTGCATAACTGCCGTTCATGGGAGGCTTAAAGGTCCTGCCGGTTTCACCGGGATACGGAATAAAACCATTGGAACAAACCAGCCATTGGTAAGAGGCTGTACTGTCTTCAGCATATAAAAAACTATCCCTCTTTAAAATATTGGAACTTAAATAGGTAAGATCCAGGTAAAGGGTTACCAGTGAATCGCACCCACTTAAAGTTTGAAATTTATGCCTTAGCGTATCACTTTTAGTGTAGGTTACTCCATTGTGCCAGGTGAAGCCCGGTGCACATGTGTCCAGAGCCTTCAAAACGGAGAAGCACTCTCCATTACGATACAACTTTGCCTTTCCTGAAGAGCTGATAAGCACATCAATATCATCATCTCCATCGATGTCAGAAAAGTCAATGAAACCTTCTCCAAACGCATCAAACAGATCACCGGAGTAAAAATTAAAACTGCCGGTACTATCTTTCAAATACACTTTGGTAACAGGTAAGCCTGAAGCCTCCCTCCCCAGGGCGATAAGGTCCTTGTAACTGTTTCCATCCAAGTCGCCAAAGCCGAAACTATTTATTTGAAAGCCTAGGCCTGATAGCAGGTTAGAAGGGGTGAAATTTCCGCTACCATCGTTTATATAAGCTTCCTGAGTGTTTGCGCTAAGGTGATTTTCTCCGGTTATAATAAAGTCCTTAATACTGTCATTGTCAATGTCAATCAGGTCTGCATTTCCAACGTTACTATTATAGCCTTTTAAAGCAGTATTAGACTTAAGGGTAAAGTTAGCACTCCCGTCATTTAAGTAAATCTCACTTTGGTTACGCCCCACTAAAATTAAATCCACATCCAAATCTCCATCTATATCATCCGCCAGGATCTTATGGGCAGGAAATCTATTGAAATTAACAGAATTTGAACGTATGAAGCCGTTCATTCCTAAGTTAAGATAAACTTGAGTAAAGTGTTGAGCTGGGTTTGCGGTTCGTCCATTGCGAATAACATCCAAATCTCCATCTCCATCCAAATCTGCTAAACTTATGGCACCCTCCTGGAGATTTAAGAAAGCAGTATCCGTTATTACACTAAAGTTATTATTACCCAGATTATGGTAAATCCGGGTAGGTGTTCCTGCCTCCAGGGTACCGGCAATGCAGTCCAAGAGTCCATCATTATCTATATCGCCAATGGCATAAGGTGGAAATCCCGGCATAGCATGTGGAAATAACTTGACCTTTGGAACTTGCTGATATTGTCCGAAGCCATCGTTATTGTAGGTAAGCTGAGTGAATTGGGGGTTGGTACCGTTAAAAGTAGACATAGGCCCAAAAGCCAATATGCCATCTCTGCCTTTTCCGTCCCAATTTATAAACTCAGCTTTGGCGATACCGGGACCATGATCTAGCAGTCCGCTGGAGACTTCAAATCCTCCCTTACCATCATTAAAGTAAAAGACTGTGTTGAAATGGTTGATGGTTATTATGTCAAGATCCTGATCGGAATCTATATCTACCATCTGAACATAACTTTCAAAAGAAGAGTGTATAAAAGTTAAATCCTGTGAAAAGTTGGCGTTACCATCATTAATATATATCTGAAACTGAGAACTCAATACATCAGGATCTCCATCCATATCAACATCCCCAAATAGGCCAAGCGCAGAGTTTGGTAATGGAGAAGGTTTGGAAGTAAAGTTTCCTATTCCGTCATTGATTAAAATATTTTTTTGGAAAGTACCGGCCGTGTCATAACCCTCAATATAGGCATCAATGTCATTATCGTTGTCAAGATCCAGGAATTGGAACGCCTGTGGTTGATTCCAGTTTTCGACACTTGTTACCGAAATACGAGAGAGTGAACCTTGCCCGTGATTTTCATATACTTCTATAACAAAGTCTTGATGATTTATTTTACCCGCGATAATGACATCCATATCCTTATCGCCATCCAAATCAAATACTCTTATGAGACTATTAGAAATGGGTTTCATGAATGATGTGTTGGGTACCGGTGTAAATAATCCAAAACCATTGTTTGTAAGAAGGAGAGTTACGGGTAGATTGGCTCTCTTACCTATCGTTATAATATCCCGATCTCCGTCATTATCCATATCCCGAAAAACAAAATTTTCGATTTGGTCAATATGGTTTGCTAATAAGTTGGGACTACTTAACAAAACAAAATCACCGGAGCCATTATTTAAATAGAAAGCGTGGATAGGGGAAGAGTCGGTGCCATCCCTTCCATTTATAAAAATATCCTTAAAGCCATCACCGTTTATATCCGCGGCCGCTATTCGCAAGTGATCTACAGCACCAAAAGGTAACTTCTCTTTAAGTGTAAAGCTGCTCTGGCCATTATTTTCGTATATGGCATGAGAATACACATTGGGCTTAATACGGCCAAAAGTAATAAGGTCCATATCGCCATCATTTTCCAGGTCAATGGGTAAAATGTTACCGGGTTCAATATCGATCGGTAATCGGGGGCGACTTGATGACAAAAGGGCTTCGGTAAAATGAAGGTTCTGGGCAAGGGGAGTTTGGCTATAAAAAAAAAGAAGGCATAAAAAGGCAGGAAACTTGGGCATTAGAAAGGGTTTGCCTACAAAAATAATTCATTGAGCTAAATTAGATAAGGTAAATGAGGATGTGTAAGTATTTGATTATTTAAAGCTTAAATGTATAGAATAGTGTTGTAGGCGGAGTTTAGGCTTGGCTGTTACTATGAAACAAAACAGGCGGCCTAAGGCCGCCCGTTTTTATTACTAAAGAGAAAAAATTACTTGGTCAGCAACATTTTTTTGGTGTCAATCATTTTTCCATCAATCACCAAACTGTACATATACAATCCGGCTTCCAGGGAGTAAGCACTTAGTTCAATGGGAGAACCATCAAGTACAAAGCTTCTTTCCTGCTTACCGTTCATATCCAAAATGTAGAGTTGGGCATTTTGGTAGGTAGCGGGCAAAGTGTAGCTGATGGTGGTCATTTCGCTGAATGGATTGGGGGCATTTTGCGATAAAGTAGCATCGATTATATCCAGCTCATTAGGAGCTGAACCGGAAATACCACTCTCGTTGATCTTTTTCTCCGCCATCAATTCGTTCACCATTGCGGTTAAAGACTCAATGGTTTCCTGCTGGTCTTTATGAGCCTGGATCAACATGGGGATAAAGGCCAGGTAGTTTACCGTTTTAAAACCATCCCGGTCTTCCATAACCAGGGTAGGAAATACTTCTTCCAACTCCTGGGCAATAACCCCGTATTGCAAGTTGTTTTTAAGGCTCGCACTTACCGGGCTGTCCTCTATAAAATTGTAAGTGGTGGGGTTTAAGGAGTTCAGCTTGTCCGTAATCTCGCTGGTCATACTTTCTACATTTTTTTTGTAGCGCCCATCGGAAGGGTTGGTAAAAGTTCCTAAAACCTGTAAGTCGTTGTTGGCTCTTACAAAACCAGTTAAACTGATAAGGCCAAATACCGGATCTACATTCAAGAAGATATCACCGCCACCAAATAGCGAAATATTGCCGTCACGGTCACCCAGCTTGGTCCTCAAAATAATATCTCCGGCATCGGCATCTTCACTGCTTCCCGCTGTCAAAAATATGCTGCCACCATTTTCATTAACTGCGTCTTCCGTAAAAATGTTAATATCTCCGGAACCATCGAAGCCGTCATCACCGGTACGGATTTCAATGTTTCCTTCACGGCTGCCGTCAATCTGGATTCTGCGGATGATTTGACCTGAGCCGCGGGTGGGGCCGATTCTCATCGCGGATAGGGGAACGCCATCCTGACCGATTCCGGAGTTCCAGAATAAGATAGCATCCTTAATTCCGTTGCCGAAAAGGGAACCGCCATCGGTACTTTCCTGACCGGGGGCCGGTCCGATCAGGTCACGATCGGCCAGGGCCAGGTTAACCGCGTATTCATCAAATTGAAAGCGGGCACCGTAAAGGTTAATGTCAGCGGTGGTAAAGCCCGGTCCGCCTAAGGTGAACCAGCGCGTGTCATTTACTTCGGCACCAAAAGCGCCTTCCAAAAGGTGGCCGTAATTGAATACCCCTCTTTCGGACCCCACCTCACCTTCTAAAAGTAAACCTACCTGGTTGGCTCCTGAGTAGGTGCCAGTGGGAGGGGCATTGTCAAAATCTGCGAGTGAGTTAATACCAACTCCCACCCGGGTATCGATGGGGTCAGAAGTAAGGGTTACGGCTCCATTATTCCACGTTTGAGCGTAAAATGCCGTGCAGGCCATCGAGAAGACGGCTGCTAATAAGTAGTTAGTTTTCATGCTTTCATGTATTTTAATTAAACATTACTTAAAGTTAAAAAAGGCATTTTTGTAAATATTACCTTACAATTATATTAAGATTACCAGACTGTTAAATATCTTTTAGTGCCACCGGTCCTCATCTTATTCGCTGGATTTTTACATTTGCCAAGATTTCCGCAAAACCCCAAAAATGAAATACAAGAGAATTCTTTTAAAGCTAAGTGGTGAAGCTCTGATGGGCGACCAGCAATTCGGTATCAGCGGAAGCCGCCTTAAGGAATACGCCCATGAAATAAAGGAAGTGGCTGAAGAAGGTGTAGAAGTGGCTATTGTAATTGGAGGGGGAAACATTTTTAGAGGGCTTAAAGGTGCCAGTGAAGGAATGGATCGCGTTCAGGGAGACCACATGGGAATGTTGGCCACCATGATCAATGGTTTGGCCTTGCAATCGGCTTTGGAGGATACCGGTCTTAAAACCCGTTTGCAGAGCGCTATTGAAATGGACAAGATAGCCGAACCCTTTATTCGCAGGCGTGCGGTACGACACCTTGAAAAAGGCAGGGTGGTGATTTTTGGGGCCGGAACGGGTAATCCTTATTTCACTACCGATACGGCCGCCACCCTTCGTGCCATTGAGATTAATGCCGATGTTATTTTAAAAGGTACCCGGGTGGATGGCATATACAGTGCTGACCCTGAAAAGGATGCCAATGCCGTTAAATACGAAACCCTTTCGTTTAAGGAAGTGTACGAAAAAGGGCTCAACGTAATGGATATGACGGCCTTTACCTTAAGTAAAGAGAACAAATTGCCGATATTAGTTTTTGATATGAATACACCGGGTAACCTTAAAAAGGTGGTTACCGGTGAGAGTGTTGGTACACTCGTTAAAAATTAACCCCGTTAATTGTACCCGGTATGGAAGATATTGATATGATTATAGATATGGCTCGTGAACAAATGAGCAAATCTATTTCACACCTCGAAAAAAACCTTTTAAAGATCAGGGCCGGAAGGGCAAACCCCAGTATGCTTGATTCCGTGAGGGTAGAGTACTACGGTTCGCAAACCCCGCTGAACCAGGTAGCCAATGTGAGTACGCCCGATGCCCGCACTATTTCGGTGCAACCCTGGGAAAAAGCGATGATCCCCGAAATAGAAAAGGCGATCCTCAATTCAGACCTGGGACTGAACCCTCAAAACAACGGAGAGATGGTAATTATCAATATTCCACCGCTCACGGAAGAGCGTAGGAAGGAACTGGTAAAAGCCGCCCGTGCCGAAGGTGAAGATGCCCGTATAGGCATACGCAGTGCGCGTAAGGAGGCCAATGATGAGATCAAGACCCTGGAAGGCATATCTGAAGACCTGATTAAGGATGCAGAAGAAAGAGTGCAGGGGGTTACCAATAAATACACCACTAAGGTGGACGAAATTCTGGATAAGAAAGAATCGGAAATAATGCACGTTTAAGCACTGCCCGCCACACAAATCACGAATTCCCCTTTTGGGGAATTTTTTTTGAAATGCTCTGCCAGTTCTTCCAAACTACCACGGCTGGTTTCTTCAAACTTTTTGCTGATCTCCCGCGAAACAGAGGCCTGTCGATCCGGCCCGAAGGCAGCGGCCAAATCGGCCAGGGTTTTTACCACGCGGTAGGGAGACTCGTAAAAGATGAGGGTACGTTTTTCGGAGGCCAATTCTTCCAGGCGTGTTTTACGCCCTTTTTTTACGGGAAGAAAACCCTCGAAGGCAAAGTTGTGGGCTGGCAAGCCCGAATTCACCAGGGCCGGAACAAAAGCCGTGGCACCCGGCAAGGTTTCCACCGCAATACCTCCTTTAATAGCTTCGCGGCTTAGTAAAAATCCGGGGTCGGATATGGCCGGGGTACCGGCATCGGTTATGAGCGCCAACTGCCGGCCTTGCTGTAATTCTTCCACCAGCTTTTCAGTGAGCTTGTGTTCATTGTGCATGTGGTAAGAGCGTAGTGGAGTGCTTATGTTGTAATGCTGCAAAAGTTTGGCACTGGTGCGCGTATCTTCCGCCAATATGTAATCCACCTCTTTTAAAAGCCGGATAGCACGCAAGGTGATATCTTCCAGGTTGCCAATGGGGGTAGGGATGAGGTATAACTTGCCGTTCATTTCACAAAATCTTCGCGGTTCAGCTCAAGGTTGGGGTCCCAAAAAACATTTTCAAAATCCTGAACCTGGTTGTTGGTTATTTTTATTCCTTCCGATTTCAGGAGGTCTTCCATAACGGTGCTTCCCCCAAAATGATGCTTTCCACTCAACAGGCCGTTGCGGTTTACTACGCGGTGGGCAGCAATATCCGGGCGATTTACCGAGGCATTCATAGCATAGCCTACCATACGAGCACTATTGGCGGCCCCTACAAAGCGGGCAATGGCTCCATAACTGGTTACCCGGCCGTAGGGGATAAGGGCAGCCACTTCATAAACGCGATCAAAAAAGTTACTTTCCATCCTTTTGGAATCTAAAGCGCAGGTAAGTAATGGTTTTTCCCTTTTCCCTGAAAAGCTCTTCGTAATGGGTGGTAACCTGGTGTAAGAGGTTTTTACGGTTTACTACCTGCAAGTCTATATCGAACCAAGCTTCCTCGATGGGATGCCCCAACGTTTCCAACAGTCCAATGGTGTAGCCATGCAGGAACTCACTATCGGTTTTAAGGTGTACCAAACCGTCCTCCTGCAATATCTGTTGATATTTTTTTAACATATCCGGGTGGGTAAGGCGGTGTTTGGAACGTTTATGCTTGATCTGCGGATCGGGGAAGGTGATCCATATTTCACTCACTTCACCGGGGGCAAAACAATGGTCGATCAATTCAATCTGCGTACGTAAAAAGGCCGCGTTGGGCAGGTTTTCCTCCTTCACGTTTTGCGCACCGTGCCAAATGCGGGCACCCTTAATGTCAATACCGATAAAATTTTGTTCAGGAAAGTTTTTGGCCATGGCTACGGTATATTCACCTTTGCCGCACCCCAGTTCTAAAACAATGGGGTAGTCATTTCCAAAAAACTCCTTTTTCCATTTTCCTTTCCATTTAAAGTCGTTCAACACCGCTTCGCGGCTGGGTTCAATTACATGTTCGAACTCTTTGTTCTCTTCAAAACGAGCTAATTTCCTTCTGGCCATAGCGCAAAAATAGAGTAACCCGTACAATCGTCAATTTTCGGATATTGCTGCCGTATGGGTAAAGAGTCATTTATCTTATTCGGGGTTCTGAATTGGGGCCTGGGTCATGCAACCCGATCCATCCCTATTATTGGTGCCCTCAGGGAGCAGGGCTTTACCCCGGTACTGGCCTCAGATGGTGAAGCCTTACAATATTTGAAAACCACCTTTCCCGATCTGCCTAGTGCCGAACTGCCATCGTATAACATTCATTACAGCAGGTATAACTTTACGGGGGCCATGTTGCAGCAATTGCCCAAGATCGCCCGAACGGTTAAGGCGGAAAAGGCCCAGGCCGGGGAACTGGTGGAGCAATACCGCCCGAAGGGTATTATATCCGACAACCGACTGGGCTTTTTTAGTAAGGAAGTGCCCGCGGTTTACATCACGCACCAGTTAAAGATCAGGATGCCTTTGGTAGGCCCCGTAGCCAGTTGGGTACATCGTTACTTCATTAAAAAGTACCATGAGTGTTGGGTTCCCGACCTGGAAGATGAAAAGAATAGTTTGGGAGGAGAGCTTTCGCACATTGGGCCAACCGATTTTCCGGTCCGTTATATAGGCCCCTTGAGCCAGCTTGGTAAAACGGTCAGCCATGAAAAGCAATATGATGCGGTAGTTCTGATGAGTGGCCCGGAGCCGCAACGCTCTCTGTTGGAAAAGAGGATAATCCGCCAACTGGAAAAAATGGAGGGGCGTTTTTTTTTGGTGCGGGGTAGCACTAAGGCGGCACCCTTGGAAACGCAGATACCGCATGCTTCCTTGCTTACGGGAGCGGAAATTGCCGAACTGATACACACTTCGGGTTTGGTGATCAGCCGTTCAGGCTACTCATCCATTATGGATTACTACTTTATGGGAAATAAAGCTTTACTGGTGCCCACCCCCGGTCAGGTGGAACAGGGTTACCTGGCCACTTATCTTCGGGGAAAGGGTATCTTCTATTCCGTGCGGCAAAAAGATATGAACTTGCGATACGATATTTCCGAGGCTTTAACCTTTC
Organism: uncultured Cryomorphaceae bacterium; assembly: GCA_937120475.1. Lineage (GTDB taxonomy): Bacteria > Bacteroidota > Bacteroidia > Flavobacteriales > Schleiferiaceae > CAKZNE01. The sequence goes on along the minus strand of CAKZJV010000007.1, from coordinate 1,828,475 downwards.
CCGGTTTAGCGGAACCGCATGAAAGAATCTCCTCCTGGCCCGAATTATTTAACCTTTTTAAGGGTAAATGAAAAGGTTGATCCGGCATTTTCACTACTGCGCACATTTATGGCCTGTTTGTGAGCCTCTATAATATGTTTTACTATGGAAAGGCCCAGGCCGGTACCACCGGCCTCCCGGGAGCGACTTTTATCCACCCGGTAAAAGCGTTCGAATATCCTGGGGATGTCCTCCTGGGGAATTCCGATACCATCGTCAGAGATCTCGATGAGGATGTTATTGTGCATATCGTAAAAGCGAACTTCCACTTTGCCTTTATTGCGCCCGTATTTTATCGCGTTAATAATGAGGTTGATCAATACCTGCTCGATCTTTTGTCGATCGCCCCTCACTTTTAAGGGCTTGTCATAGTCTTTCTTAAGCTTCAGGGTAACTTGCCGGTCTTTGGCATTTTCTTCTAAAAGCTCAAAGGTTTCCTGCACCAGGCTTACAATGTCAAAATTGCTGTAGTCCAGGTGTACGCGGTTGGCTTCCAGGTTACTGATGGTTTCCAGGTCGTCAATAATGTTAATCATGCGATCTACTGACTTGCTGGCCCTCTTCAGGTATTTGCGGTTAATGTCAGGATCGTCCAGAGCCCCGTCCAGAAGCGTTAATAAATAGCCCTGAATATTAAAAACAGGCGTTTTTAGTTCGTGTGAAATATTACCGATAAACTCCCTGCGGAATTGCTCCCGGGCCTTTAATTCCTGGATCTCATTTCTGCGCTGGGCCGCCCATTCCGAAACTTCACGGGTAACCATATCCAGGTCGGTACTGCGCACCACTTCGTCCTCATCGGTATCATTACCTACTTTAAGGTCATGAATGTTTTTATAGATGATCTTTACTTTGCTGTAAATAAATTGATAGGCGGCAAAACGCACCAGAAAGTAAGCTATAAAAGCCGACCAGATGGTAAATAGGAATAGCTCCTGCCATGGCCATTCATTCTGGGTTAGGAAAGTTAGGGTAACCCCCGAAGCAAAAATGATGAGGCCAAGGATCAGGGATACCGCTAGAGCCAAAAACCCTGGTTTATCCATTCTCATAGCCAGAAATATAAGGAAATACGCGAACTACACCTCAAACTTATAGCCAACGCCTTTTACCGTCTTGATATACTTTTCTCCAATCTTTTCGCGCAGCTTACGGATGTGAACATCGATGGTGCGTCCACCTACCACTACCTCGTTACCCCATATTTTGTCCAGTATTTCGTCACGGTGAAACACCTTACCGGGACGGGAGGTGAGCAGGGTTAGCAGTTCAAACTCCTTGCGGGGCAGGTCCAGCTTTTTGTCCTTATACTTTACCTGGTATTTGTCTAGGTCTATCGCAATGCGCCCGAATTCCTGGATGTTGGATTTCTTTTCAGTTTGCCCGTAGCGCCTTAGTAAAGCCTTAATCCGGCTGATCAGTACTTTGGGTTTAATGGGTTTGGTAATGTAATCATCTGCTCCGGCATCAAAACCGGCTACCTGGCTATAATCCTCACCACGGGCCGTTAAAAAGGCGATCAAGGTATCTTCCAGGTGCGGGGTGTTGCGTATCTGGTCACAGGTTTCAATACCGTCCATGCCGGGCATCATTACATCCAGGAGGATTAAATGAGGGTGACTTTTTTTAGCCATTTGCAGGCCATCTTCCCCGTTATTTGCCGTTAAAACGTCAAAACCTTCCTTTTTGAGGTTGTAGCTTACAAACTCTATAATGTCCGGTTCATCGTCAACCAGCAGTATTTTATAATCACTGTTTTTCATAGGTCTATCAGAAATCTCCGGGTCAAAAGTAATTATATTAGGCCCCTGCCTTTAGGTCTTAACAAATCTTTAATACAGTATTACCACTGTTAATCCAGTGTTAATTTATGCAATTACTCTGTAAACTCTGTTTTACGCTCCAATAGCACTGCGGATAAGGGGTGAAGTAAAATTCAAATTGAGTTAATACCGACTTAACATAACCAGCGTTCCTTTGCCGCAAATCTTAAAAACAGATATTCCGATGAAAAAAATCAAATCAATGATGCTTTACAGTGCGATGGCTGTATTTGCATTGACCTCATGTAGTGACGATGACGGAAACAACAACGGAAACAACAATAATTCCGGTAATGTTGTGAAGTCCGGAGGTATTACCTCTGACGAAACCTGGACTGCTGATAAAATTTACCAGCTTTCTGGCCGTGTTGTTGTGGAAAGCGGTGCTACCTTAACTATCGAGCCAGGAACCATCATTAAAGCTGAAGGTGGTCGTGAAGCTAACGCTTCTGCACTTATTATCGCCCGTGGTGGTAAAATTATGGCAAATGGTACGGCTAGCCAGCCTATCATCTTTACTTCTGTATTGGATGAGATTGCTGTAGGCGAAACTGAAAGCCCGAACCTTGATGAGACTTTCAATGGTCTTTGGGGAGGTTTAATTGTATTGGGTAGAGCAACCATCTCTGCTGATAACAGCGAAGTTCAAATTGAAGGTATTCCTGCTGATGATACTCGTGGTCTTTACGGTGGTTCCATTGACGATGACAACTCTGGTGTGATCAACTACGTATCCGTACGTTTCGGAGGTACCCTTATTGGTGAAGGTAACGAAATCAACGGTATCACTTTAGGTGGTGTAGGTAATGCTACTACTATCACTAACGTTGAGGTAGTTTCTAACCTGGATGACGGTATCGAGTGGTTCGGTGGAACGGTAAACGTAACCAACGCTTTAGTTTGGGGTCAGGGTGACGATGCTTTTGACGTTGACCAGGCGTACAGCGGAACTATTGATAACTTCATGTTTATCGGTAGCGCTGACAGCGATCACGGTCTTGAAATCGATGGCGCTGAAGGTAGCTTTGAAAGTGGTTTTACCATGCAAAACGGTACCATGATCGGTTGGAATGACGGTGGTGAAGGTGGTGGTGAGTACGCTGACTTCCGTGACGGAGCCAGAGGTACTTTCACTAACATTTACTGGACTAACTTCTCTCAAAACAGCGATGTTGAACTGGATGCTGGCGATGATAATGATGATCCTCGTGTATCTAACAACTACGCTAATGGCGATCTGGAATTCATCAACTGGGAATTCAACACCAGCCACCTTACCAGCGGTAACGTAGATGTTTCCGATATCTTCTCTGACAAGCTTGCCGGAGTAGATGTATTCGCTCTTTTAGGTTTAGGTTTTGCTTCTAACGTAACTGCTCCAGGTGCTGCCGGTGCCGATGTTACTGCATTTAGCTGGACTTCTGCAAAGGCTCAAGGTGCTTTCTAAGAAAGCTCTTTAGCTAATAATTTGTTATAAAACTCAACATAGAAAGCTCGTCAATCTCACCGGTTGACGAGCTTTTTTACTAAACCAATGAATTTGATGAGAGTAACGAAAATTATCTTTTTGGCCGTTTCACTAATGTTGGCTGGTTTTGCAAAAGCTCAAAAAGGTACGGTAAGAGGTACGGTGATCGATGAGGTAGGAGAACCCTTGTTTAGTGGTAACGCAGTGCTTAAGGGCACCACCATAGGTACCACCACCGACTTTGATGGTAAATACGAGCTGAAAGCCGATCCGGGCACTTACCAATTAGTGATATCTTTCATTGGTTATCAAAGTGTTACTATTACTGACGTTACGGTTAAGGCAGGGGAAGTAACCGCTATAGACCCGGTTAAACTCGAACCATCTACCAGCCAGTTAGGTGAGGTAACCATTACCGTTGAGCAAACCCGTAATACTGAGGCTGCACTGCTTACGGTTAAAAAGAAATCCGTAAACGTACTGGACGGTATTTCTGCACAAACCTTCCGTAAAATTGGTGATGGTGATGCTGCAGCCGCTGTTACCCGTGTACCCGGAGTTTCCATACAAGGAGGGAAGTATGTTTACGTTAGGGGCTTGGGTGATCGTTATACCAAAACCACCCTTAACGGGCTTGATATTCCCGGTTTGGACCCAGACCGGAACTCCCTGCAAATGGATATTTTTCCAACCAACATTATCAGCAATATTACCGTAGTTAAATCCTTTACGGCCGATCTTCCGGCTGATTTTGTAGGAGGACTGGTAAATATTGAAACCAAGGAATTTCCCGAAGAGCCTACCTTAGGTGTTTCGGCCAGCCTCGGCTATACGCCAGGTATGCACTTCAACGATGAGTTTTTGACCCAGGAAGGTAGCCCTACCGATGCGCTGGGTTTTGACGGCTCCTATCGTGACGAGCCATTGGGGATGAGCCCATCCAACCCCCAAACTATTATTAACCCGGCTTCATCCAACAGCAATGCCCGGGAACAAACTTTAAAATTCAACAAAAACCTGGCTGCTCAACAGGCCACCAGTTTTATGAACTTCGGATTGGGAGCCTCCGGAGGTGACCAATTTACCGGGGAGGTAAATACTTATGGCTATAGTGCGGCCATATCCTACAAAAACTCCACCGACTTTTACCGGGATTACCAGCAAAACTACTGGTTGAAGAACCGTCAGAACCCCGATCAGTATGAGCTTCAGTTAAATGAGGAGATTGTGGGGGATTTAGGTGTACGCAACGTACTGGTAAGCGGTATGCTGGGTGGTGCTATGAAAACGGAAAATGCCAAGTATAAGATTAACCTGATGCATCTGCAAAATGCCGAAGAGAAATCGGGTTACTTCTTTAACGGTCAGTATATCCAAAATTCGGCACTTATATTCAGGGATAACCTGGAGTATAGCGAGCGCTCCATCTCCAACGCTTTGATTTCCGGTGAGCACATTTTGAATGGTGGAGATTTTAACATTGAGTGGAAAGTATCCCCTACGTACTCTCGTATTGAGGACAAGGACGTACGGATTACCCCTTACCGTTACGAACCTTCAGAGAATAGTTATCGCATCGAACCCAGTGAGGCTGGTGTACCACAAAGAATCTGGCGGAACCTGAGTGAAATTAACCTGGCCAGCCGCCTGGACTTTACCTGGGAGCACCGCTTGTTGGGCGAAGGTGCAAAATTCAAATTCGGGGGAGCCTACACCTATAAAACCCGGGATTACAACATTTTTAATTATAACATGGAATCCATTCAAAGGGGAACACTGCCTTTTACGGGTGATGCCGATGAGTTGCTCACCGAAGGTTTTGTATATGATCCGGTTGAAAGAGCAGGTATGTTTTACTTTGGTAATTACCAGCCCAACAATACTTACGAGGGAGTTATTACCAACCTTGCAGGTTACCTTTCGGAGGAGTTCCGCTTTGCACCCCGCTGGAAATCGATCCTTGGCGTTCGTATGGAGAAATACGATCAGTACTATACCGGAACGAACCAACAAAGGGAAGTTTTAGATAATGAAAAGGTATTGGACCTGCTTGACTTTTTTCCCACAGCCAGTGTGATTTTTGAGATGAATGAAAAGACCAATATCCGTGCTTCCTACTTTTTAACCACGGCCCGCCCTTCCTTTAAGGAAAAGTCGGCTGCCCAGATTGATGATCCTCTCACCAACTCCACCTTTATCGGTAACCTGGATGGTGGCCTGGGAGTGGATCCACTTAAGGAAACGGATATTCAGAATTTTGATTTGCGTTATGAGGTCTTTATGGAGCGTGGTCAAACGGTGTCTTTGAGTGGTTTTTATAAATACTTTTCCAACCCCATCGAATTGGTAAGCTTTGCCTCTGATCCGGGTTCTATACAACCGCGAAACGTAGGTGATGGACAAGTAATTGGGGCCGAGTTAGAGGCTCGCATCAACCTTGATTTCATTAGTGAGGCCTTCTCCAATCTCCAACTAAACACCAATATTTCCGTGATTGATTCTCGGGTGCGTTATGATCGCAGCCCCGGTGGGGAATATGACGCTAAACTCAACGGACTTCGTGCGGGTGAAAGTTTAGGCGATTATCGCGATATGCAAGGCCAGGCCCCTTATATTGTTAATGCCGGGATCTCCTATACCGATATCGAGAACGGATGGGACGGTGGGGTTTTCTACAATGTACAGGGCCCCAAGCTGGCTATTGTAGGTATCAACTTCAACCCTAATATATACACCGTACCTTTTCATAGCCTTAAGCTCAATGTGAACAAGAAATTTGGTGAAGACGATAAATTCCAACTGGGCTTTGGTGTGGACAACCTTTTAGGGGATTACCGTGAAATGATCGCGGTATCTTACCGGGCTTCTGAACAGATATTCCAATCTTTTAACCCGGGAACTACCGTATCCGTGAGTTTTTCTTACGACTTAAAGTAACTCCTCCTACTGAACAGAGGTAAAAAAAGCCACCCCTGGGGTGGCTTTTTTTAATACCTTAAAGCACGATTGGCTTTGGGGTTTTTGAAGTATTAACATTGGCTTAATCTTACCACCATGACGCCAAAATTATTCTTTAATAATTTTGCACCTCTATTAAAACACCGAATAATGAAAGTAAGATTATCCATTCTGGCACTGCTCATAAGCTTTACCGGATTTGCTACTGTGCATAATGTTGCGGTAGGAAGCAACTTTTTCAACCCCTCAAGTTTAACCATCGCTCAGGGCGATACGGTAATCTGGACCAATACGTCCGGTTCTCATAATGTGAACGGAACCACCAGTACTTTTCCCTCCAACCCTGAATCTTTTGGGAACTCAGTGGGCACCGGTTGGACCTTTCAGCATGTATTCAGGACTGTAGGTAACTACAGCTACCAGTGCGATCCCCATGCTCCTGGCATGTCAGGAAGTGTTACCGTAAACCCATTGTCCCCGGTAACCGGTCCGGTGAACCAGGGCTTTGAAGGTAGTGGTTCGTGGACTTACGTAAATACTCCGGCCAGCTATAATACCTCCGGTGATGTATGGAGTATGGTTTCCTCGTTATCTACCATTGTTCCATCCGAAGGAGCAAACTTTTGGGGTATGCAGGACCTGGATAATCCGAACGGAGGCGGTCCTTTTGGGCACACCCTTGATTTTGCCGCGGTGGATGTGAGCGCACTTCCCAACGCCCGGGTAAAATTCGATTATTATACTATCGGCTATGAAACCAGCGATTCCCTGGCTTACGTTGTAGAATTCGACAATGGTGCTACCTGGGGACCTCTTACTGAATTGAGCAAGAACTCACAGAGCTGGGTAACCATTGATATCCCGGTTCCTTCCTCAGCAACCCACGTACGTCTGCGTATTTATGCCAGGCAAAATGGAGGCTCTGATTATGCGGCCGTAGATAACTTCCGTGTTGAAGCTCCTATGGTTGGAGCCGGGGGTATTCCTAACTACAATATTGCCGATATTAAAGGCAACGACATGAACGGGGTGGCGGACTCACTGAACGTTGAGTGTCGCCTGCACGGTATTGTTCACTCTATCGATTTTGACGGTAATAACGGTTACAGCTTTTACATTTACGACAATACCGGTGGTATAAACGTATTCAGCTTCAGTGATGTAAGCAATTACAACAACCCGGCTGTCGGTGATTCCATCCGGGTGATTGGTGATATCGATCAATTTAACGGTCTTACTGAAATTGTACCGGACTCCATCGTATTACTAAGCAGTGGCAGTAACCTTAAAATGCCAACTGTGGTAAGCGTACCCGATGAATCTACTGAAAGCGATTATATCAAGTTAAACGGCTATTGGGTTATCAATGCCAGCCAATGGCCGGCTTCCGGCAACAGTGCCAGTGTGGCTATTACCAACGGGCCTGATACTACTACGCTTCGCATTGACAGCGATACCGATATTGATGGTTCTGCGGCACCTACCGCACCTTTCAACATTACCGGTGCCGGTGGCCAGTTTGATAGCTCTTCACCCTATGATGAAGGCTACCAGATACTCCCTAGCAGCCTTTTGGACTTTGAGGCCATACTCACCTCCAACATTCCTTATTATAATATAGGCCAGGTTACTACCAACGATGTTAACGGTGAGCCGGATTCATTGAACGTAACTTGTGAATTGAGAGGTACGGTTCACTCTATTGATTTTGATGGTAACAACGGTTACAGCTTTTATATTTATGACAACACCGGAGCCATCAACGTATTTAACTTTAATGATGTGCTCACCTATTCCAACCCGCAGCCGGGTGACTCCATCAGTGTTTTTGGTGATATTGCCCAGTTTAACGGGCTTACCGAAATATTTGCGGATTCCATTGTATTGTGGTCCACAGGAGTTAGCCTTAAAATGCCAACGGTGGTAAATGTGCCCAACGAAGCGGTGGAAAGTGATTATATCCGCCTTAATGGTTACTCCCTGGTAAATGCCAGCCAATGGCCATCAGCCGGTAACAGTGCAAGCGTGGATATTACCAACGGTACTGATACCACCGTAATGCGCATTGACAGCGATACCGATATTGACGGTACCACCGCTCCAACCGTGCCTTTCGATGTAATCGGTGCCGGTGGTCAGTTTGACAGTTCTTCTCCCTTTGACGAAGGTTACCAGATTTTGCCAAGTCGCCTGAGCGATATCCTACTGGCACCACCCACTAATCCAACCGTCAACTTTGCGGTAAGCTCAATCACCGTTGGCGAAGCAGTAGGTACCGTAACGGTTGATGTATTAATCAACCCCACGGCTTCTACTGCAGAAACCATTACCTTCCAGGCTATCCCCGGAGTTGGAGTAAGCATTCCTTCCGATGGAAGTATTAACCCGGCTCCCAATCCAACTACCGGTATTTTCACATTAAGCGTTCCGGCTAATGAAGACAGTGTAAGTTTTGACGTTACTGTTTTTGACGATGCCCTGGTGGAAAACAACGAAACCCTTTTCGTGAATATCACCTCGGTAACTTCCGGCCTTTTATTGGGTAACAATACCAGCTACACTTTTGTAGTTCAGGATAACGATGCTCCTGCTCCTGGTATTCCTACTTATGACATTGCGGATGTAACCACCGATGATGCCAACGGTAATCCCGATTCGCTGAATGTGTATTGTAAGCTGAACGGGGTGGTTTACACCGATGACTTTGACGGTAATAATGGCTTTAGTTTTTACATATACGATGCCACCGGAGGTATAAATGTGTTTTCCGGTAGCGATGTAAGCAACTATGTAGTAGAGCGTGGCGATTCCATCCGCGTGGTGGGAGAAATAGGTTTCTTTAACGGGTTAACCGAACTTATCGTTGATTCTATAGTAGTACTGGATTCCAACCTCACCTTGAAAATGCCAGCGGTAGTGCCTGCTGTGGATGCAACCACTGAAAGTGAATATATCCGCATGAACGGTTTCAGTGTGGTAACCCCTTCGCAGTGGCCCGCAAACGGCAACAGTGCGAATGTGAACATCAGCAACGGTAGCGTTACCGTGGTAATGCGTATTGATAGTGATACCGACATTGACGGCTCTCCTGTGCCAACGGGTCCGTTTGATGTGATCGGTGCCGGTGGTCAGTTCGATAGCTCTAACCCTTTTACTTCTGGCTATCAAATATTACCGCGGGATTTGAACGACATTATCCCGGTGGTGGTAACTACGCCTACAATCAACTTCCCAGCTGCTGCTCAATCCCAGGTTGAAGCGGCTGGCACAGTGACTATCAATATGCCGATTGCTCCTTCTACTACCGCCATGGAGCAGGTTAAGATTTACGTAAGTAATGGTGTAGGTGTTACAGCAGGCGATTATACTACTACACCTGCCGCGGTTAACGATACCATCACCTTGATGGTTCCTGCAAACTCTTCTTCCGTGAGCTTTGATGTAAACCTGATTGCCGATGGCTTAAACGAAGTGGATGAAGACATTACTTTCACCATTGCCAAAACCAGTGCTGGTTTGAATACCGGTATCACCTCTACCCACGTATTTACCATTGTGGATGATATTCCACTGTACAACATCATCGATGTGGTAGGTGTGAATGCCACTGGTGATGCTGACTCTCTGAACGTTTACTGCAAGTTGGAGGGTATCGTTTCCATTTCTAACCTTGGTTTCAACCGTTTTGACTTTTACATCACTTCTCCTAACAATGATGCTGGTTTAAAAGTGTTCAAGTCTAACATTAGCGGCTTTACCTACAGCCCGGTGGTAGGTGATGAAATTCGCGCGGTAGGTGTGATCGATCAGTTTAACGGTACCATCGAGATTATCCCTGATTCTATCAAGTTGATCTCTTCCGGTAATACACTTACCCCCGCAGTTGAAACTTCATTGGGTGAGCCCACCGAAGGTCGCTTAATCCGTTTGAACGGTGTTGAAATGGTGGATACCTCAGGATGGCCCAGCACTAACTTCGGTAACTTTGATATTGTACTGGCTAATAATGATACGGTTATTATGCGCCTTGATTCGGATATCATTACCAACTGGGGAAGTGCCCCGGTAGGTAAGTTTGACGTGATCGGTATTGGCGGGCAGTTTGATGCTTCCAGCCCCTATACTGACGGGTACCAGATACTGCCACGTGGTGGAGATGATATTATTCGAATAATACCCTCACTGGCTATTACCGAGGTTATGCCTAACAGTGCCCATCCTAGTTTAGATGGTGACTGGTTTGAGCTGACCAACTTTGGAAATGTGCCCATCGATCTGTTGGATTTTAGCTGGGACGATGCCGATGATGTACCCGGAACCCGTAAGGTTCAGTCCAGCCTGGTTATCCAACCGGGTGAGTCCATCATCTTCCTGGATGAGGTTACCCCTGATGATGACAACTGGTCCAACATCTGGATGCAGTTGCCTAACAACCTCGTGGTTATTGCCAAGGATGAGGTAGGGCCTATCGGTTTCTCAAGCCTTCAGGAGTCGGCCGATGAAGTAAATTTCTACGATGATAAAGGTCAAAAAATATCCAGCGTTAGCTGGGGAGCCGGTGATGTAAGCTTGGGTGTATCACTTCAGTATGATACTACGGGTACCTTGCTGGGTTCTTCGGTAAGCGGTACCAACGGTGCTTATACTTCTACCAATGGTGATATTGGTAGCCCCGGAAATATGACTCCGGTTGGTTTGGACGAGTTTATGGCCAACACCATTACACTTTATCCAAACCCGGCTACCGACAAGGTTTTCATTGAAACGGATACCCGTGAAATTAAAACGGTGGTAATAACTACCCTTACCGGTAAAACTGTTCAGTCTTTCAATACCTCCGAGGTGTTGATCGAATTGAACACCGATGAGCTGGTGAAAGGCGTTTATTTGGTTTCCATCGAAATGAACGGACAAAGAGCTTCGCGCAAGCTGATTGTTCAATAATTTCGAGACCAATCTATACCCCAAATTTTTAACAAATGGAGAATGCTGCATTAGAATGCGGCATTCTCTTTTTATTTTAGATGCCCTTTTAGTAGCAGTAACCTCTAAAAACTACGGATGAACTTCGGTATTTTCGATTTCCTGACCCTCATTGGTGCACTCGGTATCTTCATTTATGGTATGAAGGTGATGAGTGAAGCTATTCAAAAGGTAGCGGGAAGTAAGCTCCGTGAAATATTGGGAGCCATGACTTCCAACCGTTTTTTCGGGATCTTTACGGGTTTGTTGATCACCACCCTGGTACAATCCTCATCGGCCACCACGGTTATGGTGGTAAGCTTTGTAAATGCAGGTCTGTTGAGCCTGGTCGAGTCCATAGGTGTTATAATGGGGGCCAATGTGGGTACTACGGTAACCGCCTGGTTGATTTCTGTTTTAGGCCTGGGTAAGTTTAGTATTAGTGCTTTATGCCTGCCTATAGTGGGTGTAGGCTTCCCCATGATGTTTGTGGGCAAGGAAAAGGTGAAACTATGGGGCGAAGTACTCATCGGTTTTGCACTGCTTTTTTTAGGCCTGGCCTTTATGAAGGATGCAGTACCCGATCTTAAGGGTAACCCTGAGGTACTGGAGTTTTTAAGAAACATTACCTACGATGAAAAGGGCTGGGTGGGTAAGTTTTTCATCAGCCTTGCTTTTGTAGGTATCGGCACTATTTTAACCATCGTAGTGCAATCATCCAGTGCCGCAATGGCCCTTACCCTGGTCATGTGTAATGAGGGCTGGATTTCCTTTCCACTGGCTGCGGCCATAGTTTTAGGGGAAAACATAGGCACTACTATTACCGCTAACCTGGCTGCTTTGGTGGCTAACGTGCATGCCAAACGAGCGGCACGAGCCCACTTTATTTTTAATGTTTTTGGGGTGTTGTGGATGCTTTTGCTATTGCCCTTCTTCCTCAAAATGACCGCTTCAGCCACTGAAATGGTTTTTGGTGGTAACCCGTTTGAGTCCGCCACCAGCATACCTATGGCCCTGGCCTTGTTTCATACCTCGTTCAACATAATTAACGTATTGCTGATGGTTGGCCTGGTAGGTATTATTGCCCGAATAGTTATTCGTATGGTGCCCAGCAAAGGTGAAGATGAAGTGTTTAGCCTGGATTATATAGGTAGTGGCCTTATGTCCACACCGGAGTTGTCCATAGTTGAAGCACGGAAGGAATTGGCCAAGTTTGCCCGTATAATGCGCAGTGCCTACCGCTATGTGCCTTTGTTGGTTACGGAGATGGAGGAAAAGAAATTTAAACTGTACGTAGAGAAACTGGAGCACTACGAGAATATTTCAGATCGCATGGAAATTGAAATAGCTACCTACCTCACCAAGGCATCAGCAGGAGATTTGAGCTCTGAAGCCAGTACGCGGGTACGTAGTATGCTCAGTGTAGCCAATTACCTGGAACGTATTGGTGACATTTACCTGGAAATCAGTCGCAACCTGATGATCCGTAAAAAGAAGAAAGCCTACTTCACCCAGGAAATCCGTGATCGTATTCTTCGCCTGTCTAACCTCGTAGCCAAAGCTATGGACACAATGGTCAGTAACCTCGAGGCCAATGAAGGTAAAATGAATTTTCAGGAAGCAGAGCGCATAGAAGAGAAGATCAATATTCTATATCGTGAACTGAGGGCCGAGTACATTAAGAAAATCGAAAAAGGCCGCTTCCGCCTGGAGAGTGGTATGTACTATAGTGATCTTATTTCAGAAATGGAACGTATTGCCGATCACGTAGCTCATATTTCCCAGGTATTCCTCAGCCGCGAAGAGCGTATTAACGCCCAGGAGCAGGAATAGAAGGGGTAACGCTTACGTTGCTTTCGTTACCGGCACGGTCGATGGCCTTAAACTCAAAGCGGATAGAGTCCACATCAGTATTGGCCGGAAAGCCACTATAGTCGAAAAAGGTAATAATGTCCCCCTCCAAAACCGGGTTGGAACCTCCCGGGGTGATATCCGGAATACGACTGTCAAAGGGGAGGCAGGAATCCCGGGGTTGTACCTCTACAAAGTTGGTCCCTACCTTTTCAAAATACCGGATAAAAAAGTTGTTGATGGACGTGTCGCAGGAGTCTTTAGGTTCATCATCAGAGCCCAGATCGCCATCGCCATCGGTAAAATAAATAGTGAACTCAATGCTCCTGCGGTTGGTTGTGGTGTCCTGACTGTTTACAAAACGGTAGGCTTTGTATTCCAGGAAAGGTTTGTCACTGAACTGTGCGTTTTTTTTACACGCGATAAACGGTAAAAGCATCAAACCGCAGAATAGTATTTTTGAAAATTGCCCGTGCATATAAGTATTAACGCTGATTGGATTGAAAACGTTGCCTGATCATCAATATTTCAAAAATAGGATTTTTGATATTGCCACCCCGGAGGAATTTAGCCAGCTTGCCCTGGAACTATTTCGATACCAGGCTCAGCACAATCCGGTATATGCAAATTATCTGGAGCATCTGGGGCGTAAGATTGATTCCATACAGTTGTTGACGGATATTCCGTTTATACCCATTGAATTTTTCAAGAATTTTGAGCTTACCACCACTCGCTTTAAAGCCCAAACCGTATTCATCAGTTCGGGCACCAGCGGTAAAAATACCAGCCGGCATTGGGTAAGAGATGTAGGTTGGTATCAGCAGGTTTTTAAAAGAGCTTTCGAACAATTTTACGGGCGGCCTGAAAATTACTGCATACTGGGTTTACTACCTTCTTACCTGGAACGTGAAGGTTCGTCCCTTATCTTTATGGTGGAAAAACTGATTGAGGAAAGCGGAGATCGGGAAAGTGGTTTTTACCTGGATGAATACCACGTATTGCTACCGCTGATCGATAAAAAACTAAAATCAGGTAAAAAGGTGTTATTGCTGGGCGTAACTTTTGCGTTGCTGGACCTGGCTGAAGAACAACAATTGCCCTGGGAGGAGCTGATGGTAATGGAAACGGGGGGAATGAAAGGAAGGCGGAAAGAAATGGTACGTAACGATGTACATGCTAAACTGCAGCAGGCCTTTGGTGTGCCGCAGGTTCATTCCGAGTATGGTATGACGGAGCTGCTTTCGCAGGCTTATGCCAAAAGGGAAGGACTTTTTGAAACCCCTCCCTGGATGCAGGTTATGATACGCGAAACGGCCGACCCCTTTACGTACGCTCCCTTGGGTAAAACCGGGGGAATCAATATTATTGACCTGGCTAACGTTGATAGTTGTGCCTTTATTGAAACCCAGGATCTGGGTAGAAAACATAAGGATGGACGCTTTGAGGTAATGGGGCGTTTTGATCATGCGGATATCCGGGGCTGTAACCTTATGGTGGTGTAAATTGAAAGAAACATGAAAAAAATCAGTACTGTACTTTGTCTCTTCATTGCGGGCTTACTTCAGGCCCAGATACTGGAAGAAGAAACCCGGATTTTATCGGAACCCAACGGTGACCCCTTGTTTAAACTTAATGCGGGCCTTGCCTTGTACTCCTACGAGCCTGAGGAAGGATGGTATAAAGTGCGCAGGGAAGCATGGGTAGGTAAGGAAGACCTTCCTGACGATAAATATCTATACCCCGGAACGGTGCTTAAAAATGAAGAGGGCGAAAAAATAGGGGAGGTGCTGAAAGAAGTCAAGGTGAAGGACAAGCGCATAACAGAAGGTTTTAGAAAAGAAGCGCGCGTAATAGTAATACTGGAGGGCTATATTTTTAAAACTAAAATAGAGGAAGGTTCTATTCCTGAGCAAAGGATCAGTGAATTGCTTGCGGTAAGAAACCGCACCGAACAATTTGAAGGTTTTAAAGAGCTTTTTGACCGCTATGATTTCGAGGAACGCACCTTTGAAGATCTAACGGCCTATGCCATGCGCGAGCAACATAAAACTGCGGATGAAGAAAAGGATTTCCGGGTTATTATGGTGTTCCGGGGTGAAACCAGCCCTTACGCTATTATTACCAATGACCACTCGGCTACTGCACCTAAAATTAAGGAAGAGTTTGATGAGCCACCCTTTCACGTAATCTACCTTTATAAACCTCCGGCATCCTCCAAGGACCTGGTGGAAAATACCATTCTTTATACTTTTCTGAGCTTATAGGTAGAAAGGGAAATCAGGAGTTAAGAGTGCCGTAAACGTACATCTCCTCCAGGGTAGGGTTAACAGAACCGCCTTCTGGCTCCAGGGTAACGGCAAAAGCCTGTGCTCCGGGCACCCGGCCCATTTCCTGTAAGGCTCTTTCGGGGTCAATACCATCAAATACACCCATATCAATGGGCTTACCGTCTTTAAGGGCCCACAATTGGTATTGCTTGCCGGTAGGGGCAGTGGGTAAGTTTCTTACGTTCAGATAAACCATTTCTGTTTGGGCATTCCAAAACACATCGGCTCTGAATTCAGGATCACGACCTTGTACGCCTTTCATTATAAAGTTAGCCGTGCTGGGATCGGTAAGTACGGCCAGTTGCTGATTGGCCTCACGATAGTTGGCAACCATAACCTGCTGACTTTCTTCCAGCTCGGCCAGGCGCATATTTGTAGCGGCCAGCTCACTTTTGAAATCATTTAAGGAAAGGTATTGGAATACGTTAATTCCCAGGCTAATGAGTAAGGCAATGGATGCTGCAATGGCCCAATTGAACCCGTTGCTTTTCTGGCTTTCTTCAGAACTTTCCAGTTTACGAACCTTCGAATCACCGGAGTTATCGGAAACCGGCTCACCACCTTTAGAGGTAAAGGCGGCATTTAAAATATCATCCTTCCATTCAGGTTTAGGATTAACAGCATAGGCCTGAGTGAGTGAGTTCAAAGAAGATTGTGCATCACGAATGGCTGTGCGCACCTCAGGGTGTTCATCGGCCATGCGCTCTACCTCCCGGGCATCCGCACCAACCAGCATTCCCATCGCGTAGGCTTCAATAATTCCTGATTCTATGTATTCTCTAACGTCCACCGTTCAAATACTCAATTAAACACTTTTTTTAATTTTTCAAGTGCTGCCTTAGCTCTACTTTTTACAGTACCCAAGGGTATATCCAACTCTTCCGAAATTTCTTTTTGGGTATAACCCTGGAAATAGGAATAGTAAATCACTTGTTGCTGTTCGTCTGGGAGGCGTTTGAGCAACTCGTTCAAACCAATGTGTTGAGGATCAAAACGTCTGTTGCTTTCAAGGCTATATACGTGATTATCCAATGACTGGTTCTTTTGTGTATTCTTAAATTTCTTAGAGCGCAGATAATCAATACATAAGTTTCTCGTTAAATTGATCATCCACGTGTATAGAGCGCCCTTATCCGGGTCGTAATTTTCCGCTTTTTTCCAAATCTTTACAAAGGCTTCCTGCAAAAGATCGCGGCTTTGTTCCTCATTTCCGGTTATCTTGATAATTGTACCGTACAAGGCACCCGAGTAAGCATCATAGATATAGTTTAAAGCAGCCTTATTGCCCGCTTTAAACTCTTCTATGAGATTGTCCTCGGTTATTTTAGCACTAAACCTTGTCAATGGTAATTTTCATTATTCGTACTTATAAGCCTGGCTACCGGTAAATTGTTTAGGCTTAAAATCCGGGAATTTTAATTTGCTCAGTTGAACAAGATTAAGAAATAATTCCTTTTGCCCCGTTGGGTGAGTACATATTTTCGATTGATGAGGTCTTCTTCCGTAACCACTTTATCCATACCGACCTTGCTTTTATTGATACTAATGCCATTGCCCTGAACCATTTTACGGGCTTCTCCTTTGGATGGGAAAATAGCAGTTTCCTCGGCCAGGAATTCCACAATGGGAATTCCCTCCTTTAACTTTTGGGTGTTTACCTCATGTTGGGGCACACCGGCAAAAACGGCTAAAAGGGTTTTCTCATTCAATTTTCGAAGAGCTTCTTCGGTGGCATTACCAAAAAGTATGTTGGAGGCCTCAATGGCGTTTTCCAATTCATTTTTGCCGTGTACACGTTCCGTAATTTCTTCAGCCAGGGCTTTTTGTAATTTACGTAAATGAGGCTCCTGTTGGTGTTCAGCAATCAGTGTTTCAATTTCGTTCTGATCTTTAAGTGAAAAGATCTTGATATAGGTTTGACAGTCCGCATCAGCCGCATTAAGCCAAAACTGGTAAAACTCATAAGGACTGGTTTTTTCGGGGTCCAGCCAAATGTTCCCTTTTTCCGATTTGCCGAATTTGGTGCCGTCAGCCTTTTTAATAAGAGGAGTGGTAAGGGCAAATGCCTCACCCGCTCCTTTCCTGCGGATCAGCTCGGTGCCGGTGGTAATATTGCCCCATTGGTCGCTACCGCCCATCTGTAGTTTTACCTGGTGTGCCTGGTGCAAGTGGTAAAAATCATAACCCTGAATTAGTTGATAGGTGAATTCCGTGAAAGACATTCCGGACTCCAGGCGGTTTTTTACCGAATCCTTGGCCATCATGTAATTTACGCTGATGTGTTTTCCGGTATCCCTGATAAAATCCAGGAAGTAAAAATCCTTGAACCAATCGTAGTTGTTAACAATTTCAGCAGAGTTAGGCTGATTTCCAAAGTCGAGGAACTTCTCCAATTGGGCTTTTTGCCGCTCCAGGTTGTAATTTATTTCTTCGGGAGAAAGGAGATTACGTTCTTGCGACTTTCCGGAAGGATCACCTACTCTTCCGGTGGCTCCCCCAACCAGGGCATAAGGTTTGTGCCCGGCCCTTTGAAAATGTACCAGGGTCATTATCTGCACCATATTACCTACACCCAACGAATCGGCTGTCGGGTCAAAACCAATGTAACCGGAAACCATTTCCTTATTCAACAGTTCTTCGGTTCCGGGCATAATGTCATGTAACATGCCTCTCCAGCGGAGTTCGTCCACAAAGTTTTTCATTACCTGTGCTTTATAAGGGGCAAATTTAAAATCAATAATCGGAAAAAGGCAGGTAGAGCCTGCCAAAGAAAGGGAATACTTGAACAACTTTAGCCCGGCCTACAATTCATCCGGATACCTTGATTTATATTTGGCACTTATTCGGTTGATATGATTTTGGTTACCGGAGGTACAGGCTTACTAGGCTCACATTTGATCCGGCAGTTATTGCGGGAAGGTAAAAAGGTGCGGGCCACTTTTCGAAAAGGTTCAGACCGTTCGGTATTGGAAAAAGCTCTTGAATACTACAAACCCGACCCTCCCGAAATTCTGGAGAACCTGGAATGGCAAGAGGCCGACCTGCTGGATGTAACGGTATTTGAAAAGCTCCTGGAGGGTGTTACGCAGGTATATCACTGTGCTGCCCTGGTAAGTTTCGATTCTTCCGACCAGGATAAACTCATGGAAGTAAACCCTACTATTACCGCCAACCTGGTGAATGCAACCCTGGATTTTCCGATTGAAAAACTGGTTCATGTAAGTAGCGTTGCCGCTTTAGGGCGAAAATCTCAATCAGGCCACATTGATGAGAAAAGCAGTTGGGTGGACGGCAAGCAGAACAGCGTATATGCCAAGAGCAAATACCTTTCGGAGCTGGAGGTTTGGAGAGGAATACAAGAGGGTTTGAATGCCGTAATTGTGAACCCTTCCATCATCCTGGGGGCCGGCCACTGGACCCAGGGAAGTTCAGCTTTGTTTCATACTATAGCCGGGGGCTTTAAATACTATACCCTGGGGGCTAATGCCTACGTGGATGTACGGGATGTGGTCAGCATTATGATCCGCTTGATGGAAAGCGATATTAAGGGCGAAAGGTTTGTGGTAGCCGCTGAAAATATCAGCTACAAAAAGTTTTTCGAATACGTGGCTCATAGCCTGGGGGTAAAAACACCCCATAAGGAAGTGCAACCCTGGCTCAGCGGTATTATTTGGCGCATTGAAAAATTGCGTTCCTTCTTTACGGGAAAAAAGCCCGTGGTTACCCGGGAAACGGCACGAACCGCTCAAAGCACCTATTACTACGAGAATGATAAAGTTAAAAAGCAACTGCAATTTGAGTTCAGGCCGGTAAAGGAAACGGTGCGTGATATTACCCATGAATATCGCAAATGGCCTGAGGCTTAGTCCTTCTTCAGTGGGGTTCCCTTAGTGCTGTCCGGTGCCTCCATGGTACCGATACTATCCACTTCCATTTCCTGTTTTTCTACCTGGTCTTCCCAACGCGGTGAAGCTACTTCAATGGAATTCAGGTTTTCGATCACCTGCTCATACATCTTATCCATTTCATCCGGATAAGTAGAGTAAAAATCGAAACTACGTTCAAAATCTTCCTTGGTGAGATGGTGTTTTTCGTAAACCTTCTCAAAGTAAACATCTACGAGTACCGTATCTCCCATAATCTTGCGCCCGAGTTTTGCCCCTTCTACCAAATGGATATCGGTAAGTACGGCCACCATTTCCTGGCGGGGCAATACATCCTTGGGAACCTTCATTTTTTCACGTCCCGAGCAGGCAATGAGAGCGGTAAGGATGAAGCCATAAATTAATTTTTTAGCGATCAAAGGCGAGGCGTTTTCCCAGGAAATTATCAATGATCTTACCATTGTCGAAAACCATACGGCCGTTTACAAAAGTACGGGTAACCCGCGAACGGAAGGTAGTGCCTTCAAAGGGCGACCATCCGCATTTGGAGAGAATATTTTCTTTGCTTACCGTCCAGGGTTGAGCCGCATCCACAATAACAAAATCGGCAAAATAACCTTCACGTAAAAAGCCCCTTTCTTTAATATTAAAGAGTATAGCCGGGTTGTGACAGGCCTTTTGCACCAGGGTTTCGATGCTCATTTTTTCATCCCTTACAAACTCCATGAGGGCTGGTAAAGCATGTTGCACCAATGGTCCGCCTGAAGGAGCTTTCGTATAAGGATTTTGCTTTTCTTCCCAGGTATGCGGGGCGTGATCCGTGGCTATAACATCGATCCGGTCATCCAGTACCGCCTCCAATATCGCCTCGCGGTCACTTTCGCTTTTTACGGCCGGGTTCCACTTTATGAGGCTGCCCTTTTCTTCGTAGTCTTCATCGGAAAACCAAAGGTGGTGGATGCAGGCTTCAGCGGTAATCCTTTTTTCCTTGAGTGGCAACTTGTTGCTGAATAACTCTGTTTCCTCAGCCGTACTAATGTGGTATATGTGCAGGCGGGTATTGTGTTTTTGAGCCAACTCTACTGCTCTTGAAGAAGACAAAAGGCAAGCCTCGCGACTGCGAATATCCGGGTGGAATTTCATGGGAATATCGTCACCGTATATGGCGGAGTAGCGTTCGAGGTTCTCACGGATGGTAGCCTCATCTTCGCAATGGGTAATCACCGGTAAGGGGCTTTCTGAAAAAATGGCCTCCAGGGCTTTTTGCTCATCCACCAGCATATTCCCGGTACTGCTGCCCATAAAAACCTTGGTGCCGGGTATCAGCCGGGGGTCGGCCTTTTTCAGCTCCTCTATATTATCGTTGGTGGCACCCAGATTAAAGCCGTAGTTGGCCACGGAGCTTTGGGCGGCTATGTTGTACTTTTCTTCCAGCAGTTGCAGGTTTACGGCCGGAGGGTTGGTATTGGGTTGTTCGATGTAGGAGGTAATGCCACCGGCCACTGCGGCCCTTGATTCAGTGGCGATATTGGCTTTATGGGTCAGTCCCGGTTCCCTGAAGTGAACCTGGTCATCGATAAGGCCGGGAAGTACATAACGACCGGAAACATCATAAACCTGGGTGTTGTTATCCTTTTGACTTATATGACTGTCGATGCGCGCTACCCGCTCACCTTCAATAAAAAGGTCACCCTCAATTACTGAGCCTTCGTTAACTATCCTGGCGTTTTTGATCAGGATTTTATTCATCATTACCTTCTTATTTATAGCGCCTGAGAATGTTCCTCATTTTGAGTTGCAATACCCCGAACACTGCTTCACGAATTATATTCTTAGACATTTTGGACTTGCCTAAGGTTCGATCGGTAAAAATTACGGGGATTTCCATTATGGAGAAGCCAAGCTTGTAGGCCACGTATTTCATTTCAATCTGAAAAGCATAGCCCACAAATTTTATCTTCCTGAAATTAATCGCCTCTAAAACCCTTCTGCGGTAACAAATAAAACCGGCCGTGGTATCTTCTACGGGTATGCCCAGGATAACCCGCACGTAGCGCGAGGCAAAATAACTCAGCAATACACGACTCATGGGCCAGTTTACCACGTTAACGCCTTTAATATAGCGCGAACCCACTACCACATCTTTGTTTTCATTAACACTGCACTGGTACAGGCGCACCAGATCTTCAGGATTGTGCGAAAAATCGGCATCCATTTCAAAAAAGAACTGATAGTCTTTGGCAAGGCCCCACTCAAAGCCTCGCAGGTAGGCGGTACCCAAACCTTGCTTGCCTTTTCGCTCCATCATAAATAACTGTCCGGGATACTCTTGTTGCAGGGCTTTTACAATGTCGGCCGTACCATCGGGTGAACCATCGTCCACCACCAAAACATGAAAAGGTTCAGTTAACGAAAAAACCGTTCGCAGAATTTTTTCGATATTCTCCTTTTCGTTATAGGTGGGTATAATTACAAGGCCTTGTGACAAGTCGTTCGGGGCTTAGGTTCCAAATCGTCAAAAATAACCAAACAAACGGCATGATGAAGCAATTTAGTAACGCTATTGACAGTCGTACTATTTTGCAGAGTGCACAGGCAATTTTTAGCTGTTATTTTTGTTACATGATTTCCAATAGCTAAGCATGGATTTTTACGGAAGAAAGAACCTCTGGAAGTTTATTCTATTTGTTTTTGCAGTGCTCATTGGTGCGGCCACCATGTGGTACACCGAAACTTTTTTAGAGGAACTCAGAAAGGAAGAAATAAAAAAAGTGAACCAGTTCAGTGAGGCCATGAATAATATCCTCAATCCGGACGGTGAGATCCTTTTTGAACAAATGATCATTGAGTCCAATACCACCATCCCTATAATAGTAGTGGATGAAGAAGGAAATGTGATGACCAGCCGAAATATTGACACACAGCGCCTGAAAGATAAGGCCTGGCTCCAAAATCGGCTGGA
Source organism: uncultured Cryomorphaceae bacterium (assembly GCA_937120475.1). GTDB lineage: Bacteria > Bacteroidota > Bacteroidia > Flavobacteriales > Schleiferiaceae > CAKZNE01. The sequence goes on along the minus strand of CAKZJV010000007.1, from coordinate 1,806,201 downwards.
AGAAATGAAGGAACAAGCGGAACCCATTGAAGCTGACCTGGGCTTTGGTGTTAAACACTACATCTATTACCAAAATTCCATTTTGCTAACCAAGCTGCGCTATTATCCCATAGTGCTTTTGGTGGTAATATTTCTGTTTATCATTATTGCCTACACGGCTTTTAGCAATGCCCGTAAGGCGGAGCAGAACCGGGTTTGGAACGGCCTGGCGAAAGAAACAGCGCACCAGATCGGCACCCCGCTGACTTCTTTGATGGGGTGGCTGGAACTTTTAAGGAGCCGTGAAGAGAACAGCACCATGGTCACCGAAATGGAAAAGGATATCAACCGCCTGAATACCATCACGCAAAGGTTTTCCAAAATCGGATCGCAACCCTCTATCCAGCCTCGCGATGCGGTAGCGGTGGTACACTCTTCGGTAGAGTATCTGCAAACCCGCAGCCCCAAAAAGGTGGAGGTAGTTTCTGATTTGCCGGATAAGGAGATCATAGTAGAATTGAATAAAGAACTTTTTGAGTGGGTGATTGAAAACCTGATCCGAAACGCCATTGATGCTATGGAAAACAACCAGGGCCGAATAACCATAAGCCTGAAGGAGACCAGCCGTTCCGTAAGAATCGATGTTAGTGATACCGGTAAGGGTATTCCACAGAATAAATTCAAAGCGGTTTTCAGGCCGGGTTACACTACCAAAAGCCGCGGTTGGGGATTAGGCCTGAGTCTTGCCAAACGAATTATCGAAGAGTATCACAACGGTCGTATTTATGTAGCCACTTCCGAAGTGGGGGCCGGCACTACCTTTCGCATTCAACTGCGTAAACCACGTTCCTGATGGCTGGACTTTACGTTCATATTCCTTTTTGCAAGCAAGCTTGCATTTACTGCGACTTTCATTTTTCCACCTCATTGAAATACCGAAACCGCATGGTGAGTGCCCTGGTGCAGGAAATAGAGCTGCAAAAGGATTTTAGTTATCAAGGCCCTCTGGAAAGCATTTACTTCGGGGGAGGAACGCCCACTGTTCTGGAGGTAGAGCAATTGGATGAGATCATCCGGGCTGTTTCCAAAAATTTTGAATGGGTGGGCCAACCCGAAATTACCCTCGAAGCTAACCCCGATGATCTTAGCCCCGAAAAAATAGCCCGGCTGGCCCGCTCCAAAGTCAACCGTCTTTCTATTGGAATACAATCTTTCCGGGATGAAGACCTGCGGATGATGAACAGGAGTCACAACCGGGAACAGGCTTTGAAATCGGTAGCGATGGCTATGGAATTAGGGTTTGAAAACATTACGGCCGATCTTATTTACGGTATCCCGGGAATGGACAACCCCAGTTGGGAACAACAGATTGACCAGTTATTGGAACTTGGGGTGCCGCACCTGTCATCCTATGCTCTTACGGTAGAGCCCAAAACAGTTCTGCATCATAAAATTCAAAAGCGCGAAATAGCTGCACCTTCGGAAGAACAAGCGGCCGTTCAGTTTGAGATACTCTGGAAAAAACTGGAAAATGCCGGGTATGAGCATTATGAGGTGTCCAATTTTGCTAAACCCGGGTATCGGGCTGTCCACAACTCCTCCTACTGGAAAGGTACTCCCTACCTGGGTATAGGCCCTTCGGCCCATTCCTATTACAATAACCAGCGCTTTTGGAATGTTTCCAACAATATGGCTTACATGAAATCTGTGGAAGGGGGGAAAGTGAACCGGGAATCGGAGCAGTTAAGCGATAAGGACCGGTTTAATGAAATGGTAATGACGGGCCTGAGGACGAAAGTAGGTTTGAGCCTGTCGGAGCTGAATGAAGCGGAAAAGGACTTTCTTCTGAAAGAGGCGGAACCGGCACTTCAAAAAGGTCAGTTAGTACAATCCGGAGAACACCTTTTTATACCGCAGCACTGGCGTTTTCATTCAGACGGTATAGCCGCCTCACTTTTCTATATTTGATCGATGCAAATAAGCTTTGAACATTTAGGGCGCAGGTACCGGGCTGACCTGGATAAAGGCATAGATCTATCCACCCCCTATGGTGCCCGTGGCCGGGAGTTAAAAGCATGGAATGTTCCGGATGTTTCAATTGAACCCGTGCAGGGGGAAGGCTGGGTAGGCAGTGTGAAAAAAGGTTCCCCGGTCAACTTTTACGATATACGCTTTAATCCTCATGGCAATGGCACGCATACCGAGTGTTACGGCCATATTTCTCCCGCCCGGGAAAGTGTTAATGCACAGTTCAAACAGTTTCATAGTTTGGCTTATCTCCTCAATCTGGAACCCCGGAGCAGAGGAGAGGATAGGGTGGTTGGTCTGGATCAATTAAAGGCCAGAACGCTGAAATGGAATTTTGAATCATTGATACTAAAAACCGGAAATTATCCTCCCGGACATGATTTCAGTGGCACCAACCCTCCTTACCTGCAAACCGAGGTCCTTGAGTTTATACGTGAAATGGGCATTCGTCATTTATTGCTCGACCTGCCCTCCATTGACCGGGAATCGGACGGAGGTAAAGTTTTAGGACACAAAGCCTTTTGGGATTTCCCGGAACAGCCCAGGCACGGTTGTACCATCACCGAAATGATAAAAGTGCCGGAAGGCCTTAGGGAAGGTTACTTTTTACTCAACCTTCAGGTGGCTCCCTTTGAGAATGATGCCGCTCCCTCGCGTCCCGTTATCTATGAAGTAAGTCAGGTTTAATCTCTAAATCGATTAACTTTCACCCCTCTATCAAACCTTGACAACATGAAGATTATCAACAAAATTGTACTGCTTCTTTTTGTACTCTCCGGTTATTCAATGCATGCGCAGGACGGAGAAGCCTTTAAAGGATCGCTATCCGCAGGAATGTTCATGAACCTGAGGGGAGTTTTGGCCACGGAACTAGGTTACGGTGTACACCCCAATATCGAGCTTACCCTGCAAGCCGGTTATATGGACCGGGCTAAAAACCTTGAAACAGGAACCTATGGTACTCCCTTTTCAGGCCTTATTCTTTACGGTAATAACAGCTACAACTGGTATCGGGGCGCCAGGGCCGGCTTAGGGCTGCGTTTTAATAGCAACCGTCAAAAAATTGTCTCCTTTTCGTTGGGCAGTTCATTCCATTATGCCCGCCTGCGTCATTCCGCTTTTTATGAATCTACACGAGAAGAGTTTGATCCCAATACTTTTGAATACGAAACCAGTACTACCTATTCTTCCGGTTCTAAGGAGTCCACGCATTTGTTTCTTAATGTCGATTTAAGAACCCGTTTCCAGGTGAAGTTTATTTACCTGGAAGTTTCATGGCTGGCAGAAATAGCCCTTAACGAAGATGAGGATATCCCCCTGGAAGGTGACTCTCCAGAAAACAGTATGGAACCGCTTACCAGGGATATGATCCTGCCTTTGGGCCTGGGGGTGGGGGTGCATTTCAACCTGTAGGTTAGCTTTTCCTTAAGGTAGTAACTAGCGGGTAATTGGCTTTATTTATAATCATTCTAAGAATGAGGGTGTAATGCTTATCTTTGCCCGCAAACAGAAGCAATTTCATGGCATACTCTAAAGCGCAAATTCAAGATGCGCTGCAAAAGGTTACGGCTACCGAAACCAGTAAAAACCTGGTTGAAGCGGGGCATGTAAAAAATATCCAGGTATTTGGGGATGAGGTGGTAGTGGATGTGATTAGTATTTCACCGGCCCTTCACGTGAAAAAAAAGCTCGAAGTAGATATCCTCAAAACTTTACACCAGGAAGTTCATCCTAAACTCAAAATAAAAGTAAACGTAGAGGTGCCCGAGGCTGCCCAACAAAAAGCCAATATGATTAGGGGCGCTGAACTGCCCGGGGTTAAAAATATTATTGCCGTTGCCTCTGGAAAAGGAGGAGTGGGAAAATCTACCGTAGCAGCCAACCTGGCGGTAGCCCTCTCCAATATGGGTTTCCAGGTTGGGTTGGTTGATGCGGATATTTATGGCCCTTCGCAACCCACCATGTTTGATGTACCTAACTCCAAGCCAGGAGCCATTCACGTGGACGGCAAGGATAAAATGTTGCCGGTAGAAAGCTACGGAGTAAAGTTGGTATCTATCGGCTTTTTTGCGGGTGCCAACCAGGCTGTGGTGTGGCGTGGCCCTATGGCCAGCAAGGCCCTGAATCAGCTTATTCGCGATGCCCACTGGGGCGAACTTGATTTTATGATCATTGACCTGCCACCCGGTACTGGTGACATCCACCTTAGTTTGGTACAAGCCGTTCCCGTTACCGGTTCGGTTATAGTGAGTACACCGCAACACGTGGCTTTGGCCGATGCCCGTAAAGGGGTAGGCATGTTCCGCGTAGAAAACATCCAGGTGCCTGTTTTAGGAATGGTAGAGAACATGGCCTATTTCAGTCCGGATGAACTGCCTGATAACAAATACTATATATTTGGAAAGGATGGGGTGAAGCATTTGTCAAAAGAATTGGAGGTGCCCTTTTTGGGAGAGATACCCATCGTTCAAAGTATCCGTGAATCAGGTGATGTGGGCCGCCCCGCTATCCTGCAGGAAAACACAGCGGTGAGCAAGGCTTTTGAAGATATGGCGCGAAGAACGGTGGAAGAGTTGGTGAAGCGAAATGAAGATATGCCCCCTACTGAAGTTACCCGTATTACAACCATGGCTGGCTGTTCGGCCGTAAATTAAAGGAGTTATGATGGACAATAGAGAAGATACCGTAAACCGCATAAATACTGCCCTCAACGAAATCCGCCCGTTCCTGAAGTCTGATGGAGGGGATATTAGTTTTATAGACCTGGATGAAGACGGTACGGTAAAGGTTGAATTGCATGGTGCCTGTACGGGTTGTTCAGTAAACCAGATGACTCTGAAATCAGGTGTGGAGATGACCGTGAAAAAACACGCCCCCGAAGTAAAGCGCGTGGTGGAAATCAGTCAACTGGAGCAAGCCTGAGCATGACCCAAGAGGAAAAGCGCTCAAAAGTTACCATTCATTTTGCCGGTGACTCCGGAGACGGTATTCAGTTGGCGGGCTCCCAGTTTACGCTTACCACGGCCTTACAAGGCAATGACCTGAGTACCTTCCCTGATTTTCCGGCTGAAATACGTGCGCCCATTGGCACCGTGGCCGGGGTGAGTGGTTTCCAAATCAATTTTGGAAGCGAAGAAATCAATACTCCGGGCAGCCATCCCGATGTTTTGGTGGCCATGAATGCAGCCGCCTTCAAAAAGAATTTACCGGATCTGAAAAAGGGAGGTATTCTTATCGCCAACGAAGCGGGCTTCGACAAGCGCAACCTGCGCCTGGCCCACATGGATGAGTCGATTAACCCACTGGATGAGTTGGCCACAAATGAATACCAGCTTTACCGGGTGGACATTACCAAACTGAACCGGGAAGCCCTGCAAGACCTGGATTTAGGTTTGAAGGAAAAAGATCGTTCCCGCAATATGTTTGCCCTTGGTTTTGTCTATTGGCTTTTCCATCGCAACCTGGACCCTACGCTACAATTTTTAACCGCTAAATTTCAATCGCAACCATTGGTGCTGGAGGCCAATATTCGTGCGCTAAAGAAAGGATATCACTACGGTGAAACCATTGAAGCTATCAAAAGGTACCAGGTAGAGCGTGCCCGCTTATCCCCGGGAACCTACCGCAACATTGTGGGCAACCAGGCCCTGGGTATGGGGCTAATTGCCGCAGCTGAAAAATCCGGTCTCAAACTGTTTTATGCCGGGTATCCTATTACACCTGCCAGTGATATTCTACACTTCCTTTCGCGTCATAAGAATTTCGGGGTAAAAACTTTTCAGGCTGAAGATGAGATAGCTGCGGTTACAGCGGCTATTGGAGCTGCCTTTGGGGGTAGCTTGGCCGTTACGGCTACTTCCGGTCCCGGTATGGCCCTGAAGGGGGAGGCCCTGGGTTTGGCGGTAATGCTGGAGCTGCCCTTAGTGGTTGTGAATGTACAACGGGGTGGTCCCTCAACCGGCCTGCCTACTAAAACCGAGCAAGCCGATCTCTTCCAGGCCATTTATGGTCGTAATGGAGAAGCACCCATTCCGGTTTTGGCGGCTCACTCTCCATCCGATTGTTTTGACGTAGCCCTTGAGGCTTGTAAAATAGCTGTGGAGCACATGACGCCTGTAATCGTATTATCAGATGGCTACATTGCCAATGGGGCGGAGCCCTGGCGTTTTCCCCAAAAAGAATCGTTAAGCCCTATTCGTCCACCTTATTTTGACGGAAAAGAACCGTACCTGCCCTACCAGCGTAATGAAAAACTGGTGCGTAGCTGGGCTTTACCAGGTCAGGAAGGCCTGGAACACCGGGTGGGAGGACTTGAGAAAGAAGCGGAAACCGGCAACGTGAGCTACGACCCCGAAAATCATGAACGCATGGTAAAGGTAAGGGCTGAGAAAATAGCTAATGTGGCCTATAGCTTCCCCGATTTGGCACTGGTACAGGGTGCCAAAAGAGGTAAAGTACTGGTAGTGGGCTGGGGTTCTACTTTTGGTTCTATCAAGGTGGCGGTGCGAAACCTCATTGCCGAAGGAAAAGAAGTAGGTCAGGTGCATTTACGCCACCTTTTTCCGTTTGCCCAAAACCTACCCGAAATAATCGGTTCTTATGAAAAGATTTTAGTGCCGGAGTTAAACAACGGACAGTTGAGCAAGTTGCTGAAACAGGAGTTCAAGGCGGAGGTGATCGCCCTGAACAAGATACAGGGACGGCCGTTCAGTGCCCACGAAATTGAAGATAAAATCAAGGAGGTATATGGAACGTAACGGAGCAGCCTATACCGCAAAAGATTTCGGTAGCGACCAGGATGTAAGATGGTGCCCCGGTTGTGGGGATTACAGCATTTTAAAACAGATGCAAACGGTTTTACCGGAGCTGGGCATTGCCCGAAAAGATCTGGTATTTGTGTCCGGAATCGGTTGCAGTTCGCGCTTTCCGTATTACATGAATACCTACGGTATGCATAGTATTCATGGACGGGCACCGGCCGTGGCTACGGGACTTAAAGCTGCTAATCCCGATTTAAGTGTTTGGGTAATCACGGGTGATGGAGACGGCCTTTCCATAGGAGGTAATCAATTGATGCATGCACTTCGTAGAAATCTGGATATCAATATTCTGCTTTTCAACAACGAAATTTATGGCTTAACCAAGGGCCAGTATTCCCCCACTTCAGAGATAGGGAAATATACCAAGTCCAGTCCACTGGGTAGTATTGATCATCCCTTTAATCCCCTCGCTTTGGTGCTGGGGGCGGATGCTACTTTTGTGGCCCGCACGGCTGATCGCGATCCTATGCACTTAAGGGAAGTGCTGCAAAGAGCACACGAGCACAAGGGCACTTCTTTTGTGGAAATCTACCAGAATTGCAATGTTTTTAATGACGGGGCTTTTGAACCCTGGACGGATAAAAAGCAGCGGGAAGCCAATATTGTACACCTTAAACAAGGTGAGCCCTTAATATACGATGGCGGAAAAAAGGGATTGCGTTTGGACGGTTTAAAACCAAAGATTGTGGATCTGTCGGAAGGCTATTCTCAGGAAGATCTTTGGATACACGATGAGCAAGATGCTACTAAAGCACATATCCTTAGTCGCTTTTTTGAAAAAGACCCTACAGCCGATACCTTCCCACGGCCATTTGGAATATTGTACAGTGAAGATCGCTTTACCTACGAAGAGGCCATGCAAAACCAATTGGATAAGGCTTATGAACTGCAGGGTAAAGGTGATCTGGATGAGCTAATCCGGGGTAAAAGTACCTGGGAGGTGGGTAGATAAATTTCTCTAGTTTTGTAGGAAGCCCTTTATGAAAAAATAATTTATCGTGAAACCTACCTTAATCCTCGTCCTGCTTTTCATTTTAAAATCCGGTTTTGCGCAAGACACACTGTATGTTGATTTAAACGCCTCAGGCTTAAATAATGGTTCTGATTGGTTAAATGCCTACACTCATGTTCAGTTGGCATTGGATACCGCGCAACCTGGTGATGAGATTTGGGTAGCTAAGGGCACATACAAACCTTATTTGGACAAATTTGGTGATTCGACAATCCATTCCGCTTTATACACTTTCGTTTTAAAGGATAGTGTAACTGTTTTTGGAGGGTTTCAGAGTGGTGATAGTTCCCGGTTAAATCGTAATTGGCTGGCTAATCAGACTGTTTTATCAGGAGATGTGGGTGTGGTTAACTCCTCGGGTGATAATTCCATCCATGTAATAACCAATGATGATAATGACCTTAACTGGAAAGCAAGACTTGATGGATTTACGGTATGTTGTGGGTTTGATTACTATTCAGGTGGTTCCACAGGATCGATCAGCGGGGGAGCAGGAATATACAACTATAAGTCTTCACCCGCTTTGGTTAATCTTGTGTTAAAAGAACACTCTACCACCTCACGAGGTGCAGCAATTTTTAATCGGAGTAGTTCACCGTTCATAGCAAATTGCATTATACACGACAATTATGCAGATTTTGTAGGTGCAGGTATTTACAATAACAATAGTAATGCAATAATGATAAACTTATTGGTTTATGATAACCACAACTTCTTAAACCCCGGGGCAATATATAACCATCAGCATAATACCAGCAAAGAGTTTTATGCAAAGAGCTACCATATATCAAGTTTTGATAATGAACGCAATGGAAACATAACTGGAGATTACCGTGACATTGGCTATAATAGTGAGATCAGTAATAGCTTCATAAATGATCTTTACCCGGTTACTTGGCTTGACAATTTTAAATTTTCGCATTGCATGCTTCCGGGGAGCGGTGGAAGTGGTAGTTGGCAATGGAACGGTAATTACGCTATTGACCTGGGAGGAAACCAGGACACCACACCGGTTTTTCTGGATTCAGCCAATTTTGATTTTCGCTACCACTTCACCTCAAGAGGCATAAATCAAGGGTTTAATGATAGTATCCCTAAAGACCTGATAGACTATGATGAAGATGGAGATACCAATGAATATTTTCCTGTGGATTTACTAGGTAACCCAAGGATTGTTGGGGGCATTGTAGATATTGGTCCCTTTGAGCACCCTATTGGCTACATTGATACCGCAGATGCTTTTCTGTGTAATGGAAGACCTTACAATTTTAACGGACGTTTGCTGGACACGTTTGGCACCTATACCACAAGGTTTATCAATAATACCAATGATTCTTTAGTTACCCTAACCCTCATAGGAACGGACTCGGTAAATAGTAACGTTATCAAAAGTAACCATGGAGGCACCTTTACAGCGGAGGAAGATAGTGCAACCTATCGTTGGTATGATTGTTTTAATAGTATGGTTTTACCGGATACCGGCCGTTCATTCACTCCGGTAAAAAATGGGAGTTATGCCTTAATTATTACTAATGAAAATGGTTGCATTGATACCTCTGATTGTATTGTGATTTATACCGTTGGTTTTGAAGAATTTGAACAAGAGATTTCGATTTACCCCAATCCGGCCAAAGGTTTTGTGAAAATCAACATCCCGGTAAATATGGGTAATGGAATAGTCCAACTCATTGATGGAGCTGGTAGGTTATTGGAAGAAGATGAGTTTCAAACCGGAGAATTGGTAACCATACCCCTCGATAAGCTTAAGTCTGGTTTATACCTGGTCAAAATCCAAGGGGATAAAGGCAGCAAAGCTTTTCCTTTATACCACGAGTAGGTTACCTAATTGGCCGGACTTGATTAATTCAGAAAACTCAGTAAAAAAGAAGTGCCCTCTCCTTCCCGTGACTGAACGGTAATGCTGCCGTTATGCAGCTTCATAATATTTTTGCTGAGGGTAAGGCCTATGCCGGAACCGTTTTTACGGGTAGAAAAGAAGGGAATGAAAATCTGGTTCACCAATTCTTCCGGTATCCCTTTACCGTTATCGGTAACTCGTAACAAAGTATGTTCATCGTTGCGGTTGGCGGCCAAGGTAATAAGGCCGTCATGCTTCCCTTCCAGGGCATAAATGCTGTTGCTGATAAGGTTAATCAAAACCTGTTCAATCATCTTACGATCCGCTTTAACCGCCAGTTTTGGCTGTTCTAACTCCATTTTAATCTGAACCGTAGCGTGGGCCATTTGGGGCTTCATTAGTTTAATTACGTCCTCTAAGAGCTCAGCTAAAGAAACTACTTCCAGGTTTGGAGCCGGTAATTTGGTGAGCTTGCGGTACTCTTCTACAAAGCTCAACATCCCCCGGCTTCTGCGGACTATGGTGCCCATGGCTTCACGGATATCCTCGATACGGTCGGCAGTAAATTCTCCCGGAGCAATCGGTTTTCCCTCGGCATTGGATAGCATCTTATATACCGTATCCGAAAGGGAACTGATGGGCGTAACGGAATTCATAACCTCGTGAGCCAGTATGCGAATTAATTTATGCCAGGCCTCAATTTCCTTTTGTTCGATTTCGTTAAGCAGATCGGAAAAGGAGATGAGGTGATATCGCTGACCCAAGAGACTGAGGTGTTCCAGGTCCAGGTAAAACTCCCGGTCATCCAGTTGTATCAAGCGCCTGCCTCCAAAGTTGAAATCACCAAGGGCCTCTGCAAAAGAAGGTTTCCTTTTCCTGAACATCTCCCAATTGTGAAAGTGGGGGCACTGCAACAGTTCACGGGCGTTGTGATTCATAAAGGTTACACTGCCACCTTCTTCCACCACAATTATTCCCACCTTCACATTCTCCATTACCGTTTGCAGCAATTCCGCCTGGCTTTGCTGGCCCATACGCGACTGCTTTAGTTTTTCAATCAGCTCCTTAAAGTTCTGGTCCAGCTGCTGAAAGCTTTTGCCACGGCCATGCCCTGAAAAATGTACGGAATAGTCTTCGTGCCGAATAGCCTGAAAGAATTTATTCAGTTCGCGGTTGGTATGGTTAACAAAGTGCCACAGTTCAGCTACCTGGCCTATTAGTATGAGGCCCATTAAAATAAAAGTGAACAGCAATTGTGCACTGCTTATGGCCAATGCAAACAGGATCAGGTTTAACAGAATTAAACCGATACGCATAGCCAACCCAAAACCGAAGTGATTAAATGTCATGCTTTTCCATTCTGCGGTACAGTGCGGCCCTGGTAATACCCAGCTCCGATGCGGCCCTTGAAATATTTCCCTTGTATTTTTCCAGGGCCTTCACAATGAGGTGTTTCTCCATACTTTCCAGGTTCAGGTCATCGGGCCTTAGGCTACCGTTTTCCTCCAACTGCAAACCAAAATTCTGAATTTCCTGCCCTTCGTTCATAATAACCGCCCGCTCTATGGCGTGCTCCAGTTCCCGGATGTTGCCCGGCCAGTGGTAATCACACAGGCGATCAATAGCCTCTTCACTAAAGTAAAGTTTGGGCTTGTGGTACTTTTTGCTGAAGCGGTCCAGGAAACGCTTGGCCAGGATGGGAATATCCTCCTGCCGCTGCCGTAGGGGAGGAACTTCAATTTCAACCGTATTGATGCGGTATAAAAGATCCTGCCGGAAGCTGCCCTCATTCACCATTTGCCGGATTGGCATATTGGTAGCGGTAATCAAACGCACATCTACCTGCCTTTCGCGGTTTTCTCCAAGCCTGGTAACCTTTCGGTTTTGAATGATCGTTAATAGTTTGGCCTGTAGGCTCAACGGAAGGTTGCCGATTTCGTCCAGGAAAATGGTTCCCTCATGAGCCACCTCAAAACGGCCCGGTTTATCTGCGTGGGCATCGGTAAAAGCCCCTTTTTTATGTCCGAAAAGCTCACTCTCAAAAAGGTTTTCATTCAATGCCCCTAAATCAACCGTAATAAAGGAATTGCGGTTACGGTGGGAAAGACGATGAAGCGTCATGGCCAGAACACTTTTTCCCGTACCGTTTTCACCCAGCAATAAAATGTTGGCATCCGTTGCACTTACCTTTTGTATGGTTTCCAAAACCTGGCGCATGGCCGATGAACGGCTCACCAGGTCTTCGGGTGTAAGGCCCAAAGACTCTTCCAGCGAAGTTTTGGTTTGTTCCAACTGTTCCACCTTTTTTTGTTCCCGGCCCAGGCGCAGGGCATTATCCAAAGTGGATATCAGCTTTTCATTGGTCCAGGGTTTCAGCACAAAATCATAGGCACCTTTTTTAATGGCGGCCACCGCCAGCTCTACCTCACCGTAGGCCGTCATTAGCACCACCTGCGTTTTCGGGCTTACCTCCATAATATGTTCCAGCCAGTACATCCCCTCCCGGCCGTCATTCACTCCCCTGCGGAAGTTCATATCCAGTAAAACCAGGTCCGGGTGGTGCTTGGAAAGATTGTGGTTAAGCACCTGCGGATCAGAAATGGTAACCACCTTGGCGTAGCGCTGCTTTAGCAGCAATCGCGCAGAAGTGAGGATATCATCATCGTCATCAACAACAAGAATACGGTAGTTACTTTCCATGGGATGAAAGTATTCTATTGTTCAAAATCGAACAAATTACTGTTCGTTAGCGAACACCTTTTTGAGAACACAAAAAAATAAACAACTGAAAATCAAAACGATAAACTTTAGGTACGCGGCTTGCCATTCTTTAAGTAACGAAAACTAAAACATAAAAAAATGTCAACTATCCGAACAACAGCAATGGCCCTACTCGTAAGCCTGTCTCTGATAGGCTTTACGGGAGCCGCTGCCACACCTGAAGAAAAACCGATGGAAACGGTTGAAGATCTGAAGTCCAATGTGGTTTCAACCCTCGAAGCCCTGGAAATGCACAAGCTAAACCTTGACGATGCCTCAGTAAATCTACAATTCGTAATGAATAAAGAGGGCGATTTGGCCGTAGTAAGTGTTGAAGGCGAAAATTGCCTGGTAAACCAGTATGTAACCCAAATGCTCAAGGGTAAAAAGATTGCCATTAACGAGGCACTGGCCAATAAAGTTCATGAAATAAGCGTCCGTTACGTACGACTTTAAACCCGGATAAGCTGTGAATCAGCATTAGTTCTTTCATCATATTAAATTAGTTTCCGGTACAGGTCGGATGTCAATTGGTTGTTTAATTTCAAGTTCAAGTAGCAGAATTTTAGGGTTAATCGGTTATACTTCGTCCTGTACCACTCCGGGTTTTTTTAAGATCATTCTTTGTTAGTACCCATAAAGCCCTCTTTGCCAAGTTCTTTTTTACCTTGTAGGTAATTTTGTGTTAAACGTACAAAACATCCCGGCAGAGGGCTTTTTCTATTTTAATAATCTTGCAGCAGAATGATCCATTTACATCATCTGGTAAAAACATACAATACACGTTCGGTTGAAACCCGTGCTATTTCAGAGGTTAGCCTTAAAGTTGACCGGGGCGAATTTGTTTCGGTAATGGGGCCTTCCGGCTGCGGAAAAACCACCTTGCTCAACATTATCGGGCTGTTGGATTCATACGACAGCGGCCTGTACATTTTTAACGATACCGATGTGCGCAACCTTTCCGAACGGGAAAAAGTAAAGCTCCGCAAGGGAAACATTGGTTTCATTTTTCAGAATTTCAATCTCCTTGACGAACTCAGTGTTTTTGAGAATATCGAATTACCATTGGTATATCTCGGTGTAAAAAGCGGGGAACGCAAAAAACGGGTGGACCGCATACTCGAACAAATCGGGCTCGGGCACCGCAGTGCCCATTCCCCTTACGAACTCTCCGGGGGGCAGCAGCAGCGGGTAGCCATCGGAAGAGCCATTGTAACCAACCCGGCTCTTATTCTGGCAGACGAACCCACCGGTAACCTCGACTCGCAGCACGGCAACGAAATTATGGAGATGCTCAGCAACCTGAATGAGGCGGGCAGCACCATAATTATGGTAACCCACTCCATGAACGATGCCGCCTACACCAACCGAATTATCAAGTTGGTGGATGGGCACATTGTTTCTGAAAAGCAGTTGTTGCATGCATAAGTTCCGCTTAAAATTTGCCATTCGATCACTGATGAAAAGCCGGGTTTATACCTTGCTGAACGTAATGGGGCTAGCCATTGGCCTGGGGGTGTGCATTATTGTTTTTTTATACCTGCGGAGCGAGATCACCTACGATCAGCATATTCCCAATTATAAAGAAATATACCGGGTGAGCTCTGTGTTCAGGGTAGATGAACAATTGGAGGAATACGGAGGTGCCGGAGTGGGCCTTGCACCTTTGCTGGAAAGGGAGTTTCCCTACGTTGAAGGCACTACCCGCTTGATCCACATTAATGAAAGCGTGTTGTTTAAACGCCCGGGCGTGCAGGCTGGAAATGCCGGTGTAGCCCTGGCGGACCGCAACTACTTCCGGGTTTTCGAGCTGCCTTTTTTAGCGGGAAATCCCGATAACGCCCTTTCAAAACCACAGTCCATTGTAATTACCCGCTCCTTCGCTGAAAAATATTTTGAGGAAGAACTACCCCTGGGGCAAGTTATCAATACCAACAATTATGAATACACGGTAACTGGCATTATCGATGACTTTCCCGCCAATACCCACCATATATTTTCCGCATTAATTTCCTCTTTTTACCAGGATGAAAAGCTGGAAAGCTGGGAAAATTCCCTCTGGCAAATAGAAGCACACACATTTTTACGGCTTAATAAGCCTACAGAAGCCGGGCAACTGACAGAGTCGTTCCCCGGTTTTTACGATAAGTACATGGCCGAGTCAGGCAGTGGTTTACAGGCCGGTTACGATATTAACCTTACCCGCCTGGATAAGGTACATTTCAACAATCACGTAAAGTACGATCAGTCTTCCGGTAACCGTGGCTACCTGTACGCATTCAGCGGCATTGGCCTTTTAATACTGGTGCTGGCCTGCATCAATTATGTAAACATGGCCACGGTGCGAAGCCTTAGAAGGATTAAGGAGGCGGGTATGCAAAAAGTGCTGGGTGCCGGTAAGCGGGAAATCGTCTATCAGGTGCTTATCGAATCACTGGTTTTGGGAGCAGCAGCCTTGCTGGTAGCGCTGGCTACGGTAGAGTTGGTTTTGGAGTTCACCCCTCTCAACAGTATCATGAATAAAGACCTCTCTCTGAATCTCAGCCGCTATTCATCGCTATGGTGGCTGGCTCCGTTATTTGCGGCTATAATTGCCTTCCTGAGCGGTTGGTTTCCCGCCATTTACCTAAGCAATGTTCCGGCACTGGCAGCCATTAAAAAAGGCCTGGTGAAACGAAACCGGGGACTGGGGGTGCGCAAGCTGCTGGTAGGTTTTCAGTTTACGGCTTCGGTGGCCGTGGTGATCACCGCCACCTTGATGTACCAGCAAATGGATTACGTAAAACAAAAAGACCTGGGTTTTAATAAAGAAGACGTGCTTCTCATACCCATACGGGATACGCTCACGGCACGCAGTATATCGGATATCCGTCAAAAACTGGCGCGCAGTCCCTATGTAAAAAGCAGCAGTAGTGCGCAAACCATTCCGGGTAAATCGGTAGATCGTATTGTGATTAACTTTCCGGGTATGGAAGGTGTGGCCTCGCAGCAGGTGGTGGACTTTATGATGGTGGGGGCTGATTATTTTCAAACCATGGAAATGGAATTTGTAAAAGGCCAAGGTTTCAACGGGCAGCCGGAAGAGCTGGAGACCTATCCCGTAGTGGTGAACGAGGCTATGGTGCGTATGATGGGGTGGAAGGACCCCATCGGGCAACAGGTTGAAATTGTAGCTCCGGGTCAGGCCGAAAATTACCCCGGCCAGGTAATCGGGGTGGTGCGCGACTTCAATGCTCATTCGTTGCATGACGATATTGAGCCTACCATTATGACTTACCAGGAAGAAACAGCCGGGTATTTACACGTTCGTGTGGATAGTGAAAACCTTTTAAGTGCGCTGAATGACCTGGAGAAGACCTTTGCCAAGCTTACACCGGGGGTGCCTTTCCAGTTTTCCTTCCTCAACCGCGATCTGTTCAAGCTTTACGAGGAAGAGCAACGGCAAAGCCAGTTGATATTATACCTCACCTACCTGGCCATTTTCATTTCCTTTTTAGGGCTTACCGGTTTGGCCTCTTTTACCACCAATTTAAAAACCCGGGAAATAGGAATCCGGAAGGTTTTAGGGGCAGATGTGCGCCAGGTGGTTTCGTTGGTGTTTCGTGAAATGCTATGGCTCATCATAATTTCCGTAGTACTGGCCTTGCCGTTGGCCTACATACTTACCCGTGGCTGGCTTTCCAATTTTGCCTATACCACTAATTTACATCCTCTTATTTTTGTGAGCTCAGGTTTACTGGCTATTTTGCTGGCCTACATTATCATCAGTTATCACTCCATTAAAATTGCACGGGTAAAAGCCGTGGATACCCTCAAATACGAATAAATTTTCAGCTTTAACTTTACCCTCATTTAAATACTGATATGACACGATCCTTAATAACCTTGATTACGCTCACCGCTACCGTGAGCCTGGCCCAGGCCCAGTTCGAACCTTTCCAGAACGATGAGTCCTACTCGGTTTTTATGAACCTGACGGCCGTGGAAAATGATCGCTTGCCGGTCGAGATTGTTCCTCCTGTAATTACCGAAAGCACCGCTGAGTTTCACATGCCTAAAATAGTACCCGGTACTTATGCCATTGAGGATTTCGGGCGCTTTGTGAGCAACTTCAAGGCTTTGGATGCCATGGGTAAGGAGTTGAAGGTGAACCGGCTGGATACCAACCGCTGGCAGATTATGAACGCTCAAAAATTATATAAAATCAGCTACCTGGTTGACGATACGTATGATAGCGAAGAGGACGTTGATATTTTTGAGCCGGCTGGTACCTCGGTAGAGGAAAAAGTGTTCCTGCTGAACAACTTCGGTTTTATTGGCTACGTTGATGGTTATAAAGACCACCCTTTTAACCTTGAAATAGCGCGCGAAGAAGGCTTTTATCCAAGTACTTCCCTGCCAATTAAATCACTGGATGATAATGGCTCCGACTTTTTTACCGCCCGCGATTATTTTACCCTGCATGATAACCCCATTCTGTATTGTGTGCCGGATACCGCTACCCGCCAGGTAGGTGGTGCCGAAGTAATGGTTTCGGTTTTCAGCCCTAATAAAAGCATTACTGCTGCAGAATGTATGGATCGCGTAGCACCCGTTCTGGATGCGGCTGCGGTTTACCTGGGGGGTTCACTGCCCGTGGATAAATACGCTGTTCTGATTTATTGTGTGCCGCTGGACAAGGCCGGGAATAGTTACGGTGCCCTGGAGCACCATACCTCCACCGTACTGTACATGCCCGAATTTCCGGGTGAAACCTTTTACGGAGGTGTTCGCGATATTACTTCCCACGAGTTTTTTCACATTGTAACCCCTTTGAATATACACTCTGAATACGTGGCGGATTTCAATTTTATCAATCCCGAAATGTCGGCCCATATATGGTTGTACGAAGGGGTAACGGAATACAATTCGCATCTCGTGCAAATACGCAGCGATATTTACAGCACCGATGAGTTTTTGGATATTATCCGCGATAAGCTCAAGGCCAACGATAAGTTCGACTCTAAAATACCCCTCACGGTAGCCAGTAAGTTTACCATCGACTATTTTAAAGGCCAGTATTTTAATTTTTATCAAAAGGGCGCTATAGCAGGAATGGCATTGGACCTTCGCCTGCGTCAGCTTTCGGATGCTGAATATGGTTTGGTGGACCTCTTGTTGGAATTGGGCCAAACCTACGGAGTGGATACCTTTTTTAGAGACGACAAACTCTTCGATATTATTGCCGAAATGACCTATCCTGAAATCCGTGAGTTTTTTGCGCGGCATTATGAGGGTGCCGAACCCTTTCCCCTTGAAGACCTGTTGGCTTCAGCCGGGGTTGAATACCACCGCGAGTTGAAGATTCCGCAGATCAGCTCCGGCAATGTTTCTTTCAGTTATAATTTTCAAACCAACCGCATTCGTGTGGAAAGCACTGAAAACATGGATGCCTTTGGTCGCGAGTTGGGGCTGCAGAAAGATGATGAACTCATTGAATTCAACGGCCAGGAAGTTAACCTCAGCAACATTTCCGAAGTGCTGAATGATTATGCGGCCAACACGGAAGTAGGGGATAAGGTAAAAGTAAAAATCGCCCGCCCGAAGGGCGATGACTACAAGGAAAAAACCTTGAAAGCCGAAGCAAAAATGGGTGAGGTAAGCCGCAGTCATGATCTAAGGCTGATGGAAAATCCTACCCCGCAACAAATGAAAATGCGTAAGGCCTGGATAAATCAATAAGACTATGAAAAAAATCACCACTCTTTTAATTGCAACCGCCCTTTTAGGTGCTGCCTGTAAAAACGATACCGAAAAAACGGTGGAAGATGATCTGGCCCTTGGTTTCGACTTATCCAGTTTGGATAGTACTGTTGATCCATGCACCGACTTTTTCCAATATGCGGCCGGTGGCTGGATTGAAAAAAATCCTATCCCCGAAACCGAATCACGCTGGGGCTCCTTCAATATTCTCATTGAAGCCAACAATGCGCGGGTAAGAGGTCTCTTGGATAGCATCAGCACCATGGAAGGCCTGGAGAAAGGTAGTTACCAGCAAATGGTGGCTGATTTTTACCGCACGGGCATGGATTCCATTGCAGTTGAAAAAACCGGTATTACACCCTTGCAGAGCTTTTTGGAAGCGATTGAAGCCGTTCAGAGTTTTGACGATTACCTGGCTTTGGCCGCTTCCTTTGAAAAAAGGGGGGTGCGCATGCCATGGGGTACGTATGTGGATGTGGATGATAAAAATTCCAACGCACACATTATGAAAATGACGCAAAGCGGTTTGGGAATGCCGGACCGGGATTACTACCTCAAATCAGATTCCGTTTCCAAATACACTCAAAAGGAATACCGCGCCCACATCGCCAAAATGCTGATGATGTCGGGCTACGATGCACCCAAAGCGCAAAAGGCGGCAGATGATATTTATGCGCTGGAGTATAAAATGGCTGAAAAGGCCATGCCACGTGCCGATGCCTGGGACCCCGATAAAACCTATAATAAAAAAGGGGCTGAAGCCTGGATGAATGAGGTGCCTGAATTGAAGCTTCAAAACTTTTTTACAGAACTCAATGTGAGCTTCGATTCACTGGTAGTGGCACAACCGGACTACCTGGTATTCCTTAATGAGCAATTACCATCGGTTAAAGTGGAAACCCTGAAGGACTATGCGCGCTGGCATACTTTGCACCACTATGCGGACTATCTTCCACAGGAGTGGGTACAGGAAGACTTTAATTTTTACGGTACAGTACTCAGGGGTAATAAAAAAATGAAGCCCCGCTGGAAAAGGGTTTTAGCTTCAATAGAAAATGGTTTGGACGAGCCTTTGGGTCACCTTTTTGCCGATCGTTATTTCCCGGAATCGGCTAAAAAAGACATTGAGAAAATGGTGGAGGATATGCGTGCGGTTTACGGTGAGCGCATCCGCCAACTGGATTGGATGAGTGATTCCACCAAGGAAAAGGCCCTGGAAAAACTGCGGGCTTTTAAATATAAAATCGGGTATCCCGATAAGTGGGATGATTTTGAAGGGCTTGAAATAGGGGCAGAAGGTTACCTGGCCAATGCTGTACAATTAGATGCCTACAACGTAAAGGAGAATTTCGAAAAATTGGATGAGGCGGTGGATAAAGATGAGTGGTTTATGCCAGCCCACATTGTAAACGCTTACTATAGCCCTTCCTTTAACGAGGTGGTTTTTCCGGCCGGTATCCTGCAACCTCCTTTTTACAATATCAATGCTGAAGCAGCCATTAACTACGGAGGTATAGGTGGCGTTATCGGCCATGAGTTTACCCATGGTTTTGATGATAACGGAAGCCAGTACGATGCCCACGGTAACCTCAAAAACTGGTGGACGGACAAGGACCGGATGCTGTTTGAGGAACGCACCGGTAAAATGATCCGGCAATACAATGCTTATGAGCCACTGCTGGAAACGCATGTAAACGGTGAGCTTACCCTGGGTGAAAATATTGCCGACCTGGGAGGTGTTACCCTGGCTTACTACGGTTATAAAAAGTCGCTGGATGAAGGACGTAAAGATGTGGTTATTGATGGTTTTAACTGGCAACAGCGCATTTTCCTGGGCTGGGCACAGGTTTGGCAAACCAATCAAACCGATGCTTATCTGCGCAACCAAGTGGTAACCGACCCTCATTCACCGGCTAAATACCGGGTAAACGGACCCATGAGCAACATGGAGGAATTTAAGGAGGCCTGGGGGTGTAACCCGAACGATGAAATGGTAAGGCCGGATTCCGTAAGAGTGGTAATCTGGTAAAAGCCCGCTTCTTAGTATTTTTGATAAAGCTGATGGTAGCTTTAAACTTAAAAAACCTATTTCATGAAAAATATGAGGTGGCTGGTGTTGATATTGGGTTTTACCCTTTCCTGTAATGGCCAGCAAGAGAAAACTGTGGATGCTAAGCAGGCCATTGCAATGATCGAAAAAGAGGAAGTAGTGGTTATTGATGTGCGCACACCGGAGGAATATGCAGAAGGTCACCTGCCGGGAGCTACCAATATTAATTATTACGATCAGGACTTTGCCATTCAATTGGGCGAAATGGATGAAAACCAAAAGTACCTGGTGTACTGCCATAGTGGTGCCCGTAGTGCCAAAGCGGCTCACCTGATGAAGGAACAGGGTTTTAGCGGGGTTTATAACCTGGAAGGGGGAATTTCGGGCTGGAAGCTGGCCGATGGTAAAGTGGAAGAGTAATGGCGGGATTTGCTGAATTGATCGGTTCCGAAAAACCAGTGCTCATTGATTTTTTTGCTGAGTGGTGTGGCCCCTGCCATACATTGGCCCCCATCATTAAAGAGGTAAAATCAAAAGTGGGTGACCAGGCCCGGGTACTGAAAATCGATATTGATAAAAACCCGCAGTTGGCGCAAAAGCTAGGCATACAAGGTGTGCCTACCCTTATGATTTATAAAAACGGGGAAATGAAGTGGCGTCAAAGCGGAGTTATTCCCGCAGCACAAATTCTGCAAACGCTGCAATCCTTTTACTGAAAATCGAGCCGCTCGGAGCATAAACCTTGCGCTGACAACCATTTCAGAGTTTGTGGCAATACTTCTTTTAAATGGGGCCAGGCCTTTTCACTGTCATGAAAAACTACTATTGAGCCCGCCCGTGTATAGCGGATTACATTTTTAAAGCAACGTTGCGCGCTGATGTTGCGGTCAAAATCACCCGTTACCACATCCCACATCACCACTTCGTAACCTTCCTGGATTACCGCTTTCGCCTGTTGGCGGCCAATCCGCCCGTAAGGCGGACGAAAAAAATGAGCACCGGTATAAGTACGGCCCCTTCGAACTTCTTCCAGGTAAGTGGACAAATCGGTTTTCCAGCCGTTAACGTGATTAAAGGTGTGGTTGCCTATTAAATGCCCCGCCTGTTTTAATTGATCTACTACCGCAGGATACTTTTGGGCGTTGTTGCCGATAAGGAAAAAGCTGGCTTTAAAATCATAAGAGGCCAGTTGTTCCATTACCCAGGGGGTGATTTCCGGGTGCGGACCATCATCAAAAGTGAGGTAAACCACAGGTGAAGTTCTCTCTTTGCTCCACAATAATTGCGGGAACCACATACGCAGCCACCAGGGGCTATGAACCAAGTATTTCACAGCTGTTGAATTAGCACCTTAAAAGAATAAAAAAAGCCGGCATACACCGGCTTTTTGTTTTGATTAGCGGAACCCTAGTTGGGTAGCGGCATTACTATAGCGCTGGAATATTTCTTCCTCCTGTAAAGCTTTAAGGTCCTGTACATCCTTTTGCTCGAACTGCTGAACCAGTTGAGCCAGCATCTGGTAATACTGAACCGTGGTTCGCATCTCCTGATCTACGTTTTGTCTTTCGCTGCCCGTGTACTGGCTGTAGTAATCTACCTCTTCATCCAGGCGGTCGGCAAATTTGTTAACGATAGCCCTGGCCTTTTCCTGGGCACCGGCCTTATAATAAGCCTCAATCACGCTAAAGATGAAATAGTTATACTGGAATTTTTCTTCCGGCATTTTCTCCATGCACAAATCCAGGGCCTTAATGGCTTTTTCATTTTGTCCTTCATCGGCTAGTTTACCACCCAGTCGGCCAAAGCAGTTTCTGAGGTTGTAGGATAACCTGCGGTTGGTCTCATCCAGGTAAACTCCTTCTGCCTCCATATTCCCAAATTCAAATTTGTTCATCAGGTTATCGTACATCACTTCGGTATTTACTTCACCAAAGTCCACCGCACCGTTTTTAGTACCGTATTTAATGGGTACAAAACGATAGGCTAAACCTTCCAGTTGAAAGTACTCATCCAGCCAGAAATAGGCCTTACTGTTGTTACCTACCGTTACGCTAAAGTAAATCGGGCGGGTCCAGTCGTTGTTGGCGATAAGGTCAACCACCATAAGATCGCGCTTGGAAAGGTTGTTGGATTTAATATCCCAATCGATATAGTCCACCACGCGATCCTGGTCTTTTTCCGAAACCACGTTATTGGCCAAAACCTGGCTCTTGTCAATGTTAATCCTAAGGTTTTTGGTAGGATAAAAATGCAGTGATTTTCCGGTGGAAGTTTGCACCTTAGTACGTTCATTATCGCTTTTAATCCAACGGATGAAATCTTCCACCATCCAGCGGCCAGTACCTTTTACCTGCTGGTAGAATACTACATCGCGGGTACCTTGCTTGTACTGGTCGTGGGTAAAGGATAAAGGTACCGGTGCAGCTTCGTAAGCCGCCCTTTTCATTTGGTCAATGTACCAGTCGGTATTCAGCAGGCTGAGGTTTACCACCCTTACATCGGTGCGGTAGCCCTCTACTTCCTGAACGTACCACAGCGGGAAGGTATCGTTATCACCATTGGTAAACAATATAGCATTAGGAGCGCATGAATCCAGGTAGGCTTTGGCAATGTCACGGGCCGTATAACGGTTACTGCGGTCATGGTCGTCCCAGTTTTCCTTGGCCATAATGCCCGGTACCAATAGCAGGCATAAAACCCCGGTGGCCAGAGCGGAGCCTTTGTTTTTCATGCGGTCTTTAAACAACTCAAACAGGGCCTGCACCCCCAGGCCTATCCAGATGGCATAGGCGTAAAACGAACCCACAAAGGCATAATCCCGTTCGCGCGGTTCAAAGGGTTTGTGATTGGTATAAATCACGATGGCGATACCGGTAAACAGGAAGAATAACATGACCGCCCAGGCATCTTTACTCGATCGCTTAAAATGGAAGTAAAGGCCGATGAGTCCCAGTATAAAGGGAAGCATATAATAATGATTCCGGGCCGGTGCGTGTTCCATGTGGTAGGGTAGGTTGGATTGGGGCCCGAGGCGCATTTCATCGAAGGGTTTTATTCCCGTCATCCAGTTACCCTGGGTAAGCTCATAGTGGTGCTGGTCATCATTTTGGCGACCGGCAAAATTCCACATAAAATAACGCCACCACATATGACCGATCTGGTAGTTGAAGAAAAAGCGCACGTTATCACCAAAAGAAGGTTTTTGATCCTTGCTCTTCAGTCCGGCAATTTGAACGTAGTTTTTAATATGGTTAGGGTCAGCACTCCACATCCGTGGGAAGAAACCCTTGTGGCTGTCCGCATAGTTGGGAACACTGCTCTTCTGATCATCTGAAATAACGTATTTGCCCAGCTCCTCGTTCTTTTCATAAATAGGGTTGCCATCTACGTAAGGCTCGTTACGGTCCAGGGGAGCGTTAAAGTACTGCCCGTACATTACCGGCCAGTCACCATACTGCTCACGATTGTAGTACGCCAACAGGCTCAGTGCATCTTCAGGGTTGTTTTCATCGATAGGCGTATTGGCGTTGGAGCGAATAGCCAGGGTAATAAAAGTGGAGTACCCCAGTATAATGAAGAGCAATGAAAGTAAAAGAGTGTTCCACAGGGGTAAAACCTTTTTGCGGGTATAGATTAAACCATACGTAGCAGCACTGATCAGCACAATCAGGGTAAAGATGGTACCACTGTTAAAAGGCAGGCCAAAGGTATTTACGAACAATATTTCCAGCTTGCCGAACATGCTCAGGATAAGCGGAATGATCAGGGAGAAAACTATACCTAGTACGGCTATGGCTATTACGTTATAAATAAGAAACTTTCTGCGGTTGATATCCGGGTCCTTTTTAAAGAAGTAAATCATTACAATGGCCGGAATGGTAAGGAACACGAGGATGTGTACCCCGATGGAAAGCCCTACCATATAGGCGATAAAGATGAGCCAGCGGCTGGCTTTGGCACTGTGGTTTACTTCGTTCTCCCACTTAAGTATTGCCCAGAAGGCTATGGCCGTGAACAAGGATGACATGGCGTACACCTCGCCCTCTTCAGCCGAAAACCAAAAGCTGTCGCTAAAGGTATAGGCCAACGCACCCACGGCACCACTGGCCAGTATTGAAATAATACGGGCATCGGTTAGCTCACCGTATTTAGCCGCAAATTTGCGGCCCAGGGCCGTAATGGTCCAGAAAAGGAAAAGTATGGTAAAAGCACTGCTGAGTGCCGATACGAGGTTTACCATCAGTGCCTTTTGGGTAACATCGCCAAAGGCGAATTGCGAGAAAACATTACCCATTAATTGAAAGAAGGGAGCACCGGGAGGGTGGCCCACTTGCAAACCTACTGCCGTGGCAATGTATTCGCCACAGTCCCAGAAGCTTGCGGTAGGTTCAACGGTAAGCAGGTAGGTAACGGCCGCAACGGCAAACACCATCCAGCCGATGAGGTTATTGAGTTTGACGTAGTTCTTTTGCATCATCCGAATTTTAGTATGGGGGCGAATTTATAAAAATAAAGGGCTGCCAAATGCCAAGATGTTGTTAAAGAGCTTTAAAAGAACGTGAAATAGTTTTTTGAGATTTCAGAGGAATGCTTAAATTTGCACCCCAATTAAAAATGTCCCATCGTCTAATTGGCAGGACAGCTGATTTTGGTTCAGTCAGTCTAGGTTCGAGTCCTAGTGGGACAACTTGAAGAAAGCCTCGCAAAAGCGGGGCTTTTTTTGTGGGCGCCTTTTTTGGGGTAGGCTCCTGCTGAAGTGGCTAAGAAAAGTTTAGAGAGGGTCATATACTCATCTTTTGGCTTATCTTATTTCCGATGTTATTCTCACACCAAAGAGAGAGGTTATAGGTATTGGCCCATAATACACTCCTTGATCAGGTGACTGTAAAGAAAAAGGGTTGAGCCTTTACTCAACCCTCTCTCATATCCTTACCATTAAAGTCAATAAATAGCAAATTCATCCGGAGAAAGAAAATCCACCGTAGCCGCACAACATCCGGTAATGGTTTGAGCACCTACGGAGCTTGCACAGCTTACGAAGCTTGATGGCTGGTCTATGCAAGCGGTTGTTTGTGGGCATACATCACAATTGTCAGAAAGACAAACGACCACTTCTCCCCACTCATGTGAACCTGAGCTTACCGCTGGTATAGTGGCTGAACCTCCCGGGGAAATGCAGATATTAGGATAAATGAACTGATCTGTACCGTGTGCACAGTCCACTACGTACACCCTGGAAATTACCACCTCACAACCAGATGCATTAAAAATTTTCAAACTTGTTTGTTGGCCATAGGCAAAGGTTGTTACGCCCATGAACAGGGCGAGAGCAAAAGTTTTCATTAAATTTTTCATAGATAACAGGTTTTTAGATTTAGATAAATGTAAGAATTTACTTTAGAAAAGCAAAAATGAGTATTTACCCTGGTAGTCGGTCAAGCTAGGCTATTGGCAGCACCCCAAAAAAACAAACCCCCGCTATTGCGGGGGTCCGTATTTTAAGCAAACGCTGGATTAATTAATCCGGTAGGCTATCCGTAGGGCCATATATGGCAGCCATTGGTAACCGGAGAGATTCTCTTCCAACTGTTCTTTTTCTTCCGTAGCGGTAGGCTCAAACATCTCGGTAGCCTCCAGGCTTACCTCGGGCGAACCGGCATAGTAGGTGCCAATTTCAATGCCGAAACCCACCCGTTTTTTAGGTACGGCACGGCCAAAGCCAAGGCCCATATAGGGAGCCAGGCCGGAATAATCCATACCCACGGTAATATCACCGATCTCTTCTTCCCGCAGGGTAATGTCACCATAGGTGATCTCTCCTTCGTAGTTTACTTTAGCGGTCATATCCGCGTTGAAAAACATTCCGAAACCGCCCACCAGTTTAAAGCTACTGCTTTTAAAAGGCAAGTATTCCAGGGCCAGGTCGGCCCCGAAGAGGTTGGCGTTAGCGGTAACCAATACCGGTTGATCGCTTATTTCTACGGTACGTTGATAATCATTCAACTGAAAATAATTGAGGCGCACGCGACCGTTCAAATGGGCATTGAAATTATACGCATACTCTACCCCTATTCCCAATGAAGAGAGGTTAATGGCGATGGCGCTGCGTTTAAGGTAAGTGGCATCCTCCAACTCCGTTACCGGGGTAACCGTTGAAGGTTCATCAGTATCGTTTTGGGCCTGAGCCAGTGGTGCTACAATCAGGCAGCAAGCCAGGGCGATAAATACTATATTTTGTCTCATGGTTGCTGGTTTTAAAATCCGATTTCGTTGCACAGGGCTTTAGGCAGGTTGATTTCATAGATTTTTTGGTCCTCAACCTGCACGTTACTGGTGTCCACCTCGTATTCACCGTAATACGCTTTGAGATCATAAAATTCACCGTCACTCAACTGTTTCACTTTTTGAAGCTTGTTACTAAGGTCTTCACCGGTAAAGGTATAAAGGTGATTGAACTTACCTCCTTCAGAAGTTTTGCGGTAATAAATCTTGACTCCGGCCGGAGGTATCACGAATGCATTGGAAGAAGGACAGAACAAACGGTAACCCACCTGAACAGAATTATCCGGCTCTTTAAAGGTGGTTTCTACTTTTTCATTGCTAAAGGTTATGTCGTGATCCGGGAATCTATCGGCATAGTAAAACTTAACCGTTTTTAAGTCACCAGTTATAGCCCAGGTAAATTCCTGGGTAGCTCCGGCTTTCATGTTCAATGCGTATTTAACGGCAAAATTTGATCTCCCGATTTCGTAACCAAGGTATAGTGACTGATTAATGGCCTTGCTGGTATTATTAATGAATACTATTTTCGAGCTCTTGCCGAGATCAACGCCACTGATATTGTCATAAAGCTTGAACAATGTAAGGTGGTTCACCGATGGCTTAACCCTTAGCTTTCCACCTTCAGATACTATGGTGCTGGCACCGTCATCTTGCCAGGCAGTATTGCCGGAACTATAGCTTATCAGGCTTACTTGGTCTCCCACCTGGTAATCGCGGTTGGCCTGGTAGTTAAACATGTGATCCGCAAGGGGCATGTTCAGTTCAATACCGTTACCGGAAAACCTGCGCACTTCCTGGCCGTCAATGCTCATATTTATCTCGTAGTTCAGCGTAGGGTGCAGGATCACATTGTACTCCTGTCCGTTTACTTCCAATTTTTGTAAGGCTCCGGTATTATTAGGCAAAGCCAATTGTGCGGCAAAGGTAGTGTCACTGAAGTTCAGCACCTCTACCTTCAAGTTGCTTCCGGAAAGAACCGCTCCGTTTTCATCCATGAATTTAATACCGGCCGGGATAGTCATTTCCAACTGGCTGGTATTACCGGTAGTGGCATCAGTATTAAAAACCAGGGGCTGATCCAGTTCACCATTGGCATTAAGGCTGGCGGTTGTTTCCAGGAAGTTAATTCCCGCTGGCAGGTTCTTTAAATTGAGCAGCATCAGGCTGCGGCTTACGTAGTAATCCTCTTCTTCCACCTCTATTTCCATGGATTCAGAGCGGTAAGTATTGGAAACTACCTCTACGGTAAAGCGCAAAGGGCTACCGGGCTTAGGTTCAGCAGCGCGGGTGGTGATCAGTTGTACACTTCCAAAATTGGGCTTCACCCCGTCCGCAGGAATGCTTTTCCCATCTATCGTATAAATTTTGGCGGCATCGGAGCCGCTAACCTTGATTTTTGCGTCACCGCTAAACAGCTCATCAGGATCTCCCAGGTCCTGAAGTTCCACTTCCACCACGTATTTGTAAAAAGAGGGAGCAATATGCAAATTGATATCCTTGGTGGGGTCTTCGCAGCCCGCTATCATCATTAAAAACCCAGCGAGCACTAGTAGCTTTCTTCTCATTGGTTAGGATTTAGTTTGAATTAATGTAATTTAATGTGTAAATATAAGGTAAAGAGTGCTTTTCTGTATCACTGGATTTGTGAGGAGCGAAAAGTTTCTCGTGAAGAAACAGGATTTCTGAGTGCGAACGCTCCGACTCTCCATTCTATATAATGTTTGGCGATACACTCATTTTTTCTTTCCAGGTGCGAAGTGTGCTAAACTGTAAGGGGTTTAAAGTGTTTTTTAAATTAACAGGATGAAAAAAATGAAACAATTCGCAGCTTTAGCCCTCACATTGGTCCTAACGG
Source organism: uncultured Cryomorphaceae bacterium (assembly GCA_937120475.1). Classification (GTDB taxonomy): domain Bacteria; phylum Bacteroidota; class Bacteroidia; order Flavobacteriales; family Schleiferiaceae; genus CAKZNE01. The sequence continues at coordinate 1,777,815 of CAKZJV010000007.1, read as the reverse complement.
CCTGCCACCATACGGAGCCCGGAAGAACCACCACCCAGGCCGATACTTCAGCCGGCAGGGAACCCTCTTCAGCATTAGCGTATCATCCCGAAAACGGTGGTCTCAATTTACCCGATGGCTTCAAGGCTGTTGTAGTAGCCGATAAACTCGGTCGTGTTCGGCATATCGATGTAGATGAAAACGGAGTATTGTACGCACGCCTGGCCTCCGATGTGGGAGGTCAAGGATTAATCCGGCTGAGTGATACAAATGGTGATGGAATAGCCGATGAGAAGTTATATTTTGGTGACGGTAAGGGTACCGGTATCCAGGTTCACCGTGATTTCCTCTATTATTCCACCGATGAGGCCGTGTACCGCATGCCCTTAAAGAGTGAAGAGGGCACAGAAAGCACTGAGGGAGAATTAATAGTAAGCCTACCCCGGCAATACCAGCATGCGGCCAAATCCATTGCCCTGGACGGTGAGGGTAATCTATACGTCAACATAGGGGCGCCCTCCAATACCTGCCAGAAACCTGATCGCCAACCCGGTGTGCCCGGGCAGGACCCCTGCCCGCTTCTGGAGAATAGTGCCGGGATATGGCGCTTTAATGCTACGGTCAAAGATCAGCAGTTTGAAGATGGCCAGCGATACGCTACTGGTATCCGGAACGCGGTAGGCATTACCTGGAATACGGCTAACAAAACGCTATATGCCATGCAGCACGGCCGCGATCAACTGCACTCCCATTGGCCGGAATTGTACTCGGAAGAAGAAAGTGCCGAGCTTCCGGCAGAAGAAATGTTTGAAGTACAGGAGGGGGATGATTTTGGGTGGCCCTATTGCTATTACGATCAAAGGAAAAATAAAAAACTATTGAACCCTGAGTACGGTGGCGATAAGGAAAAAACGGGGCGTTGCGGGGATAAGGAAGACCCCATTATGGCCTTTCCCGGACATTGGGCTCCCAATGCCATTACTTTTTATAACGCGGCTTCCTTTCCTCCAATCTACCGGGGAGGGGCATTTATCGCTTTCCACGGAAGCTGGAACCGGGCTCCCTTTCCCCAACAGGGTTATAAAGTAGTATTTGTGCCCTTTAAAGGCGGTAAACCCACCGGTACTTACGAAGATTTCGCTACGGGATTTGCCGGTGCCGGTGGAGAAGTGGAAAGTCCGGGTGATGCCGATTACCGTCCCTGTGGTTTGGCGGTAGGTCCGGATGGTTCCCTCTATATTTCCGATTCCGTGCGCGGGCGTGTGTGGCGCATTGTTTATACCGGTTGAATCCGGCCAATGGCTTCTATCTTCAGCATGACTTACTTAACTTCGCCTGCTCTAAATCACGGTAATGGATTACAACTTCAGGGCTATTGAAAAAAAATGGCAGCAATACTGGTCTGAAAAAGAGGTTTTCAAGGCGGAAAATGATTCGGAAAAACCCAAATACTATGTGCTGGACATGTTTCCTTACCCATCCGGGGCAGGTTTACACGTTGGCCATCCCCTGGGATATATAGCTTCGGATATTGTTTCCCGCTTTAAGCGCCATAAGGGATACAATGTGCTGCACCCTATGGGCTATGATTCATTTGGTTTACCGGCTGAGCAGTACGCTATCCAAACCGGCCAGCACCCGGCCGTTACCACTAAGGAAAACATTGCCCGTTACCGGGAGCAAATGGATAAGATCGGTTTTTCCTATGACTGGTCGAGGGAAGTACGTACCTCCAACCCCGATTTTTACCGCTGGACCCAATGGGTATTCCTGGAACTTTTTAATAGTTGGTACGACCGTGAAACCGATAAGGCTTTACCACTGGCCGACCTCATTACCCGCTTTAACAACCACGGTACCGAAGGCACTGATGCCGTCTGCGGTGAGGAAATGAGCTTTACCCCTGAAGAGTGGGCCGGTTTTAACGATGCCCGCAGGGAAGAGGTATTGCAAAATTACCGCTTGGCCTACCGGGCCGAATCTACCGTAAACTGGTGCCCTGAACTGGGCACTGTACTGGCCAACGATGAGGTGAAGGACGGTCGTAGTGAAAGAGGGGGCTACCCCGTTATCCAGAAAAAAATGATGCAGTGGAGTATGCGCATTACCGCTTATGCCCAAAGGCTGCTCAGCGGTTTGGAAACCATCGATTGGCCGGAGCCTCTGAAGGAAAGTCAGCGCAATTGGATTGGCCGTTCCGAGGGAGCGAGCGTGTTTTTCAAGCTAAAGGATTCCGAAAAGGAAATTGAAGTTTTTACCACCCGTCCCGATACTATTTTTGGGGTGAGCTTTATGGTATTGGCTCCGGAGCATGAGTTGGTGGATGAGATTACCACCGAGGTTTATAAGGACTCGGTAAAAAACTATAAAGAACAGGCCGGGCGCAAAAGTGAACGCGATCGTATGGCCGATGTGAAAACCGTGAGCGGACAGTTTACCGGTGCCTACGTGCTTCACCCTTTCACCGGTCAGCAAATTCCGGTGTGGATCGGTGATTATGTACTGGCCTCTTATGGAACCGGTGCGGTAATGTCCGTTCCGGCCCATGATAGCCGCGATTGGGCTTTTGCCAGGCATTTTGGTTTGGCCATTCCTGAAGTGGTTTCAGGTGGAAATGTGGAGATCGAGTCCTATGAAGGCAAAGAGGGGAAACTGGTAAATTCCGGTTTTTTGAACGGGCTGGATGTTCAGGATGCTATTGCCCAAGCCATTGAAGAGATTGAAAAAAAGGGGGTTGGCCGGGGTCAGGTGAACTTTCGTTTACGGGATGCCGTCTTTGGTCGCCAACGCTACTGGGGTGAGCCCATACCTATTTATTACCAGGGAGATATTCCGCAAACCGTTAAAGAGGAACACCTGCCACTGGAATTGCCGCAAATAGATAAATACCTGCCTACCGAAGATGGTGAACCACCATTAGCCCGGGCTCAGAATTGGGATTACCACCCGGAAAAAGGAGTGGTCAAAAAAGGCGATGGCTGGCCGTTGGAAACTACCACCATGCCCGGTTGGGCGGGTAGTAGCTGGTACTACCTTCGTTATATGGACCCCCAAAACGACCGGAAATTGGTGAGCGAAAAAGCGGAGCAATACTGGCAAAATGTAGATCTCTACATCGGTGGTAGTGAACACGCTACCGGGCACCTCCTGTATTCCCGTTTTTGGCACAAGTTTATGTTTGACCGGGGCTGGGTAAGTACCCGCGAGCCTTTCCAAAAACTGATCAACCAGGGAATGATTTTGGGAACTTCTGCTTTGGTACATCGCTTAAAAGGAAAGAATGTTTTTGTTTCCTCGGGGGAAGCTTCGCAATATGCCACGGATACCATACATGTAGATGTAAGCCTGGTTAATGCTTCTGATGAATTGGATATAGAGCGTTTTAAACTTTGGCGTGATGATCTCGAGAACGCTGAATTCATTTTGGGAGGCGATCGGTTTACGGTAAGCCGTGAAGTGGAGAAAATGTCCAAACGTTGGTACAACGTAGTAAACCCTGACGATATCTGCGAAGAATATGGGGCGGATACCTTGCGGATGTACGAGATGTTCCTGGGGCCGTTGGAGCAATCCAAACCCTGGAATACGGCCGGTATCAGCGGGGTGCACAACTTCCTTAAAAAACTTTGGCGATTGTACCACCTGCCCGGGCAGTTTGCTGTAACGGATGATGAGGCCTCTAAGGAGGAGTTAAAGGTTTTACATACCCTCATTAAAAAGGTAAACGAGGATATTGAGCAGTTCAGTTTCAATACTTCCGTAAGCGCCTTTATGATTTGTGTGAATGAACTCGGCACTCTCAAGTGTAACAAACGCACGGTGCTGGAGCCATTGGCGGTTCTTTTATCGCCCTACGCTCCTCATGTGGCGGAAGAGTTGTGGTCATTTCTTCGTCCGGGTACCGGCAGTATTGCCACGGTGGCTTTTCCGGAGGCCAATGAAAAGTACCTGGTGGAAGATAGCTTTGAATACCCGGTGGCCTTTAACGGAAAAATGCGATTTAAGGAAAAGCTGCCCCTGTCGTTGAACAAGGAGGAAATTGAGAAGCACATCTTGAATTTGGAAAAAACTGAACACTACCTGGAAGGCAAACCCGTCCGAAAAGTGATCGTAGTACCCGGTAAAATTGTAAATATAGTCCTGTAAGGCATATCTGAATTTTTCAGCATCACATTCGATTAACTGTCTGAAAAAACGGTTTTTAGGTTGATTTCACACGTTCGTTCACTAATTCAGTAAGAGGAATATTACAAATTAATTTGGTTTTTCAAAACTTGCTTCACATCTTTGCTGTAGTATTAGTATTACATGCAGATAGTGGAAATAGCTACAAGAAAGAAGGAAAATCTCATTAGCGCGGCCGAGGCTACCGACTCCGCCCGGCTTTGGTGGTCTCTGTTCCTGGAAAATATCAGCATCATTTTCAAATCTTCGGGCCTGCTCGTGTGGTGTTTCATATTCCTGTTGACCATCCTCGAGGTAAAGCAATACTACAACATCGACCTTATCCCCGGTTACAACAGTGCGGTTGACGATGCTTACGGTGCTGTAAAAGGGAGTATTTCCGAGTTTTTTAAGTAATCCTGCGAACCCTTTTGGCACTCATTTTGTAAAATTCACATTAAAGGTTTTACATCATGAAAAAGTACTTCGCCCTGTTGGCCCTGATTTTTCTTCCGGTTGGGATCACCCTGTCTCATAATGCCGGGCCTTCGGAAACCGAACCTCAACTGAGAAAGGTTAAAAACAACGCTTTTAAAGTGGGCGAATACCTCAAGTACCGTATCCATTATGGCATTATCAATGCCGGAATTGCAGAACTTACCGTAGAAAAAAAGACAACCCGTCAAAATCGCCCCGTTTATCACATGGTGGGGATTGGGCGTACCACCGGTATGGCAGAGTGGTTTTTCAAAACCCGTGACCGTTATGAAACCTACGTGGATACGGAAGCCATTATTCCCTGGGAGTTTATTCGTGATGTAAATGAAGGGGGTTATGAAATAAAAAGGCACATTGTATTCAATCAATACAACCACAGTGCAGTGGACCTTAAAGCCAATAGTCAGACCTATAAGATTGATGATTATGCCCAGGATTTGCTGAGTACCTTTTACTACGCACGCTGTATTGATACCGATACTTTGGTGTTGGGTCAGGAGGTCCCGGTGGATATGTTTCTGGACCACGAGATGTACCCCTTCCGTTTTAAATACCTGGGCAAGGAAATACTGGATTCCAAGTTTGGGGAGGTGCGGTGCCTCAAGTTTCAGCCCTTGGTGCAATCGGGCCGTGTTTTTAAAGAGAAAGAAGGGATGACACTATGGGTAAGTGATGATGCCAATAAGGTTCCCATCCGTTTACAAAGCGAATTGGCGGTGGGAAGTATTAAGGTGGATATCATGGACTATAAGAACCTGATCCGCCCGATCAACTTCAGGTAATAAGATTTGGTAAATTTGGCGTTTAAAATATGCCAAGTTCATGGAAATGTCTTCCGAACTGAATGATCGTATTCAGAAATTAGCCAAAAAGTACCACGCCAGCGGGCAGGAATTAATTGCCTACCTGGACGGTCTCCTCTACGCAGATTACAATACGTACTGGGATTACATCCACCTTGATACGCTTCTGAGCCTGCAAACCCCCAAAACCAGCATCCCGGATGAAGAGATCTTCATCATGTACCACCAGATAACCGAGTTGTACTTTAAACTTACGTTGCACGAAATCCGTCAAATGGCCGACATGGAGGAAGTGGACCTGGAAACCCTGAAAACAAAGATGGGCCGGATGAACCGTTACTTCAGTGCCCTTACCCACTCTTTCGGGGTAATGGAAAAGGGGATGGATCGTGAGCAATTCCTGAACTTCCGCATGTCATTGATCCCGGCCAGTGGTTTCCAATCCGCTCAATACCGCATGGTGGAAATCGGGGCTACTGATTTTATAAACCTGGTGGATAAAAACAAGCGGGAAGAAATGCGCTCCGCTAAGCCTACCATCGAGGAGATGTACCAGTGGATTTACTGGAAAAAGGGTGCGACTATGGAGAAAACAGGTGAAAAAACCTTGACCCTGCGCCAGTTTGAGAAGAAGTATTCCGAGGAGCTAATCCGTATGGCCTCAAAATTCGAGACTTGTAACCTTTGGCAATTATACCTGAAGCTACCGGCAAAAGATCAGAAGGACCAGGGACTTATTGATGCTTTCCGGGCCCTGGATTTGAACGTGAACGTAAACTGGCCCTTACAGCATTACCGCACTTCAGTGGTATATCTGGCCCGCAGGCCAAGTGATATTGCCGCCACCGGTGGTACCAACTGGCAAAAATATCTTCCGCCTCGCTTCCAAAAACGTATATTTTACCCTGAATTGTGGAGTGAGAAGGAAGTAGAAGAATGGGGCAAGGGCTGGGTAAAATCTGTTTTAGAAGAGGTTGGGCCCGGTAAATAGGCTCAAACGGAGCTTTTTTTGTTAAAAAAATGGTAATTTCAGACTATTCCTTCAACATAATTCACTTCAAATCATATATTTGAACTCGCTTAAACATTTGTTAACACAGAAGGAATTTTAATGAGGAAAAGAGTTAAGCTGATTTCCATTTTCAGCACCATTTGTTTTACACTACTAATTGCCCAATACCTTTACCGTTCCAACCATACTACTGCACCTGCCCCCGATACGGAAAATACGGTAGAAGCGGAGCCTGCGCCAGTTCGAAAACTGTTCGGTATTCCCATTGATTCATTTGAAGTAGAGAGCAAGGTGGTCCAAAGCGGTGAAAGCTTTGGGAACATCCTGATGGGTTACGGCATTGGTTATCCGGTTATTAATAAAATCGCTACCGATTTCCAGGATATTTTTGACGTTCGTAAACTCCGGATTGGGAAATCCTACTCGGTATTTTGTGAAAATAATGACACGGCCCGGATAGCGCGATACCTGGTTTATGAATCCAGCCCGGTGAGCTATTATGTATTTGACCTTAAGGATTCCGTGAAAGTTTACGAGGGTCAGAAAGAGGTTACGGTACGGCAAAAAGAGGTGAGCGGGGTAATTGAATCTTCATTGTACGAAGCTCTGCGTACCAAAGGAGCCTCCCCGGCTTTGATCATGAGCTTGTCGGATATTTATGCCTGGTCAATCGACTTTTTCCGTATCCAAAAGGGAGACTACTTCAAGCTGGTTTACGAAGAAAAATTTATTGACGATACCGTTAGCGTAGGTACCGGCCGGATACTGGCTGCTGATTTTAACCACGGTGGCCGTTCTTTCTACTCGTTTTATTTTGAGAAGGAGGATTACAAGGACTATTTTGACGAGGAGGGGAATACTTTGCGCAAGGCGTTTTTAAAGGCACCTTTGCAGTTTTCCCGTATTTCCAGCCGTTATTCGCCCAAACGGTTTCACCCGGTATTAAAACGTTGGAAGTCACACCTCGGAACCGATTACGCAGCTCCCCACGGTACGCCCATTATGGCTACTTCCGATGGTCAGGTGATTGCCGCTTCCTACACGCGGGGCAATGGTAACTACGTAAAAATCCGTCATAATTCCACGTACACCACCCAGTACTTACACATGAGCAAGTTTGCCAAAGGTATGCGTAAGGGAAAGGTGGTGAAACAAGGGGATGTAATCGGTTACGTGGGTAGCACCGGTTTGGCCACCGGACCGCACGTTTGTTATCGCTTCTGGAAAAATGGTGTTCAGGTGGACCCATACAAGCAGGATCTGCCAGAAGCCGAACCCATTAAGGAGGAATACCAGGAGGAATATACCGCGGCTATGGAGCGTTGGAAAAAACTTTTGGACGCCATGCCGATCATCGAGGCCGAGAATGATGATGTGCTGATGGCTTCCGCAGGAGCCTAACCCACTTCTTCTGTCAATTTTATATCCTTTACCCTCAGTTGCAGGTTTTTTTGCCCGTTGAATTCGTTTTCATCCAGGTGATAAACAACGGAGAGCGGCTTACCCGTCATCAGCAAACTCATTTTGCCGGCTAAGCCAAAGCCAATACCATCTATGCTTAGTCCACTGGCGGGTTCCTGAAGTACCACCTTGAGGTGCAATCCGTCACTACCCACCACGCGGCTATGACCGGTATCCTGCAAATAATCGGTTTGAAATACGGGGTTCATATTGCCAGGGCCAAAGGGGGCGAACTGTTGCAGTATGCGGTAAAAACCACGGCTTACTTGATCCAGTGAAAGTTTCAGGTCCACCGGGATAAACGGCTTCCGGTGTTCCGGTAAAATGGATTCTCTTACTACCTTTTCAAAGGTATCTTTAAAAGCCCCGAACTTTTCCGGGGTCAAGGTCATACCGGCCGCGTATTTGTGCCCCCCGAACTGCTCCAGGAGGTGATCACAATGTTCCAGGGCCTCGTATATATCAAAACCATGAACCGAACGGGCCGAACCTGAAAGCCGACCGTTACTTTCGGTAAAAACCACGGTTGGGCGGTAATACGTTTCCATAAGGCGGGAGGCCACTATACCGATTACTCCCTTGTGCCAGCTTTTATGGTAAACCACCGTGGTAAAGCGATCCTGCTCCTGCATCTCTTCTATCATGTCGAGTGCTGCGGCCGTTACGGAGCGATCCAGCTCCTTGCGCTCACTGTTCTGTTCATTAATGGTGGCGGAGTCCAACTCAATCTGTTCGGTATTGGTGCCCGTTAAAAGATTCACGGCCAGTTTGCCGTGTGAAATCCGGCCAGCGGCATTGATGCGTGGCCCAATCATGAACACCACATCCATTATGCTGAGTTCCTTTTCCTTTTTCCCGGCCAGTTCCTTGAGGCGCGCAAAACCTGGCCGGGGGGATTTATTGATTTTTTTTAGGCCATGATAGGCAAGGATTCGGTTTTCACCGGTAATGGGAACAATGTCCGAGCCGATACTTACCGCCAGAAGGTCCAAGAAGGGCAGCCATTGCTCATCGTTGAGTTTCCAGTTTTGGCACAGGGCCTGCACCAGCTTAAAGCCTATGCCGCAACCGCTGAGTTCTTTATAGGGGTAGGGGCAACCGGGTCGTTTAGGATCCAGTAGGGCCACTGCCTTGGGCAGCTCATCCCCCGGAAGGTGGTGATCGCAAATAATGAATTCTATACCGAGAGAGTGGGCGTACTTCACCTGCTCTATGGCTTTTACCCCGCAGTCAAGCGCTATGATGAGTGTAATACCCTTTTGGTGAGCGTAATCGATGCCTTGTATGGAAACCCCGTATCCCTCGCTGTAACGGTCGGGTATATAGGTTTCCAGGTGCGGATAGTGATCTTTTAGAAAAGAGCTGACCAGTGCTACGGCCGTGGTGCCATCCACATCGTAGTCTCCGTAGATTAATATTTTTTCCTCTGCTTGTATGGCCGTATTGATGCGGGATACGGCTTGGTCCATATCCCGCATTTTAAAGGGGTCGTGTAACTTTTGAAGAGAAGGCCGGAAAAAGTCCCTGGCTTCATCAAAGTGTTCTATCCCGCGTTGTACGAGGAGCTGGCATAAGTGGGTGTTAATCCCCAATTCCTTTTGCAGGTGATCAATCTTAACCGGATCAGGCTTTTGGTTAGGCCGCCATTGGTATTCCATAAATCAAACTCAGTAAGGGCCACAATTTAGTAAGGATAATTTGCTTTGGTGGAATGGGCATAACAACGGCAGGGCGCAGCAATCCACGAGCTTTCTAAAGTCTCAGCTCTAAAATCTAAAAAACCCCATGCTTGGCAAAAGCAGGGCACTTAAGCTCATTTTTAGGCTGTTCATGAATTCCGGCTTCATCAAAGCGGGTTTAAGGGATAGCTTTAGGGGTAGTTACTATGAGATCCGGGTAAAAAGTTCGGGTATTACGGCCGGTGAAAGGCAGTGTTTGGTACCATTGGAGATTTTGAATTCAACTTCTCAACACTAGTAAACGGCTTTTCCTGGCGCAGGCTTCCTACTTTTTAACGGGCTCAAACCCTTTATTAATTTAATAATTAAACAAGATGAAAATTATGAAGAACTCCGTTTTTAAGGTACTTGGGCTGGCCATTTTTTTTAGTGGACTACTTTGCAGTGCCATGTTAGTTACTTCCGAACCGGAAACCAGCGTTCATTACGATCCGGACGATTGCCGTTGTTATTTGGGTCCTGACACCTGGGACTATGTGGACGATGCAGAAAACGTACGGGACAGGGATGGGATCCACTGGGATGCCTGTGATATGTGTGAGGGTCCCGTTGGTCCCGGACTCAATCCTTGATTGTAATGTGCTAATTATTAACTCTATAAATCCCGCTGTTTAGCGGGATTTTTTTATACTCTCTTTTTGCCAGCCATTCTTATGCTCGCCAATTTCCGGCTTGCAAGGCTTTTGCCTTCCCCGGGGTGCTTTAGGAACTTAAGTCCTTTTGGCCCTGCAGCGCTTTAATCTGAACGTCAATGGAGTACTTGTGGATCAATTGGAAGAGTTCGTGTACAAACTCGGGATCGAGAAGAAGGTGTTCGCCATAATTCTCGCGATTTTCGAGAATCTTGAACCAACGCTTCATCTGGAAAATTTTCACCTGGTGCTCGGCTTTAACCTCACTTATGGACTCCACTATGGAAACCCTTTCGCGTAAGATGTCCAGCAGGGCATGATCCAGCTTATCAATACGGCCTCTCAATTCTTCCAGGCGGGCAATAAACCGTTGATCGTCTATTAGTTCACTACGCGTTTCCAGGCTTTGAATGAGCTCTTTCAGGTGGGCCGGGGTTATTTGCTGGCGTGCGTCACTAAGAGCTTTATCCGGGTTGCAATGGGTTTCAATCATAAAACCGTCCATACCCAGGTCTAACCCGCTTTGGCACACTTCCTTGATCAGTTCACGCTTACCGGCAATATGACTGGGATCGCAAATAATGGGCACCTGCGGGGCCAGCCTGCGTAATTCAAAGGAAACTTCCCACTTGGGTTCATTGCGGAAGGGGTTGCTCTGGTAAGAATAGAAACCCCGGTGGATAGCTCCCAGCTTTTGGATGCCGGAGCTATGCAGTCTCTCCAGGGCTCCCAGCCAAAGCCCTACTTCAGGGTGGATGGGATTTTTAACCCATACCGGTATATCCACTCCCTCCAGGGCATCGGCAATTTCCTGAACGTAAAATGGATTTACCGTGGTTCTCGCTCCAATCCAAAGCATGTCCACTTCGGCTTTCAAAGCCTCTTCCACGTGGTAGGCATTGGCCACTTCGGTAATAACCGGAAGGCCTACTTCGTTACCTGCCTGCTTAAGCCATCGCAATGCCGGAACACCGATTCCCTCAAAAGAACCGGGTTTGGTGCGCGGTTTCCAGACTCCGCCCCGCAGGGCTACCGCCATACCAGTATCGGCTATTCCTCGTGCGGTTTCCATCATCTGCGCCTCGCTTTCCACGCTGCAGGGCCCCGCAATGAGGGGTAGTTTTACGTTTTTATTCAGCCATTTAGCTAAAGGATGAGTTACATCCATATTTCTGTTATTCGCTATTTGGGTTCGTGTAGGGCCAGCAAAGGTATGGTAGAATGGTAGGCCAGCTTAGAGGTAAAGCTTTGGTGAAAAAGGCCTTCAAAAAAACCATAATGTTTGGTAATGGCCGCCAGCACATCAGCCCCGCGGTTTTCACATTCATTTAAAATGGCATTTTCCACATTCTCATCATGAATCTCCGTAAAGGTGTAGGGCGTGTTCCCAAAACACTCTTCCAGAAATTGTTGGGTAGCTTCGCTGTCATCACGGTCCTTTTTTATGTGAACTATGTCAATACTAGCACCATAAAGGTCGGCAAAGGCTTTTAACCTTTGCAGCGGCTGCTCTTTATTTTTAAGGACAAGGTCAGAGGCGAGCACAATCTTTTTAACCGGTTTTAATTTGGAGTGAGGAGGTATTACATAAACCGGTATATCCACATTTTGAATTACGGAAGCCGCATTGGAGCCAATCAGGAACTCCTCCAGGCCGCTGGCCCCTTTGGTACCCATTACCACCATGTTAATGTTATACCGTTTTACCAACTCTTTAGCCATGCGAATGGGGTTACCAATAACCACATCAGTATGCGCTTTTACATTTTGGTTACGCAACTTAGCTTCAAAAATAGTCATGTTTTCCTCCGCATTTTTGCGCATGGCATCCATCAGGGAGGTACTCATACTCCGGTCGGAGTAGGGGAGGTCATAGGAGTGGAAGCAAAATAATTGCCCTCCGGAAAGCCGGGTCAGATCAATGGCAAACTGGGTGGCCAGCTCGGCATTTACTGAAAAATCAGTGGGTGATAAAATATTCATGATCAGGTTTTTTTACGAGTTTGAGCATCAACCGAAGCCAGGGTAATCATATTTACAATCTCGCGCAGGCTGCTCCCCATTTGAAGCACGTGGGCGGGCTTATTAATGCCCACCAGAATAGGGCCTAGAGCTTCGGCCGACTCGAAAGATTGTAACATTTTATAGGCAATATTCCCTGCGGCCAGGTTGGGAAATATAAAAGCGTTGGGCCGGTTTTTTACCAATTCACTAAACGGAAAGGTTTCTTTTAACAATTCATTATTGAGGGCGAAGTTGGCTTGCATTTCGCCATCCACCACCAATTCCGGGTGTTCGGAGCGTAATATTTTTACCGCTTTTTGCATTTTACTGGCCTCCCGCTTGCGCGAAGAGCCAAAGTTGCTGTACGATAAAAGGGCTACTTTGGGCTTTAAGTTGATCCTTTTAATGAGGTTGGTTACCTGCAGCGTAATTTCCACCAGCTGTTCAGCCGTTGGGTCTTCATTAATGGTAGTGTCGGCAAAAAACATGGGCCCTCTTTTGGAAAGCATGATGTAGATGCCCGAAACCAGGCTCACGTTGGGGTCGGTGCCGATTACTTCGAAGAGTGGTGACAGTACCTCTGTATATTTTTTAGTGCTGCCGGAAATAAAGGCATCGGCTTCACCCATTTCCAGCATAACGGCCCCGAAGTAATTGCGGTCGCGCATCTTTTTGCTGGCATCGCTAAGGGTAATTCCCTTGCGCATACGTTTTTGGTAAAGCACCTGGGCGTACCTGTCAGCCGCTTCATGATCCATAAACGGGTCTATAATCTGCACATTATCCAGCTCCAGGTTGTGTTCCTCTACCAGCGACTCGATCTTTTTGCGGTTTCCCAGCAATATGGGTATAGCCAACCGTTCTTCCATTACTATTTGTGCGGCTTTCAGTACCTTAAGGTTATCACCTTCCGCCAGTATTACCCTTTGTGGATTGCGCTGGGCCTTTTCCTGGGCCAGGCGTATAAACTTGTCATCTCTACCCAAACGGTCGATCAGCTCTTCGCGGTAAGCTTCCCAGTCTTCGATAGGCACACGTGCCACCCCTGAATCCATGGCGGCCCTGGCCACTGCTGGGGCTACCTTGTAAATGAGACGAGGGTCAAAGGGTTTAGGGATAATATAATCTTTACCAAAGGAAAGGTTGGCCTGGTTGTAAGCCAGATTTACAATTTCCGGTACGGTTTCCTTGGCCAGGTTAGCAATGGCTTTTACCGCGGCCAGCTTCATTTCTTCATTGATTTTGCGGGCCCTCACATCCAATGCTCCCCTGAAAATATAAGGGAAGCCCAGTACATTGTTTACCTGGTTGGGGTTATCGGAACGCCCGGTGGCCATTATGATATCTTCACGGGCGGACACGGCATCCTTATAGCTTATTTCCGGATCGGGATTGGCCAGGGCAAACACAATGGGGTTGGCCGCCATGGACTGTACCATCTTTTTATTTAGTACGCCCCCCGTAGAAAGGCCCACAAATACATCGGCATTCTTAATAATATCTTTTAGCTCCGAGGCTTCGGTATCCCGGATAAAACTCTTTTTTTCTTCGGTAAGTTTCCCGGCATTGCGGCTGGTATTAATCACTCCTTTACTGTCAAGCATAAAAAGGTTTTCCGCTTTTACCCCCAACGAAATAAAAAGGCTGGCGCAACTTACGGCACTGGCACCGGCACCGTTAAAAACTACTTTTACCGCCCCGATATTTTTGCCAACCAGCTCCAGGGCATTGATCAGTGCCGCCCCGGTAATTATAGCGGTACCGTGCTGGTCATCATGCATTACCGGTATATTGGTTTCTTCTTTCAGGCGCCTTTCAATATAAAAGGCATCGGGGGCTTTAATGTCTTCCAGGTTTATACCTCCAAAAGTGGGCTCCAGGGCTTTTACCGTTTCTATGAAGTGATCCGGGTCGCGGCAGTCCAGTTCAAGGTCAAAAACATCGATATCGGCAAATATTTTAAAAAGCACGCCTTTACCTTCCATAACTGGTTTACTGGCTTCCGGCCCTATATCACCCAGGCCTAATACAGCCGTACCGTTTGAAATTACAGCTACCAGGTTGCCTTTAGCAGTATATTTATAAACGTCCTGTGGGTTTTTGTGGATTTCTTTACAGGGCTCTGCCACTCCGGGCGAATAGGCAATGGAAAGGTCACGCTGGCTATTGCTCGGTTTGGTAGGAATAACTTCAATTTTACCGGGACGTACTTTACTGTGGTAATCCAGTATATCCTGGTTTTTTGATTTTTTGGGCATTATGGCAGCGGTTTAAAGTATAACCTGAAAGGTAGATAAAGTGTTTGGAATGATCATGCTCAAAAAAGGGAAGCTTACCGGGAGTGGTACTAATACAGAAAGTTGTTGTAGGGAAAACGTTCTGTGTGTATTTCAGCGATCATCTGGTAAAGGCTCTCCCTGAGTTCATCCATATTTTGTTTTTTCTGGGCCGATATAAAAACCACATTGGTGCGATTGCGGCCCAGGTAAGTTTTGCGCCAATCATCCAGTGAATAGTGGATGCGGGTTTTGGGGGCTATATCGTCCTCGTCCCTCTCCACATAGGAAAAGGCATCAATCTTATTAAACACCATCAGGGTGGGCTTTTCCTGCTTGTCAATTTCACGGATGGTTTGATTTACCGTTTCAATGTGTTCTTCAAAATTGGGGTGGGAAATATCAATCACGTGTATCAGTACATCTGCTTCCCGAACTTCATCCAGGGTAGATTTAAAGGATTCTACCAACTGGGTAGGCAGTTTACGGATAAACCCAACCGTATCGGTCAAAAGGAAGGGCAGGTTTTTAACCACCACTTTACGTACCGTGGTGTCCAGGGTGGCAAAAAGTTTATTTTCGGCAAATACTTCAGACTTGCTGAGGATATTCATTAAGGTGGATTTTCCCACGTTGGTGTAGCCTACCAATGCCGCCCTTACCAGTGAACCACGGTTACCGCGCTGAATAGCCATTTGTTTATCAATTTTCTCCAGCTTGCTCTTTAAAAGGCTGATCTTATCGCGTACAATCCTGCGGTCGGTTTCAATTTCAGTTTCACCGGGCCCCTTCATACCAATACCTCCTTTTTGTTTGCTCAAGTGGGTCCACATATTGGTGAGGCGGGGTAATAGGTATTCGTATTGGGCCAGCTCTACCTGAGTTCGGGCATAGGAGGTTTGAGCGCGGGCCGCAAAAATATCGAGGATAAGGTTGGTTCGGTCCAACACCTTACAGTTGAGTATTTTCTCAACGTTTTTGAGCTGTGAGGGGGAGAGCTCATCATCAAAAATGGCCATATCCACCGAGTGCTCTTTGATGTAAAGGGCTATTTCACTGATTTTTCCGCTCCCTAAAAAGGTTTTAGGGCTGGGTTTATTCAGTTTTTGGGTGAATCGTTTAACCGTGTCTGCTCCGGCAGTATCGGCCAAAAAGGCCAGTTCATCCAAGTATTCGTCAACCTTTTCCTCGGTTTGGTATTGATTAACCACCCCGATCAGTACCGTGGTTTCACGAATATCTTTTTTCCTTTTTACTTCGATCATAAATTTATTGAGACCAGGCTTCCCAGGGAATTCTGGATAACATCAGGATAAAACCTAACAGGTAAAGCAGCGTGAGGTTTCTGAATTTGGCAGTAGCGGTGCCTGCTTTTTTAGATTTTCGGTAGCCGAGCGTAATCATGATTACGGCCAGTAGCATCGTCAAAATATGCTCCACCGCGTAAAAGCGATAAGTGTCATTGGACATTATCTGGTCGGAATTCTTAAAAGCAGTGGTTACCAGCGGGCTGATAAAATAAAGAATCAGCCCTACCAGGAACTGTACATGGGAAAAAATGAGGGTGAAAAGGGCCAGCATTTTATCCCCTTTGGCAAAATTCCTTTTACTTACCCACTTGATGGTAAACACCAGTATGGATACCATGAGAAGGAACAGTAAAATGTAGGGTATAAAGGAGTGGACGGACTTCAAAAAACTGTACATGTTCATCGGAATTTAACAACAAATGTAGCCAATAGGCCTATAGCGATGAACCGGCTGAGCTTTTATTTTGAAGGCAGATGTTTTGCAATGAGTTGAAAACGATATTGAGTTTACTGAGAGGAACAAAACTCAAATCGAACTTGCGAATTTTCTTTTCTCCTTGTTGGGTGCGCAAATGTATGATCAGCTTCTTTTGAAAAAGAAATTTTCGTACCTCCACGTTTTCAACGGTCCGTTTAGGAAATTCGTAACGGGTTTGCGCCATACTTTCAAAACGGCCGAAAATGAGGGATTTTGAACGGATATGGATGATCTCATATTCGTCTTCATAACTGAAGTAATTTACCCTCATACCAAAAAGCAGGGCAATAAAAAACCCACTCACAATCGCGGGGATATGATTCTCAAAGAGTCTGCTTAAACTACCGGGAATTTGAGAAAGCAAGAAGTCCGAAATTACTACAGCGATCAAAAAGATCAGCAAGATTCTGAAAAACAGGAAATACCCTTTATTACTTACAGCCATTGACAATTGAATGGGCCCAAAGATAGTGTGATGGGCCATATTCACCAAGATATACGATAAATAAGGCCTAAAGGATTTACCTTAAAAACCGGCTCCTTAAAACGGGAAAATTTGAGTTTCAAAAAATTGAAGTATATCAAATTCAAATAAAAAAAACCCTCCGCAACGCGGAGGGTTGTTTTGGCGAGTTAATTAAAATTAATCAACCAAAACCACGAGATACTTCGAACTCTTCCAAAATTTTTCCGTGTCGGTGATCTCCAGGCTGCCTACCTTATCACCTACCTTATTCCATTTATAGGAGTCGGTTGGGTGGGTGCTTACCAGCTTAACATCTTCATCTTCAACATTCAACGGAATGATGGTCGTTTTGCGAATATCTATCTTGGTAAAGTAGTCCTTATTAAAGTCCTTCGCCATTGTTTTAGTGGCTCCGAGGCCGATCACTCCACCTTCCTTGGTTACTACTTTATTTTCTTCCAGGTCGTCAAACGTGCCTACTGCATAGTAAGCCGTATTTAAAGCTTCGGTTTGCTCTTCTATTTTCTCCCTTTGCGCCCGGTTTTGGGTGGTTACGGTGTCCAAACGGGAGTTTAAACGCTCCATTTGGAAGTTCATGGTGGCCAGGTTTTGCTTCAGTTCAATCACCTGGTTGTCTTTGGTATCAATCTCATTATTCAGGTTTTCCACCAGTTTCTTGAATTTTCCTACCTCATAGCTGTAACGCTTTACCTTGTCGTTCAGGTTAGCAATGGTTTTACGGTTTTCAGAAAGAAGCTCGTTAATGGCTTCTACGTCCTGAATTACTTCTTCACGGAGATTAGGTGATTTTTCAAGACCTTGTTCCCTTGCGGTTTGAATGGACTCCTCTTTTTCACGGATGGTAGCCAGGTTTTCCTGGATAGTAGAAAAATCTTCTACAAAGGCATTGATCAATGAATCTTTCTCGCGATTTTCAATCGCCAGCTCTTCATTCTCATTTTTAAGTTTAGCGTTCTCCTCTTTTACGCCCTGGTTGCAGGACATAATGAAAGGAAAAAGCAAGGATGCAAAAATTACTCGTTTCATGGTTTTGGAATTTTAATTTGAATTTAATTATTGAAAAACTATGCCCGGCTTTGAATGAATCATTACCAAAGGGATTAGTGTTCTGAAAAACAGAAGGTTATAGAAATTTTTAGCGATAAAAATTCGTTAGAGAAGCGCGAAGTGTGCATCATAATGATACGCTTTGTGGAAATATTCTACACCATTATGATAATTGCCGGGCGATTACCTCCCTGATTTGGTTGTACAATTGATTTTGTTGGAATGGTTTGGGAATAAATCCATTCATACCGGCTTGAATCACTTTTTCATGAGTATGATTAAAGGTATCGGCAGTAAGGGCCAAAACCGGGATATTTTGCCAACCGTTGTGGCTGCGTATTTCCCTTATGGTTTCAAAACCGTCCATAACCGGCATATGCAGGTCCAGAAGCACGAGATTATAATCGTTTACGGTCATTTCTTCAAGGGCCAGCTTACCGTTTTCCACCACCTTTGCTTCAGCGCCCCATTTGGCGAGCATTTGTGTAACTACCATGCCATTTACCTGGTTGTCTTCAGCAACCAGTATTTTAAAACCGCTTAAATCTTTTTCATGGCTGATCGTATGGTTATTTGCCTTTTTCTCAGCGTGCTCCAGGCTTATTTCAACGTTAAAAACAGAGCCTTTACCCAAGGTGCTCTCCACCCAAACGCGGCCACCAAAAAGTTTAGTTAGTTTTTTTACAATGCTAAGGCCCAGCCCGGTGCCGCCATATTTACGGGTAGTTCCGGCCTCCGCCTGGGTAAAGCTGTTGAATATTTGTTTTTGGGCACTCTCGCTAATTCCTATGCCCGTATCAATAACTTGCAACAGCATTAAATCTTTATGTTCCGCTTGCTCTATAAGGCTTGCCTTGATCTTTACTTCGCCCTCGGAGGTAAACTTTACCGCGTTATTACTAAGGTTCAGCAATATCTGGCTAAGTCGCCCCGGGTCTCCGTAATAATGATCGTGAAGCTTTTGGTCCATCTCATAATTCAGATCAATATCCTTTTGGCCCTTAAGGAAGCCCAGGGTTTTATACAGGTCTTTAATAAGTTGGCTCAGGCTGAACTCAATGCGCTCCAGCTGGAGGTGTCCCGACTCGATCTTTGAAAAGTCGAGGATATCATTAATAAGGTTGAGCAGAATGTTGCCGGAATTGTAAATAACACTAACATGATCTTCAGTTACCGGGTCCAGATCTTTACCGGCCATAAGTTGACTTACACCGATTATGGCATTCAGCGGGGTGCGTATTTCATGGCTCATGGTACTCAAAAAGTCAGTTTTCGCCTGGTTCGCCTGATCGGCCTTAATTTTTGCCTGGCGTAACTCCTCCTCCACCTCTTTTATTTTGGTGATATCGCGAATGGAACCATCGATAATGGCCTTATTATTTTTATAGGAAGCGATGTATGCGCTCACGAGGCCGTAAAACTGTGAGCCGTCTTTTCTTTGAAATTTAGCCTCCTCGTTTTCAAAATAACCTTTGGTTTTCAGTTTTTTCAATAAACGTACGCGGATATCATTATCCACATAGGGAATGGCGTAAGGTTGCTCCATAGCCTCTTCCATACTGCCAAAACCAAATAGTTCCACGTAGGCATCGTTGGCAAAAAGAAGCCCACCTTCCTCGGACGAGCGGAATATGGATTCGCTTAAATTGCGATTGAGTGAAAACAGTAGTTCCTTCAGGTCCTGGTTTTCACGGGTAAGGCTCAGGCTGTCAGTAATATCATTGACCACACCATGCCAGAATACTCTTTCATCGCCCTCCTTTTTTTGCGGAAAGGCTTTGATATTGATGGTTTTAATATTCCCTTCAACCCTTATTTTAAAGCTCTCATCAAAAACAGCCATGTTGCGAAGGGCCTTTTTATAGTTGTAGAGGTAGCGCTCACGATCTTCTGGAATCACGTAATTCAGGAAGCTGAATTCACCGTTGGTTATTTTGCTGGCTTTTAGTCCGAATATATCCTTTACACGAGCACTTACGTAAACAAACTCGCTGGTAAGGTCAGGCCAGCTTATACTCTGAAAAACGAGAGATGATATATCGCGCGATAGTTCCTGGCGCGTATTATCCAGTTTAATATTGGTGGAAATATCACGACTCACGCAAGCCGCTCCTTTTATCTGGCCTGAGCGAAAAACCGGGTGCATGGATATTTGATAAATATGCCCTTTTATGTTTTTTTCAAAAAAAACTTCCTGTCCGTTAAGCGCCTTATTGTAGGAGTCCTGCCAGAAGTCATTCACACTTTCAAAAAAGTCCTTAATACTATCGCCCAGCCTGGGTTCTTTTTTATAGATACTTTCAAAAATACGGCTGAAAGCCAGGTTAAAATAAGTGAGTTTATACTCGTGATCGATGCCCCATATAATTTCGTTGGTACTGGAAATAATTTCATGAAGTTCCAGCTCTTTTTCACTAACCAGCCTACTTACCGTTTGGTGTGAGTGCATGAGGAGGATAAAAAACAGGCCGGTGCAAAAGAGGGTAAACCCGAGGCTGTGCCATTTCAAAAAATTCAACTGACCCTCGTCAAGGGGCATATAACTTAAAAAGTCAAATACCCCGAAACCATCCAGTACAAAAAGGAAAACCGGAAAGGTGAGGAGCCCCAGTAATTTTGCGGTGTTTCGCAACTGGTAGGCTATAATAACGCCTATGGTGAGCGGGATCATTATGACGTAAGTCAGGGAAGCTTCACCGTAGGCTGCATGCCCGAGTAATATGTTTACGGAGATAATAAGGAAGGGTAAGTCAACCGCCCAATTGGAGTTTCTTTTGTTCAGGCTTATTCCCCAAAGGCCGATAAAAATTCCAATTAAATCGGAAAAAGCCAGGAGGTAGAAGCCCATATCAAGGTTGAGCACCAGGTAGGTGAATTGCCCAAAAATAGCCAGAGTAATGTACTGGTTAATAAGAATTACCCTGCGTCTTTCCCAGTCTAACTGCCCGTTTTCCACCCCTGAGAGTGAAATGGCGTTCCAGTATTTTGAAAAAAGTGACATCCCTTAATCACCAGGGCCCGGAATATGTTTCTTGTAAAAATTGATCAATCCGTTGGTGCTGCTATCGTGATCACTTACTCTCGCGGCATTTTTAAGTTCCGGTAAAATATGTTTAGCAAGTTGCTTGCCCAGTTCTACACCCCACTGATCAAAGGAAAAAATATTCCAGATTACACCCTGTACAAAAATTTTATGTTCGTAACAACCGATCAGAATTCCCAAGGTTTTGGGGTCTGACTTTAATGCTAATATAGTGTTTGTAGGCTTATTCCCACTAAATTCTTTGAAGGGATATTTATTGGCCTCTAAATCTGGTTCATACGCTATAACTTCTTCCCGGGTTTTACCCTTCATTAGTGCTTCAGTTTGTGCGAAAAAATTAGCCAGTAATTTTTCATGATGATCGAGCGAATAATGAGATTGTACAAAGCCTATAAAATCACAAGGTATAAGTTGTGTTCCCTGGTGTATCAGTTGATAAAAGGCGTGTTGCCCATTGGTGCCGGGTTCTCCCCAAACTACGGGACCAGTGGCATAATTCACTGCGTTTCCGTTCCGGTTTACTGATTTGCCATTGCTCTCCATGTTAGCTTGCTGAAAGTAAGCCGCAAAGCGTTTCAGGTTTTGATCGTAAGGTAATATGGCTTCAGAAGAGGTTCCCCAAAAATTAGTGTACCAAATACCAATGGCCGCCATAAGCATGGGTATGTTTTCTTTAAAAGGCTTTTGCCGAAAATGCTCATCTATTAAATGTGCACCTTCTAACAGTGCATGAAAATTAGCGTACCCCAGTCCACAGCACAAGGAGAGGCCAATAGATGACCACAGCGAATAGCGCCCACCTACCCAGTCCCAAAAAACAAACATGTTAGCGGGATTTATTCCGAAGCTTTCCACTTTCTCCCGGTTGGTGGAAACGGCCACAAAATGGAAGGAAATATCTTTTTCTTCTCCTGATCTCAGGAACCAATTACGCGCTGTTTCGGCATTGGTCATGGTTTCCTGGGTGGTGAAGGTTTTGGAAGCAATAATAAACAGGGTGGTTTCCGGCTGCAACGCTTTAAGGGTTTCCGTAATATGTGCTCCGTCCACGTTGGAAACAAAGTGGCAACAAATATGGGATTGGTGGTAGGGGCGGAGAGCCTGGTAAACCATATCAGGGCCCAGGTCAGAACCGCCAATACCAATATTTACCACATCGGTAATGGCCTTACCGGTAAACCCTTTCCACTGGCCGGAAATGAGTTGGTTGGAAAATTTTTTCATTTGCTCCAACACCTGTTTTACTTCCGGCATTACGTCCTTACCATCCACGTAAACCGGTTCTCCTGATACATTCCGGAGGGCGGTGTGCAATACTGCGCGGTCTTCGGTTTCATTAATGCGATCACCCTGGTAGAGGGCTTCAATACTTTCCCGAACTTTGCACTCCTCAAAAAGCGATTCCAAAAGGGTAAGTGTTTTCTTTTGGATGCGGTTTTTTGAAAAGTCGAACAGAATATTCTGGAACTCCAGCGAAAACTTTTTGAATCGCAACGGGTCGTTAATAAACCATTCCCGCATGTGCTCACTGGAAATTTCCTTTTGATGTTCGATCAATTGTTGCCAGGAGGAGGTGGAAGTTGGGTCGATTTTTGGTAGCATAGGCATTACACTTTTGACAAAAATAGATTTTGAAGTCAGAAGTTTCGTTATTTGCAAACTCTAGTAACAGAAAGATAAATGATCAGAGACGGACAACAAGTGCGTTTTGCACGACCTGAAAAAGACTCCTTTCAAAATATCCTCACCCAAAGGGTAAGGGCTTATTTCACTGACAATAATATTTCCAACAAGGCAAACTTCCGGATGTTCCTGAAAACCATCGGTATGCTGGCTCTTTACTTTGTGCCTTTTGCTTTAATGCTGAGCCTGAACGGTGGTGCTGGGCTGGTGCTGGGCTGTTATTTTTTAATGGGCATAGGTATGTCGGGCATAGGAATGGGTGTGATGCACGATGCTATTCATGGAGCTTACCACAAAAACCCGGTAGTGAACCAAATTATTGGTTCAACGATTTACCTGATTAGCGGAAATGCGGCTACCTGGAGGATACAGCACAACATTTTGCACCACACTTTTACCAATATTGAAGGCCTGGATGAGGATATGGAAACGGCCGGCCTTATCCGTTTGCATCCGTCACAAGAATGGAAACCGATGCACCGCTACCAAAAATGGTATGCTCCCTTCGTGTACGGCCTTTTAACCCTCAACTGGGTGGTGGCCAAAGATTTTAAGCAGTTGGTGAAGTATTATAAGCGGGGCGGTGGTAACAATCTAAGGAAAATCCGCAATGAGTGGATCATACTGATTGTAACCAAAGCAGTGTATTATGCCTTGTTTATAGTGCTGCCCCTGCTTTTTACATCGGTAGCCTGGTACTGGATATTGCTCGGTTTTACGCTGATGCATTTTACGGCCAGTGTGGTGCTCAGCTATGTGTTCCAGTTGGCGCACATGGTAGAAGGAGTTGAGAATATGCCGATGCCTGATGATGGAAAAGTAGAAGAGGAGTGGATGGAGCATCAGCTAATGACCACGGCTAACTTTGCCCGCAAAAACAAACTGATCAGTTGGTTTGTAGGTGGGCTGAACTTTCAGGTAGAGCACCATCTTTTCCCGAATATTTGTCATATTCACTACCCGGCCATTGCCAAAATTGTAAAAAACACGGCCACTGAATTTAACTTGCCGTACCGCGAATACCGGAAGTTTTCAGAAGCTCTGAAAGCACATACTGATTACCTGTTAAGGATGGGTGAGCGGCCGGTTCAACCGTTAACAGCCACTACCTGATCGATTTGCCCGGGAAGCATTTGGTTTAAAAGATTTTGGATACCCTGTTTCAAGGTCATGGTGGACGAAGGGCAACCTGAACAAGCTCCCTGAAGTAAGACTTTTACCGTTCCCTCATCGTATTGTAGGAATTTAATGTTGCCACCGTCTTGTTCAACGGCCGGCTTAACATACTCTTCCAACAAGTCCGCAATTCGCTTTTCAATTTCCAGGTAGTTTTCCGGGGCCTTTTCTTCCGGATGTAGAGTAGCGGCCGGTTTTACGGAATCACCTTCTTCCGTTGTTTGGGGTGTTGCCAGGGCCGCCTCGTTTACCACCGTTTGGCCAGAGGCAATAAAATCCCTGATTACTTCCCGCACTTCCAGGGTAACATCATCCCACTCTACTATATCGTATTTGGTTAGGGCCAGGTAATTTCCACTTACAAATACTTCCTTTACAAAAGGATAGTGAAACAGGCGGGTAGCCAAAGGGGAAGGCTGTGCCTCCTCAATATTTTTGAATTCGTAACTATCCGCATCAATAAGGCGTTTGTTGGCCACAAATTTCAATACAGCCGGGTTTGGGGTCATTTCTGCGTAAACACTTACCGGAACTTTGGTACTACCTTCCATCACAATAAAATTTCGGCAAAGATAAGGCTCTCCTTTGCACCGTGAAGAAGCTTATTACTTTTGTCAGTACTCAAATAAATCAATTCAATGGCACTTATAAAATCAATTAAAGGGAAATCCCCCCAACTCGGTGAGAACTGTTTTACAGCCGAGAATTGCACCATTATTGGTGATGTGAGCATGGGCCGGGAGTGCAGTGTTTGGTTTGGAGCGGTAATTCGCGGTGATGTTCATTATGTTAAAATGGGCGATCGCGTAAACGTTCAGGATAATGCCACCCTGCATTGCACCTACCAAAAACACCCTCTCAACATCGGCAATAATGTATCCATAGGGCATAATGCCATAGTACACGGTTGCACGGTTCACGATAACGTTTTGATAGGTATGGGGGCGATAGTGATGGATGGTTGTGTGATAGAAACCAACTCCATAGTAGCGGCCGGTGCGGTAGTTTTGGAAGGTACCCATGTGGAATCCGGGTCTATTTATGCCGGGGTTCCCGCCAAAAAGGTGAAGGATATCACGGCTGAATTGATTTCCGGTGAAATTGAGCGGATTGCCCATAACTACGTTATGTATTCGGGCTGGCTAAAACCTGAAAAATAAGGGATTTGATTACCTTAGTGGCAAAGTAAAATTATGCGGTACTTATACTCTCTTTCCCTGGTCCTGGCGTTTAGCCTTCAGGCCTTTTCCCAACAGCTGGTTTCTGCTCAATTCCTGAGTAATGTCACCAAGGCACAACTACGGTTTTTAACACCAGCGGCTGATTACGATGTAGATGCGTATAAGATTGTTTACAATACTACCGACATTGATGGCTCACCTACCATTGCAAGCGGAGCCTTAATGATACCTGTTAATACTACCTGTGACCAGTTTCCGCTGGTTTCATACAATCATGGCACTGTTCTAATGAGGGAAGATGTTCCGTCCAGGGATAACGGGGAAGCCCTGATTCCCAAGTTAATGGCCTCCGTAGGAAAGGTGGCTGTATGTCCCGATTATTTAGGCCTTGGTGATAATCCGGGTTTACATCCTTATTTGCACGCTGAAAGTGAAGCAACGGCCACGCTGGACCTGATAAGGGCGGCCCGGGAGTTTATAAACGATTCCCTCACTATTACCTTGAACGGTGAAGTATTTATTACCGGTTATTCCCAGGGGGGGCACGCGGCCATGGCCACGGCAAAATACATACAGGATAACAACCTGGGTTCGGAGTTCAACATTGTAGCGGCTGGTCCTGCGTCAGGCCCTTACAACCTAAGCGGTACCCAATCGGAAACCTTGCTGTCGAATGCTCCTTATTCCAACCCGGGCTACGTATGTTACCTTTTGTTTGGCCTCAACCGGGTTTATGGCGACCTTTTCACCACGTACTCGGATATCTTAAAATCACCCTATGACCAAATTATCCCTCCTTATTTTGACGGTACCTACCCGATGGATTCGGTAAATGCGCAACTACCGGCACGCCTCGGTGATTTTATGCAGGATACGGTGCTGGCCAATTTTGCCAATGCGGCCACCACCAAAAATCACCCGCTATGGCAGGCCCTGATTAAAAATGATAATTACGATTGGGCTCCGGCTTTTCCGATGGAAATGTACTACTGTACCCAGGATGAGCAGGTGACCTTCGGAAATTCCCTCGATGCAGATTCAGCAATGAAGGCTAATGGGGCTACCATGGTAAGCGCGGTTAATAAGGGCAGCCTTTCTCACGGGGGTTGTGTGTTTCCTTCTTTAGACGGAGCCATTGCTCTTTTCGAAAGCCTGGAGACCCCCTGTCAGTTTGTAAGCTTAACGGAAAGCTACCTTAAAGAAAAGCTGCAGATGTTCCCCAACCCGTCTCTGGATAGGGTCAGCATAAACGGCCTGGCCGAGGATGAATCAGTATCCGTTGAATTGTATGATCTCAAAGGCAGGATGGTGAAAAGCTTCCAAACGGTGAAAAATAATGATGAGCTGGATGTTAGCGACCTGATCTCCGGGGTTTACCTGGTAAGGGTAGAGAATAACCAGGTTCGTGCGGTGAGCAAGTTCCTGAAACTTTAGTCCAGGGTTTCCTTTTCACGGTTTAAAATATCCAGTTCCTTCTGGGCGGTTTCCCATTGTTCCATTAGTTTTTCTAAATCTGCCTTGCGAGCCTCGTACTTTTCGTAAAAGTCAGGGTTTTGACTAAGCTCCTTAAATTGTTGAGGGTCCTGCAGTTTTTCATCTAATACCTGTAGCTCCATTTCCTCGTCTTCTATTTTCTTCTCCAACTTTGAAACCAGGTTTTGTGCCTTTCTAAGGTCCTTTTCCAGTTGTTTTTTTTGCTCATAATCATTGTTCGAGCGTGGCGAAGAACTTTCCTTTTTTACTTTTTCAGAATGCTCTACCTGACGGAAGTCTTCAAATTTACGGGCTTCGAGGTATTCATTGATGGAACCCAAAAAAGGCTTAACCTTTCCCTCCCTGAATTCATAAATCTTATTAACGAGGCCATCCAGGAAATGGCGGTCGTGAGATACTACTACCAGGGTACCGTCAAAATTGACCAGGGCATTTTTCAGCATATCCTTACTGCGCATATCCAGGTGATTGGTGGGTTCATCCATCACCAGTACATTATGAGCATGTAACATTAGCTTGCAAAGGGCCAGGCGGCCTTTTTCCCCTCCTGAAAGTACGCTTACCTTCTTATCTACATCCTCACCACTAAACAGAAAGGCTCCGAGGTAATCACGCGCTCTTTTTCGTAAATCTTCGGGAGCGGCA
The DNA here is from genome assembly GCA_937120475.1 of uncultured Cryomorphaceae bacterium. Taxonomy (GTDB): domain Bacteria; phylum Bacteroidota; class Bacteroidia; order Flavobacteriales; family Schleiferiaceae; genus CAKZNE01. The sequence continues at coordinate 1,750,703 of CAKZJV010000007.1, read as the reverse complement.
TCTTCAATGGTTTCCAGTAGGGTCTTGTTCCCTTTCAAGGTTTTCGCCTGCTCCTGGGCGTAGTAACCAATGTCCACATTATGGCCTATTTCCAGCTTGCCTTCATGCTGCAGATGTTCGGTAATAATCTTTACCAGGGTGGATTTACCCTGGCCATTTTGCCCTACAAAGGCCACCCGGTCGTGGCGCTCTACTTCTACGTCCACATTTTGGAATATGCTGCGCTCCCCGTACTTTTTACCCACCTGCTGGGCTTTCAACACCACTTTTCCTGAGCGCGGGGCTGGCGGAAAGCGAAATTGGATCTTACGGCTGTCGTCTTCATCAATTTCAATTCGATCCATATTATCCAGCTTCTTGATCAGATTTTGCGCAAAGGCAGCCTTACTGGCCTTATAGCGGAATTTTTCGATCAACTGCTCGGTATGTTTAATCTCCTTTTCCTGGTTTTTAAGGGCCAGCATCTGTTGTTCTCTGCGCTCGGCCCGCAGGTTTACAAACCTGGAATAGGATACCGGGTAGTCGTACACTTTGCCTTTTACTACTTCTACCGTTCGCGTAGTAATATTATCAAGAAAAGTACGGTCGTGCGATACCATAAGAATGGCTCCCTCATACTGCTTTAAAAATTCTTCCAACCAAACAATAGAGTGGATGTCCAGGTGGTTGGTCGGCTCATCCAGTAAAAGCAGGTCATGGGGTTGTAAGAGCAATTTGGCCAGCTCGATGCGCATGCGCCAACCTCCGCTGAATTCAGTGGTTTGCCTTTCAAAATCCTCCGCTTTAAAGCCCAGGCCCGTCAGTATTTTTTCAAGGTTGGCGTGGTAGGTATAACCCCCTTCTAAATTGAACTGCTCCGTAAGCAGGTTCAGGTCTTCGATTAATTTGAGATAACCGTCACTTTCATAATCTTCACGGGTGGCTAACTGCTCATTGATTTTTTCCAGCCGGGCCTCAATCTTCTTTATGGAGCTTAATGCTGACTCAGCCTCCTCCCATACCGTACGCCCGTCATGTAAAGGTAATTCCTGCGGTAAATAGCCAATCCTGGAGTCCTTGGGTTTGGAAATGTGACCGGCATCTGCAGAAACTTCACCGGTAACAATTTTCAATAAAGTTGATTTACCAGCACCATTACTTCCTACCAGTCCGATTTTTTCACCCGGATTAATAAGGAATGAAACTCCTCCGAAAAGAACCCGGTCGTTATATTGTAGTTCTATATTCTGAATACCTATCATAGATTTGCAAAAGTAAAAGGCTCTTAATGAATTTCATCTCTAAAGGTTCCAAACTATACAGCATTTTAAAATTTAAATGCCCGAGGTGTCACGAGGGAAGAATTTTTGAATCTTCAAACCCCTATAACCTCCGGAAAATCTTCAAAATGGAGGAAACATGCTCTCATTGTGGTTTGCGCTATGAAATTGAACCGGCCTTTTTTTACGGTGCCATGTATGTAAGTTACGGGTACGCGGTGGCTATTTTCGTAGCTACATACGTCATTATGAACTGGGTATATGACCCGGGGGTTTGGGATATGGTTATTGCTTTGGCCGTAATTTTGTTTTTCGGTTCACCCCTTTTATTCCGTTTGGCCAGGATTACCTGGATGAACCTGTTTATTAAATACCGTCCGGATAAGCGGGGCGGCAATTTTAAGTAAAACGGTTCAGGTTGTAGTGTGAGGGTAGTTCGCCTCCATTAAGAAATTGAACGAATGTTTTAGAGAGGCGAGGAGCGAGGAGTACGCCCCGCGACCCCAGTCCGTTAAAAACCAAACCGTCCTCACACCGCCCCATAATGGGCTTGCGGTCTTTAATATTGGGCCTTATACCGGCCAGGTGATCTACTATCTCATAGGGGCCGTTGTATATTTTCCGCAGTTCGGTTTCAAGGGTTTTAAGACCCTGCTGTGAAGGAACTTCATCCAGATGATTCCATGCGTAGGTAGCACCCACTTTAAAGAGGTGGTTACCGAGGGGAAGTATAAAAACCCCGGCATGAAGGATATGGTCCAATGATAATTCGCTGGAACGGATGACCAATACTTCGCCCTTGGTAGGGGTAAAAATTTCGGATAAAGCATCTTTCCGCATCAGGTGGCCGGTACACCAAATCAAGGACGCTTTATCAGCCGGGGGTAACGTATGAGGAGAAACGGTAGCTTGATGATAGCGGCCTTGTTTTTTAAGATGATCGCGGTAAGCCCGGATCAGTTTATCGGTATCCACCCAAAAGGTTTGCTTGGTTACCCCTACACCGAAAGGTGCTCTTAGGTGTGAGTGATTATAGGGAGTAACCTCACCAAGAAAGGGCTTAAAGGCTGGGTTTTCTGATTTTTCCAGCCAAAGGTTTTGCTCTCCCTGGCTTTGGAAGATGTGGTGTATGGCTATGGGTTTGAAAAAATCGGTCTTTAGTTTTTCTTCCCAGTAACGGTAAAAGTCCGGTAACTCCTCGTAAAAGTATTGAGCCTCGTGTACTAGCTTCAAGCGTTTCAGAACGATGGGATTGGCAATACCAGCGGCTATTTTTGAGGAGGATGACAGCCCGGGGTCATCCCAAAGCTGAAAGGGAATATTTTCCATTTCCATGCGCATAGAAAGGATGGTACCTGCTATACCCTGGCCAATAATCCGGTATTCTGTCATGCATCAATTAAAAAGAAAAACCCCGTCATTGGACGAGGTCTTTGCAAAATATTAAGAAGGGAAGATCAATACTCCCAAAGGTCATGTTCGAAGTTGCGCAGGTTTTCACGAATCTCTTGAGACTCTAATAGCTGCTCCAGGGCTGCATTACGCTTGTAGTCAGCAATTCTACGGTCGTACACATTGTCCTGCTTATAAATTACCGAGTTGAAAAAACGCAGGTGAAACACCTGGTCGTAAGTCAAGCGGGCAGAGTTGTTTTGTGGGTTAAAAGCCACGTGGGTAGCCAGGGCGTAACGTGCATCCGGGAACCAAACCCAAAACAGGTTGTAAACATCCTGCGTTTTAGGATTCCGTACTTTGGGAGAAATACCGATAATCCGGTTTTTCATTTCACCCCTTTGTTTGTCGAAAAACCAATCGGACTTGATTTCATAAAACAAAACATCCTTGGCAGTTACTTTGATAGTATCTACCGCCAGCCAACGTGAAGCGTCTTCGGGATCCCAAAGGGTATCCACTTTGGCGGCATAGCTCTCTACCTGTTCGGGAGTAAGCGGAATTTCAAAGCGATCATCGGCAAAAACCTCGATGATAGTTCCTTCATTTAAAATGCCATCTACAAGAACGTCATAAAGACTTTTACGATCAGGAATAGGTACCACGGGGTAATAAAGGTGGTGATTAATCTTTTCGCGAAGATCAATCCTTTCCCAATGACGTGTGCTCCACATCATGTCGGCTTCCCGCAGATGCGGATAAGGGAACACCTGGTTGTGGTGGTAATGCTTGGGTGGGTCAGGAATAATCCCATCGTCCTGTGGAGTCAGGATTTGTGCCTGTGCCGTGTGGGCGGCCACCATCATTAATCCAATCGCCATTAAACCTAAAACAATCCTTCTCATAGACTTAAAATTTTTAGTTTACGTCCAACGAAATATTTCCAACCTGGTTTACGCGAACACCTTTAGGCCCAACCGCCTTGATGTCACGAATTGAAACGGTTTGTCCGGGGCGTAATTTTTCAATACGGGTTTTTACATCGTTACTCATGGTATTGCCACGAACTTGCTCTGGCGGAAACCCGGGGATAGCAATTTCAAAGGAAGTTACGGTGAGGTCCAAATCAAAGGGGAAGTCCATGTACTTGGCCTCAACGGTAGCTCTTTGAAGAAGGCTTCTGGACATTAGGCCCTCGGTTTTACCAAAAACACTACCAGTAGCCGGGGGCAGACCTTTAATACGGAACTTTTTGGTACCTACGGAGCGTACAGTTCCATCATCTTCCTGAACGGAAACCTGGATATTTACTTCCCGGCTGTTAACATTGGAGACGTTGGCAATATAATTACCGTTGGAACCGGATAGAGGTACACCACTTACACGTACTTTGGCCGGGTCAACACCGGGAACACCAATTTCAATGGGGTTGTCCACACCCTTGTAAAGCACGTTCATTTTGGTTGGAGAGATTACCGCTGTTGGAGGCGCAACGGTAAAGGATCCCTCAACAGGATAATCTACAGGATCTTTTCCGATTTGATCGATGGTGATAACACCGGCCCATTTTTGTTCACCAATTGAATTGGCGGGAATAACTAATTTACCTACACCACCTTGAATATTTTCAGGAGAAAGAGGTTCCCCATTAATTACAATCTTCGGCTCCTGGGTATCATCGTATGCAGCAAGAAATACTTCAGCTTCATATTCATCACCTTGGGTAACGTAATTCGATTTAGGTAACACCATTGCACGTACACCGGTAAACTTCAAATCACTTTTACCGATATTGTTTTGAAGTTCACTAATAACATCTGCCTCTGTATTACGCACCTTAGCCTGATAATCTGTGAGAAAAGGTAAAATGGCCGCCAATGGGAAATGCTCAAAATTGGCTTTTTCCCAGGAAGTCATCACGTTATCCTCACCCACAGGTTGATCAGCAGTACTGAATGTACTTTCGATATTCTGCTTCAGTTGAGGTTGGTCAACGTAACCTTTAACGGATTCACGGTAAGCATCGATTTTTTCCTTCAGCTCAGTAGCATGCTTATCATTCAGCAGGAAGTTAGCCGGTTTTTCACGGGCATCAAGGCTTTTGGGCTGACCGGTTTCTTCATCTTTACCTCCACTAACGGTAATCAGTTCCTCCTTTAAATTTTCAATGTATTTATAAAGGTCATCGGACTTTTCCTTCACCTGAAAAGCCTTGTCCTTCCAGGGACCGGCTTTTTCGGGGTTTTCAGATGCCGCGGCTACGAAAGCACTGTAAACATCAGCGTTTTTCTTGTCCACGGTTTGTACAGTTTGACCTAAGCTATCGTTCAGTTTGGTCAAAGCCTCCAGGATGTCCTTTGATATATTTAACGCCAGCAGAGCGGTCAATACGAGATACATCATATTGATCATCTTCTGTCTGGGTGTCAGTTTTCCACTCGCCATATCAGGTTAGTCTTTTTCGATTTAGAATTGAAAAGCTGGTTTTACGCTACAAAAATTAATTTTTATTAAGGTTCATGGCCGAAAGCATTCCACCGTAAACGGAATTCAATTGACTCATGTTGGTAGCCAGAGAAGATACTTCATCTGCCAGGCGTTCTGAATCGTTGATAGAAGAGTTCAGCTTTTCGATCAAGCTGTTCTGAGCTTCCATGTGATTTGCAGAGCTTTCCAATTGAACAGCGTAGAGGGCGTTGAGTGACTCCATGTTTTTGGAAGCAAGGCTCAATTGCTCACCGTATTCCTGGGTAGCAGCAGCAGCATCGACAGTAACGTTTAATTTGCTGGCCGCATCACCGAATTTGCGAAGTCCGGAACCAAGGCTTTCGATAAGTTCACCATCTATTTTAGCATCTTCCAACATTTTATCCAGTTCCTGGGTAGGGGTAAGACGATTTTTATCATCCAAAGTATCTACTTCGGGATCATCCATTCCTGCCAATTCCGGATATACCAAGCTCCAATCATATTCTTCATGCGGCTTTTCAAAAGCGGAGAAAAAGAAGATTACGGCTTCCGTAGTAAGACCTACAATAAGCATAAGGTCAGCACCTTCCCAGTGTAATATTTTAAACATCGCTCCAAGGATTACGATGGAAGCTCCCCATCCGTATAATTTAGCCATGAAACCCTTGAACCTCTTGCTGTTTACATCAATTAACGCCATTGTATTCGAAATTTAAATTAAATAAGTATTTAGTTATTTACGAGTTGGATTAAAAATCCTTGATATCCCGCCCCATAAAGCTTTGTACAGTTCTGAAGCCAATATAACTCTTGGCCGTATCCTGATACTCATAGTCGCGAGTACTAACCTGCATAAAATAGGCTACATCCTTCCAGCTTCCACCACGAACTACCTTACGTTTCAGAGTTTCATCGTCTCCTTCGTAGGCATTGTATTCAAAGTTGGGGCTGATATCACTAACGTAATAGTAGGAAGCTGCTTCAAAAGCGGTATTGGTCCATTCTGATACATTACCGGCCATGTTATACAGGTTGAAATCATTCGGGCTGTAAGCCGTAACGTTTACCGGGTAAAAACCTCCGTCCGCAACAACGTTTCCTCTCAAAGGCTTAAAGTTACCCAGGTAACACCCTGAGCTGTTCATAGCGTAAGGGCCACCCCAGGGATAGGTCATCAAATCCTGGCCGCCACGGGCAGCATATTCCCACTCCGCCTCGGTAGGTAAGCGAAACTCCTGCTCAGTAGGCTCGTTTTGGGCGTACAGGTAATCGTTGCGAAATTTGGTTCTCCAGTTACAGAAAGCCCGGGCCTGTTGCCAGTTTACACCCACAACGGGATAGTCATCATAAGAGGGATGCCAGAAATATTTGTCGTGCATGGGATCATTATAACTGTAGGTGAAGTCATGAATCCACGCGAGGGTATCCGGATAAACATTAACGATGCCTCCTTCAAAGAAAGAGCTACGATCAGAAATTTCCTTAGATTCCTTAATATAATCCCGGTAGGAGAAATATTCTCCATCCTGGTCCTGGTCATTGTAATCGTATATTACCCGGTTCGATCGTTTGGCCGCCTTTTGTTTGTTCAAAACAAAAAAGACATAGTTCAACTGACGAGCATCGATCATAGCACGTCCCATAAACATCTCCTCTGGTGGGAGATACATGCCCCTTATAATCTCAGTGTATTCAGCACTGGGGTAACGATCTGGATCCCATTCGAGGTAAGGCTCCCAATTTAGTCTTCTTTGCATGGAATCAGGATAATTCAACGCTACATATTCTTCAAAAAAGGTAGGGTCTTCCTTGTTGGCGGCATCATTGAATTCAAAATCTTCCACCAATCCATCTTCTGCCAACCTGTAACGCAGGATGGAGTCTCTTACCCAATATACAAATTGGCGATATTCATTATTGGTAATTTCAGTTTGATCCATCCAAAAAGCCGGTACAGAAACCGTCTTTGTTGGAGAAATCATTGAATAAGGTACATCCTGATCTGCATTACCCATATTATAGGAGCCCTGGGGAATGTACACCATTCCGTAAGGTTCTGAAGGGTAAAACTCCGGCCTGTCCTGAACGCCAACCAACTCGCCATGTGGGTTGCTATTACAAGCAGCCAGCACAATAATGCTCGTTGAAATGATTATCAGTTTTTTCATATCCTACCTTGTTAATTCATCAATGCTAATTGGCACCTCTTAGATAAGTGCGCTATATTACAAAAATCTTGGATTTCTATAACTTCCTTTTTCCCTGGGTGGAATTTCTATCCTAAAACAATATTTTAACATGATCTCATGGCTTCCCCCGCCTTGAGATGAAAGATCCCCTGTTGCGATGTCGTAAGAGTAACCGGCTTTAAGCGAGGGTAATATCTGGTACCCAATGTTCACTCCTACAGCGTCTTGCAGCCTGTATGTAACGCCACCCCAAAACTTGTTATTGTACATACCCATAATATTCACATCAAAAGTGGGTGAACTACGGGCATCGGTTTTTACCAAAGTGCTGGGCATTATTATCCAGTTACTGGCGGGTATTTCCCAGTTGTAACCGGCCATCAGGTAATAGTGACGGGCATTGCGGTACCCTACGGAACCGATGTTTCCATTGAGAGCGGCCGTTGTTTCCACCAGATTCAGAGAAGAAACACCAGCCCATATTTTATCACTATTATAATAGATACCAAAAGTGGGGTCAATAGAAAGGCCGGACGCAGCCTGTGCCGGAATACCAAAGTCGGGAACACTTTGGTCGGCCGGTCTCCAATCGGCATTGTTAACGGCATTATTGATAAAACGCACGCTGGCACCGAAACCCAGGGTACCTCTTGCCAATTCAAGCTGATAGGCATACCCGAGCCCTGCTTCTATATTTTGGAAAAATCCGATCTGATCATTTATAACGCTTACTGAAAACCCTCCGTGAACGGCCCGAATAGGGATATTACCGTTGATATTCTGAGTGGTGGGGGCGCCATCAAACCCAACCCATTGACTACGGTGTAAAGCGTTGATGCAAATAGCACCACCGGTACCGGCAACAGCGGGGTTATAATAAATCTTGTTGAACATATACTGGGTAAATTGCACGTTTTGCTGTGCCCAGCCTGCCAGTGGCAAGATTAGAATAAAGGTGAGCGCGTAAATTTTCTTCATGAACGCAGAGGTTGTAGGGTTGTATTTATTCTTTTTGTAAGCGTTGAAATCACCAAAGATAAAATTTTGAACAACAAAATGTTAATGCAGGCTTAATTTTAACGAAAAACAATACAGAGCCAGGGCCTGTGTTTACACGGTTTTTTTAAGAGCCAACCACCACCGAAGAGGCACATCGTTTTCACAGGCCTTGAGATAATCATCGTATGAACAGGGAATTAATTGGTGCCGGTCGCTATTCAAAACATGGTCACCCGACTTTATGGGCACTTCAATCCACCAGCGTTCGCTCAGGTTGCTTCGGTAAAAAACCAATTCATGTTCTCCCTCGTTAATCAGTACAGTAAAGCGATCGTAATCATTTTTAGAGGCAAAAGGGTAATCACCCTTCCGGGCGTTGAAGCCCTCAATAAAGTACCATATCATTTGAGCGACTAGGTGGGCGGTTCGGCCCTGGTTGTCGTATTCCGGGTTTAGCTCGTAAATACCAAAGGAAGTTACCTTATCGCTAATTCCGGCATAACGGCTAAGGGCACAGGCTTCTTCACCGGTAAATCCATTGGGAGAGTGATTTAAATTACCCGGAGCATCAGCTTGCCGGATAGCGGAAAGGTCGAAGCTTACAATATCAGCATCGCGTAAAATAGGTTCGGCTTCGCGAATGTTATCCCTGAACATACCCAGGCGGTGTACCTCAAAATACATACGCTCCATCAGGTCGATCTCATCCTGGTTTACAAAGTAGGTTTGGAACCCGATGTTGCTGTAATTGTAAAGAATGTAAGGTTTTTCCAAAACGATGAAGCTTAAGAAATTTTCAGCATTCAAAGTTTCATCGTGCCTGCCCAGGTCAAAGCGGGAGTCGATGGAAACCAGGTTTACCGTTTGTTCCATCCCATCATAAGCACGGTAATTGGCGTAAGTAAGGTCTTGCCCACCACCTATAATAACAGGTGTTACATTGAGCTTGAGCAGATGGTCAATAACCTCTTTAAGGGCAATGTAAGAATCGCGTAAAGTTTCACCGGAATAAATGTTCCCCAGGTCCACCATAGCTTTACTCCATTTTCCTTTGAATAAAGGGTAGAGATAATTGCGCACCGTATCCGGAGCCTCGGCTGCCCCTCGGTTTTGGGGTGTGCCCCGGTCTTCCATAACCCCAATAAGCGCAATTTTAAAACCTCTCAGATCAGGCAAACCCTCCAGCTCGGTATGCTTAGCTATGTGGTGGGTAAGTGCCTGGGGATGATGGCTTTCAAAATCATCGATTAAACTTTGACGAACGGGAGCGAGGAAGTCTTCCAGGTTCATTTTTTACGGGTCTTTCTCTTCTTAGGTTCGGGAGTAGCGTTAATAATCTCCAGGCAGTCTTCCCACGTAAGCTTGGCAGGATCAGTATCCTTTGGAATTTTGTAGTTTTTTCGTCCGGATTTGATGTACGGGCCGTAACGGCCATTCAATACTTCAATAACCGGTTTCTCCTCATCAAAGCGGGCAATGAATTTATTTTTATCGGCTTCCTGTTTGGCCTTAATGAGTTCAATGGCACGGTCGAGGGTAATGCTCATAGGATCATCACCTTCCTTGGGTTTCATGGAAACAAAGTTGTTCCCATAACGAACATAGGGGCCAAAGCGTCCTACATTGGCACTTACCGAAAAACCTTCGAATTCGCCCAGCGTACGAGGCAGTTTAAACAATTCAAGAGCGTCCTCAAGGCTGATATCGTTGATATGCTGCCCTTTCATGAGGCTGGCAAACTGAGGCTTTTCTTCATCTTCGGCCTCACCGATTTGTATCATAGGGCCGTAGCGGCCAATACGGGCATATACCGGCCGTCCGGATTTTGGGTCGGTGCCCAAAAGGCGCTCGCCCTTAGCCCGGTCGGAGTTTTCCTCAACATCTTTCAAATGGGGGTGGAAGTCCTTGTAAAAGGAATCGATCATGTGTTCCCATTGTTCCTGGCCACGGGCTATTTCATCAAATTGTTCTTCTACATTGGCGGTGAAGTTATAATCCAGGATCTCCTTAAAGTGCTCCACCAAAAAGTCGTTAACCACAATACCCACATCGGTAGGAATCAATTTGCCTTTATCCGCACCAGTGGTTTCGGATAGCTTTTTCTCCTCCACCTTCCCTTCGGTTAGTTGGTATTGCAGGTATTCCCTCTTTTCACCTTCCAGGTCTGACTTTTCCACGTAATTTCTTTTTTGAACGGTGGAAATGGTAGGGGCATAGGTAGAAGGTCTGCCGATACCCAGTTCTTCGAGTTTTTTAACCAGGCTGGCTTCCGTAAATCTTGGCGGGTGTTTGGTAAAACGCTGCGTAGCCAGTATTTCATTCAATCCAAGTTTTTCACCCTCCTGTGTGGCGGGCAACATACCTTCCTGTTCCTCTAAATCTTCATCGTCCGTGCCCTCGAGATACACCTTTAAAAAGCCCTCAAATTTGATCACTTCGCCACGAGCTACAAACTCTAAGTCGCCACCGGGTGTGGAAATACGGAGGGTAGTTCGCTCTAACTGGGCATCACTCATCTGGGAGGCGAGTGTCCTTTTCCAAATAAGATCGTAAAGCTTTTTTTGCTGGGCATCCGCACCGGCACTATGGCGATCCATAAAAGTGGGTCGTATGGCCTCGTGTGCTTCCTGAGCTCCCTTGCTTTTGGTGGAATATTTTCGCGTTTGAGCGTAGTTGTCTCCGTAATTTTCAGAGATTTCCTTCCGGGCGGTATTCAAGGCCAGGTCAGAGAGGTTAACGGAATCGGTACGCATGTAGGTAATGTGTCCCGCCTCGTAAAGCTTTTGGGCTACCGACATGGTTTGCGCTACGGAAAAATAAAGTTTACGGCTGGCTTCCTGTTGCAGGGTAGAAGTGGTAAATGGGGCAGCGGGAGATTTTTTAGCCGGTTTTGTCTCAATACTTTGAATGGAGAAAGTATGAGACTTACAGCTTTCCAAAAACTGCCGGGCTTCCTTTTCAGTATCGAAACGCTTATTGAGTTCAGCTTTAAATGATTTGCCTTCGGCATTGGTAAACTCCGCTACCACTCTAAAATAAGACACCGCCTTAAAACCGCGGATTTCCTTTTCGCGCTCAACAATTAAACGTACGGCCACCGATTGAACCCTTCCGGCTGATAAACCACGTTGTACCTTTTTCCAGAGTACGGGTGATAGTTCAAAGCCCACCAAGCGGTCCAATATCCTGCGTGCCTGTTGAGCATTAACCAGGTTTTGATCAATGCGCCTGGGGTTTTGAATAGCTTTCTCTATGGCCGACTTGGTAATTTCATGAAAAACAATGCGATTAGTAGTGCTTGGATTGAGGTTCAGTGCCTCCGCCAGGTGCCAGGCAATGGCTTCTCCTTCGCGGTCCTCATCCGAGGCCAGCCAAACCGTTTCCGCATCCTTGGTCAGTTTTTTCAGCTTCTTCACCACCTCCTTTTTTTCCTTCGGTATGGCGTATTTAGGTGTGTAGTTATTTTCGATGTCAATACCCATATCCTTGGATATCAAATCGCGGATATGGCCGTAGCTGGACTCCACCTGGAAGTCCTTCCCTAAATATTTACCGATGGTCTTTGCCTTGGCAGGAGACTCTACAATTACTAGGTTCTTGGGCATTTTAGAGGGGTGTTAGTGAGCATTTCAAACCGCCAAAATAAATCAAATGTTTTCTAATGCTACAAATTGCCGCAGGATATGATCGTTAAAGTTGATCTGTCAAACTGGCACAAGAGGAATGCTATTTGTAGCTTTGCAGCTTTAAATTTTAAGACGGAGAAGCACGGATGGCTGATTTGGTACAAGAAGAAAAAGTGATAGATGAAACCCGCCAGGGCGATGCTGTGGTGCTGGAAAGTGGAGAGCGCGAAAAGAAACTCTACATAGAGAGCTACGGCTGCCAGATGAATTTTTCGGATAGCGAGATCGTGGCCTCTATCTTAGAGAAGGAAGGTTACGGCACCACCCGTAATATGGAGGAGGCAGATTTGGTTTTGTTGAATACCTGTAGCATTCGCGATAAAGCCGAGCAAACGGTGCGCAAGCGATTGACCAGTTTCAATAAGATCAAGGAGGAGAAGCCTGAAATGAGAATCGGTGTACTCGGTTGCATGGCGGAGCGTCTTAAAAGTAAGCTGCTGGATGAAGAAAAGCTGGTAGATATGGTGGTGGGTCCCGATGCCTACCGCGATTTGCCAAACCTGGTGAAGGAAGTGGATGCCGGGCGGAAGGCCGTTAATGTTATTCTTTCCAAAGAAGAAACTTATGCCGATGTAAACCCGGTTCGTTTAGGCAGCAATGGCATTACGGCTTTTGTTTCCATTACCCGTGGCTGTGATAATATGTGCACGTTTTGCGTAGTTCCCTTCACAAGGGGACGGGAGCGCAGCCGCAACCCGGAAACCATCGTAGAGGAATGCGTGGAGTTGTGGAATAAAGGATATAAGGAGGTAACCTTGCTCGGCCAGAACGTAGATTCCTATTTATGGTATGGCGGAGGCTTGAAAAAAGATTTTGAAAAAGCCAGCGAAGCCGCTAAAGCCACAGCCGTTGGTTTTGCCGCGCTTTTGGAAAAGGTGGCCTTAGCGGTACCCGGAATGCGAATCCGTTTTTCTACCTCCAATCCCCAGGATATGCTGGACGAGGTATTACACGTGATTGCTAAATATGAAAACATCTGTAATTACATTCATTTACCGGTGCAATCCGGTTCAAGCCGGATACTGGAATTGATGAATCGTGGGCATAATCGTGAGGAATACATGGCCCTTATCGATCGGGTAAGGCGGATTATTCCGGGCTGCGGTATATCCCACGATATGATCACCGGTTTTCCAACCGAAACCGAGGAAGATCACCAGGAAACCTTAAGCTTGATGGAATACGTGAAGTATGATTTCGGTTATATGTTCTATTATTCGGAACGCCCCAACACCTTCGCAGCACGAAAAATGGAAGACGATATTCCGCTGGAAGTAAAAAAACGGAGGCTTACGGAGATCATTGATCTGCAACAAAAACATTCACTGGAGAGCAACCGCGCGTACATCGGTAAAACTGAGGAGGTGCTGATAGAAGGCAGTTCCAAACGTTCGGAAGAAGATTGGTTTGGGCGCACCACCCAAAATACGGTGGTGGTTTTCCCTAAAGCCAATGAAAAGCCGGGTGACTTCGTTAAGGTTATGATCAAGGATTGTACAGCCGCAACTTTATTAGGAGAAAGAGTTGATGAATAATATAAAATTAGGCCTGGGAGTTTTCAGTTTATGCCTGTTGAGTGTAACGGGATGGTGCCAGGAGAAAGTGGGTAATCGTTGGATGGATAATAACCTGAGCTTTCAGGTTACCGATGATCAAATTAAAGAAAAAGGTGTTTTTACCTATTGTGTGGTGGATACCAGCCAGGGTTATTGTGTTGAAAACCTGAGCACGGGAGTAGAGGTAATGGCTTTTGACCGCGATGACCGGCAAATATGGAAAGGTATTGGCAGTGGCCGGTTGAAACAACTGAAGTTGGCGCAACCCCTTCCCCAGGCTTATTATTTGGTAATACGTGCTTTTAAGCCACACGTGGTCAACCGTTCTACCGGAACCTTGATTTACCAGGAAAAACCCATTGAAATAAAGTATTACATAAAGTGAGTTCAATACAGGAAATCAAACAACGTTATGGCATAATAGGGACTTCACCACTCCTGGATCGTGCGTTGAACAAGGCTATCCAGGTTTCCTCAACCGATATATCAGTTTTGATTACCGGTGAAAGCGGGGTAGGTAAAGAAGCCATTCCACGCATTATACACGGGCAATCCCATCGCAAGCACAACCCCTACATTGCGGTAAACTGCGGAGCTATTCCCGAAGGCACTATCGATAGTGAGCTTTTTGGCCATGAAAAAGGAGCCTTTACCGGTGCTACCGGTACCCGCAAAGGTTACTTTGAAGAGGCGGACGGAGGAACTATTTTCCTGGATGAGGTAGGTGAGTTACCCCTTTCAACCCAGGTACGTTTGCTGCGCGTATTGGAAACCGGAGAATTTATAAAAGTAGGGTCTTCCAAATCGCAAAAAACTAATGTGCGAATTACTGCAGCCACCAATGTGGATCTGATTGAAGCCATTCGCAAGGGTAAGTTCAGGGAAGACTTGTACTATCGTTTAAATACGGTAGAGATCAAGATACCGGCTTTGCGGGAACGTAAAGAGGATGTGCACCTGATTTTCAGGAAATTTGTGGCTGATTTTGCCGACAAGTATCACCTTCCGCCTATTCGCCTTTCGGCCGATGCCGTGGAAATGCTCAAAAACTATCGCTGGCCCGGAAACGTGCGCCAGTTGAGGAACCTGGCCGAGCAGCTTTCAGTGGTGGAACAAAGCCGTGAAATAGGGCCTGACACTTTAATGAGCTACCTGCCGGGCATAGGGAAAAGTGAGCTGCCCGCTATTTATGAAGAAAAAAAGCAGCAAAGCGATTTTAGCAACGAAAGGGAAATACTCTACAAGGTGCTCTTCGATATGAAAAGTGACCTTAACGACCTGAAGAAACTGACCCTGGAGTTGATGAAAAACGGGGTTTCCGAAAGCTTTGAAGAAGACAACAGCCAGTTGATCCATAAAATCTACGGTGATGAAGAGGAGGAAAGCTCCGTTGAGCCGGAAGAAAAAAAGCCTCAACATTACCTGCCCTTATATAAGGAGGGCGATACTGAAGTACACCCGGAAACTTTTGACACCGACCATGAAACGGTGGAAGATGAAAACCTTTCTTTACAGGATAAAGAACTGGAACTGATTCAAAAGGCACTGGAGCGAAATGCCGGTAAACGGAAAGATGCAGCCCGTGAGCTGGGCATATC
Source organism: uncultured Cryomorphaceae bacterium (assembly GCA_937120475.1). GTDB lineage: Bacteria > Bacteroidota > Bacteroidia > Flavobacteriales > Schleiferiaceae > CAKZNE01. The sequence goes on along the minus strand of CAKZJV010000007.1, from coordinate 1,735,555 downwards.
GGAGCGAACGCTTTATCGAAAAATCAAGCAACACAACCTGTAGTGAAAAAAATACTGGTCTTCCTCATCATCGGTTTTCTTTCGGCCTGCGGAGGCTATTCGTTTACGGGGGGTGATGTGGGTAATGCGAAAACGGTGTCCATAGACTTTTTTCCCAACAATGCCGACCTGGTGCAGCCACAACTCAGCCCCCAGTTTACCGAAAAACTTAGGGATATTTTTGTGCAGCAAACCCCTTTAAATCTACAGGAGCGGGGAGGTGACCTGCATTTTGAGGGCTCGGTTACCGATTACCGGATTGAGCCTATTAATGCACAAGCCGATGATTTTGGGGCGGTGGCTCAAAACCGGCTTACCGTGGTGGTTAATGTGATTTTTACTAATAAATTAGAGCCTGAGAAAAGCTTCGAACAAAGGTTTTCCCGTTTTGCAGATTTTGATGCTTCGGAAGATTTTTCAGCGGTGGAGGGTCAGTTGATCGATCAAATTACCCAGGAGCTTTCAGAGAATATTTTAAACCAGTCAATCGGAAATTGGTAAGTGGACGCCCAGGAATTTACAGACCTGCTCGAACGGCCCGGAAAAATTCACCGCAAAGAAGTAGGTGAACTTAAAAAGCTGGCCATACAATATCCCTACAGCCAGGCTGTACAATTGCTGTATGCCCTGCGCCTGAAAAATTCCAATGAACATCTTTTTAACCAACAACTGGGTAAAACCTCTATTTTAACGAACGACCGCACGGTGCTTTACGATCTTTTTGAAGGTGTGGAGTCCGTTCCCCGTGAAGAACTGGAAACCATGCGGCCCGTGGAAGTTGTGCCCGCAGAAGTGAAAGAGGAAGAGTCGCCTGCTCAGGAAACCCGGCAGCCGGAAAAAGAAGAACCAGAAAAAGAGGAAACTGAACCGGCCTCAACCGCGAATGAGCTTCCTGAGAATAATTCCGAACGGGAGCCTGAACCCGAAGAAAAGAAAGTGGTAAACCCGGAAGAGGCTCCCGTAGATAAAGGGCAGCCGGATATTGAGGATAAAGGTGAAGAAGAGGAAGTGGACGAAAGTTCCATGAGTGCCAGCGAAAGAATTAAAGCTATACTGGAACGCAGTCGGCAGAGAAGGCAGGAGTATGAATCCCGGAAAAAGGGCGATGGAAGCTCTCCTATAGATGCACGGATACAGGGTATCCGGGAAAAGATGGAAAGTTTGCGGCAAAAGACCGTGGAAACACCCGAGGAAAAAAATGAAGAGATTACCGAGAATGCAGATAAAGCGGTTACCCCGGTAAAGGAAGAGGCCAGTCCCGAAACAAGAATAAAGCCGGAAGCGGAGGAAAACCCGCTTGTTGAGCCTGAAACACAGGATAAGGTGGAAGACGCAGAAGCTAAAGAAGCGGAGCCGGATACCCCTCAACCCGAAGAATTGCCTTCGCCAGCGGAAAGTCCGGTTTTTACCATTGATGAAGAGATCACCCCGGAACCTTTGGCACGCCCTCTCAATCCTAATGAAGAACACAGCTTTTCGGAATGGTTGAGGCGCTTGTCCAAAAGCGATCACCAGGATGAAGACACTTCTCCACCCGGGGCATTAAAGGAAGAACAGGAGATGGATTTTGAGGAAAAAATCCAGTTGTTCGATACCTTTGTTGAAAAGCTTCCCGAACTTAAACAAAAAGGAAAGTCGCAAAGTGCTCCTTCCCCCGTTGTTAGTACGGGCCAGATCGAAAGCTCGGGCGATGGGGCTTTGATTACCGAAACCCTGGCCAAAGTGTATATCAAGCAAGGACATTTTGATAAAGCCATTAAAGCCTATCAAATCCTCAAGTTGAAATATCCCGAAAAAAGTAGTTTCTTTGCCGACCAAATTTTGGAAATCAAGAAATTGAAAAAGAGTTAAATAAGCCGGAACGTTATGATGTTGTTATTCTCTGTTTTGATCATTATCACCTGTGTACTCCTGATATTAATTGTATTGGTACAAAACCCTAAAGGAGGCGGTTTGAGTTCTTCTTTCGGTGGAAGCGGAACACAGCTCTTCGGTGGGGTTAAAAAAACCACTGACTTTTTAGACCGTGGCACCTGGGCCCTGGCTATTGCTTTGGTAGTTTTGGTTTTAGCGGCTAACGTAACCCTGAACCCCAACTATGGCGATGCTCCGGTTGAGCAGGAAACCCGTATTGGCGATGAATTGAATAACGTACCACAGGCCCCTCTCAATACTCCGGGTCTTAACAGCCCTCAGTCACAGGACATGGGTGAAGAATTTCCCGAGTCGGTTGAGGAAGAAGACGGAGGAGCCGAATAAAAGAATAAAACTTTTTACAAGAAACCCCGCCCGGTATTTCGGAGCGGGGTTTTTTATTTTAGAGCCTTCTTAAATGATGGCAAAAAAATTACATTGGCGGATATGGCTCAGTGGAGTGGTGGGTTTTTTTATCCTGCAACTGGCGTTTCTTAAAGCCGATCCTTCTCTAGATATTTCCACCAGCCGTGGGCCTTTTACCGATGAGGGACTGAACACCATTCAGGCACGTAATTACGTGAACCAGGGGAAATGGGGTCTGGATGATTGTGATAACCTCGCCAAATCACCCGCTTATAATGCTTACCTGTTGGTTGTGTTTCAGACTTTCGGAACCAGCCGCACTGTGGCACGCATGAGTGTGTTGGTCGCATCGCTGTTGTTCTTCATGCTATTTACCCTGCTCATTAAAAAACCTTCCATCGGTCTTTTATGGCTTTTGCTGGGGGGCTTGCAATACCACCTGTTTCAATTCTTTCATTTTTCCATGGTGGAGGCCTTAGCCATACAGGTTATAATGGTCAGTCTGGCTTTCGCCTACCGCTTCATACAGTCTAAAAGCCAGCATGTATGGTGGTTGATCCTGCATTTTTCAGGACTTTTCCTGGCCCTGTGCCTTAAGGTGCAGTTCGCGTATGTACTGGTTCTGCCGCTTTGTACCCTGCTTATCTGGAAACGGGAAAGGCTCCCCGGACGATTACGGTTTTTCAGGGCGATAGGCTTAACCTCATTCCTTTACGGGATAGCTGGTTTGGCTTATTGGCTTTTATGGTACCAAAGGGTAAAACCGGTTTTTGATAAGGTAGTGCAACAACAACTCGTGGAGCGCTACCATGGCGATGGTAATCTTCTAAAGGCCCTGTGGGGTAACCTGGAAACCTTTTGGCTGCAGCCTGAAAATCTTTTTATCCAACTGATTTTTTGGCTAAGCCTGGTATGGCTCACCTTCAAAAGGAAACAATTGCATCAAAACCATCGTCTGCTGTTTTTCCTGTCAGCCGCCTGGGCTTTGTTAGAACACCATAAGCTTTTCATTCAGTGGCTGCCCAGCCGCTATGCCCTAAGCCTGATTGCCGCCCAGGCTTTGGTAATTGCCCTTTTTCTAAAAGAAGCTTTGCGTCATTCGAATCCATTCAATAAATACCTTGGGGTAACAGCTTTGGTGATTGTATTAAGTTTTCCGCAGGGTAATGTAAGGCAGCTTATCACTTTATTTCGTGAACGCACCTACCAATCGCAGCGGGTTATAGATCACTTTGAATCCTACGATTTTAAAGGGCGAAAGATAGCCGGAACCTGGGCTACCGCTATCGTTTGGAACCAATCGGCTTACGTATTCCCCGTTTGGAAGGACTTTACACCCATGGCAAGCTTCCTCGAAAAGCATCGCCCGCTTATGGTAGTCACCGAAAAAGATCAGGAAGACTCCAACCGGGCGTTTACCGACAGTGGGATTGTACTGGAGGAGTATTTCGGGCCAGCGCGCCCTGAAAATTACGGGCCTTATTCTCTCTTTATCTATGCGTTGGAGGAGTTTCAAAACGAGCCTTAAACCGGGCGAAGTTCTCCTGAAATGTCAGGCTGTCAGTATTGGCAATTGGCATACTTTCTGACTAATGTTGAACCGTTACAAGAAGTTAAAGTATAACCCAAAAACAAATAACACAATGGCAGATATTAACCTTCGTCCATTGGCAGACCGGGTTCTGGTAGAACCTAGTCCCGCTGAAACGAAAACCGCTTCCGGTATTATTATTCCCGACACCGCTCAGGAAAAACCACAACAGGGCATTGTAATTGCCGCGGGCAATGGCAAAAAAGACGAGCCTATGACCGTAAAAGCTGGTGATCGTGTACTTTATGGTAAGTATGGTGGTACGGAGATCAAGCATGAGGGAAAAGATTATCTCATTATGCGTGAGTCCGACATTTTTGCCATCATCGGTTAATTCAATTCATCCATTCAAATCCTAAAACATTAAAATTCTAGCAAAATGGCTAAAGAAATAAAATTCAACCTCGAAGCCAGGGATGCCTTGAAGAGAGGGGTAGATCAACTGGCAGACGCAGTAAAAGTAACTTTAGGCCCCAAAGGCCGTAACGTGGTTATCGAAAAATCTTTCGGTGCACCCACCGTTACCAAGGATGGTGTGTCGGTGGCCAAGGAAATCGAGTTGGAAGACAAGATTGAAAACCTGGGTGCACAAATGGTGAAGGAAGTGGCTTCTAAAACCGCTGACCTTGCCGGTGACGGTACCACTACCGCTACCGTTCTGGCGCAAGCCATTTACAGCCAGGGAATGAAAAACGTTGCAGCCGGTGCTTCACCCATGGACCTTAAACGGGGTATGGACAAAGCGGTTGAGAAAATCGTGGAAAACCTGCGAAGCCAATCCAAGGAAGTAGGCGACAGTTCCGACAAAATCGAACAGGTGGCTTCCATTTCAGCCAATAACGACCCGACCATCGGTAAACTGATTGCCGAAGCTATGGCCAAGGTTAAAAAAGAAGGTGTAATTACCGTTGAAGAAGCCAAGGGTACCGAAACCTATGTGGATGTGGTGGAAGGTATGCAGTTTGATCGGGGCTACCTTTCGGCCTACTTCGTTACCGATACGGATAAGATGATTGCTGAACTGGAGAATCCTTACATTCTGATTTACGACAAGAAAATCAGTAATATGAAGGAGTTACTTCCGGTATTGGAACCCGTAGCGCAAAGTGGTAAGCCGTTATTGATCATTTCTGAAGATCTTGATGGTGAAGCCCTTTCTACCCTGGTAGTAAATAAAATTCGTGGCAGCCTGAAAGTTGCGGCTGTTAAAGCACCTGGTTTTGGTGACCGCAGAAAAGCGATGCTGGAAGATATCGCTGTGCTGACCGGTGGTACTGTAATCTCTGAAGAAAGAGGGTATAAGCTGGAAAACGCTACCGTGGATATGCTGGGTACTTGCGAAAAAGTAAGCATCGATAAGGATAATACCACTATCGTGAATGGTGCCGGTGCGGGCGATGACATCAAGGCCCGTGTAAACCAGATCAAGGCTCAGATCGAAACCACTACTTCCGACTACGACAAGGAAAAACTGCAGGAGCGCCTGGCTAAACTGGCCGGTGGTGTAGCTGTATTGTACGTAGGAGCCGCTTCTGAAGTGGAAATGAAAGAGAAGAAAGACCGTGTGGATGATGCCCTGGCCGCTACCCGTGCTGCTATTGAAGAAGGTATTGTGCCTGGTGGTGGTGTAGCATTGGTACGCGCTGCCCTTGCATTAACGGATGCTAAAGGCGATAATGACGATGAAACTACCGGTATGGCTATCATTGCCCGCGCTATTGAAGAGCCACTGCGCCAGATTGTAGAAAATGCCGGCCAGGAAGGTTCCGTAATTGTAGCTAAGGTAAAAGAAGGCAAGGACGATTTTGGATACAATGCCAAGACCGAGAAATTCGAGAATATGCTGGAATCCGGTATTATCGATCCTACCAAGGTTACCCGCATTGCCTTGGAAAACGCTTCTTCCGTAGCCGGTATGTTGCTAACTACCGAGGCTACTATCACTGAAATCCCTAAAGAAGATAACGGTGGTGGAATGCCAGCCGGAATGGGTGGTGGAATGCCCGGAATGATGTAATAAACTAACATCTAATAGGATAGAAGGCCCGGTAACGAGAGTTACCGGGTTTTTTTGTGCAAACCACTCTTCAAATTATATTTGTGCAAAGCTCTGACCCATGATAAAATACCTGGCTTTTGCCATTTTATTGGGCCTCACCTTGCAGGTAGATGCCCAGCGTTATAACAATCCTACCTCTTATTTGCGGAAATTCCAGAACGAGAATCGCAAGTTGCGGATTAAAAACCTCCGGTATCTCAAGGCTTCCCTTCGCTCTGAGGATGAAAGGAAAGTGGCCAAATACCGTGAACTGGTATTGGAACAAGCCAAAGAAAGCCAGAAAGCCGTTTCACGGTTAGGGCCTTACCAGGACTACGATATCCTGCAACGGGAATACGAACGCGCCATGCAGATGTACATTGATGCCTTTGAAGATAACTTCGGAACGGCTGATGGGCTTAGTGCGAACCAGTATAATTCCTACGAAGACCTCAAAAAATACTATGAAGCGGTTGAACGGGCTGAAGAAGAGATGATCGATGCGGCTTACCGTATTGAGCAGGCCGAAGAACACTTCGCCCGCCAAAATTACCTCACTATTGTGAAGGACGAGGAACTGGAAGAGCAATACCGCCTTTTAGATGAGGTTACGTTGTACAGCCGCGACATGACTCTGGCCTTTTTCAGGGTTAATGCCCAGGTAAACCTTTACCTGAAGGCCATTGAAGAGGGTAAGAAAGACAGTTTGAGTGATATAGTGAATGACATTCGCAGGGCTTACAATGAGTCGTTGAAGGAAATTGAACAGTACACCGACTTTGAAGGGCGACAGAAGCTGTACAATGAAATGCAGGATTACCTGGAGGAAATAAAAGGGGAGTTGGACGAAAACCTACCGGAGCTTACCCATAACCTGATGAATGAATACCTGGAAGAAGACGATTACGAAGATACCCAGCGTGACCTGGATCGATTTGTGAGAAGGCACCAGTATCGAACCGAAAGTTTCTTTGAAACCAAGGTAGATTTGATTGAAGATTACATTCCCGAGGATTAAAATAGGCGGTGCTTAAGTGGTTTCGATTTTTACTGTTGCTGGCCGGCCTGGCCGTGGTAAGTAGCCTGGGGATTTACTTTTGGGTATCCTCCTTTTCTGAAGAATACATCGGTAGTGAGCTTACCGACTTCCCCGATCAAAAAGTAGGAGTAATGCTGGGTACCGCTCCTAAGCTGAGCAATGGCCAGCCAAACCTCTATTTTACTTACCGCGTAAAGGCAGCGGCTGAGTTGTACCGGAACAAAAAAATAAGTTACCTGCTGGTAAGCGGAGATAATCGAAAGAAAGGTTACAATGAGCCTAAAGCCATGCGTGATGCGCTCATTGAGGCCGGTGTACCTACCGACCGGATCTTTTTGGATTATGCCGGTTTCAGAACACTGGATTCCATGATCAGGGCTCGTGAGGTTTTTGGTCAGCAAAGTTTCGTGGTTATATCCCAGGCTTTTCACAATGAACGGGCGGTTTTTATTGCCCGGAAGGAAGGTATAGAAGCTTACGGTTTTAACGCCCGGGATTTAGATGTTGCGGGCGGTTTCAAAACTAAGCTGAGGGAAGTAGCGGCCCGCGTTAAAATGGTTCTCGACCTTTATATCCTGGATACGGGCCCTAAATTCCTAGGAGAAAAAATAAAAATTTACTGAAAGCGCAACGCTAAGCAGTGCTTTGGCATCTATGTAGTAAAATGCTTAAGATGAAAAAACTTAGTTTGCCTTTAATGATATTGGTGTTCCTTTTAGGAGTCTCCTGTAAAAAGGAAAAAAAAGAAAATGGATGTATTGACCAGGATCTGCTTGATAATGCTCCCTATGTTCTATGTCCAGCGGTGTATGATCCGGTTTGTGGTTGTGATGGAAAAACCTATACCAACGAGTGCATAGCCAAATTCAATCATGGAATTAAATACTACACTCCCGGAGAATGTGGTTGTGAGTACCTTTACTCCGGTGTGGTAGTTGACCTTACCGGCCTGGATGGTTGCGGAAAGGTTATCCAACTGGCTAATGGAAGTAAATTGGAAATAGCCAGCTTACCGGGTAACTTTACCCTGCAAACGGGTCAGAAAGTGGAATTTGACTTCAAGGAAAGAACCGATGTCGGCTCGGTTTGCATGGTAGGTAAGATAGTGGACATCGAGTGCATAAGAACCGTAGGATGCACCCCTATAACCACCATGGATACCTTTGTAACTACCAATATTTTTGCGGATGAGATCACCATTAATTCAGCCACCATATCCAACGACTGTCTCTATATCAATTATTCCTACTCCGGGGGTTGCACGGATCATGAGATTAGACTGTCAGAGATAAAACCGTGGTGTGGAACACCTCCTATTCCTCCTACAGAATTAAGACTTGAGCACAATGCCTGGGGTGATAGCTGCGAAGCGCTGATAACCGAAACAAAAAGCTACGATCTTACTGCTATACGTGACCCTTCCAGTAGTTCAGTTGATTTTTACCTAACCGGTATCGGGGGAAATTATAGCCGGAAGTTTATTTATAATTACTAACCCGTTTTCCTTTGAAAGCATAAGGCCCGGCATTGCCGGGCCTTATTTGTTTTATTGGCTCAGTATCTCCTTTACCTTGGTGGAGATGGTCTTTCCATCCGCCTTACCCGCCAGCTCTTTGGAAGCGGTACCCATTACCTTACCCATGTCCTGCGGACCCTTGGCATCTACCCGAACGATTAACTCCTTAAGGTAGGCCGTAAGCTCTTCGGAGCTCATCTGTTTGGGCAAGAAGCTTTCAATCACTTCTAATTGCGCCCTTTCTTCGGTCGCCAGGTCCTCACGCCCCTGTTGCTCGTAAATCTCCAGTGAATCCTTGCGCTGCTTTTGCAGCCGTTGCACCAACTTGAGTTCATCCTCTTCACTGAGTTCACTACCTCCGCCTTTTTCAGTATTGGCCAATAATATGGCGGACTTAATACTTCTCAGGGCTTCAAGGCGTACCTTATCCCTGGCCTTCATAGCCGCTTTCATTTCTTCAGCGATATTTTGTGATAAACTCATAATATTCTATTTGTGGTCAAAGTTACGGATAGCAGTATTTTCTGCAATAAAAAAAGCCGCCACACCCGGGGCGTGGCAGCTCATGAAGAAACTACTTGAGGTAATTAATCTACATTGTCATGCAGAAAGCTGTTATTGGTACGGATCTGGTTTCCTTCTTCACCTTCATCAATGGTGAAACGGCTGATCCTTCCCTCTTTGCTGTATTTGGCACTTTCTATGTTTACACCCTGGCGCTTATAAGCAGGCTCGTTGTCGGCTTCATCCACCGAAAAAGGATGATTCTTGAAGCGATAGTTAAAAGCCTTGAGCTTGGCACGCCTTTCATCGGCCTTCAGGCGCATGCTTTCTTCTATGGTGCTATCCATCGGTGAGCCCCCGTTGAAGCCTTCGTTTTCGGAAGAGTTTTTATTCTCCACCTGCTTTACCTCAAACTTCAGGTCGGCATCCTCGGGCTCTTCTTTGGTTTCTACCTTTTTGGCCTGCGGTTTTTGTTCCGGGGGATTCTGATTTTTACCGGCTGATTTTAATTGTTGCTCCAGGTTTAAATAATCCTCCAAAGAGTAACGGATGGTTTGAGGCTTTTCCTGCGGTGCAGCTTCCTTTTTAACCTCATCGGCCTTTGGCTCCGCTACTTCGGGCTTCTTCTCTTCCGGTTTGGACTCTTCTTTACTCTGTAGCTCTTCTGTTTTTTCAGAGGGGGCAGGGCCCAATTCAAATTCGGTTTCCGGGGCCCTCTCTTCCTCTTCGTTATCACCTATGGAAAATACGGGTTCATCCACTTCCTCCGTTTCCTCCTCCATTTCCTCTTCGCTGAGCACTTCCTCGATATCCTCTTCCGTTACTTCCATGTTCCGAAAGTCCTCGTAGTGGGCCTCATCGTCCAGGTTCATTTCCGGTGATGCTTCCGCTTTGGGAACAACCGGATCGGGTGCTTGCGGCTTTTCTTCTTCAAAGTCAAAAAGATTGGCCTGCTCCCTTTTTTGTTTTTCAGTGCGGGCCAGCTCCTTGCTGATGATATCATTTTCCTCTTCAGAGGCCAGGGGCTTGTTATAGATAGACGCACTTACGGCCTGTTCATCTTCAAGCGTATGAACTACCTTTTGAGGTTCACGCCCGATCACCTGCACTTGTTGGTCGGCAGCAAAACCTGTAGCTACAATGGTTACGGCAATTTCCTTACCCAGGGCATCATCTTCACCGATACCCATAATAATATTGGCACTACCACCCGCTTCGGATTGAATGTAGTCATTAATCTCACCAATCTCATCGATGGTAATTTCTTCCTGCCCGGAAACAATCAGCAGCAGCACATTTTTGGCTCCTTTAATATGATTGTCGTTTAACAGTGGAGAGTCCAGTGCCAGGGAAATGGCATCGTGCGCACGGGTTTCACCGGAGGCGGTAGCGGAACCCATAATGGCGGTGCCGCTATTGGCGAGTACGGTTTTCGCATCGCGCAAGTCGATGTTGGTGGTGTAGTGGTGGGTTATTACCTCGGCAATACCTCGGGCAGCGGTGGCCAACACCTCATCGGCCTTGGCAAAACCAGCTTTAAAGCCCAGGTTGCCATACACCTCCCGCAGTTTATTGTTATTGATTACAATCAGTGAATCTACATTTCTGCGCAGGGATTCCACACCCTTCTCAGCCTGCAGTTTACGGTTATTCCCTTCAAACAAAAAGGGCATGGTAACTATACCTACCGTGAGTATGCCCAACTCCTTAGCGGTTTTGGCAATAATAGGGGCGGCACCGGTTCCGGTTCCTCCACCCATACCCGCGGTAATAAAAACCATTTTGGTATTGGTTTCTAAAAGGCTCTTGATTTCCTGTATGCTTTCTTGGGCCGCCTGTTCGCCCACTTCGGGATTGGCACCGGCACCCAAACCTTCGGTTAGGGTTACCCCCAATTGTATTTTATTGGGAACGGGGCTATTGGTAAGGGCCTGAGCATCGGTATTGCAAATGGCAAAATCCACCCCACGAATACCATGGCCAAACATGTGGTTTACTGCATTGCTTCCTCCTCCGCCAACGCCAATCACTTTGATGACCGATGACTGGTTTTTAGGCAAGTCAAACGAAATGGTGTCATTTTGATTTTGGTCGCTCATAATCCGGTGTGTTTTTTATAAATCGTCATTTAAAAAGTTGCGAAACTTATCGGCCCAGTTTTCCAAAAATCCCTTGCGATGCTCAGGCTTTTCGTTCGGGCTCTCTTCATCTTCCTCAGAGGGTTCGGTAGGGGTTTGATCCGTAGGCTCCTGCGGTGTGGTTTCAGGTTGTGGTGCTGATTTGAAAGTTTGCGGGTGGCTGTCATTATTGGGATCAACCACTGAAATTTCATTCGTTTGGTTTTTACTCACACCTTTGAGCACCAGGCCCACGGCCGTAGCATATACCGGAGAACTGAACTCATCGTCACTTTCGCTGGCCAGGTGTTCGTTGGGAAAGCCAATGCGTGTATCCATACCGGTAACAAATTCCACCAACTGCTTGATGTGCTTTAGTTGGCTTCCGCCACCGGTTAATACAATACCGGCAATCAGTTTCTTTTTGTTCTCATCGTAGCCGTAGTTCTTGATCTCAAGGTACACCTGCTCAATGATCTCCACCACACGGGCGTGGATGATTTTGGAGAGGTTTTTCAGGGATATCTCCTTGGGCTCACGGCCCCGTAAACCGGGAATACTAACTATCTCGTTCTCTTTATTCTCACCGGGCCAGGCTGATCCAAATTTGATTTTCAGCAACTCGGCTTGCTTTTCAATGATCGAGCAGCCCTCCTTGATATCTTCGGTAATCACATTACCACCAAAGGGAATTACGGCAGTATGGCGGATAATACCGTCTTTAAAGATGGCGACATCGGTAGTACCACCACCAATATCCACCAGCACTACTCCGGCTTCTTTTTCTTCCTGCGAAAGCACAGCTTCAGCCGAGGCCAAGGGCTCCAGGGTAATATCAGCTACGTTGAGGTTACTGCTTTTTACGCAGCGGCCAATGTTCTTGATGGAACTGATCTGGCCCACCACAATGTGGAAATTGGCTTCCAGGCGACTGCCGTACATACCGCGAGGCTCACGGATTTCCGCCTGGCCGTCCACTTTGTACTCCTGCGGAAGTACGTGAATAATCTCTTCACCCGGCAGCATCACCAGGTTGTGAACGTTCTGTATAAGGCTGTCAATGTCCTTATCTTCAATTACATCATCCGAATTTTGACGAATGATGTAATCGCTGTGCTGCAAGCTGCGAATGTGCTGCCCGGCTATGCCTACCACCACGCTTTTAATAGCGAGGCCGGACTCGTTCTCCGCTTCTTCAACGGCTTGCTTAATACTTTCAATGGTTTGGGTGATGTTGGTAACCACACCGCGGTGCACTCCCAGCGATTTGGCCTTACCCATACCCACGATCTCCAGTTTGCCGTACTCATTCTTCCGGCCGATCATGGCTACGATCTTGGTGGTTCCTATGTCCAGCCCAACGGCTATCATTTCGGGGTTCATTTCCTAAATTTTTCTACAATTACCTGATCTCTGTACATCAGGTTTATCGTTTTTACACGGCCAATGTTTTCTTTACTACCTATATTTTGATAAAAGCTTTTCAACTTCTTCAACTTGCCTGTAAGGTTATCAGGAGTACCTAGTAAAACCTTGTGATTTCCGGGTTTTGGGTACAGTATCCATTCACCTTGCGGAGAAACTTCAAGGCCGCTGAAAAAGTTTTGGTAAAACTCATCCAGCTTCAAATCCTCAAAAAAATGGTAGATCTTTTCCTGGCTTTCTGCTTCAATTTTTCCCGTTACCAATGGAACCCTGGCTGAAAAACGTTTGGACAGTGCCATACTGTCTCCCTGCTCATCTATATAAAAGGCTGCTTTTGAGGTTTGTACCCTTGCAACCGGTTGCTTTTGGTATATATCAATCCGCAAACTACCATCCAGTGTCGAATATACCTCTGCTTTACGGATAGAGGGGTGATTATCAAGGCTTTCTTCTAACAGCGGGATGTTAATTTCTTGCAGGAATAGGCTGTCAAAAAATGGATACTCATTCATCACCCATTGTTGCACCTCTTCCTGGCTAACAAAGTACAACTCGTCAGAGTGGTGGATAGTGATATTTAACCCATTGGTTTTAAGTAGTTTATTTTGCGATCCGGAAAAGGCGAAAATCACCAGCAAAAGCAGTATGCCGCCCGTCCAAAACAGTATGTTTTTAAGCTTAGCCATTGAGCAATACCATTTTTAAAGGGCGTACCAACTGGTCAATATCACCGGCACCAATGGTCAGAATTACCTGTTTTTTCCTCCGGTTTTCCCGAAAGTGAGTGAGAATATCAGTGGTGGATAAATGCTGTTTGGCCACTATGTCCGTCTTCTCTAAAAGCACGCCTGCATTAATGCCCGGTAAAGGTTTTTCCCGGGCTGCGTAAATGTCCATCAGGATCAGTTCATCCAATTTAGCCAGGCTTTGAGCAAAGCCGTCCATAAAATCGCGGGTACGGGAATAAAGGTGGGGTTGAAAAATACCGGTGATCTTGTGGTCCGGGTAAAGCTCCCTTACCGAAGTGAGTAAGGCATTGATCTCAGCCGGGTGATGCGCATAGTCATCGATGTAAACCAAGCGGTCGGTTTTAATATGGTATTCAAACCTGCGCTTTACCCCTTTAAAATTTTCTATTCCGGCTTTTACCTGCTCAGGCTTAAGGCCGTACTCCAGGGCAAGGGCAGCTGCTCCCACCGCATTTTCCACATTATGCCTCCCTGGTAATCCGCTTTTTATGTTTTCAATAAGGCCGTAGGGGGTAACCAGGTCAAAGCGATAACTATGCTCCTCCACGCGGATGTTGGTAGCCTGAAAGTCGGCCGATTCGGTAAAACCATACTTCTGGCCGGGTAAGTCCAATTGATCCTGAATGATAGGCGTTTGCTGAATGCTACGGGCAAAATCACGAAAGGTTTTTTGCAGCTCCTCGCTGTTTCCGTAAATATCAAGGTGGTCGGCATCCATGGAGGTGATAATAGCCCCGGAAGGTTGGAGCTGTAAAAAGCTACGGTCAAATTCATCAGCTTCGGCAATAAGCAGATTTTTAAGGTCTTCACCACCCCAGAAATTGGTTTGATAGTTTACCGACAGGCCGCCCAAAAAGGCGGTCACCTCTTGGTTTGCGTCACGAAAAAGGTGAGCTAAAAGGGTGGAAGTGGTGGTTTTTCCATGCGTCCCGGCTACCGCCAGGCAGGTATGGGTTTGTGCGATTTGCCCGAGTGCATTCGCCCTTTTTATAAGGTCGTACCCCTTCTTCCGGAAAAAATTCAATTCGGCATGTTCTGCGGGTATGGCCGGAGTGTAAATTACCGTGGTTTTGGCTTTCTTCTTAAAAGATTCGGGGATTTGCTCCAGGTCATCTTCGTAATGGAGGTTCATACCTTCCGTTTCCAACTGTTGGCAGAGCGCAGTGCGCACACGGTCGTAGCCTGCCACGTTTTTACCCCGGTTTTTAAAATAGCGTGCCAGGGCACTCATGCCAATGCCTCCAATGCCAATAAAATAGATGTTCTCTTTATCCAGCATGGGGTAATAGTTTTTCAATTTCGTCAGCAATATGCTCAGCCGCCCTGGGTTTAGCCAGTTTGCCGATATTTTCCTCCAACTGTTTTTTGCGTTCTGCTTGCATCAATTCCACCACCCGGGCTAAAAGCTCATGTTCGGGATCACTCTCCCGAAAGATGAGGGCCGCATCTTTTTCTACCAGGGCCATTGCGTTTTTGGTCTGGTGGTCTTCCGCAACATTGGGTGAAGGGATGAGCAGAGAAGCTTTCCGCAGAACAGCCAGCTCTGAGAGGGTTCCCGCTCCCGCGCGGCTGATGACACCATCAGCCACGGTATAGGCCGCTTGCATATTGTTTAAAAAGGCGTTGATGCGCAACTGCTCGTTTTGCCGGGAACCGTATTTTTCAATGATTTCATCATAGTACAACTTACCCGTTTGCCACAAGAGATTAATACCCATTTTCAAGATTCGGTCCAGGTTGCACTCGATCAACTGGTTGATCTTACGCGCGCCCAGGCTGCCACCCAGTACCAGTAATGTTTTTTGCCCGGGGTGCAGCCCTAATTCATCATAGGCCACTTGCTTTGATTCCAGCTTGGAATGTACGGTGCTGCGTATGGGGTTACCGGTAAACACAATTTTGTGCTGCGGGAAAAAGCGATCCATTTTATCGTAAGCCACACAAACCGTATTTACCCGTGAGGCTAATAATTTGTTGGTAATACCGGGGTAGGAGTTTTGCTCCTGTATAAGACAGGGTTTATTTTTTCGGGAAGCCACGTAAAGCAAAGGGCCGCTGGCAAAACCACCGGTACCAATCACCACGTGAGGCTTAAATTTTTTCACCAGCCTTTGGCAGCGGGTTATGCTGCTGAATAATTTAAAGGGGAACATGAGGTTGGAGGCGGTGAGCTTACGCTGAATACCACTTATCCAGAGTCCTTCAATGTTATAGCCTGCCTGGGGCACCCGTTCCATTTCCATACGGTCTTTGGCTCCTACAAACAGGAATTGGGCATCGGGGTAGCGTCTTTTCAACTCATCGGCAATAGCTACAGCCGGGAAAATATGCCCACCGGTTCCTCCGCCACTAATCATAAAACGATACTCAGGCATGGGCAAAGGCATTTGGTTCTACACCGGTTTCTTCATCACCTTCTTCAGGTAAGCCGCGGCTTACGCTCAAAATAATACCAATGGCCACGCAGGTCATCCAAATGGAAGAACCTCCCGCACTGATGAGCGGTAAAGTTTGCCCGGTTACCGGTAGCAGGTTTACGGCTACGCCCAGGTTAACAAAGGCCTGTACGATAATGCCCAGTCCGGTACCTACGGCCAGTAAAGTTCCGAAGCGGGTGGGGGCTTTGGTCGCAATAATCAATACGCGAATCATAAAGAGTACGTAAAAGAAGATCACGAGGACCCCACCGATCATCCCAAATTCCTCAACGATTACTGCGTAAATAAAATCGGAATTGGATTGGGGTAAAAAGTTTTTCTGAACACTCTTGCCGGGACCTTTACCAATAATGCGCCCTTCGGCAATGGCCATTTTGGCTTTGTGCACCTGGTAATTATCTTCCTTATTGCCGCTGTTGTAGTTCTCAATACGCGCCTTCCAGGTAGATACGCGGTTGCTCATATCGGGAAAGGCCAGGGTGAGCAGTATAAAAAGCCCCAGGGCGGCAATACCTCCGCCAGCAATTAACAGTAAATTTTTAATGGGATAACCACCAATAAAAAGCAATAACATGCTGATACCGAATATCAGAGCTGCCGTACTAAAGTTGGAAGGAAGGATTAATCCGCAAATAGCGCAGATAGGGAGCAGCAGGGGCACAAAAGATTGCTTGAAGCTTTTGATCCTGGCTACCGGAGCCTTGGCCAGGTAACGCGAAATGTAAATCATCAACACCACGCTGGCAAAAGCCGAGGTTTGGAAGGTCCAGCCCAGGAAAGGGATGCGTATCCACCGTGTGGCGTTGGATACCGTATGGCCCTGGAATAAAGTATAAACCAGGAGTAACAGGGCCACGGGCATCAGTATTACTGAAATAGCTCCGAAGTGGCGGTAATTCATGGTGTGGGCGGCATACATCAGAATCAAGCCCAGGGTAAGGTGTATGGCATGCTTGGCCAGCATACTGAAGGTGCTGCTGCCACCGTACATAAAGGCAATATTGCTGCTGGCGCTGTACACCGGCATCATGGAGAACAGAGCCAGTACCACCGCAATTACCCAAAGGGTACGGTCGCCTTTTATGTAAGTGAGCACCTGAGCCATTTTATAACCTCCTTACCGCTGCTTTAAATTGACGGCCACGGTCTTCGTAATTTTCGAACAGATCGAAGCTGGCGCAGGCCGGACTGAGCAATACGGCATCGTTTTTAGCTCCCAGTTTATAGGATATACGCACTGCTTCGTCCATATCGGCTGCATCGATCATAAAAGGCACCATCTCTTCAAATTCAGCGTGTAGTTTAGCATTATCCACACCCAGGCAAACGATGGCTTTTACCTTTTCCTTTACCAGCTTGTGTAACTGGCTGTAATCGTTCCCCTTATCTACACCACCTACTATCCATATCGTGGGCTTTTGCATGCTTTCCAAAGCATACCACGTGGAGTTTACGTTGGTGGCCTTACTGTCGTTTATGAAGTCGATACCGTACACCTGTAGCACCGGCTCCAGGCGGTGCTCAATGCTTTCAAAGCCCGCCAGGCTTTCACGGATTACTTCTTTGCGGATGCCGAGGAGTTTTCCGGCCAATCCGGCTGCCATACTGTTGTAGGCGTTGTGTTTGCCCTGTAGGGCCAGTTCATTGATACTCATACTTTCCTGGTTTTTAAGTTGTATTTGAATAATGTTTTGATCGTTTTGAAAAGCCCCTTCTTCCAGTGTTTTTTCAATGCTTAGAGGAAGCATCCGACTTTGAGGTTTATGTTCCTCCAGGTAATGGAGGGTTTCAGGGTCATCCTGGTTGTAGATGAAATAGTCCCCGGCATCCTGGTAGCGTGCAATGGCGAACTTGCTTCGGGCGTAGTTCTCCATTTTATAATCATAGCGGTCCAGGTGATCCGGGGTAATATTGGTCAGTACCGCAATGTGTGGTTTGAAGGAAGTGATGTCATCCAACTGGAAGCTGCTTACTTCCAATACGTAATAGGCGTGGTCTTTTTCAGCTACGGAGGCCGCAAAGCTGTCACCGATATTGCCAACCATAGCCACGTCCAGTTCTGCGTTTTTAAGAATGTGGTAGGTCAGCATGGTAGTGGTGGTTTTACCATTGCTGCCGGTTATGGCCACCATTTTACCTTTGCAGAAGCGGGAGGCCCACTCCACTTCGGATACAAGTGGAATATTGTTTTGGCGAATACTTTTTACAATGGCCGCCTTTTCGGGAATGCCGGGGCTTTTTATCACCAGGCTTGCCTGGAGTATTTTGGCTTCGGTGTGTCCACCTTCTTCAAAATCAATTTCCTCTTCCCGTAGGCGTTGCTTGTATTTTTCCTTAAGCGTACCACCGTCCGAAAGAAAAACCGGGTATCCTTTTCGTTTAGCCAGCAAAGCAGCGCCATAGCCACTTTCGCCACCTCCTAAAACTACTATGTGTCCCTGTGAACTCATTAGCGCAGCTTAAGGGTTACGAAGGTTAGTACGGCCAGAAAAATGCCCACAATCCAAAAACGGGTCACAATCTTACTCTCGTTGTACCCCAGCTTTTGGTAGTGGTGGTGGAGGGGCGACATTTTAAAAATACGCCTGCCTTCACCAAATTTCTTTTTAGTGTATTTGAAATAGCTGACCTGCATTACTACGGATAGGTTTTCAACCACAAAAATTCCACAAAGGATAGGAATGAGCAGTTCCTTGCGAATGGCGATGGCAAACACGGCAATAATACCCCCAAGGCTAAGGCTGCCGGTATCGCCCATAAACACCTGGGCCGGGTACGCATTATACCACAGGAAGCCAATGCAAGCTCCTACAAAAGCGGCTATAAATACGACCATCTCACCCGTGTGGGGGATGTACATAATGTTCAGGTAGTCTGCGAAAATGATACTACCGGATACGTAGGCAAATATGCCGAGGGTAATACCGATAATAGCGGAAGTTCCGGTGGCCAGCCCATCGATACCATCGGTAAGGTTGGCCCCGTTGGAAACGGCCGTAATAATGAAAATCACAATGGGAATGAAAATGATCCAGGCCCATTTCTGGTAATCGGGGCCTATCCATTGCAGCAATGCGGTATAATCGAATTCGTTGTTCTTGAAAAAGGGGATGGTAGTGGTAGTGGATTTTTGAGCTTCTCCGTAAACCGGCAAACGGTCGTTGCGCTCTACCTGCATTTCCGCCAGTTGTGCCTCATCGGTAATCCGCTCTTTGGTGGTTACCTCCGGGTGCACATACAGTATGGTGCCTACGATAAGGCCCAATCCTATTTGCCCGGCAATTTTAAATTTCCCGGCCAGGCCTTCTTTGTTCTTTTTAAATACTTTGATGTAGTCATCCACAAAACCGATCATCCCGGTCCAAACGGTAGTAATGAGCAGCAGGATGATATAAATGTTCTCAAGCCGGGCGAAGAGCAGAACGGGAATAAGAATGCCCGAAAGAATCATCAGTCCTCCCATGGTGGGGGTGCCGGCTTTTTTGGCCTGTCCTTCCAGCCCTAAATCGCGAATAGTTTCGCCCACCTGTTTGCGATGGAGCATATTGATAATGGACTTACCAAACAGCAGGCAGATAACGAGGGAAAATATGAGGGCCATGGCTGAGCGGAAGGTGATGAACTGAAATACACCGGCTCCCGGCAGGTCATAGGTTTTATCGAGATATGTAAAAAGGTAATAGAGCATTAGCTGGCTGTTGGCGTTAAGAATTCACGGGCTATTTGCATATCGTCAAAGGGCAGGCGTTCCCCCTTGATTTCCTGGTATTTTTCGTGACCTTTTCCGGCAATGAGAATAATGTCTCCTTTCCTGGCCATCCGGCTGGCGGTTTTAATGGCTTCCTTACGGTTGGTGATACTGAGGTATTTGCGCTTTAAGTGCATCTCCACACCTTCTTCCATATCTTTTATAATGGCCTCCGGATCTTCGCTGCGCGGATTGTCGGAAGTGAAAATCACCTGGTCGCTGAATTCCGTGGCAATACGGGCCATATCGGGTCGTTTACCGGGATCGCGATCACCACCACAGCCCACCAGGGTGAAAAGGGTTTCATTACCACTTCTGATCTTTTGAATGGTTTCCAACACATTCTGGAGGGCATCCGGGGTATGGGCGTAATCTACGATGGTGGTAATGCCGTTGAGTGACTGGAAGTACTGGAAGCGTCCTTCTACCGGGTTTAGACTGCTTATGGCCGTTACTACCTGCAACTCATCTTGCTTCAACAATACGCTTACCCCATAAACTGCGGCCAGGTTATAGGCGTTGAAGGTACCGATCAGCTTGGTCCATAACTCATGGGTACCCAGGTTCAGCAACATACCATCGAACTGGTGCTCTAGAATCTTGGCTTTAAAGTCCACATCGCTGCGCAGTCCAAAGGTGTACACCCGCCCCTTGGTATGGTGCAGCATGGTTTGGCCGTGGCGATCATCGGAATTTACCAGTGCAAATGCGGTGGCCGGAAGCTCATCGAACAGGCGTTTTTTGGCCAGTATGTAATCATCAAAAGTTTTATGATAATCCAGGTGGTCCCTTGAAATATTGGTGAACACCGCTCCCTCGAACTTTAAGCCGGCCGTTCTGCGCTGGGCAATACCGTGGCTACTGGCTTCCATAAAGCAGAAGCGGCAACCTGCATCTACCATTTTGCGCAGGTGACCGTTAAGACTAATCGGATCGGGAGTAGTGTGCGTGGCGGGTAATATTTCGCGCCCGATCTTAACATTTACGGTGGAAAGTAATCCTGACTTGTGCCCCAGGTTGGTAAACAGTTGGTGAAGCAGGCTGGTGGTGGTGGTTTTGCCGTTAGTGCCGGTTACCGCCACCAGTTTTAATTTTTCGGAGGGATTGTCAAAAAAGTTGGAGGCCACAATGCCCATGGTCAGGTGGCTGTCTTTCACCTGAACGTAGGTTACCTTTTCATGCAGTGTTTCGGGAAGTTTTTCACAGATCACGGAGCGGGCTCCTTTTTCAATGGCCTGTTGAATGTACTCGTGGCCGTCCACCAAAGTGCCGGGAATGGCTACAAACAAGCCTTCCTTGGTTACCTTGCGCGAATCCATATAGATAGCGGATACCGCCAGATTGGTATTACCTACGGTATCTAATATGGGAGCTCTGTACAGTATATCCTTTAACAACTTCATTTTGCCCTAACCCATTTTTAGTTCAATCACGCGGTTGTGGCTTACCCTTGTTCCGGCTGGTGGGTACTGCCATTTTACCTTTCCAATACCTTCAATTTTTACGCGGTATCCCAGGTTTTCCAGGGCCGGAACCACCTCCGAACCATCCATACCGGTTAGGTCGGGTAGCAGTTGCATACCGTTCAGTTCCTTAATGGCCGGTTGCTTTTCCGCAAGAAGAACATTGGCACCGGTGTTGCCAGGTTCCCAGTCCTGTGGAATGTCCAGGTATATATTTTCAGCAATGGCTTTAAACACCGGGAAGGCTACCTTGGAACCATAGTATCCCTGGTGATAATTAGGCTTGTTGATTACCACAATACAAGAGTACCTGGGGTTGTCGGCTGGAAAATAACCGGCAAAACTGGCCTGGTAGTCTTTTACACCTTCCTTCCAGTAATTGAGCTGGCAGGTACCGGTTTTACCGGCCATACTCACCAGCTTACTTTTTTCCCGGCTGGCTGTCCCATTGGTCACCACTCCTTCCAGCATGTCCTGCAGTTTCAAGAGGGTTTCACGCGAGCAAATGGCGGGATTAATAACCTGTACCGGTCTTTCTTCAACCGTACGTCCGTGTTGGCGTATCTCTTCTACAAAGCGGGGCTTCACCATTTTACCCTGGTTGGCAATGGCGTTATAAAAGCTAAGGATTTGAAGAGGGGTAAAGCTTACCTGGTAACCAAAGGCAATCCAGGGGAGGCTGATGCCGCTCCATTTCTGGTCTCCGGGCTTGGGAATTTCAGGGGTGCCTTCACCTTTAATGGGGAGGCCCAGCTTTTTATGAATCCCGATGTTGTAAAGCCGATCGATGAATTTGCCCGGATCATGCTTGTAGTTGTTGTAAATAAGCTTTACGATACCCACATTGCTGGATACTTCAAAGGCGTGCTTCAAGCTTACTTTGCCGTAGCCGCCTTCCTCAGAGTCTCTTACATCTTTACCATAGATGGAGAATATGCCATCCTCGGTGTCTAAAATGGTATTGGTGTCGGCCACACCGTCTTCCAGGGCAATCATTACGGAGGCCAGCTTGAAGGTTGAACCGGGCTCGGTGTCTTCCCAAACCGCGTAGTTGCGCTTTTCAAAATAAGTTCCTTTTTCAGTACGGCCCAGGTTGGCAATGGCACGTATGGCACCGGTTTCCACTTCCATCAGTACGGCACAGCCGTGGTCAGCTTCAAAGCGTTCCAGGGCTTTTAGCAGCTCATGGTGCACTACATCCTGCATGCGGGTGTTGATGGTCGTTACTACATCCAAACCATCTTTGGGCTCTACCTCGTAGTGGTCACTCACCGGTTTCCAGTTGCCATTGCTCACCTTTTGTTTTAGGCGCAGGCCATCCGTGCCGGAAAGAAAGGAACTGAAGGCACCTTCAATACCGGTTTGGGCATGAAGACGATCATAACCAATGGTGCGTTCCGCAATTTTACCCAGCGGCATTTTGCGGTAGTTCTTTTGTTCGAAAATGAGGCCGCCCTTAAAGCGTCCGAGCTTAAAAATGGGGAACTGGCGAACGTTTTGAAGCTCGGTAAAGCTTACATCCTGAGCCAGCTTTACGTAGCGGCTGCCTGCTTTGCGACTGGTGTTCAGGTATTTTTCCCATTGCAACTTATTCCTTTCGGGAAACTTGGCAGCCAGGGCCTTGGCCAGGCCTGGGAGTTCGGCAAAAAAAGTCTCTTCATCTACAGTAATCGGGTCCATGTACAAATCGTACACGGGCATAGAGGTGGCCAGTAGTTTACCATCCGAGCTGTAAATATTGCCGCGGTCGGCTTTGATATTGATTTCACGTACTACCTCATTTTGGGCTTCCGCTCTTAGTTCGGGCCCCTCTCCATATTGGATCATACACAGCTTTACCAGCACCAGTACAGCCATCAGGAAGAAGGGCAGCATGGCGAGGTAAGAGCGGTTCAATATGGACTTTTCGTCACTCATTTATTCTGCGGCCTTGAGTTTTACGGGTGGGTGTTCGGAGGTTTCCAAGCCCAATTGCGAAGCACGCTGTACCACTTTACTTTCCATGCTTTCGAGCATCAGGCGTGAGCGGGTATCGATAAATTCGGAGTTTAGCTCTTTCATTTCAGAGCGTAGCCGGGCTATTTCATGCACTTTTTGATCGGCACTATGGCTACTGGCAATCATGATTAAGGCGAGCAGGCTGAGGTATAAAATAAAAGGCCAGTTCCTGGTCCATCCCTTGCTTACCAGGAATCGTCCGGTAAACACGGAGCTCAAAGGATTCCTAAGGGTCAGTTTTGCATTCTTACTTGTTGCCATCATCTATCTTTTCAGCGGCCCTTAGCTTAGCGCTGCGGGCTCTTGGGTTTTGTTCAATTTCATATGCGTCCGGTACCAGGGGTTTCCGGGTTATGGGTTCCAGGGGGCGGAGCAGGTTGCCGTAAAAATCCTTTTCGGGTTTACCTTCAAAATTTCCGGTCCTGAAAAAATTCTTTACCGGCCGGTCTTCCAGTGAGTGGTAGGAGATGATCACCAGTCGGCCACCCGGCTTTACAATATCTGCTGCCTGGGTAAGGAGGTCGTGAAGTGCACCCATTTCATCGTTCACCTCCATGCGGATAGCCTGAAATACCTTGGCCCAGAATTGCCCGTGTTTGTTGCGCGGAGCGAAACGCTCCAGGGTGCTTTTCAGTGCTTCGGTGGTTTCAATGGGGGATTCTGCGCGGGCCTGGGTTATAGTGCGGGCCAATAGGTGGGGTTTGATCAACTCTCCATAATCCCGGAATATGCGGATCAATTCCTTTTCGGGATAGGTGTTTACCACCATTTTGGCATCCTTGGGCCTGGAGCGGTTCATGCGCATGTCCAAAGGGCCTTCAAAGCGAAGACTGAACCCCCGGCTGGCT
Organism: uncultured Cryomorphaceae bacterium; assembly: GCA_937120475.1. GTDB lineage: Bacteria > Bacteroidota > Bacteroidia > Flavobacteriales > Schleiferiaceae > CAKZNE01. The sequence continues at coordinate 1,711,762 of CAKZJV010000007.1, read as the reverse complement.
TCATCAATTTGATGAGATGATATTCCGAGGTCGGCCAATAAACCATCTACCTGGCGGACCCCTTTAAAGCGGAGGCTGTTTTTCAGGTGGCGGAAGTTGGAAGCGATGAGTGTAAAATTTTCATTTTCCAACTCATTGGCCTGGGCGTCCTCATCCTGGTCAAAACCATAAAGATGACCCGTATCCAGGTGCTTCAGGATTTCGCGACTGTGACCTCCTCCGCCAAAAGTGGCATCTACATAAATGCCATTGGGTTTAATTTGCAGCAGGTCAATACATTGATGTAAAAGAACGGGTTTATGATACTCCATCCGTAGGGTCGTTTAAGCTACCCATCACGTCTTCGGCCAACGCACCAAAGTCCACTTCGGGATCGTTGATGGAAGCCTCGTAAGCATCTTTATTCCACACTTCAATAAGCCCAACGGAGGAGGAAAGCACCAATTCCGATTTAAGGCTGCCGAAGTTCATAAGGTCTTTAGGGATGTTGAGGCGACCGTTGGAATCCATCTCCAGCATTTTCACACCGGCCGTAAACATCCTTATGAAATCGTTATTCTTCTTTACAAAGCGGTTCAGCTTATTTACACGGCCCATCACCTTTTCCCATTCGTCCATAGGGTACAGCTCCAGGCACTTTTGAAATACACTGCGTTTGATCACAAAACCCTTATCGAGTACGGGCAATAGCTGCTTCTTCAGCGCAGATGGTATCATCACCCGCCCTTTAGCGTCCATTTTACATTCGTGTACTCCAATCAGGTTCAGCATTTTAGCTATAGTCTGCTCTTGAACTCAAAAGTAGAGAAAATGACCCACAATTTCCCACTATGCTCCACTTTGTTGATAACTTTTACCACTTTAAGGATAACCTAAAAACTTTGGCTTTGGTATAAAAGTTCACGGATTTCTTTGTGAGAGCGGGATTAGGGGGAGTGGAAACGAGTGGTAAAAAAGGTGGGGGAAAGTGGGAGAGTGCCGTAGGCGGGTTGAGTTTTAAGGTTTCAAAGTTGTAAAGAGTTGAGGTTAAAAGTTCAAGGTCACCCTTCGGCTCCCCGTCCGTAGGGAAAGTGGGCGTTCAGGATGACCTCTTTGGGTTGGAATTTTAGAATTCTACGTTTCTCATTTAGAGTTTTAAGCAAAGCCTTTTTGATAGCCTACCTTTGCCGCATGAAAATCCAGAAAGCGGAATTCCATAAGAGCAGTGCGAAGCTCAGTCAGTGCCCGGAAACCCAATGGCCGGAATATGCCTTTATCGGGCGCAGTAACGTGGGCAAGAGTAGCCTCATCAATATGTTGATGGATCATAAGGGTTTGGCCAAAACCTCTTCACGACCCGGTAAAACCCAGCTCATCAATCACTTTAACGTGAACGATCAATGGTTTTTGGTGGATTTACCGGGTTACGGTTACGCCAAAGTGAGCAAAAAAGCCAAAGAAAAGTTTCAGCTTTTGATCGTGGACTACATGGAGAAACGTGAGAACCTGACCAACGTTTTTGTGCTGATCGATTCGCGGCACGAACCGCAACGGATAGACCTTGAATTTATGGAATGGTTGGGTGAACTGGGTGTGCCCTTCAGTATGGTGTTTACCAAAATTGATAAGCTTAACGGGAATAAACTCAACGCTAACTTAAAGCACTACCGCAAAAAAATGCTGGAACGCTGGGAAGAATTACCGGTGAGTTTTGCTACCTCCGCAGAAAATGGAGCGGGTAAAATGGAAGTGCTGGGCTATATCGCTGAAATTAACCGCCAGTTGGGAGTGAGTTAGGCTCGTCCACCAACTTTTGGATCAGTTGTATAAGTTCATCGGGATTAAAGGGTTTGCCAATATGCGCCTGCATACCTGAAGCAATGGATTTTTCCTTGTCCTCCGGATATACATTGGCACTAACCGCTATAATAGGAATTTCGAGTTTTAAATCGTTGCGGATGGCTTTTGCCGTGGCGTATCCGTCCATTTCCGGCATATTTATATCCATAAAAACCAGGTCAAACACCCCCTCTTTCAATAGATCCAAAGCTTCCTGACCATTGGAAGCCAGTATTACGTTAAGATTGTAACGATCCAGCACCCGGGAAAGTAGCATCTGGTTTACGGGGTTGTCTTCCGCCAGCAGTACCTTCAGATGATCCAGCTGAGGTGACTCCCCGGTGCGGGTCACCTGCTTTTCCGGTTGGTGCTGGTAATCTACTTGTACGGTTACACTGAAAATAAAATCGCAACCCCTGTTTCTGAAGATTACACTGGGACTGTTGCCTATGATATCGCCACCCATTAACAGGGCAATCTCCTTGCTGATGCTTAGTCCCAGGCCGGTGCCGCCAAATTGAGCTTCAATTTGGTGGCTCTCCTGCTGAAAAGAATGAAATATGGTTTTGAGCTTTTCCTTTTGTATTCCCTTACCGCTGTCGGACACCGTTGTTTTTACTATGCATTGCCCTTTTTCGTTGAACCGGTAATTGATGCGCACGCGAATTTCTCCTTCATCGGTAAATTTAATGGCGTTGCCCAGCAGGTTAACCAATACCTGGTTGTAACGGTAATAGTCCATTTGAATAAAGCGGGGAAAGGCCTCTTCGAAGTTTAAGGTAAACTTCAGCCCTTTTTGCTCCGCCATGGTCACATAAGGGGCGATAATCTCGTTGATACGTTCACTGAAATCTTCAGTGCTGGGATTGATACGAAGCTCTCCGGCTTCTATTTTACTGAGATCCAGAATATCGTTGATCAGGCTCATGAGGTTTTTCCCGGAGCTTTGTATCATCCGCAGATACTCGGCTTGTTCGTTTGATAATTCATCTTTAAGCATCAGCTCCGTAAAGCCGATTATGGCATTGAGCGGTGTGCGGATTTCATGGCTCATATTGGCAAAAAATCGGCTTTTGTACTGGTTGGCCTCTTCAGCGGCTTTACGGGCCGCTACCAGGGAATCCTCATAAGCCTTACGCTCGGAAATGTCTCGTATGAAAATTACGAAGCGCAATTTTCCTTCCTGCCGGTAATCTTTGATGTTCATTTCTGCCGGGAAGGTTTGGTGCTGGGCGTTCCATAACTCTACTTTCAGGGTTTTGTCCAGTAACTTATTTCTCAGGTTTGAGGTATAATGGCGCAAATGATGAATCATTTCATTTTCGCGGGAATAGGGGATAATAATATCCTGTAGTTTTTTACCCTGAACCTCTTCGGCCGAATAGTTGAAAATTTCGTTGGCTTTAGTATTCCAGGAGAGAATGCGGTTGTTTTCATCCACCACAATAATGCAATCCAGCGGGTTGGCCAGTAGCTTTTCAAAAGCCATGTACTGTTCCTGCAGGTTTTGAGAGAGGCTTTGGTTCTCATGTATTTGTGAATGCAGGCGGTTATTGGTTTCCTCCAGCGTATGAATATTCTCCAAAAGCACCTGTTCCATCTGGGTTTTCCCCAGTATCCGTAAATGTTCCAGTTTTAAGAACTGCGAGGGGATAAGCAAAATAATGAAGTGAAAATGCTCGTAATCCCTGAAAAGGTTAAAACAGCGTTGATAAGCCTTATGATACAGGTTTTCAAGGTTTAGTATGCTGAATTGCCGGCTAAGTGCTGAAAAGATGAGGCGACTTATCTTTTTGGTATTGATTTCATCGGTATCAGGTGGTAAGGTAGGGAAACCATTTACTTGCAGTTGGGTTTCAAAGTTTTCATCCCAAATGCTTCTGCACCATTGCCACAAAGTTTCCATATTACTGCCCTTTCGGTGACCGGCTACTTCCAGTAAAGGAGTGAGTATTAATTGGTAAAACCACGATAGCAAAAGCAGCTTAGACTCGGTTTCTGTAAAAAAAGGCAGGCGGCCCCATTCGTTTTTCAGCAATTGTGGAAATTGCCCGAGCACCTGGGAGCGGAAATCATGGTGCCTGGATCGGTGGGCTTCATCAAGGTTACAGCAGTATTGCTCAAAAGCCAGGTATATGCAAACGATTTCTTCATTCTGTTTGTCAACCGGTAGTCTCAAAAAATCCTGGGCTTCTCGTATAATGGATGAAGCCTGGGTGGGGGACGATACTTGGGAAATAAGGTGTTTCACCAACCCTTGATAAGGGGAAGGTTGGCGGGGAGGTTCAGGTTTTTTATTTGGCCATAAACGAAATTTCATTCTCAAATTTAAAATCGGCTTGCCTGGAAAAGTTTATAAAATCCAGCTCCTGACAGGGTCCAGGTGGCTAAAAGCGCAGCAAACCATGCCGTGGTACCCATAGTGTTACCCAGGATATTCTTGAAAAAATTATAACCCGTTAGGTGTTCCGTTTGCATGTGAATATGACCAATGGCCATAATCAAAAACCCCCAGGCAATAAGTGTCATGCCTTTTCCGAATTTACCACCTTTGAGCGAAGAGGCCACCACAAAAGATAGGATGACCACCGCCACCAGGAAGGGGATTTCAAGAATGCTGAACCAAAGGTTGAAATGGCTCATTTGTGTTGAGCCGTTTTCGGTACTACCGTACATGAAGAGCGTTGCCAGTACAAACAGTACCGTCAAAAGTCGTTTGGGCGGTTTCATGGAGTTGGTTTTAGCAGTCTGAAAATACTACTTTTTACCGAACAGTTCCAGCTTATTACCTAGTTGTTGGCCGAAATTTCTCATATCCTGGGCCGCTTCCTTTTCATTGGTAGCACGTTCGAGGGTATCGGCCATGGCCATTAATGTTTGGTGAACAAAGCGCTTCATTTCATCCGCCAAAAGATCTTTCGTCCAAAGGTCCATTTTTAAGGTATCACCACTTTTTTGGTCCCAAACTGATAGCAACAGGGCCTTTGCGGGGGCGTGTTTCATACCCCCGTCTTCAGCGCTCCATTCAATGCTTTCCGGTACTTTGTTTTCATCCAGCCCTATCTTGAAATTGATTTCTGAATAATGCTTGGCCATAAAAAATCATCATTTACTTTGGGGATGCAAAACTAGCTAATCTGCTCCAGCTATTCCGGTTTGTAGGCACTTAGCTTTAGGAATTTACGGCTGTCTGTCTCTGCGAAAATATCTTTTAGTGAAGTTCCGGAATTATTACGGTGGTAACTTTTAACAATTTGCCAGCCTACCCAATGGCCGATTTGTCCGGGCGTTTGATTGTCGAATTTCATTCCGAACTTGGAGAAGGGCGCGGGATCCATAAAACGCCTGATGTCATCATCCTTTTTAGAGAACAACAGGTTATTCTCGATAAAATAGGCCCATACATTTCTCTCATTTTGCCGGCAAAACTCCAGGTGTTCGTCAATATACCGGGTAATCATCCAGTCCGGAGCTTCGGGCATCATGGCTTCTATAAAGTATAGCACTTTTCCGTGGTAGATCATCGCATCCAGTAAGGTGTAAGCTTCTTGTTCGCGTAAGGGAGTTATGTTTTCACGGGCTAAGGTTTCCATGCAATCACGGATCATAAAAAACGGATTGCGCCTATAGGCGAGGTAGGCGGGCAGGTGGGCGTAATAACGCTGGTTTTGTCCCAGGTATAAATCCAGCGCTACAAAAGTCACTTCATTTTCAGGAGCATATAAAACCGGGTATTGAAAATCGAGATTGGAAACGTAGGTATAAAAGGTAATATCCTTTTTTTCAGGGTAATAATAGTAAAAGTGCTTCATGGCATAATTCAGGCTTCGGTTAGCCTCATCCATGTTTCCCCAAACCTCTTTTATACGTTGATAGAGTTCTACCTGCCGGGGGTCGGTGCGCTGAAAACGCCAGAACTGATCGGTGGCACCGGATTGAAAAAACAGGGGGTAATCCTGTTTAAGCCGAAAAAGACCCTCGCTGAAATTGGTAGTATCGAGGTTGAAAAAAGCACTGTCGAAACGGTGAAAACGGGTGGTGGTCTTAACATCACTTACATCTACCTCCAGTTGATCGTGCTGGCAAGCTGAGATAATTAGAAATGAACTTATCCCCCAAAAAATTCTTTTTATCATAAACCACGAAACTTGTAAGTCAAGTACTTTAATTTTACAAACCCAAAACCAAAAATTGTGAAAAGTCTTCAGGTTTTTTTCCTTTTATTTCTTTTAACTGCAGCAAAGATAAACGCTCAGAATTTGCGCCTTGGTGTGCATGCCGCGCCCACGGTAAGCTATATTTCCACCAGCCAGCCGGATGCCGAAACCAGCCCTGCCCTGAAATTTGGTTTTGGGCTAATTGCCGATTACTACTTCGCTGAGCACTACGCTTTTTCTACCGGGGTAGATATTTTGAGTAGTGGGGGAAGTTTAACCGTTAACGATACGGTGCGCGATTATCACGCGGGTTATGTTCAAATACCGATCACCTTGAAGCTAACAACCCGTGAATTCGGATACTTCACCTACTTCGCCCGTTTTGGAGGAGGAATACTGATCAATACCAACGAGTCTATAGATTTTGACCCTGATATTCCCCGGGATCAACAATTGGATTCCTACATCAACCCCTTCGGACTTACCTTTAAATTTGGTGGAGGTACGGAATATAGTTTTGGCGGAGCTACCTCATTGGTAGCCGAGTTGGTTTACCATCGCAATTTGATCGACAATCTGAATAATGATGCAGGTGGCCTGGAAAAAAATCGCAGTTTCCGACTCGATTATGTGGCCCTCTCCATTGGAGTTTTGTTTTAATTGCCGATTACTATTTCTATGAAAACAAAGCAGGTAATCGATCATATTTCACAGTGGCTCGTAGGGTATCTTAAGCAATCCGGCCAAAAGGGGTTTGTGGTAGGCGTAAGCGGAGGAATTGATTCGGCCGTTACCTCCAAACTGGTGGCTCTTACCGGCTACCCGGTGCTGTGTGTGGAAATGCCGATACATCAAAATGCCGATCAGGTAAACCGTGCTGGTAAGCACATTGAATCCCTGCAGGCTGAGCACAACAATGTAAGCAGGGTATCGGTAAACTTGAGCCAGGTTTTCGATAGCTTTATTAATGAGCTCCCCAAGGTGGCTGATTCCGATGAAAAAGCTATGTCGCTGGTAAACAGTCGTGCCCGCCTGAGGATGACCACCCTTTATTATTTTGCCGCCTTGCATGGTTACCTGGTGGCGGGTACCGGAAATAAGGTGGAGGACTTTGGAGTCGGGTTTTTTACGAAATACGGAGATGGTGGGGTGGATATAAGTCCTATTGCCGACCTGCTGAAAACAGAAGTGTACACCCTGGGGAAGAATCTCCACGTGATAGACGCTATAATGAAAGCACCACCCACCGATGGGTTGTGGGGTGACGATCGCTCGGATGAAGACCAGATAGGAGCAACGTACCCCGAACTGGAGTGGGCTATGCAACAGAAAGAGTTGGGTAAAGAACCGGAAGATTTTTCAGGCCGTAATGCGGAGGTTTATCGAATATATGAACGCTTTAATAGCGTAAATCAACACAAGATGCGGCCAATTCCTGTTTGTAAAATTCCCTCTGATTTAAAGGCTTAGGGTTTGATTGTGAACAAAATTTAAAAGCAAATGTCAATATTATCTGACAAGAAATATATACATTTGTTAAAATATGTTTCATTAGAAAACCTTAATTTGTTTCAAATTAATTATAAGAAATGATTAAAATATTGCTCGCGGATGATCATGCTGTGGTTCGTAAAGGGCTGCAGTTATTCATTGGATATGAAGATAACATGCAATTGGTGGCTGAGGCTTCCGATGGTGATGAACTGATTGAGATGATCCAAAACCATGAGGCCGATGTGCTTCTGCTGGATCTGGATATGCCAAAGATGAACGGAATCACAGCTATCCGTAAGATCAGGGAGATGGCCCCGGATCTTAAGATCATTATCCTCACCATGCATCCGGAAGATATTTACGGTAAAACCGCTTTGCAGATGGGAGCCAGTGGATACGTGATTAAAGATGATGAGCCCAAAAAACTGATTCGCTCTATCAACCGTGTTATTGAAGGTGAGCAGATATTCAGTGAAGATATCCTGAACAACAAAAAGAAGAATAAGCCGATTAAACTCAGCCAGCGCGAGATAGAGGTGTTAAAGCTTCTATCCAGTGGTAAATCCAATAAGGAAATTTCGGAGGAATTGGAGATTAGCGACAAAACGGTGAGTACCTACAAACTTCGTTTGTTGAATAAAATTGGTGCCAAGTCGGTGGTTGACCTGATCAACTTTTCCACCAACTACCCTGAAATTCTGAACCGCAAATAGCAAACAAACTCTTTGAAAATATTGATCCCCGGCCCCGGCCGGGGATTTTTATTAGTTACAATAATAGGTAACTACCAGCCTTGTGCCGGGCATTCTCTATTTTTGCCACTTAAATTACTAGTTTGTCAAATATAGTTGCCATAGTAGGCCGCCCCAACGTGGGCAAATCCACCCTTTTTAATCGCCTTACCGAAAAGCGCGAGGCCATTGTTGATTCGATAGCCGGGGTAACCCGTGATCGTATTTATGGCCGCGCGGAATGGACCGGGCGTGAATTTTCCATTATCGATACCGGGGGATACATTACCGGGTCCGAAGATATTTTTGAAGGCGAAATACGTAAACAGGTGGAAATTGCCGTGGAAGAAGCCCAGGTGATACTATTTGTAGTGGATGCCGAGCTGGGGGTTACCGGTATGGATAAGGAAGTGGCGGCCCTGTTGCGAAAATCGCGCAAAAAAGTGCTGCTGGTAGCCAATAAGGTGGATAACGCCATGCGGCAAACTATGAGTGCCGAATTTTATACCCTGGGCCTGGGTGAAATCTATAATATTTCGGCTATCAACGGTTCCGGAACCGGTGAATTGCTGGATGATCTGGTGAAGGCCCTGCCCGAGGAGGAAGATGAGGAAGAACTAGACCTGCCACGCATAGCTGTGATCGGTCGCCCCAACGTAGGTAAATCATCCTTTATAAACACGCTTACCGGTGAGGAGCGTAACATAGTTACGGATATTGCCGGTACTACCCGCGATGCCATAAATACCCGTTACAAGCTTTACGGAAAGGATTTTTTGCTGGTGGATACGGCCGGGCTTCGTAAAAAAACCAAAGTGCATGAAAACCTGGAATTTTACTCCGTTATGCGTTCGGTACGGGCCATTGAAAGTGCTGACGTGTGCCTTTTAATGATTGATGCTGATCGGGGTTTTGAAGGCCAGGACCTCTCCATTTTCAGCCTGGTGGAAAAAAATCGCAAAGGGGTAGTGGTGCTGGTTAATAAATGGGATCTAATTGAAAAGGATACCCAAACGGCCGATAAATTCCGGAAATACATTCTCAAAAAACTGGAGCCCTTTACTGACCTTCCGGTGCTCTTTATTTCCGTGCTCAACAAGCAGCGTATTTTCCAGGCTATCGAGGAGGCGATGCGGGTTTACGAAAGACGTAAATCAAAGGTGAGTACCAGTAAGCTCAATGATATAATGTTGCCTATTATTGAAAGCAATCCGCCACCAGCCATCAAGGGTAAGTATATTAAGATCAAGTTTTGCACACAACTGCCCACAACTACTCCGGCATTTGCCTTTTTTGCCAATTTACCGCAGTATGTAAAGGAACCCTACAAACGTTTCCTGGAGAATAAGCTACGGGAAAACTTTGATTTTAAAGGGGTGCCGGTGCAGGTTTACTTGCGTAAAAAGTAAACTCAGTTATTACGTATTCTTAGGTTTACCTCACCGCGGGTAATCATCGGGTCACCGTACTTACTGTTGTAAGCTGCGTAGATAATCAGCTTTTTGGAAATCTCATACCCCGGTTCCAGCGTAAAGCTAAAGCGGTTATCAGCCGGTACCTGGTAGCGCGCCATGTCCATGCGAGGTTGCCAATCGGCATCGCGTTCCAGTACGTAAAACACCATTTTTTTGGTGGGAGGGTTTAGCGAGAATTCAAGGCCGTAGGTGTTGTTTTCGCGCAATTGGTTAATGTGCTCCACTTCTATTACAGGGTTAGGAACCTCATTTCCCTGATAATCCCACTGGGCACCACCCAGTAATGGCCATCCCCTTTCATACACTACCCGCGATTTCAGTTTTCCACTTTTGAAAAAACGGTTCAGTTCACCGTGCTTGTAACCCCCTCGGTAATGTACTTCGCGCTCCAGACGCCCCTCACGGTCATATACCCGGGCTACTCCGTCTAAAAGGTTATCCCGGTATTCCGATTCCTTCCATAAGGTCCCATCCTCATAATATTCCCGGCTCATGCCATTTTTACGGCCGTCCTTATACTCTATCTCTACCGTGGTGTTGCCGTTTTTCTTTTTTTGGGTAACCACACCGTTTAAAATCGGGCTCTGCTCCTTTTCTTGCTTTTCACCCGGATCGCCTATAGATTTTACCATGCTTTCCACTTCATCGGCACCCAGGCAGGCTGAAAATAAAAGGGGGAGCAAAAGGATAGCCAGGGTTTTACGCTTCATTCTTTCGGGTAAGTTTTTGGAATACGTTTTCAAGTTTTTGATCCTTTTGGCGCATCTCCAGCACCACCATATTCTGGGCTACAGCAAACTGGAATAAAGCAGTGCGTATGTCCTGTTCATTGATGGCTGTAATCTGCCATTTTTTTCCACCGCCCACGTCTTCCACCTGCTTAATGCCTTCTACCTTTTTAAGTTGTGAGGCAGTAGTGGCCTTATCAAATTCTACCAGGTAAATGCGATCACCCATTAACTCGGTAAGCATTTCGGTGGAGCGGTCGGTAACAATACTGCCGTTGTTGATAATAATTACACGGTTGCAAAGCACTTCCACCTCCTGCATAATGTGGGTGGAAAGCATTACGGTTTTTTCCCGTCCTATGTCCTTGATAAGGTTGCGTATCTCTACCAATTGATTAGGGTCTAATCCCGTGGTGGGCTCATCCAGTATAAGTACTTCCGGGTCATGCAACAAAGCGGCCGCTAAACCGGCACGTTGGCGGTATCCCTTCGAAAGCTGCCCCAGCTTTTTATGCTGTTCCGGTTCCAGTCCCGTTTTACGGATCATTTCGGGAATGCGTGCCTTATCGGCTTTGTGGATACCCGCCATAAAAGCCAGGTATTCCTTTACGTACATTTCCAGGTATAAAGGATTGTGCTCGGGCAGGTAGCCTACTTTTTTACGAATGGCAATACTATCTTCCTGGGTATCAATACCGCATACTTTTGCGGTGCCTTCGCTCTGCGGAATGTAGCAGGTCAGTATTTTCATCATGGTGGACTTACCGGCCCCGTTAGGTCCTAAAAAGCCTACAATTTCTCCCGTGCCAATGGAAAAGCTGACCTCGTTCAGAGCCTTTTGCGTTCCGTAAAGTTTGGTGATGTTTTGTACTTCGATAGACATATTTATTCCTTCCTGCTAATGAATTTGCTAATGTAAAGGAAAAGGGGCGAGCATACTCGTGATGGCTAACGGCCAAAATGGCTTATTCTGTTAAAGTCACCGGATAAAGCTGCTTCCGCAGAATTAAATAATTTCGCCATTGCAATGAAACAAGGTACGGTAATCAAATCCACGGGCAGTTGGTTCCAGGTAAGGGCCGAAGGTAAGCTTTGGGAGTGCCGCATTAAAGGCCGTATCCGGTTGGAGGGCATTAAAAGCACCAATCCGGTTGCGGTGGGTGATTATGTAGATTTTGAACCGGAGGAAGCCGAAGAGGGAGTTGGGGTAATTGTGGCTATTCACGATCGTAAAAACCACATTGTCCGTAAATCGGTAAACCTCTCCAAGCGTACACATATTATCGCGGCTAACCTCGATCAGGCTATTCTCATTGCCACCCTGGAATTTCCTAAAACCTACCCACGCTTTATCGATCGTTTTTTGCTTACTGCTGAGGCCTATGATATTCCCGGGGTGCTCATCTTCAATAAACACGACCTGTATAACGAGGCAATGCTGGAGGAGTTAGAATACCTGAGTATAGTATATCGCGATGCGGGATATACGGTAATGAATACTTCCACAGTTTCAGGGAAAGGGCTGGAAGAGTTTCGCGACCTGCTCAAGGGTAAAACCAGTTTATTGAGCGGACATTCAGGAGTAGGGAAATCTACCCTCATTAACTGTATTGAACCCGGTCTGGACCTCAAAACGGCCCAGATCTCCGAAAGCCATTTGCAGGGTCAGCATACCACTACTTTTGCGGAAATGCACCCTTTAAGTTTTGGTGGTGATATTATTGATACGCCCGGTATCCGCGGCTTTGGCTTAGTAGATATGGAAAAGGAGGAGATAGGTGATTACTTTCCGGAGATATTCCGCCTGAAATCCGAATGCCGCTTTCACAACTGTTTGCACCTGGAAGAGCCGGGTTGTGCCGTGAAAGAAGCGGTGGAGAACGCCAGATTACCTCTAAGCCGTTACGAGAGTTATGTGGCCCTGGTGCAAGGGCTGGATGAAGATGATACGTACCGCACCGATGATTATGCCTGAACTTTTAAAACAATAAAGCATGAAGAAACTAAAGCTGGTGGCTCCAGCATTGGCATTGGCCATGGCCTGCCAACAACCACCCGTAGAAACAGAACAGAATTATTCCGATGACCTGGTGAACGCCACTCTTTGGTACCAGTTGGGTGATGAGGCTAAAGCGCAATACCAACAGGCCTATAATCGTGCAAGAAGCCTGTTGCAAAAACACCTTGGCGAGGCCAATGATAGCGTGCCCTTGGCGGTAATTCTGGATGTGGATGAAACGGTACTGGACAACTGTCCTTACGAAGCACGACTTATCCAAAGCGGAGAGTCGTATAACCCGGAGAGCTGGGCGCAATGGGTAAAGGAGGCTAATGCCAAACCTTTACCGGGTGCTTTAGCGTTTACCCAAATGGCCGATAGTATGGGGGTGGAAGTTTTCTATATCACCAACCGGGCCAGTGAATTGTGGGAGCCTACCCAAAAGAACCTGGCCGAGGCAGGATTTCCCCAAGTTAATGAAGAGCACCTGATCCTTAAAACCACCACCAGCAACAAAACCGAAAGGCGTGAAACGGTAAAAGAGAACCACCGCGTACTTTTATTGATAGGTGATCAGCTAACTGACTTTGCGGAAGAGGCCGATTGGCAAAGTGATACTGTGCAAAACCACTTTATCATGCTCCCTAACCCTATGTACGGAGGCTTTTTGGATAAGGCCTACGGAGGTGATTACAGCCTTCCGGAGCAGGAAAAAGCAGCTAAAAGAAGAGCAGCTTTGAAAGAGAATTAATTATGAGGGCATTGGTGCAGAGGGTGAGCCGTGCAGCGGTTCACATTGAAGGAAGGGAAAGTGCGGCCATCGGCACCGGTTTATTGATACTGGTGGGTGTTGAAGAGATCGATGACCAGGAGGATATTGATTGGCTGGTGCGCAAGATTATTGCTATGCGCATTTTTGGCGATGAGCAGGGCAATATGAATTATTCTACAATCGATGTAAAAGGGCAACTCCTGGTGGTCAGCCAATTTACCTTGCACGCCTCCGTAAAAAAGGGAAACAGGCCAAATTTTATGCGGGCGGCAAAACCGGCCAAGGCTCTCGAATTATACCAACTATTCATTGCGGAATGTAAGAAACGTCTTTCTGAAGATGTTTTTAGCGGTGAGTTTGGCGCAAACATGCAGGTGGAATTGGTTAATGATGGCCCGGTTACCATTATTTTGGATTCTCATAACAGGGATATGTAATATTCCTTGATGCTGTTTTTCAGGGAGTATAGGTTAGTGAAAAAGGTTTAGTAGGAGTATATCATAACCTTAATTCATTAAAATAAAAAAAACGAACTAATGGCCAAATAGTGTAAGGGAAAGTTCACGTAAATGTAAAATGCATAACCGTACTACCCTAAAATTATTAAAAGTCCTGTGACAATGACTTTATGTGTTTAGGAGCTTAGTTTAAGATGTTTGTATTGAAACCGGTTTCAGTTAACTCTTATTCTAATTTTTTCTTAAAACATGTAAATCATGAAACAATTGAAAACAATTCAAAAATGGACGTTCCTGTTGTTTGCAGGCTTGGCCTTTAATTTTGCCAGTGCACAGTGCCCTGGTGTACTTATTGTAAACGAAGTTTCTCAAGGCTCTCAGGGTGCCGAGGAATTTATTGAGCTGATTGCCGCAGCTTCCAACGATGCTGCTTGTACTGGTGCTGACTCTGTTGACATCAGTAACTGGATTATTGATGACAACAATGGCTTCTTTAATGATTCAGCAGCCTTTGATGGTTTAGGTATTTCCCAAGGCCACTGGAGACTTACCGAGGATGATATCTGGACTAATTTTCCAGTAGGATCATACCTGGTACTTTTCAATGCTTTGGATTATGATGCTTCCATTACTGCATTCAACAATGCTGCATTTGATCCTAATGGTATTTACCAAACCGACTCGGTTACTTATTTAGCCGTTGGTTTTTCTTTGGCCATTGAAAAGAACTCCAGCATTCCTGCTGCCGATTCTTTGGGTGGTGACGCCACTTATTGTACTTCAGGAAGCTACTCCATAGCCAATACCTGGGCTACTAATGGTTTGCGCAATGATTGTGATGGTGATGGAGTACAAACCCGTTGCCCCGGTTGTAAAATCGGTTTGGGCGAGCCTTCATTCTTCCACGGTTTTTCTTACGGAAACCTGACTCAGGCGCGTACCAACCCTAACGCAGGTTTCCTGGATGCTGCTCACCTTGGTTTTGCCGGTGGTGATACCGTTTGTGCTACTCAAAAAGTATTCTACCTGTCTGCCGGAACCGGAGCTTCCGCTCCCGAGGCCAGTGTTAACTGGACCGTAGGTGTGGATAGCCTGGTGAGCACTCCCGGTCGTCCTAATACCGCTGCCAACGCTACTTTCCGTGATAATGTAGCCTCATTGACCAATACTTACGATCGTTGCCCTGCTCCCGAAGTTTCTGAAACGCCTAATGGTATATTGATTGTTACTGAGGTTTCCAACGGTCCTTCAGGAAGCTGTGAGTACGTTGAGATGATTGTTGCCGCTTGTGAAGACAATCCATTTGCTACTGAAGTAAATGTACAAGGTTGGATATTGGATGACAATGCTGGTACTTTCAACCGTTTCCGCGACTGTGGTTCCGGTAAGTCCATTACTGCTGGTCACTTAAGGTTAGCGTTTACTGACGTTTGGGAAAGCGTTCCTGTAGGTAGCATCATCGTTGTATATAATTATAACGATAACTGCTACGGATTGGATACTGCTAACTTTAACGGTGCTGATGGAAACGGTGTTTACTGGCAGCCAGTTGGAGGTCCCGTTTCAGGCGCCAACCCTAACATCGAAAGCGTAGGTAGCTACCCAAGCTCCAGCAATTGCGACTATTGTGATCCTTCCGGTAACAACTACACTACTTCTTCCAGCTGGACGGGTAGAGTTGGCTTGAGCAATACCGGTGACGGATTCCAGGTACGTTGCCCCGGTTGTAATGATATCGAAACGGGTGAGCCTGCTTTCTATCACGGCTTAGGTTACGGTTCTTTAAGTGGGTGGTTAACTATTGCCGCAGGAAGTAATGACCTTGGTGGTCCCGTGAAAAATTTCTCTTCCAGCACAGGTATCAAGTATGTATTCACCGGTGAAGATGATACCGAATTAGGTGCTACCTTCTGGGATCGTTTGACCGCTGATACGGCTGGTGCTGTACCTCCAACCCTGGGTTCGGTTGAAGCTAATTTCATTGGTGGTATTCAGTTTGGTGCATTCAGTTTCCCATGCTGTGGAAGCAGTAGTTCCAGCAAAACTTCCAACATCCTCAATAGCAATTCTATTGACGTTGAAGGATTGGTTAAAAACGTTTATCCTAATCCAACAACCGGTCGTGTGAACTTTGAAATGGAAATTTCTGCCGATGCTACTTTCCGTATTATGGATATTAGCGGACGTGTGGTTATGGACATTGAAATCAACCAGGACATGGATGTTCTTGAAGTTGATCTTCATGATCAGCCTAAAGGAATTTACATCTATCACATCACTACCGATAGCGGTGTAGCTACTGGTAAGTTGATTCTTGAGTAAATCATAAGCAAATAAAGGGACTGCCTCCGTGAGGGGGCAGTTTCTTTTTTATAAACACTGAAAAAAAAACTCACTCTAATGACAACAACTATATTCACTCAAAAAAAAGCGAATTATGCCATAATTCTTTCGCTTTTTATGCTTTTTGCTGGTGCCTTTAAATCCAAAGCCCAGGATGATACCATTACCGTAATGGGGTATAACCTTTTACAATACCCGGGCAGCACCATTGGCCGGGCTGATGATTACCTCAAGCACATTCTTAAATACGTTAAGCCCGATGTTTTTGTAGTAAATGAATTGACCAATACTACAGGGGCTAATTATATTTTGACCAATGCCCTTAATTTTGATGGTGCCCCCAGCTATGAGAAAGCCTCCTTTGCAGCTAATAATAGCTTGAACAACAATGCTTACTATAATGAAGATAAGCTGGAGTTGGTGGAGCAATATGTGATTAGCACCTCGCCACGTGAAACCGATGGTTACCTTTTTTATGTGAAAGATCCCAACCTGGCGTTTCACCAGGATACCGTGTTTTTTACAGTTTACGTTACTCACCTCAAAGCAGGCAGTACCACTTCTGACGAAAGTTCCCGTAGCTCCGCAGCAACGGCTATCCGCAATAATCTGGACGGAAAAAGTAACATAGATAATCACTTTTTGATTGGCGACTTCAATGTGTACAACAGCACCGAGGGTGCCTACACCACTTTTTTAGGTTCGGGTGCCTGCCAACTGTATGATCCTTTAAACGAGGCCGGTATATGGCATAATAACTCAGATTATGAACTGATCCACACCCAATCTACCCGCACTACCTCTTTTGGTGGTGGCGCCACCGGTGGCATGGACGATCGTTTTGATTTTATTCTTTGTACCAACGATATTATACAGGGCTCCAACCGCATGGAGTATGTAAGTGGTTCTTATGTGGCTTTGGGTAATGACGGAAACCACTTTAATACGGCTTTAACGGCAGCCCCTACCAATACTTTATACCCCGATAGTTTGGTGCAGGATCTGTACAATATGTCCGACCACCTGCCGGTAGTAGCTCGCTTTGCCGTTGACTTGCCGGATGGGCCGAGTACAGGTGTTGGGCCTTGCGGAGACCTTTTCTTTACAGAATATGTGGAGGGTAGTGGAAATGATCGCGCTCTGGAAATCATTAATCCCACCGCTACAACGGTGGATCTGAGCCATTACCAACTGGAGTTTTATCCGGATGGTCAAACCGCCCTCACGGCCGGTCATACCCTGGCCTTGAGCGGTACTTTAACAGCTGGAGATGTTTACGTTATCGGTGCCGCCAGTGCCGGTTCCTCTATCACCTCCGTATCTGATGTCACCAGCAGTCTTTTGGATAGCTTACTAACCGGGAATGATGCAGTAGCCTTGGTGAACACCAGCAGTGGAGATACTTTGGATATCATTGGTCGCATCGGCCAAGATCCGGGAGCGTCTGGCTGGACAGTAGGGGGAGGTTCCACGGCAGATAATACCTTAATCCGTGAAGATTATATCCAAAATGGAAGTGGTAACTGGACTTTCAGTTCATCGCACTGGATAGTAGAAAGCAGCGGTTTTACTGATTCTTTGGGAAACCATTACTACTATGAATGCGATCCCGAAAATCAATGTGCCAACCCGTTTATTTCCGAGTATATCCGCGCCTCCGGTGGAAATACCGCTATCGAAATTTACAATCCATCGGCAAATCCGGTTATCCTGGATGGCCAATACCAGTTGCGCATGTATGCCAATGGCTCCACCAGCTACAACTATGCTGATTTGAAAGGAGTCATTTATCCTAACGATGTTTTTGTGATTGCTCCATTTACCGCAAGCCTGGCCGGAATTACCGGTAATGTGGATCAAACCGAGTCCAGCTTTCCGGGAGCTACTTTTTATACGGGCGATGATGCCATTGCCTTATTTCGTGGTTTTGATACCCTGGATGTAGTTGGTCAAATCGGAATCGATCCCGGTTCCTCCTGGCCTGTTACCGGTACTAACGGTGTTAATGGAGCCACGGCCAGTTACACCTTGGTTCGCGACTCTGCGGTTCAAGCCGGGCAGTTGGACTGGAGTATCAGTGCTTCTTCAGAATGGGTGGTTTATCCCAACAATACCGACACCTACATCGGGTTTCATGTAATGGAAACCTGCGCCCCAGCAGAGTCCGTAGCTAAACCAGTGGTGGGTACTACACTTGTGGAAGGTTATACCATGCAGGTTTACCCCAATCCTGCCCATGATCAGTTAACTCTTAATCTTACAATGGATAATGCTCTAAAAGCTGAATTAGATGCAGAATTATACGTTACCAGTACAACGGGTCAGGTAGTATGGATGAGTGAAATCAATGAATTTTCGAAAGCAGGTTTTTATGAATCTATTGATGTTTCCCATTGGCCTTCAGGTATGTATATTGTTACAATAAAGTCTGAATATTTTAAGGGAATCAGCCGCAAGGTAATGATTGCTCATTAAGGCTTCATCTTACATAAGCTTAATAACTAAATAATACCTGAGTTTAGGAAGGTATCCGGTTTTGTTGAGAGAGAAAAAAAGGTGTACATATTACATCATTAAGTAGTCCCGGGCTTACTCCGTTTCTCTTGTCAAAGCCCGGATATCGTCCTTATTCGTTTAGCTGGTATTTAGCGGGTGGTAATTATCTGCTATGGATAGCGTAAGTGTGAAACTAAAAAGCTTATCTCTTTAAAACCTTACATTAAATTACTTTTAGAGCATTGTTAAGAAAATTCCACAAAGTTTTTCAAGGTGAGTATTCCCCTACTTTTGAGTAAACTCTCTCAAAGTTATGGATTACCTACGAGTTGCGCTTCACAACCTAACGGCTAAGGAGATTTACCTCCTGCGAAATCGTATTCGGAATCAGGAAAAAAAAGTGAAGTTATTAGAGGTGTTGCAGCAAAGCAATTCGCGTATGAGTAATAAGGAGCTGAGCCACGCCATTTCCTACGGAGGTAACCTGACCAACCTATACACTCTCAAGAATCGCTTATTGAACGACCTGGTGGACGTGAAGCTAGAGCTGAACCGTACGGAAACTGTACGTACCCGCGAAATGATTCAGAATGTTCGTGCCCTGGTGTACTCTAATGACAAAAGCATTTTACTGAGGCAGCTCAAGATGCTTCAAAAAAAGTGCAAGGCATTGGAGCTTTATGCCGAATTGAGAGAAGTTTATTTCTGCTACTGTTTATTATACCGTCATGACCAGCGAAAGTTTGGGAAGTACCGATCCCTTATAGAAGCAGCTAATGAAAAACAGCGGTACACCAATCACCTGGAGGAGATATTCTACTTCCGTGTATTGGTTACGCAGGATTTATTTTATTACCCCAGTCAGCATGTTTATGCTTTGGGCCGTGAGGCAGTTGCTGAAGTTGATTCCCTTTGCCAAAAACTGGATAACAAAAGCGCGAAGTTCTTACGCTTGAGCAGCAAGCTTACCCTGGAGCTCAATCACTTTTTTGATTCTGCCAGAAGCCAGGATTATCTCTATGAGCTCGATGAACTGAAAAAAGTGTATGAAGACCCTTTGGTGGCGGACCGTTACCCAAATTGTACGGTAGCCATTCAATGCCTGTACAGTCGTTTTTACTACCTCACCAGGCAGGATAATAAGTTCAGGGCCAACCAAAAGCGGATCAGGAAAAATATAGTACAGGTTCAGGGACACCAGATGTTTGACTCCAGCTTTTACTTTTTTATGTACAGCGAATGCCTGGAAAAAGTAGAGATGGAGTCTTATGCTGATTTGGTGAACTTTGTGGATACCATGCTGCCGGAGGAGTTTGAACCCACCGACCTGTCCACTCAAGTGCAATTTGAATATTTAATGGCTCTGAAGGAGTATTACCGGGGTAATCATGAAAAGAGTTCCTCTATCCTGCTGCGTTCCCGCGTGTACTTTTCGTTTTTGGACGTGTATTCCGGCTGGGCAGCCATCGAAAATATCCTGCTCCACGTCTTTAATAATTTACGGATTGGGTACTACGCTACCATGGATTCTGATCTGGGTTTACTAAAGAGGATGCTCAGCAAGATGAAGGTGGGTAAAAAAGTGAGTTCCGAGTTGAGAAGCTTCCTGAAAAAAACCATCAAAAATACCTCACTGGAAAGTATAGAAAAGTCGGTCGCCCATATTTCCCGAAATTTTAACCTTATGAATCTGGTTAAAATAGTTCCAAATAGTTAAAGAGTATATAAAACGTACTTAATATCTGAAAAACATCCTGAATTTACTTTTGCACGGCAATTCAAAATGGATGTTGCACTACCCAAGGCGGCCATAAAATGAAGCGATTTTTTCTCACCTTATTTGGTTTAATACTATCCTCTGTTGGTTTTGGCCAGTTGGATGATTTGATGATTGTGGAATATGTGGATTGGAATTCGGGAAATGGTCTGGCCGTAAAAATTTATAACCCTACGGCTAATGCCATTAACCTTACAACCTACAGTGTAGCGGTTTATAATAATGGAGTGGCCACACCTACCGCTTCCGTTAATCTTTCCGGAATACTAAATTCCGGTGCGGTTTACGTAGTGGGGAACTCTGGCTACCCATGCCCTAAGGATAAGAATATAGGGGGTGGTGTAAATGGTAACGATGCGGTTGCCTTGCTTAAAAACGGAGCTTTTGTAGATATGATTAACAATGCCTCCGCTAATTATGCGCAGAATAATGGCTTGTTTTATCACAACCGCCTGATTCGTAAGAATAGTAACTGCGTTCGATATACCTCCACCAACGGTGTGTCCGCAAACTCGTGGCCTTCCAATATGATCTTTTCACATCCCGGCTGGAATGCCACCGCTGTGCAGTGTTTTGGCCCGGGCTCACCCTATACGCCAAACCGGGATTCGGTGCGCACTTTTACGCAAATTTGCCAGGGCGACAGTGTTCTGATTGACGGGCTGTACCGTAAAACGGCCGGTACTTATTACGAAACTTACACCGGTTCTGCTTTTTGCGATAGCGTGGTGGAAACCCAGCTTTTGGTAACTCCGTACGACCTTAGTGGAGCCAATGCAACCATTTGCGAAGGCGACAGTATTTTCCTGGAGAACAATTGGCAAAAGCTGGCGGGAACCTATTACGATACACTTACCGGAACCAATGGCTGTGATAGCATCCATCAAACCATACTCAACACCTTACCATCTCCTTCTTCCGAAGATACCGTGGAGATCTGCCAGGGCGATAGTGTGCTGATAGGGCAAAACTGGAGGAGCCAGGCCGGTTTATATACAGATACGCTACAAGCTGCCAATGGTTGCGATAGTATCAGTTCTGTACTCTTGCGGCTAGCCCTGGTAAAGAGCTTTAGTGCAACGGTGGAGATATGTAATGGCGACAGCCTTCTTCTTCAAAACAGTTGGCAAACCGCAGCCGGAATTTATTACGACACCCTATCCACAAATACAGGTTGCGATAGCGTAATTACCACCATTTTGAATGTTCTGCCGCTGGGGCAGTCCATCGATACCGTTATGGTTTGTACAGGAGATAGCCTCTTTATTAACGGGGCCTGGCGCAGTGCTCCCGGAACTTACGATCAAACATTTACGGGGCCTAATGGCTGCGACAGCATAGCGGCTACCTATTTGGCTAACTACCCGGTTCCGGTTGGTAATACAGTCCAGCGAATTTGTAATGGCGACAGTGTCTTTTTAGCCGGAGCATGGCAAAGTAATGCAGGGCTTTACACGGATACCCTGGTTTCGTGGAATGGTTGTGATAGTCTGGTAAATACCCGATTGGATGTGGTTAGTAATTTCTTTGGGTACCAGATCATTGAATTATGCCCGGAGGATAGCACCCTGATCAATGGGCAATACTATTCCACGGACACGGTAATTACCTTCAATCAAAACAATCCATCCGGCTGCGATTCCACCATAACCGCAGAGGTTATACGCTATGATGCCAATGCAGCCTTTGATTACGCCCGAATTGACAATGAACTGGGTATAAAGTTTACCAACCAGTCATCCCCAGCAGAAAGCCAGCAGTGGGTATTTGGTGACGGTAGTATATCTGAAGAGCCTAACCCCGTTCATTACTACTCTTCCCCGGGCCTTTATACCGTAGGGCTTACCATAAGAACGGCTAATGGCTGCCAGGATTCCATTTCCAACCAGGTGGTTATAGCCGCTCCTGAGCCGGAATATGAGGTATTTATACCCAACAGTTTTACGCCTAATAATGATGGTATCAATGAAAATTTCAGGATTTCAATTCAGGGTAATCCAGCCTTCTACATACAAATTTTCAACCGTTGGGGGCAAAAGGTTTTTGAATCGTATAACAGTCAGTTCGAATGGCCCGGCACTTTTAACGGTCAGCAATGTGCCGCAGGAGTTTATACCTACGTAATGAGCATTAATGGTAATACTCAAAAGTCAGGGGTGATAAATTTAATTAGATGATGAAATTGGTAATGAGGAAACATTACATAGCCTTGATTTTTATGGTCTTTGGCTTTTCCGTTCAGGCGCAACTGGACGATTTAATGCTGGTGGAATACCTGGATGAATCCTCCGGTTCAGGAGTGGTGGTGAAAATTTATAATCCTACGCCTTCACCCATCAATATGAGTGGTTATGTGCTCAGTGGCCACAACAACGGTAACCTTACCAATAACGGAACCATCAACCTAAGCGGTACTCTGGCTCCGGGCGATGTTTATGTAGTAAAAGGCGGTGGCTCAAGCTGTCCCTCCGATGCTAACTTTGGCAGTAACGGGGTGAATGGAAACGACTGTATCCGTCTCAGTAAAGGCGGGCAGAATATTGACATGATCAATCTTTACGGAACCAGCGTTTCGCCCCGTATTGGAAGCGTTTCCAATGGGCTTTTCCAAAAGAAAATTGTACGTACCAATAATAACTGCATCCGTTATACATCAACGGATGGAACTTCAATTAATTCCTGGCCCAATAATTCTACCGTTGCCGTTCAGGGTTGGATTGTTTCCGCTCCAAACTGCCTGGCTTTAAATTCTACTTCTTACAACCCAACTCCCGCTGTGGTGCAACAATCGCTTAACATTTGCCAGGGCGACAGTGTTTTTATCGGAGGTGCCTACCGAAAGAATTCTGGCACCTTTTACGATACACTGAGTTCTCAGTATTTCTGTGATAGTATATACCAGACCAACCTGCTGGTTCTCCCTAAACCACAACGCAATGAAAACCTGCAGATCTGCCAGGGCGATAGTGTTTTTCTGCAAAATAGTTTTAGGAAAATATCCGGAATTTACCGGGATACTATCGTTAGCGGAAGTGGGTGCGATACAGTAGTGGTAACCAATCTGCAAGTGTTGTCAAGCTTTGATATTTCGAATTCTATTGAAATATGCAATGGCGATAGCGTACTGATTGCCGGTACTTATCGCCAAAGCCCCGGACTTTACCGCGATACGCTACAGGCTCAAAATAGCTGTGACAGTATCATCACCACCCAATTAAATGTATTAGCCGCTTTCAACCATGCCCAAAATCTTGAGATATGTGCGGGCGACAGTGTTTTTCTGGGTGGGGAATGGCGGAAATCATCCGGGAATTACGTGGATACACTACAAACAACCGGAGGTTGCGATAGTGTAATTACCACGGCTTTGAATCTTATACCAATTGCGCAATCCTTTGCCAGTGTTACCATTTGTAATGGTGATAGTTTATTTATTGGAGGGGCATGGCGTAAGGTAGATGGTAATTACCGCGATACCCTGGTTTCAGCAAGCGGTTGTGACAGCATTGTTACCACCCGGCTTACCATCGATAATATTTTACAAGGCTTCAGGAACATCGACCTTTGCCAGGGCGATAGTATTTTTTTGCAGGGTGCGTGGCAAAATATAGCCGGAACCTATAGGGATACCTTGGCTGGAACTGCGGGTTGCGACAGTGTGATCAACACCCAACTCACCATAAATCCACTCCCTCAAAAAGTAGTTAAGCTGGAACGGTGTGCAGGAGATTCTATTCTCATTAATGGGCTTTATCTTTCATCCGACACCTCCATTACCATAAGCAAACCGGCCTTTCCGGGCCTGTGCGATAGCATCGTTACGTACCAGTTGGATTTTGAAAAGGTGCAGTCCGATTTTGACTTTGCTGCGGACCAGGGAAACCCCACTACCATAGTATTTGAGAATTTTTCAATCGGAAATATGCTCAGTTATACCTGGGATTTTGGGGATGGTTCTGGCAGTTCACAGGAGTCGCCCGGCCATACTTTTTCGGAGGAAGGAACCTATCAGGTTTCGTTGGTTGCTACATCGGATAAGGGCTGCTCAGATACCCTTACCAGGTCCGTAACCATTTTTATTGAAGAACCATTGGAGCCCCAAATGGAAGTGCCCAATGTGTTTACCCCTAATGGCGATGGGATTAATGACTTCTTCACGGTAGCAGGCCAGGGCTGGCCGGTATTTTCCATTTCCATTTACAACCGTTGGGGCGGTCTCGTTTACCAATCCAACGATCTTAATTTTAAATGGGACGGTAAACACAATGGAAACGATTGTGCTGCCGGTACCTATATGTACCTGGTGGAAGGAACAGAAATCTTAAAAGGCTTTTTAACATTATCCCGATAAAAAGAGCCCCGCTATTACATTAAGCAATAATTAACCATTTATTAAACCTCTACATACGAGTTATCAGAGAGGCATATATATCTATTTTCGGCCGGTAATTAAATTAAAATAATTCAAAAAAATGTTCCTGAAAAAGTATTCTTTTATTTACCGGTCTCTATTATTATGGGTAGGGATTTCATCGCTTGCAACTGGGCAATCCGATACCATTTATTACGAAGGTTTTACCAATCAAAATGGTAAAGGTCTGGGTAATACTAGTGGCGTAAACTGGAGCATTGACCTGTCGGGAGCCCCCAATGCCATGACTTTTAACGTGCAAAGTGGAGATCGTTTTGCGGGCACCAATATGGACGGATCGGGTACTTCGGGAGCTACCGGATACTGGCTTTCACCGCAAATAGATATTACCGGTTTGAGTGCCCCATTTGCTTCCGTTTTGGTGGATCAGGCTGCTACCGGTTTCGAATCTGGAGATTTTATACAGCTTTCTTACTCGCTGGATGGTGGTGCTTTTGTTGAGTTGGTAAAGCTCAGCGGTAATTTCAGCGCCCAATATATCCGGGCCAATGTTCCCACCGGAGATTCCATACAAATTCGAGTCGGCATCAATAACAATTCAAGTGCAGAAACTCATTATTTTGACAATGTGCTTTTAGGGGATTCCACCACCTGCCAACAGCCAAATATGGTGACTAACTTTATGACCACAGAGCAGATGCGTCAGATTAGGTTGGACTGGACTATTCCACCTACTTGCTGGGATGAGGCTCTCATTATTGCTTCCGAATCCAGTATTAGCTATAAACCCGGTGGTAGTACTTCCTCCATCATTACCAACACTAATTATAAAAACGGTATGGAAGTAGTGCCCGGTGAATTTGCCATGTATGCAGGTGCCGGTAATACGGTTACCCTAACCAACTTTGACAATCAAACCCAATATTTTTTCAAAATATTCTCCCGCGATGGCAACAATTGGGGCGCAGGTACAGAGGTCAGTTTTACTACCACCAACCTGGCGGATTCCATCCCTGCATCTTCCAGTGGAGCAGACTGCTCTGATTTGTTCATTTCAGAATACCGGGAAGGATCGGTGCCTTATAACTCCATTGAAATTTATAATCCCTCATCAAGTGCCATAAATTTAAGTAGCTATACCTTAAATATGTATGGTAATGGAAGCGCGTCACCCACCCGCACCAGTTCAATGGTGGGTGTTCTGGCACCCGGTGAAACATTTTCGGCCACTACTAATCATCCGGCCACCAATGCTACCTTAAAGAGTGAGGCAGACAGCGTATATTCTTTTCCGTGGGCCGGAATTTTCACCGGTGATGACGCCATTACCCTTGAAAAAAACGGGGTAATCATTGATGTTATAGGCGTAGTAGGTACCGACCCTGGCAGCGAGTGGACGGTAACCGGTACCAACGGTGTAAACGGTTCTACTAACGACTATACTTTGGTGCGCGACAGCACGGTGCGTAAAGGTCAAACCAACTGGGGGCTGAGTGCAGCTAATGAATGGATGGTTTTTCCAAATAGTAACGTGAGCTTTTTTGGTAACCACCAAATGCAAGCCTGTGTGGTTAATGAACCCGGAATGGACGTAGTGTATAGCAGTGGCCCCCTTGATTTTGGTCCTAAAATGATCAACACTACCGAAACCAGGATATACACCATAGATGCACAGAATATTTATGACGACATTGAAATTATTGCTCCCGCACCCTACGAGGTATCCCTTTCTCCCAATGGTCTTTTTAACGATACCTTAATATTGTTTGGCGGCCTGAACTCACAATTGGATATCTACGTAAAATTCAACCCAACTATGGTGGACAATTACAACGATTCTATCATGCATACCACTCCCTCTGCGGATACCGTTTATGCCGTGCTTAACGGATCGGGCTTTGACCCCTACCCACACTACCAGATTGCCCAGGTTAATGGAGTGGATGCCAATGGGGTTGCGGATTCCGCCAACGTGGCTATGTCGCTTTCGGGCGTAGTGTACGGGGTGAATCTCAGGCCTTCGGGTTTACAGTTTACCATGATCGATGCCACGGCCGGAATCAACGTTTTCAACTTTAGTCCGGTTTCCGCCTACAATGTTCAGGAGGGAGATAGCATCACCTTATATGGTTCACTCAACCAGTTTAACGGTTTATTGCAAATGGCTCCCGATTCTGTGGAGTTCCTGAAGTCTAATGCTGTATTAAAAACCCCCGCTGTGGTTGCCGCCCTGGGCGAATCTACCGAAAGTGACCTCGTTCAACTGTTGGAAGTGTACCTGGTGGATGCTACTCAATGGACCAACAGCGGTTCCGGTTTTAACGTGGATGTAACCAATGGTACCGATACCTTTGAAGTACGAATTGATAATGATGTAAATCTTTACGGCCAGCCTGTACCCACCGGCTTCCTGAATATTACCGGTATCGGTGGCCAGTTTGATAATTCTTCGCCCTATACTGAAGGTTATCAGTTGTTGCCACGTTACCAGACGGATATTACGGCCATTCCCGCCACTTTGACTTCCAATAATGATACACTGAGCTTTGGCAACGTAAGCCTGGGGGATACTTCAGCGGTGCTGGCCTATCAACTGGACGGAACCTATCTTACCCAAAACGTGACCATTAATGCTCCCGCTAATTTTGAGGTGAGCCTGGATGGTATCAACTTTTCAACCAGTGTGATGGCCATGCCTGATGCCATGGGTCTGCTGGATGATTCGGTTTACGTTCGTTTTATAGCTACCAGCATCGGTATGGTTTCCGATTCTATTTCCAACGTAAGTGATGTTGCGGTTTGGACGCACCTTAATGCCAACGTTCTGGATCCTTACCCGGCCTATGATATTAATATGATCAATGGTTTAGATGCTAATCTGGTTGCCGATTCATCCGGAGTAAATACCACCCTTTATGGAATAGTGTACGGAGTAAACCTGAGGCCAGCCGGTTTGCAGTTTACCCTGCGTGACAACACCGGTGGTATTGCAGTTTTCAACTTCAACGGAAACTTTGGCTACACCGTTCAGGAAGGCGATAGTATTATGGTAAAAGGTGAGATTGTACAGTTTAATGGTCTTTTGGAAATTGAGCCAGATACGCTGAGCCTGATCGCTTCCGGTAAAACCTTGAAACAACCTACCGTGGTTAACAACCTCGGTGAGGCTACCGAAAGCGACTTGATACAGATCAACGAAGTAATCGTGATGGACCCCACCCAGTGGACCAATAGCGGAAGCGGCTTTAATGTAGATATCACCAATGGCACTGATGTGTTTGAAATGCGTATTGACAATGACGTAAACATTTACGGTCAACCAGCACCCGTAGGTTATTTTAATGTAACGGGTATCGGTGGGCAGTTTGATCCTTCTGCACCCTATGACACCGGTTACCAGGTATTGCCGCGTTACCAAGCGGATATTGTAAATCTTCCGGCCAGCCTGAGTTCACTGACTGCTACCAGCCTCAACTTCGGTAGTGTGGTCGAGAACGATACTTCAGCCGCCCAGTTTTTTGTAGTGGATGGTGAATACCTTTTGGGTGATTTGAATATTGTGACCTCTGCCGAATTCCCCATCAGTTTTAATATTAACGGGGGTTATACCGATTCGCTTTTTATTGCGCAGAACAATGGCTCCTTGCAGGACACTATTTACGTTCGCTTTGCTCCATCGGCCAATATTTCCTTTACCGATTCGGTAGTGAATTTAGCTGGAGCGGCCCGTTTGAGTATTGACGTTACCGGAACCGGTTTTGATCCTTATCCCAATTACACCGTTGACCAGATTAATAACCTGGACCCTAACGGTGAAGCCGATTCGGTAAATGTGGATTGTGAGTTGACTGGAATCGTTTACGGAGTGAACCTGAGGCCGGCCGGTTTGCAGTTTACCCTTATCGATCAAACCGGGGGTATTGCCGTATTCAGCAGTAGCAAGCAATTTGGTTACACGGTTACCGAAGGAGATAGCATCTCTGTTTCCGGTCGTATTTTGCAGTTCAACGGTTTGTTGGAGATTGAGCCGGATACCATCCGGCTTTGGTCGGGAGGAAACACCTTGAATATACCTACGGTAGTTACCCAATTGGGCGAAGCCACCGAGAGTCAATTGATTCAACTGGATAGTGTAACTATTGTGAACCCTGCACAATGGCAAACCAGTGGCGGTTCTTTCAATGTAAACGTTTCCGATGGTACCAATACCTACGTAATGCGTATTGATGAGGACACCGATATTTATGGTACCCCAATACTCACCAACTCCTTCCGCCTTACGGGCATCGGTACCCAATTTGACCCTAGTATTCCTTACCTGAGCGGCTACCAGATTATGCCTCGTTATCTTTTGGATATCGAAGAACTGATTGGTTTGGAGGAATTAGGTCCTTTGAACGGAATCCAGTTGTACCCGAACCCTGTTAGTTCTGTATTAAATGTAGTAAGTAACATTGGTTTTACGGAAGACGTTATCCTGAACGTTTACAATGTAAACGGAGCCCTTGTTAAAAGTGAAGAAAGCCGTTCAGCCGGTGCAAAGGAAATCAGCCTGGAAGTATCCACGCTACCTGCCGGAACCTACGTTTTGCAAATTCTTTCCGGAGCCCAAAGCGAACAGAAAATTTTCATCGTGAAGTAACCTCAATAAGGTAATTATTTGGTTTAAAAGCCGCAGGATTTCCTGTGGCTTTTTACTTTAGTGCCTTTAAGTATAATTGAATGAGCCAGGGAATAAAACAAGTTCAGGAAATTGTGGACCGTTGGATACAGGAGCATGGAGTGCGTTATTTTAACGAACTCACCAACATGGCGCAGCTAACAGAAGAAGTAGGCGAGGTAGCCCGCATCATTGCCCGCAGGTACGGTGAACAAAGCGAAAAGGAATCTGACAAGGCCAAAGACCTGGGCGAGGAACTGGCAGATGTACTGTTTGTAACCGTATGCCTGGCCAACCAAACCGGGGTTGACCTCCAAGCCGCTTTTGATAAACGCATGGAGAAGAAAACCAAACGCGACCATGACCGCCATCACAGCAATGAAAAACTGAAGTAAGCCCTAAAGGCTCACTTCAATTCCAGCCCATAACCAGGCCCCGGGTAACTCCACATTACCACGGTCAAAGTAACGTTTGTCCAGTAGGTTTTGCCCCGAAACCGAGAAATCAAAGCTCTTCCACTGGTAGAGCAATTTGGCATCCACCAGAAATATTGAAGGGTAATCCGTGAGATCACCACTCTCAGCGTCTGTATAACTACCGTTGCGCTGCTGATAGCTAAGGGAGTAACTCAGCTTTAAACCCTTGATAATACTGTGCTGGCTGCGTAGTGTGGCTTTATGGGTGAGGTAATCAAATACATACAATGATTCATAATCCGGGTCCTGATCATCCGTAATGATGTAGCTATAACCTACCTCTAAAAAGTCCATATTCAGGCTGTTCTGAAAGCCAAGTCCTTTCAATCTCCAGCTTACATCAACTCCATTAAAATTTACCTGGGAGGTATTGCTGGCCACCAGGTTACAAGTATCGCAACGCTGTATCCAGTCGATAATATCGGTGCCTTCCCTGCGGAAGAGACTTACATTAAAGAAATGGTGCTTAGCCATGAATTTGTAGCCCAACTCGTAGTTGAGTGAGTTTTCAGGACGCAGATCCTTGCTGCCCACGGCACCACCTAACCGGTAATAAAGGTCCGTATAGGAGGGTAGGCGGAAGGAGCGGTTAAAAGAGCCATACAGTTTGTGATTGCGGTTGATGTTGTAACCCGCAGTAAGGGCAGGGTAAAGCCCCGGCTCGTAGGGGGTGGTGTAATTGACCATTAAAGCAGCCGAAAGATCAAAACGCCCTGCTTTTTTGTATTGTTGAACTGAGAAGGACAGGTTGTGGCGGTCCACGCCCAGGGAATAGGCACCCCTTTCAGCATCGATGGTAATAGGAGCAGCCAAAGGCTCACCCAGGTTGTTGCTCACTACCTCTTCGTAACGGTATTCACCTCCTAGTGATGTTTTGCCCCAGGCCGAGCTGAACTGTACTTCCAGTTTGCCGCCCAACACATCGGAGCGGTGGTAGTTATGACCGGTATAAAAAGAAGCCGCTGTATCATTACCCTTTATGAAGAGGCCATTATCGTATTCATAAAAGCCCGGTCCTTCGCGGTATAGTTGGAATTCATCCCAGTTCCTGCGCCAATACACCTGGCGGTCAATGGTCACCTTGTCCCCCGACTTCAAACCAGCGTTTACAAATAAAGTGCGGGTCTTTTCGTATTGCTCCGGAAAGTTATCCGAATAAAAATTCTGCGCACCAAAATTTTGCCAGGTATAACCCCCCGAAAGGTTCAGGTTGTGCTTACCCAGGCGAAGGGTGCTTTGTCCGTACAGGTTGGTGTTATTGAAATCAGTATTGGGTTTAAAGCCTTCCGAAGCCGAGGTATTGACTGAAAGGCGCGTTTGGTGGTACTCACCGGCCAGTTGTTGCGAAAAACCAGCCTGGTAACTGTCAAAAGACCCGATCATGGCCCTGGCCGTAACTTTATCTTCGGTGGCATCCTTGGTAATAATATTTACCGCCCCGCTAAAGGCATTACCGCCAAAAATATAGGAGCCGCCACCCAGCAGTACTTCAATCCGTTCAATGTCGGATTTCTGTACCGGGAGATTCATCAGGTGGTGTCCGGTTTGGGGGTCACTCAGGCGAACCCCGTTTACCAAAACCAGTACTTGCTCAAAGGTACCGCCTCTTATACTCAGATCGGTTTGCGTACCGAACATTCCGCGCTGGCGTGCATCAATACCAATTACAAAATCCAGCAACTCGGCAACGCTATTGGCCGGGGCATTGGCAATTTCATCGCCTTCAATCACCTGAACATTGCGGTTGGCACTTTGCAAACTGGTGTTAAGCCTCGAGGCTGAAACCAAGGCGGTATCCAGCAGGCGACTTTGTCCGTAAGAAATGGAAGTGCCTAAAAGACAGATTACTAAGAGTGTTTTTTTCATTTGGGGTTGAATTAAAAAGCCCCGCGAGCTGAGCTCCGGGGCGGGGCGAAATTATCGATTCTGGCAAAACCGGCTACAGTATTCGTGTTAAAAAATCGGAAAGAGCCTGAATTTTTGCCAAAACCGAAACACTTTATACCTTCGCGCTTTCTCACGGGGTGCTTCACGTTTTGGCGTGGGGCTGAGATTACACCCGGGTCTTTTAACAAAGGCCATACCTGATCCAGATAATGCTGGCGTAGGGAGTAAAGGGGAGCTTCTATACACGAAGCTCAACAAACGGAATAATAAATTTAAAGGAGGTACACCCCGGTTTCCTTTCGTATTAAAGCAAATTGATATGAAAAGGTATCCACTGTTTATCCTATCTGGCCTGGCAGGCCTTCAACTGCTCAGTTCAAGCTTACACGCTCAAAGCGGAGACACCTTAAAGGTGAGTGAACTGGAAGAAGTAACCATACAGGCTGTTCGGGCCGGTGAAAATGCACCCGTATCGCAGGTTACGGTCGCTAAAAAAGACATCGAAAAAGTGTACACGGGGCAGGATGGAGCTTTCCTGTTGGAAGAGATCTCACCCTCCATTGTAAGCTACTCCGAATCCGGTACCGGTTTGAGTAATTACGGGCAAATGCGTTTACGGGGTATCGATCAAAGCCGTATCAACATTACGCTCAACGGAGTGCCCCTTAACGATATGCTGGACCAGGGCGTATTCTTCTCCAACTTCACCGATTTTGGAAATAGCATTGAATCCGTGCAGATACAAAGAGGAGTGGGCACCAGTACCAATGGAGTGGCCAGCTATGCCGGTTCCATTAATTTTGAGTCACTTTCGCTTACCGGTAACCAACCTGGCACGGAACTACAGTTAACCGGGGGGTCGTTTGGTACCGCTCGTGCCAGTGCTGAGGTACATACCGGCCTGATGAAAAACCGCACCTCTTTTTACAGTCGTATTAGTCATATACAATCGGATGGCTACCGATACAATACCGGTACCAATTCCAACTCACTTTTCTTTTCAGGGGGCTACTTTGGTGATCGGCACGCAGTGAAATTCACCGGTTTTGCCGGTCGTTCGCAAAACGGACTGGCTTACCTCCCCGTAGCGCTTTCGGATATTGAGAGCGACCCGCGCACCAATTATATTTCGGCCAATGATGTGGATGATTTTGGCCAGTGGTTATTCCAGTTGCAACATACCTGGCGACTGGCTCTACGTACCTCATTGGTTACTACGGCCTATTACGGTGGGGCAGGAGGTGACTTCCCATCCGGCTATACCAATGATAGTGGCAACTTTGAGCAAATCAATTACCCGCTACACAATGATCATTATGGCTTAATGAGCTTTGTGAACCATGATTTTGAGAATGCTACCACCAGCCTCAGTGGCGGGGTGCATGCCTATATCTTTCAGCGCAACAACGTAGAATATATAATTCCTAACCGTGAATCACCTTATTACGATGACCGCTCTCAAAAGGATGAGGTTTCTGTATTTGGAAAGATTCAGCAGGAGTGGGGCGATTTTGAGTTTTTTGGGGACGTGCAGTTACGTGCCATACAGATCAGTTTTACGCCAGACCCTGATTTTCTGGGTCAAGACCCTGCCATTCCTAATCGCAATTACCTCTTTATTAACCCCAAGGTGGGCGTTACGTATAGCATGAACGATAACTGGCAGTTGTACGCTTCGTACGGCAAGAGCGGTCGCGAACCTACCCGCTTCGATATACTGGGTTCTACACAGATCAATGCATCTAACCTGCCGATTGTGCAGGATGAGAACAGTGTAGATCCTGAATACGTAAATGATATTGAGGCCGGTGCCCGCTGGCGCACCGAAAAGGTAAACCTGCAGGTAAACGGTTTTTACATGCTGTTTGAAAACGAGATTGCGCCCATCGGAGAATTCATTCCCGAAGGCTTTGTGCAGGTGTACCGTAACCAGGAGAGCAGTTACCGAGCAGGGTTGGAGCTAAGCGGGGCCTGGCAATTTTTACCGGCTTTTCAGTTGCGGGCCCAGGCTACCTACCTCAACGCTAAGATCAGTAGCTACCGGCCGGAGGATTCGGAAGAGGTATATGAAGATGTAACACCTATCCTGAGTCCTGAATTGAACTTGCTGGGTACACTGGCCTACGAGCCGGTGCAGGGTCTGGAGTTTTCGGTTTCTGCTCGTTATTTGAGTGAGTCATTTATGGAACTCACCAATAACCCGGATTTAACGGTACCTGAGTCTTTGGTATTTGATGCAGCCGCCCGCTGGAACTTTTGGCGTGAGCACAGCCTGAGCATACAGCTCAATAATATTACCGATGAGTTGTACTATACCTACGGTGCTCCTTTTAACGGAACTACGGAACCGGCCTATTTTGTTCAACCGCCTCGCCATGTGTACGCTACTTTGAGCCTTAAGTTTTAAACACTAAATTTTTTGAATAGGATGTTATTAAAAAAAATAGGAGCCCTGGCTTTAGTAGGCCTGGGAGCTATGGCCTGTAAAAACCCAACTCCTGCTACTGAAGAAGCGCAGCAGGATACAGTTGTTCAGGAAGCAGGTGTAGATACCTTGCGCCTGGCACTGGACTGGACACCCAACGTGCTGCACTCCGGTATTTTTCTGGCGCAGGCGCGTGGTTGGTATCAAGAGGAAAATCTTTATGTGGATTGGTTCACCCCGGAGGTGGATAATTACACCAAAAAGCCTTTGAAGCGGATGCTGGACGGTGAGGCCGATCTCAGTATTGGTCCATCGGAGCACCTGTTCTTTTATGCTTTGGATTCGGCTAGTGGCCAAAGTAAAGGAAAAGCAGTAGCCAGCTTGCTGCAAAAAGATATGAGCGCTTTTGTAACGCGTAAGGGTAGCGGCATCAATTCTCCTGCTGACCTGGACGGTAAAACGTATCTGGGTTATCATACGCCTATGGAGGAAGAAGTGCTTTCCGGTATGATCCGCCACAATGGTGGTGAGGGTAAGTATGCTATTAAGCACCCGGCCCGCCTTGACGTTTGGGATGCTTTTATGCAAGGCCAGGGGGAGGCCGCCTGGGTTTTTGTGCACTGGGAGTCTGTGCTGGCGCAACAGGGCGGGGTGGAGCTTAACGAGTTTATTCCCAATGAACACGGGGTGCCATATGGTTACTCTTCGGTATTGATGGCCCCGGTGGAGATGAGCGAAAAGCAAGAGCGTATGCTGAAGAAATTCCTCAGAGCAAGCCGCAGGGGCTATGCGGCAGTGGCTCAAGATCCGGTGGGCGTGGTACCCGAACTGATGGCCCATATCGATCACCCGAATTTTGAAAATGAGGCTTTTATAACGGCTGCGCAGCAACGCATTGCACCTGCTTATTTTAGGGAAGATGGTAGCTGGGGAGGAATGGAAGCCAGTCGTTGGCAAACCTTTTGGCAATGGGTAAATGAACATGGATTGATGAAGGCCAAAGCAGAAATCAAGGCTGAACAGTTTTATACCGGGGAGTTTGTAAGAAAGGAATAAAGGATGGTACAGAAGGGCTAAACCTAAGGGCAAGAAGAATTAATTGTTACTGCTGGCCCCTATGGCTTTAAGCGCGGGTCAGGTATGGGTTCAGTCCTCTTCCTTGAGATCCAATAGTTCTTTTTTATCCTCATAAAGCCAGACCATACGGTCAATAAACCACATTTTGCTCAACCAACTTCCCAGTGTTCCGGCAAAGGTCATCCAGGCGTCCAGGAGAACGATTCCCAAAATCATCAGCAGCGCAAAAAGGGAAGCGGAAATGGTGAGGATATTGGCGACCTGTATATGATGAAGGGGAATCCGGTGGCCTTTTTTCTTTCGCTCCGTAAATATTTTTTCCCCGAAAACCGCTTTGCTGGCCCAGGTATCAATTGCCTTAACCGGAGCGAAAATACGGGGATTAAGGTAGGCCCAGATAAAACAGAGTGATAGAGGTAATACGGCCCACCATCCAAGGTATTTCCAGCTGTAGGCGGCTGGTGCCATAACAAAGATCAGTGGTATGCGGGTCCAGACACTCCAGGGGTTGGCGTGCCTGCGCCAAACCTTATCAGACATAGACATTAAACGGGTGGCAAAGTCGAAGATCTTCATCGCTTTTGCTAATTTAAAGGTTTGGTTTACTTAATTCCTCCCTAAGCACTGACCCTTGCTTTTTCCCGAAAATACAGATACAACGGAAATCCGCCAGCCAGCCCAAAGGCCATGGTAAGCAGCCAAACCAAGCCCACCTTTTTAACCTGCTTATTTTTACTATCGTTATAGGTCCAGAAAAAGAACACCATCACGGCCCATAGCAAATCAATCATAAAAATGCTGGCAATACGATTGGCAAACATATCCTCCAGGGTTTTTAACAAATGGGTATAGAGCAATACATTGCCGGTTTCAACGGATTCTATGGCCACCAGGATATTCGGGGCGATGAAGCCCAGCCAGGCGAGGATCAAATAGATATTTTTCATTTTAGAAGGCTTTATCTCAAAAGTAGGGTGCAGGCGAACTTACTTCCATTGATGATCGTCAAGAAATGATCAGTTTAAGAAGGACCCTTCTTATCCATTAAAGATTCCCGGGTGAATACCTGGCCGAAAAACGATCATGGCCTACCGGGTGTTTTATGCTGAAAACTGTTTCTTCCCGGTGAATGTTGCTGGCGGTCACAATCTTTTGACTGCAACTATACCTTGGAGCGTAAGCTTTGAGTTATTATTGAGAGGCCCGCAAAGACCAGGGCCAGCTCACGCAGTAACGGTACAAGCTTAGAGGAGCAACACTTTAGAATCGAAAAGGAGGAAAAGAAGCAAGGCGACTCCAAAAACCCTTAAAGAGGGTTCAGGAAGCATAAGGCACTCTCTATTTACGCACAATTCGTTTACGTATCCTGCTTAAGGTTTCCGGTGATACCCCCAGGTAAGTGGCAATCTGGTACTGGGGAATACGTTCGGTAAGTTTACGTTCATCCCGGAGCAGGCTCAGATAGCGCATCTCGGCATTTTGAGTGACAAAGGAGGATATAATAGATTGGCAGGCAGCTAGCTCTTCTTCCATTACAATTCTGGCCAGTATTTCAAAGCGGGGTGAAAAACTTAAAAAACGTTCCACTTGTTCATACTTAAACACGGTTAAAATCGAATCTTCCACCGCTGCAATAGCGTGTTTGGCAGGAATGCGCTTGTTAAAACTCTCGTAGGAACTGGCAAACATATTTTCGGTGTAGAAGTAAGCTGTTTTTTCTTCGGAATCAGAAGTGTAATACAGCCTTAAGCAGCCCTGTATTACGAAATAAAATTCGCTGGAAACTAAGCCTTCGGATAACAGAATTTGATTTTTGCGGACGTTAAGAATTTCAACCTCGGTTTTAAGATAGTTAAACTCCTCCTCACTTAAAGGAATACGCTGGTTTAAAAATTTGATCAGATCATTCATAACGGTTACCCCCTTCGGGATCTACGGGTAGCTGGCCAGGTGGTTCCAAAGTTCCTTTGGTAATATTTTGGAAGTACTGAATATGATGGCCTTCGCACCTTTCCTTCCCAAATCTACAAAAGGGCTTTTAGTAAGCTCCAATAAGGTGATAGCCAAAAGCTCGGGGTTGAGGGATGCTGATTACCTGCCCATGAGGTAGTTAAAACAAGGTATAGCCCAAAATGAGGGAGGTGGTTTGGTAGTCAGAGCTCCATGAAAGATAAGGGTAGAGTACATCCCGATGGGGTAAAAGACGCAACTCAATGCTGTACCTGTCCAGGTACTTATAACCTACCCCGAACATAAGATATGGACGACTTTTAAGTTTGATTTCCTGATACACATTTTCGGTACCCAATCGTTTTTGGGTGATATCTGAATTGCCTACGAAATCGAATGTATATAAAACGTTGGCAAAAAACCTGGAGTTCTCGTTAAGGAAAAGATAATACCGTATTCCAATGGGTAATTCAATAGATTGATAATCTACCTCGGTATCCAAGGCTCTCTCGGCAAGGGAGGGTGCGGGGATTACCTTTTGGGCACTATAGCTTTGGTAGGTAGGCTCAATTACCAGGCCCCATTTATTTTTGTTGAATGGAAGAATAAGCTCCAGCTCCAGGCCCAACCGAAAGTTCATTTGTGAATCAAATTCACCTAAATACGATGCAAAAGTGGCACTCTCCACTACCAGGCTACTGTAATTTATGCCGGGCCTAATGGTTAAATTGAACAAATCTCTCCTCTCCTCCACCGCATAATCTTCAAATTCGGCATTTTCACACTGGTGATAATTCATGAAAAAACGTTTTAAAGATTTTACACTGTAACTCAGGCCTTCTGCCATTTTTGCACTGATCGATTCACATTTCAGGGAATTATACAGTTGCTGTTTGTAGTAATTGTTGTGACCCACTAGATTACGCTCCTTCAAATATTTCTTATAAACCAGTTGAGTTATTTCGGTATTCTCGGTTTCGTAAAAAAATCGGGCGGTACCCCCATTCTCATAATAGTAAAGGGACGCCTTACCCTCCAAAATGGATTCTAGAAATAACAGCTCCTCTTCAAAAACGGGTTGTCGATTGTAATCCAGCTGGTTGGTATTTTCTGTGGATTTATCGATAGCTACCTTAAACCGCACATATTTGGTAGTAGTTCCCAAACCGAACTCCTTTACCGTTTGCAGGCTGGCTTCCTTTACTTCCCCTGTTTCCGTTAGTTTGTAGCTGAATTCGGTTGGATTGTTTTTCCAATCCATATTTTTAATCAGGCATTCTACCTTCTCATTCGAATCCGTAATAAAGTAACCGGCCTCAAAAAGCACCTGGGCATATACGGTGCTGGTGAATAGCAATAGTGTACAGAAAGCTAGCTTTTTCATTTTTTGAGGTCAAGATTCAGGCAAAAATAGGAGTTCACCTTAAATGAAGGTGTTTTTTCAACTTGCAGAATTTGGGACTGGAACAGCGCAATTTACTTGCATCTTGCTCCATATTCAAATCCGGGAAATGAACTTTGAATAGGCACTCAAGAGGTGTCGGGGACGTCCCTTTTTCTTAGCACTATACTGACTTAGGAAATGGCCTTTGCCGGGCATACTTATAAAAAGCTTCCATGGTGATGGCCATTACTTCACGGTACACGTGAGTCATCCGGTGTTCCTTTAGTCTGGTTTGCATTTCTTTTTGGATGGCCTCTAAAACCAATTCTTTGGAAGGGTTTCCGGAAACCTTAAAATAGTCAGTATTCAGTTGGTATTTACGACAAAATTCCTGGTGGGAGGGATAGAAATAGGTGTCTATATAATTCTTTAGCAGTTCGGTAAAGGAAGGACTTACTTCCAGCGGTGATGGTAGAAAGGCTGAAACCTGATGAAAGAAATCGTTGTCATCGTGAGGTCCGGGTACCTCGCGTTGCTGAACAACGGCATTGTTTACAAACTCCGTGAGGTGGGAGTTAAAACCTGGATTGGACTGCAACTTTACCTGGTGGTAACGTTTTTTAAGGGAAAGGCCTGCTTTTCGACTGAAATCGAGGATGAGATTAGGGGCAGAACCGGGTACCGGCAGAAAACCAACTTTCATTTTTACCGGGGCAAAGCTTAACAGGTCTTCCAGGTGGCCATACGATTTATTCCAATCCATTACCGGGGTTGAACCAAAATCAAAGTCCTTGATAATAGAGGCAATTAATTGTCTTTCAAAGCCCAAAAACTGGCTGGGGTCTATATCGTTTTCCCGTAAAACCTGGTTGACCGGTTGCACCACTTTCGGATTTCGAAAACCCCATTGGTGATAAGCGGAGAGCATAAAGCTGGAAGACCTGCGGCTGTAGCCGATTAGCCGGATTTCAGGAACCCGTTCTGTGGCTAGTTTTACGATTGTACGAAGAGCCTCAGGTTTTATGAAAAGTGCCTCATGGCTCAGGATAACATGTCCTTTTAACTTCAATGCTTTCCTGATTTCTGTGGTAAGCTTTCCCTGTTCCAATTGCTGAACAGTAGAGCCATCCAGGCGCACAAACTGGCTTTTTTCCACAAAGGGCTTTTTATGGTTCTTGAAGAAACGCTGAACGCTGGAAGAACCGCACTTGGGAGGTCCTACATGCAGAATTAAAGACTTCATGACTTGCAATTTAAGGAACAGCAGGCTTAAGGCGAATTTTCCACACCGCTGAAAAGAATGTTTGCCATGATAAGTTTGAAATCCAACTTCTTTAAACCGCAGATAGCTCTTGCTGGAATAAGAACATTTACGGGATTACTTTGCTCATCACCACCGTCCTACCCACAGCATCGTTGCGCAGGTTGAGGGTTAGAAATCAAAAGGCCTGGGAGGGAGTCAAACTTTTATTCCAGTACAATGAAAAAATCCTTTAACCCGCTCAAAATACTTTGCACTGCATAGGAGGCCAGTATTAAGCCCATAATTTTACTGATCACGGTAATACCATATTCACCTATTCTCTTTTGCACCAGGTGGGCGCCCAGCAATATAAACATGGTGATAATGACTACCAACAGTACCAATAGCGTGGTAAGGGCCTGTTCCTGGATAGTATAGATATGATTGTCCGTAAGTAATACCACCGCCATAATCGCTCCGGGGGAAGCAATAGACGGTATGGCTACCGGGAAGATGGTCACGTGCTTATAATCCTTGATCATGTGCTTCTCCGTTTCGGGTTTCCCCTCTCCGAATATCATGGTAAGCGCAAACAGAAACAGGATCACTCCCCCCGATATTTCGAAAGCATCCAGGGTTACCTGCATCCCCTCCAGAATGATCTGCCCCACTACAATAAAGAATAACAAAATAGCGAAAGCTACCAGCGAGGCCCGTATAGCTACTTTACGCTTATGCAGGGTGTCCAGTTGTTTGGTGGCCTCCAGGTACACCGGTACCGACCCCAGGGGGTCTATAACCGCAATAAGGAAAAGTATTTTGGTGATAATAGCTGTAATCATGTCAATGGATCCTTTTGCCCTGAGTGGTGAAAGAAAGTCCCTGCTGGCCGGATGTGGAGATCATGACTCCCTCGAACAAGGGTTGGTTGGTGCCGGGTTTAATGGCCCAGTCAAAAATGAAATTGCCCCCTGTTCCGCCTTCCTGGTCGGTTTCGTCAATTACAATTTCCACGGTTTCCAGGGGAGCGATAAAAATGGGTTCATCAAAAAAGGTTCTTATTAACTGGCCCTGGGTATTATAGTAGGTCGTTCTGTGGATGTAAATAGTGTCATCAAGGTCGGTATTTCTCAGGCTTACCGTAGCGGTTAAGTCGTACTTACGGTGCTGGGTTTGGCTGTATATCTGCGAATAAACCGAAAGGTAGGTTTGTCCATTTATCATGGAGTCTGCTGGGTTGGGTGAGCTTTTCCTTTTGTCCCAGCTTACGGGTTCAATGGTAACGGATTCGGTTCTTTCCGCACAGGCGGAAAAAATAAGGGCTGAAATAAGAAGCAAAAGCAGTTTTTTCATAGTATGGCAAATCAAAGTAGTTCTTACGGAAACCATTGAAACAACCTATGGGTTTACTTTAAATTTTC
This sequence comes from uncultured Cryomorphaceae bacterium, assembly GCA_937120475.1. Lineage (GTDB taxonomy): Bacteria > Bacteroidota > Bacteroidia > Flavobacteriales > Schleiferiaceae > CAKZNE01. The sequence goes on along the minus strand of CAKZJV010000007.1, from coordinate 1,670,619 downwards.
CTGAACCCTGAAACGCACTATTTCACCAACCAGTTGCAGGGGCAAAGGTTGATCCAGTGGAAATTGAACTGAGCCTTTACCTTGCTTATAGGCAGCCAGTTTTTGAGTAAAAGTACTGTGCCCGCTTGGGGTGGCGTAAAACCCGATGTGTTTGTCATACCCACCAAAATACACCAGCGGTTTGCGGTTTAGCTTATAGGCAGGCATTCCGTAGGAAAGGCTTTCCTCGGCTTCCGGTGCATTTTCAAGAACCAGTTGTCGCATTTGACGCAGGTAATCCTTTGTTTTTCCGGTAAATCCATCGATGTATTTTTCTACGGCATCCATAGCCTAAAGAACGTAAAAATCAAGGACTATTCTTACGATTCAGGTGTATCAATTCATTCGTAGCCTGAATCGCGTTTTCCAATCTTTGCTTACCCAGGCCTTTAATGATCCGGTAAGGGCGACCAGCGTCAGCCACTGCCTGCCGGTGCTTTTCAAACAAAAACTGCCTCTGGTGGGGATGTTCTCTCAAGGGATCGGGCTCCCAGGATAGGTCGGGGTATAGGATAAGATAAATGTGATCAACTTCCAGCTTACAGGCTTTCTCCACCCATTCATCCACTTTGCCAAAGGCCACCTGGCTCCACACGGAAAAATTGATAAGGTCGGTATCCAAAAAAACCAGTTCATCGGCTTCCTTCATTTTTCCGCTTTGGAAGGCTTTGTGCTTTTTGGCTATTTCACGAAGTTGATCGAAGTTGTATTCCGGGCCATTTTTTTCCAGGTACATCCGCGCGTATTCGGGGATATGTATGGTTTGGAAATGTTGAGCCAACAGCTGGCTTAGCTGCGATTTTCCGCTGCTTTCCGGGCCGGTAACAACAATCTTCTTTACCCCATCCATTCCAAAGTGCCTTTTATGGCCAAAAGGGTGTATAAACCGAACAATCCTGCCGTGAGGTAGAGCTTTCTTTTCAGGTACAGGTATATGGAAACGGCATCGATAACAATCCAGTACAGCCAGTTTTCAGGTATCAGGTTGATCATTAAGAGCGTAGCAAATACACTGAATACGGTGGTGAAGGAGTCAACGTAAGGGGTGGCTGCATCCGTAAGGCGTTTCAAAAGAAAACCGGTGATCACCACCATTCCGAAACCACTCAGAATGACCAGGCCATGCAACGGTAAGCTGAGGTTACTGCCCACTATCCCATTAGTCTCATTCCAGTGCATCCAACCGTACACGGCTGTAAACAAGTAAAAAACCTGGAGTAATGATTCCGCATATATCCTTTTTTGAAAACAGAGGTAGAGGTAAATGCCTGAGCTGATCAGGGCAAATAGCCAGCATATCTCCATGCCCTCTATGAGGAGCCAGGTGTAGAGTAAACCTGAGATTACACCCAGTGCTTCCAGTATTTTAAGGCCGTTTTTCAATAATCCTTGATTTCCATTCCCGAAACATCTTCCTTCAGGACTTTGATCACAAAGGGACATTGATCCAGCTTGGAATACACCTTTTCAATTTCCCGTTCAAGGGTTTGAAACACCAGGGTAGATGCTCCAAAAAGCTGAGTGCTCATTACGTTGGTTTGCACCTTGAGACCAGGAGTGTTGTGAAGATTCTCCAAAAAAAGATCAATAGCTGGAAAATAATCCGGGGTAAGCGGATACATGGAAATTTCTACAGAAATATTCAAGGTAAAAGGCTTTATAGATTATGAATGGCTTCGGCTATTTCTTTTAATACCTGGGGAGTGCTTTCAGTAGCATTACCCACTACAATTACATCAGCACCTGCCCGGGCAATATTTTTAGCAGTTTCGGCATTGCGTATGCCCCCGCCTATAATAATGGGTGCCTCAATGGCTTTTCGCACTTCACCAATCATGGTGGGACTTACGGGGTGATCGGCACCGCTGCCTCCATCCATGTAAATAAGTCGCAGGCCCAGCATTTCGCCAGCCATGGCCGTACAGGCTGCAATTTCATTTTTGTGGTGAGGTATGGGCAGGCTGTTACTCATATAACTGGCAGTGGTGGCCCGCCCACTGTCCACCAGCATGTAGCCGGTAGGTAAAACCTCCAGGCCGCTTTGGCGGATATACGGGGCGGCAATAACCTGGCTACCGATCAGCAATTCAGGGTTGCGGCCGGAAATGAGGGACAGGAAAAGTATAGCATCGGCCCGGGCGGAAATTTGCATGACGCTTCCGGGGAAAAGAATTACCGGCACCTGGGTATTCTGCTTAATGATATCCAGGCACTGGTCCAGTGAATCGTGGGTAAGCAGGCTGCCTCCTACAAAAATCAGGTCGGCCCCCGAATCGTTCACATGTTCCAGTATTTTCAAAAGCTGCTGATCATCGGGCGTATCAGGGTCAATGAGCACCGCCAGGAGCTTCTGGTTACGGCTTCGGGCCGCAGTAATGATATGTAATACCTTACCATCCATTTTACAGCGCAAACCTACTAAACCTGCCGGTAAATTCTGGAATTAAATAAGTCATTTTACTTTCCAGCCGTAGGTGAGATAAAGGTTTTCAAGCTTCTCAAAGTACAAGCGGTAATGTCCCTTGCTGGCCGATCCCTCAAAAAAAGCTTCGGTACTGGTTTTGTCCTGGTAATCAAAAGGCTTTACCTGCAATTGATTTTTAAAATTCAACCTTCGGTTTCCTTCTATTTTAACCATAACCTCCTTGGCACCCCAGTAAAAGGTGATGTGCCCGGTATGGTGAGCGGGGTCGGAAGAAAGCTTTTCCTCCGGCCTTAAAAATTTAGGAGCAATTCTTTGGATGCCGTCCCTGTGTGCCTCGAGGTCTATGCCCACTTCATTACCTGAACTAACCACTATACCGGCAAAATCATGCGTGTGTGAAAAAGAAATATGATTTCCATTTTTCAGGTAAGGTTTACCCTCAGGGGTATAAAAAACCGGTAGGTTTTCACCGAAATGTTGTTTGAGGCAGCATCGCAAGGCTAAAAACTCCCGAATTTTAACCGGGTGTTTGATTTTATCCATTCTTTCCAGGTCAGCAGGAAAAAGGTGTACCTGTTCCTTCAACTCTTCTTCCGTTTCGTTGATCTGCCAGAGGGTAATCTTTACGATATCTTTATGCGAAAGAGTTTGATATAAAGGCATTAATAGTTAAAACAGTTTTAAGTTCGGGCCCGATACAGTACCTTTGCAAGCCGAAAAAATACACCCAATAACAAGAATTATGAGCGAAACGATTGAAAAATATATTCCCTACAAAGTTAAAGATATCAGTCTTGCGGAGTGGGGGCGCAGGGAAATCGAGCTGGCCGAAGCAGAAATGCCCGGTTTGATGTCCATTCGCGAAGAGTACGGAAAAGATAAACCGCTGAAGGGTGCACGTATTGCCGGATGCCTTCACATGACCATACAAACCGCAGTACTCATTGAAACCCTGGTGGAGCTGGGAGCAGATGTTACTTGGTCTTCCTGCAACATTTATTCTACTCAGGACCATGCCGCTGCTGCTATTGCCGCAGCCGGAATTCCCGTGTATGCATGGAAGGGCATGACCGAAGAAGAATTTGACTGGTGCATCGAGCAAACCCTGTTTTTCGGTAAAGACCGACAGCCGCTCAATATGATATTGGATGACGGTGGCGACCTTACCAATATGGTTTTAGATCGTTACCCTGAACTGACTAAGGATGTAAGGGGTCTTTCCGAAGAAACCACTACCGGTGTTCACCGTTTGTACGAGCGTATGAAGAAGGGTACTTTACCGATGCCCGCAATTAACGTGAACGACTCAGTTACCAAGTCTAAATTTGATAACAAATACGGTTGCCGTGAATCGGCTGTAGATGCTATTCGCAGGGCTACCGATGTGATGATAGCCGGAAAAGTGGCTGTAGTTGCGGGTTATGGTGATGTAGGTAAAGGAACGGCTGCTTCCCTTCGTGGTGCAGGTGCCCGCGTTATGGTAACCGAAATCGATCCTATTTGTGCCCTGCAGGCGGCTATGGATGGCTACGAGGTAAAACGAATGGATAATGCTGTGGAAGAGGCAGATATCGTGATTACGGCTACCGGTAATAAAGATATCATCAAAGGCTCGCACTTTGAAAAAATGAAGGACAAAGCCATTGTTTGTAATATCGGGCACTTTGATAACGAAATTGATGTGGCGTGGTTGAAGAAAAACCACGGACAAAGCCACGTGGAGATTAAGCCTCAGGTGGATAAATACACCATTAATGGTAAAGACGTTATCCTGCTGGCGCAAGGCCGTTTGGTAAACCTGGGATGTGCCACCGGTCACCCCAGCTTTGTGATGTCCAACTCCTTCAGCAACCAGGTTTTGGCGCAAATCGAGCTTTGGGTACGTGCTGATCAATATGAGAATAAAGTGTACACTTTACCTAAGCACCTGGACGAAAAGGTGGCCGAACTGCACCTTGCCAAAATCGGTGTAGAACTCGAAAAACTTACTCCTGATCAGGCCGAATACATCGGGGTGGAGCAGGAAGGTCCGTTTAAGCCGGAATATTATCGCTATTAATTTTTAAGATTTTCATACTTCATAAACCGCCTCTTTTTGAGGCGGTTTTTGTTTAAAGATGTTTTAAAATTTATACTGCCTACCAGGCTAGATACCCGCTAAGTTGCTGAAGTATAACTTCAGATAACTATTTTCGAGCGGTGATTTGAACAGGATGGCTACACCGGAAAAGATTTTTGAATTAATTGCCGAGCATACTACCGATTTGGTGTGCATTCATGATTCCGAGAACACCATCCGCTTTGCCACACCTTCCAGTAAATCCATATTAGGGTACCCGGCCCATGAAATTATCGGTAAAAAACTTACCGACTTTTTGTCGAGTGATTTTATCGATGAAATGGACTTTACTACCCTGAAGCGTTTTTTTGATCACCCCGAAACACGCATACGTTACCAGGTAAAACACGGGCGGGGTCAGTTGCGCTGGCTGGAAACCACCTTCACCTATTTTGGCAAAAACCCTCAGAAGGATTTTACCCTGCTGACCAGCACCCGCGATATTACGGAGAGTGTACATCTTACCGATGACTTAATGGCTGCGCTCTCCAAGGAGCAGGAAATATCACGTTTTAAGTCTAACCTGTATTCCATAGCCAGTCATGAGTTTAAAACACCGCTGGCGGTAATACAGGCCAATATTGAGATGCTGCGCATTAAAAGGAGCGAAAAGGTACTGAACAATGCTATCGGCTCCATTGAGGAAGAGGTGGACCGGTTGAATTCCATGATTGCCGATATGCTGGAGCTCAAAAAACTCACAACGGGGCAAACCACTTTCAGACCGGATCTTTTGGATCTTGAAGAGCTGGTGAAGGAGGTTCTGGAAGAAAACATCCGAAAGGCGTATCCCGATACGGATATTCAGCTGAAACCCGCTAAAAAACCGGAAAAGATCAGGGCCGATTATACGTTATTGCGCTTTGTTATTACCAACCTGCTGGGGAATGCCTGTAAGTTTTCCGATAAAAAAGACCGCGTAATTGTAGCCGTTGAATATGATGAGGAAGATGTGAAAATGATTATACAGGATTTTGGCATAGGAATCCCCGAGGAAGAACAAGCGTCTGTTTTCAAGTCGTTTTACCGCGCTAAAAACGTAGGCACCGTGCAGGGAACGGGCGTAGGACTAGCCATTGTTAAGGAATTTGTAGATTTACATAAAGGAAAGGTAGGCCTGGTAAGTAGTCCGGGGGAGGGGAGTACCTTTACTGTAAGCCTACCCAAGTAAAACCAACTAAAAGTCATGAAAAAGAAACTTTTGATTGTTGAGGATAATGAAAAGCTCCTCTCCACGATGACCACTCTACTGGAAGACCATTTTGAGGTAAGTAAGGCCACCAACGGCCGTGACGGTATTGACCGTGCAAAACTGGATGTGCCGGATATTATCATTAGTGACATAATGATGCCGGAAGCCAATGGTTACGAAGTAGTGGATGAATTAAAGCAAAACAAGAGTACTCGTCACATCCCTATTATTCTTCTTACCGCCCTGGGCGAAGATGAACGTAAGATTGAGGGTTTTAATTTCGGTGCTGACGATTACATTGTAAAGCCCTTCAAATTCGATATTCTGCTTTCCCGAATTAATAACTTGCTGAATTCGCGCGAAATATTGCGTAATATTTATGATAAGTCAGTGCCTATTCACCACGAATTTGGTGTAAAAGACCCCATGTTGTCTCACATGGAAGCTTTATTGGTGAATCACTTTAAGTTTCGCAATTTTTCCATTCCTGAAATTGCCAACCTTATGAATATGACTCCTTCCAAGCTGGAGCGGGAAATCAAAAAGCTTACGGGAATGACACCGATAAAATATTTAAATGATTTCAGGCTTACCAAAGCCAAGCACATGCTGGAAAAAGGGGATAAATCCATTTTTGAAGTGTCTTATGCCCTTGGCTTTAAAAGCATGAGCTATTTTGGTAAGGCCTACAAAGAGAAATATGGTATTGCGCCTTCCAAAACTGCGGAATTGTAAAAGAGATATATGGCCTTAACCCTGATGATTGTCGATAATGATCATGTAAACAGTTTTGTGCTGAAGAACATCATTCTACGCAACTATTCGGAGGCAGAGGTTCAACTGTTCCCGGATGGTACCGATGCACTGAATTACCTGCAGGAGCTTGAAAAGAAAGCCGAACCGTTTCCGGACGTAATTTTGCTGGACATTTACATGCCACTTTTAAGCGGCTTCGATTTCCTGGATAGTTACGTAGAGCAATTCGGCCACAAGAATTCGGTGATCTTCGCGATGAGCAGTTCCTTAAATAAGGAAGATCAGCAAAAGGCTAATGCCTATGATGTAGTAAAGGGGTTTATTACCAAGCCCCTGATCTACAACAATATTCAGTTTATCATTGAAACCTATTTGAAAAAGGAGTAACTAAAAACCGATATTCAGGAATAGTCCGATCAGGATAAACCAAAATACCAGGTATATCATAAATTCTCCAAAGGCTACTACGGCAGTCTTTTTCATGGCAATCGTTATTCGGTTAGGTAAAGGCAACAGACTGCGGGCTTTGAAGGTTCGTAAATGGCTTAACGGATAAGCCTAAAGGCTGAAGTTTAAAAAGCTCCCGGCCAGTATCAGGCAAAGCAGGAGGTACAGCATTACTTCTCCAATCATTCTCAATCTTCTCATTTCAAGTAATTCGGGTTAGTACTATTTCTAACGAATAATTTTTGGTTTTGGTTGGGCAAGGCCAAAGTTTTAACAAATGTGAGCGGGTATTTGCGATTAACGGCTTAAGTTTTGGTCAATTTGGGGAAACGCTTTATATTTGCCGTCCTAATATCGCGGGGTGGAGCAGTTGGTAGCTCGTTGGGCTCATAACCCAAAGGTCGTCAGTTCGAGTCTGGCCCCCGCTACTAGAAAACAAAGGGCTTTCAGATTTCTGAAGGCCCTTTTTCTTTTGGCGGGTACAACAGGTACAGTGATTTACTGGTTCTTACTACAATCCCTTCCGCATAATAAGGTTAATCCTTCCTTAACCCTATTAACCTATAATAGAATCATAAATCCTATCAAAGGTAGGTGGGGTATGTGTGAGTAGATTCGATAAAATGCAGCTAAGCCTTTTTTTAACAGAAAAATCCATTGGAGGCTTAAAAGCTGAAATGTTGCAAAGTTTTAAAATACCCCCAATTTTTCTTAATCCTTTAAAACCTTCGTGTTGTAGGTAATTGTGCCGCTAATTCTAATATTCAAAATGTACAAACCCCGTACGAAGTTTTTATCCCAGGCTATCGTGATAAGGTTATTATCAAGCGGGTGTTCAATAAGCTTTTGTCCCTGGAAATTTAAAATTTCAATGGTGCCATTCCTATTGGTCCATTCCACTGGTAATTTCAGGCTTATTTCAGAATTGACGGGGTTGGGAAACACCTTAACTTCTGCAAGAGCTAACTCCGCTAAAGATTGTTGTTGAACACAATCACAATCGGGTGTTGGTATAAATTGGGGAACACTATCAATCTCGAAACATACGAGACTTTGAATGAAGTAGTCAGGATAAAAGCCCTGGCAATCTGATCCATTAATGGGATAGTAGAAACCTTCTCGCGTTCCAATGCTTTCAATCCATTCCATCACCGTATCAATACCGCAGACACTTAAATTGCTGTAATTTGAGATAATAAAACTTGAGGGGGAGGCACGGTCAAACACAAGGCTTAGTCGCAAACGTTTTCCGGATGTGGTGTGAAGAGAGTCACGATTGATGACCCGATACGTTTCAATGGTTTCGCGATTGTTGTAAAACTTGTTTCCCTGGAATTTCAGTTGAATCGTATCACCAATCATTAGGCTATAGTCATACAGAACAAATTCATTAGTGTCAAAGGAATTTGGCCCACTGAAACGATTGGAAGAAGAACTACGCGCCCAAATCTTTTGACCTTGAGATCGGAGCAACGCAACCGTATCATTGGTAAATACCTGTCCGTTATGATACCCACTGCTGTACAACGGGTAATACCACCTGTTATATTTAAATACGGAATCCGTAATACTATATTCAGCACACTCAATGGTAGTATCAATTTGGGTAAAACCACCCATCGTTTGCAATTCCTGAACCGTCCAGGTAGAGCCAGGTTCGATACTGTTTTGTGCAGAAGCACTGAAGGTAAAGGCCGAAAAAATCAACGCGTACACGTGTTTCATTAGACGATGTTAAGCAAATAGAATAACTGCGAGAAGGTAGTGATTATCTTTGCACGGAAATTACAATATGGGACACAAAGCAGGCTTCGTAAACATCATCGGTAACCCCAACGTGGGGAAGTCCACCCTCATGAATGCTCTTTTAGGGGAGGGCTTATCCATTGCTACTCCTAAGGCCCAAACTACCCGTCATCGTATTTTGGGTATTCTCAATGAAGCGGATTACCAGATGGTGTTTTCCGATACTCCGGGTGTGATTCAACCGGCTTATGCTCTCCAGGAGAGCATGATGGATTTTGTGCAAAGCATTTTTGAAGATGCCGACATCTTCCTGTATATGATAGAGCCGGGGGAAAAAGCACTTAAGGACGAAAAACTTTTTGACAGGCTAAAGCAGGTAGAGCAGCCGGTTTTGCTTTTGATCAACAAGGTGGATACTATTGAGCAGGAGAAGATGGCCGATTTAATGGAGTATTGGAAGGAGCAATTTCCTGCGGCCGAAGTGTACCCGGTTTCCGCCCTGCACAACTTCAACGTGGAGGAACTCAAACAAAGACTGGTGGAGTTGCTGCCCGAGTCTCCTCCTTACTTCGATAAAGAATCCTTGAGCGATCGCAACGAACGCTTCTTTACCTCCGAGATGATCCGCGAGCAGATACTCCTCAACTACAAAAAGGAAATTCCTTATTCGGTAGAGGTGGACGTGGAAGAATTTAAAGAGGAGGATAAACTGATTCGGATAAGGGCGGTAATTTACACCGAGCGCGATACTCAAAAAGGTATCATCATTGGCCACCAGGGTAAGATGATCAAAAAAACCGGTACCAATGCCCGTATTCGCATGGAAGAGTTTTTTAAGAAAAAGGTTTTCCTGGACTTACATATAAAGGTCAGAAAAAACTGGCGGCAGGATGAAAGCCAGTTGAAGCGTTTCGGTTACCGGCACTAATCGCAATTGCAGCCGTAAGTACTTTCGATCTCCATATCGGGTCGCGCCTTTTCCAGCCATTCCAACTCCTTGCTTTTTAAATAAGTGGCTCTTACATCCAGCTTGCGAAGGCTTTTCAACTGCGCGATGGCGGGGTCAATAAATTCCAGATCGGTGTCCCATAGATCAAGATATTGCAGGGTCCGGAACTCTTCTATATAGGTTGGTATTTGGCGTACGGGATTGCGTGGCATTTTAAGATGGGTCAAAGTGTCCATCTTTTTGAGTACTTCCGGAATTGTGGTAAAGTGGTTGCGGCTAAGGTCCAGTTGCCGGAGGTTGGTCAGTTGGGTGATAAAAGTGGGCAGGCTATCCATTTTGTTACGGCTGAGATCAAGAGTTTCCAGTTTTTGAAACTGAATTATCTCCACCGGCAGGGTGGTGAGGCGCTCACGGCTCAAGTTGAGGTGAATCACCTTTTCCGGCTCCTGCAGTGCCTTTTCAATACTCTTATATTCCTGAGCCAGGCCTGGCAGTGTCCACAAAAAACTAAAGAGTACCCAATACCTGGCGAGCATGTTCCGCATCCTTCTTCAATTGTTCCTTCAATTCCTCAGGCTTTGAAAATTTAATTTCGCCTCTCAGGCGCTCTTTAAAACGCAACGTGATCTGTTCACCATATATATTACGGTTAAAATTGAACAAGTTGGTTTCAATGGTTTTGAACTTCCCGTTAAAAGTAGGGCGAACCCCAATGTTGCACATACCGTGGTACAGGTCTTCGCTATGGGAAGGGAATATTACTTCAACGGCATATACTCCATCGCCCGGTATTAGCTTATAGGTTTCTTCCACCAGGATATTGGCGGTGGGGAAGCCCATTTTAGACCCCAGCTTTTCACCTTCGGAAACCCGTCCTGTAAGGGGAAAGGAGTAACCCAAATACTCATTGGCCGTTTGTAAATCTCCTTCCGATAGGGCATTTCTTATTTTGGTACTGCTAATGGTAATATCTTCAATATCCTCGGCCGGTATTTCCTCAACGTCAAAGCCGTACACAGGCCCAAACTCCTTAAGGTGCTCAAAGCTTCCTTCTCGGTTACGGCCAAAGTGATGATCATAACCGATAACCAGTTTTTTAGCTCCTACCGTATTTACCAGGATGTTGCGTACAAAATCAAGAGAGGTAATCCGGCTAAAGTCTTTGGTAAAAGGATGAATGATAAGATGATCCAGCCCGGTGTGCTTAAGCAGTTCAATCTTCTCAGCCTGGGAGTTCAACATTTTCAGTTCCATATCCGGCTGTAACACCATCCGGGGGTGCGGAAAAAAGGTAAGCAGTACGGATTCGCCACCATTTTGCTGCGCCACGTCATTCAAACGGTTCAGTATTTTTTTATGCCCACGGTGTACACCGTCAAAAGTACCGGTGGTCACCACGGCCGATGGTAGTCTGGAGAAATCCTCCAGGGAGTAGTAAACCTTCAATAAAATGAAGTTTAAGGTATTTAAAAATCAACGAGATACAGAAATGACACTTCTGTTAATAGTATGTTCAAAATTAGAAAAAATAAAAAGCCCAACAGGCCTGTCTGCTTTTAATAAAAACATCTATTTTTGCACCCGAATTTAAAAAACAGTCGTTCTGTTAACATTAAATAGCTTAGTATGTCTCAAGTAGTTGGTAAAATTTCGCAGGTGATCGGACCTGTAGTGGATGTTTACTTTGATACCACAAACAACGCTCTCCCTAAAATATACGACTCACTGGAAGTAACCCGTCCTGACGGAACTGTAGTGGTGTTGGAAACACAACAACATATTGGTGAGGATACCGTACGTACCGTAGCTATGGATTCTACCGATGGTTTGAGCCGCGGTCAGAAGGTAAGTGCCACCGGTAGCCCAATTAAAATGCCGGTTGGAGAAGAAATCAAAGGACGTCTGTTTAACGTGGTGGGTGAGGCCATTGACGGAATCAACAAGATTGACAATGCCAATGGAATGCCAATTCACCGCGAAGCTCCCAAATTTGAAGACCTTTCCACTTCTACCGAAGTGCTTTTTACCGGTATCAAGGTTATTGACCTTATCGAGCCCTATGCAAAAGGTGGTAAAATCGGTTTGTTCGGTGGTGCCGGTGTAGGTAAAACCGTATTGATCCAGGAGTTGATCAACAACATCGCTAAGGGTCACGGTGGTCTTTCGGTATTTGCCGGAGTTGGTGAGCGTACCCGTGAAGGAAATGACCTGCTTCGCGAAATGATTGAAGCCGGTATTATTAAATATGGTGACGAGTTCCTCCATTCTATGGAAGAAGGAGGTTGGGATCTTTCCAAAGTAAACTTGGAGCAGATGAAGGAATCCAAAGCTTCCTTCGTATTCGGTCAAATGAACGAACCTCCCGGTGCCCGTGCCCGTGTAGCCCTTTCAGGATTAACCCTGGCGGAGTATTACCGCGATGGTGAAGGTGAAAGTGGTGGTGCTGGTAAGGACATCCTTTTCTTTATCGATAACATTTTCCGTTTTACCCAGGCCGGTTCTGAGGTGTCTGCACTTTTAGGGCGTATGCCTTCAGCGGTGGGGTATCAACCTACATTGGCTACTGAAATGGGGGCCATGCAGGAAAGAATTACCTCTACCCGCAGCGGTTCTATTACTTCGGTACAGGCCGTATATGTACCCGCGGATGACTTGACCGACCCCGCACCAGCTACCACGTTTGCCCACCTCGATGCTACTACGGTATTGAGCCGTAAAATTGCGGAGTTGGGTATTTATCCTGCGGTAGATCCACTGGATTCTACTTCACGCATTCTTTCACCTGAAATTGTGGGTGAAGAGCACTACAAATGTGCACAGCGAGTGAAGGAAATTCTTCAGCGTTATAAAGAACTTCAGGATATCATTGCCATTTTGGGTATGGATGAACTTTCTGAAGATGATAAGCTGGCAGTACACCGCGCTCGTAGGGTTCAGCGTTTCCTTTCGCAGCCTTTCCACGTTGCTGAGCAGTTTACGGGTATTCCCGGGGTGTTAGTGGACATCCAGGATACCATTAAAGCCTTTAATATGATTATGGACGGTGAAATGGATAAGTATCCTGAGGCTGCCTTTAACCTTAAAGGAGGTATTGAAGATGTGATTGAGGCCGGAGATAAAATGCTGGCTGAAGCCGAAGCTTAATAGTTTAATTTTTAAGGATATAAGTGATTAATTCGCTTTAAGCCTTGAACTTGCCTGCGGCAAGCAGGCCTTAAACATTAGAACTGGAGAGTATGCATTTAGAAATTATAACTCCTGAAACCATCATCTTTAAAGGGTCGGCCGATGCCGTACAGTTGCCCGGCAAGGAAGGTTTGTTTCAGATATTGGATAATCACGCTGCGCTGATCAGTACCCTCAAAGAGGGCGTGGTTAAAATCGACTTACCCGATTCATACAAAAAGTTCAATGAGTTGAGTGGAGAGATTGAACCCGATAAAAGCAACGACCGTATTTTACGCCTGGCCATTAAAGGTGGGGTGGTAGAAGTTCAGAAGAACAAGGTTATTGTGCTGGCCGAATAAGCGGATTAAATAGATCAAGTATTAAAAAAAGCCCCCCCGAGCAATCGGGGGGGCTTTTTTAATGGTGCGTGCTTACTCCCTGCTGCGCCTGCGTTTTTTCGAGCACTTCGTCCAGCTTTTTTAAAGACTGCGGATCGATGATTTGTGTATCGATTGTCATTTTACGCCTGGGAGTAATCAGGGTATAATCACCCGCAAATTTTTTTACACCGGTAATATCGGTGAGCGCAATCCTGGAAGCCCAGGGCCTCCCCTTTCGGATGGTATTATTTTCAATAATAAGGTAGTGGTATTGCTTCTCATAGAAATATAATAGTAATGTAGCCACTCCTGCGCCCAGCACACCACCCCCTACGGACCTTAGCACCGAATGAGAATCTGCACCCAAAGAATAAGCGGTAATAATGATACAGGCGCCCACTACACAACTGAGTAGTGATGACCTTAGGTTACTTTTAAGGCGGGCGGGATGGTAATGGATTTTCATACTTTCAATTGGAAATATAAACCACGCCATCACGATAGTCGGTGCGGTATTGAATAAGACTTTGTTGCGCACCATCGGAGGGTGACCCATCAAAAAGAAGGTATTTTTCATTGTTGCACTGGCACTCCCCGAAAATATTATCATCGGTAACTATAAGCTGGCTGCACTCATCGCTGTAATGAATGGGACAGGCGCGATCAAAGGCCGCAAAATCATCTTGTGTGCCATTTATAAACCTTCTAACTACAATAATTCCACGGTACCCACCCTCGTGGTAAGTCCAGCCGCCAGGGGTGGCTAAATCATAGTTGCTGGGATTATTCAGGTAAACATACTGCTCCACCCGTACATTGGGAAAGTCGGTTTGCCGGTTTTTTTTACAAGCCGGTGCAACCATCATGAAAAGCACAGTCAATAAAAGTAGAAATCGCATTTAAATGATTTAATTGTAAAGATACTATTAACTGTTTACGACCTTTAAATCGTATCCTTGCAACGCAGCTTTTGCAAATCTTAAAGAAATGTTAAGAAGAAAAGCTTCATTATCAAGTTTTTATTGAGAGAGCCCTTCATTCACTGCGATTTACACGTTGTTGAGAAGGATTAATTTATGTTATATTTACGCCCTTTTAAAAATAACCCAAGGGTTTTTCTAACCTAAACATGGATATATGGGAAAGAAATTACTAGTGCTGCTGCTTACATTTTCGTCATTCTGCACTTTCGCACAAACAAGGCCTGGTTCACTACGAGGAAAGGTTATCGATGCTCAAAGCGGTGAAACCATTCCATTGGCCAACATAGTAATCAAAGATGATGCCGGAGCGATTGTAACAGGTGGCGCTACCGACTTTGATGGTGAGTACAATATCAATCCCGTAACTCCGGGAACGTATAATGTTGAAGTTACATTTACAGGTTACGCCAAAATAACCCTTACCAACATTATCATTTCTCCTAACGCCCCTACCATTCAGGATTTTAAAATGAGGGAAGCTTCCAACACCATTGGTGAGGTAACCATTACCTATGAGGCTCCGCTTATCGATAAAACCAAATCCAGTAAGGTTACCACCGCTGAAGACATTCAGAATATGGCTGTACGGGATATTACCTCAGTAGCTTCGCAGGCTGCAGGTGTAACCCAGGATGCTAACGGTAATACCAATATTCGGGGAGCGCGTGGTGAAGGAACCGTTTACTTTATAGATGGTGTAAAGGTGAGGGGTTCAGTAAACATTCCCCAGGCGGCCATTCAGCAAACAGAGGTAATTACCGGTGGTCTTCCTGCCCAATACGGTGATGCCGTGGGAGGTGTGATCAGTACCACTACCCGTGGACCTAGCGGTCAATATTTTGGAAACTTTGAAATACTTACCTCCACACCGTTGGAGCTTATTTCTACCGATGCATTTGGGGATTACGACTACAACCTTGCAGCTCTTACCATAGGTGGCCCTATTTATAAGAATAAAGATAACCAGCCCATTATCGGTTTCCTGCTTTCCAGCGAATTTGAATATCAAAAGGAAAGCCGCCCCGGAGCAATACCATATGTAAGGTTGGATGAGGATGCTCTCATTGATCTGGAAACCACTCCGATTCTGCTCGATCCTTCCGGTACCAGTATTCAGTATCGCTCTGAATACGTTACTGAAGATCAGCTTAGCGATATCGACTTTCAGCCCAATAGCTTCAACAACCAAATCAGGTTAAACGGAAACATACAGATTAAAACCAGCAAAACCACCAACCTTACTTTGGGTGGAAGATGGACCTATAGCAATGACATGAGGAATAGCTATCTTGACCATATCTTCAATTACAAGAATAACCTGAGGGGTATTGATTCCGACTGGAGTGGTTATGCACGTTTCCAGCAACAGTTTGGTACCTCGGCTGATGATAACAGAAGCCTTATAAAGAATGCCTTTTACAACATTCAGGTGGATTACACCCGTACCAATACCAGGATATTTGACGACCGTTACGAGGAAGACTTTTTCCGCTACGGTCACGTAGGTAGGTTTGACGTTATTGAAGTTCCCTTTTATGTATATGGAGAGCATGAGATTGACTCTACCGGTGAAGGAACCGGTCTTTTCGGCTGGAGATATGTAGGTGACAGCCCGGTACGGGTTGACTTTGAGCAGGGTGAGAACAACCGCGTAAAAGGGAACTACACCTCTACTTATTATGATCTGGCAGAAGATAACCCCGGTCTTTCCGTTCGTACCCTGGACGATATCCGTGGTGCCGGTATTCCGGTAAACGGTCTGAACCCAAGGAGCATGTACGATGGTCTTTGGAGCAGCCCCGGTACTACCCAGGGTTTTGGAGCCATTGGCATTGGAGCAAACTACTACCGCGATCGCAACAGCCAGTTTCGTGTAACGGCTTCTACCAACTTTGATATTGGCGATCACTCTTTAATTGTTGGTTTCGAATACGAGCAACGTAGTGACCGTGCTTACGCCTTGAATGCCGTTGGTTTATGGCAACTAATGGATCAGTTGCAGAATACCGGTATTGAGCAGTTGGATTTGAATACTGCACTGCCAGTAATTGTAGATGGCCAGTATCAGGATACCATTAACTATAACCGCCTTTACGTGGAGGGAGATCAAAGTGAACTGGACCGCAACGTACGTTTAGCCCTGGGTCTTGATCCTCAAAGTACTGAGAAGATTAATATTCATGAGTTAGACCCTTCGCTGTTTTCGCTGGACTTTTTCTCGCCTGACGAGTTAATCAACCCTAACGGTACTCACTTTGTAAGCTATTATGGTTACGACTATACCGGTAATGTTATCGAAACCCAACCCAGTATTTCTGATTTCTTTACTGAAAGAGATGAGCGTGGAAACTTTACCCGTCCGGTAGGGGCTTTCCAACCGATTTATATTGCCGGTTACATTCAGGATCAGTTTACATTCAACGACCTCACTTTTAATATTGGTGTACGTGTGGACCGTTTCGACCTGAATCAACAAGTGTTGAAAGACCCATTTGTATTATACCCCACTTATAGTGTTCAGGACCTGCCTAATACTGACCTAAGTGATGAGATTGTTCCATCTTCGGTTGGAGGAGATTACGTGGTGTATGTAAACAACTTTGATTATGGAAGTGCCAGTATTGTAGGGTATCGCGATCCTGAGAACAACCAATGGTTTAACTCACAGGGTGAGCCTTTGGCCAATCCACAGGAATTGGCGAATGCTGCCGGTGGTAGTATCAAGCCTTTCCTGGTGAACCCACCCGTATTGGTGGAGAATGACGAAGGGGTTTTTGAATTACAGGATCAACAACCAACGGCTGCTTCTTTCAAGGACTATGATCCACAAACGGTGGTTATGCCGCGTGTTGCATTCAACTTCCCCATTACGGATGAAGCCCTTTTTATCGCTCACTACGATGTACTGGCCCAAAGACCAACTACCGGTCTGTCACGCCTTGATCCGTTCGAGTACCTGGATTTATCCAACAGGAGAGCACAGGGTATTTTGAACAACCCTAACCTCAGGCCACAAAAGACTACAGAATACGAATTAGGTTTTAAGCAAACACTTACCGATAGAAGTGCCTTAAAAATTGCTGCCTTTTACCGTGAGCTCCGGGATTTGATTCAAACGGTGGCTTTCAGCCAGGCGTATCCGATTACGTACATCGCCTACAGTAACCTTGACTTCGGTACAGTAAAAGGTTTTACGTTGGAATACGAATTGAGAAGGACCAACAATATTAAACTGGACGCTAACTATACCCTCCAGTTTGCCGATGGTACCGGTTCCAGTGCTACTTCCGGTGCAAACCTGGCAAACACAGGCCAACCCAACCTTAGGTACATCCTTCCCCTTACCTTCGATAACCGTCACCAGATATTGGTACGTTTAGATTATCGTTACGGCTCCGGGTCAAATTATAACGGACCGGTTTGGGGTAACTCAAGGGTATTTGAAAATGCCGGTATCAACATTACTATGAATGCTCTTTCAGGAACTCCTTATACCAGAAGGAACGACCCTTACCCATTAACCATCGGTAACCCATCTTCTATTTCACAGGTAGAGGGTCAGATCAATGGGGCGCGCTTACCCTGGAGCACTACTTTTGATGCTCGTATTAATAAAGTATTCAACTTGTCCAAGGAAAAGAGAAATCAGTCTCTTGAAGTTTACTTCCAGATACTGAACCTGTTTAACACTAAGAACGTGGTGAATGTATATCCCTTTA
Organism: uncultured Cryomorphaceae bacterium; assembly: GCA_937120475.1. Lineage (GTDB taxonomy): Bacteria > Bacteroidota > Bacteroidia > Flavobacteriales > Schleiferiaceae > CAKZNE01. Next base: position 1,652,696 of record CAKZJV010000007.1, on the reverse strand, counting down.
CCGGTAGCCCCGATGATGATGGATATTTAGCTTCTTCATCAGCACAAAGTCAAATTAGCCAACAAACCAGTGCCCAGGCATTTGTGGATCAGTACAACAGAAGGGTGCAGAGTCCGTTTAACTTCTCTTTACCCCGTAGGGTTCGCTTGGGAATTTCTTACAACTTTTAATAGCAAGTAGTTTAGATTTAAAGATTTATGAAGGCAAAGAATTTAATACTCGCAGTTTTAATGGTATGCGGTGTTATCGTGCAAGCACGGGAATACCCTCCAAAAGGTACATCAAACAAGAAATCGGTAATGAAGGCATTGGCAGAAGACTGTCAACCTTCCATATCCGACCAGGATTTGAGTATCAATAACGTACGTGCCCTGATCCTCGGTAGTGGAGATATGTGGTGGGATTTGGATAACGCCCGATACGAAGTTCCCAAGGGAAGTGGTAAACACTCAATGTTTGCCGGTTCCTTATGGCTGGGAGGTTTTGACGAGGCCGGTCAGTTAAAACTGGCGGCCATGACCTACCGTCAGAGAGGAGTTGACTTTTGGCCCGGCCCTTTGAATGAAGAAGCCAGTACCGATGCCCAAACCTGTAATAATTACGACCGTCACTGGCTAATCTACAGAGACCAGGTGGATTTGCACCGTCAATGGTTGATCTGTAAAGGTGATCCAAGCTGTGATGCTGCCGACCGTTTCCCCGGATACGAAGGAAATGTTCCCCAGGTGATTCGCGAATGGCCGGGTAATGGTATTAATGGAGGCCTGCGCAATAAACTTGCACCTTATTTTGAACAAGACTCAAATGGTACTCCCGGTGTTTATGAATGGGAGTTCGACTACCCCGGCTATGACCTCGAACGTCAGTTCGATTGCCAGAAAAAAGAGGTAGATCTGCTTTACGGTGATGAAACTATTTGGTGGGTTTACAATGACCGTGGTAATGTGCATACCGAAACCCAGGCCGGGGCCTTGGGATTTGAAATTAGGGCGCAAGCTTTTGCCTTCGCTTCTAATGATGAGATCAACAACATGACCTTCAATAATTACCGGATTATCAATAAATCCACTTTCCGTTTGGACTCTACCTTCTTCGGAACGTGGTTTGACCCGGATTTGGGTAATTCCGATGACGATATTATTGGTTGTGACATTGCCCGTGGATTGGGATATTGTTACAATGCAAGGGCTAATGACTCCGGACCTCTAGGTTACGGTTTAAATCCTCCGGCCGTTGGTTTCGACTTCTTTCAGGGCCCTTTTGCCGACTATTATGATGGTTTGGATAATGATCGTGATGGATGTGTAGATGGCATTAAACGTGGCGATACCTGTGTGGATGAAAATCCTGATCTGGGTATTAACGAACGTATCATTATGTCCGGTTTCATGTATTACAACCGTACCGGTAGTGGTGGTGTACAAAACACCAATGACCCTGCCGTAGCCCGTGAGTTTTACAACTATCTTACCGTAAACTGGAAAAACGGTAATCCGCTGGTAATTGAAACTCCCTCTGGTAAAGGAAGCACTGCTAATGGTGACGGTTTTACCCCGGATGGTAGTGGACAGAAAACTTTCTTTGCTTATCCCGGACTTTCGTTTGATACCACCGGGGCTTATGAACCCTCAGCACCTATAGGAAATGGTGGCTGGTGGGAGTCCCCGGATAACGATGCGGACAAACGTGGTTTGCACACAGCCGGACCTTTTAGCCTGGCGCCCGGTGCCCTTAACTTTATTACTACCGGAGTGGTGTGGGCCCGTAACTTTAACAGTACCGACCTTTTTGCCTCGGTAAACGATGTGATCCTGGCGGATGATAAGGCTCAGCAATTATTTGACAATTGCTTCCAGATATTAGATGGTCCTTCAACCGCAGCTCCTATGGAGGTGGAGATAGTGGAGTTGGATCGTGAGCTTATCTTTAAATTGAAGAACGCTTTTAATCCACAGCTTATCGGCTACGATCAATTAGATCCCGCTATCGCTATTCCAAAGGACGAATTCGGTAATGACATCTGGGACGATGCTCAGGTGGACAGTGCTATTGCAGCGGGTTACTTCAGCTATCGCTTTGAGGGATTCCAGATATTCCAGGTTGACGGTCCGGATATTAGCCCTGACCAATTATACAATACACAACAATCCCGTTTGGTGGCGCAAAGCGATCTCAAAAATGATGTGGGCCAGTTGGTAAACTTTACCATTGATCAAAGTCTGGAAAACGGGGCTTTGGTGCCCATGGATATGACCATCGAGGCGAACAATACAGGTATTGAGCTAACCTACCGCTTTACGGAAGATGCCTTTGCGGAAGGAGATCGCAGACTGGTTAATAACAGGGAGTATTACTATTATGTAATTGCCTATGCTCAAAACCAGTTTGAAGAAGCTGATCCGAGGAATCTTTCGGCTCCTTCACAAAAAGAGCCCTACCTGGCCGGTAGGAAAATCGGTAACGGACAAAAACCTTATTTGGCTATTCCCAGCAAACCTGAGGTACGTAATGATGGTACCCGCCTTAATGCCTCTTATGGTGATGAGGTAGATATTACCCGATTGGATGGTGCCGGTAACGGGGGTAACTTCCTTAGAATTACCCAGGAATCAGAAGATGATATTGTTTTCAATCTTACCAATAATGAAATCCAGTATTTACCGGGATCAGGTCCCTTTACGGTGAAGATTGTGGATCCTACCAGCGTTACCGCGGGAACGTACCGCCTAACCTTTACCGATGGAACTGAAAATGCCCGTTGGTACATTTACGATGAATCGGATGGCGGAGTTATTGATTCTTCAGCTTATGACATTTCCTTCCTGGGAGAACAGATCATCGACACCCTGGGAATTTCAATTGAGATACTCAACCAGGAAAGACCCGGAAGTGGTGATCCTGACGGAGCATCTAACAATGGAGTTATTGGCGGAGAAATTGTTTATGAAAATCCAAGCCTGGATTGGTTGACCGGTGTTGAGGATGATGACACGCAAACTCCGGTTAACTGGATATTAGCCGGTACTCAGGGTATCAGTGCTACTACCCGTTCTCCTTACGATGATTACAGTGCCACCGGAAGAAGCGACCCCCGTGGTGCTTTTGAAACTATATTGAACGGTACGTGGGCCCCGGCAGCCTATGCGAGTGCTGAGCCTTATGTAGAAAGTACACGATCAGGTGGTTTTGCACTTAGGCAAGGAAACTTTACCAGTATGTATCCCGTAGCCGATATTGGAAATGTGGATGTAGTAATTACCGGTGATCAGAGCAAATGGACGCGTTGCCCTGTATTTGAATTAGGAAATGTGGCCGAGGCTAATGAGGGTGGAAGACCTACGTTTACGCTCCGGGCCGGTACTACCCTTAGTAAAGATGGTAATGGAGGCCTTGTACCCGATCCTACTAACGCTGATCCTACCGGTTGGAGTTACTTCCCCGGCTACGCAATCAACGTTGAAACCGGTCGCAGGCTGAATATGGCCTTCGGTGAATCTTCCTGGTTGAAGAGTGAGAACGGTGATGATATGCTATGGAATCCTTCAGCCAATTTATTTCGCCCCCTCAACGGCTGGGCTCTGGGCGGTATGCATGCAGTATATGTTTTTGCTGATTCGGTAAGGATCAACTTTAACTGGGTGGATATGACCTACCGGGGTGATAGTATCACTAACTTCCCAATTTACACTCAGGTAAACAGCATGCTTACCGGTGCGGGTACACCTTCCTTCCGAAACCAGCAAACCGTTTTCGGAAGTATGTACTGGATCGGCTTCCCACTGCTTACCAGCAGCCAGTATAACTTCGATAGTTATGCCGGTATCCCAACGGAAACGAAAGTTTCATTGCGTATGGGTAAACCTTACCAGGGAACTTACTACAATGGAGAATTTGAGATTGATCGTCCTAACGATGGCAATCCGGAATATTTATTCTCAACGCAGGGTTACGCTCCCGAGAAAAGGGTGCTTTCCGTGGCCAATGAAGCTTTGGATTTAATCAGGGTAGTTCCTAACCCTTATAACGGTTCCTCTCAATATGAGGACAGCCAGTTGGATAACATTGTGAAAATCACCAATCTTCCTGAAACCTGTAAGATCAGTATTTTCATGTCCAATGGTACCCTGGTTCGAACGATCAACAAGGATAATAGTCTCACTTTTACAGAGTGGGATCTTAAGAACGATTTCAACGTGCCCATCGCCAGTGGTATTTACTTAATCCACATTGATGCCGGGCCAATTGGTGAAAAAGTAATTAAGTGGATGGGTACCTTGAGACCGGTTGACTTAAATGCATTCTAAAATTTCAAGAATCAGGAGATGAAGAAATCTGTAAGAAAAATAATTGTACTCTCTGCATCCCTTTTGATAGCAGGTCAGGTGGAAGCTGGTAACCCACAACGTTCGGGTTCGGCAGGAGCCTCTGAATTGCTGATCAATCCGTGGGCCCGATCTTCGGGATGGGGAGGAGTAAATATTGCCGGAGTTCAAGGTGTTGAAGCCAGCTTTTTGAATATTGCCGGAACCGCACAAACCCGCAGAACCGATGTTGGATTTACCAGTACGCAGTGGCTGGTAGGTGGTGGTATTACCATCAGCTCGGCCGGTTTTAACCAAAAGGTTGGTTCTAACGGTGTTTTGGGAGCCAGCTTCGTGGGCTTGGACTACGGTGAGTGGGAACGCACTACTGAAGCCAACCCTGACGGAGGTATCGGTACCATTAACCCTAGCGCAGTAACGATTGGTCTTAGTTATGCCCAGAAGTTTACTGAAAGTATTTACGGAGGGGTTAACATTAAGTTGTTTTCACAATCATCGGACAACCTCAGCGTAAACGCCCTTTGTTTTGACGCGGGTGTGCAATATGTTACCGGTAAGGATAAACAACTGAAATTCGGAATTACCCTTAAAAATGTAGGTCCGGCTGTTTCTTACTCAGGTAACGGTAAGGGTGTTAACCTCACTGTACCCCAGGGAGGTTATGTGCAGGCTTATGAAGAGCGCAGTGCCACCTTTGAATTGCCTACCAACCTCAGTTTGGGAGGTAGCTATGATTTCATCTTTGATTCGCAGGTGCTGACCTTTGCCGCAGCATTCCAATCCAACTCCTTTGAGAAGGATCAATATACCGTGGGTGCCCAGTATATGGTGAAGGAAATTGTAGGCGTAAGAGTAGGGTACACCATTTTTGATAACCGCGTTTATGAGCAGCAAACTTCAGTGTTCACCGGTTTGAGTGCTGGAGCTACTCTGGCGGTTCCTTTGGGTGACTCGGGTACCAAGTTCGCCTTGGACTATTCCTACCGTGCAACGAATCCTTTTAATGGAGTACACTCTTTAGGCGTGCAATTCTCTTTGTAAGAGAAGCGTAGAATAGATTTTTTATCTTTGCATAACAGAAAAAGACCATTTTGTGGTCTTTTTCTGTTTTTAACCAATAGACTATGGCAAACATTAATTACTTCACCAAGGAGGGCTTGCAAAAGCTGAAGGACGAACTGGAGCATATGAAAAGTGTGGAGCGTCCCGCCATTTCACAACAAATTGCGGAAGCACGCGATAAAGGAGATCTTTCCGAAAATGCGGAATACGATGCGGCCAAGGAAGCCCAGGGCTTGCTGGAAATGAAGATCAGTAAATTGGAAGAAACCCTTTCCAATGCCCGTGTTTTGGACAGCTCTAAACTGGATACTTCTAAAGTGATGGTGCTATCCACCGTAACCATTATGAATACGGCCAATAAAGCCAAAATGAAGTATAAACTGGTTTCAGAATCTGAATCAGATCTGAAGAGTGGCAAAATTTCGGTGAATTCACCTATCGGCAAAGGTTTAATGGGTAAAAAGGTGGGCGACATGGTGGAAATCCAGGTACCCGCTGGTAAAATGACCTTTGAGATAGAAAATATAAGTATGGACTAAGTGGTATGAGTAGTATCTTTTCAAAAATCGTAGCCGGGGAAATTTCCAGCCATAAGGTAGCTGAAAATGAGAACTATCTTGCTTTTTTAGATATCAACCCCCTTCACGAGGGCCATACCCTGGTAATTCCTAAAAAGGAGGTAGATTACATTTTTGATATACCGGTGGATGATCATAAAGATCTGTGGGCCTTCGCACGTGAGGTAGCGCATGCGGTGGGTAAAGCCATTCCCTGTAAGCGGGTGGGGGTGGCGGTGATAGGCCTGGAAGTTCCGCATGCCCATATTCACCTTATCCCTATCAATAGCGTTCAGGATATTAATTTCAGCCGACCTAAACTAACTTTTACCCAAGAGGAGTTGGCCAACACCGCGGAGAAGATCAGGAGCGAATTTTGACCCTACTTTCCTGAAACACGGTCGGGGTTGTTTTTAATGAACTGTCCCCAGCCTTTACCATTTCCCATTTTCCCCAAGGGTGATGAAGATTGAAAATGATGGCACAGGGCAGCCGCCAGGCCATCGGAAGCATCCATATAGCGGGTTTCAATTCGCGTTTTCAATATGCTCTCAAGCATGGAGGCTACCTGCTCTTTGCTTGCGCTACCCTTACCGGTTATGGATTGTTTGATCGTTCGTGGCGAATACTCTTCTATAGGTATGCCCCGGCTTAGCCCTGCCGCCATAATTACACCTTGTGCCCGGCCCAGCTTAAGCATACTTTGTACGTTTTTTCCAAAAAATGGAGCCTCAACGGCCATTTCGTCCGGCAAATACTGCTCTACCAGGCTACTCACCTTTTCAAAAATGGACTTTAACTTGCTGGCATGATTGGGTAGTTTATTCAGCATAATTACCCCTAAAGTGAGTACCTCTATAACATTACCCCGCACCTTGATAATTCCGTAGCCCAAAATATTGGTGCCGGGGTCCACTCCCAAAATCACTTTTTCCTTTTCCATGCCGCCACTAAAATAATGGATTAATTTTGACGGCTCATGGCCATATTCCTTTTCATAGCCCTGTTGCTTAGCCTCGCTTATTTTGTTTTTATAGGGTGGCTGATACCGGCTCTAAAAAAAATCAAGAGATGGGAATCTTCCTTTAGCCCGGAAGTATCAGTGGTGATCCCATTTCGCAATGAGAAAGAGCACCTTTCTACATTATTAACCGCACTTTCACAGCAATTGTACCCTCTCACAAAAATGGAGGTGGTTTTGATAAATGATCACTCCGAGGATGAAAGCGTAGCCATAATTGAAGACTTCCAAAAACGGTTTGGTGATCTGAACGTGCAACTTCTTCACCTCGATCAATCCACCGGTAAAAAAGCGGCCCTTATGAAAGGAGTTCAGAATACGCGTTTTGACTTGATTCTTCAAACCGATGCGGATTGCGTTCCGGCAAGGGACTGGGTTCAAAAAGCGGTGATGCCTTTCGAAAACAGCCAGGTTTTGGCCAGCTGTGGTACTGTAAAAATGAAAGGTAGCCGTACGCTACAAAAATTGTATTGCCTTGAATTTCTTTCATTGCAGGCAAGTGGGGCCGCATTGATTCAAAGGGGGTTGCCGGTCATGTCGAACGGAGCCAATCTGGCATACCGGAAAGGGAGTTGGTTGAAATATCATCCTGGTAAGGAGGCCTGGGCCAGTGGCGATGACGTTTTTTTTGTGCAGAAGCTCGCTCTTGAAAACCGGCAGCAGGTGGTTTTAAACCTCCCGGCCATGGTGGTAACAACGGCACCGGAGCGTTTCAGGGATTTTATTTTTCAGCGTGTCCGCTGGGGAGGTAAAACACCATCCTATCCTATGAAAGCGGCCCAAAGGATTGCGTACCTGGTGGCTGCTGAAAACAGCATACTTGTACTTTGTTTTATGGCCGGTCTATTTATATCCCTCGATTTCATCTGGATTTTTGTGGCCCTGCTGGGCTTTAAGTCTGCACCGGAATACCTTCTGACCAAAAGATATGCCCGGCAAACCGGGCAAGTACATCTCCTAAGAGGGTTTCTTCTAATAGCCTTGTTGTACCCTTTTTACATCGTGGGCTCCGGCATCCTTATTCTTTTTGGGAAGAACTTTCGTTGGAAGGGTCGTCCACTTCATCCCTGAGCTGGAGTGTTTTAAAATCAGTTCCTGAAGGGTTCTGGAAAATACGCAGGTCAAACTTCTCTACGGCAGCAATCAAGTGGTCAAAAATGTCCGCCTGAATATTCTCGTAGTTTACCCAGGCAATATCACTGCTAAAAGCATAGATTTCCAGAGGAAGACCCTCCTCGGTAGGTTGCAGTTGCCGAACCATAACGGTTTCCTTTTGATCAATCTTTGGATGCTCCTCCAGATAGCGGAGGGCATAACGCCTGAAAACCCCAATGTTCGTCATGTGGCGGCCATTGATCAGTTCCGATTTGTCAGCTTTGGTTTCCTGGTTAAACTGGTCAATCTCAGTTTGCCTTTGTTTTACATAATCACTCACCCGTTGGTATTTCAAAAAACGGTCGCGCATGTCATCACTAACAAACTTAATAGAGCTGATATCGATATTTATGGAACGTTTGATGCGCCTGATGCCCATAGCCTGCATTCCGCGCCAGTTTTTAAAGGAGTCGGCTATGAATGAGTAAGTAGGCACCGTGGTAATGGTTTTATCCCAGTTACGGACTTTTACTGAGGTAAGGTTAATGTCAATCACATCCCCATCGGCCCCGTATTTATCCAGGCTCACCCAATCTCCCAGGCGAACCATATCATTGGCAGCAATTTGAATGCTGGCCACCAGGCCCAGAATTGTATCCCTGAAGATTAGAAGAATAACCGCGGTGGCCGCACCAAAGGCGGTAAGAATGGTGAGCGGGCTACGGCCAATAATCATGGAAATGATCAATATACCACCGATAATATAGCTGGTAAGTATAAAAACCTGTATGTAACTGCTAATGGGCTTACCTTCAAAGCGTTCGGTACGTAAACCTATGTATTCGAGGCTTCTTAAAAAACGGGCGATCACCATCAGGAAAATGATGATCATGTAGATGTTGATAATCTTTAGAAAGATATCCACGGAGATTACTATACCATCCAGCAACCAGGGTAGCGTGTAGTAAATAATCAGTGCCGGTACCAGGTGCGAAAGGCCTGAAAAAACTTTTTTCTCCAGGAAGATATCGTCATAATCATTCTTGGAACGCTTTACGTAGGAGCTTACAAAGCCCATGATGATCCTGCGGGCAATGAAATCGGCTATCAGGCTAATTAGTACAAGCAGCACTACATCCAGTGCCAGGGTTAAATAAGATGCCGTTTGTTCGGTTACTCCTTTTTCAAGAAACCAGTCTCTTGCCCAGTGTTCCAGATTAAATTCTTCCATTGAGTTGGCTTTGCCGCAAAAATAATAAGCTTTTAAAGACTAGGGTTGATAGCGAATACCTCCGGTACTCAAGGCCGATGCACCAAAATAGCCGAAACCAAATTCATCGGGCTTATCCGCATTGTAGATATTGCCTATAATGGTTTCCGGAGGAGGGTCAAAGGTGCCGCCCACGTTAAAAACCTGGTTGGCTACCAGGGCCAGGAAGTCAAAATATTCACGGGTGAGGGAAGCGATCTCTATCCCCGCGCTATCGGACTCTTGCTCATCGAAACGGCCGTAATAATTAAAGGGAGGTATCCCGGCCGGGTCACCTACGTAAAACCCATCAAAGTTGGAGTCGTCAAAAAGGAAGATGGATTGCGTGAATAGGGAATCGTTTTTCCAGCGGGTAATACGGTAGGCATCGCCAACCCCCGGTGGTTCCTGAAAGTACATCAAAGCGTAAAACCCCGGGTTGAATACCTGGGGCACACTGTTGCGGTTAAGCTCCATTATATTTATGGAATCAATTTCAAAAACACGCTTCAATTCTTCAGGTTTTGAACGCCAGGTGCTGGCCTTAAGGGTAGCATCTACCTCCGGTATTTCCACTTCAATTTCATAACTTTTACCAATAGTTCCATTAAAAGTGGTGGTGTATAAGCCGGGTACAGAGTCACGCAGCATTTCTGCCACCATAAATCCATCTTCGAACAACCGAACCCTGGCACCGTCAATCCGGGGTGTTTCGCCCTGGGCAAAATAATTAGCGGTGGTGCTTACGGTAACGTAGCCTCCCTTGCTATCGGTAATGCGGCCACTGATACTAACGGCCGTTTCGCTATCAGGCACATCGATTTCCGTTACATCCTGGCAGGAAATCAATAAACCGGTTATCCATAAAAACTGAAGTAGGGTGATTATCCTGTGCATAACCTAAAAATTAAAGTTCCACGTAACAAACGGAATCGGAATGGCAAAAATGGACAAGCGTACTGCCTGTGTATTGAAAAAATTGGAGTTTGCTTCTCCTACAGAATCAGGGTCATTGGCCTCGGCTCTGAAAAATATACTATAAGCATTCCTGCGGCCGTAAACATTGTAAATACCAAAATTCCAACTGGAGTAAAACCGCTTACCGGGATCTCTTTCAGGCGTGTACGTAGCTGAAATATCCAGGCGGTGATAGTTAGGTACGCGGCCATTGTTACGGTCGCGGTAAATAGGTATGGTAATATCCTCATGCTGGAATCTTCCTTCGGGAAGGGTAATGGGTCGGCCCGTTTGAAACACAAAGCTGCTTCCAACATCCCACTTATCATTGATCTGGTAGTTGGCAACCAGGCTTATGTCATGTGTTTTGTCGTAATTGGCCGCATACCAATCACCTCCGCTAATGGTTTTGTCCGGGTCCGGGCTATCCACTTTTCGTTCAGAACGGGATAAGGTGTAGCTGGCCCAGCCGGTTAATTTCCCGAGTTGTTTACGCACCAAAAGTTCCAATCCATAAGCCCGGCCAATACCTTTAAGCAGTTCAGTTTCGATGAACTCATTAAAAACCAGGTTGGCTCCGGCCCTGTAATCCACCAAGTCTATAAAATCCTTATAGTATAATTCCACGGAAGCCTCATAGGTATTTTCAGCAAAATTTTGGAAATAACCTACCGCATATTGGTGCATAGTGGCAGGGTCAATGTAGCGGCCTGCTGAGCGGTAAAGGTCGATAGGAGTGGGCGATGTGGTATTGGAAATCAAATGAATATACTGCCGGGTCCGGTTGTAGCTGGCTTTTATGCTGGAATTTTCATTGAGCAGGTAATTTACACTGATGCGGGGTTCAAGGCCCTGCAGGCCGTCAAAAGCTTTAATCAATTCAAAGCTTTCGAAGCGGCTGGTATCTATCACTTCTCCGGCTTCGGGAAACTCCGGGTCGAGATAATTGATGGATTTTTGTTTTCCAAGTTTATAAAACGAGGAGTACCGTAAACCGTACTGTACGGTAAAACGGCTGCCAAAGCGCTTCTCATGGCTGATGTATAGGTTAGGTTCGAGGCCATACTCCTTTTGGAGCCGTATGTCACGAAAACCGGTCACTTCACCGGGGCTGAACTCATAGCCCACAATCTCCACCCCAAAATCCAGCTGACTGTTGGGGCTGATGTAGTAGTTATAAGAGCTCTTGAGGTGATAGTCCTGGATTCGTGACTCCAGCCGGAAGGGTGCGGCATCATCTTCCGGGGTTCCCAGGCTATAGGTATAATCACTGTAAATTAAGGTGGTATTTGAAAAAAGACGTTCGTTATAAATATGGTTCCAGCGCAAAGTTCCTGTAGCATTGCCCCAGTCAAAGCCAAAGAGTCCGGCAATACCAAAAACATCACGCCCGAAATAGCCGGATAGAAACAAACGATCTTTTTCGCCCAGTCGCCAGTTGATTTTGGAATTCAGGTCGTAGAAGTACAAAATATTCTGGTTGATATCCGGGTCATCACTTAACTGCAGGAAAAGGTCGAGGTAAGATCTTCGTGCGGCTACCATATAGGAAACTTTTTCCTTTACTATAGGGCCTTCTACCAATAAGCGGGAAGACAATAGACCCAGGCCGCCATTAAAAGCGAAACGCTTGCTGTTACCTTCCTTTTGCCGTACATCCACCACGGAGCTCAGGCGTCCACCGTAATTGGCCGGGATGCCTCCTTTGTAGAGCTTTACATCTTTAACCGCATCGGCATTAAAAACGGAAAAGAAACCAAACAGGTGGGAAGAGTTGTACACCGGACCCTCGTCCAAAAGGATAAGGTTTTGGTCGGCAGCACCACCCCTTACATTAAAGCCATTGGCGCCTTCGCCTACCGTGGTAATACCCGGTAGCAAGGTAAGTGTGCGGATGATATCCACTTCACCTAATAATTGGGGTACCTTTTGAATATCCTTGGCATCCAGTTGCGAAACGCTCATCTCGGTGCTTCTCACATTGGCATCCAGTCTTCTATCGGTCACTTCCACTTCCAACAGTTCGGTGGAGGCCTCTTTCATTTCTACATCCATACGGATGTTTTGCTGCAGATTTATCTGGCGGGTGATGGCTTGATAGCCGATGTACTGGTACAAAACTGAGTATTCGCCAGTGGGAACACTCAGGGAGTAGTAGCCGTATTCATTGGTTACGGTTCCTACCCCAAGTTCAGGAATGACAACGTTTACTCCTATCAGTTCTTCGCCCGAAGAAGCTTCCCTGAGGTAACCGCTTAAAGTAAATTTTTCCTGGGCCTGCATGGTTAAAGGCAGGAGCAACAAGAGTGTTAGTTTTCGTATCAATATGGGAGAGTGTTAAAATATTCCTAAAAACAGAAACATCATGGCCTTGGCCGGGTTAGCAACATACTTTTGGCTTGAAAGTTGCCGCAAATGTCTGGAATATTGCCCACCAATTCTGCTACTTTGTGTAATTTCGATATTGTTTAAATGTTAATGAGCGTCATTATGAAGATATATAAATGGAAGTACCTGTTTTTGGGAGTCATAGCGGCCCTCACTTTGGGCTTTTACCTCCCCGGGGAAGATGAAGCCGACAATCGCAAGGATAAAGTAATACTCAACCTGGTGTACAATGTACTGAACACCTCGCACTTTGCTCCGCAAGAAATCAATAACGAGTTTTCAGAAAAAGTATTTGATCATTTTATCGAGAGTTTGGATTACAGCAAACGCTTTTTACTGAAGGAAGATGTAAAGAAATTATCCATCTATCGACAGAAACTGGATGAAGAGATCAAAAATTCGGAACTGGAATTTTTTGAAGAAGCCTATAAACTATATGAAACCCGTTTTGCCCAGGCCGAGCAATATTACCGTGAAATACTGGCCGAGCCTTTTGACTTTACACAGGATGAAAGCTTTGAAACCGATGAAAGCAAGACTGACTTTGCCAGTGATAATGAAGAATTAAAAGACAGGTGGCGTAAATACCTCAAAAACCGGGTGCTGGTTCGTATTGAAGACAAAATGGATGCCCAGGAAAAGGCTCAGGAAAAAGCCGATACAGCAGTTACCCTAAAAGAGTTTGCGGTAATTGAACAGGAAGCTCGCGAAAAGGAACTGGAAATGCACGAAGAGTGGTTCAACACCTTGCGTGATTTTGACCGCATTGATTGGATAGGAACCTATATGAACTCCATCACGGTAGTCTATGATCCGCACACGCAGTATTTTCCACCGGAGAGGCAGGAGGATTTTGAGATTAGCATGAGCGGACAACTGGAGGGTATTGGTGCCCAGTTGCAGCAAAAGGGTGATTACGTTACGATATCCAAGATTATTACCGGTAGTGCCTGCTGGAAACAGGGCGATCTGGAAGTAGGTGATAAAATATTGAAAGTAGCCCAGGAAGGTGAAAGTAAAGACGAAGCCCTGGATGTGGTGGGCATGAGCGTTCGTAAAGTGGTAAAATATATTCGTGGCCCAAAGGATACCGAGGTAACGCTCACCGTTGAAAAACTGGATGGTTCCCGGATGGTTATACCTATCGTAAGGGATGTGGTAGAGCTGGAAGCCACCTTCGCCCGCTCAGCCGTGCTGGGTGAAGGCGATAATAAAGTGGGTTACATTAAGCTCCCCAAGTTTTACGTGGACTTTTACAACAACAGCAACCGTGATTGTGCGGAGGATGTAAAAAAGGAAATTGCCAAGCTGAAAGAAGAGAATGTGAACGGTATTATCCTGGACCTGCGTAACAACGGAGGAGGAAGCCTGCAAGGAGTGATTGATATTGTGGGTCTTTTTATTGAAGAAGGCCCGGTGGTGCAGGTAAAGGCTCCCGGACGCTCCCCGCAGGTGTTGAAAGATGAAGATAAAGGGGTGTATTACGATGGTCCGTTGGTGGTAATGGTAAACCAATTCAGTGCTTCGGCATCCGAAATTTTTGCGGCCGCCATACAGGATTACAATCGTGGCCTTATTATCGGTAGTAAATCTACCTTCGGCAAGGGTACGGTGCAGAACATTCTCGATATGGACCGTGCCGTAAACTTTACCTATAACGATGTGAAGCCCCTGGGAGCTTTGAAGCTCACCATTCAAAAATACTATCGTATTAACGGAGGCACTCCCCAGTTGCGGGGTGTAAATCCGGATATCGTGTTACCGGATAACTATGCCTACATCGAATTCGGTGAAAAAGAACAAGAGTACGCCCTTCCTTATGATGAGATCGGCTCCGCCAAATACCAAACCTGGGAAAAGGGTATCGGCAAATATGATCTGGCTATTAACAACAGCCGTCAGAGGGTGAGTACAAACGATAAGTTCAAGCTGATAGATGAGTATGCACAGTGGTTGAAATCAGAGCAGGAAAATTCGTTGGTAAGCCTCAATTATGATCAATATCGTGAAGAAGAGCAAGAAGCGCGTGAACGCTCGGATTACTTTAAGGGGATGCGTCAAAGCGAAGAAGAAATAACCGTAGCCTCCAATCAGGCCGATATGGAAATGTGGAATGCCAATGAGGACAAGCAAAAGGAGCGCGATCAATGGTTCAAATCCATTCGAAACGACCTTTACCTGTCGGAGGCCTTAGCCGTAACGCAAGACCTTAAATAAAGCGTTGCTTGGAAAAAGCAGGAGTCCTGAAAAAAATCAGTAAAGACCCTTTAGGAGCAGGGGGGATGGTGATCATCCTCCTTGCTTTTTTAGTTTCGGTATTTGCTTACTGGCTCATCCCTGATAATACGCCCAATGCCAATGAAATGCACCTGGCACTGGCCAACCGCAACCCGGGTTTTAAGGTGCAGGTGTTGAAAATGCCCTTGCAAAATGTGCCTCAAACCGGGTTTGTGGATGCAATGGTTAACGGGACCCCCCCTCGTTACGAAGTAATTCCTATCCAAAATTTTGAATTAGCTCCCCCGAACATAGGCTACACCGAATATACCGGTGAAGCAGAGGCAGGGGTTTGGAAGGAAATAGCTCTTTCAGAATTTAAGGGAGGTTTTAATGAAGCACAACACCTGGAATACCGTACCTACCTTTTAGGAACAGACAAATACGGTCGTGACCTACTGAGCCGTATTCTTTTGGGAGCACGGGTTTCCTTTGCAGTGGGCTTTATTTCGGTATTGATATCCTTGCTTATTGGTATCCCCATGGGTGCCATAGCGGGTTATTACGGGGGGTGGGTTGATAAGGTGGTAATGTGGTTCATCAACGTAGTATGGTCCATACCTACCCTGCTAATGGTGATTGCCATTACCCTGGCTTTAGGTAAAGGTTTTTGGCAGGTGTTTATTGCCGTGGGATTTACCATGTGGGTAGAAGTAGCCCGTATTGTACGTGGGCAGGTATTGAGCATCCGCGAGAAAGAGTACGTACAAGCTGCGCGGGTTTTGGGTTTTGGAGACCGGCAGATCATTTTCCGGCACATATTGCCCAATGCCCTGGCCCCGGTTATTGTTATTTCAGCCGCCAACTTTGCGGCCGCCATTCTCATTGAAAGTGGTTTGAGCTTTTTAGGTATCGGGGCGCAACCGCCTATGCCCAGTTGGGGAAGCATGATCAAAGATCATTATGCTTACTTGATTGTGGATAAAGCCTACCTGGCCATTGCTCCGGGTGTGGCGATAATGCTGCTGGTGCTATCCTTTATGATGCTGGGGAACTCCCTGCGCGATGCGCTGGATGTAAGGCGGGTTTAAAAATCCAGTCGCAGGCTTATGCCGTTGGGCGTGAAACTCAGGTGCGGATCAATAGCCCGACCTCCAAAGTCTTTCTGAAAAAAATACATCGCCAAATCAAAAACCAGCAGGAAAGCTCCGTTCATGATCACGGCATTGCCGTAACCGTTCCGTAAATCCATTTGATCTGGTCTGCTGAGGGCACTTTCGCGTAAGTACAATCCACCCAAAACATAAGCTACATCCAGCCCCGCATTAAAGAGCAGTATTTGTTTGATCCTGCGGTGCCGCTCAAAAACGCTCATTGCCGAAAGATCTTCAGGGGTTTTTGAACTCAACCAAAGGGCACCTCCCGCTATCAAGGTGTTTACACCGTTCCAGGCCAGGTTCATTTGGTGGAAAGCCAGGTTTTCACCATTGGCATTATTCAAGGCTGCGGCTGAAACGGCACACTGGCTTACCGACCAGCCCGCCAGTACCCACATTCCCTTTCGGTTGATGGACCGAAATTCCTGGTCTGCCGCCTGTGGATCAAATTGGGCCTTTGCAGGAATACTGAAAGCAAACAAAAGGCAGAGTAGCAGGAGCTTCTTCATAATAAACTGGTTTTACCAATAAGCCTCAAAGATGGGCCAAGGTTCAGAACAAGTTGTGCTCCGGTGGTTGCCGGTAGATAATCTCAAGGAAGTCGTTGCGGTCAATCTCGTAAGCCCCCAGGCTGGCCGTGTAAGTATTGTAAACCTGGCAATCGATGAGTTCAAAGCTGAGTTCCTGTAACTTTCGCGCCAGGTGTATGAAGGCTATTTTACTGGCATTGCTTTCCAGGCTAAACATGGACTCCCCACAAAAAACCTTACCGATCACCAATCCATAAAGGCCCCCCACCAGGCGGTTTTCACGGTAACATTCCACGCTATGTACCACACCCTGCCGGTGTAACTCGGTTATGCTTTCCTTTAATTCACTGTTGATCCATGTACCATCCTGACCGGGCCGGGTAATATTCTGGCAGTGGTCTATCACTTTATTAAAAGCCGTATTCCAGCGTATTTCAAAAATACCGCGGTTCAATAGGTTGCGGCTGCTTTTGGAAAGATGTACTTCACCGGGTTTAAGCACCATCCTCTTTTCCGGGCAAAACCAACTGATGGGTTCGCCCTCATTGTACCAGGGAAAAATACCCCTGCGGTAGGCTTGTACCAGACGTTCCGGATGTAAATCACCGCCCAGGGCAACTAAGCCGTGCGATTCGTATTCTTCCTTGGGTGGAAACCATATTTCGGGTGGTATTTGATATACGGGCATTGTACTAATACAACAGCAGAATGCTTACAAAGATTGCCAACCCCGCCATTAAAAGAATCAGGGTGTAGGGAATGATGTCCCTGGCCTTGAGTCCCGTAATACCTAAAAGAGGCAAAGCCCAAAAGGGCTGAAGCATATTGGTGAGTTGGTCACCATAGGCCAAGGCCATAATGCTTTTGGGGAGGGATACCCCCAACTGTTCGGCCGCCTGTATAAGTATTGGTCCCTGTATGCTCCATTGTCCGCCACCACTAGGCACAAAAATGTTAACCAGCCCGGCACTGATGAAGGTAAAAATGGGAAAGGTGAGAGGCGTGGAAACGGAAATAAAGAATTGACTGATCATGGCTACCAGTCCACTGTACTTCATAATACCCATAATCCCGAAATAGAGTGGAAACTGGATAAGGATGCCGGAGGCCCCACCAATGGCCTCGTCCACAGCTGCCAAAAAACGCGCAAAACTGCCATGAAACAAAAGGGCGAGCCCCAGCAAAATAAGGTTGATGTAATTAGGGGTCAGGAAATTGAAAGAAAAACTATCCTGCATAGCCGGAATGTACAGTCCGTAAGCCAATATGAGAAAAGCAAAGAGGAGGCAGAAAATGCGGCTGTGGTCCAGCTTTTCTGCTCCCTTTAGGGTATCTGTACGGATGTCGGTTTTTACCGATTTGATGCTTAGCCGGGGAGGTTCGGATTTGGATTTCCTCATGAGCCAGGCCATGAGGGGTGGTAAAAGCCCCAGCAGTAAGACCGTGGCCAAAATATTCATACCACTGAACACCGTTTGGTCGAAAGGAATACGAACCGGTAGGTTAGCCAACTCATTAGCCGGTAAAATACCTTGCATCAGTGAAGCCAGGTGACCTTCTTCCACCACCTTGATGGGCGCACTGCCGGAAATACCACCGTGCCATACCATCAAACCGGAATAACCGGCTGCCCCGATCAAAGGATAGTTAAGGGCCTGGCCTTTTTGCGCAAAGCGTTCCCCGGTTTTTCGTGCTATTATAGCTCCGAAAATGAGTCCTAAGCCCCAATTGAAAAAGGCTACTAAAAGGGTAGTGAAGGTCACTATCCATGCCGCCTTGGCCGGGCTGTCCATGCGATCTGTTAAACCGTTGATCAGGCGACTGATGGCGGGTGACAGGGCCAACACATGACCCAGCACCAGGATAAGCATCATCTGAACGGCAAATACCAGCAACGGTGCACTCCATAAACCTTCTTGCCAGTATCCCAGTATCTCTAAAAAATGAGCTTGTTCACCACTGGCCCTGGTAAAAACCAGGGCCAGTGCCATAGTAAGCAAGGTTAGGAATACCGCAATGGTAAACGGGGCCGGTAGTAAACTTCGGAAAACACGCTCAAAGCGTTCGGCAAAATTCACGTTGGTTTTTAGCGGGAATTTAAAAATTTCCGCACTACCCCCACTATCTTAAAAGGGCAGGTCGTCCTCATCGTCACCCATGGGAGGCATAGGTGGCATATCGGAGGCGGAAGCATTACCACCGCCTTTAGCACCAGCGGCACCGGCTTTTTCAATGCGCCAGCCCTGTACGGTGTTGAAATATTTTACTTCACCCTGGGGTGAGGTCCATTCACGGCCTTTGAGGTTAAAGCCGATGTTCACCTTATCGCCTACGTTATAACCGTCCAACAGGCCGGTACGGTCTTGTATAAACTCCACTTGTATATGTTGCGGATATTGTTCTTCAGTGGTAACCACTACTTCCCGCTTGCGGAAGGAGTCGGTAATTTGCTGGGTTTCCCCGATCTTTTTTATAGCTCCTGAAATTTCCATTTCTGAATATTTTAAACACGGTTTAATTTGTCACATAGTAAGGCCTTCCAGGCCTTTTGTACTTTTCCTTCGTCCAGTAACTCCTTGGCATACTGGTGCAGCTGCTCTCTAACCTCCATGCCATCGGACGAACTGCTGAAAATTTCCTGTACACGGAAGCGTTGGGCAAACTCATTTAGCTCCTGGTCGTTCGGCAGGCGTTCCACATTGCCCAGTTTGCCTAAATCATTACCATTAAGGTACATGCTTTGGCGAATACGTTTAGGTATTTGATCTACGCCAATACCCTTGGTGGTCAGTGGTTTTTCTACCTCAAAAAGGGCATCACCATTCGCTCGGCAGTACCAGTTGCCACCCATGCGGGCCACCAGGTCTATCTTTCGTGGATCAATAATCCCGTTTTCATCCAGTATTTCATCATTTACATGCATACGCTGCACCTCGCAAATAATGAGGTTCCCGGCTCCTCCATTTTCGCCCAGGCTTACGATGTCGTTCACACGGCACTCGAACTGTACCGGTGACTCCTTAACGCGGAAGGGCTGTACCGTTTCAGAAGGAATAGGCGTGAGCCCGGACTTTACAAATTCGTTTACCTCGGTATCGTATTCGGTAGAGGCCAGTGAAGTTTGCTGAACAATGTCATAGCTCACCACATTGATCACCACTTCGCGGGTGGCTTGTGCATTGTGTAAAGTATCCTTGGTGGTATTGTTGCGAACCCTTCTGGCCGGTGAAAAAATAAGCACCGGGGGGTTGGAACTGAAAACGTTGAAATAACTGAACGGACTGAGGTTGGCATTGCCATCACTGTCGATGGTGCTGGCCAACGCAATGGGTCGCGGACCCACTGCTCCCAATAAATGGGCATGAGCTGTTTTTCCGTCCAGGTTCTTAAGATCGAAAGATTTCATGGGTACCAACTTAGGGTTACAAAGCTTTGAGAAAAAGCAGAGCAAATGTAGATATTCTGACAGGTTTACCCAACCGTTGAAAAGGGGATGGTGTAAGTGTTATAAATCACTTATATTTGCCGCCCGTTTTGAAGATGATTATCTTTGAAACATAATGCAGGCGTGGTGGAATTGGTAGACACGCTAGACTTAGGATCTAGTGCCGCAAGGTGTGAGAGTTCGAGTCTCTCCGCCTGTACAGGAAAAACCCTCTGGTGAAAGCCAGAGGGTTTTTTATTGAAAGTATTAAAGTTGTAAAGGTTTAAGATCTGCTTGCCGTGGGCAAGTTCAAAGTTTACTCTTAGGAGAACAGGAGAGACGAGAAGTTTATCCCGAACGCAGCTGAGGGGAGTCTCTCCGCCTGTACAGAAAAAACCCTTGAGCGAAAGCCAAGGGTTTTTTGTTTTAAGGCCTGCTTGCCGCAGGCAAGTTCAAGGCTGTTTTAACCTTGTACGGATTTAATTTGTAGAGGATTATTTTAAACTATTCCTTTATCCATTTCACGGTTCGCAAAACCTTCTCCCCCTCCTTAAATTGAACCAGGTAAATGCCCGGTTGCAAAGAACTTATGTTTAGCTCCTTATAATGTGCAGAGGTGCTTTTAATAAGCTGACCTACGGTATTGAGCACCTGCACTTCACTTACATTTTGATCCGTATCCCAGTGGATCACATCGCTACCGGGATTAGGGAAAATAGAAAGCCCAGCTACGGTTTGTTCCTCAATACTCACGGTGGCCCCTGCGAGGTCAAACTTGTAGGCAGCTAATGGGTATTGCTGGTTCAAACGATTGAAGCCACCAAAGAAATACACGTGATCGTTGATCACAAAGCTGCCTGGTGCCCAGCGACTGATGCCAGGGTGCGCTGCAAATTGAGTCCAGGAATCAGTATCCGCAGCGTAACGCCACATTTCGCCAGTAGCCATAAAGCTATGGTCGCTGCCATCACCACTTAGTACAAACCCGAAACCATTCCAGCTAAATTGGGTGCCCGCCACACGTGCTTCACCAGGGAAGTCCTTTACTGCTGTCCAACTATTGGTGGTGGTATCTAATTTATACCAGTCATCATAAATTCCAGCACCATGGCCCATTCCTGCGAACAGTTCTCCATCGGCTTTAAATTGAAAAGGGTGGTGGCGGGGAGGTCCTGGCAGGTTCCCTATTTGGGTCCAGGAATCAGTATTTATATTATACATCCACCAGTCGCGTAGATTACCGTTAGCATCATCACCTAGCCCAACGTATATTTTGTTGCCCAGGGCAATCATGGCCGGGTGCCTTCGCCCGGTACAAGGGCAAATGGCCAGTTGAGTCCATTGACCGGTTTGTGGGTCATAGCTCCATAAATCATACAAGTATTGGGTTGTAGTAGCTCCAAAGCCCAGGTAGCCTTTGCCATTGAGACTAAGTCCAATTCCAAAACTCCGCGCTGCACCGGGGAAGCTGGTGAGCGTACTCCAGCTATCGGTAAGGGGATCGTATTCGTAAAAGTCTTTAGTTGGACTATTGGACGAATTGGTGCCGGTAACCGCATAACCTTTACCATTGAGCGTGAAGGTTACCGGATGGTGCCTTCCACTGGGTAAATTGGCAATAGGTTGCCAGCTTTGCGCAAATGAGAAAGTGGCAAATAAAATTAGGGCAAGCAGTAAAAATTTCTTCATATCCATGGAGCTTTATGTTTTAGTTCACCTTGATGGGAATCAATATATTGTAAATAATTCTGAAATATATGAAGAGAGGAGGTTAAAACAAGAATAGTTCACCGGATTAACACCAACAAGGATCGCTTTTTTTTGGTTCATCTGCTATACATTATGGATGATTTTTGATCCTGGTGTTAAGGTCACAACAGCACCAACCTCCCGGACAGGCAGGGAGTCGGGTGGGTGTTGCTATATTTTAAGTTGGGTTGTTTTACGAACGTTTGAGCTTCGGTAACTGAAAAACGCTCGTGGTAGCAATTTGAGCTAAAAGCTTGAGTTTACTCTAATACAATCAGCGGGAGTTGCTCGCCAGAAATTGCCGGGCTAAGATGTCCACTGTGGAGTGGTGTTTTACCTCGCTGGCGCGAGCGTCACGCTCGTGCCTTTACTATACATCAAACTATCAAATCAATTTCCAGCACCGTTTGATCTTCTCTAGCATAATTACGCGCACTGCTGAACTTCCAGTCTTCATCTTCCGTAACAAATCCGCTTTGGACCGGGTTTCTGTGTACATAATTCAGTTTTTCCTGAAATACGGTATGAGACCATAGCTCGATTGGTTTATTGTGTTGTTGCCACAATTGGTGCCGGCTTACGTTGCTATTTTTCTGACCGGCCTCCTCAAACATACTGAGTAACCATTCTTTTCTACTTTCCTGTGGATGGTTTTGAATCTCTTTCAATAGTGCTCGTGCCGTAAAGCCTTTCAAATCCCGCAATAGACTGGAAGGATCACCACTTGCTGAACGAAATAGTAAATGAACATGACTAGGCATAATACAGTAACCGAAAATTTCCAGGCTTTTATGTGTACGGCAATACTGCAGTGCATCGGTTACCACCTTAAAATACTCCGGCCGGGTAAATAAGTCTACCCAGTATACGGTAGCAAACGAAATGAAATAAATACCTTCTTTATCGTGAAATTTATACTTACGGCTCACAATGGAAAGGTACGGCTATACTTTTAGTAGGGTTGCAGCACGAGCGTGACGCTCGCGCCAGCGAGGGTAGTGCGGGATTTCAGGGCATTTCACTAACAAACCGCTACTTTGCTTATTAATTGCTCGAAAACTCAAATTAAGCAAATCACCCCGCATTACGTATATTTATTTGTTGTAGGGCGTTATTCTTTTTCCTCATCTTCCATATTTTCTTTGTCATTCCCTTTATCATTTAAATCATTAAGCGATTTTTTAATTTTATCTATTAAAGATTTTAACTGAGGGTTATCGCTATCATTATCATACATAAATGGTTTGATAATTTTTATTGTATGATTTAGATTGTCCAAACGATTGTTAAAAAACTTAAAATCAAGCTTCTTCTTATCCTTTTTTAATATTTCAAATGAATGAATAATGTAGGTAGATAATAATAAAGTAAATCTTGAATACGTGAAATAGAAGTTGGAATCATTCTGGTTATTAGATAAATCATTAAAACAAAGATTTATGTGATACTTAAAATCTTTATTATAATTAAGTTTTTCCGAATACAGCACCAAAGTATATAACTTATCCAGCATTTCTGTTTTTTCAATCTTAGACTTTTTAAGTAAATTATATAGAGTATCCTTTTCTTCTGTTAATATTTTTATTTGGTCATTATAATTCTGGGTTATTCTTGCAATTTTATTTTCATACTCAGAAACTAATTCATTGTCTTCGATTGACTTTATCTCATTTCGTTCCTCCAAAAGTTGATGTTTCGCAACTTCTATAATGCCTTTCGCATAGGAATTATTGTCTTGCAGCTTTTGAGTTAAGTATTCAATTCTTTCTTTTAATATATTGCATTCAGATGATTTAGAATCACGCAGATGCTTAATTTCTCTTTGAAACCATTTTTTGCAAACAAACCAAGTTGAAGAAATAATCACTCCTAAAACTGTAAATATTAATCCAATTACCTTAAATAGGTTTTCAGAAATATGATTAACAATTAACTCTGTTATTTCCTTTTCTGTCATAATGGTTCATTTTATCATTGTTCTGTATCTGTTTCTAATGCCCTACAACTAGTGAATAAACGCAATAGCACCTTTTTAAAGTGCTTAATTCTAATGAATTGAAAATAAGTACCTTAAAAGGCTTAATGGCTTGCTAAGTACTTACAAACCGATAAGATCGAAAAAAATCCAATGTAACCTTCTTGTGCCAAAGAAAACCTAAAAACTATAAAACCCCTTCCTCCCGCAAAAAATCAATGATATACTGTACCGCACCGTAGGCCACCCGGTCGTATTTAAAATAGCGGGCATTACCCCCTAATTCCCGGATTTGTGAACCGTGTTCCAGGTCGTGGCGGGCCTGGGACAGCACTTTAACCTGGTAATTTTCTTTTTGTGCCTCCTGCATCAGGCTTTCCAACTGTTCCACTTGTATCCGGTACGGTACAATAAAGTCTTTCTCCCCAAAAATAGCCAAAAAGGGACCCGGGTAGGCTTTCAGGTCCGGGGCCGGATCATGGCTGAAACGTTGCACCCAAAGTTGATCAAAACTATCCGCTGAGTAAACGTAGTCATCCGTTTCAAGCCACTCGGTCCACCCGGCTTTTTTACCCCGGTCCACCAGGTTTTGCAGCTCATCGAACACTTTATTTTGGTCGTCCCTGGCAAACAGTAGGCGGGTATAGCGCAAAGCATCTTTTTGGGATGCTTCGTCCAGGCCTTCCTCTAATACAAAAGCTTCCATTCCGTCCAGTTGTTGCTGTAAAACACTGGTTGTGGGACCAACTAGTGTGATCAGAAAGGCTACCGGTGTTTCCGAGGTGGCTGCTACCTGCGGAGCGATCCATCCCCCGGCACTGTAGGAAATTAGGCCAATCCGGTTGGCATCTACCCGAGGGTTTTTAGCCAGTTGGTTTACAATGTGCTTAACGTCTGATACGTTGAGGTCATGGTTGGATTGGTAACAGGCAAAGCCACTGGCTTCGCTTCCTCGTTTATCATACACAAAGGTGGCCAGTCCGTACCGGGCCAGTAATCTTGCCCGGCTGGCCAGGGATTTCCGGCTGGAGCAACCGCGACCGTGTACCATAACTGCACAGGCCAATTTTGAACGAGCTGCGTAGTCCGGGTAATAAAGGGTACCGCTGATGTTTGCCCCTTCGTTTTGCAGGGCCAGTTCGGTGGACAATATTTCCGGCTGGTAAGGCTTAAGGCTTTTCTTTAAATGAATAAATAGCGGGGGATCATAAGTACCCACCGTGCCGGTCATTTCCATAAAGGCAGTGTCCAACCGTACGCTGGCGGGACCATAGTAAGTATTGAATTCGAGGCTATCATCCCTTTGTCGAAGTCCGGAAACACTTGGTCCGTAATACGCCCAATCCGGGATGGAACCCGCAAAGCGGAGGGTATCTTCTTCTTCTTTGTAAATATCTGCGGTTAATATTTGTACGGAATTGCCCAAACGAACCAGGGCACCTGTCCAGTAGCCTTCCAGCGGTTCCTGGAGCTGAATCTTATCGTTTTGAGCCATAAGGCTCAGTTGGGCCAAAATGAGGAATAAACTAAAGTAGTTGCGCATACCGGGCTGAATAAGAAAATGTAAGCCTCAGCAAGATAAGTCGTAAAAACCAAGGGATGGAGTAACACCCGGATTTTTAAAAACCCACCGGCTCCCATTGCTGTGCAATGGGATACCTGCGGGTTTCCTGCAAACGCACCTATAAAGGCAACCTTTTTACCTGTCCGTCAGGCGTAATCAGGTGTATTTGCTTTTCAATTTTGGTTTCTACTACTGGCGTTGGCACCACTTCCTTCGGCTTTTCCGGTTGCGGAACCAGGTTAAAGAGTAATTCGTATTCAATCTGTACCACCGGTTCCAGTAAGCTGGCGTTAATCACATAGTCGTAACCTTTGCTGGTTTTGGGCATGTAAAACTCCGAGGTGGTTTTGGTAGCTTGTACAAACGCACCGTTTTCCTTCACCATGTTCAGCTTATTGCTGCAATAGGCGGTGTAGCTTTGATATTGCTCAAGGGGGTAGTGGGTGGCAAAACCATCGGACATCCGCTTTTGATAGGAACTAAAATCCTCACCCAGTAATTTCTGGTAGCGGTTTAGTTGTTTATTCAGCAGCGCCTCGGCCCTGGTCATCAGTTCGGCTTTTTTGGCGGCCAGATCTTCTATAAAATAATCTACGCGCACCAGGTCATAAATTTCCTGCTGGGCACATAAGCTAACCAAAGTGTTGAGCAGGGCGGCATCCGTATAGCGGAAGTGCAAATTTTGCTTTAGTTCAAAGCCCTTGGGTATTTCGTTATAGGTATCCTTTCGAAATAGTTTTTTGGTATGTTCCACTTCAAAGATGGGTATGAAAGACACCATATCCACGTAGGTTTCTACCGAGGCCGCGCTGGTTTTTAAGGTCTCCTTAATCCGGTTGATTTTTAGCTGTACCAGCGAATCTGTTTCCGATTGAGTTTTGCCGATTTGGGTAATGGTGAAAATAGCCAGGTAGCTATCCGCTGGCACATTGTACAGGCCTTTAATACTAAAAGTATGATGCCGGAAATTTTCCAGGCTGGCCAAGCTACTGGCCCGGGGCATTTGAATCGGGCTGCTCGAAGATAGAGACGTTCCGGTGCGATAATTGTAATTTCCTTTTACCTGAGCCATGGCCGGCAACGTTAAAACACCCAGGGCCATACTTAAAATCCATTTTGTGGTTTGCATAATTTGTAATTTTTAATGTTCAGCAAAACAGCCTCTAATAAATTTCAGCTAGCCGTAACACCCTTGTTTTTAGCTTGTAGCTATTTTGCAAGCGTTTTACAATCCTCATTACGGAGGGCTTCATACATTTACTACTGCTAATGATTGAATCGGATGCCGTCCTTTTTTCGCGCCTTAAAGAAAGTGTGCACCGCCAGGCGCAAAATCGCCTGAATATTACCAAACCTTTTGCCGAATGGAGCCTGAATGATATTGCTGATTTCCAGGCCGACCTGGAAGCACAGTGCAAGAGCAGCATTAGTGAAAAATGGTTTTACAACCACTTTAAAAACGAGGGGCAGCGGCTGCCGCGCATCGATGTACTGAACCTCTTAAGCGAATATGCAGGCTTTAAAAATTGGGATGATTTCATCCGTGAAAAAAGATCGGAGAAGAGTGAGGATAGGTCTGGCCAGGCACGCTGGATGGTGTTAACCGGACTATTGATAATGGCAGGGGCAGTTTGGTGGCTATGGCCTTCAACCAAGGGTAAAATTATAATGCTGCAAGATGCCTACACCCGGGAGGAGATACCCGCTGAACGGGTGAAAATGTGGTTTACGCACGGCCAGTATATTCAGCTTAGCGCAGGAAGAATAAAGAACTGCTGTGGGGATACGCTTTACATAGACGGGCCTTATTACAAACGACAAAAGCGAAAGGTGGGAACCGAGGATACCCTCTGGATCAGTTTGTATCCCGATGATTACGCTTTGATGCTCAACTACTTTTCGCGCAGCAGCACCGAAAACTGGCAGAAAAGGAGAATGCGGCTGATGGAAGCTTTTCACCCGGAAGCGAAAATATTCCAGAGCCATCCCCGCTACGAAGGCATTGAGTTGCTCAACCGGGATGAGTTTATTGAACGATTGACCTTACCGATTAATAGCCTTAGAAATTTAGAAATCCAGGATATTATATACCGCGGGGATAAAATTTTTCGCCTGCGCTTCACGCAAATACCAGAAGATGATGAGAATAAGCCCTAAATTTTATACCCTTTTGTTGCTGCTGACCGGTATTTCAGCGATTCAGGCACAGTCGTACGATAAATTGGAAAATCGCTTTTCGCGTGAAAAACTCACGGCTGAAGATAGTGCTGCCTTTAAGGAGCAAGGCCTCCAGAAAGTGAGATCACTGTTTTATAAAGTGGATCTCTACCAAAAAAACCAGGGCAATCTGAGTAACCAAAGCTATATCTCTCAAAGTGTGGATGAGCAATTTTACGTGGAAGAGGGGGATACGCTGGATCTGGCACCTATGTTCCGGGCTATAGATCAAATTCAGAGTAAGGTAGAGGTACCCGAGCTTCGATTAATCGAAGCGAAGGGTTGCCTGGCCGGTGTGGAAACCGTGAAAGTGAGGCCTAAGCTCACGTACCAACTCATCCTGAAACAAGCTCCCAAAAAATTCGGGAAGCGGTCCGAAGTGCTGTGGCAGGTTTTTCTGAGCGTTCCAACGATAGAAAAGTAGCCTGAACCCAATCCGCAGCAGGCTTCTACAGCCACTTTTGAGACTGCCATAAAGAAAAATGAAATTTTATTTGGAACATTCGTTCCGAATAGCCTAGTTTTGTTTTTGGAATGATCGTTCTGAAATAAAATAACCGATAAAAAAATTAAACATGAGTAAGTTAGAAGGAAAAGTAGCCGTGGTTACCGGGGGTAATAGCGGCATTGGGTATGCCTCCGCCCAAAAGTTAAAACAAGAGGGCGCCCGCGTAATCATTACCGGGAGAAACGCTGAAAAAGTTTCAGCGGCAGCCGCTGAGCTGGATGTTAAAGGTTTGGTGGCCGATGTGTCCAGCGTATCTGCCATTGACGAGTTGGTGAAGCAGGTGCAAAGCGAATTCGGTAAGGTGGATGTGCTGTTTGTGAATGCCGGTATTTTTCAACCTGCTCCGGTAGGTCAGGTTTCCGAGGAAATGCTGGATCATCAAATGGGGATTAACTTTAAGGGAGCGGTATTCACCATTGAGAAGTTCTTGCCCATACTGAATGAAGGAGCCAGTATTATCAACCTCTCTTCGGTAAACGCCTACACCGGTATGCCTAACACTGCGGTGTACGCAGCCTCCAAAGCGGCTCTAAACTCTTATACCCGTACGGCTGCTACCGAGCTGGCTCCCCGTAAGATCCGTGTAAACGCAGTGAACCCCGGCCCGGTGGCCACGCCTATTTTCAGTAAAACCGGTATGCCGGAGGAACAATTGAACGGCTTTGCCGAGGCCATGCAAAACCGTGTGCCTCTTAAACGTTTTGGAGAGCCTGCGGATATTGCCAATCTCGTAGCTTTCCTGGCTTCGGACGATGCCTCCTTTATCACCGGTGGTGAGTACAATATTGACGGGGGTATTAATGTGAATCCGCTGTTGAGCTAAAATTTTTTGTGTCAATTTGGAACGAAAGTTCCAATAAGCTAATTTTGTGGGAGTTGTAAAACACTCCCACATTCTTTTTACTATGCCCAGGGTTAAAACATTTGATCAGCAACAGGTTTTGGAAAAGGCGATGGAGCTCTTTTGGGAAAAGGGTTTTGCGGCTACTTCTATCCAGGATTTGGTGAGTCATTTGGGGATTAACCGGGCCAGTCTGTACGATACTTATGGGGGTAAGGAGGAGCTATTTTGCAAGTCTTTTGAGCTTTACCGCCAGAAAAATACCCGCGCCATATTGGAGTTTTTGAATAACGAACCCGATGTTCGAAAGGGATTAAGATCGCTTTTTGAAATGGGCATTCAGGAGGCTATACAAGACCAGGGGCGCAAAGGGTGCTTTGTGGTAAACGTTACCACGGAATTGGTGCCCCGGGATAAAAAGATGCTGACTGTAGTAAGGGAGAATAAGAAAAATTTCGAGGGCATATTTTTGAACTACCTTCAAAAAGGTGAGCTGGAAAATCAGTTTCCCGAAGGTAAAGACCTCAAGGCCATTGCTTCGTTATTATTCACCCTATACAACGGTCTTAAAGTAGTATCCAAGGTGGAGCCGGAAAAGGAGCAGATGCAACGCACCGTATCGACCGCACTCTCTTTGCTGGACTAGGCTTTTTAGTAAAAAATATTACTTCTGGTTGAAGTTCAGGATCATGATCACTTTACCATCCGCAATAAACTCATATTCCCCGTTACGGCCTTCATCAATGGGGTGAAATACCCAGTAAAAAATCTCGTAGTCATTCGGGTTTTCCAGGTCTTCATCCACTATGCGGATTTCGTACATTTCATCGGTGGCCAGTATTTCAGCCGGAAAAACTGCAAAAGTGGGTAGCGAAGCTGCGTTTATCTCCGTTTCCGTGCTGAACTCCCAAAAACTGGCGGAGCGTCTTTTAAGGTCCACCCGCAAATCTGGAGGGCTATTATCCGGATCGTAATTCAGTTGGGGAAGGGCTATAATTTCAGCCAGCTTGATGTAGCGGTTGGGAGGATCAACAAAGTTGCTGTCTTTTTCACAGGCCAGCATTATCAGGCTTAGTGCTATTAGAGGTAGTATTCTTTTCATCGGAACGTAATTGAGCAATCAGTTACCCAGGAATTCCAAAAATAAGGCCAAAGGGAATTTAGTATTGGGTTGTAAAGCTTTAAAGTGATAAAGTTTCACAATATAAACCTAAGGAAAAGACCTACGGCAAGCCACAAATAACTAATCCAGGCAGCATAGCGCAAAATGGTTTCCAGCCAACCCTTGTCCGGCATTTCATGGCCATGGTGGCCGCTCATTTTGGTGCTTCTGGAAAGATAGATAACGTAAGCACTCAAAGCCAGGAAAACGATATTCAGAAAGAAGCCGTAATCGATTTGAAAGTATTGCATTTGAGAGATGCCGCCTCCCTTGCGTTCGGGTAAAAGATCAAAACTCAGCAAGCCATAGTGCAATAACAAGGTAGTACCTACCAAGGCTGTAAATAACATCAAAAGAATGTATAGCGACATTCGCCACCCGTAATAACGAGCGTGGATACGCAAAACCGGAAATACCACCAAGTCCGAAAAAATGAAGGCCATCACCCCGGCAAAGCTTACTCCGTTTTCAAAAAGAAGGGCCGCCAGCGGAATATTTCCCATAGAGCCAATAAAGGTGAAAAAAGCGGCTACGGGACCTATTACCGTGTGTTGTAGGATCTGCAGAAAAGAAAGATCAGCCTGGGAGCTTTGTCCGGTACCTATAAATAAGGTTTCAAAGAAAGAAGCGGGTACAAAGGCTGCAATAATGCCGGCTATGGTAAAACCCACGGAAACGTCCTTCCAAACCATATCCCATTCCATGTGGTACTGCATGCCTACTTTGGCCCAGCCTTCACGGGTTTTTATTTCTTTTTTCCAACTGGTTTTATGTTGATGTTCCCCGGAAGCGGAACCCAGTCGGTTTCGGACTTTCTCAATGAGCTTTTGCGGTTTGGTAAGTTTAATGAAACCCCAACTGATCAATATCAGAAGTACACCTCCGATGTATTCACCTACCACAAACTGCCAGCTTAAAAAAAGTGCTATGATAATGCCCAACTCTACCACCAGGTTGGTGGAAGCCAGTAAAAAGGCCATTGAAGAAATGAACCCGGAGCCCTTCTTAAAAAGAGATTTGGTGGTGGCCAGGGCCGCAAAACTGCAACTGCTACTGATAAAGCCAAAGAAAGTGCCCAGGGAAATGCTTTTGAGGTTGTCCTTTCCCATCAGCTTTTGCATGCGTTCCTGCGTTACAAAAACCTGTATCATACTGCTTACCAGGTAACCCAGGGCAAAGGCCCAGAGAGCCATCCAGAACAATCCAGTGGTGATGTAAGCCGCTTCAGCCCATTTCTCAAGAAAGCTTTGCATTATTGCATTTAATAGGAGCCTGGTTATCCCAATAACGGAGCAACTCCAGGCTGTTTATACTGGCGGGCCTTAGGGTAAACAAAAGTGGTAGTTTTTAGAAAAAGGAAGGTATGAAATTTAGGAGTTTGAGCATGGTTTACAGTTGCTGTTTGATAGGAAGTCGAGGGATGGACCATATGTATGGGTTCAATACCAAAGCGTAGTGGACACTGCGCTTAGAAGGGGCTATCCAGAAAGTCGTTTCAGAAATTTTTGAGGATTAACAGATGTTGATGCCCACGGTAGTGCTGATCAACCGGCTTATTCACATCCGCTTTTCAATACTTCCCAGTCAATGGCTGGAGAGTGAGGGTGTTG
The DNA here is from genome assembly GCA_937120475.1 of uncultured Cryomorphaceae bacterium. Lineage (GTDB taxonomy): Bacteria > Bacteroidota > Bacteroidia > Flavobacteriales > Schleiferiaceae > CAKZNE01. Next base: position 1,621,091 of record CAKZJV010000007.1, on the reverse strand, counting down.
CTCCAGAACAACATCTTTCATTGCGGCTACCAATTGAGATGGGTTGATACCGTACACACTTTCAAAGCTCTGAAAGCCATTTTTCCAGAAAGTTTCCAGTTTGGGTATGCCGTATTTGGAAATCAGGTATTCCACCACAAAAGCGGATTGATGGTAACTGATCATCTCTTCCGTTTGGTAAAATTGGTGAGCCAGAGATTCCAGGGGTACCAGCCTATCTGTCTCTAAAAAGTAACGATATATTTCAGCTACGGAATAACCGGAACAATTGTTTTGGGCATAAGTGGCCAGGCCCTCATTCAACCAGTTGTTGTTCGTGGGAGGTGGCCCCCAGGCCGTCATGGCTACCAGGTGCATGGCTTCGTGTGTTATCGGGGGATTGGTACGTGCCATACCATTTACCTTTTGATCAGTAACCAGCATATACAGAGATTGGCTTTGGATGTCGGCCATATTACTCACGTAGAGATTCGCATGAAGCAACACCTCGTTTTTAGAAGTTACAAAGCGTATCCGGGTGAATTCGGTATAGTCTGGATCATGGATTAACGCACAGTTTTGTTTAAAAGCTTCCAGACATTTTTGGGTCAGCTCTTCCCGGTGGTCATAAGCGTAACCGCTGGCCGGAAAGGTGAAGTAAAAGTTGTCTATTTGTTTGGTTACCAAAGTTTGTGGCTCCCAGTCATTCGTTTTGTTAAACCGTGTGGTGTCCAGGCGCGTATTGCGGCTGGTAATGAAGGAATTGTCCGGATGAAAAGCACCTTGCTCAAAATTTCCTTCCAGTTCATTCATAGCATCACGGTATTTTCCTTCACCGTCAAACTTTCCGTTTTTCATTTCCCCTTCATAGCGCATAATCTCGTTACCCTCATTCAAAACGGTCAAAATCCCTTTTCCTTCCGGTAGTTTGTTCTCGCAGTCACCACTCCATTTAAAAGTACAAGTTTCACACTCCCAGGGCAGAATAAAGGTGCAATCCGTTCCGCTTTGAGAAAGTTGGGATTGTGCAAAAGAATGGGTAGCGCTAAACAGCAGAAGCAGGCCAATGCAGTATTTCATGGGTTTTGTTTTTAGGGTTTCAAGCGGAATTATCTAAATCCCATACGAACATAGGGAATTCATGCCCCTGAAAAAGCCAAGGCTTTGTTAAATACCGCTAAAGAAGTGTGAAAGAATTAGATCAGATCGGTCGCACTTGGACTTCTTGCCCGCCCGACAAGGTCCTTTACTTATTCGTCATCCTGAGCCTGTGTGGTGATTGCTTACGCCTTAGCTTCAGCGATGGCGCAGTCTGTCGAACCAGCAGTCGAAGGATGGACCATCTGTATGAGTTCAATACCCAAGCGTAGTGGGCACTACGCTTAGAAGGGGTTTTTGACCATTCAAAACGGTATTTATATCTGGTTGTAGTGAAGGGCACGAGCGTGACGCTCGCGCCAGCGGGGGGCTTCCTCTAAAACCATACATATCATTTGGAAGTTCACCGTTTAAGTTCTCTTCTGTTTTTACCATTTCCAATAATTCACTGAATCTATGCTGCACTGATAGTAGGCTGCATAAGTTCAAAAAATCTTGCCTTTCATAGCTCTCACTTTCGATTTTTGAACGTAATTCTTTTTCTATTTTACTGTAATTAATGAAATTGTTTTGAAATGTAAAAGAATACTCTTTTGATTCTTCACTTTTATTGAAAGATTTTGGTATTGAAGGATAGAATGATATAGAAATTCCATTTGGACCAGATTGAGCGCCAAGTGGACTTCTTTTTTCAAATTTTTTCTCGTCTTCTTTTCTAGGTAAGGTTTGTTCATGAAACATTTCTAGAAGTTGAAACCCTTGATATCCAAAGGCGAAATTGATTGGGTCACTTTGTTTTTGGGAAATACCTTGAAAGGTTGCTGCCATTGTGTGATACATATCTAATGATTTCTCATCTGATATATAAATTGGAAAATGAAAAGAATCTCCAGAGATTGTGAACATAATCTCTTCTATACCTGCTTGAAAAACACTTGGTGGAAAAGAAACACCTATATCATCATGTTCAGCAAGATTTTGTAACGTCAACTTGTTTTCTTCTAAAAGACTAAAAGGAAATTCGCAGTCAAAACCTGCAACAAGTTCAGGTATTTCTGATAGAGGTTTTATTCGTTTACACCAAAAACCTGTTTCTTTTTCATATAGTTGCCAAAATGATGAAATCGGTTTTTCTAATTTTCTAAGGCTTTTTATCGTATTGGGCTTTTCACTCAATGAAAGAATGTCTTGAAGACTAAGCCCTTTTTTATCTCTTGAAATAAAGACTCGAATATCTTTAAAAGCCCCTAGCAACCAATCTTTACCAACTTCATTTTTAAGCAAAAACTTGAATTCGAATTTTTGAATTTCATGATTTTGAATATATGCCCACCGCCTTTCAGCTCGTTTCAGCTCTTCATTCTTATTTTCTTTGTCAGCTTTAATAGAGACAGACTTAGTAATGCTTGTTGCAGGTCCACTTTTGATAAGTTCTAAAACGAACGTAGCAGAACTGTATGAAGCGTAAGCTCTGAAAGGAAGCACTTCAGGGTCGTGTTTATCCTTACCAAAATCAGAAACAGACTTAATCATTATAAATTCAGGGCGGCTTGGGGTTTGATAGACTCCAGATGCTACGCCACCAGATTCCATTTCAATGCCAATTAGTTTAGGCCAGTTCTTTGAATAGGAGGAGATTACTTGGTCGTCTGAAATCACGTCACCACCAGATGCAATAACCCCTTTAAACTTTGAACATGTTTTATTTGCAGGATGCTTCTTAGGGATAGAATCAGACCAATCTTTCTTTAAATTGTTAGCTGAATCAATTAATGATGGGCCAGATGGGAAAACTTCCCATCGAATTGCCCGTTCTCCGTTTTTTACTTTACCTAGGGTGTAATCTGCTATTTGAGTTGAAATCATGACATCACCATGATTAACCTCTCCTTCAACTCCCAAAGCTATACCCATCAGAATTACGAATTGAGGATTCCATTTGCGAGTAGCTGAATTTGCAAGTGTCGCAGCATTTATTGGTCCCATGTTTAAAGGACATACAACTGCAACGGAAAATATTGACTTATCCTTTCGGTTACTTTTAACACTTGAAAGATAAGTGGTATATATGTCACCTTCCTTGTCAAGCTTTTCATATTCTCCCAATAAATCAAGCATAGCGTCTCGTTCTTCTTCAAGAGCAGCTATTACTAGAAAATCTATGGACTTGCTTTCGCTCATTACTTAATTTTGTATTTTCGGATTATAGCCAACGGCCCTGGCTATGGCAAGTGCGGGATTTCGAAGCCGCTTTCTTGTCCGCCTACCGTAAATTTATTTAGTTGCAATATCTTCATTTTTAAGCAGTCAGCCCGCATTTGCTATAGCCGATGTTGTGCATAGTTTTTTTTATTTAGAAAGGCAAATCCCATTCATCCTCATTTTCACTTTCTTCTTTCTCAATCGGTTTGTTTTTCTTTTTCTAGAGCTTCTATAAATCTGATCACATTAGCAATGTCATTAAATATTAGAAGACTTTCGTTGTAGCTTAAAATTTCATTGTCATGTGCGAAGCTCTGATCATTTCTCACCTTATTGAAGGCTTCCATCACGGAAATTGATGATTTAAGAATCCTTTCTGTCATTTCAGAATCAATCAATTCAGAAGCTTTCAAATGTTTAATGTATGAACCAAAAAGACTGTGAAGTGGAGTGTCTTTTTGAAACTCGATGTCATGTTCTTCACAGAGCTGTCTAATGTATTTAGTTACGAAAGTATGCAGTCGGTCAATTCCAACTTCTGGCTCATTATTATTGATACTTTGTTTTATAGACTTTGATAGCTTCTCAAATGATTCGTCTTTTGAATTTGGCTTTATTGAGTCTAAATTTTCGACAGGACCTCCTGATTTCAGTCTCTCGACAATTTTTAAACACTCTTTATGTAAGTTTTCATCTGTATAGTCGTAATCCCGTTCTCCTGTGTGAATTTGAGTGAGCCAATAATCCAAAAGATTCTCAAGTAATAGTCCAACATGATAATTAGACTCAATTTCCCAAAATGAACGAAGCCGATTAGCTTTTGAGTCTCCTTTGAATGAATACCTGTCATGATATATATCCACGTCCATTGTATCCATTATGAATTCTTGCATAGTTCTATTCGAGAAGTCTAAGACATAACCTCCTCCCATCTCGAGCAGTCGTTCCAAAAATTTCTTCTCTTTGAAGTTAATGTCTGACATGTCATTTTAAATTATGCACAACTAGTGAATAAACATAATAGCGCTTTTTTAAGTTTTCGATTTTAGAACCTTGAAAATGAATGTCTTAAAAAGGATAAGTGCTCGCTAAGTATTTACAAACATTTATAAGCGAATGTTAAACGCTTACAAACCGAAAAGATCGAAAAAAAATCCATATCACCGCTATTGCTTGCACAAGCGTTTTTCAGGCACCGAAGCTTGAAAAGTGAAGGTGTCATGTTCGTGCTTACTTATAAGCTGGATAAATGTAAAGCCCCAAATTTCCCGGTAAGATTTTTGATAGGTTTGCCGCTCAAACTAGTTTGTATGAAGGGATTCTGGGCAGGCTTGTTAAGCATAATATTCTGCGGTATGCAAGCCCAAACCATCACCATTAAAGACCAGGTAAGTCTGCAACCCATTGAAGGGGTGCGTATTGCCGATAATAAAAACAACATCATACGCTTTACCAATGCCCGTGGCGAAGCGGATGTTAAAGGCCTGGCCAATAGCTCAAACATCGAAGTGCGCTATTACGGCTACGTAACCCTCAACCTCAGCTTTGCAGAACTGACCGGGGGAGAGCGCGAAATTTTCCTGGCACCTGGTAACCTGGACCTGGATGAAATTGTGGTTTCCGCCAACCGCTGGGAACAAAGCAAAAGCAAAGTCCCCAATAAAATCACCACCATTAAGGCGCGCGAAATTGCCTTTCAAAACCCGCAAACTGCAGCCGACCTGCTGGGCACCAGCGGGGAGGTGTATATCCAGAAAAGCCAGTTGGGTGGGGGAAGTCCCATGATCCGCGGTTTTTCTACCAACCGCATACTACTGGTGGTGGACGGGGTGCGTATGAACAACGCCATCTTTCGCAGTGGAAATTTGCAAAACGTAATCTCGCTGGACCCTAACGCCATGCAAAGTGCCGAGGTGGTGTTTGGCCCCGGTTCCCTCATTTACGGGAGTGATGCCATCGGTGGCGTGATGGATTTCCATACGCTGGATGCCAGTCTTTCCCCTAACGATAGTCTTTTGCTACAGGTGAATGCCCTTACCCGCTATAGCAGTGCCAACCAGGAAAAAACCGCTCATGCCGATGTAAACTTCGGGTTTGAAAAGTGGGCCTTCCTCAGCAGCATTACCTATACCGACTACGAAGATCAGCGCATGGGCTCCAACGGGCCAGATGAGTATTTACGACCCGTATACGCCACCCGGCAAAACGGAATAGATGTACAGGTACCCAATCCCGACCCGGAAGTGCAAACCCCTTCCGGCTACAGCCAGATGAACCTGATGCAAAAAGTGCATTTCCGGCCCAATAAATTCTGGAGCTTCAAGGCCGATTTTCATTATTCCGCCACTTCCGATGTACCGCGTTATGACCGGCTGATCCGCTACCGGGGCGACCAACTACGATCAGCTGAATGGTACTACGGTCCGCAAGTATGGTGGATGAATCGCCTGGAAATAGAGCACCATGCTTCCAATGCTTTATATGACCATGCCCGTTTGATACTGGCTTACCAGTTTTTTGAAGAAAGTCGCCACGATCGCGATTTTGGCGATCCCATACGCAACAACTCCACAGAACAGGTGAACGCCTACACCGCCAACCTCGATTTTGATAAAGGCTTTGGCGATCGCCTCGGTTTGTATTACGGTGCCGAAGTGGTATTGAACGAGGTGGGTTCCACCGCCTTTGCAGAAAATATTGAAAGTGGCGAGCAAACACCCATCGGTACCCGCTATCCCGATGGGGCCAATTGGAACTCTTACGCAGCCTATGCCAACCTGAAAGCCGATCTCACCGAAAAACTGACCTGGAATACCGGCCTGCGCCTGAACCTGGTGGATCTGTCCGCAAGTTTCGATACCACATTTTACCCCTTGCCCTTTACCCGCACCAGCCTCACCACGGGAGCCGTAACCGCAGCCACCGGTTTCAGTTACCGGCCCCAGGAAAGCTGGATGATTAAGTTCAATGTGTCCACCGGTTTTCGCGCTCCCAATATCGATGACATCGGTAAGGTTTTCGACTCCGGTGACCGGCAGGTGGTGATACCCAATCCGGGTTTAAAACCTGAGCAGGCTTATAATTTTGAATTGGGGGTAGCCAAAGTGGTGAGTCAGGCCTTGAAACTGGACGTGTCCGCCTACTATACTTACCTGGACGATGCCCTGGTGCGCAGAAATTTTACCCTAAACGGAATGGATAGTATCGATTACCGGGGAGAAACCAGCAGGGTGCAGGCCATTCAGAACGCGTCCAGTGCGTATGTGTACGGTTTCCAGGCCGGTATTAATGCCCGTTTGCCTTACAACCTGAATGCGGAGCTGCGCTATAACTACCAGTTTGGTGAAGAGGAGCTGGATAATGGTACCACGGCACCACTGCGCCACGCAGCCCCCTGGTTTGGTTTGGCGCGATTAACCTATACCATTAAAAAGTTCAAAGCCGATTTTTACGCAGTGTATAATGGAGAGGTAAGCAACGCTGGCCTGGCCCCTACTGAACAGGATAAGCCCTGGATGTACGCCACGGACGAAAACGGTAATCCCTACTCACCGGCCTGGTACACTCTGAATTTTAAAACCAGCTACCAGTTTACGCCTTACCTGCAGCTAAACCTGGGTGTGGAGAATATTACCGATCAACGCTACCGGCCTTATTCTTCGGGAATTGTAGCCCCCGGTATCAATTTTATCGGAGCGTTAAGAGCTTCTTTTTAAGGTTATTTTTTTCAGACAGAAAGAACAAATGCAGCCGCTGCAGCTTAAAAAGATGCTGAAGTTTTAACAATGGGTAGTATTCTTTTCCTTCTCATCATCCTGGCCAGTACCGGCTGGTACCTGCGTACCCACATGTACCCCAATTACCACGGGAAAAAAATTCCTATTGACGCGAAGAAAAAGGCCATACTCAAAAACAAGGTAGATTTTTACCAACGCCTGCGTGGTAATGACCGCAGGAATTTCGAATACCGCATTATGCGCTTTCTATCCGGTTGTAAGATCACCGGGGTAAGCACCGAGGTTACCGAAGAAGACCGTGTTTTGGTGGCCGCCAGTGCCATTATCCCCGTATTTGGTTTTGAGGAGTGGGATTATTCCAACCTTAATGAGGTGCTGCTGTATCCGGATACCTTCAATCCAAACTTTGAAACGAAGGGCAAAGACCGCAACATTTCCGGTATGGTGGGTTGGGGCTTTATGAATGGTACCATGACACTTTCCAAACCTTCCCTGCATTTAGGCTTCTCCAATAAAACCAGCAAACAAAACGTAGGCATCCATGAGTTTGTGCACCTTATCGATAAAATGGACGGTGCGACCGATGGAGTTCCCGATGTACTCATCCGCAACCCGCAAAGCATACCCTGGCTCAAGATGATGAGGGAAGAAATCCGTAAGATCATGGAAAATGATTCGGATATCAACCCATACGGAGCCACCAATCAGGCCGAATTTTACTCGGTAGCCAGTGAATATTTCTTTAAACGCCCCCGGCTTTTCAAGCGTAAGCACCCGCAGTTGTACAAAGCTATGACGGACATCTTTAAGCAAGACCCGGCCGAACCGGAAAAGGAGAATACCCAAACCACCGCCTGACTGACCCCGTCAAAGCCTGATTTCTTACTTTAGACCAAAATTAAAACCTATGCGAACCATCCGCTTTTTGGTGCTGGCCGTGGCATCTTTCTTTTTGTTTTCCTGCGATAATATAACCGAAGAAATTCACCTGAATGAAGATGGATCGGGGGAATACCGGATATACAGCGATGTAATTCCGGGCATGGTGAAAATGGCCACGGAAATAACTTCCATGACGGCTAAAATGGATTCTACCGGTGACACCAGTGAGGAGGCCATCCGTAAAAAAGCCATCGAAAAAGTATGGGAAGATTTTCCGGATGAAATCGACTCTACCTACAACCTGGCCGAGGGTGCCCCCGATAGCCTGGTCAATTATGGCAATAACCGCAAGTACATGGAGAATATGACCGGCTTTATGCGAGGTGGTAAAAGCAAGGGCTATGTACATCAAGGCATGGAATACACCTTTTCCGATATGGAAAATCTTAATGGCTTCCTGAGTTTTGCCAACGAAGCCATGAATGAAAAAAGTGCGGAAAGAACGGGTAAGCTCATGGGTGGTATGAATACACAAACCAATACTACTTACACGTGGCGCAACCGAACATTCAGTCGTAGCGTAGAAGTGATAAGTCCCCAGGATTTAGAAGACCCTTCCATGAAGTTTTTAATGACGCTAATGGGAGACGCAGAGTACACCACCATTGTACATACACCCCGTAAAGTAAAGCTGGTAAATGAGGGTGGCAGAATTACCGCTGAAAAAGAGGTGACCTTTACCTATAAGCTAATGGATATGCTATCCGGTAAAGTGGAAGGTGATTTTGAGATTGTAATGGAAGAATAAGCATATCCCCGGCCCACCGGATTTCTTATTACTTTAGGCCGTTGCCAGAAAAATGAATTCCGGCAGTAGATCGATATGGTATTCAGCAGTACGGTATTTCTCTTTCTTTTTCTGCCCCTGGTGCTGGCCCTGTTTTACCTGGCGAAAGGCCGGCTTAAAAACTGGGTACTCTTCCTTAGCAGCCTGGTGTTTTACGCCTGGGGTGAAGGAGCCATTGTACTCATTATGCTGTTATCAGCCGTAATAGACTTCAGTTGTGGATGGTTGGTACAAGGCGGCCGCAGGAAATTAGGGCTTTGGCTCTCCATTGGTAGCAACCTGGCCATACTGGGTTTTTTCAAGTATTTCAACTTTACCTTCAATAACCTGGGTTACCTTTTTCATGCTTTGGGCGCAGAGGCGGCCTGGATACAAGAATTGCCCAGGATACTTTTACCCATTGGGGTGAGCTTTTTTACCTTCCAAACCATGAGTTACACCATTGATGTGTACCGCGGGAAGGTGCAGGCCAGCCGGAGGTTTATTGAATTTGCCACCTACGTAACTATGTTTCCGCAACTGGTGGCCGGGCCTATTGTGCGCTACGCGGAAATCCAGAAGCAGTTGCGGGAAAAAGCCATTTCGTGGGCGGGCTTTACGGTAGGCGCGGAACGTTTCATTATCGGTTTGGCCAAAAAGGTTTTGGTGGCCAATACTATGGCGGTGGTAGCCGATGATATTTTCCGGCAAAACACGGCCGATTTGTCCACACCCTACGCCTGGTTGGGCATTATCGCCTATACCTTCCAGATATATTTCGATTTTTCCGGCTATTCCGATATGGCCATCGGTTTAGGGCGTATGCTCGGTTTTCACTTTCCGGAAAACTTTAATTTTCCCTACATCGCCCGCAACATCCGCGAATTTTGGCGCAGGTGGCACATCACCTTGTCCACCTGGTTTCGCGACTACGTATATATCTCCCTGGGCGGTAACCGCAGGGGTAATGCCCGGACCTATTTCAACCTGCTATTGGTGTTTTTTGTAACCGGCCTATGGCACGGGGCCAGTTGGAATTTTGTGGTGTGGGGCCTCTTTCACGGACTTTTTATGATACTGGAACGCGGCTGGTGGGGTAAACTTTTAGATCGTCTTCCTAAAGCTCTTCAACACCTATACACCCTTTTGGTAGTAGTGGCTGCCTGGGTTTTCTTTCGCATTGAAGATGTGTCTGATGCCTGGCTGTACCTTGGTAAGATGTTCAGTTGGTCGCCCGGTAATGAGGGTTTAGATAGTTACCTGCACTTTTTTCATGCCACCGGGCGCACCTGGTTTTTCCTGGCGGTAGCGAGTTTGTTCTCCATACCTTTTAGAGCTCATTTTTCACAGCGAGCCCTGCTCACCTGGCAAATGATCCGCCCGGTGTGGATTACCGGCCTGCTCATTCTTTCACTGATTTATATGGGGGCGGATACTTACAACCCCTTCATTTATTATCGTTTTTAAATGAAGCAGATCAATATCATACCGTTCCTCTTTATAGCGGCCATGGCCCTGGGTTTCTTTTCATTGGTAAGCGGTGTTTTTTTGGATGATACTGATTCCGAAAACCGTCAGCTTAAAGAACGGCCACAGTGGAATAAGAACAATGCGCTTACCGATGAGGTGCCCCGCCTGCTGCAGGAATATGCCGGTTACTACCGTGATCATTATCCCTTTAAGTCGGCTGTTTTTAAAACCTATGCCGCCTTGCAAAATTGTATGGGGGCCGAGCCCTTGCCGCGTAAGGTGGTGCACGGTACCGAAGGCTGGATGTTTCTGGGCGACATTCACTCCAACTCCATCCGCGAGTCCAAGGGAATTCTGAAACTCAGCGATGATGAAGTAAATAAGCTGAAACAAAACCTTACTACCTTGCAGCATCAGATGCAAGGTCTGAATGCCCCGTATTACATTGCCATTGCCCGCAATAAACACAGCGTTTACGGTGAATATTTGCCGATTACACAGCAACAGCCCACTTTGCTCCATCAATTTGTGGCTGCTGCCGGTGCGGTGCAAATGCCGGTGGTGGATATGGGTGAACTATACGCCCAACATAGCGATAGCCTGCTGTATTACAAAAGCGATAGCCATTGGAACGGTTGGGGTGCCTACTGGGGTTACGTAGCCCTCATGCAGGAACTGCAACGGCAGTTTCCTCAACTGGAGCTCATTGAGCTTAGCGATCTTAAAGTGCGGCAGGTAAACCGGCAGGGTGGCTTAAACCGCTTGCTGGATATCCCGGAAACCGAGCGGCAGCCGGTGTTGGAGATGAAAGAGCCCCGCGCCCGGAAAACGGAACAGCTCGGCCGGGGTCGGGTACGTTATAAAAGTAACGTTAACGAACTAAAAGTGCTGGTGTGGCACGATTCCTTCGGGCCTGACCTCAGGCGATTTTTAAAAGAATCTTTCGGTGAATCCGTTTTTATTTCCGGTTATGCCCTGGATGAAGAACTGATCCGGCAGGAACAACCGGACTTGGTTATTCAACAGGTAGTGGAGCGCAAGCTCGATTTATACGTCAGCGGTTTACCCGCTGTTTCCAACTAAATGTTTTGGGCGATGGCCTATACTAATTTCTCCATCCAGTTTAAAAAAACCACCGACTTATCGGCTGAGCACAAGCTGCGGATTATAGAGATATGGAATTCCGTGTATCCCGCTACGTTGAGCTATTCCAAACCAAAGGAGTTTGACGAATACCTTTCCAGGCTAGGGGATATAAGGCATTACCTGGCCATAAACAAAGATCAATTGGTGGGCTGGATGCCTGTTTTTGAGCGTGAAGGGGAGCCTTGGTTTGCTATCCTGATGCATACCGATTTTCAGGGGAATGGGGTAGGGAAAAACCTTTTGAACTTTGCGCGGCAGGAGGAAAACCTCCTCAACGGATGGGTAATTGATAAAGAAGGCTTTACTAAACAAAATGGTGAGCCTTACCATTCGCCACTGCCATTTTACCTGCAGCAAGGTTTTCAAGTGCTACCGGGAACCCGTTTGGAAAGTGCGGAGCTATCGGCCGTGAAAATCCGTTGGATCAGAAAATGAGCTAGCTTTCCGCTTAATCGCTTACCAGTGCCCTTGGCTCAATTTAAGCCACCCTTTACACTAAACTTTAGGCCGGAACTCAAAGTCTATCCAACTTTAATTCACCAAGTTGACGGTTACCCTTCCCTTTGGATAATCGCCAGTTAACCAAACTTTACAAAGCCCCGCCCACAGGCGGGGCTTTGCGGTTGAAGCAACGGGAAATAGTAACTTTGAGCCGCAGAAATAAAGGAAACCGTTGAACCTGATCACTGCCAGGCTTACCTCAAAAATTGTTGAAGGTTGGTGTAATGGAGGGTTCACGGACGGTGAAATCATCCTTTCGCAAGGGAATAAGGTAGCAGCTCGCTGCTTTTCAGCATCTTTGAATACTGGATTACAATTGCGGTAAAGTATAATGCTCGAAATAATCGGATACATCCTCGCCAGCATCATTGGTCTTTCCCTGGGGCTTATCGGTAGCGGAGGCTCTATACTTACCGTTCCCCTGTTGGTGTATTTCTTTGGCCTTAACGCCATTTTAGCTACGGCTTACTCTTTATTTATAGTGGGCATTTCGTCCGCAGTAGGAGCTACCCGCTTTATAGTAAGAGGGCAGGCCGACCTGAAAACGGCCGCCTATTTTGCCGCTCCGGCACTGGTAGCCGTTTACCTGGTAAGGCGTTTTTTAATGCCTAATCTGCCCCGTGTATTCTTCACCGTTGGTGATTTTACCGTGAGCCGCGACACCTTTATTTTGGTATTTTTTGCGGTGGTGATGCTTTGGGCAGCAGTAAAGATGGTGCGTTCAGGCAAACCCAAAAGTGCGGTGGGGGAGAAGTCATCCCCCAATTTTTTACTGATCATCATTGAAGGTATAGTAGTTGGCGCAGTTACGGGCTTTGTAGGAGCTGGCGGAGGCTTTTTAATCATCCCTGCCTTGGTACTATTGGTAGGGCTTCCCATGAAAAAGGCGGTAGCTACATCCCTGGTCATTATCGCGGTGAAATCTCTTATCGGCTTTATTGGTGACGTGCAAAACCTGGATATTGACTGGCCTTTTTTAATCACCCTTTCAGCCATCGCCAGTGCGGGTATATTTCTTGGAATGTTTTTGGGTAAAATTGTGGATGGCTCACGGCTAAAAAAAGGCTTTGGATATTTTTTAATGATTATGGCCATTTTCATGATTCTCCGTGAAAGCGGACTTTTGTAAAACGGTTGCGTTAAAAGCCTTCAGGCATTAGTACTCCTTAATTAGAAATTAAATACCCCAAATATTATGAACGTTGAAGAAATTGTAAAAAACAAGCAGGGAACCATAGTGGATGTGCGTACCCAGGGCGAATACCTGGAAGGTCATGTAGCGGATTCCAAAAATATTCCCCTGCAGGAACTGAACGACCGTATGGAGGAGGTTAAATCCCTGGAACAGCCCCTGATACTTTGTTGTGCTTCCGGAAACCGCAGCGGTATGGCTACCCAAATGCTTTCGCAACAGGGCATTGAGTGCTATAACGGTGGTGGCTGGGTAGAGGTGGATCAGATGCAGAAGGCGTAGGTATGTTCGGAAGCTTCAGGCAAATGCTTGGTTTTGGACCCAAGGTGAAGTATAGCGACCTGGTAAAAAACGGAGCTCAGATTGTAGATGTGCGCACGCCCGCTGAGTTTAACCAAGGCCACATTAAAAGCTCCCAGAACATTCCCTTGAATGAGCTTTCTACGGGTTTAAAGAAACTGGATAAGGACAAGGTGGTTATTACATGTTGTGCGTCCGGTATGCGTAGTGGTATGGCTAAAGGCATACTGAAGTCTGCGGGTTTTGAGGTGTACAACGGTGGTGGCTGGATGAGTCTGCAAAGGAAATTGTAAGGGTGCTTTTCAAGGTTTTCCATTGCCGTTTGCTGATATTTGCCGGCACCTTAATAAAGTGCGGATATGTTTGACAATACGCTGAGTTCCATCCAGTCGGTGATGGTGCATTACGTGGGAAACCGTTTAAAGGAAGACCCCTTGCAACTGAGTATCCAGCCTTCGGGCATGGATGCCAATACCGAAAAGCAACTTTGGAATTACCTCTATTCCGCTTTTAAAACCCCTGAATTTTACCGTTTTACCCACCCGGCCGAGTTGGAGCTCAACAATGTGTTTAGTATTTGTCGTTCGGTTTTTGGTGATAACAAAACTTTTGAAGAACGTTCCGCAGCCTTGGCTAAATTGTTGTACGAGCACTCACAACACCCCAATATCAAGTCCGGTGAATTGTTTGTGGTGCATTTCACCAAGCTCACTTTTGGCTCCGTTACGGCCGATGCCATCGGTCTTTTTAAATCGGAGAAGAAGCAGCCGTTCTTTTTTACGGAAGAGCAGGAGGGAATCATTGACCTGTTCAGCTATTCGGGCATCAGTCCCTTTAAAGTGGATAAGGCCTGCCTGATTTTTAACGAAGAAGAGGAAGACGGTTACCAGGTTTTAGCGGTGGATAATCTCAATAAAGGAGACGAAGCCAAGTTTTGGTTCGATGATTTTTTAAAGATCACACCCCGTTCCACCGAATACCAAAAAACCAGTTCATTGTTATCACTCACCAAAAACTTTATTGAAAAAGACCTGGAAGGGGAGCGGCCCTTGGAACGTGAGGATAGCATTGATCTTTTAAACCGCTCGTTGGACTACTTCAAGGAGTCTGAAGCCTTTGATTACGATGACTTCAATCAAAAGGTTTTCCAGGATGATGAGGCCATCGACCGTTTTAAGGCTTACACCGAGGAGAACGACCGTAACAATATGCAACTCAATGAATCTTTCAACATTGCGCCCGAAGCGGTGAAAAAGAAGTCACGCATCTTTAAGAGTGTGCTGAAACTGGACAAGAACTTTCACGTGTATATTCATGGCAATCGCCAGATGATCGAGAAGGGCACCGATGACGGTGGCCGGAAATACTATAAGTTGTTTTACGAAGAGGAAAATTAAAAAGGCCCCGTAATTACGGGGCCTTTTTAATAACATCTATTCTTTCTTATCCGGCAAAGTATAGTACAAACCCACGTAAATGTTCCGCCCGAAAATAGGCCCCCAGGTGAAGTTGGTATCAAAGTAGGGGGCATACGGGTTGTCAGCATTTATAATCGGATCGTCCTGGCGGAAGTTCAACAGGTTGTCCACACCCACAAAAACTTCCAGTCCGTTTTTAAAAGCTTTGTTTACCTGGCTATTTACGGTAAAAAAGCCGGGTGATTCGCTCTCCCGCTGGAATTGCTGCGGACTGCTTTCCGTTATAGGTAAACGTTTAGCACCAAACCAATTTAAAGTAGCATCAAACTTCCACTGCTTAGCCGTTTGGTAGGCTAGGTTCACAAAAGCACGGTGCCGGGGAATGAGGTAGCTCTGGCGCAAACCACCCAAAAACTGGTCCTGGGCATCCAGGTATTTATAAGCCAACCGGATGTCCAGGTTTTTTACAATTTCGTAATCAACCTGAGCCAGCAAACTCAGTGATCGGCTACCCCGGCTGCTGATGAGGTAGGCTGTGTTGGGGTCAAGGTCCATATCCGCCACTACTTTATTATCAAACCAGGTATAAAAAGCATCTACCGTAAAGCTCATTTTACGGTTACCAATATTTACGTCCTGAACGATGCTGGCTCCCGTATTCCAGGCTACTTCCGGCAGTATCGCCAGTGCCTGGAAATTCATGATACGTGAAGACGCCAAAAGGTTCAGGTTTTCGATCATTACATTGGCCGTGCGTTGTCCACGGCCACCCCCCAACCGAAAAGTGGTATTATCAGAAACGGAGTAGCGTACGTTCAGGCGGGGCGTTACATATAACTCCTCAAAGTAACTGTTGTAATCACTCCTGATACCGGCCACCAAAGTAAAGCGTGGGCTGGGCTCAAAAGCATATTCAAAATAGGCTCCGGGCACGGCTTCGGTACGCTCCATATTGTATAAAGGTTCTTCCAGGTTCTGAGTGCTCAGGCGATCCGTTACCCGGTCTATCTGAAAAGAAAAACCCGTGCGGTATTCATGGGCGGTGGTGCCGATAATGTCCTGGAAAATAGTGTTCAAATAGGCACTTTGTTGTTCTCCATAGTGAAATCGCCTCCCGAAACGACCGTTGTGGTCCTGGTAGCTCAGGTCGTAAATGATTCCAAAACTCCGAAAAGGATGGTTTTCAAAAATGTAACCCGTTTTTCCAAAAAGTTCCACCCTTCTTCCTTCGGATTCGTAACCCCAAAGGGAGTCAGCCGGAGCATCACTTTCTATATAGTCTATCTGGCCACTCACCTTACGGCTTTGTATGGCCGATATACCGATTTGACCTTCCCAACCGTCACCGTTATTTTCAAAATGCCAGCGATTCATGAAATTAAGCTGGCTGCCCGTAGGCATATCCGCAAAACCATCGTTGTTAACGTCCTGGGGGATGCCGATGTTACTGGCATGGGCCAGCACGGCCGTAGATAAACGATCGTTAACCGGTAAAGCCGACAGTACGTTTAGCTCCGCACGGCTTCCCTGGTTTGCAAAAGCATTTACGTACAGTTTCGGTGCCGTTTCCGGCTTGTAAAACTCCACGTTAATTTGCCCGGTAATGCTCTCATAACCATTAAGCACTGAGCTCAAACCCTTGGTTAACTGAATGCTTTCCACAAAGGGCCCGGGAATATAGGTGAGGCCGGTATTGGCGTTAAGCCCGCGGGCAAAGGGGATATTCTCCCTCTGGATGAGCGCATACTTTCCGGCCAGCCCCAGCATTTCAATTTGCCGGGTGCCCGTAACGGCATCGGTAAAGGAAACATCCACGGATGCGTTGGTTTCAAAGCTTTCGCTAAGGTTGCAACAGGCCGCTTTGCGGAGCTCCTTGTCATCGATCTTATACGAAAGGTTAGCTTTGGTAACGTCCACCTTGGTGGCATCCACCTTTCCAACTACCTCGGCTCCTTCCAGCTCCACTCCCGGTTTAAGGGTAAAATCCATGGTTCCTTTACGGGAAATCACAATTTTAGATTGGGTTTGATAGCCCACAAAGCTTACTGTGAGGGTGTTATGACCGTTTACCTTGGGCAGCTCATACTTTCCGTCCTGATCGGTGGTGGTTCCGGTTTCGGTACCGTCCCAAAATACATTGGCACCGGCCAGGGGGAATGTTTTCCCATTGTCCAGTCCGTTCACTGTACCGGTGATCTGGCTCCAGGCCAGGAGCGGACATCCCGCTGTAATCAGCAGCAGTCTTAAAATCTTCATAAACTTGAAATTTAAGTTTTTACTGGTGCTCTTTCACTACCTCAGGATCGCGGTAGTGGCAACATTTATGAAGACTCTGATAAGCCTCTTCCGGGGCGGTATCGATCTCGGTATCGTAACCGGAATTATTAATGGCCTGGCTGATGGCTTCCAGTGAGGTAATTTCAGGATTGTACACCAGGGCCAGGACTTTGCTGTCCACGTCCCACTCCACTTGGCTTACGCCTTTAATTTCAGCGGCATTTTCAATGGTCATTTTGCACATGTGGCAAACGCCATTTACAATGAGCGTAGTGTCGGTTTCGGTTTGTGCCTGGGCATGGAAAGTTGAAAAAGCCAGCAGGCCGATTAAAAAAAGGGGAATTTTATATAAGGTTTTCATAATATTCAGATTTCTATTTAATAATTCAACGGAGAATTAGCCATTACTTACAATGGCCGCTACTTTAAATAGATGGTCTAAATCAGAAAACGTTGTACGCGAATCAATATTTCAGTTCCGGACAGCAGCGTGGCCTCCGGGGGTGGTAAATAAGTTTTTTGGGAATAAAGTGATAAGGCTTCCTTCTGAAACGGCAGGGAAGTGTAAATGAAAGCCGCTACAAAATGAGCCGAAACCTGAATAGGTTGCTTGGAAAGGCTGAGTACCTCAAGACCATTGATAAGAAGCAACTGATCTTCGCAGCAACTATTTAAGTGCAGTTTTTCATGAGAATTGTGCTCACCATCACCCGAACAATGCAGGTGTTCATCGGCCGGGCAATCGGTTTCCACGTTGAAAAAGCTTTCCGTTACCAGGCTGCCCATGCAGTAATGGCGGCTTACGGAAAAGCCTATAGTGGAGAGAATCAGGATACCACTCAGGCCCAAAGAAAGTATGGCTTTCAGCATTTTCACAATGCAAAGATAAGGATGTAAAATTACCTTGTGAAATCCAAGAGATTTTCCAGGGCACCAATAGGATTGCTATTGGAAGAAAACGGGAAAATTCGTTTCAAAGTCAGTGGTTCCACCAGCACTGGTAATTATTCCTTCCTTTACAAGATTACCCGCCTTGTTTGGTTTGTGGCGTAGTATAATTTTCATCTGACCGGCAGATCCTGAAATATGTTCGATTTCTGATCTCAATCCAATGGGGTTTCCATCGGTATCGGCATCCTGATATTCAGTATCAACAGTGGCATCACCACTAAAACTGAAAAAAACCTGATACTCGGCCCCTTTGGATTTTATTTCATTGGTAAGGTCTGTGGCCGGATCTTTACTTTGATTGAAGAATTCGAGTGTAGCGGTATATTGTTCAAAACGCTCCAAAGGCTCGTGATAAACCGTGGCTGGAGTTGGTCCGGTACCATCCATATCAATGGAGGTGAAGGTAATTTCAGGGCCACCACCATTAGGCATGAGTTTCATACGTAATGTAGTAATCAACTCAGGGTCGTTGTTGGGCTGTTGGTTGTTATCTGAATCATCATCTTTACTGCAAGCTGAAGCTATCAGAACCAGGCAAAGCAATTTAAATAAGACGTTTTTCATAAAAGGTTATATCAGGTGGAATTGACTTTGTCCACAGTCCGGCAAACCTAATTATTTAGGATGAAATTTAGATCAATTTTTTTTACCCTTAACCAATGGACTATCAGGTTTGTAGATGGTGATAATTCGGGCGGCTTTTCCGGAGCTGTGTTTTTGAAGATTATTGAACCGTTAGGTCAAAAGTTGCTTTAATACCCGTTTCACCACCGGCATTGCTAAGGTCACCGTCACTAACGTCAAGCCCGTTTTTGTCCGGTTGATGGCGTAGCGTCAGGGTAAATTCAACGGAGCCTTCGGCCAGCGTACAAAGGCGGCTTGCCAAGCCTAAAGGGTTACCGTTTCTGTCGCTATCCGTATAGGCGAGTGTAACATTCAGGTCTGGTTCAAACTGGTAGAAAACCTGGTACTCCTCTGCTTCAGTCCTTATCTTACCGGTAACATCCGTCACCGGATCGGTAGTGGCATTGCGGAACAACACACTTACACGGTAGCATAAGCTGTCTTGTAAGGTGGCGTTCGTAATTTGAGCTGGTGCCGGTCCATTACCGTCCAGGTCCTCAAAACGAAGGACTACATCCTCGCTTTCATCTTCTGGAGAAAGTGTAATTACTACCGTGGTTATGATCTTAATCTGATTTGCATTGGTAAGCTCACTGTCTTCCTTACCGCAGGAGCTAAGCAACCCCAAAAGGCTGGCTAAGCCAAAGCGAGCGATTCTTGTCATCTTGCGGATTGGTTTCATTGAATTTTCATTTTTAATGATTTCAATTGTGGGGATAAACAGTTACTTCTGCGGATTGACAAATTAAACTTAACCCGCATTTTAAACAACCATGCCAGGCTGGTTTGACCGGGGGCAAAGTAAGTTTTTCTGTTTTTTTAATTGAGTGGACTTTTTGCAACTTTGTTGCGTAATTTTGCAGCTTGCGAAAATTTTTAGTCTTACTCCCGTTTTTACTGTCCATAGCAGTACTACCGGCCCAGGTGCAGGTCAGTGGGCAATTGCTCGATGCGCAATCGGGTGAGGTTATTCCTTATGGCGAAATTCAGGTACACGAAAGCGGGCAACAAGCCCAGACCGATTTGGATGGTAATTTCCGGTTTATTGTAAAACCCGGTAATTATCACCTCCACATTGAGGTACCGGGCTACCAGGCCAAGGACTTTGATTTAGTGGCGCAAAAAGATACGGTACTAATCTTTCGGCTAGCCCCTACTTTTCTCGAGCTTCAGGAAGTATTGGTAGAAGAGAGCTATTCCAAAACCCAACAGCGTAAATCTTCCCTGTCCATTGAAAAGGTGAACCTGGAGGATGGTGAAGGCGGCATGGAATCCTCCCTGGCCGAAGCTTTAAAGAAGTCTCCTGGTTTAAATGCCTACAACACGGGTGTCGGAATTGCTAAACCGGTGATCCGTGGGTTTACCGGAACCCGGGTGGCGGTATTCGACCAGGGTATTAAACAGGAAGGCCAGCAGTGGGGCATGGACCATGGCCTGGAGATCGACCCGTTCAACGCTCAATCGGTTGAGATTATCAAAGGCCCGGGTGCTTTGCAGTACGGTTCGGATGCCATTAGTGGCGTAATGAAGGTTTTGCCCGCTCCGTTCCCGGAAGAAGGCTGGAGTGGCAGCTATTCGGTAATTTACAAGAGCAATAACAACAGCCTGGGCAATTCACTGCAAACGGCCTACCGTCATAAAAATCAGTTTATCAGCGGCCGTGTAAGTTACCAGCAGTATGAAGATTACCGCATACCGGCCCAAGAGTTTGTGTATAATGGTTTTGTGCTACCGGTAACGGACAATACCTTAAAGAACACGGCCGGTAAACTCCTGAGCGGAAGGTTAAACTACGGTCTGCTGAAACCCGGCTTTAACCTACGCTTGATGCTGAGCCAATACCGGCAAAATGTGGGACTGTATCCCGGTGCAACCGGCATACCCAGGGCGTATGATGTAGGTGATATCGGGGATGTAGGTGATATTGGTTTGCCCAACCAGGACATCACGCATACCAAGGCTTACGCCAAGTTGAACTTTAAAATCGGGAATAACTGGTTGGTTACCGATTTTGGATTTCAACAGAATATAAGGCAGGAAAATTCAAGGCCTCATGCTCATGGCTTTCAAGAGATAGATGACGATAACACCCTGGCCCTGGGCCTGGACCTGAAAACCTATAGCCTCAATTCCATATACAGTTGGCGGGCACATAAGCTGAAGTTCAACCTGGGTACCAATCATCAGTTTCAGCAAAACCGCAAGCGGGGCTGGGAGTACTTACTACCCGATTTTGACCGCTACAACGGAGGAGTTTTTGCCCTGGTAGAAGGGGAGTTTACCCCAACCTGGAACTGGAATGCCGGGGCCAGGGTGGATTATGCGTATATGAAGTCCAGCCAACACCTGCAGCCCTGGTTTAACAACTTGGATTCACTGGTGGAGCGTTCACCCGCCTTACAGCGTGACTTTCTCAATTATGCCCTGGCTTTCGGGTTGGCCTACAACCCCAATGAGGTATGGAATGTGAAGCTAAATTTGGCCCGTAGTTTCAGGATACCGGTACCCGCAGAGCTGGTAAGCAATGGCATCCACCACGGTACTTTCAGACACGAGATCGGTACCCCGGACCTCGATTCGGAAGTAGGTTACCAGGCCGACCTGGGTATTAGTTTTATCCAGAAAGACCTGTACCTGAAGCTCACTCCTTTTTTCAACTATTTTCAAAATTTCCTGTATCTCCGGCCATCAGCGCGTTTTTCTCCGCTACCCGATGCCGGACAGCTCTATCGCTATACACAAGCCGAGGCCATTCATACCGGGGCTGAGTTTTTTGCCGAATATCACCCGGTACAACCGCTCCACCTCTCTACGGCTCTGGAATACGTGCATAGCTATAATGTCGAAACCGGGCTGCCGCTGCCTTTTACACCCCCATTGTCCAATTTATTTGGTGCGGAATACGTGTGGAAAAGGAGCCAAAAGCAAAGCTGGAGCATAGGTGGGGAATACCGTTGGACGGCTGCTCAGAATCGTACGGATCGCAATGAAGCGGCCACACCGGCTTACCACTTGGTGCATGGAAACCTGGGCTATAAAAGAGATTTCAATAAGATAAGCCTGAAAGTAGGCCTACGGGTTCAAAACATCTTTAATACCCCTTACCTGCAACACCTTTCGCGCTACCGCATTTTGAATTTGCCGGAGCAGGGTAGAAATATTATCCTCTCACTCCACCTGGGATTTTAGCGAAATTCGTTTTTGTAACATTGTTGCGTTTTGTTACATTTGTAGAAATAAGTTCCGATTTAAACTAAAAGTTATGAAAAGATTTAAAATTTTAAGCTCGATGGCGGCTTTCGCTATTTTGTTGGTGGCTTGTGATAAAGAAGAAGACAATCAAGATACCACCGCACCGGTAATCAAGTCGGTAACCATTAATGAAGAGGATCATGACATTGTGGTTATGGCCGGTGATGAAATTCACATTGATGCCGAGCTTAGCGATAACGAAGCACTGGGAGAATTAAAGGTGGATGTACATGACATTTTTGATGGGCATAGCCACGGTAAAACTGCCATTAAGTGGGCTGAGGTACTGACCATTGCTCTTTCCGGAAAGGAGCAGAAAGTACATGATCATATGGATGTGCCCCAGGATGCCCAGGCTGGCCCTTACCATGCCGTATTCCGTTTAATTGATGCGGAAGGAAACGAGGGTGAGTTTGCGGAAATTGATTTTATGATCAGCAATGCAAGCCAACCCCAAATTAACATCACCGACCCTGATTTCAGTGATGAAGTACATGCTCCCAAGGGAAGTACCTTAAGCATTATGGGAACCGTAACAGATGAGACGGACCTGGCAGAGATCAGGATAAGTTTGGAGGAAGAGCATGACGATCATGGTCATAGCCATAAAGGTGCTTTGGATGAAGCGATCTACGAGGCCGATTTTGACCTTACCGGTTCTGCGGATATTACTTGGGATTTTCAGGTGGACGGAAATGTGAATATTGCCATCCCTTCCGATGCTGAAACCGGTTATTACGTGATGAAGGTAGTTGTAATTGACAATGAGGACAACATGAATATCTTTGAAGCAGAAGTTCATATTATGTAATCCTTTTGGAAGCACTCTTAAAAAAACACAATCTTAGAAAAACAAGCGGGCGCCTTTCCGTACTTCAGTGCTTTCTGGAGTGTGGAAAGGCTCTCTCGCACGGTGAAGTGCAGGAGCTGGTTGGTCAAAAAATGGACCGCGTAACGCTTTATCGTATCCTTCAAAGTTTTGAAGAGAACGGGCTATTGCATAAAGTGCCTGATGACCAGGTATCGGTAAAGTATGCCTTATGTGACCATGTACACGATCTCGATCATGCCCATTCTGACAATCACGCTCATTTCAAGTGCAACTCGTGTGGAGATACCGTTTGCCTGGAAGAATCATCCATACCTGAAATCAATATTCCCCGCGGTTTTCAGGTAAACCAGAGCTTTTTATTACTGGAAGGTCTCTGCAATGAGTGTGTGGATTAACCAGAGTATCCACGCCTAATTCTGCTACTGCCTTGCTTCCAACACCACACTTATCGGGCAGTGATCACTGAGCATATCTTCCTCTAACATAGCCTCGGGTGTTTCAGCATAATAATAAACGGCTTCGCTTCCCGGTACATAGAACCTTTCAGCACCAGAGCCCAATAGTATGTGATCGATCGGGTCCGGATACCTGGGGTGGCAGCTTTTCAGATTTTCCATGCTGTTTTTAATCACCACTGGTTGTTGGTCCATTTCGCTCAGCACCTGCCTGAGTTTGTTTTCGGGCCTGGAAATCCGGTGATTAAAATCTCCCAAAACAACGAACGGCCGGTTCTCTTTAATTCGCGTTTCCATCCAATCATCCAAAACGGGAACCTGCCTTTCAAAAATTTCGCAAGCTTCCTTATCGGATAGGGTATAGTCATCCACAAAACACCCGCTTTTAAGGTGTATGGCCATCACTTCAAGCGTATCGGCTGCCCATATTAATTTAACCACCAGCCCGTAACGCAATCCATCTTCATCAAGACCAAGCTCCTTGAGGGTGCCCGCATTTTTGAAGGCAATACCTTTTCGTATGACCATAGCTACGCGCTGTTGCGTTGATTTTTGACCGTTGCCATAGCATTCGTAAGATGCACTTGGAGCACGATCAGAAACGATAATATGCCAATCCCTTTCCGGAAAAACCCGGGCCACTGCTTTGGCTGATTCTACTTCCTGCAGAGCCACCACATCCGCCTCAAAAGTCCTGGCAAAATCACGCAACTTGTAATAATCACTATCATTTCGCGGCACACAGCCCTCGCCATTGTTTTCTGCCAGATGTTCCATATTCCAGGAAGCTAATTTTAAGCTGGCACCATCCGTTTTCTGTGCGGTAAGCACACCGCTAAAAAGGAATAAAATCGCAATTATGGTTCTACTCATATTTCTAAATATCCTAAGCTGATAAACGTAAAATAACTAATGGCCGGTTGAGTTACGCACAAGGTGTTTCTTTTGCTGGGCATACCTATTGTTCTTGCTTAGCTCTTTGGATTTAGTAATCAGTTTCCAGTTGACAATATGGGCAGCGGAAATGATTAGCGCTCCAGTAACGGTAAAGACAAGCTCCAGGAAATGGCCTTCCGTAAAAATCAGGTGACCGAACCCGATGCATATAAAACCCAAGGCCACCATCAGCAGGGGCATTAACTTCCGGTGATGCCCGTTATAACCGTGAAACAAGGCCATAGAGGCAATTATAAAACTCAAAATAATGGTGGTATACTCCACCCATTCATGGCCCAAAAGTTCCCGGCCGGCCAAAGGTAAAATAGAAACAATAAAGGGTAAAGCCGCACAGTGAATAGCACATAAAAAGGAGGCTCCAAATCCCAGGAAGTCCAGGTTAATATTGCTCAGCAGATATCTCATGGTGAAGGAATAAGTGTTTTAAAATTCGGCTTCGGTCAGGCTGTTATTAAGAGCAGCGCCTGCCACGTTTCCAGCGGCTACGGCACAGGCTACGGAGCGCAGCGGATTGGCATTATCACCACAGGCAAACACATTATCTACCGTAGTTTTTTGGAACATATCTACCTTCAAAACACCCTGTTCCGTTAGTTCACAACCCAATTCCTGTGGAATTTTACAGTGTTGCTCATAATTTGCCCGATGGTAGATGACTTTAAGGTCATAGGTAGAAAGGTCTTTAAAAACAATACGGCTTACCTGCCCATTTTGATGATCCAGGTGCATAATTTCCTTTTCAACAACGCGGATATTGCGTTTGCCAACTTTTCGCGTTTGCTCGGGTGTAAGCGTAGAAATACCATTGGTAAAAATGGCAAGTTTGTTGGTCCAGTTACTAATGAGTTGGGCATAGTGAAACGCCACATCTCCATTGGCCAAGATCCCGGTCTTCGCCTGCTTCACTTCATAACCATGACAATACGGACAATGAATTGCCGAAATGCCCCAACATTCGGAAAAACCTTTGATATCAGGCAGATGGTCCTGAAGGCCCGTAGCAAAAATTAGTTTTTCAGAATGAAAAGTAGCACCGGTTTTGGTAATGATGGTAAAGCCTTGATCAGTTTGAGCTCCGCTAACCGCTTGGTCCGTTAGGAAACTTACGGTTGGATACTGCAAAACCTGGGAACGGGCTTTGTCGGTAATTATATGAGGTTTTTCACCGTCCTGGGTAATGAAATTATGGGAGTGAGGAGTTGGCCGGTTACATGGTAGTCCACCGTCAATTATTAATACCGTTCGCAAAGCTCGCCCCAAGGCCATGGCAGCGGAAAGCCCGGCATAACTTCCACCTATTATAATTACATCGAAGTGATTCTTGGCTGTCATTTTGTAAAATTCTGGGAATGCACTATGTAGAGTAGGGCAACACCAATAGCACTGGCCAGCTCTGCCAATCCAACTGATTTACTCTCCTAGTACGGGGTAATTTTCAAACGATCCCAAACGTAATAATGGACAAATGTATGCTTTTAATCAATAAACGCAACAATGTTGCGATTAATTAAAAGCGTGTAGTTTTGTGTTTGCTGTAAAAAACCAAGGTAGCACCCGGTAAGAGAGGTGGCTGGTGTGGCGGAAGCTAGCGGTAAGAGTTCCGGAATTTACACCTCAAAGAATCGAACCAATGAATAGACAACACTTAATTGTTTGGATAGGACTGGCATTTTTCCACCTGGCCTTCAAGCCGATTACCCTTACCTGGGAGAGGCTTACGGACGTATGGTTTGAAGATAAGTACAGTACCGAAGTAGAAGCCTACTATTACTATCCCCATTTTGGAAAATCGGTGAAAGAGATGGATGGAAAAGAAGTGCAGATTACCGGTTATATGCTTCCTATAGACCCTGCCAAGGGCATTTATATTTTATCGCGCTATCCCTATTCCGCGTGTTTCTTCTGTGGCAACAGCGGACCGGAGTCGATCATTGAACCGGATTTTAAGGGGACTCATCGAAAGTTTAGGAATGACGAAGTGGTAACCCTGAAAGGAATTCTTAAGCTAAATCAGGATGATATGTATAAATCCAACTATCTCCTGGAGGAAGCGGTGGAGGTAAGGTAAATTCCTTAAGTTCAAGGTTTTTCCGGTAAATTTTCGCAAAGGCTTTTGCAACTAAGGCTGCTTAAAGAAGCGTCACGTGCTTTGCGCGCGATGCAGGCCTTGTCTTATACGCAACTAAGTATAGCTGTAGTTTTGTGAAAAGAAAATCTGACAGATTATACTCTCTTTCAGTTTTTTTAATTATTTTTGCGAGGCTGTTTACCTTGTTAACAATGCTTTAGTGATTTAAAATGATTAAAAAGAGCTAATATGAATAATTCCGTTCGTGAAAAATTATATACTCCGGTACCTTATGAATCGGCCAGTGTTGAGGTGCGGGAAATTTACGATGACACCAGGCGTACCTTACAACTTCCTTTTGTGCTGAATTGGTTTAAGTACCAGGGTTCAAATCCTAATTTATTAAGGGCCAACTGGGAAAAGCTTAAGCGTACACTCATGTTCGGAGATGTGCCCAATGTTCTGAAACAGTTGATCATTTACAACATCAGCCAGAAGAGGGGCTGCACCTATTGTGCACATGCCCACGGGATATTTGCGGATAGTATGGCTAGCAGTATTTCAGAAGATCCTGATTTCAAGTTAACGGACAATATTGATAGCGACCATATACCTGAAAGCTTCAGAATAGCTCTGCGGGTAATTACCGAAGCGGCCTTACATCCTGAAAATGTAGGAGACGAGGAGTTTCGCGCCCTTGAAGAGGCCGGTTTCAACCAGAGTGAGATATCGGAGCTTTTTGCACAGGCAGACCTGGCCAATATGCTGAACACCATCGCCTATGTTACCGGGGTGAAAATAGACAATGAATTAATGGAGGCTCAAGCCTGAGGGATACCTGTTGAATAATAACTCCAACATAAGAGTGGCGTTTGAAGCCTATGCTCGTTTCAGCAGCAGGCTGGCGTCTTGTATTACCCGGCAGGATCTGCAAAACCTTTTGGAACTACACCTTAAATACCTGTTTAACTTTAGCCAAGCCGCCATTTGTTACGTGCAGGATGGTAAGGTGCAGGGGCACCGGGTGGGAAAGGTAAACCTAATGGGCAGTGCCAGTGTAGATCAACTGGATGATTTTGAGGCGGAATTATTTTCGGAAAAAATTCCACTGGTGCGTGAAATTTCAGAAACCGAAACTGCCCGGGGCTGGTGTTTCGATTCAGGAGAGCAAGGAGTTCTTTTAATATGTCTTACTACCTCTAACGAACAAACCTTTCTGTACAATGCCAGTATTTTGCGCCTTTTGGTGGAAAGCCTGAGTGCAAGGTTCAAACAGTTTAACCTGATGGAGGCCCTGGATGAAAAAAATGAAAAGCTGAACGGGGCGTTACAGACCGTTCGGTTTCAGCACGAAGAAATCCATGCCCTGGCCCGCAGGCAGGGCGTGGAGCTAGCGGAAAAAACCAAGGATATCAGAAGCAAAAACGAGGAGCTGCAGCAAATTGTAAAATTCAATGCTCATGGTGTAAGAGAGCCCTTATCCCGCATTATGGGTATCATGAACGTTATTAAAATTACCAATGCGAATATGGAATTACAGGAATTGCAACTTTTAGAAGAAGCCTGTAATGATCTCGATCAGGCTTTATGTCAGATTATTGTTCGTGCCGAAACCAAACTAAAACCTCATTTATCATGAAAAGAGTTATGCTGGTAGATGATAAGGACATGTCCAACTTTATCATGCGAAAATTTCTGGAAATAAAAGCCCCGGACTGTGAAGTGTTTGACTTTACTGATCCAGAAGGAGCTTTTGCGGAACTCGATGGAATTAATCCTGATTTAATTTTTCTGGATATCAACATGCCCATTATGGATGGCTGGGATTTTTTGCGAAAAATGGCAGAAACCAATAAACATAATAAAGTGGCCATGGTAACTTCCAGCACCAGTGAGATGGACCGGGAGCAATCCTCGCTTTACCCCAATATAGTGCGTTACATTGTTAAGCCTTTCCAGGCTGATGATTTGGTGGATGTACTGGAGAGCGTTTAAGTAGAAAGGCTCCGGTTTCAAACAAGCGCGCCCTCCAATGGAGGGCGCGCTTGTTTTTGTTTTACCGGGTATTAAAATTTCTTGATCCAGGCATCGGCAACAATTGATTTTACCTGTCCCTGCTCTTTACGAGCTGCCTGGAAGGTGTCGAAAGATTTATACACCACACGGTAGGTGTTGAGATCATCGACATAAACAATAAACATTTCCGATTTATCCAGGCTACTGCGATCTATCCAGCGCTGGGCCATGGTTCTTGAAGGAAGGCTGGCCACAATGATACGGTATTTGGATTCAGCCAGCAGAGCCTGCGCATCAGGTTTGGGCTGCGTTGCCGGTTGGTCGGTATCAATCTTAACTACCTTAGCCCGCATACTGTCCAGTTTATTCTGCAGCATCTGAATTTTAAGCTCTTTTTCCTGGCTTTCCATTTCCAGGCGGGCTACTTTTTCGGTATCCACCCGGTTGTTGGCCTGCTCCAGGCTATCGATAGTTGAAATAAGCTGGTTGTACTTATTCTTGTCCAGTTCCACCTTACTCTTGTCTTTTTGTTTTTTGAGGTAAAAAGTCAGCCCCACCGTGGCATTACCATAAAGGTCATCTGAGCTGCCGCTTTCAAAGGCGTCCATAAAGTCGTTAAAGAGCATTAACCTTTCGGTAAAGCCCAGGTTAATCTCCAGGTTGGGAGTTACCGCGTAACCCATTTCAAAACCTGCCGCAACTACCGGGTTTAAGGAAAAACTACTTTCGGAGGGAATGGGCGATTCTCCCCTGAGGGTACGGGTTCTTATGTCGTAAAGTTTGGCATAGTAGGCCGTAACCCCTGCACCACCGGTTAAGTAAAACCTGAAGTCTGACGATTCATTAAAGAGAGGTACCAGGTTATATTGTAAAGAAACCAAGCCCTCATAAAAGGTGGTTTCGTAAAAGGAAGAATTGTTGGACCCATTGAGTATGGCGGCCGTAACATCACCTCTGAGCCTTAGGTTGGGCACGCTTAAGGCGTAACCTAAACCCGCTGAAATAAGCAGGTTGGGTTTAACACCCCTAAAGTCGTTGTTCGTAAAATCATTAAAGGGAACTACCAAACCGGTATTGAGATGTCCGGAGAGCGATTCTTGTGCCTGTAAGGTGTAACTACCTGCTAGCAGAATAGATAGGGTAAGTAGTAGTGATCTCATCTAAACGTATTTACGGGTTAAATGTAAATAAAAATAGTGTTCAAATAGGCTTTAGACACTAAAGGCTAATGGGAAAAAGTAAGATTTATCCTTCTTTTTGTGAAAATAGATAATCTGTGGAAATTTCTTGATCCAAAGTTAATTCAATGATAATCAATAAATTCAGAATCGAGCGATCCATACATGGGGCTCTACCCGCTTAACAATATCCCTTTCCTTGCGGGCCAATAAAAAGTTGTCGAATGATTTATAAAGGATTGAATACCGGTTTTCTATGGGTACAAAAATGATGTTCATCTTGGAGCGGTCCAGGCTGGATCGATCGATATAGGCCTGGGCTTCGGCTTTAGACTTTACATTGTGCAGTACTAAATGGTACTTAGCCTCGGAAAAGGCATCTTCGTCCAGGTCCAGCATGGTAGTATCGCTAAACCCACCAATGTCAAACCTAAAGCTATCGGCCTGCAAGCTGTCAATTACGCGGTTAAGAGATGCGATCTCGGTTCTCAACTCCTCGTTCTTTTCCTTATAACGATTGTTTTGCTCATCCTCAGCCCGGGCCAATTCAGTTTGCAGGCTGTCAATTTGCATAACCAAAGCACTGTATTCGGCATTGGTCATTTCAACGATATCGTCACGGTCTGCACGGTTGGTATTGGCAAAACGTTTTGTTTTTTTCTTTTTACCACGGCCAAACTCAAACGAAAGCCCGGCCGAATACACGTCTATTGATTCGAAGGGTGAATCGAAAAGAAAGGAGTCGAAATAATCATTACCGAACATGGTTCTGCGGTCAAAACCCACTTGAATACTTACCTTATCAGTTAAGGGATAAGCTATTTCAAAACCTGCCAAAACGTTGGGATTGGGTGACATGGTTTTGGTTTCCGGGTTGGGTGACTGCTGCAATATGCGACCGGTTTCAATACTCACCAGTTGAGAATTGTAAAAGATTATACCCAGGCCTACTTTAGGGCTTAGGGTAAGGGGAGTATTCCAAAACCACTTCAGCATATCAAATTTGATATGGGCTGAGGCATTGTAAAGTATGGTATTGAAAAAAGCCGTGTCGTTATTGCCGTCCACATTACCAAACATTACATCGCCACTGATCCAGGCATCGAGAGGTTTGAGGTAGTAAGAGAGCCCACCCGATACAAAGAGATTGGGCCTTTCACCCGGGTAATTGCTGCTTTCCAGGTCGGTTTGATTGATTATAAAACCCGTACTGGCATGGCCATCAAAAAGAAGATTTTTCATTTCCTGGCCGCTAACCGAACCTATTGCCAACACAAAGCATGCGGTGATGGAAAGCCTACTGAATTTTGAAGAGAGGTGATTTATAATCCGGGAAATATTCATACCCTATTAATACTACATGGGGCACCTAAAGTTCATAGCCAAACCGGAAAACCCTTTTACCCTTATACCAGCTAAAAGGATATTACTATCTTTGCGCTCCCAAAAATTAAGGGATAAATTGTTGATTGTATGAATGTAACCACCACAAATACAGGTGATTTAAGTGCTGTTTTGACCGTTGAGATTCAACCCGAAGACTACCAGGAGAAGGTTAATAAAACACTGGTTGACTATCGCAAGAGGGCTAACATACCCGGTTTCAGGCCTGGAAAAGTACCCGCTTCTCTCATCAAAAAGCAATATGGTAAAGCAGTACTCATTGAAGAGGTGAACCATATTTTACAGCATGCGGTATATGATCATATTCGCGATGAAAAGCTAGATATATTGGGTAACCCGATACCGGTACCCCAGGATGATATCGACTGGGATCGCGAAACGGCCTTTTCGTTTGATTTTGAAATTGGCCTGACCCCTGATTTCAAATTGAATTTTGACGATAAAACCAAAGTCAACTACTACCGGATTGTAGCGGATCAGAAAATGGTGGATCGTTATGTCAATGACTACGCCAAGCGTTTCGGGAGCATGTCTTATCCTGCTGAGGTGGGTGAAAATACCATCGTAAAAGGTCGCTTCCAGGAGTTGGGTACCGATTCCCAGCCTAAGGAAGAGGGCGTGGACAGTACCGGTTCCTTCAATATGGAGTCATTGGATGGGAAAAAAATAGTAAAGAACTTTTCCGGTAAAAAGAAAGGCGACCAGGTGGAGATCAATATCCGCAAAACCTTTACCAAGGATACCAATTTAGCCCGCATGCTTAGCCTGGATACGGAGGAGTTGGAGCACGCTAACGATCAGTTCCTGTTTACCATCGAAGAGATCAGTGAACTTACCCCGGCTCCGTTAAATCAGGAATTGTTCGACAAGGTATTCGGTGAAGGAGCTATTAAGAGCGAGCAGGAATTCCGGGATAAGATCAAGCAGGATGCGGAAGGCATGTTTGTAGGTGAGAGTGAGCGCAGATTTTACGATGATGTGAAGGAAACGCTCCTCAAGAAGATGAAATTCGACCTGCCGAAGGAATTTTTGAAAAAATGGATGCAAACCGCTGGTGAAAAACCTATTTCAGCCGATGAGGTGGAAGCTCAGTATCCCGATATGGAGGATAGCATGAAATGGCAGTTGGTGGAAAACCGCGTGATTAAAGAGTATAATATTGAAGTTACCGAAGAGGAACTCAAGCAATACACTATGAACCTGGTTCGTCAGCAAATGGCCCAGTACGGCCAGGCTCCGGAAGAAGCTGACCTGGAATCCATTGCCGCGCGTGTAATGGAAAACAAGGATGAAACACAGCGGATTACCGACCAGCTTTTCAGTGCCAAACTGATACAGTTCTTTAAGGAGAATTTAAAGTTGGTAGAAAAAGAAGTAAGTTTTGATGAATTTTTGAAAGAGGCTACCAAGTAGTACTCTCTTCGAAGTTCGGAACTTTTGTCAGATATTTGGAATGGCTCGAAACTTGTCGAGCCATTCTTGTTATAAATCAAAAATTTCCAATCAATGGACTTCGGAAAAGAATTTAAAAAATATGCCACCGGCCACCTGGGTATCAGCTCCAGCCGCGTAGGCAACTACATAGACGCTTCATTAACCCCCTACATTATTGAAGAGCGCCAGTTGAACGTGGCTCAAATGGACGTTTTTTCGCGCCTTATGATGGACCGGATTATTTTCCTGGGAACCGGAATCAACGATCAGGTAGCTAATATTGTGCAGGCTCAGTTGCTGTTTTTGGAATCGGTAGATTCCAAAAAAGACATCCAGATTTACCTGAATAGCCCGGGAGGTTCGGTATATGCCGGTTTAGGAATTTACGATACTATGCAATTGGTAAATCCCGATGTGGCTACTATCTGTACGGGTATGGCCGCTTCTATGGGGGCCGTATTGTTGTGTGCCGGAGCACCTAAAAAGCGCAGTGCGCTCAGGCATAGTCGGGTAATGATTCACCAACCTATGAGTGGAGCCCAGGGCCAGGCCAGTGATATGGAAATTGCGGTAAAGGAAGTGTTGAAGATGAAGGAGGAGCTATACCGCATCATAGCTGACCATAGCGGACAGGAGTTTGAAAAAGTAGAACGCGACTCTGATCGTGATTACTGGATGAGCTCCACCGAAGCTAAAGATTATGGTATGATTGACGAAGTGTTGGAAACTAAAAAGGCTAAAGATTAGTTATAATCTTTAGTTACCATTGAGAGTATAAAATCCATCTATCAAATACCGGGGGTGGATTTTATACTTTTGCAGAGGTTATTTTAATATGAGTGCAAAAAAAGAAAATCTGAGTTGTTCCTTTTGCGGACGAGATAAGAAAGATACCAACGTGCTGATTGCCGGTATCAATGGTCATATTTGCGACCATTGTATCCGCCAGGCGCATGGCATAGTGGTGGAAGAGATGGATATGAAGGAGCGCAAAGAACTTTCAAAATCTTTGCAACTCATTAAGCCCAAAGAAATTAAAGACTTTTTGGATCAATACGTAATTGGCCAGGATGAGGCCAAAAAAGTATTGTCCGTTGCGGTATATAACCACTACAAAAGACTAACCAATGGTAATTCTTCTACCCAGGAGGTGGAAATTGAAAAATCCAACATTGCCCTGGTAGGTGAAACCGGTACCGGTAAAACCCTTTTGGCCCGCACCATTGCACGGATGCTGAACGTACCGTTCACCATTGTAGATGCTACCGTACTTACGGAAGCCGGTTATGTGGGCGAAGATGTTGAAAGCATATTGACCCGCTTGCTACAAGCCGCCAATTACGACATTAAAGCGGCCGAACGCGGTATCATCTTTATCGATGAGATCGACAAGATCAGCCGTAAAAGCGATAACCCATCCATAACGCGTGATGTTAGTGGCGAGGGGGTGCAGCAGGCACTACTCAAGTTGCTGGAGGGTACCAAAGTAAATGTACCACCCCAGGGTGGTCGCAAGCATCCTGACCAGAAGTTTATTGAAGTGGATACCTCCAATATCCTGTTTATTGCCGGTGGTGCCTTTGACGGTATTCACCGCCATATCGCCAAGCGTCTCAACACCCGTTCGGTAGGTTTCCACAGTAGTAAGGAAAGGGAAGATTACGATAGCTCCAACCTGTTGCGCTACATTGCACCGCAGGATTTGAAAACCTTTGGTTTGATTCCCGAGCTTATTGGTCGTATTCCGGTGTTGACTTTTTTAAATCCGCTGGACGAAGAAACCCTGGCATTGATTCTTACCAAGCCTAAAAATGCCATCTTGAAGCAATACACCAAGTTACTGGAACTGGATGGTGTTAGCCTTGATTTTAAAGAAGATGCGCTGAAATACGTGGTGGAAAAAGCCATCGAATTCAAGCTGGGAGCCAGAGGTTTACGCTCCATTATTGAGACCATACTTACCGATGCCATGTTTGAAATGCCCAGCGTAGAGGAAGAGCAAAAATTAACGGTGGATCGTGATTATGCAGCCCACAAGATGGAGAAGATGTCACTCAAGGCCCTCAAGGCTGTTTCCTAACCTCCCTATCTGAACGATAGATATTCAATCCATTTTCTCGGAAAAATTTGAGTTTTTGCTCTATTTGCGCCTGTTCGGGTTTCGGATGGATCGTACAATTAACTTTCTCTGAACAGCTTGCATAAGTGTTTCCTTTAAGAAGGCATTCCTCCAGTTTTTGTATTTGGTGGTATTCACGTTTTACAAAATCCGTTCGGGCCGATCTATTTAACTGGAAGCGTAAAATCAAGAGAGAAAAGGCAATCAGGTAGATAGAGCGTATGGCGTATGGTTTTAATCGCAGGCTTGCGAGGTAAATGAATAGTACCATAGGCATGGTAGCAGGGATGTAGCGGGAATTGAGCGCGT
Source organism: uncultured Cryomorphaceae bacterium (assembly GCA_937120475.1). GTDB lineage: Bacteria > Bacteroidota > Bacteroidia > Flavobacteriales > Schleiferiaceae > CAKZNE01. Next base: position 1,586,464 of record CAKZJV010000007.1, on the reverse strand, counting down.
TGAACAGGCCGTTATCCGTACGGCCATAAGTATTGAGGATAATAAAAATGAAAGAGGATGCCAATAGGATTAAATAGGCTTCGCTGCCTTTTGAGTTAGAGGAGAAAAAGCTTTTTACACACATGACCATTAAGGGTATTATAGCCACCAATACGAGTATTCCCAACCAGTAGTTTTGAGGATTTACGGAGGAAAAAATGAAGTTACCACTAAGGAGTAAGCTGTATTCCATCCAAAAACTAAAAGGAGTATCCGGGGCCATTAAAAAGGAGGCTTCATCAGAACGTTGAGTAAGGATCATATAAAAAAAGCCCGCCAGGCCACTGAGTGCAATGCAGAGCGATGCCGCCCAGCTTCCTTTTTGCCTGAGCATCTTCAAAAGTTCCAAAAACACAATGGCCCCACTTACCACCAGGGTAAACCCGCTGAATACTCCCGTAAAGGTTAGTAGTGAAAGGCTTGAAGTGCGCCAATAAATATTGGTGATAAAATAGCTCAGGCAGGCCAGTAGGGCCCAAAAAGGTATAAGGCCATGGATGTATGGGTTTAAAGTGATGTTGATGGCTGCATGCAGAGTAATGAATATCATGGGAATCAAAACATCTGACCAATGCCATTTTTGGAAGAGGATGAACTTTAGCCTTAAGGCCATGACGGCACTAAGTACAAATAGAGTTACCTGGGTAAACATGTCCCAGCGACTGTTCCAGCCGCTGAGCGAGGCATTGGCTTTAAAAAGTACGTAGGCCCAACCCATTCTATGGGGGCCGTGTTGATGGGTAAACCCCTCCCAAAAGGATGAAGATTCAAAAAGAGGTGTTAAACTTTGCCAACGATCCCGGATAAGAAGGACAGCGGCATAACGGTCTGTAAATTGGAATAACAGGAAACTGAGCAGAGCAGTCAGCACCAAGGTAAGTACTAATTTTAGCTTTTGGCTATTCCCAATATTATAAACCCAATTCAACTATGTTTTTTTGATGAATTTCTGGAACGTAAGGGCATAGGGGTTTTTTTCATCGGCCGGAAACTTTTCCTCTTTTTCGAGTAGCCATTGGTTGGAGTCGAATTCTGGAAAATAAGTGTCTCCCGCAAAAGTGTTATGCACCAACGTTAACTCCATGGTATTAGCCTTGGGTAAGGCCAGTTTGTAAATTTCCGCACCGCCTATCACAAAAGGCTGTTCGTCATCCTTCACTTTTCCCAGAGCCTCTTTCAGGCTGTTTACCACAATACAACCTTCCGCGGTATAACCTTGCTGTCGCGTAATTACGATATTAGTGCGCTTCGGTAAGGGTTTACCGTTCATGCTTTCCAGGGTTTTGCGCCCCATAATAACGTGGTGCCCGGTGGTTAACTCTTTAAAGTGACGCATATCCCGCGGAAGCTTCCAGATCAGGTCGTTGTTTTTACCGATAACCCGGTTTTGGCCCATGGCGGCTATGAGGGTGAGGTTCATTGTAGTTTCAGATTAAAAGGCATGGTAAAGCGTATTCGAACCGCTTCCCCTTCTTTCATGGCCGGTTGGGTAGCGTTGGGAATTAACGAAATCACTCGAATGGACTCCAAATCAAGTAAGGGATGAACACCCTTTACCACTCTGATTTGATTAAAGGTACCGTCTTTTTCAATCACAAAATCAACATATACCCGGCCTTGAATACCAGCTTGCCTTGCCCTCTCGGGAAAAGCATAGGTTTGTGCTACAAACTCTTGCATGCTTTTTTGAAAACAGTGTTGTAGCTTTTTATTATTGTCGTCAGCATCACAACCCTGAAAAACGGGTACCTTATGAACTTCATTGAACTGTTCAGTGTCTTTCTTTGACTTTTTCCGGTCAAAATCATAGCTCCGGAGGCTGTCTAAGCGGTAAACCCAGCCATTGTATCGAAAGGCTTCTTTCTTATCATAACCGATCTTTTTTAATTGCTGCAGGATGTACTCATTTCGCTCTTCCTTTTCATTATACCCGTTACTTATGCTAAAGAGCTCTTCTAAAAAAGGTTCTTTGTTAGCCAATGTAGCCAAATAGTCAAGGTTACTTTGGTAATAATCCATGGCCTTGCTATCACCGAAGTATCTCAGGCTAAAATCAATATACTGATCACTGGTTTTAGAAAGTGAACCTTTAAGCACTGTATCGGAAACCTCATTGAAGGTTTGGTAAATCAGTCCATTGTAAAACTTTTCCTGACTGAATTTTTCAAAGCGTATTGCAGATAGTTTGCCCTCATGAAAATACAATCTGGCCTCAGTAACACCAATTACCTTTTGTAAATCCATTAATTTAAAACCGGTCATCGTAGTCAGGTAGCGCGAGCAGCCAATGTCACCTTTTTCATTAAAACCCGGGCAAAGATTGGTTTTAAGGGGGTACTTAACTTCTTCAATTTCCTGGTAAGTGTCAAAGCTCTCGGGCAGTCTGAAAATAATGCCCAAGTCAAAATCCTGATCAGCATTCTGAGCATTCACCAAGTCCTCAAGATGAATAATGTATTGCTTGGCGATAGCTGCGCCAGCTCCAATATTTAAATAAAACTGATCTTTTATTTTAATGCTGTGGTCGCTGCCAATATGAAAACTCAGATACAGGCTATCATTAAAAAAATAGCCTGTTTGCGCGAAGGCCTTTTGTACAATGCTATCTTTCAGTGCTTTGTATTTGGCCTCATGACACTCAGGGCCTTGGTTTGCACATGAGTTAAAATAAGGTACTTCATCTTGTGCACTTACAAGATGAGCCTGAAGAAACAGGCTTAAAATAAATATTCGGAAGTTTTTCATGAAATAAAATTAAACCGCCACCGGAGCTTTAATGGGCGGGTGTGGGTCGTAATTGGTTAATTCAAAATCATCGTAGGTAAAGCCAAAAATATCCTTTACCTCGGGATTAATTTTCATTTGGGGCAATGGCCGGAAGTCGCGGCTGAGCTGCTCCTGTACTTGGTCCATGTGGTTGCTGTAAATGTGAGCATCACCCATGGTATGAATAAAGTCACCGTACTGCAGACCACACACCCGCGCTACCATCATGGTAAGCAGGGCATAGGAAGCAATGTTAAAAGGAACCCCCAAAAAGATATCGGCACTACGCTGATATAGCTGGCAACTTAATTGGCCATTGGCTACGTAAAACTGAAATAATGTGTGGCAGGGTGGCAGGCCTGATTTGGCCATTACCGGAATTTCTTTGGGGTTCCAGGCCGAAACGATCAATCTGCGGGAATCCGGTTTTTGTTGAATATCATCTATCAATTGGCTGATCTGATCCACCCCCTCAAAGTCACGCCACTGTTTGCCGTAAACCGGGCCTAACTCACCCCACTTTGCAGCAAAAGCAGGCTCTTCTTTAATTTTTACGATGAAGCTTTTCATCTCTTCCTTCCAACCCACGGTATGCTTAGGAAGATTTTCGGCCTGGCCCGTTTCATTGAGGTAGTTTTGATAAGGCCATTCATTCCAAATGTTAACCCCGTTTTGTACCAGGTAGCGAATATTGGTATCACCATTCAAAAACCAAAGTAGTTCGTGGATAATAGATTTAAGGTGTATCTTTTTGGTGGTGAGCAGGGGGAAACCTTCTTCCAGATTAAAGCGCATCTGGTAACCAAAAACCGAGATAGTTCCTGTGCCGGTACGGTCACTTTTACGGTTGCCGTGCTTTAAAACATGTTGTAATAAATCGTGGTATTGCTGCATAGAAAATGGCAAAACTCAAAGATACAAAGGTCGTTTTGGTTACACCTCCCGCAAGGAGTTCAGTTCTGAACAGTCTTTCAACAGTAGCGGTACCTGTTCATCAAAAGGTAATAATCAGGAGCAATAGTGAACCGGAATCAAGGTTTTTGCGTAAGTTATTTATGTAGGAATTGGAAAACACTTTTCGGGGTTCGCCATTTTTATTAATCGCTAAACACACTAATTATGAGATGTAATCTACTATTCAAGCTTGTTGTCACAACCTTTTTACTGTTTAATGTTACCGTCCAGGGGGCTACCGTTCAAGTTACCAATTCCAATGATGTTGGTGCAGGTTCCTTCCGCCAGGCCGTAATGGATGCCAATCCCGGTGATACTATCACTTTCAGTGTATTGACCAACCTGAACACCATTGTATTGAGCAGTGGTGAGATTGGAATCAACAAAAACCTTTTTATTGACGGTAATGGTGCTCTGCTAACCGTAGTGAGCGGTAACAGTGCCAATCGTATCTTAAATATCACCGGCAGTGCAACCGTGAGGGTTGATAACGTAACTTTTACCAATGGTTCAGTTACTGGTAATGGCGGTGCCATTAACGTAGGTACTAATGCGCAATTGGAAATGAATAACAGTGCTATGGCCAACTGCCAGGCCTCAACCAGTGGTGGGGCTCTTTTTGTTGATGGAGGTTCAGCCATTTTGGATGATGTAAGCCTTTCAGCCAATATGGCTATGGGTAACGCTGCCGCTGAAGGTGGTGGCGCTATTGCCGTTGATGGCGGAACGCTCACCGTAAGAAACAATTCGCAAATAACCGGTAACATGGCTACCGGAACCAGCGGTAGTGGCGGTGGAATACTGAATCTCAACGGAGGTGCCGTAACGGTTGCCAATAGCTCCATAACCACCAACACCGCAAACCGTGCCGGTGGTGGTATTGAAGACAATTCAGGGCCTAGCGGCCTGATTACCCTTACCGATGTAAGTCTGAATGGTAATACCACCTCTAACAATCCCGGTAATGGGGGAGGCTTGCACATTACGGGTGCCGGTAATGCCAACATCACCCGGGGAACGGTAAATAACAATACCGCTTCAGCCGAGGGTGGTGGCCTGTGGAACGGTAGCGGTACCATGAATGTGGATAGCGTTGAAATTGATAACAACGTAGCCAGCGGTAACGCAGCCGACCAGGGTGGTGGCGGAGTGTACAACCTCTCCGGTACGCTCAATATCATGAATAACACTATGATTACTAATAATAGCGCGAATGGAACTTCGGGTAGCGGTGGTGGAATTTTAAATGATGCCGGTGCTACACTCAACATTATGGATAGTGAAGTTTCCGGTAATAGTGCAGCCAGGGCCGGTGGCGGCATTGAAGACAATTCAGGGGCGGCCACTACCATGCTTCTTACAAGGGTAGTGATGGACAACAACTCTACTGCCTCCAATCCCGGAAACGGTGGAGCCATTCACATTACCGGAGCCGGTAACGCCACCCTTATTTCCTGCCAGGCTACTAATAATACGGCTTCAGCAGAAGGTGGTGCTATTTGGAATGGTTCCGGTACCATGTTGGTAGATAGTGCCACCGTAACCGGAAATACCGCCAGCGGTAACGCAGCCGATCAGGGCGGTGGCGGTTTTTACAACCTGAGTGGCACATTAACCATCAGCAACAGTAGTATATTGAATAATATGGCAGACGGAACTTCCGGCAGCGGAGGTGGAATTTTGAACGATGCCGGTGCCAGCCTGTCCGTAAACAATACCACCATCAGTGGCAATAGCTCCAACCGTGCCGGTGGCGGTATTGAAGACAACTCCGGAGCTATGGGGATGGTAAACCTTATCGATGTGAACCTGGATAACAATGCTACCGGTTCAGCACCGGGTAACGGTGGGGGTTTACACGTAACCGGTGCCGGAACGGTGAGTATTACCGGGGGAACGGTAAACGGTAATACCGCTGCTTCAGAAGGTGGTGGCCTGTGGAATGGCAGCGGTAGCATGACGGTAGATGCCGTGTTACTGGATGGTAATATCGCCAGTGGAGACCTTTCCAACCAGGGTGGTGGTGGAATTTACAACCTTATCGGAGGTACTCTTACTGTGCAAAACGGAACGGTGATCAAAAATAATAGTGCCGATGGGACAGCTGGTAGCGGAGGAGGAATCCTCAACGATTCGGCTGCCACACTTACCGTAATGAATAGCACCATTTCCGGTAACAGTGCAGTACGTGCCGGTGGTGGTATTGAAGATAACTCCAGGGCTTCCACGCTGGTGACCATTATGAGTACCATGATTGATAGTAATATGACCGCTTCATCACCCGGTAACGGTGGAGGTATTCACATTACCGGCAACGGTGATATGAATATTAGCGGGGGTCGCCTTCAGGCCAACGTAGCTTCAGCGGAAGGGGGAGCTCTTTGGAATGGTTCCGGAACCATGACTGTGGATGGGGTGGAAATTCGTTTGAACATCGCCAGCGGTGACGCACCTGACCAGGGCGGTGGTGGAATTTACAACCTGTCCGGTACCGTAAATGTGTTGAACGGAACTTTGATTGTGGAAAATGAAGCGGACGGTATGGCCGGTAGTGGAGGGGGAATCCTCAATGATGCCGGAGCTACCCTGAGTGTAACGAACAGTACCATTCGCCTGAATACTTCCAATCGTGCGGGAGGAGGTATAGAAGACAATTCTGGCTCGGCCACTTTGGTGACCCTTACCAACGTTAACCTGGATAGCAATACCACTTTCAACAGCCCTGGAAATGGTGGCGGGTTTCACATTACGGGCAACGGTAGTGCCAACATCAGCGGAGGTTCAGCCAATGGAAATATGGCCGGAGCCGAAGGGGGTGCCTTTTGGAATGGAACCGGGAGTATGATGATAGATGGTGTTACCATTGACGGTAATACGGCAGCAGGCAACTCTTCTGACCAGGGCGGTGGCGGAATTTACAACCTCCGCGGTATGCTCACCGTAATGAACAGCACTATATCTTATAACACGGCTACCGGAACCAGCGGCAGTGGTGGAGGAATTCTTAACGATTCAGCCGCTACCCTTGATGTTTCCAACACCGTGATTTCATACAATAGTGCCAGCCGTGCCGGTGGGGGTATTGAAGATAATTCAGGGGCCAACGGTATGGTAAGCCTCAATCTTATTACCCTCAATAACAATACTACCGGGCCAGCACCCGGTAATGGTGGCGGCCTGCACGTAACCGGGGCCGGAACCGTAAACATCAGTAGCTCATTGGTAAATAATAATATGGCCAGTGCAGAAGGGGGCGGTCTGTGGAATGGAAGTGGTGTAATGACGGTAGATAGTGTTTCTTTTGACGGAAATACAGCCGCTGGCGCATCGGCCGATCAAGGTGGTGGTGCCCTGTATAACCTCAGTGGTACTCTCAATGTAATGCAAAGTTCTTTCAACAGTAATATGGCTACCGGTGCCAGCGGTAGTGGAGGAGCCATTCTGAACGATGCCGGAGCTACCCTGAGTGTGAACAACTCACAGTTTCTGCAAAACAGCTCCAACCGTGCCGGTGGTGCTATTGAAGACAATTCAGGAAGTGCCTCTACGGTAACGATCACTGCTTCACTTTTTGATGGTAATACTACCGGTTCCGCTCCCGGAAACGGAGGTGCCATACACATTAGCGGTGATGGTGATATGCATATTATGGGCGGGCTTTTCCAAAATAACCAGGCCTCGGCCGAGGGTGGAGCACTTTGGAATAACACCGGACTGATGCGCCTGGATTCCGTAACGGTAATCATGAATACCGCCAGTGGCGTTGCTGCCGATAATGGTGGTGGCGGAATATTCAACAACGGGGGAACCCTTGAAGTAAATCGCAGTACCGTTTCTCAGAACGATGCCGTGGGCTCTTCCAGCGGAGGAGGTATTTTCAACATTGCCGGAGGTACCCTAATGGTGATGTATAGTACCGTAACCGCCAATTCCAGCGTTACTTTGGGAGGAGGTATTTTTAGTGCCGGTAACGCTACCCTTACCTCCAACACCATTGCGGCCAATTCGGCTACAATCAGTGGAGGGGGAATAGCCCAAGATTCGGCCAACAGCAATACTTCCCTTGCCGGAAATATTATAGCGGACAATTCATCCGCTGCCAACGTGGATATTCACAACGTAAACGGGGCTCTCAATTCAGGAGGGTATAACCTGGTAGGTGAAGATGACGGAAATTTGTTCGCCTCGATTTCTACCGATATTGAAGGATCAGCAGGTAGTGCCATTGATCCGATGCTGGATGTTCTGGCCGACAACGGTGGTCCTACTTTAACCCACGCCTTATTGTGCGGGAGCCCGGCCATCAATGCCGGTGATCCGGCTGACAATAGCACAGACCAAAGAGGTTTTAGTATCTTTTTGGGTGTTCGGGATATCGGTGCCTTCGAATTGCAGGATAGCTGCTCCATCGGCATAGAAGAGTATAAAGCCCTTGCCCAAAGCAGAATTTATCCGAACCCTGCCACCGATGGTTTGATTCACATTGAACTGGACCCACAGTTGGACGGGGATGTAGAAATCCGTTTGATGGATATGTTTGGCAAAGTAGTGCGTGAAAATAAAACCGAAGTAGCGGAACAGCTGAACTTAGCGGTAAATGGTTTGGCCAGCGGAACTTATACTTTACAACTGGTATTTGAAGGTGAAGTATATACCCAACGCATTATGGTGCTGGATCGATAACCATTCCTACACGGAATAAAAGTGAAATAAAGGGCTGCTTCCTCAGGGGAGTAGCCTTTTTTTGCTTTAAATGAGCATACCCACAATCACTGCGGTGAATAGCGAGGCCAGTGTACCACCGATAAGCGCTTTAAAACCCAGTTTGGAAAGGTCGGCCTTGCGGTCGGGAGCCAGGGAGCCAATTCCCCCAATCTGGATACCAATGCTGGCAAAGTTGGAGAATCCGCACAGTATGTAAGTCGCTATAATAATAGATTTGGGACTGGCGAATTCGGCCGCTTGTTTCATTTCGCCCAATGAAACGTAGGCCACAAATTCGTTAAGTATGGTTTTTTCACCCAACAACTGGCCCACTAGTACCATATCGCGACTATCCACACCCATTAGCCAGGTAATAGGAGCCAGCGAATACCCCAAAATGAATTGCAGCGAAAATTGATCATAACGCCCGTTGGAGATCCTGGCCACCCAATCGTTAAAACCAGGATAATTGATCCATACCGAATCACCCACTACTAATTGGTGTGGGTCGCCTATAAAACCGAAAATACTATTGGCAAAAGCAATAAAAGCCAGAAATACCAACAACATGGCACCCACGTTTACCGCCAGCTTTAAACCCTCGGTGGTTCCATTGGAAATGGCTTCCAGGGCATTGGTACCAATGCGCGACTGCTCAATGGTCATATCCTCGTTTACTTTTTCGGTTTCCGGAAGTAAAAGTTTGGCCGCTACTACTGCGGCCGGTGCGCTCATTACGGAAGCCGCCAAAAGGTGTTTGGCAAAAAATACCTGCTGTGCCACTTCCGTTCCGCCCAAAAAACCGATGTAGGCAGCCAATACACCTCCGGCTATAGTCGCCATTCCCCCGCTCATCAGGCACAGTAGTTCGGACAGGGTCATTTTACCGATGTAAGGTTTTACCAGTAAAGGCGATTCGGTTTGCCCTAAAAATACATTACCGGCAGCCGCCAGGCTTTCCGCTCCAGAGAGTTTCATAGTGCGTTTCATGATCCAGGCAAAACCGTAAACAATCTTTTGCAGAATACCGTAGTAGAACATCAGGCTGGTAAGGGCCGAGAAAAAGATAACGGTGGGTAAAACCTGGAAGGCAAAAATGTAACCGAAAGACTCGGTATCCGATATTAAACCTCCAAACAGGAATTCAGCTCCTTCGCGGGTAAACCCTAATAACACCACAAACTTTTCGCTGAGCCAGTCGAAAAGGCTCCGTACAAAACCTATTTTAAGTATAGCCAGGGCAAAAAGTACCTGTATAATGAGGCCCTTAACAATCAGTGCCCAATTAATTTTTCGTCTTTTAGAAGAGAGTAAAAACCCGATAAATACCAGTACAGTGATACCCAGTATGCCCCGCGCCAGGGAAGCTAGGGTGATGTTGTTGCCGGTAAAGTCATAATCTACCATACCAACCGCGCTTACTGCCTCTTGCCGGGTTTTGGAAAAGGAAAAGTTAACCGGGCCTTCGTTTATTACCAGCAGGCTATCATTTAAAGCCAGCATGTGATAATAACGTGTAGTGTCGGTTGGTTGGCTGTACTTCAACACCAGTGTATCGTTGCGGAACTGCCACTGACCCTCCGCGATGAGGTTGTTTTTGGCTTTCAGTTCGTAACGAAAAGACTGGTCTTCACGAAGCAGGAAATAATCTGCGGTATCCACCGGTAATAGTGCTTGTCCGGCCTGGTCTTCAATACTGTAAAAGTCCCAACGGTATTTAAGACCTTCCTGGGCAGATAACAACTGGGTTAAACCAACAAAGAGAATACTCAGAACTATTCGCAACAGCATAGTTTTTAGTGTCGAAAGCTGCGAATTTAAGCTTTAGAAATGAGAGGGATATTAATTGGCACTACGTTGATCAATTTCATCCCTGAGGCGGGCGGCCAACTCGTAGTTTTCCTCTTTTACCGCCTTATCAAGCAGGGCGTATAGCTCCTTAGTACTTTTCGATTTAAGGTCAGTTGCACTGCTTTCGCGCGAAGTTTGAGGAGTGGGCTTGGCCGACCCGGAACCGGAGGGGCGTGATTTTTCCTTTTCGGAACCGGCTTCACCCCCTTCCTTAAGTATTACACCGGCTTTTTCCAGAATTTCCTTGTAGGTGTAAACCGGGCATTCAAAACGGATGGCCAGGGCTACCGCATCCGAAGTGCGCGCATCCAGTACCTGTTCTTCACCGTCTTTCTCACAAACTAAAACAGAAAAGAAGACACCATCCTGCAATTTATGGATGATGACTTCTTTAATATTAATCTGGAAATTATCAGCAAAATTCTTGAAAAGGTCATGCGTAAGGGGCCGGGGAGGATTTACGTCCTTCTCCAGGGCAATGGCAATGGACTGCGCTTCAAAACCACCTATAATGATGGGCAATCTCCTTTCTCCTCCTTCCTCACCCAAAACCAAGGCATAAGCACCGGACTGGGTTTGGCTGTACGACAATCCCTTTATATGAAGCCGTATGCGCTCCATACTTAGTTGTTTTCCTTAAAGTTGCGCAGGGCCGCGGTAAGTTTGGGAACCACCTCAAAGGCATCACCCACTATACCGTAATCTGCTGCTTTGAAGAACGGTGCTTCAGCATCATTGTTTATTACTACGATGGTATTGGAACTACTTACACCGGCCAGGTGCTGAATAGCTCCGGAAATACCTACGGCTACGTATAAATTAGGATTAATAGCAATACCGGTTTGGCCCACGTGTTCCGTATGTGGTCGCCAACCCATGTCGGAAACGGGTTTGGAGCAAGCCGTAGCTGCGTCCAGCACATCGGCCAGTTCTTCGAGCATTCCCCAATTGTCGGGACCTTTCATACCACGGCCACCGGATACTACTCTTTCCGCTTCGGGGAGCAGAATCTTTCCTTTTACGCGATCTACCTCAGTTACTTCACTTTGCGGAACGTCACCGGCTGAAACAGAAGCTTCACTTATTTCGGCTTGCCCTTCACCTTCCGTTACTCCCATAGAGTTGGGGATAAAAGAAATAATCCTTTTTTCGGCTTCGGTAGAATATTCCACCAAACCTTTACTGGAAAATACACTGCGCTTAACTGTAAGAGGAGAAGCATTGGAGGGAAGTTCTACCGCATTGGTGATCAGTCCGGCTTCGGTAGCTACCGCCAAAACGGGAGCAACCGCTTTACCGTTCCAGGTTCCGCTGATAATTATAGTGTCCGCTCCTTCCTTTTCCGCTACCGATTTCAGAGCTTCGGCAGCTTTGTAATTATTAAACTGGTTAAAGTCATCTCCTTTAACGCTCACCACTTTTTTAAGGCCATGCTTACCAAGCACCGAGGCATCGTCATCCAGCTTACCGAGGGTAACGCCAATGGCTTCGGTTCCCATCATTTCGGCTGTTTTGGCTGCGTATTGTGCGGCTTCAAAAGAGTTCTTCTTGAATTTACCTTCCCAGCTTTCTATATATACTAATACTGACATGTCTTCTTTTTAATGGATTTTTAGATTGCCTTGGCTTCATCATGGAGTAGTTTCACCAACTCCTCTACATTTTCCGGATCTATCATTTTCACCGCGCTCTTGGGAGCGGGCTTGGAGAAAGTTCCTACGGAAGTGCGTTGACCGGCATCACTGGCCTCTTTAACATTCAAAGGCTTTGAGCGCGCGCTCATGATACCACGCATATTGGGAATGCGCAGGTCCTTTTCTTCCACCAATCCCTTTTGACCACCGATAACCAGAGGTAATTCGGCTGAAAGCTTTTCCTTTCCTCCGTCAATTTCGCGGATCAGTGAAGCCTTAGAGCCATCCAGTTCAAGGCCCATGCAACCATTAATAAAGGGCCAGTTCAGCAGGGCGGCCAGCATACCAGGTACCTGCCCTCCGTTGTAATCAATGCTTTCACGACCGGCAATAACCAAATCGTATTCATTTTCCTTAACCACGGCAGCAATCTGTTGGGCTACGTAAAAAGCATCGGTAGGGTCGGCATCTATGCGAATAGCATCATCGGCACCAATGGCCAGGGCTTTACGTAAGGTAGGTTCGGTTTCGGCCCGACCCACGTTGAGCACAGTTACGGTACCTCCTTGTTTTTCCTTAATCCAGATGGCACGGGTTAACCCGAACTCATCGTAAGGATTGATAACGAACTGGATACCGTTCTTGTCGAATTCTTTATTATCGTTGGTAAAATTGATTTTGGAAGTAGTATCCGGCACGTGACTGATACAAACTAATACCTTCATAAATAGGATTTAATATCAAATTTCTAGTAGGACTGCGAAAATAGCTAAAAATGGAGCAGCATTAAAATTATGCATGCATATCAATTTAAACCTCAGGCCCTGAGTAATGTTTATTAATTTCTATTTTTGCTCACTTCTTAAAAATCACATTTAATGAGTCGTGTTATTCAGTTCAGGGAAGCCATAGCTGAAGCTATGAGTGAAGAAATGCGCAGGGACGAAAACATTTACCTTATGGGTGAAGAGGTAGCCGAGTATAACGGTGCGTACAAAGCCTCAAAAGGTATGTTGGATGAGTTCGGGCCCAAGCGGGTGATTGATACTCCTATCTCAGAACTCGGCTTTGCCGGTATCGGAGTAGGTTCAGCCATGAACGGGCTGCGTCCCATTATCGAGTTCATGACCTTTAACTTCTCACTGGTAGCTATTGACCAGATTATTAATAATGCCGCCAAAATGTACCAGATGAGTGGCGGGCAGTTCAATATACCCATCACCTTCAGGGGGCCTACCGCTTCGGCCGGTCAGTTGGGAGCTACCCACTCACAAGCCTTTGAAAGTTGGTACGCCAATACCCCCGGTTTAAAGGTAGTAGTGCCTTCAACCCCTTACGATGCTAAAGGACTTTTAAAGAGTGCGATTCGTGATGACGATCCGGTATTGGTAATGGAGTCAGAGCAGATGTACGGAGATAAGGGTGAAGTGCCTGAAGAAGAATATACCCTGGAGTTGGGCAAGGCCCACATCCGCAGGGAAGGTACGGATGTAACCATCGTATCTTTCGGGAAGATTATTAAAGAGGCCCTTAAGGCAGCCGAAGAGTTGGCCAAAGATGATATTAGCTGTGAGGTGATCGACCTGCGCAGTGTGCGTCCTATCGATTACGATACGGTGATTAAATCGGTGAAAAAAACCAACCGCATGGTGTTTTTAGAGGAAGCCTGGCCTTTGGGTTCTATCGCTACCGAGGTGACCTTTGTGGTACAACGCGAGGCGTTTGACTTTTTGGATGCCCCGGTGCGCAGGCTTACTACTACCGATACACCTATGGCTTATTCGCCTACCCTGGTAGATGCATTTTTACCTAACGCCCAACAGCTTATCGAAGCCGTAAAAGGAGTACTTTATATTTAGTAATAAATTATTGACTTTCAATATAATAAGCCGCCCTAAACCGGGCGGTTTTTAGTTTTTGCCATTTTGTGATTTTGGTTTACTTTTGCGCCCCTTGTAATTAATGTTTTGTCTATCAATACTTTCTACTAATGGATAATTGGATGTTGTATGTTGTACCCGCTTTAGGTTTGGTGGGATTGTTAGTGATGATCGCTAAATCGAGCTGGGTATCAAAACAAAGTGCCGGTGAGGCCAATATGCGTGAGCTGGCCGGTTACATAGCCGATGGTGCGATGTCATTCCTCAAAGCGGAGTGGAAAATCATGGGTTACTTTGTAATTATTGCCGCTATTCTTTTAGGCTACTCCGGAACCTTAGTAGAACATTCCAGTCCTGTTATTGCCATTGCCTTTGTTATTGGAGCGGTACTATCGGCCCTGGCCGGGTACATAGGTATGCGTATTGCTACCAAGTCCAACGTTCGTACTACCGAAGCCGCCCGTACCAGCCTGGTAAAGGCCTTAAAAGTTTCCTTTAGAGGAGGTTCCGTTATGGGACTGGGAGTGGCTGGTCTCGCTGTATTGGGAATGGGAAGCCTCTTTATCGTATTTTATAATGTATTTGTGCCGGAAGGTGCATTAATGACCGGTGGTGAAATGAAAACCGCTATCGAAGTATTGGCTGGTTTTTCACTGGGTGCTGAATCCATCGCCCTTTTCGCCCGGGTAGGCGGAGGTATTTATACCAAAGCTGCTGACGTGGGTGCCGACCTGGTAGGTAAGGTAGAAGCCGGAATTCCGGAAGACGATCCACGTAACCCGGCAACCATTGCCGATAACGTGGGTGACAACGTAGGTGATGTGGCCGGTATGGGTGCCGATCTTTTTGGTTCGTATGTAGCTACCATTCTTGCTACGATGGTACTGGGGCAGGAAATCAGCTCCACCGATAATTTTAACGGCATGGCCCCCATTCTTTTACCGATGGTTATTGCCGGTTTAGGTTTGATTTTCTCCATTATCTCCATGGCTTTTGTTCGCATCAGCAATGAAAACAGCTCGGTACAAAATGCTTTAAATATCGGTAACTGGTCATCCATTATAATGGTAGTGATTGCGTCCTACCCTTTAACCATGTGGATGCTGCCTGAAGAACTGGTTTTAAGAGGTTATAGCTTCAGCAACCTGGATGTATTCCTGGCCATTTTGGTAGGTTCCGTGGTAGGAGCGCTGATGAGCTGGATTACGGAATTTTACACCTCTATGGGTAAGCGCCCGGTAAACAGTATTATCCAGCAATCTTCAACCGGTCATGCCACTAACATTATCGCTGGTTTAGCGATGGGTATGCAATCCACGGTGGTGCCTATCATTATCCTGGCGGCCGGTATTATTTCATCCTATGCTTTTGCCGGATTGTACGGTGTGGCCATTGCCGCGGCCGGTATGATGGCTACCACAGCTATGCAATTGGCTATCGATGCTTTTGGACCTATCGCGGATAACGCGGGTGGTATTGCGGAAATGAGTGGCTTACCGGAAGAAGTTCGCGGGCGTACCGATAACCTGGATGCCGTAGGTAATACTACTGCCGCCACCGGTAAAGGTTTTGCCATTGCCTCGGCTGCCCTTACCGCCTTAGCCCTTTTCGCGGCTTTTGTGGGTATTGCCGGCATCAATACGATAGATATCTATAAAGCTCCGGTATTGGCTATGCTCTTCATCGGGGGAATGATTCCTTTTATCTTTTCTTCATTGGCTATTTCAGCGGTGGGCCGGGCAGCTATGGCTATGGTTCACGAGGTAAGACGTCAGTTCAAGGAAATTCCCGGTATTATGGAGTACAAGGCCAAACCCGAATATGAAAAGTGTGTGGAAATCTCCACCCGTGCTTCTATCCGTGAGATGATGTTGCCAGGAGCCATTGCTTTGATCACCCCGGTGTTAATCGGTTTCGGTTTTAAAGGAGTTTTTGAAACCACTTCTTCAGCAGAAATGCTGGGAGGCTTATTAGCCGGTGTAACCGTTAGCGGTGTGTTGATGGGTATTTTCCAGAACAATGCCGGTGGTGCCTGGGATAACGCTAAAAAATCTTTTGAGGCCGGTGTAGAGATCAACGGTAAAATGGAATACAAAGGCTCTGATGCACACAAAGCTTCGGTTACCGGTGATACCGTAGGTGATCCTTTTAAGGATACATCCGGTCCTTCCATGAACATCCTTATCAAGTTGATGTCCATCGTATCCCTGGTTATTGCTCCTCATATTCATGCGGGCGATGGAGGCACTCATCACACTTCCACCGCTAACGCTATTGAAATAAATTCAGGTTCCAGCTACAGCTTTGAGGCCAACCAGGGTAAAGTAACAATTTACAATGGCAGCGAATCCAACAAGTTGGTTGCCGATACCCGTGCCGCTGAATTTCAGGTTACCGAAACCGGGGACCTGATTAATCTGGCTATAATTCTGGACCCTAACCAGGTAGGTAACTTTATGGGTACAGAAGTAAGTGGTGGTGAGGTATATATTTTGGCTAACGAATTGCAGAAGAATGCCGATAACTCTTACTCGGGTATGGGTGTTTTGCAAATGGGACGTACGGCTGAGCACAGCTTTCGTATGCGTTTTGCCATGATCGGTAATGAGCGGTTTGAAGCAACCGTGAAAATGTAAGCAAACCAGCCTTTTTAAAGACCTAAGCCTCCTTTAAAGGGGGCTTTTTTTATGGCTGATGGTTAGAAGAGACCCCGGTTCTCCGCATCAATGCGGTTGATGATTTCCCCCAGGTGTTCGGGGTTTACCGCGAATTTATTTTCATCCACGTTTATGACCAGTAACTTGCCTTTATCGTAACTGCTGATCCAGGCTTCGTAACGTTCATTCAAACGGTTGAGGTAGTCCAGGCGGATATTGTTTTCATAGTCACGGCCCCGCTTCTGAATCTGATCCACCAGGGTGGGGATGGAAGCTCTTAGATAGATCAACAGGTCGGGTGGGTCGATAAAGCTTTCCATAAGATTGAAAAGGGAGAGATAATTCTCGAAATCGCGACTGGGCATTAGGCCCATAGCATGCAGGTTGGGTGCAAAAATATGGGCATCCTCGTAAATGGTACGGTCTTGAATAACGCTCTTGCCGGAGTCTCTGATCTCCTTAACCTGGCGAAAACGGGAGTTCAAAAAGTAGATCTGCAAATTGAACGACCAGCGTTGCATTTCACGGTAAAAATCGTCCAGGTAGGGGTTGTCTTCCACATCTTCAAACTGGGGCTCCCAATTGTAATGTTTGGCCAATAGCCGGGTTAATGTGGTTTTACCCGATCCGATGTTTCCTGAAACAGCAATGTGCATGAGTTCAAATTTATTAGGCCAAAAGCCTTAGCGACAAAGACACAAATCTAGTATTTTGAGCCAAAAGTCGGGTGGATTTTGAGAGTTAAAATCTAGGGATTGATCCCGTAAATATTGAGTTTTTTGGGTTTCAGCACATAAAGTTTACGGGCCTCCACCGTAAAGGACAGTACTTCTTCCAGGGGCCACAACTGTTTACCCATAGTATTCTTTTTAAAATCAATGCTTCGTACCGTGTCCTGCTTTAAATAAAATATTCTTTCACCCCAAACGTCAAAATAATCAACGTGCTTTAAAGCTACGGTTTGTAATAACGACCCCGTGGCATCAAAAATCAGGATGCCCTTTTCGGGAATGTTCAGAAAGACATTGTCATAGGTGCTTTCCAGTTGGGTGGGTTGGTTTTCCAGCTGTACCAGTTGTGTAATGTTCAGGCTTTTATTGGAAATGGAAGCCCGGTTCAGATCCAGGCGGTACAGCCGATCCGTAGCCTGGTCGTACACCCAAACAAAGTTCTCGTCAGACTGGCTCACCAGTTGCACATCATTCAGGCCGATATCGATAAGCTGAATAGCGGTACTTTCATTCAGGCGGTTATCCAAAGTGGTGATCTGGGCCTGGTCTTTATAAAAAAGCAAAAGGTTGAGAGGGTCTAAAGCAGACAGGGAATGGATGGAGCCCAGCAACGGGTTGCTGTATTCAAATATAATTTTACCGTTGGAATCGTATTTTCTAAGCTGGTCAAAGCGTATGCCGTAGATATTGCTGAACTGGTCAATGGTGAAATAGTCCAGGTTTTTAAGCTTGATTTCCTTTTCAGGGCGGGTATCCGAAAAGGAAGCCAGGAGCATCAGCAGGATAAACGGAACAGCCCATCTCATTATCCGGCTACGGCTTGCAGGGAGTTCATCTCCAACAGTTCATCCAGGTGTTTACGGTCGTTGGACAGGCGGGGTACTTTATGCTGCCCACCTAATTTACCCTTGGATTTAAGCCAGTCGTAAAACAAGCCTGCACGAGCACGGTTCAATAGGGGTTTTTTAAGAGCCATATCCTTGTAACGCTTGGCTTCGTAATCACTGTTCAGTTCCATTAAATGGCGATCCAGAATGTCCATAAACTGCTCGGGGCTTTCCGGTTCTTTACTGAACTCGATCAGCCACTCATGGGCACCGCTCTCCTTGCTTTCCATATAAACCGGGGCAGCCGTGTATTCCAGTATTACAGCACTGGTTTCAGTGCAAGCTTTTTGAAGGGCTTCTTCCGCATTTTCAATAATCAATTCTTCACCAAAGGCATTGATAAAATGTTTGGTACGCCCGGTTATTTGAATGCGGTAGGGTGAGGTGCTGGTGAATTTCACGGTATCACCTACAATGTAACGCCAAAGCCCGGCATTGGTACTGATAACTACGGCATAATTCACACCTTCCTCTACTTCGCTAAGCGGAATGGTAGGCGACATTTCGCCCTGGAAATGATCCATGGGTATAAACTCGTAAAAGATTCCGTAATCCAGCATCAGTAAAAGCTCATGCCGGTCCGTAGTATCCTGTATGCCGAAAAATCCTTCCGAGGCATTGTAGGTTTCCAAAAAGTTGAAATGGGAACCCGGCAAAATATCCGCAAACTGCGAACGGTAAGGTGAAAAGTTTACGCCCCCGTGCATATACAGTTCCAGGTTTGGCCAAACCTCATGGAGGTTCGATTTGCCGGTTTTATCCAAAACCTTGTGGGCTAAAACCAGCATCCAGCTCGGTACACCCGCCAGGCTGCTAACATCCTCCTTAATACTGGTATTGGCAATGGCTTCTATCTTTTCCTCCCATTCCGTCATCAGGCTGATTTTATTATTGGGAGTGCTGCGCATCTCCACCCAAAAGGGAAGGTTTTCAATAATAATGGCCGAAAGGTCACCGTAAAAGGAGTTGTTTTCGCTATTATTAATAAAAGTACTACCGCCCAGGCGCAGGCTCATACCGGAGAATACGGAAGTTTCCGGGTGGTTATTGCAGTAAATGCTCAGCAGGTCTTTACCACCTTTAAAGTGGCATTCTTCAATGGCCTCCTGGCTAACCGGTATAAACTTGCTTTTACTGGAAGTGGTGCCGCTTGATTTGGCGAACCATTTTATTTCACTAGGCCACATAATATTCTGTTCACCGGCCCGCAGGCGGTTTACGTCCTTTTCAATGGTTTCATAAAAGTGAAGTGGAACGCGGGAGCGAAAGTCATCGTAAGACTCAATATCGCTGAAACCATAACGTTGGCCCCATTCCGTTTTGGCCGCACGGCTCAGCAAACCTTGCAGCACTTCCTGCTGCATCTCCATGGGGTATTTCATGAATAGCTCTATCTGGTGGAATCGCTTTTTCATCCGCCAGGAGATAAAAGAATTTACTAGGTCGAGCTTCATATTTATAGTAATTTCCCTGCTTAAATTTAATAAATCCCTTTTTATGGAATTTGTTTCCAAGCTCGCTAAAATGAGTTCATACGTGGAAGACCCGGTGCAGTACCAGTTAATCACCGATCACGATTTCCTTAAGATGAACGAGTTTGTAGGGCGTGAAATTAAGGTAGAATTTCAGAATGAGAAGTATTGTATTTCCTGTGGCAACCGTTTCCAGGATTTGTACCGTATGGGATTTTGTAAAAACTGCTTTTTTACCAAGCCTGAGGCCGGTGAAAGTATCATCCGCCCGGAGCTAAGCAAAGCTCACGAGGGCATAGAAGACCGTGATTTAGCTTTTGAGAAAGGTTACCAGTTACAGCCCCACGTGGTTTATCTGGCCAATTCAGGAGGTCTGAAAGTGGGGGTTACCCGCGAAATTCAGAAAACCAGCCGCTGGACCGATCAGGGGGCATCTCAGGCTATTGTGCTGGCACAAACCACTAATCGATATGAAGCAGGCGTTATAGAGGTGGCCCTTAAGGAAGTGGTAGCCGATAAAACGGTTTGGCAAAAGATGCTGAAAAATGAAGACTCCGAAGTGGACCTGGTAGCCGAAAAGAAAAGGTTGGCGCAACATCTGGATGAAGACATGGCCAGGTTTGTTTCAAAGGATGAAACCCTCTATAAATTAACGTATCCTGTAAATAACTACCCCGCCAAAGTGAAGGGAGTTAACCTGGATAAAAACCCGGAGATACAGGCACTTTTACAGGGAATACGCGGGCAGTACCTCATTTTTGAAGGTGGGGGTGTGCTCAATGTCAGAGGCCACTCAGGATACCTCGTGAAAATTTCTTTTTAAACGAACGAAACAGGTTGGTTTTCATAATTACGTACAAGCCCGCGAAAGAGGGGATCACTACGTTAAAAACCCAAATGGTGATGCTGGCCAATATAAGCAGGGCCTCGTTGTCCCAAACCGGTTGAAAAACCCAAACCGCAATGGCACTTTTCAAAACAAAGTCGGCAATGGCAATAGAGGGCAACAGCGAGCTGATGAGGTAATACACCGGCACGGCAAACCAGAACGTAAGCGGCAAACCCTCCGGTGAAAACAGTAATACGATCAGTGCGAATTGCAGGTTGTAAGTCACAAACTTTACCGTGGCCAAAACCAGAAAGTTCAGTTTTTCACGCATTCCGGGCCTTCCCTTGAGCATATAATTTTCCAGCTTTAAAGGGCCGATATTGCGGAGGTGCAGCCATCGCTGCATTCTTTTGAAAAGGAGATATACGGTAAGCACCAAGAAGGTGATCAAAGTACCTGAAGCCAAAGCTTGCCACATATTCATGAACCCCATCAAAAAGATCAGGGCGGCAAAGCATATTCCCGAAACCAGCAACTTGGCAAAAAAGCGGGGTAGGTTCATCCATAGGTTCAGAAAGAAGGACTTTTTACGGTTTTGCTGCTCGTTCATCATTACGTAACGCCCGGCCCATTCACCGCTATTGGCAGGGGTTACAAAAGAGAGGGTATAACAAATGAGGTTTATTTTTAAACCTCGACTTACACTCACATCTTCCAGCATACAATGTACGCGGGTCCAAAAAAGAGCATCAATAAAAAGATTGGCAAACCAAAGCAGGAGAAAGGTAATGGATATTTGCCAGGGGTAATTCAGTGGTTTTTGGAAGGCTTCGGCAAAGGTGTCCGTGTCCATCCGCTTGATGAGGAAGATAACGGCAACGGTAAGCAAAGCGGCTTTAAAAGCCAGGCTTAATGTTTTTTGTAACCACTTTTTCGCCATTAGTCCCTATATTTTCAACTCTTCACCTTCGGAAAGGCCAAAGTACTTGCGAATACCGAAAACGGCCAAATAAATCAGAACCGTATCGGCTGCGGCACACAAAATTTTAAAGAGCCACCCATCCCATATTAGCCCGGTTATAAAGCCAAAGGATTCAACCCCGGCAAAAATTACCGTGGTTACCAATATGGTATCCAGCAATTGCGAAAAAAAGGTGGAAAAGTTATTACGCAGCCAAAGGTGCTTACCATGGGTTACTTTTTTCCAAAAGTGAAATACGCGCACATCTACAAACTGGGCTACGAGGTAGGCCAGCATGGAGGCACCGATAACGCGCCAGGAGTTCTGGAATACTACGTTGTATTGCTCATCCTTTACCGGGCTTTGCTCCAGGGCCGGAAACAGGCTGCCGGCATAAAGAATAAGCAACACCAACACCGATGCGAAAAAACCGCTGAATACAATGTGGGTGGTTTTTTTACGGCCGTAAATTTCACTGAGTATATCGGTAATAAGAAACGTGAGCGGATAGGGAAGTACCCCGGCCGATATTTTAAAGGTAGCGAACCCCAGGTTTACGGCAATAAACTTATTGGCAATAAGATTACACGTTACCAGGGCGGCCACAAAAAGGCCACCCAGTATCAGGTAAAGAAAATAGCCATTCGGAGTTTGGGATGTTTCGTTTTCCTTCAGGGTTTATCCAAATTGTTTAGTCGATTTGCAGATCGAAAGCCAGGCGGGTTTGTATCCCTTGTGACTTTTGAATCCGTTCAGCCATTTCCAGGTAATGAGCATACTCACCGAGGCGCTCACGCAGGAGGCGCGCTTCGTAGTTTCCACCGAATTCCCTCAGCAAGCGGGTAAAGGGATCTTCCTGCTCAGGATATTCCACTATGCGATACTCTCCTTCAATGCCTGCCATGTTTCGGGCAATAGAAATGGCGGTATCCAATCCACCCATCATATCCACCAGCCCCAGGCGGAGGGCATCTTTGCCTGACCAAACCCTGCCCTGGCCAATACTGTCCACATAGGCCGTATTCATGCCGCGTCCTTCCGCTACCCTTTCCTTAAAAGTGTTGTAAATATCATCCACCGAGGCAATCAGTATTTGCCTTTCTCCGTCACTTAGAGGCCGGTCAAAAGTCCCTAAATCCGAGTAGCGGTGGGTGGGAACGGTTTCTATGTTAACACCCAGCTTGTTGTTCAGTAAATCCTGCCCGGTAAAAAACAGGCCAAAAGCCCCTATACTGCCCGTAATGGTGTTGGGTTGGGCCACAATGGTATCGGCAAAACAGGAAATGTAGTAACCACCACTGGCAGCCAGGTCACCCATAGAGGCTACCACTGGTTTTACCTTTCTCAAAAGATCCATTTCACGCCATATTACTTCTGAAGCCAGGGCACTGCCTCCGGGACTGTTTACCCGCAGTACAACCGCTTTGATGTTGTCATTGGTGCGTGCCTTGCGCAAGGCCTCCGCAATACGGTCGCTGCCAATGCTGTACTCTGTTCCTTCACCACTAACAATATCGCCCTGAGCAATAACCACGGCAATTTTATCCGAACTGTAGCCGCCATCACCGTTTAAACTGGCTGAACCGGCATAGCTGTGTACGCTGATAAAGGGAATATCATCCACCTCATCGGTTCCGGTACGCCTCATCAATATATCCATTACCTGGTCTTCATAAACCGTGGCATGGATGAGACCATTTTTTAAAGCCTCGGTTGGAGCGATAATTACATTTTCGTTGGCCAATTGATCCAGCGTAGCTACGGAAAGATTCATTGACTTTGCAATGTCATCCGTATAGCTGCCCCAAACCGAACCCAGCAGGGTACTCAATTGAAGGCGGTTTTCCTCACTCATATCCTGGCGCAAATAAGGTTCCACCGCACTTTTAAATTTATTGCCCGTGGCCCGGAGTACCTCTGGCTTTACGCCCAGTTTATCCATAGCCTCTTTAAGGTAAGTCACACTGGCACTTAAACCTTTCCATTCAAAAAAT
This sequence comes from uncultured Cryomorphaceae bacterium, assembly GCA_937120475.1. Classification (GTDB taxonomy): domain Bacteria; phylum Bacteroidota; class Bacteroidia; order Flavobacteriales; family Schleiferiaceae; genus CAKZNE01. Next base: position 1,563,105 of record CAKZJV010000007.1, on the reverse strand, counting down.
CCCTCGGGATTTACCATTACCGAATCGGCAGCCGAAGCCAGGTAATACCCTTTTTGTGAAAGTATTTCACTGTAACTGTACACGAATTTTCCGCTTTCGCGAAAATCGATAAGGGCATCGCGAATTTCTTTAAGGGTAGCGTTACCGGTAAGAGGTACGCCCCCGTCCAGGTAAATTCCCGAAATTTTAGAATCGTTCTTGGCGGTTTTAATACTGGCTAGTATCTCGTTAAGCCCTAAAGGTCTCTCGGCCATCCCGCTGATGGGGTCGAAAGAGGCGAAGGGATTGTTATCGGCCCGCTCATAAATTACCGAGTTCATATCCACCCGCAGTATGGAATTTTCCTTAACCACAATTTCAGGTTCAGCCAATGAAGCGATGGAGGCCAACACTATAAAAAGGATAAACAATAAAAGGAAGCCTCCGATTATTGTGGCCAAAAGCATTTTCAGGAATGTCTTCATGAGTCTTTATGTAAAGATTAGTTTTGCGCTGTTGTAATGGCAATATTAAGAAAGAATACTGTAGGAAAAAGCAAAGGGAGGCATCAGGTTGCCGTGCTGTTAGGGGGTAATTTAGGTGATGTAATGGCTACCTTTAAGCAGGTTGAAATCAGGTTTAGGGCATTGGGGGAAATATTGCAGAGCAGCTCGGTGTACCGAACGGAAGCCTGGGGCATGCAAGGTGCTCCCGATTTTTATAACCAGGTACTGCTTTTAGAAACCGGGTTAGAGCCGGAAGAATTAATGGAAAGAATGCTGGGTATAGAGAAGGAACTGGGCCGTAGCCGGAACACTTCACCGCAATACACTTCACGACCTATTGACCTGGATATCTTATTTTACGACCGGCTTGTGCTGGAAACGAAAAAACTAGTTATACCGCACCCCCGGCTGCAACAAAGGCGCTTTGCCCTGCAGCCTTTGGAAGAATTAATCCCGGATTATGAACACCCCGTTCTCCGCAAAACAATAAGCACCCTTATTCTTGAATTGGACGATAACTTAAGCGTTACTAAAGTATGAAGTCGGCCTACATCTGTATTGAAGGAAACATCGGTTCCGGCAAAACTACTTTAGCGCGCCTGCTGGCTGAAGAAGTGAAGGCGCGGCTGATATTGGAAGAGTTTGAGGAAAACCCGTTTTTGGCTCGTTTTTACGAAGAACCTGAACGCTATTCTTTTCCCCTTGAAATGTCTTTTTTGGCTGATCGCTACCACCAGTTAAAGGAAAAGGTGAGTCGGCAAGACCTATTTCAACCCGTGGTTGTATCGGACTACACACTCATGAAAAGCCTGGTTTTTGCAGGTATCAATTTGGGGCCGGTAGAATACCGTCTGTACCGTGATTTTTTTGAAATTATTAACCGACAATTGCCACAACCGGACCTTATCGTGTTCATTAATCGATCAATTAATACCGCAAAACGTAATATCCAGCTTCGGGGGAGGACTTATGAACAAAAGATCAGTAGTGAATACCTCAAAAGTGTGCATGAGGCTTACCAAATAGCGTTGAAAGGTTTGGTGAAATCCAAGTACCTGATAATCAATGCTGAGGATATGGACTTCTTGAACTCTAAAGATGATCTTATGGTTGTGCAAGAACTTATTTTTCAGGCCATTCGGTAAAAAAAGTACCACGAACTAAACAATTTCTTAATGAACTTTGTAAGGTAGATAGTGCAGTCAAAAGAATGAATTGTTACTTTTGCGCACTAGAACTACAGAAAGTTCTTACTGAATGATTTATTAGACCAAATTAGTTACCTAAAAATTAATTTTTATGAAAAAGTACAGTTTACTGTTTTTAATGGCTATTGGCGTAATAGTCGCTAATGCACAGGAGACCAAGACCGAAGCTCACGTGGATAACTTCCGCAGCTGGTCTATTGGTGCTACCGTAGGACCAACCTTAAGTTTAGGAGATGCTATCAGCTTTAGTGGAGATAAGGCTGACGGAATTCCTAGCGATGTGGGTGGTTTCGAAATTGGTGTAAGAGGACATCTTACCAAATTTTTCAACCCTACTATTGGTGTTTCCGGTTCAGCCGGTTATCATGCTACTTCCGGTACTCGTAATGTGGTTTATTTTGAAGGAGATTATATTGACGCTGACCTTTCAATTGTTTTCAACCTTAGCAACTGGGTTTTGCAAGGAAAGGTGCATGATCGTAGAAGTGCTCTCTTATTTTCTGTAGGTGCTGGTATTTCCAGTATTTCAGCAACTTCATACGCTATTGGTGGCGATACCATTGCCCAAGCAGGTCTCGTTGACTTTTCAGGTCGTAGAAAAGATGACCAAGAAACTCCTCGTGCTCTGCAAGCAACCATTCCTATCCAATTAAATTATAAATATCGTTTAACGAATGGTTTGGATTTAGACGTACTTTATAAGCATACCTTCATGACTGAGGATTTTCCAGATGCTCTTGTTGTGGGTAACACTACTGATGCTTTTGGATTTATTGGTGTAGGTGTTTCTTATAACTTCGGTGATAAGGATAAAACTTCTGTAGTTTACTCCAATCCATTGGATAAAATGTTTGCTGAAATTGAAGAAGTGAAAAACAACTTCGATCAACTTACTACCGATGATGATAAAGATGGCGTAAACAACTTCTTTGATAAAGAAAATAACACTCCCGAAGGTGTAGTAGTGGACGGTAGCGGTAAAGCCACCGATGTTGACCAGGATGGTATTCCTGATTATATGGATGAAGATCCATTTACAGCTAAAGGAGCCAAAGTTGACGCCAAAGGTCGCGCGGTTGATTCTGATGGTGACGGTGTAGCTGACTACATGGATAAAGAACCTAACACAGCTAAAGGAGCATTGGTAAACTTCCAGGGAAAAACTATTCCTACTGGTGGCGGTATCAGCGGTGCATTCCTGCCTCCTGTTTACTTTGCCTTCAACAGTGCTACGGTTACTGCAGCTAACCACGATCGTTTAGCTACCACGGCTATAGCTATGAAAAACAACCCTAACGTGAAAGTTAGAGTAGTAGGTCATGCTGATAACAGGGGTTCTGAAGAATATAACAAGAACCTGGCTAAGAGACGTGCCGAGGCTGTTGTTAAGCAATTGGTTCAGGTTTATGGAATTGATGCCGGAAGGTTCACTACTGAATCTGCCGGAGAAGGAGACCCATTGGCTAACAGTCGCTATGACGTTAACCGCAGGGTTGATTTTGTAGTACAATAATAAAAGTTAGGTAACTACATACTTAGATGCCTCCCGGTTACCGGGAGGCATCTTCTTTTATAGAGGTTTCTATCAGCTTCCAGAGAACGATGCCGGCACTTACTGAAATATTGAGCGAATGCTTGGTGCCGAATTGCGGAATCTCAATTATGTGATCGCAAAGGTCAATTACGGTTTGATCAATACCTTTTACCTCATTACCAAATACCACTGCCAGTGGTCTGTCAGTTGTTTTGAACTCATGTAGGCTTACTGATCCGGTGGTTTGCTCTACCCCCAACACCGTAAAGCCTTTTCGCTTTAATTCTCTAACAGTTTCCAGCGTGCTTTCGCGGTGGCTCCAATCCACAGACTCGGTACTTCCCAGTGCCGTTTTACGCATTTCACGCATTTCAGGGGTTGGGGTAAGTCCGCATAGCCAAAGGTGACTAATCTTAAAGGCATCGCAGGTGCGGAAAACCGAGCCCACGTTCAAAACACTACGTACATTATCTAAAACCACGTTAACCGGATATTTCTCCGATTTTTTGAACTCCTCTACCGAGAGCCGATTTAATTCATGCATCTGCAACTTTCTCATAAGCTCTTTTTTATCTTAGCTGGCTATCCAAAAATAGAATGAATTTTGGCCAAAAAAAGCTCCGAAACCCCTTTAATGAAGCAGTACAACCAGATCAAGTCCCGGTATCCGGACGCGCTGCTGTTGTTTAGAGTAGGAGATTTTTACGAAACCTTTGGTGAAGATGCTATAAAAGCCAGTAAAATTCTGGGGATTGTGCTGACTAAAAGAGCCAACGGTGCAGCTTCGCATATCGAATTAGCCGGTTTTCCCCATCATTCTCTCGAAACCTATTTGCCTAAATTGGTCAGAGCCGGGCAAAGGGTAGCGATCTGCGATCAGTTGGAAGATCCCAAAACCACTAAAAAAATTGTGAAGAGGGGGGTTACGGAATTGGTAACTCCGGGTGTTACTATTAATGACCAGGTGTTACAAGCTAAATCCAATAACTTCCTTTGTTCGGTTTGTTTGGGTAAAGATCGTCACGGTATCAGTTTTTGTGATATTTCCACCGGTGAATTCCTCTTGGCGGAAGGTGAGGCCGATTACATCGATAAATTATTGCAAAGCTTAAAGCCCAGCGAAATACTATTCTCCAAATCCAGGAATAAAGATTTCCAAAAGCTTTTTGGCCATCAGTATTACACTTTTCCCCTGGATGACTGGGTTTATCAGAAAGAATTTGCCGAGGAGCTCTTAAAGGAACACTTCAAAACCCAAAACTTGAAAGGTTTTGGAGTGCAGGAAATGGATTTGGGGATTATAGCGGCCGGTTCCGTATTCCATTACCTTAAGGAAACCCAGAATAACCGACTGGGACATATAACCCATATCAGCCGTCTGGATCGTGATGAATACGTTTGGATGGATAAGTTTACCGTGCGTAACCTCGAGCTTTTCAATAGCTCTTCTCCGGATGGAACTTCGCTTTTTGAAGTGATAGACCATACCTGTTCTCCTATGGGCGGAAGGTTGCTGAAACGGTGGTTGGTGATGCCGTTAAAGTCGGTATCCCGGATCAGGCAGCGGCAACAAGGTGCTGAAGAATTCTTGCGGCACCCCGAACTGGCATCTGAGGTTAGAGACCGCCTGGAGAATATTTACGACCTGGAGCGACTGGTGGCCAAGTTGAGCACCCGGAAAATCAATCCCAAAGAATTGCAGCACCTTTTTCGGGCGTTGAACTATGCCAATGAGATTCGCGAGTATTGCTTTAAGGATGAATATCCGGCCCTTTCTTCGGTAGCCGATAAGCTCAATCCCTGCGAAAAACTTACCGGGCGAATTGGCGAAAGTTTATGCGAAGAACCTTCGGTGCAAATAGGCAAGGGGCGGGTAATCCGTGAGGGTGTTTCCCCGGACCTGGATGAGCTACGGGAGTTACTTACCTCGGGTAAGGATCAGCTGTTGGCCATCCAGAAAAGAGAGGGTGAGAAAACGGGTATTCCCAGCCTTAAAATAGCCTTCAACAATGTTTTCGGATATTACCTGGAGGTACGCAATACTCATAAGGATAAAGTACCTCAAAGCTGGATACGAAAGCAAACCCTGGTTAATGCGGAACGCTATATAACCGAAGAATTAAAGGAGTACGAGCAGAAAATTTTAGGTGCGGAGGATAAGATACTGGCGTTGGAATCTCAATTGTACCATGACCTGGTGGAGTATGCCGTGGATTACATTAACCATATTCAACAAAATGCACAGGTATTGGCCACCCTCGATGGCCTGCATTCTTTTGCCTCCCTGGCTAAGCAGAATAACTATTGCCTCCCCGAATTGGATGACTCTTTTACCATTGATATTAAGGAGGGCCGCCACCCGGTGATTGAGCAACGATTACCGCATGGTGAGGAATACATTAGCAACAGCCTGCTTCTGGATAAGGAAGAACAGCAAATATTGATGATTACCGGGCCCAATATGTCTGGAAAATCAGCATTACTAAGGCAAACTGCCCTCATTTGCATATTGGCGCAAATGGGTTGTTACGTTCCCGCTCGCGAAGCTCATATTGGCCTTATTGACAAGATATTTGTAAGGGTGGGGGCTTCGGATAATATCAGCCAGGGCGAATCTACCTTTATGGTGGAAATGAACGAAACCGCCAGCATACTGAATAACCTTTCGGACCGGAGCCTGGTTCTGTTGGACGAAATCGGAAGGGGAACCAGCACCTACGATGGTATTTCCATTGCCTGGTCCATTGCTGAATTTTTACATGAACACCCCGGCCGTGCTAAAACCCTTTTTGCTACCCATTACCATGAATTAAATGAAATGGAAAATCTCTTTGAGAGGGTGCACAACTTTAATGTTAGTGTAAAGGAGGTAGAGGATTCCATCATATTTATGCGGAAGTTAAGGCCGGGTGGTAGCGAACACAGTTTTGGTATTCATGTAGCACAAATGGCCGGGATGCCTAACCTGGTGATTAACCGGGCCAATCAAATGCTTAAGGAACTGGAAAAGAGCCGTGCCGGGCGGGGCAACGCTAAAACCAAAGGAGGTAAAGAGATGCAACTGAGTTTTTTTAAACTGGACGATCCCATTCTGGAATCGATACGAGAGGATATTAAAAACCTGGATATTAACACCTTAACACCGGTTGAAGCCTTGATGAAACTCAATGAGGTAAAACGAAAAATTGGCGACTAAATATTTGTTGTATAAATACAGATTTTGTTACATTTGCCGTCCCTTTTCGCGAGAATAGCTCAGCTGGTAGAGCACGACCTTGCCAAGGTCGGGGTCGCGGGTTCGAATCCCGTTTCTCGCTCAGCTTGAATCCCGCTCCGCGGGATTTTTAGTTTAAGATTTGAGGTTTGTTTTACGACTATTTAGCAGAAAACCTTAAACCTTATAACTTTACCACCTTAAACAATCCGCATTGCGGAGCTACCCTGGTGGTGGAACCTGCCTGTCGGCAGACAGGTTGGTAGACCTACCTTGCGGTAGGCATGGCACGCGGGAAGTCCCGCAGGCAGTGATGTAAAGGGTGAAGGAAGTAAAATAAATTTAAATCACCAGCCCTGGTGGTGGAACCTGCCTGTCGGCAGACAGGTTGGTAGACCTACCTTGCGGTAGGCATGGCACGCGGGAAATCCCGCAGGCAGTGATGTAAAGGGTGAAGGAAGTAAAATAAATTTAAATCACCAGCCCTGGTGGTGGAATTGGTAGACACGCGGGACTTAAAATCCCGTGAACAGCAATGTTCGTGCGGGTTCAAGTCCCGCCTGGGGCACCAAATAAAGGAGGATCCGAGAGGAATCCTCCTTTTTGTTTTGGTTATAATGCTTTTTGCAGCGGAGCAAGCCCGGGTTCGGGAAAAATACGCTAAAACCGCAGCCTGGTAACCCTTTACAGTTGGAAGTAAGGGCTGGTTATCTCTTAAAAGTAAGGGTTTGCCAAAGGTGAGGCTTATATTTGTAGTTGCTATGTTCAGAAAAGCAATAGTGCCCCTCGTTTTATTCATTTCTTGTATTACTGCATTTTTCACAGATTTAAGCGGACAGGCGAACTTTGAGGTAGAGGCCGGAATTTTGGGGGCAGGAAATAGGCAACCGCTTGAAATATGGGAAAAACAGGTAGAAACAGACGTGTCTTTAGGGATGTATGCCCGGTTAGGATATTCTTATTTTTTGAATCCCTCAAAAATTCAACCGGTCATTTTGGTGGGTTATAAGTTTCTACATGTTGAAGGAAGAGCCGAAAATTGGTGGTATAGCGGAATAAGCCATAGGGTAAGTTTGGACTTAGGTTGCCGCTATTGGCCTTTAAAAGATTGGGGTGTAGGTACATTATTTCACATTGAAAATAATCTCGACTTTGAAGAGTGGCGGACCAGTACTAATGATCTTCTGAGATATGCATGGTCTGGATGTGTTTTATACCGGGTCAGCAAAGATTTTAAGATACTAACCTCTTACCGGTCGGCCGTGTACCCCCGTTTTAACCAGTACTTTTTATACAACCCGCAGCATCAAGTATTGCTAGGCCTTAATTACAGACTTTTATGAGGTTGAAAATCATACTATATAGCTTTAGTGTGTTCGCTTGCTTCGGTTGTACTAAAGTGCAGGTTAGTGAGCAACTGCCTGATACCAGGAGTTTATCACCGCTTAACATCAATACTGACCTGCCGGTGGTAAACATCGATTTACCGCAGGATTCCTTTAACCGGATGTACGAGAATTACCTGACCGATATCCGGTATAAGGCATTTTTCACTTACTACCCGAAGGCGGGTGCAGCCCCTCTCTTATCCACACTTGCTTGTGTGATAAATTTACGTGGGCGTACTTCAGCCGTTTATGAACTGAAATCACTGGGTATTGAGTTTGAAAGCCCGGTGGATAATGAACACTATGAAATAATAGATCCTCCGATTATTTTAAATGGAGACGATCTGAGTTCTCTGGCCAACCTTAGATTGCGAAATTCGGGAAACGACTTTAAGCTTACCATGCTAAAGGATTTGGTGTACACCCAATTTATGATGGCTGTGGGGCTCGATCTGGAGGTGAGGTATGGTACTCCCGTGCAAGCTTTTGTTAACGGGCGGTATTACGGTTTACTCAATTTACGCACTGAGAATAATCGTTTGGCTTTGAGCCATTTGCTTCAGGCAGATACCCTGGCCATATCTACCTTAAAATTGGATGTAGATAATGGCAACCTCGAAACCGAGGAAGGTAACCCGATATGGGGCGATAAGCTTAGGCAAGCCCTGCGGGAAAAAAATACAGAGGCGATTACTGCTCTTATAGATGTGGATAATTTTTTGGATTATATCATCTTTGAAGATTATATTGGAAATAATGACTGGCCCGATAATAATGTAAGTGCTTACACCATTAATGGGTCTGCTTTACGGTTTTTTGTTTTTGATTTGGATTTTGCCGCATTCCGTACCAAAAACGCCTTATTACCGGAAATGGAATTCCGGGATGATGATGTGTCGAAGATATACCAACTACTGATTCAGGATAGCAGTATTGCCAATCGCCTAAAAAAACGACAGGAAGAATTGTACAGACGGTTTTCTCCCCGCCTTTTCAACTCTTTACTTGGAGAAGCCAGCGCATCGATAGAAAATGACATTTTATATAATATTTCTAAGTACGGGCAACCCTCAAGTTCATTAGAGTGGTACTTGAATCTGGAAGATTTAAAGAGGAATTTTGAGCGGAGAGACTACTATATGCGGAAGAAGTACAATATTGATTAAGACCGGTTTTTATGGATGAACTTACAGCAAAAACTATAGATAGGCCTTCCAGGAAGTTTAAAATAATGGCTATTGAACAGATGGTGGATAACCACGATCAGTTGGTTTACCACACTATTGCATTTGCCAGGCGCATTTTACAGAACCTGAGGGTTATAGGCGAACGGGAAGAGTTGACGGATAGTGAAATGTGCCAGCTTGAAGCTGCCCTCTGGCTATATACAATGGCTTTTGGAAAAATGGATGCTTCCGATACCAGCAAGGAGGCGGTGCTTGAACAACAACTGTGGTTCGTGGAAAAATACGGGAAAATTCAACTTCAGAAGGTGGGTTACCGGGAGGAAGAAATAGAAGTAATAACCAGAGCCGTCATAGGTATGCATGACCCTGACCAAACCCCCTCCTTCAAGCTTCGTGATATATTGAGAGACGCATTAATCATGGACTTGATAGGTAAGCAGGGTAAGGAGCGGGTGGCCATGTTCTATCAGGAAGCGGTACTGAATAATGCCGGTTTAAGCCTGAGTGATTTTTACCAGCGTATGATCGACTTTCTCGTTGTTTACAAACCAAGCACTCCATTTTCAATGGAGCGAATTAAGCCCGGGGTGGATCAACTTATTCTCTCCCTGAGCAAGGAGCGAAAAAAACTCAAGAAAAAGAAAGAGCTTTTTCTGAAAAAAGAACTGGGCGTAGATGAAGAAGAACTGAAGGTTTTGCGTAAAAACCTAAGCTCCCTTAAAGGCAGGGATGCGCGCGGTATTCAAACCCTGTTCCGCACTACCTCCCATAATCACTATACTCTTAATGAGATGGTGGACCGGAAGGCCAATATCATGATTACGGTAAACTCAGTTATTTTATCGGTGGTCATCGGTGGTTCATTGGGGCTTTTTGAGAGAGCGGGCTCCCCCATTGTATATGTCTCTACCTTAATCATGGCCCTGGCTAGTTTTGTTTCTATCATCCTGGCCATTGTGGCCATTACGCCCAACCGTACACAGGGCTTTTTTACCCTGGAAGACATCCGTAATAAAAATGGGAACCTCTTGTATTACGGGAACTTTCACAATATGAGTTTTAAAGACTACGAGTGGGGGATGCTCCAAAAACTGAACGATAGTAATTTTCTGTACAGTTCAATGATCAAGGACCTTTATTTTTTAGGTAAAACGCTGCACCGTAAGTATAAATTCATCCGCTTATCACTGCAGATATTTATGGCTGGTATCATTGCCTCCTTTACTATTTTTCTAATCGCGCGAATTTTAGGCTAGTCCGGTGCGGGGTTATATATTCTTGTTTTGGTATTTGGTGGTAGGGCTGCCTTTGTTGGCGCAAACCGAAAGTCCCGAATTATGGAGCGGGTACACCCTTAAATATAAAATCAACCAAAAATATCGGCTTGAATTGGAACAGCAGGCGCGCACAACTTCCGGTTTGCAGGACCTGCGAAGCGCGTTTGCAGAACTGGGGTTGCGTTATAAGATCACCGACTATCTGAATCTTAAGCCCCAGCTAAGGTACACCCTGCGCAATCAGGATCGAAATGAAGTGAGAATGTCTTTGGATTGTAATGTAAGCCACAATTTTAAAGACTGGCGCTTAAAACCTAAATACCGCTTCCGCTTCCAAAGCACCCAGGTCAGCTATACCGGTCAAAACATAACCATACTGCGCAACCAGTTGGAGCTTTTGTACAATTTATCAAAGCCGGCAGATCCTTACATGGAATATGAGAACTTTTACCGGCTTAACTCCAAAAACGAAGTAAGAACGCATCGTTATACCATGGGAATAGATTGGCGGATTAACAAGAGGACCGATCTGAAAACCTACGTACGCAGGGATCAGGAGGTAAATGTAAAAAACCCCGAAAGGCAGAATGTGGTAGGTGTGGAACTGTCATTTGATTTATAGAGCTGATGAAAAAACGCTTAGGCATCGGTATAATCCTTACTTCGGCCATAATCATCGGTTTTTTAAGCGGCTGTATAAAATTCCGTTTTAACAATTACGGTCTGGCCGAGCTTGAATTTTTTCGACAAAAAGTGAGCCTTACCTCAAAATATGACGATGGCCCCTACATCGTTAAAGAAGGCGATAAGTGGCTGAGTTTAGAAGTGGTGCGTGGAGAGGCCCGTAGATCTGAAGTAGATATGGAACTACCCGGTTTTTCGGAGGTAGCGGTTTTTAACGGGGTGGAACATTTGGCGGTGGTAAGTGATATCCACGGCCAATACGAACTACTGCTTCAGTTGCTTCAGTCCAACGCCATTATTGATGAGCAGGAAAACTGGATTTTCGGAAAAGGGCACCTGGTTATTTTGGGGGATGTGTTTGACCGGGGCCATGCGGTTACCGAATGCCTTTGGCTGATTTATAGTTTACAGCAACAAGCCGAGAAGAGTGGAGGCAGGGTACATTATGTGCTGGGAAACCATGAATACATGGTACTGAATGACGACCTGGCTTTCGTGAATCCAAAATATTTTAAAACGGCAGAGGCACTGGGAATGGCCTATAGCGATTTATTCGCTGAAAACACCTTCTTTGGTCAATGGATAAGGCAATGTCCCGCCATGCTTAAGATCAATGATTACCTCCTGGTACACGCGGGAATATCCGAAGCCATATTAAACAAAGGGTGGACCGTTGAGGAGGTCAATCAAAACTACCGTAAAGCGCTGGCCGGGGAGATTCCGGAGTTGGGCGACTTTCTACTGGGACCCTTTGGCTTATTATGGTACCGGGGTTTTATACAGGATGAAAACTATGAAAAAGTAGTAATGGAAATTTTAAAGCAGTATAACGTAAGTGCCTTATTTTATGGGCATACTACCTTCCCACACGTGCAAAAACGCTACAATGGAAAGTTGCTCTTGGTAGATGCGGGAATGAAATACGGCACCCACGCAGAGATAGTACTCATTCAGCACGGTAAGGTGAGCGTAAGGAATCAAACGGGACAAGAGGTAATACTTGATTAAGGTGCTCAACAAATAGAAGGGAGTTGGTTGCTGTTTGATCTTGCTAAGTGCACCGAATCACTGTGGGTTAAGGATTATCCCCAAAAGTAAATCTTCAAACAAGCAGTGAGCATGGCGATGCTTTTGGAATAGCAAATGGTTTTACAGGATAATCGTTTGATATGGGTCCTCAGAGTGAGGTTCATCCTTTCAATGTAATTGGTTTGCCTGAATTTTGTAGAGTGTAGATTCTTTGGGATAAGGCCAGGATAGATGTTGAGACGATCCGTATAAATTTTGGCGGGAGATAGAGACAAAACTCCCCTGACTACTTTAGCGATATTCTCTTTAGTTCTTCGCCCTACAGTGAAATCAACTACTTGTTTAGTTTTCCGGTTAATGGCATAGCAGATCCAGCATTCGTTCGTCTTGGAACCAATATAAGTTCTCAGCTCGTCAATTTCGCATTCCTGTCCGGTTTCTTTTATAGAAGTGCTTTTTATGCTACCAGTGTGTTTTAACATCATCCGTAGAACGGAACTCTTCGGAATATTCAGTACTCTTAAAATAGAACTAATGCCTATACCTTCATTACTGAGTCGACATAAAATCGAAGGATCGAAATCCCGATAAGTTCTTTAGCTATACTTGAATCTTTGATATCTCAAGCAACCTATACAGCGATATGTTTGCCGACCGTTTCTCCTTCCTTTCTTGTGACACCTTCCTCCGCAGTAACGACACTTCATTTTTCTAACAAAAAAAGCCCTACCGCTCTTTCCACACAAGAGGTCGCTGAAATTTAAGGTGACTATTGGAACACGACAATTTCTCAGATTCGATTTAAAAGGCTTTCAGAAGGGTCAACCAAAAAAATTGACACATCATACCCAAACCCAGTGCCAAATAAATCATTGATTTTCAAAGAATATGTCACTAGTTTACACAAAAGGTGACATTTGGAACATTACCCCAGGGACTGGATTATGGAATTTTTTTCAGTAAGATTTGGCTTTACTCAGAACTTAAATGTTTCCTTAAATGCAGCATTTTGTAAGAAAGGATTGATAAATATTGTGATTATTTATCTTTAAGACTTTAAACTTAACCCATGAAAAAACTCTGCCTGATCTCCATAACTCTGTTTATGGCCTTCTTCTCCCAAGCCCAGCAAACCATATACGTAAACCAAAATGCCACACCAGGGGGTAACGGTAATTCCTGGAATACGGCTTTGGATAGTTTACATGAAGCACTGGTGCAGGCCCAGGCTGGTGATGAAATATGGGTAGCCAAAGGTACCTATACACCATACCTTGATGCTCAATATCAGGTGCCAACTGAACCGGCTCTAGCCATTTTTCGGCTTAAGAATGGAGTAACATTATATGGGGGTTTTTCAGGTAACGAAACCTCCACAAGCCAGAGAAATTGGTCTTTAGACTCTACCATTATTTCAGGAGAGATTGGCTTACCTAAAGATTCGGACAATGTTCGTCAGTTGTTGTATGGTAAAAATCTAGATAGTAGCACTACCAAGATTGATGGCCTATACATAACACGCGCTTTTAACTTTTACGATGCATCCGGAGGTTCTAATCTTCCCTATGGAGGTACTTTACTTTTAGAGGATTGCGATACTCTGACAATGGATAAATGTGTGTTTTTTGGAAACCGAACTTTCCAAGGATCTGGATTTGAGGCAATAAACTCCTCTTTAACTATACTAAACTCCGTTTTTAAAAATAATAGCGCTGAACGTTATGGGGGTGCTGCGCATATCGATGGGAACTCCAATGTCAATAGCTACAATACTTTGTGGGCAAATAATTTCACTGATTTGTTTGGAGGAGCCATCTACAACCTAGGGAATATGCAAATTACACATGCTATATTCTTCAATAACATAGCCGGCTCTTTAGGAGGAGCCATTTATAATAATGGTGGTTTTTTGGAATTGATGCAAGTAAGTGAAGTAGCCAGTAAAATAGGCAATGGTGCGAATCAAGCTTTACGAATAATAGGGCCGGGAGATGTTAGTATTTACAATAGTTTGTTTAGCGGTACTGTAAATACACATATTAGTTATACTACTACAGTGAAATTTTACAACAGCCTATTGGTAGGCAGCCGAACGGCTAACAACACTTGGCGCACCTCCTGGGGGACTGACAAAGGCGGAAACATAGATGCTAAACCTTTATTTGTAGATAGCCTCAACGGGAACTTTACTCTGGCTAAATGCTCCCCAGGTATCGATGCCGGAAAAAACAACTTCATCCCTATTGACAGGTGGGATGAAGATGGAGATGGAGACACATTGGAAACATTACCTCATGATTACACTGGAAACGCTGGAATTATCAATAGTACTGTAGACATGGGAGCTTACGAAGCACCTCTTTACAATTATACCGGCTATGATACCGTACAGTTTTGTGCGGGCTCCAGTGTATTCTACAAGGGTTACTATATTGATGAAGCTGGTATAGACACTTTAGTTTTTCAGGCAGCAGCCGGATGCGACTCCACGGTATATCTGCAGGTCAACCGGCTAAACGTAGATACTTCTGTTACGGTCAGTGCCGATGGAGCCACTCTTACTTCCAACGCCACAGGAACCTCTTTCCTGTGGTTTGAATGCAATACCGGCCGTTTGGTTTTTGCCGATACCCTGCCAGTATTTATTCCTGATACTAATGGAGTGTACAAAGTGGTAATTATTGATCAAAACGGTTGCCAGGATACCTCCTCCTGTATAGCCGTTACCACAATTGGTTTGGGAGAACTGTTTTCAAAACCTTCTGTATCGGTATATCCCAATCCGGTTATGAAGGAAGTCTGGATTAAAACACCTCAGCCAGGAAAAGCCACCACCGTAGACCTGCATGCCCTGGATGGTCGGCTATTATTAAATGAAGTTGACCGCAGTGGTGGTATTTTTCGCCTGAAGGTGGAGTTCTTGGAAAAAGGCGTTTATATCCTCAGCATAAAGCAGGAAGGAGAATACCATGAAGCCATTTCCATCATCAAAAATTAACCCATGAAAAAACTCTGCCTGATCTCCATCACTATGTTTATGGCCTTGTTATCCCAAGCCCAGCAAACCATCTATGTAAACCAAAATGCCACACCCGGGGGTAACGGTAATTCATGGGCTACGGCTTTGGATAGTTTACATGAAGCACTGATGCAGGCCCAGGCCGGTGATGAAATATGGGTAGCTAAAGGAACCTATACGCCTTACCTTGATGCTCAATACCAGGTGCCTGCTGACCCAAGAGAAGCTACTTTTGCCTTGAAAAAAGACGTATCTCTTTATGGAAGCTTTGCGGGTAATGAAACTCTTTTAAGCCAACGAAACTGGTCGGTGGATTCTACCATTTTATCAGGTGAAATAGGTTTGCCTAAAGATTCGGATAATGTTTATAATGTCATTTCAGCCATTAATCTGAGTAACACTTTGGTAAGTGTGGATGGGTTGTACATAACAGGAACCTTTAGTGCCTTCACTGGCCCAAACCCAATGTATGATGCATGTGGTATTCGAGTTGAAAATTCTGATAGTGTTTTTTTGCAGAATTGTACCATTTATGATAATTATACCATTTATGGAGCTGGGATTTCCCTTGCAAATTCAATAATCGGGATTCATAACTCTAGTTTCAAGAACAATTATGCTAGGGAAGATGGTGGCGCAATAGACGTGGATCAAAATTCTAAACTGTATTGCTCCAAAGTTCTTTGGAGCGGGAATAGCTGTAGATCTTTTGGCGGTGCAATCCAAAACTACTGGGGAACTGTCAACATAATGAATTCTGTTTTTCATAATAATTCCGCTTCTCTAGGTGGTGCTATGTATAACTCAGGTGGGACTGTTAGCATGCATCAGGTTACGGAGGTGGCCAGTATTGCAGGAGGCAGCTTTAGTGGGCCTAACCAAGGTTTTCGATTTATTGGAGCGGGCAACATTAAAATTTATAATAGCCTTTTTACAGGGTTGGTAGGAAGACTAAATAGTACCGTAGAATTTAGGAATTCATTGCTAGTAGGCAGCCGTACCGGCAACAACACCTGGCGAACCTCCTGGGGTACCGACAAAGGCGGAAACATAGATGCTAAACCTTTATTTGTAGATAGCCTCAACGGAAACTTTAACCTAGCCAAATGCTCCCCCGGCATTGATGCCGGAAACAGCAACTTTATACCGGCCGATAGCTGGGACATTGATGGTGACGGTGACACACTGGAACCCCTGCCTTACGATTATGAAGGCAATGCCCGCATGGTTAACGGTATTGTAGACATGGGAGCTTACGAAGCTCCCCTGTACAATTATACCGGCTATGATACCGTACAGTTTTGCGCAGGCACCAGCGTATATTATAAAGGCTATTACATTGATGAAGCCGGTGTGGATACTTTGACTTTCCAGGCTGCAGCCGGCTGTGATTCCACGGTATATCTGCAGGCCAACCAGCTAAACGTAGATACTTCTGTAACGGTCAGTGCCGATGGAGCCACTCTTACTTCCAACGCCACAGGAACCACGTTTCTATGGTTTGATTGCAATGGTGGTGGTCTCATCTATGCCGATACCCTGCCAGTATTTACTCCTGATACCAATGGAGTGTACAAAGTGGTAATTATTGATGAAAACGGTTGCCAGGATACCTCCTCCTGTATAGCGGTAACCACCATCAGTTTAGAAGAGCAACTTTCTGTGCCTGAAGTATCCGTATATCCCAATCCGGTTAACGACATACTATGGATTGAAACACCCTATTCGGGTGAGTCGCTGGAGATCAGCCTTTATTCGCTGGAAGGAAGATGCCTATATCGGGAAAAGCACATTGGTGACCCCTTAAACAGCGTAAACTTGCAGTTCTTGGAATCAGGAACTTATCTGCTCAATGTTAAACAGGGAGATAGAGACTATGGGTTCCCTATTAGTAAAAACTAGTACCTAAACCAATATCGTTCACCAGGATTAATTAGCCCTGTCGCCAGAAATGGCTAAATTTGAAATTACTGAAATATTCAGGAGAATTAGAAAGTGGCCACCCTCCCTAAAAGAGATTTCTAAATTAAGATACCTGGTCCGTACTCGTTTTAGATAAAATCTCCTTGTTGGCCACTTGTATTTCTAAATTCTCCTGTGCCAGTTCCGCGTTGCGTTGCTTCAGGTTATTTATAGCCTCATCGATATGTGTAAGATCACGCGGTGAAAGATTCATGAAACATTGTATTGAGTAGTAAATGCCTTGTTTTCAAATAAAAAATACAATCACAGTAATTACATCCGGCATAAAAAGCCGGTCGTCTTAAACAAGAATATGCAATAACTATATTTTGTTAACTTTTAACAGCAAAGCTAAACTAAATAGATAAAATATCCAAAAAGTTTAGTCTTTTATTTTTAATGCCTGGTCCGTCATTATGCACATTGGAAACAAACTGAGATTTCTCATTGAGAGTAGGAGTTTGAGCAAAAAGGATTTTGCCTTTTACCTCGATACTACTGAGCAGAATCTCCACAAGATCCTGAACAAAGATTCAATTCAGGTTCATTTGCTTTTGAAGTTCTGCAAACTCTTGCAGGTACATCCAAACCACTTCTTTGAAGATTGGGATTGGAAATCGTCACCGGTAGATGTGAGCGAAAGCGCAGAAACTTATCGAACCCGCCATCGTGGCCGTTCCACCGACATTGAAAAGGTGGGCCGGATTTACGATACGGTTATTCAAGAGAAAGATAAGCGCATCAAA
Source organism: uncultured Cryomorphaceae bacterium (assembly GCA_937120475.1). Classification (GTDB taxonomy): domain Bacteria; phylum Bacteroidota; class Bacteroidia; order Flavobacteriales; family Schleiferiaceae; genus CAKZNE01. The sequence continues at coordinate 1,545,372 of CAKZJV010000007.1, read as the reverse complement.
GAGTTGGAAGATCATATTGAAAGCCTGAAAAGGGAAGTTAAGGCACTGAAAAAGTAACGGTCTACCGTTAAGCTTTCAGGGTTTTAGAAACTACTTCAAAAATCTGTTCAGTAGCACCGGCTCGTGAGCGGGTGAAGGCCCTTATTTTGGCCGATAAATCCGCTAACAAATTTTGATCAGAAATAAGGTTGCAAATACTGGCTATCAATTGCTTGAGGTCGCGTATTTCAAAAGCTACACCTTGTTTTAACATCAATCCCGGCTCTACAAAGCTTTGATGTTTCGGTCCGAAAAAAACCGGCATACCGTAGGCGGCTGCTTCCAGGGTACTGTGCACTCCCTTGCCCATTCCACCACCTATCCAGGCCATATCCCCATAACGGTAAAGGCGTGATAATTTGCCGATGGTATCAATGATCAATAGTTGCCGGTTACCCTGTAGTTTGCCGGAAGAGTAACGTTCGCAATTTTCGGGGCCATAACGTTGCAGAATCTCCCCGATGTGAGCTTCTCCCACATCGTGCGGTGCAAGAATCACCTTTAAATCCGGGAAATGGGGTAAAGCCTCCGCCAGTAATTTTTCTTCCTGCGGCCAGGAGCTACCCACTACCAAAACCGTATGCCCGCTGCTAAATGCTTCGGCTAAAGGATCTTCATAAGGCGTATTTACAATTTCCAGTACCCGGTCCACCCGGGTATCACCACAAACCACAACATTGTTAAACTCCTGCTGCTGTAAAAAGTGGGCCGATTGTTCCGTTTGCACCATTATGCGGTACAGCTTTTTAAGCACGGGTAAAAAAACCGCCCGGAAAGGTGCTTTAAAATAAAACTGACCCGGCCGGAAAAGGGCCGGAGCTATAAGTGTTGGAATATCGGCCTCTGTCAGTGCCTTGAAATAATTCAGCCAAATTTCATATTTAATAAAAACCACCACTTCCGGCTGAAGAAGGGTCACCCATTGCCGGGCATTTTCAGGGGTATCCAGCGGTAGATAAAAGGTAGCATCCACCGCAGGGTGAGGAGGAAAATGCTCGTAGCCGCTCGGTGAAAAAAAAGTGAGTAAAATAAAATGATCGGGATAGGCCTTTTTTAACTTTTGGATAACCGGTAAACCCTGCTCCGCTTCCCCCAGTGAGGCGGCATGAAACCAGATGCGTTTGGGGTGGGAGGGGAGCAATGCCTTCAGCTTAGGCGGCCAGTTTTGGCGACCTTCCACCCACTTTTGAGCTTTGACATTGCGGAGAGAAGCCGCTTTAATGGCGGTGCCGTAACCCTTGATTAAAAGGTTATACAACCAGGCCATTAATCGTAGTAAAATTGGTCCGGGCCCTTTTGATAAATAGGGAGGTACCAGTTGAACCGGATGCCGTAAATCAAGTCGAGGTTGGTGGATTGGTCATTTTGCCCGGTAGCGTAATTGTAGCCCCGCAGGTTTTGTGTAAAAGCCTGCATTACCTCAAAGGAAAGTTGGAAGTTCATACGCCTGCGGCTGGATAAAAACAAGTAACCCACCGACTGCTTTAAAAGGATACCCGCTCTTAAATGATCATAACCTTTGGCGTATTCTTCCAATATTTGGGGAGAATCATTACCCACATTATCATACGATATCCAGTGATACATATACCCAAGCCCCAGGCTCAATACCGGTCCGGAGTTAGCGTTAAGGCCGCCCCACTCATTAAAAACATAGGAAAGCTGCGCCAAACCATACAAACCACGTTGGTTTACGTTGAGTTGCCCATAGTTACCGGTTTGGTTGAAAAGGCTACCACGATCATTGAGAATAGGACTCAGCAGTTCCGGGGTGTTTTTCACATCACCACCGAACATAAAATGAAAATGTCCGTCCACAATCCAGTTGGTGCGGGTTTTTAAACCGGCTCCTACACCAACGGTGTAATTGGTGCCAAACCTTTCGGCCAGGTCACCGCCCGGAAACTGAATGGCAAAACTGGGGCTTATTAAAACGGTTTTATCCGGTTTGGGCTTTGGGTTTTGATCAGGCTGGGTATAAACCGGCAGAGCTATACTCAGGCTCAGAAAAATCAGAAAAATTCTAAATAAATGTGGCTTCATGGTTTGGCAAATTTAAATTTTCAATAATATACCTATGCCTATATTTGCTCACTAATAACGAAAAGTAGTATGGAGAACTTGCAAATGGTGGACCTGATCGGCCAGTATAAAAAGATTCAGGAAGAAATTGATACGGCTGTTCTGGATGTCATTCGATCTTCTCAATACATTAACGGCCCCGAGGTTAAGCAATTTCAATCCGAATTAGAGCAATATCTCAATGTAAAACACGTAATTCCCTGCGCCAATGGCACCGATGCCTTACAGGTAGCCATGATGGCCCTCAACCTGGAGCCGGGCGATGAAGTGATTACCGCTACTTTCACCTACGTAGCTACCGCAGAGGTGATCGCCCTGTTGAAGCTCACTCCCGTTTTGGTAGATGTAGATGAGGATACTTTTGCCCTGGACCCTGAACAGGTGAAAGCGGCTATTACGCCTAAAACCAAAGCAATAGTTCCCGTTCACCTTTTTGGGCAGTGTGCCAATATGGATGCGATAATGGACATTGCCAGCGAACACAATTTGTATGTAATTGAAGATACGGCCCAGGCCATCGGTGCCGATTATACCTTTAAAAACGGGGAGACCCATAAAGCAGGAACCATCGGTCATATTGGTACTACTTCTTTTTTCCCCAGCAAGAACCTGGGATGTTACGGAGACGGTGGAGCTATTTTTACCAATGATGATGATTTGGCCGCCCAATTGCGCAAAGTGGTGAACCACGGCCAGTCCAAACGTTATTACCACGATGAGGTGGGCGTAAACTCACGCCTGGATAGCTTGCAGGCAGCCATACTCAGGATAAAGCTTCCTCACCTGGATACCTATAACGCCAACAGGGCTAAAGCCGCGGCCCATTACACCAAGGCTTTTAAAGATCATCCGAAATTGAAAACCCCGGTTATCGGGAATTCCCGTACCCATGTTTTTCACCAATATACCTTGCAGCTTATTGACGTTGAACGTGAGGGGCTGCTCGAATACCTGAATGGTAAAGGCATACCCGCTATGATCTATTACCCGGTGGCTTTGCACATGCAGGAAGCTTATAAAGACGATCGCTACGGCAAAGGACACTTTCCGGTAACGGAACGCCTGGTGGATAGCGTTTTTTCACTGCCCATGCACAGTGAGTTGGATGAGGAACAACTGAACTATATTATTTCTCACGTCTTAGAATACTTAAACCATAACTAAAAACTCATGAAGATTGTAGTTGTTGGAACCGGTTATGTTGGCCTGGTTACCGGTACCTGTCTCGCTGACGTTGGTATCGATGTAATTTGTGTGGACGTAGATGCCCGAAAAATCGAAAATCTTAAAAACGGAATACTTCCCATATATGAACCCGGTTTGGAAAAGCTGGTACACCGCAACTACGCCAAAGGGCGTTTGCAATTCAGTACCAGTTTACCCGAAAGTATCCCGGGGGCGGATGTGGCTTTTATTGCGGTAGGTACTCCTCCCGGTGAAGATGGCAGTGCCGACCTGCAATATGTGTTGTCGGTGGCCCGTGAAATTGGGGAGAATATGAACGATTACGGGGTAATTGTTACCAAGAGCACCGTGCCCGTGGGAACGGCCGCTAAAGTGAAGAAGGAAATTACCAATGCCCTGGAAAAGAGGAGTAAGGATATTCCCTTTGACGTGGCTTCCAACCCCGAATTCCTGAAAGAAGGTGCGGCCGTTAACGATTTTATGAAACCCGATCGTATTGTGATAGGTGTGGAAAGCGAACGTGCTAAGGCGGTGCTGGATAAGTTATACCATCCCTTTACCCTCAACGGCCATCCAGTGATTTTTATGGACGTTCCTTCCGCAGAGATGACCAAGTATGCCGCCAACTCCATGCTGGCCACCAAAATCAGCTTCATGAATGATATTGCCAACCTGTGCGAAATTATGGGAGCTGATGTGAACCTCGTGCGCAGGGGTATCGGTACCGACCCCCGTATCGGCAATAAATTCATTTATCCCGGTATCGGTTATGGTGGTAGCTGCTTTCCTAAAGATGTAAAAGCGTTGATCCGTACCGCCCGCGAAAACGGTCATGAAATGCGGATTTTGCAGGCCGTGGAAGATGTAAATGAAGATCAGAAATCGGTATTGTATAATAAGTTGGCTAAACACTTTGGTGACCTTAACGGCCGGCATTTTGCCGTTTGGGGCCTTTCCTTTAAGCCCAATACCGATGATATGCGTGAGGCACCCTCGGTAGTCATCATCAATCAATTGCTACAAGCCGGGGCTACGGTAACTGCCTACGATCCGGTGGCTATGGAAGAAGCTACCCATGTTTTAGGCGATAAGATCAATTATGCCAGGGACGAATTTGAAGCCCTTACCGATGCGGATGCCCTTTTGGTAGTTACCGAATGGGCCGAATTCAGGGTTCCGGATTTTGAAGAACTGAAAAGCCGTTTAAAGGCCCCGCTCATTTTTGACGGGCGCAATATTTTTGATCGCCAACAGATGCAGGAGTTAGGCATTGAGTACCACTGCATTGGCATAAAAAGCGGAAACTGATGAAAAGGGTACTGGTAACCGGGGCAGCCGGGTTTTTAGGTTCACATTTGTGCGACCGCTTTATTAAAGAAGGCTTTAGGGTAGTGGGTATGGATAACCTCATTACCGGTGACCTTAAAAACATCGAACACCTTTTTAAACTCAAGGAATTCGAGTTTTACGATCACGATGTGTCCAACTTTATCCACGTGCCCGGTGAACTGGATTATATCCTGCATTTTGCCTCACCGGCCAGCCCTATCGATTACCTGAAGATACCCATTCAAACCCTTAAAGTAGGTTCACTGGGCACCCACAATTGCCTGGGCCTGGCTATGGCCAAAGGTGCCCGCATATTAGTCGCCTCCACTTCTGAAGTGTACGGTGATCCTACCGTGCATCCGCAAACAGAAGAGTATTGGGGTAATGTGAATCCCGTAGGGCCAAGGGGAGTGTACGATGAGGCCAAACGCTTCCAGGAAGCCATGACCATGGCTTACCATACCTACCACGGCTTGGAAACCCGCATTGTGCGGATCTTTAATACCTATGGTCCACGGATGCGCCTCAACGATGGCCGGGTGTTACCCGCTTTTATAGGGCAGGCTTTGCGCGGTGAAGACCTTACCGTATTCGGGGATGGTTCGCAAACCCGTTCTTTCTGCTATGTAGATGATCTTATCGAAGGTATTTACCGCTTGCTGATGAGTGATTACCCCCACCCGGTGAATATTGGTAACCCCGATGAAATCACCATCGGTGATTTTGCCGAGGAGATCATCAAGCTTACCGGTACCGATCAAAAAGTGGTGTATAAACCATTGCCCAAGGACGATCCTACCCAAAGGCGGCCGGATATTACCAAAGCCCGTGAAATATTGGGTTGGGAACCCAAGGTAAACCGGGCGGAAGGTTTAAAAATCACCTATGATTATTTCCGCTCTCTGCCGGAAGACGAACTGTATAAAAAGGAACACAAGGATTTTGAGCAATACATCCGCAAGCCTAAAAAATAAAGATGTCTAAAATACTGGTAACAGGCGGCTTAGGTTACATCGGTTCACACACCGTAGTGGAATTGATCCAGGCCGGTTACGAACCTTTGGTGATCGACAACCTTTCCGAATCGGATATTGAGGTGAAAGACCGCATTGAGCAAATTGTGGGGAAGGAGATCCTCTTTGAGCAGGTGGAGATGTGTAACATTGAAGAGTTGCAAGCTCTCTTTAAGAAGTATAACATTGCCGGGGTCATTCATTTCGCGGCCTTCCTGCTGGTGAATGAGTCGGTAGCCGATCCTCTGAAATATTACCACAACAACCTGGTATCCACCACCAATCTTTTACGGGTGATGCTGGAGCACCGGGTATATAACATTGTTTTCTCTTCATCCTGCACCGTATATGGCAATCCCGATGAATTGCCGGTAACCGAAAATGCTTCTATTCAACCGGCTGTTTCACCTTACGGCAACACCAAAAAAATCGGTGAAGACATTTTGAAGGATACCGCTGCGGCTACTGATCTGAAGGTGATTTCCCTCCGTTATTTTAACCCTATCGGGGCGCATGAAAGTGCTTTGATCGGGGAGTTCCAGGATGGAGAACCTCACCATTTGGTACCGTACATCACCGAAACCGCTTTTGGTATCCGCAAGGAATTGAAGGTGTTTGGGGATGATTACAATACACCGGACGGCAGTTGCGTGCGCGATTACATCCACGTAGTAGATGTGGCCAAAGCCCATATTTCAGCCGTACAACGGATGCTGGATGGAAAAACCGAAGACAGTTTCGAGGTTTTTAATCTGGGCATGGGCGTAGGTGTTTCCGTGCTGGAAATGATTGAGGCCTTTAAAGAGGCCACCGGCATTGAGATACCTTACAGTATTGCTCCCCGCAGGGAAGGTGATGTGGAAGCGGTGTATGCCGATACCACTAAAGCCAATACGGTACTGGGCTGGAAAACCGGAAAAAGTCTGAAAGATGCCATGGGCGATGCCTGGCGTTGGGAGAAGGCGGTTAGAGGAAAAGATTAACATTTCCTTGTAGTTCAACACCGGCCGTAATGCCCGTGGATTTAGTTTTTTTGTATAAAATATTTTTCAATGTCTGATTCAAAAAAGATTCTCATTACCGGTGGAGCCGGTTTTATCGGTTCACACGTAGTTCGCTTGTTCGTGAATAAGTACCCAAACTACCAGATTTATAACCTGGATGCGCTGACGTATGCCGGTAACCTGGAGAATCTGAAAGACATTGAGGAGGCCGATAATTATCACTTCGTTAAGGCGGATATTGTGGACGCTTCGGCCATGAACCGCCTTTTTGCGGAGCATCGTTTTGAAGGAGTCATTCACCTGGCGGCTGAGTCGCACGTAGATCGTTCCATTACCGATCCGCTGGCTTTTGTGCGCACCAATGTTATCGGTACGGTAAACCTGTTAAACGCTTTCCGCGATACCTGGAAGGATGATTTTGAAGGCAAACGTTTTTACCACATCAGTACCGATGAGGTGTACGGTACACTGGGTGAAACCGGCCTTTTTATGGAAACCACCGCTTACGATCCCAATTCACCGTATTCTGCTTCCAAGGCCAGTTCCGATCACTTTGTGCGGGCGTACGGTGAAACCTACGGACTACCCTACGTGGTTACCAACTGCTCCAATAATTATGGGCCCAACCAGTTCCCGGAAAAGCTGGTGCCCTTATTCATCCATAACATCAAAAACAATAAAAACCTGCCCGTTTATGGGGACGGTAAATACACCCGTGACTGGTTATACGTAATCGATCATGCCCGCGCGATTGATATGGTGTATCACCAGGGTAAAAACGCGGAAACCTACAACATTGGCGGGTTTAACGAATGGCAAAACATTGACCTGATCAAGGTTTTGATTAAGCAGATGGATGAAAAGCTAGGCCGCCCGGCCGGTGAATCTGAAAAGCTGATTACCTATGTGAAAGACCGCCCGGGTCACGACCGCAGGTACGCCATTGATGCCAATAAGATCAAAAATGAACTGGGCTGGGAACCTTCGGTAACCTTTGAAGAAGGTCTTTCCGAAACCATCGATTGGTACTTGCAAAATGAAGAGTGGCTGCAGAGCGTTACTTCGGGAGACTATCAAAAGTATTACGATGAAATGTACTCCGAACGTTAAAGGATGGGTTCTGGCCTTTTTGGGCCTTGGCCTGGGACTCACTTCCTGCAGCCGGCAGATCTATAACCCGGCCCTTAACCTGCCCACCAAACCTTTAAAGCAGGGTGAGGTGAACGTAGCTTTAAATCACGGCTATATGCCTGAGGCGCACCCGGTAAACGGCCAAATATTGTCACCGGCCGGTGCGGCCACGGCACGGGTAGGCGTTACTAACAATATTATGCTACAGGTGGAGGGTTGGACCGACCTTAGTCCTGATTTATTTTGGGAGAGGGGAGGTTATGCCTTTAGTATGCTCTACACTTTCGGGAAGGAGGATGGCCTTTTTACCTATGGCCTCATGCCCAAATACGGTTTTGGCCTGTACGCTTCCAGTGCTCCGGATGCCGGTACCCAGGTGAACGGGCATGCGATGGCCCTGGCCCTGGTGGCCTATTTAAACAAGGAAAACCTGGGCGTAAAACCGTACTTCGGACTTACGCCCATCTATGGCTTCCGCTCCTGGGATGACCCCGGCATGGACAACGGCTATGCCATAGCCCTGCAGGCCGGCCTGAATTATGAATTCAATGCCTGGCTTAACTTGAACGTAGAATTACCCTTAGTGTACCAACAAAACCTGCGCGATGATATCGCCTACCTGATACCGGCCCCGATGGTGGGTATCAGTGCGGATCTTTTTGTAAGGGAGTAGCTTGTTGGTAAGCCTGCTCTAAAACAGGGTCTCAAGCTTATTTGATGTGAATCAATTATACTCTAAGTATCATCATGAGTTGGCTGAGGAGATGATCCCCCTCCCTTAAATAAAATTCAAGATCATATATTTACTTGATAAGTTTCAAGTAAGTAATATGGATATAATCGGTTGGTTAATTGGGTTTGTAGGCATAGGATTATCAATTTTCTTCTATCTCAGATCTCGCAGAAGGAAGTCACTTTCTTATAAAGTGTTCAACAATACCATATTCAGTAATGATGTTCAAATTCCTGATTTAACGGTGAGTTACAAGGGCAAGAAGCTATCTTCATTTGCAAACACAAAAATTATCATAGCAAACACGGGTCAGGAGGTTATCAGCCAAGATCATTTATCTAGTGTTGATCCTTTGAAAATTTCTATTCCTGAGAAATATGAGGTACTTGACTATTCTGTGTTTTATGCTGATAAGGCCGAGGTTATTGAACTAAAGAGAGTTTCAGCCAACCAAATCGTTCTAAACTTTGAGTTTCTGAATGCTAAAGAAGGGTTTGTTGTGAATTTATTACATGATGGTGCTCCTTCAGATGAAGTAAAATTAATGGGTAGAATTAAAGGAATAGTAAAAATTGGGAATATCAAGAGAGATTTAAGTTATGCCTATATAATATATTTAATCTGGTTTGCTTTTATTATATATGTTACAACTCTAACTGACAGACTATTTCCCGAGTACTCTTCGCTTTTCGGTATTTTTTTAGTATTACTTTTCTTCGGTGTATTATATTTTCTTGCTTCCTTAAAAGATAAGGGGAAGTTTAGTCGTCAACCTTTCATCGATAATCTGCTCAGGAAAATTGAAGAGTAAATTATATTTCTACCTCTTCCTACACACCATCAAACCATCCCGTACCGGGAACAATACGTTTTCCACGCGTTCATCAGCCAGTACTTTTTCGTTAAAGTCTTTCAAAGCCTGGGTTTCTTCGTCTTTGGGGTCAATTTTTTCCAGCACCTTGCCGCTCCATAAGACGTTATCGGCAATGATGTAACCACCCGGGCGCAGGTGATCAATGGTTAGGTCGAAGTAATTGGAGTAGTTTTCCTTATCCGCATCAATAAAAACGATGTCCCAGCTTTCGTTGAGGGCCGGGATAATTTGGGTGGCATCGCCCACGTGCATTTGAATTTTTTCGGAGTAACCCGCTTTTTGGATGTAGCGCAGCACCATATCCTCCAGCTCTTCGTTGATGTCGATGGTGTGCAGCTTTCCACCTTCCTGTAGGCCTTCGGCCAGGCACAGGGCAGAGTACCCGGTATAAGTACCGATCTCCAAAATACGTTTCGGTTGTATCATTTTACTGAACGTGGAGAGTACCCGGCCCTGCAGGTGCCCGCTCAGCATGCGCGGCATCAATACCTTGGCTTGCGTTTCACGGTTGAGTGCCTCTAATACTTCGGATTCAGGAGAGGTGTGGTCTTCAACGTATTGTTCGAGTTTTTCGGGTAAAAATTCCATGCTTATGCGGGTTTGTAAATGAGGGTACTCAGTTGATCGGGGGCCAGTATTTCATTGGCCACTTCCATCAAATCACTGGCCGTAATACTTTCAATCTTATCGCGTATTTCTTCAAAAGTGTCGATACGGTTAAAGGTAAGCAGTGATTTCCCCAAAGCCAGCATCAGGGCCACATTATTTTCCTGCGCCATGGCAATTTGCCCCAGTATTTGCCGCTTGGCTTTACTGAGTTGGATCACGCCCAGTTTATTCTCCCGCAAACGCTTCAGTTCCTTTTCTATAAGCTTCAGGGTACGCTCCATGGTAAGCGGATCGGTACCGGCATAAATGCCAAATACCCCGGTATCGGCATAGGGCGTATAAAAGGACTCGATGTTGTAGGTAAAACCGTATTTCTCGCGAATATTGAGGTTGAGGCGGGAGTTCATACCCGGGCCACCCAAGAGGTTATTGAGCAGGTGCAAGGTGCGCGCTTTAGGGTCATCGGCCGCATAGGCACGGTTACCGGCAATTACGTGACTTTGAAAAACCGGCCGCTCATCTTCCTGCCGCAGGCTGCGGTAGGGTAGTGGGGCCTGGCGTTGTAAGCTTCCCGCTTTCAATGGAATTTCTGCCAATAGCTTTTGCAGGTAGTCCCTGATTTTTTCGGCCTCAATGTTACCCACGTAACTAAAAACCATCCGGTCGGTACCGTAGGCATTATCCAAAAAGTTGAGTACATCGGCCCGTTTAAAACTGCGCACCGTTTCAGGGGTGCCCAGTATGTTCATCCCCAGGGGATGATCGGGGAAAAGCAGGGCTTCAAAATCATCGAAAATAAGTTCCGAGGGGCTGTCCTTATAGCTATTGATCTCATCGATGATCACGTCTTTTTCCTTCAGCAATTCCTTATCGGGAAAGGTGGAGTTAAAACCGATATCGAGGATGAGTTCCATAGCCCTTTGGAAATCATTGGCCAGGAAAGAGGCATAGATCACGGTATCTTCCTTGGTGGTATAGGCATTGAGCTCACCACCCACGTCTTCCATGCGGCTGAGTATGTGGAAGGCTTTACGCTTTCGTGTGCCTTTAAAAAGCACGTGCTCGATAAAATGGGCCAGACCTTCGGTTTGCGGTGTTTCATCACGGCTACCGGCCTGTATCATCAGGCCACAATGTCCAACCGGCCGGTTCACCTTGCGGTGCACCAAACGGATGCCGTTCGGCAATTCAAAAATTTCAAACTCCTTTTCCATAAAGGGATAAAAGCGGGTGTTTAGCTTTTGTTGCGCTTTAACACTTTTGATTTAAAAATGCTTTGGGTAATATCCACAAAAGCATTGATGGCCATGGAAGCCTCTTTTTGCAGGCTGCGCTGGGGCATTACCTGGTTCACCATGTCGAGGGTCCAGGGTTTTCTGAAATAGTTCAGCAGGCGTTCATCATCGGGATTAACGAGGTACTTTATTTCATTTTCCCATTCATAGCTCATGGTGAGTGCCTGGTGATGGGTGCGCTGTACAATCTTCCAGCCGATGGACTGGCGGGGGAAATAGTTGAGAAAAAGCTCACCAAAATCGATAGCATCGTTCAGGCCCAGTTTTTCTTTTTCGTACATCACCACTATACCGTCAATATCCAGCAACACCCATTTGTGCGATTTTTTGGGAATGAGGTACTCCCCGATGAGGGAGGGCGTTTCCAGGTAGCCCCTTTTGGCTACACGGTTCATTTCCTTGATAAAAAGTTCGGGGTGTTCTACGTGTTCCAAAACCTGCTCGCAGATTACGTAATCGAATGCATTGTCTTCAAAAGGAAGATTCTCCCCGTCTGCCTGAATAAATTCCTGGTTTTGCAGCACCTTAAGATCGGAAGAGCGATGGGTATTATCGTTTACATACTTATCCACACAAACGTTGGCACGGGGGTGTGGAAAATCACCGCTGCCGATGTCCAATACCCGGTCGTTCGGCTTGATATTCAACTTAAGGCGTGAGGCGGGGCTCCCTGTTTTCATAAAATTGAGCAGGTTGAAATTTCAGTGGCAAATGTAACTGGAATATATTCAAATCATTTCAACCATTTATCCAGCCAACCGAAGAACTGGTCATGCCAGATCAAACCGTTTTGCGGGCTTAAAATCCAGTGCCCTTCATTGGGAAAGTACAGGAATTTAGCGGGTACACCTCGTAATTTGGCGGCCTGGAAGGCTTCCATACCCTGGTTTTCGGGTACGCGGAAATCTTTTCCTCCGTGAATGACCAGTATAGGAGTATCCCAATTTTGAACGTAATCCTTAGGGTCGAATTTACTGTAGGTTTCCTTGTTTTCAGGCATCCAGAAAGGGCCGCCTAAATCCTGATTGGCAAAAAACAACTCTTCGGTGGAGAGGTACCAGCTTTCCAGGTCAAACAACCCGCAATGGGAAATAAAGGCCTTAAAGCGGTTTTCGTGAATACCGGCCAGGTAATATACCGAGTAGCCACCGTAGCTGGCGCCTACACATCCCAGGCGTTTTTCATCTACGTAAGGCTCTTCTTTTACATCATCGATGGCGGCCAGGTAATCGCGCATGGCTTGTCCCCCCCAATCTCCTGAAATTTGCTCGTTCCATTCGCGGCCAAAACCCGGTAACCCCCTGCGGTTAGGCGCTATTACAATGTAACCCTGTGCGGCCATCAACTGGAAGTTCCAGCGGAAACTGTAAAACTGCGATACCTGGGCCTGCGGACCTCCCTGGCAGTAAAGCAGGGTTGGATATTTTCTATTGGGGTCGAAATCGGGTGGGTAAATCACCCAGGCCAGCATTTCCTTGTTATCGCTGGTGTTCACCTGCCTGCGTTCCACCTTGCTCAGGGCTATGCCTTTATAAATATCATCGTTTACGCGGGTGAGTTGTAGCGCCTCTTTGGTTTTGGGGTTGAGTTTGTAAATTTCGGTAGCATGGTTAATATCCTGGCGATCCGCAATTATGGCATTTCCAGCTACCTCAAAGTGGTTGTAGTTAAAGTCTCCTTCGCTAACGGCCGCGATTTTTACTTTTCCGTTGGCCTCAATCTTTTTGGGCAGTTCTATTTTAAAAATCTGGTTAGTACCATCGGTAGGAACCCCTGCGTAAAGGGTAGTTTCGCCCGCCCAGGTAAAGGATTGGAAGGTAATGGCATCGTATAGGTTGGCGGCTTTTAGCACGTGCAGCCGCTGGTTGGTCTTGAGGTCGTGGATAACCAGGTCGTTCACATCACTTTCAAAACCGGGGGTGGCCATGCTCATCCACGCCAGTTTGCTACCATCGGGCGAAAATTTGGGTTCTTTATCGTAACCCTGCATGCCTTCGGTGAGATTAGTGGTTTCTCCACTTTCAAGATTTACACTGTACAGCTCGGAGTTGGTGCTCACGGCCCATTCCTTTCCACTGAGTTTTTTGGCTTCGTACACCACGGTTTTTCCATCGGGGCTGAGGGTAAAAGATTCGCTGCCTCCGAAAGGATTGAGGGGCGAATCGAATTTTTCGCCCTTCATAAGGTCGCGGTAGGTAGAAACCTGGGCCATATCCTTACCCACATAAGCAATGCAAACGTGGTTGTAGCTGTCATCGCTCCAGCCATCCCAGTGGCGGTACATCAAATCGTCAATTATGTAGGCCTCGGCTTTTGGGAGGTTGGGGTAGAGGTCGGCTGTAGTTTCCTCCAGCTTTACACTTTTTGAAAACAGTAGTGCAATGCGCCCGTCCGGCAGGTCATACGCTTTAATATTACTGATTCCCTCAATGTTGGTAAGCTGTTGCCGGTTAGAGCCGTCTTTATCCATAATGTGAAACTGGCCCCCGTGCGAAAAACCGATCTTCGACCCTCCACTGAGGTAAAAGGCCCCGTATTCACTTCCGGGCAAATCTGTTATCTGTTTGCGGTTGAGGCCGTCCAGGCTCATTTGGTACAGGTTCCGGTTACCACGGTTTTCATCGATGTTGTAATGGGTTACCCCGTAAATCATGTTTTTACCATCGGGGGAAACCGTTTCAAGGCTCACCCGTCCGAGCTCCCATAAGAGTTGAGGGGTCATTACCCCTTGCTGGCCGAAAGCCCAAAATGCGGAGAATACAAAAAGAAGGATCGCTGATTTTTTCATGCTCGATTTTTCATTTGGATTTCGAAAATAGCCATTTAATCGATTCGCGTGAAGATCGATGGCTCCTGAGCAGGAAAGAATTGTGCTGCGAATATTAAATGGGCAGGGAAACGTAGAAGGTGGTGCCCTGATCTTTGCCTTCACTTTGTGCCCAAACGGAGCCTTTGTGAAGTTCTACCAGGCTTTTAACGATAGACAAGCCCAAACCGTTAGAGCGCTCTTTGCCGGTGGGCGTGGAGCTGAGCCGTGCAAATTTGGTGAAGAGCTTTTCCATATCCGTATCATCCAGCCCTTGCCCATGGTCGCGCACCGAAACTACCATTGAATTACCCTGGCGAGCCAGGCCCAGGTGCACCGTAGTACCGGGGTGGGAGTATTTGAGGGCATTGCTGATGAGGTTTTCAAAAACTTCCTGTATGCGGTGGCGATCCACCGTAACCTCTTCCTCCGAGTGGATGTTGAGGGTAATGTCCTGGTTTTTTTGTTGGGCCAGCAGTTTGAAATTGGACTGTACGGATTGTAGTATTTCGCCCAGGTAAACACTTTCCTTGTTCAGGGTGAATTCACCGTTTTCAATGCGCGAAAGGTTCATGAGTTCATTAATCTCATCGAGTATGCGCTGCGCGGAATCCTGCACGGTACGTACCATTTCAGACAGGGCGTTTGAGGCGGGGGTTTCCTTAGCCATCATACTTGCCGCCAGTAAAATAGTGCTGGTGGGGTTTTTAAGGTCGTGGATGGTAAAGTTCAGTAAGTCGTTTTGTACCCGTATGGCCCTGCGTGACGCTAAACGGCTTTCCAGTTCATCAATCACTAAAGAGGCCAGGGTTTCCAACATTTTCAGCTGTTTTTCGGATACTTTGCGAACCCGGGTATCCGTAACGCAAACGGTACCCAATTGATATCCTTCCGCAGTTTTAAGCGGGGCAGCGGCATAAAAACGGATGTCATCGTTTTCCTTTAAGTAAGGGTTGGAACTCAGGCTGGGCACGGCTAATGTATCGCTGAAAACGGTAACTTCATCGGTGAGTATGGCCAGTGAGCAGAGACTGTCTTTGCGGGCCATCGAATTGTCACTGATATTACTCAGGTTCGATTTCAGGAAAACCCGGTCTTTATCCACAAAAGTGATGTAGGCCGATGGTGTTTCAAAAATCTGGGCTGCCAAGAGGGCAATTTTATCGAAGCTATCTTCCGCAGGGGTATCCAGTATTTCGTAACTGTATAACTTCTTAAGGCGTTCTTCTTCCTGGGGTGCTTTAATGAACGAGGTCCGCGCTTCCTTCATTCTCTCCTCGGTCAATATATTTTTTCGGTCTATCATAAATCATTCTTCCTGAGCGGTGAGTAACGCTGTAAAGCTTTGTCTTTCAAAGCTGTTCGTGCACATGAAACGGTTCGTTATTCGCTTTTCGAATGTAGTCATTAAAAATGAGCGTAGCTTCACATTTGACACTTTTTGTTTAACTTTTTTCATAAAAAATAAAACAAGCGAAATAAAAAAAGCCCCCCTGTAAATCGGGAGGCTTTCAAAGAGTTTTTAAAAGTGAGAGTTTATTTAAACTCAAACATTTCGTCTTTACTGTTATAGTAATGGTACTCCAGGAATTTGAAGGAGTCACGCGGTATGATCTTCAGGTTCCTCTTGTATTTACGGGACCATTTTCTGCGCAGGCTGTTAAAAATACCCTTAGTAAGGTAGGCTGCAATAAAGGGGTGGGTATGCAGGAAAATGTTTTTGTCCTTCTCCTGAGTGGCAATCAGCTCCAGGCGGTTTTCTATCTCATCGATAATGAGAATAGGGGCTTCTACATCACCGTTGCCATCGGGGTTTTCCTCACGGGTTTGAATGTTCATTTCGGGCCGTACCCTTTGGCGGGTAATCTCTACCAAACCGAAACGGCTGGGTGGGAGTATTTTATGCTTGGCACGGTCTGAGCGCATCACTTCCTTGAGTTTTTCAAAGAGCTTTTTACGGTTCTCTGAACGGTGTAGGTCGATAAAGTCCACCACTATAATACCACCCATATCACGCAGGCGTAACTGGCGGGCAATCTCTTCCGCTGCCGCAAGATTTACCGAAAGGGCATTGGCCTCCTGGTTTTCGTTGCTGTTGGTGCGGTTACCGCTGTTTACGTCAATTACGTGCATGGCTTCGGTATGCTCAATAATGAGGTAGGCACCTTTGCCCATGGAAACGGAGCGGCCAAACGAACTTTTAATCTGGCGTTCTACGCCCATTGCATCAAAAATGGGAACACGGCCCTGGAAATCTTTAACCATTTCCTCTTTGCCGGGTTCTATAGACTTCAGGTAACCCCTCAGCTCACCGGCCAGGTCTTTATCGTCCGTAGTAATGCTGTTAAAGGAATCATTGAGGATGTCCCTCAACAAAGCTGAAACCCGGTTGAGCTCGCGTAAGGCTCGTGAAGGTGCCTTAAGGCGTTGCATCTGGCGGTGCAGGTTTTTCCATTTTTGGACCAGGTCCTGCAGGTCGGCATCCAGTTCGGCTACCGAGCAATCCTGGGCGGCTGTGCGCACTATAATTCCGAAACCTTTAGGGCAAATGCTTTTTATAAGCCTGCGGAGGCGTTCTTTTTCTTCGCGATCCCGCATTTTGGAACTTACGCTAATGCGGTTGCTGAAGGGTACTAAAACGATATAACGCCCGGCTAGCGATAGTTCGGAGGTTATACGCGGCCCTTTAGTGGAAATGGGCTCTTTAGCGATTTGTACTAATAAGGTCTGTCCGGCCTTTAGTACTTTGTCAATACTGCCATTTTTATCGATATCCGGCTCGGGGGTAAAGTCTGTGAGTGACCACCTTTGTTTGCCGGTCAGGGTTTTTTTGGTAAACTTATTCAGCGACCTGATTTGTGGACCCAGGTCGTGATAATGCAAAAAAGCATCTTTTTCGTACCCTACATCTACAAATGCGGCATTTAAGCCCGGTACTACTTTTTTTATTTTACCCAGGTAAATGTCGCCCACTGCAAATTCATCCGAATTGTCGTAATGAAGTTCAGTGAGTTTACCGTCCCTGAGTAGCGCTATGGCTACTTCGTTGGCAGTACGAGAATTGATTATTAATTCTGTACTCACCTTTAATATTTTGAGGCATACCGGTAATGATATACGGTATGCGATTAATAAAACAGCAAAAGCACCGCGCTGTGGGTGCTCTTTAGCTGATATCTAAAATGTTGAAGACAATTACTTCTTCTTGTGGCGATTCTTTCTCAGGCGCTTCTTGCGCTTGTGAGTAGCCATCTTATGTCTTTTTCTCTTTTTTCCGCTTGGCATAACCTAAACGTTTTACTTGTTAACTCTTAGTTCTTTTAATTGCTGTTCAATTCCTGCCTGCATTTCAGGAGTAACCGTTTCACCGGCTTTTTCCAAATGCTCTACCGCATGGGTAGTATCTCCCAATTGAAGCGCTGCTGTGGCCATAAGCCGGTGTGCTTCTGAGTTTTCAGGCTCCTGTTCCAGTACTTTCTCAAAGCGTCCTATGGCTTTATCGTACTGCCCGGTTTGTATGGACATAACTCCCAGTGTAAAATTGGCCTTTACATTTTCGGGATGCTCATCGGCTACAGCCCTAATCTGGAGAATGGCCTGCATGGGTGGTAATTCGCCCGACTGCAACTTTTGCAAGGCCACTTCCACTTTTTCGTCAGGACTCAAAGCGTCATCATCAGAAGTGGCTTCGGTATTGGCCTCGGGTTTTAGCCCACTGTTTTCAGGAGGGGTTACCGGTAAAAAATACAAGAACGACAGTAAGGCCAGGCCAACTAAGACTAATATTGCCGGACCTTTTTTCATTTTCATTAGGACTTAACTTTTACCTTTTTCTTCACTGCGTCAACAAAAGTCTTGGCAGGCTTGAAGGAAGGAATATTGTGTGCCGGGATGATGATGGTGGTGTTCTTGGAAATATTACGCCCGGTCTTTTCCGCTCTCTTCTTAATAATAAAGCTTCCAAATCCCCGAAGATATACGTTGTCGCCAGATTCAAGAGAATTGCGCACTTCTTTCATAAAAGCTTCTACAGTCGCCTGTACATCAGCCTTTTCCATACCAGTCTTGTCGGAGATCCTGGTTACGATGTCAGCTTTAGTCATTTGTATATTAATTAAAAGTTAAACTGTCTAATTTTGAGGGCTGCAAATATAAGGTGAAAATAATTTACAGCGAAAGAGATTCTTTCAATTTTTTTATCGCTAAATGCTTCAAATACAAATATTTTGCCGAAAAGTTTTTTCCAAGATGCGTTAAAAAAGTGGTACCATCATCACAAAAGGGATTTGCCCTGGCGAAAAACCAGTGACCCCTATCGTATATGGCTTTCTGAAATAATGTTACAGCAAACGCGCGTGGCGCAGGGCTTGCCATACTATCACCGGTTTGTGGATAAATTTAGAGATGTAAAAGCCCTGGCTCAGGCGGATGATGATGAAGTAATGAAGCTATGGGAAGGTTTGGGATATTACAGCCGTGCCCGTAATATGCTGGCAACAGCGCGCTTTGTGCATGGCGAATTGAACGGGGCTTTCCCGACCGATTACGAGGATATTAAAAAGCTAAAAGGGGTTGGGGAATATACCGCTGCAGCAATTGCTTCTTTTGCATTTGATAAGGCGCATGCTGTGGTGGATGGTAACGTGCAAAGGGTTTTAGCCCGTTTTTTAGGTATAGAAACGGCCGTAAACACCACGGCAGGTAAAAAGGAACTGGCAGAGGCCGCACAGTATATGCTGGACTTAGAGCAGCCTGCAACCTATAATCAAGCCATCATGGAATTCGGGGCTTTGCAATGCGTACCCCGTAACCCGGGTTGTGCGAATTGTGTACTGAATACCCAATGCGTGGCTTATGCCAATGGGCAGGTAGATTCATTACCGCATAAAAACCGCAAAAAATACAATCGAGAGCGATACCTTCATTACTTCCTCATTAAACAAGGCCAGGAAGTATTGGTGGAAAAAAGGAGCGGCCCGGGTATTTGGCAAGGCCTGTTTCAATTCCCGTTAGTGGAGGCTGCGGAAAGCTTAACTCCCCAACAGCTTTTGAACGAATTATTCGCGAACCTTAAAGTAAGTGTACAAAAAGAGACTGCGTTACCGCCACATAAGCTGAGCCATCAAACCTTGCATATACGTATCCTGGAAGTAAACATCTCCGGCCGCCATGCGGTTAAAGCGGAAGAGGGGCAGCAATGGGTGCGAGTAAGTGAATTAGCGCAATTGGCTTTTCCCCGGCCTTTACGGCAGTATCTCGATCAAATTCAGTTAACTTTGCCATTTGGCACGTAGGCCTTATTTTTTAAATTTGTTAGAAACTGAATTCTCTATTTATGGCAGGATCTCTTAATAAAGTTATGCTCATAGGTAACTTGGGAAAAGATCCCGAAATCAAAACTTTCGAAGGTGGTAATTCATTGGCCCGTTTTCCCCTGGCCACCTCCGAAACCTATACCAATCGTCAAACCAACGAAAGGGTAACCCAAACGGAATGGCATACGGTGGTTTTAAGAAGAGGTTTGGCCGAAGTAGCTGAAAAATACCTGCATAAAGGAGATAAGGTGTTCATAGAGGGGAAAATCAAAACCCGTAGCTGGGAAAATGAAAGAGGTGAGCGCCAGTATGCCACCGAGGTTCATGCGGATAATATGACCATGCTGGGCGGAACCCGTAAGGATGATGATTCCGGTAGCTCCATGAGCGGCCCGGCCGAACCGGTTGATTTGAGCAAAGATTCGGATGACGATGATGATCTGCCTTTTTAAGTTTAACTAAGTTCTACCAATTTGGATCCCGATCCTTCGAGTTACCTTTTTCTGGCCGATATAATCAAGCCCTTTGATGCTGCGCTGATCATTCCCCTAATCGTGCTTTTTGTTTTACTAATCTGCTCAGCTATAGTGAGTGGTTCCGAGGTAGCTTTTTTCTCGCTTAAATCGCAGGACCTGGAAGAAATCCGTCACTCCAATAAAACTGCCTACGAAAGTATTAGTGATTTGCTGGATCATCCTAAAACTTTGCTGGCCACCATATTGATTTCCAATAATTTCGTTAACGTGGGAATCGTTATCCTGTCTTCCTACCTTACTTCGGTAATGTTCGACTTTTCAGACAATGAAACCATCGGGCTCGTGTTCCAGTTGGTAGTCATTACGTTCCTCATACTGCTTTTCGGAGAGGTGCTTCCCAAGGTTTACGCCAACCGTAGGGCAGCCAGTTTTTCTACTTTTATGAGCAGGCCCATGTTCATCATGCGTTGGTTTTTTCGCCCGTTCAGCCTGATGTTGGTGCGCTCCACCTCCTTTATAGAAAAAAGATTGCAAACCAGTTCGGAAAACCTCTCAGTGGATGATCTCAGTCAGGCTTTGGAATTGACCAACGAGGATACTACCGATGAGGAACAGAAGATTTTAGAGGGTATAGTGAAGTTTGGCAGCACCACGGTAAAACAAATTATGAAGCCACGTATGGATGTGGTGGCGGTAGATAATACCTGGGACTACAATAAGGTGATGGAGGTTATCCTGGATTCAGGTTACTCCCGTATCCCCGTTTACGAAGGAAATTTTGATGAAGTAAGGGGGGTGCTCTACATCAAAGACCTTATTCCACACATTGAAGAGGAGGGGAATTTTGATTGGTTGGCTTTGGTGCGCGAACCGTTTTACGTTCCGGAAAATAAGAAGATTGATGACCTGTTGAAGGAGTTTCAATACAAAAAAGTACACTTGGCCATTGTGGTGGATGAATTTGGCGGCACCTCCGGTATCATTACCCTTGAAGATGTAATTGAAGAAATAGTTGGGGAGATCAGCGATGAGTTTGACGATGAGGAACTGGTGTACTCCAAGCTGGATGATCGCAATTATGTTTTTGAAGGGAAGATTCACCTGAACGACTTTTTTAAAGTAATGCACATTGATGGGGAAGCTTTTGCCGAAAAAAGAGGTGAAGCGGATACCCTGGCCGGTTTCCTGTTGGAGCTGGCGGGCAAATTCCCGGAAAAGAACGAAGAAACCCGGTTTGATGGTTATGTGTTTAAGGTAGAAAGCCTGGAAGGGCGAAGAATTAAACGCATTAAGGTCACCCTGGCAGATGATGAAGTTGAGCAAATTGAAGAAAATTAGTTTTTTGTGGATACTGGCGGGCCTTCTTTCCTGTCAGAATGAATACAGTCCTAAACCCAGAGGCTATTTTCGCCTCGAAGTTCCGGAAGCAGATTACCAACGGTTTTCACCGGGTGATTGCCCCTATAGCTTTGAAAAAAACACTACGGCCCGTTGGATCGATAAAAACAATTGCTGGGGCGATATTTACTACCCTTCTATTAAAGCACGTTTGCAGCTTACCTATAAGCCGGTTACCGAAAAAAACCTGGAAACCCTCTTGCAGGATGGTCAGGACCTGGCCCTCAAACACCAGGTAAAGGCCGATGGAATGCGTGAACGTATTTATACCAATCAGGAGCAATCCGTTTATGGCATACTCTATAAAATTGAAGGAGATGCCGCTACCAGCAGCCAGTTTTTTGTAACGGACAGCACCCATCACTTCCTGCGGGGGGTTTTGTATTTTTATGCGGCTCCCAATGCCGATTCGCTACGGCCCGTCAATAACTATATGTATGACGAAACGGTGCGGCTTATTGAAAGTTTGGAATGGCAGAACTCGTCACCATAGCTGAATTTGACAACGTCAACGATGCCTACGTCCTCAAATCCCGTTTAGAGGCCGAGGGAATCCGCACCTTTCTTCAAAATGAAAACATCAACACCTTGCTTTCCGCCTTTACCTTTACGGGGGTCAAAGTACAGGTGAACCTGCATGACTCCTTCCGGGCGATGGATATACTCTACGAGTAAATTGCGAGCTTGCCTTCTGCAAGCAGGGCTGCAATTTTTTAAAGGTTCAAGGTTTAAAGTTTAAAGTTCAGGACTTGTATTTACTATCAGAAGAAATGGGCAGGATTTTTATCCTGTATCCATAGGTTCAACATATGGTTCCAGGCCTGAAGCCCCTACTGGGGCTGGGTTTGAGAAAAATTAATGTAAATGTATTACAATTGAATACCAAATAATAGAGTCTCTAGAGGTGCTCTTCTTTTTAAGTTTTTGTTTTTCAGTAATCTAGGTTGTTCTTTTTTTCCGTTGGAAATGCCTTTAGGTTAGCCTTGTTTTATCTAGGGAAGCTACACTACTCCATTTAACGTAGGTCAACTAAATTTAATAGGACGAATAATTAAAATCAAAAAAATAGAGCGTGTTGAAATTCGATTTAAGTGGTGGCAGATTATGCTTTTCTTTTTATTCATAATCTACCTCTTAAAAGATGGAGAAACCGGGGAACTTACCACTCTCTTTGTGAGGCTATGGAAAGATTGAAGGTTCAAAATTCGCTTACAAAACCTTGAACCTTCAACATTAAACTTGCCTGCTGCAAGCAGGTTTTCCTTAAAACTTTAAGTCCTTACAACCTTAAAACCCCGCTCAAAGCAAGCTTACAGCCCTGCTTGCAGCAGGCAAGCTTACAACCGAATGGAGTTATTTCATAGCTTCTTCGTCCATTTCGCGGTTCTTTACATAGGTGTCCAACCAACGGTCCTGCTCCCAAAGCAGGTGTAACACACTTTCGCGGGCACGGTAGCCGTGACTTTCTTTGGGCAGCATTACCAAACGGGCCGGAGCTCCTAAACCTTTAAGGGCATTAAAGTAACGTTCACTCTGTAAAGGATAAGTTCCGGAGTTGTTATCGGCCTCACCGTGAACAAGTAACAGTGGTGTTTTCATTTTATCCGCGTGCATAAAGGGCGACATTTTATTATACGTTTCCGGGGTTTCCCAGTAGCTGCGCTCCTCACTCTGAAATCCAAAAGGGGTAAGGGTGCGGTTGTAAGCACCACTTCGCGCAATACCGGCCGCAAAAAGATCAGAATGTGAAAGCAGATTGGCTACCATAAAAGCCCCGTAGGAATGTCCGCCTACGGCTACCCGGTTACGGTCGATGTAGCCCATTTCATCCACGGCATCAATAGCTGCCCTGGCATTGGCCACCAATTGCTTGCGGAAGGTTTCATTCGGCTCTTCGTCTCCCTCACCCACAATGGGGAAAGCAGCATCATCCAGCACCACATAACCCTGGGTAACCCAGTAAATAGGCGACCCATACCAGGGGTAGGTAAATTCATTGGGATTGGAAGTGTTTTGCGAAGCACTGTTTTTATCCTTGTACTCGGTGGGGTAGGCCCAAACGATCATGGGCATTTTTTCTTTTTTGGCCTTATCATAACCCACCGGCAGGTAAAGGGTGGCATCCAGGTCCAGACCATCATCCCTTTTATAGGTTATTACCTCTTTATGTACATTTTGGATGCTTTTAAAAGGATTTTCAAAGGCCGTTAGCGGAGTAAGCTCATCCTTGTAAATATTGCGGATATAGTAATTGGGGTATTCGCTGGGCGACTCCAGTCGCACCAGTATTTTACCTTCCGGCATATCGGTGGGGAAATAGAGGTTTTCTGTTTTATCGGTATAAGGAGATTGATACAAACGCTTGGTTTCCCCGTTCTCCAGGTTTACTTCATCTACAAAAGGAAAGCGGCCTTCATCGGAGTATCCATCCCCGATAAGGTAAGCGGTATTGCCTTCGAGGGTAAGGATGTTTAGGCCGTATTTATTGCGCTCGGTGGCAAAACTTCCGGGGTCACTGTAAACGTCCTGATAGTTGCGGTCGTATAGTATTTTAGGCTCTTGAGAAGCATCGGAGGGGTTGAAGAGGTAGGTTTTGGTATTGCGGTTGTTCCACCAGTAATCATAGGCAATAGCGATATTATCATCACCCCATAGAATGTAACTCATGCGATTTTTAGACTTAAAAAGTGAGCGCGGAGTGCCGTTAAAAGGTGCATCCAGTTCAAAAACCTCGTCACGGTATTCGGCTTCATTTTCAGGGTCGCCACCGTCCAGGGCCTGTTCCCAAACCAGGGTATGGGGCTTGTCGGCACGCCACACCATACCTCGCCTACCTTCGCGAACGGCCATAAATCCTTTGGGTAATACCTCTGTTAAAGGGGCTTCCAGTACGTTTTGTACCACTTTGCCCTGAGGATCGTAAATACTGGTAGAAGAAGGGAAGCGGTAATATGGAACCAGGTAGGAAAAGGGTCGCTTTACCTGGCTTACCATAACGTAACTACCATCTGGTGAAAAACTCAGGTTGCCGTACATAGCCGTGGGCAGCCATTTACTTGGGTTTCCTTTAAGGTCCACCTTGTAAATTTCTGATTCCGCCAGGGCTTCAAAATTATGTTCGTCATTAGGATTCTTTAAAAGATCCTGGTAAGTGCGGTTTTGTGCTTTTTCACCGCTGCTTACCGAAATTATAGGTCCTTGTGGAACCGCTTCATCGGTATTGATAAGGGATTTACGGTTGGCCGGAAGCATTTTCACCAACAGTGATTTACCATCTTTAAACCAGGTTACCGGATCGCCCATATTGGCGTTTACTTTGGCTTCGGTCAGTTTTTTGGCTTTGCGGTTGTCTATGTCCAACACCCAAACCTCTACCCCTTGAGCGGTGGTATGGGTAAAGGCCATCTTATCTTGATCGGGCGACCATATGAAATTGGCCAGCCTGGGATTGGACGGTAGCCCGTTTACCGCTTCCGACTTTGGAGCCGAGGCCTTTTTAACCTCTATATTATTGTAGTAGTTGGTGCGGCTGCCGATGTTCAACACCGGGTTGATACGCAAACCGGCCAGGCGCATTTCATTTTCAGAAAGCTCTGCAATGGACTTATAAGCATCGCGGTACAAGAGAACCATCATATCTCCTTCCCGGTCGATTTGTACGGAAGGAGCCAAAGGGGCTTCCACCAGTTCAAGGATTTCCTTAGGCGGTTTTTGGTAGTCCAGTTTTTCCTGCGCCTGCACTGGTGCTGAAAAGAAAGGGCATAAAAAGGCGAAAAGGATGATAAACGTTTTTTTCATAGGATATGTGTTTTTGATACCCCTCTTAATAGCGGGATAGTGAGCAGATCCGGGCCACGGTTAGATTTCTAAAAGTAGTGAATTGGCCCAAAAAACAAAGAGAAGATCAAAATTCGGCTACTGCACGAAGGGTAGCGGTAAATATTTCGGCTGCAGGCACTGCTTTGTCCTGCATAATCCATTGCACATAAGGCTGTACACGTAGCCAGGGCCAGGCCTGTACATTGAAGGTAAGTTCCAGGGCAGTTTCACTATCCAGAAGAAAGGGAGCTTCGGTAATTTCAGTAACTGAAGGCAGGTTGGCATGAGCCACACAAAACCCCAGTTGATGGTCCTGCTTCCATTGGAAAGGTTGCGACCAACGCAGCCCACCACCCAGGTAGTATTTGATGTTACTCACTGCAGGTTTTGAAAAACTGGATTGGGTATATAAACTCAGGCTTTGTGTTTCGCCCTTAAAAAGGGTGAAGTCTGAAACCTGGTAAATGGTCCATAAACCTCTTTCCGTTTGCCCGTTTTCACGGGATACGAAGTTTCCGGTATGGTAAAACACGCCAGGTTTTAAGAGGATCTTCCCCTTGTTGAACTGTAATTCCTGTTCAAGAATCAACAGAAAACCTTCACTGGCATTCATCTTCCAGTCGAAAGGCAAAAAATTATTCCGGGGCTCGGCATAGCGGCCGTCAAAAATTCCCAGGCGGGTTTTGGTGCTGGTGGACCAATCTATGATTGCGGTAGCAGCAGCAGAATAAAAGGGATAGGTGGGTCCCGGGATATTGATGGCAGCCATAGGGTCAAGGCCTGCGGAGCTATGTGCGAAAAGAAGCGCGGTTTCCGAAACCAGGAAGTCGGTGTTAATGTCTTGCAAGCCTAGTTTAATGCGTAGCTTTTCACCCAGGTATTGATAATACGTTTCGTAAAAGCCATACAGTAATCCCGCTTCAATGTTGGAATAGGTTTGTACATCCCCCACGTCTTTTGCTGAGGGTTGTCCACCGTGGGTAAACATCAGGCTGAGGAAAAGCTGGTGGCGACTTTTATAGGTTACCGAACCGGAGCCCAGCAACCAGCCCATATAGGCCAGATCACTATTCCCGGAGGGGGTGGTGTAAAAACTTATATCACCCCAATACTGGCCTGAAAAGTCGTAGCTCCATGCACTGTCTTGTGCCGTAAGTTGGCCGGTGCTGAAAATGATAGCACAACAAAGGGTTACCGACTGGTAAATGTTCCTGTAGCGTATGCTTTGGCTTTGAAAAAACAATTGACAAGTGGTGTTCGGGGCGAATGTAGTTATAAAGCCGCTGCTGCCACCGGGTTAAGCTAAAAAAAGGCGGGCTTAGCCCGCCTTTTCAATTTGAGTAATAGTGCTTCTTAATAAAGCGCGTCATAGGCGATTTCATCACATGGTGAAAAACCAGCCCAGCTAATTCGCCCCTGGCGCATAATGGATTGTGAATCGTCATAAGTGTCACACCCGTAATTACCGGTATAAAGAGCGGAGCCATCATAAGTATTGGTGTGGCAAAAACCAATGCAATGGCCTAGCTCGTGCGCACTCACCTTCTTTTTGTGACTGTTATAAAGGGTGGTTCCGGTATAGCCGGAGTTAATTTTAATTTCATTGTGAATACTACCACCGCTGGAGGGAAATCCGGCTCTTGCAAATACATTATCGTCAGCCGACCCGAAGTCTTCGTATCTTACGTTGATCACACCGATACCGGTACTGGTGTAAGGGTAAACATATTCGTAAAAATAAATCGGCCCACCCAGGTCGTTCCACTCTTGCATGGCACTTAACATTTGCGTTTTCCAGCTACTTGGAACACCCGCATGAAAATACACGTAGGCAGTTCCGGTTGGACTAACCTGGTAACTGGACTTGCGGTGCTTATCCTTGTGTTCCTTGGGACCGTACTGTTCCCAAAAGTTGCTCTTGGCAAACTCGATATCATTCTGGTAAATAAAAGATGTTTCTCTTTCTTCCAATTGATCGGGATTCAGTCGTAGCTCATCCACCAGGAATTCGCGGATGTCATCAGCTTTTTGGAAAGTAGGGGGTGCCTTTTCGGTTTGAACCTGCTCCTTTTCCTTACTGCAACTTAAACCGATGGTAAAAATTAACGTTAACAGAGTAAAATTTTTAATGCCTCTAATCATAATTTGTTATTATTTGTTTCCACTCAATATAGGCATAATTTACAGAGCATAAAAATTTAAATATTCTACATTAAATATCATGATCTCTATAATTTAAATAACTGAAAAAGAGTATTTTAATTTCATTTGAATTTGAATTTCACCAAAACATTATCAATGAAAAAATGGCTATATATTTGATTTAAAAATATATAGACATAAATTGAACAAAAAAATATTTTATGGAATATCTTAGAATGCGCTTGGTTTAGAGATAAAACTTTAGAAGCTGACTATCCGGATTTGCAACCAATCGAAATTATTTCAATTTAGGCAGGGCCCAGCCCCTGCGCACGGCCATCAGGCGAATTCCGATAACAATGAGTGCCGTAGCCGGTACCATCCATTGCATCGGTCCGATAAATTCAAGCAGCAACAGGTAGCTTAATCCTCCGGCTATACAAGGGGTAGCGTAAATTTCTTTCCGGAAAATAAGAGGGGTGGTATTACAAAGTATGTCACGAATGACTCCACCAAAAACGGCTGAAATAGTACCCATTGCCACCGCTATTGGTGCAGGTACGCCTACTTCCAGTGCTTTTTGAAGTCCCAAAATGGTGAACACCCCAATACCAATGGTATCGAAAAGGAATAGGGTTTTACGGAGTTTCATAATGTACTTACGAAATAAAAGGCTCGCCACAAAAGCGATTAAGATGATATAGAGGTAATTAGTTTCACGAATCCACACCACGGGAAATTCACCGAGCAATATATCGCGCAAAGTACCCCCGCCAACGGCCGTTACAAAGGCAATGATGAGGGCTCCGAAAACATCGAATTTTTTAGATGCCGCGGTTAATACCCCGCTTATGGCGAATACAAAGGTTCCGATAATGTCCAGGTAGTACAGTATTTCCACGCTCTGAAGATAGGCTTAACTACGGGAGACTATAAAAAGATAATCGCCCGTATCACTTTCGTATTGTTCAATAATCGATTCAATTTTGCCGGAGGCAATGTCTTGCTTCAGCATTTCGAGGCCTTTTTCTACTTCCTCCGCATTAGCCAGGTCAGCAAAGGTAGATATGCCACTGCGTACCTGCGGGTCGAGATACAACTGTGGGCGATACTTACCGGATTGCAGGAACAAATCGCGCAATTGATGATCCACACTGTATTTCTCGGTGTTCTGCACGCTAAATCCATTCTTTACGAGCGCCTTGGTTACAAAGGCTTCCGAAGGCATTTGAGCGGATGATTTCTTCATTAACTCCGGGAAGTAGTGATTCAACCAGTAGCTACTCATTTGGGCGGGTGAGGAGGTAAATATCACGAAGAGCGCACCGGGTTTCAGCACCCTCTTTATTTCAGAAAACCCTCGATCTATATCTTGCCAATGGTGGAGGGTAAGGCTCGCCAGCACTCCGTCAAAAGTTTCATTATTAAAAGGCAATTCCTCCACCCGGCCCTTTAGCCATTTAATGGATGAGTTTTTGGCCCGTGCCTCGCTCAACATTTTTTCGGAAGGGTCTATACCGGTAAATTGAATGCCCCTTTGATTCAGGGCTATGGTATAGTTGCCGGTGCCACAACCCACGTCCAGGTATTTCTTACCAGCTTCAGCCTGCAACAGTGCGTACATGCGTTCGGCCAGGTAATCATCCGCCTGGCGAGTAATGTTATAGCCTTCGCCCAGTACATCGTATTTAACCGTCATAAAAAAAGGTAATCAGTTCCGCTAAGTTAGCATTACGGATTTTTACCACCACACGATGAAAAACCTTTGGTAGTTCCCGCTTGCGTCCTGTGCCCATAAGAGGGATGAATACTGCCGTTCCAAAAGACCTTCAACTTTTGCCCATGTTGTTTTAAAGTCTTCCCAATGGGTGGCAGAGTCCGGTGGTTGTAGCCAGTTTTCCTTTTGGGGGATGGTAAAACGGTGATCTTTCAGCTTTGCTTTGAACTGTTCGGCCCTTAGCCATTGCCCGGCTATGGCCCCGGGATTTATTAATTCGGAGGAAGGCGGGGATTGGTTCCAGGGGGTGAAAAGCAGCCCGCTTAAGTGCAGTTGCTGTTCAAATTGGTGAGCAGGAAATGGTAGGAAATCCCTGGTTTCCTTTGCGAACAGCAGCGGAAATTGTCGCTCGCGCAACTTCTTTAGTTTCAAATGTAACCGGTCTTTATAATTAGGACCAATCCATAGGCTTTTACCTTGTTGTGGCTCAAAAAGGTAAAATTTACAGGCCATTTCCACGTGCAGTTTTCTACCGTTCTGGCGGTCTTCAATCAAAAAGTCAAGCTCGCCCAGGGTAATTCCATTTTTTATTATTTGCACGTTTTCGCCCAAAAGGTGGTAGCGGGAGCTAGACTGAATGTAGCGGCTGAAAAAGAATTCCATGCGTTTGCCAAAAACCCCGCGCGGTGCTTCACTATTTAATGGCAGGTTCTCAGGTGTTTTTTGCAGTTCAAAGAGCTCGAAATCCGTTTTTTTAAGCAGGGAAGGAGCGGCCAGGAAAGCCCGGAACTGCTGGTAAAGGGAGCCGGTATTATGCATTGGTGTTCAACTGTACCTGCATATTATGCCCTTTGAGTTCTTCGAGGTATTCCGTATCCATTTCAAAGTTCTTTTCCCGCAAATTATGGTGCACATTTTCTTTTTGCTGTTTGCGCCTGATGCACTCCAGGAATCTTCGCACATCGGTAGGGGTGCGCAATACAAGCCCCGGCACTTCTACCGTTGACTGCGCCTGGCGATCTTTGGCCACCATTGTAAAGTAGGAGGAGTTGCAATGCTTTTGCTCACCTGTTTGTATGTTTTCGGAATCCACACGGATGCCCACTACCATAGAGGTGCGGCCTGTATAATTGATGGAAGCTTTAAGGGTAACGAGTTCCCCGATCTCGATGGGGTTTAAAAAATCGACTGAACCTACGGAGGCGGTCACACAATAATTTTCAGAATGTTTGGAAGCACATGCAAAAGCAATCTGGTCCATTAACGATAATATGTACCCACCGTGTATTTTACCTCCGAAGTTGGAATGGGAGGGAAGCATAAGCTCGGAAATGGTAACCTGCGATTGTGAGGAGTGCTTGAATTGTGAGGGCATTCAATATGGGTTTGAGTCGTTAAATTACAAAACAGACAGGGCGCGTAAGGCTTGTTTTCGATGTCGCTTCCAATGAGTGCTTAAAAAGGCAAGCATACCTTGCAAGGAAAGCCGGCCGCCAAAGGGATGTTTATACAAGGCTGTGTCCAGGTATTTATCCGGTACCTCAAGCAGAAAGTCCTTGAGCGTAGCCCTTTGGTCTTTCCATTGGGCCATAAAAGGTTCCATCTCTATTGTTTCGGGGAAAGCTCCGGTATTTACCGCTTTTGGAGCCTTAAATTTAAAAGGGCTGGAAAGGTAAGCTATCACCAGGGTTCTATTGAAACGGGACCACAAACCAGCCTTTCGTATTTCAGGGTTAAAGCTGAGCTTTTTACGGCAGTATTTCACGGCATAGCCTTCCACCAGGTAAATGTGGTATAGGGCCTGTAAGGCCGACCATCCGCCATTATCGGGTTGGCGGTTTAGTTGTTCGTTTGAATACGTTTGTAAGTGTCGGTGCAATTCATCCAACTCAGCGTTCAGCTTTTCAAGCTGTTGTGCCAGCGTTCCACGCATTACTGTTTGATTTTAGAATGGGTTAACTCTTGATGGGCTTTCAACGTACCGGCATCTTCCAAGGCGAGTTCATGCGCTTTTTCCAATAGTTGTGTTACCGCTGCATTGCGGTAATCTGCCGGTTGGTTTACCGGGATATGCCGGATCAGCTTACCCGTTCCCTGCAACAAAGCTTGTGGATCATCTAGTAGAGTTCCTTTGTTAAAACCCAGGTTGAGGTGGCCGGTATAAATGGGAATCATGCAGAAAGCATCTCCCAGCTTCGGGGATACACTGTACACACTGGTGAGGGCATGCGTATGGTACAGCAATTCGTGGCACTGCGTATTTTGCTCCAGGATAAAGTTGCGAAGGTCGTGGTACAACTCAATCAGTGCTTGTTCCTTGTGCCTG
Source organism: uncultured Cryomorphaceae bacterium (assembly GCA_937120475.1). Lineage (GTDB taxonomy): Bacteria > Bacteroidota > Bacteroidia > Flavobacteriales > Schleiferiaceae > CAKZNE01. The sequence goes on along the minus strand of CAKZJV010000007.1, from coordinate 1,514,079 downwards.
AGAAGTTGTTCAAAATGAGGATGTACGGGACGCTGCATATCCATTTTAGCGAGCCGAAGGGTTGTGCTGCATGGCGCAAATAAGGTTGCCCTCAGTATCCAGGAATTTAATCAACCAGCCCACCTGTGGAATAGCGGTTTTAGGCATAAGCACCGTGCCGCCCCCTTCCTTAACGGCCCGCGTCACCTCATCCACATCGGCTACGTTAATGGTACCTTCCATACCTATTACCTTTTCCTTTAGCGGGGAATATTTGCGGTGTTGTAAGGCTCCGATCGGTGGCATATCAGGCTGGTCATGGGTTTTAATCTGCTTGAAATCTGCAGCCGGGCCATAGCTTTGAAAAGACCAATCGAATATTTTTTCATAAAACGACTGGGCCCGTTCTACGTCATCAGCATACAGTGCAAAGTGGGTCAAAGAATTTTTCATTTCTCTAAAATAAGAAAAGCCCCCTGAGCGATCAGGAGGCTTTTAAAATTAAATGGTTTAATGCTTTATTTTTTATCCACTTTATAAATACCGGCAATTTTACCGTGTACTGATTGGAAGTCGATCTTTCCGCTTTCAACCAGGTCTATAATAGTTCCGTGGGCAATATCAAATACCCAGCCATGTACCTGCAGGCCACGCTCCTTTTGAGCGGATTGTACATCAGGATTGTTCAATACGTTGAGGCATTGCTCCTGCACATTCAGTTCAACCAGGCGCCTGTAGCGATCGCCTTCGTCACTAATGCCGTCCAGTTCGGCCTGGTGGGTACGATATACATCACGGATATTGCGCAACCAGGGGTTGATGATACCCAAGTCGGCATCACCCATTGCGGCTTTTACACCACCACACTCATAATGGCCACAAACTATTACGTGCTTTACCCTTAAGTGCTGCACCGCGTAATTCATTACACCCAAAGCATTTACATCGAGGTTGGATACTACGTTGGCAATGTTGCGGTGTACAAAAACGTTACCGGGCCCGGCACCCATCATCGACTCTGCGGTTACCCGGCTATCGGAGCACCCGATGTATAAAAAATCGGGTTCCTGGCCTTTGGCCAGTTTTTCGAAATACTTCGGATCGTGCCCTAGTTTTTCCTGTACCCACTGGCTATTATTCTCAAAAATTTCTTTGATTTCCATCCTCTGTTTATTGAATTGGCTTGTTTTAACCTTCGGTTTAAATAAAGGGTTCAAGGTAGCTTAGGAAATCGGAAATTTCAAATAAATGGAGCTTTACACCTCCTTGTCCATAAGGTCGGTGGCTACGTAATAACGGGGGTCTTCCACCGAGGAGCGGATAATGGTTTCGAACTCAGGGTTATTTTTAAGAAGCAGTTGCTTGCATTCAGGGCTTAGGTGAGTTAAGGTGATTTCCTTACCCAGGTCCAGGTACTTATTGGCTATGTTCCGCAAGGCCTCAATTCCCGAATGGTCACTTACACGGGATTCCATAAAGTCGATTTCCACTTTTTGCGGATCTTCACGGGGATCAAATTTGGAGTTAAAGGTTTGGGATGACCCAAAAAATAAGGGTCCCCATATTTCATAAACTTTGGTGCCATCCTCCTTCAGGTGTTTGCGGGCACGTATCATGGTAGCATTTTTCCAGGCAAAAACGAGGGCCGACATTACCACACCTGCCAAAACCGCTACGGCAAGATCCTGCCAAACGGTAATTACCGAAACCGCAATCAGCACAATGGCATCGGCTAAAGGTATTTTATTGAGAATGCGGAAGCTGCTCCAGGCAAAGGTGCCGATCACCACCATAAACATCACACCTACCAGGGCCGCAATGGGTATTTGCTCAATAAGGGGAGCGGCAAAAAGCACAAAGGCCAGCAGGGCCAAAGCGGCCACAATACCGGAAAGCCGTCCCCGGCCTCCGGAGCTTACGTTAATGATGGATTGACCAATCATTGCACAACCCCCCATACCCCCAAAAAGGCCGTTGAGCATATTGGCACCACCCTGAGCTACACATTCCCGGTTCCCGCTACCCCGGGTTTCGGTCATTTCATCAATGAGGTTTAAGGTCATTAAAGATTCAATAAGACCCACGGCAGCTAAAAGAAAGGCAGTGGAAACGATCAACCCCCAGTGCCCTTCCAATGAAGGAATCAACCCAAAAATCTGAGCCTGAAAAGTGGGCAAACTGCCTTCGAGGCCACTCCCTCCTCCTTCACGGATAAAGGAACCTACGGTGCTTACCTCCAAGCCGCCCAGGATAGTGATAGCAGCCACTACAACAATACCAGTAAGGGCAGCGGGTATTTTTTTCGTGAGTTTAGGAAGGCCGTACATTATACCCATGGTAAGGGCTACCAGGCCGAGCATAATCCAAAGATCATAGCCCTGTAGCCATTGCACCTCACCGTTTACCCTGCGTTTAAAAAGTTCCAGTTGAGAGAGGAAAATAACAATGGCCAGGCCGTTTACAAAGCCCATCATTACCGGGTAGGGGATCAGGCGTACAAACTTACCCAGCCTCAACGCTCCGGCCAGTATTTGCATAGCACCCACCAAAAGAAGAGTAATAAATAGCCATTGCAACCCCAGGTTTTCTACGGGTGTGGATAGTCCGGCTCCCACCTCGTTCCCTTTTTGAATGAGGTGTACCATTACCACGGCCATTGCCCCGGTGGCTCCGGATATCATACCGGGGCGCCCACCAAAAAGGGCTGTTACCAAACCCATCATAAAAGCTCCGTAAAGGCCTACCATAGGGTCAATACCAGCTACAAAAGCAAAGGCCACGGCCTCGGGTACCAAGGCGAGGGCCACGGTAAGTCCTGAGAGAATATCGTTTTTAGGATTGAAGGTGAAGTTCTGGAAAATGCGTTTCATGGGCTCTTGGAAAAAGGGCGCAAAGGTACACTTTCCTGCTGGTAACCAAGGCGGTTCAGTAAGGTGTGGATTTAATCTATAACGGAAAAGGGCATGACCTGGTCATGCCCTTTTCCGTGATCCCGGCTTACTCCAGTGTAGGCAGGTCACTTACCAGCTTCCAGTTTCCGTCCGCATCTTTCAGCAAAATCATCAGAGAATGAAACGTAAGCTTAGCACTCACCATTTTCACTTTTACCGCAGCCGTAGTGTTGTTAATCACCACCTCGTAAAAAGTGAGGGTTCGTGGGGCACCTCCAAACTCTCCGGAGCGTATTTTTTCCAGATATACTTCCCGGGGCAGGGTGCTGACGTCCTTGGAACCGAAAAGGCGATTCATAACAATACGGAAATTGGGATCCAGATAATTGGCCAGTTTTTGGGCATCGCCCTGGTCACCTGAAGCAGCATAGTTTTTAACGGTGGCCTTTACTGCTTGTACATCTTCTTTTTGAGCGTGGGTCATGGTTAATGAAATAAAAAGGATTGCAATGGATGAAACGATTTTAAACATGATGTTGGATTTTATGGGGATTAATTATTCTGTACTTAAAAGTGCTTTATCAAATATTGATATATCAATTAATAGGGTAAAATTTTTTTCAGGACATATTTTCCTGCATACGCTTCAGGTAAGAGGACAGCTGTTCAAGCTCCTGAGTACTGAAGCCTGCAATGCTTTGTGCCCGCAGTTGATGTACCAGTCTCATGTGTTTTTTTACAAAGTTTTTTCCTTCCTGGGTAAGTAGGATATGGTATTGCCTGCGGTTTTCCGGCAGGGCTTCCCTGCGAATGAGTTTCTTTTTGGACAAAATATCAAGGGTACGGGTAATGGAGGCTGGATCGCGCAGCGATTGTATAGCCAGATCCTTTTGCGAAAGCTGATCGGATTCTTCAATTATTTTTAGTAAAACCCATTGCTCCACGGTGATGCCCATACCATGCCGGTCCATCTCTACCTGAGAGTGTTGCTTGGCAATCTTGTTGGTCTTATCCAGTTGAAACAGGATAACATTTTCAATATCGCGAGGGCTCATATACTTTAAATCTGGGGTAAAGGTAATATTTAAATTGATATATCAATAATTGATGAGTCATTTTTTAAAAAAATTAAACCTATGAGATTTCTCCGCGTTAGTTTTTAAAATTCTAATTTATGCCATATATCACCAACAAAAACAGTAAGCAAGCAACCGACATTTTTTACGAAGACTATGGAAGTGGTCAACCCGTTATCCTGATTCATGGCTGGCCTTTGAGTCACAAAGCCTGGGAAGGACAACGATGGGCCATTGTAGAAGCGGGCTACCGTTGTATTGCCTATGACAGAAGGGGCTTTGGCGCTTCCTCGGCTCCCTGGGATTCTTATGACTATTCGGCACTTACCAGTGATTTACGGGAGTTGATCCTGCAACTCGACCTAAAAGATTGCATTATTTGTGGTTTTTCTATGGGTGGAGGTGAAGTGGTGCGCTACTTTACCGAATACGGTTCCGACCGCGTGGCTAAAGCAGCTTTAATCAGTTCCATTATTCCACTGGTGGCTAAAAAAGATGATAACCCCAAGGGGGTGCCACAGGAAGACCTTCGCGGAATTATCGATGCCTTGCAAAAAGATCGCGTAAACTTCTTAAAAGGGTTTCACCCCGGGTTTTACAATTATGACGATTTAAAAGGTGATCGCATCAGCGAGGAACAGCTTCATTACGATTGGTCCATAGCTTCACATGCCTCTCCACGGGCCACCATCCAATGCGCCTTATCCTGGGCTGAAACCGATTTCAGGCCGGAATTGAAGAATGTGAATGTTCCTACGCTCATCGTTCACGGTGATGCCGACAATATTGTACCTATTGCTACCTCGGCCGAGCAGGCCAGGGAAGGAATTGCTGATAATGAGTACCACGTAATTCCCGCTGCACCACATGGTTTAAACGTAACTCATCGAGATGAACTCAATAAGATCCTGCTGGATTTTTTGAAGAAGTAAGGGAAGCCAGCAATGGTTAACGTGAAAAGGGGCTGCAAACAGCCCCTTTTTATCATTATGCGGTAGTAAGAGTTTGCTTTTTTTCTTTGACCCGGGCACCAGCCATAAGCTTTATCCACAGGTAAAACTGAAGGCCAAATAAGCCTGCGCCTAAAAGCAGGTGAAGGGGCTGGGCAAACTTGGGCAGGGCCAGGTACGAGAGAACTATTCCCAGGATAATTTCCAGGCCAATCAGTACCATTACTCCATTCATTTCAGCCAGGCCGTAATTCATTTTTCGCAGTTGCCGCCATAACCACAGGTTTAAAATCAGTATGGCAATGGAGAAGGAGCGGTGTACGTAAAAACTCCAATCCAGTTGTGAAATCCAGAGGCCGCGTGATAAACCGGATTCCTTGGCTACATCAATCTGCTCCCTTACCTGGGTACCCAAAACAATTTGTATAAGGGTGAATATAAGGGCGGCAGCCAGCGCCCACTTAAAATTAGGCGAAACCCTTAAGGCCCTGGGTGAACGGGCACTTACCAGTAACAAGCATAATACGGCTATTATAGCCAAGGCACCCAGCATATGAATGGTAATACTTCCCGGAATAAGGTTGCCATCCACCACCAGTTTGCCCAGCCACGCCTCAAAGCCCAAAAGAAAAAGCCCCAGTAGCGATAACAAAGGCCAACGCCAGTTTTTACGAAAGTGGTAAAAGGATACTACCACCAAAATCAGCATGGGAATGCCGGCCAGAGCACCGATAAGCCGGTTGATATATTCGGTCCAGGTATGGGCCGGGTTAAAAAGGGCGTAGTCGTGGCGGGTGTAGGGTGCCCAGTTCTCTTCTTCATAAATACGGCCGGTGGTAAAGTCGCTTTGGGCTACCCTTAAACTTTCCTCCACAATAATTATTTGCCCGGCTTTAAACTCCCGGGCAGGTTGCCACTCCAGTTGGCTGCGCTCCGTTGGGGGGATGAGGTAACCGAAGCACTTGGGCCAGTCCGGGCAACCCATACCTGAACCCGTCATACGTACTACGCTACCGGCCAATATAACCAGGTAAATTAGTACTAATTCGAGGCGGGTTAAAGTGCGTATCCACTGCATAGGGCAAAATTAAGGCAGGGCAGTAAAAGGCACACTTAGAATGGTGCTAAATAAAGATAGGCTATACCTATCTGTTTTTTATAAAGGAAAGTCATGGTCAAAAAGGCTGAGGCTAAAAATTATCTTTGCCCCTTCATTAAAAAACGGTGACCTCAAAATCAGCCTTAGTAGCTTGGATTATCTTTATAGGACTAGCCTTCACCTGGGGCAGTTCTTTCATCCTTATGAAAATGGGCCTGCAATCTTTTTCAGGATCGCAAATAGGTATGATCCGGATTGCACTGGCCTTTTGGTTTACCGCCATTATCGGCCTGCGGCACTTTAAAAAACTGAATCGCAAAAATGCCTTTCCTCTGGCTATGGTAGGCCTTTTGGGCAACGGCATTCCTTACACCCTCTTTCCATTGGCTATTAAACACCTGGATAGTTCCCTGGTGGGTATTCTCAATTCACTGGTTCCCTTGTTTACCTTACTTAGTGGTGTAATCTGGTTCGGCATTCGCATACGGTGGATGAGCATAGTGGGCATTATATTGGGCCTGCTGGGAGCAGCTGGTTTATTGATCCCCGATATCAGCGGAAATCCGGGTAACCTCGTTTACGGTATTTACCCCATTATCGCCACGGTTTGCTATGCCCTGTCCATTAATACTATAAACAGCCGGTTGAAGGATTTGGGTTCTTTCCCCATCACCTTACTGAGCCTGATGTTTGTAGGTTTACCGGCAACCGTGTATGTATTTACCACCGATTTTGTGGAGATAATGCAAAATGATCCGGTTGCCTGGAAAAATTTGGGCTACATAGCCCTGTTGGGAATTTTTGGGACCAGTTTGGCGGTAATCCTATTCAATTACCTGATCAAGAGAAGCGGGTCTTTATTCGCGGCTTCCGTTACTTATTTTATACCGGTAATAGCCCTGTTCTGGGGCGTGGTGGATGGTGAAGATGTAGGTTGGCTTCATTTTCTAGGAATGTTAGCCATACTGGGTGGGGTTTACCTGGTAAACCGCAGAGGTAGTCCGGCTGATCGCATCCGTAAGAAGTTTGCCGGGAAGGCATAAAAAAAGCGGCCCACGGGCCGCTTTTTTTTTACTGTGGAGTTTTTCATTCTACTTTTTGAAAGCCTCGTCCTTTAAACCCTGATTTACCTTAATATCATCTACAGTAAGATCTATTTTTTGTCCACCGGTGGTGATCAGCATGGTATAGGGATATTTTACGCCTTCTACATCGCGATAATCCTTGTACAGTGTAGAACTAACGATCGGGCCCTGGGGCGTTTCCTGCTTTTCTTCCTGCTTAATCAGAAGGTTGGTTTCTGCGGAATAGTAGTGGGTAACGGTTTCACCAAAGGGATCAGTCAGTTCAAGCACATACGCTTTTTCACCATCCACCATAGCCATGCTAACCAGGTTCATTTGGTAGCCCAACTCGCTGTACTGTAGTTCCTGGTCCATAATTGCATCCAGCTTCAATGATTCCAGCTCTTCACCTTCCAGGTCTTTACTGCCCTGCATACCGCCCATGTGGCCATTGGTGCCGTCAAAACGCATTTCCTGCACGGTACCCATGCCTGGCATGGTCATGGTAGATTTGAAGAGGTTCGGCCTTTTTTGCATATCCACTTGCTTTAAGGGAGCGGGAGCACCAGGCACAACAGCCGTTCTGCTGATCTGTATATCCTTCACCTTTTTCATGTTTTCCGCACCACCTTTGGCTTTGATGTAATTGTCGATTACCATTTGGGCGGTCATACCATCCGGTATCGGCATGGAAGGTTTGGTAGTAGGATTACCTTGTTCATCGAAATACTGAACCTTGCCAAACTTCTCCAGCTTATCAGCCACTTCACTGGCTTTACCCACTACTACCAGGTGCATATTGTCGGGTTGGATGTATTTTTTGGCGGTAGCCATTACATCTTCCTTAGTGAGTTCCTGTAAGCGGGTCAGGTAAGTTTCGTAATAATCGTCATCCAGGTTAAAGCGCTGGATATTCAATGCAAAATTGGCGATGGTTTGCGGACGCTCCAATGCGCGACCAAAACTACCGATAATCGCATTTTTAGAACCTTCTAATTCCTGATCGCTCACCGGTTCGGTACGAATACGGTTGAACTCGTTCATGAACTCTACCACGGCACTATCGGTAACCTCGTTACGCACACTGGCGTTGGCGGCAAACTCACCGATCAGGCGGTCATCATCATAACTGGAGTAAGCCCCGTAAGTGTAACCTTTATCCTCACGGATATTCAGGAATAAACGGCCCAAAGAACCGACACCCAAAATCTGGTTGGTGAGTTTCATTTTTACTTCATCGGGGTCACCGGGCTTCAACTGAATGGTATTACCCATATTCAACACGGACTGTACGGCCGACTCTTTATTCGTCAATGAAACCGCCAGACCCTCGGGTTTGGCCGGAGCTTCAAAAACGTTGGCCGGACGGTTGCCACTGGCCCATTTTCCGAAATACTTTTCTACCAGTTTTTTGGCATCCTTGGCCTTAATATCACCTACAATGGCGAGGTAAGTAGAATTAGGCACCCAGTAATTGTTGTAATAAGTGCGGCAGTCTTCCAGTTCAATAGATTCAACCGTAGCCACGGTGGGACTTTCACCATAGGGGTGATCTTTACCGTACAGGCGTGAATTGAATACAATACTACCTACTTGTTGGGGATCATCCTTGGCCGATTCAATGCCCGAAATAGTCTGTTTCTTGAGCTTTTCGAATTCCTCCTGTGGGAAAGCCGGGTTCAACACAATATCGGCCATAATTTCCACCAGCTTATCCTTGTATTTACTCAGGCCGCTGGCATAAACGTTAGAGGATGAAGTGAAAACACTGGCACCCATAAAGTCGATCTCCTCGTCCAACTGCGCTTTGGGGCGGTTGGTAGTTCCCTGGCGAAGCATATCACCGGCAATTTGCACGTAGCCAGCTTTTTTACCTTCAAATATCGGGTCACGATCTACCACCATATTCATGGTAAGCCGGGGAAGCTTATGGTCTTCCACCACGATAATTTTGAGGCCATTCTTCAATTCATATAATTTGTATTTCCCGAAGTCCAGTTCAGGGGCCGGTCCAGCCTCCGGTTGTACACTTCGATCCAGTTGTGCCAGGGCCATATTGGTAAGGGCCAGGGCAAAAATGAAAGTCAATATCTTTTTCATCTCGTTGTAAATCTTGAGGTTGGATTATTGTTGTTTAGGCAAATAATAAAGCACCACGCGGTTCGAGTCCAACAGGTACTTATTGGCTACGGCCTTAATGTCTTCGCGGGTAATGTTGCGGTACTTCTCTATTTCGGTATTGATGAGGTCTGCATCACCAAAATAAACGTGGTAATTGGCCAGGCTTTCGGCAATACCCGCCATGGTGGAGTTGCTGGAAACAAAGTCGTTCTCCAGTTGATTCAATACCTTCTGGTATTCTTTTTCCGTTACCAGTTCATCACGAACCCGGTCTATTTCGGCATCCACGCCTTGCTTGAGGTCTTCCAGGGCTACACCCATGTTGGTAATACCCAGGGTAATGAAAAGCCCCCCGTTTTCCATGGCAAAGGGAAAAGCCTGAACGGCCACGGCCAGTTGCTCACCATCCACCAGCTTTTTATACATGCGGGAGCTTTGCCCGTCTGATAAAAGGGTGGTCAGCATTTCCAGCGCATAGGAATCTTTGGTGCCCTGGGCCGGAATGCGGTATCCAATAAAAAGGCCGGGCAGTTGAATGTTGTCATATACGGTATCTACCACCTCGGTCTGCAGGTTTTCAAAAGCCGGGTCGGGACGGGGTATTTCCTTGGTTCCCTTAGGAATGGGGCCGAAGTATTTTTCAATCATCTCCTTGGCCTCATCGGGATCAATATCACCGGCTATGGAAAGCGTAGCGTTATTGGGAACGTAAAATGTTTCGTAAAAATCAGCAAAGTCACCAATCTCTGCCGCATTTAAATCCTCCATACTGCCAATAGGAGTATGCCCGTAGGGATGGTCGGCAAAAGCCGTGGAGAACATTTTTTCCTGGAAAGACATGTAAGGTTGGTTGTCAATCCTCAAACGCTTTTCCTCTTTTACCACCTCGCGTTGTGTTTCAACGCCTTGGTTATCAACCGTAGCTTGTAGCATACGCTCGCTTTCCAGCCATAATCCCAACTCCAGTTGGTTGGAGGGCAGTATCTCGTAATAAAAGGTACGGTCAAAAGAGGTGTTGGCGTTAAGGGCACCCCCGTTACTTTGCACAATGTTCATGTATTCACCCCTTTCAATATTGGGTGATCCTTCAAACATCAAATGCTCAAAAAAGTGGGCGAATCCGGTGCGGCCGGTCTTTTCGTTTTTGGAGCCTACGTGATACAATACCGAAACGGCTACAATAGGAGTACTGTGATCTTCATGAAGAATAACGTGTAAACCGTTATCCAGGTCGTACTCCTCAAACTCTATATTGGACTGAGCTGTAGCTATTTGAGCTGTGCCCAGTGCCAGGATGGATAGAATTGTTTTTTTCATTGGGAACATCAAAATGATTAAGTTTTTTTGCAATGGCCTCAAATGTAGTAAAACTTATGGGCCACGCTAAATATTTGTACGTTTTCGAACACTAATGAAAAGAAGTTCGAAGGGTTTTCGACCCGGGGAATTACTTTTTTACGCTTTAGTGTGTTGTGATATACAGATACTTTGCTAAATTTGCAGCCCCAAAAATTAATGTATGTACGCAATCGTAGAGATAGCAGGGCATCAGTACAAAGTACAAAAAGATCAACAGGTTTACGTAAACCGTTTGCAGGACGAAGAAGGAAGCAATGTTAGCTTCGATAAAGTTCTTTTGACCGATGACAACGGTACCGTAGAAGTTGGCGCCCCGGTTATAGAAGGTATCCAGGTAGATGCTAAAGTGGTATCACACCTGAAGGCAGACAAGGTAATTGTCTTCAAAAAGAAAAGAAGAAAAGGTTACCGCGTAAAGAACGGACACCGCCAGGCCATTTCCCTGATTGAGATCACGGGTATTGGTAAAGCGAATGGTTCTTCTAAAAAGGCTGCCGCCAAAAAAGAAGAAGCTCCTGCCAAAACAGAAGCTAAAAAGGAAGAAGCCCCAAAGGCTGAAAGTAAAGACCTGAGTTCAAAAACCGTTGCCGAATTGAAAGAGATGGCAAAGGAGAAAGGAATTACCGGTTACTCTTCCATGAAAAAGGATGAATTAATTGAAGCTTTAAGCTAAATAAAAAACTGATCAGCTATGGCACACAAGAAGGGAGTTGGTAGCTCCAAGAACGGTAGAGAATCAGAAAGTAAACGCCTCGGTGTAAAGATCTTCGGTGGTCAGCAAGCTGTGGCCGGAAACATTATTGTACGCCAGCGCGGAACCCGTCACAATGCCGGTGATAACGTAGGTATGGGTAAAGACCACACCTTGTTTGCATTGACCGATGGTACCGTTGCTTTCCGTAAGAAAAGAGACAATAAATCCTACGTTTCGGTTATTCCAAACGAAGCCTGATTTACGTAAACTCTTAAAGTATTGAAAAGCCTTTTCGTAGTATGCGAAAGGGCTTTTTTTGTTTTATAAATTAGCCCCAAAATTTGCAATTCCCATGCTGGAAGTATCCTATTTACGTGAGCATAGAAATGAAGCCGTTCAACGGCTGGCCAAACGAAAGTTACAGGCCGATATCACCATTAACGATATCCTGAGACTGGATGAACAACGCAGGAGTAACCAGTCGGAGCTGGATGCCGTTTTAGCGGAGAGCAACCAGTTGAGTAAGGAAATCGGTCAGCTTTTTAAGGAAGGTAAAAAAGACGAAGCCAATGCCATGAAGGCGAAAACGGCCGATCTGAAGGAAAAAAGTAAAGAACTGCAGGTAGAGCAGGATCAAATTAAACATGCACTGGAAAATCTTTTGGTAACCCTCCCCAACACCCCGCATGCTAATGTGAAGGAAGGTGCCAGTGCCGAGGATAACGAAGAGATAAAGGTGGTAGGTGAAAAACCACTACTAAGCAGCGATGCCCAACCGCATTGGGAGTTAGCCGATCGCTATAAACTGATCGACTTTGAACTGGGTGTAAAGATCAGCGGGGCGGGCTTCCCGGTTTATACCGGCAAAGGAGCCCGTTTGCAGAGGGCTTTGATCAACTTTTTTTTGGAACAAAACCTGGAAGCAGGTTACGTGGAGTACCAACCTCCGCATTTTGTGAACGAAGCTTCCGGCTTTGGAACGGGACAATTGCCCGATAAGGAGGGGCAGATGTACCACATGGAAAAGGACGACCTCTACGCCATACCCACCGCTGAGGTACCCCTTACCAATATTTTTCGGGATACCATTGTAAAGTCTGAAGATCTGCCGGTGCGCTGTACGGCTTATACGCCCTGCTTCAGGCGCGAGGCGGGCAGTTACGGTAAGGATGTGCGTGGCCTCAACCGCCTGCACCAATTCGATAAGGTGGAGGTGGTGAATATTTGCAAACCGGAAGACTCCTACGGCATACTGGACGAGATGGTAGCCCACGTGGGCGGACTTTTGGAGAAACTGGGTTTACACTATCGTATTTTGCGCCTTTGCGGTGGCGATATGGGTTTTACCTCGGCCATGACTTATGATTTTGAAGTGTGGAGTGCTGCCCAGGGACGTTGGCTGGAAGTAAGTTCCGTATCCAACTTTGAAACCTACCAGAGTAACCGTCTTAAGTTGCGCTACCGGGCAGAAGATAAGAAAACACAGTTGTGCCATACCCTTAACGGCAGTGCATTGGCCCTGCCCCGTGTACTGGCCGCATTACTGGAAAATAATCAAAGTGCCGAAGGCATTCAAATACCGGAAGTATTGGTGCCCTATACCGGCTTCGATAAAATCTCATGAAGAAAATAAGTATCGCCCTTTTGGCATTGGCACTGGCAGCCTGTGGCAACAATGGAAAATATAAAGTAGAGATTCAAAAGGTGGATTCTCTTCAAAACCAATTGAGTTTGTACCATGCCCGTTTGGATTCGGTGGATCAGGAACGCCTTCGCGAAATGCAACCCGAGATAAACGAGTTGTACGATTACCTTACCGAAAACTACCCCGATTCACTGGATCGTAGATTCTGGATCAATACCCTGAACCAGATGGTGATCGTGAAAAAAGGTACGGAGCGTTACCTCGCCAATTATGAACAGCTGAAAGGTGAAATGGACTATACCGGTAAGCAGTTGGCCGATCTTGAAAACAGCCTTAAAGACGAAAAGCTGGAGTCTGAAAAAGTACAGGAGTACTTGCGCGATGAAAAACAGGCCGTGGTGGAAATAGAGTTTTTCGTAAACAAGTTACACGGCCCGGCCCGGTATGCGATCAGTGCCTGGGATACGCTGCATCCCCAAATGCAATCGTTGGCTGATTCTTTGCGGGCCTTACCATAACTTTTAGGGAGCAAGGCCGTTTATCTTGTATATCTTTAAACAATGAAGCGCATATTCCGGCTGAACATACTGTACTTATTCATTGTGGCGAGTTTCGCCCCCGCTCCGGTGCTGGCCCAAAATGATTTCCAGTTGGGGATGCAGTATTACCAGGATGGGGAATATCAAAAGGCCATCGATTACCTGGCTCCTTCGGTATTGCGCTCCTTCAACAACAAAGTTTATGAGGCGGTGCTCAACAGCTACCTGGCACTGGAAGAATACGATAAGGCCGAGGATTTCACCGAAACTTTGATTCGTAAAAAAGGATTGAACGGGGTGGAGCTCTATACCGACCTGGTGTACATCCACAACCTCAAGGGCGATGAACGCGATGCCGAGAAGGCAATGGATGAAATTCGGAAGCGCGTACAAGCCAACCCGAGCATGGCCTACTCAGCCGGTAACGCCTTGCAGCAAAAAGGCTATCCCACCCTGGCCCTGCAGGTGTATGAATTGGCCGAAACGCAAAACCCCGGTATGAATTTCGATTACCAGAAGGCCTTACTGTACGGAGAACTGGGCGACCTGCAGAATATGTACAATATGTACGTGGAGATGGTACTTCGCTCACCCTCCTATCTGCCTTCGGTGAAAAACCTCATTGCCCAGGGTATAAACAACGGTGAAACCAATGAAAACATCCAGTTTTTAAAAGAACGCATTATTACCAAAATACAGGAAGGTGCACCCCGCACCATGAATGACCTTTTGGTTTTTGTGTATATCCAGGAAAAGAATTTCAGAGGAGCCTTTACTCAATTGAAAGCCCTGGACCGCAGGAATGAGGGGAACCGTGCAGAAATTTTTAACCTGGGAAGGGTAGCCCTCAACAACCAGGAATACGAACTGGCCCTTAAAATTTTTGATTATGTACTGGAAGCCGGCAAAGACAACCCTTTTTACGAAGAAAGCCGTGTAAATATACTGCTTACCCAGCGCAGGCTTTTGGAAAGCCGTGACGATGTGGTGGCGGACGATTGGCGCAAGCTGCAAAAGGAATACTATAAAGCGGAAAAGGAACTGAAAGGGCTGCCTGAAATGGGGCAATTACGGATCGATCTGGCGCACTTCACGGCTTTCCGCCTGGATGAACCCGACTCGGCCGTAGCCCTGCTGGAGCGCACGATCAATACTTCCTACATTTCAGCGGAAGATAAAGCCCGTGCTAAAATTGAGTTGGGAGATATATTGTTGTACACCGGTGAGCGGTGGGAAGCTATTTTGTATTACGGACAGGCTGAGAAGGCCTTCGAAAAATCACCCATCGGGCAGGAAGCCAAGTTCAAACGGGCTAAAGCCGCTTATTATGTGGGCGACTTCCAGTGGGCGCAGGGAATTTTCAATGCGCTGAAAGCCTCTACTTCCAAATTAATTGCCAACGATGCCATGCAGTATTCACTGCTGATTAATGACAATATTGCGCTGGATACCAGTACCGAGGCGATGGCCCTTTTTGCCAAAGCCGATCTTTTAAATTATCAGGATAAGAGGGATTCAGCCATGATCATCCTTAATCAACTTCAAAAGCAGTTTCCGGAGCACAGTGTGCAGGATGAGGTATTGCTTTTACGTTCGGAAATAGAGATGGCTAAAAAGGATTATGAAGCCGCGGCCCGTGACCTTCAGGCCATTATTGATGCTTATTCCGATGGAATACTGGCCGATGACGCCCAGTTTCGCCTGGCCGAATTGTACCAAACCAAACTCAACCGCATTGAAGAAGCCAAGGAGTTGTACCGCGATCTTTTTACCGAACATCCCGATAGCTTTTTTACGGCCGAGGCCCGGAAACGTTTCCGGGAGTTACGCGGTGATTTTTTGAATTGATCATGGAAAAAGTACAGGTTTCCAAGGATAAGGATAAGCTGGACCCGGTTTTTATCCAATCGTTTTTAACGCGCAGTTATTGGGCGAAAGGCCGCAGCCTCGAACAAGTGAAAACCACTATTCAAAATTCGCTTTGCTATGGTTTATACCGGGGCGAAAAACAAATTGGTTTTGCCCGGGTGCTTAGTGACTTTGTGGCTTTTGCCTACCTGATGGATGTGTTTGTAGTGGAGGAGGAGCGTGGCCAGGGTTTCGGCTCTACGCTGATGACCACCATACTGAATGATCCCGAATTGGCAGCCGTACAGCGCTGGATGCTGGGAACCCGTGATGCCCACTCCTTATATCGTAAATTTGGCTTTTCAGAAATACCCCGGCCCGAATGGTTGATGGGCCTGGTTAAAACTACTTAAGCGCAAGTATGTACATCTACAATGTTACCGTGAATATCGATGAGTCAGCCCATGATGAGTGGCTGCAATGGATGAAAGAAGTTCATATACCCGATGTGATGAGCACCGGGATGTTTTTGACCAACCGCATTTTGCAGGTTATGGTGGAAGAGGAGAGCGGTACTACCTATTCCATACAATACGAAGTTAAGGATATGGAAACCCTCCGCCTGTACCAGGAAATGTACGCCCCTAAGCTTCAGCAGGAACATATTGAAAAATTCAAGGACCGCTTTGTGGCTTTCCGTACTATTTTGAAGTTGACCCATGAGCATGGGACCGAAAGCTGAAAACCGCAGGATATACAATCTTGACGAAGCCCGGGAAAAAATAAGAGCCTACTGTGCCTACCAGGAGCGCAGCCAGGTAGAAGTGCGGGAAAAACTCTATAGTTACGGGCTCATACCGGAAGTGGTGGACGAGTTACTGGTAGAGCTCATACAGGCAAATTTTTTGAACGAGGAACGCTTTGCCAAAGCCTTTGTGCGTGGCAAGTTCCGCGCAAAAAAATGGGGCAGGCGTAAAATTGGTGAAGCCTTGTATCGCCATAATTTATCCGATTACGTTTTAAAAAAGGCCTTTGCCGAAATTGATGAACAGGAGTACGATCATACCCTGGATGAATTGCTTCAAAAAAAATACCGTGAAACTAAAGACCGGAATATTTTTACCCGTAAAGGCAAAGTAGCCCGCTGGCTGATCAGCCGCGGTTATGAATCGGATTTGGTGTGGGATAAACTCAGGGATTTCGAGCTTTAATTTTTTACAAAAAGCTGTTGATGGAACGCTCCGTCTTCAAGCTCCAAATGAAACAGATAAATTCCTTCGCTCAGGTCGCTCACGTTAATTTCCTGGCTGGTAAGATTGGTTCCTCGTGATCTTTTAACAATTTGTCCGTTAATGTGCCGTATTTCCCAGGCCTTCATGTTACTTTTAGCGGAGGTATATTCAATTGATAATAGGCTCTGCACGGGATTCGGATACAACTTGAAACCAGCTGATATGACCTCCTCCGTACTCAGGCTCCCGGTACACGGGTTATTGGCCACGGCCTGGCGAATGCCGGGAAGCAGTACGTACAGGTTGGCTCCCGGGCAAAGCGTTCCTTTCGGGCAGCCGTTGGGGGCCGTTGAGGTATTGCCGTCCCGGTGGCTGGATATGTACGGAAGTACCAATTGGGAAGAAGCATGCAAGCTGCCTCCCAATGGAGGAATGTTTTCAAGGCAGGCCTCCCAGGCAATGAGGTAGGAAAGGCTGCTGATCATACTAAAGCTGGGCTGGGCATTTTCAAAGTTTCCCAACATGCAAATACCGAGGGTGCCGCTGTTCATACAACTGAAATGTGCCCCAAGCACACTATCACCACGGCCTTCGTAAATCACGCCATTGGGATCGATCAGCCAGTTGTAACCTACATCACTCCAGCCATTGGTATTCACGTGAAAATCCCATATAGCTTTGACCACGGCTGGCCAGTTATTACTAACGCTACTTCCGGCTGAATGGTGAATGATTATATGGGTGGGGGTGGTGTAAGAGGGTGTCGGGTTTTTGGGACAATTGCCGCTGGGACACCAGCAATCACGACCGCAGTAAGCCGGTTTCCGGCAACTGCAAAGCGTGTCGTTGGCCGCCTTCATTTTAGGTTCTGCTGCACTGCTTTCCAGGGGAAAGTACAGGCGGAACACCACTTCTTCAGCCGTAAAGCTTTCCGAAGCAAATTGAATCGCTTCAAAGTTTTCTTCAATGTAAGGGGCAAAAAAAGTAGTGCGATCGGGAGTTTCGCCCTCGTGGTTAAGCTCCAGGCTTTGCCATTCACTCCAATTGTTTCCGGATTTCAGGCGGAACTTTAACTCAAGCTCGAGTCCTGCTTGCATAACGTAGGCCGATAAACTGACGAAAGGCGTTTGTTGAAACTCCTCAATTTCAAAAACAGCACTTAAATGTCCTTCGGCCTCATGCGGTAATTTTTGAAACTGAACCTCGAATTCCTGGCTGCTTTGCGCCCAAAGCGTGGATGACCACACACCGGCCCCCATCAGGCACCACATCATTAAAAACTTCATTCTCTTCATGCTGATATAACCTTAAAATTCTTCTAAAAGGGAAGCTGCCTTTTGAATGTTTTCCTTTGAAACATCCAGGTGGGTTACCATCCGCAATTTACCTTGCCCCATACTGATGATGCGAATGCCTTTTTCGGCCAGGTCGCGCGTGAAAATTTTCGGGTCCCGATTATCATGTAGATAAAAAATAACAATATTGGTTTCTACCGGTTCAACGGATTTTACCCACGAGCAGTTTTTTAATGCGGCCTCCAGCAGCCGGGCTTTTTCATGGTCTTCCGCCAAACGTTCCACATGATGGTCCAGCGCATAAATACCGGCAGCCGCCAGATAACCGGCTTGTCGCATACCTCCGCCAAACTTTTTACGCACCCGCAAGGCTTCCTTGATAAAGGGTTCCGTGCCCAATAAAAGCGAACCTACCGGGCAGCCTAAACCTTTGGAAAGGCAGATGGATATGGAATCGAAAAGCTCACCATAATCTTTAGCCGGTTGATTTTTGGCCACCAGCGCATTGAAAAGGCGCGCACCATCCAGATGATAGGCCAGGTCATTGAGCCGGGCCACCTCCCCGATCTCCACCAGGGTATCCCATTCGTAGCAACTGCCACCACCCTTGTTGCAGGTGTTTTCCATAGCAACTAAGGAAGTTCGGGCGGCATGAATATCAAAGCGGTTGTTTATGGCATTTTCCACGCTATCGGCTTTCAGTAAACCCCGGTCGCCCTCCAACAGGCGCATTTGGCAGCCCGAGTTAAATGCCGCCCCTCCGCCTTCATAATTGTAAATATGGGAGTATTGATGGGCAATAATCTCATCTCCCGGTCGGGTATGAACGTTTACAGCAATTTGGTTGGTCATGGTTCCGCTGGGGCAAAAAAGAGCGGCTTCCATCCCGAAAAGGTCGGCTGCCTTTTCCTGCAGTTCATTAACGGTGGGGTCTTCACTAAAAACATCATCACCCACACGGGCACTAAACATAGCGTTTAGCATTTCAGGGGTAGGGCGGGTTACCGTATCGCTAAGTAAGTCGATCAAAATACCGGAGTTAAATTTTTCTAAATGTAAGCATGTTGCAGCAAAGGCCCGGTACGCTTATACCAGGCTTTTCTTTTTGCGAAGATGGCCGTACACCAGGCTGTACAATATGAAAAAACCACTCATAAACCAGCTCATGCGTAAAAGCAAGTCACCGGTTTTGGCGTAGTAGGTAAGCTCATTATTGGCGTGGATTTCTGCACTTACCGCAGCTTCGGTTTTGTAGGGTTGCCTTTGGAAAACATCGCCCCGTTGGTTGATAAAACAACTGATACCGGTGTTGGCTGAGCGGGCAATACTCCTCCGGTTCTCAATGGCCCGCAGGCGGGCGTAGTGCATATGCTGAACATGGCCCTGGGTATCGCCCCACCAATCATCATTGGTAATTATGAACAGCAGGTTGGCGCCCTCACGCACGTAACCGCTCACGTATTCTCCAAAATCTGATTCCCAGCAAATAATCGGTCCTGCTTTAAAATTACTTCCGGCTGAGCTGAAAACACCTCTTTCCGCCTGAGTACCCAGGGTACTGGCCGTACCACCCCTGAATTGTATGTAGTCTCCCAAAAGCGGGGCCAGAAAGCGGTGTAAGGGCATCATTTCCGCCCCGGCCACCAGCTTGGATTTGTGGTAAGTATAAATACTATCCTGGCGGGTAATAAACAAGGCGGTATTGAATTCATCGTAATAACCCTGCTCATCCTTCATGGGGCGGGCGGTATAACTGCTGTTCTCGTATTTGTAGTGCCGGAAGGTGGAAGCACCGATTACGATTTGCAGTCGGGGGTAACGCTGGCAAAGCTCCTGCAACTGGTTAAGGGAAGCACTGTGTTTCAGGCGGTCTTCCCAAATACCATCCGTAAAAAAAGTTTCGGGGCCGATCAGAAAGTCCACCGAATCGTTTAAAACCGGTTCAGCCAGGCGCAGGAATTTTTGCAATTGCTCGGCTTCGGATAACTGGTTCTTTTCCGTGTAGGTATCAATGTTGGGTTGAATAACCACCACACGGGCCGCTTCACCTTTGGTTGGATATTGATCGTACAAACGGTGGGAATAGAGCAGGGGAATACCAATGGTTAAAACCAGGATCAGGATGAGCTGCCCGGTGAGCGGTTTCCATTCCCGGTGTCGCGTAAAGGCCGACAGGCTTAAAAATAGCAGGATGTTTACCGTCCATATCCAAAAGGTGCCTCCGTAGGCACCCACGTACTCGTACCACTGTACCCAACTCACCCGATCGGCAAAACCATAACCGAGGGTAAACCACGGGAAACTGAAATCCCAGTATTTGTGTAAGCCTTCAATGCAGATCCAAAGAAAGGGAAGGGAAATGTATCCCCGTTGCCGGCCGAGGCGGGTTTTTACAAAGCGGAAGATCATCATGGCTACGGCCATAGGGAGGGCATTGAAGAGCACCGTAGCCGCCACACCCATCCAATCGGCTTCGCCCAGCCACCATGCACCCAGTACATTCCAAAGTGCAAAACTCAACCAGCAAAGCCAGAACCAATGCCGGGCTTTTTTAAGGCTTTCCTCCAGGAAAAGCAGTGGCACAAAGGCGATAAAGAGCAGGGGAGTGATACCGGCCTCCGGCCAGGCTATCCATAATAGTAAGGGGGTGCTGAGGGCTAAGCCCAGTCTTTGAAACATCAGGACCGTTTGAAGGCCGCAAAGTTAAACTTCACCGAGAAAATATTGGAATACAAAGCATCGGAAACGTTGCCGATATCGGTAAGGGCATAATCGATATGGATACCCCGGTATTTGAAGCCAATGCCCAGGTTGGGTTGCAGGGTATAGCTACTGGTGCCGTTAAAGTCCCTTACTTTTTGAACGTTGCCCGCTCCACCGCGTAAGAAAATAAAATCGCGGTAACCCAGCTCAAAACCAAAACCGGGATCAATATTGCCAAAGCCGGAAGACACCAGGGTATTGCGTTGACCATCAAAAGTGACATCAAAATTAAGTTCGGTGTGTAAGGTGTATTTTTCGTTGAGGCGGAAATTGCGGCCTATGCCTAACAGTAGCCTGGGAATGGTAAGTTCAAGGTTTTCTTCCGGCAGTTCATTCTGTCCGCCTGAAGTTTGGTTGTTGGTATTGTCAAAAGCCTGCTTCAGTTTATCTTCATTAAAGCTCCACGAGTTGAAGGTAGAAGTAACATCGCGCAGGTTTGCTCCAAACTGCCAACGGCTAATGGAGTATTGCGCTCCCACGTCAAAACCAAAACCGATGGCATTGGCAAAATCCCCGATCTGGCGGTAAATGATTTTCACGTTGGCGCCATAGCGCAGGTTGGCAATTTTTTCCGATTCACGGGCGTAGGAACCAATCAGGGCGTAGTCGGCCGCTGAAAATTTAGTAATACGGTTATAATCTACGTTTCCCTCTTCATCAATGAGCTCGGTAGTGTCAAGAATATCATCCACCCCAAAACGGATAAGGGTAATTCCGGCCGTACTTACGGCATCTACCGGCATAGCATAGGAGAGGTAGTCGTACTGGGCGATACTGGCAAAATATTCCGCGTGCATGGCTGCTGCCTGCCAATCGTCCTTAATAGCCGCCAGCCCGGCTGGGTTCCAGTAACCGGCCGTTACATCGTTTACCGATCCAATTACTGAATTGCTCATAGCCATAGCGCGTGCATCCACACCGATATTCAGGAATTCGTTACTGTATTTTCGGCCCTGGCCAAAGGTGAGCAAGGGTAAAAACAATAGGGCGGCTGCAAGTTTTTTCAATATGCGGGATTTAGGAAGCAAATAAAATTCAAATTTCCGGCATTAAAAACTTGATATTTACACTAATATTGCCCTAAACCCTTATTTACTATTGAAAAGTGCAATTCCCAACGGATTAACCCTGGCTAATTTAGCATGCGGTCTCCTGGCTATCACGGCTTTGTTTTCGGGCAGCTTTATAATGGCCGCCTGGCTGGTAGGGGCTGCCCTGGTACTGGATTTCCTGGATGGTTTTACCGCACGTTTACTGGGTGTTCACTCCGAACTGGGCAAGCAGCTTGATTCGCTGGCCGACCTGGTTACCTTTGGGGTTACCCCCGGTTTTTTAATGTTTAAGCTATTCCGGATTGCCATGCAAGGCGGTGAGCCTATTCCTGAATTTCTGCCTTATATAGCCTTGCTCATACCCATTTTTTCGGCCTTAAGGTTGGCCAAGTTCAACATTGATACCCGGCAGGCTGAATATTTTATCGGGTTGCCTACACCGGCCAATGCTATTTTTATTTTTTCGGTGGCCCTTATTGCCCTTTATGGAAGCAGCTCAACCATGGAGGCCATATTGTTGCACCCCTTTTTCCTTACCATAACTACGGTGTCCACTTCTTTTTTGTTGGTGGCTGAGTTACCCCTTATGTCACTCAAAGTGAAGAACACCTCCTTGAGTGATAATCGCGGGAGGATAGTACTGCTGGTATTGATTGCTTTGCTTCTTTTGGTTTTCCGTTTCAGGGCACTGCTGTATATCATACCTTTGTACCTTGTTTTATCGCTGATATTTAAACCACATCGCAAATGAAATTTACCGCTGAGATCGATATTATGCCGCACAAAGCCCTCTTAGACCCACAGGGAAAGGCCGTAAGCAACAGTATGAAAAATATAGGCTTACCCGAAATATCCGGAGTGCGCATCGGCAAGCATGTAACCCTCGAGGTGGAAGCCACTAGCAGGGAAGAGGCGGAAGAGAAAGTGAACGAAGCCTGCCGCAAATTATTGGTGAACCAAATCACCGAAAATTTTCAGTTTGAAATTTTGGAAACCGTCTGATTTTGTTTTAAAGTTTATTATATTTACTGCTCTTGAGGATTAAGGTTTTTTAATCGGAACTGTACCCCCGTTCTTTATGCAAAGGATGGGGGTTTTTTAATTCTGCCCCTTTCAAACCATAAAAAAAGCCCCCGCAATGGGCGGAGACTTCTTCACTGAACACTACTATGAACAAAGATTTGTTACATATGAACGTGGCGGTGTACCGTCTTATTGGATTCATTCATACTATGGTCGGATGCCCGCACCCGAATCTCGTAATCCTGGTGGTGCTTCATAGGAACTACAAATGAAGTGTCCATCATAGCGGTTTTACCATGACTATGTTGATGGACATGCATCATTATTGAGTCATTACCATTGGTAGTGTTCACCACGTTCAGGTGAATTTCATGCACTTCATCGTTATCCGTAACCTGCACTTTTATGGGCATAGCCATACCACCCATTACGTGTGTGGAAGTGTCTGGTTCAATAATGGTAATTACCGGAGCTTCGGTGTCCTCAAGCGGAGCTTGATTGTTGTTATCATCTTTTTCACAAGCGGCCATAAAAAGGGCGGCCAGGGTACTAAAAATTAAAATTCTGGTTTTCATTATATAAGGGATTAAGAGTTTATTTTTTTGTTGAATTAAATAAGTAATTAACGGAGAAGTTGAGCTGTGGGCCCGGGCGGTAGTTACCGCTGCCATTGGTAAGGTTTGTGCCTCCACGAAGGCTGCAAAGCCAACTCGCAGTTTTTATCTGTAGCCCGGTGCTGGCGGTAAAGGCCTCACCACCGGTTCCGTATTGATAGTAGCCCCGTGAATTGATGTCGCGCTTAAAATGCTCCCACGCCACGGATAGCAAGGGTACCAAAGCCCATTTTTTAAAGCCTAGCTTATGGGCCAGTGTTAACTGCACACCCAACTGGTTTCCAAATTTATAGGCCTCACGGTTCAGCGTATTGATTACGTAACGCCCTTCCAGCATTCCTACCCAATCGCCCTCACTATGGAGGTAACGGCCTTCCAGCAGGTAGTCCCAACTACCGGAACCCAACTGGAAATTCTGAGGAATCAGGCTGCCAAAGCGATCTTCAAAACGGCCGGTGGGTAAAAATACCCCAGCGCCCAGGGTTAGCCTGCGGCTTGACTCTTCTGAGCCGCTGTACAAGGCGGTAAAACGCGTTCCTATGGAAGCATCACCTAAACCCGATATCAGGGTGGGGTCTTCTTCATTACGGGTACGTACTCCCCATAAATAAGGAAGGGTAGCCTGTACCGACCAGCGGGGGCTAATCACGTACCTTCCCGATATATCGAGCTGGGTAAAGTGGTCACGGTTGCCCAGGCTCGACTCAAACGAGCGGGACAGGTAGGATAGACCTATTGTATTTTGAGGGTATAATGAAAGGTCTCCGAAACCCGTCATCATACCGGCACAGCCGCATACATCGCAGCACCATGCCATTGGAATTACGGCTACACTTAAAAGTGTGGCCCAGAATGTTTTCATCGGGATGAATTAAAGGTTAAAACAGAATTTAACCTTAAACTATGGGGGGAGGGGTAGGTAAATCCAGGTAAATGGATTGAAGGGCTTCTTTAGAAAAAAAGTTGAAATCTTTTTGCAGGGCCCAAAAACCGGCCAGGGTGGCATCATCTTTAATTTCCACGGCTATGTACCAGTAAAGGCTCTCGAATTCGGGTAGTACCGGTTTAGTATCCGAACTTTCCATCAGGTTAAGTTTTTCCGCTAACTGGCAGGTTCCTTTGCAACTTAATTCCGGCTTGTCTTTATTTTCGCAAAGTACATTGGAATAAGTCCCGTAGTGAACGGTATAATCCAAAACCGGAACCAATGGCTTCATTACTGCCAGGGTGTAAAGCAGGGCAAGGGTAAAAGCCAGGGGTGTTCGAAATTCGCGGAACAACATTTGTACAAAATTAATCATTCAACGCTGAAAAGCACGTATCATTGAGTAAATGAATTTTTTAGCCCATTTGTTGCTTTCCGGAAACGATGATGATTTACGCATCGGCAACTTTATTGCTGATTCGGTGCGAAGTGTGGAGTGGGATCAATTCAAAAAAGAAGTGACCCATGGCATAGAGCTTCATCATAAGATCGACTTTTTTACCGATAACCACCCCATAGTGGAAAAAAGTAAAAAACGCTTACGTAAGAAGCACGGAAAGTACGCCCCAGTTATTGTGGACATCGTATATGATCATTTTTTGGCGGCTAATTTCAATGATTATTCTATGCAGCGGCTGGAACCTTTTGTAGAAAGCTGTTATGACCTCCTGCACAGGCGCTGGAACGAATTACCCCCGGGCATCCGGTATATGTTACCCCACATGGAAGCGGGTAACTGGCTGGTGAATTACCAACATCGTGAAGGCTTGCAAAAATCACTTTCCGGTATGAGCCGCAGGGCTTCATTCCACAATAAAATGGACGAGGCTACGGGCGATGTTTTTGACGATTACCGCCATTTTGAAGAAGACTTTCGAAACTACTTTCCGCTATTGCAGGATTACGTAAAACAGGAAATTTTAAAATTACCGTGGTAAAAGGGGATGAACCGCTCACACCCTTTGGCGGTTAGTTATTTGAATTCAACATTATTTATGGATACTCAGGAATTGAAAATTGAGCTGCGCAATTTGCAGTCTAAGGATTATAAAGACCTCAAAAAGGTAATGGTAGAGTCGTACGATGGTTACGAGGATGAACCCTGGCGGCTCAAAGACATAAAAATGCTGCTCAAAAAATTCCCTGAAGGCCAGATATGCGTTTGTGCCAATGATAAGGTGGTGGGCTGTGCTTTGTCTATTATAGTGGATTACAAAAAGTTTGGCGACAATCACAGCTATGAGCAAATTGTAGATGATTACAGCTTCAATACCCACGACCCTGATGGAGATGTGCTTTATGGTATAGAGGTGTTTGTACACCCGGACTATCGCGGTATGAGGCTGGCCCGCAGATTATATGATGCCCGCAAGGAACTTTGCGAAAGTCTGAATCTGCGCAGCATCATTTTTGGAGGACGTATGATCCGTTACGGTGAACATGCCGAAAACCTTTCACCTAAGGAATACATTGAGAAGGTGAGAAATAATGAGATTTACGATAAGGTGCTCAACTTTCAGCTTTCCAATGATTTTCACGTTAAAAAGGTAATTCGCAATTACCTGAAGAACGATGTAAGCAGCCAGGATTTTGCGGCCTTAATGGAGTGGAATAATATTTACTACGAAGAGCAGGAAAAGCACATCAACCAAACCAAATCGGTGGTGCGCATAGGTTTGGTACAATGGCAAATGCGTGAACTGAATTCCTTCAACTCTCTGGTGAATTATATCGATTACTTTGTGGATGCGGTGAGTGCCTATCAATCGGATTTTGCGCTATTCCCCGAGCTGTTCAACGCCCCGCTCATGCAGGAGTACAACCACCTTGGCGAAAGCCAGGCCATTCGTCAATTGGCCAGTTTTACCGAGCGTATCCGTGATGTTTTTATTGAAAAGGCCGTAAGTTATAACATCAACATTATTACGGGAAGCATGCCGCTTTTAAGGGATGGCTCTCTTTACAACATTACCTACCTGTGCCGCAGGGACGGAAGCTGGGACTACTACGAGAAAATCCATATTACCCCCGCTGAGCAGGATTCCTGGGGTATGCGCGGTGGCGATAAGGTAAAAATATTCGATACCGATGCCGGAAAAATCGGTATTATGGTATGCTACGATGTGGAGTTCCCGGAAATATCACGCAGGTATGCCGATCAGGGCATGCAGATATTGTTTGTGCCTTTCCTTACCGACACCCAAAACGGCTATATGCGCGTAAGAAGCTGTGCCATGGCGCGCGCCATCGAAAACGAATGTTACGTAGCCATTGCCGGATCAGTAGGTAATTTGCCCAAGGTGAATAATATGGATATCCAATATGCTCAATCGGCTGTATTTACACCCAGTGATTTCGCCTTTCCTACCAACTGCATAAAGGCCGAAGCTACCCCCAATACCGAAATGACGGTAGTAGCCGATGTGGATATGGACCTGCTCAAGGAACTGCACAATTTTGGCAGTGTAAGAACCCTGAAGGATCGCAGGAAAGACCTTTATGAATTAAAATGGAAGGGAAAAGATTAGTAAGACGCATTAAAAAAGCCGCTCATGGAGCGGCTTACATATTTTAAAATCACCGAAAAAGTTTAGCGTATTTCCTTTCCTTCTTTGTAACCGATCATTTTATGCGCCAGTTTAGGATTGATAGACTCTAGACCGATCAAGGTTAGCCAGTAACCTACGAACAATCCCAGGAAGAGTAACATGCTAAAACCCATCAGGAAAATGAAAAGGAAAATAAAGAAGCCTAATACTTTGGTAAACATTGTTTCTAATTTTGGCCGCTAAGTTAAGGCAAAAAGCATTTCCATCGCCAAAAACATAGCTATATGAAATTTAGATTCGCTCTCTTTATTTGGCTTAGCAGCCTAATACTTGCCTTGTTATTAGGCTTGTTTAGCTACTACGGCATACCGGGGTGGTTGGTTGTTGGCTACCGTGGCGAATCAACCATTATCGTAAAGGCCAGCGGCATTGGCTTGAGAGTTTTGGCGGTGACCGTGCTTATCGGCAGTACGGTATTGTATTTATTGGGTAAAAAGTTGAGCCGAAGGCTTTATGCCGGTATTTTTGCCCTGTTGATTATGGTGAGCCTGTTAATGGCCACCTGGGTGGTTACCTATTATTGATGAACTGAATAAAACCAGTATATGGACTACAGAATAGAAAAAGATACGATGGGCGAGGTAAAAGTACCTGCCGATAAATACTGGGGTGCGCAAACCGAGCGCAGCCGCAATAACTTCAAGATAGGCCCGGAGGCCAGTATGCCCCTCGAAGTAATTTACGGTTTTGCCTACCTTAAAAAAGCAGCCGCCCATACCAATCATGAACTGGGTGTTTTAGAAGGTGAAAAAAAAGACCTCATCTCCAAAGTATGCGATGAAATACTGGCGGGAAAACACGATGATCAGTTTCCCCTGGTGATCTGGCAAACCGGTTCCGGTACACAGAGTAATATGAATACCAACGAGGTAATTGCCAACCGTGCCCATGTTCTAAAGGGAAATAAACTGGGCGAGGGTGAGCGGTTGATTCACCCGAATGATGACGTAAATAAAAGCCAGTCATCCAACGATACCTATCCCACAGCCATGCACATTGCCTCGTATAAAATGATTGTGGAAACTACTATTCCCGGGGTAGAGAAACTGCGGGACACTTTAAAGGAAAAGTCGGAAAAATACTGGCAGGTGGTAAAAATTGGCCGTACCCACCTTATGGATGCTACACCCCTTACCTTGGGCCAGGAATTCAGCGGTTATGTTTCGCAATTGAACCACGGCCTCAAAGCCCTCAAAAACACCCTGGATCACCTGGCTGAACTGGCTTTGGGTGGAACAGCCGTAGGTACGGGTATCAATACCCCCGATGGTTATGCGGAGAATGTAGCGGGTAAAATTGCCAGTTTTAGTGGTTTACCTTTCCGTACTGCTGAAAACAAATTTGAAGCCCTGGCCGCCCACGATGCGATGGTGGAAACCCACGGGGCCTTAAAGCAACTGGCCGTTTCTCTTATGAAAATTGCCAATGATATCCGTTTGCTGGCCTCCGGCCCCCGCAGTGGTATCGGTGAAATTATTATTCCTGCCAATGAGCCGGGATCTTCCATTATGCCGGGTAAAGTGAACCCCACGCAATGCGAAGCTATGACTATGGTATGTAGCCAGGTGATGGGCAATGACGTGGTGATTAGTGTAGGTGGCTCCACCGGGCATTATGAACTCAATGTATTCAAGCCGGTAATTGCGGCTAACCTGCTACAATCAGCGCGCCTGATCGGGGATGCCTGCGTAAGCTTTAACGATCACTGTGCCGTGGGTATAGAGCCCAATGAAGAGGTGATTCAGCGCCATTTGGACAATTCACTGATGCTGGTAACGGCATTGAATACTAAAATCGGGTACGAAAAGGCGGCTAAAATTGCCAAAACCGCTCATGAAAACGGAACTACGTTGAAAGAAGAGGCGGTGAACTTAGGATACCTGACCGAGGAAGAGTTTGACCAATGGGTACGCCCGGAGGATATGGTTGGAAAACTATGACGGGTAAGTTCCGGGGTGTTGGCCGCTGGCTATGGTTAAGCCTGGTGATTTTATGTGGTACCGGTCTTAGCTTAAGGGCGCAGCTACAACCTACCTTCGGTAACTTTTCCGTGGGTAGGGGTGAGGTTTTGAAGCACTCTGACAACCAGAACAACTACACGGATTTAGGAACCATATCGTACCAGTCTTTTACTTTAGACGCAGGCCTGGAAGCATCTTCAGTCTTTACATGGGCCGATGCTTTTGATAACCCTAAAACCGGCCTTACCTTTTTGGGAAGCCGTTTTTCAGATCCTTCCATTGATTACGTTTTGGGATTATTGGTTTTTATTTCCAAGGAATATGCGCTATTCAATTCCCCCGTATTCTGGTATTATCACGTGGGTTACGGACTAACTTACACCGGTAACACCTTTAACCAGGAAACCAATTATTCCAACGAAACGGTAAGTACCAGGGTCAATGCTTCCACCAATTTACGGACCGGGCTGGGCATACGGTTTGCCGAAAACTGGCGGCTACGGCTTGGAGGGTCTTTACTGCATTCCTCCAACGTAGGGGTGAGAAAACCCAATTTTGGTATTAACCAGTATGAGCTTATGCTGGGCCTGGGCTACCAGTTCAGGGCAGATAAGCCTCCACTTGAGCCAAAGGAAAGTACCTTGCCCGAACAGGAATTTCTGCTCATGGGGCACATCGGCCCCCGGCAGGTGGCTTATGAAGATCCATATTTGGCGGTGTATGATATAGATGTAGAATACAACCGCATGATCAACCGGGTAATAAGGTTAGGGTTGGGAATGACGTTAATGGAAGATGGTATAGCCTATGAACATAAGAAATACCTGGAGCCGGTTGAAGGTGAGGTTTATGAATCTTTGGGTTTTTTCGAAGCACTTACCTTTGGAACACACCTGAACCTGGAACTGGCCTTTAACCGTCTGTCGCTGGTGGGTCAGGTAGGCTATTACTGGAAGCATCCTCATCGGGACATAAGGCAGGAACCCAACCTGCCGGTGGACTATTCCGAGTACATGGATTACCACAATGAGCATTACATTTATAACCGCATTGGTTACCGTTACCGTCATAAATCAGGCTTGGTTATCTCCCTGATCGGGAAAACCCAACTGTTTAAGATTCAATATACTTCATTGGGTCTCGGTTATTCCTTTTAGTTTCGCGTATAAACCCTCCATTATGATCCAAAGAATATTCATCCTCAGCCTGGCCGTACTTACCCTCGGTGCTTGTCGCGAAAATAAACCGGCCGATATCCTATTCTATAACGCCCGGGTTTATGCCGTTGATTCTGCTTTTGGTAGGTATGAAGCCTTTGCGGTAAAAAATGGCAAAATATTGGAAGTAGGTACTACCCATAACATCCGTTCCGTATATCGTGCTCCAAAAAGCGTAGACTTAATGGGGCGATGGGTATATCCAGGCCTTATAGATGCCCACTGCCATTTTTTAGGTTACGCAAGAGGCCTTCGGGAAGTGAATTTATGGGGTACCCGTTCTTTTGAAGAGGTGCTTTCGAAAGTTCAGGAGTTTGCCGAAGAGAGGGATAGTATCCGTTTTATAGTAGGACGTGGCTGGGACCAAAACGACTGGGAAAACAAGGAGTTCCCGGATAACGAACAACTGAACCGGCTTTTCCCGGATAAACCGGTTTTTTTAATGCGGGTGGACGGCCATGCTGCTTTAGTGAACCAGGCGGCATTGGATTATGCCGGTATTTCGAAGAAGACCTCGGTAAGGGGAGGCATTCTTGAAAAAAATGAAAAAGGCGAGTTAACCGGAATACTGGTGGATAATGCAGTGGATTTGATCGAAGTTCCGGAAGTGTCACCCGCTGCACTGACCGAAGTTTTAAAAGAGGCCCAGCAGAATTGCTTTGCCTATGGCTTAACTACTTTGGATGATGCGGGACTAAGGAAAAAAGATATCTTTTTTTTAGATAGCCTTCAGAAGGTGGGAGACCTCAAAATGAGGCTATACGTAATGGTTACCGATGAACCCGAATCACGCAACTATTTTCTGAGCAACGGTTTTTACCAGACCGAAAGACTGAACGTGCGCAGCATAAAATTTTATGCCGATGGAGCCTTGGGGTCCCGGGGAGCTTGCCTCATTAAACCCTATTCGGATAGGCCGGGTCATCATGGCCTGTTGTTGGATTCGGTGGAACATTTTCAAAAGGCAGCCCGGCAATTGGCCGAAAAAGGCTGGCAAATGAACACCCATGCCATTGGCGATTCTGCCAACCGCATTATTCTTAAAACCTACGGCCAATATGGTAGGGGTAAGGATTTGCGCTGGCGCATTGAGCATGCCCAGGTTATTAACCATGAAGATTTTGACCTTTTCGCGGATAACGAAGTTTTTCCGAGTGTACAGCCCACCCACGCCACTTCAGATATGCTTTGGGCTGAAGAAAGACTGGGCCGCATTCGTCTCCATGATTCCTATGCCTATAAGCTCCTTCGTGAAAAATACGGCAAAGTAGCCTTGGGAACCGACTTCCCGGTAGAGGATATTTCCACCCTTAAAACCTTTTACGCGGCTACCATCCGAAAAGATATGGACGGTCAGCCCAAGGGTGGGTTCCAGATGGAAAACGCCCTGAGCCGTGAAGAAGCGTTAAAAGGCATGACCATTTGGGCCGCCTATTCCAATTTTGAAGAAAAGGAAAAGGGTAGTATAGAAGCGGGTAAATACGCAGACTTTGTAGTTATGGACACTGACCTTTTAAACTGTAAGCCCGAAGCTATACTCCAGGCCCGGGTGTTGCAAACTTATATTAATGGTGAAGCAGTGTACTCGGCCGGAACGCCTTCAGCGGAGTGATTTTTTGAGCTTACCCAATAAGCGGGCCTTCCATATTTTACCCGCAGGTACCCGGATTTCTTTTTTTTGTTGGCCGTAAATTTCCAAAGCACTTTCGTAAAGCTCCAAGTCCAGCTCATTGGCGGCTACCAACTCTTTGCGGAAGTGATTTAAAACCTGCTGCTTTTCAATGGAGTAGGAACCTTCATTGTGAGGTATATAATACCATTTTTTCCAGGCCAGGCTTTGGGCTAACTGATATACACTTTCTTCAAAATGTTCGGTTATGCCCACCAAGTCTAATTGCCGCAGTCGCTCCTGGGCCAGGCGGAGATGATAGTCCTCTTCATTACGGAAGAAAGGCTTTCCACGGGTCCATGCCAAAAAATAGGTTTGAAGGTTCCAGTTGCCATTTTTCTTCAAACCCTCGTCACTTAAAAAGTGCTCCGCACTTTCCAGCAAAGAAGCATTGCCCCACTCTCCCTCCCTTCGGAAATGAAAAAAATTGGAAAGGCACCTTTCCAGGGGGTTTCTAAAGAAGGTAAAAAGGAAATTTTCAGGTATCCGTAACTCATCATGGTATCGGAAATGACCGTGAATACAATCGTTTTCAAAAGCTTTCCGGCTTAGTTCAGAAGCTTGTAACTGACCGGCCTGGGGAAGGTGCAGCAGTTTTTTCCGCTGGTAGTTCTTTAGCAACAGCTCGGTAAGGGTGGTGCCCGCAGTTTTGGGAATATGAATAAAAACCGTAGCCATCTGAACCAAAAATATACATTCGAAGGTTATGTTCAGGAATCACAACGTCCTTTGTATATTAGTCATCCTATAAGTTACAACCGTATCCATGAGCAAAGCATCTCCCCGTATCTTCGATTTTCTGTACGATCAACTGAATAGTCATCCGCTGCCAGATGCACTGGTAAATAAGATCAATGGAAAGTGGACCCCCGTTTCTACCCAGGAGTTTGTTGATAAATCACAGCAAATTTCAAGGGCCCTTTTGAAAATGGGCGTGCAAGAGCAGGAAAAAATCGCGCTTATTTCCACTACCAACCGTCATGAGTGGAATATTATGGATATCGGGATTTTACAAATCGGGGCGGTGGATGTTCCCGTATATCCCACTATTTCAAGTGAAGACTACGAGTATATTTTTAACGATGCCGAGGTTACCTATTGTTTCCTTTCGGATCGGGAGTTATACGATAAAGTAAAGAAGATCAAGGATAAAGTGCCTACCCTTAAAGAGGTATATATATTTGATGAGGAAGAGGGCATTACCAATTGGAAAGAGATTTTAAAGTCCGGAGAAGATACCTCTAACCAGGAAGAACTGGAGCAGCGCATGAAAGCGGTGAAAAATGAAGATCTCGCCACCCTTATTTACACCTCCGGTACCACCGGAAAACCAAAGGGGGTAATGCTTTCTCACAATAACCTGGTGAGTAATGTGCTGGATAGTAATGACCGTATTCCCACTTTTAACAACTCCCGGGCCCTGAGCTTTTTACCCGTTTGTCACGTGTTCGAGCGTATGCTTACTTACCTCTATATTTCCAATAATATACCTATTTATTTCGCTGAATCTATCGACAAGATAGGAGATAACATACGCGAGGTTAAACCGGAGATTTTTGCCTTGGTGCCGCGTCTGCTGGAAAAGGTTTATGACCGTATTGTTGCCAAGGGTAATGAGTTAACCGGTATTAAAAAGAAGCTCTTTTTCTGGGCCGTGGAGCTGGGTGAGAAATATGACTTAAAGGGCAACAGCTGGTGGTATAACTTTAAACTTTCCATTGCCCGTAAACTCATTTTCAGTAAATGGCAGGAGGCCCTTGGCGGTAACGTTGAAGTAATGGTTTCCGGAGGCGCTGCCCTGAACCCGCGGTTAAACCGGGTTTTTTCAGCGGCCGGTTTTAATATACAGGAGGGTTATGGCCTTACTGAAACATCACCGGTAATTGCGGTGAATGGTCCGGATGCGGATCGTAAACATATCGGAACCGTAGGCTTGCCCATTAATAATGTTGAAGTTAAAATTGCCGATGATGGTGAAATATGCTGTAAAGGCCCCAACGTGATGATGGGCTACTACAAACAGCAGGAAAAGACGGATGAGGTAATTGATAAAGACGGCTATTTCCATACCGGAGATATAGGGGAGTGGGTAGATAATAAGTTCCTTAAAATCACCGACCGTAAAAAGGAAATGTTTAAAACCTCCGGTGGTAAATATGTGGCACCCCAACTCCTTGAAAATAAAATGAAGGAATCGCGCTTTATTGAACAGGTAATGGTAGTGGGCGAAGGCGAAAAAATGACGGCCGCCCTGGTGCAGCCGGATTTTGAGTTCGTCAGATCCTGGTGCCAGCGCAAAGGCATTTCGGTAGGCTCCAATGAAGAGATGGTGAAGAACGAAAAAGTGAAGGAGCGGATTATGCAGGACGTGGAGCAAATCAATAAACAATTCGGTAAATGGGAGCAGGTGAAAACCATTGAGCTCACACCCGAGCAATGGTCGGTAGATGCTGGCCATCTAACTCCTAAACTCAGTCTGAAACGCAGGAACATTATTGCCATGTATCCTGAACTCTACAAGAACATCTACGGACACACTAAAGAGTAATCACTTATGAAATCATGGGGTTTAGCCCTCTGCCTGGTGTTTTTCAGTATCGGGCTTCAGGCGCAATCCAAAAAGGAGTTGAAAGAACGTTTGGCCTACCTTGAAAACCAGGTAGATCAATTGAAACGTGCGGTAGTAAAGTTGAGCAGCGAAAATAAAGAGCTCAAAGAACAGGATGAGGGAAGCCGTACCGGAGGGAAGCCCGTGCGCGTTCAATATGAGCGCTGCGAAAAACTGTGGGACACCATTGAAGAGCAAAAACAACAAATACGGCAACTGGAAGAAGAATTATACCGGGCAAGACTTAGCCGTGCTGAACGGATTTTACCGGACTCTTTTAAAAGGAGCAATTTTAAAGTGGCCAATAACAGCTTACGCAAACAGTTGGAAGTAGCTTATTTTGAGCATTACCTCAGCAATTGCCTGCGCATGAATAATATTCAAAGGCTTTTCTCGGAAGATGCCATCATTGAGTTTGAAGTAAATCCGGTAACCCACGATTTTGCAGGCTTTATTCGCCATCGCTATACTCCTGACATGGGAAAGGATGAATATACCTTTCAGCGCATAGCGGGCACCTATCGGGCAGAGGGTGACTTTAAATACCTTCAGGTGATTAAGCTTGACGGTCGCTCCGTGGATATACTCATCCGGTACCAGGAAGACCGGGAGTTGTACAATGAAATTACCGCCTCCGAAGCGGACCTGGCTATGGTCAAAACCCATCATGGCAGTATTAAAGAGTTCGGTTTTAGCCGTTGCCGTTAATATTATGCGCGCATAGTATTTTTCACTACATTTGACTAACCCCAAACGATTTCCATCTATTGAAACCAGAGGAAACCATTGATTTTCACATCAAGTACACCTGGCAGAACATCGCCCGTATGTACAACGACCTGGCCTCCGGTTACGGCAGTACCATGGCTATGGGTTACGTATTACTCAATATCGACATTGAGAACGGAACCCCTTCCACGGCACTGGGACCCAAAATGGGGATGGAAGCCACCAGCCTTTCACGTATTCTCAAGAACATGGAAGCAAAAGATCTGATTTGCCGGAAAAAAAATCCGGCCGATGGGCGCAGTGTGCTGGTGTTTCTTACGGACTTTGGCAAAGAAAAGCGAGAGGATGCCAAAAAAGCCGTTATTGACTTTAATGAGGCAGTTTTTTCGCAAATCCCTGAACAAAAGCTGGCTATTTTTTTTGAAGTAATACAGAAGGTGAACGAACTCATTTCCAACCGAAAAATATATTCCTGAGCAAATGAAAAGAACTATTAAAAAAGTAGCTGTATTAGGTTCCGGCATTATGGGCTCCCGTATTGCCTGCCACTTTGCCAACATTGGTGTAAAAGTATTGCTGCTGGATATCGTACCCCGCGAACTGAACGATAAAGAAAAGGCCAAAGGCCTTTCGATGGACGATAAGCAGGTGCGTAACCGCATTGTGAACGAAGCTCTGCAGAGCACCCTGAAGAGCAATCCTTCTCCCATTTACGATAAGGATTTTGCCAGCCGTATCACCACCGGAAATTTTGAGGATGACCTAGAGAAGATCGGAGATTACGACTGGGTGATTGAGGTTATCGTAGAAAGGCTGGACATTAAAAAACAGATGTTTGAAAAGGTGGATAACCTGAGAAAGGAAGGGACTTTTGTTTCATCCAACACCTCCGGTATTCCCATTCATTTAATGACGGAAGGGCGTAGTGATGATTTTAAGAAATATTTCTGCGGCACGCACTTTTTTAATCCACCGCGCTACCTGGAGCTGCTGGAAATTATACCCACCCCCGATACCGATCAGGGGGTAATAGACTTCCTGATGCATTATGGGGATGTGTATTTGGGTAAAACCACGGTACTCTGTAAAGATACCCCCGCCTTTATCGCTAATCGGGTGGGTATTTTCGGAATTATGGACCTGTTCAATGGCGTTCAGGATTTAGGGATGTCCGTTGAAGATTTGGATAAGTTGACCGGGCCATTGATAGGACGGCCTAAGTCAGCCACCTTCCGCACGGCCGATGTAGTGGGTTTGGATACGCTGATTCACGTGGCTAACGGTCTTTATGAGGCCGCTAAAGATGATGAACGCAGAGAGGTTTTTAAACTACCGGATTTCCTGCAAAAAATGCAGGAAAACGACTGGCTGGGTTCTAAATCGGGCCAGGGCTTCTATAAAAAAGTGAAGAATGATGACGGTGAAAGTGAGATACTTTCACTGGACCTCGATACCCTGGAGTACACCCCTCAAAACAAGTCCAAGTTTCCCGTACTGGAACAAACCAAAACTATTGATGAGGTGAAGGATCGCTTCAAGGTTTTGGTGAATGCAAAAGACAAGGCCGGGGAGTTTTATCGCAAGTCGTTTGCCGGCTTGTTCGCCTATGTTTCCAACCGTATTCCTGAAATATCCGATGAGCTTTACCGTATAGACGAAGCCTTACGGGCTGGTTTCGGTTGGCAACACGGTCCCTTTGAAATATGGGATGCGGTGGGCCTGGAAAGGGGCCTGGAACTGATTGAAGCGGAAGGCCACCAGGTAGCGGTATGGGTTATGGAAATGAAGGAAGCCGGTGTGAAATCCTTCTATGACATTAAGGAGGAAGTACTGCATTACTATTCCATTCCTGAAAAGAAATACGTGGAAGTTCCCGGCATACGGGATTTCATTATACTGGATCACATTCGTCCTACCAAAACCATTTGGAGCAATGACGAGTGTGCCATTGAAGACCTGGGTGACGGAGTCTTGAACATTGAGTTCCGCTCCAAAATGAATAGCCTGGGTAGTGGTGTGTTGGCCGGTATCAACAAAGGGATTGAGATGGCTGAAAAAGATTACCGGGCTGTGGTTATTGCCAACCAGGGGCAAAACTTCTCCGTTGGGGCCAACATCGGAATGATTTTTATGATGGCCGCTGAGCAGGAGTATGACGAACTCAACTACGCTATAAAATATTTCCAGGATACGGTAATGCGTGTGCGCTATTCCAGCGTTCCGGTGGTGGTGGCCCCACATGGCCGCACCCTGGGCGGAGGTTGTGAAATGACCCTCCACGCTGATGCTGTACAGGCTGCTGCCGAAACCTATATCGGTTTGGTAGAGTTTGGAGTAGGCGTGATTCCCGGTGGTGGTGGAACCAAAGAGTTGACCCGGCAAGCGTCCCTTCGATATGTAAAAGATGATATCGAAACCAATGCCTACCGCGAAAACCTGATTAAGATTGCCCAGGCCAAGGTGGCTACGTCAGCCGAGGAAGCCTTTAACCTGGGTTACCTGGTTCGCGGACGTGACGGGGTGAGTATTAATAAACGCAGGCAAATAGCCGATGCCAAAGCCCGCGCCCTGGCCCTGGCTGAAGGCGGTTATCAAATGCCGGTTAAGGAGAAGGATATTAAGGTGTTGGGTAAACAAGCCCTGGGAGCTTTTATTGTAGGTGCTCACCAAATGCTGGAAGGTAACTACATATCCGAATACGAGAAGAAAATGGTACAGAAACTGGGTTACGTGATGGCCGGTGGTGCATTAAGCGAAGCACAATATGTTTCTGAACAGTATTTACTGGATCTGGAACGAGAGGCTTTCCTGAGTTTATGCAGCGAGCGTAAAACCCTGGAACGCATTCAGCATATGCTGAAAACCGGTAAACCGCTTCGAAACTAATACCATAAACAACTTAAAAAGAGCAAGCATGCAAGACGCATATATAATAGCAGCCAAACGAACCGCTGTGGGTAAGGCTCCCAGAGGCGTGTTCCGCTTTACCCGTCCCGATGACCTGGCCGCCAGGGTAATCCAAAGATTGCTGGAGCAGGTTCCGGAACTGGATAAAAAAAGGATTGACGATGTAATTGTGGGTAACGCTATGCCCGAGGCCGAACAGGGCCTGAACGTAGGTCGCCTGATTTCATTGTTGGGCCTCAACGTGGTGGATGTGCCTGGTGTAACGGTAAACCGTTATTGTGCATCCGGTATTGAAACTATCGCTATAGCTACCGCCAAGATAAGAGCGGGAATGGCCGACTGTATTATAGCCGGTGGCACGGAAAGTATGAGCTACATCCCTATGGGAGGTTTTAAGGTCACCCCCAACTATTCCATTGCCCGCGAGCATGCCGATTGGTACAACGGTATGGGCCTTACGGCTGAAGCCGTTGCTGAAAAGTACCAGGTAAGCCGTGAAGATCAGGATGAGTTTGCTCTCAACTCCCACCGCAAGGCCTTAAAAGCTATTGATGAAGGAAAGTTTAAGGAAGAAATCGTTCCCATCGAGGTGGAAGAAACCTACCTGGATGAGAAGGAAAAACGCCAGACCCGTACCTATACGGTGGATATAGATGAAGGCCCCCGTAAGGATACTTCGGAAGAGGCACTGGCCCGTTTGCGGCCCGTGTTTGCAGAGGGTGGTAGTGTAACGGCCGGTAACTCCTCCCAAACTTCGGATGGTGCGGCATTCACTATTATTATGAGTGAAAAAATGGTAAAGGAGTTAAACCTGAAACCCATTGCCCGTTTAGTATCTTATGCAGCGGCCGGTGTAGAGCCCCGCATTATGGGTATTGGCCCGGTTAAGGCCATACCCATGGCACTGCAACAAGCAGGAATGAAACTGGACGATATCCAGATCATTGAGCTCAATGAAGCCTTCGCTTCTCAATCCCTTGCCGTAGTTCGTGAATTAGGTATTAACCCTGATATTTTGAACGTAAACGGTGGGGCCATTTCTATGGGGCACCCCCTGGGGTGTACCGGGGCCAAGCTTACGGTACAGGCCTTACATGAGCTGAAACGAAGGGAACAGCAATACGGCATGGTTACCATGTGTGTTGGTACCGGGCAGGGAGCAGCCGGTATTTATGAAATGTTGTAAACGGATAATTATTTCACATAATCATTAAGAAAGGCGGCCATTGGCCGCCTTTCTTATTTTAAGCTTACCCGCTGATTTTATTTTTTAGAAATCGATGATTTACGCGTTTTGGCATCCATTTGAATGAAAAAGTAATACCACGGTGAATAGAATTGGCGAAATCAGCAATAAGGTTTTAAAAATTGTCAAAGTCGGGTAAGTTGTGGTAAAAATCGATTTTCCGGCAGGTGGTGATCCATCTAGTTTAGCCGCGTAACAAAAACTAGAAAACCATGAAAAGGAACATCCCTCAATTATTGATTTTCGCAAGGCTGTTAATGGCTCCTGTAATGTGGGGTACAGCCTGGTACTTTGGTAACGGAGCCACCTGGTTGGTAATCACGCTGATAATCCTGGGTTTTGCATCTGATGTTTTGGACGGAATAGTAGCTCGCCACCAAGGGCAGTCCAGTGCCCGATTGCGCAGGATGGACAGCCAGGTGGATATGTTATTCTGGCTTAGTGCCGGATTTGCCTTATGGCACATTCACCCGGAGCTGGTGCGCCAAAATAAGGTGGGCATCCTGTTTCTTTTTTTAATGGAAGCATCCTGTTATGGAGTAAGCCTCTTAAAGTTTGGAAAGGAAACCTGCACCCATGCCTGGCTATCTAAATTCTGGGGAATTACCTTGTTAATGGCTTTCATCGCCATGTTGGGGTCCGGGTCCGATTATTTCTTTTTTAACCTGTGCCTATGGGCGGGGCTTATTTCTCACCTCGACCGGATTGCCATTACGCTGCTTCTTCCCGAATGGAATCACGACATACCCAGCGCTTACCACGCCTGGCTCATTCGCAAGGGTAAATCCTTCAAAAAATTCAAACTCTTAAATGGTTGATCTATGAAATTCGCGCATCACTCCCATAATGATGAACCGCAAGTTTCGGTTCACGCTCAATGGTACGGCCAGTACAGCCTGCAGTTACTTATACTGGAATTGTACAATGAAATGTATTAACCTCTAAAACTCTTTAAAACAGCCTTCGGGCTGTTTTTTTATTTTTATTCCTGAAATATTGGCCCTTTGTTCTCAACATTCCCGTAATAGAAGATGAAAGGGGTAAACCTCAGGTATATATGAAAATATTCTACACACTCTTTTTACTTGCAATGAGCTTATGGCTCTCGGCACAGGTTTCCTTTCCGGAGTCTGATGCTACCTGGATCAATACCGTCCACAATATTTTTGAGCAGAATTCCACCAACCAATACGTACTGGCCCAGGCTGAAAATTTATGCCTTACCAAAGAAGACACTACCATTTACGGTAAGCGTTACAAAAAGTTGAAGGTATGTGGTGAATCGTACCGGGGAGCTATAAGGCCTGCCGGACAAAAAGTATATTTTGTGCCACCCAATAGCAATTTTGAGCAGCTGTTATATGATTTCAGCCTTACGGCCGGGCAGGTAATCAGCAATGTTTACCTGGAAGATCACCACGG
Organism: uncultured Cryomorphaceae bacterium; assembly: GCA_937120475.1. Classification (GTDB taxonomy): domain Bacteria; phylum Bacteroidota; class Bacteroidia; order Flavobacteriales; family Schleiferiaceae; genus CAKZNE01. Next base: position 1,473,482 of record CAKZJV010000007.1, on the reverse strand, counting down.
CAACGGACTACCCAGCACAGTTAACCTTGAAGTAGAACTGGTAGATGATGTAATGATAGGCGGCAAGCTTCGTAAGCGTATTCACTTTAAAGGTGCTAACGGAGGTCATTGGGTTGAAGGCGTGGGCTGTGTTCAGGGTTTATTGAAAAGCCCTTACGCTACCAACACAAAATCATGGCACCAGTTGGTTTGTATGAGCACTAAAGATAGTACCCGCTATCCCTTATCCTCACCTAACCCCTGTAACCTGCTAACCCTTAATCCTATTAATCACTATGTGGATATTTTTGCCGAGGTTACCGATCAAGGTGGAAATCCACTTTCCAATTATGCCGTATATGTAGGTGGGGGTTACGGAGCATCGGCCACTCCTTTGAAAAAATTTATCACCGATGCCCAGGGCAGGGTGCACGATTCGCTCATACCAGGTACTACCCCCAGTTTATATGCTTATGTATATGACTGCAATGAAAATCAGGTTTTGGATTTTGAAATAGCCAGCTTTGGACCTGAGTCAGACAGTACCACTTTTAAATTTGTTTTGAACTGTCCGGCCGATACCTGCGATATGGTTTTGAAGCATACCCTGGTAGATAATGACTCGTCCCTCTACCGTTTTGAGTTTGAGTCGGTAGGTTTTGCCCCCCAGATTATCACCCCTTTATGGACGTTTTCCGATGGCGATTGGCAGAATGGTGTTTCCGGATTCGAAAGACCCGTGGAGCCAGGCTACTTCACTTATTGTATAGACTTGGGCTGCCAGCCGGATAACAAAACCTGCAAAACCTTTTATGCCGACCCCAACTGTGAGGCCAGGTTTTTCCTGGACACGGTAAATTCCATTGTTTTTAATGGCAATATCATCTTCTGGCGAAACCCTAAATTAGGTAATAAGTACTCCTACGAATGGGATTTTGGTGACGGTAGTATCTCCACTAATGCCTACCCGGTACACAGCTATTCCAATCCCGGTACCTACGAAATTTGCCTTACGATAACCTTTAACGATGGCGTTACCAACTGTGTGCATACCTTTTGCGATACGGTAATTTTTGAACAGGCCCATCTCACCTTCCAGGTAATGGACCCGGCCAGAATTAGTGTGGACGAATTTGAAGACGGTAGGGCTGAGTACTCCCTTTACCCCAACCCGGCTTCAGATGAAGTAATCCTTAGCTGGGATGAAAACGATAATTTCCTCGATAAAATAGGGCTTTACCAAATAAACGGGCAATTAATAAGAGAGTGGAAGGGAGAAGAAGATGGTGAACAGATCATCCGGTTGGAGAATATCCCTCCTGGAGTTTATATAGTAAAAGCTGCCATGCAGGATGCCGCGAAAACCGTCCGGCTGGTAGTTCAGTAAAAATGAAAACAAACATAAAAATGAAGAACCCAGAAGATCTGTTTTTTTAAAAATCATGTATGGAGGTCACTTGCCCTGTGGTAAGTGGTCTTCGTACATATTTGTATGCAGAAAGACCTAGAGAAAATTTTAAAAAAGTGTCTGAAGAACGATCAGCGGGCGCAGTATGATTTATATCAACTGTGCTTTGAACGTTTAATGCTTACTTGTGTCAAATTTCAACGTAACCGTGAAGATGCAGTGGCCCTGCTTAACGAGGGCTTTTTAAAAGTTCTTCTCAACCTGCACAAATATGATTTTAAGAGGGACTTCTTCCCATGGATATCAACAATTATGGTACGTACTGCAATTGACCATTATCGGAAATCCAAAGATTATAAGGAGACTATAGACCTTCAGGTGGACGTGTACACCTATTCGGGTCATTGTGATGCGGTTTCCCAAAATGAAGTTATTGAAAAGATGGAGCAGGATGAGGTGGACAATCTTCTGCATAGCCTTCCCGAAAATGAAAAGATGGTGTTCAACCTCTTTGAAATGGAGGGTTATAGTCATAAGGAGGTAGCAGACCTTTTGAATATCTCGCTGCGAAGCTCCAAAAGGTATTTACAATCGGCCAAGGCCAGGTTAAGAGAGAGACTTGAAAAAAAAACGGAAATTAAAAAGGTTGTGTGATGTCTGAAGAGTGGAAAAAACTTAAAGACAGGTTGGAAAGTGGGGATATGCGTCCGAAGCCATCAGACTGGGACGATATGAAGGGACGCATCGCCAGGCACCCGTCTTTGTTACCGGTGCCCCTGTATAAGCGGGGCCTCTTTAAAGGTATGGTGTTGATTGCTGGTTTACTTTTATTAGGAGGGCTGGCCTGGTGGACATTAGTGCCGGCTGATGAGCCGGAAGCACCCGTTTCTGTACAACAAGAAAGCCGGGCGATTATTCCGAATACACCGGAGCCGGCCGGAAATGAAAATGGCCTTGATGCCCACCGGGCTATAAATGGTTCAGATGAAGCTGACTTGCAGGAAACCGATGCTGAGGATGTGGCAAATAGCGAAAGCGAGGAAGCGGTTATAGCCAATAACGATAATACTTACAGTGTAAGTAATAATGAAAAGAATGGGCAAGAAACCTCCGGGCAGCTAACCGCTTCCCTGTCTAATTCTTTTAACTCAGCACGGCAGCAACCAACCGGTGACTCTTACCTGAACAATAATACCGCCCAAAGAGAAACGGAAACGGTAAGCCTTAAAACTGAGCTATTGAACAGGAACTGGCACAACCTATCCAATGATCTGCAACCAAGCCTGAAATTGCTGGAATCCGAAGAAGAAGCTTCTATAATTGATCCGGCCACCGGTTTTAAACTCAACTCCGTAGCCATGCTGGCCACCTACGGTTTTCACAATACCTCCGGCTCTTATGAATTTGGATTGGGCGTGGAAGTGGAATTCCTAAACCAGAACTTTTTCCTGCAAACCGGGGTACATATCAACGCGCACCTGGGTGAATACAACGATAGTGTGCCGCAAATGGATTTTACGGAAGTGCCGGTGCAAAGGGTGGATTCTAATTGGATTATCGATGGACCGTTTCAAGGACATTACGAGATTGATACGGTAATCAGCACCCATTACGATACTACCCTTACCTATCGTCAAATAACTGGAGTGCAGCGCACCAATCTACGTTACCTTGAAATTCCGGTTATGGCCGGTTACCGTTGGTACAGCGGTCGCTGGAGTTTTGACCTGAGTGCCGGGGTAATTAGCGGCTTGCTCACCTACAACGGTATGAGTGACCAGGGTGTTGAACAGAATAATGGCCTTCGTTTAGACCTGGCCTTGAGACCAGCCTTATTGTATCGCCTTAATCCCTCATGGTCGGTCATAGCCCGTCCGGGTTTGCGCTACACTATACTCGATCAAACACCTACAGCCTGGAATAGGTCTTCCAAAGCTACTCCCCTTTTACAGGTTGGTCTTTCCTGTAATTGGTAGTTGGACCATTTAAAAAGTGCGATAAATTTTACGGCTTTATTATGCGTGCATAATAAAAATTTGTAATTTAGGGCGAACCATTTTAGCGATAACTCTTTCTAATTATAAACGTAAAAACACTTAGCACTCATGTCCACTACCACTGAAAAGCAGGCGTATCTTAAAGGAGGCGAATTTTTGATCCGTGATATCTCCAGCGATGAAATGTTTGTTCCCGAGGATTTTTCTGAAGAACAACAAATGATGGCCAATGCCACTACCGAGTTCATCGAAAAAGAAGTGGTTCCCCACCGTGAACGTTTTGAAAAAAAGGACTACGATTTTACCCTCGAATTAATGAAAAAAGCCGGTGAGCTGGGCTTACTGGGCATTTCGGTAGCTGAGGAGTATGGCGGATTGGGCATGGACTTCAATACCTCCATGTTGGTTTGTGATCGCATTTCAGGGGTTTCAGGCTCTCTTTCTACGGCCTATGGTGCCCATACCGGCATTGGTACCCTGCCTGTTTCACTATACGGTACTGAAGAGCAAAAGAAAAAGTACTTACCCAAATTAGCTACGGGTGAGTGGATGGGTGCGTATTGCCTTACTGAACCAGGTGCTGGTTCTGATGCCAACTCCGGCAAGTCCAGGGCCGAGCTTACCGAAGATGGTAAGCACTACAAAATCAACGGTCAGAAGATTTGGATATCCAATGCAGGTTTTGCGGATCTCTTCATTGTTTTTGCGCGTATTGAAGACGATAAGTACCTCACCGGTTTTATTGTGGAACGCTCGTATGAAGGTATCAGCTTCGGTGAAGAGGAAAATAAACTCGGTATCCGTGCATCCTCTACGCGCCAGGTATTTTTCAACGACTGTATGGTGCCGGTTGAAAATTTATTGGGGCAGCGCAACGGTGGTTTTAAAATCGCCATGAACGCCCTGAACTACGGCAGGATAAAACTGGCGGTAGCCACCTTGGAAGCAGCCCGCAGAGTGTTGACTCATTCGGTACAATATGCGAACGAGCGGAAGCAGTTTGGGCAAAAACTCACCTCTTTTGGTGCTATCCAGCAAAAGTTGGCTGAAATGGCTACACTAACCTGGGTGGCCGAGAGCGCTACCTACCGGGCCGGGCAGGATATCGAAAACCACATTAACCGCTTGAAGGAACAAGGGGAAAGTATGAGTGAATCCAAGCTCAAAGGAGTAGAAGAGTACGCCATAGAATGCGCTATTATGAAAGTATTTGCTTCTGAAGTAGGCAGCTACGTAGCCGATGAAGGTGTACAGATTTACGGAGGTATGGGTTACAGTGCTGATGCTCCCATGGAAGCCGCCTATCGCGATGTACGCATAGCGCGTATTTACGAAGGTACCAATGAGATTAACCGGATGCATAGCGTAGGAATGCTTTTGAAAAAAGCGTTGAAAGGAGAGTTAGACCTCATGTCGCCCGCCATGAAAATTGCCGGGGAACTGATGGAAATTCCCTCTTTTGATACCCCGGATTACTCCACCCTTTTTGCCGAGGAAAAAGAAATTTTAGGCAAGCTTAAAAAGTCCATTTTGATGGTAGCCGGTAAGGCGGTGGAAAAATATGCCATGGAAATTGAAGACCAACAGGAATTGTTGATGGCAGCGGCCAATATGATTATTGAAGTATATGCTGCAGAAAGTGGCATTCTACGGGCCGAAAAACTGGCTAAACGAAATGGCGAGGAATCAGCGGTAACCGAAATTGAAATGGCCCGCCTGTTCCTGTACCGTGCCACCGAAAACGTGGGGCGTTTTGGCAGGGAAGCCATTTACAGTTTTGCTGAAGGAGACGAGCAGCGTATGCTGCTCATGGGGCTGAAACGTTTTACCAAAGTTCAAAACCCGATCAACGTAACCCAAATCCGTAGAAAAATTGCGGCCCGGGTAATCGATGCCAATAAGTATCCCTTTTCCTAAAAAGCGGGTAAAGGCCAGCGGGAAAATTCGGGATACCCTAAAACTAAAATCATTAAGACATGAATCTTAAGGTTTTGTCTCAACCAACGGTTCTGGAAACGGAGCGCATGGTTTTGTACCCGTTAGAGAGATCGCATTTCAACCTGGTAATGCAAGTTATGGCGGACCGTGAAATCCGGGACGGAATGCTCATGCCAGCGCACGATACACCTGAAAAGCAGGAAAACTGGTGGGCCAGGTTTGAAGAGGCCAGAGAGCTTGGGCAGGCCGTTCAGTGGGCGGCTTTTCTGAAGGCGTCTCAAACCTATGTGGCACTAATGACGGTGAAAGAAATTGATCACGGCAGCCACCGGGGCGAGTTGGGGTACTCCCTTATGAAAGAATTCTGGGGACGGGGACTGGGCACCGAAGCCGCCCGCTGCGTAATGGAATTTATGTTTGATGAGGTGAACCTGCACAGGCTGATCGCTCAAGTATTGCCACAGAACCTGGCCTCGCAAGCCATTGTAAGAAAGTTGGGGTTTGAACTGGAAGCCCGTTTTCACGATGTGCATTTTTACGAAGGCCGGTATTACGATCTTTTGCAGTTTTACAAAATCAACCCTCATCATAAAAAATAAAGAGGCCTCCCTCAAATGGGGAGGTCTCTTGCGATTAACCAAAACCAAATATTATTGGATCACAATCCTTGCGGTTCTGTGATAATTTTTGCCTTCCACTTTCAGGAAATAGGTTCCGGGAGCTACGTTAGTGTAGTTCAAATCTATTTTTTCACCTCCGTTGGCTGTTGCAGGGCGAGAGTCCACTACCTGACCGGCCGTATTTACCAGATCCAACTTAAAGGTTCCTCCCTGCTCCATTTCTATGGCCAGGTGCCCATCGCTTGGGTTGGGATAAATGTTCATATAATCCGTGCGTACTACCTCTTCAAGTCCAATAGTATTAGGATTCTTCTTTACCTTAATAAAGGGAGCATTGAACGTTTTGGAGTCATTGTAACCAACGTACCAGCGGGCATCGCCAATATCAAACATAACGGCACTGGTACCCGTACTCGGGAAAGTTTGGTCATTGGCTATTGCAACCCGGTTATTGCCCTGGTTGGAGAACATATACACCACAAAGTAATAAGAACCGGGGTTAACCATTAACGGTGTACCATTGATTGAGAGGTCGTAGCTCACTACCGCTCCATTGTCTTCTGGTGTTCCCAGGGTAAAAGCTTTAGAAACCAGGGCTGGTCCTCCAAATCCATTCTGGAAATCGAAGCCCGTTGTATCGTAAACCTCTATCTGAATATCGCCTCCGGCTACAGTAGCTGTGGAATAGTCAATAATCAGGTCAGGGATTTCTACCATAGTGTTTCCAAAACTGGGAACAGCTAAGTGATAACGAACCGCCAGCGCACTGCCGTCATTACCTAATTCAGAGGTTCCTACTGAGTTGCCAAAAGTGCTGAAATCAATAGAAGTCACACTGTCTGTCACCACCAGGGGAAAGGAATCGCGTACTACTTCTGCATTAAGGCTTACGGGTATAGAATCGGAAATAACACTATACACAAAGGTATAGTTGCCGGTTGCAGTAGGAGTCCATGCACTGGTGGTTAGGGAGTTAAAATCCAGGGTATCTCCTTTCAACAGGGTTGAATTACTGCTGGACTGCACAGTACCGGCAAGGTTTCCACTGGCATCATAGATCTGCACTTGCAGGTCCACGCCCGTTTGATCGTCAGTTCCGAAATTAAAAACGTTGGAATCAAAGGAAATAGGTAAAGCCTCATCCAGGCAAATTACCCCGGTTTTGGTGTTCGCCCCATCACCATCAACGATAAAGTCATGAGCGGGAGCACCACCAAAATCGGTAAACTTCACCTTATGGCGGGGCAGGTCACTAATCTCGATATCATCGATCATCCAGAAATAGTTGTTTGAATATTGCCCGTTGGCATCCGGTGAGGTTGAAGTCCAATTAAAACGGATTTTCACGTTATTGGTGGGGTTGCCGGAAAGAATACCGGAAAGGTCATACTCAAAGTAATAACCCAGGCCCAGGTCCCAGTGGCGAGCATTTCTATCTACAATATTGGTTTTGAAACGATTGGCTGCTGGCCAGGTAGCCCCGCCATCGGTACTTACCTCTATAAAAACTTCCAAATTGAGGTTACAGCAGTGAAATATCTGCTGGTGGAGCGAGAGGAAAACATCAGGACTATTCAAATTGATAGTCGGAGAGGTCAATAATCCTTCCGCAGGAGAGGTGGCAAAACCATTTACATCCGGGATGCGGGCATAAAAGTCAAAAATGGCAAAACCATTACTGGCGGTAGGTGATGGCAGTGGTCCCCAGTTGAATTGTAAAAGACTGTCCGGGCCATTACTATCATACATTACCAGGTTGGAGTTCATTCCACTGGCCACCCAATTACCGTTGGGGCTGCTAAAACCAGAACCAAAGTCTTCACTCCACAATACCGCTGCGGAACTTTTGCCTTTGGGTGTAGGAGTACTTTTTTGTGCTCCCGGGTAATCTTCATCCAGATAAGGATCGGCCTTAGCGGGTACTGCGCTTTTGTTCAGCGCATTAGGATTTGTTTCAAGCTTTTGGCCGAGCATAGAGAATCCCATGGCCAAAGCTAGAGCTGTAGCTACTTTTTTCATTTTAATAAATTTTAGTTTCGAATTCTAAATTCCGCGAAAAAAATCAGATTAGCAATAAATTAACTGATTTTAACATTTCTGAAAGCTTTGATGGCCAGTGATATGGGGAGTTGATTATCAGTGAACTCTTTCAACCATGAGCTTACCAAAGCAAAAGGCCGCAAGTAAATACTTGCGGCCTTTATGTTTTCCCCCGTTTTGTTTTTACAAACGGTTTTTAACGTAGGTTATTTCTGTTTTACCGTGGGGGGCAGGTTTATCGTTAGCCCCTAAATTCACAAAAACCATACGATCAATGCTCAGTATGGCTTCCCGGGTTAATTTGTTACGAACTTCACAACGTAAAGTTAGAGAAGTTTTACCAAATTTGGTGGCGGTCAATCCCAGTTCAATGATATCCCCTTGCACAGGCGCGCTTATAAAATTGATTTCGGAAATAAGCTTGGTTACTACCTTTGGATTTTGCAATTGAATAATGGCATAAATCACGGCTTCTTCATCAATCCATTTTAAGAGGCTTCCTCCAAAGAGGGTATTGTTCGGATTAAGGTCTTCGGGCTTTACCCACTTACGGGTATGAAATTTCAATTCGGGTTCGTTCGTCATAATATCTATTTTAAAAAGGCGGAGTACATCCAAACCAGTTTTTCCTGCTCCCGGATATAGTCACTCATTAGTGCGTTGGTACCTTCATCACCGGCATCACCTGATAGTTCAAGGATGTCACGCTCAATTTCCAACAACACGCCAAAGGCTTCCACCACTAGTTGTACGGCTTCTTTGCCATTGGATATATTGACAGCTTCTTTAATTGAAGAGCCTTTAAGATAAGCCGTAAAGGTGTGCAGTGGAGTAAAACCCAGGGTAAGGATACGCTCGGCTATTTCATCAATCTTTTCCTGTGAATTGGTGTAAAGCTCTTCAAACTTTCCATGCAGCTCGAAAAACTTATCACCGGTAATATTCCAGTGAAAACCGCGGGTGTTGATATAAAAAAGTTGGTAGTTGGAAAGGAGATCATTAAGCCGCTGGGCTAGTTTTTGAGATTTATCTTTTTCAAGGCCTATCTGGCTTTTCATATTCTAAGTACTTTAATTTCAATACAAAGTTATACGCTAAGGATGGGCTTTCGCGTGATTTTTACAACTATTCGACTTGAAGCGGAAAAGCCAAAACCGGAATATTATCCCGAAAATCCGAAGACTATTGGCAATTGGGAAAGTGGAAGGGCAAAAGCCAAGTCCAAATTTTTGATACCGCTTATTCATTTTCTTGGCTATACCCCCAAATGCTTGCAGGATTATCCTCAACTGGAAAGCCACGTTTTTGCTTACCGTATGAGGCATGACTGTACGTAGGAGCAACTTACCCTCTTAACCGGGCTTGATAAAACAACTATCCGAGCCATTGAAATAGGACAGTGCCCCATGATTGCCGGAACAAGAAAAAAGCTTGCAGGGCATCAAATCATTTAGATGACCTTACTTTTTATACTTGTTCACAACCTGCAAAGCACTTTTTAGGCTTTCGCGTAAAGGGTTTGGGTCAACGGCAAGATACTTTACCGTGATGGTGTACCCACCAATCTTATCGTTGCAACTTTCGTGCGTGGGATGCATAACTTTCAATTCGTCATATAGTCTGCGAAGGTGGTCTAAGGAATTTTGATATTGATGCTTATCGGAGTTCAACGGGTTCTTCTGTTATCAGAATAAAACCTAAAATTTCTTCCAACTGCAGTAAGAATCATTCAGGGCCATTTAGTATATTAAGTAAACTTCTCTGTGCTTTAATGGTTTTTATGGGCAGTCGTCATTACCCTTAGTTCAGGATAATTCAGGATAATGAAATAAAGAACCTGTATTCTCTTTTATCGGAAATTAACTATAGCTGGTTGCCTTACAGTAGATCCCATAATAGTTAGCCAGGATTAAAACTTCTAATTTCCTAAACCTCGGCTGTAAAAATTATGATGTTATATATTAAATATATGGTAAGCCTTCGCTGCAAATTGCTTGTGAAGGAAGAGTTGGCTAAAGTTGGCCTTCATACGTTGGGAATTGACCTTGGTGTTGTGGAGACTGTGGAAGAAGTTAGTAAAGAGCAACGTGCGCTTCTTCAAGCCCGGCTCCTCAAATCTGGTTTGGAGCTGCTTGATGACAGAAAGAGCATCATCATCGATAAAGTAAAAAATGTGATTATTGAAATGATTCATTACTCCGATGAACCTCCGGAGGTAAATTACTCTGAATATATAAGCAAAAAGCTGGGTTACGACTATACCTACCTATCCAACCTTTTTTCAGAAGTGAAGGGAACTACCATTCAACAGTTTATCATAATTCATAAAATTGAAAGAGTAAAGGAACTGTTGCTTTACGATGAGTTAAGCCTGACTGAGATTTCCTATAAGCTACATTACAGCAGTGTAGGACACCTATCCAAACAGTTTAAAAATATTACCGGACTCACACCAACTTTTTACAAAAAGCTAAAGGAAAAGAGGCGGACCAACCTGGAAGATCTGTGATAGATACAATTCTTTCCTTAAGAGGTATAATACAGGGCCGGGTAAGATTACCCACCTTTGATATACAATATAAAATAATGGAAAGCAAGAAAAAAGAAGGCACTCAGGGCTTCAGGATATCCGGTAACTGGAAACAACAATCTACTAACCTGAAACAAAAGTTCCCTCAGCTTTCAAATGAAGATCTGAAATGGGAAACTGGCCAGGAGGATCAGTTGGTAAACAGGTTATCTTCAAAATTGGATAAAGGAAAGTTGGAAGTTATTTCCATACTTAAAAATGGACATGTAAAAAGTTAAATATTACGGACTACCTGATGCTATCATTTGGGTACTCGCTCTTGTCAAGGGGCGGTCCTATTCATACGGTCCGCCCTTTGATTTTATAAAAAGCTAAATAACACTTATGAAAAGAGCTATATCAAAGAAGTTAGGGCTATACAAAGCAACACTTATCGACAATATCCTAAACTCCCTTGAGGATTTGGAACTAAAGGTCAGGACATTTTTTAACCTCTCTGATTTTATCGCAATGCGCCAGTGCAGGATTAAAGGAGAATCAATACAATGAAAGACCTGGTTGGAAAGTATGCAGCAGGTACCGTAGTTTATGCACTGGTTGAGCCGGACTTAAAACTCGTTATCAGGCGTTATATTGACAGGATCTATTATTGCAGGATACCCAGTAAGCCCGAACACAAGGAACTGGTCTATTTTGAACGGGAAATAAGACCCGTGGATGAAGATCAGACCGCAAATTCTTAACATTAAGCACTAGGCCACCTTACCATAATGCCTGGTCTGGGTTACTCTGTCCGGGCCAGGCTTTTCCGATATTTCTAAACACGGCCAATTACATACGATAAAGTTGGGAAGGCGTTTAAATATGTGATTTGTATAAGATCCCGGGACTAACATGTAATGGTTTTGTTTGGCGAAATACCCATTTTTAAAAAATGGGATATATGGAAGCCTCGAGAAAGGTAATAGTAGTAACATCAACCCCTTATGATGAGACATTGTGGGTAGGGGGCACTATTTTAAATAATCCGGCATGGAAAGTTTTTGTGATATGCCTGAGCCGGGCCGGTGATGCCGAAATTGTAACAAAGTTTAATGAGGCCTTAACATTCCTTACGGCTGAAGGAACCATAGGGAGCCCTGATAACCGCCCAGATCAAAAACCTATTCCACAGGATCATATTATGAAAGCCATTTTAAACTTATGGCCAGAGCAACATATCGATATTGTTATAATACCCAGTCCAAGAAGCAAGAGTAAAAGGCATAAAGAAATTGGGGAGGCCATGATTGCCCTTTGGCGTGCAGGGAGAATAAGTGCAAACATATTGCGGATCTTTGCCTCCAAAGACGCGAGTATAGCTTCTTCCGCAAAACCTATTCCGGGAAACGAAATTCACAATACTCTTTCCGAATCTACTCTTGATAAAAAAAGGTACCTGGCAATGCGCATATACGGTTACAAGAATACCAGTGTTGAGGTAACCAATATTGGTAATAGTGAGTCATTCTGGAGTTTCACTAACCCATTTGACGCGGAGAAATGGCTTAACCTTCAAAAAAATACTAAACCAGGTTCCTGAGATGCCCGCAGCTTGTTCCTTAAGGTTATTGGGTATAGCATTCTGCTTCTTTGAATAGAAGAATCTATTTGGCGGCCACCATAAAAAATTTACGTAGGGAAAATACTAAGGAGGTGTTAGGCAAAAGAGAGTTTAAATCTCTAAAACTATAATCCTGTTATAGAACTGGTAAGTGCCCTACATTACATATTCCTTGCCCTCATTGGTAATAGCTTCAGGTAAATTTTGTTTTCCGTAGGTTTCCAGCATATCTATTTCAATAGTTCTGCTAATTTGATCAAGGGCTATGCCGGAATCGATTGCATCAAATGGGTTCAATAATGTGCCTCCTATCTTATGAGTGGTTAGAAAGATGTAACCGACCAATGTTCCAACTACAATAGCCCATTTGTCAACATGATCCGCAGCCACCATAGTAATGCTGATTATGAAAATCCAAATAAAGATGCGTGTATAAAAGGCGTAAGTCAAAGGGAAAACCGTATTGAAAATGCGTTCCGACTGACCCATTTCATCACAAAATTTCACATTAAGTCCGTTGAGCTCCAAAAAGCGGAATCCGTCAATAGCTCGGTGGTCTAGCATTTCATTCAAGTCTCTCGCTTGAAGATCCAGGATTGCATTGGCTTTATTCTTTTTATCCTTGATTTTTTCCAATTCTCCTGCTTCCAAATAATTTTGATATTCATTAACTCCCGATTTTCGAAGCTTCTGCTTAAGAGCATATATGAAAGCAATATGACGATAGATCAGGTTGTGTCTTAAATTTTCATATTTACCAGTATTATGATTGGAGATGAGTTTAGTATAAAACATAACCTGACGCGCCCAACTTCGACTATCGTTAACTAATGAGCCCCATATCTTTCGGGCCTCCCACCATCTGTCATAGGCTTGGTTATTACTAAAACCAATAAAAAATGATAACGCAGTTCCAAGGATAGCAGGTACAAGAGCCGGGAGTTGAAACTGACTTTTTATAATATAGACGTATAAGTAATATGTAAGCAGGCAGGTTAGGAAGTCAGATAATAAATGCTGCCAAGTACCCCTTAGAATCCTTTTAAGGCTTATTTTTTTTGATACTAGCATGTGTTGCAGTTATAAAATTTGTCTTATTTAATTGGTAATATATAGGTCTCGAAAAAATAAAAGGAGGGAACTATTACTCTAACCCTTTCAGTTGGGTGTTGTTTTTATCAATTAAGATATTTGATTTAAGCAAGCTCAGGAAAGTTGCTTAAATCAAATTTGAGATGGTAAACCCAAAACCTTTAGTCTTTGAAAGCCTATCTACCTGAGTGCAGTTTTGGTGAAAATTAGCATTGAGAGGTAAACCTTTACATTATGCTTTAGACAGATTTTTCTGCATTTCTTTATTCTTCACAAAAATTAATTTGTGTCTACTTTTAGGGGCTTCTCTTTGTTCAATTTCAAATTTTCCAATCGACTGAATTAAAGGCGTTAATTTTTCAAACCCATAATTTCTTGAGTCAAAATTAGGCTGCTTCTTTTGGATAAGGCCACCAACATCTCCTAGAAACGCCCATCCGTCTTCATCTGATAAATCACGGATAGATGAGGTGATTAAAGAAATTTCACGACTACTAATTTTCTCGATGCTTGATTTATCCTTTTCCCTCTTTTCTGCTTTATCTTCCGTTTGGCCTGTAAGTATTTCAAGGTATATAAATTTATCACAAGCAACTATAAACGGATTGGGAGTCTTTTTTTCTCCAATTCCTATTACTAGCATTCCGGCCTCTCTGAGTCTCGTGGCAAGTTTTGTAAAGTCACTATCGCTGGAAACTAAGCAAAAACCGCTCACTTTGCTATTATAAAGAATATCCATAGCGTCAATAATCATTGCGGAATCAGTAGCATTTTTACCTTTGGTGTAACCATATTGTTGAATTGGCGTTATGGCATTCTCCAAAAGCAGGTTCTTCCATTTGTTCAAACCTGGCCTTGTCCAGTCACCATAAATTCTCTTTATAGTTGGATTGCCATATTTGGCTATTTCTGCCATCATCTCCTTCACATTAGCAGATGGTATATTATCACCATCTATCAGGACGGCCATGTTCGAGTGTTGGCTCATTTAGTTGCTTTAATTATAGTCAAGATCAAAGGGGGCAGACAAGTATGAGAGTCGTGAAAGGGCTAAGTTACGATTTTAGGGTTAGTGGCAACTTTATTTCTGTGGGCTTACGGGTAATTTTAAAATGTAAAACAAAATGCACATATAGTTTTTGATTATGGAATTTAAATTTCAATAATCAGAATCGTATGATTGATTCCATAATGGAGAGGTCGCTTAATTTTCCTTTCTTTACGGTGATTTTGTTGAGGTATGAATAAGAAAGTGCTGAAGTATGCCATCCGGATTATCCTCAGCCTGGTGGCACTTTACATCATTATCAATAAGGTGGATCTTTCCAAGGCCGGAACTTACCTGCAACAAGCACGATGGTATTACCTGATACTGGCCTTTCTCTCCTTCTTCGCCTCCAAGTTCATTGCCTCTTTTCGGTTGAATCGCTTATACCGTACCCAACAATTGTACTTGTCAGAAAGGCTTAACGTTAAGCTGAACTTTCTGGGTATGTTCTACAATCTTTTTATTCCGCTGGTGGGAGGAGAGGGGTATAAGGCTTTTTGGATAAAGAAGCACTTTACCATTAAAGTGAAAAAGTTGGTAAGTTCTGCCTTGCTGGACCGGGCCAGTGGTTTGGTAGCTCTTTGCTTATTGAGCGTTATTTTTTTCTGGTTCAGCCAGTTTGAAATTCCCCATAAAAACCTGGTTTTTCTGTTAATACCACTGGTTTACTTTGGATACTGGTTGGTTTTACGCTTGTTTTTCCGGTCTTTTTTACCGGCCTGGATATCCACCAGTATTTACTCTATATTGGTGCAGGTATTGCAAGCAGCCACTACCTTTTTTATTATACTGGCTATTGGTATTGAGGGGCAAATGCTGGATTACATTTTTGTTTTCCTGCTCAGTTGCTTCGCTTTTATACTGCCCATGATTGGAGCGCGGGAAATGGCTTTTGTCTTCGGGGCCGATTACCTGGGACTCAACATGGAGCTCTCCCTGGCCATCAGCCTTTTGTTTTACTTGTCACTGGCTTTTTCTTCACTGCTGGGTTCTTATTTCGTACTCTTTCCCAGTAGTCTTGAAAAGGAGCTTAAGGCCTGATCAAGACCATCTGCCTTTGTTGCCATTTATCCTCAAAGCGGAAAAGAGCCTTGTACTCCAGACCTACCAATAGCTCGGCCCGCGCAATGTAATACCGTCCTGGCTCCAATCGTTCCGTAAACTGAAGTATGTGGTGGTTATGACGGGTAATATAATAAGGTATCTGGTACGCAATCAGAGGTGCGGTAGTGAGGGTGGTTTCTTCAAAGGTAATTGGCCCTATTGAAGCATCACTCGGAAAATGGTGGGCGCGTCCGTAAAGATAAATCGGTTCATCACCTGTAATTTCCAGCATTTCGGCCATAGTTTCGCGGTAGTACATTACGTTTTTATCAGCCTGCAGGGCAGGAAGGTAATAAAGGTTTAAGCCAATACGCGCAACCACCATTAGCAATACTATGGCCAATATCCGCGAAGGGCCTTTGAAGTAAACCCAAAGTGTAATCAAGGCCAGTAGTACCATAACGGCAACGCGCCAGGCAATTCCGGGCAGCACGGCCGTTTGCGGAATAAAGGCCGGAACCAGCATCATGAACGGGAAAAGAATCACAATCACCGAAAACAAGCCAAACAACACTCTTGTGGTGCGGAGCAACTTTTCCTGGTTTTGATCAAAAAAGTAGGCGAACCAGGTGAGGATAAAAGGCAGGAACATATAGTAATAACGGGCTTTGAAGTCTCCCGAAATCCAATACAGCCCGATGTTGAAGAGCACAAAAATGACGGAATAGCCCAACCACTTATTTTCAAAAAGCTGCTTTTTAAAGGTGGGATGGAAAAAGAACACCAGTAATAATGACCAGGGCAACATCAATTGGATCAGCCGCCAGGGAAAGAAAAGAAACTGCCAAAGCGTATCTGAAAGCCGCGTTTCCAGGCCGGTACGTTGGGAAGCTTCTTTAAACTGACGTACAAAAAAAGCGGCCGCATCGTCCTTTTGGTCGTAAAGGTAGAGGTAAGCTCCGCATAAAATGACCAGTAACGCGATTCCCAGCAAGTGCTTTACACCGAAAAGTATCCGAAATTTCCTGAAATAGAGGGCTCCACCCAATAGCGTAAGTGCCTGGAAAGCCAGTGAAGGCAAACCTTTGGTGAGAAATCCTACCGCGGTAAGCAGATACGACCACAAAAACAGCTTCCAGTATTTTTGATGGTAAAAGCCCTGGAAAATAATAACCACCTGGAGGTAAACTACCAAAGCGTAGAAGGGATCGATCTCGCCCGTATTCACGGAGCCGTAAAATAAGAGGTCGGCTGAAGTAAGCCAGAACAGGGAAGAAAGTAAAGCGACCCGGCCGTTGAGGTATTTTTTCACATAACGGTAATGCAGTAAACCCAATACCAGGAAGGATAGCAGGGAGGGCAACCGGACTACCCACTCGCTAAAGGAGCCGGTCATAGTAAAAAACAACGCCATTATCCAGTTGAATACCGGGGGTTTGTTGTAATACGTCCACCCGTTGATTTGGGGTACTACCCAATTGCCCGAAAGCCACATTTCCAACGATACAATGGCCCTGCGGGGTTCTTCGGCCCTTAATTCAATGTAACCCAGCCATCCGAATAAGGCCAGGGCTAAAAGAAGCAGTATGAGAGCTACTAAGGTCCGTTTGGCCATGTTAAGCAGGTTGTGGTTCGGGCAAGACTTTTTCGGCAAACTGCTTGAACAGCACCATAAATTGATACGACTGTTTTTTGAAAGCTTTGGGCATTAAAAAGGCCATAAGCTTCATTCCGAAGCTCTTAAAGCGAAATTCCGATTCTGAAGTCCACAAAGTGCGGTTTTCATCCAACACTTTAAAATAATTTTTCTGAACGTTCAGCGTGCCACTTACTTCGTAGGTTCCGTGAAATTCATCGGGAAGCTTGCGGGTAATTATCGTTTCAATCATATCAAACTTCCGCTTACCCATTTGGTATTCCAACCGTGCCCTGGCACCTTCGGTACCGGGCTCCCCTTCCATATGTTCATAGTTCAGTAATCCCGGTTGCCATTCCTTCAGGTTGTCAGGGTTATCAAAAACCCGTACCACCTCCTCACGAGGTCGGTCTATTTCAATGCTCAGAGTATATTGCATAAGGTTGTATTTCAAGTGTGCCCGAAGTTAGCAATTTGATAAAAATCCTATGGGTAACAGAAATCATCTGCTTTAGTATTTTCGCTCTATGATCCGCATCAAACCCTTCAGGGCCATCCGCCCACCCCGCGATAAAGCTTACCTGGTAGCTACCCGCTCGTACCTTACCTATTCCGAAGAGGAACTGGATGATAAGCTGAATAACAATCCCTATACCTTTCTACACGTGATTAACCCTGAGGGAGCGCGCCACCTTTCATTTGGTAAACCCAGGTACCAAATGGTGAAAAAACGCTTTGAGGATTTTAGCCGTGACCAGACCTTCATAAGGGATGAGGAAGAAAATTTTTACCTGTACCGCCAGGTAAAAGAAGGAAACGAGTACATCGGTTTGATAGCAGCTGTTTCAGTGGAAGATTACTTTGAAGGCCGCATTAAGAAGCACGAAAAAACCCTTACCCCAAGGGAAAAGATGTTTACGGATTACCTGGAGGTAACCGGTTTTAATGCAGAGCCGGTATTACTAACGTACAAGGATGACCTGAGACTGGACCAGATTTTTGCGCGCTACATTGCCGAGCGGGCGGAGTATGAGTTTACCAGCACCGACCGGGTATTGCACCAGCTTTGGTTAATTGGCAACCGGGAAGACTTAACGAAGATTCAAAAGGTTTTTAAGGAGCAGGAAGCCTTGTATATTGCCGATGGTCACCATCGCTGCAGCAGCAGTTCTTTACTGGCCAGGCGACTTGATAAAAGAGAGAACAAACCGGAGGGCACCAACCATCGCTTCTTTATGGCTTTCCTGATAGGCGAAGAGCAGATGAAAGTTTATGATTTTAACCGGTTGGTTAAAGGTTTTAATGGTTTGTCACCCCAGGAATTCCTGGAGGGTTTGCAAAAAGATTTTTTGATAGACCTGAAAGGGGAGCACGTGTACAAACCCGAAAAGCTGCATGAAATCAGTCTTTATATAAAAGGGCAATGGTATAAACTGGTTCCCCGCACTGGCAGTTTTGACCCGGGCCACCCGGTAGAGCACCTGGACACCCAGATCATTTCCAAAAAAATACTTAAGCCTCTGCTGGGCATACAGAATATTAAAACCGATCAAAGAGTAGGCTTCCTGCCCGGAACCGAAGGTTTGGAGGGCTTAAAAAAGAAAGTGAATTCGGGTGCGTATGACCTGGCTTTTGCTTTGTTCCCGGTAAGTATGGAACAGATTAAAGAAGTGGCGGATACGGGTAAAACCATGCCTCCCAAAAGCACCTACATTGAGCCTAAACTTCGCAGTGGACTTACTATTTACAAGATACTATAAGGCCGATTCAAACTCCTTTAAAAACTCTTCGTATTCGGTGGTTTGGTAATGACTACCCCCGATGTATTTGATTATCTGCTCCATTTGCTCGGGGCTCTTATAACCGGGGACGGGTTGTATCATATCCAGGTTTTCATCCAGGTAAACAATGGAGGGGTATGACATGCGGCCCTGCAAAAGGGTAGCCGCCAGCTCGTGGTACCCTCTTTTACCTTGCTTCACAAATTTATATTCAGCATCGCGAAAGGTGATAACCCCCTGTGCTTCGCCATCTAGTTTTACCGCGTAGTAATTCTCGTTGATGTAGCGAACGATCTCCGGGTTCTGAAAGGTGGTTTTATCCATTCGCTTGCACCATCCACACCAATCGGTATATACATCAATAATTATTTTACGGGGTTCTTTCGTATTAGCGGCTTCCATTTCTTCAATGCTCATCCAGTTGATATGGGTCGGTTGGTCCTGGGCCTTTAAAAAGTTGAAAGCAATCAGTGCAAATACGAATACAAAAAGTGATTTTTTCATGACAGGAGTTTCAAAATAGTGGGCAAAAGCTATTCCAAATATACCACCTTTAAGCCGGTCTTAAAACAAGAAGGCCGCCTCACGGGAGGCGGCCTTTTATATGATCAGGCTTCTTTTTTAATGCGCATCTATTTGCGCTTCCTGCTCATCTTCACTCATATCACGTTCGGCTTCCTCCGCCCCGTGGGTAAGTTTTTTCAGTTTTTTGAGGAACAGGATCAATAACAGTCCAAAAGCAGCCGTAAAGGCAGTTATGTAAATAAAGGTCATCAGCTCACGCTTGTTGCTGGCCTCAAACAGTACAATTTCACCCGAATAATTGGCCAAATTAACTTGCATATTTTTATCTGTTTTCAGAGCACTGAAGTCCTTTTCATTTTCATAATTGATGGTGATGTGCTGAGGATTTTCCCGGGTAGATTCCTCTTCCCTGAGAGCTTCGGTCAACAGGGCCCGGTTCTCATCATCTATCCTTACAAAATCGGATACGTTGCCCTCACTATCGGAAGAAGTAATTACTACTTCTCCGTCCTCTATAAAGGCCAGGGCTGAAATGTCAAAGTTACCGGCTTTAGAAAGGGTGCTATCTGGCACAAAGCCGCCAATTCCCTCGTAATTGGTATTTACTTCTGAATATATGGGCTCGGTTTGAGAAGCCTCACCAATTGCTCCGGCAACTTTATTACCCAGACCGGTGGCGGCAAAATAAACCCCCATCATTATGGATACGTACTTGGCCGGTGCAATTTTAGTAATGAATGATAATGCTACCGGAGAGGTAGAAAGTTCACCAAGGGTGTGCAGTAAGTAAGCCAGGATGATCCATACCAGAGCAGCTTCACCAGTGCTTAAAACCTCTAAAGAGGCTTTGGCCATAAACAAAAACCCAATTCCCATTACAATGGTACCGATG
The DNA here is from genome assembly GCA_937120475.1 of uncultured Cryomorphaceae bacterium. Lineage (GTDB taxonomy): Bacteria > Bacteroidota > Bacteroidia > Flavobacteriales > Schleiferiaceae > CAKZNE01. The sequence continues at coordinate 1,453,349 of CAKZJV010000007.1, read as the reverse complement.
GCCATCTTGTACAGGGAGGAAGATTCCTTACCCTTTTTCTTTCTACGCGCCCAGAAGTTGGCCACAATAGCTCCAAAAATGATAATGAAAATGGCATTTACCGATTGAAACACCGAGGCGGGGATTTCAAAGCCCATAACCATGCGGTTCACCTTTTCCTTGGTGTAAATATTCATTAATCCTCCCGCTTGCTCAAAGGCTCCCCAGAAAACAATCACCAGCAGGAAGGAGAGTAGTAATACCACAAAACGGTCTTTCTCAATTTTGGTAAGCTCTGTGTAGATAACCATCATCAAGCCAACTACCACTCCCAGGAATGCAGCCAGTAGTCCGTAACCGATAGTTCCCGTAGTCAGTAAATAAGCCGCGTAAGCCTCTACTACCAGGAAACCAATGAGCGGGGTGGTGGTACGGAATAATTTCCTGAACAAATGACCGAGTCCGTCATCCTGGGCTCCGGCTTCCGCCTTGGTAGGGGCTTCACCCACACCTTTTAGAAATTTTTGTCCCCACATGAATACAATCTGCCCCAGTGCCATACCGATACCGGCCATACCGAACCCATAGTGCCAACCTATTTTTTCACCAACGTAGCCTACGGCTAAAGAAGCCGCAGCGGCACCAATATTAATACCGATGTAAAATATGGTAAAACCTTTGTCCCTGCGAATGTCGCCTTCACGGTATAAGCCTCCCACCATAGTGGAGATATTGGGCTTTAAACCACCCACTCCGAGTATGATCAATAATAAACCGGTGTAAAAGGCCCACATCTGCTCCACGGCTAATATTCCGTGACCTGCGCAAAGTATTAGACCACCCACCAGAACGCTCTTCTTTTGACCAATGAATTTATCGGCAAGGATACCTCCCGGTATAGACATGACATAAACCAACATGGTGTACCAGCCATACAGAGCTAAGGCTTCGGTTGAATCCCATCCTAGCCCGGGGTTCAGGCCGGTGGCGGAACTGGTGATGTAAAGCACCAGTATGGCGCGCATTCCGTAGTACGAAAAGCGTTCCCACATTTCCGTGAAAAATAGAATGTAGAGTCCAACGGGGTGTCCCCAAAGCTCTCTGCGTTTAATGGGCTGAACAGCGTTTGCCATGTATCGGTTTATTTAATAGTTCTGTTAATTTCTCGTTAAGTGCGCCAAAATATCCAAAAATCCTGAACTACAGGTTTTCATTAATGAAGTTGGTCATTTTTTGGTAGAGGTGGAAACGGGTATATCCGCCAGCAATAGCATGGTTCTTATCGGGATATACAAAAAGGTCGAATTGCTTATTGGCATTTACCAGGGCCGTTATCATTCGAGTGGTGTTTTGAAAGTGCACGTTGTCGTCAGCACTGCCGTGAACCAGGAGGTACGGGCCCTTGAGTTTGGAAACGTGGTTGATGGGTGAATTATCATCATAGCCACTGGCGTTGTCCTGCGGAATACCCATATACCTTTCCGTATAAATGGTATCGTAAAAGCGCCAGTTGGTAACGGGTGCTACGGCCATAGCCATTTTAAAAACATCGGCACCTTTGGTAATACACAGGCTGCTCATGTAGCCGCCATAACTCCAACCCCAAATGCCAATCCGGTTTTTATCAACATACGGCAAGGTGGCCAGGTACTGGGCCGATGAAATTTGGTCCATAGTTTCATATTTACCCAGTTCGCGGTAAGTGATTGTGCGGAAATCACGGCCGCGGGCACCGGTACCCCGGTTATCTACTGAAACGATGATGTAGCCCTGGTTGGCGAGGGTTTCGTAATAAAAGCGGTTAAAACCATCGTATTGGTTTTTTACGGTTTGCGCCCCGGGACCACCATATACAAACATGAGTACCGGGTATTTTTTAGAAGGATCAAAATCAAAAGGCTTCATAATCCAGCCGTTCAACTCCACCTTATCTTCCGTAGTAAACTGGAAAAACTCCTTGGAGGCCAGGTTATACCCTCGCAGTTTGGCCTTGAGGTTAGCGTTATCCTGTATTACACGAATCTGGCTGCCATCACTGGCATGTAGTGTTTCAAGGGTGGGTATATCCTTTGAGGAGTAGGAATGTACATAATACTTAAAACCATTGCTGAACTCAGCCGAGTTCCACCCGGTTTTTTGCGAAAGTTTCTTTTTGTTTTTACCGTTCAGGGCAATGCTGTAAACCGCCCTTTCAAGGGGCGATTCTTCGGCTGACTGATAGTAAAGGGTTTCGGAATCCTCATCAATGCCATAAAACTCGGTAACCGGCCAGTTGCCCTTGGTAATCTGCGTTTTGATTTCACCTTTGTTTGAAATATGGTACAAGTGATTGAAACCATCCCTTTCCGAACTCCAGATAAACGAACCATCCTCCATAAAGCGGATATCGTCATTAATTTCCAGGTAAGAAGGTGCATTTTCCTGGTACAGCAATTTAGCCTGGGCATCCTGTGCATTTACCTTCCACAGGGTTAACTGATTCTGAAGGCGGTTCATGGTATAAATCACCAGCCCGTCATTTTCACGCGTCCATTTAATACGGGGTATATACTCGTAATCACCGGGAATCTCTATGGCAATGTCTCTTTGATCCTTCAGGTGGAAAAGGTGAATGTGCACTTCTGAATTGGGCTCACCCGCCTTGGGATATTTAAACTCGTACTCCGAGGGGTATAATCCCTGCCCGTAAATGTCCATTGAAAACAGCGGAACCTCCCGCTCGTCAAATTGATAGTAGGCAATGTGGTTTCCGTCAGGCGACCAGGAAAAGCCTTTATCAAAACTGAATTCCTCTTCATATACCCAATCTACCGCACCGGCAATAAAAGCATCGTCCTGCCCCTTCCCAAAAGAAATAAGGTTGGTGCCTTTTTCATCAAAATCCTGAATGTACATGCGGTTTTCATGCACAAAAGCTACCTGGTTACGGGTAGGTGAAAAAGTAGCCAGTTGCTGCTTTCCTTTAACGGCAATGGAATCCAGGCTGCCGTTCTTAAGGTCATAAACATAGTAATAGCTTTTGGTGGAATGGCGATAAATGGACTCTGTTTCGGTTGCAAGTAGTACCTTGTCCTCTTTAGGACTGAATTCATAGTGGTCGAATTCAATACTTTTGCCTGTTTGTTCCTTAATTACCTTTGCGGAGATAATAAAGCCCTCCGACTCTCCGGTTTTATAGCTGAACTTTTCGATGGTAGGTCCATCATCTGATTTGGTAAGAGCGGTGTAATGGAGGCCGTCTTTCATAGACGTTAATCCTGACGTGCTCTGGGCGTAAAAGTTGTAGCGCAGCCAAACATCTTCGAGCGACACTTTTTTGGGTTGTGCAAAAGTGCTGGCAGTAATGATCAGCAGCGCGCAGGTAATAACTGATTTCTTCATGAAATTAACAATACATTATATAGAAGGCGGACTAAAATAGAACATTTAACAGAGATGGACTACACCAGGCTAAACGAAGAACATAAATCTAAACTCAGGAATATTGTAGGTGAATCCTATTTCCTGGATAGTGAAGAACAATTGAAAGACTACAGCCACGATGAAACCGAAGATTTCAGTTTTTTACCCGAGGCCGTGCTCAAACCGCAAACCGTGGAACAGGTAAGTGATATTTTGAAATATTGCAACGATAACCGCATAGCGGTAACACCGAGCGGAGCCCGCACCGGGCTTAGCGGAGGGGCCCTGCCTGTGGCCGGAGGTATCAATTTGTCCCTGGAAAAAATGAACCGCATTATCGAGATTGACGAGCGTAATTTGCAGGCTACCGTAGAGCCGGGAGTAATTAACCAGGTTTTTCACATGGCTTGTAAGGAAAAAGGTTTGTTTTATCCACCTGATCCCAGCAGTTGGGGGAGTAGTTTTTTGGGAGGTAACCTGGCCTTGAATGCCGGAGGGCCCAAAGCGGTAAAGTATGGGGTAACCAATGCCTACGTTCTCAATTTACAGGTAGTGCTGGCCAATGGAGAGGTTATATGGACCGGGGCCAATGTTTTGAAGAACAGCACCGGTTATAACCTTACCCAGCTTATGGTGGGTAGTGAAGGCACCTTGGGTATTATTACCAAGGTGGTTTTCCGCCTCATACCCTATCCTAAAAAAAGTATGTTGATGCTGATACCCTTCCCGGAAGCTGAAAAGGCCTGCGAAGCAGTATCCGCCATTTTTCAAAAAGGTATTACTCCCAGTGGCATGGAGTTTATGGAACGGGATGCTATCGACTGGACCTTGAAATACGTGGATGAGGTTCAATTACCCATCGGTGATGAAGTAAAAGCGCATTTATTGATAGAGGTGGATGGCAATAATGAAGAAGTACTGATGCAGGATTGTGAAGATATTGCCAGTGTAGTGGAGAATTTTGGTGCCGGTGAAGTTTTGTTTGCCGACAATGAAAATGATAAAGAAGCGCTTTGGAAACTAAGGAGGAGAGTAGGGGAAGCCGTTAAGTCGCACAGTATTTATAAAGAAGAAGACACGGTGGTGCCGCGGGCTGAGTTAGCCAGGCTGCTGAAGGGGGTTAAGGATATTGGCAATCGCTATGGTTTTAAATCCGTTTGCTACGGCCATGCGGGTGATGGCAACCTGCACGTGAACATTGTAAAAGGTGGGATGAGCGACCGGGCCTGGGAGGAAGAACTTCCTAAGGGAATCAGGGAAATTTTTGAACTGGTAAAAAGTTTGGGTGGTACCATAAGTGGCGAGCATGGCATTGGCTGGGTGCAGAAAAACTATATGGATATTGTTTTCTCCCCGGTGGAATTGAATTTACAGAAAGCCATTAAGAAGGTTTTTGACCCCTATGGAATACTGAACCCCGGCAAAATATTTACAGATTAAAAGCGGGGTTTAGTGTCTAAACGATAGGGGTGTAGTACATTTCTTTCAGGGAAATACTATATTAGCACCACTAATCGTTACGTAATGGTGAAAAACCCCGTATTTTCTGAAGAATTAAGATCATTAGTAAGGGAAGCAGGGATTATGACCCGATTGGAAGATATTTTCGAGGATGTAGAAAAGGTATTCATGGTATTGGATAGGGAGCTCAAGCTTCTTTATGCCAACAACCACGCGCATGACCTATCCAAAAAAATCTTCCATCATGCTCTTGAAAAAGGTAAGAATCTCTTGCCGGGATCGAAAAGCAAGATTGAGAAAGAAGTGCAATCCATCCTTGAAAAGGCCTTGGGTGGAAAGGAAGTTACCGATATTCTGAAGTGTGACGGACTCAAGGGCGAGATAATTTACTTCAAGTATGTTGTAAACCCGGTTTTCAATAAGGACGGTGGTATTAAGGCACTGTTGGTAGAAGCCAATGATTATTCCGGGCAGCTCTTTGTAGAACAACATATTAAGAGTGGGAATAACCTGATGGATGTGGTTTTTAAAACCATTGAAAGCAGTATTGTTATCCTGGATGAGAGTGACCAGATTGTTAGGGTTAATGAGTCTTTTGAACAACTTACCGGATACCGGTCCGAAGAGGTGAATGGCCGCTGTTTTATGGATTTTGTGAGCCATTGTGATTCCCAAAAGCTCGATAAAAAACTCATTCTATCGGACTCCCATTGTGAATGCTCCCTTCGGCATAAGCAAGGCCGGGAGGTTTTTGTGCGGCTTACCGGTAAAAGCCTGAGCTCGGAAATCGAAGACTTCCTGATTATTTCAATGGAAGATATTTCTCCGCAAAAAAACCTCGAAAATGAGCTCAGGGTTTCGCGCGATCGTTTATCGTCACTGGTGGATAACCTATCATTGTATCTATGGTCATTGGATACCGACCTGCGTTTTGTGATCGCCAACAAGGCGGCCATCGACATCTTCAAAAAATCTTTCGATTACGATTTTGAGCCCGGAGACCACATTCTCGACCTTTATCATAAGCGCAATAAAACCAACCTTCCGTTGTGGATGAAACATTACCACGCGGTGCTGGAAACCGGGCAATCGCAGTTTTTTGAACTAGCCGAAAATTTTTACGGCCGCTTTAGCCATATCACCGTAGAACTCCACCCCATTACCTCCAAAGGTGAACTGAGTGGTATCAGTTGCCTGGTGCGTAACGATACCGTAAAATATCTCAAAAACCAGTTGAATGAGGCTTTGAGTAACTTTAAATCTCGGGTACTCAATACCACCTCTATCAATGATTTATTGTGGGCTATAACCGATGAGGTATTGGCTCATTTGCACCTCGAAGATGCTATGATCTTCATGCGAAAGGGCAATATTTTACAGGCCAAAACGGCTTATGGCAGCAAGCGCGTAGGGGATAAGCGCATTAATTCACCACTGATTATTGAGGTAGGTAAGGGTATTACAGGTAATGTTGCAGCCACGGGTAAGTCGGCCATTGTCAACGATACTTCTGCGGACCAACGTTATTTTGAAGTGCACTTTTCTGCGGGATCTGAGATTGTGGTGCCCATCATCGTGGAGAATGAAGTTATCGGGCTGATTAACTGTGAAAGCTCCCACAAAAATTTCTTTAAGCCGATACACCTGGAAATACTGGAAGAAGTAGCCATGGTAACTGCTGAAAAAATTACCCGTATTGTGGCGGAGCGAAAACTCCGGAAAATGGAGGAACTAAACCAGGCGGTACTGAATTCTACCCCCAACAGCTACCTGTTGATCAATTCAGAGATGAAGCTGGAGTCATTCAACCGCACGGCTTTTAAATCCATCTATAATTTTTACGGTATTGAGATCACGCAGGGTATGGATTTCTCCTCCCTCGTTATTGCACAATTTGCAGAGGAATTCAATAAGCGATTCAAAATAGCCCTGAAGGGTAAGCTCAATAAAGTTGAAAAACAAATATCTCATCCAGCTTATGGTCGCCTTTGGTTCTGTACCACCTTTGCTCCGGCTGTAAACCGTCATCGCCAGGTATTTGGTGTTACCATTATTATGGAAAATATAACTCAGGCCAAAGAGTCGGAAAACCTGATTTTAACCAAAAACGAGGAACTGATAAAGGCCAATCGTGAACTGGATAAATTCGTGTACAGCGTATCACACGACCTGCGGTCTCCGGTGTCCAGCGTTATGGGTATCAATACCCTCATTAACATGACTGATAATATAGAGGAGATTCAACAATACAATGGCTTGATCAGGGAGTCTATGGAGAGGATGGATAGTTTTATCCATAACATACTGGATTACTCCCGTAATAGCAGGGTTGAATTGAAGTTTGAAAAGGTGAATCTGAACGAGCTGGTGGACGGTATATTGATGGATCATTCCCATATGGAAGGTTTCAATACCCTGAGGATTGAACGGGATATACAACTGGAAGAGATTGAAACGGATCGTCAACGCTTAAGTATTATTCTCAGCAACCTCATTTCAAATGCAGTAAAATACCATGATACCGAGAAAGAGGATCAATACATAAAACTGCAAATAAACCGCGATGGCGAGTGGGTTAGTATTAAAGTGACCGATAACGGACAGGGCATTCAGAAGGAATATCAAGCGAATTTATTCCAAATGTTTTTTACCGCTAATCTCAGGGCAAAAGGTTCAGGAATAGGTCTTTATATTCTGAAGGAAACTATAGAAGCCCTGGGAGGTAATATCACTGTGCAGTCAGAGTTAGGCGAGGGCAGTGAATTTATCGCTAAATTGCCTCTCACTAAAGCGATTGGTTCCCATGAAATACCTGTTGATTGATGATAATCCCATTGACCTGATGGTCAATGAAAAAGTGATTATCAACATCGACCGCAAAAATGAGGTGATCCAAAAAAGATCAGGTCCGGAAGCCTTGAGTTACATCAACGATAGTGATAACTCCCTGCCGGATGTCGTACTCCTGGATATCAAAATGCCCCTGATGGACGGCTTTCAATTCCTCGAAGAACTGGCAAAACAAAACCTTGCGGCTCTGCAAAAGATGACGGTGTATTTGGTATCATCTTCCATTGATCCTTTTGATCAGAAACGATCCAGTGAAAACCCCCACATCAAGGCTTTTTTGAAAAAGCCCCTGAATCGAAGGGAGTTGGAAAAAGAGTTTCAGGAATAAACCCGGTCCAAAGCTTTTTGGATAATACCGGCAGCCTCTTCAATTTCAGCGTGGCTGATGGTTAAAGGAGGGCTAATGCGCATTGCATTGTCACAAAACAGGAACCAGTCGGTAATCAGGCCCATCTCCAAGCAATGCTCGATTACTTTTTGCAGGTTTTCAAAAGTATCCAACTGTAAAGCCATCATCAATCCCTTACCGCGTATTTCGCTTACCGCAGGGTGTTGAAGTCTCTTTTTAAACAAACGGTGCTTTTCAGCAATAGAATCAATGAGCTGTTCTCCGAGTATCACATTAAGTGTGGCCAGTGAAGAAGCACAACTCACCGGGTGACCGCCAAAAGTGGTAATATGACCAAGAATGGGATTGTCCTTAAGGCTGTCCATAATTTTTTTGCTGGCTATAAATGCCCCAATCGGCATACCGCCACCCATTCCTTTAGCCAGGGTCAATATATCGGGCCGCACCCCCAGCTTTTGAAAGGCAAAAAAGGAACCGGTACGCCCGAAGCCAGTCTGAACTTCATCAAATATTAGCAGGGTTTGGGTTTCATTACACCTTTTACGAAGGGCTTGTAAATAACCTTTTGCGGGCGGTATATACCCGGCTTCACCCTGTACCGGCTCTACTATAACGGCAGCGGTATTGTAGTTTATTCGACCCAGGTCGTCCAGGTGGTTAAACCGGATTTTGTGGCTACCCGGAGCCAAAGGGCGAAAGGCTCTTTTAAAATCTTCCCGGCCTATTACCGACAGTGCTCCGTAGGTGCTGCCGTGGTAGGCTTTATCCATGTAAATAATGTCAGGGCGGCCGGTATATCTGCGGGCCAGCTTTAGGGCTCCTTCGGTAGCTTCGCTACCCGAGTTCACAAAGTAAACCGATTCAAAGCCTCTTCCCGCTTGCTCTACCAGCTTATGCGCCAATTGCACCTGGGGCGATTGTATATATTCACCATATACCATGAGGTGCATGTAGCTATCCAGTTGGTTTTTAATGGACTGCACCACCTCGGGATGCCGGTGCCCGACATTACTTACCGAAATGCCGGAAATAAGATCGAGGTAGCGTTTCCCTTCCGGAGTATAGAGATAAACTCCTTCAGCCCGTTCTATTTCCAGGGCCATGGGAAAGTCCGTGGTTTGCGCCAGGTGGTTCAAAAACAGGTTCCGCTGTGAAATCATGACGCAAAGGTAGGTTTAGGAAACCACCTTATAAAACACTAAGGCGTAGGCAAAAAAGCGAAGTATGCGGCTAAGGGCGATCAGCAGGTAATTGCCAAAAGGATATTTGACCACCCCCGATACCACACTTACCCATGAAAAGGGCAGCGGTGCCATGGCGGAAATAAAAATGAGCAGACCTCCGTATTTTTTGAAGGTCATAAACTGTTCGGCAAATTTTACATGCACCCATTGTTTAACCCGCGGCAGTTTATAAAGCTGGGTGCCCACCAGGTAGGAAACTATTCCACCCGCATAGGACGCTAAACTCAAAACCAAAACCATAAGGTAAGGGTGGTTAAGGGTTTTGGCCCAAAAAATAAAAAGGTCGGGAGGTAAAATACCGATTACGCTTTCACTCAAAAATAGAGTACCAACCACCACCCACTTCGGGAAACGGTTGAAAACAAAGTTCATGATGGTATCCAGGTCAATAAGGTAAGTAGTAACCACCCATGCCCCCAGCGCAAAGGCAAAAATAACACCCAGTACCCGCAAAAGATTTTTACCTACAAAGCGGTAACGCCCGGTACGCTTAAAATAATTATGGTACCGAAAGGTGCTTTGCCTGAAGGTACGCGTACGTTTAGGCTTGGCCTTTTTAGGAAACTTGGATTCCGATGAAATATCCGGGTTTGACATTCAATGTAAATCGAAAAATAGTAACAAGTATTGTGGTGGTTAACCTTTGCTTATTTTAGCCCATAGCAAAAAACCAGCCATGAATACAATCAAAAAGCAGCCTCAATTTATAGACTGGCTTTACCTGATCTTCTGGGCAATAATACCCCTTATTTATGTAAAGAGTATTATTGACTATACCCTTCAACCCCGCCAACTGTTTGCATCGGTAATGATTCTTTTGGTGCTTTTTACCGCCTGGAAAAAGTTGTTCGGCAATAATGCCTTTACGTTACCGGTTAGTGCCTATGCGGGTATGTTGGTGGTAACAGCCATAGCATCCGGTAATGCCATAAATCCGGTTGAAAGCTATGCCACCCTGTCGCGATACGCCTTGGTACTGGTCTATTTACTGGTAACCACCAACCTTTTGCGCAACGGTATTTTGCAGTGGCAAAGTTTGGTAAAGGGCATTGTTTTGTTTGCTGCCATTACCGCAATTTTTACTTTGGTTGAAATCTTTCAGGCCGTGGGAAGCGGTGAGTTCCTCACCAATATCTACGCGGTGAGTGCCACATTTAGTCATAAAAACCTACTGTCATCGGTGCTGCTTTTCAGTCTTCCCTTTGTATGGATAGCGAGGGCCTATCTCCCGGGCAGTTGGAGGCGTTGGTCTTTGTTGCTATTATTTTTGCTCATTGCGGAAATATTCATACTGCGCACCCGTGGTGCCTGGCTATCCTTTACCCTCGCTTCATTAAGTGTACTGGCCGTTTATTTCAGTATGGGCAGGGAAGTGCGGGATAGCTTAAAATTTCCGGGGCAGAAAGTAGCGTTGGCCGGTGGTATTATCCTGGTTTTATTAATAGGTTTTTTCTCGGCTTCAGGAATTAAAACCAGTTTGGCCGATACGTCCAACCTGGATAAACGGATGGTTTTTTGGAACCACAGTATCGAAATGCTGAAGGAAAATCCAGCCCTGGGAGTAGGGGCCGGTAACTGGAAGATTCATTTTCCCAAATACGGGCTGCAGGGTACCGATATGAGTGTAAAGCAAGGCATCACCCATATTCAACGTCCCCACAACGATTATTTATGGGTCCTTTCGGAAGGAGGCCCACTCAGTTTAATATTCTACCTTTTGGTGTTCATCGTAAGCCTTTTGCGTATCCGGAAGAACCTTAAGGAAGCCCTTAATCCCAAGGAGCGTATTCTGGAACTGGCCCTGGTCTTCGGTTTGGTAGCCTTTATGGCTTTTTCCTTTACCGATTTCCCCATGGAAAGGGTTAGTCATAATTTGTTGTTGATGAGCTTGGTGGCCCTGGTTTATCGCAAAATGCCGCACCAAGACAAAGGTTTTGTAGGTATCATACCAAAGGTGTTGGTATTGGCGCTGGCCGCTGTTTCTGCCTTGGTTTCGGTTTACCGCTGGCAGGGAGAGAAAAATACGGTTCAGGTATTAAACGGTAATGCCACCCGTAATGCCAGGCTCATGGTAAATTATACTCCAGAGGCCATTAATCCTTTTTACAATATGGACAATTTTGCCAATCCTTTACGCTATTACAGTTCCGTAGGTTATTTGGTTACCGAACAGTTGAACGATAGTTGGCTGGACATTCGTGATGCCTATGCATTGCATCCCAATAACATTGTGGTATTGAACCAAATGGGTAATGTGCTCAAGCAAAAGAAGCAACTTAATGAGGCTTTGGAGTATTACGACCGGGCTACGGAAATATCTTCCAACTTTGAGATTGCCAGGCTCAACAAAGCCGAGATTTACTTAAATAAGCAACAGTTTTCCGATGCTTTGGCCGAACTGATATGGATGGATATTGAATCTCAAAATCCCAAATTTGTGCAATTAATGGCGGTAGTATTACCAAAATTTTTGGAAGAGTCGGCCCGCACCGGTAAATTTTTGGATATCGCCAATGGCATAAGAGCGCAAAACCCGCAAACGCCTCCTCAGTATATTGAAGCTTACCGTATAACGCGGAGGAACTTACGCAGGCAAAGACAAGTCGTTCAATAGGCGAAGCAACCAGACTTTAGGATTTTTTGGACTGGCTGCATAGTGCTTGGTTGCTAAGGTGTAATGGCCCCGTTTGTGATAAAAGCGGGCCGCTTCATACTCTTTTCGCTGCAGGGCCTGTTTCAAGGTGCTTTCGGAAATAATCTCTTTATGCCGTAGCTGTTTCAGTACGTTATGCACTTTTTGAAGATGTTCCTCCAGGCGGGTGCTCATACCCCCTTCATCACGGTAAGAAGTCAACACCTCTGGAAGGTAACGGAATGTTATTTTTTGATGCAGCAACCGGCACCAAAGTAGAAGGTCTTCTGCCCCATGAACACCGGGCTCAGTGGAAAAGGGGTGCTTTTGAGCCATATCGGTACGCAGGCAAACGGCCGATGGTACCAGTGGGTTTCCTCCAATTAAAAGATTACGTACCGTATGAACCGGACGGCAGGCCCGAACCCTGGTTTTAGCCCGGCCAAAAGTTTCAACGCGGTGGTAAAGCAAGGGGGTGCCGCTCCCCTCCAGAACCTTATAAATACTCTTCAGCTTTTCCGGTTTCCAGAGGTCATCGGCATCCAGCAAGGCACAAAAAATACCGGAGGCCATTGAAATGCCGGTATTCCTGGAAGCTCCCAACCCCTGGTTTTCCTGTGTGATAACACGCAACGGTAATTTTGGATGAGCACTTTGAAAGTCCTCGATTAGGTTCACGGTATCATCGGTGCTACCATCGTTAATCACTACTACTTCATAATCTGAAAAAGATTGCGCCTTAACAGATTCCAGGCAAGCCTTTATAGTGCCTGCGCCATTGTACACCGGTATGATTACTGAGAAAAAGGGCATCAATCGAAATATTTACCGGGAAACAATCGTGAGCGCAGCCATTTAGCGGCTTTAATCAACCCCAGCATTTTCAACACCTTTCGCACGCTCACGAATACAAAAATGTAAACGATACCAAAAATAAGGCGGGGCTTATAACTACTAAAGATACCGTACAATCTCCGGTTGGCCTTCCAGCTCTGCTTATTCCATTTTTGGTACGGCAGGCTACCTGCCCACCAACCGGCTACTTTGCTCAAAGCTTTGCGCGCATTAACCTCTGAATGCGAAACGTGCTCTTGTATGTAACGGTTGATGGTAATAATTTCATCGTAAACCTTGTAAGTAGCGCGGGTACGCGCCCTTTGGGTGTACTGGTGTACCCGGAAATGATTAAGGGTTTCAGCTACAAATGCCAGGTTCCAGCGGGTCAAAATTTTGGTGTAGAGGAACCAATCGCCATTCAGTCGCATGGAAGGGTCGGCACCACCGCTTTGAAGGTAAGCCTCTTTGCGCATAAGGCAGCCACTGGCGTTGGGTATGGGGTTGTGGAAAAGCATCCATTCGCGGCAAACCCACTCGCCATTTTGGATAAAATCATTCCGCCAATGCTCGGTGCCGTAAATAAACTCCAGGTTCTTCAGGTAGCTATTGATCAATTGTCCCTTTTCATCAATAAGGTCGGACTGGCAATAGGCAATACCCACGGCCGGGTTTTGTTCCAATACGGCCACCATTTTTTCCAGGAAAGCGGGCAAACAGGTATCATCACTTTCGGCTATCCAAATGAATTCTCCCTGGGCCATTTCCACTCCTTTATTCCATTGTTTGAAAGGACTTCCTGAGTTTTGGGTATTGGGATAAAAGCGGATCGAATCTTCCTGCCCGGCATACTTCTTTAAAATGCCGAGGCTTTCATCGGTGCTGTAATCATCGAGCAATATCAATTCAAAATCGCGATAGCTTTGCTTCAATACGGATTGAATCCGTTGCTCCAGGTAAGGGGCGTGATTATAGTTGGGAATAATTACGGAAACCTTCGGCATTTACCGCGCGTATTGAGCAAACAAACCTACTAATTTGCGATTACAGAATTTTTCCAGCTTAGCGATGGCGACTTTGTTTCCGGCCACAATATCCGCGTAATCAATTTCAATGTAGCGATGGCCCAGGTTTTCATAGGAACGGGCCTGCTCCAGGTAAAGCTGCCACAGTTGTCGGTTAAAATCCAGGTTGTTCAAACGCGCATCGTAAACTTCACCCGGCTTGTTATTGCGTTTTTTCAGGCTGCGGGCTACCTCTTCACCATCGCGATATACGTGAATTACCTTAGCGTTGGGAAATAACTCCAGCCACATAGGCAGGGTAAAAGTGTTACGCGGATCTTTCCAGCCCCAATCCGGATTTTTCCAAAAATTTTGAAGCCTTTGCCCCAGGGTGTTGATACGGAAGTGTTCACGGTACAGCTCCTTGGCGGGAATGGTTCTATGATGAATTTTTTTGGGAACGATGGGCTGTAACCAACTGCCACCGGCTGCCCAAAGGGCCTGCTGATTAAGGCTTAAAAAGTGCATAGCCTCAAAGTTGTGATCCTTGATCACGCCCATAAAAATCCCTGACTTCTCCAGTATTTTGGTTACCAGTGAAGTCCCGCTGCGGTGCATTCCTATAATTATGAAAGGAGGCTTTAGGCCCATAAGGGTACTTTGTTTTCCAAAGAAAATTAATTTTGGCTCAGCCAGCGAATTTGCCTTAAAATTTATGGTGTTGATCCGTAAGCGGGCGGTAAGGTATTCCACTTTTGAGCTACGTAAACACCCGGCCGTTTTTCGGCCGTTTTATGGCCGGAATTGTAATAGTCACCCTCCGCCACTTTAAAGCGGAAAGCCTGCTCTACCTTATCACTGCGCCTGCCGTTTACAAAAAGGTTGCAGGTAATGGAATACTCTCCGTGCATAAAAGGTAGCTGGTCAAAGTGACAATATACTGAACCACGGCCAGGTACCTGGTGAATGCCACTTCCACTCATATCGTTATTCAGGGTTACTACAAACTCTTGATTACCTTTATAAACGTTGAATACACAGCGCAGGTTACCGATGGTTTCCAGGTGCCCGGAAACATAATCGATCTTCAGAGTAGCGGGTTTACCCGATATCAAGGCGCCCTGTTGCGGACTTAGCCATTCCACTTGTGTTAATAGAGCTTCCCGGTTTCCACTGCGGTCGGTACGGTCTTTAAGGGCTACCTTTTGCGACTTTTCAGCCATTTGCAGCAAGTAGCTCTGGGTTACCTCCTCGGCCTTGCCCGTCTGCACAATTTGCCCTTCTTTCAGCCAGATTACTTCATCGCAAAGGTGATTGATGGCGGCCATGTTGTGGCTTACAAAGAGGATGGTACGTCCTTCAGAAGCTTTGGCTTCGTCCATTTTTTGCAAGCAACGGGCCTGGAACTGGGCATCGCCCACGGCCAATACCTCGTCAATGATCAGTATTTCAGGGGTAAGGTTAGCCGCTACGGAAAAGGCCAGGCGCACGTACATGCCACTGCTATAATGCTTTACGGGAGTGTCAATAAACTTTTCGATACCTGAAAACTCCACAATGTCATCGAATTTTTGCCGTATTTCCTGCCGCGACATACCCAAAATAGAGCCGTTGAGATATACGTTTTCACGGCCGCTCAATTCCGGGTGAAAACCGGTGCCTACTTCCAGGAGAGAAGCTAAACGCCCCTCGATGGTTATTTTTCCGGTGGTGGGGTAGGTAATACGGGAAAGTATCTTCAGCAGGGTAGATTTACCCGCACCGTTGGACCCGATGATGCCCAGTATTTTACCTCTTTCCACTTCGAGGTTAATGCCATCTAAAGCCTTGAAAGTTTCCGCTTTTCCATGCCTTTCAATGCGATACTCCTTGGAGAGATTTTCAATATGTACGGCAATATCCTTCACAACAGGTCGGCCATTTTTTTATCGGTTCTCATAAAAAACAAAACACCGGTTAAAAACAGGGCCATAGCCATAGCTACCGATACCCAAACCAAGGGGCTGATGGCAGTTCCAAAAACAAAACCCCGGAAAAGTTCCAGCAAACCGGCCATAGGGTTCAGGTAAATTACCCAGGTCCATTTTTCGGGGATTAACCCGGCCAGCAGGGCTTGGGGATAGGCCACCGGGGTAACGAAAAAAAGTAATTGCAGGGCAAAGGGAATAATCTGTTGCAGATCGCGGTAACGCAGTGATATGGCACTGACTATGGTACCTATACCTAAGGCGGTACAGGCGGTTAACAACAATATCAATGGAAATACGAGCAAGCCGCTTACGGGCTGGTTTAAAATAAGATTGGCGATGAACAGGAGTAGCAGAGCTACCGCAAAATCGATGAGGCCCACAATGCTTTTACCAAAAGGGAGGGCCAGGCGGGGAAAATATATTTTCTTGATCATGGCCTGCATATTCACCAGGCTGGAAGACGATTGGGTAACCACGTAATTGAAATAATTCCAAAATACCAAGCCACTCAGGGCAAAGGACAAATAGGGGATTCCTCCGGTTTCTACCTTGGCAATTTTGAAGAACAATATAAATACCGCGGCCAAACCAAAGAGGGGCTGAATAAGGCTCCAGGCCAGGCCCAGGTACGTTTGTGCGTAGCGTACCCGTATGTCGCGATAGGTAAAGGTCCACAGCAAATCTTTGTTTTGCAGTAGCTCGTGTAAGGCGGTGGATAAGGAATTACCGCGAGGGCTGATAATAATTCTGTTTCTGCTCAAAACCGGTGGTACATCGGAAAACCGAAAGTATAAAATCTATCAGGATATACGGCTCCACTGAATTTTACCACGGGTACGCGCGAGGAAGGCATTTTTCAGAGGGATATTTTCGTCTTTTTGCAATTGCGGGTCTGCTTGCAAAAGCTGGGTTGCCGCTTCTCTCGCTTCTTTCAAAATAGTGGAATCACGGGTAATATCGGCAATTTTAAGGTCCAGGACACCACTTTGGCGGGTGCCCATAAGGTCGCCCGGGCCGCGCAGTTTCATATCCACTTCGGCAATCTCAAAACCATCGTTGGTGCGTACCATGGTTTTAATGCGGGTTTTGGCATCGTTACTCAGCTTATTGCCACTCATCAAAATACAATAACTCTGTTCGGCCCCCCGGCCTACCCGACCCCGTAACTGGTGTAGCTGGCTCAGGCCAAAACGCTCGGAACTTTCAATAACCATTACGGAAGCGTTGGGAACATTAACACCCACTTCAATTACCGTAGTGGCTACCAGAATGTGGGTTTTACCCTCCACAAAGCGCTGCATTTCAAAATCCTTATCGGCCGGTTTCATTTTACCGTGAACAATACTTACCTGGTATTCCGGTCGCGGAAAAGCCCGGATCACGCTTTCGTAACCGTCCATCAGATCTTTGTAATCCATTTTCTCCGACTCTTCTATAAGCGGATAGACGATGTACACCTGCCGGCCTTTAGCGATCTCTTCCTTCAGAAATCCGAAAACTTTCAGGCGGTTGTTATCCGAACGATGTACAGTGGTGATTGGCTTTCGGCCCGGTGGTAATTCATCGATCACCGAAATATCAAGATTGCCGTACAAGGTCATGGCCAGTGTACGGGGAATAGGGGTGGCCGTCATTACCAGTACGTGAGGGGGGAGACTGTTCTTTTTCCAAAGTTTGGCGCGCTGGGCTACCCCAAAACGGTGTTGCTCATCTACAATGGCAATACCCAGGTTTTTATATTTCACTTTATCTTCCAAAAGGGCATGGGTACCCACTAAAATATTGAGTTCACCGTTTTGGAGCTGTTCGTGCAGAACTTTTCTTTCAGAGGTTTTGGTGGAGCCAGTGAGCAGGGCAACCTTTAGAGGCAAATCCTCGGTAAGTTCCTTTAAACCTTGGTAATGCTGGTTGGCCAGTATTTCAGTAGGTGCCATCAGGCAGGCCTGAAAGCCATTGTCCACGGCCATGAGCATGGCCATGAGGGCTACTATGGTTTTGCCACTGCCTACATCCCCCTGCACCAGGCGGTTCATGTGGGCCCCTTTGCGGATGTCGTTCCGGATTTCCTTGAGCACTCTTTTTTGAGCCCCGGTCAATTCAAAAGGCAGTATTTCTTTATAAAAACGGTTGAAGTTTTCACCCAGCTCTCTAAAGGCAAAACCCCGGTAGGTGTTGCGGTGGATTTCCTTTTGGCGGAGCAACTCCAACTGTAAAAAAAAGAATTCATCGAATTTCAAACGCCTGCGGGCCTTTTCCAACTCTTCAAGACCGGAGGGGAAATGGACGTCCGTATAAGATCTTTCCAGAGGCTGGAGCTGGTACGCTTTAAGAATGTTGTTGGGTAATATTTCACGGATAGAACCTTTGAGTTGAGGAATAAGGTTCTTCATTAATTTGGAAATGCCCCGTGAATTCAAGCCTTTGGCGTTCAGCTTTTCCGTACTGGGATACACTGGTTGTAGGCCTTTGAGCGGACTGGCCTTAAAGTCTTCCAGTAATTCCAGTTCAGGGTGAGGAAAGCTGAACTTATTCTGGAACCAATTGGGTTTACCAAAAAGTACGTAAGGTTGGTTTAACCTCAGTGAAGGCTTGATCCAACGGGCACCCTGAAACCATACCAGTTCCACACTCCCGGTGTCATCGGTAAAAGTTCCTACCAACCTTTTGGAACGTCCTTTTCCTTTTACTTCATCCAGGTGGGTAATCTTCCCGATAATCTGAACCTCCGTATCGGCATTCCGGATTTCGGATATTTTATAAAACTGCGATCGGTCCACATAGCGGAATGGAAAAAGATGCAGCAGGTCCCCGAATTTAAAGATCTGCGCCTCTTTTTTGAGAAGCTCAGCCTTGGCGGGCCCTACACCTTTCAGGTATTCTATGGAAGTATCGAGTGTATTTTGCGGCACTCTGCAAAGTAAAAAACTTGTGGGTTTAGATCAGTACACTTTTCGGGGGTCTTTCCACGGGGATTGCAGGTAACCCTTAAGATGCAGGTAACTTACCAATAGGCCCGCAATGACGGAAGCTATTCCGTAAGTCCACCAGTAGGGCGCGAAATCAGTGGCCGGTTGACGAAAGAACCAGCCCAGAAGAAACATCCAGGCTGAGATTAGAATTACCCCAAAGGCACCGCTGATGATATAATACAAATGCGCACCCGGTTTAACAAAGTGCAGGATAGCATAAAAGAGAATAGCTATAATGACGGTGGGAAAGCTAAATAGCGTGGCGATAAATAGGCTGGCAAAGAACAGGCCACCGGCAATCGCAAAGCTTTCCCATTCCAAATGGGGATCGAATAATATACCCGCGCCTCTTATAAAACTACCTATTACAATGGTGAGGAAATAAAAGGCTAATGCTCTGCGTATCACCTGCGCAAGATAGCTTAAAGCATGGTTTTTCAGGAAGTAAGCCGCATTGTCGCCATGAATCAGGGTTGGTAGTAGCTTTGTGCGTAGAGTTTAGCGAGATGCGCCTCCCTCCATTCAGGAGAATAATCCTTTAGGCTACTTTTTTCTACTTTCAGTCGCCTATAAAAATTCATCTTCTCCTGATCATTATCAAATTGGATGTGACCTTTCCAGGCATCTACGTAGGGGATATTCCGCTCATTCAGGGTCAATAAATAGTTCCAGTCCAGGTTTTGACGGTGCTCTACATGACGTTGAATGTTGAAACGTGTGATGATATTGCTCCAATCCATGCAATTGTTAATGGTAAGCACCAGGAAAAACACCCAATACACCCTTCGTATCAGGAAAGCGTTGGTTTTGCCTTGGTACAATTTTGCCAGCGTCACGCCCAGTCCGGCAATAGCCAGGGTGAGATAGACAAAAATCCCGACCCTTTTCAGGCTAAGGGTATATTCCTCTACATAAAACCAGTTTTTACCAGCGGTTGTACAAACAATACCGATGTTTAGAAAAACCCATACTATGGCCAGTACCTTTAAGGCACTGCGGTTGGAAAGTTGGGCGCTTTCGGTATTTCTGAAGTAGTAAAGGATAAGGGCGGTAGCCATCACAATCGAAAGGATCAACATGCCTACCCCCCGGTGTACATAGTGGGCGTAGTCTTCGGCTAAACCCTGGCTTATATCCTGCAGGAAAAATAAATCACTTACAAAGAAGGCGAAGAGCGTTAGGTTCAGTAGGGAAAACAAAACAATTCCACCTTGTTTTTCGGTAGGTGAGTATGGCTTTGAGGCAGAGTCTTCCTTGAATTCATCGGCAAAGAAACCATCCAATTGAAGGATACGTTCCGGTAGAGCTTTAAGGAGCATGATGGAGCTTACCGCCAGGCCCAGTATAATGGTAAAAAGCAACCCCAGGTCCAGGTTCCCCAGGGTTTGGAAATAAAATTTTTCAAAGATGGGGTTCAAATCCTGGTAAAAAGTGGCAAATAGTAAAGTGAAGGCCAGGGGCAAAACAATAAAAGTCAGGAGTTTACCAATACGCTGTTGAATGGAACTGTTGCCTTTGGGTTCCTGAGTGCCCAGAAGGCTTACAAAACCCTGCCAGGGAGCGAGTATAATCCGGATGATGGATTTACTTTCTGCTAAAAGTATAGTGCCCTCGGGATGAAGAACAAACTGGCTTAAAGTCAAGAGCGACAAAATGTTCCAGATCACGGTACCTTCGGTTCCATACCAGGCCAGGCTAAGCGCACTGACTACACTGGCCACGGCAATTATTCGCGTTTTAAGAGGCTTGAAACTTTCACGCTTTCGTACCCACCAATAGAAAATCAACAAAAGAGAAAATAAAGCCAGGTTCAGGCCTACCCCGGCTTTATGGAACAGAACGGTAAAGGTTAGGCCAGCCACGAGCAGGGCCTGATTAGTTGTTTTTGATTTTTCAAAAGTACTTTGAATTACAAAGTTCATAGCTAAAAATTTTTAAGGGTTGTTTTTCAAAAGAGCTTCCAGGGCGGCCAGGTGCTCGGTAAAGGACTGGCGGCCATGGTCAGTAGCCGCGTAGGAGGTATTGGGTTTTTTGCCAATAAATTTTTTAGTAATGCGTATCATATTCTTTTTTTCAAGAGCAGCGGCATGGCTGGCCAGGTTGCCATCGGTTACCTCCAGCACTTCTTTAATCTCGTTAAAATCCAGGGTATCGTTCACCATCAGTACGCTCATAATCCCCAGCTTAATACGATTTTCAAACTCCTTATGTAGGCCTTTAATGGGGTTTTTCATCGTTCATGCTTCCAGTACATCCATGTGCCATATACAATGTGTAACAGGCCAAAACCCAATGCCCACCATATCAGCCCGTAGCCTTGAAACCAGGTAGCCATAAGCCCCAGTATAATTTCCAGGTAACCCAGGTAACGGATATCATCCAGGGTGTATTTACTGCCATTAATCAGTCCCAGGCCGTAAAAGATCAACATTATCGGTACTACCAGTTCAAACTGTTGCTGACCTATCAGGATAAGTAGAAACAGGCCCCCGGCCAAAAGTGGTATAGAAAGATTCCAAAGCAAGCGTTGTGAAAGCTTATCCCATATTTTTTGGTTTTTTCTACGTGCGTTGCGGGTTGTTAAAAAAATAGCAGTTATGATGGATGCGGTTAATACTGATACAGCGGTAATTACCAGGGGTAACAGGCTGTCGGAGGACTCGATGCGTAGCAATTGCAGGTGGGCCACCCATGCTCCGATCAAGGCGTAAATTCCGGCAAATACTCCGGATAAGCCGGAAAGAGAGATGAAACGCGAGGAGCGTTCCATGAGCTTTTTAATTTCCTGAAGGTCGGTTTCAGCAGTTCTCATAAAGTACTTTGAAAAACAAAGTAAAGCCAAAAACTTTTATCCTACAAGCATTTAACTTTTCTTTAGGGTTTCGATAAATGCTATGAAGCAAAGGCTCACCCTTTTAACGGTTTGGATTGGTTTTACCCTGTCTGCCCAAACCGACTTTACCCATCTCGACCTGGAAGTACGGCCGGACAGCGTGCATTCTGAAATAAAAGGGCACGTAAAATTGGATTTCCAGGTACAGGCTGCCACGGACTCGGTGGGCATCAATGCCGTTCAAATGGAATTTCAGCAGGTAAAACTGAACGGGAAACCACTGGAATATTCCTATAACGACCAGGTTTTATGGTTCGATGGAACGGTGCTGCAGAATGGTGCCAACCGCCTGGAATTAGAGTACCGTTGTAAGCCCCGAAAGGGGATTTACTTTGTGGGCTGGGATGATGATAGCGGAATTTCACCACGGCAGGTGTGGACCCAGGGGCAGGGAATTGATCACCGGCACTGGATACCACATAAAGATGATCAGACCGATAAGCTGACTATGGATATAAAGGTCCATTTTGATAAGGCTTATGAAGTGATTTCCAACGGAGAACTGCTTACCCAAAAAGAGGAGGAGGGAGGTTTGTCCTTTTGGCATTACCGGATGAGCAAGCCCATGAGCAGTTATCTCATTGCGCTTTCCATCGGAAAATACGAAGAAGCGAATACCCGAAGTAACGAAGGAGTGCCCCTGACCCAATATTTTTATCCGGAGCGTGAGGAGGATTACAATTGGTACTACGCTCACAACGAGGATATCTTCAACTTCATGGTGGATGAGGTAGGCATGGAATTCCCCTGGCTCAATTACAAGCAGGTACCGGTTAAGAACTTCAGGCACGGGGCTATGGAGAATACCACGGCCACCATTTTCGGTGATTTCTTTTTGGTGGACGAAATTGCCTTTAACGACCGCAATTACACCTATGTAAACGCTCATGAGCTGGCCCATCAATGGTTTGGTAACCTCGTAACGGCTACCGGCAGCGAGCACCATTGGTTACACGAGGGTTTTGCCACCTACTACCAATGGCTTTCGGAGCAAAACCTGTATGGCAAAGATCATTTCGACTGGTTGCGGTGGGAAGAGGCCCAACTGGTTTTCCAGGCCTCACAAATAGATACCGTGCCACTGGGCAATGGTAAAGCCGGTAGTTCTCGTTTTTACCAAAAAGGAGCGTGGGTGTTACATATGTTGCAGAGTCGGTTTCAGAAGGAGGACTTTAAAAAGATCATACAGCACTACCTGAAAAATAACCAGTTTGGGGTAGTTAATACCGATAGCCTGAATGCCTCCATCAAGGCGGTGACGCGGGTGGATTACAGCCGGTTTTTTGAAGATTGGGTTTTTATAGCCGGGGAGCCCATTTTAAAGGTGAAAGCTGAGGTGGAAGATGAGCGGATTAAACTCCATTATGAACCGGTTTGGATACCCTTCGAACGTTTTTGGGTGGGAGTGACGGTGTTTTTTGAAGATGGTAAAAGTCAGAGCTTTCGGCATAGTGTTACGGATAATACCGAGGGCATCCCTTTAAACCCGGACGGGCGTAAGGTGAAGTACTGGCTGGTGAACCCCAACATGCAACAACTCGCGCAGGTGCGCGAAGAAAAGAGTTATCCATTTTGGTTAGCGCAGTACGAAAAGGCAACTTCTGTAATTGACCGCTACCATGCCGTTAAGGGTATGGCACACACCGGAAAGCAAAAGGCTTTGAAACCATTGAGTAATATTATCACAAAAACCAGCGAGTTTCATGCGGTAAGGGCTGAGGCTCTGAAGCAGCTTGCGGAAACAATGCCCGCCCGAAAATTTGAAGCGTTGCTTTTGAAAGCTTTGGAAGATGATGATGTACAGCTTCAAAAAAAGGCCATACTGTTGGTGAAAGATCCCAACCCAAAAACCCTGGAAGTGCTGCATCGGTTAAGAGCTGGCCGATCCTACGAGCTTCGTGAAAATGCTTTACACCTCTGTATCGATCCCGATGATGTAGAGTCCAATCGCTGGCTGTACGATGCCATATATACAGAAGAACCTGGTATCCCCGGGCACAAAGTGGAAATTACCGCCCTGCTGTACCGCGTATTTTTGTTTAAAGACCTGGAGGCGTTGAAAATCTTAAAGTCGAGAGCCTCACCGGCCTACGACTTTATTACCCGGGGCAATGCCATGCAGGCCCTGCAAAACA
This sequence comes from uncultured Cryomorphaceae bacterium, assembly GCA_937120475.1. Lineage (GTDB taxonomy): Bacteria > Bacteroidota > Bacteroidia > Flavobacteriales > Schleiferiaceae > CAKZNE01. The sequence continues at coordinate 1,429,627 of CAKZJV010000007.1, read as the reverse complement.
CCGGTTTTATAGATGAGGAATTATGTGCTTATTACTTCAATGCCTTGTTTGATACCAACTGGAAGCTGCGCAGTGTAGCGCGAAGCGTATTAAAAGGCCTTTATCAAGAGGAAAAAAGCAAGGCCGTTATAGACAACTACCTACAATCGGAAAAGGAAGGTTTTAACGATTTTCAAAAAAGAACCGTCAACGCTACTTTTGATCTAAAGCTCGATTAATGCAGTCACGCTACGCCTTTATTTTTCAACTGCTTATTATTGTGGGCGATCTGTTGCTGCTTAACGGCTGTTTTGGCCTGGCCCTGGCTTTGCGCTTCGATGAAATACCATTGCAGCAAACCGATTATTACGATTACTACCTGCAGTTAATCCTGTTTTTTAACGTAGGCTGGCTGCTGCTCACCTTTGCCTTTAACACCCACGATACCCGCAGAACCCTCGAACCGAGGAAGGCTACCTCCAAAGTATTGAACGTTTATTTCCTGCACATCTTTCTGTTGCTATTGGTATTGGTGAGCCTGAAGCGGGATGTGTACTCCCGCTTGTTTCTTATTTACTTTTACACCAGCCTGCTGGTTACCATGTTGCCCTGGCGATTCTTTTTTATACGCCTATTACGCAATTACCGCAAGCGGGGTGTCAGTTACCGTAAAGTGGTGTTGGTGGGTGATGGCCCCGACCTGTATCGCTTTTACGAGACGGTGAACCAACATCCGGAGTACGGACTACGCTTTCAAGGGTATTATTCAGATAACCCGCTGGGCAACATTCCTTTGAGTGGTGATGAGGTGCAGCTAAAAGGCCTGAAGGCCGGTGAAATTGACGAGCTCTACTGCGCCTATCGCTCGGATGATGAACGTATTTTACAATGGTTCCGCTGGGCCGATCAAAACCTGGTGCGCTTTCGGGTGGTGCCCAACCTGGGTATCCGAAATTTCAAGGCAGTTGAAATGGATTTTTACCATGATGTACCGGTGCTGGTACACCGTAAAGAACCTTTGGAATACCTGCATAACCGCTGGCTAAAACGAATCGGTGACATTATTTTCTCCTTAATTATACTGCTGGGTATAGGTAGCTGGCTTTTTCCCATACTGGCCATCGCTATTAAACTCGACAGCAAAGGCCCGGTATTTTTCCGCCAGAAAAGAACGGGGCTCCGCAATGATGAGTTTACTATTTATAAATTCAGGAGTATGCGGCCCAATGCCGAGGCTAATGAACAACAGGCTTTAGCGGGCGATCAGCGTTTTACGGCACTGGGCAGGTTTTTAAGGCGTTACAACCTGGATGAGTTGCCCCAGTTTTTGAACGTGTTGAAGGGGGAAATGTCCATAGTGGGCCCACGGCCGCACATGTTGGCCCATACCCGTGAGTACCGTGAATGGACCGATCGCTACATGGTAAGGCATTTTGCCAAACCCGGTATTACCGGCCTGGCGCAAATCAACGGACTGCGGGGTGAGGTACGGCAGGCTTCCGATATTGAGCAAAGGGTAAAAACCGATGTGTATTACATTGAAAACTGGTCTGTTTTGTTGGATGTAAAGATTATACTCACCACTATTTATCAGTCTTTAACGGCCAGCACTAGCCAATAAGGGCCTGCTGAAAAACCACCTCGTACTGGTCGGCTACAATATCCCAGTTAAAACGGCTGCGCAATTTCTCCAGGTTGTTTTTGATCTTTTGCTTTTGCACGGTATTGCGTTCCAGGTGGTCAAGCGCATTGGCAATATCGTTAACATCCAAAAAGTAATTGCCGTCATCACCCAAAACTTCACGGTTGAAAGCATTATCATGCGCACAAATAATGCACTGGCAACCCATGGCTTCCAGTAAAGAAGGATTGGTGCCCCCTACGGTATGCCCGTGGAAGTAAAGGTTGGAAAAATACCTCAGGTTATTAATGGTTTTTTTCTTGAAAGAGGCTTTTACGAAGCGTATGCGGCTGTCTTTGAAAGTCTTTTTCAGGTGTTCACCGTAGGTTGTTTCATGGTTGCCAATAACCAGCATTACCCGTTCACTTTCACTTTTTTGAACCCCCTGAAGGATTACTTCCAGATTATTTTCCGGTTCCAGCCGGGCAATGGCCAGGTTGTACTGGTAAGGTTGTAAGCCATACTTTTCCAGAACGCTCTCATCCGGGTTTTTAAATACCGGGCTGCCGTAGGGAATATATACCGCACCGCGCTTGTATTTCGTGTCCAGGTAAGCCTGTATTTCTTTGGCATCGGCCACCAATACATCGCTGGATTTTACAGCCCAGTCTTCCGCTCTTTTCAAAAACCGCTGTACCCGGGGCGAATATTTACTGCGCTTCCATTCCATACCGTCCATATTGGTAATAATGCGCGGCTTACGGGGAAGAATGTGGCGCCAGATGCTGCTGCTGGTATAACCTAAAACGAGTAAAACATCGAAGTCGCGCCAATGTGCATCAATAATACTGTTGAGATCATAAATAAACTGACCGGCTGTACCAATTCGTTTTTCAGGGTCGTATTTATGGATGAGTGAAACACCTTTATATTCCTTTTGCAGGTAAGGGTGTTCGTGGGAGTTGTAAACATATACCTCATGCCCTTTTTGCACCCAACGGACGCTCAGTTGTTCGGCACACTCCTCAAAGCCTCCGTAACGATTGGGAATACCTCTGGAACCTAAAATACCGATCTTCATGATTGTTAAAGCAGGCTGGTGTAAATATCCGAAATCTTTTTAGCTGCGCGGGCCCAACTAAAGTTGTCTATCACCCATTGGCTATGATCGGTTTCATTCGCCAGGGCTTCATTAACCGCTTGCCTTATAGACTCCGGCTTGTCAGGATCACAATAAAAAACGTGTTTACCGAAAATCTCGGCCTGGGCACCGCGATTGCTGATCACGGCCTGGCAGCCCAGTCTTAGTGCTTCCAGGGTGGATAAACCGGTGGTTTCATAATAACTGGCAAGGGCATGCACTTTGGCCTTTGAAAATTCCTGGTCCAATTCCTCCCGTTTCAGCGGGCCGGTAAATTCAATATTCTTATCGGCTTCCCGGACACACTGTTTATAGTAATCCGGCTGATTTTCGGCTGCCTGCCCGATAATTTTCAGATGGACATCCGTACCGTTAAGTGCCCGGATTAACTGCAGTTGATTTTTCAAACCTTCAATACGCGCTGCGCACACTACTCCCTGTCGTAATGAAGGTTTGCGTTCCGGAATCTTTATATGTTCACTTCCCAGGGGCACCAGGTGATGCGTGAAATCCCGTCCGCTATCCTGCTTTAAAAGATGGTACTCATATTCGGAGGCCGTTAGTACTGCCGAGCAGGCTTTTAACACCTTTTTCAGGGAATAGCGGTGGCCTCTTAAAAGGTAGGTAAGAGGGGCCGAACGAGCCTTGCTCCTGAACATCCGGCCCCATACTTTAAGGTATTCCAGGCCTTGGGAACCAATAAAGTGATGCAGCAAGCCAAACATTTTTCCACGGTGTAGTTTGTCGTACTCACTGTAATCCACATGAATGGCGGACATCACTTTGGGCACTGACCATGACAGGAAGGGGAGATGGTCGGCCGGGCGGTTACTATTGAAAAAGTGAAGTATATCATAATCACGCTCCTGCACCATTCCATGGGTATAAATATCCACCTGAATATCCATTTTACGAAGAAAATGGGCGGTTTGCTCCATTTGAAGCGTATCTCCGCCAGGTTGCGAAAAAAGGGTGGACCTGGAAACGAATAAAACCCGGCTCATAGGCGGAAATTAGCAAACTTTTTAAAGGGAAGGCCTGTTATATTAAAAACTTGAAAAAATCCAGATAAAAATGAAACGTTTTTTAATATTTTTTGCTTTTTCACTCGTTTTCGTGGCTTGCAATAGCGGAGGTACAGAAACCGGAAGTTCGCCAGCAACCGAAACGGAAGATGAACAGAAGGAGGAGCGGCCGGTAAAGGAAGAAAACATCCAGGAAGAAGTTACTCTGAGGGTATCTACCCTGGGGGAAACCATGACCGAAATGAAATATGAGCCTAACCGCCTGGAAGTACCAGCCGGTGCAGAGGTTACCATAATCCTGGAGAATAAAGCTTCCAGTGAGGCCATGATTCACAATTGGGTGCTTATTGAAGCCGGTCAGCAGGGTGAGGTTACCCAAATGGCATTAGATGCCGGTGCGGATAAGGATTATATTCCCGATACCCCGAAAATTGTTGCGGCTACGGGCCTGGCTGATCCGGGCGAAACCGAGGAGATGACCTTCATCGCCCCGGAGCGAAAAGGAACTTACCAGTTTATATGTACCTACCCTGGGCATACCAGTATGAAAGGTGTATTTCTGGTTAAGTAGATAGGTTTGTTTGTTTATGTTTATGAGCTTCCACCCATTGCGGTGGAAGCTTTTTTTTTGGCGAAGGAGGTAATTAGTCCGCCTACTATGGATTTCAGGAAAAGCCCGGGTAACAGCAAGATGAAGGTATCCCAAAGCTTTACGCCTTCCATACTGAAATAAAGAACCAAAAACCCCGGGATTAACAGTAGGAAGTGGCCTCGTACAAAGGCTACGATGTGATGGAAAAAATCCGGTTCCCTACGTTCACTCTCCCAACCCAGATAATAGTTTACAAAGGGAAAGGCCCATATAAAACCGGCCGTGGGACCGTACATTTTTTCAATGCCCCCGTTAAAACCGGCCAATACGGGCAAGCCCAAGGCACCTAATATAATGTAGAGCAGGGCTACTATAAAGCCGGTTTTTTTCCCAAAAATCATGGCCACACTAAAGAGTGCCCATGTTTGCAAGGTAAGCGGTACCGTAAACGCATAAAACTTAATGGGTGCCAGCAGGCAAACTATAATCAGTGAAATAAGGATGAGCTTAGGCTGGATCGTGCGCATGCATCAGTTTTTTGGATTTCCATTCAAAGCGTAAAAATAACAGAATGGCCGCCACGGTTAAACCCAGGGCCAGGCCATACCAAACACCCACGGCACCTAAGTTAAGGATAACACCCAGGTAGTAAGCCCCGCCAATGCCTACCAACCAATAGGCAAAAAAGGTCATGGCTACGGGTATTTTTACATCGGACATACCGCGTAGTGCCCCCAGGGCGGTAACCTGCAGCCCATCGGATAACTGAAACAGTACCGCTACCAATAATAGCTGTGCCGCCAGTTGCTGAACCATAGGCTCATCAATGTAGAGCGTGGGGAAGTAAAAACGGCCGACCAGGAAAACCAGTCCGCAAAACAACATAAACACCAGGGCCAGGATAAAGCAACTATGACCGGCCTTGCGCAGGTTTACAAAATCACGCCTGCCTAATTGGTTTCCCACTCTAACCGTAGCTGCCGAGCCCAGTCCACTGGCGGCCATGTAGCTTAGTGCCGCCAGGCTTATGGCTATCTGGTGGGCAGCCAAAGCTTCAGCACCTATGGCACCTGCAATAATAGCGGCTATAGCAAAAGCGGATATCTCGAAAATGTATTGCAGGCCTGTGGGTATGCCGAGGTTGAGCAGTTTTTTAAAGTACGAACGCTTCCAGGATAGCTGCATCCAGCGGCTTAACTGACTATGAAATTTCCGGGCGCGGAATACATAAACCAGCATCGCCAAAGCCATCAATATTCGAGCGATAAGAGTGGCGTAACCCGCCCCGGCTAACCCTAAGGCCGGGAGCCCCCAATGGCCATAAATCAGTAAATAGTTTAACAGGATATTGAACAGGTTGGCCCCCACGGAGGCTAGCATTGCAAAGCGCGTGTCCGACAAACCTTCTGCAAATTGTTTGAAGGTAAGGAAGAGCATTAACGGAAATATGCTGCTGGTAATAATAAAGAGGTAAGGTTGTGAAAGACTCACCACCTCTTTTTCCTGCCCCAGATGATGGCTGAAAAGTGAAACACCACAAATGATGAGGAATATTAAAAAGGCCGTAATCAGGTTAATGACCAAACCGTGTTTTAAGTAATTCCCGGCTTTGTCCGGCCGGTTTTCACCATCGGCATTGGCAATGGGAGTAGTGAGCCCTATGGCCATTCCCAAACCGAAAACCATAGGAACGTTAAAGATGGAATTGGCAAAAGCTCCGGCCGCGAGTGGTTCCGTGCCTAATTTCCCGATCATAATACTATCGGCCAGGCCTACGGACACATGACCTAGTTGACCCAGCATTACGGGCCAAGCCAGGGAAATATTTTTTTTATAATGTTCGAGGGTGGTCACTACGGGCGTATTAAGCCCGCGAAATTAAGTCATTAATTCCTCTTCATGCCTTTTCATTTCTCTTTCGTAAAAGGCTTCCGCACAGTCCAACAGGTTGGCAATTTCAGTAATGAGCTCCTCCTCTTCACCTTGCAATTCATCCATCCATTCCAGTTCATCATGGTTTACGCTCCAAACAAAACGAGGGTATTGTGTATGCACGATGAAGATCTCATCGGGGAAGTCGGTGTTGTCGGCAACAAGAAAATGAGGTAACTCCATCCCAGTAAATATTGATCTTCTAAATATAAAAAAACCCCGCATATAGCGGGGTATTCTCAGAAAAAAATTATCAGAGCATCAACAGATAAGAAATACCCACGTTTACCGTAGCGGCATTTAGCGTAAACTCAAAATTATTATTGGAAGTTTCCACATTAGGATCAACATTGTCATTAGTGGAAGTGGCAGAGGTGAAACCCACAAAACCGGCTGAAAGCTCGATACCCCAATGTGTGGTAGGGTAGTAGGCAAAACCAGGGGTTATACCGGCCCGAAAAATATTGGTAGTAGGACCCTCGTTGGTAGTGCCGTTTATTTCTATCTCACTGTTGACGGTGGAGAAGCCGATGCCCAGGTCGGGGTAGAAGAAAAATCGATCGGAAAGGGAAAAATAGTAACGGCCAAAAACAGAGGCTCCGGCAGTGGAGGCACGGCTTACAACTTCTTCATCGAGACCGTTTACATCGGTTACAGTGGAACCTCCCAGGCCTACGCGAACACCAACCAACCAATAATCTGCGATGGTATAACCTATGGCAGGCGAAAAATTATAAGTAGTGGTTTTTGGATAGTCAATGGTGGTATTACCCACGGTGCGGGAGGAGTTTTCCGAGCTAAAGCCGAGGCTTCCTCCGAGGTAAAGGTGGCTGGATAAAGGTTGTGCCAGGGCCAGTCCGGAGAACAATAAGCCGATGGCCAAAAGGGTAATTTTTTTCATGATATAGTATTTGATTGTTAATCCTGTGCTAACCTTATTTGCTGGCAAATGTTTGTACATCTTCTGCGGAAATTTCCTTTCCCCCTAAAATGATCAGTCGCTCTACTACATTGCGTAATTCACGAATATTACCGGTCCAGTTAATATTTTGAAGTTCTTCGAAGGCCGTTTTGCTGAATGCCTTTACCGGCATTCCTTGCTCCTCGGCAATTTTTTGTGCGAAATATTCGGTGAGTAGCGGAATGTCCTCCTTGCGGTCGTTCAATGCCGGCACCTGGATGAGGATTACACTCAGGCGGTGATAGAGGTCCTCACGAAATTTACCCTTCTCAATTTCTTCTTTCAGGTTTTTATTGGTAGCCGCCAGTACCCGCACATCTACTTTCACCTCCTTATCACTACCCACCGGTGTAATCCGGCCCTCCTGCAGGGCACGTAGTACTTTGGCCTGCGCGCTCAGGCTCATGTCACCGATCTCGTCCAGGAAAAGCGTGCCTCCGGTAGCCTGTTCAAATTTTCCCTTACGGTCTTTTACGGCCGAGGTAAAGGCTCCTTTTTTATGGCCGAACAATTCGCTCTCAATAAGTTCGGAGGGTATGGCCGCGCAGTTTACCTCTACCATGGGGGCTTTGCTGCGTGCACTTTTTTGATGAATCCAATGAGCCACCAGTTCCTTACCGGTACCGTTGGGCCCGGTAATTAAAACCCGGGCATCGGTGGGTGCCACCTTATCAATAATTTCCTTAATGCTTTCCAGCGCCCGGGATTCTCCCACCATCTGAAAGTTTTTGCCCACTTTCTTTTTAAGTACCTTATTTTCTTTTACCAGTGTATTGCGATCCAGCGCATTGCGCACGGTATTGATAAGGCGGTTGAGATCAGGTGGCTTGGAAATATAATCATAGGCACCTTTGCGCATACTTTCCACCGCGGTATCCAAGTCACCATGACCGGATATCATCACCACGGCCGTATCCGGATATTTTTCACGAATCTGTTCCAGAACCTCGATGCCATCCATTCCCGGCATTTTAATGTCGCAGAGTACCAGATCACATTCTTTTTCGGCCATGAGGTCAAGGCCTTGTTTGCCGTTTTCGGCTTCGGTAATTTCAAAATCCTTGTTTTCATCCGTAAGGATATTGCGCAGTACGTTGCGAATAGCTTTTTCGTCTTCTACAATAAGGATTTTTGCCATGAGAGTGAATGGTTTTGTAATGATGCCAACACCCCCTCTTTGAGGGCGTAGTTTGATGTTTTCATTGCCTTTATGCCGAGCCTTACCAATATAAAATCGATAAGCACACAGGCTACCACCATAAGGTCTGCCCGCATAGGTATCATACCGGGAGTATTCAGTCTTTGTTCAAAATCAGATTCGCGCATCAGTTTTGAAATGGTGGTGTATTCGTATAAATCAAAAGTGTAAGAGGTGAGTCCCTCCAGTACGTTGGCATTCTGAAAACGGAGTGCCGTCATAGCCGCCAGCGTATCAAAGGAACCACTGCTGCCAATCAGGTAACGGGGTGAAAACTGTTTGGCGGCACTGAACAAATCCTCCAGTTGTTCTTCAAAATAATTTTTCAGCTCCTCCATTTCTTCAGCTTTAATGGGGTCACTGGGACGGAATTTTTGCATCAACCGGCTGGAGCCCAATAAATAGCTTTTTTTCCAGTACACCTGAGTGCTGTCAGCAATTATAAACTCGGTACTGCCTCCGCCAATGTCCATAATCAATGCCTTGTCCATATTGAGCGGAACGGCCTGCTGTACACCGAGGTGAATAAGGTCGGCTTCCTGGTCTCCGTCAATCAGGTTAATCCTGATACCCGTGTTCAGGTAAACAGCATCTATAAAATCACTGCCGTTGGAAGCGGTACGTACCGCTGAGGTAGCAAAGGTGTATATTTCCTGAACGCCCCACTGGCGACATGTGACCAGGTGGGCATTAATGGCTTCGATGCCTCTTTGAAAAGGGCCTTCGGCAATGTGGTCATCATTGAGGCCACCATCTCCCAGCCGAACGGATATTTTATCATTGTACAGGGTAATTTTTTCGGCTTCGTCCCGGATCAACAAATTAAAAGTGTTGGTACCCAGGTCAATTACGGCTAGCTTCATTTATCGGTCGGTATTTGACGAACCCACAGGTCGCGCTGCGGAAAGGGAATAGTGATGTTATTTTCACGAAAAGCCTTGTCGATGGCAAACCGTAAATCACTCTTGGTGCGCTCTATACGGAAGAGGTTTTCAGAGAAAAACAGTAAGGCAAAATCCAGGGAGCTGTTGCCAAAATCTTGAAAGAACACGTAAGGTTCTGGTACAGCCATTACATCGCTATGGCCTTTGGCGCATTGCACCAATATTTTTTTCACCAGTTCGGTGTCGCTGCCGTAAGCCACCCCTACATCCACCCGAAAACGGGTTACCCGGTTGTTTTGCGACCAGTTTACCACATTATCGGTAGTGAGCCTGGTATTGGGAACTATGAGAATGATCTCCTCCCGGGTTATCAAACTGGTGGTTCGCAAACCTACTTCCTTTACCTGACCCACAATACCGCCCACCTCCACAATGTCGCCAGCAGTAACGGTGCGCTCGGAGAGAATGATGAAGCCCGCCACCAGGTCACGGAAAAAATCCTGAAGTCCCAGCCCGAGACCAACTAATAGTGCGGTGGAACCGGCCAGCAGAACCGTAATTTTAACCCCCAGGCTATCCACCGAAAGCAAAATGGCCACAACGTAAATGAGGTAAGTGGATATTTGCATTAGGGCGTAGGCTTTACCCTGATCGATACGCCCTTGTTTGCGCTTGCGCTTAAAGAATTTGTTAATCAGCCACAGTACTAACCAGGCCAGGATAAAAATGAGCAGGATATTGAAGAGGTTGAATACCCGGATGGTGAACGCCCCCGACTCAAAAAGAACCAATTCCAAAAAGTTTCTCAGATCCGAAATCATATCAGTGTCGGTAAGTAATCCATTTTAAGATTTCCTTTAAGCGGGGTTTTTTGCCGTACATCAAAATACCGGTGCGGTAAATGCGCCCGGCCAGCCAGGTCATAACTAAAAAAGCACCCACCAAAAGTACCATAGAAAGGGCTAACTCCCACCAGGGTACACTAAAAGGAATGCGGGCCATCATAACAATGGGAGAGGTAAAGGGAATTATGGAAAACCAAAAGGCTATGCTGCCATCAGGATTATCCAAAGCCCTAATCAATACTATAATGGAAGCAATAAGAGGTAGTGATACCGGGAACATAAACTGTTGCGTATCCGACTCCTTGTCCACAGCCGATCCGATGGCGGCAAAGAGAGCGGCATAGAGCAAATAGCCGAACATGAAAAAAAACAGGAAGCATCCGATGATGTAGGGAAAGTCTATCTGGCCAATGGTATTCATAATTTGGAGGGCCAGATCCTGGTCAGGGGCGTAACCTGGTGCAGCTACTTTGGAAGCTTCGAGGGCATCGCCTAATATAAAAGTGGCCGCTACAAAGTAGAGGGCTATACCAAACACCAGCCATATCAGGAATTGAAGCAGGGCGACCGAAGCCAGCCCGATTATTTTGCCGAACATCAGCTCGAAAGGTTTTACGGAGGAGATCATGACTTCAACAATTCGGCTGGTCTTTTCTTCAATCACCCCACGCATAATCTGCGCGCCATAAATAAACACAAACAGGTAAATAAGGAAACCGGCAATGTAACCGATACCCATTTTTACCGGGGTGAGACTTTCTTTTTCGGTTCCTTCCTCAATATTTATGGTGCGGATATCTACTTTGGTTTGCGTACGGGCCAGCACTTCGGGGTCAACACCCTGGCTTTTCAGCTTTTCCTTTTGGATGTATTTTTCAAGGAGATCTTCAATATAGCCTTCCGCAGAAAAATTGATGTCACCCATTGAATACAAAACAATGTTTTGAGTAATAAAATCGGGGTCCATATTGGAGCCACCGGGGGGTATGTAGAGGAAGGCATAATGTCCGCTTTTTTCATAGAACCTGCGGGCATCCTCTAGGTCGAACTTACGCGGGTCCAGGTAATTGAATTTGAGGTTTTCCTTGCCTTTGTCAAAGTCCATTAACACCGGTTCGTCTAAAACCACCACCACTCTTTCCTCATCGGGCAGGGTGGCAAAATAGGCCGGCAGTATAAAGAGGGCCGCTGAAAGTATGGGCCCGAGTATGGTCATGATCAAAAAGCTTTTTTTGCGAACCCGGTTTATGAATTCCCGCTGGATAATGAGGGCTATTTTGGAACTCATAAGGACGAAACTTTTTGGATAAAGATGGTATTGAGGCTGGGTATCTGTTCCTTGAAAAGAACAAGGTTTCCCTGGGTCATCATTTTTTGCAGCAACCGGTTCGGTTCGTCTTGCTGCAAGCGCACCTGTAAGTGCCAGCTATTATCTTCTCTTTTGCTTTCCAAAAGTTCGGCACCGGCTGGAAGCTCTGGCGGTTCACTTTGCGTATTGATTAGTTCAAGCTGGTAAATATTGGATTTATATTCCTGCTGAATACCTTTCAGGGGCCCTTCCAGTATTTTTTGAGCTTTATTGATGAGGGCAATACGATCACAAATCTCTTCCACCGATTCCATGCGATGGGTGGAGAAAATGACGGTAGCTCCTTCTTCCCGCAGCTTCAGTATCTCAGATTTGATAAGGTTGGTGTTTATCGGGTCGAAACCGGTAAAAGGTTCATCGAAAATCAGCAGTTTGGGCCGATGGATTATGGTAGCTACAAACTGTACTTTTTGTGCCATACCCTTACTGAGTTCCTCTACATTTTTGTTCCACCATTCCTTCATCTCAAAACGTTGGAACCAGGCTTTGGCTCGTTGGGTAGCTTCTGTTTTGGAGAGCCCTTTAAGGCGTGCCAGGTAAATTACCTGTTCACCGGCTTTCATTTTGGGGTATAATCCCCTTTCCTCCGGCAGGTAGCCGATATTGGCAGTGTGCGCTGGTTTTAGCTTTTGCCCATCAATCCGTATTTCACCTTCATCGGGGGCGGTAATATGGTTAATGATACGGATGAGCGATGTTTTACCGGCCCCATTGGGCCCCAGCAATCCAAATACGCTACACTGGGGTATTTCCAGCGAAACTTTATTTAATGCCGTATGGTCACCGTAAAACTTTGAAACATTTTGGATGGAAAGCGAAGACATATAAACGAATTACGCCTCGAATTTAAAAATATGACCGTTAAATAAAGTAGTTCCGGTCAGGAGCTTTCGGATCAGGAGAACATTTCCTTTACTTTATCGAAGAATGATTTTTCCCCGCGGCCGGGTTGCGGCTTAAAATTGGGGTCGTCACGCATATCTTCGAAAATCTTCTTTTGCTCGTTGCTCAAGTCTTTAGGCGTCCAAACGTTAACATGCACTAAAATATCACCGGTGCCATAACCCTCAATACTGGGCAGGCCTTTGTTGCGCAGGCGCAGTATTTTACCGGATTGGGTGCCGGGATCTATTTTTATACGGGCTTTGCCATTAAGGGTAGGAATATCCACTTTGGCACCTAAAACGGCATCGGGAAAACTTACATGCAGGTCGTAATGCAGGTTGTTGTTCTCCCTTTGCAAGTCTTCGTGCGGAAGCTCTTCAATGACTACAATCAGGTCACCGTTTACACCGTCCATCGGTCCGGCATTTCCTTTTCCTGAAACTTTCAGTTGCATACCGTCCACTACACCGGGTGGTATTTTTATGGAAACGGTTTCTTCCTTACGGATCATGCCATATTCATCGGCCCCGGCCGGTTTCTTATCAATGGCTTTACCCAATCCGCTGCAGGTGGGGCAGGTGGTGCTGGTTCGCATCTGTCCCAGTATGGTGTTGGTTACGCGGTAGGTTTGTCCACTTCCCTGGCAGGTAGAACAGGTTTTAAAGCTTACCCCGTCAGCCGGTGCTTGTCGCCTGATCTTCAATTTCTTTTCTACGCCACGTGCAATTTCTTCGAGGTTCAGTTTTACCCTAACGCGAAGGTTGCTGCCTTTAAATACGCGGCCACCACCACGGTTACCGCCAAAGCCACCGAAACCTCCGCCTCCGCCAAAGGCACCACCAAAAATATCCCCGAACTGCTCGAAGATATCTTCCATATTCATGCCTCCGCCAAAGCCACCGCTGCCACCGGCTGCACCGCCAACTCCGGCATGCCCGAACTGGTCATAACGTTGGCGCTTTTCAGCATTACTTAAAACTTCATAAGCTTCCGCTGCTTCCTTAAACTTGGCCTCGGCTTCCTTGTCATCCGGGTTTTTGTCAGGATGATATTTAATGGCCATTTTCCGGTAGGCTTTTTTAATTTCCTCGGCCGTGGCTTTCTTTTCTATTCCTAGTATTTCGTAGTAATCTCTTTTTGCCATGTTTCGGATTTATTCGCCTACCACTACTTTGGAGTAGCGCAATATTTTGTTGCCCAGCATATAGCCACGCTCAATTTCATCTACCACCTTGCCCTTCAGCTCTTCCGAGGGGGCCGGAATGCGGGTAACCGCCTCCATGGTATCTACGTCAAACTCTTTACCGGTGGAGTTCTCCATCGGCTTCAAGCCTTTGTTTCTCAAGGTATTTTCCAGTTTGGAAAAGATTAACTGTATGCCGCCCTGGGCTTCGTTGCCTTCCAGGTTTTTCATGGCCCTTTGAAAATCGTCCAGTATAGGCAATAGGGCATCCATCAATTCCTGATTGGCCGTGCTATAGAGTTCAGAACGTTCCCTTGAAGTTCTTTTCTTGTAGTTTTCAAAATCGGCAAATAAACGGAGGTGTTGATCTTTGAGATTGGCCAGGTCCGTTTCTAATTTTTCAACCGGATCTACCATCTCTTTTTCGGGGCTTTTCTCGCCCTTGCTATCCTCAGTCGTACCTTCTGCCTGGTTTGGAGTCTGGTCGTTCTCCATTACATCCTGTTCAGTAGCTTCTTTATGGTTTTTCTTACCCATTGAAAAAAAGTTTTTTTAGGCATGAAGGGAACTCAAATCCCTTGCCACTCGATTGTAAGTGTCATTGTGACATAAAAAAAGCACCGGCTTTCAAAGCCGGTGCTTTATAAAATATTTTCAGAGCAATTACTCGGTAAGTTTGTCCAGGGTGCTTTCCAGGGTTCTGCCACGGAGGTTTTTGGCGATGATAATCCCCTTGGCATCCACCAAAAAGGTGGCAGGAATGCCGTTTACGTTGTAGGTACGGGCTGCTTCCGACTGCCAGAATTTAAGGTCACTCACGTGGTTTTCCCACTTGAGGTTATCCTGTTGAATGGCCCTGGTCCAGTCTGCCTTATTGCGATCCAGTGAAACACTGAATACTTCAAAGCCATCGGCCTGCTTGAAGTTGGCATCCTTGTATTTATCGTAAACCTTCACCACGTTGGGGTTTTCCATGCGACAGGGGCGGCACCAACTGGCCCAAAAATCAATCAGTACTACTTTACCGCGCAGGTCGCTCAGCGATCGTATATTTCCTTCCGGGTCCTGAAAGGATATCTCGGGAGCCGGGTCACCGATATTCAGTATTTTACCTTGTTCCTCAATAGAGGCTCCTTCGTGGTAATCTTCCACAAAACTCAGGCCTGCGAAGGCTATACCTGCGCATAAGATTATAAACAGGGGTTTCTTAAACATCTTCATTCTACTTAGGGTTTCAAAAAATCAGTCTAATCTAATAATTTCTGCTCCAATGGCCTTTAGGCGACCGTCAATATTTTCATAGCCACGGTCTATTTGCTCAATGTTGTGGATGGTACTGATGCCTTCGGCACTGAGGGCTGCAATCAGCAAGGAGATACCGGCCCGTATGTCAGGGCTGGTCATGGTAGTGGCGCGGAGTGAAGTTTGCTTGTCCAGACCAATTACCGTAGCACGGTGAGGGTCACAAAGTATGATTTGTGCGCCCATATCAATTAGCTTATCCACAAAGAATAAACGGCTTTCAAACATCTTTTGGTGTATGAGTACACTTCCACGTGCCTGCGTGGCTACTACCAACGCTATACTCAAAAGGTCGGGTGTAAAACCGGGCCAGGGCGCATCGGCAATGGTAAGTATAGAGCCGTCAATGTAGTTTTCAATTTCGTAGTGATCCTGGGCGGGAATGTAAATGTCATCGTTGCGATGTTCCATTTGTATTCCCATTTTACGGAAAACGTTGGGGATAACGCCCAGCTTCTCGTACTGCACATTTTTAATGGTGATTTCCGAGCTGGTCATGGCGGCCATTCCAATCCAGCTGCCAATCTCAATCATATCCGGTAATACCCGGTGTTCGCAGCCTTCTAATTCTTTTACACCTTCAATGGTCAGCAGGTTGGAGCCAATGCCGGATATCTTTCCCCCCATGCGGTTGATCATATCGCAAAGCTGCTGTAGGTAGGGTTCGCAGGCTGCGTTATAAATGGTGGTGGTGCCTTCGGCCAGTGCTGCCGCCATTACTATGTTGGCGGTACCGGTAACGGAGGCTTCATCCAGCAACATATAGGTACCTTTCAGTTTTTTAGCTTCTACCCCGTAAAAGGATTCGCCCGGTTCGTAACGGAAGGTTGCCCCCAGGTTTTGAAAACCGCTGAAGTGCGTGTCCAACCTTCTCCGGCCTATTTTGTCTCCTCCGGGTTTAGGAATATACCCTTTGCCGAAGCGGGCCAGTAATGGTCCTACAATCATTATAGAACCCCGTAGGCTGCCTCCTTTTTCCTTGAAAAGATCGGATTCCAGGTATTCGAGGTTGAGGTCATCGGCCTGGAAGGTATAGCTGCCCGGGCCTTTGCGCTGCACGGTTACTCCCAGGTCTGATAAAATATCGATCAGCTTGTTTACATCCAATATGTCAGGGATGTTACTGATGGTTACTTTTTCGGGCGTTAGGAGGGTGGCGCAAATAATTTGAAGGGCCTCATTTTTAGCACCCTGCGGTGTAATCTCACCTTTTAGCTTTCGGCCGCCTTTAATCTGGAAGGTTCCCAATGGCGCAGTATTTTTATTTGTTGGACTTGTATTTTTTCCGTTTGCGGTTTTTATAGTTGGAGCCCCGTTTGTTGGGATTACCTCCTCCGGTATTTTTCACCAGGTCCTGCTTGTCGCTGAGGCTAACACCGGAAAGGTCCAATTGGCCATCGGAAAGGTCGCGCATTTGCTTCAGGATTACTTCATCATCAACGGTATCCTTATTCCAAAGCAGATAGGTTTTTTTCATGTGGTTGGCAATGGCGTTCACCAGGCGCTCTTTATACTCACCGTCTTCCAGCCCTACACAGTGTTTAACCATGCCTTTAAGAATGTTGCCGTAATGGCGGTAGGCATGGCTGCGGGCCGGATACTCCACGTGTTCGGGGCGCTCGGTCAATGATTCGGGGGTAGGAACGGGAAAGGGGGAATCCACATCCAGTTTAAAATCAGACATGATAAACAGGTGATCCCAAAGCTTGTGCTTAAAATCCGGCACATCCCTGATCTGTGGATTTAAATTGCCAATAATTTCGATCAGGTTCTGAGTTTGTTGATTGCGTTCCGTACGGTCTTCAATAGTGCTCAGGTGGTCTACCATTTTTTGCACATTGCGCCCATACTCTGGTATGATCATCCGGGGTCTGCTGGTATTGTATTCCATAAATTTTTGCTGCCGCACCTTTTGAAAGTCGTTCTGCCGAAAGGTGCTTTTTACGTGGGTCTTCCCACTGAATTAAGTTTTACGCATTCACGCGTTCAAGTTTAGCAAATTTGAGTAATAATTTCTTTTCTCCAACATTATCAAACTCAATAATCGCCTTTTTGTTGGGTCCCGAACCTTCTAAATCACTCACGGTACCCATACCGAAACGCTGATGTTTTACCCTTTCGCCAACCTCCACATTGGTGAGGGCTTCAAAGTTGCCTTCACTTTCTTGAGTGGGACGCACCCGTTTTAAATTTTTAGGTGGGGCCGATGAAGGCCTGAGGCTGGTTCTGGGCTTTCTGGCGGTATTTTCTGCCGACCTTCTCCGGGAAGGCAAGCTTGTATCCGGTCCGGTAAACGGACTGAAGTCGGGGGTTAAAATGTTGAGGTAACGTTCGTCTATTTCCTCCAGGAAACGGCTCGGCTCACAATCGATGAGTTTACCCCAGCGGTAACGCATCTGCGCATGGGTGAGATAAGCCTCCTTTTCAGCCCGGGTAAGAGCTACGTAAAACAACCTGCGTTCCTCCTCCAGGTCGGCCCGGCTACCCATACTCATCATAGAGGGGAAGAGGCTTTCTTCCAAGCCTACAATAAAGACCACCGGAAATTCCAGACCCTTGGCCAGGTGGATAGTCATGAGCGAAACCTTGTGCTTATCGTCTTCAGTGCCTTTATCGGCATCGGTTATCAGTGCCACATCCTCCATAAAAGCATCTAGTGAAGGGTTTCCGTCCTCTATCTCTTTTTGATTCTCGGTAAATTCCTTGACTGAATTCAGCAACTCTTCGATGTTTTCATAGCGGCTTACGCCTTCGGGCGTTTTATCTTCACTGAACTCGCGGATAAGGCCGGAAGATTTGGCGATGTGCCCGGCTACTTCAAAAGCATCACCCTTTTGGGTTAACACCCGGTAGCTTTCAATTTTGGTTACAAAATCCTGTAGTTTAGTTTGGGTTGGGCGGTTGATGCCCGCACTTTCCAATAGCATGGGGTTTTGGCAAGCCTCCCATATACTTACACCTTCGCGGTTAGCTACCACGGTAAGTTTATCGAGGGTGGTATCACCAATACCCCGTTTGGGATAGTTGACAACCCTTCGGAAGGCTTCTTCATCTTTAGGGTTAATGGTAAGGCGGAAATAGGCCAAAACGTCTTTCACCTCCTTACGTTGGTAAAAGGACAGGCCTCCGTATATACGATAGGGAATGTTCTTTCTTCGCAAGGCATCCTCCATGGCCCGTGATTGGGCATTGGTGCGGTACAGTATGGCAAATGATTCGTAGGGCAGGTGGTTGGTCATGTGCTTTTCAAAGATCATCCGCGCTACGTAGTTGCCCTCGTCATTATCACTCACCGTTTTGTGGATGGTGATGCGCTCCCCTGCGTCATTATCGGTCCATACCTCTTTATGCAGTTGGTCTTTGTTTTTGCTGATGAGGCTGTTGGCGGCCCCTACTATGGTTTTGGAGGAGCGGTAATTTTGTTCGAGTTTAAAAACCTGTACATCCTCATAATCCCGCTGGAAGTTCAGGATGTTTTTGATGTTGGCCCCGCGGAAGGCGTAAATACTCTGGGCATCATCACCTACCACACAAATGTTGCCATAGCGATTAGCCAAGGCTTTTACAATGAGATATTGGGCGTGGTTGGTATCCTGGTACTCATCCACCATAATATAGCGGAAGCGGTCCTGGTATTTGGCCAGTACATCCGGGAATTTACGCAGTAACATATAAGTGTTCAGCAGGAGATCGTCAAAATCCATGGCACCGGAACGAAAGCAACGCTCATTGTAGGCGGCAAATATTTCACCCATCAGGGGCATACGTGCGGCTGCATCCTGTTCGCGTAATTCCGGGGAGCGTTGGTATTCTTCCGGGGTAATAAGCGCATTCTTAAAAGCGGAGATCCTTCGCGCTACACTTTTCGGTTTGTAAATCTCCTTATCCAGGCTTTGCTCCTTAATAATGTTATTGATCACCTTGGCCTGGTCCTCTGTATCATAAATGGTGAAGTTGGAGGGATAGCCCAGGCGGTCGCTTTCCACTCTCAGGATACGTGCAAAAACGCTGTGAAAAGTACCCATCCAAAGATTTTTGGCTTCGGAAGGCCCTACAATACGTGCAATTCTCTCTTTCATCTCGCGCGCGGCCTTATTGGTAAAGGTGAGCGAGAGTACCTGGAAGGCATCTACCTGGTGGTAATCAATAAGGTGGGCAATACGATAGGTTAGTACACGCGTTTTTCCCGATCCTGCCCCGGCAATTACCATTACCGGGCCTTTTACTGCTTCCACGGCCGCTCTTTGGGCCGGGTTCAACTGCTTTAAATAATCTTCCACATTCAATAAAGTAAGAGGCCTGCAAATTACCTATAAATATAGGGAAGGGGCAAGGCTCTTTTAAGCCATATTCGCACGGTGGCGGAGATGGCTTTTGGCATGGTCCTTTCTAACCGATTTATTATAACTATAAAACCAACCGCTATGAAAAAAGTATTTCTACTCTTTCCTTTTCTTTTACTTTTTATTCAGCAAGCAGGCGCTCAGGGAAGTCTTAATGCCCGTGTTAATTTAGGAGCCACCGGCTTTGTAGAAGGGGAAACCTACCCCGTGTTTGGCCTCGGTATTGAAGCCAGGGCGGCCAGACGGTGGACGATTTTCGGTGAATTTGAATATGGTTTTAAATCCGATGGAACAGCCTTTGGAATTTTAGTGGACCGGAGTATTCTCAGTATTCAGCCTGGAGTAAAGTTTTACTTTGCTGAAGCATTAAAAGGGTTCAATCTCAGTTTATTTGGTACCTATGCCCACGAAAGAATGGAACCTGCCTATGATGGCGATATTCCCCCGGCCGCATACAGCCAGGACCGTGCAGGAATAGGTCTCGGGGTAGGGTATATGACCACCTTGACGAATAGATTAAGCCTTGGTTTTGACACTGGGCTGGCTCAAACATTTGGAGATAGTGACAACGGGCGGTACCAATTTCGACTGCAAATAGGTTATAGTTTTCTCTAAAACCAGACACCGGTAAGGACATTTCAAAAGCGGGGCAATACCCCGCTTTTACTTTTGATCAATAATTTTTTAAGCGCGTATTGTCAGTATAGGAAATAGTTATACATTTGCAGTCCCCTAAAAATAGGGTACCTGTTGATTTTTAATAGCTTATATATTATAGGTGTATGCCAACGATACAACAATTAGTAAGAAAAGGCAGGAAGCAATCCGCTAAGAAGAGTAAGTCAGCGGCTCTGCAATCCTCACCACAGAAGAGAGGAGTATGTACGCGCGTATATACTACCACGCCTAAGAAACCAAACTCTGCGATGCGTAAAGTGGCGCGGGTTCGTTTGGTGAATGGAAATGAGGTGAATGCCTATATTCCCGGTGAGGGTCATAACCTTCAGGAACACAGTATTGTACTGGTTCGTGGTGGAAGGGTGAAGGACTTACCCGGTGTGCGTTACCATATCGTTCGTGGAGCTCTTGATACACAAGGCGTGAACGGCCGGATGCAACGCAGATCTAAATACGGTGCCAAAAGACCAAAAGATAAAAAGTAACAGTTTTAAAGCGCGATGAGAAAGACCAGAGCTAAAAAAAGACCTCTTTTACCCGATCCAAGGTTCAATGACACCTTGGTTACCCGTTTTGTAAACAACCTGATGTACAGCGGTAAGAAGAGTGTAGCTTACAATGTGTTTTATGAGGCTATTGATATTGTGTCTCAAAAAACAGAAGAAGGAAACGGTTTGGAGCTGTGGAAAGAAGCCCTGAACAATGTGATGCCTCACGTGGAGGTAAGAAGTCGCAGGGTGGGAGGTGCTACCTTTCAGATTCCGGTACCTATTCGTCCCGACCGTAAGGTTTCTGTGGCTATGAAGTGGTTGATTTCCTACGCACGCAAGCGTAACGAAAAGTCAATGGCCGCTCGCCTGGCTGCTGAAATTCTTGCCGCAAGTAAAGAAGAAGGTGCAGCGGTGAAAAAGAGACAGGATACTCATAAAATGGCCGAAGCTAACAAGGCATTCTCATTCTTTAAATTCTAAAACCTAATAGACAAAGTACTGAAGTAGCCATGGCTAAAAGAGATTTAAAATATACACGTAACATAGGTATCGCTGCCCACATTGATGCGGGAAAAACTACTACTACCGAGCGTATTCTTTATTACGGTGGTGTAAGCCACAAGATTGGTGAGGTACACGATGGTGCAGCTACTATGGACTGGATGGAGCAGGAGCAGGAAAGAGGTATTACCATTACTTCTGCCGCTACTACCTTAAAGTGGCCTTACCGTGGTACTGAATATCACGTAAACATTATTGACACTCCTGGACACGTTGACTTTACCGTAGAGGTAAACCGTTCCCTACGTGTATTGGATGGTTTGGTTTTCCTTTTTAGTGCGGTGGATGGTGTTGAACCACAATCTGAAACCAACTGGCGTTTGGCCAACAACTACAACGTGCCACGTATTGGTTTTGTGAATAAAATGGATCGCCAGGGTGCAGACTTCCTGAACGTTTGCCGTCAGGTTAAGGAAATGTTGGGAAGCCATGCTTTGCCACTTCAAATTCCAATTGGAGCCGAATCTGATTTTAAAGGAGTGGTGGACCTGATCAATTTCCGTGGCATTGTTTGGAATGAGGAAGATCAGGGTATGACTTTCGAAACGGTTGACATTCCTGCTGATGTATTGGAAGAAGCTACCGAGTATCGTGAGAAACTGCTTGAGGCAGTTGCTGAGTTCAACGATACCTTAATGGAAAAATATTTTGAAGACCCCGAATCTCTCACCGAAAGAGAAATTCTGGATGCTCTTCGCGAAGCTACCATTGCCGGAACGGTTGTTCCTATGATGTGTGGTTCAGCCTTTAAAAACAAAGGTGTTCAAGCTATGCTGGATATGGTGATGGAAATCCTTCCTTCTCCATTGGATGTTGATGCTATTGTGGGTACTAACCCCGATACCGAAAATGAAGAAAAGCGCAAGCCTGGCTATGACGAGCCATTTGCCGGTCTGGCCTTTAAAATTGCCACTGACCCTTACGTAGGTCGTCTGTGCTTTACCAGGGCTTACTCGGGTAACCTCAATGCAGGTTCCTATGTTTTGAATACCCGTACGGGTAAAAAAGAACGTATCAGCCGTATCTTCCAGATGCACGCCAATAAGCAAAACCAGATTGAAGCTTTGGGTGCTGGAGATATTGGTGCATTGGTAGGTTTTAAGGATATCAAAACCGGAGATACCCTTTGTGACGAAAGCCGTCCTATTATTTTGGAATCCATGAATTTCCCTGAGCCGGTAATCGGCTTAGCCATTGAGCCTAAAACACAGGCTGATGTGGATAAACTCGGTGTAGCCTTAGGTAAGTTGGTAGAAGAAGATCCAACCTTCCAGGTTAAAACCGATGAGGACTCTGGTCAGACGGTAATTAGTGGAATGGGTGAGCTTCACCTGGATATTATTATGGACCGCTTGAAGCGTGAATTTAAGGTGGAAGTAAACCAGGGAGCTCCCCAGGTTTCTTACAAGGAAGCGATCAATGGTACCGTTCAACACCGCGAGGTTTACAAAAAGCAAACAGGTGGTCGTGGTAAGTTCGCAGATATTATTGTTACAATAGGTCCTGGTGACCCAGAAAAGCCAGGTCTGGTTTTCAATAACGAAGTGAAAGGTGGTAACGTTCCCAAGGAATTTATCCCCTCCGTAGAAAAAGGATTTAAGGATGCTATGACCAACGGTGTTTTGGCTGGTTTCCCGGTAGATAATTTAACGGTAACCCTTAGCGATGGATCTTTCCACGCAGTTGACTCCGACCAGTTGTCGTTTGAGTTGGCGGCCAAAATGGCCTATCGCGAGGCATTGCCCAAGGCACAACCCGTATTGTTGGAGCCCATTATGAAGCTGGAGGTATTGACTCCCGAAGAAAACATGGGTGATATTGTAGGTGACCTGAACCGTAGAAGGGGAATGGTAGAAGGAATGGGTGACCGCTCCGGATCTAAAGTGATCAAGGCTAAAGTGCCTTTGTCGGAAATGTTCGGTTATGTAACTGCCCTGCGTACCATTTCATCAGGACGTGCAACATCAACTATGGAATTCTCTCACTTTGAAGAGGCTCCTAAAAACGTTGCCCAGGAAGTGATTGCTAAAGTAAAAGGACAACCAGCTTAAGATAAGTTAGATAAGATGAGCCAGAAAATCAGGATTAAGCTTAAATCATACGATTACAACCTGGTGGATAAGTCTGCCGAGAAGATCGTAAAAACGGTTAAGAGTACCGGTGCTATTGTTAACGGGCCAATTCCATTGCCAACCAACAAGCGCATCTATACCGTGCTCCGCTCGCCTCACGTAAATAAGAAGTCAAGGGAGCAATTCCAGTTGTCTTCGTACAAGAGGCTGATGGATATCTACTCTTCTTCTTCTAAAACTATTGATGCACTCATGAAATTAGAGCTGCCCAGTGGTGTGGAAGTAGAGATTAAAGTGTGACAGAAATAAAATAGTAAACTTAAAAATTAGGTCGAATGCCTGGATTGATCGGTAAAAAGATCGGAATGACAAGCCTCTTTGACGAAAACGGTAAAAATTTACCCTGTACCGTTATCGAAGCTGGTCCTTGTGTGGTTTCTCAAGTAAAAACCACCGAAACCGATGGTTATAACGCCATTCAGATTGCCTTTGGTGATCGTAGCGAAAAAAATGTTGCCCAACAACAGATAGGCCACTTCAAAAAAGCCGGAGTTCCCGTAAAGAACCGCATTATCGAAGTTGACGGTTTTGCTAATGAAGTAAAACTTGGTGACGAGGTATCTGTAGATATATTTGTTGAAGGAGAGTTTGTGGATGTTACCGGAACCTCCAAAGGAAAAGGTTTCCAGGGCGTTGTAAAACGTCACGGATTTGGTGGTGTAGGACAATCTACCCACGGTCAGCATAACCGCCTTCGTGCACCGGGTTCTATCGGTGCCGGTTCTGACCCTTCACGTGTTTTCAAAGGAATGAAAATGGCCGGCCGTACCGGTGGTGCCAAAACCATGATCGAAAACCTGAAGGTACTCAAAGTGGACAAAGACAATAATTTATTGGTAGTAAAGGGATCCGTTCCCGGAGCTAAAAATTCATATGTAATAATTAGCAAGTGATGGAATTACCGGTATTGAACAAAGAAGGAAAAGAAACCGGCCGTAAAGTTACCCTGGCCGATGATCTTTACAGTGTTGAGCCCAATCATCACGCCATTTACCTGGATGTAAAGCAATACCTGGCCAATCAACGCCAGGGTACGCATAAAGCCAAGGAAAGAGCTGAGATTTCACGTACTACCAAAAAATTCTTTCGTCAGAAGGGAACAGGTAATGCTCGTGTAGGCTCACTCAAATCGCCTGTACAAAGAGGTGGTGGTACCGTTTTCGGTCCTCGCCCGCGTAACTACGGTTTTAAACTGAATAAAAAGGTTAAGGCAACCGCCCGCAAATCAGCCCTGAGTTTGAAAGCTGGTGAAAACAATTTGCAGGTGATCGAAAACCTTTCATTTGACACTCCAAAAACCAAGGATTTCATTGGCGTAATGAAGGCGCTTGGACTGGACGGGAAAAAATCCCTCATCGTGCTTGGAGAGTCAAATAAAACTGTATATTTGTCGTCCCGAAATTTTAAGGGTTCTGACGTTGTAATAGCTTCTGAATTAAGTACTTATGAGTTAATGAACGCTCAGAGTGTGGTTTTGACAGAAGATTCGTTGGAAAAATTGGAAAAACTATTAAGAAAATAAGCCATGGGCATCTTGATAAGACCGGTAATTACAGAAAAAGCTACAGCGGATAGTGAGGATAACAATCGCTTTGCTTTTGTAGTGGATAAAAAGGCAAATAAGATTGAGATCAAGAATGCAATTGAGAGTTTGTACGATGTACACATCGAGAGCATTCGTACCATGGTAGTGCCCGGTAAGCGTAAAATGCGCTACACTAAAAATGGTGTTGTAAGCGGAAATTCCGGTTCTTACAAAAAAGCCGTAGTGCAGGTGCGTAGTGGTGAGACGATAGATCTGTATAGTAACATTTGATACGATGGCAGTACGAAAATTAAAACCCGTTACACCGGGTCAGCGCTTTAAAGTGGTTAGTGACTTTGGCAACCTTACCAAGGGGGCTAAAGCTGAAAAATCACTGGTAAAAGGAAAAGGTAAATCCGGAGGTAGGAATAATACCGGAAAGATGACCATGCGCTATATCGGTGGTGGGCATAAGCAAAAATACCGCGTTATCGACTTTAAGCGTGATAAAGATGGTATTCCGGCTACAGTTAAATCTATTGAGTACGATCCCAACCGCAGTGCACGTATCGCCCTATTGGTATATGCCGATGGTGAAAAACGGTACATGGTTGCCCCTAATGGCCTTCAGGCCGGGCAGCAGGTGGTAAGTGGAGCACAGGCTACCCCTGAAATAGGAAACGCGATGTTCCTTTCGGATATCCCTATGGGTACCGTAATCTCGTGTATTGAGATGCGCCCCGGACAAGGAGCTGTAATAGCCCGTAGTGCCGGATCGTTTGCCCAGCTTTCTGCGCGTGATGGTAAGTATGCCATCATCAAATTGCCCAGTGGAGAATCCCGTATGATACTGGTTACCTGCAAGGCAATGATTGGTGCAGTAAGCAATTCTGACAACGCCCAGGAGATTTCCGGAAAAGCCGGTCGCAAGCGTTGGTTAGGAAGAAGGCCACGGGTACGTGGTGTTGCTATGAACCCGGTGGATCACCCGATGGGTGGTGGTGAAGGAAGGGCTTCCGGAGGTCACCCACGTTCCAGGAATGGTATTCCGGCTAAAGGTTATAAAACCCGTACGCCTAAGAAGGAATCCAACAAGTACATTGTAGAAAGAAGGAAAAAATAATATAGATGGCAAGGTCACTTAAAAAAGGTCCATATATCCATTACAAATTGGAGAAGAAAGTGCTCGAAAATGTTGAGGGTGCAAAGAAGTCGGTTATTAAAACCTATTCCCGCTCTTCCATGATCTCTCCTGATTTTGTAGGACAAACAATCGCGGTTCATAACGGCCGCACCTTTGTGCCGGTATTCGTTACTGAAAACATGGTAGGTCATAAGCTAGGTGAATTTTCACCTACCCGTACCTTCCGTGGCCATGCTGGAAATAAGAAAGATAAAGGTAAGCGCTAATAACATTTATTATGGGTGCCAGAAAAAGACTTAGAGCAGAGGCAATAAAAGAAGCCAGAAAAAACCTGGCTATTGCAAAGTTGAATAACTGTCCTACCTCACCTCGTAAAATGAGGTTGGTGGCGGATATGGTTCGCGGCATGGACGTAGATAAGGCCATGTTCCTGTTACGCCACAGTGGTAAGGAGGCTAGCAACCGTTTGGAAAAACTCTTGCTTTCTGCCACCCACAACTGGTCGCAGAAAAATGAAGGAGCCAACATGGACGAGGCCGGTTTGTACGTAAAGGAAATTTACGTGGATAGTGCAAGAATGTTGAAGCGTATTCAGCCTGCTCCCCAGGGAAGGGCACACCGCATTCGTAAAAGAAGTAACCACGTTACGGTTGTTGTAGATGCCCGTAATGCGGAAGTAGCTGAAGAAGTAAACGAAAGTAATTCATAACTGAATGGGACAGAAGACAAACCCGATAGGTAACCGATTAGGATTTATCCGTGGCTGGGACAGTAACTGGTACGGTGGAAGGGATTACGGTGATAAACTGGCCGAAGACGACAAAATCCGCAAGTATTTATATGCTCGTCTTTCCAAAGCCAGCGTAAGTCGCATCATTATTGAGCGTACCCTTAAGCTGATTACCATCACTATTACCACCAGCCGTCCCGGAATCATCATTGGTAAAGGTGGCCAGGAAGTGGATAAGCTGAAGGAAGAGTTGAAAAAACTCACCAGGAAAGAGGTGCAGATCAATATTTTTGAGATCAAACGCCCCGAACTGGATGCCAAATTGGTTGCAGATAGCATTGCCCGTCAGGTAGAAGGACGTATTTCATACCGTAGAGCTATTAAAATGGCGATTGCTGCTACCATGCGAATGGGTGCAGAAGGAATAAAAATACAGGCTTCCGGCCGTTTGAATGGTGCTGAAATGGCCCGTTCAGAAATGTACAAGGATGGTCGTACCCCATTGCACACTTTCCGTGCAGATATCGACTATGCTTTGTCCGAAGCTCACACCACTTATGGTCGTATCGGTTTCAAGGTATGGATTATGAAAGGTGAAGTTTACGGAAAACGTGACCTGAGCAACTTGCTGGGTACCGTGAAGAAAGGTGGAAAATCCGGAGGTCCTCAGGGAGGAGCACCACGCGGAGGTGGCCGAAAGAGAAGAACTAATAAGTAAGAGACCTTATTAAAAGAAGCTTAGTAAGATGTTACAACCTAAAAAAACAAAGCACAGAAAGCAGTTTAAAGGCCGCATGAAGGGAAATGCACACCGTGGAGCCCAGATTGCCTTCGGAAGCTTTGCCATAAAAGCAATGGATGAGGTGTTTATTACCTCCCGCCAGATTGAAGCGGCTCGTATTGCTGCTACCCGTTTCATGAAAAGGGAAGGGCAGCTTTGGATTCGTATTTTTCCCGATAAGCCTATTACTAAAAAACCGGCAGAGGTACGTATGGGTAAGGGAAAAGGTGCCCTTGATCATTGGGTGGCCGTTGTAAAACCGGGTCGTATCATCTTTGAATTGGACGGTGTAAACAGCGAAATAGCCAAAGAAGCACTTCGCTTGGCGGCTCAAAAATTGCCGGTGAAAACTAAATTCATTGTTCGCAGGGATTACGCTGGCGCTTAATAAAGTTTGAAAGATGAAAGCATCGGAAATTAAAGAAATGACAACCCAGGAACTGGAGGATAGGGTAGAGCACGAAAAGGAGGCTTATTTCAAAGCCAAAATGGCTCATTCCATTTCTCCTCTGGAAAATCCAAATACTCTGAAAGCAGCCCGCAAGGATATTGCACGTATGGCCACAGAGTTGCGCAACAGACAATTAAACGGAGATAAGCAATAACCGTTCTGATGGAAGAAAAAAGAAACTTAAGAAAGGAACGTATAGGTGTGGTAACCAGCAACAAGATGCAGAAATCCATTACTGTATCCGTGGAAAGGCGCCAAAAACACCCCATGTACGGTAAGTTTATTAAAACTACCAAAAAGTTCCATGCCCATGACGAGGAAAACCAATGTAATGTTGGCGATACCGTGAAGATCATGGAAACCCGTCCCTTGAGCAAGAGCAAGCGATGGAGATTAGTTGAAATTATTGAAAGAGCTAAATAAATGTTACAGCAAGAGTCAAGACTTAGAGTTGCGGATAATACAGGTGCCAAGGAAGTACTTTGTATTCGCGTGCTGGGAGGTACCAAAAGACGCTACGCCTCGGTGGGCGACAAAATAGTGGTTTCCGTAAAGGAGGCGACTCCCGCTGGTAACGTAAAGAAAGGACAAGTATCAACGGCAGTGGTAGTTCGTACCAAGAAGGAAGTGCGCAGAGCTGATGGATCATACATCCGCTTTGATGACAATGCCTGTGTACTGCTGAATGCCCAGGGCGAAATGCGCGGAACCCGTGTTTTTGGTCCGGTATCCAGAGAACTGCGTGACCGTCAGTTTATGAAGATTGTTTCACTGGCACCAGAGGTACTTTAATAAGATTAGGAAGATGGCAAAGTTTCACATTAAGAAAGGCGATAAAGTAAAAGTACTGGCCGGAGAGTATAAAGACCAGACCGGTACTGTAATTGAAATGCTTCCCGCCCAGAATAAAGCCCTGGTAGAGGGTGTGAATGTGGTGAAAAAGCACATGAAGCCCAGTGCTTCCAACCCACAGGGTGGAATTACTGAGAAAGAAGCTCCGATCCACCTTTCCAACCTGATGTTTGTAGATTCAGACGGAAATGCAACCCGAGTGGGTCGCAAAAAAGATGATAATGGAAAACTGGTAAGGTATTCCAAAAAAACGCAAGAGATCATTAAGTGATGAGTACTTACACCCCTACATTCAAAGAAAAGTACAATAAAGAGGTTATTCCCGCTCTTAGGGAAGAGTTCAGTTACAAAAATGTAATGGAAGTACCTCGCCTGAAGAAGATTGTTCTCTCTCAGGGTATTGGTGAAGCCACCGCTGACAAGAAGCTCATCGAATATGCGGTTGACGAAATGTCACGCATTGCCGGTCAGAAGGCAATCGCCACTTACTCCAAAAAGGACATCTCTAACTTCAAACTGAGAAAGGGAATGC
Source organism: uncultured Cryomorphaceae bacterium (assembly GCA_937120475.1). Classification (GTDB taxonomy): domain Bacteria; phylum Bacteroidota; class Bacteroidia; order Flavobacteriales; family Schleiferiaceae; genus CAKZNE01. The sequence goes on along the minus strand of CAKZJV010000007.1, from coordinate 1,400,490 downwards.
CCATTGGAGCGAAGGTTACTTTGCGTGGTGAGCGTATGTACGAATTCCTGGAGAGACTGATATGGGCGGCTTTGCCATCTATCCGTGACTTCAGCGGAATTAAGAAAAGTGGATTTGACGGAAGAGGAAACTATACGCTGGGTATCACCGAGCAGATCATCTTCCCCGAAATAGATATTGATAAGGTGAATCGTATTACCGGTATGGACATCACTTTTGTGACCACGGCCAATACCGATAAAGAAGCGAAAGCACTGTTGGAAAAATTTGGATTACCCTTTAAGAAATAAGTATGGCAAAGGAATCAATGAAAGCCCGTGAGGTAAAGCGGCAAAAACTGGTTGATAAGTACGCTGAAAAGCGCGCTGCCTTAAAAGCTGCCGGTGATTATGACGCTCTTCAGAAGTTACCGAAAAATGCATCTCCGGTTAGGTTGCACAATCGCTGTAAGCTTACCGGCCGTCCGAAAGGGTACATGCGCCAGTTCGGTGTTTCAAGGGTAATGTTCAGGGAAATGGCCAATAACGGTTTGATTCCCGGTGTTAAAAAAGCAAGTTGGTAAGATTATGATGGTAACAGATCCAATCGCAGATTACCTGACCCGCGTGCGCAATGCCATTATGGCGGGTCACAAGATTGTAGAAATTCCTGCTTCCAATATAAAGGAAGAAATGACCCGTATCCTGATGGATCAAGGTTATATCCTGAACTATAAGCGGGAAGAAAAAGGTCCTCAGGGAAGTATTAAGATTGCCTTGAAGTACGATCGTGTAAGCAATGAATCTGCTATTCGCTCTTTGGAGCGGGTTAGCAAGCCAGGGTTGAGAAAATACAGCAGTGGTAAAAGTATGCCACGTGTAATCAATGGCCTGGGTATTGCTATCGTATCCACTTCCAAAGGGGTAATGACCGACAAACAAGCACGTAAAGAGAACGTGGGCGGTGAAGTACTGTGCTACGTTTATTAATAAAGTATTGAACTTAGAAAGCATTTAGAAATGTCAAGAGTTGGAAAAGCACCCATAAGTATCCCGGATGGCGTTGACATAAAGTTAGACGGCCAAAAGGTTACTGTGAAAGGTAAGCTCGGTGAGCTTAGCCAGGACATATCTTCAGATTTAGATTTGAAGATTGAAGATGGTACTTTGACATTAGAGCGTCAAACAGAGGCCAAGCAAACCCGTGCAAACCATGGTTTGTACCGTGCGCTTATCCAAAACATGATCGAAGGAGTAAACCAGGGTTTTGAAAAAAGGCTTGAGTTGGTAGGTGTGGGTTACCGTGCATCCAACCAGGGCCAGAAACTGGACCTTTCTCTTGGCTATTCGCACAATATTGTATTTGAGCTGCCCCAGGAAATTAAGGTGGAAACCCAAGCTGAAAAGGGTAAAAACCCGGTAGTTATTCTGAACAGTCATGACAAACAACTTTTAGGCCTCGTAGCTTCTAAAATCCGTTCCTTCCGCAAGCCTGAGCCTTACAAGGGAAAAGGAGTACGTTTTAAAGGAGAGTACATTAGAAGAAAAGCCGGTAAAACCGCTGGAAAATAATAAGAGATGGCACTTACTAAATCAGAAAGAAGACAACGTATTAAAAGGAGGCTCCGGAAGACCATTACCGGAAGTGCTGAGAAGCCCCGCCTTTCCGTATTTCGCAGTAATAATGAGATATACGCTCAGATTATTGACGATATAGCCGGAAAAACACTGACGGCTGCCTCCTCCTTGGAAAAAGATTTTTCCAAAGAAGGTAACCGCTCCGAGGTAGCAAAGAAAGTAGGTCAGCGTATTGCCGAAAAAGCGAAGGAAGCTGGTGTTGAGCAAGTGACCTTTGACCGTAACGGTTACCTGTACCACGGTCGTATTAAGTCATTGGCAGAGGGTGCCAGAGAAGGAGGATTAAAATTTTAAGACATTATTTATGATCAAAAATCATAAAAATATTCAGAGAGTGAAACCAAGCGGATTGGAACTGACTGATCGCCTGGTAGGTATCCAAAGGGTAACCAAAGTGACCAAGGGAGGTAGAACCTTCGGCTTCTCTGCCATTGTAGTGGTAGGTGATGAAAAAGGTGTAGTAGGTCACGGCCTGGGTAAATCCAAGGAAGTTTCCGAAGCCATCCAGAAAGGTATTGAAGATGCCAAGAAAAACCTGGTGCGCATTCCTTTGGTAAAAAATACTATTCCCCACCCTCAGGATGGTAAGTTTGGCGGAGCACGCGTTTTCCTGCGTCCTGCTTCAAACGGTACCGGAGTAATTGCCGGTGGTGCTATGCGTGCAGTATTGGAAAGCCTTGGTGTACACGATGTGTTGGCTAAGTCTAAAGGATCTTCCAACCCTCATAACGTGGTAAAGGCTACTTTTGATGCTCTTTTACAGATGCGTGATGCAGGAACCATTGCCAAGATGCGTGGAATAAGCGTTGAAAAGGTATTTAACGGATAAAAGAATTAGCATGGCTACCTTGAAAGTAAAGCAAGTAAAAAGTAAGATCAAACGCCCTTCAGATCAAAAGAAAACCCTGGAGGCACTCGGTCTTAAAAAATTAAACCAGGTGGTGGAGCATAAAGACACACCACAGATAAGAGGAATGGTTCGTAAAGTGGCCCACCTCATCGAAGTTGAAGAAGTTAAGTAAGACGGATAATAGTATTTAAGGATGAGTTTGAATAATCTTAAACCAGCTAACGGATCCACAAAATCCCGCAAAAGAATTGCCCGTGGGCAAGGTTCGGGACATGGTGGTACTGCAACCCGTGGACACAAGGGTGCCAAGTCACGCAGTGGATACAAAAGCAAGATTGGTTTTGAAGGTGGTCAGATGCCACTCCAGAGGCGCGTACCCAAGTTCGGTTTCCGAAACTTTAACCGTGTGGAATACCGTGGTTTGAACTTGGATACCTTGCAAAACCTGGTAGATAACAAGAAAGTGACAGATACCGTTAACCTCGAAATCTTACGCGAGAATGGTTTGATCGCCAAAAATGACCTCGTAAAGATCTTAGGACGCGGTGAGTTGAAAGCTAAATTGAACGTAGAAGTTCACGCCTACTCCAAAACCGCTAAAGAAGCGATAGAGGCAGCAGGAGGTGAAGCTAAAACCCTATAATAGAGGTTGGTTGCATGAAACGATTTATTGAGACCATACAAAACATCTGGAAGATCGAGGAACTCAGGGAAAAGATACTCCTTACCCTGGGTCTTCTTTTGGTTTACCGCTTAGGATCAAACGTGGTATTACCCGGTATTGACCCTGAAAGCTTAACCGATCTTCAAAATCAGGCAGGCAGTGGTATTATTGGTTTATTGAATGCCTTTACCGGTGGAGCATTTGCCAATGCATCTATCCTGGCTTTGGGTATTATGCCATATATCTCCGCTTCCATTGTTATTCAGCTGTTGGGTATGGCCGTTCCTACCATCCAGAAAATGCAGAAAGAAGGAGAAAGCGGACGTAGGAAAATCAATCAAATCACTCGTTTTTTAACTATCGCTATTACGGCTGCTCAGGCGCCCGGTTATATTGCTAACCTTATGGGCCAGAACGTGGCTTTGACCATATCGCCCAGCCTGTTTTGGATTACAGCTATAATCGTGCTTACGGCCGGAACCATCTTTGCGATGTGGCTAGGTGAGCGCATTACGGATAAAGGCATTGGTAACGGTATTTCCCTGCTTATTATGGTGGGTATTATTGCCAGCCTGCCCCAGGCATTTCTTCAGGAAATGGCCTCCAAGTTCGAACGTCAGGGTGGTGGACTGGTATTATTTGTAGTGGAAATTGCCGCACTGTTTGTAGTTATTCTGCTCTCAGTAGGCTTGGTACAAGCGGTACGTAAGGTGCCGGTGCAGTATGCCAAGCGTACGGCTGGCGGACGTACCTATGCAGGTAGTATGGCGCGTCAGTATATCCCTTTGAAGGTTAACGCTGCCGGTGTGATGCCGATCATTTTCGCCCAGGCGATTATGTTCATACCCGTAACGGTATTGACCTACAGTGGCCTTGAGAGCGAAGGAGCGAATATTTTAGCGACTGCCTTTAGTGATATACAAGGCTTTTGGTACAACTTTGTGTTTGCCGTACTAATTATACTGTTCACGTATTTCTATACTGCTATTCAGGTAAATACCAATCAAATGGCGGAAGACCTGAAGCGTAACGGAGGTTTTATTCCGGGCATTAAACCAGGTAAGGCCACCGCTGAATTTTTAGATACGGTATTGTCACGTATTACTTTACCCGGTTCTATTTTCCTGGCAATTCTGGCCATATTACCAGCTTTTGCCATGATAGCCGGAGTAAATACCCAGTTTGCCTACTTCTACGGAGGTACCAGCCTGTTGATTATGGTGGGGGTAGTATTGGATACTTTACAGCAAATTGAAAGCTACTTGCTTAACCGTCACTACGATGGACTGATGAAGTCCGGAAAGTTAAAAGGACGAGCAATTAGCGCGATATAAATAAAGCACGGTATAAAAAGAATATGGCTAAGCAATCGGCAATAGAACAAGACGGAACCATCATAGAGGCATTGTCCAATGCGATGTTTCGTGTTGAACTGGAAAACGGGCACGTTATAACGGCTCATATTTCAGGAAAAATGCGGATGCACTATATAAAACTTCTGCCGGGTGATAAGGTGAAGTTGGAAATGTCCCCTTACGATTTGAGTAAGGGAAGGATAACGTATCGATATTAAACGAAGAAATTTAAAGCGATTATGAAGGTAAGAGCTTCCATTAAGAAAAGAAGTGCCGACTGCAAGATTGTACGCAGGAAAGGCAGATTGTACGTGATTAACAAAAAGAACCCCAAGTTTAAACAAAGACAGGGATAAAATAACTGAGTTTGTATGGCGAGGATAGCCGGTATTGATTTACCAAAAAACAAAAGAGGCGTTGTTGGCCTGACTTACATCTTCGGTATCGGGGACAGCCGTGCCCGCGAGATTTTGGATAAGGCGGAGATTGACCACGACACTAAAGTTCAGGACTGGGATGATGACCAGTTGACCGCAATTCGTAACGTAATTTCCGAAGGATTTAAAGTAGAGGGAGAATTGCGTTCAGAGGTGCAGTTGAACATCAAGCGTCTGATGGACATCGGATGTTACCGTGGTATCCGTCACCGTAGTGGTTTACCATTGCGCGGTCAGCACACCAAGAACAATTCACGTACCCGTAAAGGAAGGCGTAAAACTGTTGCCAACAAGAAAAAGGCAACTAAATAATAGGAGTGACAGATGGCTAAGAAGACTGCTGGAAAAGCAACAACTAAAAAAAGAAAAGTGGTGGTTGAAGCTGCTGGTGAAGCACACATCAACGCTACTTTTAACAACGTAATTATTTCTCTTACCAACACCAAAGGCCAGGTGATCTCTTGGTCATCAGCCGGGAAAATGGGTTTCAGAGGTTCTAAAAAGAATACACCTTACGCTGCCCAGATGGCCGCTGAAGATTGTGCTTCTACGGCTTCTGACCTGGGTTTGAAGAAAGTTAAAGCCTATGTAAAAGGCCCGGGTAACGGTCGCGAGTCCGCCATTCGTGCCATTCACAACAGCGGTATTGAAGTAACGGAAATTATTGACGTAACCCCCATTCCTCATAATGGGTGCCGTCCTCCAAAGAGAAGAAGAGTTTAATCATTTTTATAAAGCTAGATAATGGCTAGATATACAGGTCCCAAAACCAAGATTGCCAGGAAATTCGGAGACCCGATTTTTGGTCCTGATCGTTCATTTGAAAAGAAGAACTATCCTCCCGGTCAACACGGTGCAAGCCGCAGGAGAGGAAAGAAGTCTGAATATGCTGTTCAGTTGAGCGAAAAGCAAAAGGCCAAGTACACTTACGGTATTCTGGAGCGCCAATTTGCGAATATGTTTGACAAAGCCTCTCGTGCTAAAGGTATTACCGGTGAGGTATTGTTGCAACTGTGCGAATCACGTCTGGACAATGTGGTATTCAGGCTCGGTATTTCCCCCAGTCGCAGAGCAGCGCGCCAGTTGGTTTCCCACAAGCATATCATTGTTAACGGTGAGGTGGTGAATATCCCATCTTTCCAGGTTAAGCCCGGTGATGTTGTAGGTGTTCGTGAAAAATCAAAATCTCTCGAGGTTATCGAGAATGCCATCTCTTCACGTAAAGACCAATACGAGTGGCTGGAATGGAATAATTCTACCCGGGAAGGTAAACTTCTCAGTGTTCCTCAACGGGCTCAAATCCCCGAGAACATTAAGGAACAACTTATTGTGGAATTGTACTCCAAATAATTTTTTACTAATCATTAGACAATTTGCTATGGCCATTATAAATTTCCAAAAGCCGGATCAGGTGATCATGAACCATGCTTCCGACACTGAAGGTCAGTTTGAGTTCAGACCTTTGGAGCCAGGTTATGGATTGACCATCGGTAACGCCCTTCGCAGAGTGCTGCTTTCCTCACTGGAAGGATTTGCATTTACTTCCCTGAAGATTGAGGGTGTGGAGCATGAGTTTTCTACCATCAAAGGAGTGGTAGAAGATGTGACCGAAATTGTCCTGAACCTTAAGCAGGTTCGTTTTAAGAGACAAATTGAAGATCAGGACGAAGAAACCGTAACCGTAAGCATTACCGGCCAGGAGAAATTGACCGCTGGTGACATCGGTAAATTTGTAACCGGTTTTCAGGTGCTTAACCCTGATCTGGTAATCTGTAATATGGATTCCAGTGTAAAACTGGATATCGTTCTTACCATTGAAAAAGGTAGAGGTTACGTTCCTGCTGAAGAGAATAAAAAAGGGAACACGGCTTTGGGAACCATTTTTATGGACTCCATCTACACGCCCATCAAAAATGTGAAATACAGCATTGAGAACTATCGTGTAGAGCAAAAAACCGACTTTGAAAAACTAATCCTTGAGATTAGCTCGGACGGAAGTATTCATCCCAAAGATGCCCTTACTGAAGCCGCTAAGATTTTGATCCACCACTTTATGTTGGTAAGCGATGAGCGCATTACCCTGGAGGATAATAAATCAACCGAAGCGGATAATTACGATGAGGAAATTCTACACATGCGCCAGCTTTTGAAAACCAAACTGGTGGATATGGACCTTTCCGTTCGTGCCCTGAACTGCCTGAAGGCTGCAGAGGTAGAAACTCTGGGGGACCTGGTTACCTACACTAAGAGCGACCTGATGAAGTTCCGCAACTTTGGTAAAAAATCATTAACCGAACTGGATGAATTGGTAGAGAACAAAGGACTCCACTTCGGGATGGATATTGCAAAATATAAACTGGACAAGGAATAAGAATCGATGAGACACGGAAAGAAATTTAATCACTTAGGAAGAACCGCTTCTCACCGAAAGGCGATGTTGGCCAATATGGCGAGCTCGTTGATCGAACATAAACGCATTAACACCACGGTGGCTAAAGCCAAAGCTCTGAAGAATTATGTAGAGCCGTTAATCACCAAATCAAAAAGTGATACTACTCACAATCGTAGGATCGTTTTTAGCTACCTGCGTAACAAAAACGCAGTTTCCGAACTGTTTCGCGAAGTAGTGGCTAAGGTAGGTGATCGCCCCGGTGGTTATACCCGCATCATTAAAACCGGTAACCGTTTAGGTGATAACGCGGAAATGTGCATGATCGAACTGGTGGACTTCAACGAGTTGTACACCAACGAAAAAGCCGGTAAGAAGAAAACTACCCGCAGAAGCCGCAGAGGTGGAGGTGGTAAGTCTGAAGAGAAAGCTACAGCTACCCAGGCAAAGGCACCGGCTAAAGAAGGAGTAAAGGAAACTGCCGAAGAAACAAAAGCGGAAAAGGCTAAAACTGAAGAAACAGCTACTGAGGAAGCGGTGAAAGCCGAAGCTCAGAAAGCTGATGAAAGTAAGGCTGAAGCCAAAGAAGACGCGACTGGAGATGATGCTAAGAAAGATTCGAAGGAGTAAGATTGCAGCATCCTTTTAACAATATGAAGGGGTAAGGACTTTTAAAGTTCTTATCCCTTTTTTTTGCTTTCAAATACCCTAAATTTGATGCCCGTTATGGCTTACACACACAGAAAACCCGCAGTAATAATTTTGGAAGACGGCACCCTTTTTTGGGGACGCTCAGCAGGCCTCGAAGGCACCGCTTACGGTGAGATATGCTTTAACACGGGCATGACAGGCTACCAGGAAATTTTTACAGACCCCAGTTATTTTGGGCAAATAATGGTTACTACCAATGCCCACATCGGTAATTACGGAGTAAAAGAAGACGAAGTAGAGTCCGAAAACATCAAAATTGCCGGTCTGGTTTGTAAAAACTTCAGTTTTAAATACAGCCGGCCCGGAGCGGATGGCTCTTTGCTCGACTATTTCCGCGATCAGGATAAAATGCTGATCTGCGATGTGGATACGCGTGCCCTGGTTCGTCATATCCGCGATAAAGGTGCTATGAATGCCATCCTCAGTACTGAGGTGGAAGATATTGATGCCTTGCGCCAAAAGCTTTCCAAAGTACCTTCCATGGAAGGTTTGGAGCTTTCCAGTAAGGTAGCTACTAAGGAACCTTATTTCTACGGAAAAGAAGACAGTACCCATCGTATTTCCGTTCTGGATCTCGGTATCAAGCGTAACATACTCCGTAATTTCGCGGAGCGCGACTGCTATATGAAAGTATTCCCCATGGATTCCACCCTGGACGACCTAACCGCCTGGGAGCCAGACGGTATTTTCATTGCCAATGGCCCGGGAGACCCTGCGGCTATGACCAATACCATAGCCGAGGTAAAGAAGATCGTGGATTCCGGTTATCCGGTTTTCGGTATTTGCCTTGGGCACCAGTTGATCGCACTATCGCAAGGCTTAAAAACCTACAAGATGCACAACGGACACCGTGGAATCAATCATCCCGTAAAAAACCTGTTAACAGGCAAAGGCGAGATTACCACCCAAAACCACGGTTTCGTAGTGGATAAGGATGATCTGCTGGCCAATCAGGACATTGAGCTAACCCATGAGCATTTGAATGATGGTAGTGTAGCAGGAATGCGCCTGAAGAACAAACCCGTATTTTGTGTACAATACCACCCCGAGGCTTACCCCGGTCCACACGACAGCTCCTACTTATTTGACGATTTTGTTGACTTAATAAAAACCCATAAAAAACAACCTCAATGGCAATCATAACAGGCGTTCAGGCACGACAAATACTGGACAGTCGTGGCAACCCTACCGTTGAAGCAGATGTAATAACCGATACCGGCCACATCGGGCGGGCAGCCGTTCCCTCCGGTGCTTCCACCGGGATACATGAAGCCGTGGAGCTGAGGGATGAGGATTCCTCTACCTATATGGGAAAAGGCGTTTTAAAGGCCGTTCAGAATGTAAATGGTCGTATTGCCGATGAAATTGTAGGGCTTAACGTGGCCGAACAAGCTTTGATCGACCAGATCATGCTTGACCTGGATGGCACCTCTAACAAACAAGAGCTGGGAGCCAATGCCATGTTGGCGGTATCCCTGGCTACGGCCAAGGCAGCCGCACAGGCTCATGGTCAATATCTTCACAATTACGTGGGCGGAGTTAACGCAAGAGTACTGCCCGTTCCTATGATGAACATCCTCAACGGTGGTGCCCATGCTGATAATTCCATCGACTTCCAGGAATTTATGGTCATGCCTTTTGGTGCCGACAGCTTTTCGAGGGGTTTGCAAATGGGAACCGAAATATTCCATCACCTTAAGAAAGTGCTTAAGGACAAAGGCTATAGCACCAACGTTGGCGATGAAGGAGGTTTTGCCCCGAATATCAAGTCCAACGAAGAAGCCATTGAAACGGTACTAACGGCTATTGAAAAGGCGGGTTTCCGTCCCGGGGAGGATGTGTACATTGCTATGGATGCTGCGGCTTCCGAGTTTTACCTGAAGGGTGAAAATGTTTATCATTTCAAGAAGTCCAGCGGTGAAAAACTCTCCCCGGCTGAAATGGTGGCCTACTGGAACTCCTGGGTAAATAAATACCCTATTATTTCTATTGAAGACGGACTGGATGAAGACGACTGGGACGGTTGGAAACAGTTGACCGATGCCGTTGGAAATAAGGTGCAACTGGTGGGTGACGATCTTTTTGTGACTAATGAAAAAAGAGTGCAAAAAGGTATCGAACAAGGCGTGGCCAATTCTGTTCTCATAAAAGTTAATCAAATAGGCACTTTAACGGAAACCATTAATACGGTTCAATTGGCTCAAAGTAAGGATTATACGTGTGTGATGAGTCACCGTAGCGGAGAAACAGAGGATAGCACAATTGCCGATTTGGCGGTAGCTTTGAACACGGGCCAGATTAAGACCGGTTCAGCATCGCGCAGCGACCGTATGGCGAAGTACAACCAATTGTTAAGGCTTGAGGAATACCTGGGAGACACCGCAATTTATCCCGGTAAAAACTTCAGGTTTATAAAGTAAATTTTAAATAAACACTATTGATGGAAAGACTCAAGGATCATTTCAGGGATAAGATTGGACCAGCAGTAAAGGATATAAAAGATTTTATCACCGAACACGGTGATCAGGTAATCGGAGAGATTAAGGTAAGCCAATTATACGGTGGTATGCGCGGTATGACGGCCCTGATTACCGAAACCTCTAAGCTCGATCCCAATGAGGGAATTCGCTTCAGGGGATATAGTATTCCTGAATTGCAGCAAAAACTTCCTACTTATCCGGGTGGTGAGCAACCACTGCCGGAAGGTATTTTTTACCTAATGCTTTTCAATGAGCTTCCTGATGATGATATTGTACGCAGGGTAAGTAATAACTGGGTGCGCAGGGCACAAATTCCACCTCATGTTTTCAAAGTGATCGATGCTTTGCCTTCGCATGCTCATCCCATGACCCAGTTTGTTACCGGTATTATGGCTTTGCGTACCGAGTCTGAGTTCCAAAGAGCCTACCGCGCTGGTATTCCGAAAAGCGAATATTGGGAGCCTACCTATGAGGATGTAATGAACCTTATTGCCCGTCTGCCACGACTGGCCGCCTACATCTACCGCAGAACCTATCATAATGGAGACCATATTGAACCGGACTCTAAGTTAGACTGGGCCGGTAACTTTGCACACATGCTGGGCTTCGATAACGAAGAGTTCCGCGAATTGCTTCGATTGTATATGACCATTCATGTGGATCATGAAGGAGGTAACGTTTCAGCGCATACGGTGCATTTGGTAGGTTCGGCTCTGAGCGATCCTTACCTTTCCTTTGCGGCTGGTATGAACGGCTTGGCCGGTCCTTTGCACGGTTTGGCCAACCAGGAAGTAATCCGCTGGATTTTTGCCATGCGTGATGAACTGGGTGGAGGTTTACCTTCCAAGGAGCAAATAGCCAATTACGTAACTAAAACTTTGAATGACGGGAAGGTGATCCCCGGTTTCGGCCATGCCGTACTTCGCAAAACCGACCCTCGTTATACCGCGCAGCGGGAGTTTGCTCAAAAGCACATGCCGCATGACGATCTTTTTCAGATCGTGAGCCGCATTTACGAAGTGGTGCCTGAAATTTTACAGAATACCGGTAAGGTGAAGAATCCCTGGCCCAACGTAGATGCTCACTCCGGACAGTTGCTGATGCATTACGGATTAACCCAGTATGATTTCTACACCGTACTGTTTGGTGTATCCCGTGCTTTGGGCACACTGGCAAGTCTTATTTGGGACCGTGCACTCGGTTTCCCCATCGAAAGGCCGGGTAGTACCACCACGGAATTACTCAAGGAAAAATTTGCCAAGAAATAGGCTTTTAACCTACCATATAGAACCCGGGCTTGCCCGGGTTTTTTGATTTCAGAGAGAAAAAAGAGGGCTACGGTAGAATTATGTCAATAGTTGTTTGAATACCAATGTATTTAACGTACTTTTGCAGCCCTTTTTTAGCGGAGTAAAGGTTGCTTTAAAAGGTTTGTAAATCAAAAGTTTAACAACTTCCGTGCTTGTCTCCTTAAAAACCTTGGCAGGATGGCGGAATACAAAGATTTTCTGAATGTCAGAAGAAAATAAGAAAGTAGCCGAGGAAAAAGAAACTCAGGCTGCTGCTAAGTCCACTCCAAAAGAGGAAACCAAACAAGAAGCTCAGGCTGCAAAGTCTGAAGAAAAAAAAGCCGAGGAAATTGCTGAAGCAGCAAAAACCAAAGCTGAAAAATCAGATGCCGGAGAGCAGGCTAATGAAAAGACTTCTCAGGAAGTAAAGGCTGAAACGAACGAAGCCACTTCGGTAGAAACACAATCCAAGAAGGTTGACGTAAAACCTACCCCATCCGATGTAAAGGAGGAAGAAGTTCCCAAGGAAGGCGAAAAAACGGCTCCAACCGAGGTTGATTTGGTAGAAGAAAAAGCCGCCCAACCTGAAACGGTTGAAGTGGAGGCCGAAGTTGAAGAAGAAAAAGAGTTCGACTGGGAAGAGTTTGAATCGGGAATCAAATCCCGTAGCAAATCTGAAAGGGAAGAGCTCACCAAATTGTACGAAGAAACCCTTACTACTATAGATGAGCACACGGTAACCGAAGGTAAGGTGATTAACATCACTGACCGTGACGCTATTATCGACATAGGATATAAATCAGAAGGTGTTATCTCCCTTAATGAATTCCGTTATAACCCGGACCTTAAAGTAGGAGATGATGTAGAGGTACTGGTTGATAAGCAGGAAGATAAAGACGGTCAGTTGGTACTTTCTCACCGTAAAGCACGCTCCATCAAAGCATGGGATCGTGTGAACGAGGCTTATGAAGCTGAGGAAGTAGTAAACGGATACGTAAAATGTCGTACCAAAGGTGGTATGATCGTAGACGTATTCGGTATTGAAGCCTTCTTGCCCGGTTCACAAATTGATGTGAAGCCCATCCGTGATTACGATGCTTATGTAGATAAGACTATGGAATTCAAGGTGGTTAAGATCAACCACGAATTCAAAAACGTGGTAGTATCACACAAAGCGTTGATCGAAGCGGATCTGGAAGAGCAGAAGAAAGAGATCATCGGCAAACTCGAAAAAGGTCAGGTACTGGAAGGTGTGGTGAAAAACATCACTTCTTACGGTGTGTTTATCGACCTGGGTGGTGTAGATGGATTGATCCACATTACCGACCTGAGCTGGAGCCGCATCAATCATCCAAGCGAAGTGCTTGAACTGGATCAGAAACTGAACGTGGTAATCCTTGATTTCGATGAGGATAAAACCCGTATCCAATTGGGTCTGAAGCAGCTTGAAGCACACCCATGGGATGCGTTGGATCAGGAACTTTCCGTTGGTGATAAAGTAAAAGGTAAAGTAGTAGTAATCGCTGATTACGGTGCTTTCGTTGAAATTATTCCCGGTGTGGAAGGTTTGATTCACGTTAGTGAAATGAGCTGGAGTACTCACTTGCGCAGCGCACAGGATTTTGTGAACGTTGGCGATGAGGTAGAAGCCGTGGTATTGACTCTGGATCGTGAAGATCGCAAGATGTCCTTAGGTATCAAGCAATTGTCTCCCGACCCATGGACGGATATCACTACCAAATACCCCACCGGATCGCAGCATAAAGGAACGGTTCGCAACTTCACCAACTTTGGTGTGTTTGTAGAGCTGGAAGAAGGAATCGATGGTTTGATCCACATTTCTGACCTGAGCTGGACCAAGAAGATCAAGCACCCGAGCGAGTTTACTTCGGTAGGTGCGGTATTAGAAGTGGCAGTTCTTGAGATTGACGTGGAAAACCGCAGGTTGAGCCTGGGCCACAAGCAAGTGGAAGACAATCCATTTGATACTTACGAAACCCTGCTGGAAGAAGGCAGTGTATTGGAAGGAAAAGTGGTGAACGTAGTAGATAAAGGTTCCGAAGTACTTTTCGAAAACCTGGGTATCGAAGCGTTTGTTCCCGGCCGTCACATGGTGAAAGAAGATGGTTCCGAACTGAAAGAAGGTGAAATAGCCGACTTCAAAATCATCGAGTTCAACAAGGACAACCGCAGGGTAGTAGCTTCTCACACTGAAATTCACAAGGCTGTAAAAGCTGAAAAGGTTCAGAAGGAGAAAAAGCAAACTCAAAAAGCGGTAAAACAGATACAAACCAATGTAGAGCGTTCTACCCTGGGTGATCTGGATGCACTTTCCAGGCTCAAAGAGCAAATGGAAGAAGACGAGAAGGAAGGTAAGTAATTACCAACCTGATCCGGATATATAAAGCCCGGCTGCGAAATTTCGCAGCCGGGCTTTTCTTTTTTAACCCAACCTTCGTTTCCCTACAGGCGTTTAAGTAATTAAAACCTGGCCTTTGAAACTTCACATATCCTTAAAAGCACTGCTCCTGTTCTGGTGGTGTACAGCCTGCTGCGATGATTACCCCATGGAAAATTATTGTGACCAACTTTTTATAGAAGTAACAATAATGGACACCGCCCATTTTCCCGATTCTATTGTAATTACCGATCCATTTCAAACCATTTTCAGGAAAAGCTGGTACCCGGTGATCGATTCAAGCCAGCTACCGTTTCAGGATTATATACACCTGTCATACAATCCTACTTTAGAGAGTTCTACCTTCCTGTTTTATTCTTCCATTCGGCCTGTGGATACGATCTCTGTGCAACATGATTTTGAAATAAATTACAGTAAGTGCGGCAATTATCGTTATGACCTGAAAAGTGCTGAAGTGTTGGTCAACACTTTGGATAGAACCACCCAAAAACCCGGCACATGCCTAAGTTTATCGGCCCACTTCTGATATTCCTCTCCGGAATTTGTATTTCTGTACAGGCTCAAAGTTGGAGCATCGGCCTTAAGCGCGGATCCTGGATTCGCAGGGTGCCCTGTATTATAAATACGATTCTCAGCCCTTCATCCGTACTTTTCACCTGGCGGTGGAACGATCTTTTAAAGACCCCCGATTTTCGGTGGGTACGGAGTTGGCCTTTTCCAATTACCGACTGAGCTACGCCAGGCAACCCAAGGCTATTGATCTGGGAGGCGATTTTTACGATCGAAGTCTGGCTTTGGGATTTTTTGGTCGGGCCTACACCAAGCCGGCAACTTTTCGTCTCTTCGTTCAAGCTACCGTTTTTGGCGACTGTTTTTGGGTGCGCCAACCGGTTTTTATAGATCATGCTTACGGTACTCATCAATATGTTATCAACCACAGGGAAGTATTGATTAACGGAGCCCTTGCATTGGGGTTTTCCATTGGTGATGAATACCTACGTTTAGAGCCTTACATTCAATTGGGTTTCAGTGCTATGCCTGATGAATACTGGGGTAACGAGGCGATCCTGGCTTCCATGGGAAAGCTACAAGAGGGCTATTTGCCCGCTGTATTCATAGGCTTGCTAAACTTCAAGTATACCTTTTAGTATTAATTTCGTCATAATTGGAGGGTATAATACCTTTGAAAGATGAAGGTATCGGAAATTATACGTCACCTGGAAAGCATAGCACCGCCCTCTTACCAGGAATCCTACGATAATTCAGGTTTATTGATAGGCCGGGCAGAGGCTGAAGTAAGTAGCATACTGATCAGCCTGGATGTAACGGAAGAAGTAGTGGCCGAAGCAGTAGAGCGGAATTGCCAATTGATCATTGCTCACCACCCCATCATTTTTGGGGGCCTTAAGAGCCTTACCGGCAAAAACTATGTGGAGCGTACGGTAATGCAGGCCATCAAAAAGGACGTAGCCATTTATGCTATTCATACCAACCTGGATAACATTCATTCCGGGGTAAATCATAGGATCGGGGAAGTTTTAGGCATTGGCCATCGAAAAATATTGCAGCCCAAAAAAGACACGCTTTGTAAACTGGCTGTTTTTACACCCTCCGAATCAGTGGATACGGTTATGAACGCCATGTTTAAAGCGGGAGCCGGGCACATTGGGAACTACAGCGAATGCAGCTTCTTATCTGAGGGGCGGGGAAGTTTTAAAGGTGACGAGAGTGCCGAACCTTACGTTGGCAATAAAGGCGAACGGCATTATGAAAAGGAGGCCAGGATAGAGGTAATCGTACCCCGGCACCTAGAATCAAAGGTGATACGTGAAATGATAGCGGCACATCCTTATGAAGAAGTGGCCTACGATATCTATAAACTTGAAAATGTAAATACCAACCTTGGGGCGGGTATGATCGGTTACCTGGAAGAGCCTATGTATGCCCTTGACTTTTTAAGCCAGGTAAAGGAAAAGATGGGAGGCGTGGTTCGTTACACCGCTTTGGTAAAAGATGAAGTGCAAAAGATAGCCTGGTGTGGAGGTTCAGGAAGCTTTTTATTGGGTGCAGCCCGTAAGGCCGGAGCGGATGTTTTCCTGACTTCGGATTTTAAATATCATCAATTCTTTGACGCTGAAAATGATGTGATTATAGCGGATATTGGGCATTATGAGAATGAACAGTTCACAAAACAATTGGTGGCTTCGATTATAAAAGAAAAATTCGTTAATTTTGCCGTTCTTTTAGCGGAGACGAACACGAACCCGATTAATTACTTATAAAACTCTATGGCTAAGGCTAAAGAAGTAACGGTTGAAGAAAAATTACGCGCACTTTACGATCTTCAACTCATAGATTCCCGTATCGATAAAATCAGAAATGTAAGAGGTGAACTTCCTCTTGAAGTGGAAGACCTCGAAGATGAAATTGCCGGATTGGAAACCCGCGTGAATAAGCTGAATGATGAGGTAGCAGAGATGGATGCAGAGATCAAAGGCAAGAAAAACCTGATTAAGGAATCGCAGGAAAAAATTAAAAAGTACGAGAGCCAGCAAAAGAATGTTCGCAATAACCGCGAATTCGATGCCCTCTCCAAAGAAGTTGAATTTCAGCAACTGGAAATTGAACTGGCCGAAAAACGCATTAAGGAATTCAAGGCCAAAATAGAAAGTAAGAAGGAAGTGGTAGCCGCCTCTGAAGAAAAACTGAACGAGCGCAAAAGCCACCTGGAATTTAAGAAAGGTGAACTGGAAAGTATCCTTAAAGAAACTCAAACCGAAGAAGAAAATCTTTTGAAAAAATCAGAAGAGTTTGCTTCAAAGGTGGATGACCGCCTGGTAAAAGCATACCACCGTTTGCGGGGTAGTGCCAAAAACGGACTGGCCGTAGTGCCGGTAGAACGTGGTGCTTCAGGAGGTTCCTTCTTTACCATTCCTCCACAGCGTCAATTGGAAATTGCCGCCCGCAAGAAGATCATCACGGATGAACACTCTGGCCGGGTTTTGGTAGATCCTGAATTGGCGAAGGAAGAGGAAGAAAAAATGGAGCAACTCTTCAAGTCCCTGTCCAAGGGTTAAGAACCAATAAAATTTACAGGAAGGGATCATTGTGATCCCTTTTTTTATGAAAATCCGCAATCTATTACTACTGCTCGTACTGCCCTGGGCCCTGGGTGCCCAAAGCATTGAATTTACGGATAACTTAAGAACGGCCTTCGGTAAAATAGCGGAGCTGCGTTTTGAAGAAGCGGAGAAGCTGATTGCCAAAGAAGAGCAACGAAGCCCTGATAACCTGGCCCTCGCCTACATGAAAGGGGCCCTGGTAAGCATCAACCTCTTTATTAACGAAAGCGAAAATGAGTTTGATAACCGGCACTCTGAAATAGAAGGCTACATAGCTGTATTGGAGAAGGCCCCGGACTCCGATCCACAGAAGAAATTTATGATCGGTCAACTGCGTTTGGCCATGGCCATACTGCACGGCCGTTTTCAAAACAATTTCAGTGCCGGTTGGCAATTTTATAAAGCCTATAATCTCCTCAAGAATAATTACCGGGATTTTCCCGATCACGCTCCTACCTATGTGCCCCTGGGAGTATTGTACGTAGCCATAGGCTCCCTGCCGGACGGGTACCAGTCCATCGCTTCTATTATAGGTATTAAGGGCGATGTAAAAGAGGGCATGAAGCTTATTAAAAACGGGTATTACCGCGTGCTCAATGATGAACAAAACCGGGTGTACCAACAGTTTTTCGGCTTTGTATATTCCTATATATCCCTTGAGTTTGAAGGCAATACTGATATCTCCCCCGAAAGTCTAGGGCTGGATTATTCCAAAAGCAGTTACCTCAGTTATATGCAGGCACGGGTGGAGATTGACCGCGGAAATGCCCGTAAAGCCCTTACATTACTGAAAAAACGGCCCAAGGGAAAAGGCTACCAACCTTTTCATTATTTAGATTACTATACAGGCCGCGTTGCCCTGTCCTTTTCTCCGGATACGGCCTATCTCTATCTCAACAAGTACCTGAACCAAACAATAAGTGGTAATTATAAAAAATCCACCTACCGTTACCTTTCCTGGTACGGAATGCTGAAAAACGACAAGGACCTGATATTGATGTATCGTGAAAAGGTAATGAGAGAGGGTACTCTCAACACCGGGGCCGATAAACAGGCCTACCGGGAAGCTCAACAGGCCTTTAACGAGGTTTTGATTAAAGGACGAATTTATTTTGACGGTGGCTTGTACGATAAAGCCGCTGCCTATATGCTCTCCAAAGAAAACATGCTGAGCAAATTCGGAACGGAAGACAAAGTGGAATACTACTACCGCCTGGGCCGTATATTCCAGGAAAAGCGCGAGGCGCAATCCGCTATTACATACTTTAAAAGAGCCTTGAGTTTCCCCCTTGAAGAAAGCACCTTTCCACAGGCCAATGCTTCCCTGCAACTCGCTTCGGTGTTGGAAGAAAATGGAAATTTGAAGGAGGCCCGCGTGTATTACGAAAAAACCCTTACGTTTAAAGGCTTTCCGTTTTACGAAGGTTTGCATCAAAAGGCCAAAACCGGCCTGAACAGAATTTAGCCGCAGGCTTTGGGCCGCATTGCGCGATACTTAGTATTTTAACCCCCTCAATCACGAGCTATGAACCTACTGACGATCACCTGGGATATGGGCCGTGGCCTTGACCTTGGATTTTTCACCTTACGATATTACAGCCTCCTTTTTGCTGCAGGTTTTGTACTCGGGTACCTGTTGATGAAGCGCATTTTCAGAAAGGAAGGAATTCCCCTGGAAAAGCTGGATACCTTATTGACCTATGTGGTGGTGGCCACTATTGTTGGTGCACGACTCGGCCATGTGTTCTTTTACCAGTGGGATTACTACTCCAAACACCCGCATGAAATACTAAAAGTTTGGGAAGGTGGCCTGGCCAGTCATGGTGCTGTGGTGGCCATTATTATTGCCATCATCATCTATTCCCGGAAAGTATTGAAAAAGCCTACACTTTGGATGTTGGACCGCCTGGTGATTACCATTGCACTGGCCGGGGCACTTATCCGTATGGGTAATTGGTTTAATAGTGAGATATACGGTGCGGTGGAAAACAGTACCATGGAAACCGTATTTACCAATCCTACCCGCGAACGTTTACTAAACAGCTTTGAAGAGCTGGCCTCGGTAGATTTTAAACTTACCAACGAGAGCATTATAACCGATTCCGTTGAGTTTCCACTGTACAAAATGGAGCTGGAATTTGATAATACCCGGCCGATTGATGAGAAACTGTACCGGCAAAGGGTGGAGAATACCATGCGTATTTACCTTAATGATTTTGACAAAGAAGAAAAGAACATCATCATTGAGCCAGGGGCCAAGCTGCAATGGGACGAAGACATTGAAAACCGGGCCTCCATAAAAGCCATCGGTTACCCGCGTAACCCTACGCAAATTTATGAGGCCATTGGCTATTTTCTCATTTTCCTGGTACTGTATCGCATATTCCTGAACGCCAATCTGGCGCAGCGCAAAGGATTTATTTTCGGTTTGTTCCTGGTGCTCATTTTTGGCTTCCGTTTTATGATCGAGTACTGGAAGGAGAACCAGGTTTCTTCTGAAGAGGGGCAGCTTTTGAACATCGGGCAATACCTGAGCATACCCTGTGTATTGGCGGGTTTATATTTTATGTTTGCCGCAAAACCTTTAAAAGAGAATGAATAAAACCACCCGCGCCATTGTGGCCATTGTGCTTCTGCTGGCCTTTATAGGCTGGTTGTTTATAACGGTAATTCCCTTTGGCGCACCTGAAGGCGATTCTGCACCGGCATCTCCCCAAAACAAAACCTATGAGCCCAAGTTTAAAGATGAGGGTGACCTTTACATAGTATCGGAAGGTGATACGCTTAAGAAAATAGAGATTGAACTGGCGAATACCCCTGAGAAAATCCAATATGGAATGATGTATCGCAAAAGCCTGGAGGAAGATCATGGTATGCTGTTTTTTATGGGCGAGGAACGCCCCCAGTCCTTTTGGATGAAAAATACCTACGTTCCGCTGGATATCATTTTCATTAATGCCAACCAACAAATTGTGAGCATTCAGAAAAATGCCAAACCTTTATCTGAGGAAAGCCTGCCCTCCATGGGAAATGCCTCTTACGTTCTGGAAGTAGCCGGGGGCATTTCAGATACGTATGGTTTTGAAAAGGGAAACCAGGTTTACTTTTCCGAGCAATAAAAAAGGGCTCCAAGCCCTTTAAAATCTTAAATGAGAGGCCCAGCTCAATTCTCAACTATCACTTCTGCGGCCACCCATAAAAAAACGTTTTTTATAGTAGGTCTCCTCCAGGTTACTGATTATTACACCCTGCGAAGAGCTGGCGTGCACAAAGTTACCCTTGGAAAGGTAAATGCCTACATGGTCGATCCTGCGGCCATTGATCTTGAAAAATACCAAATCACCTTCCTGCAAATCACTTTGCCGCACCGGTTGGGTTTCCGAAAATAAATCCTCCGCGCGCCTGCCCTGGAAGGGGTTGCGGTACACCTCGTTGTAACAGTTGATTACAAATCCGGAGCAATCCACGCCCTTTTTGGTATTGCCCCCCATACGGTGGGGAGTGCCTTCCCATTCATCGATAAAAGAATATAGTTCAGGGTTACTTTCGTAGGCCTCCAGGCCGGTACTTTCGTTTCTGGGTAAAGCTTCCGCATCGTCTTTCAGGGTTTCATGCTTAAATCGCAGTCGCTTTTGCTCATGGAAACTGGGCGGGCGAGAGGTAGAGGTAGTTTTTTTTGTGTTTCCGCAAGAGCTGAGAAACAACAGACCAAGAACTAATGCGGTACCACCAAAAAACTTCTGCATCGCTTATCTTTCATATTGACTTAACTAAAATACGGCAACCGGCTTTTTTCTTTCAGGGGAAGTACCGGCTAGTTTTCCATAAAGTTTTTCACGATAGGGCCAGCGCAAAAGCGGGTGTAACACAACCATAAGGCAATAGGCACTGATGCGGAATTTCACTGCTTATTGACCGGCTTCCTGCATACGGTTTTGTTCTTTTTCCTTTTTCTCTTTGAAGAGTTCAAAACGGGAGGGCTCTTGTTGCGGAGGCCAGTAATTATCATCCCGATCGGTATCGGCCGTTTCCAGGAAAGGGTCTAACTCCACACTCTTAAGTTCCTTTTTAAATACAAATACCTTGGCAAAGGCCTCTTCGTTTTTTAGCCATACCTCGGCTGGAATGCGTTGCACTTCCTTGCTGCCATCGGTAAAAGTAAATTCCAGTATGAGCGGCATTACCAGGCCACCCTCATTGCGAAAGCTCAACTCGTAAAAGTTATAGTTATTCGCCAAAAGCTCCTTTTCACTTGAACTCAGCATTTCACGGTATTGGTGGTAACGGTCACGATTGGTACCCAGTACCACGTAGTCATCATTCTCATTGTAAAAATCGTTCATGGATGGGTAGCGGTCAGCATAACGCTTGCCGGCCAGTGCAGAATCGTTACGGGCATCTCCGATAAACCGGTTTTGAGCCTCCCTGCGTTCCCGGGCCATTTCCACATCCGGGTCCTTGGTATCCAGTTTAAACCATTTTACATCTTCCAGGGCAATATCCACGTGATCGGTAGTGTAAAACCAACCCCTGAAAAACCAATCCAGGTCGGTACCCGAAGCATCTTCCATAGTACGGAATAAGTCGGCCGGGGTGGGATGTTTGAACATCCACCGCTGGCAATAAATGCGGAATGCATAATCAAAAAGCTCGCGCCCTAAAATGGTTTCCCTCAATATGTTCAACGCAGTGGCCGGCTTGCCGTAAGCGTTGTTTCCGAATTGCAGGATAGATTCCGAATTGGTCATAATGGGCATTTGCAAGTCTTTTTCCACCTTCATATAATCCGTGATTTTATAGGCCGGACCCCTGCGGCTGGGGTAATCTTTTTCCCATTCCACTTCCGTGAGGTATTGTACAAAGGTGTTAAGGCCTTCATCCATCCACGTCCACTGCCGCTCATCCGAGTTTACAATCATCGGGAAGTAGTTATGACCTACTTCGTGGATAATCACGCCAATCATACCGTATTTAGTCCGCTTGGAATAGGTACCGTCTGCTTCCGGGCGACCACCGTTGAAACAAATCATGGGGTACTCCATACCAATGCGGTCGGTGTGTACCGATATAGCCTTGTGATAAGGGTAATCGAAGGTGTATTTACTATACACTTTTAAGGTGTGCGCCACCACCCGGGTGGAGTACCGCTCCCAAAGGGGGTTTCCCTCCTTGGGGTAATAGGAAACGGCCATTACCGTGCGGCCACCGAACTTAACCGCCATAGCGTCCCAAATAAATTTACGGGATGAGGCAAAGGCAAAGTCGCGCACATTTTCAGCTTTGAAATGCCAGGTTTTTTCCTCTTTACTCTTGCTCTTTTCCGCTTTTTTGGCCTCGCCCTCGGTTACGATAAATACCGGGTCGGTGGTGTTTTTTTGAGCTTCCTCCCAACGTTCGCGCTGCTTTTCGGTAAGCACTTCATTGGGGTTTTGCAGCTTCCCGGTAGCTCCTACCACATGATCGGCCGGAACGGTGAGTTTTACATCGTAATTCCCAAAAGGCAGGGTAAACTCACCACGTCCTAAAAACTGCTTGTTTTGCCAGCCATCCACATCATTGTAAACAGCCATTCGAGGGAAAAACTGGGCAATGGTGTAGAGGTAGTTATCCTCGTCTTTAAAATATTCGTAACCCGAACGCCCCCCAATTTGCATACGGTCGTTAATGTTGTACCACCACTTGATCTTTAAAACCTTGGATTCTCCGTTGGTCAGTGGCTTATCCAGGTTTACACGTAGCATAGTGTTGTTGATGTAAAAGGGAATGGGTGCATCATTGGCATCTTTCACATAATCAATCTTAAAGCCCCCGTCAAAATCATAAAACAAATACTTGAGGTCGTAGTACGATGATTTTTGATGAATCCCCTTGCTCACAGTTTTTTGGCGCATGCTGTTTTTCGCCCGCATATTCTGGTCCAGTTGTATCCACAAATATTCCAGCGGATCGGGGGAATTATTGGTGTAGGTGATTACCTCTTCACCGTAAATGCGTTGGGTGGCATCATCCAGGCGAACGTCCATTTGGTAATCGGCCTGCTGCTGGTAGTAAAAAGAACCGGGAGCCCCGCCTCCGGTGCGGTACATATTGGGCGTTGGCAGTTCTTCATACAGTTGTTTGAATTTGCTTTGGTTGTAATTCTGGGCACTGAGCCCTAAGCTTAAAAAGCAGATCAATGCCGTTAGGAATCTTTTGGTCATAGGGGTTCCGTTTTCAAAAAAGAAACCCAAAGATAACGGCTGCGAAGTGAAACCACCAAAGTTACTTACCAGGGCCAGTTTTCAATGCACATAATAAGTGAAAGCCCAAAGGCGGTGCCGGATATGAAAAGGTTCCAGTCGCGGGCATTTTTCCGCATTAAAACCAGCAGGATAAGCATGAATATATAGGTGACAAAAACCACTACCAGTTGCCCTATTTCCACCCCCAGGCTAAAGGGTAATAAAGCCGACCACAGGTCACCGTCACCCATGATGAGCATACCCAGGTAGCTGGAAAAGCCCAGTCCGTGAATAATACCGAATACCAGGGCCAGAAAATACTTGAAGCGCCCCTGCGAACGCTGCCCGGCCGAGGTAAGGTTGTACAAGGCGGTAAAAACAATGGTAAAGGGAATAAGGAACTCCACCATTTCTTTATCCACCTTAATGAGGTCGTAGCTGGCAGTCACCAGCGAAACCATGTGGCCTACGGTAAATAAACTCACGGCAATAACAATGCGCAACCAGTACCGGGTTTGGTAAGCGGCCATCAGCACAATTACAAAAAGAATATGATCGAGGGCGTTAAGGCTTAAAATATGCTCGTAACCCAGGCGCAGGTAGGTATTAAAAGAGCCCATTAAAAGTTGAGGTTTTTATAGGTTTCACTTCCCGAAAAAAAGGCCGAAGCACTTTGGCCGTTTACCGTAAGATGTACAATATTGGATTGATCTTCAAACTGGTCGAAAAGCAGGCTTTGCTTCACCTGGTAGGGCTCCTTGAGAGGAAATGAAGTTATCTCCAGGTAAAGGTAAGTGATGTCATATTCCGTTTCGCGGCCCAGGTAAATAGGCTTGAGTTGTACCCCTCCGGCTTTAAAACCAAAATTTCGTTGAAGATATTCTATCAAAGCACTGTCCTGTACCGTGGAGGTGGAAGGTTTGCTGGGAGGTAGCACCTGGCCGATGGCCAATTCCATGTCATCGGTAAAAACCCGTACCGTTATTTCAAGGTTTTTGCTCTCGGTGTTGTATTTACAATCCGTTATGGAGGTATGGAAAGGATGGGTAGTCCAGAACAGCGTATTCAGGAAAACCATCAGTTTGAGGATCATCATTTGGCGCGTTGATAAAGTGCTAAAAATACAAATCTGTCGCTTAAATCACTCTGTTTTTCGTTCTATTCCGGCTGCCTATATTTGTGGTTTCAGCTTTTAAAATATGCGCAAAACAGTTCTTTTACTTCTGATCTCTTCCAGCCTCTGGGCCCAATACCCCAACGTTGAATTAGGTTTTTCCGTGGCCCAAATGCGCGGGCTATGCGAACCTTCGCTGGCCGTGAGCAAGGCCAACCCGGCTTACCAGGTGGCAGGAGCCATACTGGACCAGGTTTTTTATTCATCCGACTCCGGTAAAACCTGGACGCGCGATACGCTCACCAGCTCCTATGGAGTGTGGGGCGACCCGGTGCTGATCTCTGATTACCAGGGGAATTTTTACTTTTTACACCTTTCCGATCCTACCGGTGAGAATTGGAGCAGTGAGGAAATACTGGATCGCATCGTATGCCAAAAAAGTGAGGATAACGGTAAAACCTGGAACGATGGCGGTTACATGGGCTATCACCACCCCAAAGACCAGGATAAGCAATGGGCGGTGGCCGATATGGAAGGAAACCTTTATGCTACCTGGACCCAGTTTGACGACTATGGCAGTAAGGATACCGCAATGCATTCCAATATTCTTTTTGCCAAATCTGCGGATGGAGGCCTCAACTGGACTGAAAGTGTACGCATTAACCAGTTTGCGGGCAATTGCCTGGATGGAGATCAAACCACGGAAGGCGCGGTGCCCGCTGTGGCCAATGATGGTAGTTTATACGTGGCCTGGGCCTACGATGAACGCATTTATTTTGACCGCTCGAAGGACGGAGGTAAAACCTGGCTGGAAAGGGATATTCAGGTAGCACACCAACCCGGGGGCTGGGATATTAAAATTGAAGGTTTAATGCGGGCCAATGGTATGCCGGTTACGGTGGTGAATAAACACCCGGGAGAACGGGAAGGAGAAATTTACATCAATTGGGTGGACAACCGCAACGGCAATTACGATGTTTGGTTTGTACGCAGTAGCGATGGCGGGGAAACTTGGACGGGACCCCTGCGCGTGAACGATGATAAAACCCAAACCGACCAGTTTTTTTCCTGGCTCACCTGTGATCAGGCCACCGGAAACCTGTACTGCGTGTTTTACGACAGGCGCAATTTTGAGGATACCCAAACCGAGGTGTACCTGGCCACTAGTGAGGATGGGGGCAGAACCTGGCTCAACGAAAAAATTAGCGAAGAGGCTTTTAAGCCCAACCCCAACGTATTTTTTGGTGACTACAACCACATTGATGCCTATGATGGCGTGGTACGCCCCATCTGGACGCGCTATGACAAGGGGGGGCGCACCAGCATCTGGACCGCCCTGATCAATAAAAAAGACTAAACTTTATGGATAAGAACCGTATGCGCCTGCTCATCGTTTCCACCAGTAAGATTCATGGCAGCGAGTACATGAGCTACCTGCTGGATGAGGTGAAGGATTTTTTTCGCACCGATGAAATTGTTTTTATCCCCTATGCCCGCCCTTCCGGTATTAGCTACGATGAATATACTGCAGCACCCCGTAAGGCTTTTGCGGAGATAGGCATCAAGGTAAAAGGCTTGCACGAGTTTGAAGATGCGGCTGAGGCTTTGCGCCATGCCAAAGGCATTTTTACCGGTGGTGGCAATACTTTTTTGTTGCTGAAAACCCTGTATGAAAACGATCTGATTCATGTATTGCGTGAAGTGGTAGGTAGGGGTACGCCCTATATGGGTTCCAGTGCCGGGAGTAATATTACCGGGCTCTCCATCAGCACTACCAATGATATGCCCATAGTGTATCCACCTTCCTTTGAAGCCCTGCAATTCGTGCCTTTCAATATTAACCCGCACTATCTCGATCCCGATCCTGATTCCAAACACCAGGGCGAAACCCGGGAAACGCGCATTAAAGAGTTTCATCACTTCAATACCCAGCCCGTGATCGGCATTCGGGAAGGAAGCTGGCTGCGCCTGGAGAAAAGAAAACTGGAATTGAGGGGCGAACATACCGCCCGCTTGTTTGAGGCCGGAAAGGAACCACGCGAGGTAGAGCCAGGTGATGTTTCCTTCCTGTTGTGAAAACCCTGGCCGGTATCCTGCAGCGGCTGGAAGAAGAAGCCAGCGACCCTCACGCCAAATCCATGAGTCGTTTTGGTATTTCGGCAGCACAGGCCTTTGGGGTAAAACTGCCCGTACTGCGTAAAATGGCGAAGGAAGTGGGTAAAGATCACGACCTGGCTTTGCAACTTTGGGACGAAGGCCACCACGAATGTAAACTATTGGCTACCCTTATAGCCGAACCCCAACGCACTACACTAAACCAAATGGATAGCTGGGTAAACGCCATTTACTCCTGGGACGTGTGCGATCAGTTGTGCATCAACCTTTTGGTGAAGCTGGAGGAACGCTGGCAGTTGCCTGAACGCTGGGCGCATGAGGAAGCCGAATACGTGCGCAGGGTAGGGTTGGTGATGATTGTGGCTTTACGTATTCACGATAAAAAAGCCGGTGACAGCGATTTTGAACCCTTCTTTTACCTGCTGGAAAAATACGCCACCGATGAACGCAACTTTGTGAAAAAGGCCGTGAACTGGGCCATCCGCGAACTGGGGAAGCGCAGTGTAAATCATTATCCGGTGATGCTTAACCTTTGTGAGTGCCTCTTGCAAACCGATTCCAAACCCGCGCACTGGATAGCCCGTGACGCCTTGCGGGAATTGGAAAGTGACAAGGTGAAACAGCGGTTGGGTTTGGTGCACTAAACGGAATGGATAGTGTAGTTGAAACCAGGTATTTCAACCAATTCATTTACCCTTCGACTGCGCTTAGAGTGACCATGAATTGGTACAAGATCGGGGAAAGCCTCCTTCGACTGCGCTCAGGATGACTTTCCTTTAAAACCTTATAACCCGGTTCAACTTTGAACCCTGCTTTCTGCAGACAGGTTTACAATCATCTTAAACTTTCAACCTTCAATCTTCAACAGTGAACTTACCTTCGGTAAGCAGGCTTTCAACCTTGAACCTCGAACCAACCAGCGGCAGCTATTTACTCCGTTCTCCTACAAAGTAATCCTCCTTGTATTTGAAGAGTACGTTAAAAGTGGTAAGGCTCCCGTAAATACGGGTGATGTATTGTTGTAAATCCACTTTGGTGGCATCATCCAACTCCTTGCTGGAATTGATTTTTTGCTCCATTACGCGAATACGGTCGCGCACCATTACAATCTTATGGAAAAAAGTATCGATAGGCACTTCCTTATTGGCCAGGCCTGCCTCACCCGGTTCCATAATGAGCTTGCCGCCTTTCCAGCGGTCACCAATGGTGACTTTTTCACTCACATCCGACCAGCGTTGTAAGAGTTTCTTCAGGGTGCTTTCCACCTCGTAAAAACTTACCAGGTCCAGGTCGTATTCCAGGGCTTCGATTACCTCAAAATCCGCATCCAGGTCAATGGTTTCCACACCTTTTTCAATGAAACTCACAAAGTAATGACGGGTGGTTACGTTGGTTACTACGCCTTTGCCATATTCAGGGTGGTTGATACGTGAGCCGGGAGCCAGTAGTTGCATGATTTCGGGAATTTAGGATTTAGAAAGTCAAAAGTAAGGGTGGTACCGCTTTGCAGCAAACCACAATTAGCGGGAGGAAGCTACTTTTTCCCTTACCCACTGCCGCCCTTCTGCTTCGGTGGCAAATAATTTCATGGGCCGTTCCCGGCTGTTGAGGGCCAGTAAAAAATTCCCCATCATACGGGTAAAAAAGGAATCGGCCACCATAGCCGTAGGCACTGGAGGGGCATTTTTCCGGTAATGCCGGGAAGCTTCGGCATTTACGTAGTGAGCAGGCATGTGCGCAATAATTCCCAACACACGGTCAATGCCAATCTCGTTCCTCAGCAAATCAATATTTTCCCGGGCATATTCGATGGTTTCCGGGCCTTTGAAATCCGTGGGTGGATGGATAAGAAGAATACCATCCTCCTTCAACTCTACATTCATGGAAGCCGTGAACCACTGCATGGGACTGCAAATTTTAGCACTACAAATTTAGGAATTGCCACTGGTATGAGGGAATCAGTTACCGGAAAAGGAAAGGCTGCGCTCAACGATCCATTGCATCAGTTCCTCCTCATCCACTATAGTCCATGAGTGGGGTTTTCGCTGTCCCTGACGGTCAAAACCCTTACCGGTGGTATTAATCAGGTTGAGGTCACGGTGCCCCAGTATTTTCAATTCGTTCACAAAAGCCACAATGTCTATGGCATTGATATCGTAATAATCGGCTTTGCGTTCGCGTATCCACCAGTCCATATCCGGTTCATGGTAGATAATAATCGGGATTTTCAGGAGCTTTTTCAACATAGCGATATCTGGATCGCGATGCGAATAAACGGAGGCCTTAGCGTAAGCTTCCGGTACCTGCTGCGGAGTGCCACCCACTTTTTCGCGGAAAGCTTTTAAAACCAATCCTGCCTCCTCCGTCATGCTGCCTTCCAATTGACGTTGGTCAATACGTTCGGCAGAGTAGTAAAAGCGTTCGATATCCAGGGGAGGGTCCACGGCAAACACCCCGCACAGTACAGTTCCGTAAAGGGATTTCCCGCTGGCACAGTATTGCGCGTAGCGTAGAGCACGGGTACCACTGGCGGAAATGCCACCTATAAAGACGGGCTTGTCTTCAATTTGATGTTCCTGAAGAACTTCGTTTACCATTTCATCCAGCAAGGCCGGGCCGCTATCATCGTAGTAGAGCTCCGGGAAAAAGGGAGAACTTACGGTGTACACCGTAATAAACCCTGATTGCAGGGCCAGGTCCAACAATCGGTACGGACTCTTCTGGCTGGTGTCGGGAAGTCGGCTGAAATCACGAATGATCAACCCTTTGATCGCTCCCTTTTCCGGTACTACTTTCAGGTAGCAATTGAAGGATCTGTCCTGGGGATTGCGGTACACATAGGTGCTTTTCTGAGCGAATAAGCCGCTGCTTAATAAGGCTAGTATAAGGCTGATCAAAATTTTCATGTGTACAAGTTGTTACAAAAGCACAACAAGCCAGGCCCATCAGGCTTGGCTTAACCTTATTTTAACTTTTAGTGAATGCGTGTTACTCAGAAACGCCAAGTAAAGTGTCCGTTCTCTATAAACACGGTATCACTGTTAAATACCGATACCAAAACCGCTGAAAAGTTACCTTCCAGCGTGTTTGGGCTGTTTTCCAGCAGGGTGAGGTTACCCGAAAGTTCGGTGCTCCAAAGTACGTTGCCTTTGCGGTAAGCCACCGTTGCCCTGGAGTCGGTAGCCAGGTCGTAGCTCCCCAGCGTATCAAGCGGAAAATAAAGCTGAATAGAACTGCTATCCGGCCTTAGGGCAAATACCTGGCGGTCAATACCGGTATTAGCCGTGTTGTTAACCCCCGATTGCCAATCCTCTCCGTTCACCACGGCCATAATTTGATTGATGTTGTTACCAGGAGCATTAATAGTGTTGTTTTTGGTACAGGCGGTAAATAGCATAAGCAGCCATAATGGTGCGTAAACATGCTTTGAAAACGGGGGTAAGGCCATAATTTGATTTTGGTGTTAAAGTACGGTAAACGCACTTTTAGCGCAGATATTCCTGCGTGGTATAAATAGCATTCACCTTGATAAAAGCGTTGGGCCCGATTACAAATTCGCTTAAGCCCACGTGGCGCGGGTTGGCCGGGTCCCAATCGTAGGTATAACCCAACTGGGTCCAGGGGTATTTATCGTATAATTCACAGTTATAATAACGGCTGATACGATTACCATTGATCCAGTCTTGATGGGCCTGCGTAGCACTTTTCGGAAAACATAAGGCACATTGTTGATCGGTAATTTCCGCATCGGGGCAGGGTCGGAAAAGGTCTTTCGGCCTTACCCAAAACTCTATAAAGTAGTTATAACTGGCGTTAGGCGGTAAACCCAGTAACTGCAAAAGCCGCAGGTTGGTATCGGCATAGGTTTCACTCTCCATTCGCATTTTCAGTTCCGGTGATGCGCTGATCCATATCGGCCATTTTTGAGTAGGAAAAAAAGCCGAATCCAGGTACGGGCGGTAAATAGAATCGTTACCCTTCCAGCTTACGACCAGCACATAATCTTCCCCATCAAAATTTTTCCAGGTGAGGTAGGAGTTGCTGCGGGTAATGGGGATGAGGTTACGCACTATCTTATCTGGTTCCGGTGACATGGCATTGGCAATGGCGTTTTGGTATTGTTCTGCCTGGGTGCTGCCGGTTGAATTAGGAAAGCGGGTGCCACAGCTACTTAATAGCCCAAGGCAGGCCAGGAGTATGAAGCTTCGGATCATGATTGTAAAGTTTGGTTAACCCCAAATTTATAAGCTTTTGGTGCTCCATATCAAACGCTTACTAAAAATAGAAGTCGGTTTACTACTTTTTTGGCCAGTTGATGCCGGAGGCCTTAAACCTGTGATTTGGAAAAAGAACAAGAGACCAGGGCAAGCCCTTAGTAATTCCGTAAATCGAATTTTTAGTCTTATCCTTAAAAACTGAATCCCCCGCCTATGGAAAGCATTACGGGTGGTGCGGGATTGCCGTTATAAAGAGTGGCTTCAAAAATCGGGTCAATATCTATTATGGAGGCAATACCTACCTGCAGGTGCAGCGCAAAGCCATCCTGGTTTGGGGAAAGGGGAATACGCGCACCATATTCGGCACCCAGGGTGGAAAGAAGTCCGAACCCACCGTCTTTATAACTAAGGTTGATAAAAGGGCTGTTCTTTTCTTTGCCAAAATGGAATTTGAGACCGGTCGTATAACCGATAAATCCCACTCCAAAATGGATACCCAGGTAATCGGTAGCCCGCAATTCGTAATTAATGCCGATCAGGTTCCAGCCACCTATCTGGTAGCCAATGGCCACAATATTTCGGTTCTTGTAAAACTGGGGCTGCAGAACCTTATCGTTGGATAAGGGCGTTTCGGTATCGGTATTTTGCTTTTCCCGTTCATCATTCACTACATAAGGCCCGGGTGAGTAGGAAGCCCAAATTTCCTTGAATGCCCTGGAGCTTTGCATTTCATTCATGCAGTTTTGCAGTAAAACCCGGATATTATCTTCGTGGTACATGGTAACATCCATGGCGGAACGCTGAGTTTTTCCTTCACAGGAGTAAATCAAACGATCTTCAAAATAAAAGCTGGCCTTGATATGAGCCACAGCATACTCACTGGTAAAATTGGTTTTCTCACTTATTTCCAACTCTTCTATAATAAGACTTAACGGAACCATGTCCATCTCGTTGGGTAGGGTGGTTTCCAGGTAGTATTCAATATCTGTGGCCAAGCCGTTTTGGAATTTTGCGGGCCTTTTGTGGTTCAACAGCCCGGTTTGTACCGTACCCACCTTAAAAGTGCTGGTACGTTTATCTACCACTTTATGGATATAGAATTTGCGGTTTACGATCTCCGGGGGATCGTTGAGGTTCATTTCTAATTCGTAGAACTTTTGCGCCTGGCTGAAAAAACTGGCAAGGGTGAACAATACCACCCAAAAATTGGCTTTAAATAACATCCGGTTAAGGTTTATTAAACGGATGCGAAGGTAAATGTTTTTTTAAGCAGGGTTGTACCGGTGGGGCAGAGGACGTGGTGCTCTCTATCCGATTGAGTATCTTTGCATTTTCCCGCTGTAGCGGGACTATTTTTTTACCGATGAGCCATAAAACCGCATTGATTATACTGGATGGTTGGGGTATTGCCAAAAACCCTGAGGTATCCGCTATTGACCGGGCCAACACCCCTTTTATAGATTCCCTGTACCACAACTATCCCAACGCGCGCCTGGAAGCTTCTGGCCTGGCCGTGGGTCTGCCGGAAGGACAGATGGGCAACAGCGAAGTAGGCCACATGAACCTGGGCGCAGGGCGCGTGGTGTACCAGGACTTGGTAAAGATCAATCTGGCGGTAAAAGATGGTTCCCTGGCCCGTGAAAAAACCTTGAAAGAGGCACTGCAGTACGCCCGGCAAAATGGAAAGAAGGTTCACCTTATGGGTCTGCTTTCGGATGGTGGGGTGCATTCCCATATTGATCATTTAAAGGGGATATGCTCGGCAGCCGCTGACGAAGAAATCAAAGAAGTTTATGTACACGTTTTTACCGATGGCCGCGATACCGACCCCAAGGGTGGGTTGGCTTACACCGCAGAAATGGAACAGCACCTTTCGCAAACCACTGGTAAAATAGCCACCGTTATCGGCCGTTATTATGCTATGGACCGTGATAACCGCTGGGAACGGGTAAAGCTGGCTTATGACCTTTTGGTAAAGGGCAAAGGTGAGAAGTTTGATACGGCTGAGGAAGCTATACAATCCTCTTACCAGGAAGGTATTACCGATGAGTTCATCAAACCCGCGCTTATTGATCCGCAAGGAAAGGTAGAAGAAGGCGATGTGGTCATCTGTTTCAACTTCCGTACGGATCGGGGACGGCAAATTACCATGGCCCTTACCCAAAAGGATTTCCCGGAACAGGATATGCAAAAGCTAAACCTGCACTACGTAACGATGACCCGCTATGACGATAGTTTTAAAGGCATTCAGGTGATTTATGAAAAAGACAACCTCAGCCAAACCCTGGGTGAGGTGCTTTCCAATGCCGGTAAAACACAAATACGCATTGCCGAAACTGAAAAATACCCCCACGTAACCTTTTTCTTTTCCGGGGGGCGTGAGCAGGAGTTTGAAGGCGAGCAACGTATTTTATGCCCTTCACCCAAAGTGGCTACTTACGATCTGCAACCGGAAATGAGTGCCTATGATATTCGTGATGCCATTATCCCCGAGTTGGAAAAAGCAGAGGTGGACTTTATATGCCTGAACTTTGCCAACCCCGATATGGTTGGGCATACCGGTAATATGGAAGCGGCCATAAAAGCCTGTGAAACTGTAGATAGCTGTACACGCGATGTGGTACAGGCCGGGTTAAAGCAAGGCTACACCTTTTTGATTATAGCCGACCACGGTAACTCCGATTGCATGATCAACCCGGACGGTTCACCCAATACTGCACATACCACCCAGCCGGTACCTTTCTTTTTTGTAAGTGAGGATTATGAAGCGGGTTTGCAAAACGGAATTTTAGGCGATATTGCACCAACCATTCTGCATAGGATGGATATAAAAAAACCTAAAGAAATGACCGGAAAATCATTGTTGACCTATGATAAATGAAAATTCAAAGATTATTGCCGTTGACTTTGACGGTACCATAGTGGAAGATAGATACCCGGACATTGGTAAACCCATGCTCTTTGCCTTTGATACTCTTAAGAAGCTTCAAAAGGACGGGCACCGCCTGATATTATGGACCTATCGCTATGGACAAAAGTTAAAAGAGGCGGTGGACTTTTGCGCAGAAAATGGCATTGAGTTTTACGCGGTAAATGCCAGTTTTTCCGAAGAAGAATTTGACCCTGCCAAGGCCAGCCGAAAAGTGAATGCCGATTGGTTTATTGATGACCGCAACGTGGGTGGCTTTCCCGGATGGGGCAAGGTGTACCAAATGCTAAACGGTGAAGAGTGGAGCGAAGATGCCCCCGCTCAAGAAAAGAAAAAACGAAAAGGATTATTTAGATTTTGATAAAGTACAAAAGCAGGGAAGAGATTGAATTAATGCGCCAGGCGGCCCAGGTAGTTAGCCGTACCTTGGGTATGCTGGCCTCTGAAATTAAACCGGGAGCGGTACCCACCCAACTCGATAAAATGGCCGAGGAATTTATACGCGACCAGGGAGCCATACCGGGTTTTCTGGGTCTATACGATTGTCCCAGTACGCTGTTGATTTCAAGAAATGAAACTGTAGTGCACGGACTGCCTATCGAAAAGCCGCTGGAAGACGGTGATATTGTAAGTATTGATTGTGGGGCTATCCTGAACGGTTATTATGGCGACCATGCCTACACTTTTGAAGTAGGGGAGGTAGATCCGGAAGTGAAGCAGTTATTGAAAGTAACCAAAGAGTGCCTGTACAAAGGCATTGAACAGTTGCGAACGGGTAACCGTATGGGTGATTTGAGCTATGCCATCCAGAAACACGCTGAAGATCATAGTTATGGTGTGGTGCGTGAATTGGTAGGTCACGGTTTGGGCACCAGTATGCACGAAGATCCCCAGGTGCCCAATTATGGACGCCAGGGCCGGGGTAAAAAATTCCAGGAAGGTTTGGTAATTGCCATTGAACCCATGATTACCATGGGAACGCATCGCATTAAACAACTGGGTGACGGCTGGACCATTAATACCGTTGACGGTAAACCGGCCGCCCATTTTGAGCATGATGTAGCCATTGTGAACGGAGAGCCGGACATTCTCTCCACCTTCGATTATATTTATGAAGCACTGGGTATAACCGAAACGCTATGATCAAGTCCGTTTTTCGCCTGGCATTGAAGGTAATACCAAGACCCATGTTGATACGGCTAAGTTATGCCGTACGGCCCGTTTTGGCCAGGATGTATGCCGGTGATCGTTACGAAGACCCGATTGACGGGCGTACGTATAAAAAATTACTGCCGTACGGTTACGAAGGCAGGCAGCGTGAAAACGCCCTGGCTCCGGGAAGCATGTCGCTGGAAAGGCACCGCCTGCTTTGGTTGTACCTCAAGGAGGAAACCGACTTCTTTACGGCCCGGCACAAGGTGTTGCACGTAGCCCCCGAACAGGGTTTTTACGCGCGTTTCCGTAAAATGAAAAATCTGAACTACCTCACAGCCGACCTGGATTCTCCCATTGCCGATGTAAAGATGGATATCCACAACATACAGTTTGATGACCATACTTTTGACGTGGTTTTTTGCAATCATGTTTTAGAGCATGTTATCGATGACCTGCAATGCATGCGTGAGTTACGCAGGGTTTTAAAGCCGGGAGGCCTGGCCATTATGCAGGTGCCTTTGGACCCAACCATGGAAAAAACCGATGAAGATCCTTCACTGCAAGACCCGGAGGAGCGAAAGAGGCGTTTTGGCCAGTATGATCACGTACGCATGTATGGACAGGACTATCCCGATCGCCTGAAAGCGGCCGGCTTTAAAGTCACCCCGGTAGATTATTCTGAAAAGTTAAGCCCCGAGATGTTCGATCGCTATCGTTTACCAGAGGGGGAGGTTTTGTACGTATGCACTAAATAGACCGGTATTTTTCTGTAAGAGCCTCTTCAAGCCGGATCTTATAATTCCGTTTATCCGGTTTCCCGTGCTTAAAAACACCACGCAGTTCTGCTACCTCTGGAAGGATGGAATACTTATTTGAAATTCCAGGATTCTCTGAATTGGGGAACATTATCCAAAAATAGTAATTAAATATCTGCTTTGGATAACACCAGCATTTTACTCCACCCAATCCGCGATAAACAAATTGGTGTTACGGGTTCCACCGTTGTTGCGGTTGGAAGAAAAGATCAGCTTTTTGCCATCGTAACTGAACATCGGGAAACTATCAAACTGCTCATCGAAAGTAATTTGCTCCAAACCGGTACCGTCCAGGTTGATCATGAACAGGTTAAATGGAAAGCCTCTTTCGGATTTATGATTGGAGGAGAAGATCACTTTTTCACCGGAAGGGTGGAAGAAGGGCGCCCAGTTAGCATTGCCCAATTGGGTAATCTGCCGTAATTCGCTACCATCTACATTACAAACGTAAAGTTCCATATTAGTGGGTTTCACCAAGCCTTTGGCCAGTAAATCCTTGTACTCTTTTTGGTCCGCTTCGGTTTTTGGGCGGGAAGCACGGAAGATCAGTTTAGTACCATCTGGTGAAAAGAAGGCCCCGCCATCGTAGCCCAGGCCGGTGGTAACCTGCTTTTTATCCGACCCATCAATGTTCATGGTCCATAATTCCAGGTCACCGGAGCGGGTGGAAGTAAATACAATCTTATCGCCTTGTGGTGAAACGGTGGCTTCTGCATCATAGCCCGGTGCGTTGGTCAACTGGCCGGTGATATTGCCGTTAAGGTCGGCTGTAAAAATATCGAAGCTGGGGTAGATGGGCCAAACGTAACCTTCCTCCCGGCCGGGTTCGGGCGGGCAGGTTTCACCACCAAGGTGAGTGCTGGCGTATACTATAGTAGAGTCGCCAGGCAAAAAGTAGCTGCAAGTGGTGCGCCCTTTGCCGGTGCTCAACATTTTGGGCGGCCTAGCCATGAGATTATCATGGGCAATATCAAAGTAAAAAATCTGGTCACAGCCTACGCCCCAATCCTGGTAATTGGATTGAAATACGGCCATAGAATTATCAAAGGAAAAATAAGCCTCTGCGTTATCCCCTCCATCGGTCAATTGACGGATATTCCTAAGATGGGTTTCACCCTGCAAAAGCAGGCTGTTGGCCTTACTTTCCACAGCCGTGGAGTCGCTTTGAACTTCTTCTTCCGCTCCGGATTCAGTCGCCTGCTGACAGGCCCAGGCTCCACTCATTAAAAAACCGATACTCAAGAATAAGGGTAAGTACTTCATATTTATTTAGAATTTTTGGGAGGAACCGGGTCGTAACCATGGGTTCCCCAGGGGTGACATTTGGATAATCTTTTCAAGCCCAACCATAGTCCCTTTATTGGCCCCCATACCTGTATGGCTTGAACGGTGTATTGAGAACAAGTAGGGGTATGCCGACAACTGTTGGGAAGCAGGGGCGATAAAAGGGTTTGATAAACCTTTACCAGGAATATCAAAAAGGAAGAAAGGATATTTCGAAAAAAACGGATCAATATTATTGCAAACTGTAAGTAGTCCCTTCGGCTCCGTCTTTAAGCTGGACACCGATGGCGGCCAGTTGGTCACGGATTTTATCGGAAAGTGCCCAGTCCTTATCAGCCCTCGCCTGCGCACGCACATCAATCAACATTTGCATCACCTCATCCAGCTTGGTGCCTCCGTCATCGGCTGATGCATCTTCCAGGCCTAATACATCTGTAACAAAAGCATTTATGGTTTGGGTAAAATCTTCCAAATCCGGTTGCGATAAGCCACAAGCTGCAGGGTTGGCACCGTTTATAAAACGAACTGCATCAAAGAGGTGGGCGATTAGAATGGGGCTGTTAAAATCATCGTTCATGGCCGTATAACAGTTCTTCTTCCATTCGGTCAGATCAAAATCTGATTCTGAAGAACCACCTGCCTGTAATTGAGATAACTTACGGAGGGCTTCCATTAATCGTAAATAACCTTTTTCCGCGGCCAGTAGCGCTTCATTGCTAAAATCCAGTTGACTGCGGTAATGGGCCTGCATCATAAAAAAGCGCACTACGCTGGGCGCAAAGCCCTTTTCCAGTTTATCGGTATTGCCGGAAAACAGTTCCTGTGGCAGCAAAGTGTTTCCGGTAGATTTGCTCATGCGGGCCCCGTTAAGGGTAAGCATATTACCGTGTAACCAGTAGCGTACGGCCGGGTTACCGTTGGAGGCGGTATTTTGGGCAATCTCACATTCGTGGTGCGGGAATTTCAAATCCATACCACCACCATGAATATCGAATTGTTCACCCAGGTATTTGGTACTCATTACCGAACACTCCAGGTGCCAGCCCGGGAAACCTTCGCCCCAGGGCGAATTCCAACGCATAATGTGAGAGGGGTCGGCTTTTTTCCAGATGGCAAAATCCAGCGGGCTACGCTTTTCCGACTGCCCATCCAGTTCACGGGTTCCACTGATCAGCTCTTCAATTTTACGGCCCGAAAGTTTACCGTAGTCGTGTGACTCGTTGAATTTGGGCACGTCAAAATAAACGGAGCCGTTTACCTCGTAAGCCAAACCGGCTGCCAGTATTTTTTTAACCGTATCAATCTGCTCTACAATGTGGCCGGTGGCCGTAGGTTCTATACTGGGGGGTATGGCATTAAAGCGGGCCATTACACTGTGAAATCCCAGGGTATAGCGTTGCACTATTTCCATGGGTTCCAGTGATTCCAGCCGGGCCTTTTTACCAATCTTATCTTCGCCCTCATCGGCATCATCCACCAGGTGACCGGCATCGGTAATATTGCGTACGTAACGCACTTTATATCCCAAATGGGTAAGGTATCGGTAAACCAGGTCAAAGGAAATAAAGGTGCGGCAGTTACCCAGGTGAACATCACTGTACACGGTAGGGCCACATACGTACATCCCCACATGAGGTGCATTCAGCGGTTCGAATTTTTCCTTTTTACGGTTGAGGGAATTGTACAGGAAGAGCTGGTTTTCTTCGTACAAGGGCATAGAGCAAGGGTTTAAGCGTCAAACGTTGTTTTCATGTTAATGTAATCCAGAAAATCACGCTTGGCACTTTCTTCTTTGAATTTTCCTCCAAATTCAGCGGTAACGGTGCTGCTTTCGATGTCCCGGATTCCACGTGAATTTACGCATAAATGTTTGGCATCTATCACGCAGGCTACGTCTTGTGTACCTAAAGCTTCCTGCAGGGCAATAACAATTTGCTTGGTCATACGCTCCTGTACCTGCGGGCGTTTGGCAAAATAATCCACAATGCGGTTCATTTTGCTCAGTCCTATCACTGTACCGTTGGAAATGTAGGCCACATGGGCCCGCCCTACGATGGGCAACAAGTGGTGCTCACAGGTGGAATAAACCACGATATTTTTTTCCACCAGCATTTCACCGTACTGGTACTTGTTTTCAAAAGTGCTGGTACTGGGTTTGCGCTCGGGGCTAAGGCCGCCAAATATTTCCTTTACAAACATTTTAGCCACCCGCAGTGGGGTACCCTTCAGGCTGTCGTCCGTAAGGTCCATACCCAGGGTATCCAGTATTTTTTCAAAGTGCGCTCTTATGATCTCTATTTTCTCATCATCCGTACGGTCAAAGGCTCCATCACGCAAAGGGGTTTTAGCATTTCCGCTGGAAATATGCATATCACCCTGCTCTTCGGCCAAGGCACGTAAGGCACTGGTATTCTTTTTAATCTCCATTCCGCTTGTTTACAATGGCTTCGGAATTCGCGTTCCGAAACTAAAATTGGGGTGCAAAGGTACAGAACACGCACCATCTTTAAATGGTTTATCCATCTCTATGATAGCTCCTTAATCAGAATCTATTCTTTATCAGGGTCTGTTGGGAAGCTCATCTTCCAGGTAAGGAGCTCCGGCTTTTACCAGGTTGGTGTTTATAGCATCGGTTTTGTGGCGGATGTCAGCCAGCGTATCGATCAATTCTCCAAGTTGTTGCTGAACTATTCGCAGGTTTTTCTGCTGCTCCCCGGTAGGAGGCATGGTGGTGTAGTAAGAATTCCATACCGCGCTGTTTATGCGGTTCATCAGCGATGGAGGAGTATCGAAATTTCGTTCGGCCAGACTCTTATCACCGTTCAATTCCACTTCCAGCTCATAAATACGGTATTCCATTTTACGAAGGCTATCTAAAAAGTTTAGTGGTGCTCCCGGAGTATTACGGGTATTGGCTTTTAACTTTTCTATGCGCTTTTCCAGGTGCCCTTTAAAATGATTTACGGCTACTATTTTACGCCTGGTGTCTTCTATTTGCGCCTGGAAGTCAGCTAATGCCAATCGGTCAGAAGCCGCCATAACTCCCTGGTCCAGCCAGTTGATCTCAAAGTTTTCAGGACCGGCTAATAACTCCAAATCACCGTCTTTACTTTGGTAAATACTTACGGAATAAGTTCCGGGCAAGGCCAATTGAGCATCACCCGCCTTGGTAACCGGGCTGCCACCGGTATTGAGGTATGACATGCTACTCATCCGCCCGTCCCAGTGTACCTGTTGAATACCGGACGAGGCACTTTTTGAAAAACGGCTCACTTCACGACCTTCATCGTTTTGAATCACAAACAAATGATAAGCCTGTTCCTCACGGTCTTCAGCGCGCAGCGCCTCAGCATCAGGGTAGGAGAGGGTGCCTTTTTCATCTTTTATCTTTTTCTCCCTTTCCTTGCGCTGCTCTTTCAGTGATTTCACATCTTCCTTGATGTAGTAGGTGATATCAACACCCGGTGCCGGGTTTTTATCAAAGTAGTAGGAAGCACCCTGAAAGCCAACTTCGTTATAGCCCAGTGGTGAGGCTTGTAAGTAAACCAAACCATCCTTAACGGGAAAAATGTGGGATGACTTTTTGAGGTTGGCATCACTGTACTCCCGCAGGGCCGTATAATCATCCAAAATGTAAAAACCACGGCCCATAGTAGCGAGTACCACATCATTTTCCCTCCGTTGCAGGGCGATATCACGAACGGCAATGGTCGGTAATCCGCTCTTCAGGGTTTTCCAGTGCTTACCACCGTCATAGGAAAAATAGGCCCCGAACTCCGTACCGGCAAAAAGCAGGTCTTTATTAACGTGGTCCTGCGCCAGAGCATATACGGAACCCCGCTCTGGGAGGTCACCGCTAATGTTGATCCACGTATTCCCCTTGTCAGAACTCTTCAGGATGTAGGGTTTAAAGTCACCGTTTTTATGATTGTTGAACACCGCAAAAACCGTATTGGCTTCATGAAGCGATGCTACCAGCATATTGACGTAAGTGTTTTTGGGTATGCCCGGAAAGCTTTCGTATTTCGTCCAGTTTTCACCACCATCCACACTTACGTGTATTAAGCCATCATCGGTTCCGGCATACAAGAGGCCTTCTTGCCGGGGCGATTCATCCAGGGCTACAATATTGCCATAGTTACTGGTGGAGCGGTCATAAGCCACGGCATCCACACTCCATATTTTACCCATCACGGGCAGGGTGTGCCGGTCAATTTGCTGGCTGAGGTCACCACTGATCTCTTTCCAGTTATCACCCCGGTCGTTACTGCGAAACACCTTGTTGGCTGCGAAGTATAACCGGCTGGGATTGTGAGGACTGATTAAAAGCGGGGCATCCCAGTTCCAGCGATAGGCTGCTTCCCCGTAACCGGGTGAAGGCTGAATGCCTACGCTTTCGCCACTTTTACGATCGTAGCGTACTAAACCACCGTACTGGCTTTGCGCATATATTATATTGGGATTGGTAGGATCAATGGCACTCTCAAAACCATCACCGGTATTGGTAACAAACCAATCGGCATTGGTAATGCCGCTGCGATTGGTAGTACGGGAAGGCCCGCCTAAACTAAAGTTATCCTGGGTGCCACCATATACATTGTAAAAAGGC
Organism: uncultured Cryomorphaceae bacterium; assembly: GCA_937120475.1. Taxonomy (GTDB): domain Bacteria; phylum Bacteroidota; class Bacteroidia; order Flavobacteriales; family Schleiferiaceae; genus CAKZNE01. Next base: position 1,358,699 of record CAKZJV010000007.1, on the reverse strand, counting down.
AGGTCGTTATCCACCGCCACCTTGTAAAACTGAGTTATGGGAAGGTTGGGCTTGAAGTGCCAGTTTTGGGCATTGTCGTAGGTTTCATAAATACCACCGTCACAACCCGCAATCATGTGATCGGGATTTTGTGGATTGATCCACAGGCAGTGATTATCCACGTGTTTTTTATCCTCAGGTACCCGCTCCCAGCTTTTACCACCGTCCCTTGAAGCATGCATATAGGTATCCATGCTGTAAACCATCTCAGGATTAGAGGGGTGAGGTACCAACTCTACGTAATAGTTGCCACTGGTTTCGTATTTATTACGGAAGCTGAAGGAGGCACCCCGGTCGGTGGAGAGGTAAACACCGTGCCCCTCTATCATGGCGTAAATGCGGTCGGGGTCTGTAGGTGGAATGGCCAGGGCTATACGGCCTTTATCTCCGGAAGGGATGCCGTTTTTCAGTTCTTTCCAGTTTTTACCGCCATCGGTGGATTTGTAAATCGCACTTTCAGGGCCTCCGGAGATGTAAGTCCAAACATGCCTTCTGCGTTGATGAGCTGTGGCATATAATACTTCAGGATTGCGTGGGTCCATGTGTATTTCGTTAAAACCCGTGTTTTCAGATACTTCCAGTACTTTTTCCCAGTTTTTACCGCCATCGGTGGTCTTGTAAATACCCCGGTCACCACCGCTGCTCCATAAAGGGCCGTAAGCCGCTACGTAAACAATATCCGTGTTTTCAGGGTGAATGGCGATCATACCGATGTGTTCGGAACTTTTAAGTCCTACGTTTTCCCAGCTTTTACCACCGTCTTCACTTTTGTAAACACCATCTCCATAGGCTACGCTGCGCTGGTTGTTGTTTTCACCGGTACCTACCCATACTACGTTGGGGTTTTTGGGGTTCAGGCTTATACAACCAATGGAGTAGGAGCCCTGTCCATCAAAAATGGGCTGGTAGGTAGTACCGTGGTTATTGGTTTTCCAAACCCCACCACTGGCTGTGGCCACATAGTACTCAGCATAATTGTTCGGATTTATGGCAAAGTCGGCTATACGACCAGAGGTAAGGGCCGGGCCTATGCTGCGGAATTTGAGTGCCGAAACGGAAGTTTTTTCTACCAGGGGCTTATTGTCGTCAGAATTTTTATCCTGCGCAATGCTTATGAAGAACGTAGCTGTAAAAAGTACCGTTAGAATATTTTTGATCATGATCGGATTTTTGTGGAAACCCAAAAATAGAACTAATCACAAAAAAAGCGTGGTTCAACCACGCTTTCCCGTTATTCTTAAAAAATTTACTGCGTTTAAAAACGAATGCCCACACCCAGGATGAGGTTGGAACGTACCATATCCGAATCCACCAATTCCTCTGCACCGGTATTGTCGGTATAAAAGGGGTGTACAAAATCCTGACGGCTTAAGGTGGTGCGGGAATATGATAGGTCGATACTGAACGATTCGTTGTGGTAACCCAGGCCACCGCTGATGGTGGTCAGGCTGCTGGCAAAATCTTCCGCATTTTCATAAATACTTTGGCGATGATTGTAACCGGCCCGGAACATGATAGGGCCCAGGCGGTATTCACCACCGGCCCTGAAGGTTTGTGTAGCGGTCATCACTTGCTCTACCGTAGTATTGGAGTTTTGAAGATCATCTTCCAGAACGTTATAGCTTCTGCGGCCGGTATAGGTGCGAGTACTTGATGGGTCGGTGTATTCGTAATCAAAGCTGATCAAACCCTGTTTTCCAAAAATAAAGGCGGCACCGGCCCGGTAAATAGAAGGGGTACGCAGTTTATAGGAGTATTCCCCGGTTGAAAATACATCGCTTCGCAGGAAATCACCGTTGTCAAAATCACCGCTTACATCGAATTCATAAAGTTGAACCACGGTGTACCAACTGGGTGATTCATAGGATGCTCCCAGGCGTAACCATTGTGCAGGCCGCAAAATAGCGCCTATTTTCAGGTTAATACCGGTAGCATAAATGTCATTATAGCGGGTTAGGGTGTAGGCGTTGGCATCAAAGGGGAAAGTATCCGTTGGAAGGCTGTATTCTGAAACTAGGTCTTCATTGTAATAGTTGAGCGTGGGAAAGCCGATGGCACCACCCAGGTGCAAAAATTCATTGACCTCTCCTGCTAAACCGATGTGGGCTTCGTTAAAAGAACCTTGCTCCCTGCGAATGTAACGGGCTTTAGCCGTGGTGGAAGTGTTGGCGTTGCCCATGGCGATATCCCTTACTGTATCGTCCGGAGCATAAAAAAGACCTGCTTCATAAGCGGCCAGTTCTTCAAACAGTCCGAATTGTTGTAGTTGAGCGGGTGATAAATCAAAAGCACCATCCAGGCTACCGTCTGATAATTCACGCATGAACCAATAGTCCAGCAAAGAGCCTGCACCGAATTCCCCGATGTTGCGGTCTGCGGTCACCGTGTAATTGCGGTTGAACTCGGCAATTTTATTGTAACCTGCGGAAAAAGCCAGTTCAGACTTATTGTTGTAACCTCCTACCTCAAACTTTTTAACCACTCCTATATTTTCAAGCAAAAAATTGAAATTGGAAGAGGTGGCATTGCCATCGTAAAAGCTCTGATCGCCACTACGGGTTTGAAAGCCCAGGGATAGTCCGAAATTATCATTTCTAAACACGGAAGAGGATGCCGGGTTGAGGTGAATGGCTGAAAGGTCATTACCCAAAGCGGTAAAGGCTCCCCCCATTCCTACAAAGCGGGGCGTGCCGTGCAGGCCGCGCGTATTAAAAAGCTCGACATCATCCAAGGTTTGTGCCCATACCGCGCTTCCTGTTAACAGCGTGATGGCCAGGGCTTGATATAGTTTTTTCATTTTAATTTCCGTTGATAGTTAATTAACGCCTTCCTCCACCGGAACGACCTCCTGATGAACGGCTGCCACCGCCAGAGCCGCGGCCCATTCCGGATGAAGAGGGTGTGTATGACCGGCTGGGTGTATAACTCCTGGAGCTTCCCGAACCGGAAGGACTACTGCCTCGTGAAGGAGTGTACGACCGGCTGGGCGTAGAAGAAGGTGTGTAATTCCTGTTCGGGACAGAAGGCTGTGTATTCTGTTGTTGCTTACGTTGGTTAGAACGTTGTTCGTAGGCGCGGTTCCTCTGCTGAGAAGGCACGTACATATCGTCACGAGACCTTTGCGAAGGCACACTGTTGCGGCTATTGGAGTTAGAACGATTCTGATTGAAGTATTCCTCTTTGGATCTGCTCTGCGTTTGCGGAGTATTGGAAGGGGTACTTCTGGAAGGTATTTCACTACGGGTACGGCCTTCGGTAGCACGGCTGTTGGTGGTGCTGCGGTTACCGTTTGTATTCCGTATATCGTTCGCACGGCTTCGGCTTACCGTTTCTTCCGAAGTACGTCCCCGCACATAATCATAGGTATTCTTAGAGTAAGCGTTTCCACGGGTAACGGAGCTGGAGGTTGCACTCCTATCCATTGATGAGCGGGTGGCATTGGTTCTTGAAGTGGTTGCCGAGCGTGAAGCCGGAACTGCACTGGAAGCCGTTCTTCTACTATCAACAGTAGCCAGTCGGGTATTTGTATTGGTAGTAGTTTTACCCCGGGTTCGGGTAGCAGTTGAAGCACTGCGCCCACTGCCGCTACTGGCGATAGTACTTTTTCGCCCGGTGCGGGTTAAGTTTCTGCTGTTGTAACTGTTAGTCCTGGAGGCTATGGGAGTGTAACCTATATAAGTTCGGTTGTTCCCGATAAAGGCATCGTTGCTTCCGTAAAAATATCCATTGTAAAATCCGGCCCAGTAGGAGTTATAGCCCCAGCCACCACCCCAGCCGGGTGCTCCCCAGCCACCACCGAAGCCTACGCCCCAGCCGAAGCCGCCACCCCAACCAAAACCGCCTCCCCAGCCGAAGCCACCGCCCCAGCCCCAGGGCCGGTTCCAGGGGTTAAACCAGGGGTCGAAAAAGGGATCGTAGAAACCACCCCAGCCCCAACCGGCACCCCAACCGCCCCAGTTGTTCCAGTAAAAACCGGCATTGGGGTTAAAGTTGCGAAAGGAAGGGGTATTGTAATAATTATTCACAATTACATCGCCATTGCTGTCATAGTACTGGTCATTAGGGTTGTAATAATCCTCGGTAGTTCCGGCATTACCATAATATTCAGGATTAGCATTTGGATTAGTGGTAGTACTTTGCTCGGGGTTTTCAATACTGTTCAGATCGAAAGAAGAGTTAGACGGGCTGGTGGTAGTATTAGAAGGAGGAGCATATCGCTGATCGCTGGGGTCAGCGTAAATACCGTCATCATAATAATTAGCGGTGGTGTTTTTGGTGCTGTCGCAACTGCTAAAAAGTAGTGCGATCAGAGTGGCGGGAAGGAATAAGAACTTTTTCATGATGGACGACTTTATAAGGACTATTAATAAGTAGTTTTGTTCGTTCCAAATAAAACAAACTCTATACCAAGATACCCAAGAGATGTCGAAAAACCTTACAAAAAGAGCTGAGGATTACTCCAAATGGTATAATGAATTGGTGGTAAAGGCCGATTTAGCCGAGAATTCCGGGGTAAGAGGTTCTATGGTGATAAAGCCCTATGGTTTTGCCATTTGGGAGAAGATGCAGGCCGAACTGGACCGGAAGTTTAAGGCTACAGGACATGTGAATGCCTATTTTCCGCTTTTTATACCTAAGTCTTACTTTTCCAAAGAAGCTTCACATGTGGATGGCTTTGCCAAGGAATGTGCCGTGGTAACTCATTACCGTCTTAAAAATGCCGATGATGGCAGCGGTATAATTGTAGATGAGGAAGCACGCCTGGAAGAAGAGCTAATAGTACGCCCAACTTCGGAAACCATTATATGGGATACCTATCGCAACTGGATACAGAGTTACCGCGACCTACCCATTTTGATAAATCAGTGGGCCAATGTGGTGCGTTGGGAAATGCGTACACGCTTGTTTTTGCGTACGGCCGAATTTCTCTGGCAGGAGGGGCATACCGCCCACGCAACCCGTCAGGAAGCCGAAGAGGAAACTCGCATGATACTGGACCTGTACGCGGATTTTGCGGAAGGTTTTATGGCCATGCCCGTAATTAAAGGTGTTAAAACCGAGAGTGAGCGTTTTGCCGGTGCTTTAGATACCTATTGTATTGAAGCCTTAATGCAGGATGGTAAAGCCCTGCAAGCGGGCACCAGCCATTTTTTAGGACAAAATTTTGCTAAAGCCTTCGATGTTAAGTACGCAACCCGGGAAGGAAAAGAGGAGTATGTATGGGCTACTTCATGGGGCGTATCTACCCGCTTAATGGGAGCCCTGATTATGACGCATTCCGATGATAACGGACTGGTACTACCACCTAAGTTAGCACCTTTCCAGGTGGTGATTGTACCTATTTACAGGGGAGAAGATGAGTTGGAGGAGATCAATATTAAAGTGAGTGAGATAAAACAAAGCCTGGAACAGGCCGGTATTTCGGTTAAATATGACAACCGGGATACACATAAGCCCGGCTGGAAATTCAATGAATATGAATTAAAGGGCGTGCCCTTGCGCATTGCCATCGGCCCGCGTGACCTTAAAAACAACTCGGTGGAACTGGCCCGTAGGGATACTCTCCAAAAAGAAGTGGTGTCTATGGATGGCTTAATTGCTAAGGTTTTGGATGAGTTGGAGCAAATTCAGACTAACCTCTATAAAAAAGCACTGGATTTCAGGGAAGCCAATATGTACCCGGTGGATAGTTGGGATGAGTTTTTGGAAGTGATTGAAAAAAAGGGTGGCTTTGCCGTGGCTCATTGGGATGGTACTGCGGAAACGGAAGAACGCATTAAGCAGGAAACCAAAGCCACCATCCGGTGCATTCCGTTGAAGGGTGAGAAAGAAGAAGGCAAGTGTATTCGTACCGGAAAACCCTCAACAGGACGTGTAATTTTTGCTAAAGCGTATTAAAATGGCAGAAGAGTTTCCTTGCAACAGCCGCATAATGGAGTTGTTGCAAAACAAGTCCGCTATTAAACAGAAAGTTTACCGGGAAACCATGTCGGTTTTTGAGCGGCTACAGTTGCAATTGACCGGTGTATCCGATTCTCTTGAAGGGGAAATTTGTAAGGTGGACGATCATGTAAAGCTGGAATACCGACATAAGAGTAAATACGAGGCTGAAATCCAATTCAGTGGTGATGTGCTGCTCTTCCATATGCACACCAACGTTTTTACCTTTGAAAAGGAACACCAGATATGGAAGATGTCTTACATCAAGGAGGACAAACGCAGGGCCTATTTCGGGATGATCAATATTTATAATTTCCTCGCGGATAGTTTCCGGTTTAATCGGGTGAATGACGTGGGGGTATTGCTGGGCCGGATTTTTATTAATCACGAAGGGCACTTTTTTATAGAAGGAAAACGGCAATTAGGCTTTTTATATAACCAGTTGGATCAGGGAGCCATTACCGATGAGCATTTAAAGAAAATTATAGATACGGCCATTATTTACGCCCTGGAGTACGACCTGACCGCCCCGCCCCTGGAAGAAGTGTTACTGGCCAGTGTAGGGCAGGTTCAAAAGCTCAGTAATGAGATATTGTTGAAGACCTCAAAAAACCTGGGTTTCAAGTTCCATACTAGAATGGAAAAAGAGGAATGAAATAATTTTTTCAGGTTATTTGCTAAAAACAAATTTTGACCTACATTTGCAGTCCCAAAATTTTTTGGGTGATGGACAAGGCCCATTCGTCTATCGGCTAGGACGCCAGATTTTCATTCTGGAAAGAGGGGTTCGATTCCCCTATGGGCTGCAAAACTTTAAGTTTTAAAATATTATGGCGAATCATAAGTCAGCGTTAAAAAGAGTAAGATCCGATCAGAAAAAACGTGATCGCAATCGCTACCAGCATAAAACTACCCGTAATGCTATCCGCGACTTGCGTAAGAATGGAAATAAGGAAGAAGCGGAAAAGAAACTTCCCGAGGTTTTTTCAATGATTGATAAACTGGCAAAGAAAAACATCATTCACCGCAACAAGGCCGCTAACCTGAAGTCGAGCCTGAGCCGTCACGTGAGTGAGATAGCCTAAGACTTTGGATATACAATTATAGAGAGCCCTCTGCGAAAGCAGGGGGCTTTTTTATTTGAGGATATCTTTTAAAGCACCGGTAAGTTCAGGGTAGGTGTATTTGAAACCGGTAGCCTGTATTTTGTCGGTATTTATTTTAGTACTGGCCAGGGCGGTTTCGGCCATTTCACCCAAAGCCAGTTTTAAAAGAAACTTAGGGATGTTGGGCATAAAAAAGGGCTTTTCCAAAACACGGGCTACCTGTTTGGAAAGCTCCTCGTTGGTTACATTATAGGGCCCCCCGGCATTGTAAACCCCGCTTAGGGTGTTTTGGGTGGCCGCCCATACAAACATGGCAGCGATATCTTTAATATGAATCCAGGGCATCCACTGCTCACCACTACCTAAGGGAGCCCCTAAGCCCAAACGAACCGGGCGGGCAATTTCGGGCAAGGCACCACCGGCATCGCTCAGCACTATCCCCACCCGCAAGCGCACCGTACGGATACCGATCTTTTCAAAAAGCTGCGCTTCCTGCTCCCACTTCTGGCAAACTACAGAAAGAAAATCACTGCCGGGTGGTGAATCTTCCTTGTATTCCATTTCCTTACTATTGGCATAATAGCCACTGGCGGAAGCGGATACCAGGAAATCTATCGGAAATTGTTGGGATTGAATGGTATCGAATAAAAGGCGGGTGCCATCCACACGACTTCTTAAAATTTCGCTCTTGTACTCCGGGGTCCATTTTTTATTAATAGGTGCCCCGGCCAGGTTGATAATACCCTGGGTGTTTTTAAAGGCTTCCAGGTCAATGGTAGCGGTATCCGGATCCCAATGGTACTCCTTAATATTGAGCTTATTGGAACGGGGGTGACGACTCAGGTAAACTACTTCATGCCCCTTCTCCAAAAGCTGCCTGGATATTTCCGTGCCAATAAGACCGGTACCTCCGGTAATAATCACTTTCATAAAGCGTGTTTGAAAAATAACGTCTCCACTGGCTTTCAGTTCTAAGGGGTATTGAGATAATATAAAAGGGCAATAGCCACCATCATTAATACTAAAGCTACCAGTCTTACTTTCCGCATTTCACGATTGCGGATGGCTACCAGGCTTATTCGCTTGCGGTTACGGGCCGCTGCATTCAAGGCCGGGGGGGAATGAGTATTGCGCGCCTTGTGTTGCTTGAGATCTATCTTAGACTTTAGCTTACTCAGGTTGTATTTGAGGTGCCCCCAATTGTTGGAAAAACTCATAAAAGTTAAGGTTTAAAACAAAAACAGCAAGTTAATCATTAAGGAGAAAATGGAATTATGCACGATGTAGAGCCACACTATATGTGGCGTGAATTATACCTGGCGGTAGAAGATGAGCGGTCTCCTTTTTACGGGCACCAGAATAACGAAGTGTATTTTACCGATACCATTTACAACCACTGGATACATCCGCAATGGGACAACTTTGGGGCGGAAACCCTTTTTATGAAGCAACTTTATACGGATTATGAGGAGGGCTATACCCTATTGGAGTTTATTGGCGAGTGGAATGATGTGTTGCACAATGATGTGATGACCCTGAAACGCGATGTGTTGGAACCGATGATGCAAGAGGGCATCCGTTACTTTATTTTAATAGGTGATAACCTCCTGAACTTTCATGCCGACCAGTCCGATTATTATGAAGAGTGGTTCGATGAACTGGAGGGCGGGTGGATTGCCCTGGTAAATTTCAGGAAGCATCTGCGTGAAGAAATCCAACAATACCATTTGGATTATTACATGGTGATAGGCGGTGAACTGGATGAATTGAATTGGCGAAGATGGGCACCACAAAAGGTGTTTTCTTCAGTTAGAAGGCTGGTGGAAAACCGGCTTAGCTAAATTGTTCCAGTAGTTTCCCAACTACAATACGATCTATAGGTAATGGGATGGGCTCATCCTTTAATTCAGATATAGGTAACCAATAAAGTACCTGGTCATCGTCCTTTTGAAGTAAGCTGTTATCATTGGGGTTTCCAGTGCTGATCTCTTCCACCTGATCGGTCCAAACGCGGTAGTAAATACTCAATACCTGCCTTTGGTCGGCATGAAATTGTGAGGGAAAATAGTCTTCCGTGGTATAAAAACGCTCGGTACGATTAAGATTTATAGAAACTTCTTCTCTGAATTCCCTCTTCAGGCAGTCCAGTAAACCCTCTTTAGGTTCCAGGCCACCCCCGGGGAACTTGGTAATAATAGTTCCCTTTACATTTTCACGTGAGAGCAATAACCGCTGCTGGTGCACCAGTATTCCGTAAACGCGAACGGTAATAGGTACGGTCATACATCGGTTTTTTTCCAGGCACGTGCCATTTCACGTTTCCCTGGTGGCCCGGGAATTTTTTCCACCGCAAAACCGGCTTCTTGCATGGCCCTGCGAACCTCCCCTTTTACGCAGTAGGTCACCAAAAGGCCACCGGGTTTCAGGGCCTGGAACATATTGGTAAATATGGATGCAGTCCAAAGGTCAGGCTGAGCGGAAGGAGCAAAGGCATCAAAGTAAATCAGGTCAAACCGGGGTTCGCTTTTAAATTCTTTCAGGTCGGTTTTAATTTTATGCAGGCTAAAGCTGGCTTTGGCCGACTTAAAAAGTTGGGCCTCTTTGCCCCATTGCGCCTCATGAATAGCCGTGAAGTATTCCACATGTCCGTCCAATTGATGGGCGTAATTAAGTTGCTCAACTTCGTGATTTTCCAGTGGGTATTTCTCCAGGGCGGTGTACCGGATATGCAAACTGTGTTTCAGGGCTTCTTCCAGGCTCAGCCAGGCATTAAGTCCGGTGCCTAAACCAACCTCCAGTATATGTATGTGAGATTTACCGTTTTTGAACTCATCAAGACCTGACCGCAGAAATACGTGTAAAGACTCCTGCAATGCTCCGTGTACCGAATGGTAGTGTTCATCCAGTTCCGGTACAAAAAGGGTACTGGAATGGTCACCGGTCAGTCGTATCTCCCTTTTCATGGATCGGGATTTTCATTTTATGGATGCGGCTCAAGGGACCCGGGCAGTAAGAGTAATGGCAGGAGGAACAAGCGTTCACCATTTGGTTGAAGGCAATTTTGGCTTCATCCGCATTCTCAGAGCGGGTTATTGCCTCCACTTCTTTTAGGTATTGATCGGCCAAGGCTCCGTAGGGAGCACCCTCCTTAGTCATTCCTTCGCTGATTTGGGCGGTATGGATGGAGTTAAAGTACTCCGGGAAGTTGGCCGGTACGGAATCGGCCAGGATCAACTCCCGCCACTCCATATTTGTGGCGTACATGCTTTCCATAAGTTGAGCCAATTCGCTCTCCGAATACATGTCCAACTCCTTTTCCCCGGCTTCATCATTATTGGAAAACTGCTGCTGACAGGCCAAAAAAAAGGATGCCATAATAAGGCATCCTGCTATTATTGATTTTCTTTTCACTACGATTTGGGCTCGATGATTACACCGGTGGCCACGTAATTAATGCCTACTTCAGGCTTGGTAATGGCGGCAATTTCCTCTTTGGATTTGCCAGCATCCATAGCGTAATGTTTCAGGTCTTCAACACTGGTAGTATCAACGGTAGCATAACCATCGATAACGGCAACTTCACCATCAAGGTTGGTAGGAACAAAGAAACCGTAATCCTTGAAGGATACGCGCATCTCCTCACCATTGCCAAGATCCATCTTCATCCAGCAACCTTTAACCTTACAAGAGGCATTGATAGTTCCCTTCACTTTAACCTGCATAGAGTCCTTACCATTCATCTGAGCCATCAGCTGATTAGCTTCTACGGCACCATTTGCGGTAATGGTATCACCGTAATAATTATAAGTAGGACCGGTTTGAACTTCCAATTCAGCGGTCTCGGTTTTATCCTCCGATTGGTTTGTAGTATTATTGCACGCGCTTAAGAAGCAAGTACTCAAAAACAAAAAAGCAAGTTTTTTCATTTTATTTCTGTAAATTTTAAGGTTCAAAGATAGTAATCCTTTTGTGATGAATGCTATCCCCTACATACCGTCTTGTTTATGAAAATCACCCGAACTACTTCCTCGCGTATTGGCGAAGCCAACCTGAAGAATCCCACTTTTGGCACACAGTTTAGCGACCATATGCTGATTTGTAAGTACCGAAAGGGAGCCTGGGAGCAGCCGGAAATCAAACCCTTCGGACCTATTTCGGTAACCCCGGCTTTGCATACCTTACACTATGGGCAAGCTCTTTTTGAGGGCCAGAAGGCCTATTACATGAAAGATGGCCGCATCGGCATCTTCAGGCCCGATATGAATGCGAAGCGCCTGAATCATTCTGCCCGAAGAATGTTTATGCCGGAATTTCCCGAGGAATGGTTCCTGGAAGGTTTAAAAGAATTGGTGAACCTGGACCGTCAGTGGATACCCCAAAATGAGGGACATGCTTTGTATTTGAGGCCCTTTATGTTCGGGAGCTCCGAATTTGTAGCGGCCCGGCCATCCGAGGAATACACCATGTGCATTATTACCAGCCCGGTAGGGCCCTATTACGCGGGAGAGGTGAAAGTTAAAGTGGAAGAAACCTACACCCGCAGTGCCGCGGGCGGAGTAGGATCGACCAAGTGTGCCGGAAACTACGGGGGAGCCTTTTTTGCTACCGACCAGGCACGAAAGGAAGGCTATACCCAGGTAATATGGACCGACCATAAGAATCATGAATTGGTGGAAGAGTCCGGAACCATGAACGTGGCCTTTGTAATTGACGATACCCTAATAACCCCACCTTTAAGTGACCGGATATTAGCAGGTATCACACGTGACAGTATTTTAACCCTGGTGCGGGATACAGGTATTTTAAAGGTGGAAGAGCGCCCCATAAAAGTACAGGAGGTAGTAGAGGCTGCCCGCGAAGGTCGCCTGCAGGAAACCTTTGGAATGGGCACAGCAGCCGTGGTGAGCCAGATTTGTACCATTGGCTTTAGAGGAGAAGATTTTGAAATACCCGTTCCCAGCGATGGTTACGCTATGAAAATCAAACAGGAGTTAGGTGCAATACGCTCCGGCATAAAAGAAGATCCTTATAACTGGATGGCGATTATTGATTAGGCATTTAAAAGAAACCTGTTTTCTCAAACAGGTTTTTTTGTTAGGTAATATGTAAAGTTTGTTTTACATTTGGTAAAGTAAACTTTACATTATGAAATATCCGAATTTTTTGCTGAGCACAGCTTTTAAGCTACCTCTTCTGGCTTTACTGCTCTTTTCAACCATTTTAGGTTTATCAAACCTATTCGGTGATTATCAACCGGAGTTCTTAAACGTTAATTTTGGACCGCTAACCCGCTTTACGGTGGGTTCGCCTCACGGAGATATTACCCTCGGTAACGGTCAAAACAACCTAACGGATGAATTGGCGGCCTTTTTCATGCTAATTAGTTTATTAGGCCTGATGTTTTGCGCGGAGCGGCAGGAGGATGAGTTCATTGGCCGGTTACGTTTGAATGCCATGTACTGGGCTATGACCGCCAACATTATCCTGCTATGTATAGTCCTGTTTATTTTTTACGATGTAGCCTTTTTCCTGGTAATGGTGGCCAATATATTTAGCGTTCCCGTATTGTTTTTGATGCGTTTTCATTGGACGCTTATCCGCACGAAAAGCATAAGCTATGAGGAATAGGGTAAAGGAGTTCCGGGCAATACAAAACATGACCCAAAGTCAGTTGGCGGAGCTTATTTCCGTGAGTCGGCAAACCATTCATGCCATTGAAAGCGGAAAATACGTTCCCTCTACCGTTCTTGCCCTGAAAATGGCACGTGAATTCTCCGTTAAGGTGGAGGATTTGTTTCAGTTGGACGAATAAAAAAGAAGCCCGCTTGCTGCGGGCTTCTCATTTTTTAAAGAACAGATGATTCAACTATTAGCTAAAGGCCAAATTCAGCTTTCACCTTATCCACGTAGTCCAGCTTTTCCCAGGTAAACAATTCCACATCTTTAGTGAGTTCTTCACCATTTTGGACAAAAGTTTTAGCGGTAGTTTGAGCCTCTCTTCCCATGTGGCCATAAGCGGCCGTTTCGGAATAAATGGGGTTTCGGAGCTTTAAGCGTTGCTCAATAATACCGGGGCGCATATCGAATATACCCGCTACTTTTTCAGCTATCTCACCATCGGTCATGTCCACTTTGGCGGAGCCGTAGGTCTCTACAAAAATACCCATGGGCTCCACTACGCCAATGGCGTAGGAAACCTGTACCAGTATTTGATCAGCCACACCGGCAGCCACCAGGTTTTTAGCAATGTGACGGGTGGCATAGGCAGCTGAACGGTCCACCTTGCTGGGGTCTTTTCCTGAAAAAGCACCGCCACCATGGGCTCCCTTACCGCCATAGGTATCAACAATAATTTTTCTTCCGGTCAAACCGGCATCTCCATGTGGGCCACCAATCACAAACTTACCGGTGGGGTTAATGTGGTATTTGATGTTGCCCTCAAAAAGTTTTTGCAACTCAGGTTTCAACTGAGCTTTAACGCGGGGTATCAAAAGTTCCACCATATCCTTGCGTATCTGGCGGGCCATGGTTTCGTCATCACCGAACTCATCGTGTTGGGTTGAGATAACGATATCTTTTATTTTCTGCGGTACGTGATCATCGGAATACTCAATGGTAACCTGGGATTTGGCATCCGGTCGCAGATAGGTAATTTCCCGGTTTTCCCTGCGCATGGCCGCCAACTCTTGGAGAAGCTTATGGCTTAAGTCCAGCGCCAGCGGCATGTAATTTTCGGTTTCGTTGGTAGCATAACCGAACATCATTCCCTGGTCACCGGCTCCCTGCTCTTCGGGTTTACCGCGATCCACTCCCCGGTTGATGTCGGGCGATTGCTCGTGCAGGGCAGAAAGCACGCCACAGCTATCGGCTGAAAACATGTATTCCCCCTTGGTGTAACCAATACGTTTGATAACTTCCCGGGCAACACTTTGAACATCAACGTAGGCATTCGACTTTATTTCACCCGCCAAAACTACCTGGCCGGTGGTAACCAAAGTTTCACAGGCCACTTTGGAGTGAGGGTCGTAAGCCAGAAAATGGTCGATAATAGCATCGGATATTTGATCTGCAATTTTATCGGGATGTCCTTCAGAAACAGACTCCGAAGTAAATAAATACGCCATACAGCAAAGAGATTATACAGTTTCTTAAAAATAATCCGGGAAGGAGTTTGGCTGGCTTTAGACGCTAAAAACACTGCTTTAGCATTTTTTAGTGTGGTTGCAATCAGCCAAATCATTCCACCGGGGCGGCAAATGTAGAAAAAGAATATGAATACCTACCGCTATTCCTAACCACCTTGTTTCGCCTTTATCAAAGCTTTGCAGTCCACTTGCATTTTAACAAAACTCGTGTACTTTTGTATTGACTTATCCAGAAAGACTGAGGGATTGGGCCCTTTGATGTCTTAGCAACCCGGGCTAGCCGGGTGCTACCTCCCACTTCGAAAGCCATCGAAGAAAGATAAGGTGAGTTCGCAGAACAAATCCTTTAAAAAATAATGCTCGGGTAAGTCATAGCTTAAATTAAGACTATGACAGAAAATAATTTTGCGTTGGAGAGAATACAACGCCTGCATGAAGAAGTGAAAAAACGTATCCTGGTGCTGGACGGTGCTATGGGTACCATGATCCAGGCTTTTAAACCAACCGAAGAAGATTACCGGGGGCAACGTTTTAAAGATTTTCCCCACGACCTGAAGGGTAATAACGACTTGTTGAGTATTACCCAACCGGAAATGATCAAATCCATACACGCCAAATACCTGGAAGCGGGTGCAGATATTATCGAAACCAACACCTTTAATAGTACCCGTATTTCAATGGCCGATTACCACATGGAAAGCCTGGTGCCGGAACTCAATTTTCAGGCGGCCACCATCGCCCGGCAGGTAGCCGATGAGTTTAGTGCGCGGCAACCTGATAAACCGCGCTTTGTAGCCGGTTCCATTGGACCTACCAACAAAACGGCTAGTATTTCCCCTGATGTAAACGACCCCGGTTACCGGGCTATTGATTTTGATACGCTGGTAGTGAATTATAAGGAGCAGGCCAAAAACCTGGTGCAAGGCGGTGTTGATCTTTTGTTGGTGGAAACCGTTTTCGACACTCTTAACGCCAAAGCCGCTCTTTTTGGGCTTACCGAACTTTTTGATGACCTGGGTTACCAGTTGCCTATTATGGTTTCAGGTACTATAACCGATGCTAGTGGTCGTACTCTGTCCGGTCAAACCACCGAAGCCTTTCTCATCAGTTTGTCGCATATTCCATTATTTTCCATCGGCCTGAACTGTGCATTAGGTGCAGAGCAGTTACGGCCTTATTTGCAGATACTGGCCCGTAAATCACCCTTTTGGGTAAGTGCCCACCCCAATGCAGGTTTACCCAATGCCTTTGGTGAATATGATCAAAGCCCGGAAATGATGGCCGCCCAGATTCAAGAGTTCCTGGAACTGGACCTGATCAACATCATCGGTGGATGTTGCGGTACCGGCCCGGATCATATAAAGGCCATAGCCGGGTTGGCGACCCGGTATCAACCGCGCAAACATAAAGAAGTGTCCGAAGCCGCATTGAAAGTATCCTAACCCATTCCCTTAACTCAAGAATTTTCAACATTTCATGAAGCTATCCGGATTAGAGCCACTTGTAATATCAACGGCCTCCAATTTTATCAATGTGGGAGAACGCACCAATGTCACTGGCTCCCGGAAATTCCTGCGCCTGATCCAGGAAGATCGTTATGAAGAAGCCGTGGAAGTAGCCCGCGAGCAGGTAGAAGGCGGAGCCCAGGTGATTGATGTGAACATGGATGAAGGCATGTTGGACGGTAAGGCGGCCATGGTAAAATTTCTTCACCTGATTGCAGCTGAGCCTGACATTAGCCGGGTGCCGGTAATGATCGATTCCTCTAAGTGGGAAATTATTGAAGCCGGCCTCAAATGCGTGCAGGGCAAACCCATTGTAAACTCGATTAGCCTGAAAGGCGGGGAGGAGGAATTTGTGCGCCAGGCCAAGCTGGTAAAGCGCTATGGCGCGGCAGTAATTGTGATGGCTTTTGATGAGGATGGCCAGGCCGACAACTACCAACGCAGGATCGACATCTGCAAACGCTCCTACGGCATTCTAGTAAACGAGGTCGGTTTCCCGAAGGATGATATCATTTTTGACCCCAATATTTTTCCGGTGGCAACGGGTATTGAAGAGCATCGTAGAAATGCGCTTGACTTTTTTGAGGCTACTAAATGGATCAAGGAAAACCTGCCGGGTGCTAAGGTGAGTGGGGGGGTGAGCAACGTATCGTTCAGCTTCCGTGGAAACCAGCCCGTACGCGAAGCCATGCACGCGGCCTTTTTGTACCACGCCATTAAAAACGGTATGGATATGGGCATTGTAAACCCCACCATGCTTGAGGTGTACGAAGAAGTGCCCAAGGATTTGATGGAGCGGGTGGAAGACGTTTTGCTCAACAGGCGTGATGATGCCACCGAACGTCTTTTGGATTTTGCGGAAAGCTTTAAAGGCGAAACCAAAACCCGCGAAAAAGATATCGCCTGGCGTGAAGATCCGGTGGGAAAAAGGATAGAACACGCGCTGGTAAAGGGAATCGTGGATTTTATTGAGGAAGATACCGAGGAGGCTCGGCAGCAGTTTGCGACCCCGCTCGAGGTGATTGAAGGACCGTTGATGGATGGCATGAACGTAGTAGGCGACCTGTTTGGCTCCGGTAAGATGTTTTTGCCCCAAGTGGTAAAATCAGCACGGGTGATGAAAAAGGCCGTGGCCTACCTGCAGCCCTACCTGGAAGCTGAAAAATTGAAAAACCCCGACAACCGTAAAAAAGGAAAAATCCTTTTGGCAACTGTAAAGGGTGATGTGCACGACATTGGTAAAAACATAGTAGGCGTGGTACTGGCCTGCAACAATTTTGATATTGTGGACCTGGGTGTGATGGTGCCGCTGGAGAAAATTCTGGAAACCGCCAAAAGTGAGGATGTAGATGCGATCGGCCTGAGCGGACTCATAACGCCTTCACTGGACGAGATGATTTACGTGGCGCGTGAGATGGAGCGCCAGCAGATGACACTTCCGCTGATGATTGGCGGTGCCACCACTTCACGGGCACATACAGCCGTAAAAATTTACCCCGAGTATTCCGGAATAGCCGTACATGTAAACGATGCCAGCCGCAGTGTACCGGTGGCGCAAACGCTTAGTAATAAAGCTTCGCACCTTGATTTCAAAAAGAAACTGGCTGCGGAATACACCAAATTGCGCAATGGCTACCTCAAGAAAGGCGATACCAAAGAATACCTTTCCATCCAAGATGCCCGTGCCAATAAACCGGAGCTGGATTTTAATGAAGAAACCATTGCCAGACCTGATTTTTTGGGGGTTAAAGTAATGGAAGACCTCGACCTATCTGAAATCCGGAACTACATTGACTGGACGCCATTTTTCATTACCTGGGAGTTACATGGAAGGTTCCCCAAAATACTGGAAGACCAAGTGGTCGGGGAAGAGGCCACGGCACTTTACAAAGATGCCAACGCTATGTTGGATGAAATAATCTCCAGCAAAAGCCTGAAAGCCAATGCTGTTTTTGGGATTTGGGAGGCCAACTCACTGGGCGATGACATCGAGCTTTATGAAAACGGGCAACCCCTCGAAACCTTCCGTACGCTGCGGCAGCAAACCCAAAAAGCGGCAGCGGCCCATAACCTGGCTCTGAGTGATTTTGTAGCACCCCGGGAAAGCACACAAACGGATTACGCAGGCTGTTTTGCCGTTACGGCCGGCCTTGGTGCAGATAAACTGGTGGAGAAATACAAGAATGATCTGGACGATTACCACGCCATTATGGTGCAGGCCCTGGCCGACCGTCTGGCAGAAGCTACGGCCGAATGGCTGCACCGTGAAGTGCGTACCCGGTATTGGGGCTATACTAAAGATGAGCACCTTGAAAATGAGGAGCTGATAAAGGAAAAGTACCGTGGAATTCGTCCTGCGCCCGGCTATCCCGCATGTCCCGATCACTTGGAAAAGCAAACCATTTTTAAACTGCTGGAAGCCGAAAAAGTGGGCATCACCTTAACAGAAAACCTGGCCATGTTCCCGGCCTCTTCCGTTTCCGGTTACTACTTCGCCCACCCGGATGCCAAATACTTTGGTTTAGGAAAAATCAGCCGCGACCAGGTAGAAGACTATGCCCAACGTAAAGGGATAAGCTACGATGAAGCAGTAAGGTGGCTTCGCCCTAACCTCAACTATGATAATTAGATTTTAATACATGAGAGTAATTGACCATATCCATAATGCCAGGGAGACTATTTTTTCATTTGAAATACTGCCTCCTTTAAAAGGTCAGAACATCCGTAACATTTACGATACCATTGATCCGTTGATGGAGTTCAAACCGCCCTTTGTTAATGTAACCTATCACCGTGAAGAAGTGGTGTACAAGCGGCTGGACAGTGGTTTGCTGGAGCAAAAGGTAGTGCGTAAGCGCCCCGGAACCGTGGGTATATGTGCAGCCGTACAAAACCGCTATAAAATTGATGCCGTTCCGCATATCCTTTGTGGAGGTTTCTCCCGGGAGGATACCGAAAATGCCTTGATCGACCTGGATTTTTTAGGTATTGAAAATGTGCTGGCCCTGCGTGGTGACTCCATTAAAGGTGAAACCTACTTTGTAGCGGAAAAAAACGGCCATACCTACGCCAGTGAGCTGGTGGGACAAATTACCGGTATGAACAAGGGAATTTACCTGGATGAAGAATTAAAGAACAATACACCCACCAATTTTTGTGTGGGTGTAGCCGGTTACCCGGAGAAGCATTTTGAAGCACCGAGTATCAATAATGATATCGAGAATACCATCCGCAAAGTGGAGGCGGGGGCCGATTATATCGTAACCCAGTTGTTTTTCGATAACAAGAGTTACTTCAATTACGTAGATAAATGCCGGAAGGCCGGTATCACCGTCCCTATTATACCGGGTATTAAGCCGATTGCTACCAAAAGACATTTGAGTGTATTGCCGCACCGTTTTCACGTAGATATACCAGACGATTTGGTAAAGGCCGTGATTAATTGTAAGGATAATGCCGAGGTAAGAGAGGTAGGTATTGAGTGGGCCATTGAGCAATGCAAGGAACTTAAAGAGAGTGGAGTTCCGGTAATCCATTTTTACTCGATGGGTAAAGTAGATAATATCCAGGCGATTGCCCGCGCCATATTTTAGGGGTAAAGCCTCGTTCAAAAAAAAGGCCGCACATTGTGCGGCCTTTTGGTTTTCTATAAATACGTTCGGTTAAAACAAATCAAAAATCTGGCTCGTTACGGCTGAGCTCATCCAGTTTTGGTTTTGTGAACCGCCTGATTCAGCCCATACCTGGAATTCCGGGTAAGCCACCAGGATGTCCACTTTTTCAATGGGGTGCTCAAACGATTTATCCGGGGTAACTACTTCCAGCACCCAGGGTAAACCCGAAGCCGTTTCATAGGTACCGTTTACATCATCACCGGTATTGTAATAGCTACTATTGGCGGCCGATGTACCGGAAAAACCATCTAAATGTATTTCAAGGCCACGGTCGTTGCTGCGGAAAATGTAAACATCCGGTACAATATTCTGGTTGCTGGCGTTGCTATTGAAAGTCACTGTAAAGGTGAATACATCCGGGGTTTTGGATGGTCCCACGCCATTGTTTTGATAGTACTCGCTTTGGGCGTTGTAAACGTGGTCAAATACTATTAAACCATTGGTTACATTGGGGTCTTCAATAACATCACCGCTTACACTCTGGATAATATCCTGGGCAATAAAGTTGGCGTTGTCATCTACAAAAACGATGGCTAAACCGTTGGCGAAGCCGGAACCTACCGCATCCAGTTCAATGGTGAAGGTAGCGTCAACCAGGTCATTATTCGCATCCAAAGTATAAACCACATTGTTAGTCAATACCATGTCGTTGAAGTCGTAATCCCCTTTTTCAGGCCATAAGTCCTCAAAAGCTACGGTTTGGTATCCACTGGTAGGGAAGTAGGAGGTATAGGCACGACTGGCATCGTTCGGGTATTCATCCGTGTTGTCATCCACTCCATCACCATCCGCGTCTTGAATGGGAGGTGCTGTATTGAAAGTAACGTTATCAATCCACTCATCTTTATCACCATGAATCTTAATCAAGGCATAATCTGCACCGGAAGGGATTGTGCCATTTTCGTCAATATTATCATTAGAGCCGGGGGCATAACCATGGTAGCCCAGGTAGGAGCCGCTACCACTATAATAAAATATAAAAATACAGAAGTCCCCACTCGTATTAGCAGTAGTGGTATAGAGGTCGCCACCGCTTACAGTAACCAACTGGTAAGCATAGCCTTTGCTATTGTTATTGGACTCAAATACCTTACTACCGTTTTTGGTGGACCATTTATACTTGCCGGAACTGTGAACGTACCATTTACCTAAAGCCAGGTTGAAGTTATTGGGTACATTGGTAAAGTCATTGGTTTCAAAATCACCGTTTACAATTAAATCAGCGCGGGTAGATTTTGCTTTCAGGGAAGATTTTTTACCGCTGCCGTTGTTGATACTGGCCAGTGCGGTGGCATAATCTACATTAAACAGGTTAGACCTTACATTCATGGTAACATTCCCCGGTCTGGTAATCTCCATGCGGTCACCGGTACTTGGCAGGTAAGCGAATACCGAACCTCCTACCTGTGGGCGGTTAAAATAAAATTCAGCTAGACCATTCGAAACTACGGCACGGTTTAAAATTTCATCCTGGGCGTTCATCAGGTAAATATCGCGTCCGTTCACTTCAAAAATGGCCGTATCAGGTACTACATTAATGGTAAGAACACCTTTAATACTGCTACTCCAGTTAAAATCGGCCGGGATTACCAAAGAGCCCAGATCGTTGGAATTATTAGGGTTTAAATCAGTGGGCTTTTGTACTTCTGTACACGATGCCAATATTAAGGTGACGAATGCAAAGCTTAAGAATCTGTTCATTATCATAAAAGTTAAATAGAGTAATAAGTACTTTGTAAGAATTGCGCCAAAATGTAACTATCTTAAATTCAGGAAATTGATTAAATTTTAAAAAATCATTATTCCAAATATGGGAAGAAATTCCATCATCGTGGAATACTTTCCCCCCTTTAACCAATAAATACCGGTACAAATTTAAGGTTATTGGCCGAAGTGTTCCTGTTTGCCAAATTTTATCAACAGCTTAGAGGCCTTTTTTGTGGAAACATAGCCGCCTTATTTCTGGTATCCGCATTTTCAAATGGCTATTTTTATCAAGGTATAAACCCGTTCTTAAACAGAAATTGACTTCATGGCGAAACGCGCTACGACCCCCACCCGGAAGAGCAAAAATCAAAAGAAGATTTTTGTCCTGGACACTTCGGTAATACTTTATGATCATAATTCCATAAACAACTTTGACGAGCACGATGTGGCTATACCTATAACGGTGCTGGAAGAGTTGGATGAATTCAAGAAGGGCAGCGACACCAAAAACTACGAGGCGCGGCAGTTCATTCGCTTTCTCGATAAAAAAGCCGGTGAGCGGGGTCTGCAGGACTGGATATCCTTAAACGGGGGTAGCAAAGGTCGCTTCAAGGTGATCATGAATACCACCTATAACCTGGATGCCAACCGTATTTTCGGACTATCCAAAAACGACCATCGCATCTTAAATGCAGCTTTAAAACTGGCCGAGGAAGAAACCAGTAAAAAGGTAATACTGGTTACCAAGGATATTAACCTGCGATTAAAAGCCAAGGCCCTTGAACTCAATGCCGAAGATTATGAAACCGGCAAGGTGCAGGATGTGGAATCGCTGTACACCGGCAAAAGCCAGGTGAATAATTTTGACCAAACAGTTGTTGATGCCCTTTACAAAAGCAAATCGGTGGAAATTGATGCGGTAAAGGAAAAACAGAAGGACTTCAAGGAACTCAATAACCACTTTTACATCCTCAAAGGATCCAAAAGCAGCACCCTGGCTTATTACAACGCCCATACGCAAACCCTGGATCAGGTAGAGAAAAAGAGTTATTACGGCATTAAACCTCGCAATGCCGAACAGGCCTTTGCCCTGCATGCAGTAGGTAATCCTGATGTAAAGCTGGTAACGCTCAGCGGGGTGGCCGGAACGGGTAAAACCCTGCTGGCCCTGGCGGGCTCATTGGAACAGAGAAGGGATTTCAAACAAATTTACCTGGCGCGGCCCATTGTGCCATTGAGCAATAAAGATATCGGTTACCTGCCGGGGGACATGAAAGCCAAGATCAACCCCTATATGCAGCCGCTTTGGGACAACCTTAAATTCATCAAGAACCAGTTTAACGAAAAGGATAAAGAGTTCAAGCAGATTGATGAGATGGTAAACCAGGAAAAGCTTATGGTAACGCCATTGGCCTACATTAGGGGGCGCAGCCTTTCCAACGTGATTTTCATTGTAGATGAGGCCCAAAACCTTACTCCCCACGAAATAAAAACCATTATTACCAGGGCGGGTGAAAATTCCAAGTTCATATTTACCGGTGATGTGCGGCAAATAGACACGCCATATCTGGATGAGCAATCCAACGGCCTTTCTTACCTCATCGATAAAATAAAGGGTAATTCACTCTTTGCGCACGTTACCCTTGAAAAAGGAGAACGGTCGGAGTTGGCGAACCTGGCGAACGAGCTGTTGTAAAGGTTTACTTTACGGACTTTACCCATTCGGCTATGTCCTCAGGTAGTGCCTTCACCAAAGGGAAATCAGGGTCAGAGTAGGAGGCCATATTTTGTTCCTGTGAACCATCCACCCTTTTTAAAACGTGGTTCATTTCGGGGTAAAGTATGTAACGGGCCTTCGGCCGGGCCTCACTAAGCAGGATGCCTTCTTTCTCCTTAATCTGTAAATCACGACCTCCCTGTAGTATGAGTACGGGCACTTTTAACTTTTTGATTTCTTCACTGGGCGTGTACTTAAAATATCCGTGCAGGTAGGGTTGCAGCGGTTTGCGAACTAGGGTGGCAATGGCTGAATTGTATTTTTCTACGGTATATCCTGCTTTTATACTATCCAGCTTTTGGAAAGTCTGGTTTTCCAGGGTTGGAGGTAACTGACCTTTAACTTGCTCTTTAATAAGAGTGTGTGAATTAACACCCGGGCCCGCCAGGCTGATTACACCATCCACCTCTTTAAACTCCTGGGCCGCTAACATGGAAACCAATGAACCCTGCGAATGTCCCAGCAAAAAGATTTCATTGAAACCGAGCTGATCCATTTTGCTTATAATCGCTCCCGTAAGCGAGACATGGTCTTCAAAGCGCATATCTTCTTCCTTTTTGGAGAAGGTGGATTTGCCTACGGCCGGTTTATCGTAGCGGAAGGTGGCAATACCTCTTTCCAGCAGAGAGTCGGCCAATTGCTTATAACTATCGTTAGGTCCTTGTAAAACGGCTGAGTTGCCATCGCGATCAGTAGGGCCACTGCCGGGAATGATAATTACCAATGGAACGTCATGGTAGTCAACCAGACTTTCACCTTGTGAGAGCAAGGTGCCGAAAACAGTGTCTTTTTCACCGTTTAAAATAGGTTGCTCTACTTCTACCCGAATTTTTTGGGCGTAAGTAAGGGTACAGGCCAATAATGAGGCGAGGGCTAAAATTTTTTTCATGGCGGCTTTAAATAAAAAATCCCGGCACTAAAAGCACCGGGATTAAGATACATTAAATTTTAGGGCCTGCTATACCTTTTCGGTAAGCTTAGGCGCACCGGCCATAATTTCATCATTGGCATAATCCGCAAACTTCTCAAAGTTGTTGATGAATTTGCGTGCCAGTGATGTAGCGGTTTTATCATAGGCATCCTTATCTTCCCAGGTGTTGCGTGGGTGAAGGATATCCTGAGGAACATTGGGGCAGGTATCCGGCATCATTAATCCGAATACTTCGTGCTCGGTGTAGTCCACGTTTTCCAGTTCACCATTCAGTGCAGCTGTGATCATGGCACGGGTGTATTTCAATTTCATACGCTGGCCAACTCCGTAAGGTCCTGCGGACCATCCCGTATTTATCAACCAAACATTTACTCCGGCTTCCTGCATTTTGCTGCTAAGCATGTCTGCATATTTGGTGGGATGCAAAGGCATGAAAGGTGCTCCAAAACAGGCGGAGAAAGTAGTTTGCGGCTCATTTACCCCTGCTTCGGTACCGGCAACTTTGGCGGTATAGCCACTTATAAAATGGAAAGCCGCCTGGCCGGGCGTGAGCTTTGAAATGGGAGGTAAAACTCCGTAAGCATCACAGGTTAAAAAGAATATATTCTTCGGATTTTCTCCGTACGAAGGTTTTTGAATATTATCGATGTGGTAAATAGGATAGCTAACCCGGGTATTCTGGGTTTTGCTACCGTCCTCGTAATCCACCTCATCAGTACCCGCCTTGAAGGTTATATTTTCCAGGAGGGCTCCGGGTTTAATGGCGCGGAATATATCGGGTTCCTTTTCTTCGCTGAGGTCTATTACTTTGGCATAACATCCTCCTTCAAAATTGAAGATTACGTTGTCTTTAGTCCAGCCATGCTCATCATCGCCAATCAATTTGCGATTCGGATCAGCTGAAAGGGTGGTTTTTCCGGTTCCGGAAAGTCCAAAGAAAAGGGATGTATCACCTTTTTCACCCACGTTGGCCGAACAGTGCATACTCAACACATCGCGTTGGTGAGGGAGAATAAAGTTTAAAGCAGAGAAAATACCCTTTTTGATTTCACCGGTATAACCGGTTCCACCAATAATGGCGGTTTGCTTGCTAAAATTGAGAATGGCAAAGTTGTGTTGGCGGGTGCCATCTATTGCAGGGTCAGCCTCAAAGCCGGGGGCATTGATTACCACCCAATCCGGTTCAAAATTTTCCAATTCTTCCTCACTGGGGCGGAGGAACATATTATAGGCAAACATATTGGACCAGGGGTATTCATTGATCACCCTGATCTTCAATTTGTAGCGCTCATCAGCACAGGCATACACGTCACGAACGTATATTTCCTTGCCACTCAGGTAATCGGTAATCTTTCCCTGCAGGCTATCAAATTTATCCGCATCAAATTTAATGTTGATATCACCCCACCAAACGGCATCTTTGGTCAACTCGTCTTCTACAATGAAACGGTCTTTAGGGGAGCGCCCGGTAAATTCTCCGGTATCAATGGCAATGGCTCCGGACTGCGAGCGTACGGCCATGTTTTTTTCAATGGCAATCTCCTCAAGGTCAGAAGGCTTCAGGTTCCAGCGGGTAACGGCATCTTTGATACCGTATTTTTCAAGCGAGGGATTTGAAGGTTTTATTTCAGTGAAATTCATATTTAGTCTGAAAAGTTTGTTTCACAAAAATTAAGGCAGCAAAGTTAGACTTATTTAAAAGAAGGAATAAAAATGACGGTCGAATTTTGCCTTTTAAAGGCTCAATCGATTCAATTCATCGATAATCGGAATAGCGAAAGCTTCCCCAAAAAATCAGAAACCAACCCAAAATCAAAAAAAGTCCGCCAATAGGAGTAACCGGCCCAAGCACACTCAGGTCGGTATTCATAAGCGCATCCAGCGAAAGCAGGTAGATACTGCCTGAAAACAGGATAATGCCTATCAACCAGCATTGAAAAACGCGTTTTTTAAGCGGGAAATTTTCCGGTGAAAAACTAATAGCCAGTAAAGCTATGCTATGCCAGGCCTGGTACCTCACTCCGGTGGTATAACTTTCCAGGGCACCCGGCTCCAGGTTTGCCTTAAGAGCGTGGGCTCCAAAAGCTCCCAGTATAACCGCGACAAAGCCAAGCATGCCTGCACTCATCAGGATATTCCTATTACTCACAAATACTTCTTTTTAAATTGCTCCTTACTCAACTCAAAATCTAACGTTTCCAAAAGCTGTTTTATGTTTTCCTTATCCTTGATTTTTTCGTGAGCGTGGTTTAAAAACTGTAAACGCGTGTTGTCATAACTGAAATAGCTAAAAACTGTTTTCACCTCGTTTACTGTTAAAGGGTTTTGATTGGTGTATTCTTTAGCCGTATTCAGCCTTACAAATTCAAACTCAGCTTCACGGAGGTTCTTAACCAGCTTTTCAAAAGGTTCAGGTGCAGGAACAACGGGAGGTTTGGCGGGGGCTTTTTCCGCTGCTTTGGTCATCGCGGTTTTTGGCGGTGGAGCCTTGGTAACCGTGGGGTTGGGTTTCTCGGCTTTTGGTTCCGGCTTTTTTTCACCGGTAGGGGGTGGAAGCGCAGTGGACACTTGTACCGGTTCCGGTTGTTTTAAGGCCAGATTGCGAATTTCAGCGGCAGGCCACTCCATTATTTTTTGTTGTTCTATAGCTTGTATTCCGGCCGGGAAGGAGGTGGTTTTTCCACGGTAACGCAGCTGGTAACGTCCTTCAAAATTCCGCATAATTACATATTGGTAATTTCCACTTTGCTCCAATTTCAATGGGCGGGCAAGCCTTACCGTATCTTTATCCTTGTAGATGTGGATGTTCAATACATGAGAACCGGCCTTCATTTTTTGGATGATCAGTCCTTGTACCGGTTGGGTGTTTTGAAGGTAACCGTCCAAACCCAGTACAAATGAATTTTCCGTTTCATCGGTAACCATAATATTCACCTGTGCCCGGTGCATATAAGGTTGCAGGATTAATACGAGGAGGCCTAAATAACGCATGGGCGCAAAATTAAGGCTTGAAAGCTTCAATTGCATGGCTGTTCAATAATTCTAAATTTGCTGGCTTAGTAAGAAAATCGATGAAACAAATTCTGATTATAGGAGCTGGTCGCTCCACCCTCAGTTTAATTACTTATTTACAAGAACAGGCGGAAAAGCAAAACTGGCAAATCACCATAGCCGACCAGTCTTTGGAGCTGGCCAACAGGAGGGCGGGAGATCATGTGCGCACCAAGGCGGTGGCCCTGGATGTTCGCGACCATGAAAAAAGAAAGGAGCTGATCGGGGAGGCCAGCCTGGTCATAAGTATGTTACCGGCTCACATGCATATCCCGGTGGCCAAGGATTGTATAGCGCTCCAAAAACACATGGTAACGGCATCCTATATTTCGGATGAAATGAAGGCATTGGACCAGCAAGCTAAGGATGCGGGTGTGGTAATGATCAATGAAATAGGTGTAGATCCGGGCATTGATCATTTAAGTGCCATGCGGGTTTTGGATAAAATTAAAGCGGAAGGAGGCAGGATGCTCATTTTCGAATCTTTTACCGGTGGCCTGGTTGCTCCCGAAAGTGACGATAACCCCTGGAATTACAAATTCACCTGGAACCCCAGAAATGTGGTTATGGCCGGTTCCGGGGGAGCGGTGAAATTTATCCAGGAGGGGCAGTACAAATACATTCCCTACCACCAACTTTTCCGTAGAACGGAGTTGGTACAAATAGAAGGTTACGGCCGGTTTGAAGGTTATGCCAACCGTGACTCCCTGAAATACCGCGATGTATATGGATTAAAAGACATTCCAACCATATACCGGGGTACTTTTAGAAGGCCTGGCTTTTGCCGCGCCTGGGACGTTTTTGTGAAGCTCGGTATGACGGACGATAGCTATACCCTTGAAAATAGTGAGGATATGACTTACCGGCAGTTCACCAATACCTTTTTGGCATACAATCCCAATGATTCGGTAGAGCTTAAACTGATGCATTACCTCAATATTCCGCAAGACTCAGAGTTGATGGATAAACTAAGCTGGACGGGGATGTTCGAGGATACGAAGGTGGGGCTTAAAAATGCGACTCCCGCCCAAATACTGCAGCATATACTGGAGCAAAAATGGACCTTACAACCCGAGGATAAGGATATGATTGTGATGTACCATAAATTCGGTTATGAATTGAACGGGGAGAAAAAGATGATTGAATCATCCATGGTAAGCCTGGGTCACGATAGTGATCATACCGCCATGGCACGCACGGTAGGTTTGCCGGTGGGTATTGCTACCCGGCACATTTTGGAAGGAGCCATCAATACTCCGGGTGTTCAAATACCCATTACACGCGAAATTTACGAACCCATGCTGCAGGAATTGGAAGAGTATGGCATACGTTTTAAAGAGAAAGAAGTATCCTATAAAGGTTATTAGATATGGATAAAACCGCTTTGGAACTTAAAAAGTACCCGATAGGAAAGTTTGAGCGTCCGGAAACTATCCACAACGAGCTTTTTCAAAAGTGGCTGGCTTCCTTCAGCAGTTTGCCGGAACGGCTTGAAAAAGTGCTGGAAAATATTACGGCTGACCGGCTTTTGTTGCAATACCGCCCGGATAGCTGGACGGTTCAGCAGATTGTACACCATATTGCAGATAGCCATGTCAACGGTTACATCCGTTTAAAATGGGCGCTTACTGAGGACAATCCCACCATTAAAGCTTACCATGAAAAGGCCTGGTCGGGTCTGGCGGATGTGCGCGAGGTGGACGTGAAAGTTTCGGTTGAACTGCTTAAAAATCTACACCACCGTTGGGTAACGCTGGTGCAAAGTTTGAATACGGCCGAACTGAAACGGACCTTTTATCACCCTGATAATAAAGTGCATGTGAGTGTGGCCGAGCAAACCGGTTTGTACGCTTGGCACGGGGAGCACCACCTGGCACACATTGAAACAGCTTTACGTGAGGGGTAGCCTTCGCTAAAAGTGCAGGTAAAAGTGGCGGGTGAGGTTTTGGTATTCAGTTGAAAAGTCGCCATCTTCATTCCGGATGGCTATTGAAGACTCTTCCATTATACCGTTACCCGTTGGTTTAAACTCCAATAAAAATCTTTTGAGTTCACCTTGCGGCTTATTGTAAACGCTGGTTTTACGGCTTAGGCTGAGCTCTGTATCCGCCAGGATTGCTACTGATTCATTTACCGGTAAAATCAGGTTAATGGAGCCCGTATCCTTCAAAAGAGCGGAGGCCTTTTGGAGGAGATGGTGGTGAGAGAGGTGAGCGGTATGGCGGGCCTGATCCCGGCTTTGATGGCCGGATAGAAAAGCCTGGTTGAAAAAAGGCGGATTACTCAGGATGAGGTCAAATTGCTGAGCACCAAAATTGTATTCCAAAAAATCACCTTGGAATATACTTACCCGGTTGGCAAAGGGAGAAGCTTTTACATTTTCGAGGCTTTGTTGGTACGACTCAAAGTCCAATTCAATACCGGTAACTGAAGCATTTGCAAAGCGCAGGGCCATCATCAGGCTAATTAAGCCGCTGCCACTCCCAATATCCAAAATGTTTAGTGGGTTGGAAGCCCGCACCCAGGCGCCCAGCAAAACTCCATCGGTACCCACTTTATGGGCACAACGGTCATGGTGAATGGCAAACTGCTTAAAGCGGAACCAGGAATTAGGCATTCCGGTAAAGGTCTAATAAGCCCGGAGGGGTTTTCAGGAAAATTTTCCGACCCTTGCGGTCGATGGACTCAATAAACTCATCCACGGCCGGTACCAGTATTTCCAGCTCATTTTGGCGGATGAGGAAAATGGGCTGTGCCGATTGGTCAATAACCCCTTCGCAAATACCTATGAAACCGGCTTCATGATCCATCATTTCAAAGCCCACTACTTCGTGAAAGTAGAAGGATTTACCCTGTAAGGGGGGAAGGATGTCAATAGGGAGATATAACTCGCGTCCGATTAGGGCTTCAGCCGCCTCTTCGCTATTTGTATCTTCAAAGCGGAGTATAAAATGGCCTTTAGAGTTAACAGCCATCTCTTCAATAAAAAAAGGAACCAGTTCTCCGTGGGTTTCCACGAGCACTGATTCCAGTTCGTTGTAATTTTCCTTCTGATCGGTATCGAAAACCGCTATAACCTCACCTTTGTAACCGTGCTTGCGGCTGATATGGCCGAGGTAAAAGCAATCCTCTTTACGCATTCATCAGTCTTTCTTTTCTTCCTCAGAAGCTTCTTCAGCGGGAGCCTCATCGGTGGCCTCTGCTTTGGTTTCCTCGGCAGGAGCTTCAGCTGCAGCTTCTTCAGTTGCTTCAGCGGCCGGAGCTTCTTCACCTTCGGCTACTTCCTCTTCGGCCGGAGCTTCAGCTTCTACGCGGGCAGCCGCACGGGTTTT
Organism: uncultured Cryomorphaceae bacterium; assembly: GCA_937120475.1. Classification (GTDB taxonomy): domain Bacteria; phylum Bacteroidota; class Bacteroidia; order Flavobacteriales; family Schleiferiaceae; genus CAKZNE01. The sequence continues at coordinate 1,328,492 of CAKZJV010000007.1, read as the reverse complement.
GTTCACTTCAGCTTCAGCTTCCAAAGCTTTAGCACGGGCTTCCTCCTCAGCCTTGCTCAAGGATTCTTTTTTGCCCTGGATTTTTTGCGTTTTGTCAGTAAGCCAGGCTTCAAATTTCTTTTCAGCTTCTTCCTCACTGTGCGCGCCTTTACGCACACCTTCCAAAAGGTGTTTCTTCATCATCACTCCCTTGTACTTTAAAATAGCACGGGCAGTATCACTCGGCTGTGCACCGTTCATCACCCAATTCACCGCACTGTCGAAATTAATTTCGATGGTGGCAGGATTGGTGTTGGGGTTGTAAGTTCCGAGTTTTTCGATGAGGCGGCCATCTCTTTTGGCGCGGGCATCGGCTACTACGATGTGAAAAAAAGCGTGGCCTTTACGACCGTGGCGTTGTAATCTGATTCTTGTTGCCATAAATCATTAATTGTTTTAGAAGGGTGCGCGACCCGGTTAATTAATTTTTCTAAAAAGGGCTGCAAATGTAATCCTTTTAATTCAAAGCCAAACACTTATTTTTAATCGAAGTAAAAACCATTCGGGCCTACGCCAGTACCAAAACTACTTTTGACTTTCCCGGAGCGGCTGTAAATAAGTACCTCTCCTTCCTGGCTGAAAGCCTTATCATCACCGAGCCATAACTCCTGCCGGTCTGAAAAGAAACCCATACCATTAAAACTGCGGTTCTCATCTTTTATAAGTGGAGTAGAGGGAACACCCGTAGCGGAAACGGACATTTTATAGACAGCATCCGTCAAAACATACAGGGAGTCCCGATCTTCATTAAAAACCATTTGATTAATGTAGGATGAGCCATTAAGGTCAAGTTGCTTGATATTGCTATCGGTAGCAGGGTCTATAACTTCCAAAGCCCCGGGCGTGCCGTTAAAGGCATCGCCCCCGCAAAGCACCCATACATTGCCATCCTTATCCTGCTCCATAGCAAGCGGATAGTCGGCAGTGGGTATTACTTTAGAAACCGTTTCCGTAGTAATATCGATTACGCTAACACCGGAAACCGTTTTATAACCGTGGCCTACGTAAACCTTATTTCCAACTTTCAACATACGTTCACTGTTGGTAGAAATATTAATGTAATGATCGATGGTATTAGTGCTAAGATCCACCACCGCCAGGCTATCGGAATACAGGTCAGATACATAAGCCAGGGAATTGCCTACGCCCAAAATAAAGCGGGGAGAGCTAAGTCCTGAGATGGTGGCGGTTGAGCTGTAATCTTCCGGGTTAAGCACCTCAATTTTACCCGAGTTGTTTACTACCAGGTACAATCGATTATTGATCTTATTGATGGACTGCAGCACATCTCCCAACGGACGGCCGTTTCGGGCTTCAAATACTTTGGCGGCATAGGTTTCAGTTTCGAGGTTGTAAACACCGAGGCTGGCATTACCCGCCTGAAAATTTCCTTCGTTGGAGATCAGAACATTTTGAACTCCGGGATCTACCGGATCAGGCGTATTAGGTTCGTCTTTTTCGCAAGAACTGAGGGTGAGAAGCAACCAGGCTCCTCCAAACAGGTACTTTTTCATCGGAATTGTTTGAGTTTAAAGTTTAATTGAAGTCCTATGCTATATTGTACCCCGGGCATAGGCCGGTTGCGAACCACCTGGTATTGATGATTCCAAATATTGTCGATTCGCGCAAAAAAATGACCGTCCAGTTTTTTCCAGCCTGGCTCATAGGCCAAATACAGGCTTCCAATGTGATAAGGCTCCAAAAATTCGCTGTGATCAGACGTGGTGTAGGTATAGCCGGTATATTGATGTTGGTAACGGAGGGTGTACGATTTGTAGGAAGTAGAAAGGGCTGCCGCACCACTGTAAATGGGGGTATAGATTAACTGTTTGCCTACCGAAGCATCATTGGCCCTTACGGCTTTTTGGTTAGTGGAGAGCGTGTAATTAGTATTGAGATTTAAAAGAATATTCCAGTTTTTCTTCTTCCACTGTAATTGGGAGCGGCTTCCCAGCCCCCGGCTGTGTACTTCCAATAGGTTTTGTGGTGACCATATTCCCCGTTGCGGCAACCATACTACCCAATTTGTGATGTTGCGATTGTAGGCGGTAAGTCCAATTTGGTACCGCCATTTTTTCAGGGAATATTTCCAGGTAGCGCTCAGCTCTTGGGCGTAGCCATACTCCGATTGTAAATCACGTTGCCCTCCCGGTACCCAGTACAAATCATTCAGGGTAGGAGCGCGATATACCTTGGAAAACTGACCCTTTAATTGTAATTGAGGCAGAGCCTGCCAGGCCAGGCCCGTGGTAAAAGTGAAAGGGGTGGCGCGGCCATCGATAATTTCCTGCCTTAGCATGTTGCTAAAAGACAGGGTGGAAGAAATATCCCAGCAGTAACCGGCAAAAATGGCCTGTCGGTTTTGCTGGATATTCCCTTCGCTGTTGTAGGAATCCACATCCGCTAAAAAAACGGACTGATTAAAACCCAGGTCGAAACGATGGCGTGTAAAAGCCTGGTAACTCCATTCCACCTCTCCAATGAAGCTTTGGCTGGCGTTATGATAGCTGCTGTCCGCTGTAATGGCATTAAAAACCTGGTCTTCATTAAAGTAAGCTGCGCGAACTTTCAAATCCGTTTTTTGAAAGGAGTGGAGCCATTCACTGGAGATGCGCATTACATCGTCCCTTTGGTTGGATCGTGAAATTTCAAATAAGGAAGGTGGAATGTCACGATCTGTTTGCTGGAACCAAAGGTGAAGGTTCAACAGGTCTTTTGAACTTAGCCTGAAGTGGTTTGCGGAGGTCAAAACCTGGTTGGATAAATGGTTGTTTTCCTGCGTTTGCGTTTCGCCTGTGTAAGGGTTGGTGAAAGGGAAGTTATTTTCAGCATTTTGATTCAGCAGGTTCAAATGACCCGAATAGTTGGCAGAGCCGTAGGTCATGCCTATATTCTGGCTGAAATTATCAAAGCTTCCTGCCTGCCCGGCTAAGTAGAGTTCCCAGTGTGGTGTAAAATCGGGAGTATGGCCTAAATGAATGGAACCTCCTACTGCGCCACTCCCCCAAAGGGCGCTGGAAGCTCCGGGTTGTAATTGTACCTGGTCCAGAGCCTGCACCGGAAATAAACTGAGGTCGAATTGCCCGTGCAAGGGGCTATTGATATTAAAGCCATTCCAGGTAACCACGGTTTGCTGGGCATTGGCACCTCTAAAGCTGGTAGTGGCCAGGTTGCCGGGGCTGTAGTTCTTGATAAATAATAAACCTTCCGCATTTAGAACTTCGGTTAAATTTTGACCCTTGCGGCTTTTCAGGCTGGAGCTGTCAAGGGTAATCAGTTCGCTGCCCACCGCAAAATCCCGGGCACGGGTTTCTACCACGTCCACGGCCTTCAATTTCAGGGTGTCTTCCTGGGCAGAAAGTTGCCATGCCCCACTCAGGAGAAAAAGTATCAAAAAGAATGTTCGCAGTTCAGCCATGTTTGCAAAATGGCTTCCGCAGATATCCGAAGGTGGAAAAGCAACAGAATAGTACGTACCTGTAGTTTTTCATCCTGCTTTTATCCCGAAAGCGGTAATGATTTATGCATAAGGCAGGTCTTCTGACTTGCACCCTGCAACCGGTCTTCCCATTCCGTTATCCCGGAACAGTGACAAAAGAGGGGTTGCGCTTGGTGGTGCTTACAGCAGCGGGAACTGTCCCGGATTTTCACCGGATTCCCTTTTAATTCCAACGCCTGTTCTGACGTTGAAAACCAAATGCGGGGCAAATGTATTCAAAATAATAATTGGGAAAGGATATCGTAGGGCTATTCCCTGAATTCCAGTAGATCACCGGGTTGACAATCAAGTTCTTTACAGAGGGCTTCGAGGGTAGAGAACCGTATGGCCCTGGCCTTACCCGTTTTTAAAATGGATAGATTGGCTTCTGTGATGCCGATACTTTCCGCAAGATCCTTGGAGCGCACCTTTCGCTTCGCCATCATTACATCGAGGTTTACGATTATAGCCATCAGATAGTAAGTTCTTGTTCTTTCTTCATGTTTAGGGCCTCTCCAAAAGCTATGGTAATGGCATATAACAGAAAGCCAATAACCATCAGCGTGAAGTCTATATCACCGGACCAGCGATAAGTAAGGCCTGCCGGTAATGGGTAGGTATGATCAATAACCAGCAAAAAGATCATCTCTAAAATACCGGAAAATAGCGGAGCGAGAATCAGTAACCAGGCCACTCGTTTTAGGCGGATAATGTTCCGGTAGCGAAAAACATTTTTAGCTCTTACGTCTCGCACAATGTTCAAAATAGCCTGTAAGATCCATATAATGTAAGCGAATACCGTAATTATAGCGAAAACCTTGAGGCACCTGAGTTGCCAGGTTATTGGCATTTCGGCATCAATGCCACCAACCGTAAGTTCAAGACCATTGGACGTAGTAAGCATTTGGTTTAACTGACCTTGTAACTTTTCATTGGTGATAGACACAAGCGGTGATTCTACAATAATAGGCTCATCCCTGATAAATAGCATTACTACCAGGGCCAGTGCACCAACAATGATGCTGGCCCATTTAAAGAAGATCAGGGTACCGCTGATAATTTTAAGTTTATTCATGATAAATAGAAATTTATTATTGAAAAACAATATTATGGTGAAAGTTGTAAACCACCAAGCAAATCGGTAAAAAATTATTGAAAAACAACAATTAGATGGAGGTGGATTCACTTTCAGGATTGTCTGGAGCAACTTTTCAAAGCTTATTAACATAGCTTGTACGCTGGTAACATTTACATAACTTTAAAACTTGATCTGGAAATACATAAATCCTTAGTTGTCAATGTTTTTAATCTTTGATACCGAAACCACCGGTCTTCCCTTACGTGATGATGCTCCCTTAACGGATTTTGAGAACTGGCCCCGTGCCGTTCAGATTTCCTGGCAGTTGCACGACCTGGAGGGTAAGCTGGTGGAGGTTAAGGATTTTGTGATCAAACCCGATGGGTTTAACATTCCGCTCAACTCTTCCAAAATTCATGGTATTACCACCGAGGTAGCTGAACATTACGGGGTACCCCTGGAAGAGGCGATGGCCGAATTCAGCCAGGCGGTTGAAAAGGCAACCTTTCTGGTGGGCCATAATATCCGTTTCGATATCAATATTTTAGGTTGTGAATACCTTCGTTTGGGGCAAGATAACCGCTTGGAAGGTATGCCCGATATTGATACCAGCAACGAAACCACCGATTTTTGCCAGTTGCCGGGGGGTAAGGGGGGAGGCTATAAGTATCCCAGGCTGGAGGAGCTGTATCGCAAACTATTCAATGAAGGTTTTGCCGAGGCGCACAATGCGGCAGCCGATGTGGAAGCCACTACCCGGGCTTTTCTCGAATTGATTCGCATCGGGGTTTTTACCAATGAACGCCTCGGCTTTTCACCGGAAGACAAAAAGGCATTTCTCCGCAATTACCCGGAAACGGTACAGCCAATCGGCCTCAAAGTAGAGTCGTTTAAAGAACTGGCACGAAAGCTCAAGGAAAAGCAAGGCTCTGACGATTCGGAAGTGGTGCAGGAAAAGGTGGACGCCACCCAGGATTTTGTGCACCTGCACCTACATACTCAGTATTCCATTTTACAGGCTACCTGCGAAATAGATACCCTCATCGCAAAGGCCAAAGAGTTAGGTATGCCCGCAGTGGCGATAACCGATCATTACAATCTGTACGGTGCCTTTCAGTTTGTACAAACCGCGTTGGCCAATGATATTAAACCGATTCTCGGCTGCGAGTTGCAGGTATGCCGTGCTCATGCCGATAAAACGGTTAAGGATAATGGGTATCAACAGGTTTTCCTGGCTAAAAATAAAAATGGCTATCACAATCTAGCCAAGTTGTCGTCCATCGGTTTTGTAGATGGTTTTTACTACGTGCCTCGTATCGATAAGGAATTGCTGGTGGAGTATAAGGAGGACCTCATTGCCATTACTGGTAACCTTTACGGGGAAATTCCATCGCTCATACTGAACGTGGGAGAAAAACAGGCCGAAGAAGCCTTCGTTTGGTACCACCAGCAGTTTGGAGAAGACTTTTACGTGGAACTGATGCGTCACGGTGATGCTACTGATGAAGAAAGAGAGCGCGAAGATGTGGTCAATCAAACCTTGTTGCGGTTTGCCGAAAAATACGGGGTAAAGTATTTTGCCTCTAACAACGTGTATTACCTCGGTAAGGAAGATGCCAACGCCCACGACATTCTTCTTTGCGTTAAAGATTCAGAGTACCAATCCACACCCAAGGGTCGCGGGCGAGGGTTTCGTTTCGGATTTCCTAACGATGAGTTTTATTTCAAGAGTTCTACGGAAATGCAGGAGCTCTTTAAGGATTTACCCGAAGCCATATCCGCTACCGTGGAGATTGCCGGTAAAATTGAAAGCTATTCACTGGCCCGGGACGTGTTATTGCCCAAATTTGAAATTCCGGAGGAGTTTAAAGACCCGCAGGATGATGAGGACGGAGGCAAAAGAGGAGAAAACGCATATCTGCGTCATCTTACCTACGAAGGGGCTAAAGAGCGCTATGGTGAAATAACCGATGAAATAAGGGAACGCCTGGATTTTGAGCTGGAAACCATTGCCAATACCGGTTACCCCGGTTACTTCTTAATTGTTCAGGACTTTACCAGTCAGGCCCGTAAAATGGGCGTAAGTGTAGGACCGGGAAGGGGTTCGGCAGCCGGTTCGGCCGTGGCCTATTGCATAGGCATCACCAATGTAGATCCTATAGAGTACGACCTGCTGTTTGAGCGTTTCCTGAATCCGGACCGGGTATCGCTACCGGATATCGATATTGACTTTGATGATGAGGGCCGTGGAAAGATCATTGACTGGGTGGTAAATAAGTACGGAAAAAGTCAGGTAGCACAGATCATTACCTATGGTACTATGGCCGCTAAATCGGCTATTCGTGATACCGGCAGGGTGCTACAGTTACCCCTTTCCGATACAGATCGTATTGCCAAGCTGGTGCCCGATACCAAGCTTGCCAAACTGTTTAGTTGGGACGATAAGCAAATGGGGTCTCAACTCAATGGTGATGCCTACCAGATGGGTAAACAATTGAAAGAACTGGCCGCTGGCCAGGGTCCCGAAGCCGAGGTGGTAAACCAGGCGCGCATACTGGAAGGTTCGGTTCGTAATACCGGTACCCACGCCTGTGGTGTAATTATCACACCTGACGATATTACGAAGTTCATCCCCGTAGGAACCGCCAAAGACTCGGAACTGCTGGTTACCCAGTTTGACAACTCAGTGGTAGAATCGGCCGGTATGCTGAAGATGGACTTCCTGGGGCTGAAAACGCTGAGCATTATCAAGGATGCCATTGTGATTGTTAAAGACCGGCACAATATAGAGATTGATACAGACGAGATTCCCCTGGACGATCCTAAAACCCTGGAGCTGTACCAGCGTGGTGAAACCAACGGCACCTTCCAGTTTGAAAGTGCTGGTATGCAAAAGCACCTCAAGGCCTTAAAACCGGATAAGTTTGAGGATCTTATTGCGATGAACGCCCTGTACCGCCCCGGTCCGCTGGAATACATTCCCAACTTCGTAAAGCGTAAACACGGGGAGGAGGAAATCTCCTATGATCTCCCCGAAATGGAGGAGTACCTAGCTGAAACCTACGGCATTACGGTTTACCAGGAGCAAGTGATGCTGCTATCGCAGAAGTTAGCCGGTTTCACCAAAGGTGAGGCGGACGTTTTGCGAAAAGCGATGGGTAAGAAGAAGCGCGATGTACTGGATAAAATGAAACCCCAGTTCATTGATCAGGGTAAAGAGCGTGGCCATGATCCGGAAATACTGGAAAAAATCTGGAAAGATTGGGAGGCTTTTGCGGCCTATGCGTTCAATAAATCCCACTCTACCTGCTATTCAGTGGTGGCTTTCCATACCGGCTACCTCAAAGCCAATTATCCGGCTGAATATATGGCCTCGGTATTGACCCATAATATGAGCGACATTAAGAAGGTTACCTTCTTTATGGAAGAATGTAAGCGCATGGGTATCCCGGTACTGGGGCCGGATGTAAATGAGTCTCAGCTCAAGTTTACCGTAAACACCCGGGGCGAGATACGCTTTGGCCTGGGGGGAATGAAAGGAGTAGGGGAAGGAGCGGTAATGGCTATTGTACACGAACGCCTGGAAAACGGAGCATACCGTAATATTTTTGACCTGCTTACACGTGTGGACCTTCGCTCTGTAAACAAGAAAACTCTTGAAAACCTGGCTTTGGGCGGAGCCTTTGATGGTTTTCCCAATGAGCATCGTGCGGTGTACTTTTACCAAAATGGTGAAGAACGTACTTTCCTGGAACGGGCTATGAAGTACGCCCAAACCTTAAAGGCACAGGAAGAATCCTCTCAGGTCTCCTTATTTGGTGGTGCCCAGGAAGTGAGCTTACCCGAACCGGAAATTCCTACTGTTACCCCTTGGCCTCGCCTAATGCTTCTCGGTAAGGAAAAGGAAGTGAATGGTATTTACCTGAGCAGTCACCCCCTGGATGATTTTAAGTATGAACTGAAAATGCTTTGCTCGCATGAGCTAAAGAGTTTTGCCAGCCTGGATGGTATTACCGACTTTACGGTAGCCGGTATTATTTCAGAGGTACGTCATGCTACCACAAAAAGAGGAAAACCCTTTGGTGTATTTACCCTCGAAGATTTTTCCGGCAACCATGAGTTTGCCCTTTTCGGGGAAGAATACCTGAACTTTAAACCCTACCTGGATACCAATGTAATGCTCATGGTAAAAGGCTTTATCAATCGCTATACACCCAGCTACGAAGGTGCCCAGCCTCGGGTGGAACCCAAGTTAAAACAGGTAACCTTATTACAGGATGTGATGGAACAAATGGGCCAATCTGTAAGCCTTACCATAGCTTTAAATGATGTTACCAAGGATAATATAGAGCTTATCAATGGTATAGTTGAAAAACATAAGGGGAAGAAAAGGCTAAATTTAATGATCTTTGACCCTGAAAAGCCAAAGGTGAACGTGAAGATGCCGCGAAGAAGCAGTGGAGTGGAGATATCGAGAGAACTCCTGGATACTTTGAATGAAACACCTTTTGTGAAAATGCAACTGAACGCCTAAGCCATATTGGCATAAGGTCGTGAAAACGACTTTTTTGGTTCGTTGTTTGTTAGATATTTGAACACTTAATTATTTATTAATCAGAATAACTCAAGAATGGCAGTTGAAATAACCGATGCTAACTTCGAAGATGTAGTATTGAAATCCGATAAGCCCGTATTAGTGGACTTTTGGGCAGAATGGTGTGGCCCCTGTAGAATGGTAGGTCCTATTGTTGAAGAATTATCGAAGGATTATGACGGTAAGGCCGTTATTGGCAAAGTGAATGTGGATGAAAACCAGGAAATTTCCATGAAGTATGGTATCCGTAACATCCCTACGCTTCTCGTATTTAAAAACGGAGAAATTGTAGATAAACAAGTAGGTGTAGCTCCTAAAACCGTATTATCCGGTAAACTGGATGCGCAAATGGCTTAAGCCGTAAACATAAATTTAAAAAGCCTCCCGGGAAACCGGGAGGCTTTTTTGTTTACCCTTGCCTCAGTGAATTACCTTCTAATAAAGTAGGTGGTGAAATTCATCCTAAACCTCTTATATTCCCACTTTATTTGATCGATGGATAAAGGAACTTTTGACTTGCAAAAATACCGCGACCTGGAACACCTGGAGCTTTATGCCCGTCAAGTAGTGGAAGGGTTTATTACCGGTTTGCATAAAAGTCCTTACCATGGTTTTTCAGTGGAATTTTCGGAACACCGTATTTACAATCCCGGAGAAAGTACCCGTAACATTGACTGGAAGTTGTACGGCCGCACCGACCGTTTATATACCAAGCGTTACGAGGAAGAGACCAATCTGCGTTGCCACATGGTGATCGATACTTCCGGGAGTATGTTTTACCCGGTAGAGCGTTTGTGGAATGCGCAAGAGCCTAATAAGGTTTTATTTTCTTCCGTTTCGGCTCTTGCTATAATGCAACTGATGCGCAAGCAGCGCGATGCCGTAGGACTAACACTTTTCGGTCGGTCGGATGTGAAGACCGATGCCCGTTCCACCCGGCAGCATCACAAGGCTATCACCGTTGAACTTGGCAAAGCACTCATGGATCACGATCCGGAGGTGAAAAAGGAGCCCAAAGTCGGCCTCGCGGAAAGTCTGCACGTTTTGGCGGAGCGCATCCCAAAACGCTCGATGGTGCTCCTTTTTTCCGATCTTTTTGAAATGCAGGAAAATGAAGAAGCGGTGCTGGATGCACTACAACATTTAAAGTACAACAAACACGAGGTGGTCCTCTTCTGGACTACCGACCACCAAACCGAACTTGATTTTTCCTTTGAAGAACGGCCTTACCGCTTTGTCGATTTGGAGAGTAAGACCGTGGTGAAAATGAACCCGGCCGAGGTTCGATCGTATTACCGTCAGGAGATGGAGCGTTTTGCCCACGATCTTAAAGTGCGTTGTTTGCAGTATAAGATCGACCTGGTGGAAGCCGATGTGCGCAAAGGTTACTATCCGGTAATGGAAGGCTACATTTTCAAACGCAGGAAATTGTATTGACTTTTACTCAACATGCAGTTGGTATTTGGCCAACAAACCCCCCAAACTATCTTTAGAAATTTTCAGGCCTTTAACCCGGTTTAGTTCAGGGTCCAGGGTAAAGCCGTAAGAACCCCTCAGGTCGGCTTTTTCCAGATTGGTTTGCTCAAAAACGGCCTGACTAAGATCACAGTTCCGGATGACCGAGGCGGAGAGGTTTGCTTCGGTAAAGTCCGCCTCTGGTAGTTGACAATGGTGGAACCGGCAGGTGCCAAGCGGTAAACTATAAAAGGAAGCCAACTGCATGAGGCAGGCTTCAAAGCTCATTTCCAGTAAAAAGCTATTGCACTCATTAAAGTGAGCACCCACCATTTTACAATCCTTAAAAAAGACCTGCCGAAAAGCGGTATTACCCAGGTGGGTATTGCTGAAGTCACAATCTACAAAAGTGCATTCCAGGAAAGTGTAATTGGAAAGGTGGCCATCGGCAAAGTGGCACCCGGTGAAGGTGCAGTGCTCGTATTCGCCTTTGGGTAAAGTTTGGGCGGAGTGATTTAATCCTTTAAAGTCTTTGCCTTCCGTGTATAGGCTCATGCAATGGTGTTTTATTTTCAATCTGAATCCGTGGCAATTTCAGGAAACATTAAACATAAAAAAAAAGCGGTGTGCTAAATAACACACCGGCTTTCACCATAATTTATCATACTTAAACTTTAGTTACAACGGTACCTTTTGAAATCCTGAAGCCCGGATACCAAAATAATGGTTACTTTTATTGCACTAATTAACCCGTTAAAACCCTGTATATGAGAATTCCTGCTCTTTTATTTCTTGCTACTCTATCAATCCTATTCATAGGCTGTTCCAAGGAAGAGGGTAAGGGATGTTCAAACTGCCCCAACAACGCCCAAATTTCCGGTGAGGCTCAAAAAGGACCTTTTTTAAATGGTTCCACGGTTAGTCTTGCCGAATTAAACAATAGCTTTTCCCCCACCGGAAGGGTATTCAATACCAACATTACCGATAATTCCGGGGCTTTTGAATTTAACGGCATAACCCTTTCTTCCAACTATGTTATTACCAGTATAAATGGTTTTTACTTTAATGAAGTATGCGGTGCAAAATCTGAAGCACCCATTACCCTCGAAGGTATTACCGATCTTTCTACCGGTAGCAGAATAAACATCAACGTAATTACCCACATGGAAAAGGCAAGGGTGCAATACCTTTTAGGTACCGGCATGACCATAGCGGATGCCAAACAGCAGGCTTTGGAAGAAGTATTTGCCCTTTTTGAAATAGATGCCAGCACATTGAACCTTAGTACTTCGCAACAACTGAGTATTGCCGGCTCTACCGAGGGCGATGCTGCTTTGATTGCTATTTCCTCCATTTTGCAGGGTTATCATTCCGAAAGCAGTTATTCTGAACTAATGGCCAATATTATTTCGGATATCCGCACGGATGGTGCTTTGGACGATGCTGCAACCAAGGGAGTTTTAAAGGCGCATGCCCTGGCTATTTCTAAAAACCAGATACGCGCTCATATTGTAAACCGTTACGCTAGCATGGGTATTAGTGCCCCGGTACCCAACTTTGAGAAGTATGTAGATCAATTTATAGCTCAAAACACTGCCAAGGCCCTTCAGGTAAACGAGTATCCGGAATGGGGCGATAATGGCCTGAACCTTCTGAATCCCGATAGAAAGAACTTCCAGGGAACCGCGGCACGTTATAGCCTGAGGGCTGAGTTAGCCGGGCAATGCTCTAAAGTGAAAGTAAAGCTGAAGTATATAAGCGGTGGTAACTTTAATGGATGGTCCATGCCAGTTAGTTCATTCAATAACTGGACAGTCAACACTTATGATAAGACGGACGACAGCCAGACCTTCATAAGCCAGAACCCTGGTATTTGTGACCTTGCACTCAATATGTGGTCAACCGGGGAGTTTGTGGTGGAATACTACGAAGGCGACTTTAACGTGCCTAGTTTTACAAAGAGTATTACGTTCAACTAGTAGGACCAAGTAAAGTCTCAGTCTGAAACTAACTCTTATTCCTGAATAGCCGTGTTTAATAGAACCTTTTCAACCTAGTTACCCATCTCCAATTTAAAGCCCATATTGTAATCGCCTTAGGTACTCTTCTTAACTGACCCTTAAATTGCTCACATAATAAGTCGGGTTGTTTCAATTTATTTTAGGAAGAGACATGTCTGGAAATACCAAACAAAGCCTGCAGGCTTTGGGAGTATTGTGTTTAAACGCCAAAATCTTCAGGATATCTGTTTGGCCTTTTGTTCCGACCAGCTTTGGGTTTATCCATTCGGGTAAACACTTCAAAAGATAAATAACATCATCTACTTTTATAATAGCCGTCCAATTCCATGGAGGCTTCACCATAGAGTAATTTGGCTTTAAGTTATATAAGCTCTTTGGGGGACGATGACATGGTTTGAGCTTAATGGATTGGAGGTACTGTTTTTCAGGGATAAGTATGGCAAAATAGTTTTTCTACATAATTAATTTCATCTGCAAACCTCTTATTTTGAAGATTCTATAGTACCGGGATAAAGTTTGAGTTCCCGGATGCGCCCCCCCTTTTTACCCTACTTCTACATTAGCCCCAGATTTCAAATCTAAACCTGTCATCTCTTGAGTATCAGGAATTGTACGAGCCTGATATATGGTACCACAAATAAAAGCCTGATCCGCTTTTTACCGGATGGCAAAATTGGCCGAAGGAACCTCTTTTCTCCGCACCGTGAGGAAGAGTTCGGACTAAAGAGACTTCCTAAAGCCCCTTCCTCATTTTCGGCAGTTGATCCTGCCCGATTTGCATCCATGATCGAATGAGATAAAACCTTTAAGTATAGGGGTTTAAGGGGATAGCTATATCCGGTAGTCAACTGCTTTCACGGAGTAAAAATTTCAAAAGAAAAATACCATGAAAGCATATATTTTAAAAATTTCAGTTTGTTTGATAGGCCTGGTAATTGGCCTTTCCAGTTGCGAAAGTTCTCACTTTGAAAAGGAAACTTTTCTAGAGAAAAAAGGAGGTGAAGATACCGACACCCCTATAATGGTGGGACTGGGGATAGATGCACAAGAAGACCCGTTGTACCCGGCCTCGGTTGAACTTTACAAGGTAAACGAAGTGCCGATGATAGCCGATACGGCCACCGATGAAAGTGGTGGTTTTCAGTTCAGGGTGGACACCGGGTTTTACTATGTGAAGTTGTTCCAGAACGAGCAACTGCTTATCACGAGTGATACCGTTGAGGTGGTAGATAGCACCTATTTTGTGGTCCAACTTTAGAGTTGGCAGGCCGGCAGCCTCAGGCTGCCGGTTTTATTTTAACTTTTACCATGGCCTTTGTGCCTTTTTCATTTTTAAAATACACCTTACCATGGAGTTGCTGTGCAAACAGCTTCACTAGTTTTAAACCTTTAGTTTCTTCGGTATCTTCACTTATTCCAGGGCCGTTATCCACAATAGATAGTCGAAGTGTACTGACTTCATGACTCATGGAGATTGTAAGCCTCGGTTGAGCCTGATTTTGCAAACCATACTTAAAGGCATTGGTAACCAATTCATTAATTATTAGTCCTAACGGAATTATTTCATCCGCATTTAAAGTAAGTTCATCAACCTCCCAGCTAATTTCGAGTGTGGGTACTACTTCGATAAAGCTTAATTTTATGTGGTTGACTATATTTTTGAGATAGGCCGTAAAATTCACTTGTCCCGAATCGGTAATTTCTAATGACTTATGTATTTCCAGCATTGCGCTAAGCCTGTTTTGGGTTTGTAGAATTGCGGCCAATGCCTCCGAATTGCCGGTTGTTTTCTGTTGAAAGTAAACCAGGTTAACCAAGGTTTGAAGAAAGTTTTTAACCCGATGTTGTACTTCTATTTTTTGTGCCTGTTCCCAACGGGCGTGTTTTTTACTTTTTTGGGCATTACGCGCCAGTATGATTGCAATTACAGTAACTAATATGGCTATTATGAGGTAGGTAAATTTTGCCTTACGTTCCTCACGGGCAAGAAGGCTGATTATCTCATTCTCTTCGCTCAAATCGGCTACAGTTACTTGTAATTCCGACAGCCCAAACTCCGCTGTTTTTTGCTCAATAATTTCTTGCCGGTCACGTGCGTTAACCTGGTCTTTCAGCTCAGATAAGGCCCTTAGAAAAAGATAAGCCGTATCCAGGTTTCCCTGGTTTTCGTGCAACTGCCATTGCAATTCAAAAGCCTTGAGTTGTATATCCAGGTATTCCTGCACCTGGGCAATTTTGGCAGCTTCTTTCAAATACTCTTTGGCTCTGCTGTATCTTTTTAGTTCAACGTATAAACCACCCAGTTCGGTTATAGCATAGGCAAAGGCTTTAAGATCGCCAGATGCATCACGCAACTTAATGGCTTTGAGATAGTATTTCTCCGCATTCTTATAATCTCCCATTCTTTGATAAACTTCAGCCATATTACCGAAGGTTAAAGGTTTGAATGCGGAGTCTCCTACGATCATGGATTTCCGATAATAATTCAAGGCCTCCCCGTAATCCATTAACTGTTTGTAAGTATTGCCCATATCGTTTAGCACAGAGGCTATGGCCTTCTTGTTTTCCTGTTTTGTGTAATAATCCAAGGCTTTGTTATGGAAGTAGAGAGATAAGGAGTCCTTTTGATTTTCCCGGTGTATATTTCCGATAGTTTGATAGCATTTGGCTTGATAAGCTCGATTCTGTAAGGTTTTAAAATTTTCCAAAGCTTCCAGTGCTGAAGAGATTGCTTTATCGTTAGCACCGATTTCTTTGTACGAAAGTGCCAGATTATATTGGATAGAGGCCAAAAGCGTATCATTCTGCAAACTCTTTAAAACCTGGATAGCAGCTTTGAATTTTTCAATAGCCTGAAGGTGGTGTCCGGTTTGGGAATAAATAGCCCCTGAGTTAATCAATATTCTGGATTGCAGTTCTTTATTCTCAGCAAGTACAGCAAATTCATAAGCACGTTCATAGGCTTTAAGGGTTGCATCCGCTTGTTTTAGTTTAAAGTGAAGGCCTCCGATTTTGAAGTACAGCTTGCTTCGCTGTTCTGGAGATACTTTTTCCAGGTTTTCAACCAAAAAATTCAGGGCATCCTCAAACCGTCCTTCTTTTTCTAAAAGCTTTACATCCTCAATAATTTGATTGTATTGTTTCTCAGTTTGAGCGAGTATAGTCAGGTGAAAAAGACTGATTAAGAAAATTATGGTAACTCGAAGAGGCAATAGAGAAGGCATACTATAGCATATAATAGTTTTAATAAAATTCTACTTTTGACTGCTAGGATACAAATTTATTATGGAGGCTAAAATATTAATCATAGAAGATGATCTTTTTACCCTTGAGAGTATAGTTTATGCTTTAAAAATAGAGGGTTATACAGTAGAAAAAGCATCATCACCGAAAGAAGCTTTAGCTGAACTGGCTGCAGGAGTTCCCAACCTCATCCTTATGGATATTGACTTAAACTCGGATATGGATGGTATAGAACTGGCCGCCAAGATCCATAAGAAACATTCGGATATTCCAATCCTTTACCTTACCGACAAAACGGATAGCCGGATTGTAGAAAGGGCGCGAAATATCCATAATGCTTATTATATGACCAAGCCCTTCGAGAACGCCATTCTTTTATCGCAGATAGAGCTGATGTTAAGTCGTTTACCGGCTACAACTAAGACCAAGCCCGAAAGCCTCTTTGTGCGGGTGAAAGCCACAGATTCCCATAAAACCGCCATCCCATTTGATCAAATCTATTACCTCAGGGCTCAAAGGGTTTATTGTGAGCTTCACTACTTACCGGAGGGGCAAAAGGATCTTTCAAAAGTTGAGCTTTCCATAAGTATGTCAGATACCCTCCAGAAATTACCCAATGACCGTTTTACTCAGGTACACCGTTCGTATTGTGTGAACGTTCAAAAGATAGAGGGGATTGACCGGCATGATCTGATATTGAGAGATAGGGCAGTACCCTTCAGTAAAAAGTACCGGGATCAAATTTTGGAATACATAAACCAAGCTTAGGAAACGGAATTTCAACATCTGGAAGCATTAATGCCGAAATTACCTTCCGGCTTTTTTACTTCGGCATAGTAACTTAAAGTACTATGCCCGATTATCCCGTTTTTGATGTTAATATTTTACTGCAAACACTTGCCAAAAAAGTAGGGGTTCCGAAGTTTGATAAAGGCGGTTTTGATAAAATCAGCCGTCAGCTAAGAACCAGGGGGAACCCCTATGAGATAAAAATATCTGCCCGGTACTTAAAGGAGCGTGTGTACAATCGCTTACAGGAGGCCATTGAGAGTGGGCAGCCACTTATTGACATCAGCCAGGCTTATATAGATAGCCTGAGTTATTTCTTAGGCTTTAACAGCTTTACGGCCTTTCAAAAATCCAAGAATCAACTTAAGGAATGGTTCCCAAACTCTTCCCAACCAAAACCGGATGGTCAGAAAGTATTGGTTATACAGCAGGGAAAAGACCGTGAACAGTTTAAAGGAATAGAGCAGCTTACCGAACAGATGGAAGAATCCGTTTTATGGTTAAGCCCTGATGATTTGACGGTCCCCGAACAAATAGAGCAAGCTTCCCTCGTGCTCTGGGTTTTTAACAAAGCACAGGATTTGGATCGCATAGAAAGCATTTTGCCGGATGATAGCCAGAAAAAAAGACCGCCATTCTTTCTCTACAGCTCTGGTAATGATGGCTCCCTTCAAAA
Source organism: uncultured Cryomorphaceae bacterium (assembly GCA_937120475.1). Classification (GTDB taxonomy): domain Bacteria; phylum Bacteroidota; class Bacteroidia; order Flavobacteriales; family Schleiferiaceae; genus CAKZNE01. Next base: position 1,311,119 of record CAKZJV010000007.1, on the reverse strand, counting down.
AGAATTACCGCTACCGTGGCAGCAAAGACCCTTGTTGGATCAGCAAACTTTGGGGATTGCTTTATGCCTAATGCAAACGGATTTGGAGGATGAAGAAGACCGAGAGGAAAATACCGATGAATATAAGGAGGGCATCCGCTTAAAAAAGTCAGGAGCTATCATAGGAGGTCAACACAAATTCAAGGGCAAATATCAAAATGTGGGTACCATGAATATCACCATCAATAAGAACAAGCACAAACCCTAAACGGATTGGCTAAGTAAGTCTGGATTCACATTGAAAGCTCTTTTAAAAATTACATTGACGCTGTTGACACTGTCCTGCAGTTCACCGGTATCTACCAATGAGAAAGAATTGGTATCACAAAAAAACCATGTGATAGAGTGTGATAGTGCCTTGGTAAAACGACTGAATACCGTTGGAATTGACCTCAAACACAAGGATTTCTATAGTGATGCCTGGCATGACTACATGGTATTCAGTTTCATTTTGCACAACCAGTCCAAAAAAGGCATACGGGCCGTGAAGGGTAGGGTGATTTTTTGCAATGTTTTCGGTGATGAAATCCACCAGCTAGAACTGAGCTGTGAAAAGGAAATTCCGGGATGTGATAAAGTGAAGGAAAACGTGAGGATGACTTTTCGACCTTATGTGGAAAAGGATGTAGCACTAAAGGATAGGGGCCTGGAAGATTTGGAAGTAAAATGGCTCCCGGAACGAATCATTTTTATGGACAATACTACTCTCTGAGGTCTGAAGCATAATTTGAAAACTCGCAGATACAGAATTACACTATTATGAGTGAGTACAAAGGGAAATATCAGTCTATAGGCGGTGATGTGAATATTTCCAGGCAGAAGAAAAATGCCGGGGCCCAATATTCTTTTTGGGCCGGTGTGGGTTTAATCTTATTAATACTGATCTGGGTCGCCTTGGTAGAATGCCCTTCAAATAGTCAATTCAGCATTTTTCGCATCGTTCTTTCGTTGGCATTGGGCTCTCTGGCTGCATCCTTGCCACAGTTTTTTCGTGTGAATCTTTCTGGTATCGCAAAATTTGGGGCTGGTTTGTTGGTTTTTATGGTGGTTTACTTTTTTAACCCTGCTTCTGTTGCGGTTAAAGACAATTGCCATGAAGAGCAGTATTTAAGAGGAAAAGTGCTGTATGCAGGCCGGTCACTTAAAGCAGCCGAGGTAAGTATAGCTTTACTAAACAAAACGGATTATACGGATGGCAACGGTTGTTTCAACATACCCTACGAGGGGGAATTAGAGCTACCGTTAAACATTCGCCTGAGCTACAAAACCATTGATACCATTATACTCCTTGAAAAGTACGATGGTAAGGTGATTCCAATTAATATAAAGGATACCATACCGCCCTTAAGTTTTGTTCTGGCTTCAAAATTAATTGAGGGTTATTTACAGGAAAAACAGAAAAAAGTAGAAGCACAGCACCGCGGCCTTTTGGTGCAGCATGGCGGTAAAAAAGCATTTTTTGAAGACATCTGCCGGATATATAAACACCATGAGGGTTTATGTGATAGCCATAGAAATGTGGTATTTTTTGAGAACAGTTTTGAGCAACTATCTACTCAAAAAGCCATGGTTCAGGCGGGTATTCTCATTAAGCCATTGAATCCTTACAGAGCCTACTACCTCAATAATTATGAAGTCTATCTTTATGAAATTGACTCGGTAAAGCAAGGTGCAAAACGTTCGTGCCGTATTCATTTTGCCCTAATTAACCTGAATAAGGCGAAGTATAAGGTTGATGAACTGAAAAGGCTTAGCAACAATAAGCACCTAATGAAAGTGTCATTTCAGGATAATATTCGTTTTGTTCGTACCAATGCCAGTTTTACCAGCGAACAAGCCAAAAAGGTAATGCCTGAATATGCCAATCGCAGCGAGGAATTGAAAACCATACAATCCGGGGCAAAGTATAAGAAGGTTTCCGGTGGCCGGAAAGAACAAAACACCTATTACACAGGAGCACGTCCTTCCGAAGAGTTTATAGTGACCTATACCGAAGGTCGCTGGCAAATTACGGGAACCCGTTGAACACATCCAGGTTTCGTTCGGAAACCAATTTTGCGTACCGGGAAGAAAGCGATGACCTGCAGATGCGACTGCCGCTTACTTCGTAATCAGATTAATCTGTATAGGAATGAAGAAGTTATCTATTCTTTTATTGTCGATCAGCTTTTTAAGTGCCTGTGAAAAGGAAGTACTCATTGAGGGTCCGGCTGGGCCACGGGGTGAGCCGGGTAATGCAAATGTAAGGTCAGGAACGTACGAGGTATCAGAATGGGTTTATGATGAACTCAGTTATAACTATGTAGGAGAAATAGAGGTGCCTTTTGTTAGTGAAGACATTATAGCCAATGGAGCGATACTGGTGTACGCCAGAACATCTGAAAACTCATATTCACAGCTACCCATAACCTTTTTTCCTATGGGCTATTCAACGACAATCGAAGTAGTTAGTATTCCTGGAAAGGTTCAACTTTATTGGTATGATTCGGATTTTACGCGGCCCGTACCGCCTTTTGTAAATACTTTTAAAGTAGTCGCTATTGAATCTTACGAGCTCTTTGTTGAATCAGGAGTTGACTCTTCAGATTATGAGGCCTTGAAACGAGAGTTTCAGTTACAGTAACTCTAACCTAATTAGTTTGATTTATGAAGAAGTTTATACTACCCCTTATTCTGATTATAGGTGTGGTAATAATCATTGCCAATTACCAGGATATTTACGAGAAAGTAGTTCCTCCTAACCCTGTAATAGTAAGCTCTCATGCTGATGGCTCATCTTCTAAGTTCCTTAACTACAGTATGAAAATTCAAGGTGAAATAATGAATAAGGGAGGTGCTGGAACCATTGTAGTTGAGGCTACGGTCTTTCAGGGTTCAAAAAAATGGACCAAACGCAAGACCATTTTTATTTCTTCCAATAATGTAGGTACCGTAGAGCTCATTTTTGATGAGGTCAAACTCCTAGCGAAATCACCGACCTATAGTATAGATGCTTTTCCATTAGGCTCACGATAAATCATGTTACCGATGAGAAATTATTGCTTTCCACTTCTTTTTATAGCAGTACTACAAGCCTGCACCACCTCCCAAAACCTACCCAAAACCGCTGACCGTTATTTCGAGGGAGCCAAACCTTGTTTTAAAGATTCAGAAAACCGCATTGGGGCCTTATGTAATGATAGCACTTACAGTAAAGCAGTTGGCTCTGGTGCCTGCTCCTACCACGGTGGAGTAAAGCTATGGCTGTGTAAATAATCAATCCAGATAAATTATGAAATCAAATTTTAAGTCAGGCCTGGTCCTGCTCATTTTTAGTGCATTTGCCTTTGTGTCCTGCGAAAAGAATAGCTCTGAATCTGACCCTTATTTTGATAATGCTTATGAATGCCAAAAGAATTCGGCTAATCGCATCGGTGCACGCTGTAAGGATGGCTCAAAAAGTAAGGCTACCGGTTCCGGAGCTTGTTCCCGCCATGGAGGAGTGGAGGTTTGGCTATGTAAATAATCAAGATTTTAAGTCAATCCTGGTTCATTGGGAAGAAGATTTGATTCATTCGGAAATAAGTCTGAGAAAAAGTTTTCCCTCCTAATTTAATTAGTGCTTGAAAACCCGCTATTGGTGATTAATCATATCATCTTTTAGGAAATATTAATAATTAAAACTTTATGAAATGCGAAAACCATTAGGAACCACAGCTAAGACTGGAGAAAACTGCCCGGAAAGTGGGGTGTGGGAAGTAGTTGGAAAACCATCAACCACCGCTCCCATTTCAAAGGGGAATAAAATGCCCCCTTATGATGGTAAGGCAGTTACCTGGAAGTTAATCCAGTATGCATAGTAAGTAAATGGGAAAGAGTTTACGGCTCTTTCCCATCAACATTGCTCAAAATTTAAAAGTATTTCATGAATCAGGAAGCATTTATAGAAGGAGAAGAGCTTATTACTATTTCTAAAGGAGGCTTGGTTACTTTAACTACGCACCGCATACGTTTGGAACGGAGTTATTCCGGGCAATCCTATATCATTTCAATGCTCCTGAGAAAAATAAGTTCTATTGAGGTGGATAGTAAAAGCATACCGCTGCTCTGGATAATGGGAGCCATCACAGGCTTGGTGAGCATTTATGGTATAGTGCAAGAGGAAATGGAACTCTTTATACCATTAATAGTGCTGGCACTCCTCTTTTTTATCGGGTACTACAAAAGCAGAAAGCATCTGATCAGTATTCGATCTGACGGAGCGAATAAACTACAATTCCGTACCCAGGATTTGTCCTATAAAGAAGTAGTTGACTTTATAAATCAGGTGGAGAGTGCTATGCTTAAGCAGCAAGATAATGTACGCTAAAACTTTATTTCTTCCATATGACCCTATCAGTTGATTTTCATTCGAAGCTATTACTTCTTAGTACGCTGTCTTTGATGCTAAATCCGGCAGTATATAATGGGCAGCAATTGCCCCCCGTGGAAGTTGCAAACCTCACCATTAAATTAGGAGGATTATCTATTGAGGAATTCTACTATGGCTTCGCGGAAGGAGATGAAATTCTTTTTTCTTTTGAGGAGGAAAGGGGAAAGAAAGTAAAGGAGATAGAGATTATTGAATTGCCTGGCAGTTCCAAGTTCATGGATTACAGATCTGCCAAAGTGGACCAAAAAAAGATCAAGATTTATAAAACCGGCATATACTGTTTTCGCTTTACCAATTCGGCATTGGGTAAGCGCATATGCCGTATTCATATTCAACGAATTCCAGTATCTGAAGATTTAGTACACTTTAATACCGATTGGCAGTGGAAAACTAAGTATGATACTTCCTTTGTTCCTTACACGGAGGATAGCCTCATCCGGTACGATACAACTTATGTTCAGGTACGGAAAAAAGAAAAAGTTGGCGATGAATTAGAACTCCTAACCTTACTGGATAATCACGCTGTTGAGGTTCACTCCAAAGAGTATAACTGGACTATAACCGGTGAGCACTACGGAAGGTATAATGAGGAAGTTGTGCGTATTGATCTCCCGGCCACGTTTTCGTCCGACTTGAGGATTATAGAAAATGTTGAATGGGACTATTCGGTTTCGGTGGATCAGAAAATGAAATTAAAAGTACAGCAGAGAAACAGAGATCTTATGAGTGCGGCCGGAAATTTTTCTTCAGCTGTATATGGCCCACAAATGAAAGTTGCATTTGAAGCGGTAGGTTCATTAACCCATGACCATTCAGATCAGAGTATTTACTGCGCCTTAATTCCAGATTTCGAAAGCGCAAACTCCTTTAAGAATGATGGTCAGTATCGGGTTTATCGTGAAGATAATCTGGTTTCATCTCCTGGGATTAGAAGAGATTATCCACTGGAGGGTTCTGTTTACCTGGGGCTTTCAAACTCTAATGAACGTAATGCCGTCACCGTTTACATAAACTGTTACGTATGGAGGCGCACCCGGACTTTTCGTTATGTAGCTGAAACACAGCAAAGAGTTAAACCGGTTTACACTACTCTGCATAAAAGTAGAATGGTAGTAAACAGCAGAAAGATAAGAGCAATTGTTGATTAAAATCCATTAAATCCAAACCATGAACATCACCTCAGAAGTAAAAGGCCATTTTCTGCGCTTATATCAAATGGCTATGACCGATGGCAATTTTTCCAAAGCGGAGTGGAAAATGTTGTATGAATTTGCACGGGAGCGTGGTATTTCCCAATCCGAACTGGATCAGGTTTTTTTATCACCTACGGATAATATTGGAATACCAGAAACCGTGGAGACCCGTGTGGAGTACCTCTACGATCTTACCCGGATGATATGGGCCGATGGGGAGGTGACACCCGATGAAAGGGAAACCCTGATCAAATACATCCGAAAATTCCAGTTTGAAGATGATACCGTGGTTCCATTGGCCGATTACTTTATTCAAAAAGTAAAGGACGGCATTAGTAAGGAAGCTCTTTTACTCGAACTTAAATAAACCCTTATGACCTCACTTAAAGACCTGATCAGGATGAAACCTACCCGGGGCAAATCTGAAACAGGAGCTGATCAGGAAGATACCCAGACCATTAAAGTTACCTATTTTCAAAGGGGCTTTGGTGACTCCAAAGACTCCATGGGTCATCCTTCAAGTTTTGCGGCCGGACTGGCCGATCTTTACGAATCGTACAAAGAAAAGTGCCGTGAGGCCGACCGGGAACAACATTTGCTCAAGCAGCCCATGGTAGAAGAGCAAAACGGCCTTCTCACGGAAATAGAACGGAAAGAAACCTTTCTGGAGCTTAAGAAGGAGGAAACAGCAAAGCTGAACCAGGAAATACAGGGCCTTGATAATGATATAGCTGAGGTTAAAGTAAACCCGGGAAAATACGGGGTGAAGGCAGATAAGCGGCCTAAAGCTCAGTTCTATATCGGCCTTTTTGTTTTGCTTCCTATAACGGCCTACCTGATCGTATTTTATATGTCAGCGTCATACTCGGCCTTTTTTAAAGAATTTAGTACTGACGAACTTACGGCCGCCATTTTTGATGCTCAAACCTACTCCAAAGCCTTGAACGAAGGCGTGATGGAACTCATTTTTGTGTGCACCATTCCCTTTGCTTTCATGGGGCTCGGTTATCTGATCCATATGTTCCAAAAGAATAAAGCCACTCTTAAGATCATCGGTTTGTTCCTCATTACCTTCTTATTTGATGCTATACTGGCCTACCAGATCGAAATGAAAGTATATGACTTTAACCGGACACTTAATTCCCCTGACTTCAATATCGAGTACGCTTTTCAGAGTGTGGCCTTTTGGGGGATAATTTTTGCCGGTTTTGTGGTGTACATCATCTGGGGGTTGGTATTCGATTTTATCATGAAAGAATATGACAACCTGGACCGGGTACAGCAATACGTGAAAAAGCTGAAGGAGGATAAAAGCCACCGCATTAAAAGGTTGGAGGAAATAAAGGTTTCCACGGATGCTGTAACGGAAGAGATTACCGGCTTAAGAGGCAAGGCAAGGGAGTTGCAGGCTAAAATTGACGGTTTCATTTTCCCTAAACAAAAATACCTGGTGTTGCATACCCGCTATGCCAAGGGATGGATCAAAGCGATTTTAAAGGAAATAGCTCTTCCGGCTAATGAAAAAGATCAATTGATCCATGCCTGCCAGGAGGTAGAAAAAGCTCACCTGAGTAAATACGGCCTGGGTGTAGGTAATGCAGAAAGTATATTGTTTTACACCAATCCTGATACCGATGATTAAGAAAGTCATAGTACTGGCTGTCCTTTTAGGGGCTTGTCAATCAGATCCTGGAACCGAAGCCACGGATAAGCGTTCAACACAGTCCGGTACCGCCAAGGCTTCCAAACTGGATTCACGCACGAACCTCAATATTAGCATCCTGATCGATCTCTCCGATCGGATTGATCCGTTGAAATATCCGAATTCAACTATGGAGTATTACCAGCGCGATACGGGATACATAGCTTCTGTGGTAGGCGCATTTAGCCGGCATGTTTCAGGAAAAAAGGTTATCACCATCAATGATCGTATCCAAACCTTTATTGATCCGTTACCACAAAGCCCGGGAATCGTAAAGAACCTGGAAGCACTGAAAATAGAGTTGGACCGTAATAACGCTTCTAAAGAAGTACTGATCAACCTTCCGGCTAATTATGTGGAAAACACCCATGAACTTTACCGGCAGGCTATTGAAGATAACGTTTATGTAGGCTCAGATACCTGGCGTTTTTTCAAAAGCAGCGTGAAAAGCTACTGCATTAAGGAAGAAGCGCATAACGTTTTAGTAATTCTTACCGATGGGTATATGTATCATCCTAATTCTGTAATCCGTGAGAATGGCCGTACCACTAAAATCAATAAAGGCAGTTTTAAGAAGCTAAAACTCAACACTCCGGCCTGGCAATCCGAAATGCAGGAGAAAGACCTGGGTTTTTATACGGCACCGGTAAAGCTGGAAGGTTTAAAGGTTTTGGTATTAGGCATGAACCCAGGTGTGGATAACCCCTTTGAAGAGGATGTATTAAGGGCTTGGTGGCAAAAATGGTTGATGGAAATGGGGGTTGCTAAAGAGGATATTCTGATCAAACGGGCTGACCTTCCGGTGAATCTTGATGAACCTATTCAGGATTTCATCCTGAGCCCCTCATCATGACAGGTGTAATAACCCTTTCATTTTCCCATGAAAACCTTAAGAACGTACGTTTATAATACCCTCGAAGTTGCGGCTAAAAGAAAAGGAGCTTCCTGGTACTTCGATATTTTTTTAACCACGGTAATTGCGCTTAATGCCCTGGCTATTGCTCTGCAATCGGTAAAGGACATTAATGCACGGTATCATTACATTTTCGAGGCCTTTGAATTATTTTCCATAGGTCTGTTTACAATTGAATACGTATTGAGGGTTTGGGCCTGTGTGGAAAACCACCGCTTTTCAGATCCACTCAGTGGCCGGGTAAAATTCATGCTCACTCCCTTAGCACTTATTGACCTCTTGTCCATACTTCCCTTTTACATTTCCTTGTTTACAATCGACTTGCGATACCTGCGTATTTTAAGGCTTTTCAGGATATTCCGCTTGTTTAAGATTGTTCGCTATGTAAGTGCCTTAAGCACTATTGCCAGGGTGATCCGCGAAAAAAAAGATCAATTGGTCATCAGCATTGTCTTCACACTCTTTTTGCTTTTTCTCATCTCCAATCTTATGTTTTACATCGAGAACGATGCACAGCCCGACACATTCTCCAGCATACCAGAAACCATGTGGTGGGGAGTAGCCACGCTCACTACTGTAGGCTATGGTGATGTGTATCCCATTACTCCCTTAGGTAAGTTACTGGGGGGAGTGATTTCTATATTGGGTATCGGGCTATTTGCTTTACCGGCAGGTATTCTAGCCTCCGGTTTTTCAGAAACTTTTGATACTGCTGAAAGCAAACTCCATCCTAATTTTTGCTCTCATTGCGGAGAATCCATTCCTTAAAAAATACAGCATGAAATACGTCCCCGGTTTAATTCCCGATCATTCCAAAGTTGACAAATTCTCAGGCCTTGATTATAGTACTCTGGTAAAACGGCCAGGGTGGTGGATGTTCTGCTCTTACTTAGGTGCGGTGTGTTTTTTAATGGCTGCGCTGGCACATATTTTCAGCAGGTTTTGGGAGGGCTTTTTCTTTTTGATCCTTGGGCTGGTGCTACTGCCAGGTGTACACAATGCCTTGGAAAAGAGACTCAGGTTTAGTTTTACCTGGCTCATCAAAACCGTGTTTTGCTTGGTCCTTCTCGGCACTATTTCGATCATGTCCAACGGTTATGATAAAGAGGAACAGTTGGCCAATGCAGAATTGAAAAAGCAAGAGGCCCGGGAGGCCTATGAAAAAGAACAAGCAGAGATAGCGGCAGAAAAAGAGGCGCAGGCCCGTAAGGATAGTCTTAACAAATATATGTCATTGGCCAGGGCCGACATGAAAAGTAGTCATTTTAGTACCGCAGTCCACTTCTTTAATAAAGCCTTACTCTATACCGACACCGGAAAATCATACATTTTAAGCCAAAGGGCGAACTCCTATTTTAAAGCAGGAAAGTATGGAGAAGCCATTAATGATTATACGGATCTCATAGAATCCGGTGCGGAGGTTTCAAGTCACCTTTATGAAAGGGCACGTTGCTATGAAAAGTCGGGCAACAGGCAGGAAGCCGTCAATGATCTGAAAGAAGCCATAAAACTAGGTAACGCTGAAGCCGAAAAGCTACATGAAAAAATTAATCCCCTGAAAAGGCGTATTGCCTACTATGTAACCCGTTGTTGTGACGGAAGTACTTCATCAGCCAAAGGCCGTGGAGCTTGCTCGCATCATGGGGGAGTTTGCAATTGGAATGATCCGGTTTATGAAGAGTATCGCAAATACTAAAACTTATGGAAAACCTGTACCAGGAAATACCACTTCGAAGAAGAAGTGTGCTTCAGAAACTATTCAGGCAGCAGCCTGATGAAAACGCTGTTATTGAAATCAATAATCTTCTTGCTACCCGGCCCGTAAGTGAAATCCGGAAGACCGATGTGATCGCCATTGCGGCCAAATACAAGCTTGACCTTTTAAAAACCTACTCGCAAAACTTGGAGGAGTTTTATGCCGTGTATCTGCACAATTGCCTGAAAAATAAACACCTGGATGCTGCCGAAATAGAAGAACTGGATCATTTGAGAATGGTTTTAATGCTGAGCGAAGAAAAAGCGGCCGAAATTTACGATCAGATGGTAGAGCCCATTTATCGAAACGCCTTTACCGAAGCTGTCGCAGACGGAGAATTAACCGAAGAAGAAACCAGAAGCCTGGAAAATTTACAGATGCGGTTGAAGCTCAGCAAAGATCAGGTTTCTAAAATTTCTGAAAATGTACGAGGGGCTTTGGTGAGGAAGAAGTTTTATGATGCCATAGATGATGAAAGATTGTCGCCAGAAGAAGAAAAAGAACTGGAACTAATTTCCAAAAACCTTGGAGTCCAGTTGCAGATCGATAAAGCCAGTCGGGAAAAGATGGAGCGTTACAAGCTTTATTGGGCTATCGAAAATGGCGAGTTACCGGTGGTGGAGACCGGTATCAATTTACAGCGCAACGAGAGTTGTTATTTTACCACCCCTGTAAACTGGTTGGAAATGAGAACCATTACAAAAAGGATCAATTATGGAGGTCCCACCGCACGTATCAGGATTATGAAAGGTGTTTATTATCGCATGGGAAGTATTAGCACACATAGAGTAACCAGCGAGGAGTGGCGGCATATAGATAACGGACACCTTTATTTGACTAACAAACGTATTATTTTTATGGGAACTAAAAAGAATACCAACATTCGATTAAATCGCATTTTAGCATTTACACCTTACAGTAATGGAATTGAACTGGAAAAAGATGCCGGCCGTAATCCTTTTTTCGGTTTTGCTGGAAATATTGAACTGTTTAGTATGATACTCTCAAGAGTACTAAACCACTAAGATCCATCCCTCTATTCCAGTCTTCTCAACTAGCATTGAAGCATAAATCAAGCCTTTAACTAAATTATCAGGCATTTTTTAGACTCAGCTTTATTTCAATTAACCGGATGATTATTTTGTGAAGTGTTAAAAAAATGGCGTCTCCTGTGATAAATCTTTTACGGAAACGTTCTTAAGGAAAGTCATGATAAACTTCTCTGGTAACAAAGTTTGTCGGGTATAGATTAATAGTACCCTAACTATGTATCCAGAGCTTATTAACATTTTAAACTCTATGCTCTCAACTCAAACGCCCTTAAGGCTGAAAACCCTTATTGTGGATGATGAAAGGCGAAGTCGCCTGCACCTTAAACGGCTCATCGATACCTATTGTCATCAGCTGCAGGTAGCGGGAACAGCCGCCTCGGGAGAGGAGGCCACAGGTTTGATTTCCAAGCTTAAACCAGATTTGGTTTTCCTGGATGTGCTAATGCCTACTATGAACGGTTTTGAATTTCTGGCCACCCTAAAACGAAGGGATTTCCTAACCGTTTTTGTAACCGCTCACGAGGAGTTTGGTATTAAAGCCGTACAGGCTGATGCTACGGATTATGTACTGAAGCCAATCGATACGCTGGACCTTCAACGAGCTGTCTCACACGTGATGAAAGTTTGGCAAGAGCGTTCCCCGGAAAGGAGCCATACCAGAAAGTCCCCAGGCCCGGACAGTCAATCTTCACATAAAATAACGGTACCCTATGCCGAAGGGTTTCACATCCTGGATGCGGCAAAGATTATAAGGCTGGAAGCAGATAATACTTATACCACCATTTGTATGGAAGAAGGGAGGCGCCTTTTGAGCAGCAAAGGTATTCATGAATTTGAGGAGATATTGGAGCCCCGGTGCTTTATGCGAATTCATCGCTCCCACGTAGTGAACCTGAACTATGTGCAGGAGTTCAACCGTAAATACGACCAGGTGGTGATCCTTACCAATGGGGATAAAGTGCCGGTAGCACGAAGAAAATTAAAAGACTTTCACGATCATCTTCAAAACTATATAGGGCGAGTGTAAATGAAGATACCTAAGGTGATTGTACTCTTATTTGTATGGGGTATAAACCTATTTGGTTTTTCCTTAGCCGGTCAATCCATGGCCTATCATCACTACGATAGCAGAGATGGTTTGGCCAACGATGCCGTATTTGCAATTTACCAGGATAAGCGCGGCTTTATGTGGTTTGGAACTCAGAATGGCCTCAGCCGCTTTAATGGCGTAAACTTTATGAATATTGGTAGTGCCGAGGGCCTTGGGGGTGCAGTGGTAACCGCTATTACCGAAGTAGGTGAAGATATTTATGCCGGTGAGAAAATATCCGGGAGGATATACAGGGTAAGGAACAATAAAACCTTACCCATACAGATACCAGACGGGATATTGGTACATAACATTCTGGCCAGTCATGCGGGGGCACTATACGGAATTACTAGCCATACCCTTTGGAGCTTTCAGGATAGTGTTCTTAGTACCCATGGCAGTATTTATCCGGAAGAACAGAGCCTGCTGGAGGTTAGTTTTTTAAGCAGTTCAAAAAAGAACTTGCTGCTGGGAGGTGACCCCATGATAAGTTTAAATTCTGAAGGAAAGACCAAAGCTTTTCACCCGGCACTCAAAGAGGATATTGCGTGTATATACCGACATTCGGACGGAACATTATGGTTAGGAGGAGTAGGAGAAGTATATAAAGTAGATACCAATAATAATGTAACGAGGCTAAGAAACGGTATTGCTCCTACCGGGCGTGTGGATCATATTGCTGTAGATGGTGAAAGTAGATTGTGGATAGCCATTCATGGTTCACTCTATTATTACCGGAATCAGCAGTTTGTTAAAGCAAACACCTATACTGGATTGGAAAAGATGGATGTAAGTGACCTGTTTGTAGATAGAAGTGGGTCACTATGGATTGGGACCCTTGGTAAAGGCATTTACCACATACCTGTTTCAAATTTCACCAATTATACCCTGGAAGAAACAGCTCAGAATCAGGGTGTAAAGGCTATCTCAAGAAAAAGCAATGGAGAGATAATCCTGGGGTCGGATTGGGATCTTTACACCTTTGAACCATTCTCTCAAAGCCTGGAGCATCTTGATTTCTCCCGGCAAGGTTCCTATATAGTGTCATTTAGGCAAAATGAAAATGGAAAACTGTTTATCACCTGTTTTAATCCCTCCGAAGAGAGAGGGAGTAATAGCTGGAACGAAGAGTTGGAGGCTTTTCTCATAACTGGCCGTACCGTAGCCTTTAAAGACTCCGGTGAAGTTATTATGGGCGGTTGGGACAGTCAGGTAGCGCATGGCTTTACGGATCAAATAGCAAATTACCAGTATTATCCCTGGACGGATAAGTTGGCCCAAACCTTTTCACGGGAAGCCCGTATTGAAGTAATCCATAATGATTCCCTGGATCAAATGTGGATAGGAACAACCCTGGGCCTGCGCGCCATACGCGGAGATTCCATTGTCTTTAATCCTACCCCGTCCAGAGTGGGAAAAGAAGCATCCGAAATTCTCAATAGTCGCATTTTTGATTTTCAGATAACTGATCATTGCTTTTGGCTGGCCACCCAAAAAGGTTTGATTTACAGGAATCGGAAAGGAGAATGGATCCCATATAAAGAAAAAGCAAGCCCGGGCAAGCAGCGTTGTACATCATTGACCTTGGATGCTACCGGTAATTTATGGGTGGGTACTGCAATGGGTTTATACACCATTGGGGATCGGGAAGTACGTCATTACGGTCTTCGCTCAGGAATGCTATCTCAGGAAATACAGTGTGTTTATTTTGATGAAGTGGAAAACTGGCTGTGGGTAGGAACTACCCGGGGCTGCTCCGTACTGGATTTGAATAAATCATGGCCGGATACCATGGAACAGCCACTTTATATAACTTCCGTGGATCTTGCTGATTCTGTTCTTCATTATCCTGAAAATGTAGTGCTTAACTATGAGCAGAATACCATTAAAATAAACTTTTTAGCTCTTGATCTGATTGATTCCAGGAGGGTGGAGTATCGATACCGACTGCTAGGTGGTAAATCACAATGGCATATTACTTATAATCGCCAGATCGAATACTCAGATCTTGCACCCGGCTATTATACTTTTGCCGTACAGGCCAGGAGCAGTGGTCAAGGTTGGGGAAAAGAGCAGCAATTATCCTTTCAAATAGTACCTGCGTGGTGGCAAACCAGGTGGTTTGGCGGACTCGCCATTCTGGTCTTTTTATTATTGGTTATAGGGGGTATGAGATGGCGGATATCCCGCGTTGAAGCTAAAGAAGCGGAGAAAAGAGCGAGCCTGGAACGGGTAAATCACCTGGAGCACCAAGCCCTGAGTGCCATGATGAATCCTCATTTTATCTTCAATGCCCTGGGTTCCATCCAACAGTATATGTTTGAACATGGTCCTGAAAAAGCCAATAATTACCTGGCACGCTTCGCAAAGCTGGTGCGCAGGAATATGAGCGGGGCCGGAAAAACCCTCATCCCCCTGGAAGAAGAAGTGGAACGCCTACAGTTATACCTGGGCCTGGAAAAGTTACGGTTTGAGGAACGGCTTACCTATCACCTGGAGGTAGATGATCAGCTTGATTCCGTAACTGTAATGATCCCTCCCATGGTAATCCAGCCTTACGTGGAAAATGCTTTATGGCACGGCTTAATGCCTAAGAAGGAAGGGGGCACACTTTGGATCGAATTCAAAAGTGCGGGAGGATTTATATACGTAAGTATTAAGGATAACGGGGTTGGAATGGAAGCAAGTAAAAAAGTATTGAAGGTAGGGCACGTGTCTCGCGGTATGACGCTTACCGAAGAAAGATTGCTTCATCTCAGCCATCGCTATAAGCAGCAGTTAAAAATAAACATCAGGGAACTCCGCAATGAGCAAGGCGAAATAGCGGGTACACAGGTAGAATTGTATTTACCTTTAATTGGGGCTGAGACTAATGAAGGTTAATATCATCATAAAAAAGTCCGGGGTGATATCCCCGGACCTTGTTAAATTTAGAAAATAGGTAAACCTACTCCGTAGTGGTAATTTCCAAAGTTTTAGTGCCTTCCGAAGTGCTGTATCGTACGATGTAAATGCCTGCGGGTACTTTACCCGGTTCCCATTCCAGGGTATGCGCACCCTTACGGTATGATGAAAGATCAAAGCTCTTGATCTGTGTTCCCTTAACATCGGTAACCATTATCCGGTCGCCTTTTTCCCCCTCCTTAAGGGTAAACGTAAAGTTCACTTTATCCGTAAAGGGATTGGGGTAGCTGTTGAAGTTTTCTTCAGTACCAAAATGGCCTATGGCATCCTCCGTTTTGGTGTCATTATTAGGGTCTGGTGCTATCCTTACGTGCCCGCTGCCCGCAAGTATATCACTGTGTTTGTACAGCACACTGTGGTTGCCATAGTAGTCTTCGTAAAACATATAATCCACACCATCATTGGTAAGGCGCGCGGCCACTGAGGGGTATATCTGGTCACCTTCCAGGTCATCACCGTGGAAGGTACCTTTATTTACGTAGCTATATACTGGTATTCCGGCTGGGAAATGTGAACCATTGATATAAGAGCGCGCCAATATATCCCAACCATTATCCTCATCCAGGCAAAACGCTACATGGCTGGCCCAGGCAATGGTATATATACCATCATCACCATCATTTCCACCATTATAAGTAACCACCGGATCAGCGTTGGGGCGTTCAGTAAACTCGGTATTGACTACGGTATAATCCGGGCGTTCTGTTCCATTAAAAACACCCCAGTTGTAAATAACAGAGTTGTTACAACTTGATAATGCGGTTACGATTTCAAAATCATTGGGCATATCACCAACCTGGCGGGAGGCAATGCGGGGTTTACCGTCCAGGGGAGTTTCTAAAAACGCAGAATAGGTACCGTTATACCAAGTATGAGGTTGATATACTGTTCCGGTTTCGGTGTGTATGGTAGCATCAATGGCATCAACGCGGTATTGACCGTTTACGTAAGTAAAGGTTACTACCGTATTGTAGTCCGCGTATCCAGAGATGGCCACATCCGGATATTGGTTGAATACGTAAAGTTCTCCATCGCCCTCTGCGTTAATAGGCCGTCCTACTGAAGGACTTACTAAATCCCCTTTACAGTTGTTTATTCCGGATATGCCGATAGCTGCGCCCTTAGAACTGCATGTACACCCCAGGTTATCACCGGCCGGTCCGCTGCCGTCAATATAACCGTAAGCCCCGTAAACATCGCTTACCACAAACTCCATGGTTCCCGTGAGAGGATTTAATTCTGTGGGAGTTATTGCTGGATTGGTAAACTTTAGATCCCAGCTTTCTAAAACCTCATAGGATTCATGCCAGGTGATGGCCACCATTCCTGCGGAATTCACATCCACATTAGGGCTACCGCAGTAACTTAAATGTCCCAGTTCACAGGAAAGCTGCAATTGGAAAGTGCCTGAAACCCATTTGTACGATTCCCACTGCACCTTATTATTACCATTAATAAATACCGCCAGGGCATAGTCTGCTCCATCATAATTAGCCATTACCACGTCCGGGTCATAGGCGTATTCACCTCCGTTCAGCTCTGTTTTACTCTGGGTGCCGGCATAGTCCCAACCTATCTGGGCGGTTCCATTCGCCAGGTCATATACCATTACCTGTTTATCTTCAATAGAGCCCATACCTGTATTCCTGAGCACTGCTTCCGAATCATTATAAATTTCTTTATCATCGGTATTGGCGAGGTCTGGTCGCACGGGTGTTTGAGCCCGGGTGATGGTAAGCAGACCGGTTGTCAGTACGCTAAATAGCGCAAATTTGAGATTGATTTTTAAACGTTTCATTTTTAGGAAATTAAAGTAGCCTACTCGGTTCAAGGTTTTTCGGCATCCACCTGGCAAGAAAATTCTTACCAGATGTAAGTTTAGTGGAAATCACTCGCTAAAAAGGACGGTTTTTGAGAATGGGGGCGGTGGGGTGGAGTACGGTAGGGGTGATCTTGAGTTCGGTGCGGGGAGGTTTTGTTTTGAGAAGTATGATAATTGAAACACTATTTTCTTAAGTGATAGTACAAGTAGTGCCGAAATAAAGTGCTGGAGAAAAGGGTTAGGTTATCTAATAGAAACCAACAAAAAAGCCCCTCATTTCTGAGAGGCTTTTTAGCGGTCCGGACGGGACTCGAACCCGCGACCCCATGCGTGACAGGCATGTATTCTAACCAACTGAACTACCGGACCAATTTTGTATCAAGGTTTCGTAAAACTTACGATTCCTTTGTTTCTTTAAGAACCTTTCGCGAATCATCGCTTCCTTTCTGCTGGTAAATTTTTCAAAATATACCAGCTTCCAGGGTATTTTTCTGGAAGTGTACTTGGATAAACCTGCATTATGCTGATCTAGCCTTTTGTACACATCCTCTGTTTGCCCAATGTAGAACGATTGGTCAGCTTCACTTTGAATAATGTACGCGTAATACTTTTTCATGCGTGACAGGCATCCCCGAGCACTCGGGGTAGCCAACTGAACTACTGGACCAATATTTAAAAAACGTACCCGTTTCCTAAACGGGAGCGCAAAGATAGATACTTTTCCATTTTTACCAAATAAAAACTCTGGTGACGCGGTATTTTTTCGCAGGGCCGAAACACGGCTTTCACAACGGGCTTTCGGAAAACGTTTATTTTTGGAATTCTTAAAAATAAAGCATGGTAAAGTACAATCCTAAAGCCTGGTTTGGCCTGATCTTCACCTTTCATAAAGCAGAAACATTTCGAAAACTTTTCTGGGTGATGCTTTCCCTGGCGGTGTTTTGCTTTCTGGTGATATGGGCTGAAAAACACTTTTTAAGTGATAACCTCATCACTTCCATGACCATGCACTCTTTATTGGGTTTTGTGATTTCACTATTACTGGTATTCCGCACCAATACCGCCTATGACCGTTGGTGGGAAGGACGTAAGCAATGGGGTGCCCTGGTGAATGTGAGCCGCAATATGGCTTTAAAGATCAATGCTTTTATTCCCGATGGGGAAGAGGAGAGAAAATACCGGCTGAAGGAGATGACCGCACTGTATGCCACCGTACTGAAAGATCACCTACGCACGTGGGATGCTCAGGAACTGGAAAAACACCTGCCTGATTTTTTGAAATTGCCAGCTAACGCAGAACATGTACCTAATTTCCTGGCCAATAACATACAAAGGGAGTTACTGGAAACTTACCGAAGTCAGAAGATCAGTGAGGCGGCTTACCTGGCCTTGTTAAATGATCTGAATGCTTTTACGGATATCTGCGGGGCCTGCGAACGGATCAAAAAAACACCTATTCCTTATACCTATAATATATTCCTCAAGAAGTTTATCTTCATTTACATCATCACTTTACCTTTTGGGTTGATTGGTACCTTTGGTTACTGGTCCATTCCCGTGGCGGTAGTTACCTTTTATGCCTTTGCCAGCCTCGAGATGATTGCGGAAGAAATTGAAGATCCCTTTGGGTTGGATCCCAGCGACCTGCCCACCGATGACCTAGCGGAAACGATAGCGCGAAACGTACGGGAAATTGTGAAACCTATTTAATGAGGGTTAGGTATCCCCTTCGCGATTCTTTTTCCGTTTTTCGGAATTTGTTGAAAGTGTACTGTAGATTATAAGTGTACGTGCCCGTTTTATCGGCATCCGACCCATCCCAGCTTACGTTTATGTCCGTAGATTCAAACATCTTTTGCCCCCAGCGGTCAAATATTTGCAAACGGTAGCTCACCAACTCACAGTTGGCCTTTAGGTCATAGAAATCATTACGACCGTCACCATTAGGTGTGAAGGCCGTAGGCACAAATACCTTACAATCATCACATTCTACGGATATTACCGACATAGAGTCGGTGTAAGAACAAAAAGGGGAAGATATGGTAACCGTGTAGTCGCCAGGTTCGGTAATGGTGTATGCGCCCCCGGTTCTACCGTCCTGCCAGCGGAAGGTGAAATCAGGCCTGCGCAAGTCAAGGTCAATACGGCCTTGCAAACAAAGTACACTGTCATCCGGCAACTTGGGAAAGTCGTTTTCAACTATAGAAACATAGTCCACAAGGAAATACCCGCGTTGTGCATTGGCCGAACCCTCCAGCGGGGTTGCGGAGGTAAGGGGATCGGGCGAGAAGTTTCCGATGGTAATATATTGTTCACCACCCTTAGCCTTGTACACGCCACAAACGGGTGTCCAGTATTGGGTGCTGGTAATCACTTCACGACTGAAAATTTGTGGAGATGCCGGAAGCAGGGAATCCGTAGGAATGGTATCTACGATAGTATCAGTAAGTAACATACCGATGCGATCGATACCAAAAGAACCCCCATCCACAAAAACCGGTTTTACGTAAAAGGAAATGCGGTAAAGTTGTCCCTCAACCAGCGGATCTTTTAATTCTGTATGAATATACTCCCTGCGGAAAGCTCCCGCGTTTTGCCCGTAAACTTCTATACCTATAAATCCATCTCCATCAAAAGGCTGGGAATTATTGGTAGTCAAATCGGTACCGGCAATGCCGCAATTGGGTTCATAATAATCCGGACTTCCGTAATAGGTAGTCCAGGGATTGATGTAATCGCGCGGAAAAGGACTAAAGATGGGGCATTGCGTAGCCTCAAAGCTAGGATTAGGGACGAAATTATCATCGTTATCCTGGCCCTTGGCTATGCTCAACAAAAGGGATAAAAAGAAAAAGGTAAATACTCTCTTCATATAACTTGCCGCAAAATGCCGCACTTTCTAAAAACGCACAATATCCGAAACATTGTCGGGTCGTACAAAAAAACAAAATTAAGTGATAGCAGGCTAACTTTTGTATTTCTACCTATTAAACGCTGATCTTCAGAAATATTTTGCAGAGAAGCTGGTGTTGTCAACAATAAACCAGAACTTTACGGCCTTGAAATAAATTAGATAAAAATCTATATATTTTATAGACTTTTAGAATTTTTGCTCGACAAATAGTGCTTTCACCTGAATATCATATCGCTTTTGTTTTAAGCTTAATTGTGCTTATGGTGGTGGTTTTGGTTACGGACCGCTTTAAGGCTTCATTGGTATTTGTGGGCACCGTGCTTATTTTTATGATCGGTGGAGTTTTGGAGGTTTCAGACTTTACCCGGGGCTTCAGTAACCTGAGCATACTCACCATTTTTCTGCTGATTATTATTACGGCTGCGCTCAACGAGCATTTTAACCTGGCCACCTTATTTGATCGTTTCCTGGGCAAGGCCGGCAATGGCACTTCATTTTTGTTTCGAATGTCCACCATGGTTTCGGGTATTTCTGCCTTTATGAATAATACTCCTGTGGTGGCCATGATGATGCCTTACGTATATCAATGGGGTAAGGAAAACAAGGTGAGTCCCTCCAAACTTTTAATACCCCTTTCGTATTCGGCCATAGTAGGCGGTATGATCACGCTTATCGGTACTTCTACCAATCTGGTGCTCAATGGTCTATTGGCCTCTGAAGGTCAAGCTTTGTTAACGTTCACCGACTTTTTAGTGCCTGGGCTATTGGTAACTTTTGGGAGTATTGTTTTTATAAGCTTAGTATCACCACTTATCTTAAAAGGGCGAAAGGATTTTCTGGATGTGCTCAAGGAAAATACCCGCGAATACCTGGTAGAGACGGAGGTGCTGGAAACATCGGACATGATCGGTTTTACCGTAGAACAAGCCGGACTGCGCAATCTGGATGGTGTGTTTTTAGCTGAACTGGTAAGGGGTGCCCAGCACTTTACCCCCGTTTCACCCACCCAGGTAATAAAGGCAGGCGATATACTCATGTTTGCCGGTGAAACCACCTTGATCTTTAAACTGCTCAAGAGAGACAATGGGCTGGAGTTATCCAAAAAAAGCCAGTTTAAAATGGACAGTAACGGCCATCATATTGCCGAGGCTATTGTTGCACAAAATAGTCCCCTGGACCGCAGAACCGTTAAGGAGGTAGGGTTTCGTGAAAAATACGATGCGGCCATCATTGGCATTCATCGTAAAGGGGAAAAGGTAAGTGGTAAGATTGGCCATATTGCACTTCGTACGGGTGATCTGTTATTGTTAATGAGTGGTCCCGGTTTTAAGGAACGTAACCATCAACAGCAGGACCTTATCGTAGTAAATACTCTGGAGGAAAACAAAGAACTTACCATTAGCCAGAAAAGAACTTTCTGGGCGGGAGCTTTACTTTCACTGGGCTTGATTATTGGCGGTGTTCTTTCGCTTTTCGAAGGTCTTTTAGCCATACTCTTTGTACAGTTCATTGCGGGTATGTTAAACCTGGATACCCTTAAAAAACACTTGAGTCTGGATCTGTTTCTGATACTTACCGGAGCTTTGGCTATCGGTCAGGCCCTGATTCATTCGGGTGCGGCAAAGTACTTAATGGACACCTCGTTTCAAGGAGCCGCTAACTGGTCTCCATTTACACTGGTGGTAGTAGTCTTTTTTATGACGTTTATTCTTACCTCGGTAATATCCAATGTTGCCGCCATCTCCATAATTTTTCCGATTATACTAGGTCTCACTGCTACTGCCAGTGTGCCGGCTACCGCTTTATTTCTTACCGCAGCTTTTGCGGCCTCATGTTGCTTTGTAACTCCCTTTGCCTACCAAACCAACCTTATGGTTATGGAAGCTGGTAATTATCGCTTTTCTGATTATTTAAGGCTAGGTTTGCCGCTTAGTTTATTGTATGCCTCTATCTTTTTAGGTTACATTGTTTTACAATACGATTTATTGTGAAAGAAAAATTGCACATCATACCCCACCATCACCAGGTGGACCGCGAGATTCGTGAAAAAAAGAACGGCCACCGCTCCTGCGTAATATGGTTTACCGGGCTTTCCGGATCAGGAAAGTCAACCCTGGCCAATGCCCTGGAGGTTAAACTTATTGAAAAAGGATTTCATACGTATTTACTGGATGGGGATAATATTCGCACCGGGCTTAACAAGGACCTGGATTTTTCAGCGGTATCGCGACAGGAAAACATCCGTAGAATAGGAGAAGTGTGTAAACTGATGGATGACGCAGGGCTTATTACCCTGGCCGCGTTCGTTTCACCTTACCGCAGAGAAAGAGAGTGGGTGCGCAACCTTTTGGGAGATGAGCACTATATGGAGGTTTTTGTGGACTGCCCGGTGGAGGAATGCGAAAAACGAGACGTAAAGGGCCTTTACAAAAAAGCGAGGGCAGGCGAAATTTCCAATTTCACCGGCATTAGCGCTCCTTTTGAAGAGCCTGAAAATGCTGATGTAAAAGTTCAAACGCACCTGCAAACTATTGATGAAGGAGTTCAGGCTATTATTAATGAACTCAATACTAAATTAAAATCAAATTAATATGCGGTATTCACTTACCCATCTTAAAGAGCTGGAAGCAGAGTCCATCTTTGTTTTACGAGAAGTGTATGCTCAATTTGAAAAACCCGCCATACTGTTCAGTGGGGGTAAGGACTCCATTATAATGACACACCTGGCTAAGAAAGCCTTTTGGCCCGCACGGATACCGTTCCCATTGGTACATATTGATACCGGGCATAACTTTCCGGAGACCATAGAGTTCAGAGACCGTTTGGTAGAAAAACTGGGAGTTCAACTGATTGTTGGCTCCGTTCAAAAATCCATTGATGAAGGTAAAGTAAGGGAAGAAAGCGGTAAAAACGCCAGCCGCAATGCCTTGCAAACCACCACGCTGCTGGATACTATTGAGGATCATCAGTTTGATGCCTGTATGGGTGGAGCGCGCAGGGATGAAGAAAAAGCCCGTGCGAAAGAACGTTTTTTCTCGCATCGTGATGATTTTGGCCAATGGGACCCTAAAAATCAACGGCCTGAGCTGTGGAACCTCTTTAACGGCAAGAAGAATATGGGTGAGCACTTCCGTATTTTCCCGATCAGCAACTGGACCGAGATGGATGTATGGCAGTATATTTTAATGGAAAATATCGAAATACCATCCCTGTACATCGCCCATGAGAGAGAAGTAATATGGCGCAATAATTCCTGGTTACCGGTTTCAAACTATATCAAACTGGAGGAGTCCGATAAACCGGAGGTTCGCAAAATCCGTTTCCGCACCCTGGGAGATATTACCATTACGGGTGGGGTAGAGTCGGATGCGGATACCCTAACAAAAATTGTAGAGGAAGTAGCAGCTGCCCGTCATACTGAGCGTGGTAATCGTGCGGATGATAAGCGCAGTGAAACCTCCATGGAGGATCGTAAGAAACAAGGATATTTCTAAGAAACGTATTAAAGATTGAAAAATGGCTGAGCACAACGATTATCTGGATATGCAGCTACTACGGTTTACCACAGCCGGAAGTGTGGACGATGGCAAGAGTACCCTTATCGGGCGTTTGCTGTACGATTCCAAATCCATCTTTGAAGATCAGTTGGATGCGGTGGAAAGCAGCAGTGCCAAACGAGGCCTGGAGCACGTGGACCTTTCCCTGGTAACCGATGGTCTTAAAGACGAACGGGAACAAGGTATAACCATTGATGTGGCCTATCGTTACTTCGCCACGCCTGAAAGAAAATTCATCATTGCCGATACCCCCGGGCATATCCAATATACCCGTAATATGGTTACCGGGGCATCTACGGCTAACCTGGCTTTAATTCTGGTGGATGTACGAAATGGAGTGATCGAGCAAACCTGCCGCCATTCCTTTATCGCCTCCCTTTTACAAATTCCGCACCTTATAGTGTGCATCAATAAAATGGACCTGGCAGATTACAGTGAAGAGGCTTACCAAAAAGTGGTAAGGCAGTACAAGGACTTCGCTTCCAAGCTGGATGTTAGGGATATTCGCTTTATACCGATAAGTGCCCTGCATGGTGACAATGTGGTAAACCGTTCAAAGAATATGGACTGGTACCAGGGAGAAACCTTGTTGCATACCCTGGAAACTATACACATCGGCAGTGATCATAATCATATTGATTGCCGTTTACCCGTACAAACCGTAATTCGCCCCCACAACAATAAATATCATGATTACCGTGGCTATGCCGGGCGTATTGCGGGTGGAGTATTTAAACCGGGTGATGATGTGGTGGTTTTACCCTCTGGCTTTAGTTCGCGCATTAAAGAGATTCATTGTTTTGAAGAAAGCTATGAAGAGGCTTTCTCGCCCATGTCGGTATCCGTAACCCTTGAAGATGATATTGATATCAGTCGTGGCGATATGCTGGTAAGACCCAACAACCAGCCTAAAATGCTTCAGGATATTGATGTAATGTTATGCTGGTTCAATAATAACGGACCTATGCCTCGCAGTAAATATACCATCCGCCATACCAGTAATGAAGCACGGTGTATGGTTACCGAGATATTGTATAAGGTAAACATCAATACCTTACATCGTATGGAAGATGATAAGAATATCGGTATGAACGATATAGCGCGGGTACGTTTGCGTACTACCAAGCCTCTGATGGTGGACGACTATTCCGATAACCGCATTACCGGCAGTATAATATTAATTGATGAAGCTACCAATGAGACGGTAGCCGCTGGAATGATCAAACTTTAACTACCAAAGTGCTAAGTGTTACCACAGCCTTAATTAATGATGTCATAATTATTTAACCATATTTATTCAGCTATATTTGCGCCTGAATTTTTCAAACCTTCGGTAACCATGAAGAAGATTCTCATCCTGTTATTGGGTGTTCTGTTTTTCAGTTCTTGTATTCCCAGAAAAAAGCTCACTTACCTTCAGGATAAAACCAGTAGAACAGATTCTTTGTACCTGAATTATGCCAACTCGCGCTATGAAGTTCAGGTGAATGATATATTAAACATCGCGATTCGGAGCTTTAATCCAGAGGTGAGCAATATGTTCAATATTAACTCCACCACCCAGGTAAACCAAAACGGTGGTGACCTAATGTTTTACCTGAATGGTTATACTGTGGATATTGAAGGAAACATTGATTTACCGGTTCTTGGCAAAATGTACGTGCTGGGTATGAACACTGAAGAGATTAAGAATATGGTTCTTGCCCGCCTTTCTGAATATTTTCAAAATGAAGTGTTGCACGTTATTGTGCAATTAGCAGGTGTTCGTTTTACGCTGATTGGAGAAGTTTCAGCTCCAGGAAAATATACTATTTATCAAAATCAGGTAAATATTTTCGAAGCCCTTTCTACGGGTGGCGATATAACCTTGGTAGGTGATAGAACATCTATCCAGATCATGCGGCAGATAGAAGGTAAAGTGGAATTTTATGAAGTTAACCTTACAGATCGAGAGGTAGTGGAAAGCCCTTATTTTTACATTCTACCCAATGATGTGATCAATGTGAGGCCCTTGCCTGCTAAATCATGGGGGATTGGTACCACAGGCTTTGCTACAATAGCATCCGTTCTCACCATTGTTTCAAGTACCTTATTGATTATCACTAACCTCCAGCGTTTTTAACTTATGCAGGAACAGTTACGTAACACTGAAGAAAGTAACGAAGGCACTGATTTAAGGTATTTCCTTTTCAGGATACTAAGTATATGGCCATACCTGATTGTTTGTATGGCTATAGCTCTTAGTATAGGCTTCATCTATAATCGTTACAGTAAAGAAATTTACCGGGCAACCGCTATACTTCTGATTGAGTCAGAGAACACCAATAGCCTCTCTAATGTGATGGAAGCCATTGGTTACTACAATCCCCGCCTCAGTTTTGAAAATGAAGTGGTTATTATCAAGTCTTTAGCTATGGCTGAAAGAACCGTTAAAAATACTGACTTTGGCATTGAGTATTGGACGGAAGGTAGGGTAAGGGTAACCGAGCTATACAATAAAAGCTCTATACAGCTGGTGATAGACTCGAGCCACTATCAAGCTTTGAATTATAATATTGTTGTTTCGGATAATGGTAATGGAGAATATGGTATCACTATAACTAATCTGGAACAATCTCCTAACTTGTATGATTTCAAAAATTTTCAATTTGTTGAGAGGGAAGAAGTTCCATCAGGTAAGACTCAGCCAAAACAGAGCCTTAAAGAGGGGGAATGGTATAACTCGCCTTTCCTAAGGTTTAAAATTATTCGCAAAAACGATGGCTTTTTCGAAGACATTACAGTGAAATTGAAAGCTGTTCAAAGCTTGGCTGCGGGATGGCAGAATCGATTACAGGTTGAACCTACAGCTAAGGGTAGTTCTGCTGTTGATATTACAGCAACAGCCGCTAATCCGGAAAAGGTTAGGGTTTATCTGGATGAATTAATTCAGCAGTACCTTTCTTTTGGACTTTACGTAAAAAATGAAATCGCAAAAAACACCTTGGATTTTGTTAGCTATGAATTGGATAGAGTGGGGGATACTTTAAGAACTATTGAGAACGAGTTGGCGGATTTCCGATCAGATAAAATGATCATGAACATCTCCATGAAGGCTCAAAGGTATTATGAACGTATCACAGAATTAGAGAAGGAGCTTACAGCTCTTGAGATAGAGAGAAACTACATCAATTATATCGAGGACTACCTAGCGGGTAATAGTTTTCAAGACCAGCCGGTTATTCCAATGACGATGGATGATGGAGCTTCCCAAAATATCATTGATCAATTGGCCAGCTTGGAGACCCGAAAAACCAGCTTAGGTATTACGGCTTCTGAAACCAACCCAGTATTGAAAAGTATAAATATTGAAATCAATTACCTGAAGTCTCAATTGAGGGAGACGATGAAAGGTGTGAAAGAAAGAAATACTTCTCGTATTAATAAGCTTCAAAAAGACCTCCGGAACCTGGAAGGAGACCTCTCTCAACTGCCTGAACAAGAAATGGATCTGTTGAATATTGAGCGTCAATTTAAACTCAATGAAAACTTATTTGTCTTCTTGATGGAGAAAAAGGCTGAAGCAGGAATCGCCATTGCTTCAAACCGTGCGAGTAGTACTATTATAGACTACGCCCGTACCGAAAGGCAACCTATCTTTCCCAATAAGATCAGGGTTTATGTCATCTCCCTTATCCTTGGTCTGTTTGTTCCTATTGCGGTTATGCTCATCCGTAGTTTTCTTAATAATAAGGTGCAGTCCATATCCATGTTGGAAAAACTCACATCAATACCTGTTTTGGGAGCGGTGGGGCATAATAGTAAGAACACTAATCTTACAGTAGCTAATCACCCTAAATCAGCCGCTGCTGAGAACTTTAGGGCTCTTCGCTCTAATTTGAAATTTATGGGTGCCGATGAGTCTATACCTATGGATAAGGGAATAGCCATTCTGATTACTTCGTCAATTGGTGGTGAAGGGAAAACTTTTAATTCTATCAACCTTGCTTCTGCTATTGCCTTGTCCAACCAGAAAACCGTATTGGTAGGTCTTGATTTGCGCAAACCCAAAATCTACAACGACTTTGGATTGTCCAATGAAAAAGGTGTTTCTTCTTATTTGGCCGGACGTGATACGCTTGATGAAATAGTTCAACCAACATCTATCAAAAACCTCGATTTAATTAGTGCTGGACCTGTACCTCCTAACCCATCAGAATTGATATTAGGGGAAAGATGTGCCAAGATGATGAGTGCCTTGAAGGAGAAATATGATTACCTTATTTTTGATACTCCCCCTGTTGGGCTGGTAGCAGATGCCTTTGATATCATGAGATACTCTAACATTAACTTGTTTGTGGTGCGCCAGCAATACACTCCCAAGGGCTACCTGAAATTGATTGATGATAAATACCGTGAAGGATCTATTAAGAATATAGCTATTATCCTAAATGATGTAATAGTAGAGTCGGGTTATGGGTATTATAATTATGGTTACGGCTATGGTTACGGCTATGGTTATGGTTACGGCTATGGTTACGTAGAAGATGAAAAGCCCAACCGTAATTTCTTCGGCCGAAGGCGAAAGAAGAAAAAAGACTAACCTGCCTCTAGAATAAATCTAAAAGCCACTTTTGAACGGTATGTTTAAAAGTGGCTTTTTACTATTTAACCTATTCATTACATAAGGATTGTTATATTTGCGAAATCTTAATTGAGTAAAATAATTACTCAATTTGTAGTTGCCCGATATGGGGGTGACCGGGCGAAGCTGTGTTTGATAAATCGCAATACCGGTGATACTGGATACTTTAATTTCTTCTAAAACCAGGATAAAACTTTTAATAAAGTTTTTTCTGAACCCTGAATCAAGGGCTTATTTAAGGTCTTTAGAATCGGAGTTTGGCGAAAGCACCAACTCCATTCGTGTTGAGCTGAACCGGTTTGAAGAAGCCGGTTTGTTGGAGGCGGAAAGTCAGGGTAACCGGAAAATTTTCAAAGCCAGTAAAACACACCCCCTGTTTAAGGAATTGCAGGGCATAATTCTCAAGCACACCGGGCTTGATCAGATTATTGAAAATATTGTGGAGCGCCTGGGTGACCTCAAGAAGGTTTATGTTACCGGTGATCTTGCTAAAGGTTTGGATTCCCAGGTGATAGACTTGATATTTGTGGGTAATCCTGACAAGAACTATTTGCTTAAGCTAATCGATAAGTCGGAAAGGTTGAGTGGTCGTAAAATAAGGTTCCTCATTTATTCTGAAGAAGAAGCGGCCAAACAGGAGTTCAGGGGTGAAGAATATTTATTGATCTGGAATGAAAGATAAAGCCTACTGGACCGCATTTTACACCAAGCCACGCAATGAAAAGTCGGTGGCTGAAAGACTGGTTTCCAGGGGATATGAGATTTACGCCCCACTTAGAACTACCATCAGGCAATGGTCTGACCGAAAGAAGAAGGTACAGGAGCCATTGTTTACCTCTTACGTATTTGCATGTGTGAATGAACTTCAACGTAACGAAATATTACAGGACCCTGGGGTAGCCAACAGTGTTTTCTGGCTGGGTAAACCGGTAGTGATACGACCGGCTGAAATTGAAACCATCCGGCATTTTCTGGAAGAATACCCGGAAGCTAAAGCACAGGCGTCCCAATTCAAAAAAGGGCATGACGTAAAAGTTGAAGAAGGTGTATTTAAAGGGGAAAGCGGAGTAGTGCGCGAAATACGAAACAACAAAGTAGTGGTCCAGTTAAATACCCTTGGCTTTGAATTAAGCGCAGAGCTACGCCCTTCCACACTGAAGGTTCAATCTACAAAAGTTTAATATAACACCCTCCAGCCTTTGGGTTGGCGTTCCATTATCAATTTTGATCAAACATGACAGACATTAAAAACACTAAAATCGCTGTTATTGGCCTTGGCTACGTAGGCTTACCCCTGGCCGTGGAATTCGGAAAAAAATTCCCCACCGTGGGTTTCGATATAAACGAAGCTCGGGTAAACGAACTGTCAAAAGGAAAAGACTCCACCCTGGAAGTGGAAGACAGCTATCTCAAAGAGGTTTTGGATAATTACGATTTCAAGGTAACTACCCAAAAGGCGGATATCGCGGACTGCAATGTTTTTATCGTAACGGTGCCTACTCCTACTGACAAGTACAATCGCCCGGTACTTACCCCGCTTATCAAAGCCAGTGAAACGGTGGGAAGTGTTATCCAAAAAGGGGGAATTGTAATTTATGAATCCACGGTTTATCCCGGTGTTACCGAAGATGAGTGTATTCCGATTGTTGAAAGTGTTTCCGGTCTTACGTATAATCAGGACTTCTATGCCGGCTATTCCCCGGAAAGGATCAATCCCGGTGATAAAGAGCATACCGTTACCAAAATCCTCAAGGTAACCTCCGGTTCTACGCCTGAAGTAGCGGATTACGTGGATGAGCTTTACAAAAGTGTGATCGTAGCCGGTACGCATAAAGCCAGTTCCATTAAAGTGGCTGAAGCGGCTAAGGTGATAGAAAACTCCCAACGCGACATTAACATTGCCTTTGTAAATGAACTGGCGAAAATATTCAACCTGATGGGTATTGATACAGCCGATGTTCTGGAAGCAGCCGGTACCAAGTGGAACTTTCTGCCCTTTAAACCAGGTTTGGTGGGCGGCCACTGTATAGGGGTTGATCCTTATTACCTGGCTCAAAAAGCTCAGGAGGTGGGTTACCACCCGGAGATCATCCTGGCGGGCCGCAGGCTGAACGATGGTATGGGCAAATACGTAGCTACGGAGATCGTAAAGATGATGGTAAAGGCAGAAATGCCGGTGAAGAATTCCAAGGTGCTCATGCTGGGAATCACCTTTAAAGAAAACTGTCCTGACATTAGGAACACACGCGCCATTGATATCTACAATGAACTTCTCACCTATCAAATGGATGTAGATGTTTACGATCCCTGGGCCAACCCAGAAGAGGTGAGGCATGAGTTTAATCTAGATATTCTGCCCCAGGAGCAATTGGGTACATACAATACCATCATTCTGGCCGTAGCACATAAACAGTTTATTGAAATGAACCTCGATACTCTCAAAAAAGATAAGGCGCTGATCTATGACGTAAAGGGTATTCTCCCCAGAAGTGTTTCTGATAAACGACTTTAACAAACAGCTGGTTAATCCTTTCTGAATCCATTCGTATAAATGGAAAAAATAAACTTACTGATTACCGGAGGAGCTGGTTTTATAGGTTCTAACCTTGTTAATTATTTCCTCAATGATGAAAGAGTAGGACTGGTTAGGGTTATTGATGACCTTAGCAATGGTTACTACGAAAATATTGCGGAATTTGAGTCCCATCCCCGCTTTAAATTTATCAAAGGTGATATTTGCGATTACGACACCTGTCTTAAGGCAATGGAAGGTATCCATAAAGTAAGCCACCAGGCAGCTTTGGGCTCAGTACCACGCTCTATTGAAAATCCAATGCGCTCGACCGAAGTAAATATTTTGGGTACAGTTAATGTTTTATATGCAGCTGTTCAAAGTAATATCGATCGTGTTATATTGGCCTGTAGTTCAAGCACTTATGGTGATAGTAAGGAGCTTCCTAAAGTAGAGAGCCGAATTGGTAACCCCCTAAGCCCTTATGCGGTTACCAAATTTTCAGTGGAGCAGTTTGCTGATGTTTTTCATAAAACTTACGGCCTGAACTATGTCGGCTTAAGGTATTTTAATGTTTTCGGGCCCCGCCAAAACCCGAGCAATCCTTATGCTGCCGTAATCCCCATATTTTGCCAGGCCTTTATAGACGGGAAGGCACCCACCATAAATGGTGATGGTGAAACCAGCCGTGATTTCACCTACGTAAGCAATGCCATTCAAGCCAATGAATTGGCCTTATTCACTGAAAATGAACAGGCATTGAACACTATTTACAATACCGCTTGTGGGGAGCAGGTAACCTTGAATGAAATGGTGGAATTCCTACGGGAAATATCCGGGAAAGACATTGAACCGGTTTATGGCCATGAGCGGGCTGGTGATGTGCGCCATTCCAAAGCTGATATTAGCAAGATATCAAGTAACCTGGGCTACAAACCCGAGGTGAAAATGCGCGAGGGACTTGCTGAGGTATATAAGTGGTATAAATACAACAAGACTTTTGAGTAAGCCCGTATTTATAATTGCCGAAATCGGCCAGGCCCATGAAGGAAGTTTAGGGATAGCCCATTCCTATATAGATGCTTTGGCCGAAACAGGGGTGGATGCCATTAAATGGCAAACCCACATAGCTGAAGCGGAGAGCAGTGCAATGGAGCCTTTCCGGGTGAAATTCTCTTATGAAGATGATACCCGCATCGATTATTGGAAGCGGATGGAATTTACCCCTGAGCAATGGGAAGGCCTGAAAAATCATTGCGAGGAAAAGGGCATGGAATTCATATCTTCCCCTTTTAGCAATGCGGCAGTTGATCTGCTGGAGGAAATAGGTGTGCAACGTTATAAGATAGGATCCGGTGAAGTGAGTAATTTCCTGATGCTTGAAAAGATAGCCCGTACCGGAAAGCCGGTAATCCTTTCCTCAGGGATGAGTTCGTTTGAAGAGTTGGACCAAACGGTAGGGTTCTTACAGGGTTTTGGTAATGAACTGTCTATCCTGCAATGTACTACCGCCTACCCCACCAAACCGGAGGAATGGGGGCTCAATGTGATCACCGACCTTATGGAACGTTATAATTTACCCGTAGGTTTTTCTGACCACAGTGGCGATATATACGCCTGCCTGGCTGCCACAGCTCTTGGTGCAACTACGCTGGAGTTTCATGCGGTTTTTGATAAACGCATGTTTGGACCTGATGCAAGGGCCTCTCTGGAAATTGATCAGATAAAGAAATTGGTGGAAGGAGTAAGGCATATTACACTTTCGCTGGAAAATAAGATTGATAAAAACGACAATAGTCGCTTTTCCGAACTGAAAAATATTTTTGAAAAATCCCTGTCTGTGAACCGTGACCTGGAACAAGGTCAAGAGATCAGTATAGAATTCCTGGAAGCCAAAAAGCCCAAGGGGCAGGGGATGAGTGCCAGCCTTTTCCGGGAGGTCATCGGTAAAAAGCTAAAGCAACCTCTGAAGAAGTGGGGTTTCTTAAACAAAGAAGACATTGAGCTATGACAAAGAACCAAGGCTCAGCCAAACGTAAGATATGTGTGGTAATAACGGCTCGTCCCAGCTATAGCCGTATCAAGACTGCGTTGAAGGCTATTCAGAATCATCCCGAACTGGAGTTACAGCTGGTGATTGCAGCTTCGGCCTTATTAGACCGCTACGGTTCTGCCGTTAATTATATTGAAGCCGATGGTTTTGAGATTGCCGCCAAGGTATTTAATATCCTGGAGGGTGAGAATCTTACGGCAGCCGCCAAAACTACCGGTATTGGTATTCTGGAGCTGTCCACCGTATTTGATAATCTCAGTCCGGATATTGTAGTTACCGTGGCCGATCGGTTTGAAACTATGGCTACCGCTATCGCAGCCAGCTATATGAACATTCCACTTGCTCACATACAGGGTGGTGAAGTTACGGGCAATATCGATGAAAAGGTAAGGCATGCTATTACCAAGCTGGCCGATTACCACCTAGTAGCTTCAGAAGGGGCTAAGGAAAGGGTATTAAAGCTTGGAGAAAATCCTGAATTTGTGGTGAATACGGGTTGTCCTTCCATTGACATAGCAGCTGAGGTGGCAGCTAGCCCGGAGTTCAATTTTAATCCTATTACCAAATATGGCGGAGTAGGAGCCAAGGTCGATTTTCATGGTAAGTATATCGTTGTAATGCAACACCCTGTTACTAATGAATATTCACAATCCAGGTTACACATAGGGGAGACCCTTGCAGCCATTAATGAATTGAAAATACCGACTTTTTGGTTTTGGCCAAATGTAGATGCAGGTTCCGATGGTACCTCCAAAGGTATTCGGTCGTTCAGGGAAAAATATAGCCCTGAACATATTCATTTCTTCAAGAACATGGAACCAGCGGACTTTTTGAGACTTCTGATCAATTCCAGTTGCCTGATCGGTAATTCCAGTGTGGGCATTCGTGAGTGCGCCTATCTAGGGGTACCGGTTGTTAATATCGGTTCACGTCAAAACAGGCGCGACCGTGGAAATAATGTATTGGATGTGGATTATAAGCAGGAAGAAATAAAAACAGCCATTAAGCACTGGTTAGATGCTTCAAGGCCGGAGCCTTCAATGGTATACGGTGGTGGTGATGCAGGAAAAAAAATAGCTGATCTTCTAAGCCAGTTCTCACTGACCTTTCATAAGACCATAGCATATTGATCGTCTGAAAAAATGAGGATATTAGGTTTAATTACAGCCAGAGGAGGCTCAAAAGGAATTCCCGGTAAGAATATTAAGCCCTTGCATGGCAAGCCGTTGTTGGGTTATGTGGCTGGTGACGGGTTGAATTCTTCCACTCTAAGCAAACTTATTATCAGCACTGATGATCAAAACATAGCAGATGTAGCCAGAAGTTTCGGTGTAGAAGTACCTTTTTTAAGGCCAAAGGAGCTGGCTTCTGATAATACACCGTCCATTGATGTATTGAGACATGCTTTAAGGTATTTGGATGAAGAGGGCGACCATTATGATGCAGTTTGCCTTTTACAACCAACAAGCCCGTATAAGCCGGAAGGTTTTGTCGATAAATGTGTTCACAGATTCATTGAAAGTGAGGCTGATTGTTTGATAAGCGTACTTCCGGTGCCCCATCAGTTTAGCCCTTATTGGACTTTTAAACCAAATGACCAGGACTTTTTGAATTTTGCAGCTGGGGATGTAAGGATAAATCGGAGGCAGGATCTACCTGAAACCTATTATCGCGATGGGTCAGTTTATGTTATCAAAAGAGATATAATCCTGAACCATGATTCATTACTTTCAGGTAAGATATCATACGTGGTATCGGATGTAAATTATTATTGCAACCTGGATACTATGGATGATTGGCAACAAGCAGAGTCTCTGCCCGTGCCAGAGGGTTAACCAAATTATCGTTTGTTAATCTAACCCTTAACAGGGAATGAAATGTAAAATATGTAACCATGAGCTTATTAGTGAGCCGGTATTGGAAATTAAAAACCCAGACCGTTTTGAAGCTTTTATTGGTGCAGATGAAACAAGCTTTAAAAGAACCTGGCACAAGTGCTCATCATGTTCCGTTTTT
Organism: uncultured Cryomorphaceae bacterium; assembly: GCA_937120475.1. Lineage (GTDB taxonomy): Bacteria > Bacteroidota > Bacteroidia > Flavobacteriales > Schleiferiaceae > CAKZNE01. The sequence goes on along the minus strand of CAKZJV010000007.1, from coordinate 1,276,501 downwards.
CAAGCCGTCCACTATGAAGGCATGGATGAGAAACTGGCCCAAATCTCGGATAAATATTATAGTATCGATTTTGGCGATCTGGCTTCCGGGGATAGGTTTAACCGGATCCTGAAAATACCGAACCAAAGGTCGGATAACTATTACCGCGTAAAGAGAGTTGCCAATTTTTACCGCAACTGGATACAACAATTCAAAAAAAGTTCCACACCTTCTATTTTAGATATCGGAGGCGGACTAGGTGTATTTTTATATAAATACTTGAAGGTAAATCCGGATTTTACAGGAGTGATGATAGAGCCTGACCGGCAGAGTACTGTGCATATAGACCACAGTTTTCCCTTTGAATTCCACAACCAACTCTTTTCAGGACAGAAAGAATATCAAAGGAGTTTTGATATCGTCACACTAAATAAGGTGGTGGAGCATATTGAAAAGCCACATAAACTTCTATCGGATGTTCAAAAGGTCTTGAATGATAAGCATGGCCTCTTATACATCGAAATTCCGGATGAGATGAACGTTTATTACAAACCTTCATCAGATAATAGCCTGGGCAGCCTGCACCATCATTTGTACAACCACCTGAGCCTGAACTATCTTTTGGATAGTACAGGATATACGGTTTTGAGAATAGAAAGGATATTTGAGGCAAGTGGCAAGATCTCTATGTACGCTTTTGCTATTAGTAAAAATGCCGAAAAACAATGGCTTACACATTGATCGGTACAGATATTCATACAACCAGGATATTACTTAAAAGAAATCCCAGTATAAAAATTTAACCCTTGGTGGGGTTTTGCTTTGAAAAACGAAAGTTCGGAGTATTATAAATCAAAAGCCACCTATTCCATCAAATGGAATAGTATCCTTTCTTTTTCCAATTTCCTGGTCTCCTTTGTGGTAAGTATAGTTTTGGCAAGGCTGTTGGATCCAAAGGACTTTGGGCTTATTGCTATGACTACGGTATTTGTTTCCATTATTTCACTCTTTGTGGATGCGGGAACAGGGTCTGGGGTAATCCAAAAAAAGGAGATCAACCAAACAGATCTTTCTACGGTATTTTTTTATAACCTGTTTATCGGCTTTCTGGCGGCTGCCATTTTATTTTTTTCGGCTCCGGCCATAGCCTGGTTTTACGAAGATAACCGGCTGGTTAATTTAGTGCGGGTACTGTCTTTAAGCCCTCTCTTAACTTCCTTATCGGTAGTACAAAAGAATGTTATGAACCGTACCCTGGACCTTAAAAAAAGGATCATTGCCCAAGTGATTGGTCAGGTTGCCGCAGCAATAGTAGGTATTAGCCTCGCTTTATTGGATTATGGGGTTTGGGCGCTGGTTTTTTCCAGTTTGTGTTCCCTGGCTATTTCATCAATATTGTACTGGGTGCAGGGAAAATGGTCGCCCAGTTGGGTTTTCAACCGGGATAGTTTCAATGAAATATGGAGCTTCAGCAAGAATATTCTATATGGGAATATCATATCTCAATTTGCCCAAAAGATGGACATCCTGCTGATCGGAAAATTTGTTAACCCTGCGGTGCTGGGCTTTTATCAGAAAGGAAGGAGCCTGGGGCAGATTCCTGCTAATCAGATCGGGGTTATTTTAACAAGGTCCTACTTCCCTATTCTTTCCAGGTTACAGCATGACCTGGAAGACTTCAGGAAATATTACCTTTCTCAAAGTACCAGGATCTTCTTGATCACCTTCCCGCTTTTTACGGCCATAAGTCTTCTATCCGAAAAGATCATCGTCTTTTTATACGGCACCAAATGGTTACCGTCAGCACCTTTTTTGGCCTTAACGGGTATAGTAGGGCTTCTGTATTGTAATAATGCTTTTAAAGTATATGCCTGCAATGCCCTGGGTCGCTCCTATGTAACTCTTCGTATAAATGCGGTAATGAGCCCGATAAGGATCAGTCTATACCTGCTGGTAGCCTTTACCTTCAGAGAACAAAGCCCCATACTTTTCCTGTCGGTGATTGTGCTGACGCAGTTGATCAGCACCGTATATATGACGGTGATGATACGAAAACACGTAGGTCTGGATACCGTGGATCAATACAGCCTGTTCTATAAGATCATTGCATCCGGATTGCTTTCATTGGCACTGGTGTTCTACTTAAAGCGTTTTATAGATTTTAACCCTTACGTGGACTTGCCAGTGTTGGTGGCGGTTTTTGTGTTGATAAATGTGAGCAGCTTATTGATAATGAAAGAAAAGCAAGCCATTATTATGGTGTCTAAGATCAAAAGTAAATTTGGAAAAAGGTTCAGCCATGTATAATGTACAGATCATAGAATTGCCTAAAATACTGGATCCAAGAGGTAATCTTACCTTCCTCCAGACCAATGATCATATACCCTTTGAGATCAAGCGGGTTTTCTGGACCTATGACGTTCCCGGTGGAGAGATAAGAGGAGGCCATGCTTATAAAATGCAACATGAGGTGATCATTGCCCTTTCCGGTTCATTTGATGTGGTGATTACCAATCCCGATGGAACGGAGGAGAAATATCATCTTAACCGTTCTTACTACGGTCTGTATATTCCAGCCGGTATCTGGCGACACCTGGAAAATTTTGCCACCAATACCTGTGCACTTACATTGGCCAACACTTTCTATGATGAAAGCGATTATATAAGGGACCACAACCTTTTGTCTAACTCCCAGAATATAATTCAATGACAATTTCGGTTTTTGACTGTAGTATGATCCACCTGCCCAGGATTGCTAACCGGGCGGGAAATATTACCCCGGTTAATAATAGTCGGGAGATACCATTTGACGTAAAAAGGGTTTTTTACCTGTATGATATTCCGGGTGGGGAATCAAGAGGTGCCCACGCCCATAAAGAATGTCATCAGTTTTTAGTAGCGGCCAGTGGTGCTTTTGAGGTTTTGCTGGATGACGGGCATACTAAGCGGCTGGTCCAGCTCAACAGGCCATATATCGGTTTACATATACCTCCCGGTATCTGGGCCAGTGAAATCAATTTTTCTTCCGGGGCGATCTGTCTGGTAATGGCTTCACATCCCTATGATGAAAATGATTATCTGCGGGATTATGAATCTTATAAGAAATACGTAAACCTGGATAAGTAGATCCATGACACTGAAGGTAAAGCGATTTGAATCAGGCATTGATGATGGTCTATGGGACGATTTCGTTGCATCTGCCATGAACGCTACTTTCTTATTCAAACGTGGCTTTATGGATTATCATAAAGATCGTTTTCAGGATCATTCAGTAATGGTTTTTGACGAAAAGGATGCTCTGTTAGCCTGCTTGCCTGCCAATCAAAAAAATGCCCGGGAGGTGGCTTCTCACCAAGGGCTTACTTATGGCGGGTTTATCATGAAAAAGGAGGTCAAACTTCCGGTTCAGATGGAGGTCTTTAAAAGTATATTACAATATTATAGTGAGCTGGGCATAGAGCAACTTGTGTACAAGCATTTTCCCAGGTTTTACAATACCGTCCAGACGGATGAGATCGAATACTGCCTCTTTTTGACCCAGGCCACTCTCTTTCGCAGGGATACCGCCCTTGCGGTAGATTATGAATATCGCATACCCTATGCCGGCAATATCAGGCGGGAGGCCCGCAAAGCCGAAAAAAATGGTGTTTTGGTGCAAGAAAGCAATGATTTTAAAGGCTTCTGGCAGCAAGTGTTGGAACCTAATTTAAAGGCCCGTTTTGGAGTAAAACCAGTACACTCCCTTGAAGAAATAAACCTGTTAAAAGAAAGGTTCAATGAGGAAATTCGCCTGTTTGTAGCGGTGGACAATGACAAACAGATACTGGCAGGTACGGTGATGTTTGAAACGCCCACCGTTGCACACAGCCAGTATATTTCCGCCACAGATGAAGGCCGCAGAGAAGGGGCTCTTAACTTCTTGTTTATAAGCTTGCTGGATGAGTATTTCGCAGATCAACGGTTTTTCGATTTTGGAACGGCCAATGAGGATGGGGGGAAAAGTGTAAACCCCGGTTTACTGGCCTGGAAAGAGAGGATGGGTGGCAGAACCTATTCACATGATTTCTACAGGATCAATACAGGTTCATACCAACTGATATAGAGAAGCTGAAGATTTGAAAGCACTTTCTTCCAATTCTTTCGTTACCAGGTATATTGACAATAATCACCCGGCCTTTTTGATTATCCCCTTCAGGGCTGATGATATTTTCCAAAATGCCGAAATACACCGGAAATATTCTTTCGATCTAAAGGGAATGATGGAGGAGCGTTACCCCGGTAAAAAAGTCCTGATCACCTCCGGGGCCAGAAGAGCATTGTACCTGGCTCTTGAACAATATCACAAAGATCATTCATCATCTTTATCGGTGAAGATCCAAACCACTTCAGATAACTTTTACATCAGTAGCTGCGTAACCAAAACTATTGAAATAAAGAATAAATGGCATCGTGATGTGGCGGAGCCAGAGGATGTGCTGGTGGCCAATCATGAATTTGGATACCCGGATAATCGCTTGCTAGAGGAAAATACAGATGCGGAATACCTCATTGAAGATTGTGCATTTGCCTTTAACTCAAAATTCTCTAATAACAGCAGGTGCGGTTCTATTGGAAAATACGCCTTGATGAGCTTTTCTAAGTTCTTTCCGGTCCAAATAGGGGGTTGTTTGATATCAGGCCAGGAATTACACAATGATGAAGACGCTGAAATGATACGTTACGTTGAGAACGTAGTTGGTTATTATTTCTCCAAAATAGAGGAATGGACCGAGGTCCGGAAAGCCCGTAAGGAATATTTTAACCAGGTTTTCACGCAGTTGGGTTGTAGTCCCTTTTATGAAAACTATAATGGTAGTGTGCCGGGAGTTTATCTCTTCAGGCTACCGAAAGGAGTGGATAAGCAAAAGCTGAAGGAGTTTTACTGGGAAAGAGGTATTCAGTGCAGTGCTTTCTATGGACAGGAAGCTTTTTTTCTGCCTTTGAATCAGTTTACTACTACCTCGCATATTGACTTTTTTGGCGATATCTTTCAATCCTATCGATCTCAGGCGGATGAATAATTTCATATTAATCGGATTTGATAGGTCGGGAACTTCCGCTATCTCACGGACACTGGCTGCACACCCCCAGGTGGAGCTGATCTTTCGACCCTTTAACAGCGGACCGATCCGTCAGAAAATGTATCAGTTGCTGAATGATGAGAGAGTATCTGCTGAGGATATTTCCTTTTTCAAGGATCTGCAAAATGAAGTTTTGGATAGCTCTTATTTTGTATCTCATTGGCATCAGAAATTTTCCTCGGTACAGGATAGCTTCAGGCCGGGGCAGCTTCATGTGATCATTACGAATATCAATCATTTCTCAGCAAGGTGGGTGCATAATAATTTCCCTAAAATTGAGCAGTGGGCTATCTGGAGGCATCCGGAGCAAATATTGAACAGTTGCATTAAGAACGAATTTTACGGGGAGTGGTATTCCGATGCTCTCTCGCAGGTTATAGAATCTGTAAAGGAGGATGCGGAACTGTCCGACCTTTTTGAAAACTATATTGATGAAGTACTGGCTGGTAATTACACCATTAAAACCGCCTTTCTTATTGCCGTTAGAAATTACTTCTTATTTAAGAATATCGATGCCGGCAAAATAGTGGATTATGACATTTTCAAAAGCGATCCCAATAAAGCGCTAAAGCCGGTGCTTGAACATTTTAAGTTGTCTCAGGACTTCGATTTCAGCGAATTTCTGAATGTAGATCTGAATAGTATCCCTTCTGTTGATGGCTATGAAGCCAATAAAAAAGGGGTAAATGTTATTACACCTGAAGAAATGGAGATTGCCCGGAAAATGTTTGGGCCCCTACTTCAACTTTATAACGAAAAGTCAAGATAATGATAAAGTTTTTAGACCTTCAGGCTATCAATGAGCCTTACCGGGAAAGCTTCCACAGATCTGTGGATGAGTTGGTGAATAGCGGCTGGGTGCTTTTGGGTAAAAACCTGGAGAGTTTTGAGCGTGAATTTGCCGAATACTGCGGAGCAAAGCACTGCGTAGGAGTGGCCAACGGCCTTGATGCTATCACTATTATCTTACAGGCATATAAACAGTTAGGTAAACTGAAAGAGGGTGATGAGGTTTTGGTACCTTCCAATACGTATATCGCTACTATATTGGGCGTTTACCATGCCGGACTTAAACCCGTTCTGGTTGAACCGGATGTGGAAACTTTCAACATGAGTCCTTCCCTGGCTGCTGAAGCAATAACTGCCAATACCAAAGCTATTTTTACGGTACATCTTTACGGACAGTTGAGCGATATGCAGGGTCTGCAAAAACTTGCTGAAGACCACGGTCTTTTACTGTTTGATGATGTGGCTCAGGCCCATGGTGCACAGATGGACAATGGAAGAAAGGCCGGTGCCATTGCCGATGCCAGTGCCTTTTCCTTTTACCCCGGAAAAAATTTAGGTTGTATCGGGGACGGGGGAGCCATTACCACTGATGATGATGAACTGGCTTCCGCTATTTCTGCATACCGTAATTACGGTTCACATAAAAAATATTATAACCTGTATAAAGGCGTAAACAGTCGTTTGGATGAGCTACAGGCTGCATTCCTACGCCATAAGCTGGTTAACCTTGACGATGATAATGCAAAAAGGCGTGAGATAGCCCGTCAGTATTTAAGTGGCATCCGCAACGAGCATGTACAACTTCCTTTTTACTCGGGAGGGGAAGACCATGTATTTCACCTTTTTGTGGTTAAGATAAAAGATAGGGACCGGTTTATAGAGTACATGAATGATAAAGGCATACAGACCTTAATTCACTACCCTGTACCTCCGCACAAACAGGAAGCATTTTCAGAAATGAAGGACATGAGCTTTCCAATCTCTGAAAGGATACATCGGGAAGTAGTGAGCTTGCCGATCAGCCCGGTTCAAACCATGCAGGATACCAATTACATAATTGATGTCATTAACTCGTACATTGTATAGATATCTGTTCGGCTTTAAAAAGCGGGCGTATCGCGCTATAAGCGATAACTGCTTTGAGGGCTCTCCAATCATTAATCAACCGTCACTGATCAGGATCAGGAAAGGTGGCGAACTCCGGTTTGAGAAAAACGTAAAACTGGGTTTCAGGGACTCACCTTATTTCTATTCAGGTTATATACAGATCAGGCTTGAATCTGAAGACAGTACGGTAAGCATTGGCAAAAACACCATACTGAATAATAATGCCAGCCTGTTTTGTGGCAATGCAGAAATACAGATCGGAGCCGACTGCCTTATTGGGCCTAATTTCTATTGTTCCAACTCAGATGGGCATATGCTGGATCCTGACCGAAGAAGGGAAAGGCCCCAGGCATCAACCGTAAAATTGGGCGATAATGTTTTCATAGGTGCCCATGTTATTATTCTTAAGGGAGTGGAAATAGGCGAGAATTCAGTTATTGCAGCCGGATCAGTAGTAACCAGATCCTTTCCTTCCAATTCTATAATCGGTGGTAACCCGGCCAAACTAATCCGGGATATTTAAATTTATATGGACTATCCGCTTGTTACGGTTCGTACGGCTGTTTACAATACAGGAAAATTTGTAATTCCCGCCCTGGAAAGTGTAAAAGCGCAAAAATATCCTAACGTTCAGCACATTATTATTGATGATGCGTCCACCGATGATTCGGTGGAAGTGATTAATAACTGGATTACAGAGAACGAGTACCAGTGTACTTTCATCAAGCACAAGGAAAACAAAGGACTTGTTGCCACAGTGCAGGAATTCAATGAGCTGGCAAAAGGTAAATATTTGACCGGCATAGCGGACGATATTTGGGAAGAAGGCCGCTTATTTGAACAGGTGAGGATAATGGAGGAAGCCGGGGAAAATTGTGCCTTGGTTTATAGTGATATGTCGGAAATAGATGAAGAGGATAATCTTATTAATCAAAGCTTTTTATCAAAGAAGGGTTTTGACCTTAAGGCTATGCCCTCCGGTAAAGTGGATCTGAGTACTTTTCTGAGAAAGCAATTCATTCCCGCCCCATCTGTTATGATGCGTATGAGTTGTGTCCGGGAAGTAGGAGGATATGATCAAAACCTCTTTACAGAAGATGTGGATATGTGGATACGTCTTATTCTCAATTATGAGGTCCGGTTTTCCTCTCAACCCTTTGTTAAATACCGCAAAAGATCGGGATCTATTTCACAGTCCAAAAACGCTTTTATCCACCGATCGCATTTAAAGATGTGGCCTAAATATTTTGATCAGGTTGACAAAACCTCAGAGAAAGCCCTAGCCGCTAAGATGCTAGGCAGTATTATAAGGGTTTACAAGTTTGGTGTAGATAAATCTTCAGCCCTGGAGGGAGTAAAGTTTTTAAAGAAACAATATCCCTTTAATATGAGGTATAGGCTACTCGGGTTTCTCATTCGATCCGGGTTTCCTAAAAAGCGAATAGGAATTCTTTGGAAGAGTGTTTAACCCGAAGAACACACGAATAAGCTAGGAATGCAAAAAATTGTTTATATCATTTCCCATGGGCATACTGCCCGGGGGGCATTACAAACCGGCCTGCTGGGGCAGCTCAGTAAGGTGGCTGATGTTCATGTAGTGGCCAAACCCGATGCTGTTGAAGCATTGAGCGCTACTGTTGAAAAGGAAGGCGCTTCTATCCATGCATTTGAATCTAAAATAGATCGTGGCGATGAGCATCGTGGTATCCTCAGATCTCATGTACACCAGAATATCCGTAAGAATCCGGCACTCTGGGAAAAACATTTGTGGCGTACCCGTTCCAATAAGAATTCACTGAAGAGACGCCTTCCCAATCATTTGTATTATTACCTGGGAGCTTTTATCCGCGTTTTACCCGGAGGGCGCAAGGCGTTTACAAAGATGGAAGCCAATGGATATTTTAAGCCTGATGCAGCAAGGATATTAGAGGAAATACGGCCTGATGTAATCATTTCCACAAGACCAGTGGATGAAATGGAAATATGCTTGCTGGAAGCGGCACGCAGGCTGGGTATTCACCGTTCTATCTATATATTAAGTTGGGATAACATAACCTCAAAAGGTGTTTTTCCCGTATTGGGTGACTCCTATTTGACCTGGGGTCCGGTGATGAATGAAGAATTAAAGGAGTATTATAATGTGCCAGGTTCCGAGATATTCAATACCGGGGTTACTCACTTTGATATTCACGCCAGGGTAAGAGAAGGAGAGTTGAAAGTTCCGGCACTTGTGGAACAATTGGGGCTGGACAATCAAAAGCCTTACCTGTTCTTTACCATGTCCGCCTCTTATTTTGCACCCAATGAAATTGACATTGTAGAATGGCTGGCCCGGGAAGTGGAGAACAACACTTTTGGAGAAGAGATGCAACTGATCGTACGGCCTCATATGGCCAACCTCATGGCCAGCCGGTCCGATCAAAGTTGGTTGGGAAGATTGGAAAAATTACCTTCAAAAAGAGTGGCCCTGGACCTTCCGGGTGCTGAAAACAGCTTGCTTACATGGTATATGAAGCATAATGATATGATCAAGCTTTCCAGTCTTATCAACGGAGCATCGGTATGTCTGAATTCCGGTTCAACCATCGCTATTGAAGCAGCCTACCTTAACAGGCCCGTGGTCTTAACCGCCTTTGATCTTGAGGACTTCCCGAAATGGAAGTCGGCCAGACGCTTGCTGGAATACATTCACTTAACCAAGTTTGTCTCTTTTGGAGGTTGTTCTGTAACCACCAACCTGCAAACCCTGAAGGAGGCTATTGAAAATTACCTGCAAAACCCGCAATTGCACGAAGCCGAACGTCAAAAAGCGGTGGAAATGGAGTGTTATAAAAATGACGGGCACGCCACACAGCGCTTTGTAGAGAATATTACTACCATCCTGAAAAGAGTGGAAAACCAGTGAAAGCTTTTAAAAGTACAATACTGGATGTTGATGGAGTTCTGTTTGATTCCAATACCCTCAAACACGATAATATGCGGAAGGCGGCAAGTGAATTTGCGGAAGGGGAGAGGCTGGAGGAATTCCTTTCCTATTTCATATTGCACAATGGCCTGCCCCGTGAGATCAAGATCGAAAAGTATTTTGGTAAAGACACCATGATATCACAGGCTCTTTTGAACCGTTATAATCAACTGAACCAGCAAACCCTTATGGCAGCGGAGATGACTCAGGGATCAAAGGATTTCCTAAGGAAAGCCTCTTCACAAATGCCGGTTTGGGCATTGTCGGGCGGAGCTGAGCGTGAAGTTAAGGCACTGTTTGAAAAAAACAATATCACTTCTTTTTTTGAAGGTATTTATGGAGGCCCAGTTTCTAAAAAGGAACATATAAAGAAACTTCCGGTCGTGCATCCTTGCCTTTATGTAGGAGATAGCAAGATAGACTATGAAACCGCTCTGTTGGTGGATGCCGGTTTTGCTTTTATGACCCGCTATACACAGTTTGACGGGTGGGCTGTTTTTTTTGAAGATAAACCGGAAGTGACTATAATTCCGGATCTTACATATTTTTTCCAGGATATAAATTCTTAATTCTAAATCAATTCAAATCAACATGATTAAAGTAGGCATCAATGGCTTTGGCCGAATCGGAAGAGCTATTTTCAGAAATAACCTTAACAAGGAATTCTTTCAGGTGGTAGCGATCAATGATATCAACCCTGATAATAGCAACATCGCTTATACCCTAAATTTTGACACACTTTACGACCGTTTGGATAAAGCTTATCGTGTAGAAGGTGAAAATTTGGTTAGTGGGGATGGTAATAAGATAGCCATTAGCCATGAAAGATCAATTGCTGATGTAAATTGGAAATCACATGACGTGGATTTCGTTATAGATGCTTCAGGGGTGTACCAGAATGTTCTGGACGCTCAAAAGGTGATTGAAAGCGGTCAGGCCAAAAAAGTGTTCGTGACACATTCTCCTAAAAATGTTGATTTCACCATGGTATTGGGTGCCAACGAGCATCTGCTGGATGTGGGGAAACACCATGTTATTTCTACCAGTATCTGTGATGCAACCGCTATAGCCCCGGTTACTAAAGCTATTAAACAAGCCTTTGGCATTGAGCATGGCTACGCTACCACATTACACCCTTGGCTGAGCTACCAGAACCTGATGGATGGTCCTGCCAGTTCATGGTCCGTTCCCGGTGAGATATACCACCATTTTGCTCTGGGAAGATCCTCCATTGGCAATATGATACCCAAACCTACCTCTGCTATTACCGCTACGTGCACCGTATTGGAGGAGGAAGGTATTACAGAAGAAATTATAGGTTCTTTCTCATATCGAACACCAACCGCCATTGTAGGTAGTGCCGACCTTACCTTCCATATCAGGGATAAAGCACAGACCAAAGATGTGCTGGATCTTTTTGAAAAAATGGAATCCAGCCAAAACTGGCCTATAGTGCACAATAACTGGGAGCCACTGGTTTCCCTGGATTTCAAAAAAGCGGATTATGCCGCTGTGATCGATCACCGTTGGACCAATGTATTACAAGGTCATATGTTGAAGCTTGTATTGTGGTATGACAATGAGTGGGGTTATGCTGCACGTGTATTGGATCAGATTAAGTTGGTAGAAGAAAAACTAGGATAAATGAGAAAGGGTAGTGTAAAAGTTGTAGTTCCTGCCAGGCTAGGGAGCCAGCGCGTAATGGTAAAAAGCCTGCGCCTGCTCAATGGTAAGCCTTTGATTAGTTATATACTCGATGCTTTAAAAGGCACCCAATACTTACAGGATATATATATCAATTCAGACAGCGATTATTTCGGGGAACTGGCGAAGGAAAGCGGTGTTCAGTTTTACAAGCGTAAAGCTGAACTGGCTACCAGTGCTTCTTTGATAGATGAATATCTCTATGATTTTATGATCAATGAGAAGTCAGACTACCTCGCGGTGGTTAACCCCACTTCCCCTTTTATTACTGCTGAAGAGTTGGATGCCGCATGGAAGTACTTTGCTTCCAATGATTTTGACACTATGCTGTGTTGTGAAAAAATCCAGACACATTGTTTTTATAAAGGAGAAACAATCAATTTTTCCAGGGTTGGTAAACACCCGCGTTCACAAGACCTTGAGCCGGTACTGGCCCTAAATTTTGCGATAACCGTTTTTGACTGCAAGAAATTTATCGCCAACTATGAGAACCTTGGTTGGGGAGTTTACACCGGTAAATTGGGCTTTTTTACTACCGATGGCGAAGCTAATATTGACATTGATTACGAAGAAGATTTCCAGTTTGCGGAATATGTAGCGCGTTTTAAGGGTTCCGGTGAAAAAAGTGAACCACAGTATTCGCACATTGTGCAGGAGTTGCTAGATAAAAATATAGATCCTAGAAACTAATGATCAACCCCAGGAATATCCATTGTTTAGCCCTGAATTACAAAGGTGTTGGGCTTAGTGACCAGATACCACTTTATTTTGTAAAATCACTCTCAGCCCTCTGTTTTTCAGGGGCTGAGGTTCCTTATCCGTCCAACTCTGAAAGTATGTGGACAGAAGTTGAACTGGGTATTATTATTTCAAGAACCTGTGAAAATGTAGGGGTTGAAGATGCAAAGGATTATATAAAGGGGTTTACAGTTTGTGCCGATATAACGTGTTCCAACCTACATAGCAGGGATCATCATCTGGGTTTTTCCAAAAGCCGGTTCAATTTCTGTCCTACTCTCGATGTATGCCTTAAAATGGACTTAAAGGAACTTCCCCCTCTTAAGCTGGAAACGGAAATAAATGGAAAACTTACCCAATCGGGTTACTTGCGTGATATGATTTATGATACGGCAAAAAGTGTGTCTTTTATATCACAAATTACACGACTGGAAGAAGGTGATATTATACTGACCGGAACACCAAGTGGGGTGGAAAATAATATCATCAATGCCGGTGATAAGGTAGTTCAGACCATTGAGAATATTGGATCACTGGAATATAGTATTGTATAAATAGCAGAGAGATGGCCAAGATTGCGATAACAGACTACTTTGATTCTCCATCCGCTGAAGAACTCGAAATACTGGGCGAACTGGTAGGTACCGGACCTGGGCCTGATACCGAAGTTCTTTTGGTTTGGCATGATAAGATTGATGCTGAATACGTGAAAGATCTTTCAAAACTCAGGGGTGTTCAGCGGTACGGGGTAGGTTTTGATAACCTGGATGTGAATTATCTGAAGTCAAAAGGTATTACCTGCTGTAATAATCCTGATTATGGCGTGGATGAGGTTTCTGATACTGCGATCACCTTTATCATGGCAATAAGCCGGGGAGTTTTACGCTATGATTCTATCGCTCGAAAGTTGACGGACACCTGGCAGGAAAACATCTTACCACATATCAAACGTGCTAATCAAACCAAAGTTGGAGTGATCGGTGCCGGGCGTATCGGAACAAGCGTATTGCTGAAGTGCCAGTACCTGGGCTTTCAAACGATGTTCTTTGATCCTTTCAAAGAGAGCGGGCATGAGAAGGTTGTTAGAGCAAAACGGGTCCATTCACTATCTGAACTTCTTGTTGAAGCCGATATAGTCAGCATCCATTGCCCGTTGAGCCCGGAAACATTGGGAATGGTAAACCAGGATTTCATTTCAGCGATGAAGGATGGTGCAGCATTGGTGAATACAGCCCGTGGTGGTATCTTGTCTGACCTTTCTGTACTGCATGATAGCTTGAAGTCCGGAAAGTTGTCATTCGCATACCTGGATGTAATTCCCCAGGAACCACCTGGCGATAATATACTTATCCAGGCCTGGAGAGACCAGCCCGATTGGCTGCAGGGGCGATTGATTATAAACCCACATACCTCGTATTTTTCCCAATCTTCAATTCTCGATCTGAGAAGGGGAGCAGCCAGTAACGCCTTGCGATTGTTTAATGGTGAAAAGCCAATGAACATCCTTTAAGAGATGAGCAAACGACTATTTGTTGTTGTTAACCCCTCCCATTATCTCAATGCTATTGAGTATGTGTATCAGCAGGGAGGGGGAGATGATCATATTGCCATTATGACCAGGCATACCAAGGGTATTGAGGGAATTAATCAATTGGGTACAGATGGAATGTGGTCGGAGCTGTACAGACTTGAATGGGAAAAGCCAAGTGATTATAAATCAGACCGCGAGTTTTTCACCAGGAGCCAGGCTTTTTTGGAGGGTACTTTTAATAAATGCCAGCCCGATGAAATCATAGTCGGTAACCTGGTGGATGGAAACCTGTACCCTTTTATTTTAAAGGTGAAAAACAAGGTTTCGGCCATTACGGTATTGGATGATGGTACCCCTACACTGAATGTAGCTGACAAACGTGGCCAGGGAAAGTTTTACAATGCCTATCACTTTAGATCGCTTCGCATACTGGCTAAAAATATTCTCTACCAAGGGATATTGCCACCCGCTTATCGACCCCCTGGCAAAATCACCTTTTTTTCCATGTTTGACTTTCCGGTTAGGGGAGGTGACAAATTGGTTCATAATAACTATACCTGGGTTCAATCTAAGGTGAAGCAGCACCCCCAAACCGATGAGTTCCTTTTTATTGGATCGCATATTGTAGACCGGAAGCTTGTTTCCGAAGAAAACTATCTTTGGTCGCTGAAAAAGGTAATGGAGGATGTATCGGGAAGTGGGCTTCACTTTAAATACGTACATCATAGAAGTGAGTCGAAACATATGCGTGAGAGGATCAGCGAAATATGTGAAACAACTGAATTTAATATGCCCCTGGAATTGATGTTTCTGGACAAACCCAGGCCGGCAATATTTGCTGGGCATTTTTCATCGGCAATGTTCACATTGGCCAGGATATTTCCCGAGATAGAAATGAGGTCATATCTCTTTGCTGAGCATATGATTTTGGGCAGCGAGTACGAATCAAAGAATTATATATTACGAGTGCAAAAGGCTCTTGAAACCGATACTAAGGTGAAACATAAACATTTGGCTTGATTAGACTATGGTGGGAAGAGGTTACATAAACCATGAAATCGTAAAGACGTATGTATAGTCTGGTTCTGTTTTTCATAGTGCCCTTTGTGATGTACGTGCTCTATCGGATGACTACTAATCCTATATGGGGAGTGGTGTTGATATTCCTAGTCCAGCCCTTTGAATCTTTTTTCCCAGAGCTTGGTGGTTGGACCGTGGGTAGGATTATTGGAGCCCTTACTACCATAATCTGGTTGATATACCTAGCGGGTCATTCCAAATCTCAAAACCAGCTCTTTAAGTCTGACCTTTTAAAGAAAATTTCCTTGTTTCTTCTTTTTGCCACGACTTCGGGGTTATCCTGGTTATCCGCAGAAAATGGTAAAAATGCCATTGTGGGGGCGGTTACATTTATATTGTTGGGTATGCTGGCACTTATGTTGGAAAATCTTATTCATGAAAGGAAAAGCTTGGTGATGATCACCACAGCTATGGCCCTTGCCAGTGCCCTGGCCTGTATCCCAGCTTTATTATATATAACAGGTGTTGACTTATACTCTATGGTGGGAACTCAGGCTCCAACCGACCTCAACGAAGAAACTATGAGAGCACCTACATTAGGTGGAGGTAACCCTAACTCATTGGGGATTATTGCTAGGAATGGCATATTTGCGGCTATACTTTTGGTTACAGCTACGCAATCGAAGCTTCGTAAAATGTTAGGATGGAGCTTTCTTTTTTTCTGTCTTTCGGGTTTGGTATTGTCTGGTTCCAGAACCAACTTTTATGGAACTATTATTATAGTAATGGTGATGGTAGGCTTTGGAGCTTTTCGAATATTCAAGAATAAATCTCAAATTTTTGTGACCATAATAGGGTTTCTAGTGATTGCTATCGGGGCTTTTCAGTTTGCTCCCGAGCCGGTTAAAGCCCGACTTCTCATGGGGGGTGAAGATGAACGTATTGCGGCCCGTACCACTGCCCGGATTAGTGTAACTGAAGAGCAACAATTACAGGCTTGGAAGTTTGTTAAGGAATATCCACTATTTGGCGTGGGATTAGACCGAACAGCTACAGAGGCTGGCCCCCAGGGAGCTCATGACACAGTTAGTGCTATTTTAGGTGAAACTGGTATTCTCGGAACGCTCTCATTTATCATACTCGTTCTTTGGGCTATGTTTAGATTGTGGAAGTTATTGAGGGCCAGTAATTCACCTAAATTCAAGCTAAGCGCATCTTTATTGTTGGGAATGCTGGTAGCCTTTATAATAATGGGGGTTAGAGGTGGTTTGATTATACCGTATGACCGGACTTTTTGGTTGGTATTAGGGCTAATATTACCGATAAAGCGGATTTTTACACCCTCTTTGTCCATTAAAAGAAATGATGATCAAGCGCAAGGCACACTCGCATTGCAGAAATCGGCTTAGTACACACCAGTTTTAGTTTACTTCTTCATCCAAAAATAATATCTGGTACCAATGAATCTAGGAGACCGTATAGCCTTAGGAATTATAAATATAAAAAACCTTAAGGTTATCAATGAACTTAAAAAACTGCTTAAATCTCAGGATTGGGATCGTGCCAAATTAGAGGAGTATCAGAAAAACCGCCTACAAAAATTGCTCAACTATGC
This sequence comes from uncultured Cryomorphaceae bacterium, assembly GCA_937120475.1. Taxonomy (GTDB): domain Bacteria; phylum Bacteroidota; class Bacteroidia; order Flavobacteriales; family Schleiferiaceae; genus CAKZNE01. The sequence goes on along the minus strand of CAKZJV010000007.1, from coordinate 1,259,933 downwards.
GGCTCAGTATGTTCCATACTGGCGTGAAGTAAACCTTGCTTCGAAAGTTAAGGAGGGTAATGCATACTCTATGTTGATTAACATTCCCATATTAAACAAACCCATTATCCGGGAGCAAGGTGAAAAAATATGGTCTGAAAAGGAAAGTGAATACATCGTAGCTACTACCGGAGGCACCACTGGTAATCCACTTACTATAAGGCGTGATTATAAATGCGATGCCATTTCTAAAGCTGCCTTGTGGAGAGCTAGGTATAACTGGGGAGTACGACCATCTGACCGAGCTATTTATTTGAAAGCCTTTGGTGGAGGTACCCTAAAAGGTAAACTTAAAATGCGATTGGCCAATAAACGGGTGGGTGAGGCTTTTCCCAGCTCTGATGAGGATGTGAGGATCATTACACGGATGATGCATGACTTTAAACCAGTAGCTATGGAAGGCTATGCAACCGGTTTGTTGGAATCAATTAATCGTTCGCAGTTCAAAGAGGATTTTAAAATTAACGTAGTGGTATCAACCGGTGAAATGTTATACCCTCACCAACGCAAAGAGTTGGAGGATCGTTACTCCGCCCGCGTATATACCTATTATGGAAGCAATGAAATAGGTTCCATTGCCTTTGAATGTGAATACCATCAATTACATATTTGCGAAGAGCACGTTTTGGTTGAAACCCTGAATGAACACGATCAACCTGTAATAAATGAGCCTGGTAGGATAGTAGTTACCGATCTGGATAATCTGGCAATGCCCTTTATTCGTTATGAGCTTGGTGATGTGGCAGTGATCAGCGATGAAACGTGTAAGTGTAGAAGAAGCACCAGGCTTATCTCTGAATTGGCAGGCCGCAGTCAGGATTACCTTTCCGGTAGCAACGGAACACGACTCCAGGCCACGCAGTTAGTGGCATACTTAAAAGACCTGACCAAAGTAGGGCAACTTCAGTTTATTCAAACCGGTGAAGACCAGATTAGCATACAATACGATGGTAAATCGGCAGGAGCCGGAAAAGAAATTGAAATGATCATTAACCATATCCATAAACGCCTTGGAAATCAAGTGGGGGTGATAACCGAAGCGGTGGATGAAATTGCCAAGACGTCACGAGGTAAACAACCGCTGGTACTGCGAAAAATTTAATATTCACCTAATAAGGTTTAGTATCACTTTGCTCTTATTGCCAATTGGGATTTAAAAACTCTTCACGGAAAGATTTTGACTAAATGACTAAAGAAGAATACATAGAAGGTAAAAAGAAAAGTGGTTTTAAGCTTCATGAAAGCCATGGGGTTTGGTGGGAAACCACCCGAGATGGCTACTGTAAGCCAGCCCTTATGTATGAACCACTTTCTTCAAAGGAAGCACGCCCCGCTTTTACCCAATCGTACATAGGTTTTAATTACCGTCCTAAGGATAAATCCAGGGCCTCCGGTTTTTGGATGCCCTTTGTAATGGGTGAAGAAGCCATCAAAAATTGGTCACTCGAAGGTTTGCAAAGTGGCAACCGAAGAAGACGTATTCGTAAAGGGCTAAGGGAGAATGAAGTTCAAAAAATTGAAAATGTAGAGGATCATAAGGAATCCATCCGGAGAATACTAAAATCCACTGCCATACGTAACGGTCACGGTCACCCCCCGGAGTTTTACGATGATGATGAAGGAGGTGCTTGGTGGAAAATAATTACAGATGTAGCCAATTACACGGAATTCTGGTGTGCCTTTAGTGAGGGTACCATGTCGGCCTACATTTGTCTTCACGTAATTGGTGACCGGGTAATTGTTGACGGAGTTAAAAGTGATACGGATTTACTACAAACCAGTCCTATTGATGCCATAGTGTATTCCATTTTGACCAATCTTCAGAAGCGAGGTGGTATAAAAGAGATGTGGTATGGGGGTAAAAGTACACGTCCCACTTTAGATAGCTTTAAGGAAAGCTTTGGTTTTGAGGTGACGGAAATACCCTTTAAAACTGAACTGCTCGGAGGAATTATTCCCTATCCCAAGTTTTTGAATAAATGGATAAAGCGAGGAATACCAAAACAGTGACCTTCGTTTTTCTTCACATCATTTATTTACCCGAAAAAATGCTTTGATGGCATTACGCATTGAAATACTTAATGATAAACAAGCCCAAGCTCATGAGGCTCTGAATCATTTTCTAAAGGAAAATGCGACTATATTCCAGCAGCTTGAATTTTTACGCGCGGTGGGGAATGATCTTCACGTGGCCGTGGCTTTTGAGGAGGATGATATTGTGGGTGCCTTACCTCAGCTTACTACTAAAAAGTATGGTTTGCGCGCTTCGCACATTCCACCCTACGGATATACCTACGGCCCAGTTTTAATACCGAAAAGGGTTAAGGATGAAGGGGCTGTTGTTTCCCAAATGCTGAAGGGTTTTAAAAAGCAACCCCTGGTAGAATGGCAATTAGCCTTACCGGATAATGACATTATTAATTATAACCAGTTAGGGGCTTCCATAATGGCCAGCCAAACCCATATCTTCAAATATACCCCTGATTTCGGACAGAACTTTATACATTCTTCCAAAAGGCGGTATCTGAAGAAGTTATTGAAGGCTATGGACAATGGAGATATCCTATTGAAGGAAGGACCGCAGTGCATAGAAGATCTGCTGTGGTTGCAAACCGAAACCGGAAAGAAAAGTGGTTTTGATGCCAGTAAAAAAGTACTGCGAAAAATAATGGAATCGCTTAGGGATGATCAGGCCTATGCATTGGTTTTATACACACCTGACGGTAAAGCATTATCAGGAGCCTACTGTCCTTATGATTCTTTCAGTGCTTACCACCTGGTTAATGCTTCTATAAATCATGAAGATAGCTTATTGAACCGTTCGAATATACTGTCCACTTACTTGGCTATACAAAAGGCGATGGAACAAAAGTTAAATTTCGATTTTGAAGGAAGTAATATACCAGGCGTAGCTAATTACTACCGACTTATGGGTGGCGAACCAACGCTGAAGTACCGAATTCAAATACCCTTTTCGTTGTTGGGCAAAACTTACTTTGCAGCAATGCGCTACAAGTAATTATCAGAACATTTGGCTTAACCTTGGAACATAGAAACCGTGACCGGACGTAAATTAAAAATATGTCATATAACCAGTATGCATGACTGGGAAGATGACCGCATTTTTCAAAGAGCTTGTGCTGGCCTCGCCCGCTTAGGGCACGAGGTACACCTGGTAGCCATTTGTGAAGAGGGGCAGGAAACAGGAGACTTTGAATCCTTGGGTGTTAAGGTTCATTGTTTAGCCCACCTTTCAGGCTGTCAAAGGAGGTGGCAGGGATCAAAGGCAGTGGTTAAGGCTGCAATTGAATTGCGAGCAGAGGTTTATGAGTTTCATGATCCGGATATTTTACCACATATCGGTTTTCTCCAAAAAAAAGTTCCTAAATCGGTGGTTATTTATGATATCCATGAGAATTATGCCGGGCGTTTCGCCAATTGGGGTCTGCCATCCTTTTTAGGTAACTTTTTTCGGCTCTATGAAAAATCCGTCATCAATAAGCTGGACGGAATTACCGTGGTTTCTGAATCCATGAGTACTTTGTTTAAAGGCGTAAAAACACCCATTGAAATTACTCGGAACAGCACTGATATTGAGCGTTTGCGAGGTATTGATTTACCAGAACCAGATACTGAAAAAGCTCCGGTGATTGTAACCTCAGGTTCTCACTCCCATGCCCGCAATTGCCTGCAAACCGTAAAGGCATTACCCTTTTTGGTAGAAAAACTTACTAAAAAACCCATTATGCAGTTTGTGGGCAGGTATATTGATGGAATGGATAAGGAAATGGCCGCGCAGGCTGAAGCTGATGGAACTTCCGAGTATCTCAAAATTGACGGAATGATGCCTTGGGAGAAGAACTTTAGGCGAATTGCCAAGGCCTACTGTGGTTGTGTTTTTTACGAGGATAACCCCAATAACCGTGTAGGCATACCCAACCGTTTATTTGAATACATGTACTGTGGTATTCCGGTATTGGTGTCTGATTTTCCGGAACTTAAAAAAGTAGTGTCACAGGCGCAGTGCGGTATAGTGGTCAATTCCGAGGATCCAAGGGATATTGCCCGGGGACTTGAGGAGCTCTTGAAAAACCCGAAAAAGGCCAAAGAAATGGGGCGGAGGGGAAGGCAAGCCATGGAAGGTACTTACGGTTACCATGTGGATTTGGAGGTATTGGAAAAGTTCTATTTTAAATTGCTGTCCCGTTCGTGAGTCTGGCACATAAACTTAAAAAGGTGTCCATCTATTTTATTCGCGGTAAGCCATACTGGAGATCGGTGGAACACAATAACTGGAAAGTTAAATCGACCATTGGCCCTTTTATGGGTATGCATATCAAGGATCGTTTGTTTGACAATCACTATGATAAGTTTGACGAGGCAGGGCTACCCATCCGCATGGCAGAAGGAAAAAAGGTTTACAACTATACCACCATCTGCTCCTATGCTTTGGCCAACTATGAGTTGTACCTCGAAACGGCTGACGAAAAATATACTCTCCCCCTTTTTAAAACCCTGGATTTTCTGAAACAGGAACATGAAACCACTCCTTATAACGGTATTGTATTCCCCGGTAAACAGGATTCCCTTTCAGCCATGAACCAGGGAGAAGCCTTGGCTGTAATTGCAAGATGCTACGAGTTGAACCCACAGGAAGAACTCGTGGAACTGGCAGGGAAAATCATACGTGCTTATCAGCACAGAGTGGAAGAGCAAGGCGTACTAGGTCGGTTTCAGGATTTGAAAGATACCTCGTGGTATGAGGAAAAAGCAGTGATACCTGGAAAGCACATCTTGAACGGAATGTGCTATGCCACGGTGGGACTACGAGATATCAGCATAGCTATTCCTAGTCTTGAAGAAGCCAAATCACTGTGGCAGGCTGGTTTGCAATATTTGAAAGAAGCACTTCCATTATATGATACAGGTCGTTGGACTTATTACTGGGTGGCGGATAAAGATCCGCACTACATCGCCAGCATGATGTACCACAACCTGCACATTTGCCAGTTAAGTTACTTGGCAAAAGTTACAGGTGATGAAGAGTTTGAGCAGTGGGCCAGAAGGTTTAAAAAGTATTCAGGATCATCATTAAACCGTATGTTGGCGGGGGTACAGATCATTAAGGGGAAGTGGCAGAAACGATGAAGATCCTGATGATCACCGGTGGTTTTCCTTCCGAGGACAAACCCCAGAAAAGTATTTTTAACCTGCGAGCGGCTAAATCACTGTCACAGATTGCTGATGTTACGGTAGTACATTATCGCTTTTTTAAGCCAGGGAGATCGTTTAAGGAAGATGTGGATTACGAAGGAGTAAAAGTTATCCGGTTGAACTTTCCTTATTTACCGGAGAAGAACCGCACCATCAAAATTATGCGTCTTAGGTTGTGGATATACTTGACCCGTAAAATCCTTAAGAAGCAGTTGAAATCTGTGGATATTATTCATTCGGTAGGTTTGGATGTAGGCGGCATGATAGCCTCACGTTTATCCCAAAAAAGTAAGCTTCCGCATTTTGCTCAGATCATAGGTAGCGATATCAATTTCCATATGGATGAGTTAAAAGGCTCATCACTGGAAAGAAAATGGACCAAGGGCACCAGGGCGGCTATTTGTAATAGCGAAGCCATCGTGAAAGATATTCAGCAAAAATACCCTGGCTTGCCCGCCTACTGTGCTTATCGGGGTACAGACCTTAGCAATTTCAAACCTCAGCAACGAACATCACCAGAAGGTCCTTTAAAAATACTTTTCCTTGGTGGTTTTGCTCACCGGGCGTCAACCGATTTTGGAAGTAACCTTAAAGGAGGAGAAACCTTGAAAAAAGCCTGGTCGTTATTGTTGGATAGAATGAGGCCGGAAGCTGTTTTGCAATTGGGTGGACCGGAAAGCAAGTCTTCAAAGATTGAGGAATGGAAACAGTCACTTTCTTTATCTGGATCCGTTGAAATGCTTGGAGAACTCCTTCCGGAGCAAGTGCCTGAATATATTAACTCATCTGATATAGTTTTGGTGCCAAGCCTGTCCGAAGGATTACCCAATGTAGCCGTAGAGGCTTGTGCAGCCGGAAAGCTGGTGATAGCAAGCCGTGTGGGGGGTATTCCTGAGGTAATCATAGAAGGTGAAACCGGTATCATGGTAAAGGCGGCTGATGCCAATGCCCTGGCTGATGCCCTTGAAAAAGTGATCTTGGGTTATGGTGCCATGGACAGTATGCGAAAGGCCGCCCGGAACAGGGTGGAGGCTGACTTTGACAGTTCACAGTATGCGCAACGATTAATGAACATCTATAAATCCGAAATAAAATGAAGATACTGACAATTGTGGGTGCCCGCCCGCAGTTTGTAAAAGCAGCGGTAGTTTCAAGGGTCATCAGGGAAAGGTCTGGTATTGAGGAACTTTTAGTGCACACCGGTCAACATTTCGATGCGAATATGTCTGATGTATTTTTTCGGGAAATGAATATTCCCCACCCGGCTATCAATCTTGATATTAACAGTATGTCTCACGGTGCAATGACCGCACGGATGATGGAAAAACTGGAAGAGGTAGCCATGCGTAAAAAACCCGATGCGTTTCTGATTTATGGTGACACCAATTCCACATTGGCAGGTGCCTTGGTGGCTGCTAAATTGCACATACCAGTTGGCCACGTAGAGGCCGGTTTACGAAGTTTCAATATGCGTATGCCCGAGGAGATTAACCGTATTCTTTCAGACCGGGTAAGCAAATGGCTTTTTTGTCCTACTCAAACTGCTGTGCATAACTTGCGTAAGGAAGGTTATGATTCGTTTCAGGCACAAATAGAACTGAGTGGTGATGTGATGTACGATGCGGCTCTCTACTATTCTTCCAAATTGGATGAGGTTCCTTCAAAAGTGGATATGCCGGAGAAGCCTTTTGCTTTGGTAACACTGCACCGGGAGGAAAACACCAATGACCTGGACACTTTAAAAAGACTGGTTACTATCCTTGAAAATATAGATCAAGAGGTAGTTTTACCGCTACACCCCCGTACCCGCAAAAAATTTGAAGAGTTTGGAATAGCACCACGTATTAAAACCATTGACCCGGTAGGCTATTACGATATGATTCGCTTGTTGAAGAATTGTGATTTCGTATTAACGGATAGCGGAGGCTTGCAGAAGGAAGCCTTCTTCTTCGGAAAATTTTGCATCACCCTAAGAGAACAAACGGAGTGGGTGGAGCTGGTAAATAACGGGGTTAACTTCATTTGCGGCAGCGATGCCGGAAAGGTGGAAGACGCGCTTATTCAAATCCGGGAAACACCATTTCCCAAAGACCTTCAGTTGTATGGAGATGGTAAAGCCGGTGAAAAAATCATTGACGTGATAACCGCTTGAAGGTAATTATCTCTCACGATATTGACCACCTTCATTGGACGGATCATTGGCACGACCTGTTCATTCCTAAATATTTGGTGAAGCATTTACTTTTTTTGCTCAGAGGTCAGATAAGCCTAGGGCTTTTTCGAAAACGCATAGGCTTATTATTTAAAAACAGGCAACACCGCTTACCGGAGTTAATAGCTTTCAATCGTGATAATGGGGTCCAATCCAATTTCTTTTTAGGAACTAAAAATGGACTCGGATTATCCTATTCCCTTAAAAAAGCCCACAGGACTATTCGTTATCTAAAAGGCTTTTCGGATGGCTTCCCGGTGGGTGTTCATGGCATCGCTTATTCCGATAAGAAAGGAATAATAGAGGAGAAAAAGCGTTTTGATCTCTCGGGTTACCAGGCAAAGGGGCTACGAATGCATTACCTTAGGAATAATGAACATACCTTGCAGTACCTTGCGCAAGCAGGTTACACTCATGATTCAACCACTTACGCTATTCAAAACCCCTATTGGGTGAATGGTACTATGCTGGAATTTCCGGTTAGCATTATGGATGTATATGCCATAAATGATACAGACGACAGCTTTGAAAAAGGCAAGGAGAAAACCCTTGAGGTTATCAAAGAAGCGGAAGCCCAAAACCTGGAATACTTCACCGTAATTTTTCACGATAACTATTTTGATCCGGCTTATCACGCCCATTACCAATGGTATAAGTGGCTTATTTCCTATTTCAAAAAACGAGGTTTCAGTTTTACTACTTTTGACCAGGCCCGTAAACAATTAGCCCTTGAAAAGCCCTGACTTTATTCACATTGGCCCGGGACGAACCGGTACTACCTATATTTTTAAAATGCTAGGTCAGCACCCGGGCATTAATCTGCCCAACGAAAAGGAGATTAACTTTTTTAACCGCAATTATCAAAAGGGGCTGGATTGGTATTTTAAAAAATTTCCGGAGGAAGGGTTGACCGGTGAGTTTACCAATCTTTATTTCTACCATCCGGAATACGTGGAACTCATTAAGGATAACCTCAAAGAAGTAAAGGTCATTACGGTAATGCGAAATCCTTTTGACCGCATGATGTCCAACTTCATGTATCAAAAAAGAAGCGGTTCTATACCCCCTAATATGGACTTTAATGAAGCCCTTGAAAAGTTCCCCGATTTAGGGGATCAGGATAAATTTGGGATTTACTTGAAAAAATATCGTGAATGGTTTGGAGAACGCCTGTTTGTAGGGGTTTATGACGATCTCTCCAATAAACCGGATACCTTTTATAAGCAACTATTTCACTTTTTGGGCCTTGAGATGGCGGAATTACAAGGGGTGGGAGACAAGGTAAATCAAAGTGTAGCTCTTAAATCATCAATTCTAGCAGTGCCAATACGATTAGGTGCAAATGCCATGCGGAAGTTGGGTATGGTGGGTATTTTAGATAACATCAAAAATAGTGGGCTCACCAAATCCATCCTGTACAAAAAAGCTCAAAAGGAAGCCGTGGAATTCCCTGCATGGCTGCGTGAGAATATCAATAAGGATATTGACCGGATTTCAAGCTTACTGCAACGTGACCTGGGTCACTGGAAAAAATGAGTGCGGTTATGAATGTCAGTAGAGATAAGGTTTCTATTGTGTTGGCTGTTTACAACGAAGAAGCCATAGTGCATGACGCTGTACTTTCATTGTTACGGCAGGAAGCTCCCGATTTTGATGTAGAGATATTGGCGGTAGATGGTAACTCAACGGATAAGACGCCTGAGATTTTGAGGGAAATGGCAGTTAAATATCACGGCCGTTTGAAGTATGTATTCAATGAAAAACAGATTGCCCCTGCTGCCTTTAACCTAGGTATAAAGGAAGCTACTGGAAATTACATTGCCATTTTCGGTTCTCATGCAAAATATGCCGATGATTACCTGCGTGTATGTATAGAGGAAATGCGAGCAAACGGGGTGGCTGGTTGCAGTGGACAGGTTATCCCTCAGATGCAACAAATGAATCCTGAGTCAGAACTTTGCCTGAAAATACTCACCTCCTCTATTGGTGTTTCCGGGGGCTCTTTCAGAACCCGCCCAGCCGGTTTTGCTGAAAGCATACCCTATGGAGTTTTTAAAAAGGAAGTATTTGATAAGGTAGGGCCTTATGACGAACGTTTGGTGCGAAACCAGGATAATGATATGAATGCCCGAATTAATGCAGCCGGATATAAACTTTACATTACCGACCGCACCCGGGCCTATTATTACCCAAAGAATAATTTGAAGGCATTGCGAAAGTATGCCTTCAATTCCGGATTGTGGAACGCCTTTTCGCTAAAATTAGGGTCTTTCACGCTAAGGCTATTGCACTTTGTTCCTTTTTTCTTTTTGTTGTTCAATGTAAGCTTGTTGGTGGTACTTTTGATTTCGGTGGTCACGGGTTTTTACTGGTTGCTTATACCAATGCTTTTGGTTTATCTGATTTATTGGCTTATGCTGCTGAGGGAAACCAGCCACTTTGAGTTTCAATTTAAAGTAAATCGTAGGGCTTTTCCATGGGAGGTTTACCGCTTCCACCTCAGCTACGGACTAGGTACCTTAAAAGGATTTTTTGCCAATCCCTGAAACCTGTTTTTCTAATAATGAATGAACTAAAAAAAATACCCTTTTCGCCTCCTTATATCGATGAAAGTGTAGAGCGTGAAGTCTTGGAATCTTTGAGATCGGGATGGATAACCACCGGCCCCAAAGTAAGAGCACTGGAGACTGAAATTTCAAAATTGGCAGGGGTGAGCCACTCACTTTGTGTAAACTCCGCCACTTCAGGAATGATGCTGGCACTCCATTGGTATGGTGTAAGGCCGGGCGATGAGGTTATCATACCTGCTTACACCTATGTAGCAACAGCCCTGGTGGTTCAGCACTTAGGAGCCATTCCGGTAATTGTGGATATCCAGGACGATTTTAACATAGATACTGAAAAGATCAGGGAGGCTATTAGTCCCAAAACCAAAGTTATAATTCCGGTGGACTTCGGTGGTTGGCCTTGTGATTATGAAGCTATTCAAAAAGTGGTTGAGGAAAAGCGAGAACTCTTTAAACCGGATAACGAAACTCAGGAAAAATTGGGAAGGGTTCTGATTATGGCGGATTCGGCTCACTCAATTGGTGCCGAATATAAAGGACAACCTTGTGGCAGTTTGGCCGACCTTACCGTGTTTTCATTACACGCGGTAAAAAACGTTACGAGTGCTGAGGGTGGTAATATTGCTATCAATATGCCAGAACCTTTTAAAAGCGAAGAGATTTACGCCACTATGCGGCTTTGGTCACTAAATGGACAAACCAAAGATGCTTTTACCAAATCGCAAGGAGGTAGTTGGCGTTATGATATAGTATATCCTGGTTTTAAAATAAATATGCCGGATGTATGTGCTGCCATTGCCCTGGCGCAAATCAGGCAGTATAAGGACCGATTGTGGCCCGAAAGAAAACGGGTTTTTGATGAATACACTTCACTTTTTGAAAACGAAGATTGGGCACAATTGCCTCCATTCAAACAAGGAGCAACTGAATCATCCTACCACCTGTTTGCCCTTCGCCTTATTCCTCGGAATAGTGAATTGAGAGACAAGGTTATTCAGCAAGCTGCCGAAGTCGGCATTGCGCTGAATGTTCACTTTATCCCACTTCCCGAACTCAGTATTTTTAAGGAAAAGGGGTATCAACTCTCAGATTACCCGATGGCTAAAGATCAGTTTGAAGGAGTGATTACACTGCCCATATATCCTCAGTTAACAAACGAGGATTGTCAGCGCATTTTTGAAACTATTAAACAAGTGGTCACCGAAAGTCATAATGTGGCGATTAATTGACCTGCTAGCAGCATTGGTAGGCGTAGTCCTTTTATCACCATTGTACCTTTTGGGCTTTCTGATGGTGGTATTGGATGATGGGTTTCCCGTTTTTTTTCGCCAGGACCGCCTCGGTAAAAATGGACGGATTTTCAGGCTTCTGAAGTTCAGGACCATGTATCAGGATGCCCATAAAAGAGGCTTGATCACCGTAGGTGGCCGCGATCCGAGAATCACCAGATCAGGTTACTTTTTGCGTAAATCCAAAATGGATGAATTGCCGCAACTTTTTAACGTGATTAATGGAGATATGAGCCTGGTTGGCCCACGCCCGGAGGTACAGAAATACGTAGATATTTATCCCGAAGATTTTGCCTACCTATTGAAGGTGCGTCCCGGGATGACCAGCCCTGCATCCATAGCTTTTAGCAATGAAAATGAGATATTGTCCGCTCAGGAAAACCCCGAACAATATTATCGCGAAGTAGTGCTTCCGGAGAAAATAGAACTGGATAAAAGTTGTGTGAATGACCGCAGTTTGGGAAAATACTTTTCCGTAATCTTCAAAACTTTAGGGAAGGTGGTAGCGGGAAACAAAAGTTAAATGCAACGGCTGGTAGCTCTGATACTCATTATCGTTTTGTTGCCCTTTTGGTTGATCATAGGTGTGGTTCAACTGTTTGTTTTTCAAAATATTATTTTTTCACAGCTCAGAAGCGGTAAACATGGCAAACCTTTCAGGCTTTTGAAATTTCAAAGTTTGACTACTCAGAAAGAGGAGGAGAGTGATAGGAAAAGACTCAATACCTGGGGTCGTATTTTAAGAGTTACCTCCGTAGATGAAACGCCTCAACTGCTCAATATTATTAAAGGAGAAATGGCTTTTGTAGGGCCGCGGCCGCTTTTACCGGAATATTTGCGGTTATATTCCTCCCGGCAGAATAGAAGGCATGAAGTGAAGCCCGGTATTACAGGTTGGGCACAGGTAAAGGGCCGCAATAACTTAAGCTGGAAGGAACAGTTCGAACTGGATGTCTGGTATGTTGATCACCAAAGTTGGCTGCTGGATCTAAAGATTCTTTGGAAGACCTTTTTCAGAATTACTAAACCTTCACGGAGTGAAACCCAAATAAGAGAAGCCTATAATGGAAAAAACTAAGCTCATTATTGTTGGAGCAGGTGGTTTTGGCCGTGAGGTAGCGGCTATGATCAGGTATTCCGGACTTAACGAGCAGTTTGAGCTGCAAGGATTTGTAGATGATGGCTTAACCACAGATACCTTGGTAAACCATTTGCCGGTAATGGGAAAGATTTCTAGATTAATTGAAGCCGTTGAACAAACGGCTGTGGTATTGGCCATAGGTAGCCCGGCTGTCCGTAAATCCATTGCTCAAAAACTTGAAAGAAATCCCAAGCTTAAATTCCCGAATATCCTACATCCAAGTGTTTCCCTCCAAAATCCAGATACCATTAAAATGGGTAAAGGGAATGTAATCGGTATCGGTAGCATTTTTACTACCGATATTATTCTGGGTGACTTTAACCTGGTTAATTTATCCTGTACTATAGGACATGATGTGAAAATAGGGAACTTTTGTTCTCTTATGCCTTCTGTAAATGTAAGTGGGGGACACGTTTTGAAAGATGAGGTTTATGTGGGCACTGGAGCTACCTTGATCAATGCAACTACTTTGAATGAGGGCTGTATGATAGGTGCAGGTGCTTTGGTAAGAACTAACGTTCCGGCCCGAAAAACTTTTGTAGGGGTACCTGCCATTGAAGCGCATCCTGTTAAAAACCATTAAATTTTTGTTTAGCCTGTTAAAGGCTCTTTACTTTTGAAAGCTAATTGTGGTCAATGAAGTCGGAACGTATTTACCTCTCTCCTCCTCATCTTTCAGGTCTTGAAAAAGAGTATATCGGCAAAACTTTGGACTCCAACTGGGTGGCACCGGTGGGGCCTGACCTGGACCGGTGGGAGCAGGAATTAAGTGTAATGGTGGGGTCTAAAGATTGTTGCCTACTTAATTCTGCAACGGCCGCACTTCACCTTTCCCTGGTATTGCTCAATGTTGGCCCTGGAGACCTTGTTTTTATACAATCTCACACTTATGCGGGTAGTGTTTACCCCATTATTTATCAAGGCGCAACCCCTGTGTTTATAGATTCTGAGCCTGATTCTTGGAACATGAGTCCTGAATCTCTGGAAGAAGCTATTCGTTTCTTTCTGGATAAGGGTGATTCATCTACCAAAGTAAAGTTAAAAGCCATAATTCCAGTACATATCTATGGTGTTCCGGCCAATATGGATAAAATAATGGCCTTGGGGACTAAGTATGAAATTCCAGTAGTAGAAGATGCCGCTGAAAGTTTAGGTAGCAAGTATCGAGGACGATATACGGGTACTTTTGGAAAGATTGGTGTTTATTCTTTTAATGGAAATAAGATTATCACTACCAGTGGGGGTGGAGCATTAATGTCTAATGATGGGCACCTGGTGAAAAGAGCCCGCTTTTTAGCCACACAGGCACGTGAGGAAGCTCCCCATTATGAACATTCGGAAACTGGCTATAACTATCGTTTGAGTAATGTTCTTGCTGGTATTGGACGTGCACAAATGAAAGTGCTACAGAACAGGATAGAGGCAAGAAGAGCGAACTTTGAACATTACCGTAGGTATTTTGAAAAGTGGAATAAAAAAGGGTATCATGTTGAATTTCAAAAGGAATCCACGGCCTGTTTTTCCAATCGTTGGTTAACTTGTATTCTGATTGACCCTTTAAAGAATAAGGGTTTGACCCGTGAAAAAATTCATCACCGGCTTGAGGAACAAAACATTGAAAGCCGACCTTTGTGGAAGCCCATGCACTTGCAACCGGCCTTTAAAAATTATCCATTTATAGGAAATGGTACTGCAGACCACTTGTTTAAAATAGGACTATGTCTACCTAGTGGAAGTAATATGGATAAAAATCAATTCAAGAGGGTTTTTGAAACTCTCGACTTTTGTTTCAATAATCAATAGAATGTATTAATATCATGAAAAAGTTTGCTCTAATCGGAGCAGCGGGATATATAGCCCCGCGCCATCTCAAAGCCATTAAAGATACCGGGAATAATCTTGTGGCCGCTCTTGACCCATTCGACAGTGTGGGAATAATGGATCGTTTCTTCCCTAATGCCGATTTTTTTGTTGAATTTGAGCGTTTTGATCGGCATATCGAGAAATTAAAACGGAGTCATCAACCTATCGATTATGTTTCGGTTTGCTCTCCTAATTATCTTCATGATAGCCATATCCGATTTGGATTGCGCAATCATGCGGATGTCATTTGTGAAAAACCTATAGTACTTAACCCTTGGAATATTGAGGCTTTGGAAGAAATAGAGAGAGAGACCGAAAAGAATATCTATTCCATATTACAGTTACGGCTTCACCCCTCCATCCAGTCGCTTAGGGAGAAGGTTAAGAACGGCCCTCAAGATAAAATCTATGATGTGGATCTTACTTACCTCACCTCACGTGGGCATTGGTATTATACATCATGGAAAGGCGATATTCATAAATCTGGCGGTATTGCCACCAACATAGGTGTTCATTTTTACGATATGCTTACATGGGTTTTTGGGAATGTAAAACAAAATATAGTACATGTTCATACCCATGATCGTGCCTCTGGATACCTTGAATTGGAAAGGGCCAGGGTAAGGTGGTTCCTTAGCATAAACGAAAAGACCATTCCTAAAGAGTTGCGGAAGGAAGGTAAAACTACTTTTCGCTCTATTCAGATTGAAGGAGAAGAATTAGAGTTTAGTGATGGTTTTACGGACCTGCACACTCGCAGTTATGAGCAAATACTGACAGGAGAAGGTTTTCGTATCGTAGAGACCATGCCATCTATTCGTATTGTCCATGAAATACGCCATCTCGAACCGATTGGCTTAAAAGGCGAATATCACCCTTTAGCCAAGAAAGAACTCAGTGCTCACCCATTTGATAAGAAGAATTATGAAAACTAATTATTTCGCCCACGAAACAGCCGTTATCGATGAACCCTGTATCATCGGTGAGGGCACCAGGATTTGGCATTTTTCACACATTATGAAAAACTGTGAAATCGGTAAGGACTGTAACATCGGCCAAAACGTAGTGGTATCACCGGAGGTAATCCTCGGGATGAATGTGAAGATTCAAAATAACGTATCTATTTACACCGGTGTTATTTGTGAAGATGATGTTTTCCTGGGGCCTTCCTGTGTTTTTACGAACGTTACCAATCCCCGTAGTGGCGTAAACCGTAGGGGACAATACGAGAAAACCACCGTTAAAAAAGGAGCCTCCATCGGGGCTAACTCTACCATAGTGTGCGGTCATGATATCGGCCGGTATGCTTTTATAGGGGCTGGGGCAGTGGTTACCAAAACGGTTCCCGATTATGCCCTGGTAGTGGGCAATCCTGCTAAACAAATAGGTTGGATGAGCGAATTTGGCCATCGCCTGAACTTTAATGAAGAAGGAAAAGCTACCTGCCCCGAAAGTGGAGAGGTATATTCCTTAAACGAGGGTAAGGTAGAGAAAGTGTAAGCTTAACCCAATCCGAAAATTTTTAAAAAGCCCCGCTTTGCGGGGCTTTTTATTTTGGTATTATATGGCAAGAAATACGGATGCTTGTTTAGGTATAAGCAAATTCAATAATGGGCCGTTTCCTGATTTGCTTTTTCCGTTCGTCCTTCAAAACCGTCCGGTAAACTATATTACTTCGTGTATGAATTATAATTTATGTTCATCTTTGTTTTATAGGAAGTTAGGTTTTCACCCGGCTTTTTTTGCTATATACTTAGATTTACAGTCGGTTTACTCATTTTTAAAGTAGTTTCCTTGCGCTTGAGCGATTATGAAGTAATTTTGGATCATTCTAATTTAAGTATGACACTTTGCTAAGAGAGTTTGTAAATAGAAATTCTGACCGGTACCTGGCCCGGTGGATCGTCTTAACTTTCGACTTGAGTGTCATTGCCATTTCGTATTTCATCGCCTCGCTTCTTCGCTATAATTTTGATGCCTCGGAACTGGCCGCTGACTGGAAGCCTACCAATCTGGCTATGGTGGTCCTGGCCTACCTGGGAGGTTTTCTCATTTCCAAATCGTACGCAGGTATTATTAGGCACACGGGCCTGAGGGACGCCTTTAATATCTTAAAAGCCTCCCTGATCGCATTTTCAATTTTATTCGTGCTCACTTTGCTCAGCTATATGGCCAGTGAGTCCTTCCGGTCCGATTTTAATATTGGCCGCTCCGTATTGGTAATCCATTTTCTTTTGAACCTCTTCTTCCTGATCGGTTCCAGAATGGCCGTAAAGGTGATTTATCAAAGTACCCAAATGTCAAGGGTGCAAAAACAAACCAAAGTTTTGATTTACGGAGCGGGAGCTTCCGGGATGATCACTAAAAATACTCTGCAGCAGGAAAGTAAGCGTGACTACGATATCCTCGGCTTTATAGACGATAATCCTTATAAGGTGGGCAAGGCCATAGAAGGAATTATGGTGTATAGTCCGAAAAAAATATTCGGTAGCAACTTCGTTGAGAAGAATAAAGTGGACCAGATTATAATATCGATTCAATCCAACCTTTCCCCCAAACGTAAAAAGGAGATCACGGAAACGGCCCTGGAGAAAAACCTGGAGGTAAAAATTGTTCCGCCCATTGAAAACTGGATTCATGGGGAGTTGAGTGCCAAGCAAATCAAAAATGTTAAAATTGAGGACTTGCTGGAACGCGATCCCATTATCCTGGATAATGTCAACATTTCCCGGGAGGTAAAAGACCGGGTGATACTGGTTACCGGAGCCGCTGGCTCTATTGGCAGCGAAATATCGCGCCAGTTGATCTACTACGCTCCACGCAAGGTTATATTGCTGGATCAGGCGGAATCCGCCTTGTATGATCTTGAAAATGAGATTAAATCCAAAGACCCGGCTAATTACGGACTCACTGAATATGTGGTAGGTGATGTAACCGATAAGGCGCGCATGACGAAAGTCTTTAGGGTTTTTCAACCGGATATAGTTTTCCACGCTGCCGCTTACAAGCATGTTCCATTAATGGAAGACAATCCTTATGAAGGCATAAAGACCAATATTTGCGGTACCAAGATAGTGGCTGACCTCTCGGCTGATTTCAATATTCAGAAATTCGTAATGGTTTCTACCGATAAAGCGGTGAATCCTACAAATGTGATGGGCGCCACTAAGCGTACGGCCGAAATTTATACTCAGGCCCTGGGCTGTCGTAAAAGTGTGAATACCCAATTCATCATTACCCGCTTTGGTAATGTATTGGGAAGCAATGGCTCGGTAATTCCTCTTTTCCGCAAGCAAATTGAAAAAGGAGGACCAATTACCATCACCCACAAGGACATTACTCGTTATTTCATGACTATCCCTGAGGCGTGCAACCTGGTGCTTGAAGCCGGGGCTATGGGAAATGGTGGAGAAATTTTCGTGTTTGACATGGGCGAGTCAGTAAGGATTATTGACCTTGCCAAGAAAATGGTAAAACTTTCGGGTTTGCAGTTGGGTAAGGATATTGAAATTGTGGAGGTTGGTTTACGCCCGGGTGAAAAGCTTTACGAGGAGCTGTTGGCTGTAAAGGAAAATACCAAACCTACTCATCATCCGAAGATACTAATCGCTGAGGTAGAGCCGGTAGCTTATAATAAAGTAAAACACCTGGTAAACCATCTGGAACACAATCTTGAGAATAAGGATAATTTAGACATGGTGGCCGAACTCAAGGCTATTGTCCCCGAGTTTATCAGTAATAATTCGATCTTTGCGTCATTAGACCTCAAGAAGATCGTTAATGACTAGATACCTTCTGATCTTGCTGGCCTGTCCCGGTTTTCTGGCAGCCCAATATCACTACCAAAGATTAAATCACATTCTCAACGTTCGGCAAAATGCCGATTTGTATAATACGGACGTGGATTTTCATACCTCCGTATCACCGTTTAGCCGGGAGGAAATACACAATACCCTGGGCTATGATCCGGCACCTGATTTAAAATTCAATTATCAAAAGTGGTTTTGGAAAAAAACCTTTGATGAAAGCCTGGTAAAACTCAGTAGCGATAAATATGAGTTAACCCTTGACCCCATAGTAAACCTGCGGTACGGAAATGATTTTTCGGATAATCGCTTCTTATATACCAGTTCCAGGGGCTTTAACCTTGAAGGACGCCTGGGAAAGAATTTTACCTTTACTTCATCCTTTCTTGAAAACCAGGCGCGCTTTCCGGCCTACATTGCACAATTTGCAGCCAATACCAAAGTAGTTCCCGGCCAGGGTTATGCCCGTGAATTTGGCGGTAATGCCCTTGACTTCGCCATGGCCAGCGGAGAAATAAGCTATCGCCCGAACTCTACTTTCGCATTTACCCTGGGGCAGGGACGTAACTTTTTTGGAGAAGGTTACCGTTCCCTGATACTGTCAGACGTAGGCTTTAATTACCCCTTCTTCCGCATACAAACCTCATTTTGGAAGTTCAAATACACCAATTTATGGGCCCAGTTATACGATGTGCGGGATGAGGTAAGTCCGGGAGGAGTTTTTGCCCGGAAGTACATGTCATCCCACTACTTAAGCGTAAACATAACACCACGCTGGAACATCAGCCTCTTTGAAACCATTATTTTAGGAGATACCAATCAGCAAAGTGGTATTGATCCTGCTTTTTTTAACCCGGTTATACTCTATCGGCCAATTGAGTTTGCGGTAGGTTCAGGAGCCGGAAACGCCCTGTTGGGTTTAGGTAGTTCCTACAAACTGAAGGATGGTCTTATGGTGTACATCCAGGGTCTGTTAGATGAGTTTACCTTTTCAGAATTCTTTTCTTCCAGTGGGTATTGGGCCAATAAATTCAGTTATCAGGCCGGTATCAAATATTACAACGCCTTTGGTATAGAAGGACTTTTTGGAAGATTGGAGTATAACGGTTCCCGGCCCTATACTTACGCACACTTTCAACCGCTCACCAATTTTGGGCATTACGGCCAACCCCTGACTCACCCGTGGGGTGCCAACTTTAACGAAACCCTAACCCGCTGGCTTTACCAAAAACACCGCTGGGAATTTGAAATGGCCTTTCACTACGGGAAAATAGGTTTAGATTCAGCCGGAAGCAACTGGGGCTCGGATATATACCGCAACTACCGGGAGCGGGAACAAGATTACGGCAATGTTACCGGCCAGGGTTTGGAAGGCAGACTGTTGTATGTGTTGCTGAGAGCAGCATGGTTGATCAACCCAGAATCTGGCCTTAAGATTGAAGCAGGTTACCAAATGCGTAGCCTTACCGTTCAAAACGCTCAAAATGTGTCAACCCGCTACCTGCCAACAGGAGAGTCTAACTACGCTTTTGTAGGTTTGCGCACCGAATTTTTTAATCGCTATTACGACTTTTAGCGCATGTTGAAGGAGTTTAGGCCAACCATTATTTTCCTCGTTAAATTTCTTGGAGTGTATCTGGTACTATCTGCGCTGTACGGTTTATACATCAAAAATTACGATCAGTCTGATCCACCCGTAACCGATCCGCTTACGCAACTGGTTACCATAAACTGTACCCGCACAGCTGGGCTCTTTGGTTATCAATGGAGCATTATTGAAAATGATCATTTAAACTGGCCTAAAAAGGAAGAGGAACAAACTTTTGATAGCGTTTACCTTAATGATCAATACGCCATTTCAGTAGAGGAGGGTTGTAATGGAGTTAATATTATGATTCTTTTTCTGGCCTTTGTAGTAGCTTTTGGCGGTAGGTTGGTCAATATGCTAATCTTCATTCCGGTTGGTATTCTTTTTATACACCTGTGCAATATTGGCCGGCTGTTATTATTGAGCTTATTGAACGTAGAATGGGGTGGCAGAGCTTTCCATTTTTTTCATAAGTACGGATTTACGGCCGTCATATACCTTTCCATACTTATACTATGGTACCTATGGGTAACCCGGTTTTCAGGGCGCAAAACCCGATCACAAAAAACCGGCTCATGAGTCTTAAACGCTGGGCCTTTCTTATATTGGGTGTAACGGTTATGGTAGCCGTTTATGTTTTCCAGGCCTACCTTGATTTTTACACGGTACTCTTTAAATGGGAAGTGCCACGGGTTTTGGATTATACTGCTGACTTTAAAGAAGTAGATAAGCTGGAATATACTGTAAACAAGGTTTTTCGTTATTTACTGAACGATCTGTGCGCCATAGCCATTATTTACGGTTTGTTTGGGGAAAGGAAATACGTGCGCTTCGCTTTTTATGTGATGACTTTCGGTTTGGTATTTATACTACCCATTTACCTTTTGTTATTTTTTGCGCAACCAGAGGGGTACAGTTCTATGATCAGCCATTTGCACCGCCTGGTATTGAACCCGGTTTTAATGATGCTCCTAATCCCTGCTTTTTATTACCAGAAATTTCAGTCCAAAGCAGGCAATGCCTAAAAATTACTACATTTATCGTTCTATTCTGCTACCCTTGAAATTTTCATTGCATTTTTATGATTGAATTACAAGGGATTACCAAATCCTACATTACTGGCGGCAAGCCATTACAAGTATTAAAAGGGATCGATCTCACTATTAAAGAGGGGGAATTTGTCTCTATCATGGGTTCTTCGGGATCGGGGAAGTCCACCTTACTTAACATCCTGGGAATACTAGATGCTTATGACGAGGGTCTTTATACCCTTGCTGGTACCCCCATTCGTGAACTTTCCGAGAAAAAGGCCGCACGCTACCGCAATAAATTCCTTGGTTTTGTATTCCAATCGTTCAACCTGATCACCTTCAAGAATGCGATGGAGAACGTGGCCCTGCCACTTTATTACCAGGGGGTAGGCCGCAGTACGCGCAATAAAATGGCCATGGAATACCTGGAGCAGGTAGGTCTTAAAGACTGGGCGGAACACCTTCCCAGTGAATTGTCCGGAGGGCAAAAGCAAAGAGTGGCCATTGCCCGTGCCCTTATTGCCCAGCCCAAAGTATTACTGGCCGATGAACCTACCGGAGCCCTGGACACCACAACCTCCTATGAAGTAATGAAGATATTCAAGGACATTAACCAGCAGGGAATTACGGTAGTGGTGGTAACCCATGAACAGGATATCGCCAATATGACCGACCGTATTATCCGCATCAAGGATGGTTTAATTGAAAAACCGGCTGTACTGGCCACCTGATATGTTCGACTGGGATAAATGGCAGGAAATATTCGCTACTATTCGTAAAAACCGGCTGCGGACCTTCCTTACCGGTTTCAGCGTAGCCTGGGGCATCATGATGTTGGTGATCCTGTTAGCAGCCGGGCAGGGTCTGCAAAACGGTGCTATGTCTGAATTTCTGGCCGATGCGGTAAATACCCTATGGATTAACGGGGGGCGTACTTCCGTTCCCTATGGCGGCTATCAACCCAACCGCCCGATCATCATTAAAAACAGTGACTACGATCATGTAACGGAAGCCTATACCTCCATTATAAAGTCATCGGCCAGTAAAAACTACTGGGGAGCAGAGGTGGTGTATGGCAAAGAGGCGGCCAATTACGAAACCCGGGCTATTCATCCCGATAACCAGTACATGGAAAACAACTATGTTCTTTCCGGCCGCTATATCAACCAAAGGGATATCGATGAGTTTAGAAAAGTAGCCATAATCGGGCGTAAGATATCAACCGATCTTTTTAAGGGTAAAGACCCGGTGGGAGAATACATCAGGATAAACGGGGTGCTTTTTGAAATAGTAGGGGTTTATACCGATGAAGGAGGTGATGATGAGGAGGACAATATTTATTTGCCTATTAACGTAGGCCAAAAAACCCTGAGTCGGGAGCCCGAGGAAATGAGCCGAATGATCGTAGCTTACGAAGAGGATTTTACGGCCACACAGGCCAAAGAGCTGGAAAAGGAGATTACCGCAGACCTGGCGGCCCGCCATGGTTTTGACCCTGAAGATAAGCGAGCTCTCCGTATTTGGAACCGAAAGGAAAATATGCAGGAGGTGATCGGGGTAATTACCGGTATCAAGATTTTTGTATGGGTGATCGGTATATTTACCATTATTGCCGGTATTATTGGAGTAACCAACATTATGATGGTGGTGGTAAAGGAACGGACCCGGGAAATTGGTGTTCGTAAAGCCCTCGGGGCTACCCCCGGCTCCATTATCAGCCTCATTATGCAGGAGGCAATTTTTATCACCTCCTTTTCCGGTTATATAGGCCTGGTATTAGGTGTAGGCCTGGTGAGCCTCATCGGGGGGAAGATAGATCACGATTTTTTCAAAAACCCGGAAATCAATTTCAATATTGCGTTGATCACACTGGGGGTTTTGATATTGGCGGGAGCCCTGGCCGGGTTTTTACCGGCACGCAAGGCAGCAACTATTCAACCTATTGAAGCTTTACGAGACGAATGATAGACCGGGATCAATGGCATGAAATAGCAGTGGTTCTGGGACGCAATAAGTTGCGCACCTTCCTTACCGCCTTTGGTGTTTTTTGGGGCATACTGATGCTGGTTATTATGCTGGGTAGCGGCAACGGTTTAAAAAACGGGGCAGCGGCCGGGTTTGGCACTTCGGTAACCAATAGCATGTACATCTGGACCCAACGCACCAGCATGCCCTATAAGGGTTTCAGGCAAGGACGTAATTTCAATATGCACAATGACGATGTAGAAGCCCTGAGAGCGTCCGTGCCTGAGATGGATATACTTTCTCCTCGTTGCCAGGCGGGAGGATATCGTGGCTCGGACAATATTATCCGGGGTACTAAAACCGGGGCTTTCAGTATTTACGGTGATTACCCCCAATACCTGGAGATAGAGCCCATGGATATATTACAGGGTCGTTTTATCAATCACCGCGATATCGAAGAAAAAAGAAAAGTGTGTTTTATTGGTCGGGAGGTGTACAATACACTTTACGAACCGGGTGAGGAGGTTTTGGGTAGTTACATCCGCGCGCAGGGTATCAATTACAAGGTAGTTGGCCTTTTCAAAAGTACTGTGGACGACCCCAACCGGGCCGAGGAGCAGGAAAAATCGATTGTTATACCCCTTACCACTTTTCAGCAAGCCTATAACTGGGGTGATATAGTAGGGTGGTTAGCCGTAACCGCCCAACCCGATGTTCCGGTTTCAGTGGTTGGTGAAAAAATCAAAAGTTTATTGAAACAAAGGCGTTCCGTTCATCCTGATGACGACCGTGCCTTTGGTAGCTTTAATAAAGAAGAAGCCTTTAACCGCATGATGGGCCTGCTTACCGGTATTAATGTATTATCACTAATAGTAGGCACATTAACCCTTTTTGCCGGAGCCATAGGGGTCAGTAATATTATGCTGGTAATTGTAAAGGAACGTACCAAGGAATTCGGGGTACGGAGAGCCATCGGGGCACCGCCAGCCTCCATAATCAAGCAAGTGGTACTGGAGTCGGTTGTACTTACCGTAGGAGCCGGTATTTTAGGTATTATTGCCGGAGTTTGGCTGCTGGAGCTGGTTTCGGCCGGTATGAATGCTGCCTCGGAGCAAAGCGGCTTCTTCCGCAACCCGGGAGTAGAATTACCCATTGTTTTAACGGCCTTATTGATACTGATCGTTTCAGGTGTATTGGCTGGGGTAATACCCGCGCGAAGAGCGGTAGAAGTAAAACCCGTAGATGCACTTCGCTACGAATAATTTAAACTAAGAACAAACTAAACCCAAACATGAAACGCTTTTTCAGGATATTGCTTTTTATAGTCATAGGAGGGATATTTATCTACACCCTGTATTACCTCTATTCCAAATCCCAAAAGGCCCCAGAGATCTATGAAACTTCAGAACCCTTTTATGGAGACATCATCAATAAATCGGTAGCCACCGGTAGCATTATTCCGCGTGAAGAAATTGAGATTAAACCACAGGTGAGCGGTATTATTAAAGAGTTGTACGTAGAAGCCGGTGATAAGGTGAGCTTTAATGAAGAGATTGCAAAAATTCAGGTTATACCGGACATGGTATCGCTCAACAACGCAGAGAACCGCCTGGAAGTGGCACGTTTGGCACTTGATAATGCGAAGCTGGATTACGAGCGCAACAAAACCCTGTACGAGAAAAAAGTGATTTCCAGCAGTGAATACCAGCAATTTGAGCTCAGCTACAGTAATGCCCGCCAGGAATTGGAGGCCGCACAGGATAATCTGCAAATTGTAAAGGAAGGTGCCAGCCGTAAAGCCGGAAGAGCCTCTCTCAATATCGTAAAAGCCACTATTCCCGGAATGGTACTGGACGTACCCATTAAAGTGGGTAACCAGGTAATCGAAAGCAATAACTTTAATGAAGGTACTACCATAGCCTCCGTAGCCGATATGAACGACCTGATTTTTGAAGGAAAGATCGATGAGTCCGAAGTAGGAAAGATTAAGGAAGGCATGCCGATATTGCTTACCGTGGGAGCCATTGAAAATAAGCGTTTTAATGCCGAGTTGGAATACATTTCGCCCAAAGGGGTGGAGGAGAACGGAGCCATACAGTTTATGATCCGGGCCAGGGTAAAGCTTGATTCAGCCGATTTTATAAGGGCCGGTTACAGCGCTAATGCCGATATTGTACTTTCCCGAAGAGACTCGGTACTCACCATAAAGGAGAGCCTGGTACAGTACGAAGACGGCAAACCCTACGTAGAAGTGGCTACCGGTGAGCAGCAGTTTGAAAAGCGGCCGGTAGAGCTGGGACTTTCTGATGGTATTAATGTAGAGTTATTGGGTGGGATTCCCGAAGATGCCAAAATTAAAATCTGGAACCGTTCCAGCTAGTCTTTTTTCAAGCGTCCATGTTCCTTTAATGCCCTGTTAATTATCCACTCCAACTGGCCGTTGGTACTGCGGAATTCATCCGCAGCCCATTTTTCAACGGCATCCAGTAATTCTTGGTCGATGCGTAATGCAAAGGCTTTTTTAGTAGCCATATTATTTCTTTAAATCCCAGTGCTGCTCAATAAGCTGCCGCACTTTTCCTTCTTGCTCAATGCCGAAGTAAAACTTTTTGTTTTTTCGGGTAACTATTTTCAACACTTTACCCACCCGCATTACATAATAGCGATTACCCCAAAAATCCCTTCGGTAGCCCAGGCCCCTGAAATTTCGATAGGAATAATCCGTTACTTCCCAGCTCTTTATATCGGCCGTACTTAAAAAGCGGGTTTTCTTTAAAAAGGGAGTGGTGCGGTAGCGAACACCTTTTTCGGCAATAACAATCTCATTTTTATGTGAGAAGGCAAAACCCATCAAGGCTGAAACTAGCAGCGTAGGGAAAATTAATATCAGTATCTCCCCAACATTGAGATTATTCCGCAAATCCCAATCAAACCAATAAATACTAAACAGTGTCATAAAAATAGCTACGGCCAGTACTAGTGGCCAGGGAGGATTGAGAATACTTTGGCGAATAACAATTTCTCTTTGCATCAGGTGTACAGGCTTCCAGTATTCACAACCGGCTGGGCGTTTTTATCACCGCAGAGCACTACCATCAGGTTACTTACCATTGAGGCCCGTTTTTCATCGTCCAACTCCAGTATCTGTTTTGCGCTGAGTTGTTCCAGGGCCATTTCTACCATACCTACGGCACCTTCTACAATTTTGAGGCGGGCCGCTACAATAGCAGTTGCCTGCTGCCTTTGTAACATGGCACCGGCAATTTCCGAAGCATAGGCCAGATGATTAATTCGGCCTTCAATAACTTCAATACCGGCTATATTCAGGCGTTCCTGCATTTCAGCATCCAATTCATGGTTGATATCTTCCAGTCCTGAACGAAGACTTATTTCTGCCTCCTCATCATCAAAGGTATCATAGGGGTAAGCACTGGCTAATTTGCGAACAGCCGTTTCGCTTTGTATAAAAACAAACTCCTCAAAATTATTTACATCAAAAGCCGCTTTGTAGGTGTCGCGTACCCGCCATACCAGCACTACGCTGATCATTATGGGGTTGCCTAACTTATCATTGACCTTAATGGGCTTACTCTCCATATTCCTGGCCCTCAGGCTGATCTTCTTTTTTACGTAAAAAGGATTGGTCCAGAAAAAGCCGTTTTTAACCACGGTACCCTTATAAGCACCAAAGAGTACTAACACGGCAGATTGGTTGGGATTAACCACCATAAAACCGATGAGATGAATAATAAACAACACTACCGCCAGTATGCCTAATAGGTTAGGGAGGGTAAACAGGTAAATACCTGTAGCCAGCAAAAGCAGGCTGATAACGAGGTGAATGTAACCCGATTGAGCTTGTACTAATTTTTCATTTTCCATTGATATGATATTAATTTGATATCATAATAGTACAAAAAAATTCCTTATGAACAAAAAAAAAAGTTGGGCGGTTGCAAGCTTGTACTATATTTGTACTATCAAAGTTTAAACATTAAATAAACACCAGAAATGAAAACCCTAAGTAAATTTTTCGCTATTGCCTTAGTAGCCACAAGCTTTGCGGCCTGTAATAATGCTCCCGAGGAGACAGTAGAAACTAAAGAAGCCGAAGAAGTAAAGCAGCCTGAGCAAGGCGCAGTATCCTACGCTGTAACTACCGAAGGAGATGAGATTATGTGGGAAGGTTATAAAACCATTGCCGGAGATTCTCATACCGGTACCATCCAGGTAAAAGAAGGTACGTTCATGGTTGAGAACGGTGAGGTAACCGGAGGTTCCTTTGTTATTGACATGAATACCATTAGCAATGAAGATCTTCCGGTAGAGGGAGACTACAACAAGGCTAAATTGGAAGGCCACCTGAAGAGCCAGGATTTCTTTTACGTAGAGAAATACCCAACGGCTACTTTTACCATTACCAGCATCAAAGCTGCCGAGCACGGTGGCGACCACGCTGAAGGTGAGGCTGAGCATGCCGATTATATGGTGAGCGGAAACCTGAATATGCGTGGAAACGAAAAAAATATCACCTTCCCGGCTGATATTACCGTTGAAAACGGAATAGTAAAAATGACTACTCCTGAATTTGTAATTGACCGTACTAATTGGGAAGTAATGTACCTTTCTTCTAACCTGGCCAGTGTAGCCAAGGATAAAGCGGTAGATAACAACATCAAGCTAAGATTAAACGTTAAAGCTCAGGAAAAAGCTTAATGAAATAATTGCTTTGAGATTTGGTTGATTGTAAAAGGGCCCCCGCATTTTCGGGGGCCTTTTTTTATCTTCGGCTTTAAACACTAAACTTTATGGCGGGTAAGGCAGAAAAAATGGGAATCAAAAATTGGGCAGAAGATGACCGGCCCCGCGAAAAAATGCGTGCAAAAGGGCCTGCTGCTTTATCCGATGCCGAATTAATAGCCATCCTTTTAGGTAGCGGTAATCGCGATGAAACGGCCGTTGACCTCGCCAAGCGCATTTTACAATCCAGCAAGAATAACCTCAATGAACTCGGTCGCCTTTCCGTGGAAGACCTTTTACCTTTCAAAGGTGTTGGTGAAGCTAAGGCCATCAGTATTATCACTGCCCTTGAATTGGGCAAACGCAGGCGTTTATCCGAGGCCCTCGAAAGGCAAAAAGTGACCAGTAGCTCCGAAGCCTTTGAAGTTTTGCAACCCCTTATCGGAGATCTGGCCCATGAAGAATTCTGGGTGGTTTTTCTAAACTCTTCCAACCGGGTGCGCTCCGCCAAATGTGTAAGTCGGGGAGGACTTACTGGTACCATGGCCGATTTGCGGATGATCTTTAAAGAAGCCCTGATGTTGAATGCCCCCGCGGTGGTATTGGCCCATAATCACCCCTCCGGGTCAGTAAAACCTAGCTCACAGGATAAATCACTAACCCGGAAAATTGCAGCGGCCGGTAACATTATGGATATTAAAATTATCGACCATTTGATCATTACCGAACATCAATATTATAGCTTTGCTGACGAAGGGCTTATCTAAGCCTGTTTGCTTATCCGTTGCCCATGTTACTGATTTACTCTGAAAAGATTACCCCCCGCTTTCGTTACATCGTACGGTTGATGTTTCAGGGCCTGATGGGGCAGGAAGTACGCATGACTACGGACAAGGAGGAGTATTTGCAAAGTACTATCGCTAAGATCAACTACTCCAAAAATCCCCTGCAGAGCGGCATTTACCTGCAGGCAGAAAACCTTCTGTTCGAGTCGGACATCTTTGACCAGGAATTCCAGGTTACCAATTACCAGGATACACCGGTATTCTTTTTAAGTGGTAACCGCTCCCAACTGCCCTATGATCCACTGGCAGCGGCTTTTTACCTGGTAAGCCGGTACGAAGAGTATATGCCCTTTATTGCCGATGACCACAACCGCTTTCCGGCCCGTGAAAGCTTTATGTTTAAGCAGGGTGTACTCAACAAACCCCTGGTGAATATTTATGCCCGCCATCTGGAAAAGATTATCCTTGACTTTTATCCCAACCTTGAAATAAAACGGCCCCAATACCGCTTTATCAATACCATTGATATTGATAATGCTTTCGCCTTTCTGGGCAAGGGTGTGTTTCGCACTTTCGGTGGTATTTTCAGGAACATTGCTGCTTTTGAGTTTGATGAACTTAAAGAGCGTATCCAGGTTTTATTGGGCATTCAAAAAGATCCCTTTGAAACTTTTGAGTGGCAACTGGAATTACAGGAAAAATATCAGTACTCCACTATTTACTTCGCCCTTTTTGCCCGATTATCGCAGTATGATCGTAGTTTGAGTTTACACAGTCCACGATTACATCGTTACATTAAATCCATCAATGATTTTTGTGAAGTAGGCATTCATCCATCGTACCGGAGTAATGAGGATGTGAAAATTATGGAGGAAGAACTACTGGGGCTTGAACGGGTGCTTAATATCGATATTACCCGCAGTCGCCAGCATTTTTTAAAATTGAAATTTCCCGAAACCTATCGTAACCTGCTTAAGCTTGAGATTACCGATGATTATACCATGGGCTTTGCAGCTGAAACCGGTTTCAGGGCGGGTATTTGTACCCCTTTCCGCTTTTACGACCTTGAAATGGAAGTAGAAACGCCTCTCACAGTGCACCCTTTTCCCTTTATGGACGGTACTTTCATTTACTACAAAAAAGCCTTACCTGATGTGGCTCTTAAGGAAATTAAGGATTACATAAACATCTATCGCGAATACGGAGGTGAGTTTATACCCATTTGGCATAACCGTATTTTTAGTGAAAAGCTGGATGAGTGGAAGGGCTGGAACCATGTTTTCGAGGAAATGATCAAGGCGGCTATATGATTCGCTACGTACAACACGCCTATATTAATCGCGACAAATATGATCAATGCATAAAGCTGGATAAGGCTCAGCTTATTTATGGCCTCTCCTGGTACCTGGATACGGTTTGCGAAAGCTGGGATGCTTTGGTACTCAATGATTATGATGCGGTTTGGCCTTTGCCGGTTCGAGATAAAATGGGAGTGAGGTATTTTTTTCGCCCCTTTGCCGTACAACAATTGGGAGTTTTTTCTAAAAAGAGGCTTAACCAGAAGCTACTGGAGCGTTTCACCGGTGCTTTGGTAAAAAATTGCCGCTTTGCCGATGTTTATCTTAACGATACCCACCCCTGGACGCCTAAAATATCGAACGGTCAATGGAAGAGTAATAACAATTACATTCTTGAATTGGATAAATCTTATGAAGAGGTTTACGATTCCTACTCCAACAACCTTAAACGCAACCTGCGTAAGGCGGCCAAAAACAGCTGGCAGCTTTTTGAGAATGATGGTCCTGAACGGCTGATTGAATTATTTAAGCAGGACCGGGGAAAGGAGCTGAAACTTCCGGATTCCTTTTACCGCAACCTTGAAAGAGTGATGTTCGCTTGCCTGCATCGTTCCTGTGGGTATTTATGGACCTTATACGGTGAAGGAAACCAGGTGGAAGCCGGAATTTTTATCACAGAATTCGGCAACCGCCTTACCCTATTATTTACGGGTAATACGGAAGCGGGGCGAAAACGTCAGGCCATGGCTTATTTACTTAACGAGTATATTATTATGCAATGCGGCAAATCCAAAAGATTGGATTTTGAGGGAAGTAACGAACCGGGCCTGGCTCGTTTTTACCAGGGGTTCGGTGCTGAGGTTTACCCTTATCAGAACTTAAAGTACAATGGCTTACCTTTCTTTTTGAAATGGCTGAAGTGAAACAATACCGCCACCTTTTTTTCGATCTCGATCATACCCTTTGGGATTTTCACACCAACTCCAACCTGGCCCTGAGCCAGCTATTTGTAAAATATGGATTGGAGGAAAGACTAAAAGTTTCGGAAGAAGCTTTTAGAGCCACCTACCTGCAGGTAAATAATGCCTTGTGGGCCCAATACCGGGAAGGAAGTGTGGATAAAATAACGCTGCGCAAAGAAAGGTTTAAGCAGGCCCTGGCGGCTTACGATGTGGAAGATGAAAACCTGGGCGTAACCCTCGACAGGGAGTACCTGGAGATCAGTCCGTATCAAACTGCTTTAGTACCCTATGCTTTGGAGGTGTTGGATTACCTGGCACCCCGTTATGATTTACACATTTTAACCAACGGTTTTACCGAAATTCAGGATGTAAAATTAAGCCGGGGTGGGTTGAAACCTTATTTCAAGTATATCATTACTTCGGAGTCTATTGGCGTTAATAAACCGCATGCTCCTATTTTTTCAGAGGCACTGAGGCGTACCGGAGCCCTTCAGGGTGAATCGCTGATGATCGGTGATAATCTGGAAGCGGATATTATCGGTGCCCGCAACAGTGGTATTGATCAGGTGTACTTCAATCCCGAAGGTGAGCCACACCGGGAAGAGGTTACTTTTGAGATTCAGAGTTTGAAGGAACTTCTGAAGCTTTTATAGCCGACATCAAAACAGAATAGCGCAAAACCCTGTAATCTACCTGTACGGTATTCTTATTCATGGTACCTATGGTTTCGGCCCGAATAAGGTCGCCACCGGCTACTTTTTTGGAATTCTCCGGTTTAATGAGAAAGCTCACCAGTATTTCATCTCCTTTTTTAAGGTTCCAGGGATTAGTTGCCACTTTGGTGATTTGCACAACACCGATATCATCATGGCCTTGCAGCAAACTGATTACCTTGGCCTCAATAGTGAAAGGCTTTAATAATACCGCTCGGTTTCTTGCCGGATTGGGAAGACTGTCCACCGGGGTTTGTGCGAAGGCCAAATCACTCAAACCAATTAAGATCAGAAAAAGTAATGTTCTCATATAAAATTCACTACTGGCAAATAACTAAAATCATTCCTAAACATACCAGCCCCATTGAGTGTGACTAAGCTTAGCCGGTGTAATTGTGCCCGGAAGTTAGAAAACGCTTAAGGTAAACCATTGTAATAGGCCGGGTATTTGCCCAGCCATAGTCACATTGATTAACTTTGTAGGCTTCAAATATTCAACGATGCAACAAGTAGCTCCATATACTCCCAAAAATAAGATCCGCATAGTTACAGCCGCCTCCCTTTTTGACGGGCATGATGCCGCCATCAATATTATGAGGCGCATCATTCAGGCCACTGGCTGCGAGGTAATACACCTTGGCCACGACCGCTCCGTTGAGGAGGTGGTCAATACTGCCATTCAGGAAGATGCCCAGGCCATTGCCATGACCTCTTACCAGGGTGGCCATATTGAATACTTTAAGTACATGCGTGATCTTTTAAATGAAAAAGGAGCCGAACATATCAAGATTTTCGGTGGCGGTGGCGGTGTAATTCTGCCCGAAGAAATTGAAGAACTACACGAGTATGGTATTGATCGTATTTATTCCCCTGACGATGGCCGTGAAATGGGTTTGCAAGGGATGATCAACGATATGGTGGAGAAATCGGATTTTCCCACGGGAAAGGATATAAACGGTGAGATTGACCAACTGGACGAAAAGTTCAAACCGGCCATTGCCCGACTAATTTCGGCTGCGGAAAACTACATGGAACAATCCCGTGAAGTTTTGGATGCCATCGATAAAAAGGCGGCTGCGGTAAAAACACCTGTATTGGGAATAACCGGAACCGGTGGGGCCGGTAAGTCGTCATTGGTGGACGAATTGGTTAGAAGATTCCTGATGGACTTCGAAGATAAAACCATTGCCATTGTTTCGGTGGACCCCAGTAAACGTAAAACCGGGGGAGCCCTTCTGGGGGATCGAATCCGGATGAATGCCATCCGTAATGACCGGGTGTATATGCGCTCCCTGGCCACCCGTCAGAGCAACCTGGCTCTCAGTAAACACGTGCAGGAAGCGGTAAATATTCTCAAAGCCGCTAATTACGACCTTATTGTACTGGAAACTTCGGGTATTGGTCAGAGTGATACGGAGATCATCGAACATAGTGATGTTTCACTGTACGTGATGACTCCGGAATACGGTGCGGCTACACAGCTGGAAAAAATTGATATGCTGGACTTTGCGGACATTATTGCCCTGAATAAGTTCGATAAGCGCGGTGCCCTGGATGCGTTGCGTGACGTGAAGAAACAGTATCAGCGCAACCACCAGCTTTTTGATAAGAATACAGATGATATGCCGGTATATGGCAGTATTGCCAGCCAGTTCAATGATCCGGGTACCAACCAACTTTACCGTGCCATTATGGATAAGATTGTGGAAAGAACCGGTGCGGAGCAGCTCAAAAGCAGTTTTATGAGTAGTGAGGAGATGAGTGAAAAAATCTACATTATTCCTCCCAACCGCACCCGTTACCTTTCTGAAATTTCGGAGAATAACCGTGCTTATGACCAAAAGGTGGAAGAGCAAGGGGAAGTGGCTCAAAAGCTTTATGGACTGTATCAGGCCATACTCACCTTTGGTGGTCCGGATATGATCAAGGAGCCGGCAGAATCAGACGATGAAACCGTGCAAAAGCTGTTGAGCAAGTTCAAAGAAATCAAAAAAGACCTGGACCCGCATAATTGGGATATTATTAAGGACTGGGAAGCCAAGGTGAAGCTTTATAAAGATGATGTTTATACCTTCACCGTACGCGATAAAAAAATAGAGATTAAAACGCATACGGAATCGCTCAGTCATACCCAGGTACCTAAGGTTTCCTTACCGCGTTACCGAGCCTGGGGCGACTTGCTTAAATGGAATCTTCAGGAAAATGTACCGGGGGAGTTCCCCTATACGTCAGGAATTTACCCGTTCAAGCGAACCGGTGAAGATCCAACCCGGATGTTTGCCGGTGAAGGTGGTCCCGAACGTACCAACAGGCGTTTTCACTATGTGAGCCTGGATATGCCTGCAGCGCGCCTAAGCACGGCTTTTGATTCGGTCACCCTTTACGGTAATGACCCCGATTACCGTCCTGATATTTATGGAAAGATCGGTAATTCAGGCGTTAGCATTTGCTGTCTTGATGATGCCAAAAAATTATACTCCGGTTTTGATCTTTGCGATCCAACCACCTCCGTAAGTATGACCATCAATGGTCCGGCTCCTATGTTGCTGGCTTTTTTCATGAATGCGGCTATCGATCAGCAGTGTGAAAAATACATCCGCGAAAACGGTCTGGAAGCTCAGGTAGAAGCCAAGCTGAAAGCCCTCTACGATGATCGGGGATTGAAACGCCCAATGTATCAAGGTAACATTGCCAAAAGGGGAGAAGAACAAAAAATTGAAGACAATAACGAAGTAGAAACCGGAGCCACCGAGGTGAATGAAAAAGCCCAGAAGGAAGTGCTTTCCGGTGTGGCGGTAAACGGTGATTTGCCGGAAGGAAACAGCGGACTCGGACTGATGTTACTGGGGATTACCGGTGACCAGGTTTTGGAAGAAGAGGTATATCGTGAGATTAAGGCCCGTACCCTGGCCACCGTACGTGGAACGGTGCAGGCTGATATACTGAAGGAAGACCAGGCTCAGAACACCTGTATTTTCTCCACTGAATTTGCATTGCGCCTTATGGGTGATGTTCAGGAAAGTTTTATTGCTAAAAAGGTTCGAAACTTCTATTCAGTATCCATCAGTGGTTATCACATTGCGGAGGCCGGGGCCAACCCCATTACGCAATTGGCTTTTACCCTGGCCAATGGCTTTACCTACGTAGAGTATTACCTGAGTCGGGGTATGGATATCAATGAATTCGGCCCGAACCTCAGTTTCTTTTTCAGTAATGGAATCGATCCGGAATACGCGGTAATCGGCCGTGCGGCCCGCAGGATTTGGAGTAAGGCCCTGAAACATAAATATGGTGCCAATGCCCGGGCGCAGATGCTGAAATACCACATCCAAACCTCCGGCCGCTCCCTACATGCCCAGGAAATACAGTTCAACGATATACGTACCACCCTGCAAGCCCTGTACGCTATTTACGATAACTGTAATTCCCTGCATACCAATGCCTACGATGAGGCGATTACTACGCCTACCGAAGAAAGTGTGCGCAGGGCGATGGCTATTCAATTGATCATCAATAAAGAATTAGGTCTGGCCAAAAATGAAAACCCTATTCAAGGTAGCTTCATCATAGAGGAATTGACTGATCTCGTGGAAGAAGCCGTATTGACCGAATTTGACCGTATTACCGAAAGGGGAGGTGTACTGGGTGCCATGGAAACCATGTATCAACGTGGAAAAATACAAGAGGAAAGTTTGTATTACGAAACGCTGAAACATACCGGAGACTATCCTATTGTGGGCGTAAACACCTTTTTGAGCTCCACCGGTTCCCCAACCGTTCGCCCCGGGGAGGTAATCCGTGCCACCCAGGAGGAGAAAGAGTACCAGATTGAAATGCTGGGCCGCCTGCATAAAAAGAACGAAGATCAAAGCAGCCAGTGGCTGAAAAAACTACAACAAGCGGCTATCCATAATGACAATATGTTCGATGTATTGCTGGAAGCGGTAAAATACTGTTCGCTGGGACAAATTACCACCGCCCTGTTTGAAGTAGGCGGGCAATACCGTAGAAATATGTAATTAAAAAAGGGCGCACTGCGCCCTTTTTTAATTATTCCGCTGGAACCTTGAGTCGAATTCTATAAATCCAGAATCCCTGAATAGCCCCCAGAACAATTGCCGGGATGCCAGCACCAATCATAGTGAAGACCCAATAAAACAATAGGGCACCCAACCAGTCTGCATCTGCACCGGACTGTATTAAGTTAACAGCATGGGCTATTAAAACCATAGAACTAAGCGAAACAAGGGCTCCAATAATTCCTGCCCAAATGCTTTTTCCGCGTTCAATCGAATAACGTTTGAATAAGATGGAAGCAATCAAAGGCCCGTTAATTAAAGCCAGTATAACGGCTGAGAGCACTGGTAACTCAAAAATGATCTTCAATGCAGATGCTATTTTTTCGAGGCTGGTCTCCCCTTGAACGACTAGCATTTGCAGTATAGCAACGCCTATTCCAACCAGGCTGATGGTAAAACCTGCTAAACGACTGAGAAAAATTCCCTTTTTCATAATTCTGCATTTTGAAGTTTAGCTCGCTCTGCCGCTAAGCGGTTTTCCCTGGCCACCTTTTTGCCCCGGAAAAACATAAACAGGTTAAAAAAGAGCACCAACCCAAGGTAAATGCTGAACCCTCCCACTTTCTGGCCGAGCTCCTCAATCATTTCCTGGGTGTTGTCAATTATA
The DNA here is from genome assembly GCA_937120475.1 of uncultured Cryomorphaceae bacterium. Taxonomy (GTDB): domain Bacteria; phylum Bacteroidota; class Bacteroidia; order Flavobacteriales; family Schleiferiaceae; genus CAKZNE01. The sequence goes on along the minus strand of CAKZJV010000007.1, from coordinate 1,224,034 downwards.
CCCATTTCAAGTATCCAAAGGGCAAAACCTACGTTCAGTAAATAAAACCCCGTTTTGAACAGTTGATTGGTACTAATGGCAATTTCTTCCCGGCCATTAAAGATGTCACGCATATAGACCAGTCCATTTTTAAAGAGGTTATGAGCTACATACCAGGTGAGTAGCAGGGTAAGAGGAATGTAAATGTAATAGGCAACTACGGTGAGATTGTACATGATATTTAGATTTAAAGATTAGAATTAAATTTTTTTCCAAAGCCTTACCCAAAGCATATTTGCAAAGTGTATAACCCCAAGTACCAGGCAGATGAACCCGGTTTTTTGACTAAGGAGTTCTATCATCTGCAACTCAGAGGTTATTAATGGCCAATGGTGCAGGCTGTGGGCTATATGTCCGAGATTAAGCAGATAATAGCCGATGAGTAGTATGCGGTTTAAGCTATCCGCCAGTTCCTGTTGTTGTGGGTATAATTCATACAGGTAGTTAGCACCATAATGGTAAAACAACCAGCCAACCCGTAAGGTGATAAAGGCCGTTATGCCGAAGTAAAAGGCGTAAGCAAGGATATTTAAATTCATATTTTTAGAATTTTCAGAAAAAATTGAAAGGTGTAGAGTAAAAAATTTTAGCGGATCAGGTTCAACAGGGACCGGTAAAACCAGTTGCGATCCGACTTCACAAACTTCTCTAAAACACGATCCACCTGGGTGGTAAAGTTTTCCATATTGCTGATTACTTCCTTAAATGCTTCTGCCTCCTCATTTTTTTCCCGGATGTCCTTCAACTCACTTACTATCTCTATTACCGGCTGCAATTCCCGCTTTCTTCTTTCTTTGGCAATGACGCGTGCAATTTCCCAAACATCTTTACTGGCGGTGAAATAGTCTTTGCGTTCTCCGGCCAGCAATTGCTTCTTTACCAGGCCCCAGTCTATTAAAGCGCGAATATTCATATTAGCGTTGCCTCGTGATATTTTGAGCTGCTCCATAATATTCTCCGTGCTAAGTGGTTCATTACTGGTTATCAGCAAAGCATGAATGGAGGACATGGTGCGGTTAATACCCCATTGACTTCCCAGGGCACCCCAGGTTTGGATAAATTTTTCTTTGGCTTCTTGCAATTCCATACCACAAATGTACAATTGGTTTTTTAATTTTCAAAAAATACTGAAAATAAAATCATACTATTTGATGGAAACAAAAAAAGGGAGCGTAGCGCGCTCCCTTTTATTAGGTTATTCACGAGCTACTAGTAAATAAGGAGGGTATTTGCAGTGCTGAAGTCGGCTGTGAATGTAGCACAGTTGCCGTCACAATGATGTCCTGTAGCTGTATTAGGATAAGGGAAGCAACTGAATAATCTGCTCACAGTTACCGGACGTTCACACTCACGACAATTTTGATCGGCCGGAGCTATCTCTATTGCATTCCAGTTCAGGTCTTCACCACCACAGGGTGAAATGGCCACTTCAGTGTTAGGGGGAATGCAGGCCACACCAGTACACCCATCGCAATTGGTTGAGTTGGTAGCTTTTGCCTTTACATAATAATAACAATCTGTGCTGTTACTTACCACAAGGTTGGTTGTTTGGGCAAAGGCCAGGCTAGAAATAAGGAAGAAGGCTAAACAACCCATTCCTTTCAAAATTAGAGTTTTCATAATGTAAGTTTAAATTAATGATGAATGAAATACCTTACAATATATGATTTTTTTTAAATCTTGATAGATCAATATTCGCAAGGTGGGTTTGGCTAGTGATCAGAAGTCCCTTCCTTACCCAAGGGGATGTCCTCCACGGCTGAAAAGCGGGTATGAATATGATTGTGTCCTACGAATATAGTACCGATGTTTTGGGCCTGGATGTGCATAGACACACCACCCTCTTTGGCCTTAAAACTCTTACCCAGTAGTTTTTTGGTGTGCATTTGTATCATGGAAAAGAATAGATGCCGGTCTCTGGGTTTTAGAAAGGGCCGGGAATTCCAATCGGGTGGAAGACGGTCTTTTATAAGTGGGTTGGATAAAAAGAAAAAAACAGGGGAGGAGATATTTTCTACCCATTTTGAGGTTCGCTCCAGGGTGCTTCGCAATTGCAGCGACTCCCCTAAAACAATTATGGCAAAAAGTACCTCGTGAGGAAGGGTTTCCACCTCCTCCCCTTTATTTTGTAGTACCTGCATGGTACACTCCAACTTGTTAAGTTCAGCTATATTTCGGATTTCTTCGGCATCTTTTTGTTCTTCCGGAGAAAATAAAATGGCAATACGGGCCGGTTCGGATATCAGAGCTTCTAATTCTTTTTGCCACTTCTCAAAGTGTTCATGAAAGGTGTTAAAACTTTTATATCCGGCAAACTGGCAAAGGGTATCTATATAGTCTGGGTTAAATCCAATTTCATCTTCCCCCTTTTGGATGGAATCCATTAAACTGTCGTAAATAGACTCCCGAAGGTAGCGGTAGGAAAGAAGAACCCCATACTCACTTCTGGGGATTTCCTCCTGGATTTTTTTAGCTAGAATTTCAAAACCACGTTTGTCAAATTGCTCTACTCCGGCTTTAGAGGCTGCCGTAAAAAGGAGGGTATGGATTTCATTGACCGGAAATAAGGCCATACGGCTTAAACGTTTTAGCCAAATAAGCCGGATTTAAAATGACTTAAGGGTTTAACTTTCCCAAAACGCCAAAAATGTTTCCTAAACCTGCCGAATTCGTTGCAAAAATTCAGCCTTATAGCTTTCTCCCAAGGGAATGGAAGTACCACCTGGTAAATAAAGGTCTTTGGCATCAAATTCCTTTATATGCCCAATGTTAACCACAAAGGAACGATGAACCTGAAGGAAGTCGTTGGATGGAAGGTGTTTGAAAATCTGGGCCATATTGTTACTCAGGTGAAGCATTTTTACGGTGTCCTTACCGTCCTGTAAAACGTAAAGCTTGCAATACGAACGGTCGGCCCGGATGTAGCAAATATCCCGGCATAGTACCCTTTGTTTACGGCCGTCCGAGGTTTTTACCTTTACGAATAGGAAATCGGGATTGTTCGAAGTCTCTGGGTTTTCACCGCCCAAAACCAGGTCGATAGTATGGGCCAGGAGCGCAGCGCGAAAAGGCTTGTTCAAAAAATGAGAGGTATGTTGCCTCCTGATCTTTTCAAACAGGCGGTCGTCCTGATCATCAGTAAGATATATAACAGGAATGTTGTTATGCTCATTGATCTTTTGCGCTAGTTCCACCCCATCCATTGAGTCGTTGAGGTGAATATCCATAAGAATGAGATCGGGGATTTTATTTTTGATCGAGCTTTGCGCTTCGTTTGGAGAATGGGCTACATTGGTTTGGTAACCCCTTGATTCCAGGTCTTCTGAAATATTCTCGGCCGTTAAAAAATCATCTTCAACTATCAAAATCCTCTTCATGAAGCTCTTCCCTTGCTGGTATTCAAATATAACCGTAATACCAGATACATTGGCTAAATTGGCCGGATTACTAAGCCAGTATGGTTTTGAGCGTACAACTGAGGTTTTACTTTTTTACCGGTTTTTTGTCCCTCTTGATAGTTGCCCTACCACTAAAAGTCAGTGCTTTCACTTGCAACCATCCTGGCTCGGGTGATAGCCTTATTAAGTTGGGTGAGTATAAAAGGGCATTGGCTTTTTACCGGGCTTGCCCCGATGAAAATACCGGCCGGCACTATCTTAATATCGGCAAAGTTTTCTTTCACCTGAAGTATCTCGATTCCGCCTTGTACTATTATCAGGCGGCTGCGGAAAGTGCACGGAACCAGTCCGATCTTCGCCTGGAAGGTATGGCTCATTTCAACCAGGGCTCGGTTTATACTTCAAGAGGAGAATATGCCGAGGGTATTGCCATGACGCAAAAAGCCCTTCAAACCTTTAAGAGCTTAAAGGATGACGAGGTGGTAGGGCAAGCCTATTATAATTTAGGCTTGCTGTACAAAAAGAACGCCCTGTTTGCCGAGGCTATTCTCAACCTGGACTCCGCCTTGAATAGTTTTGAGCAGTTGGAAGAGGGCGAAAAGGTTGAGGCCAAAATATTCCAGCTTTTAGGCAACATTTACCGGGAGCGAGAAGAATATTCTCCATCCATTTCGTACCATAAGCGAGCTATTGCACTTAAAAACAAACTAAACGATCGTGAGGGATTATACGCATCCTATAATGATTTGGGTAATACCTATCGTAAATCCGGTTACCATGAAAAGGCCTTAAACTATTATCAAAAAGCCCTGGGCTCTGAGAATCCTCTGTTTATCGGTTCAACGCTCGATAATATTGGTGAGACCTACTTTAACTTGAAGCAATATGAGAAGGCCCTTGAATATTTTAATCAAAGCCTTAAAATTCGAAATGAAATAGGGGATCAAAATGGGGTTGCACTTACGCTAACCGAGCTTGGAGGCTTGTACCTTGCCCTGGGTCGGGAAGATAAAGCTTTCACTTTTTTAGAAAAGGGTTTTAAAATAGCCCGGGAAAAAGGCTACCGGGAAATATTACTGAGCAATTACCAATGGCAAAAACGCTTATGGGCTGAAACCGGTGAGTTTCAAAAGGCCCTGGTAATGTCCGATAGCATAGCTTTAATAAAAGAGCAACTTTTTAAGGAAAGTCAGGAGAAAATATTTCAGTCTATGAAGATTTCGTTAAGGCTGCGGGATATTGAACGGGAAAAGCAGCGTTTATCGGAAGAAACGAAAATAAAAAGCCTGATGCTGGAACAGGCACGATCGGAAAAACGTCTTACCGCTATTATTCTTGGCCTTATTCTCCTGGGGGCCGTTGTGGTTATCGCTCTTGTTTATCGCAATGCAAAATGGCAAAAAGAAAGAAGTCGTGAAATTCAGCACCGCACCAAAAACTTTTTACAAACCCTGGCCAATCTTTACGATTTTCAATCAAGAAGAATTAATGACCCTGGAGCAAGAGCTATAGTTCAGGAGAGTGAAGGGCGGGTAAACGCTATGCTTATGATCCATAACTCCCTGTCAGGTTTAAGCAATCGGGTACTGTTGGAGAGTTATCTTGAAAATTTGATCTATGCTATCAAGTCCAGCTTTGAGCCGGAGCACCAATCGGTATCCGTTACCCTCAATATTACCCCTTTGCAGTTGGAAGCTGATCAGGCCACGCCATTGGCCCTTATTGTAAACGAGTTGGTGACCAATAGTTTTAAATATGGTTTTTCCGGTAAGGATGAGGCAGAACTTAGTGTTGAATTACAATCGCACGATAGAAAGGACTACCTGCTTGAAATACGGAATAGCGGCACTTTTGAGGATGGTGGGACCCGAGCAGACTCCTATGGTTTAAAAATGGTCAGGGTTTTTGCCAGGCAATTGGGCGGTGACTTTAAGATTACATCTGAAAATGATGAAACCGTTGCCCGGGTAAGGATGAAGTTAAGAACAGCCTCACCGTAGTGAGGCTGTTTAAAAATAAAATTAAAGGTCGATATCGTATTCCACCCTTTCGTTTACCTGAAGCACCGGGCTCGTAAAAGCCAGGGCGTCATCCACATAAACCTCAATGTAATAATTGCCCTCTTCCAATGCCTGAGTACAGTAATTACCACCCTCATCGGTATTTACCTGATCAACCAGGCTTGTACCACCTTGCTCCCATACCTTCAATAAGGCAGGGTAGGCTGGGCTTTGCTGTTCGGTCATCACTATCCCTAAAATGATAGGTTCGTCATTGTCTCCGCCTTTCTTTTCCAGGCCGGGCTCATTAAGGAGCAATCGGTCTTGTTTTTGGCAACTGGAAAAACCTATACTCAAGGCAAAAGCGAAAAAACACAGTTTTAAAAAATGAGATGTCATAAATCTTGGATTTGATAGTTTCGATTTCAGTGAAGACATACCCGGTTCCTGCCCATCAGAAATGATTATCCTGGGGCCAGGTAGCTGGAGAATGTCGCTTTGAGGAAGGGAGGAGTAATGCAGGGTGTTGATGAACCGCTTCTTCCTCAAAAGCTGACCACGAACACCCGGCTTTTACACCTTTGGAGCAACTTCATTATTCCTCTGGATTCCCGGGAGTGAGGATGACCTTTGTGCACAAAAGCCTGGAAATTTGCTCCTTAAAATGGACTTGAATTCAAATCACACGACAAAACTAAGGGACTCCAAAAGCCCTGCTTTTCCTATGTTTTTCGATGTTTTCCGTTGGAAATCCCGGTGGAGAAGGAGAGTGAAAATAGGCTTTTTAAAAGCATTATTCTTTTTATTTTAGCATTCTAAAATAAATGGCTAATGAATGCAAAGACCTTGGAAAAACTGAAGATATTGGCGGATGCAGCCAAGTATGATGTATCCTGTTCATCCAGTGGTAGTAAACGGAAAAATAAGAATGGAGGTTTGGGTAATGCAGAAGGAATGGGTATTTGTCATTCCTATACCGAGGATGGTCGCTGTGTGTCTCTGTTGAAAATCTTGTTGACCAACTTTTGCATTTATGACTGTGCTTACTGTGTTAGCCGATCGAGCAATGATGTAAAGCGTGCCGCTTTTACGGTTCAGGAGGTGGTTGAGCTTTCTATCAATTTTTACCGAAGAAATTACATAGAGGGCTTATTCCTTAGTTCGGGCATATTTAAGAATGCCGATTATACCATGGAGCGGCTGGTGCGTATCGCCAGGGACCTGCGTACCCTCCATAAATTCAATGGTTACATACATCTGAAAACTATTCCCGGTGCCAGTGATGAACTGGTGCACGAGGCTGGCCTCTACGCTGATCGCCTGAGTGTAAACCTGGAGATCCCTTCTGAGAAAAACCTTAAGAAGATTGCGCCCGAAAAAAACTATAAAGAGGTTTATGACCCGATGAACTATTTACAGGAGCAAATTACCGGTTACCAAGGGGAAAAGAAGGGAAAAAACAAAGGCCGTCTTTTTGCTCCGGCCGGGCAAAGTACCCAATTGGTGGTAGGAGCCACGCCCGAGACCGATCGCCATATTCTCAGTCTTTCCGAATCACTGTACCAGGATCAAGAACTGAAGAGAGTTTATTACTCGGGATATATTCCGGTTAGTGACGATAACCGTTTACCGGCTTTGAAAAGCCCACCCCTGCTGCGGGAAAACCGTTTATACCAGGCGGATTGGCTGATGCGTTTTTATGGTTTCCAGGCTGAAGAACTGACCGATGAAAGTGAACCCAACCTTGATTTGCGGTTAGACCCAAAGGTGTGCTGGGCTTTAAGAAACCCGTGGCTTTTCCCGGTGGATATTCAAAAAGCTCCCTATGAAATGATCCTGAGAGTACCCGGTATCGGGGTGAAATCGGCAAGAATGATTATAACGAGCCGGAAGTTCGGAAAACTGAGAGAGGAGCACTTAAAAAAGATGGGGCTGGCCTTTAACCGGGCCAGATACTTTATATGCGGGTTTAATGGCAGCCTGAAGCTCCATGACTGGAAACCTGAGGTTCTTAAAACCCACCTGATTTCCTCGACTCACCAAAACTTTGGTCAAACCTCTTTATTCAACGCATGACCTTTCTATATAATGGAAGTTGGGAAGGCCTGCTCTGCGTGTATTTCCAGGTTTTCAATGAGAATCAATCCCCCGATGCTATTCACGTAAAGATGAGCTCTTCGGTATCATTATTTTCAATAGGGGAAGAAGTCCCTTTAATTGACGGTCATGCAGAGCGGGTACAGCAAAAGCTTCGGAAAACCTCTCCCCGGTTCCTGAATAGGTTATTCAAGATATTTCTTTCGGAAGAAGCAGGCCGTGAAATGCTCATCTACCGGTTGATCCGGTTACAATTGCAGGACATCAACCGGGCTTTAGCCGATTTCAGAAACCCGGACGTAAGGCTAAGTGAACGCATTGAAAAGAAGATAAACCGAGAAGTTCACCGGATGCACGCGTTTGTGCGTTTCCAGAGAACCGCGGACGATCTTTGGCTGGCACCTATTCAACCCGATTTCAATGTAATGCCGCTTATAGGAAGGCATTTTGAAAAGCGCTATGCCGATCAAAAATGGGTGATATACGACATTAAAAGAAATTATGGCCTTTATTACGATCTGGAACGAACCGAGTTCGTAGAAATGGATTTTTCCATGAACGGCTCACTTGAAAAGCTTTCCGATGAGTTTCTTCATGCCGAGGAGAAGGGGTATCAAAAACTTTGGCAGAATTATTTTGAGAGCACCAATATAAAGGCTCGTAAAAACCCAAAGCTACATTTGCGTCACGTTCCTAAGCGTTACTGGAGGTTTCTGTACGAAAAACACCCGGGATAAACCCGGAAACCATGCTAGTGTTGTAGTATCACCTTCCTGGATTCCACCCGGTCTCCGTCCTGTAGGAGAAATATATACATTCCGTCAGGCTCCTGGCTCAGATCAACCTGGTTTTCGGCTCCGGTAATTTCTCTTTCACGGATCTGGCGACCGGTTAAGTCAAAGATCCTTAAGGTAGCCGTACCGGTATTGGGTGAAGAGATGGAAAATTGCCCTTGTCCGGGGTTTGGATAAACCTGGAGCCCGCTGCTAATGGTTCTTTCTTCCGGTGTGCTGATTACGTACTGCCGTCCTTTATAGTAAGTTACTCCTCCGGCAAAATTTCCCAATAAAGCATCGATAAACCCATCCTGGTCCAGGTCACCAAAAGCGGCTGCATTACGGTGACCATCTGACATAACAATAGAGGTGTTGGGGAAACTGGGTGTGAGCCTTATTTTTACGTTCGGGCGTTTTTTGATGGAGTTCAGGTAGGGCATTTGGCAACCGTTGGCTTGCAGAGTATTGAAGTTGGTTACATCTCCATAGCCATTGGAATAATGAGAGGTGGCCGACATTTCCACTTTAATGTCCGGAATAGAGGAGGAGGTGAAATTTCCTCTGAAACATACTTCAACCATTACGTTGGAGTAGCCATCCCATTCAAAATTGGTTCCCATTTTAATTTCGTTCCAACCGGGTTTAAACGAATAGTTAAGGTCATTCACCAGGGCTTGCAAAGGAGTGTTAAAATTGGTGACATCGCTAACGTTTACATTGGCCATAGAGATGGATAACTTGTTTACGAAGTTGGAAATGTTGGTAACTTTAAAGGAAAGGTGGGTGATCTTTCCGGCCACTAACCCCGCATTGCGCAATTCTGACGCCAGCAGTAACAGGCGGTTTCGGCCACTGGCCTTGCTGGTGCCAAATGGACTTTCATCGGAATCCGCACTTTCCAGGGTTCCCGTACCAATCTGTTTTTCGTACATGGAAGGCTGGTTACTCACGGAGGCTATACTGTCGTATTGCAACACACCACTTTCACTGGATACCATCAGGTTCAAAAAGCCATTGTATCTGAATAAATAAGGAATGCTATAACCGTTGGTGAGCAGGGAAACATCCACACCACCGTAAAAATTGGTTTCCAGGTTAAAGGAAGGGTTGGTGGCCGATTGATTGGTAAAATAAGAAAGGGTTCCATTGTCCTTTCCTACAATCAGGTCCAAATCACCATCCTCGTCAACATCTATTAAAAAAGGAGCGGCATTTTTTCGGTTTAAACTGGTAATTAAAGGAGTTTGAAGCGAGTAGGATGGGTTTTGTAAGGTACCGTTGTTAATGAAATAATGCAAACCTCCGTTGGCATCACCTACAATCATGTCGATATCATTATCCTGATCCAGATCACCGAAAGCCGGTATCAGTTCAGGCCCCAATCCATAAGAGGCAATATTGGCGAAATTAGTATCCACCACCGTAAACTCAGGATTTTGAATACTACCGGTATTCTGCAAGTAAATAAAAGCTTCCTTCTGGCTGCTAAGACTTCTGCGGTAAAAAGCATTGGCCAACACAATGTCGTTCAGCCCATCGCCATTTAAATCCACTATTCTGGGCACGCAGCCCTGGCCAACATCCAATTGCGTTTCACGCAAAAAGTTTTTGTTACTAAGGTCAAAGTCAGGAGCATTATCAGCACCCTGATTATGGTAGGCCCATATATTATCACTACTCACAAAGCTGGTTCCAAAATCGGGCTCGTTAGGCGTAGTAATCAAGTCCTTTACTCCATCCCCATCAATATCTTCGTAGAAAAATGCCGGAAACTGCTGCAAATTAATGGGTTCATCATAACTCGGGTACGTAGAGTCCTGGGCATTCATGTATGCACTATCAGGAGTACCATTATTAAAAAGTGCCCGTGCCCACGGGTCGGAAACATCTGCAATTAAAACTTCCTTAACACCATCAGCATTCAAATCCAGGGCTAAAATGGTACTTCCGGTGTGCGCACCCTGGTTAGTTTTATAACCGGAAGGGGTACAAGCATCAAAGTGGATGGAACTGTTTTGTCCATCTTCTAAAAAGTGCCCCCAACACCTTTCCTTATAGATGTACTGCAGGCCACAATTTTGAGTATTTTCTATCCACGATACACTGTTTTCGCCAAACAAAAAAGCGAGTATGTCCAGGTCACCATCATTATCTACATCCACTAACGCGGGCATATCAACCGATGCCATGGAAACCGGAGCCGAGCTACCCGAGCTGGGATAAATACCTTCCAGGAAAGTTGAGGAATGAGCCTTTTGAAATTGTGGTAAGCCATTAGACGGAGAAACATTGCGAAAAACAACCATCGCACCATTCCTGCCGGTAAAAACATCTTTTTTACCATCGCAATCATAATCAACCAGCAAGTAAAAACTTTCTCCTTCCGGAAAGCTGTACCGATATTTCGGAGCATATTTGTACTTGGTGGCCCCGTTGCTGGTGCCCTTGTTGAGAAAAGGGATGATGCGTTGCCCTGCTTTTTCAAAAACCAGGAGGTCTTCAACATTGTCACCATCCAGGTCGATGGTACCAAAGTGAGGGTAATTAAGTCCTCCGGCCCAGGCATTTATTAAGCTGTCGCCCCCCTGAAGAACAGGTACACTGGTGATTTCATCAAATGAAAAACCATTTTGAGGTTGGGCTTTTACGCTGAATGTAGCAAAAGCAATGAAAAATAATAGGAATGTAAGATTGCGCATATTTTACAATTGTTATTCAAAGATAAGAGCCAAAGCGGAAAGTACCAGACTTAATAAGTAAACGTTCATTGCGATTTATTAGTTGAAGTTCTATATTTGCCGACTTATTTTTTGAACCCAGTAAACTTGCTGAACTGATGCAGAATAAAGGAGTTATTCGATTGTTTGCGATAATTTTCGCCTTAGCGTGTCTTTATCAATTATCTTTTACATACGTTGCCACCAGTGTGGAAGGCGATGCTGAGGAATATGCCCAGGGTGATCTTGCCAAAAAGCAGAGGTACCTGGACTCTGTTAACAGCGTTACGGTATATGACCTTGGCTTTGCCGAGTTCACTTATGCCCAGGTAAAAGAAAAAGAAATTAACCTCGGTCTCGACCTTAGAGGCGGGATGAACGTTATTCTTGAGGTTTCGGTAAAAGACATCCTCAGGGAACTAAGCAACAATCCGAGCAACCCGGTTCTTGTTGAAGCCCTGCAAAAGGCCGATCAAAAAGCAACCAATACCCAGGAAACCTACCTGAATACTTTCTTTGAATCTTTTGAAGAAGTAAAAACGGAAAAAAAGGTAAATCTCAAGTTGAGTGACCCTACATTGTTCGGCACCAAGGAGATGAACGATAAACTGGGTTTCGATGCAGACGACCAGGCAGTGCGTGATGAACTGACCAGCCTGGTAAATGCTGCCGTAGAAAATGTTTATACCGTATTACGTGCCCGTATCGATCAATTCGGGGTAGTACAACCCAACATCCAGCGGTTGGATAATAGCGGACGTATCCTGGTGGAGTTACCGGGCGTTAAAGATCCGGACCGTGTTAAAAAACTACTCCAGGCCACGGCTGAGCTGGAATTTTGGAACCTTTATGAAGGAGCTGAATTCCTGGGATTTCTCAATGCCGCCAATGAAAAGCTTAAGACTATCGTTGACGATCCAAGAGCAAAAGATAGCCTTGAAGTAGATGCGGTAGGCATGGAAGATGAGTTGAACATTATTGCCGTTGATGACCAAACTGATAACATTGCTCTGAATGACACCGGAATTATCGGTGAAGAAGGAACCGATTCGGATATTCTCGATTCCCTGTTGGGTGGCGGTGCGGATTCCCTGGAAACCGATAGTCTGGGTGCAGATGCTTTTAACCCTTTATTTGAGGTATTTGCTCCTAATTACGACTTCCAGAGCGGCCGCCCCGGTAACGGTCCCATTGTAGGTTTTGCCGCTGTTAAGGATACGGATAAGGTAAATGAATACCTGAGTCACCCCAAAGTGCGGGCTTTATTGAGTGGTAATGCACGTTATACCAAGTTCTTATGGACTTCGAAGCCTACCGAAAATGATCTGCTTTACCTGTTGGCTGTTCAAACCGACCGTAATCAAGAACCCGCCCTTACAGGCGATGTGGTAACCGATGCACGCCAGGATTTTAATGAAAGCAATAGTGCCGTTGTTTCGATGACTATGAATGCCCAGGGGGCCAAGCAATGGGCAAAAATTACCCGTGAGGCTTCTTCGCAGGAACCTAAACGTAGCGTAGCGGTGGTATTGGATAATTATGTGTATTCCTACCCTACGGTGGATGGCGAAATTCCTACCGGTAATACCCAGATCAGGGGTAACTTTACCGTTACGGAAGCTCAGGATTTAGCAAACATTCTGAAGGCCGGTGCTCTTCCGGCACCAGCACGTATTATCCAGGCTGATATTGTAGGACCTTCGCTGGGTCAGGAAGCTATTAATGCCGGTTTATGGTCATTCGCAATTGCACTGGGTATCGTAATGTTATACATGATCTTTTACTACAGTGGTGCCGGTATTTCTTCCGATATCGCCTTGATCGTGAATATGTTCTTCATTTTCGGAGTGCTTGCTTCCCTGGGAGCGGTACTTACCCTACCGGGTATTGCCGGTATTGTACTTACCATTGGTATGGCGGTAGATGCAAACGTGCTTATATATGAACGAATACGTGAAGAACTATACCAGGGCAAAGGCCTTAAGCTCGCTATAAAAGATGGTTACAATAATGCCTATAGCTCTATTATTGATGCCAACGTAACTACCTTCCTTACCGGGGTTATTCTGTATGCCTTCGGTACCGGTCCTATCCGGGGTTTTGCTACCACCCTCATCATTGGTATTCTAACTTCCTTATTCTGCGCAATTTTCATTACGCGCCTCATTTTTGAAGGACGTTTAGATCGTAAAAAAGCGGTGGCCTTCTCCACCAATATCACTAAGGGAGCCTTCCGCAATTTCAATATTGACTTCCTGTCCAAACGGAAGATGGCCTACATTTTCAGTGGTATTATAATCGCTGCGGGTATCACATCCTTAGTAACCCGTGGATTGAACTACGGGGTTGACTTTGTAGGAGGTCGCTCTTACCAGGTGCGTTTTGACCAACCGGTTAGCTCGGTTGATATTCAAACCAGTTTGGGTGCATATTTTGTGAACGAAGATGGAACCACGGTTTATCCTGAAGTAAAAACCATTGGCGATGACAATCAGGTGGTAATTACTACTAAATACAAGATTGCCGAAACCGGTCCTGAAGTAGAAGATGAGATCAAGAATAAATTGTTTGAAGGAACTCAGCAGTTTTTCAGTAACCCTCCCACTAAGGAAAACTTCTTCGCAGAAGGAGATAATGCCGATATCGGGATTGTGGCTGAGCGCCAGGTAGGGCCTACCATTGCGGATGATATTAAGAAGTCTGCGGTTTGGGCGATACTATTTTCACTGGTGGTAATCTTCCTTTATATACTGATTCGTTTTAGCAAATGGCAGTTCAGCCTTGGAGCCGTAGCGGCTGCTTTCCATGATGTACTGGTGGTGCTTTCGGTATTCTCACTGTTGTATGGCTTCCTGCCGTTTTCACTGGAGATTGATCAGGCGTTTATTGCAGCCGTGCTTACAGTAATCGGTTACTCTCTTAATGATACAGTGGTAGTATTTGACCGTATTCGTGAATACCTCCGCATCAAAAGCAAGCGGAAATCCATGAATACCGTGGTAAATGAGGCACTGAATAGTACGTTGAGCCGTACGGTGAACACCTCTTTAACTACTTTCTTTGTACTGTTGGTGATCTTTGTTTTTGGAGGTGATGTTATCCGTGGGTTTATGTTTGCCCTGCTAATCGGTATAGTGGTAGGCACGTATTCGTCTCTTTTCATAGCTACTCCATTGATGTTGGATACTTTGAAGAAGACCGACCGGGGCGAAGAGGAATAAAATTGTATTGAAATCGAATAAGAACCCCGTCTGTTAAATAACAAGGCGGGGTTTTTTCTTAGTACTTTTGAAGAAAATCTATTGGAATGACAGGTGTTTTTCTGTTTAGTATTGGTGGAGGCGAGATTTTTTTTATTCTGTTGATAGTGGTTATGCTATTCGGTGCCGATAAAATCCCGGAAATAGCCAGGGGCCTGGGTAAGGGAATCAAAGAAGTTCGCAATGCGGCCAACGATATAAAAAACGAAATCAACAATTCTACAAAGGATGATGAGGATCTCAAGAAATTCAGGGAGAAGGTAGAAAAAGAAAAAAAGGAACTGGAAGATATAGCCGGTTCGGTGAGACGCAAACTCTGAAGTCTGCTATATGGCCTATCTCTATCTTATTGCAGGCATTGTCCTATTACTTTTCGGTGGTGATTTTATCGTTAAGGGTGCGGTTGATCTGGCCCTGAGGCTAAAGGTTTCCATATTGGTCATAGGGATGACCGTGGTTTCTTTTGCTACTTCAGCTCCGGAGCTACTGGTTAGCCTTGATGCTGCCCTGAATGGCTACACCGATATTTCGTTTGGCAATGTGGTAGGTAGTAATATTGCCAACATCTCATTAATTCTGGGGCTTACCGCCCTGATAGTTCCCCTTTCCGTACAAGTTAAAACCTACCGTTTGGATTGGTGGGTAATGATGGGGGTTACCTTGCTGTTGGGATTTTTCCTGTACTTCAACGAAGACGAAACCCGTAAACTGGATCGTTGGGAGGCTTCGATCATGGTAATTATCCTGGTAGTATATAATGTATTGCAGGTTTATGCCTCCCGTAAGTCCAATGTAAAGGCGGATATCGATACTTCAGGTTTACGCAATCCATGGCTTACCTTCGTGTTTATAGTACTTGGGGTAGCGGGTTTAAAATACGGTTCTGAATTTTTAATCGATGGCTCGGTGTCTCTGGCCCGTGACTGGGGTGTAAGTGAAAGGGTAATTGGTATAACCGTTGTTTCCGTAGGTACCAGTTTACCTGAACTGGCCGCTTCGCTGGTGGCCGCTTTTAAAGGAGAACCGGACCTTTCGGTAGGAAATTTAATTGGCTCTAATATCTTTAACATTCTGGCCGTACTCGGGATCACCGGAATTATTATCGACATTCCATTGAGCAATCCAGCTCTCATAAGCTTTGACTTTCCGTGGCTACTCGGTATATCCGTGTTGCTTTATTTTTTCATGCGCTTTGTTACCCGATCTATGATCACGCGCTGGGAAGGTTTGATTATGTTTTTAGTTTACCTGATTTTTTTAGGGGGTGTTTTTCTTTTTTAAGGTGTTTTTCCAAAAAGAACCCCTGAAAAAATAGGGGGTGTTTTAAAATTTTATAAACAATTCCTTGAATAACCCCTTCGGAATATTTTATTTTGCTGAAAATTTTAAAAACGTTCAGCAATGCCGTCTATCCGCTTTTCAGCTTTAAACACCACTTACAACCGTAAGCCCATTCATTATGATCCGGGTCATCAACGTATTTCCGAAATATTTGGTGAATTCGTGTTCAATAAAAACACCATGCGTGAATACATGACTCCCGAAGCTTTTAAAAGCGTGGAGGGAGCTATGGATCGTGGTGCTAAAATAGACCGTACGATTGCCGATCAGGTTGCTTCCGGTATGAAATCATGGGCCATTTCAAAAGGGGCTACCCACTACACCCACTGGTTTCAACCATTAACCGGGGCCACCGCTGAAAAGCATGATTCATTTTTTCAACCCACTGAAGATGGCGGTGCCATTGAAAAGTTTACCGGCAGCCTTTTGGTGCAGCAGGAGCCTGATGCTTCCAGCTTCCCGAACGGAGGAATTCGAAATACCTTTGAAGCCAGGGGTTATACAGCCTGGGACCCTACCAGTCCGGCCTTCATTATTGGCCGTACTCTCTGCATCCCTACCATTTTTGTGGCTTATACCGGAGAAGCGCTGGACTATAAAACACCGTTGCTCAGGGCCCTTCAGTCGGTAGATCAGTCGGCCACCGAGGTTTGTAAATATTTTGACAAGAACGTTAAGAAAGTAACGGCTACCCTGGGATGGGAGCAAGAGTACTTTTTGGTAGATACCGCCTTGTTCAATGCACGTCCCGACCTGAAGTTAACCGGACGTTCCTTGTTCGGTCACGCTCCGGCCAAGGGGCAACAATTGGACGATCACTACTTTGGAAGTATTCCGGAGCGTGTGCGCCAGTTTATGAGGGAAATGGAATATGAATGCTATCGCCTTGGTATTCCGGTAACTACCCGCCACAATGAGGTGGCTCCCAGCCAGTTTGAGTTAGCTCCGATGTTCGAGGAGGCCAATATTTCCGTTGATCACAACTCTTTGTTGATGGACGTTATGGAAAAGGTGGCCCGCAGACATCATTTTAAGGTTTTACTGCACGAAAAACCTTATGCCGGAGTAAATGGAAGTGGTAAACACAACAACTGGTCATTGGCTACCGATACGGGTGTAAACCTTTTAAGTCCCGGAAAAACCCCGAAGAGTAACTTGCAGTTTATTACGTTTTTCATCAATACCATTAAGGCGGTATATGATAATGCCGATCTTTTAAGGTCATCCATTGCTACGGCCGGTAATGACCACCGCCTGGGAGCCAATGAGGCACCCCCAGCCATTATTTCCGTATTTATCGGAAGTCAGCTCACCGAAACCCTGGATGCGCTTGAAAAACTGGAGAAGGGAAGCCTTTCACCCGAGCAAAAAACCGATCTCAAGTTGAATGTGGTAGGCAAGATACCTGAAATATTGTTGGATAATACCGATCGTAACCGGACTTCGCCTTTTGCATTCACCGGTAATAAATTCGAATTCAGGGCGGTAGGTTCCAATGCGAACTGTGCGCAGCCTATGACCATCCTGAATGCCATCGTATCACACCAATTGAGAATATTTAAAGGTGACGTGGATAAGCTGATCAATAACGGAATGAAGAAGGATGATGCCATCTTCAACGTATTAAGAGACTATATTAAGGAAAGCAAGCCCATCCGCTTTGAAGGAGACGGTTACAGTGAAGATTGGGTGAAAGAAGCCACAAAAAGAGGTTTGAATAATGTGAAAACGGCTCCACATGCTCTCGACTTCTTTGTAACCGAAAAGGCCTACGAAATTTTTGAAGAAGCCAAAGTGATGAACCGGGTTGAGGTAGATGCCCGCCATGAAATCATGCTGGAAGAATATCAAAAGAAGATACAGATCGAAAGCCGCGTTTTAGGTGATCTGGCCGGTAATCACATTGTTCCAACGGCTATCAAATACCAAAACCGCTTAATTGAGAACGTACGCGGACTGAAAGAGGTGCTGGAAGATAAGGTGTTTAAAAAGGTAGCCAAGGAGCAACTGGAGATGATCGAAGAAATATCTGAACGCATTTCGGTTATTATTTCCGAAAAAGAGGCGATGATCGAAACCCGTAAAAGGCTAAACAAGTTGGAGGATATGCGCGAGATGGCTATCGGGTACTGCGAAGAAGTAGTTCCGTTCCTGGGTAAGATCCGTTACGAATGTGATAAGTTGGAAATGCTGATTGACGATGAATTGTGGCCATTACCCAAATACCGCGAACTGTTGTTCAATTAATCTCTTGTAGGAAAATTTGTTAAAAAGCCACCCCTTAACCATGGTTAGGGAGTGGCTTTCTTGTTTCCAAACATTATATTCGTGGCGAAATCCTATATTCTAAGGCATTCTACGAATGTGAAATGCGTTTGGAATAAATGACTATTTTAGCACGTTACTGCATAATATTAGATATCGCAATACTATGAAAATACCTTACTGGGGAGTATTTCTATTTCTATCTACCTTAATTTCAACACCAAACTTTGCGCAGGAGGAAGAATCCAACCAAAATCAAGACAGTCAGAAAAAAGAAAAGCCACTTGACAAGGACGTGGAAAAAGCTTACGATGCCTATAATGCACGTGAGTACACCCTGGCCATTGAGTTATTGAAAAGAGCCCTTTCTGAAGTAAGTGGCCGGGAAGCCAAAACCGAAGTTTTATTTAAACTGGCTGAAAGCTACCGTAATATCAATGACTACAAAGAGGCCGAACGCAACTACCAACGGGCTTACAAGCTGGGTTATGAAGATCCCGTGGCGCAACTCTACTATGCAGATATGCTCAAGGCGCAGGGAGAATATGAAGAAGCCATAGAGGCCTACCAGGAGTATAAAAAGGCTAACCCCAGCGATCCCAGAGGCGAAATAGGGATTGAATCCACCCGTCAGGCCATCGCCTGGCAAAATAGCCCCAGCCTTTACCAGGTAAGTAATATGGGAGACATCAACACCCGTTATATGGATTTTAGTGCGGTGTACGGTGGTGACCGCAGGGAAGATACCGATGTGCTGATATTTGCTTCTTCACGGGAGGAGGCCACCGGCAGCAAGGAAGACGGATGGACCGGAGAGACTTTTATGGACCTTTTTACCACCTCATCCGAACGTAAAAATAGCCGAAGAAGAGGTCGCGGTAATGACGATGATCTATTGGATGTTACCGAATTAAAATGGTCTATTCCCGTTCCCATCGATGAAGAAGATATTGTCAATACCGGCTTTAGTGAGGGTACAGCCTGTTTCGATAGTCGTAAAAAAACGCTTTACTTCACTCGTTGCATACGCGAAAAGGATAAAAAGTTGGGTTGCTCCATCTGGACTACCGAAGAAGTGGGACAATCCTGGCGGCAGCCTGAACCTATCATTATAGGTGCAGATACCTCTTCAAACGTAGGTCACCCTAGTTTGTCACCGGATGATCGTTTGCTTTATTTCGTTTCTACGGATTACACTTCACGTGGTGGTCGCGATATTTTTGTAACCACCTTTGACCGTAGGAGTAAAACCTGGAATACACCCCAAAACCTTGGTCCCAAGGTAAATACCGAAAGAGATGAATACTATCCTTTTGCACACGATGATGGCTACCTTTACTTTGCTTCCAACGGCTTACCCGGAATGGGCGGGCTGGATATTTTCAGGATTAAAGTAGGAGAGGACGGTTTGCCCCTGGGCGATGCCAAGGCTGAAAATATGCAATACCCCATCAATACCAACTGGGATGACTTTCACCTGGTGTTGGAGCCGGGTTCCGATAAAAGAGGTTTTCTATCCAGTAACCGTAAAGGAGGTCAGGGTAGCGATGATATTTACGCGGTATTCAAAACTCCTTTGGTATTCAAACTGGAAGGAGTGGTTACCAACTCCAAAACCTTGCAGCCTATTCCGGAGGCTACCGTAAAGCTGGATGGTTCGGACGGTACCAGTTTAGAGACTACCGCTGATAAGGATGGATACTACCTCTTTGAAGAAGACAAGATCAAGGAAGACGTAAATTATAAACTGACCTTCGAAAAGAAAAAGTTCATTACCAATACCGGTGATGTTACCACCATTGGTATCCCAATTTCAGCTTTTGAATACCTTCCTTCCGAAACACAGTTTGTGCATACCCTTCGGCTGAATAAGGCTCTCGATCCCATTGAAGACCCTATTGTATTACCTAACGTTTTCTTCGACCTGGGTAAGTGGGATCTGCGTCCTGAAGCCCGTAACTCGCTGGACTCGGTGGTTACTATTTTGAATAACAACCCCACCTTTGTGATTGAACTGCGCTCGCATACGGATTACCGTGATTCCGATGCCAGTAACAAGATATTATCTCAAAAAAGGGCGGACACCTGTGTGAGTTATTTAATTTCCAAAGGTATTGATGCCCCCCGCCTGGTTCCTAAGGGAATGGGAGAGACCGAGCCCTTCTATATTTCGGAAACGTACAGTGGCTATGGAGCCGATCAGCTTCCTGAGAAAGTGACCCTTACCGAAAAGTTCATTAAAACCGAACTCAGTCCAGAAAAACAGGAGATCGCTAACCAGATCAACCGTAGGACCGACTTCAAGGTACTGCGTGATGACTATGTACCGGCCGGTGGTTTGGATCGTCCTGAAGCGGTTGATCCTAATGCGATTATTGAACAGAAAGAAAAGGAGGCCAATGCGCCCGGTGAAATATATATTATCAAAGGCCGCGAAAGCTTTGGAGTGGTAGCCCGTAAGAACAATATTGACATCCGTACCCTCAAAGAGCTGAACGGTGGTTTACGGGGACTGCGTCCTTTTGATGGTATGCAACTAAAAGTTACCCCTGATGGAAACTACGAGGAATGGGATGCTACTCACTTCCAGGTTGAGCGCAGGGGCCAGGACTTTAAGGATATTGCCCGCAAGCTGGATATGGATGATGATAAGCTGGAAGAGCTGAATCCTGATGTGGATGACCGCAATCTTCAACCCGGTTTCTGGGTTCGCATAAAATAGCTTTTTAAAATACTTTTTCAGCGCTTCCGGTAGGCTTATACCGGAAGCGCTTTTTTTATTTTTGCAGAATGGATCAAAACACATCCCGCTACAATCAAAGAGGGGTCTCGGCCCAAAAGGAAGATGTACATAAGGCTATCCAGAACCTGGATAAGGGGCTTTACCCTCAGGCCTTTTGTAAGATCATCCCCGATTTTTTGGGAGGTAGTGAAGATCATTGCGTGGTAATGCATGCCGATGGAGCCGGTACTAAGTCATCATTGGCCTATATGTACTGGAAAGAAACCGGGGATCTTTCAGTTTGGAAGGGAATCGCCCAGGATGCTTTGGTGATGAACCTGGACGATCTCTTATGTGTGGGAGCAGTGGAGGAGCCTATACTGCTATCTTCTACCATTGGCCGGAATAAGAACCTGATTCCGGGAGAAGTGATTTCAGCCATTATTGAAGGTACCCGACAGCTAGCTGAAGAGCTAGGTAAGCACGGGATAGATATTATTTTAACCGGAGGCGAAACCGCTGATGTAGGAGACCTGGTACGGACCATTATTGTGGATAGTACGGTGACTACCCGAATGAAAAGAAGCCATGTAATTGATAATGCCAACATTAAAGCCGGAAATGTAATTGTAGGCCTGGCCAGTTACGGACAGGCTTCTTATGAAAATGAGTATAATGGCGGTATGGGTAGCAACGGACTTACCTCTGCCCGCCATGACGTTTTCAACAAGGAATTGGCCCTGAAATACCCCGAGTCTTTTGATCAGGCTGTGCCAGATGAACTCGTATATTCCGGACCATCTCAGCTTACCGATGAGGTAGCAGGAAGTCCCCTGGATGCCGGTAAATTGGTATTGTCACCCACCCGGACTTATGCCCCCATTATAAAGGAAATGCTGAGCAAACATCGCACAAGCATTAGCGGTATGGTGCATTGTAGCGGAGGTGCACAAACCAAGGTTTTACATTTTGTGGATAAGCTGCATGTTATAAAAGATGAGCTTTTTGAAATACCCCCTTTGTTCAATTTGATTCAGCAATCATCGGGTGCAGATTGGAAGGAGATGTACCAGGTTTTCAATATGGGGCATCGCATGGAGTTATACTGTGACCCCGGTGTTGCTCATGATCTTATGGCCATTTCAAAGGCTTATAATGTAGAGGCAAGAATTGTAGGCAGGGTAGAAGCGGCCGATTCCAAAAAGCTTACCATCCGCAGTGAAAAAGGGGAATTTATATATAGTTAATGAAGCATGGAAGACAAACTGAACGCTATAAAACAACGGTTTGATGAGGTGAACGACCTCATTATACAACCCGATGTTATTTCTGATCAAAAGCGATACATCAAACTCAATAAAGAGTACAAAGAGCTGGAACCCCTGGTTAAGGTGAGGAAAGAGTATATAGACCTTAAGTCCAACATAGCCGAGGCCAAGAGTATTATCAGCAGTGGTAATGATCCCGAGTTAAAGGAAATGGCCCAGATGGAGCTGGCAGAAAAAGAACCGGAACTGGAAGAGCTGGAGGAGAAGATTAAATGGATGCTGATACCCAAAGACCCTGAAGACGAAAAGAACGCCATTTTGGAGATTCGGGCCGGTACGGGGGGTGATGAAGCCTCACTTTTTGCCGGTGACCTTTATAAAATGTACACCCGCTATATCGAACAAAAGGGCTGGAAGTATGCCGTGGTGGACGTCAGCGAGGGCACGGTTGGTGGCTATAAAGAGGTGGTTTTGGAAGTGAATGGTGAAGACGTTTATGGCACGCTTAAATTTGAGTCAGGCGTACACCGTGTACAAAGGGTGCCCGATACAGAAACCCAGGGACGTGTGCACACTTCAGCAGCTACAGTAGCCGTTTTACCGGAAGCCGAGGAAGTGGATGTAGAGCTTAACCCGGCTGATATTGAAATGCAAACCTCCCGTTCAGGAGGAGCCGGAGGACAAAACGTGAACAAGGTAGAAACCAAAGTACAGCTTACCCACAAGCCTTCGGGAATTGTGGTGGTGTGCCAGGTGGAGCGTTCGCAGCTTGCCAACCGCGAGCGGGCTATGCAAATGCTGAGAACCAAGCTCTATGAGCAGGAACTGCAAAAACACAATGAGCAGGTTTCCAGCCAGCGTAAATCCATGGTATCTACCGGTGATCGCTCGGCTAAAATCCGTACCTATAACTTTCCACAGGGCAGGGTAACCGATCACCGTATTAACCTTACCGTTTACAACTTATCCGAAGTGTTGAACGGTGAAGTCCAACAATTTATTGATGAGCTTAAAATAGCCGAGAATGCAGAACGGCTCAAAGAAGGATCAGAAGCATAAGTTATGACCAGGCAAGAACTTCAGGAACAAATCCGCCAGAAAAAATCAATGCTTTGTATAGGTTTGGACACCGACCTGGACAAAATACCGGATCATCTCAAAAGTTCTGAAGACCCCCTCTTTGAGTTCAATAAGGCTATTATTGATGCCACGCATAGGTACACGGTGGCCTACAAGCCTAACATTGCATTTTATGAAGCCTACGGCTTATCCGGTTGGCAAAGCCTGGAAAAAACCATTAACTACCTGAATCGTGAGTATCCGGATATTTTCACCATTGCCGATGCCAAACGGGGTGACATTGGAAACACTTCCTTAAGGTACGCTGAAGGTTTTTTAAAAAAATTAAATTTCCACAGTATTACAGTAGCCCCTTACATGGGGTCAGATTCGGTAAAACCTTTCCTTCAGGTAGAAGGGAAATGGGTGATACTTCTGGCGCTTACCTCTAATCCCGGAGCTACTGACTTTCAAACCACTTCCCTGAATACCTATAAGCTCTCTGAACCAGAGATGCTTTATGAAAAGGTGTTACGCATCAGCAGTGAATGGGGAACCCCTGAGAACATGATGTACGTGGTAGGGGCAACCCAGGCGGAATACCTCAAAAAAATAAGAAACATTATCCCGGAACACTTCCTTTTGATACCGGGGGTAGGCGCACAGGGAGGAAATCTTCAGGAGGTGTTGAAATACGGGATGGGGCAGGAACCCAATCTGCTTATAAACTCCTCTCGCGGAATAATTTACGCTTCTGATCAAAGGGATTTTGCCGAAGAGGCTCAAAAGGCAGCCTCAAAGCTACAAGCCCAAATGCAGGCATTTGTAGTTTAAAACTACTATTCTAAATCCCCCCCCCCTTTTTTTTCTTCTGACAAAAACTCGTTTTGTAGGTTTATTTTGTCAGAAAAATCTTTAATTTAGCAATCCGAACTGAAAGGAATATCGTACATGTAGGTGCCTTGGGCGGACATGTAAGAATGCGTAGAGTCAAAGTTTTTGATTTAGAAGAAATTAGGGAAAGCGCCAAGAACAATAATCACAAAAATAATGAAACATTATGGCCAATTATTATGCTGTAATTGTATTAAGGTTCTGGTAATGAGTTTTTTAAAATAAGCCATTTTATTTCATATTTATTTGTCACAGGCGTTGAGCCAAGGAAGTATTTAAGGGGGAAACGAACTTGAACAACAGCTACAAAATATCCTTAATCTTATTTTTCTTGTTGTATGCCTTGGGTGCGGCAGCCCAAAGGGGCACCGAGTTCTGGTTTGTTGCGCCTGACGCTACTTCGGGCCATTCTGACCAGCCCATATTTCTACGGGTTTCTACCTATTCCTCTGCCGCTACAGTTACCATCAGTCAACCGGCAAATTCTTCTTTTACCCCCATAAGTTTTAGCCTGGGTGCAAACCAGACCCAATCCACTAATCTGACCAGTTATATAACCGATATTGAAAATGCACCCCCCAATACCGTGCTCAACAAAGGCATCTATATTCAAAGCACAGCGGATATCAGTGCCTATTACGAGATCAAGTCCAATGGTAATAATACCGATATATTTTCGCTGAAAGCCGACAACGCACTGGGCACTCATTTTGTAATCCCTGCCCAAACTTTCTGGAACAACTCAGCTACCTATACCCCCCGTCCGTATTCCAGTTTTGAAATTGTGGCTACCCAGGACAATACCAATGTAACCATTGAGGTAAGCAACAGCATTGTGGGGTACTCAGCGGGTAGCACCTTTAGCATTAACCTGGATCAGGGACAAACTTATTCGGCCCGGGCCACATCGGCCCTGGGGGCTGACCACCTGGGAGGTTCAGAGGTAACCAGTGATAAACCAATTGCCATTACTATATCCGATGATTCAGGACATAATTCTGCATACGGTGGATGCAAAGATATTATGGGTGACCAGCTGATCCCGGTAAGCGTTATTGGTAGCGAATACATAGTTGTTAAAGGATTTTTCCAGAATGGTTCCGGTTCATCCCTGGACGACAAGGTTTACATTACGGCCGTTAGCGATAATACCGATGTTTACCTGGACGGTTCAGCCACTGCGTCCGTAACTTTGAGTAAGGGAGAACAATATGAAGTATCCTTAAGTAACGCTGATTTACATATTCTTACCAGTAAAGATGTATATGTATTACACATTTCCGGTTTTGGGTGCGAAGCCGGTGCAGCGGTTCTACCCTCCCTTTACTGCACCGGTTCGAGCCAGGTAAGCTTTACCCGCAGTAAGAATGAAGATTTTTATTTACTGCTATTGGTTAAAACCGGTGGGCAAGGACAATTTGAGATCAACGGCAACAAAAACCTGGTAAGTGCCAGTGATTTTCACACCGTAAGCAGCTCTACCGGCCAATACAAAGTAGCCCGCATACAATTTACCACCTCCGAAATTGTAAAGGATAATAATTACATCATTACCAACTCCAACGAATTGTTTCACGCAGCCATTATAAATGGCGGAGCTACCAGCGGGTGCATGTACGGCTATTTCTCTGACTTTAACAGCGTTCTCACCGAACCTATATTTCACTATAACTAAATGAAAATTAACAACTCAAATAATCTAAAACTTCATTCATTCACTAAAACAACTACTATCATGAAAGCAATTTTTATTTCTCTGGGACTTTTGTTCTCTGTGTCTATTATGGCGCAAACCACCTCAACGGCCACCGATACGGTATGTGCAGGCAGCCAGGATGTGTATTATGGTATTATGAATCCTGATGCCAGTAGTACCTATACCTGGAGTTTGTCCGATCCTGCTGCAGGAACCATTGACAATTCCATTGCACCGAACGACAGTTTAATCCAAATCGACTGGGGTACCACCACCGGAACTTATACTCTTTACGCGGTGGAAACTACGGCCGGAGGCTGTGTGGGTGATTCAGTGATGTTGGATATTGTAATCTCCCCGCTTCCTACTGTAGCGGCTGTGGGCGATTCAGTGTGTGTTAATACCGCATCGCAAATGACGCTGACTTTTACCGGTACAGCTCCCTGGATTTTTGACTATACGGATGGCACCAATGCCTACACTGATACAGCAACCGCCAGTCCTTATGTAGTATCGTTACCGCCCTTCGC
This sequence comes from uncultured Cryomorphaceae bacterium, assembly GCA_937120475.1. Lineage (GTDB taxonomy): Bacteria > Bacteroidota > Bacteroidia > Flavobacteriales > Schleiferiaceae > CAKZNE01. The sequence goes on along the minus strand of CAKZJV010000007.1, from coordinate 1,197,972 downwards.
CAATCCTACTACTATAGATATTACGAGCTTAACGGATGCCAACGGATGTGCGGCTGATAGTCTGTCACTGCCTTCGGCCGTTATCTTCACCTATGGTAAGCCAAGCACCGGGGCTATTTTCCACTACCAATAGGCCAAATACTTGAAGCGTAAAGCAGTCATAGGGTTATTACTTATGGCGCTTTACGCTCCTTTTGCAAAGGCTCAAACATCGGTGTTGGATACCATTTGTATCATTGGTAATCCTTCACACCTGGCAGTACCAGGAACACCGGGTTCTACTTACAATTGGAGCGTAATAGGCGGCAACATTCTTTCCGGTTTCGGATCCAATGACGTATTGGTAAAATGGGGAGATACACCGGGCTTTTTTCCAGTTTCCGTAACCGAAACCGATAGCAACGGTTGCGTGGGAGATCCGGTTAACGCCTTTGTGTATTTATCGTTGCCTGACTATGCACTTATTGAAGGACCGGTAGAAGTATGCCGGGGTGAAGAGGTTATCCTGCAGGGTAGGGCAGGGCCCAATTTTGAGTGGGTGGGTGGCAAAACCAAGGAAACCCTCAAACTGATCCCGCAGAACGACACGCTTATTTACCTGGTTGCCCTTAATGGCCCTTGCAAGAATGACACTTTTTACCATCGCATAAGAGTGATGGATCCGCCAATTGCCGCTATCCATGACCTACCGGATACCATCCGGATAAATACCAGGGTAGATTTATTCTACACCGGTAACACCGCACAAAGCGTGCAATGGGTTATTAATAACAATGAGGCGGGGCGGGGTTATTATCTTGAGCACCAGTTTACCCAGCAAGGTGAGCATAACATACTACAACTGGTAACTTCCGGAAACTGTATTGACACACTAAAGCGTAAGATATTTGTGATGGACGAGTTTGCCGTGCACATACCCAACGCCTTCACGCCAAATGATGATGGTATTAATGACATCTTCGAATTTAAAGGCGTAGGAATGAAACATTATACCGCACAGATACACGATCGTTGGGGAACTTTATTACATACCTGGACGGAGACCGATGCCATAGAAGGCTGGTCGGGATATTACCAAGGCCAAAAATGTAAACAGGATGTTTACGTGTATAAAATTGTGGTGGAAGATTTTCACGGTACACTTCACCCTTTCCACGGCCACGTTACCCTGGTCCGTTAATTAGGGCTACTTAATAGCCCGTAGTTTATCCAATAAGTTGCTTAGCATTTCAGCCTCGGCCTCGGTAAGGTTCGCCATGCTATCTTCCACCTGGGTAGTGTGTTGATCCAAACGGGTGAGGAGGTTCAAGCCGTTATCGGTAATGCTGATATCCACCAGTCTCTTATCGTTTTTGCAGGTTTTTTTGGAAACCAGTTGTTTTTTAATAAGGCGGTCCACGATGCGTGAAGTATCACTCATTTTGTCCAGCATCCGTTCACGTATTTGCAGGGTGCTCAAAGGTTTCGGGGCACTTCCCCTCAAAATGCGAAGCACGTTGAACTGTTGCGGTGTAAGGTCTTCATCCGAGAGAAGGTCCCGCATTCTTTCCGAAAGCCAATTATTGGTATAAATAATATTAATGGCTGCTTTTTGGCGAAAGCTCTTGAATTTCGATTGTTTGATGTCTTCCGATAGTCCCATATAAAAAATCTACCCCCCCTCTTAAAGGGAGGTAGAAAGATAATTCAAACTTTTAATTATTGTTTTGCGAATTGCAGGTTAGCCACTATCTCAACCTTTCGGCCCACCGTCATACCTCCTGCTTCGGTAAGTTGGTTCCATTTCAAATTATAGTCAAAACGGTCAATTTCGGTGCGTGCGCGAAATCCCATTTTGGTGTTGCCATAACCATCCTTGGCCATACCACCCCACTTCAAATCAAATTCAACCGGCCTGGTTACGTCCCGGATGGTAAGATCACCCCTTAAGGTGTATTGGCCTTCACCATTTTGGGTGACAGATGAACTCCTTAATTGAATGTGAGGGAACTTTTCAGAATTGAAAAAGTCATCGCTCTTCAGATGCGTGTCGCGCATTTCATTGCGGGTGCTGATGGAAGCGGTATCGATACGGAATTCAATTTGCGAATCTTCAAAAGCTCCGTTTTCATTGCTGATGGAGCCGTCAAACTTTTCGAAGCTACCGTTAACTCTTGAAATAACGAGGTGGTCCACCGCAAAATCAATGTTGGTATGGGCGGGGTCAATGGCCCATTTGCCAGTTACGTCTATCTTACTTGGTGTGGAAGTTTCCATAGTGTTTTAAATTTTTGTTCAAGCAAATATACGTTTAAACATTGATGTTTAAACATTGATGTTTAAACATTAAAAATAAAAAAGCACCCATTGTATTTTTCTATATTTAAGGGATGACCGAAGACTTCCTGCACTACATCTGGAGACAAAAGAAATTTAAACCCTTACAACTTTCTACAATCGAAGGAGAACCATTGGTCATTCACCGTTTTGGGTATCAAAATCACGATGCAGGCCCTGACTTTTCCGATGCACGCGTTCAAATAGGGGATCAACTTTGGGTGGGTAATATTGAGATTCATGTAAGAAGCTCAGATTGGAACCGTCATGCTCATCAGGATGACCGGGCCTACAACAACGTTATTCTTCATGTGGTTTATGAGCATGACTCCGAAGTACAAAATGCGAGGGGCATAATCTTGCCCACTTTATCTCTCCAAGGCCGGTTTGATGAAAGCCTGTACTGGCGTTATGAACGTTTACTGAATAATCAATCGCCCATTCCCTGCCAGCGACACTTGCCCACAATTGATCCTTTCATCGTGGAAAAGATGCTGGAAACAGTTTCAATAGAAAGGTTGAGTTCTAAAGCTGGTATAATTTCCGGCCTCATGTCACAAAATCAAAACGATTGGAACGCTACCTTTTACCACTGGCTTTGTCGTGGTTTTGGGTTGAAAATAAATGAGGGCCCGATGGAGGTGCTGGCGCGGCACCTGTCCTGGGTTGTAGTTCACAAACATCAGCAACGCATAGATCAGTTGGAAGCCTTATTTTTCGGAACAGCCGGTATGCTGGAGGAGCCCAAAGATGATTACAGCAGGGCCCTGGCCCGGGAATACCGCTTTTTAAGCCACAAATACAATCTCAAGTCAATGGAGCCTTCCGTTTGGAAGTTTGCGCGCCTTCGTCCGGCCGCTTTTCCTTCACTGAGAATGGCGCAACTAGCGGCATTAATTTGTAAGCATGCTAACCTGTTTTCCCAAATTATACAAACCGGCACCATTGAACAGATGTACAATTTACTCTCGGTTGAGGTTACAGACTACTGGAACCACCACTACCGTTTAGGTTCCTTCACCGAACAAAAAATCGGGGAAATAGGTACTCAGTTTCGTGACATACTGGTGATTAATGTGATTATTCCTTTTCTCTTTGTCTATGGCTTGTTTAAAGATGAGCCCTTCTATAAGCAACGGGCTATAGATCTTCTGGACCAGATGAAGGCAGAGAACAATAAGGTAGTTCGTATGTATAAGGAATTGGGATTTCCAATAAAAAGTGCCCTTGATTCACAGGCCGTAGCGCAGCTTTCTAAGCATTATTGCAAGCCTAAAAAATGTTTAAATTGCGCCATCGGAACTGATATACTGAAGAAAAAAGATGATCAATAAAGTTCGGGATTATTGCGAAAGAAGAGGTTTTGAAGTATGTACCCGCCTGGGTGATCGCATCGGTATCCGTCCGTCTGTGGTGCGTCTCTATTTCATCTACACCTCATGTATTACCTTGGGTTCGCCCCTGTTGATTTACCTGTTTCTCGCTTTTTGGATAAAGGTTAAGGACTACGTGCAAAGCTCTCGCACCTCGGTTTTAGATCTTTAATGGTGGAACGCTCCAAAATTTTTCAAACGTTTTATATTACCCTGCTGGTGCTTTGCGGCCTGATAACCCTGGGTGTTGGAGGATATATGATTATTGAAGGGTATAACCTTTCCGAGGCCATTTACATGACTATCATTACCTTGAGTACGGTGGGTTTTAACGAGGTGCGCCCATTGTCAGAAAGCGGCCGGGTTTTTACCTCCATATTGATCATTGGCAGCTTTGGAACGTTTGCTTATGGTATTTCAGTAATTTCACGCTCCGTACTAACCGGGGAGTTAGGAAGGTACCTAAAACTGTATCGCTTGGAAAAAACGATTCGAAATCTTGAAGGGCACACCATTATTTGTGGTTATGGCCGAAACGGAAGGAGAGCAGCCCAAAAGCTAAAAGCTTACGGTGAAAAGTTTGTGGTAATTGAAAATAATGAAGACATCATTAATCAATACCTCAAGGAAGAGGGGGTTTTGTACCTTTTTGGAGATGCTACTCTTGATGAAACGCTTATAGATGCCGGTGCAAAGCGTGCCCGCTCGATTTTGGCTACCCTGAGTAAGGATGCCGATAACCTGTACGTGGTAATTACCGCCCGTTCCATAAACCAGGAATTGCGGATTATTTCGCGGGCCTCCAACGTAAGTGCTGAGAAAAAACTGAGGACAGCCGGAGCCAATGCAGTGGTAATGCCGGAAGGGGTAGGGGGTGCGCACATGGCTACCCTGGTGGTTTCGCCTAATATTGTAGAGTTCCTTGACTTTATTTCCATTGAAGGGAGCAGTAAAATAAATCTGGAAGAAATTGAAGTAAGCCAGTTAACGGATGGTGTGGATGGTCTTAAAATAAACGAATTGGGACTCCGCCAAAAAACCGGCTGTAGCATTATCGGATTGAGAACACCGGAAGGGGAATATATCATTAACCCCGGGGGCGATACCGCTCTTACCCCCAACAGTCGTCTTTTTGTGTTGGGTAATCCCGAAGAGATAAAAGCACTCTATAAAGTTTTAAACGTATGACCCAGTCCAAATTGTTAGGGGTTTGCGCCTGGTTATCGGAAAGGTTCAACGCAGACGTTACCCTGATTCGAATCATATTTGTGGTGGCAACCATAGTTGGGGTAGGATCACCTATTTTAATTTACCTGATTCTGGCCCTGGTTAAACCGAGAGATTAAAAACGTATGAGAATTTTGATTACTGGCTCCAATGGTCTGTTGGGGCAAAAGTTGGTGCACAAACTTAAATCCGATCAAGAAGTTGAATTGATTGCCACCGCGCGAGGTGAAAACCGGCTGAAAAACCAGGGAGGCTATACGTATCGTTCACTGGACATTACCGATAGTGCTAATGTAAGTGCGCTTATTTCGGAATATAAGCCTGAAGTGGTGATCAATACTGCGGCCATGACCAATGTGGATGCCTGTGAACTGGAACCCGAGCAGTGTGACCGGCTAAACATTGATGCCGTAAAATATCTTATCACGGCCTGTGAGCAGGTGGATGCCCACCTGGTACATATCTCCACCGATTTTATTTTTGACGGAAAAGAAGGGCCTTATAAGGAGGAAGCTGTACCCAATCCTTTAAGTCACTACGGGGCTTCTAAGCTTACGGCTGAAAAACTGATTTCCGAAAGTACTATTTCATGGAGCATACTGAGAACCGTTTTGGTATATGGTGTAGCTGAGGAAATGAGCCGTTCCAACATTGTTTTATGGGCAAAGGGTGCCTTGGAAAAGGGGCAGAAAATAAACGTGGTTGACGATCAATATCGCACTCCAACCTTGGCTGAGGACCTGGCCGATGGTTGCATTTTAGCCGCGAAACAAAAGGCCCGTGGTATCTACAATATTTCGGGAAAAGATTTTATGAGTATCCTGGAGTTAGTTTGGCAAGTGGCAGACTTCTGGAACCTCGATAAAAGCCAGATTACAGCTGTGAGTTCCACTACTTTATCTCAACCGGCCAAGCGGCCCCCTAAAACCGGTTTTGTTTTAGATAAAGCCATTAAAGAATTAGGCTATAACCCCCACTCCTTTGTGGAAGGGCTGGAAGTAGTGAAGCAGCAACTGGCTTAAATATCCGAAACTATCGGTTCTATTTTTTTTCCTTCCGGTTTTTGTCATGGAAGTCCAGTGATTTTACGCCTAAAGCCTTCAAAAATTGCTTGGCCCGGATTTTTACACTTTCCTTGGCACCGGTAACTACTTTCTTAGCCAACGGCTCATCCGGCCGCGAGCGGAACTTGGAATCCCGGTACTTAAAGCCTTCACCGATTTCAGTGTAGTAATAGGTATAAAAGGACTTTCGCGTTTCCCCCTCCGGCACATTTATCTTAGAGTAACCATGCGGAGAATTATCGTCCGTGTAAAAAATCACCGCCCGGTTATGGCTGGGGGCAATTCGTTGATGCATAGTTTTCATTTCCTTATCCCATAACTCCAGGTGACCACCGTATTCTTCCTTCCACTCTTTATTGAGGTAAATCAAAAGGTTTATTCTTCGCCAAAGTCCCGCTTCAGGGTTCATATTTACATCAACGTGTACATCAACGTAGCTGCCGTTAGCACCTTGGTGCACCCCTGAACCTAGCGAGTCCTGCGTAGTGCGTAACTCCGGAATGCCGGTAACTTCTACCATCCATTGGCAAAACTCCTTACTGCCCACCACTTCACGTACTTTGGAAAAGGCCGGGTGCCAGCGCTCAAAGTGATAATCTTCAGCCTTGTTTTCATTCAGGCTTTTACGCTTTACATTTAGTGAGTCTATAGACGGGAAGTTGGCGTACAATTGATCGGCAATATCCTGGTTTAAAAAATTATCCAGTGCCAGGTGGCGACAAGGTATAGCCGTCTCAAATTGTTGATGTAGTTTTTGGCGGGCCTCAGCAGAGGTGTAGGTAGGGTTTATTAAATCCATTTCTTCATTTTCAGCAAATCAAAAATACGAATAGCAGTTGCACCGGCCATTAGTTTTTCCTGATCAATTTATAAAAGGCGGATGGCCATACGGTGTGAATCGGTACCGCCAGCAATTCTTTACGGCCGATGTATCTGTGAAATTTCGAACCCTGCATCACCTTTTTGAGCTTTTTGGCAAAAACCCTGGCCGGCATCCCATTCTCCTGGGCCGGACTGTTCTTATTCATTTTCGATCCATCCGGCTTTAGTGAGTTGAGGGTTACACTGGTTTGAATAAAACCGGGGCTCACCACTTGTATTTTAACCGGAGTATGGTAGAGCTCTTCCTTCAGGCTTTCGTAATAAAGGGTTAGTGCCCCCTTGGAAGCCGAGTAGGCTGCTAGCTTCGCCTGGCCAAACTTTCCGGCAATGCTGCTAATCGCCATAATCTGCCCTTTTTGGGCTTCCAACATTTTAGGAAGCAACCTTTTGGTTAAAGCCACATTACCAAAGTAATTGACTTCAAAAAGCTTTCGTTCTACATGGTCATCGGTTTCCAGAGAATCACCGAATTGGCCTACACCACCATTATTAACCAAACCGTCAATGCCCCCAAAAAGGCCCCAGGCCTTTTTAACCCAATCATCAGCCTGTTCATGTTGTTCCAGGTCCAGTGGTAATATTTTTACCTTTTCGGGATGGGCACAGGCTTGCTGTACTCGCACTAATTCGTTTTCTCTTCGGGCGGAAAGTATCAGTTTGGCCCCATCTTTACTAAGCTCTTTAGCGAGCGCTTCACCAATTCCGGAAGAAGCTCCGGTTATCCAAATCGTTTTTTCAGAGAAATATCCCATATTTTTGACTAGAGTATTGTAGCTTTTAAAATTATTTTATCTTTGCAGGCCGAAATGAGAGCGTCAAACTGAGGTAAAGATATATTGAAATGAAAAGAACTTATCAACCTTCTAATAGAAAAAGAAAAAACAAACACGGTTTCCGTGAAAGAATGGCTTCTGCAAATGGCCGAAAGGTTTTGGCTTCCCGCAGAGCGAAGGGTCGTAAGCGATTGACGGTTTCAGATGAAGGAAACTATAAAGGCTAAGATGCTCTTTTACTCATAGTAATATATTTGAGGTGTTGTCCGTGGCAACACCTTTTTTTTTGGAATTTGGCCTCAGGCCTTCACAAATTACTGCTAAGCAATAGTTTAAAAATATGCCTAAAGACTCATCCATCCAATCGGTACTCATCATCGGAAGTGGCCCCATCATTATCGGCCAGGCTTGTGAATTTGATTATTCGGGATCGCAAGCCTCCCGTTCACTGCGTGAGGAAGGTATCGAAGTAACCCTCATCAATTCCAATCCGGCTACCATTATGACCGATAATGTAGTGGCCGATAATATTTATTTGCTGCCCCTGGAGGTGGAATCTATTGAGGAAGTTCTCTCTAAACATAAAATAGATGCAGTATTGCCAACCATGGGTGGTCAAACCGCTCTTAACCTGTGCATAGAGGCGGACAAGCAGGGGGTTTGGGAAAAATACGGTGTACGTATCATAGGAGTGGACATCGATGCGATTAATATTACCGAAGACCGTGAGGAATTCAGGGTTCTGATGGAAAAGATAGACATCCCGGTTGCTCCCTCAAAAACAGCTACTTCATTTTTAAGGGGTAAGTCCATTGCCCAGGAATTTGGTTTTCCACTCTGTATCCGCGCCAGTTATACCCTGGGAGGGTCGGGGGCCACTTTTGTACATACTAAAGACGAGTTTGAAGAGGCTCTTTCCCGTGGCCTGGAAGTTTCTCCCATCCACGAAGTAATGATTGATAAGGCCCTGGTAGGGTGGAAGGAGTACGAATTGGAACTTCTGCGCGATGCCAATGATAATGTGGTCATTATTTGTTCCATTGAAAATATGGACCCGATGGGTATCCATACGGGTGATTCCATTACAGTAGCTCCAGCAATGACACTTTCTGATACCACCTACCAGAAGATGCGGGATATGGCTATTCTGATGATGCGCTCCATAGGAACTTTTGCCGGTGGTTGTAACGTACAGTTTGCGGTGAGTAACGATGAGAATGAAGACATCGTGGCCATAGAAATCAACCCCCGCGTTTCCCGGTCTTCAGCTTTGGCCTCCAAGGCAACCGGTTATCCCATCGCAAAAGTTGCCGCCAAGCTGGCCATTGGTTACCATCTGGACGAGCTTTTTAACCAGATTACCAAAACTACCACCGCTTATTTTGAACCTACGCTGGATTATGTGATCGTAAAAATCCCCCGTTGGAACTTTGAGAAATTTGAAGGTGCCGACCGGAGGTTAGGCATCCAAATGAAGTCAGTGGGTGAAGTGATGGGTATTGGACGCTCATTCCAAGAAGCACTGCAAAAAGCTGCACAATCGCTGGAAGTAAAACGCAACGGCCTGGGTGCTGACGGAAGGGGTTATACCGACCAGGACCGGGTACTTGAGATGTTGGAAAAAGCCAGTTGGAACCGGGTATTTGTGATCTACGATGCCATGCAGTTGGGAATACCGCTGCGCAGAATTCATGAAATCACCAAGATAGATATGTGGTTCCTGCGACAGATTGAGGAACTGGTGCAGATTCACAGTGAGATTGAAAAATATAACGTGGAAACCTTGCCACGCGAATTATTGCTGGATGCCAAAATGAAAGGTTTTGCCGATCGGCAAATCGCTCATATGGTAGGGTGCCTTGAAAGTGAAATGCATACCCGCAGGGTGAACGATGGTATTAAGCGGGTGTGGAAACTGGTGGATACCTGTGCGGCAGAGTTCCAGGCTGAAACCCCTTATTATTACTCTACTTTTGAAATGGAGGTTGAAGCGGATGGTCAGCGTTTTTCGGAGAACGAGAGCGAACGTACCGACAAGCCCAAAGTGGTGGTGCTAGGTTCAGGTCCTAATCGCATCGGGCAAGGAATAGAGTTCGATTACTGTTGTGTTCATGGAGTTTTGGCGGCCAAGGAGTGTGGCTACGAAACGATTATGATCAACTGTAACCCTGAAACCGTTTCCACCGATTTTGACACGGCCGACAAACTGTATTTCGAACCGGTTTTCTGGGAACATATCTACGACATCATCCTTCATGAAAAGCCGGAGGGAGTTATTGTACAACTAGGTGGTCAAACGGCTTTAAAACTGGCCGAGAAGATTAACAAATACGGCATTAAAATTTTAGGGACCAGCTTTGATGCGCTAGACCTTGCCGAAGACCGTGGCCGATTCTCGGAACTGTTGAAAGACAATAAGATCCCTTATCCTGAATTTGGGGTAATTACCAATGCCGATGAAGCCCGTGAGTTGGCCGATAAACTCGGTTTCCCCATTCTGGTGAGGCCATCCTACGTATTGGGAGGCCAGGGGATGAAGATTGTAATTAACCAGGATGAGCTGGAGCACCACGTCATTGAGCTGTTCAAATCCATACCCGGTAACCGGGTGCTACTAGACCATTACCTGGATGGTGCCATAGAGGCGGAAGCCGATGCCATTTGTGATGGCGAAAATGTGTACATCATGGGTATTATGGAACACGTAGAACCTTGTGGAATACATTCCGGTGATAGCAATGCTACTTTGCCTCCTTTTAACCTGGGCGATTTGATCATCCATCAAATTGAAGCACATACCAAAAAGATTGCTATGGCCCTGGGTACGGTGGGTTTGATCAACATACAGTTTGCGATTAAGGATGATGAAGTGTTCATTATAGAAGCCAATCCGAGGGCCAGTAGGACGGTACCCTTTATTGCGAAGGCCTACGATGAGCCTTACGTGAACTATGCCACCAAGGTAATGTTAAGAAAAAATAAACTCAGCGATTTTGAGTTTAACCCAAAGAAAGGCGGTTGGGCAATTAAACAACCGGTTTTTTCGTTCAATAAATTTTATAATGTAAACAAGGCGTTAGGACCGGAAATGAAGTCAACCGGTGAGAAGATATACTTCATTAAGGATTTGAGTGATCCGGTCTTTAAAAAGATATATTCCGAACGCAACTTGTATTTAAGTAAATAGTAAACTGTGGGGTTTATATTATTCGCACTCTTCTTTTACCTCATATACTTCCTGGTGAAGTATCTTTTTATAAAACCATTCAGGCAGGGTTATGCTACGGGAGGCCGCAGAGCCAGAGGTTACAATCCCTATAACAGCAACAGCACTTTTCAAAATCAACGGGAGGGTGATGTTACCATAACCTACTCGCCCAATAGCCGGGGAAAGTCAACCGGTAAAAAGGTTGGTGAATATGTGGATTACGAAGAAGTAAAAGAGAAATAAAAAAAGCCCGGAATTTGATTCCGGGCTTTTTTTTACTGTTTGCTGATCCTGATATTTCGCGGATACCCGTCCAACCGGATTCTCAAAATGTAAATACCATCGGGCAAGAAGGACATATCCAGTTCCATGCTTCTTTCCCTTTTAGGATAAACAGAGCGTAGCACCTTTTTACCATTCAGATCAATAAGCTCAACCGCAAGGTTCTTGTCGGCAATCTCGTTAGTTTCCAGGCGTACTAAACCATGGGTGGGATTGGGATAAACCTGGAAGCCGGCCAGGATTTTCAATTCACTGAGCCCCACCTCCGTCATATCTACATTTTTGCAGGTACTGTCCTGCAAACCGCAGGAGTCTGTAACCGTTAAGCACACCTTATAGACCAACGGATCAGCAAATATTTTAATGGGGTTGGGGTTATTGGAAGACGAGCCATCGCCAAAATCCCAGGAGTAGCTTATGGCATTGGTGACATTTTCGTTGAACTGTACCGATCTGGGCAAGGAAGATTTTGCAAAAGTATAATCCGATACTCCTCGATTGGCACAAACCGTTACTTCCTGACAAATGGTATCCGAATAACAATCGTTGCTTACCGCCAAGCATACCGTAAATTTTCCTTCGTTACTAAAAATATGGCTAGGATTAGGGTTAGAGCTAAAGTTGCCATCCCCGAAATCCCAGTTGTAACGATCAGCGTTTAAAGAAAGGCTGGTGAAATTAAATAACGCACCACTGCTGCTTACTGAGAAATTGGCCACCGCAGTGTCCAGGCAAACTTCTACAGTATCACAGAAAGTACTGGAGGTACAGGCGTCCGTTACGGTCTGGCACACGAAATAATAGCCCGGTGCCGGGAAAGTATGTTGAGGGTTGGTTAAGTTACTTGTATTTCCATCTCCGAAATTCCAGGAAATACTAGTAGCATTTATCGAGGAATCACTAAACAAAACGGTTAAGCCGTTGAGGCTGGAACCAAAACCAGCTAACAAGGTGTCGTTGCAAACGGTTATGGTACGGCAAAAACTCTTGGTGCGGCAGCTATCGGTTAACGTAAGGCAAACCGTGTAGGTTCCGGCAGAAGAATAGGTGTGATTTACACTATTGCCGTTTACGGGAGGCGTATTATCCCCGAAGTCCCAGGAGGTGATGAAAGCGTTTGAAACGGACGTATCGGTAACGCTCAAAGTAAGTCCCAGAGCTACATCATTAAAACCCAGTACACTGGTGTCCGGGCAAATATTAACAACCGTACAGCTAGAGTCCCATTTGCACACGTTATCATATATGTAATGGCACACCGTGTAAGTACCTGGTTGATTGTACCGGTAATTCGGGTTTGGTAAATTACTGGTATCGGAGTTAATAGAAGCGTCTCCAAAATCCCAGAAATGACGAACAAGCGGTCCCCGACTTTTATCGGTAAAAAACGCATTCAGGTAACTGCTGGTATCTGTAAACCTCGATTCAATGACGGTATCCATGCTGCAAATACCTTCGGTAATGTGGTAATAAGCGTTCGGAGTTACGTTGGTGAATACACATTGCTGACCCGAAGGCCAATTGATCACCAGAGAATCTATTACGGCTGCCTTTTTAATGCCGAAGTGAATATCGAAGCCGTTTTGACCGTTCCCTGAATTGGACATTAGCTCCCGGTATTGCCAGGTGGAGTTACCACTGGAATCCAAATCAGCTTTGAGCTTGATTTTAGCTCCTAAGGCTGAGCTGTTAGAAGTAGTTCCGTAGAGATCAAAACTAAGGTAAGAGTTGGTGCCTCCCTGGCTGAAATAAATGTCATTGGCTTGATTACGCGAGGATAGGATCACATCCAAATTTCCATCACGATCCAGGTCAGAGATGGCCACCGAGGTGGATGATTGCTGATCGCTTACAATAGAGCCTGATGTCATTCGGCTAAAAGTACCGTTCCCATTATTGATATACACCAGGTTTTCATTTACACTTCCAGGTAAAGTACGGCCGTTGGCAATTACCAGGTCAATATACCCATCGTTATTCAAGTCACCCCATGACGCGCCAGTAGAGTAGGAGTTGCGCGTTACAATGTCCTGAGAGCTTACCTTATTAAAGGTTCCATTACCATTATTGGTGTAAAGAAAATTTACCTGGTTTGCGGAGTTAGCCACAAAAAGGTCTATATGTCCATCGTTATTGTAGTCGCCCCAGGCTCCGGAAAAGGAAGTTCCCCCATCGTTAACAATAGCACCAGTTGTAACTTTGCTGAAGTAACCGATGCTATCCTGTACATATAATAGGTTGTCCTCATCGGAAGCATTGGTCACAAAAAGATCCAGGTCATCATCATTGTCAAAATCCACCCATTGTCCGGAGCTTCCATTGTCACCATCCTGCACTACGCTTTGTCCACTTAGGCCGGTATAGGTGCCATTACCATTGCTAGTATATAGGTTGTTATTCTGCGAACTGGTGTTAACAATAAACATATCCAGAAAACCATCTTTATTATGATCTCCCCAAGCCACAGAATTAGTATTTTGAGATAATGAGCCCGGACCGCTCACCGCGGTGAAAGATCCATAAGGAGCATTCTGAAACAGCTGGTTGGCTCTGGCCGAACCGTTAAACCCACCCCCGCCATTGCCGAAAAAGATGTCTGCCAGGCAGTCGTTGTCAAAATCACCTATGGAGGCTGACCGAACCCTATCTGGTGCGTTACCTAAACCGGTGGTTGCTTGTATAAGGGTATCGCGCCAGTTTACATAAAATTCACTCGAAGCCGGATTTATATTGGAGAAAAATAAGTCGGGGTAGGAGTTATTATCTAAATCACCAATGTTCACCTGACGATCATTACCATTAGTTACATTGAGTTGTTTTAATGTGAAGGTTTGGGCCAACAATAGAGATGAGCAGCAAGTATATAGAAACAGGAAAGCGAGTAATTTCCTCATAAGGGCTAAGGTTTATAGGGTTCGAAGGTAAGTAAACCATTGAAGGCAATCAAGTGCTTTATAAAGCTTTAAAATTGTAAAACATTGAAAATGAATATATTAACTGAGGATGAGTTCAGAAAGCGGTGACAATGCACTTGGAATATTCCCAAAAACAAGAAATCCGAAGGCTTTGGCCTGAAAGTTTAATTCGACTGACCTTAATTAAGGGGTTAGGTTCTGCCACGGCTCTTTTCTCAATAAACTTAAGGCAGAGTATTCAATATTTCTTTTAACCTTGCGGTGTAATACCAATAAATGACAAAGGCTCTAATCATAACCTATTATTGGCCACCGGCCGGTGGGCCCGGGGTTCAACGATGGTTAAAGTTTTCTAAGTATTTACTTGAAAATGATATTCAGCCGATTGTTTTAACCGTTGATCCTGAATTTGGGACCTATCCCATCATTGATGAATCCCTGGAAAAAGAGGTGCCTCAGGAGATTAAAGTTTATCGCACTGAAACCAGGGAGCTTTTTGGAGCTTATAAAAAGGCTACCAACCGCAATGAAATACCTTATTCAGGTTTTGCCAGTGAGGAAAAGCAACCTGGCTTTAAGGAAAAGCTGGCTCGCTTTATCCGCGGAAACTTCTTTTATCCTGATCCGCGGAGAGCCTGGAAAAGATTTGCGGTGGTAAAGGCCCGGGAAATAATTGCATCTGATAATGTTTCCATTATTATTACCACCGGCCCCCCGCACTCTACCCATTTAATTGGTTTACAGCTTAAAAAACAACTGGGTGTAGCTTGGATAGCGGATTTCAGAGACCCATGGACGGACATTTATTACTACAATGACTTTTATCCCACAGCATGGGTAAGACGAAAGGAGCGCTCACTGGAGTCTAAGGTTTTAAACACTGCAGACAAGATCACTACGGCAAGTCCCGGTTTCGGGAAAATGTTGGCCGGTAAGGTGTCTGATCCGAAAAAAATTTGGCCCATTACCAACGGGTATGATGAAGAAGATTTACCTACCACCAAAACCATAGGGTCTTCGGAAAAAGTTCAGATTACCTACAGCGGGACACTTACCGAAAAGTACCCCTTGCACACTTTTGTAGATGGACTGAAAAAATTGAATAAGGCGGACCAGGAGAACATATGTTTCAACTTGGTGGGTAAGGCGGATAATTACGCTAAAAACCTTTTGAGCGCAAGTGAGATTCACTTTGAAATTAACTTCAGGGGTTATGTTAGTCACTCTGAAGTTATGGGCATATTGGCCGCAAGCGATTTCCTTTTACTGCTAATACCTACTCTTAAGGGAAATGAGGGAATAATACCGGCTAAGCTATTTGAGTACATTGGCTCCGGAAAGCAAATTATAGGGGTTGGGCCTTTGCAGAGCGATGCCGCCAATATTGTAGATGAGAATAGTTTCGGACAATTTTTTGATGTGGACGATGCGGAGGGACTGAACCTCTGGATCAGGCAAAAACTAACAAAACCAATAACGGCCGCAAACGCTACCAGCGGAAAAAGAGAAAAATACAGCAGGCGCTACTTAACGGCTAGGCTTGCCGGGCTTATAAAAGACCTGGTGAGCTAGGATTCTTTAGCCTTGCGTAATTTTTCCCGTGCCGTTTTATGTAAGTAACTGAGCTTAGAAAGTACTGTGAAATTGAACACCAGCGCAATCCGTGTTTTATCATCACCTTGTGGCATTCCGCGATGAATTCCATTTTGATTGGAAATAATCATTGTACCCTTTGGAGCAATGCATTTGATAAGCTTTCTTTCATCCACATCAACCATATCGGTGGGGTGGTTTTTGCGAAAAAGATTAGCCAACAGGTTCTTATATACCTGGAAAGATAATTTTTGGGAACCTTTTATAAAGGAGTACGGCCCATAGGTTTCATCTTCAACATCGGTTAAATAAACAAAGGCCTTATATACCAACGGCTGCGTATTGTCGATATGGAAGGTTCGCGTTCCTTTAACTCCTCGATTTACGTAAGCATGGGTTTTTAGCTTTATGACCTCTTGCTTATGAGTTTGCTCAAGTAGTTCAGTAACAAAATCTACGTTTAGTTCTTTTATTTCAGGGAGAGCATTGTCCACGTACATTATGTCGATCATCCCATGATCTGAAGCATCCTTGTTGTTCTCATTTCGGAAATTGATATAAGCTCCATTTTCAAGTTGAGTAGATTTTTTATACTTAGATGTCAGCTCAAGGAGTTTATTGGCGAGAGAATCGCAACTTTCAGCCTCCAAAAATTCTTCAATAAATACAATACCATCATTACGCAGAGCCTCCACCATTTCACGTTGCTGCTTTTTTTGGGGCAATGGGTCAGGCAGGTGAATGAGGTTTATGAAATCCTGCCAAAGAATGGAGAAAATATTTTTTGTGCTGGTAAGAAACTGGCTCATTGTTGAATTAATACCTTCATAAACTACAAATTTAAGCCATCATACTCTATTCAGTCCGGTTTATGAAGCCGGCTGTAAAGAATTTCCAATGAAAAATATTTAGCGTGCTTACGAGGGAGCAGGTACTCCTTATAACCCAGCTCACGACATTTTTCAGTCAGGCTAAGTAAACGCTGAAAAAAATCAATGGTTTGTTTGATATCTCCCTCGGGGCGTTCAAATTCAGCAATAATCTGATCGGGAAAAATGCCTTTATCAATTATTTGTTCTATTACCGGTAGCGCAGCTCCCTCTATGTCTGCCTTGAAAACGTTAATATGTTGATGCCCGAACTCGTTCATAATGGTATCCACCGTTTTACACTTAGCTTCAAAATACTTATCGCCCATTACATTTACGGTGGAGGCTGAGCCATCCAGAGAAGGTAGGTAGAATTTTAGATTGGTATTTTCAGTCCATACTCCAATTGGGAAATATTTAAAGTGTGGATTGGATTGACCAGCCATAAATTTAACGGTGAGTGGTGTTGGGTCAAACATATAAACATCACACTTGTATTTAGTGGCTATTGCTTCGTCAAACCTTGTGTCTTCCAATATTCCCAATGAATACACTACACTATCCGAATTTAAAGGAAGTCTCTTATCGATAAAATAATTACCGGTTTTTAAGTGGTTGTGATCAATAGGCGGGAATTCCTTTTCCAACTCTTTGGTGAGAATACGCTTAAAGTCTCTTCTGTAAAAGAGATTACTGCTCTTACGCCACTTCTTAAACCGGTTCGAAAGTGCTTTGGAGCCGGCACTTATTAAACTTCCTTTCTTTAGGTTTCGAACTATCTTAGTTAAAATTCCCATTGGTGAATTAGGTAAAACGGTAAGACCCTAAATAAGTCACGATTCGGTAACGGTATCCTTAGGATTCCGGAAGCCCATAAAGATTACAGTGGCCAGGGACAGCAAAAGTATAATACTAAACACTAACGAGATTTTTTCACCCAGGTAATATGAGCGAGGATTAAACTCAAAGGTAATGGTATGCTTACCTTGTGGAATGGTCATACCACGTAGCAGGTAATTTACCCGGATGTGATCGGTTTCCTTGCCATCAATGTAGGATTTCCAGTCATGGTTACCACCTTCATAATAGATTTCCGAGAATACAGCAAACTGCTCCGATTCACTTACGTTAGCTTCATAAACCAGCTTTTTTAAACCGAACTCCTTGAGGTTAATAGTAGATTCTGAGCTGCCCTCTAGGTTCTGGGGTAATGAACTTTTATATCTTTCATCCACCACAGCCGTGGCTTTAGGGTCAAAATCGGTAAGGGCGGACATTTCAGCATCGGCATCAGGTACCATTTTAACTTCATCTACAAACCATGCGTTACCACAGGCATCAGGATTACGTTGAGCGCGTTTTTGTCCGGTTTGCCGATCACCAATTATAAACCATTTGGCATTTAGCATATTAAAGGCAGCCATGTTGTTTTTAGAAAGCTGGTTTTCTATCAAATCCTGGTAGCGGATGAGCTTGGCACCGTGATAACCCCCAATGGAATTATGGTAATAAGAGGTATAGGAATCCGAGGTTAATCCGGCCGTGGTATTGAAAACCCTGAAGAAAGGATCCGGGTCCTGAAGGATGGTCTGATCGGCAGCGGTTGGAGCAAAAGTATTTTCATAGGCTCTTTCGGTAATAAAGTCCTCTGCACCCAAATGTTGTTTTACAAACGACCACTGATCGGCAATTACGAGTAATGCCAGGCCAGCTATCAGATAAGAGGGTTTGAGTTTTTGCTGAATAAGCAGCCAAAACAGCCCAAAGGTAAGTCCGCAAAAAGCCAGGGTTTTAATGGCGCTATTACGCATTAAAGATATCCGGTCATTTTCAAGTAGTCCCAGGTCTATTCCTTGATTAGCCAGTTGTTCATCTCTTGGGCCAACAAAATCAAAAAATGCTCCACCCAGCACTATAAAGAATAAACATAAACCACCCGTAATGTAGAGGGAGTTCAGTAAATATTTTTTGATTTTACCTTTATCATAATCACCATTGAGCAATTTCCCGGCAGCCAAAAAGCCCATAAAAGGCATGGTGAAAAAAGCTATTACAAAAGTCATGGAGGGCACTCTGAACTTGTTGTAAAGTGGAACGTAGTTGTAGAAAAACTCATTAAGTGGCCGGAAGTGTTTTCCCCAGGCCAGCATGAATGCCAGTAAGGTAGCGGCTGCTACCCACCAGCGAATACGTCCATCTACCACAAAAAAACCAAGCACAAAAAGGAAAAACACAACCGCTCCAACGTAGTAACCACCGTTTACCAAACTTTGCTCGCCCCAGTAAAACATTGATCCTAAATATTGATCGGCCTGCTGTTCAGCTTGTTGCCTTGGGGTACCCCTGGATGTAAGGCTTTGTACTACTCTTGGCCTGAAATCTTCGTAAAGTTCAGTGCCTTCGTAAGTTTGAGCCATTCCTCCACCGGTAAAATCTGCAATAAAAAGATTGAAGGTTTCACTGATTCCATAACTCCAGTTCATGGCATAATCAAAGGTTAACCCTCCCTGCGATTCTTTCATCGAACTAAGCTCTGAACCACCGCCTCTCATGGTTTCCTTCGTGTATTCGTAGGTACTCCAAAGGTTACTGATGTTGGGACCCACGCCAACAATGGCAGCCAGAAGCAATATAGCAGAGGCTTTCCAAAAGGTAGCTTGTGTTTTTTCCCGAATTGCAAAAATGAATTCCACCAGGGCAATAACCAAGAGCATTAAACCCATATAATAGGTTATCTGAAAGTGGTTGGAGTTAATTGAAAGCCCCACGAAAAGAGCGGTTAATGCAAAGCCCGCCAGGAATTTTTTGCGATAGGTCAGAATAACTCCCATCACCACAGGTGCTATAAAAGCAGCTGTACGTACTTTGGCATTGTGCCCGGCTCCATATGATATTATAAAAAATGCGGAGAAGGCAAAAGCAATGGCACCAACTGCGCTTAGCCAGGGGTTGGTTTTCAGGGCGATCATCAAAATGTAAAAGCCAAACATCAAACTGAAAATAATATGGATACCTGCCATATTGCCGCCAATAAAAGCCAGTATTTGAGCAGGTACGGTAAGCCAGTTATTGGGGTACTTGGTGGAAATTTGAAAGGTGGGCATTCCACTGAACATGGCCTGTGTCCATAGAGGTTCCTCACCATTGGCTTCACGATAATCCCGGATTTCCTTTCCCTTGGCGTAACCAAGCATTATATCATCCTGCTCCAGTACCTTACCTTGTAGGGCAGGGTAGAAGTAAAGGAAGTTTACTAATATCAATCCGATAATGGGAATCAGGTAATGGAGGTAGCTCTTAATGGGCTTCATTCGCTCAGGCTTATTCAAATTGAGGAAGGCTAATATAACAGGAATTTGTTTACGTAAATTTGGCGTGTAGAATTGCCCATGAGTTTACCTAATGTGATTATTGCCGGAGCTCCGAAATGCGGTACCAGCTCCTTATATTTTTGGTTAGCTGCACATCCCGATGCTTGTGCCTCCAGGGCCAAGGAAACCTTTTATTTTGCAGATGAGGTAAATCGTTTCAACAAGGGACTGAATTTTTTGGAGAATGGCTTAGAGCCTTATCAAAAGCATTTTGAGCATTGCCGCAATAGTAAAATTATCTTCGAAGCTACCGCACCCTACATTTACTTTGAAAATGCGGTAGAGCAAATAGCTAAACTTCCTTCCCGGCCAAAGGTGATTTTTATGCTAAGGGAACCCGCGAAAAGACTAATGTCTCAATACCTATTTGAACGCTACCGTACCGGTAGGCGAAATATTCCGTTTGAAGATTACCTTGCCATTCCGGACCGGTTGCCTCACGGATTGTACACTTCTTACCTGGGAAAGTGGGAACAAGCCCTGGGCCGTGACCGTATGTTAATTTACATTTTTGAAGAGTTTATGAACGATACGGTTGCGGGCATGAAGGACATCGCTGCCAATCTTGATATTGCCCCTGAATTTTACGATACGTTCGACTTTACCACCCGTAACGAAACTCTAAAGATGAAGAGTACTGCCTTACACCGGGCTGGCTTGAAAATCCAGGAATATGTACCCCACTGGTTACAATCCATAATTTTACCTATTTACCTTAAATTTAATAGCTCTGGTAAACCACAGGCCACGGACGAGGAAAAGGCATTGCTACAAAAAAAGGTTGGGCCTTACTACAAAGGAGAAAAAAAACGGTTGGAGGAATTTCTTGGTAGGCCAATAAAATACTGGGATTAAGTTTTAACAGCTTCCAAAATTCTTTTGCTTACCAAGCCGTCTATAGGTCCTGAAAATTGTTGTCGGTACATATCAAAAGCCTGTTGAGGAACCTCTAACTGACCAGAAAGAATTTTTTCAACTACCGATTTCAACTCTGCGTAGTTGGTGGCCTTAAAACCAATACCGTCACGGATGTAATTTACAATATCAATGTTGAGATAATCCTGAACTACCAGAGGTTTGCCAAAATTCACCGCTTCAGGCCCTACGGAGCTGCTGTGGGTTAATAGCATACTGCACTTTGCAAGTAACAGATATATATCCTCATTGGTAATTAAAAAATTGCTGGCCTTAACCTCTTTCGCAAGAGTATAGAAGTAATTCCAATCGGTTTCACGGGGATGTGGCTTTAGAACAAATTGGTAATTCGGAAGCTCTTTTGAAAGCGCAAAGAAATCACGGTTAATAGAGTCACGAACCTCACTCCCTCCAGTTGAAAAAACCGGTTGAGAAGCATACAATATCATGGGCTTGGAATGGTCAATGCCCTTTACGGTGATTTGGTGATGCTTTTCTTGCAAAATTGGTATTATATCCGTTCTGAGTTGACCTGAAACTTCAATGGACTTTACCTGGTGATACTGGTCTTGTAACAGTTTTTTTATGGCGTCACCATACACAAAGAGTTGGTCGGTGAATGTATTATAGCGGGTATCTTCCGGTAAATAATGATATCCCATATGGGCTTTATGGATAATGCCGTGTTGAATGGCATAAGTTTTAATTCCCAGCTCTGACGCGGCATCCAATACCGATTTACTCTTTACACTATATTCATCAATGCACCCAATTACGGAGGGTTTGTATTTTTTGAGGAGTAGAGTAGCCGCGTAAGATCTTATTAACCCTAACTTCCGGAGTGTTCTTAAATCTTTCATAATGTGATTGAGCAACCGGATACCCTCATCTGATTCTTGATCTACTTCCTTGAATAGAGTATTTTCATTTTGAGCCAGCTCGGTTAACATACTACTGCCTCTTAGTTTTAGCATGGCCAGTAGTAAATATGGTTCGAAGGGAAGGCTTCTCCTTCCGTATTTTCCAAAAACATTAGATATACTCAGCCTATAACGTCCTTCATTCAATGGGTAACGTTCTTCCAGAATATAGCTATGCTCTTCATCTAAAAAATCCTGCAGATAGTAGTCCGTAATAGGGTTGCCGTTTTTCCGGCTAAGGTTTTCCCGGTCTAGTAAAGGTTGTGGTTCAACCTGTGGAAAAAGAAATAAGTGCTTTACCCGTTTTGTGAAAATATTCTTTACGACTCCAACCAAAGCGCGTGTGAGAAAAAGGCTATAAAAGGAAACCTTGTTGAGCTTACCCGCTTTGGTAGCTCCGTGCCTTTTGAATTCAATTTTTAGATTGGTTTTGTAATGCGGAGTGTAAGGTGAGGTATGAAACACCGTAATTTTTTCCTTTTTGCCTTTCGCGGGTAACCCCTTTAAAATTTGGTTTAGCTGGTAATGCTCCTTTAAAGCAGGAGTGAGTCGGTTAATGAGTATAAACCTGGTATAGTAATAAAGAGAATAACCACCAACGGTAAGGTGCTCAGCAACCTTTTTTCCCGCATAATATTGGTGTGGAAACTGTTTTATTAACTCAAAAGACTGGTGGAAATAATATTTTTCAGATTCCGGTTTTACCAACTCTATCTGTTTATAGTTTGAAGAGTCGATAAAGGAAGGGTGGGTGACAAAAATCTGATTGGCCTGTTTTAGTAGGTCAGCTTCATGGGGTTGGGGTGATCTTAAAAGAATGACAGTATCCAAGAGCTGTTAAAGGTTATCGTTCTGGTAGGCTTGAATAAGGTTCAAAGTAAATTCAAAAGTAGCACATGTTCAAAACTCAGTTGGCAATATGAAATATTTAGTAAACTTTGCGGTTCTCTGATCAAATCATCTTTCATTGGGAATAGTCATCCGGCAGGGAGTAAAGACTTCCATAGTTTCATATGCAGGTGCCCTTTTAGGCTACGTTATCTGGCTTTATTTTATGCCCAAATGGCTCCAACCTGAGGAAATAGGCTTGCTTAAGGTGATTTTTGATGCCGTTATTCTTATTGTGCCTTTTCTTCATGCGGGTTCACTCAACATCATTATTAAGTATTACCCCTATTTCAACTCGAATCGTGAAAAAGAGAGTAAGTTTCTGGGGTATGTAATAGGCTTACCACTGGTGGCTTCGATTGTATTTTTCACACTCTTTTTTATATTTCGTGGTCATATCCAGGCTGCATATATTGAGGAATCTCCGCTTTTTGTAGAGTACATCTATTATCTCTTACCACTCGCCTTTATATCGGTGTACATTCAGGTTATCGAGTTTTTGATCAAGGCCCGTTTACGTATAACCATTCCAAGGCTGATTCGTGAAATATTTGTTCGCCTTTTTAACCTTACCGCCATAGGTCTCTATTTTTTTAATGTAATAAGCCTGACCGGACTTGTGCAAAGCCTGGTGGTTATTAATCTCATCCATATGGGCCTATTGTTTATTTACTACCGCCATTTGCGTGGTGAAGTAATAAAACCTAGCCGTGGAATAGCCCGAACGCGATATTTTAAGCCGTTATTAAATTATACCATGTTTATGTTCATGGGCTTGGGGGGAGGGGCACTGGTCAGTCGTCTTGATACCATAATGACTTCTTCAATCCTGGGCCTCGAAGAAACAGGTATTTATGGGATTGCCTTCTTAATTGCCCAGGTTATTGAATTACCGAAACGATCGTTCAACAGTATAATTAGTCCTTTGGTAGCCAGAGCCTTCAAGAGTAAAGAGCGCAAAGCCATAGAGAACTATTATCATCGGTCTTCTTTAAACCTTTCCATTATCAGTATTATACTCTTCACGGGGCTTTGGAGCAACCTGCAACTGGTTTACAATTTTGTGCCTAATAAGGATTTGTTTCTTACCGGTTCAGGAGTAGTAATGTTTATTGGGCTATCCAAAGTTTTGGATATGAGCATGGGGGTTAACAACGAAATTATGCAAAACAGCCCCTTTTATAAATGGAGTGTTTACCTTTCGGTAGGCGTTTCCTTGGTTGCTATCGGTACCAACCTTATTTTCATACCCATGATGGGTATTACAGGGGCGGCCCTTGCTACCTTCATTTCCGTATTTTTATACAACTTCTTTCGTTTTATTGTCCTGTGGTGGAAAATGGACCTTAACCCTTTCACCCTGAATAACCTTTGGGTATTACTGTTTGGGTTGCTTTGTTTTGGAATTACCGAAATGGTTTATATATCTAATATTTACGTGGACTTACCCGTAAATGGACTTATAATTTTCGTAAGCTTTATACTGCCTATATACTTTTTCCGCTTAAGCCCCGATTTTAATAGTTTTGTGCAAAACACAGCAGCCCGTGTTGGAATTAGGCTAAAACACTGATTGAGCTTGATAGGCTGCTTCTTTAGAAAACGTGAATGTTAGATTTAAACGATAAGTCTGTTTTGATAACCGGGGGTACGGGTTCGTTGGGAAAAGCCCTTACCGAAAATATTCTCTCCAAATGGCCAAAGGTTAAAAGGCTGGTTATTTTTTCCAGGGATGAGCAAAAACAATTTCAGATGGCACAGGAATTTTCGCCATCAAAGTATCCGCAAATACGTTATTTTATTGGTGATGTGCGCGATTTTGAACGCTTAAAACGCGCCATGAAAGGGATAGAATATGTGATTCATGCCGCAGCCATGAAGCATGTTCCTATTGCGGAGTATAACCCCATGGAATGCGTAAAGACCAACATTTTAGGGGCTGAAAACGTCATTAATGCCTGTTTGGAAACGGATGTGGAAAACGTGGTGGCTTTATCAACTGACAAGGCGGCTGCGCCTATAAACCTTTATGGTGCCACTAAACTGGCTTCGGATAAACTTTTTGTAGCAGCTAACAATATAAAAGGATGGAACCCTATCAAGTTCTCAGTGGTACGATACGGAAATGTTATGGGATCCAATGGTTCCGTTATACCATTCTTCCTGAATAAGAAAAAAGAAGGTGTACTTCCTATAACCGATCCGCAAATGACCCGTTTCAATATTTCACTACAAGGAGGAGTGGACATGGTACTTCACGCTATGGAACATGCCTGGGGTGGTGAAATTTTTGTTCCTAAAATCCCATCCTATAGAATCACCGATGTAGCGGAGGCGGTTGGCCCTGAATGTGAAAAACCGATAATTGGCATTAGACCCGGGGAGAAGATTCATGAAGAAATGATTACCTCTTCCGATAGCTTTTTCACCTATGATTGTGGACAGTATTACACTATACTCCCCCAGGTGCCCAGGTTTAACCTGGACGAATTTATTAGTCATCATAAAGCCAAAAAGGTGGAGCAAGGCTTTCATTACAACTCTGGTGACAACCACGACTGGGTGAGCGTAGAGGAAATGCGCAGTTTGATAAAAGAGTTTGTTGATCCAACTTTTACCGTTTAGTAATGAAGGCAATACCTTATGGCAGACAGGAGATTACAGAAGCTGATGAACAAGCGGTAATTGAAACACTACGCTCGGACTTTCTTACTCAAGGTCCTAAAATCAATGAATTTGAGGAAGCTTTTGCCGGGTATGTCGGCAGCAAATATGCCGTTGCCGTATCTAATGGAACAGCGGCATTGCACCTTTGTGCTTTGGCCTTGAATGTACAGCCCGGAGATAAGGTAATTACCACTCCAATAACGTTTGCAGCTTCCGCTAACTGTGTTCGGTACTGCGGTGGAGAGGTGGCTTTTGCCGATATAGATCCGGAAACTTTTATCATTGACATCAATAAGGTTAGGGAGCTTTTAGAAGCTCACCCCAAAGGAACCTTTAAGGGAATAATACCGGTAGATTTTACCGGTTACCCGGTAGATTTAGAGGCATTCCGAAAGCTGGCCGATGAATACGGGCTTTGGATTATTGAAGATGCCTGCCATGCACCCGGAGGGTACTTTACAGACAGCAATGGAGACAGACAGTCTTGTGGAAATGGGCAGTTTGCTGATCTGGCTATTTTCTCTTTTCACCCGGTAAAGCACATTGCCGCTGGTGAAGGAGGTATGATCACTACCAATGATGAAGCGCTCTACCAAAAATTATTGATGCTCAGAACCCACGGTATAACCAAGAATCCCGATTTACTGGAAAGGAATGAAGGTGGCTGGTACTATGAAATGCAGGATTTAGGTTACAACTATCGTATTACCGACTTTCAAGCTGCTCTGGCCATGAGCCAGTTAGAGCGAGCGGACGCTAATATGGCGAAGCGAAAGGCCATTGCCGAGAGGTATGACAAGGCCTTTACGGGAAAAAAGATGGTCCTTCAGAAACAGGAACGTGGTTTTTCCAATGCCTATCACCTTTATGTAATTCAGGTTGAGGATAGAAAAGGCTTGTATGATCATCTCCGTGAAAACGGAATTTTTGCCCAAGTGCATTATATTCCGGTCCATACTATGCCCTATTACCGGCAGTTTGGCTGGAAAAAGGGTGACTTCAAAAAGGCGGAAGCTTACTACGATAGGTGTTTGAGTATTCCTATGTATCCTAACCTCAGTGAGCAGGAGCAGCAATTTGTAATAGATAAGGTTTTAGAGTTTACTGAAAAATGAGAAACCTATGTATCATACCAGCCAGGGGCGGTAGCAAGCGCATTCCGGGGAAGAATATAAAACCATTCCTCGGCAAACCGATTATTGCCTACTCCATTGAAGTAGCCCTTGATTCAGGCTTGTTTGATGAAGTAATGGTGAGCACTGATGATAATGAGATTGCTGAAGTAGCCAAACGGTATGGGGCCAAGGTTCCTTTTATGAGGAGTGCAGAAAGTTCAGGTGATTTGGCGACAACGGCTGAAGTGCTCATCGAAGTTTTAAAAGCTTACCAGCAGTACGGTAGAGAATTTGAATACACATGTTGTATTTACCCAACCGCTCCTTTGCTGAACACTAGGTCACTAAAAAAAGGTTGGGACGAAATGCAGATTGGGGAGTTTGATTCAGTTTTTCCAGTGGTTGAATTCAGTTACCCCATTTGGCGCTCTTTAAAACTTGAAGAGGACAAAAAGATTAGTATGAACTGGCCTGAACACCAGAATACCCGCTCGCAGGATTTGCCTAAAGCCTACCATGACGCAGGGCAATTTTATTGGTTTGATACTCAGAAATTTTTGTCTTCGGGAGTAATTTTTGGAAGCAATTCCGGGTCTCTCATATTAAGTGAAATGGAAGTTCAGGATATTGATAACCTCACAGATTGGAAACTGGCGGAGCTAAAAGCAGGACTTCTTCAAAAGCTGTAAAATGAATTTAAGGGTATTAGCGGAGGCAGGCCCGTCCATTGGCCTGGGTCATTTTGTACGTAGTCTGGCACTGGTTCAAATGATCAAGAAGGGTATTACCCCAATATTTTATGGTCGTGATAAAAGCTTAATCAAGGATATCCTTCTTCAGCATGGAATAGACTTTCATAGAATTGATTCTTTAGCAGGTTTTTTGAATCACCTTTCAAATGACGATATAGTTTTGATGGATGGATATGGTTATGATACTGATTTTCAAAAAGCCGTTAAAGAGAAATGCCATAAACTCTTTGTAATTGATGATAAGCACGACCAAACTTATTGTGCTGACTTCATTATAAACCCAGCACCTGGAATTAGCGAAGATGATTATAAAACCATTGGTGACTGTAAGTTTTTACTAGGCCCAAAGTATGCTTTGCTAAGGCCTGCGTTTCTTCGATCCGAAAAAACAAAAAACACGAATACGCCATCCAGTGTGGTGGTATGTTTTGGCGGGGCAGACCCTGATAACTTGAGTCATAAAGTGGTTGAGTTACTTTTATCATTTCAAAAGCTGAAAAAAGTTCACCTGATTATTGGTCTTGCCTATTCATTTTATAATTCATTAGGACTTTTACTAAACGATGCCAGGCTTCAAGTTAGCAAGGCCTTAAATGAAGAGAAAATGGCTACGGCTCTTATTGAAGCAGACTTCGCTGTAGTTCCTTCCAGCGGAATTCTATACGAATGTATTGGTGTTGGAACTCCTGCGATATCCGGTTATTATGTAGATAATCAAATCAATACTTATAAAGGGTGGCTCAGCAAAAAAGCTATTATTGGAGTAGAAGGTTTTGACATGCACCTGTTGAAGAATAAGGTTCAAAAGATTTTAAGCGGAGATATTGATCTGAATCAGTTTTCTGCGAATGGTGTTGTAGATGGAAAGTCTCCTGAACGTTACTCATCTATATTTAAAGAGATCATTGAGAGTTATGAAGTTTAGAAGGGTTATTAAGGAAGACTTGCAACTGACGTACAGCTGGGCCAATGATCCTTCAGTAAGGCAAAATTCCTATAACAGTGAGAAGATTTCTTTGGATGAGCACAAGAATTGGCTTTTCGATAAAATCAATGATCCGGATACCCTCTTTTTAATTGGTGAAGAAAACAACGAAAGTATAGGACAGTTACGGTTTGAAAGGTTTGATAATCACGCCATAATTGGTATAACCGTTGCTCCCTCGCAACGAGGGAAGGGCTACGGAGCTAAAATACTGAAGGAGGGCTTAAAGGAGTACTCCAAGCTTTGGAAGGTACCCGTGCATGCCTTCATAAAAAAAGATAATATTGCATCCATAAAGGCTTTTGAGAAAGCAGGATTCGTGTTTAAAGAAGAATTGAATTACAGAGGGCACCCCAGTAAATTGTACGTATGGAAATAGGTGGTTTTGATTTGAATAAAAAATGTTTGATTATAGCTGAGCTCTCGGCCAATCATGGCGGCAAGCTGGAGACTGCCCTTGCTACGATTAAAGCGGCCAAAAAAGCCGGTGCTGATGCTGTAAAGCTTCAAACCTTTACCCCTGATACGATTACCTTGGATAGTGATAAGGACTACTTTCTCATAAACAATGGCAGTCTATGGGATGGTAGAAACCTCTACAGTCTTTATGAAGAGGCCCATACTCCTTGGAGTTGGCACCAAGCTCTTTTTGAAGCGGCCAAGGAGGAAGGTTTGATTTGTTTCTCTTCACCATTTGACAAAACCGCAGTAGATTTTTTGGAGAATTTTAACGTGCCGGCCTATAAAATTGCATCATTCGAAATACAGGATATCCCACTAATCGAATACGTGGCCAATAAAGGCAAACCCATAATTATAAGTACTGGAATTGCCACTGAAGAGGATATTAAATTGGCGGTAGAGACCTGCAGAGAAGCGGGTAATAATGAGATTGTTCTGCTGAAATGTACCTCTTCTTACCCGGCACCTGTAGAGTTAGCCAACTTAAACACTATCCCAGATTTAAAAACCAGATTCAAAGTGGAGGCTGGGCTATCTGATCATACCAAAGGCACCCTGGTGCCCACAATTTCCGTAGCCGTTGGTGCCAAAGTAATTGAAAAACATTTCATTTTGGATAAGGCAATAGGTGGCCCGGATGTGGAGTTCTCACTGGACCCGGAGGAATTCAGGAATATGGTGGATTCAGTAAGGGCAGCGGAAAGCGCTTTGGGTGAAGCAACGTATGAATTGGATGAAAAAGTGCAAAAGAACCGGCAATTTGCTCGCTCACTTTTCGCAGTAGAGGATATCCAGGAAGGAGATGTCTTTACCGCTAAAAACGTTCGATCTATAAGACCCGGGTACGGCTTACATCCCAAATATTATAAGGAAGTGCTTTCCCGGGTGGCAGCTAAACATATTGAAAAGGGAACACCTTTGAGTTTTGATTTAATCAAGTCATAACAAAATACAACTTGCCGGTCACTTTCTTTTCTTTTAGGTTTGTTATTTTTGTTTTTTAACCTAATATCATGAGTATCAGGGTTCAGCTTGGCTGGCAACTTTTCACCTTGCTTCTATACCTATTACCTTTATCCGGAATTTCCCAGGATCAAAATTGGTTTTTTGGTTATAATGCCGGAATAACTTTTAATACCTCCCCACCCACACCTTTGGCTGGTGGTCAATTAGTTAGCTATGAAGGTGGTTCAGGTATGAGTGATAAAAATGGTAACCTTTTATTTTATAGTGATGGAATAAAGGTTTGGAATAGAAATCATGCTCAAATGCCCAATGGATTTGGCCTTCTCGGTCATGAGTCAAGCTCGCAAGGGGTACTTATTGTTCAAGATCCAGGAGATACCAATAAATTCTACGTTTTTACCATCGCTCAGTTAGCAGGGAGTAATGGTCTGCGCTATTCTGTTGTTGATATGAATCTGCAAAATGGTAATGGAGATATCACTCAAAAGAACATTTTTGTAAGGAATAATTTAACTGAAAAGCTAACTGGGGCTATTAGATGTGATGGTAATGTTTGGATTTTGACCCACGAGTGGCAGTCTAATAAATTTTATGCTGATCTGCTAACGCCAACGGGTCTCATTAATCCTATTACGAGCTCAATAGGGGTGACGCATACAGGTGGTAGTAATGGCATAAAAAATACTATTGGTCACATGAAGATTTCTCCAAAAGGGGATAAGTTGGCTTTGGCAATAAGGGATAGGAATACTTTTGAGCTGTTTGATTTTGATATGGCCACAGGAATTGTCTCCAACCCAGTCACAATTGTAGGAAATTATCCAACTTCGGTCGGTGTTGAATTTTCTGGAGATGGAACTAAGCTTTACACAAATACCCATACTTCAAATAAGATTTATCAGTTTGATTTAACACTTAACGGTTCGGCAATTGCTTCTTCGGTTCAACTTGTTGCTACAAGTTCTTCTGCCATAGGTGGGATGCAAAGAGGTCCTGATGGTAAGATTTATGTAGCAAGAAATACTCTTAGCGATGCAGGCATCGCATATTTAGGAGTTATTAATTCTCCAAACTTGTTGGGTTCGGCTTGCAATTATGTGGATAACGGTTTAGGCTTAGGATTGGGTAAGAGCAGATGGGGCTTGCCAAATATACTCGCATTACGTGAACGGATCGAAATCTCAGGCGACACCCTCATTTGTCAGGGAGACACGGCCACCTTAATCATTCAAGGTGCTAATGATGTACAATGGATTCAGGGCTCTGGCGCTACCACTAACACCATATTGGTAAACCCCATGGCCACAACTACCTATAAAGCCACCACCAACTGCGGTGATACTTTGTCTCTTACCGTAAAAATAGATTCTGTAATTAATCTTGAAATCACTGCTTCCGATACCATAGTGTGCCCGGGCGATTCAGTATTACTGAGTAGTAACCGTCAGTCTGATATAAGGTGGAGTGGTGGTGGAATTAATTCAAACCAACCTACGGTTAAAGTTTTACCTACAAGCACTACTCGTTATTACCTGAACACAATTTCAGGTAATTGCTCCGGAAGAGACTCTGTTACTATTAATGTGGAAAGTTCGCAAATCACCGCCAGTGATACGCTCATCTGTCTGGGAGATTCGGCAACGCTTTCCATAAATGGAGCTAGTAATGTGCAATGGTTCCAGGGCATGGTGGCTGACACTTCTACTATTTCAGTAAACCCCACCTTTACAACTACCTATGCGGCTGTAGCCGCTTGTGGTGATACGGTTTCGTTTACCGTGCAAGTGGATACTTTTGCCACCCCTATAATCATCGCAAGCGATACGATAATATGCCCCGGAGATTCTATTACTCTTAGTAGTTCAGCCACTATGAACATACGTTGGAGTGGGGGAGGGATAAATTCCAACCAGCCAATCATAAAAGTGGCACCGTTCAGCAGTACAACCTATTACCTAAATGCAGGATCGGCCAAATGTGGTAGTGCAGATACTGTGAATATTGAGGTTCTCTCATCGGGCTTTACAGCAACTTTTGATGCGGAAGTATCACCGTGTGGACTGGAGGTGGATTTAGTGGCTTCTGATACCGGGGCTTCCAGCTACACCTGGGATATGGGTGATGGAAATAAGCTTTCCGGCCAAGCGGTAAATTACACTTTCGCTACCGGAGGTTCTTACCAAGTAAAATTATTGGTGACCAACGCCAGGTGTAACCTAACCGATTCGGTATCAAAAACTATAAGCGTTCAGGAACCTGCGGATGAACCTAAGATTATCGCCCAGGAGGCCCGATGTAACTACAGTGAGATCGGCTTTTCGGTTGAAAATAAACAAGAGCGTTATATCTATCGCTGGAATTTTGGTGATGGAAAAACCAGTGCTTCCGATGCACCAACCAACCTATATTCGAGTGAAGGTAGTTACACGGTATATCTTACAGTTCTTGATAGCCTTTGCGGAATTACCTTTAAAGATAGTACCACCCTTTATCTTGATAAAATTGCCAGGGAAATATTTATCCCCAACGTATTTACCCCAAATAATGACAACATAAATGACTTTTTCGCCATATCGGGTGAAAGTTGTGACCAGGATGTATTTGAAATTTACAACCGCTGGGGCACCCGGCTATTCCGCACGGAGAATCCTTATGAGGAATTTTGGGATGGTTACTACAATGGCGAAAAGTGCTCCGTAGGCGTATATTACTATATACTTTCTACGGATGGTAAAGTAAGAACAGGGCACATCACCTTAATCAGGTAATTATGTCCAGCTTCGAAAAACAGTACAGTCAGTCAATGTTTAGCTTCTCTACTAAAATAATATACCAAACCGGTTATCATCTGCTAACCAGCAGTAGGTGATAGTGCAGCACAATTTTTTTAAGGACATCTATGAGGAGTGGAACCATTACGGCCGTGGTTACCGGTCTCAAGATTACCAGGGTTCCTTAAATATCACTTTACCCTCGTCCAGGTGGTGC
Source organism: uncultured Cryomorphaceae bacterium (assembly GCA_937120475.1). Taxonomy (GTDB): domain Bacteria; phylum Bacteroidota; class Bacteroidia; order Flavobacteriales; family Schleiferiaceae; genus CAKZNE01. The sequence continues at coordinate 1,165,441 of CAKZJV010000007.1, read as the reverse complement.
TACGGCCAATCAGGGAGATACCGATGTAACCTTTGAGGTATAAAGTATTTTCATCTTCCAGTCGCGCAAACATGGAATAAGTGCTGCCACCCCGTGGATCGTAAATCTCTCCTTCGTTCCATTCCTTATCATCAGCGTCCCATTCCAGACCGGTCATTATATTCATACCGTTAAGCTTTCGGGAGCGAAGATCCGCATTGGGATTATTGACATCCCTTTTGGGGGTACTGCCGTCATCATTAAGGTCATCTTTCAACCAAATTATTTTACCATAGTATTTATTATCCTTTTTATAGACCTTTACTTTGCTATCCTTCTTTTCAGTAAGCCACGTACCTAATATAGCATCGGCCTGGGCGTAGGCACCTGATCCTATAAAAATGGAGAGGCAGGTAAAAATGAGCTTCTTCATGCTTTATTCATTAAAGTGGTCCTCAATTTCCGGTTTTTTCTTTTGGGAACTGCTTTTGGCAAAAGCAATACTGGCATTGAGCTCAAACCCGATAATCAATACCAGGGCATTAATATAGATCCATAGTAAAATAACAATCAAGGTACCAATAGAACCATACAATCGGTTGTACTGCGAAAAGTTGCTCACGTAAAAACTAAAGCCTACCGAGCTCAGGATAATCAGCCCCGTGGCCAATATGGCCCCTGGTGAAATAAAACGCCATTCCCGGTTTTTAGAAGGCCCGAAGTTGTAGAGAAAGGCAATGGCCACTAACACGAGGAAAACCAAAATAAAAAAACGGGTAGAGTCAATTATAAAAGGTGATATCTCATCGAGATTCAGAAATAAAAGCAACGCATTTAATACAGAAGAACTGAAAATGAGAAGAGTGGCCATAACAATAACCATTACCGACAGTAGGGCCGTAAGACTGATAGCCACCAACTGCTGTCGCCAGAAGCCCCGTGTTTCCAGTTGATGAATGGTATCGTTAAAATTAGAGATCAGCGAATTGATACCGTTGGTAGCAAAAATTAAAGCAAAAAGAAATCCGAAAGACAGTAAATCGGGCCTTCTGTTTTTCAAAATGTCTTCAATGGTGGTGCGTGTAGCCTCGTAGGTATCGGGTGGTAAAACACGCCTGAAAACTTCGAATATTTCCTCTTCCAAGCCTTGTATCGGAAAAAAGGCAATCATGGAAAACAGGAATATAATACCGGGAAACAGGGCCAGGAAAAAGCTGTAAGAGATGCTGGCTGCCCGATTGGTTACCCGGCCTTTGGCAATACCCTTAAAGAAAAAGGTGGCTACATCGTACAAACTTAAACCTTCGAACAAAGGAAGCTCAATGTTGCGGGCGCGTAATTTTATAGAGTTCCAAATGTTGTTCAGCCGCTTTCGCATAAGGCTAAATAGCTTTCAAACTAAGGTCAAGGCTCTTTACGGAGTGGGTGAGGGCTCCAACGGATATAAAGTCCACACCGGTTTCGGCATACGACCGAATGTTTTGCTCCGTGATTCCGCCTGAAGATTCGGTTTCTATTTGGGCGTTTACCATTTGCACACCCTTGTAAGTGTCCTCAATACTGTAATTATCCAGCATTACCCGATCTACACCACCGGTATCCAATACCTCCTGCAGCTCCTTTAGATTGCGGGTTTCTACTTCTATAGGCAGTTTGAGTTGGTTTTGGGAAAGATAAGCACGTGCTTTTTCTATGGCGGGTTTGATACCACCTGCAAAATCAATGTGGTTATCCTTAAGCATGATCATATCATACAAGCCCATACGGTGATTTTGTCCGCCTCCCAGCCGTACCGCCAATTTTTCCAGGGGACGGAGGTTAGGGGTAGTTTTGCGGGTGTCCAGTATCTGTGTGCGGGTACCTTCTACCAGTTTTACCAGCCTGGCGGTGTAAGTGGCAATACCACTCATCCGTTGCAAAAGATTCAGGGAAAGTCTTTCAGCCCTTAATAGGGAGCGTTCAGGGCCATGCAGGCGAAATGCAATGTCTCCCTGGCTTATAGGTGTACCATCCTCTAAAAGCAGTTCGCATTCAATGGCCGGATCTACCTTTTGAAAAACTCTTTGGGCCACTTGTAATCCGGCAATAACCCCGCTGGCTTTTACCAGTAATTGCATCCGGCCCTGGGCATCTGCCGGTATAGAGCAGTTACTGCTATGGTCACCAGGCCCTATATCTTCAACTATAGCCCTGCTGATAAAATCATCCAGGTATTCATCAAAATCAAACATGTGCTGCAAAGTACTTAACTTTTACCCCAAGATTCAACGCTGTGAAGATACTTTTGATCGAAACCGGGAAAACCCGTGAAAATACCATTCAAAAATTGTCGCAGGAATACCACCAGCGTATTCAACATTACCTGCCTTTTGAGGTAAAAACCATTCCCGACCTGAAGAATACGAAAAGCCTTTCTGAAGATGCCATAAAACAAAGGGAAGGAGATTTGATCCTCCGGGAAATTCAGCCTTCAGATCACCTTATCGTACTTGATGAAAATGGGAAACAAAGGCCTTCTTTAGAATTTGCTGAGCATCTGCAAAATTTGATGAACCGCGGCTTAAAGCAGGTTTGCTTTACCATAGGTGGTGCCTATGGTTTTGACCCCGGTGTTTATGAAAGAGCCAACGAAAAAATGAGCCTGTCGCGCATGACCTTTTCACACCAGATTGTAAGGCCCATATTTGCGGAACAACTGTACCGGGCTCTTAGTATTTTGCGAAATGAACCTTATCATCATCAATAAACGTCAATGAAAAGAAGTATAGGCTACCTTTTTGCAGAGCTGGTTATCGTAACCTTAGGGGTGAGTTTTTCGCTGCTCATGAATGACCTTAGAGAGCAAAACCAGAGGCAGGAGCGTGAACGGGATGTTTTGAAAGTAATTCAAGCCAATTTACAACGGGATTCCATTAACCTTTGGCGGCATAGTACCTTACTCGAATATTTTGAAAAAAATGCCGCCCACTTGAAGGGCAGGGAAGAAGAAGCCGTAATCGACTCTCTTAATCTTTACGTGGATATTATTACCTCCTACAGCATGATGAATATTGTGGATATCGGTTTTCAGGAACTGCAATCGGGCAACCTTCAGCTTTCATTGAGTAACGATACCCTTAACCGGGAAATTATGGTGTACTACACGGATTTACGCGGATATATAGAAGAATGGAATCAAATTGACCGGGAGTTTATCCTCAACTCCATGATCCCTTACGTTATCAAAAACATACCTAATCTGGCGGTAAAGGAACCGCCTGGTTTTACCATGAGCAAGCTTCCCGGTGCCCAGGTATGGAAAGCAGCCGAATTTCAGAACCTGGTCACCACTTTTGTACTTTATAAAAAAGCGGTTTACATGATGAGTGTAGAGCATAAGAAGGTATTGGCGAGGTTAAGGGAAAATGTAGAAAAAGAAATAGATCATTTAAAACCGGACTGAAAATGAAACTCACTTTTGCTACCCACAATGAAAACAAGGCTTTTGAACTCAAAAATCTGGTGCCGGAAAGGTATCAGCTTCAAACCTTGGGTGAGTTGGGAATGCACGAAGATATTCCGGAAACAGGCAGTAGCCTGGAAGAAAATGCCCTCATAAAAGCCAGGTATTATCATGGTAAAACCGGGGAGCCGTGCATTGCTGATGATACTGGCCTGGAGGTAGCAGCCTTACAAGGAGCTCCCGGTGTATATTCAGCCAGGTATGCCGGTGAGGCGGCCACTTCACAAGACAATGTGACTAAGTTATTAAGTGAATTAAAGGAGAGGTTGGATCGTGAGGCACGTTTCAGAACGGTGATTGCCTTTATTGATCATGATGGCCGTGAATACCTGTTTGAGGGAATTGTAAAGGGTAGGATCACCACCACTGCACGAGGTGAAAAAGGTTTTGGTTATGACCCGGTTTTTCAACCGGAAGGTTACCCGTTAACCTTTGCCCAGATGGACGCTGCCGAGAAAAACGAGATCAGCCACCGGGGTAAAGCGGTACGGCAATTTATTCGCTTTCTTCAAGAGCAAAAAAGCTGAACCGTACGTTGCCGTATTTGCGGGTAGATTGAAAATAGGGCAACTCGGAAAGATCAGATCTTACCTGGTGTTCCACCACCAAAAGGCCTTCTTCACGAAGCATTTTTTTCAGGAAGATTTTATCCACCAGTTGATCGTAATGCTCAAAATCGTAAGGGGGGTCCGCAAAGATGAGGTCATACGAGTTAAAATCGCGATCAATAAAACCGAACACGTCTGATTGTACCGGGAAAAGTCCGGTGGTTTGTAACAGGTCGGTGGTTTTATCAATAAAGCGAATACAAAGTTTGGAGCTATCAACCGCAATGATGTCGGTACAGCCCCGGCTGGCCAGTTCGTACGCTATATTTCCCGTACCGCTAAAAAGGTCCAGGGCCTTTATTTCATCAAAATAAAAGTGGTTATTCAATATATTGAACAACGATTCCTTGGCCATATCTGTAGTTGGCCTTACCGGCAGGTTTTTAGGTGCCAGCAGGCGTTTGCCGCGGTATTTTCCACTAATAATACGGATCATATAACTCCTGTTAAAAGGATGAGTGACCTTAATTGCTCCTCGGTAAGGCCGGGTGAAAGCTGCATAGCATCCGGAATAGCGAGGGGAGCTACGGAACCGATGTATTCACTCAAGAGCATATCCAGCTTTTTGCCTTTCGGGCTTTTCCCGGCAATTTTCAGATCGATCTCAGGGGCCAATATCCGGTTTTGTTCCAGGGCAAAAAGGAGGTAATACAAAAGATCTTCTTCTACCGCATAAGGGAACTGGTTGTAAAAAACAGGTCTTCCGTTTACGGACAGATAGAGCTCAGCATAACCTTCTTCTACTATGAGCAGGGCAAAAACCTCATCATATTTGTAAAGCTGGGCCAGGCCTTGCAGTGCAGTACTACTGTGGATGAGTTTACGTTCCTCAAAATTTTGCAACCACTCTTCCAATACACGGGGAACCGGGTAAACACTGGCTACCTGGTGTTTATTCCATATATCGTGATGAACGACTTCATCCGGCATCAACCGGCAGGTAAGCTCTAATACCTTACCGGCCTTTTCGGGAGTAAAAAATTCCTGGGGTAAAAGTGAGGCTCTGGAACCGGAAAATATCCAGCTTACCGAGAGGCATTCTTCCAGTTTCAGACCCAATGAGTGAAGGGTGTTTTCAGCAAAAGTGATAATACCTTCATTTTCCAGTGGTGTTGCGCTGTGGTAATCGCCCAAGGCCAGCACCTTTTTCTGGTGATGGTCCAGCACCAAAATTCCCAGGCCATTGCCGCGCAGGTTTAATACAGCATGGCTCTGCTTAATCCGGTTTTGGTCTAAAGAAGGGTCTTTGATAAACTGATTAGAACCGATATGACTATCTCCAGTTTCCACTCAGGGTGGGTTCAGTAAGGGAGCCTACCGTAAGTGCGTAGTCCTTATCAATAAATTGATCGTACTTGTCCAGTACATCCTCAAAAATCTGTTTGTTGGAAGCTTTGGCTTCAAAAACCGGTACTATAATATCGTTTACTTTGATTTTGGAGGCGCTCATCTCAAACTTTTCACCATCGGTAGTTGGGATATACTGCAGTTTGGAAGCATCATAATCCTCACCGTAAAGACTGGCTTTAACCGGTTGGTACCCCAGTATTTTAGTAACAATGGTATCTTTCACCATGTCCTGCTGATAGGTTTTGTTGTAATAGGTAAAAGATGAATCCTTACGCTCAATTATGCTTTGTTTGCCGGTATCTACAAAGGCGATGAGGGTATTGAAATCTTTGGCAAACCGGTTGTACTCGGCACGATAGGCCTTTTGGGCATCACGAATATCTTCCAGGCGTTGCTGAACCTGGGTATATCGTTTTTCCTTTAATTTTTCAAACTGAATAGGCTCCTGAATAATGGAGTACAACATATAGCCAAGGTAGATTATTACTAAGGCTAAAACGATTTTAAGAATGACCGAAAACTTAGAATCCATAATGCTTTTGGCGAGTTTTTACGTTGCGTTGCGCACAAATCTACAACTTTTTTTTATTGACTAAATTGTTTTGGAAGGTGGCCTGCAGCCTTATTTTTGACAAGTGGATGTTATTCAAAAAAAGAAACTCTACCAGGGCTTTCTAAAGAACTTTCAGTTTCAACCCACCCTGGACCAGGAAATAGCACTAACCAGGCTTTCCGAGTATTGCCTGCGCCTCAATGCTGATGAAATTTTTCTCTTGAAAGGGTATGCCGGAACCGGTAAAACCACCATCATTAAAACCCTGGTGAAAACCCTTCCTGAATTTAAACGCAAAGTGGTGCTGATGGCACCTACGGGAAGGGCGGCCAAGGTAATGACCCAGTATTCCCATAAAAGAGCATCCACCATACATCGCCATATTTTCAGGCCCGCACGTGATAAAAAAGGTGGTATGAGTTTCCGCCTCAAGGAAAATAAAGCCACCCATACGCTTTATATTGTAGATGAGGCATCCATGATACAGGATAACAGCAGCGATTTTAACCTGCTTTCCGGTGGTTTGCTTCACGATCTTATTGAATTTGTGCGCAGTGGGGTGAATTGTAAGCTGATATTGATTGGTGACAATGCCCAGTTGCCACCGGTGGGAACAGATCAGAGCCCGGCCCTGGATGTAAATTACCTGGGTGCCACCTTCCGGAAGGAGTGCGTGGAAGTAGAGTTGAAAGAAGTAATGCGGCAAGCGGAAGATTCCGGGATACTGGATAATGCCACTACCCTGCGGAGTATGCAGCAGCAGGAGCAAATGAAAATTCCACGCTTTAAAGTCAGCCCTGATTTTGTAAGGCTCTTGGAAGGTTACGAAGTGGAAGACGCCTTACAAGCCTCATTCAGGGATGAAGGCCGGGAAGGAACCAGCATTATAGTACGTTCCAATAAAAGGGCTAACCTGTTTAACCAACAAATCCGAAGGCGAATACTGTGGCAGGAAGATGAGATATCACCCGGTGATTACCTCATGGTGGTAAAAAACAATTACTTCTGGGTATCGGAAAAATCGAGGGCTGGTTTTATTGCCAATGGTGATATTATTGAACTACTGGAAATTTATGAGTACAAAAACCTGTACGACCTGCGCTTTGTGCGGGTAAAGGTACGCATGGTGGATTACGAGGACATGGACCCCTTTGAAACGGTTTTAATGCTCAACGTTTTGGATATGGCTGCTCCATCATTACCCTGGGAGGAATCTTCAAAATTGTATCAAAAGGTTTTGGAAGACTATGCCGATATCCCTCAAAAGTACAAACGTCACCAAAAGGTACAGGCCAACCCTTACTTTAATGCCCTGCAGGTAAAGTTTGCCTACGCCATTACCTGCCATAAAGCACAAGGGGGGCAGTGGAAAAACGTTTTTATTGAGCAACCGTGGTTACCTACTGGTGAGGTGGACATGGATTATTTACGATGGCTCTATACGGCTGTAACCAGGGCTCAATCCAAAATATACCTGATGGGTTTTAAAGACGATTACTTTTCAAACGAATAAGTCTTTTATTCAGAAAGGGTATCTCCGGAGTAGTAGATTTGGTAGATGTCCTCGATAAAACCGTAGGCGAATTTATAGAGGTTGGCATCTGTAGATATTAAAATAACCGCACGATGCTTTTCCAGGTTTTCAAGAATATTTTCATCCTTTACAAAACGGGGACTTCCATCGTGAGCCGGGTGAATGTCGTTATGGTAATACCAAAATTCCCCTCCGTTCAGGGCCACTTTTGAAAAGCCCCAGTTGTACATGCCCCAATAATAGCTATCGGATACAGCCAACACCTTTGGCTTACCGCCTGAAGTGTCCGGTTCTATGCGATAGTGAGGATAGGCCATCTCCAAATCCGGAACGTCAAAAAGCAAATTCATCCCGTCTTCAATATCCTCATCAGTAAAGCGCATTCTACGGCTGGTTTCCATACCTGAGATTACCACATCAGCAAAAGGTAGTTGAGTTAATTGCTCTACATAGTTCAGTATGGTATCGGCAGCCAGTACTTCACCATAATGACTCCAGTGGATACCACCCTTGGGGAAAAGGGGATATCGTGAAGTGTCTTTCATTTGAAGAAACCAATGCTTGAGATCTAAATGGTTCACCTGTTGCTTTTGTAGTTCCTCTAAATAAACCTCGTAATTGGTGGTTTCCTTTCCGTTTTTCAAATAACGGTCGGGGATAGTTTCGGGATAAAAGGAAGCTTTGCCCGGAGCCAGAATTACGGCCAGTGAAATATTTTTCCGAGCCAGGGTATCCTGTATTTTCTTCAGCTTAAAAACTTTTTCGCGGATACTATCGTGCCCGATAAAATCCTTGCCTACGTAGGCATCAATGTAAGCCTGACCGTGCAAAAAGTTCTTCTTTCCAATAATGATACTATTAGCCCGTGCATAATTATGCACCGTGTACGCAATTTGATTATGAATACGTATGAACATCGGGCGTAAGCCCACATTCTCAGAGGCGTAGCGCTCCATATGGTCCTGGTACTCTCCCTTCAGCCATTTTTCAAGACTCAGCACCGGTCGCTCGATATAGCTGAACGAACCTCCCAGGGCATCCTTTTCACCATCACTTTTTATCACATGGACGGTTAACGGTAAGCATAGCATTATCCCTGCCACCGTAAAGAGCATCCATTTCAGTTTATGTGAAGACAAGGCCATTTAAAATCTGAAATAAATAAAAGGGTTAAAGCCTGAAGCGATTACCGAACTAACGGACAAATACAGTAAAATCATGGCAATACCACTGAGCAGCAAGTGTTGCCGGCTGGTATAATGTGGCTGGTAAAAAAAGAAATCCCTTAGTTTTTGTCCCCATTTCGTTATGGTAATAAAAGAGAAAAAGATGGCCAACATAAGGGTAACCCTAAAAGGTGGGAAAATTTCACCCCAACCTCCATCTTCAAAAGCAAATAGACGGGAAAAATAAACTTGGATGTCCGCCAGACTTTCGAGCCTGAAAATCACCCAACCCAACACGGTGACGAAAAAGGTGAAAATGATGGCAGTTATTTTTCCTAACCTATCCAGCAATCGAAGGAGAAAAATTCGATCTAAAATGAGGAACAGGCCGTGAAAAGCACCCCATAAAACAAAATTCCAGGCTGCACCATGCCACAGCCCTGAAAGTAGAAATACAAACCACAGGTTAAAATACAAACGGCCTTTGTGGTTTACCCGGTTTCCACCTAAAGGAATATACAGGTAATCCCGCATAAAGGTACCGAGGGTTATGTGCCACTTGCGCCAGAATTCAGATATACTTCGGGAGGTATAGGGCGATTCGAAGTTTTCGGGAAAAGTGAAACCCATCATTTTACCAAGGCCTATCGCCATGTCGGAATAACCGGAAAAGTCAAAATAAATTTGAAAGGTATAAGCCAAAATTCCCAACCAGGCCTGGGGGCTGTTTAAATTCGTTAGATCACCGTTCAGTATCATATCAGCCTGTTGCCCCATAACATTGGCGATGAGCACTTTTTTTCCTAAACCTATGGCAAAGCGATAAAGGCCCAACAGCCGGTCATTTACCGTTTCCTTACGGTCGGTAATTTCACCGGCAATTGAACTATACCGTACAATAGGACCGGCAATGAGTTGTGGGAAGGATAGGATATACAACAGGTAGTCGCTGACTTTTTGCAACGGTTCGTGAACCCTTCGGTACACGTCAATGGAATAGGTAAGAGTTTGAAAGGTATAAAAGGAAATACCGATCGGTAGTGCTATGGAGGTCCAACCTACACGTTCCACACCCACAGAACCAAGAAAGCCATTGAGATTTTCAACAAAGAAATTGGCGTATTTAAAAAAGAGCAGTAAGCCCAGGTTTATGCTTATGGAAAGTGCCAATAGCCACTTCCGTTGGCTTACGTCTTGCGATTGGTGAAGCCACTTTACAATGTAAAAGTCCAGAAAGGTAGAGGCCAGCACTACAAAGACAAACTTGGGTGCCCCCCAGCTATAAAACAGTACACTTCCAATTAAAATCCAGTAATTCTTGAAGCTCCGGGGAATTAAAATATACACCAGCAGGAAGATGGGTAGGAAGTATAATAGGAAAAGGGTACTACTGAAAACCATGCTAATTCATAGGAAGTGCCAAAACTAATTATAATTTCAAATGGTATAATTAAGAGTGAATAGTCCTTTGCAGTTAGCCCGGGCTGGATATGACTTCCCGGTTTCAAAGTTCTATTTTTGGCTCAAATTACGTGGCTTGAAAAAGTTTTTAGCAATCCTGTTTCTGAAGATCACCGGTTGGAAAGTTCCCGAAAAAAAAGAGGAGATCGACCGTATGAAGCATTCGGTTATGGTGGCCGCCCCTCACACTTCCAACTGGGACTTTCCCTTTGCCCTGGCGGCTTTTTGGCGGATGGGCATCGATCTGAAATATTTTATAAAAAGCGAATATACCAATGGCCTCTTCGGTTGGTTTTTTCGCTGGACGGGTGCGGTTGGAGTAAACCGCTCACTCAAGAAAAACCACCTTACGGATTACGCCATAGAACTAATGAAAACCAAAAAGCAGATGGTACTTTTGGTACCGGCTGAAGGAACCCGTAAAGCAGCTCCAAAGTGGCGTACCGGCTTTTACCGCATTGCCAGGGAGGCCAATGTGCCTATCAGTTTGGGTTACCTGGACTATTCCCGAAAAACAGCTGGTGTACTGGATGTTTTTACCCCTTCCGGTGATTTTGAAACGGATATGTATCACATCCAGGAAAAATACCGGCCTATTAAAGGCAAGCATCCTGAAAATTATAATCCCGAAATATTCTGACTCTATTTTTTTGGGGGCATACTGGGCCTTACTTCCACCTTGCTGGGCAAGGTCCTGGGGTGCATTTGCAATAAGTCCACTACCATTTGTCCTATGTCCTCGGGCTGTATTTTCCAGGCATCACTTTCGTCAGGCTGGTGGTTGTTAAAATGAGAGGTTACTGAACCGGGCATAATGGTGGAAACCTTAATGCCGTGGTGCCGTACATCCAGCATTACCGCTTGTGAAAAACCGGTAAGTCCGAATTTACTGGCATTATAGGCTGAAGCGGTAGGGAAAAAGTTAGTGCCGGCTAAGCTGGAAATGGTGATGATATAGCCCTGGGATTTTTTCAGGGCTTCCAGGCTGGCCTTAATGCTGAAAAAAACACCCGTAAGGTTGGTGTCAATAGTTTGTTGCCACTGCTCCACACTCAAATCTTCAATACTGGCAAAATGCCCCACACCGGCATTGGCAATAAGTACGTCCAGCTTTCCCCAGGTATTGAGTACTTTATCAACTACCTTAATTTGTTGATCCAGGTTACGCACATCGGCTTCAAAGCCTATAACCTTGCCAAGCCCCAGAGAATTCAAACGTTCAGCGGCTTTATCAGCGGCATCGGCATTGCGGCTGGTGATAAGCACATTTACGTTTTGCCGCACCAGGGCTTCGGCAATACCGTACCCGATGCCTTTGCTGCCCCCGGTTATAATTGCGGTTTTGTTTTCCAGTGATTCCATTTTTATTGGTTTTGGTGTGAAGATTTTGCTTAGAGCTTTAGTTTACCGGATTTATCATCCGGCCTTTCCGGGACCTTAAGGCCCGTTCCCATTCTTTCGTTTAGTTTTTCAATGAAATGAGCGGCCAGGAGGGGGGATTCCTTTTCCACGTTTTGGTGGATGAAAAAATAGATACCCTTTATTCCCTGTGCGGTCCAGCTTTCGAGCCTTTCCACCCACTCCTCAAGGCGAGTATAATCAGATTCTATATTGGCACCCACGTAGCGCACAAAAGCATAAGGTGTGGTCAGCCTCATGTGCAACATATCTCTACGCCCGGCCGTATCAACAATAATGTTGGTGGTATCGTAAGCTTCCAGCATATTGTAAATTTCCGTAGCCACAGGTTCCCTGAACCACTCTTCATTACGAACCTCTACGGCCAGTGGTGCCCCTTGGGGAAATTCCTTTAAAAAGGTTTCGATCCTCCCGATATCCTTGGGCTTGAAGTCATCGCGCAATTGTAAAAAAAGCATACCTAACTGAGCGTCCAGGGCCAGGGTGCTGTCCACGATAATCCGGGTGATATCACCGGCATCGTTTAGCCTTTTCCAATGACTGATTTCCTGGTTGAGCTTGGGAAAAAATTTAAAATCAGAAGGCGTTTTCTCGGCCCAACGTTCGTACTGATCGGCCCCGTAGGGACGGTAAAAGGTGGCGTTCAGTTCAATAGAATTGAACTGACGGGAGTAGTATTCCAATTCATCCTTGGTACCCCGGGGATAAAACCCCTTTAAATCCGAGCGATTCCATTTGGCACAACCTACGTAAACCTCCGGCTTAGCAGACTTTGCTCCTTTTTCCTTTAAAACCCGGCTGGTTTCAGGGTGATCGGCAGGCAAGGTGAAATCAATTTCTTCGGGGTTATCAACTTTTCCAAATTTCATGATAAGCGATTTTTCAGGTTCCCAATATTACTAATATTTCCTCCTTCGGCTAAAGGAATTGGTGATTTTAGTCCTTTACGATAAAGTTGGTATGAACCCGGTAATTTTTATGGATGGGGGGTGAAATGATCTCTACCGCTATAAATTCGCCATTAAATCCTTTTACAATGCCTTTGTAGTTGCCGTCTCGTTGATGGTTTGATATCTCCGGGTGATAATTGCGATAGGCTTCACCCCTGAATTCAATAATATCTCCCGGTTTTAATCCGTGTTTTTTCATTTCATCAGAAGCCGACTGAGAGCGGAAAAAGTTTTGAGGTGATTTATTTGCTACCTGAGGGCGGCCTTTAGCATCAAAATATACTACGGTTACCGTTTTAGGGTCTTTACTTTCAGATAATTGAGAATAATCAAGCACAAAAACTTTTGCTAAATGATAATCAGAAAGCGGCATGTACAAGTCTTCACCTTCTTTAAAAAGTGCGCTTGAGGCGGTGTTGGTTTTTTTATTGGGGGTAGTTGAAGAATTGAAAGAGGCGACATCGGCACTTACAACAACGCGTGTGGTATTGAACAGCAAAAAATAGGAACGCTTAAAATCTACGGAGAAGTTAACAAAGCTCTGACCGGGCTCCAGTTTGTAATTATCGTAAAGGTTTTTTTTAGCTTCAAGAACTATGGCGTCAGTGCCTAGGCCTCCGATACCCAGTACATGGGTGGTTTTGGAGGTACCGTAGGCTGTGCCGGTGATTTCATTTTCGGCATTAGTGGGATAACCGCTGCCACTGATGGAGCCATGGTGAAATGCACAGGAGCTGATAATGAAGAGAATAGCAAAAGAAAGGATAGTTTTTTTCATGGGTTGGGAGTCTTCCAAATTTTAGCAAAAGTTATTCCGTAATAAAGTTTACAGGCGCGATTTAACGTAAAATTAATTTTGAACTCAGGCAGTCTGCAGGCTTGCATAAGGCAACTTCTCCATGTGGGTGACTTCCAGGCTCACAAAATCAAACTCTTCAACCACCCTCCCTTGCAATAAGTAGATGCCTTTGCCCTGGAAACGGTAACGGGCCGCCACCTGTGGAAAATGTACGGTATCGATAAAATTTCCCCGCTCGTCTAAAAAGGTTCCGAATTGCATATGACGGCTATTCTTCCCGCGGGTGTTGAGGTTTTTAGTGTGTACCAGGTAACCCAACATCCGAACGTTTTGCCCAATACTTTGCGGTAATTGTTCCGCCAGGGTAATGCCGGTGGGCTTGTCCGGTATCAGTTCAAAAGGTGAACTGAGCGGAAATCCCAAAAGTTCCATTTCATCATAGGCGTCCTCATGGGGTTCGTGTTCCAGGTCAGGTAGCTTATACGAAGGATTTTTTACACGAAAAAGATCACTCACGGGTATGAATTTTTTGGAACCGCCCAGCAGAAAATGGGCTTCCCACAGCAATTCCTTTTTATCCTTGCCGGTAAAGCGGAAGGCGTGTATGCGGATAAGGAGAATAAGCTGTTCCAACGATATTTCCACCCGGTCCACAAAGTTCTGAAGATCTTCAAAAGGCCCGTAACGTTCACGGTTCTTCAGGAAATTTTCTGCCACCCGGGTTTCCAGTTCATGCAAAAGGTTAATGCCTAAAAAAATGTGTTTACCCTCAATGGTGGTTTCCCACTGGCTTTGGTTTATACAGGGTGGCTCAATGGTACCCCCGTGTAAGCGGGCTTCGTTTATGTAAACTTCCTTGCGGTAAAAGCCGCCACCGTTGTTAATGGTAGCCACCATATATTCGAGGGGATAATATGCTTTCAGGTAAAGGCTTTGATAGCTTTCCACGGCATAGGAGGCAGAGTGCCCTTTGGCAAAGGCAAAATTCCCAAAGCTTTCAATTTGCCGCCATACTTCTTGGGTGGTGTCGGGGTCATAGCCGAATTTATCACAGTTGCTGAAAAATTTATCGCGCACTTTCCAAAACTCGTTACGCTCACGGAATTTCCACGACATACCCCTGCGCAGGATGTCGGCTTCAGCCAGATCGAGCCCCGCAAAAAAGTGAGCTACTTTTAAAACATCTTCCTGGTACACCATTACCCCGTAAGTGCCTTCCAGTATTTCCCGCAACTTGGGATGAACGTATTGCCGGGTTTCCGGTTTGCGAAAGCGTTTGATATATTCCTGCATCATACCGGATTTGGCCACACCCGGCCGTATGATGGAGCTGGCCGCCACGAGCCCCAGGTAATGATCGGCCCGCAGTTTGGTGAGCAGGCCCCGCATGGCGGGAGACTCTACGTAAAAGCAGGCCATGGTTTTACCTTCACGCAGCAGGTCTTTTACTTTTTTATCGTGAAAAAAGGGCTCAACGTTATGAATATCCGGTAAATTTTTATTGGGTTGGTTATGGCGGATAATGGTCAGCGCATCTTTGATTTTACCCAGGCCACGTTGCCCGAGTATGTCAAACTTGGAAAGCCCTATATCTTCTGCTGAGTACATATCAAAATGAGTAGTGCGGTAACCCTTGGGAGGTAAAAAGGTACCCCCGCAATAATGAATGTCATCGTTGGGAATGAGAATACCGCTGGAATGTACGCTCATGTGGTTGGGAAAATCAGCAATGTAATTCCCGTATTTTAAAACCAGTTGGGCTATACTGTCCGGTTTTTCAGGCCGGTAACGGGGGTGGCTGATCTGGTCTATATCACGGGCCGGTAATCCCATTACCTTTCCCAGTTCGCGTACTACGGCCCGGCTTTTAAAAGTGGTGTGTGAGCCGAGCAGGGCTGCTTCGGGGTAGCGATTGAATATGTAGCGGGTTACATCTTCACGGTCGCGCCAGGAAAAGTCCATATCAAAATCAGGCGGGTGCCTGCGGTGGGGGTTCATAAAGCGCTCGAAATACAGATCCAGTTCTATAGGGTCCACATCCGTAATTCTTAAGAGGTAGGCCACCATACTATTGGCTCCGCTGCCACGGCCTACGTAAAAATAACCCTTGTGGCGCGCGTAACGTATAATATCATGGTTAATAAGAAAGTAGCTGTAAAAGCCCCGCTTCTCAATTACTTCCAACTCGTTTTCCATGCGTAGCAGTTTGTCGGCCCCGGGATTGCTGCCATAGCGGTACTGCAGGCCCTCCGCACACAAATGCCGGATCAGGGCACGGTCCTCATCCAGGCTGGGTTTAAAAGTCTTGCGGTTCAGCGACTTCTGATAATCTTTGAAGATAAACTCGATGCCACATTCCCGCAGAATACGGTTGGTATTGTGGATAATCCGGGGAAAATCACGGAACGCCTGCTCCAGTGCTTCAGGGCTGTAAAAGCGGTCGTGTGCACTGGTCTGTTCGCAATCGTGGAGCTTGCTCAACAAAGTGTTTTGGTCAATAGCGCGTAGCAAGCGATGAGCATTGTAGTCCCGTTTTTGAAAAAAGGTAGAGGGCTGCAAAATCACCACCTTGGAATGTTGATTACGCCAGCGTGAAAATTGTAGCTTAATAAGCTGGGAAGAGCGTACCCCGATGAATTCATGATCCTGCAAGGCTCGTTCAGGAGCTTTGGTAATAGGGTATATCACAAATACATTTTGAAAAGATTCCGGGGCCTCCGCAGGAAAAGGGAGTTTGTTTTCCAGGTGAAGTGAAAGATAAGTGTTGATTTCCCGGAAGCCTTCATTGTTTTTCGCCAGTGCCACAAAGCAGGGGTCGATGCCGTTTCTGAAATCGACCCCCACCACGGGCTTTACCTCTTTTGCGTTAGCCAGCCGGATGAATTCAAGGCACCCGGCTGTGCTGTTGATATCGGTTAAGGTCAGGCGAGGTATATTTTTATCTGCCGCCCATTCCACCAGTTGCTCCGGCCTTAGGGTACCGTAACGGAAACTGTAAAAAGAGTGGCAATTCAGGTACATTTTTTCAGGCTCTTCGGTGGGCAAGTATTACCGGGGGCATGCCGTTAAAGGGATTCATGCGTCCCAGGCCGGTACTTTCCATAGTACGGGCCCTTTTTACAGCGTTCAATCCAAAACGGTTGCGCACATGATCCATAGCCTGGTACAAGCGTATCATTTCTACGTTATCATCAAACATATTGATCTGGTGGCCTCCACCTACCAGGTGGCTAAAACGCAGGCCTACCAGCCGTACCAGCAAACGTTTGTGGTATAGTTTGTTGAAGAGCTCCTTGGTATAATCAATCAATTGTTGGTCGTTGGCGGTGTAAGGCACGCGTTTTTGCAGGGTATAGGTATTGAAATCAGAGTACCGGACCTTTACAGTTACGCAGGCAGTAAGCTTGTTGCCCTGACGTAACTGAAAGGCCAGGTTCTCTGCCATGGCGATGAGTAGAGTTTCGAGTTTCTCGACATGGGTTGTGTCTTTCTGGAAAGTACGCTCCAGTGAAATTGACTTTTTTTCATGGTAGGCAATAACGGGAGCATCGCAAATGCCGTTGGCTTTTTTCCACAACAGTATGCCGTTTTTCCCCATGGCTTTTTCCATAAGTTGAACCGGCATTTGTTGCAGGGTATGGATTCTCTTAATACCCATACGGCTGAGCATTTGGGTGGTTTTTTCACCTACCATGGGTATTTTTTGTACGGACAGGGGGGAGAGAAAGGGAATCTCTTCTCCCCGGGGTACCTCTTTTCGGTTATTAGGTTTGGCCTCACCGGCAGCTACCTTGGCTACGGTTTTATTAACAGAGAGGCCGAAGGATATGGGTAAGCCGGTTTCTTTGATAATAGTATCCCGTATTTCGGAAGTGAGCTTAAAGCAGCCAAAGAACTTGTCCATGCCACTAAGGTCAAGGTAAAACTCATCGATAGACGTTTTTTCAAAAAGGGGAACCTCCTGCCGGATGATGTCTGTAATCATATTGGAGAATTTAGTGTAGCGGCTGGAGTCCCCTTTAATGACGATGGCACTCGGGCATAGTTGAAGAGCCATACGCATAGGCATCGCTGAGTGGATGCCAAATTTCCGGGCTTCATAGCTGCACGAGGCTACCACACCCCGGCTTCCGGTGCCTCCCACCAGTACCGGTTTATTGTGTAAACGCCTGTCTGCCAATCTTTCCACGGATACAAAAAAGCTATCTAAATCTAAATGAGCAATCGTTTTATTTCCTCCTGATGATGTCATTTATCTATTTTTATTAGAACTCTAACAAAATTAGAAAATAAAAACATGGAACAAAGTTTTTCAGGAAGGGATTTTACCCTTCGATGTTCATTGTGCTGTAAATGAGAAAATTAATTTTTCAGGTCTCCTGAAAAGAGGTCAAAGCCACTCTAAAAGTCGTATTCGTAACTTATAGGTCGCTGATTTACAAAATCATAGAGGGTTAGCCTACGTAGGGTGTAGTAGGATGACCAGAAGGATCGTAAGGCACCCAGGTAGTTTTTACGGGCACTGTCTTTTTCACTTTGCGCAAGGTTGAGATCGGTGATAGTGATTTTTCCGGTGAGGTAACGTTGCTTGGTTACTTCGTATCGTTTTTGGGCTACCGTATCGGCTTTGGCGGCAATTTCCAATTGTGCACTTTGCATATTGAAACGCATTACCTGGAGGTACACTTCCTGCTCAAAATTAATTTCGTCCTGTTGTACATTCACTTCCACCAGGTCGCGATTGGCTTTGGCTCTGCGTACCTGCGCTCTGGCATTGCCCCAATCCACAATGGGGATACTTACACCTACCGAAATACGGTTTTGTTGCGAAAAAGGGGAGGCGTAAACATTTTCAAATTCGTTCTCCCGCTTAGATAGACCGAAGTTAGCCTGCATATTCAGGTTGTACCCACTTTGCCCACGGGCTGCGGCCACGGCTTGTTCCGCTTCCAACCTGCGCCTGCGAAACTCCAGTACAGCCTGGCGATTGCTACGTGCCTCCTCCATAGCCTTTTCTACCGGTATCTCAATAAATGGAACTTCGGCCGGTATGGAAAGCGACAGCCCGGCATCGGTAGGTATGCCCAGGTAGCGTTTCAGGTTTTGGGTGGCAATTTCATAGTTTAGTTCTGCGGAGCGCAGGGAGTTACGGGCGTTTAGCAGGTTGAGTTCAATTTGAAGGAGGTCGTTCTCTGCAATTTTGCCCAAGTTGTAACGTCCCTTTGAAATTTGAAAAAGCGTATCGTTGTTGGAAACGTTGAAAAGTGCAATTTGCCGGTTAATAGACGCTTCCAGTGCGTTAAAATAAAGATCGGTAGCTTCACTGGCAATGTTTTCCATATCCTCATGAAAGGCACGAACCGACTCCCGGTAAGCCAAAGGCTGAATGCGCTTATTCCATTTGAGTTCGTTGTACAACATCATGGGTTGCGAGTAGCTTAATGACACCGGCACTGAGAAATAATCGAGCCTGCGCACCGGGTTATAGATATCCGTACGTTGCAAGGAAGATGAAAAGGATAAACTACCACCGGTAAGAAGCACCCTTTGGTTAAGGGCCAGCGAAGCATCCAACAGGAGTTGCTCACTTTGGGGAAAGGCATAGGTACCGTCATCCTGCAAAACCCGGGAAATGGATTTACTGTATTCCGGCAGGGTTCCGTTTAAACGCAATTGCGGCATATTGGAAGCCCTGAATTGGCGAAAGTTCCAATACTCGTTTTCCGCCTGGTTTACAGCACGGTAATAGGAGGGCGATTGCTCTTTGGCCCTTTGGATGGTTTCCTTCAGGGATAATGATTGCAATCCCTGGGCCCAGGCCATAAAACCATATAAAATGCCTAATACAGAGAAAACAAATCTATTCATAGCGCAGGGATTCAACGGGATTTTGCTGGGCCGCTCTGCGGGCCGGTGATAAACCAAAAATGAGCCCGGTGGCGGAGGCCACACCAAAGGAAATAAAAATGGCCCAGGGTGAAACCAAAGTCTTGATGCTGGCGAGTTCCGAAATAAGGTAAGAGGCCAGCATACCTAGTATAATACCAATAATACCGCCACTAAGGCTGATCAAAAGAGCCTCGAATAAAAACTGACTGATGATGTCGCTCTTTTTAGCCCCAATGGCCATACGCGTACCGATTTCACGTGTACGCTCCAGTACGGAGGCCAGCATAATGTTCATGATACCGATACCGCCCACCAAAAGGGAAATTCCGGCAATGGCACTTAAAACCAGGTTAAATATATCCTTGGTTTTTTGCTGCTGTTCCAGGAGTTGCTGGGGGATGGTAATTTCAAAATCAACTACGTTGTTGTGCTTGCGTTTCAGTAGCCTGCTGATTACTTCAGCACCGGCATTGAGGTATTCACTTTTAGACATCTGTACCACCATACGGTCAATCTGGTGGTAATTGAAAGCACCCGCTTCCTGTTTTTCATCTTCATCATCCGATCGCCTCCACCTGGCAGGTGGCTCACCGGCTATCAGCAAGGCGCGGTTTTTATAACGGATCAACACCGTTTCAATGGGGGTGTATATATCCATGTTATAATCACGAATACCTAGGTTATCCAGGGCTTTTTGGGAGATGGACTTTTCCTCCGTAACCCCGATCACCGTAAGCCATTGGTTGCCTACCTTCAACTCTTTACCAATGGGGTTGGTGCCGGTGAAAAACTTCTTTTGAACACCACTTCCGATAATACAAACGGCTTCGGCATTTTCAATTTGTAATGACGAAAAATGTTGCCCCTCGCGAATGTGGATGTTGGATATCTCAAAAAATGCCGGTGAAACCCCAATGAGCTTGGCACTTCTTTGTTTCCCTTGATTAATAACAAAGGTTTCAATAATAATTTCAGGACTTATGCGGGATACCTGTGGCAAAACGAGCGAAATACTTTCTACATCCTGGAGGTCCAGCCCTTTGGAGAATTTCTTTTTTTCGATTATTCCCGTTTCTTCACCTACTTCACCTTCTTCTTGTTCAATTACCGGGCGTATCTCTATGTTGTTAACCCCTACCAGTTCGATCTGGCTCAGGATTTCTTCTTTCGCCCCCTTGCCGATGGCCAGCATGGTGATCACAGCTGCTACTCCGAATATGATACCCAGGGCCGTAAGTATGGAACGTACCTGGTTGGCCCGGAGGGCATCGAAGGCAATCCGCAGGTTGGTCAGGTTTCTTTCACTCCAAAGCTTTTTCATCAGAGCCCGGCAGTATTGGCCGTAAGGGTTTGTATTTCCTGATCACGGGCAGAAACCGGTTCCGAAAGGTAAACTTCCGTACCTTCCTCAATGCCATTTTCTACAATGACAAATTCATCATTGGCCGGGCCAAGTTGGATTTGCTGCTTTTTAATGGTTACTCCGTCTTTTACGTAAACAAAACTCATATTGTCCTGAGCATATACGGCTTCCAGCGGAATTTGTAATACATCATTTATTTCATTGGTGAGTATCTGGTTGCTGGTAGTCATTCCGGGCCGGTAGGTGGAGTCACTTTCATTTACCGTAATCTCCACTTCAAAAACCTTGGTGTCAGAACCTTTGCGCGTTTCCCCAACATTGGCAACCTGGGTTACGGTTCCGCTGAGTTGAATATCGGGAAAGGCATCAAGCCCCAGCGCTACGATTTGCCCTGTTTTCACTTTCCGGATATCCACTTCGTTGATGTAAGTTTTGGAGAGCATCTGACTAAGGTCGGGGAGGGTGGCTACGGCCGGGTCCCAGGGTGAAATGGTGGAGCCTGTTTTTCGCTTTTCTCCGTCCCACTCACGTTTGTAAATCACCATTCCGCTTTTCGGGGCGTTAATGGTGAATTGACCCATTAACTCCTCCAGCTTTTCGAGGCGGTTCTTCTTTTGTTGCAACTCAGCACCGGCCTCTATCATTTTAGCGGTACTCTGTCTCTTTTTGATCTGGTAATTCTCTGCCGACCGTGTAAGGTCCTGTTCCAGCTTTTCCAAATCCAGCTTTAAACGTTGAATAGTGGCTGGAGGCTCATAGGCACTTTGTTCCAGTTCAATCTTTTTCTGGCGGATCTGGAAAGCGAGGTTGGCCAGTTCATTCCGTTTTTCACGTAGTGTTAAGGAAGTGTCCAACTTAGTCTGGGTATATTGACTTTCGGCTTTTTCCAGGTCCACTAAAACATCGTTGATCTTGGTATTGATATCGGATTTATCCAGGCTACATACAAAGTCACCCTGCTCTACATAAGAGCCTTCCGGTACAATTTCAGCAATCTGAACGTTGTATAAACCGTAGCGCTGCATACCGTTGGGGCCCAAAATGTCTTCAGAGTTCTTAGCAATCAGCTCCCCCGAACTTACCACCAGGTCCTGAAAATTACCGATAAAGGCCGTGGTGGTAATTTCCTGCTCTTCTTCACTTTCACTGGAAAAAGACCAAGCTACCACAATTACAACCACTATGGCTATCAAAATAAACGGAAGGTGTTTTTTTTTCATTCTAACCTGGGGTCAAAGTTTAGGGTTAGGCTAATATAATTTTTTGGTATAAATATTAAGCGGGTAATCGCCAAAAAGCCGGGTATTATAGAAGCTTTTAAGAGAATTTTAACAAAAACAGAAAGAGGAAATGCGCTGCTTTTAAAGATATAGGCTAGCCCAATAAATGAGGATCAGTTGCAAAGGCAGTCTCAAAATAAGCAACCATAAGGGAAGGCCCAAACGTGCTTTGGGTTCAGCCAACTGGTAAATATTAGCCGGAAAAACAACGATCAATAAGATAATAATTCCCCAGGCGGCTACCGAACGGATTGCATCAAACCACAGGGCCATACCCAGAAGAATTTCAGCCACACCACTCCAGAATACTGCGGCTTTCGCAAAAGGTATAAAGGGAGGTACAATTCGCTGGTATAGCCGCGGCTTTATAAAATGGCTGATTCCTGCCAATATATAGATGGCGGACATCAGGTAAACACCGATCATTAGTTTTTGATAAACTGAATGCGTTTGACTTTATTGGGAGTTGATATAATGAGAAAATAATTCCCGGAGTCCAATTGCCCCACGTTTATAACGCGAAGGTCTTTATCATACTTGTCGATGATCATCATCTGTTGCCCGGCTGCGTTGCGTATTTGCACATTCACCCAATCCTTGGGTAAATTTTCCAGTATCAACTCAGTATCTACGGGAACCGGATACAGTTCAAAAAGCTCACGGTTTCTTTCATTAGCTATGGCACTCAAGGTGGAGCGACCAGCAATCCACAGTATGGCATCCCGGATGTGATTGTAAAAAGCCGTATCACTGGTATAATTACTATTGGCGTGGCCCAGAGCGGTATAAAAAACGGTTCCGCTGTCCGGTAAAACCCGGTACCATGACATAGGCCGAATGCTGTCATAAGGATTTGCCTGCCCATTGGGCCCTACGGTTTGTTGCACTTTTAGCAGGGGTACATTTTTGGTGTTGTAATAACCGTTACCCCAATAATAATATTCTTCTGCCTTCACCCAGGGGCTGGGTACATTCTCGGTGGTTTCGTGAAAACCGGTTACCGACATGGAATAAGTAGGGGTACCGCTAACGTGATTGGGGTTGTTTTGCACACTGGCCCCGAGCATGCGGGCGTACCAGTTCCAGGCACCGGTATTGGTACCATTAGCAGTTGAGTGACGATACGTATCGGAAGCGGCATGAATACCCAAAAAGGCCCCACCCTGGGCCATATAATCTTCAAAATTGGCTCTTTGTAAAGAGTCGAGGATGGCATCACCGGAGGTATTGGCGAAAATGACCACCGCATATTCCGATAAGCCGGTGAGGGTATTGAAAGCATCACCACTTTGATCATCGTCCACCAAAAAATTGTACTTACCACCCATGGATTGCAGCATGGCCAGTGAGTTTTGGCGGGTATTGTGGTCAAAACCGGAGGTTTCAGAGTAATGCAACACCCGGAACAAGGGTTGTGCACTAATGATACTTAACAGGAGAGAAAAAATCAGAGATATACAGTACTTCATGGTTCCGGGGTTTTAGTAAGTAACCCACGGAACGGCAAATTGATTATGAACCAGGAATTTAATTGTGAAACGGGGCAATTTCCTGGCGGTATAGTTCTAGGGCTTCGTTTAAAATATGGATGGCAGTGTTCTTATCCTGAAATTCTTCCACGATTACTTCTTTGTGTTCCAGTTTTTTATAGTCCTCAAAAAAGCTGCGCAGTTCACGGATGTTATGTTCCGGAAGTTCGGATATATCGTTGTAGTGATTGATAGCCGGATCGCCAGCGGCAACGGCAATAATCTTATCATCAGCCTCATTATTATCCAGCATGCGCATAACACCAATGATCTTGGCCTCTACCAGGCACAGGGGAACCACTTCAATTTGTGATAACACCAGGATATCCAGGGGGTCCTTATCATCACAGTAGGTTTGCGGAATAAAGCCATAGTTGGCGGGGTAATACATAGCCGAATAAAGAACCCGGTCGAGTTTTAACAGGCCGCTATCCTTATCCAGTTCATATTTGGCACGGGTGTGTTTGGGAATTTCGATAATGCCGTTTACGTGCCCTTCATGATGGTTAGGCTGGGTATGGTGCCAGGGATTAAAGTATTTCATGCTTATTGGTTGAGTAGTATTTGCGGAACTTCGATTCCGTTAACATAATTATTGATCACATCCAGTTTACTGGCGTAGCCGAAGCCATTAAAGCCATTTAAATCCTGGTAATTTACAATGTGGGTATAAGCTCTTTGAAGTTGGTTGGCGATGGGATAATAGCTCCAGTGCCACTTTTCTTCACGGTAGCCCGCATCTCTAAAAGCATTAAAGGCGGTATAAGGTTGAAAAAAACCGTATTTATGGGCATTAGCCTGTAACCACTGGTACACCTTCAAACCCTCACCACTTTCAAAATAGGAATTTTCCAGGTTATTCAGGTCGAAATCGGTGCCCCAATGGTGGCGACTGGTACCCGGCATACTGCTGTATTGCAATATCCGTTCGGCCCGGTCTTCCTCTGCACCGCCAAAGCTGTTCCATTTACGGTTCCAGATGTTGGCCTGGTAAGCGTGGTTACGGGTAGCCGAAATTATAACCAGTTCAATATCATCGCGTTTGGCATCTTTCCACATATCTTTAAAGGCATCGTAAACCTCCTCTCGCAGGTAGGCCTCCTCCTTAGTGGTGTATTTGCTGCGCAGTTTATCAAAGTCGGGATGCTCCTCCGGCCTGAAGTTGCCAATGAGTTCGGCCTTGGTGTAAACCGGCTTATCTTTCAATGTAAAGCCGGAAACCAACAAGCTGACCATTGTGATTAATAAAGTTCTCATACAGGTGGCAAAATTAGCAAAAGTGAGATGCTATAAATTGTAAATCATGCCGGTGTAAATACCGTAAGCATAGCGGGGGCCATTGGTTTTTAAACGGGTGGCATTGGCAATAAAACGCCCTCCCAACTGAAAGCCCACGTTTTGCCATGATCGCTTTTTAAACGGATAGTATTGCAGGGCGGTAGAGGGTGTAATTTCCAGAGAGATGGTTTCAGGGATTAAATCTTTACTGGGAGTACCGTATTTGGCGATCTCTACTTCGTTTCTATAATAGGTTTCATAAAAATTTACCGGGTAGCCCAATCCAATATTCAGGGAGAGCATCACGCCCCATCGTTTACGGGAATCCAGGGCGATAATTTTCCCCAGCCCAAGGTGTATGAAAAGATCATTGCTGGTAAACTTACGGGTGGCCGTCTCTTGCTTTACGAAACCGTAGAAAGGATCAATGAAGTCGCCCCCAGGTACGTCCCTGATCTGTGATTGGGCATGACGAAAGCTCAAACCAACATTAAAATATTCCGATGCACTGATCTCCTTAGAATAAATGAAACTGAAATCATGACTTAGCAGGGGGGTTATGCGGTAGGGATTATTGCTAATGGAGGGGTCGAAGTTGTAGTTTTGGGAAGGTTGAAACAGGTAATACTGTACGTTTAGGAACTGTGCCGGGAGCTTTCCACTTTGGCCATAACCCAGGTAGGAAAGAGCCAGGCCACAGTATAAAAGAATATTTCGCATTCAAAAAAGGTTAAAGCTTATGGAGAGCTTAAAAATACAAAACCCGGCCTCAGGCCGGGTTTTAAGTTATTCACCTTAAACTTTAGCCGAAATGCCGTCCAGTATCATGTTTAGAATACCACTGGGGCGCATGGCATTTTCGGTTTTTTCGTCATCCGGACGATAATAACCGCCTATATCTACAGGGTGCCCCTGTATGGCGATTAATTCCTCGTTGATCTCATTTTCTTTTGCTTCCATTTCCCGGGCTACTTTACCGAAAATTTCTTTCAGATCCTGGTCTTCATCTTGTTGCGCCAAAGCTTTGGCCCAGTACAAAGCCAGGTAAAAATGGCTACCCCGGTTGTCCAGCTCTCCGGCTTTACGGGAGGGGGACTTATCGTTTTCCAGGAATTTCTCGGTGGCATCTCCTAAAGCCTCTCCCAGTATTCTTGCCCTGGGGTTATCATAAGTCTCTGCCAGGTGTTCCAGCGAAACGGCCAATGCCAGGAATTCGCCTAATGAATCCCAGCGCAAATGATTCTCTTTTACAAACTGCTGCACGTGCTTGGGAGCCGAACCACCGGCACCGGTTTCAAACAATCCGCCACCGTTCATAAGCGGTACTATGGATAGCATTTTGGCACTGGTACCCAGTTCCAGTATGGGGAAAAGGTCGGTGAGGTAATCGCGGAGTACGTTACCCGTAACCGAAATGGTATCTTTCCCTTCACGGATTCGCTCCAGCGAAAAGCGAGTGGCTTCTACCGGTTTCATAATGCGGATGTCGAGGTCATCAGTATTGTGCTGCGGTAAATAAGCATTCACTTTTTTAATGATCTCCGCATCATGAGCCCGGTTTTTGTCCAGCCAGAAAATGGCGGGGTTACCGGTGGAACGCGCGCGGTTTACGGCTAGTTTCACCCAGTCTTTAACCGGTTCGTCCTTGGTTTGGCACATTCTCCAGATGTCGCCCTCTTCAACCTGGTGCTCTAAAAGGGTATTTTCGTTAACGTCTAAAACGCTTACCTTACCCTTTCCGCTGATCTCGAAGGTTTTGTCGTGTGATCCGTACTCCTCCGCTTTTTTGGCCATCAGGCCTACGTTGGAAACGCTGCCCATAGTGGTGGGATCAAAAGCACCGTGCTCTTTACAAAAATCAATGGTTTCCTGATATACACCGGAGTAGGAACGGTCCGGAATAACGGCTTTAGCATCACGGGTATCTCCATTCTTATCCCACATTTTACCGGAATTACGGATCATGGCGGGCATGGAGGCATCAATGATCACATCACTCGGAACGTGCAGGTTGGTAATACCATTATCGGAATCTACCATCGCAAGGTCAGGGCCCTGCTGGTAAATGCGGTTGATTTCTGATTCAATCTCTTGTTGGGTGTTTTCGGGTAAGCTCTTGATTTTGCTTACCAAATCTCCAAAGCCATTGTTGAAATTAACTCCGGCTTTTTCCAGTTCGGGACCGAATTTTTCAATCAGGGGTTTGAAATATTCCTTTACGGCATGCCCGAAAATAATCGGGTCCGAAATCTTCATCATGGTAGCTTTCATGTGGAGCGAAAACAAAATGTCTTTTTCACGCGCATCTTTGATCTGTGCAGCTAAAAAGCGGTGCAGCTCGGCCCGTTGCATCACGGCAGCATCAATTATTTCACCTTCCAGCAGTTCCACTTTTTCTTTCAGTGTTTTTTGAGTGCCGTCTTCTTTTGTGAATACGATCTTAACCGGCCCGGCCTGCTCTACCGTCACGGACTTTTCACTACCGTAAAAATCACCTTGCTCCATACTGGAAACATGGGTTTGCGAGTTGCTGTTCCAGGCACCCATGGAGTGGGGATTTTTACGTGCGTAGTTCTTTACGGCCTTGGGAGCCCTACGGTCTGAGTTTCCTTCACGCAACACCGGGTTTACAGCACTACCTTTTACTTTATCATACTTGGCCCTGATTGATTTTTCCTCATCGGTTTTAGGCTCAAAGGGATAATCGGGCAGGGCATAACCCTTTTCCTGTAGTTCTTTTATCGCTGCCTCCAATTGGGGGATAGAAGCACTGATATTGGGCAGTTTAATAATGTTGGCTTCCGGTGTTTTGGCCAGCTCACCTAATTCAGCCAGTGCATCACCAATTTGCTGATCCGCTTTAAGATATTCGGGAAAAACGGCAATAATTCGTCCCGAAAGAGAGATGTCGCGGGTTTCAACGCTTACACCGGCCGCCTGGGTATAGGCTTTTACAATGGGTAAAAAGGAATAAGTGGCTAGGGCAGGAGCTTCATCGGTTTTAGTATAAATGATGCGGGGTGTATTTGCCATAATGGGAGTTTACTGGTCGTTTTTTTGAAATGTAATAAATATGCGAAAGGCCTGGATGATCTTTTGCAAATGATCTAACCTAAGCAAAAGGCAGGCAAAAATAATAACTCTTAATGTAAGAATTGTTTACTCAATATCAAGATCGAGTTTTTGTTTGAGCAGCAGCAGGTTGGGGTTTTTGGCTACCATATATTGGAATTTCTCTTCGGCACTGTAGGGCTCGGTATTTTGTGTGGAAGGTTTAATTTTAACCTGAAAACGTATATAAAAGTTGTTGAGCTTTTGACGTAGGAACTGAATCAGGTCGCGTTTTTCTTCTTCAAAGAAAGATTGCTGAATCTCATTTTCCAACTCAATCTCCACCATAAAACCTTCTTTGAGGTGCAGCTTTTTATTGTTCAGGCTCCCGTATATTTTTTGCTTTTGCATGCCGCGAAGCATGGTCATATATTCATTCCAAAGGTTGAGTAATTGATTCTCATTAAAATCTTCACGGGCCAGGCCCGGTTTGGTTTCGTTGGCATCCTCTTCGGTTTCACTTTTCTCCTCTTGTACCGCTTCTTTATCTACAGTTTCGGAAATAGAAAATGCGCTGCGTTTACTCCTGGATTTAAGACGGGAGGAATACGAACCTTCTTTCTCAGCTACCTGAGCAGGTTCAAGATTTTTGGTTTCGGGTGCAGGTCTTTTTTCAACCTCTCTTTGTAATACCTCGGTAGCATGTGGTTTCGGAGGCTTTTCTTGTTTTGGAGCAGAAACCACTGCGGGGGAAATGGTCTTTGGTTTGGCCGGGGTGCTTAGCCCCTTGGGTTCAGGCTTTTTTTTTTCGGTACCCTGGCCTTCCGGATTGGCTAGTTGCAACAGTACCAATTCTACCAACAGGCGTGGACTGTTACTTCCCTTGTAGCGAACATCCACTTCATTTAAAGCTTTCAGAGCTTTTAAAGCGAAAATCATACTAAGGCTTTGGGCCTGTTCACGGTAACGTTGGCGAGTACTTTCCGCCACCTCCAGCAAACTGAGCGTTTGCGGGTCTTTACATACTAACAAATCCCTGAAATGACCGGCCAGCCCGTTGATAAATTGATGGCCGTCAAAGCCCATGTCCAAAATTTCATTGAACAGCAAAAGCAGCCCGGCCGAGTCGCCAGTATTAATAAGGTCAACCGTGCGGAAGTAATAATCGTAATCCAGTATTCGCAGGTTATCAATAACATCCCGGTAGGTAATGGTTTGACCGGAAAACGACACGATACGGTCGAAAATAGAAAGCGCATCACGCAGGGCTCCATCCGCTTTCTGGGCAATAATATGCAGAGCTTCCGGCTCAGCATCCACTTTTTCCTGTTGGGCAACCGATTCCAGGTGCCCGGCAATATCTTCCACCGTAATACGCTTAAAATCGAAAATCTGGCAACGACTTAAAATGGTTGGAATGATTTTGTGCTTTTCGGTAGTGGCCAGAATAAAAATGGCGTGTTTGGGAGGTTCTTCCAGGGTTTTGAGGAAGGCGTTGAAGGCCGCTTGTGAAAGCATGTGTACCTCATCAATGATATAAACCTTGTACTGACCGGCTTGTGGAGCAAAACGAACCTGGTCTATCAGGTTACGGATATCATCAACCGAGTTGTTGGAAGCCGCGTCCAACTCAAATATGTTAAAGGCAAAGTCCTGGTCAACCGGGTCACCATCCTCACTATTGATCATGCGGGCCAGGATACGGGCACAGGTGGTTTTCCCCACCCCCCGGGGGCCGGTAAACAGCAAGGCCTGAGCCAAATGATTTTGCTCGATCGCATTGCGCAAAGTGCGGGTAACGTGTTGTTGACCTACTACTTCTTCAAAATTCTGCGGGCGATATTTCCGGGCGGAAACAATGAAATTCTCCATGCGGTCACAAATATAGTCAGACCTTAAAAAGAGCACTAAAGGATGTTAATAACTTCCATAAAAAGGAGGTGACTCGCCCCTCATCGGTAATAGCTGGTAATATTCCGGGAAAGCCCTAAAAATGTATCTTTGCCGCCTTAAAAATTGATCCCTTATGAAGTGCGGAATTGTAGGTCTTCCCAACGTAGGTAAATCCACTCTTTTCAATTGCCTGTCCAACGCCAAGGCGCAATCGGCCAATTTTCCCTTTTGTACGATTGAGCCCAATGTAGGCACGGTAACGGTACCCGATCCGCGCCTCTATAAACTGGAGGATATGGTGAAGCCCCAAAGGGTAGTTCCGGCCACGGTTGAAATTGTGGATATTGCCGGTTTGGTTAAGGGGGCCAGCAAAGGTGAAGGTTTGGGAAACCAGTTTTTGGGAAACATTCGCGAATGCAGTGCCATTATTCACGTTTTGCGCTGTTTTGAAAATGACAATATCACCCATGTAGAGGGAGATGTTAACCCCATTCGCGATAAGGAGATTATCGATATAGAACTTCAACTTAAAGACCTTGAAACCCTTGAAAAAAGGATAGACAAGCACAAAAAAGGCTCTAAGGGCGGCAATAAGGTGGAGTTACAGCATGTGCAAACCCTGGAGCGTTTAAAATCCTACCTGGAAGAGGGGAAAAGTGTACGGACTTTTGAGCGTAATAATGATGAGGCGGCCCTGCTGAAGGATATTCAATTTTTAACGGATAAGCCTATTTTATACGTGTGTAATGTAGATGAGGCTTCTGCCAGGGAAGGAAACGATTGGGTAAAGAAGGTGAAGGAGGCGGTAGCTCAGGAAAATGCCGAGGTTATTTACCTGGCGGTGGCCACTGAGGCAGATATTGCCGAGCTGGAGGATTATGAGGAGCGCCAGATGTTTCTTGAAGACATTGGGTTGGATGAACCGGGTGTGAATAAGGTTATCCGGGCAGCCTATGACCTACTGGATCTGCAAACCTATTTTACCGCTGGTGAAAAGGAAGTACGCGCCTGGACCATTCAAAAAGGTTTTACCGCTCCGCAGGCTGCAGGCGTTATCCATACTGATTTTGAAAAAGGGTTTATCCGTGCCGAGGTTATTAAGTACAAGGATTACGTTGAGCTGGGGTCGGAAAGTGCTGTGCGGGACTCGGGAAAGCTGGGTATAGAAGGAAAGGAATACACGGTTCAGGACGGTGATATTATGCATTTCCGTTTCAACGTATAGCCAAAACCGTCTCTTATTCTTAATAAACTGTTGAAAACTGGGAAAGCCCGTCTGGCCTAGGCTTTGCTCATATTTTCTATTTTTAGCCATTCTCTTTAACCCGGATTTGTTAGATTTCTATGGCATCTGAAAATTATACAGAAGAAAATATACGTTCGCTGGACTGGAAGGAGCACATCCGTTTGCGGCCCGGTATGTATATCGGTAAACTGGGTGACGGATCTTCTTCGGACGATGGTATTTACATCCTGGTAAAGGAGGTAGTTGATAACTCCATCGATGAATTTGTGATGGGGGCCGGTAAAACCATTGAGATCAACATCAAAGAGGGCGAGGTTTCCATTCGCGACTATGGTCGTGGTATTCCGCTTGGTAAGGTGGTGGATGTAGTATCCAAGATCAATACGGGAGCCAAGTACGACTCCAAGGCCTTTAAAAAATCCGTGGGTTTAAACGGGGTTGGTTCTAAGGCGGTAAACGCCCTCTCCGATTATTTTATGGTACAGTCTGTTCGTGATGGCCAAACCAAAGTGGCGGTATTTGAACGTGGAGCACTTATAGAAGATGAGCCTGTAAAAGAGACCAGCCTGCGTAAGGGTACCAAAATTGTTTTTCGCCCGGATGGTTCCATTTTCAAGAATTACCGCTTTGCTACGGAGTACATTGAGAAAATGCTCTGGAACTATGCCTATCTCAACCCGGGCCTTACCATTGTTTACAATGGCACCAAAATCCATTCGGAAAATGGTTTGAAAGACCTTTTAAAAGATAACCTGGATGGAGAGGTCATTCACGATATTATTCACCTGAAAGAAGAGGATATTGAACTGGCCCTTACCCATGCTGAAAAGAGCCAGAGCGACCAGTACTACTCTTTCGTTAACGGTCAGCACACCACCCAGGGCGGTACCCACCAATCTGCTCTGCGTGAGGCATTGGTAAAAACCCTGCGCGATTTTTACAATAAAAATTTTGATGCTTCCGACATCCGTGAGTCGGTGGTGGCCGCTATCAGCATAAAGGTGATTGAACCGGTTTTTGAATCACAAACCAAAACGAAACTGGGCTCTACCGATATGGGGCCGGGCCTTACTACGGTACGCACCTTTGTTAACGACTTTGTAAAACGGCAGTTGGATAATTTCCTTCACAAAAACGAGGGTATTGCCGAAGTTATTTACAAAAAGATTTTACGGGCCGAGAAGGAGCGGAAAGAGCTTAGCGGCATTAAAAAACTGGCTCGTGAACGGGCTAAAAAAGCGAGCCTGCACAACCGCAAGCTGCGCGATTGCCGGATACATTACAACGATCAAAAGAATGAACGGAGGTTAGACACTACCCTTTTTATTACCGAGGGTGACTCTGCTTCAGGGTCTATCACCAAGTCACGCGATGTAAATACCCAGGCCGTTTTCAGTTTAAAGGGGAAACCCCTGAACTGTTACGGGCTCACCAAAAAGGTGGTTTACGAAAATGAGGAGTTCAACCTGCTGCAGGCGGCCCTCAACATTGAAGAAGGTCTGGAAGATCTTCGTTATAATAATGTGGTAATTGCTACCGATGCCGATGTGGATGGCATGCACATTCGCCTGCTTTTGATTACTTTCTTCCTCCAATTTTTTCCTGAACTGGTAAAGGAAGGGCACCTTTTTATCCTGCAAACCCCGCTTTTCCGGGTACGCAATAAAAAGGAAACGCATTACTGTTACAGTGAAGAGGAGAAAAGAGCAGCACTGTTGAAATTAGGGGTAAAAGCAGAGATTACCCGATTCAAAGGGTTGGGAGAGATTTCACCGGATGAGTTCAAGCATTTCATAAATGAAGATATTCGCTTAGACCCGGTTATGCTGAGTAAAGAAGCGACCATTGAAGAACTGCTGGGCTTTTACATGGGTAAAAACACACCACAGCGCCAAGAATTTATAATTGAGAACCTGCGGGTGGAGAAAGACCTCTTTGAACAGGAAGTGGAAAAATCGTAAATGCGCATAAAGTCGGAAAGAAATAAAAAAGTGACGGGTGTGTTGTATGCACTCTGCTTTTTAGGTGTCATCTTCGATCTGGTGGTGATGAACATCGATGGTTCGTTGGGAAACCTGTTTAAAGTCACCCCTTTTATTATTCCTATAGTAGTAGTGTTTATTTACCGGGGCCTACCCGTTTTTCATTACGATAGCGATGGTGAAGTACTTAATTTTACTGCTGAAGAGCCCCACTTGCGTTGGTTGGGTAGATGGTTTGTAAAACACTTTGAATTTCCCAAGCGAAAGTTGGCGCGGTTTCATATAAAATCATATCCTTTGCGTAGAACTTTAACCGTAGCGGTTCAGAGTAAGGAAGGTATTTTGCAAAAACAAAAAATCAACATTTCCTACCTGAATTCCAAGGAGTTATCAGATTTGAAATTATCGCTGGAAAAGGTTCTGAGAAAAAATAACAGTGATTGATGGACGATATCCAATCTTCCAATAACAATACACCCCCTAACAACGGTGTGAGCATTACCCGGGTTTCGGGTATGTACGAGGATTACTTCCTGGATTATGCTTCCTACGTAATTCTTGAAAGAGCGGTACCGGCCCTTAATGATGGCTTTAAACCGGTACAAAGGCGCATTTTACACGCCATGCGCGAAATGGAGGACGGCCGTTACCATAAGGTGGCTAATATCATTGGGCAAACTATGAAGTACCACCCGCACGGTGATGCTTCCATAGGGGACGCACTGGTACAGGTTGGGCAAAAAGAATTATTGATTGATACCCAGGGAAACTGGGGTAATATTCTTACCGGTGACCGGGCAGCCGCTCCGCGATACATCGAAGCGCGCCTCACCAAGTTTGCCCTGGAAGTAATTTTTGCACCTAAAATTACCGAGTGGCAGGCCAGTTATGATGGCCGTGGTAAGGAACCGGTTCATTTTCCGGTAAAGTTCCCGCTTTTACTGGCGCAGGGTGTAGAGGGTATTGCCGTAGGTCTATCCACCAAAATACTGCCCCACAATTTCCTTGAATTAATTGATGCCTCCATCAAGGTTTTAAAAGGGCGCAGTTTTACCATTTTACCCGATTTCCCCACCGGGGGTATTGCCGACTTTTCCAATTACCAGAATGGTACCCGTGGGGGCAAAGTGCGGGTAAGGGCGCGCATCAATATTGAAGATGATCGCAAAACGCTGGTCATAAACGAAATACCTTTCGGAACAACCACAACCAGCCTCATCGATAGTATCCTCAAGGCCAACGATAAGGGTAAGATCAAGATCAAGAAGATTGAAGATAATACAGCTGAAAACGTAGAAATACTGGTGCATTTACCGACTGGTGTTTCACCGGATAAAATGGTGGACGGGCTGTATGCCTTTACCGATTGTGAAGTTTCCATATCTCCATTGGCTTGCACCATTGACAATGAGCGTCCGGAGTTCATGAATGTTAAGGAAATGCTGAAACGCTCCACGGAACGTACCGTTGAGATGTTAAAGCAAGAATTGTTGGTACAGTTGCATGAGCTGGAAGAGCAATGGCATTTCGCCAGCCTGGAGCGTATCTTCATCGAAGAAAAAATATACCGTGATATTGAGGAGGCTGAAACCTGGGAAGAGGTGCTTTCCAATATTCGCGCAGGCCTGGAGCCTCACATCAAAAAACTCATCCGTGAAGTTACGGATGACGATATTGTTCGCCTTACCGAAATTCGTATTAAGCGGATCTCCAAATTCGATAAAACCAAGGCCGATGAGCATATACTCAATCTTGAAGATCGTATAGCCGAGGTAAAGCATTACCTGGAAAACCTGATCGACTATGCCGTGGACTGGTTTAAAATGCTGAAAAAGAAATACGGGGAAGGTAAAGAGCGCAAAACGGAGATTCGCCTGTTTGAAGATATTGACGCTACCAAAGTGGCGATTTCCAATACCAAACTTTACGTGAACCGTGAAGAGGGCTTTATAGGCACCTCCCTGAAACGCGATGAATTTGTAACCGATTGCTCCGACATAGATGATATTATTATTTTTCTACGGGACGGTAAGATGATGGTTACCAAAATAGATGCGAAAACCTATGTGGGCAAAAACATCATTCACGTGGCGGTTTGGAAAAAGGGCGATAAACGCACTGTTTACAATATGATGTATCGCGATGGTTCCAAGGGTAACACTTATATGAAACGTTTCTCGGTAACCAGTATTACGCGTAATAAAGAGTACGATTTAACCAACGGAACCAGGGGTACTGAAGTGCTGTATTTCACAGCCAACCCCAACGGTGAAGCGGAGGTAGTTACGGTACATCTGCGCGCCTTGCAAAAACTCCGCAAGCTTAAATTCGATATCGACTTTGCCGAGTTGGCCATAAAGGGTAGGGCAGCCAAGGGTAACCAGGTTTCCAAATACCCGGTAAAAAAAGTGGAGATCAAAGAGGAAGGGGTTTCTACCCTCTCGCCACGTAAAATTTGGTTTGATGACACCGTAGGCCGCCTGAATGCCGATGGACGTGGAATTTTACTGGGAAGCTTTCGTGGCGAAGACCGGATACTGGAGATCAGCCAATCGGGCCATTACCGTTTGCTGAGCTTTGATTTGAGCACTAAATTTGAGGAGGATATGATCCTTATCGAGAAATTTAGGCACGATGTTCCCGTTTCTGTCGTATATTATGATGGAGGGAAAGAGCTTTACTATGTAAAACGCTTTATACCTGAACTAAGTGATAAAAAGGAGCTGTTTATCAGTGATGCTGAAGCTTCGTTTTTAGAGGTGGCGGTAACCCACCGTAAACCTTTGATAGAGGTGGTTTACAAAAAGGTAAAAGGCAAACAAAAAGAAAACGAAACGGTTGACCTGAGTGATTTTATAGCCGTAAAGGGCATAAAAGCCCAGGGCAATCAACTGACTAAAGATCCCGTTAAACAAATCAACATCCTGGAAACGGATGAAGAGCCGGTGCCGGAAGAAACGGATGGGAATGGCAATCAGGAGGGAGACGAGCCTCAGATTAGCCTGGAATTATAAAACATAATTATGAAAAAAATAATACTCCTGGGGGCCGTAATCATGGCCCTTCCATTGTTTGCACAAGATAGCCTGGCCGTGAATAAGCTGGGGCGTTTAACCTATGCGCAAGACCTCAATGATGTTTGGGGTTATGCGGATTCCAATGGTGATGAATATGCCCTGGTTGGGGTGCGTAATGGCTTTTCAGTGGTGGATATCAGTAACCCGTCCAACCCTACAGAAGTAATGTTCGAACCCGGTGCTTTTTCAGTCTGGAGAGACATGAAAACCTGGAGCCATTATGCGTACGTGGTTCATGATAATTTTTCGCCCAGCACTACCTCCGATGGTATCCTCATCGTGGATATGGATAGTGTGAACCAGCCTACTCCTAAACTGAAGCGTTTTTACCCCTCTATTACGGTCAATGGGTTCACTTTTAATTTTAATCGTGCTCACAACATTTACATCGATGAGAATGGTATTCTCTACGTTTTTGGCTCCAACGTATCGGCTGGAGGCGCTTTAATGTTTGATCTGAAACCTGATCCCGAAAACCCGGTTTACCTGGGTGTTTTTAACGCCAATTACCTGCATGACGGAATGGTACGGGGCGATACGCTGTGGGGAGGAGCGATTAATGATGATAGACTGCAGGTTATTGATGTTTCCGATAAAACCAACCCGGTTATTTTGGGCTCGGTAATTACCCCCGGGGCCTTTACCCATAATTGTTGGGTATCGGATAACAATCAGACCGTATATACCACCGATGAAATCTCCGGGGCTTTTGTTACGGCCTACGATGTTTCTGACCCTACCAATATCAAAGAACTCGATCGGATAAAGAGCAGCTACGGTGGCCCGGACGTTATCCCCCACAATGTACATGTGCTGGGCGATTTCCTGGTAACTTCATTTTATACTTCCGGTTTGCAGATTGTGGATGCAACTATGCCCGACATTCTCATTGAAACGGCCTATTACGATACCTCTCCCTTAAACGGTACCGGTTATAACGGAGCCTGGGGAGCGTATCCCTACCTCCCCAGCGGTAATATCCTGATTACGGACATCCAGCAGGGGCTGTTCGTTTTATCCAGCACCTATCCCAAGGGTTGTTACCTGACGGGTCTGGTTAAAGACTCTCTCACCCAAAACCCCATACCCAATGCGCAGATCCGGATTTTGAACCTCAATCAGAATTTCACCGGTGATGTTCTCGGAAAATTCAAGGCCGGAATCATAAATGCCGGTTTTTACCCGGTAGTGGTTAGCAAATCAGGGTATATTACCGATACCGTGGATGTGTTTATGAATAACGGTATTGAAACCCACGTAGAAATAGCCTTACTACAAAACAATATTTCACTGGCTGAAAATAGCTTGAGGAACACGGTGGAAATTGCCCCAAACCCATCTTCCCACTATTTTGAGATCGACTTTGGCAGTGCTGAGGTAAAAGACGGCCAATTGCAGGTACTGGATATGAGAGGAAGCGTAGTTATGGAAAAAGCTATCCATGTGCTGGAAGGAAAAATCAGGATAGAACACCGCTTGCCGCAAGGTGCCTACATGCTGCAGATACTTTCCTCCAACTCCTTCTTTGAACCATCGCAACTGATCATTCGGAATTAGGGAAATTTTCAGGATATTTCGGAAGCTGAATCAGTTCAATGGATATTTTATTTCAACTTCTGGAATTGCTGGAGCTTATCCTCCTCCTAGTTATTGGTTTACAGGTGCTGTACCTGGCTTTTTTTGCGTTGGGAAGCCTTTTTCCCTACCGGCCTAAACTGCAAAAGGAAGCCCGCCATCACAAAATTGCAGTAATCATACCCGGTTACAAAGAAGACCGTATTATAATCGATACCGCTAATCACGCGCTAGAGCAGCATTATCCCCGTGAAAATTATGAAGTAGTTATTTGTGCCGATAGCTTTAAGCCCGAGACTATAGAAGAGCTTCGTAAGTTGGACGTTACCGTTCTGGAAGTTCAGTTTGAAAATTCCACTAAAGCCAAAAGCGTTAATAAAGCGCTCGCGTACTTAAGTTCTTCCCCACCTGATGTTGCGGTAATACTGGACTCTGATAATGTAATGGAAGCGGGTTTTTTGGACAAGATTAACAAAGCCTATGCTTCCGGCTACAAAGTAATACAAGGGCACCGTACCGCTAAAAATCAAAATACCAGCTTTGCCCTGCTGGATGCTATAAATGAGGAGATTGGCAATAGTATTTTCCGGAAGGGTCACCGTGTGTGGGGTGTAAGCTCCGCCCTCATTGGCTCTGCTATGGCCTTCGATTTTGAGTACTTCAAAAATATAATGGCTGACATTGAGGATGTGGCTGGGGAAGATAAACTGGTGGAGCTAAAAGTGCTAAAAGAGCGCAACACCATTGAATACCTGGAAGATGCGCTGGTGTACGATGAAAAGGTGAGCAGCGCCAAAAACTTTAGTAAGCAACGCACCCGGTGGGTAGGGGTACAAATCTATTTTTTCAAAAATTATTTTCTCGATGGGCTTAAGGAATTTATAACCCGTGGTAATTTCGATTATTTCGACAAGGCTTTTCAGATGTTCCTGGTACCCAAGGTACTTTTAATCGGCCTGCTGGGCTTTATGGGCGTTTTAAGTTTGTTTACCCCGGTGCATCCGCTTTGGCTCGCCCTTATGCTGGTTTATTTCCTGTCGCTGTTATTGGCGGTACCCAGGCGCTTTTACAACCTCCGGCTGCTTAAAGCTTTGTTGAATATTCCCAAGGCCATACTGTTTATGGTGCTTTCTATCCTGCGCATACGTAAATCCACGGCCTCAAAGTTCGAGGTTACCGAGAAAAACGTGACTTCCAAAAGTTAGCTGGAAACCTTCTCCCAGCTTTTAGTTTGGGCATTGTATTGCTTGATTACCCGGGCGGGATTCCCAACGGCAATACTAAAGGGAGGAATATTTTTGGTGACCACCGCACCGGCCGCTATTACGGAGTGTTTTCCAATGGATACACCTGAGGTAATAACCGCATTAGCCCCGATCCAGCAATCGTCTTCAATGGTAATCTGTTGTGTGGTAACCGGCTGAAGGTGAATAGGGGTATCCACATCCTCGTAAACATGATTGAGCCCGGACATTACAATGTTTTGAGCGAGTATCACATTATTGCCGATGGTAACCGGGCCAATTATCACATTTCCAATACCAATGCGCGTATGGTTCCCGATGTGTACTTCGCCTACACCATTGTTAATAGTGGCAAAATCCTCAACCGTGGAGTAGGCTCCCAGGCTAAAAGCATTAAAGGGAAGTACATCCATGCGCGTCATTCTGCAAACCTTGGCACCCTTGCCTTTTTGGTGTATAAAAGGATTTACAAACCATCTTACCCAAAGGCGTGGACGGGCCTGGTTTTTGGGGATGAGCAGGTAATGAATAAACTTCTTGAGCCGCTCGTTGCTTTTAATGGTTTCTTTAATTCCCACGGTATGAATCAGTTTGTTGAATAGCTTCGTAGAGGGCGTTTACACTGTTTTCCCAGGTATGCTGTAAAGCGAATTCCCTGCGGTTTTTCCGATATTCGGGTGAGTCGTTTTGCAAGGCTTCCTCAATCAGGCGCAGGTAATCCTCCAGGCCCCGGCCCAGGTAAACATATTCCTCAAAAGCTTCCATGGTTTCGGTTTTGGTAGCTACCGTGGGCGTGCCCATAGCCAGGTACTCGTCAATTTTACGCGGGTAGTTTCCGATGGTTACCTCATTGAATTTTTGCGGGTTCAGGGCTACGTCAAAACCCTTAAGGTATTGCCCGAGGGTTTCCATGGGTTTAGAGCCCAAAAAGTGCACGTTATCCATATTATGCAGTTTGGAAGCTTTAAAATGCTCATCCTCCGGACCTATCAAAATCATTTGCCAGTCTTTACGTTTTTCGGCAATCTGCTCCAGCAGTTGAATATCCAGCCGCAGGTTTAACAGCGCCCCGATATAGCCGATACGGGGTTTGGGAATGCTATCCAGCTCAGCCGGAACCGCTTTGGTATCACTGGGATCAAATAAACTAAAGTCACAACCTTGCCCGATGTAGTGGGAATTGGAGTTGTATTTTTTAGCCAGGTTGTTCAGGTAAATGGAGTTGGAAACCACCAGATCGCTCTTACTCATCAAGGCCGGTTCCAGTCTTAATCCGTGTTTTTTCCAGTAGTCCACGGCCAGGAAAAAATCGCGGGTGTAGTAAATGGAAACTTGTGGTTTCAGAAAATCCTTGAGGTAAAAGCTACGGAACATGTCCCCATCATTGAACAGGATATAGTCGCTGAAGTCAAGTTCACGGATCGCCTTTTTGATGTCATTGGCATACAGGCGATTGTTGCGTTTGTTCAGTACGTCATAGATGAAGCCATCCGGTAACATATTCAGCGACTCAATAACATTGGTAGGTGTAAACACCCAGAGTTGCTCACCTACTTTTTCCAATTGAGGCCGCTTACCTTTTAAAATGTCCTGCCTGCGGTTCAGGATGTATTTTTCACTTTCTCTTTTCCGAAGGAGGGTAATCCTATCTACCGGGGGATTGATGTATAAAACCCGGTTTTTCCGGGAAATTTCTTCGGCAATATCGATGCAGTTGCTGCCAATGGGATTGTCCCAGGGTTGCTGGCCAACTATGATAAAGTCCCTTTTATCGATTAGCATTGATCTGGAGTAAGTATTGGGGCGTATCTTTTACTTTTACCATCCAAATATAGAATTATTAAGGTGACAGGCCGATTCAAAAAACTCTTGCGTACCAACAAATCACTTTCTCTGATCAGCAGTGGTACCGCAGCTATTTTAGGCTTGCTGACCTTTGGACTGCTGGCCCGTTCCTTTTCCATGTCGGAGTTGGGGTACTGGAGCTTTTTCCTCACGGTGTACACCCTTTTCGATATGCTGCGCTCTGGTATGATCAGCAACGCCATGATCAAACGCATTAACGAATGCGATACCGAGGAAGAAGCTTCAGTGGTGATCGGTTCCGGGTGGAAGTTAAACCTGATTATAACCCTCATTGGCTCGGTGGGTATCGCGCTGGTTTTTTACATCATTTTTTACTTTACCCAAAACGAAAGCTATCGCTACCTTTTCCAATGGTTTGTACCAATAGCCCTGGCCAGTTTACCCCACTCCATGGCGGTTTGGATTTTAAATGCCTACGTACGCTTTGACCGTATTGTATGGATACGCTTCTTTTTACAGGGCAGTTTTTTGCTGGGCGTAGTTTACCAGTATTATTTCCA
Source organism: uncultured Cryomorphaceae bacterium (assembly GCA_937120475.1). Classification (GTDB taxonomy): domain Bacteria; phylum Bacteroidota; class Bacteroidia; order Flavobacteriales; family Schleiferiaceae; genus CAKZNE01. The sequence goes on along the minus strand of CAKZJV010000007.1, from coordinate 1,124,347 downwards.
GCCGGGCCTCAACTTCATCCTCATTGCCTACCTGGCTTCCAATATTCTTCCGGCTTTACTGGTATTGGTCACCGGTTGGAGCAAACTGAAATATTTCGGTCTTGGTAACCGTGAAATGGATAAGTCTCTTTTCAACTTCGGTAAGTTCAGTATGGCCACTATGGTAGGCAGTAATTTCCTGCGGAGTTCCGATACTTTCATCATTATGTCCATTTTGGGTCCGGGTGCCAATGCCGTTTACAATGTAGCGGAGCGGCTCATTGGGCTGTTTGACATTCCTTTGCGGGCTTTTGTGGCCATTGCCTTTCCTCAACTGGCAAAAAAATATGCCGTGGGTATGACCAAAGAGTTTGAGGACGAACTGGAAACCGGTGCCGGTTTCTCTACTCTTTTGCTCCTGCCCATCAGTATCGGGGTATTGATATTTGCCGAACCCCTGGTGCTGGCCCTGGGTGGTGAGGAATACCTCAGCAGTGCTAATGTGCTGCGTGTTTTTGCCATTTATACCGCGCTTACCCCTCTCGACCGTTTTACGGGTATTGCCCTGGATGTGATCAACCGCCCCGACCTTAATTTTTACAAGGTAATGCTCATGTTATTGGCCAATGTGGTGGGCGATATCCTGGTTTTACAGTTTTCCGATAATCTGGTTTGGGTAGCTTTTATATCCATCATCACCTTTGGTACCGGCATACTTTTCGGAGTTTTATTTCTCCGGAAACACATCTCGATCCATTTTAGGAATATCTTCCAAAAAGGTGGTTATGAGTTCGTAAGGCTTGTTAAAAAGTATGTTGGCAACTCAGCCTAATTAAAATTTGGAATTTTTCCAAATTTGAGATTTTGAAGCCATCTTTGGGATAACCAAAAACCGCTTTGAGCAGGCTATGGATATTCTAAAAATTTTTGTGGTGGACGACAATGAGCTGTACTCAAGAATGGCTCAACACCACCTGTCACTCAATCCTGACAATGAAGTAGAAGTATTTCGAGGCGGAAAGGAGTGCATGGATAACCTCTATAAAAAGCCCAACCTTATCTTTTTGGACTACTCTTTGCCAGAGATGTCGGGGATAGAAATCCTCCGAAAAATAAAGGAAACTCACCCGGAGATACCTGTGGTAATAGTAAGTGGTCAGGAAGATGTAAGTACGGCAGTAAACCTCTTGAAAGAAGGGGCTTACGATTACATTGTTAAGGATGATAATGCGAAGGAGCGCATGTGGAATGCGTCCAACCATGTTCGGGAAAATGCCCGCCTGCGCGATGAAATCGATAAGCTGAGGGAAGAAGTTAACCAGAAGTATGATTTCTCCAACATTAAGGGAAACAGCCCGGCTATCAAGAATGTATTCAAGCTTATCGAAAAAGCCGCTCAAACCAATATTACGGTATCGGTTACCGGTGAAACCGGAACAGGAAAAGAGTTGGTAGCCAAGGCTATTCACTACAATTCCAAGTTTCATAAAAAATCACTGGTGGCCGTAAATATTGCCGCTATACCCCGTGACCTTTTGGAGAGTGAGCTTTTTGGTCACGAAAAAGGAGCCTTTACCGGAGCTATTAATAAGCGCATCGGGAAGTTTGAAGAGGCCAATGGTGGCACTATATTCCTGGATGAAATAGGAGAAATGGACCTGCAGCTACAGGCTAAACTCTTAAGAGTATTGCAGGAGAAAGAAGTTACCCGAATCGGCAGCAACCAGGCCGTAAAAATTAATGCACGCGTTATTGTAGCTACACACCGTAACCTGGCGGAAGAAGTGAAAAGTGGCAACTTCAGGGAAGACCTTTACTATCGATTGCTGGGCCTACCCATAGAGCTTCCACCGTTGCGGGAGCGGGAAAACGACATTGTTCTTTTGGCCAAACACTTTGTAGATGAATTTGCCCGAGAAAACAAGCTCGGTAAAATCCAGATCACCAACGGGGCGCAAAAAAAGCTACTGAACTATCGTTGGCCGGGTAACGTACGTGAATTAAAGGCGGTAGTGGAATTGGCTACGGTAATGGTGGATGACGGGAAGATAGAAGAACGGGATATCAATTTCAGTTCAACCTCTACCATGGATAACCTGATTAGTGAGGAGGCAACGTTGAAAGATTATACCGCACGCATTATCCAGCATTACCTGGATAAATACGACCGTAATGTGGTGAAGGTGGCTCATAAACTCGACATCGGGAAAAGCACCATTTACCGCATGATAAAGAACAATGAATTAACCATTTAAGTAAAACCAAAACGTTGATGTCTGATAAAGTTTACGATTTAAGTCAGCTGGAGGAATTGGCAGGAGGTAGTGAGGAGTTTGTGCATAGTATGATTGAAACCTTTTTGGAACATACTCCGGGGCAATTGGAGGAAATGAAAACGGCCCACGCCCAAAAGGACTGGAAAACCATGGGCGGTATTGCCCATAAGATAAAGCCCAATATTGACCTATTCGGGATCAAATCTATTTACAGCGAGATCAGGGAAGTGGAGAACAAGGGAAAGAATGAGCAACCCGATGAAGCTCTGAACGGTGAAATAGGCAAAGTGGATGAAGTTTTAAAAACCGCTTTTGAACAATTACGCACCCTCTAAATGCCACGTATGAAACAAGTTTTGATCATTGATGATGAACCAATCATGAGAAAGCTGTTAGAGCAGATTCTCAAAGAAAAGTACGAGGTTATTTCACTCGAAAATGGCCGCGAAGGCCTGGAGTGGATGTACTCCGGAAACATTCCCGATTTGGTAGTGGCCGATTTGAATATGCCCGAGATCAATGGTTTTGAATACATCAAAAAAGTTCGTGAGAGTGGTTTTTTCAGTGATGTACCCCTGATTGTACTTTCAGGCGAAGAGAGTAGTGCCGAAAGGATTAAGTGCCTGAAGCTGGGGGCCAATGATTACCTTATAAAGCCCTTTAACCCCGAAGAACTCGGTCTCCGTATTGACAACCTAATCAGCCTGCGATCTTGAAACGCATATTATACATAGGGGAAGAGAATGAACTGGTAGAACGCTACTCCGTATTGGAAAATGTGGAGCTAAAGCAGGTAAAGAATGTTGTGGGCTTTCACAACCAGTTGGAAAACCTCTCCGGCTATGATCTGGTGCTATCCGAATATCAACTGAGAGGATTGAAAGGAGATGGTATTTTTGAGCGTTACCGTGATTTGCTCAACAGCTTCAAAATACCTTATTCGTTGGTTAGCCGAAACCTTGAAAACGGCCGTAAAAAAGAGTTTCTGAAACTTGGTATTACCGAATTGTACGAACCCCATATTTCCGAGCAGGTAGTGGTGGAGCGTATCGACTTCCTTAAGCAGATGCTGGATGCCAAACTGGGCGATGCCCGGAAGACAAAATATGATGAGTATAAAATACCGGTGGCCAAACGGATTTTTGATATTGTAGTGGCAGGCACTGCACTGGTTTTGCTATCACCGGTTCTTTTGCTAGTGGTACTGGCCCTTAAGCTGGAGTCCAAAGGGCCCATATTCTACGTTTCAAAACGGGTGGGAACCGGGTACAAGGTTTTTGATTTCTACAAATTCCGTTCGATGTACGTGGATGCGGCCGAACGCTTGAAAGAGGTGCAACACCTTAACCAGTACGCCAAGCAGGAATCCACCGATAATCTACGCAAGGAGTATCATTCGCTTTTGGGTTCACCAACCTTGATTTATAAAGACGGTACCCCCATGAGCGAGGAAGAATACCTGGAATTAAAACGAAAACAACAGGCCGGAACCTTTGTGAAAATTGCCAATGACCCCAGGGTAACCAAGGTGGGTAAATTTATCCGTAACACCAGTATTGACGAGCTACCCCAGTTGCTGAACGTGCTAAAAGGCGATATGTCCATTGTAGGCAACCGTCCGTTGCCCCTTTATGAAGCGGAGCAGTTGACCTCCGATGATTGGGGAGAGCGCTTTTTGGCCCCGGCAGGTATAACCGGACTATGGCAGGTGGAGAAAAGAGGTAAGGGTGATATGTCCGAAGAAGAACGGAAAGCCCTCGACAATAAATACGCGAAGAACTTCAGTTTCTGGAATGATATTCGTCTGATTTTAAAGACTATCCCGGCATTGTTTCAAAAAGAAAATGTTTGAATGTTTGTTAAAAAGTGCTTTTACGCCCCCCGGATGCGAGCTCTGCTCTCCAGTATCTTTACGGTAATGGTACTGCAAATGAGCGCGCAAGTGGATTCTGTAGAGGTTTCATTGGAAAATGAAACCGACTCCATTTTACCGCTGGATATCAATATTCTGGACTATTTGCCGCCTCTTTCGGTCTTAATAGACTCCGCACTTACCCATGCACCGGACAAAGATTATTACGAGGCACTAATAGAGGCCTCAGAGTATGACGTAATAATAGAAAAGAAAAGATGGGCCGAGGATATCCGCTTTATCGGTGGGTACAACTGGTCATACGGTAACCAAGTGATATTAAGCGGCTTACTGATAGGAGGTAACCAGGTTAACGAAGGTTACAACCTCGGAGTAGGGGTGACCATTCCCGTAAGTAGCTGGTACGGCCGTAAGGACCGCATAAAGCGCGCAGAAGCGATGGTAGAAAGCCAGGAAGCCAAATACAACGAAGTAGAAAGGCAGGTGCGCGAAAGAGTAATAGAAACCTACAACCAATTGTTGCTGCTACAGCGGTTACTTAATATTATTTCCGAGGCTAAGGAGTCATCACGGCTCATTTCAGATATGGCCGAGGAACGTTTTCGGGATGGTGAACTTTCTTTGGATCAACTGGGGCAAACGGCTGAATTAAAAGCCCGTTATGCATCGGAATACGAACAGCTGCGCACACAGTTCAGCAATGCTTATACCCGTTTGGAACGTATGGTAGGAGTGCCGTTTAGCAAGTTTAAATACACAAGGTATACCAAATGAGTTTAGTCCAGTTTTTCAGGGTATTAAACCGCAATCTCAATCTATTTCTTCTCTGCTCCATTGTATTGGCTATTGTGGTGTTTTTTCTTACCCGTAACCTGCCAAAACAATATCAATCTGAAACAGAGGTGTACACCGGTATTGCCTCAGGACTTAACGTGGCTTCCGTAGAAAACTCAGCTCTCGACTTTTTTGCCACCAATAACGAATACGATAACCTTATCAATATTATTCAATCCAAGCAAACCCTGGTGGAAGTAGGCGAGCGTTTGCTTTACCGCCACATGATGCTGGATAGTGCTGACCCTCGTTACATTACCGAAGAAAACTGGGGTCATTTTCGGTATAAAATGCCGCAGGAACTGGAGGATTCCCTGCTGGTGCCCGGCTCTATGTTCGAAACCATTGAAAACCTGCGGGAGTACAAACGAAAAAACTACGATAGCCACCTGGTAAAACTTACTTTCGAAGATGCCGGTTCTCCTTACAGCTACAAATCCATCCAGCGCATCAGTGTTTATCGCCTGCAAAACTCTGACCTTATCAAAATCAGCTATACCTGGGCAGATCCCGGCATCACCCAAAGCACCCTCGAAATACTGAATGATGTTTTTACCGATAAGATGGCCCAGATTAAAATGGGGCAATCCAGCGATGTAATCGAGTATTTCAGGGAGCAAGTTGAACTGGCTAATCAGCGCTTGCAAGTGGCCGAGGCCAAGCTTAAAGACTTCCGCATCAAAAACCGCATTATTAACTACCAGGAACAAACTAAATCCATTGCGACCCTTAAGGAGATGATGGAGGATGAGTACCAAAAGGAACTGGCGGTTAAAGCTGCAGCGGAGGCATCGGTGGAAAAACTGGAAAAGCAACTGGAACTGAACAAGGAAATTGTAAAGTTCAGCGATGATATACTGGAGAAGCGCAAGCAGTTGGCCGATATCAAGTATAAAATTGCCCAGCTCGAAGTGTATTATAAGGACGCTAAAGAGTTGGAAAAACTTAAAAACAATGCGGCTAAACTGGAGGCACAGCTCAATAATACCCTTGAAAAGCGTTATCAATACGGTAAAACCACCGAAGGAGTTCCCCTCAAGGATATATTACAAGAATGGTTGAGTTATACACTGGCCCTGGATGAAGCGAACGCGCGCCTGGAAGTTTTTGAAACGCGTAAAGCTTATTTCCGCTCCGTTTACGATGAGTTTGCACCCCTGGGCTCCGAAATTGCCCGTATGGAACGTGAAATTGCCGTAGAGGAACGTCACTACCTGGAATTGCTGCATAGTATGAATATGGCCATGATGCGCCAGCAAAGTGAAACCTTGGCTACCGGTGGTTTGGTAGTTACGGTACCACCCAATTATCCTTTGCAGCCCCTGAAGTCTAAATCCACCTTGTTGGTGCTGGTAGCTGCGGTAATCGGTTTTACGGTACCCTTTAGTATCATCGTAATCATGGAGTTTCTCGATAACACCGTGCGGCATCCGGAAAGAGCAGAGGAACTTACCGGACTTAAGCTTTTGGGTGCTTTTCCTGATTTACGCGAGGATAGCAAAAACCGTAGTGTGGATATGGAGTGGCTGAAGGACAAGGCCCTGGGCTTAATGAGCCAGAATACCCGCCTGGAAATGCGGGCCCTTGGCGTTACCCAAAAGAAACCGAAATATGTGCTGGTATTCAGCACCCGTGAAAGCGATGGTAAGGCGTTTATGACCCACCTGCTGGCCAATGAATTGGTATCCATGAATTTCAAGGTGCTGGTGCTAACCCATAAAGCCATAGATACCGAAGCCTTTTACGACAACAGTGTACACCAGGCCGGTCGCGACTTCTTAAAAACCCGCAACTTCGATGATCTTATCCCTTCCGGTTATACCTCCTCCCTGTACGACTTTGTATTTGTAACCATCGAGGGAATTATAACCGAACAGTATCCGCTGGATCTTGCCGAGAAAGCGGATATGGCTTTTTGTGTACTCTCGGCCCACCGCTCGTGGAACAAGGCAGATCGCTTTGCCATCAAGGAATTCATCAATACCCTTAATGTACAACCCAGGTTGATTGTAAACGGTGTAGATCCCGATTACATGGATGTGGTGCTGGGTGATATTAAAAAGTCACGTTCCTTCCTGCGTAGGTTTATGAAGATGATTTTTACCCTGGAATTCCACTCCCGGAAGTTCAGTCATAATCGCAATAACTAAACAGTAAAAAATAAACGTATTCCAAGTAAAAAGCCCCACCGAGGTTGGGGCTTTTCTGTTTTTCTGAATAATTAAAGGTTTAATCTATTCCGGCAAATCATCGGGCTTACGGCCCAGCCTTGGAGTAGGTTTATCGGGCAGTTCAAAATGCCCGGCCTCGTTCCAGTAGCGCATATTGTAAACAAACACTACGGCTATAAAGGTGGTAATAGATACCGGGAATTGCGTTAATACCGAGTTACCATAATTGGCAACCAGTATGCCCGCATAACCCGCTAAAATGGCCATGGAAATATTTCTGCGCTCCATATCGGGGAAGCGCCACATGAATATTACCCCGCGCACCAGTATAAAAACCCACATACCTACGTAAAAAATACGTCCGATAAGGCCCGTTTCTGCGCGAATACGCGTATAAAGCCCGTCCGGCTCGAAATTGGCCAGCCAGGTACCTGGAGAAAAGCGTTGTCCCCACGAACCTACCGTACCCATACCACCACCAAAAGGCTTATCTCTTAAGTATTCGGTAAGGCGTGCCCGGTTGCGTAAGCGGGTGTTCAACGAAGCATCATTTGGATCGAGCGCGGTACGAAGGCGGTTAATATCGTAATTGGCATTACCAATGGTGGTGTATTTCAGGAATACAAATCCACTTAACAAAATGGCACCCCCTACCGTCAGCATCCGGAAGTTACGGGTCATAATGAGGTACAGGATACCACCTATAGCCGGTACCGCCAGGGCACCGCGCGTGCCGCTCAGCATTAAGGCATAAAAGGAAAAAAGCCCTAACACCACGTAAAAAACCCGTCTGCCCATGCTCCATGGCCCCAAAGCCAGTATAAAGCTCATAATAGAGATTTGTCCCATGGCCGCCCCAAAGGTTCCGGCATCAAAATAATAGGAGAATATCCGTAGTTTACCGAAAAGAACGTGGGTAACGGCAGCACCGTCATCCAACCACCTTTGTTCGTAAGAATCTACCCCGAACACCTTTTGTTTCATGGCCCAGAGGATGGCCAGTACCGACATACCCAGCCAAATATTAAAAAACTGGTACCAATCCTTACGATCGGTGAACAGGATAAAACAAAGGCCAATCAATAAAAACTGGTACAGGGCCACCCCTCTCATGGAATAAAACCAGGCCGCAAAGCTGTACGCTTCCGGGTTTACAATCTGCAGGATAATATAGGCCATCCATATGGTCATCAGCAACATAACTTCGTTGGCCGCCAGCGAAAAATCTACTTTTTTCCAATGTTTTAAAAACAACACGATGTAGGTAAACACCAGCATAATATCCACCGTAAGCCCGAAGGGTATGCCCGAGGGGAGGTACCGCCCTAAAATGGGGAGGATAAAGGACATGATAAGTACAAAGTAAACCCCGGTTTTAGGCCAACGGAAAAAAATCACAAAAAAGCCCAGGAGCAAGGGAATACCAATAGCCACGCCCGCCACCGCCAAGCCCCTGCTTACCATCAGGTAGCCGGTAACAGCGGCCAGCAGGGCCGAGATAATGTATTTGAGAATATTTCCTAATGGAGCACGTCCCAAGCCAGATCAGGTTTTGAATTCAAAGCTAGGCGGTACTCGTATGAACTCTGAAAAATTTTCGATATCCGTTTCGTAATACAGGTAATCGAACAAACGCTCATCCAGGTATTGCGACTCCCCGTTAATGGTAAAGTCCTTCCGCACCCCCTCTACATCGCGAAAAACCTTATGCAGCGAAAAGAACTGGAAGCGAATTCGGTCAAACACGGAAAACGGTTGGATCATAGCTACAAATTCGCGGTCAAAATTTTCATTAACCGCAATTCTACGGGAAATAGCATTGAGCACATTGGAGCGCGATACGTTTTTAATAGTACCGGCATCCAAAAGGTCGATCGAAATAATTTGTACCACTGAATCCTTCAGGTTATCCAGCACATTAAGGGCTCTCTTGTTAAACAGGTAATAACTTACCTGGGTAGTTTCCCGCCAGCCTTTTTGGGTGAATTCGTATTTAAAGTGGCCATCGTTATAAATTTTTACCAGTAGTAATAAAGTATCCTTGCCATACATGGTAGGGTAAATGCGAAACTCCTCGAAATTATCGGAACCGAGGTACTCCGGTTTGGCTTTGTAGATTTTTTCATTGGTGGAAATAGCGTGTACCGGTATGGTTTTTTTATCGGATATCCACTGGCCATCTACTGAGTACATCCAGCCAGTAACATCCTTTTTAAGAACGGATATGGGCTTTTTAGAAAATTTCGGTAGAGGTTCTTCTTCGCGCAGCTGAGCGGATAAACTGAATGAGAAAATCAGAAAGAAGAAAGTGAAACGCATAACTTTTCAAGATGTGGATATGAACAAAAATAGAAATATCGGCCGCTTGCCATTAAACCCAAAAAATTATTTTTGAAACACGTATTTAACAATCTCTATTTGAACACTACTACCGTTAATCCCCTCATTACCTTTCTTACGGTAAACTATAAACAGGCAGCAATTACCATTGAATTATTGCGGTCATTACAAAAGATGGATTATACCCACTGGGAGTTGGTAGTGGTGGATAATGGTGCGGAAGATAAAAGCCTGAGCGAACCCCTACAGACCGAGGCCAGGGCCAGGTATATGGCCACCAATGCCAACCTGGGTTTTGCCGGTGGCAATAATGCCGGCCTCCCGCTTTGCCAGGGCGACTATATATTTTTCATTAATAACGATACGGAGGTAGAACCTGGTTTTTTAAACCCCATCGTGAAGTGGATATCCGATAATCCGGATTTTGGGATGCTTAGCCCGCGCATTTGTTTTTACCAGCAAAAAGACACCCTTCAATATGCCGGCTTTCATCCGATGAGTACAATCACCATCCGCAATTCCGGCATCGGGTGGATGGAAAAGGACCGTGGGCAGTACCATGATATCCGTCAAACCGCCTATATACATGGCGCAGCCATGTTGGTACCCCGTAAAGTGATTGATGAGGTTGGAGTGATGTACGAAGATTACTTTTTATACTACGAGGAATACGATTGGTGCGAACGCGTAAAGCAGAAAGGCTATACGATCTGGTATTTCGGACCATCGGTGGTGTATCACAAAGAGTCGGTGAGTACCGGCCAAAACAGTCCTTTGAAAATCTACTACCTTACCCGCAACCGCCTGTTATTTGCCCGCAGGAATTACCCGACATGGAGCAGTTCATTGGCTTTTCTGTACTTTGGTCTGGTAGCCGTACCTAAAAATGCCATACAGTGGTTACTCAAAGGAAGAAAGGACCTCGCAGTTGCCTTTTTAAAAGGATTTTGGTGGAACATAACGCATAAAGCAAAACCACGTGAGAATAGGAATTGAAGCCCAGCGCATTTTCAGGGAACATAAGCACGGGATGGACTTTGTGGCTTTGGAAATGATCCGCAACCTGCAAAAGCTGGATACCACCAATGAATACGTGATTTTTGTGAACGAAGGCCCCGATACCCAATGCCTGCGGGAAACCGATAATTTCAGGATAGAAACCTTTGGCGGCCCTTATCCCTTGTGGGAGCAGTTTAAACTTCCGGCTGCAGCCCGGAAAAATGCGGTGGATATTCTGCATTGTACTTCCAATACGGCCCCGGTCAACTGCCCGGTACCCCTGGTGGTTACTATTCATGATATTATTTATTTCGAAACGCACCCCCTTCGGGCTAAAGGTTACAGCTCGTATCAAAAATTCGGTAACCTGTACCGCAGGGCCGTGGTTAGCCGTATCCTGAACCGGGCGCGGCTAATTATAACCGTTTCCCATTACGAAAAGCAACGCTTTCACAGTTTCCTCAACCTGGCTGATGAACAAGTACGGGTGGTGTACAACGGGGTGGGGGAGCACTTCCGTAAAATTGAGGATGAGGCCTACCTGGAAGAGGTCAGAGAACAATACCATTTACCCGAACGGTTTTTCCTTTTTTTAGGCAATACCGATCCTAAAAAAAATACCCGCAATACGGTGAAAGCCTATGCGCGCTATTGCAAACAATATGGCCGCGACCATCAACTGGTAATCGGAGACCTGGACCCGGAAGTTATTCGCGGCTTTCTGGCCGAGGATGGCTTAACGGAGTTTTTCGATCAAATTCACTTTACCGGTTACATTAACAATCGCGATTTACCCGCTGTGATCAACCTGGCGGATGTTTTCCTGTACCCCAGCAAAAGAGAAAGCTTCGGTATTCCCGTTTTAGAGGGAATGGCTTCCGGCACACCCGTGCTTACCAGTAATACTTCTTCCATGCCTGAAGTAGGCGGAGATGCAGCACTTTTTGTTAACCCGGAACAACCGGATGAAATTACCGCAGGTATTCATACCCTCCTCTCCGATGCTGATCTGCGGGCACGGAATATCCAAAAAGGCCTGGAACGTGCGCAGATGTTTAGCTGGGCACAAACCGCAAGGCAGGTGTTGGACATTTATCATGAAGTATTAAAAAACCATTGATCATGTACAGCTTTGTACCCCCTAAAAAGATCAGTCGCTTTCAACGTTACAACTACGTAAAGTACGAGGATGTACCGGAGCAGGACTTTGAGGCCATACGCTCCAAAATAGAAGCTTTGCAAAGTGATGAGCCGGTGGCCACGGTTGGACTCATCGCTTACAACGAACAAAATTTTATACTCGCCACTTTGGCGAGCCTGGCCGAAACACGTTGTTCCTTTCCCATTGAAATTGTAGTGGTGAACAACAATTCAACCGATGATACCCAAAAGTTTATGGACCGCTGTGGGGTAAAAAGTATTGTTGAAACGCAGCAGGGCTACCCCTTTGCCCGGCAGGCCGGGTTGAAGGCCGCCAGGGGGAAGTATTTTATTTCCGGTGATACCGATACTATTTACACCCCGCAGTGGGTGGAAGAGATGGTGAAGCCCATGCTGCGCAACCCAGTCATTGTTTGTACCTACAGCCTGCATGCCTTTTACCGCGATGATCAAAAATATCCACCCAGTCTGCAAATGTACCAGTACGCCAAACTGTTGGGTATTTATTCGCGAGATGTGTCGCGGCCACAGCTCAATTGCGGAGGAGCGAGTATGGCCTTTCCGGTGGAAACTGCCCTGAAGTTTGACGGTTACAATACCGGTATTGTAAGGGGCTCGGACGGTTATATGGCCCTGCAATTGTCGGATTATGGTAAAATACACATGGTGTCTTCCCAAAAGGCGGTTATCTACACCAATATGCGGAGAACTGATAAAGATGGTAGTCTGCTTAAGGCTTTTTGGATACGTTTTAAATACAACATCCGCTATTTCTTTTCCAATTTCACCAAACAAAAAGAACGCTGATGGAAATTGCATTTTGGCTGCTCATTGCACTGGTGTTTTATACCTACCTGGGTTACGGTCTCTTGCTGTTTATACTGGTGCGGCTCAAGCGACTTTTCGGGGCCAGGCCCTTTGCCTTCGATCTTGATTACGAACCCGAGGTAACCCTGGTGATACCCTCCTACAATGAAAGGGATATCATCGCTCAAAAAGCCCGTAATAGCCTGGAGTTGGACTACCCAAGGGACAAGCTACGCATCATTTTCATAACCGATGGAAGCACCGATGGTACACCCGATGCACTGCGGGAAATAGAAGGTATAGAGGTGCTGCACGAAAACCGGAGGGCCGGAAAATCAGCGGCAGAAAACCGTGCTATGACCTTCGTAAAAAGCCCTATTGTGGTGTTTTGTGATGCCAATACCATGTTAAACCGGGAGAGTATCCGTGAACTCGTGAAACACTACAGCAATCCCAGGGTAGGAGGGGTTTCCGGTGAAAAGCGTGTAATGAGTAAAGAAGCGGATTCAGCCAGTGCAGCCGGTGAAGGGATGTACTGGAAGTACGAATCTACCCTCAAAAAATGGGATTACGAGTTATATACCATAGTCGGGGCAGCTGGAGAACTGGTTTCCTTCCGCAGTGCTTTGATGACCGACCTGGAGGAGGATACCATACTGGATGATTTTATGCAGAGCCTGCGCATTTGCAGCAAAGGCTACCGCTTTGCGTATGAACCCAAGGCTTACGCCATGGAAACCGCCAGCCAGGATGTAAAGGAAGAACTCAAAAGAAAGGTAAGGATTGCTGCCGGGGGGTGGCAATCTATGAGCCGTTTAACCGCACTACTGAACCCTTTCCGGCATTTTACGCTCAGCTTTCAATACATCTCACACCGGGTGTTGCGATGGTCGGTTTCGGCATTTGCCTTACCCATTATTTTTATTCTGAACGTAGTATTAGCCTTACAGGAAAATATATTATATCAATCATTACTGGTGCTGCAGATACTTTTTTACAGCATGGGTATGTTGGGCTGGAGTCTTGAAAACCGGAAAATTAGGGTTAAGGTACTGTTTATACCCTACTATTTTATCATAATGAACTATGCAGTTTTTGCAGGATTTTTCCGATGGCTGAGCAAAGGTCAAAAATCGACTTGGGAACGAGCAAAACGTGCTGAAGTTTAATCGCTTAGACACCCCTTTTTTTCGATTATCGGCATGGGTAAACCCGGTACTTCCGTATCTTTGTAAGAGTATAAATACCCTTTAGTCAAAATGAAAAAAAGTATTATTCTGTCGATTCTGTTTGGGGTTCTTACGGTTACTTCCTGTAAGAAAGATGCGGAGAATCGCAATGAAACACCTGGTGCCATAGCCGATAATTTTGACTACTCCACCACCCGTGAGATCAATACAAACTTTAATGTTCGCAACATAGAGGGTGAGCCCGACCGTGGAGTAAGGTTCGATATTTATACACCCGATGGTCAGAAGAAACTTCTCTCCGGTGCAACGGATGCCAATGGTTCATTGAGTACTTTATTCCGGATGCCTTCTTACCTGGATGAGGTGATGATCCGTATTACCAACCGCATTGGTTTGGCCAACGGTGAAATCATTAAAATTCAAGGAAATTCGGTGAGTGGAAATTACGGTGGCCATTACCCCGCCCGACCCGGAAAAAATAAAAGTGCCGGAGCCCAAGTGATTACCCCGGCTGGTGGCAACTGGTATTTTATTGGTTCCTATAACTCACAGGGTGTACCTAATTACCTGGAGTCTCCGGGCGATGTAGTCAATGCAGCTTACCTGGCTGACGTATCTTCAGCTTTACCTGAATTCCTCAATATTCCCGTTAATAAGCCTAATCTGTTAGCTCCTACCAATTCCTATGATGTGGTACTGACCGGCCCGGCCGAAGTTTGGATCACCTTTATCGGTGAAGGTGCCGGAGCATTGAACACCTTCGGTTATTACAAGTACGATCCCAATAATCCTCCTACTTCAGCCAACCAGATTGATTCTATCTTCTGTCTTTTCCCCAACGCCTCACGCCTCACTTCCGGTGGTGGCCTGCAGCCGGGTGATAAGATTAAACTGGGTTCTTTCCCGGCCGGAACCGGAATTGGCTGGGTGATGCTGGCCAACGGATGGAATGCTTCTACTCAAACCATTAAAGCTTCCAACCCAAGCCAAACCCGCTTTTACTCTACCTATTCGTTCAACCCCGAGGCGAACCCCGCCCTGAGGCAGCATAACGTTCAACTGGTTGATGCCAACCGTGAACACATTATTGTAGGCTTTGAAGATATTCGCAGGGATTTCAGTACCGATAACGACTTTAACGACTTCTTGATGTACGTTACCGTGAATCCTTTCCAGAATGTAGATATTTCCAATATTCCCCAGCCGGATTACTGTGCCCTGGATGATGACGGTGATGGTGTGGCCAACTGTGATGAGGACTATCGCAATGATCCCGACCGGGCTTTCGATAACTTCACCAGTGGTACCTTGGCCTATGAAGATTTATGGCCCGGAAAAGGCGATTACGATTTTAACGACCTGGTAATAGATTACGAAACCAACCAGGTTACCGATGCTTCCAACAACATTAAAGACATTAAAACCAAATATACTCTTAAGGCCTTAGGTGGGGAATTGCATCAGGGTTTCGGTGTACAAATTGATGGACTGAGTCCTTCAGCGGTGCAGTCTGCTACCGGCTCACAAATTACCCAGGGCCATGTTACTTTGAGTAATGGACTGGAGACCGGCCAAACCGATGCAGTATTAATTGTTTATGATGAGGCTTTCGATCAAATGCAGCACGTTGGTGGGGAGTCCTTCATCAATACCGTACAGGGAAATACCAGTATAGCCCCGGTGGATTTCCAGATGGACGTAACGCTGACTACTGCGGTGAATCCTGCTACCATCGGTTTACCTCCTTATAATCCCTTCCTGTTTCTTACCGATCCGAGGCAGGGTTCTAATGGCGTAACCCGTTACGAGGTGCATTTGCCCGATATGGAGCCTACCGATAAAATGGATGTTTCAGCTCTGGGAATGGTGGACGATGATTCAGATGCCGGTAATAACCGCTATTACAAAACGGTGGATAATTTACCGTGGGCGCTGCACATTGACGGTACTTTTGAGTATCCCAGGGAAAAAGCATCTATTTCCAATACGTATTTGAACTTCAACAGCTGGGCTACCAGCAACGGTCTTAATTTCAACGATTGGTTCCTGGATTTACCCGGTTACCGAAACGGAAGTAACGTTTACTAAGACCTGGAAATATTGATTTTCTTTTGTACAAAACCCCGGTTGTTGCCGGGGTTTGTTTTTTGAATAGCTACTGCACTAATAAAAAATGGTACGCTTTATGCTTCGGTAAAAGCGTAGTAGAATAATTTCTGATGATGTTTTGGTGATGATAAAGCCCTGCAAAGCGGGGCTTTATTGCGTTTAGAAGTTGGGCTTAAGCATATAGCGGTTGTAAAAGGCATCGATAACCTCCACCGCTTCTTCAGCGGTATCCACTATTTTAAAAAGATCGAGATTTTCAGGGCTTATGTTCTTTTCACGCTCCAAAAGCACATTTTTAACCCAGTCTATTAAGCCATCCCAAAAGTCGTGGCTTACCAGTACTATCGGGAACCGCCCGATTTTAAAGGTTTGTATGAGGGTAATTGCTTCGAACAGCTCATCGAGGGTTCCGAAACCACCGGGCATAACAATAAAACCCTGGGAGTACTTTACAAACATTACCTTACGTACAAAGAAGTAATCGAAGTTCAGGTTTTTATCGTGGTCGATGTGGGCATTGGGTTGCTGCTCAAAAGGCAGCTCTATATTTAAACCTACCGAAATACCGCCACCCCTTTGTGCGCCTTTATTGGCAGCTTCCATAATACCGGGGCCACCACCGGTAATAACGCCATACCCTTTTTGAGTGAGGCGAAAAGCAATGTTTTGTGCCAGTTCGTAAAACTTATTGTCGGCCTGGGTACGTGCTGAACCAAAAATGGAAACACAAGGCCCGATGCGGGAAAGTGATTCGTAACCGTTTACAAATTCACTCATAATTTTGAAGATGGCCCAACTGTCGTTGCTACGTATCTCATTCCAGTTTTTAGGCTCAAAAGCCTTTTTGATCTTCTCGTCCTGGGGAAGTTTACTATCCTTACTCATGTTTTCTTAATTCACTGGCGATCCAGTTCCGCTTTTAAAAAGTGGCCCGTGTAACTTTTTTCGTGTTTAATGATTTCCTCGGGGCTTCCTTCAAATACCACCGTTCCACCAGCTTCACCACCTTCCGGACCAATATCTATAATATGATCGGCTAACTTAATAACATCCATATTATGTTCAATTATCAATACGGTATTGCCCTTATCCACCAATTTATCCAATACTTCCATAAGTACACGAACATCTTCAAAGTGGAGGCCGGTGGTAGGTTCGTCTAAAATATAAAGTGTTTTGCCCGTGTCGCGTTTACTCAATTCCGTAGCCAGTTTCACGCGTTGTGCCTCACCGCCCGATAGGGTGGTGGATTGCTGACCGAGGGTAATGTAGCCCAGCCCTACGTCCCGCAGGGTTTTGAGCTTATTGTAGATGCGGGGTATGCTTTCAAAAAATTCAACCGCACTATTTACGCTCATATCCAGCACATCGGCTATGGACTTGCTTTTATAGCGTATTTCCAGCGTTTCACGGTTAAAGCGTTTGCCCTGGCAGGTTTCGCAGGGTACATAAACATCTGGTAAAAAATTCATTTCAATTACCCGGATACCGGCACCTTCGCAGGTTTCACATCGTCCGCCTTTTACATTAAACGAAAAGCGGCCGGGCTTATAGCCACGAACCTTGGATTCGGGTAGGTTTGAGAAAAGATCGCGGATATAGGACAACACACCGGTATAGGTGGCGGGATTAGACCGGGGGGTACGCCCGATGGGTGATTGGTCTATATCAATCACCTTATCAATATTTTTCAGTCCGCTTATCGAGGTATGCTCCAATGGTTTTTTTACGGAGTCGTAAAAATACTGGCTTAACCGGGGGTACAGGGTTTCGTTGACCAGGGTGGATTTACCGCTTCCGGAAACACCGGTTACCACGATTAACTGCCCCAGGGGAAATTTTACGGATATGTCTTTCAGGTTATGCCCCCTGGCCCCCTTCAGGGTAATGTTTTTCCCGTTTCCCTTTCTGCGCTCGGATGGTACCGCAATTTCCTTTTCACCGTTAAGGTACTGAGCGGTAAGGCTATTGCTCTTCAATATGTTATCCAGGGAGCCTTTGGCTACCACTTCACCACCGCGCCTGCCGGCAAAAGGACCTATATCGTAAATGTAATCGGCACTTTCTATCATATCCCGGTCGTGTTCCACTACAATCACTGAGTTACCCACGTCCCGTAATTCCTTCAAGGAATCGATTAGCTTGTGGTTATCACGTTGGTGCAAGCCTATGCTGGGCTCATCCAATATATAGAGTACGTTGACCAACTGCGAACCAATTTGGGTGGCTAAACGAATGCGCTGCGCCTCCCCTCCGGAAAGACTTCGGGCCGGACGGTTGAGGCTGAGGTAATCCAGTCCCACATCTAGCAAAAAGTTGGAGCGGGTGCGCAATTCTTTTAGTATTTCTTTGGCAATGGCCTTTTGGCTATCGTCCATTTCCTCCTCTATGCCTTCAAACCAATGGAAGAGTTTACCGATACTCATCCGCGCCAGGTCGGCAATACTTTGTTGACCGATTTTGAAATGGCGCGATTCCTTCTTCAGGCGGTCGCCCTGACACTCCGGGCAGCTTACTTTATTCATAAAGCCTTCGGCCCAGCGTTTTATGGACTTGCTTTTGGTTTCCTCGCTTTGGTTTTGGATGAAATTGATCACCCCTTCAAAGTTGATGCTGTACTTACGGGTAACCCCCAGGTTTTTGTTTTCTACTTCAAAGGCTTCATCTGAGCCGTAAAGGATCACATCCATACCTTCTTTGGAAATTTCACTGACCGGTGTGGACATGTCAAAACCATATTTATCACCGATAATCTCAATCTGGTTGAAGATCCAGGTACGTTTGTATTCACCCAGTGGGGCGAGGCCGCCTCTGCGTATGGATTTTTCAGGATCGGGTATTACCTTTTCCATATCGATTTCCGAAACTTCACCCAGGCCGTTGCAACGTGGGCACGCTCCCTTAGGAGAGTTAAAGGAAAAAGTATTGGGCTCCGGTTCAGGATAAGATATTCCGGTGGTAGGGCACATCAGGTGCCTGCTAAAAAACTGAGGGCTTTCCGCACCGTTTTCCAACACCATCATTACCCCCTGGCCTTGCTGTAAGGCTACGGTAATAGATTCCTTGAGTCTTTTATCATCATCAGGATCTACCTTTAAACGGTCTATCACCACTTCAATGTCGTGGGTTTTGTAACGGTCCAGCCGCATACCCTTTTCCACATCCGTTATTTCACCGTCCACCCGGGCTTTTAAAAAGCCTTGTTTAATAATATGCTCGAAGAGCTCGCGGTAATGACCTTTGCGGGAACGAATCAGCGGGGCCAGTATATTTACCTTTTTGCCACTGAATTTTTCAATAATCAGCTCCCGTATCTTATCATCGGTATAGCTCACCATTTTTTCGCCCGTGTTATAGGAATAGGCCGTAGCCGCCCGGGCGTATAAAAGGCGTAAAAAATCGTAAATCTCCGTGACCGTTCCCACGGTGGAGCGTGGGTTTTTAGAGGTGGTTTTTTGTTCAATGGAAATCACCGGGCTTAAACCATTGATCTTATCCACATCCGGACGTTCCAGGTTTCCCAAAAACTGGCGCGCATAGGCTGAAAAGGTTTCAATATACCTACGCTGACCTTCTGCATAAATGGTATCAAAGGCCAGGGACGATTTACCACTGCCACTCAAACCGGTGATTACCACCAGTTGGTTGCGCGGTATGGTAACATCAATGTTTTTGAGGTTATGAACCCGGGCTCCCAGAACCTCTATCTGATCGAGCTCGGCAAGCTGTTGATCTTCCGGCATAAAAAGATGACTCGTAAAGAGTGCAAAAATAAAGGAACCGGGCCGGGTAAGGAAATGTTTTACTGCTCTTTTGCGGTGCCCGTGGTATCTGAAATAGGTTGAGGAACGTCACCGTCCGATTCGTACTCATCCGGCAGTTCTTCGTCACCCTCCTTTATCCAGTAATTGCCTCTTTTAGGAATCTCTATTTCGTAAGTTCTGCCCTCCGGGTTGGGCAGGTATTCATAGCGCAACCAGGGGTTGTGATATTTCAGTATGCGGTAATTGATTCCCAATTTACGGGCAAAGTCACCGAAATCCGCGATAGCGGTATCCACCTTAATTGTATAAGTGGGTATGGGGGTGTAAATATCCTTGTCCCGCAGGTGAAAGCCGTACTTTTCCGGATTCTCCATAATTTCCTTGGCGGCCAGTATGCGGAAGATATAGCGGGCCGTTTCACTGTTCAGGGTAAGGTCATAGTAACTTTTGGCCTTTTGCCTTTCCATTTGTTTTTTTAGCCCGGCAATGCCCATATTGTAAGAGGCTGCGGCTAAAGTCCAGTTGCCAAACTCCCCGTAAGCTTCACGCAGGTATTTACAGGCCGCTTCGGTAGATTTAATAAGGTGGTAGCGTTCATCCACTTCCTTGTTAATCTCCAGGCCGTAACGTTTACCGGTACTTTCCAGTATTTGCCAAAAGCCCGTAGCCCCGGCCGGAGATACCACATTGGTATAACCACTTTCTATGAGAGCGAGGTATTTAAAGTCTTCGGGGATATCGTACTTCTTAAGCACTTTCTCAATGTCACTGTAATAGCGCCCGGTACGTTTGAAAAACAATAAGGTTTGCGATTGCCAGTAGGTGTTTACCAGTAATTCCCGGTCAAAACGCTCGTTGATATCCGGGTCTATAAGCGGTACAAACTCGCCCGCAAAGGTTACATCTTCAGGAAGGCTGAGGGCGTAAATATTATAATCGCGGTTAAAATTTGACTTAAAGGTTTTATCATCCGTATCTTCAGGAAAGGTAAAGAATGAAAAAAAGCAAATGGTAACCACCAGTACGCTCACCAGTCCTATAATTTGTAAAAATCTACTCATTTCGTGTAAAAGGTGTTTTAAAGTTCCTCAGTAATTCGCCCTGCTGGTCTTTCTCCGATAGCATGGGATCATCCAGGCCCCAGTTTATGGCCAGTTCGGGGTCATTCCATAAAATGCAGCCTTCCGCTTCTTTATGGTAATACCCGGTGCATTTGTAGCAAAATATCGTGTCATCCTCAAGGGTAGCAAAACCGTGGGCAAAGCCTTCCGGTATCCAAAACATTTTTTTGTTTTCACCCGATAAAACCACGCTATAGTGTTGGCCATAAGTGGGTGAGCCCTTACGGATGTCCACGGCCACATCCAAAACTGAGCCAGTTAATACACGCACCAGCTTGCCCTGCGCAAATGGTGGTGCCTGAAAGTGCAGTCCTCGCAATACACCACGGCTGGAAAGGGATTGATTATCCTGCACGAATTGCATATTCAAGCCTTTTTCGGCAAAGTTTTTTTGGTTGTACGACTCAAAAAAGTAGCCGCGTTCGTCTCCAAAAACGTTGGGGATTATTTCCACTAAATCGGGAATTCCGGTCTCAATAATCTTCATGGCTGCAAAAGTAAGCGATTGATAATGAAATAGCTTTCCGATTGGTCGGGCTATATAACGATTCATCCCTCCAATACTACCAACCGGTAGTTTTCTTTTGAGCTGCGTGCGGAGGCTATCTACTTTCGATTCAAACTTTTACAAACCATGCTTCGCCAGCTTATCATCATTATCACCCTGCTACTGTCTTTTTTCGTTCACGCCCAAACCCAATTGAGCGGAACGGTAAGTGACTCTAAAGGTCGTAACATTCCCGGTGCCAATGTTTATTTAAAGGATAGTTATGACGGGAGCTCCACCAATTCAGAGGGGGCTTTCCGCTTTAGCAGTACGCTTGAAGGCTCACAAACTTTGGTAATATCGGCTATGGGATACCATACCCATGAGCAGGCGGTAGATTGTGATCAGGCAAATATCCGGCTGAACATAAAGCTGCGTGAAACCATAAGTCAGCTCAATGCAGTAAATATTACCGCTGGCAGCATGGAGGCCAGTGATGAAAAACGTTCAGTGGTGGTAAAACCATTGGATATTGTAACCACTTCCGGTGCCTTAGGTGATGTGGTGGGAGCACTGAGCACCCTACCGGGTACTTCTACCATTGGTAATGATGGCCGTCTTTTTGTGCGAGGTGGCGATGCTACGGAAACGGCTATCTTTTTTGACGGTCTGAAAGTAGGCAATGCCTACGGTACTTCTACTTCAGGTGTCCCCACCCGTACCCGCTTCAGCCCCTTGTTGTTCAAGGGTACCTTTTTCAGTACCGGTGGTTACTCGGCTGAATTCGGCCAGGCACTTTCTTCTGCGTTGGTTTTAAATACGGTGGATATGCCGGTGCGCACCCAAACCGATATATCCTTAATGACGGTGGGGGGGAGCCTCGGCCATACTCAGAGCGGAAAAAAGTCATCGGGAACCATATCACTCAGCTATTTTGACCTGGCCCCTTACCAATCGCTGGTGCCCCAAGACTTTGATTGGGAAAGGGCACCTTCCTCTTTAAATGCCGAGGGCCAGTATCGTCATAAATGGGGCAAGGATGGTTTGCTGAAAGCCTTTTACAGTCATCAACAATCGGGTTTAGACCTTTGGCAAAAAGTACCGGGCCAAAACGATCGTGGCCAGCATATTAAAATCACGAACAATTATGATTTTGTAAACCTGAGTGCCCGTAAAAAGACGGGTGACAAGTGGTTGCTGGAAGGAGGTAGCAGCCTTTCCAATAACCTTGATGTACTGAATATTGATACCCTGCAGTTGGAACGCCACCAACGTTTGGCGCATTTCAAGGCCAAATACACCTATTTTCACAATGACCGTTTCAATTGGGTAAACGGTGCCGAGCATTTTATTCAATACTACCGTGAAGCGCAACCGGAACAGAATCACCACCGGTCTTTGCAGGGTAATTTAAGCGCGGCTTTTACCGAGGCCAACTATTATTTTTCCAGCGATTGGGCGGCCCGGGTAGGAGCAAGGGCCGAGTATGATGATCTCAACCAACGGTTTTACCTGTCGCCACGCCTGTCCGCTGCTTACAAGCTGGACGAAAGATCACAGTTTTCCGTGGCCTACGGTTCTTTTAACCAGGATGCGGAAGATCAATACCGTGTACAGGACCGCCAACTAAACCATACCCGGGCGCAGCACTACATTGTAAATTATCTTTTTGCCAAAGAGGGATATACCCTGCGTGCGGAAGCCTTTCACAAAGAGTACGGGCAGTTGGTGGTAAATGGTACTGGCGGGGATTTTACCAACGATGGATACGGCTATGCCCGGGGAGTGGATGTGTTTTACCGTGACCGCAAAACCCTGAAAAATACCGATTACTGGATCACCTATTCCTGGGTGCAAAGCCAGCGTAGGTACGGCAGTTTCAGCCAGGCCGTACAACCCTCTTTCGCTCCTGAACACAACCTTTCGGTAGTAGCTAAACACTTTGTTTCGTCATTGAAATCACAAATAGGTGGTAGCTGGAGCTGGAACAGTGGCCTGCCCTACGATAATCCCAATAAGGTTGGTGAACAGGAATCGGTTTCGCCCAACTTCAGCAATTTAAGCCTGAGCTGGAGTTACCTGCATCGCCAGAATATCATTCTGCATGCCGCGGTAACCAATGTTCTGGGGCGTGATAATCTATTCGGTTACCGCTACTCCGAACAGCCGGATGCCAACGGTAACTATGCTTCCCTGCCTATGATACAGGGGGCCAAACACTTTTTCTTTATCGGTCTTTTTATCACCATATCCGAAGATAAATCGGCCAACCAACTCAATAATCTGTAAACGTTAAACTTTAAAATCATGAAAACTACCTTTCTTTTTTTAGCCCTTGCCATCGGAATGGGTATTAAGGCCCAGGCCGGCAACGATGCTTACACCCAAGCCATGGAAACCAACATCCAACTGATGAAGGATGCGGAAAGCCTGGAACAATTCCAGGCGGTGGCCAATACGTTTTCGCGTATCTCGGAAATGAACAAAAATGAATGGCTGCCCGCTTATTACAGCGGATTTATTTACACCATTATGAGTTTTCAAAAAGGCTTGTCTGATGATGAAAGGGACGCTTACCTTGATCAGGCTGAGGAATTTGCGGATGAAGCTGCCGAACGGTCGCCCGATAATTCGGAGGTGGTGGCCTTACAGGGCTATGCTAAAATGGCCAAGCTTTCGGTGAAGCCCGCTATACGAGGTCCGTTTATGACCGCTACGGTTATGAAACTATTTGGTGAAGCCATGGAGCTGAACCCCGACAATCCACGGGCTATGCTACTGATGGGCCGTATGAAATACGGTACCGCCCAGTTTTTTAAATCAGGTACCGATGAAGCCTGTGCAATGGTACAAGGCAGCCTTCAGCTTTTTGAAAAAGAGGCTCAAACCAACCGTGGTATTCAGCCGCATTGGGGCAAGGGTATGGCAGAACAGGTGAGCAAAGCCTGCCAAAGCACCGAAGAATAAAATGTAAATTTCAAGCCTGGTTCCGCTAGGAACCGGGACTAACCACTACCACTATGTTGCTGGATCACATTGTAATATCATTTAAAAACTTCGGAAAGTACCTGGTCATCAATGCTATAATCGCATTGGGTATTACATTTTTTTTCTGTTCCTCCTGTTTTTTCAATCCCGACTTATGGAGCGAAGGGGCCTATACCTGGCTATATTCTTTTTTACTGTCCCTGGCCCTGAGCAGCGGAATCGGTTTGTTGGAAGAGTGGATGAATCAATACATTCCGTGGACCAAAGCTCCTCTGAAACGTTTCTGGTTGGTGGTGCTGGTAATAGCGGTGTATTCCTTTCTGGCCTCCTTTGTAGTGGTGTTCCTGTTTCACTGGGCTTTCGGGAATTTTACCCTGAGCCAAATACCCTGGGATCAATTGGTGGAACAAACGTATAACCCGGTAATTGTGGCTTACTTTATTACCTTTTTCTTTACCAGCCGTTCGTTTTTAATGGAATGGCGGCAGGCCGCGGTGGATGCCGAAAAATTACGGGCCGAAAGATATGCGGGCCAATACCAGATATTGAAGGATCAACTGAACCCGCATTTTTTGTTCAATTCCTTAAACGTGTTGGCCAACATAGTTTATGAGGATCAAAATAAGGCAGCCGATTATATTCAGCAGTTATCGCGCTTTTACCGTTATGTGCTGGATGTGCAGCAAGAGGAAGTGGTGAGTCTTGACCAGGAGTTGCAGTTCGCAAAACGCTACCTTTTTTTACAACAACTGCGTTTTGAAGATCGCCTGATTACCGAAATAGAAGTTTCAGCGGAAGCCAACGAGCAGATACCACCCCTGGCCCTGCAATTGTGCCTTGAAAATGCCATTAAGCACAATGAAGTGTCACAAAACAAACCCTTAAAAATCAAAGTGTTTCGCAAAGCGGATCAGCTTTGTATCAGCAACAATGTGCAAGCGCGCTCCATGGAAGGAGAAACCCCCAGCGGTATCGGCCTTAAAAATATAAGGGAGCGTTACCATTTACTGTCAGGGAAGGAGGTTAAAGTCACCCAAAACGAGCGTGACTTTACCGTATGTCTGCCGATTTTAAAACTCAAAGCGGTGGTGCAATGAACGTACTGATTATTGAAGACGAAAGGCCGGCCGCAGATCGGTTGAAGCGTTTGCTGCGGGAACTTTTACCGGATGCCTTTTTTCACGGCCACCTTGATACGGTAAAATCGGCTATCGATTGGCTGGATGATAATCCTGCCCCCGATCTCATTTTCCTGGATATTCACCTGGCAGACGGCCTGAGTTTTGAAATATTCCGTCAACGTGAAATACTGACCCCGGTAATTTTCTGCACAGCCTATGATCAGTATGCTATTCAGGCTTTTAAACTCAATAGCATCGATTACCTCTTGAAACCGATCGATCCGATTGACCTGGAGGAGGCCGTGAGTAAATTCAAAAAACTAAGCCGTAGCAATGAACCCCCCGTGAATTATGAGGCTCTGCATCAAGCCATGGTTGCCGGAGGCCAAAACTTCAAGACTCGTTTTATTATACGTATAGGCGATCAACTTAAGCCAATAGACGTGCTCAATATTTTAGCTTTTTACAGCGAGAATAAGGGAACTTTTATTCAACTGGAAAACGGTAAAAACTACCCTGTGGATTACAGCCTGGATCAGTTGGAAACATTGATCGACCCATCACGCTTTTTCCGCATCAACCGAAAGTTTATGATAGCTCTGGAAAGTATAGAAGACATACGCACTTATAGCAGTAGCCGCTTAAAGATAAAGATCAGGAATATGAAGGACAATGACATACTGGTAAGCCGTGACCGGGTAAACGACTTTAAGCAATGGCTGGACGTTTAAGGCACTGAAAAACTGTTAAAAACAGCCTGGATAAGTAAGGCAAAGGAAAATTTTTGAGAAAAAAAGATAGATTTGTGAAATAACTTAAAACAGGAATATGAAAAAATCAATACTCGTTTATCTTTTTGCAATCGCTTGCTGCCTGATATCCTACAAGGCTGTAACCTTTAGCTCGGGATCTCCGGGCGGTAATTCAGGCTCTCCGGGTGATAATCGTACCTGTGCCAATTCCAGTTGTCACTCCGGACCGGCTCAAACTACTGAAGCGGTTAATATTACAACCGATATCCCGGCTACAGGATTCCTGGAGAATACCGATTATACCATTACCATATCAGCCGATGACGGTGGGCGTAACCTTACCAAAATGGGTTTTGAAGCTACCGTAGAAGAGGCCGGTAATGCCGTAGGTACCATAAGTTTGGTAAACAGTGCAACGAAGTTGGTGAGAAACAACAACGCGGTGACCCACACTTTTCAAGGCACATCAGCCACCAGCGGTGTACGTAACTGGACCTTTGATTGGAACAGTGGAATGGCACCGGATCAAACCACTGTTTATGTAGCGGTTAATTTTACCAACAACAATGGTTCTAATAACGGTGATGTAGTTGTTACTCAAAGTTTAACTCTTTCTAAAGCCAGCGGTGTGGGTATTGAGGAAACCCCGGTTAGTGATTTTAAGGTTTTTCCTAACCCCGTTTCACACACACTACATGTTGATGGGTACACCGCAAGCATGGGAGATATTTTCATTTATGATTTAATGGGTCGCTTAGTGGTTAAGCTGGATGAAACGGATATGGATGCCAGTGGCTTACTGATTTACAACGCGGATGAATTACCGGTAGGTACTTATATCATTAAATCCACAAAAGGTGAAGGTTCTACTAAAACCTTTCAAAAAATATAAAGGGTTTTACCTTTTCATAAGAAGAACACCCTTCGGGGTGTTTTTTTTTGGAAATACGATAGTTCTTAAAATGTTAATGGCAGGCCATAACACCAATTGAGTGAGCCGAAGTTTTAATTTACTTTTAAGCCGCTAAACTCTTAAAGCTACCGTACCGTGAAGTTCGTGTCCATGCTCATCCGAGCCCTCCTGTTAATGTCTGTTATTGTTTTTCCACTGCTATTTGTCACTGCTTTTAAGACTGAGGAGCGGAAAAAACCTGCGGTTAAAAACATTATTTTACTGATCGGTGATGGAATGGGGCTCTCACAAATGTCATCCACCTATTTCTACAAAAATGAAGAACCCAATTTCAGCCGTTTTCCGGTGGTAGGCCTGAGTCAAACTTCGGCCTCTTCGCACAAAATAACGGATTCTGCCGCGGGTGCCACCGCCCTTTCAGCAGGAAAGAAAACTTACAATGGCGCTATAGGTGTAGATCAGGATACCAATCACGTTGAAACCATACTGGAGTATTTTCAAAAGCAGGGTAAGAGTACCGCCCTTATCGCCACTTCGTCCATCACTCACGCCACTCCGGCTTCTTTTTATGCCCACGTAGATTCCCGCAATAAGGCCTTTGAAATTGCAGCTTTCATGACCCCTTCAGGAGTGGATTTTTTTGCGGGTGGCGGTAGAAAATTCTTTACTCAAAAGGAAGAAAACTGGAAGTCCCTGATTAAGGCAGGTTATACGGTGGACACCACGGCACTATGGCCTGCTTCCCGTATTGAGAGCAATCGGAAGTACGGCTTTTTGCTGGCCGATGACGGTATGCCCCGCATAACCGAAGGCCGTGGTTCATTTCTTAAAGATGCTACCACGCTCGCGCTTAACTATCTTGAAAAAAAGGAAACCCCCTTTTTTATGATGGTGGAAGGCTCCCAAATAGACTGGGGCGGTCATGCTAATGATGCACAATACGTAATCACCGAAACCCTGGATTTTGATGAAATGGTAGGTGCGGTGTTTGACTTCGCGGAAAAAGACGGTAATACACTCGTAATTGTAACCGCTGATCATGAGACGGGTGGCTTTACCCTTTCCAGTGAAGTAAAAGAGGTGCCCTTTAAAGGCCAACAAAGCGATTACAATTCCATCGTTCCTACTTTTTCCACGGGTGGGCACAGTGCCACCATGGTACCCGTTTTAGCCTTTGGGCCGGGAGCCGAAAAATTTACCGGTATTTACCAAAACACGGAGATCTACACTAAAATGATGGAACTGGTCGGAGCTCTTTAGCGCACCGATTTGAGCTTTATGGCTCCGTTACTCTGTAAGTTGGAACGTATAGTGTAACGCTGGGTTTTTTTAGAATCTTTAATGGCCAGAGCCACCGTACAAGGTGGGCGTGTTCCTTCACTACGGGCAAATATCATCAGGTCCGATTCGGAGCCGGGCACCAGGTCAACCGTTATAACCGTGGGTCTGGAGTCAAGGGCCTGGTTGAAAAGCAGGCATTCTCCACGATAGTACAGTGAAATAGTATCCCCATCCACCTCTTCATAATCCCTGAGGATCACCTTCACAAAATCATCCCGGGTAGCAAAATCGCCCTGGGTGCTGATTTCACGCTTATTCACATCCGGGTCCCTGCGGGTTTCCCGGTAAACGGGTTCGGGTTCGGGTTCCCTTTCCTTCTCAACCTCTTCCGGTTGTTGTAGTGCTACGCGCTCCGGCTTTTTATACTTGCAGGGATCTATCGATTCCAAATCTACGTTTTGGCCTATGCGTAACAAGGCGGGGTAGCCCTCCTCATTTTTGTAAGCCATAAAAATGAACCGGTCGTTCCAATCCAGGTCCGGGAAGGCCATTTCGGAAAAATCCCCGATATCATCACCACTTAACTGCCGGTTCCAGCTTTGGCCAAAATCCGTTGAGGTGAGGTAAGCCAGGCGGTCGCCACTGGTGGAATCAGCCTGGTGCAGGTAATACAACAAGTGCAGCTTGCCTGAAATATCGGTTTTCATAACCGGGCTAAGGGCATTTCCGTTATTGGCTTTGCTGTAACCAAAACGGTAAGTGGTCCACCGGTCGTCATCCTTGCGTTTCACAGAAAGCTTGTAATGAGGATCGGTAGCCTGGTCGGCAGAGGAGGAGGTAACAAAAAGGCTTCCATCATTGGCTACTACGAGGTCACAATCCCAGTAAACCGGTTCGGTAATGGCTTCGAAGTGCCAGGTTTTGGCGCCCATTTTTTGCGATGCTACTCCCAGTGAACCGTTTTCACTCCCGATGGCTACGTGAACAGTATCGCCAAAACCATAGGAAACCGCACAACCGATGGGCCTCTCCCCGAAGGCGATATCTGAAAATTGCCATTGGTCACCATTCCAGAAGGCATAACGGGTGAATCGCTCCCCCACGTTATACACCAGGTGGATGCGGTTGCCGCAATCGATATCCAGGTCCATATCGGCACCCATGGCGGGGCCTGAAACATTTTCATCAAGTACTTTTCGGGTAAAATGATCACTGGCCCTGGACCGATAGTAGTGATACACGCTGCCTTTAGACCAGCGGTATTCACTTTCAGCCAGGAAAATATGAACACTGCCCCGGTTATCGGTGCCCATTACGGCCCGGTAAACGGTCATCGGTTTATCCGAAGAGGAATCCCGGTGGCCGTGCAGGTGCAGGGGTTCTTCACTCCAGGTAATACCATTGTTTACACTTTTGGCATAATAAACGGAGTTACCGTTGCTGTAAAGATTATGAACTTCACTGCTCCAGCTTTCTACGATGGACCATGACTGACCGCGCATGCGGTTTTTATTTTCACTTACCAGTAACTTTTTGGCGGAAATACCTTGGTTAATAACCGGTAGCTGGCTGATATTCTGGGCTTGAACAGATAGGTTTAAAAAAAAGAAGCCCCCGACAAGCCATGCCGAAAGCGCGTTTAAATTCAGTCCTCTCATTCCGATCTTCAGTAATTCTTTGGGGTGACAGACCCACGCTGTAAAGCTACAGAATCCATGCCATAAAGAAATTTCTTACCGTATTGAAAATCAGTTTTATGCCTTGCAATTGAACACCATCGTTTTTAACTGAGCCGGTGACCCATTGGCGTCTTCCTTTTCCTCAGAGAATTCCTCAGTTTTAATTTCGGTGAAGCCTCCCATTTGGAGCATATTATGAACGGTTTCTTTTGTTCTTATATGGAAACCGTATTTAGTAAGAGGGATATTATTCATGGTTTCTTCAGGCCGCATAGCTAAAAGCAAGGTGCCACCGGGTTTCAATACCCGTTTTATTTCTTTAAGCTCTTTAGCCGGTTCTTCCCAAAAGTATATGGTATTTGACGTAAATACCCATTCAAAAGATCCGTCATCAAAGGGCATATTAGCGGCCTTACCTTCCAGGAAACGCATCCTGCCTTCTCCAACTTTATCTTTGTTCAACTCTTCCGCTGCCCTTACCATGGTAGCCGAGTAATCAAAACCAGTATAAAACCCGAAGGGTATTTTTTCCAGTACCTCCTTGGCAAAATAACCATTGCCCATCCCTATCTCCAGCACCTTATGATTGGTTTCAGGTGTAAGTTTGCTGATGGCAAAGCGATTCATTCCCGCATTACCCTCATTCATATAATAAGCCACTTCCATACCTGTTTCACCTTCCGGTTTACGCAAGTGCGCAGCTATAATTTTTTGAGTTTCCTGATCCATGACCTAATCTATGACCGAGGTAATCCACCAGGTGTTGCCCCAGGGATCGCGAACACCGCAGCTTCGCCCGTATTCCTTATCCTCGGGCTCCATCAGGGACACAGCTCCCAATTGAATGGCTTTACGGTAGGCACTATCGGCATCTTCCACGTAAATCATCATCCCTGAAGTATTGGGAGGATATTCGGCACTACTGCCCCCTATCATCAATACACTCTCCCCGAACCATAGCTCAGCGTGCATCAGGTTACCGTCTTCGTGATTAACGGTCATTTTTTCCTTAGCGTTAAAAGCTTCCCTGGCGAAGGCCAGGAAGTCGTGCGCATTACTAAGAATGAGGTAGGGCATAAGTGCCTGGTAACCTTCGGGTATTTTCATAATTACCTTTAATTAGTTGGCTACGTCACTCATAAATTTGATCCGCATCAGGCGCAATTCCTCCTCTTCATAATCTCC
This sequence comes from uncultured Cryomorphaceae bacterium, assembly GCA_937120475.1. Taxonomy (GTDB): domain Bacteria; phylum Bacteroidota; class Bacteroidia; order Flavobacteriales; family Schleiferiaceae; genus CAKZNE01. Next base: position 1,093,317 of record CAKZJV010000007.1, on the reverse strand, counting down.
GTCAAACTCCTCAATAGCCTCGGCAAGATCTTCGCTTTCCGCCTCCATGAAATACTCATGTATTTCCTCCATCTGCTCCTCGTCCAGTACACTTTCAATGGCGTAGTCAATGTTCACCTTGGTACCGCTATTTACAATGTGTTCTATCTCGGTAAGCAGGTCGTCCATTGAAAGGCCTTTGGCCGAAGCAATGTCTTCCAGCGGTAATTTGCGATCGGTACTTTGAATGATATAGACCTTGAGGCCCGATTTATTCACTACCGACTTTACTACAAAGTCATCCGGGCGATCAATGTTATTCTCCTCTACGTAGTTCTGGATCATTTCCACAAAGGGCTTCCCAAACTTTTTGGCCTTTCCTTCACCTACACCGCTGATGTTTTTCAACTCATCCAGAGTGGTGGGGTAGTTTATAGCCATTTCATTGAGCGAGTTTTCCTGGAAAACGGCATAAGGGGGCACGCCTTTTTGTTTAGCCACTTTACGGGTAAGATCCTTCAGCATATCAAATAGCTGCTTGTCCAGGGCGGCTCCTGATGACTTTTGGTCGGTAATGATTTCATCTTCCTCTTCCTCCTCATAGTCGTGATCTTCGGCAATCATAAAGCTTACCGGCTTTTCAATAAAACCCAGGCCTTCATCGGTAAGCAGGAGAACCCCGTATTTTTCAATATCCTTTTTGAGAAGACCGCCCACAATTGCCTGCCGGATCACACTCATCCAGTGCTTTTCATCCTTATCGGCCCCTTCGTTGAACTGCTCCAGGTTTTCAGCTTTGTACTGCTTGAGCATGGTGGTTTGCTGACCGGTTAAAATCTGAATAATGGGTTGGGCCTTAAAGCGTTCGTTGGTAGATCGAATGGTTTCGAGCACCAGCTTTACATCCTCCTTGGCTTCGAATTTTTTACGGGGGTAGCGCGTATTATCGTCATTTTCGGCACCGGGGCCTTTTTCCTCGTCAAATTCTTCTCCGAAATAATGCAGTATAAACTTCCTGCGGTTCATGGAAGTTTCGGCAAATGAAACCACCTCCTGCAGCAGTTGCATGCCTATTTCCTGCTCTGAAACCGGTTTTCCGTGCAGGAATTTTTCCAGCTTCTCAATGTCCTTGTATGAATAAAAGGCAACGCAAATCCCTTCACCACCATCGCGGCCAGCCCTTCCGGTTTCCTGGTAATAGCTTTCCAGGCTCTTGGGCATATCATAGTGAATTACAAAACGTACGTCTGGTTTGTCAATACCCATCCCGAAGGCAATGGTTGCCACAATCACATCAGCCTCTTCCATTAAAAAGGCATCCTGATGTTTTACACGGCTTTTTGCGTCCAGCCCGGCATGATAGGGCAGGGCCTTTATTCCGTTTACCTGCAGGGTTTGGGCCAGTTCTTCCACCTTTTTCCGGCTCAGGCAGTAAATAATACCGCTTTTACCCATGTGCCCCTTGATGAATTTGATAATGTCCCGGTCCACATTTTTAGTTTTCGGGCGCACCTCGTAATAGAGGTTAGGGCGGTTAAAGGAAGCTTTATATACCAGGGCGTTTTCCATGCCCAGGTTTTTTTGAATATCGTTCTGCACCTTGGGTGTGGCGGTAGCGGTTAAGGCAATAACCGGCTTACGGCCTATTTTTTCCATAATGCTGCGCAGGTTGCGGTATTCGGGCCGGAAGTCATGCCCCCATTCCGAAATACAATGGGCCTCATCGATGGCAAAAAAGGAAACCCTGGCCTGTTGCAGGAACTCGATGTTTTCCTCTTTGGTCAATGATTCGGGGGCAACGTACAGCAGTTTGGTGACACCATCGGTAATATCCGATTTCACCTGTTCCGTTTCCCTTTTGGTTAAGGAGGAGTTCAGTACATGGGCCACTCCGTTACTTTCGGAGAAACCACGGATACTGTCCACTTGGTTTTTCATTAATGCAATAAGGGGTGATACCACTATGGCCGTTCCTTCCTGCATTAGTGCAGGCAACTGGTAGCACAATGATTTTCCTCCCCCGGTTGGCATGATCACGAAAGTGTCGTGACCTTCAATTACGCTTTGAATTACAGCCTTCTGATTTCCCTTGAAATTATCAAAGCCGAAGAACTTCTTTAAGCTCTTCTGCACCGACAATTCCTGTGTTTCCAATCCCACTACTCAATTATAATTTTGAATTTTCTCTAAGATAGTACAAACGCCTTATTTAAAAAATATTGTAAGCCCACAATGTTCAAAGTAATTTGTTAACGCGTTTTCCTAAAATTAAGACCTTTGCCGGCTCGCAATGAATTTTTAAAATGGCTAAGAACACAAGCGGAACGATGTCCTTTTTACAGCACCTGGAAGTGTTGCGTTGGCACCTGGTACGTTCCTCCGCTGCCATTGTATTGTTCGCAGTGGTTTGTTTCATTGGCAAAGGTATTCTGTTTGATGAAATAATTTTCGGTCCTAAAGACCCGAATTTTATTACTTACCGCTTGTTTTGTGATTTTTCGAGGGCTATGAACATCAAGGAGCTTTTTTGCCTGGATGAAATGCCTTTCGAAATTTTGAATACCCGCATGGCGGGGCAGTTCAGTACCCACGTTTGGGTATCGCTCATTGCCGGTTTTATCCTGGCCTTTCCCTACGTATTGTACGAGGTTTGGCGGTTTATCAAACCCGGCTTGCATAAAACGGAGCGCAAGTATTCACGCGGGATTATCTTTTTCGCTTCCTTCCTTTTTATACTGGGCGTTTTATTCGGTTATTTCCTGATTGTACCGCTCTCCGTACAGTTTTTAGGTACTTACACGGTAAGCCGGGAAGTAACCAACCTTATCGACCTGAACTCGTTTATTTCCACCGTATCAACCGTAACACTCAGTACCGGGCTCATTTTTGAATTACCCATATTAGTGTATTTCCTGGCTAAGATAGGCCTGCTTACCCCCGCCTGGATGCGGAAATACCGCAGGCATGCTTTTGTGGTTACCTTAATATTGGCGGCTATAATTACGCCTCCTGATATTTCCAGCCAGGTTTTGGTTTCGCTACCCATAGTGGTTCTGTATGAAATCAGTATTAAAATATGTGCCCGCGTGGTGAAACGGCAGGAAAAAGAACGTTTACGAAACCAGGAGGCCGGGCAATAGGTATATTTATTGCACAGCCACCAAAAACAAGAGGATGAAGCTAAGAGCTGAAAATATTGTGAAGAAGTACCGCAGCCGTACCGTGGTAAAAGGGGTGAGTTTTGACGTTAACCAAGGCGAGATTGTGGGTTTGCTGGGGCCCAATGGTGCCGGTAAAACCACTTCGTTTTATATGGTAGTGGGCCTGATAAAACCCAATCAAGGCCATGTTTACCTGGATAATGAGGAGATTACGAAAAACCCCATGTACAAACGTGCGCAAAAGGGTATCGGCTACCTGGCGCAGGAGGCTTCGGTATTCCGGAAGCTGAGCGTGGAGCAGAATATCATGGGTGTTTTGGAAATGGCCGGGCTATCGCGGGAGCAGCAAAGGCAGCGCCTGGAAAACTTACTGGATGAATTTGGTTTGCAGCACATCCGTAAAAACCGGGGTGATTTACTTTCAGGGGGGGAGCGCAGGCGCACCGAAATAGCCCGCGCCCTGGCGGTTGACCCAAAATTTATTTTGCTGGATGAACCCTTTGCTGGTGTAGATCCTATTGCGGTGGAAGATATTCAGAGCATCGTAGCTTCCCTTAAGGAAAAGAACATCGGCATTTTGATTACCGACCACAATGTTCAGGAAACCCTGGCTATTACCGACCGTACTTACCTGATGTTCGAGGGACGTATCCTGAAATCCGGTTCGGCAGAGGAATTGGCTAATGACGAACAAGTGCGTAAAGTTTACCTGGGTCAAAACTTTGAGTTGCGTAAAAAGCGCGATCAGATACTGAAACAGGAGTAGGGAAATGAGAAATTTCTAACCTCTAACCCCGAAGCTCCATCTCATTTTGCTGCTGCGCGCATCAGCCGGTCGTTAATAGCTCTTCCGAGGCCCTCTTCAGGAAAACGTTCTGCTAAAATCACTTCTACATCAGTTTCATCGGTTTCCCTTAAGCACTTGAACAGGTTGCGGGCCGCTTCCTTTAAATCTCCGTTAGGTGACAGCACCCACTGGTTAGCCAATGGTATTCCTGAAACATTTTTTTGGAAAGTGATACTCCCCAACCTGCGACCTTTAAAAATACGGAAGTTCTCCTCCATGTTGTCAAACACCACTTTTTTACCGGGAGCATAATGAGAGCTCAGCATGCCGGGTGCCTTGGGATTGCTTGAGGATGTTTGTACAGCATATCTCTTTCCGGTTACCGCCTGTATTTCCTCCAGGGATAGGCCACCGAGCCTTAAAATAACCGGCTCACCTGCGCTAAGGTCGATAATGGTGGATTCCAAACCCACTTCGCAATCACCACCATCCAGTATATAATTGATCCGTTCCCCCAATTGCTGTTCTACATGCCGGGCATTGGTGGGGCTTACGTAACCGAATGGATTGGCACTGGGTGCTGCCAGTGGAAAGTCAAGGCTTTCCAGTAATTGCTGGGTTAGCGGGTGGCGTGGAAAGCGAATGCCAACGGTAGGGCTACCAGCCGTTACCAGGTCGGGAACAACGTTTTTTTTAGGTAAAATAAAAGTAAGTGGCCCAGGACAAAAGACATCGTATAAATGGTAAAAGTCTTTGGGGATATCCTGGCAAAAGTTTTCCAAGCTGGAATGATTGGCCAGGTGTACAATGAGGGGGTCAAAGGAAGGACGGTTCTTGATACTGAACACAGAACTCACCGCTTTTTCATCAAGGGCATTAGCGGCCAGGCCATAAACCGTTTCGGTGGGAATGGCCACCACTTCACCTTTCTGTAGCCGTATTTTTGCTTCCTTAATATCGGTGCCCAATTGTGCCATCCGGCAAAGATAGTCACGCTTAAAGCATAATGAATACCACCAGCATCGAAAGAATGGTAAAGAGCAAAAGAGCTGGTGACAGAAGCATATTAACTAGGACAAATTTCAGGATAGTTTTACCCCAACCTTGTTTGTAAAAGCGCTTCATGGCCCATAAGAGATAAATTACAAAAGGGAAGATGAGGTAAACGGTGGTAACGAGGGCCAGCGAAGAAAGAAGGAAGAACAAGGCCTGGGAATAAAAGGCAAAGATGAGGTGTTCAGGGTAGTAAAAAGGCCGCCTGAAATGTACCAGATGTAATATTATACCCAACACCGGAACAAACAGGAATAGTATCCAAAAGAGCTTGGAAAGAAAATACTGGTTAAACTCATTGGTATCAAAATCAGCGGCCTTGGCTGCTTGAGCAAATAAAAAGCGGTTCCAGAAAGTGGGTTCCTGATTCAATGAATCCAGGGCTATATCCGCACCTATGTCGGGGTAGTCCTGGTGAAAATCCATCATATCGCTGAAACTTCCTTTACTTTCCTGATAGCTGGAAACAGGATGATTATCGAGCTCTTTGTTCTCCGGATCGATGATAATCAGGTTCATAGCGTCTTTTTTCGCACCGTCCAGAGAATCACTTTGAACCGTATTCGCCTTACGATTACTCAAGTCACCCGTTTTTACAAATTCCGGTTGATCGCGGCTGGTTTGAATAATAAAGAGCAGGATTATCGAGGAGATGAAATAGAGCCGGATAGGGTTCATGTATCGTACTCTCTTTCCTTCTACAAAGTCACGGGCTACCTTACCAGGATAAGTAACCAGGTAGCGCAGGGTGGTTAATAGGCGGCCATCCACCGCAAAGGAAGTGCTGATGGCTTCTTCAATAAAATGGCGTGTGGTAAGCCTGCGTGCGTCATTCTTTTGCCCACAGTTCGGGCAGTAATTTTCGTCTTGTAACTCCTGGCCGCAATTAAGGCAGGTATCTGATTTTAGTGCCCTGGATTTCAAAGGTTGTTAATAAAGGTCTTCAGAGCTAAGTTCGTTAAATCCAACCAAACGATCGTAACGCAAACCCACCTCCCGGTTATATACTAAAATCTGGTAGGTGTTTTCGGTTTCCCAATGGCTGCCTTCAATAGCTTCCACATCCAGTTGGCCGTTGTTTTCCTGCAGGGCATACATGTAGTTGTAGTAGCCTTGTTTTAGTAAAAATTTACCCCGGTAAGCATTTCTTACGTAATCGTACTGCATGCGGTATTGCGGCAACAACTTCCAATCGCTGAACTTGCCAAAAATATAAATATCGCCATCCTGCAGTGGGGCGGGATAGTCCAGTATGAAATCAACATAGGCATAGTCCGCCTCCGTTTCAGAATTGCCAGCGTCCAACCGCCTTACCACGTAATGCCCGTTGATATCAAAATACACCGCGTAGCGGGTAATGCTCCTTTCCTGGTCGGTAGCCAGGTAGGCCGTATATACACTATCCTGGCTTATCCGCCTTACATTTTGGGTAAGTACCTGTAGGTTTTTAATGTCGAAAAAACGAAACTCGTTAATGCCGTGGAAGGTATTTTCATCGTCATAATTGTACAATAGCTGGGCATTTTGCACAAACTGTGGTTTCAGGTTGGTAATGGGATTATCCCAGCGCTGGTTTTGCATAATGGTTACATGCAAATCCTGAAAAGGGTTTTGAATATGATAGTTGGAGTGATTGATGGTAAAATCAATTTCCTGGTGTGTATCCCTCTTATCTACCTGCGTAGCCCTACGCACCTGGCCGCCAATACCTACCCGGTCTTCAAATACCATAAACCTGCGTGTAAGCACCAGCTTATCCGGGTCATCATCACGATATACCTTTAAAATGTAGTTGCCCGACTTGGTAAAGCGCATATTGTTGTTCGGAATTACCAGGTCATAGTGGGTATAAGGTATAAGCGCATTGGTGGAATACTCATAATTGGTGAGGTAATAATCCTGATAGCTGCTGAGGTACTGCGCCTTCAGGATGTTTGAGGGTGTCCAATCGTGGTTGCAATGTATGATGGTGTAACTGTAATCCACAAAGTCTTCGTACAGATCGTCAAAACGTAAGATCAGTCGCTCCCCGCTGTTTAGTTTAATGATGGGCATACCCTGGTCATTATTGAGGGGATGAAATTTTACCGTAAAGATTCCCGGTTGGTAAATAAAATCTTCATAGCGCAGGCGATCCTCGTTATAATATTGATTTTCCTGGGCTATCATGCGGCTGCCTGTAAGGAGCAGTAGTAAAAGTGAAAGGTATTTCAAGGGTGCGATGTATTTGTGTTGGATCAAACCAGAATTATGCCTTTTTTCGAAGCTAATTATCAGTAAATTTGCAGCCTGTTTAGAATTGTTCTAAATACGGGCAAAATTGAAGCAAAAGACCTTAGCTTATTAATTTTGCCGCCAATTTAAGATAGAATTTTTCATTCTGCTGCAATGTCAGACCTGATAAAGATTAAACGTGGTGCGGATATAAAACTTGTAGGCCAGGCCGAACAGTTATATGCGAACACCGAACAGCCCGAGACTTTTGCTATTAAACCAACCGATTTTCCCGGCATACGTACCAAGCTTTCCGTAAGGGAAGGTGACGAGGTAAAGGCGGGAAGCCCGATACTCTTCAATAAAGACCGGGAAGAAGTGAAATTTTGTTCACCGGTAAGTGGGGAGATAGCCGAAATTGTACGAGGCGACAAACGCAAACTCCTTGAAATTCGAATACTGGCGGATAAAGAATTACGCTACCAGGATTTTGGGGCTGCCGACCCCAATACCCTCGATCGTGATGCGGTTAAGGAAAAATTATTGGCTTCCGGTTGCTGGCCTTTCATCAGGCAGCGCCCCTACAACATTGTGGCCAACCCCGAACGTACCCCCAGGGCGATCTTCATTTCCTGTTTTAATACAGCTCCCCTGGCAGCTGATACGGATTTTGTGGTGCACGGCCAGGAGGAGGAGTTCCAGGTAGGTATCAACGTGCTTTCACGTCTTACCGATGGAAAAATTCATTTAGGTGTGGATGGCAGTACCAACCCCAGCACGGTTTTTACCAATTGCAAGGGCGTACAAATACACCGCTTTAAAGGGCCACACCCGGCCGGTAACGTTGGTGTTCAAATCCATAACATCGACCCTATTAATAAAGGCGAAGTAGTGTGGACCATCAGTCCGCAGGAGGTTATCATTCTGGGCCGTTTGTTCCAAACCGGTAAGTTCGATGCGCAGATCAACGTAGCCGCTACCGGCTCTGAAATTCAAAAGCCCCGGTATTACAAAACGTTGATTGGGGCCTCCGTCAAAAATATTCTGGCCGATAATGTTTCGGGCAATAAAAACCGTTACATCAGCGGTAATGTGCTCACCGGAACGCAAATAAAATCCGATGGCTACCTGGGCTTTTACGATCGCCAGATCACCGTAATCCCGGAAGGCGATCAGGACCAGTTTTTTGGATGGATAGCTCCCAACCTGGGTAAGTTCAGCATTTCAAGAGCCATGTTCGGCTGGCTGCAGCCCCAGAAAAAATATAAACTCGACACGGCCATGAACGGTGAAGAAAGGGCTTACGTGGTTACGGGCGAGTACGAAAAGGTTTTTCCATTTGATATTTATCCCGTGCAGTTGATCAAATCAATTATGATCAAGGACATCGAAGCCATGGAAAACCTGGGTATTTACGAGGTGGCGGAGGAAGACTTTGCCTTGTGTGAAGTAGTTTGTACTTCCAAAATCCCGGTACAGGAAACCGTTCGGGAAGGTTTGGATTTAATGATCAAAGAATTAGGCGACTAAAGAATAGCGACACATCATGAAGTTATTTAAGAATTTACTGGAAAGCGTAAAGCCCCACTTTGAAGAGGGCGGAAAGCTGGAAAAACTATACCCCGTGTACGATGGCTTTGCCACCTTTTTGTTTGTGCCGGGCCATACCACTCATAGTGGTGCTCACGTGAGAGATGGTATTGACTTGAAGCGTACCATGATCACCGTGGTATTGGCACTGGTGCCAGCCTTACTGTTCGGCATGTGGAACGTGGGCCATTTTCACTATATGGCCTTAGGTGAGCAGGTAGGGTTTTGGGACAAATTTATGTTCGGGGCCATTAAAGTTTTACCGATGGTAGTTGTTTCGTACGCGGTAGGCCTGGGCATTGAGTTTGCTTTTTGCGTGATCAAAAAGCACCAGATCAACGAGGGTTACCTGGTAACCGGTATGTTGATTCCGCTTATTATGCCGGTGGACATTCCCCTGTGGATGGTGGCCCTTTCCGTAGTATTTGCGGTAGTGTTAGGCAAGGAAGTATTCGGTGGAACCGGGATGAACATCCTGAACCCTGCCCTTACCGCCCGTGCCTTTGCTTTTTTCGCTTACCCCAGTTATATGTCGGGTGATAAGGTGTGGATCAACACTTCCACCGAAGCAGGCCAAAGTGTAGTAGATGGCTATTCCGGGGCCACGGCCCTGGGAGATCTGGCCGTTACCGGTTCTACCTCTTTTGCACCCATTGATATGTTTATAGGAACTATACCCGGTTGTATCGGTGAAACTTCGGTAATCGCCATTCTTATTGGTGCGGCAATACTGCTGTTCACCGGTATCGGTAGCTGGAGAATTATGCTGAGCGCCCTTTTAGGAGGCGTTGTTATGGGGTTGATATTCAACTGGGTATCTACACTTGGTGGACTGTCGCCTGAACAGCAGGGCTTTATGGGTGTTCCTTATTGGCAGCACCTGATTATGGGAGGATTTGCCTTTGGTATTGTATTCATGGCCACCGACCCCGTTTCGGCTGCACAAACCAAGCGCGGTAAATGGATTTACGGCTTCCTGGTGGGATTATTTTGTATTATGATACGGGTGTTTAACCCGGCTTACCCGGAGGGGGTTATGATGGCTATCCTCTTTATGAACGTAATGGCCCCGTTGATCGATCACTACGTGATTGAGGCCAATGTGAAAAAACGTAAAAAGAGATTACAGGTAAACGTAAAAACCGCATAATAACATGGCATTAGACGTAAATAAGAACAGCTATACCTTTTTCTTTGCCGCCATTATGGTACTAGTGGTTGCTGCATTGCTATCCTTCGCAGCTACTTCCTTGAAACCGATGCAGGATGAGAATGTGGAGCGTGAGAAAATGCAGAATATCCTGGCTTCCATCAGTGTGGAAGTAGAGCGTGACGGTGCGGCAGCCGAGTACGACAAATACATTAAACAAGAACTGGTAATCCGCAATGGAAAAGTGGCTGAAGGCGTGGATGCCTTCACCGTTGAAATGTCCAAAGAAGTGGCTAAACCCGTGGAGGAGCGCAATGCTCCACTTTACGTGGCCGAAAAGGACGGGCAAACCTATTACATCATACCCTTGCGGGGTAAAGGACTTTGGGGCCCTATATGGGGATACATGTCTTTAAGTGATGACGCCAATACCGTTTACGGAGCCGTATTCGACCATAAAGGCGAAACACCCGGTTTGGGAGCGGAGATTGTAACCCCCATGTTCTCCGAGCAATTTCACGAAAAGAAAATACTGAACGCTGAGAAGGAGTTTGTAAGCATCGAAGTGCGTAAAGGTGGTGCCGCGGGCGATTACCAGGTAGATGGTATCAGTGGAGGAACCATTACCTCACAAGGTGTGCAGGATATGATTGAAGATAACGTAGCCGCTTATTTCCCTTTTCTGTTGGATTATAATGCCAGCAGTACAACCGCCATGAAATAAGCCTAAAAAATCTAAGCATTGGAAGAAAATAACAAAGAAGATATGGCCGAAGTAACCGAAGCTTTAGAAAAGCAGAAAAAACAAAGAGAGCCACTCTTTAGTAAGAAAAACCGGAAGCTGATCAGCGACCCTATGAACGACAGCAACCCAATTACCGTGCAGGTTTTGGGTATTTGTTCGGCACTGGCGATTACGGTAAAACTGTACCCTGCCGTGGTAATGTCTATTTCGGTACTGTTCGTATTGGGTGCCGGTAACGTTATCATTTCATTGATGCGGAATTTCATACCCAACCGTATCCGTATTATCGTGCAACTGGTGGTGGTAGCCTCGCTGGTAATTTTGGTGGACCAGGTTTTGAAGGCCTATGTATATGATGTGTCCAAGGAACTATCGGTTTTTGTGGGGCTGATCATTACCAACTGTATTATCATGGGTCGTTTTGAGGCGTTTGCTTTGGGTAACGGTCCCTGGAAGTCTTTCCTGGACGGTATCGGTAACGCCTTCGGCTACGGAGCCATTTTGATTATTGTCGCCTTTTTCCGCGAGCTTTTCGGTTCCGGTGAGTTGTTCGGGGTGCAGATCATTCCCGAAAGCTGGTACCTGAATCCTGAAACTGGCACTGGCTTTTACAGCGATAACGGATTTTTCCTTTTGCCTCCCATGGCACTGATCGCAGTGGGTATTATCATCTGGATCCAAAGATCCCGCAACCGTGAATTAATCGAAGAAAACTAAACGGACCATGCAAGAACTAGTAAACATATTCGTAAAGGCCATCTTTGTTGAGAACATGATTTTTGCCTTCTTCCTGGGCATGTGTTCCTACCTGGCTGTATCTAAAACCGTAAAAACCGGGGTGGGCCTCGGTGCGGCCGTAATTTTTGTACTCGGTATCACCGTTCCTATCAACTATCTTCTAGAAAACCACGTGTTGAAAGAAGGAGCTTTGAGTTGGCTGGGGCCTCAATTTGCAGAGGTGGATCTGAGCTTCCTCTCCTTTATCATGTTCATCGCGGTAATCGCCTCCATGGTGCAGTTGGTGGAAATGATCGTGGAAAAATTCGCCCCGGCACTTTATGGCGCACTGGGTATCTTCTTACCCCTTATTGCGGTAAACTGCTCTATTTTGGGAGGTTCCCTTTTTATGCAGGAGCGCAATTACAATACCATTGCGGAAGCTTCCGTATTCGGTATCGGTAGCGGTATCGGTTGGTTTTTGGCCATTGTAGCCATTGCAGCCATCCGTGAAAAGATCCGTTATTCCAATGTGCCGGCCCCCTTACGTGGCCTGGGTATAACCTTTATTATAACCGGCCTTATGGGCATTGGCTTTATGGCCTTTATGGGAATTAAACTCTAACTGATTTAAAAGACGTAGCATACGATGATATTTTTGGCAACATCTACGGTTATCATTTCCAGTATAGTCGTTTTCTTTATCGTGATCTTCCTGCTGGTATCCATACTATTGGGAGCTAAAGCTAAACTGGCTCCCTCCGGACCGGTAATGCTGGATATTAACGGTGAACCGCGCGAAGTGGAATCCGGGAATACCCTTTTAACCACTTTGTCCAACCAGAAGATATTCCTGCCTTCCGCTTGTGGAGGAGGAGGTACCTGTGCCATGTGCAAGTGCCAGATATTGGAAGGTGGTGGTGAAATACTCCCCACCGAAGTGGGTTATTTTACCCGTAAGGAGGTTCAGGAAAACTGGCGTTTAGGTTGCCAGGTGAAGGTGAAAAACGACATGAAGATCAAGGTGCCGGAAGAGATTTTCGGTATCAAAAAGTGGGAGTGTGAGGTAGTATCCAACTACAACGTAGCCTCCTTTATTAAGGAATTTGTGGTAAAACTACCGGAAGGCGAAAACCTCGATTTTGAAGCCGGTGGTTACATCCAGATCGATGTGCCGGAATGTGAAGTGGACTTTAAGGACATCGATATTACTTCACACCCACGCTTGGGCCGCGACCCGATGGACTTTAAGTCGGAATGGGATAAATTCAACCTGTGGCCTTTGAAGATGAAGAACGATGAGCCCATCTTCCGGGCTTACTCCATGGCTAATCACCCGGCTGAAGGGAATATTGTGATGCTCAACATCCGTATTGCCACCCCGCCCTGGGATAGAGCTAAAAACAAATGGATGGACGTAAACCCCGGTATTTGTTCCTCTTACGTATTTGCCCAAAAACCGGGAGATAAGGTAACCATCTCCGGCCCTTACGGAGAATTCTTCATCAAGGATACCGAGGCCGAAATGCTGTACATCGGTGGTGGTGCCGGAATGGCTCCCATGCGTTCGCATTTGTTCCACCTGTTCCATACTTTGAAAACCGGACGTAAGGTATCGTACTGGTACGGTGGCCGTTCTAAACGCGAGCTGTTCTACCTGGACGATTTTCAAAATATTGAAAAGGAATTCCCCAACTTCCAGTTCCACATTGTGCTTTCCGAGCCTTTACCAGAAGATAACTGGACTGAGAAAAAGGATATTGATGATAAAGAAGGCGATGGCTTTACCGGCTTCGTACACCAGGCGGTGATCGATCAGTACTTGAAAAAGCACCCAGAACCGGAAGAAATTGAATTCTATTTCTGTGGGCCTCCCCTGATGAACGCTGCCGTACTGAAGATGGTGGACGATTGGGGCGTACCACCCGAGAATGTGTCCTTCGATGATTTTGGAGGATAGATCTTAGATAATCAGAATTGAGATATTGGAAAAAACGCTCGCCTTTGGCGGGCGTTTTGTTTTTACAGGGTGATTACCGCTCTGTCCGGTGATTCCGTACTTTTGATTCCATGAAAAAATTTGCCGCTATCAGCCTTTTCGCCCTCATTTTATGGACGGTTTCTTCTTGTAAACAAGAGCCTCGTTTGATACTGGTAACCAATACCGGTTACGCCCAGGGTTCTACTTTCCAGATCAAATACCGGGTGTTGGAGGGTAAAGACTATTCGGAAGAAATACAGGGTATTTTTGAAGCCATCGATGCTTCCATGAGTACCTACCAGCCCCATTCTTTGATTTCAATGATCAATAAAGGCGATACCCTGGTGGAAGTGGATTCCCTTTTTCAGAAAGTGCTGCAAAGAGCCCTGGCGGTAAGTAAAGAGTCGGGTGGACAGTTTGATCCTACCGTAGGTCCCCTGGTGGAACTTTGGGGCTTCGGACTCTCCAAAAGGGATCAGGTAGATTCTGCCCGGGTGGATAGCGTTAAAGCTTTTATCGGTTACGATAAGCTTGAAATTACGGGCTTGACGCAACAAGCAAGCTCAAAGATAAAGGTGCCTAAGGGCTTTAAAATGGATTTTAACGCCATTGCCCAGGGTTATACCGTGGATGTGATTGTTGATTTTCTGGAACGAAAGGGCATAGAAAACTACATGGTGGAAGTAGGGGGTGAGGTGCGCGCCCGGGGTGTGAATACCGATAACGAGGTTTGGAAGATTGGTATCGATAAACCCAGCGAGGAAATTGATGAAGAAAATCGTTTCCAGGTGATCATTGCCCTTAAAGATGCGGCCCTGGCTACCTCCGGTAACTACCGCAAATTTTGGGTAGATGAGGCCACTGGCCTCAAGTATGCTCACACCATCAATCCCTTCACCGGTTTTCCCGCTAAAAACCGTTTGCTGAGCGTTTCCATCATTGCTCCCCATGCTATGGATGCCGATGCTTACGCTACCCTCTGCATGGTAAAGGGTTTGCAACAATCCATTGATTTTCTCAACTCCAAACCCGAACTGGAGGGCTACCTGATTTACACCAATGAAGACGGGGAGTGGGAGGTGTACGAAACCCCGGGCTTCCGCAGATATAGTGTCTCCACCCGTTAAACCATCAAAAAGGAAAATTATCCATAATGGTTAATTTTTATATATTAGCTGTGGAGCGAACTTGATAAATAGGCGATTACCTTTTTATCCATTGAATAAGGGAGTAAAACTATTATTAACAGTATTTTAAGGTAAAATATTTTGTTGTGAGAAAATTATTTTCTTGCTAGTTTTAACGCTTTAATACTACTGAAATGAAAACCTTAACCCGCATTGCAGTACTAGCGTTGGCTGTACAAGCAACATGTTCGTTTGGACAATCTACAACTGTTAATAAAGATTTTGACTCTCCCCCTCAATATCAAGTTGATGTTCCCGAAAAATATAGTTTCGAAGCTTACGGAAATACACCCATTAACTATTACAATGGCTCTGTCAATATCAGCTTACCGCTGCTGGATATTCCTGGTAGTAGTTTGGACATGGCTGTATCTGCATCTTACACTACCCACGGAGTGGAAATTAACAAACCGGCTTCCGAAATAGGAGTGGATTGGAGTTTAAGAGCCGGTGGAAGCATAGTTCGTGAAATGCGTGGTTCCAGTGATTTTAATCCATTGAGAGGAGATTTTCAAGTAGAGGCCTACTATACTGGTTGGCTATCTCCTTCTCATATTCCTATTGTTAAGATAACACCCTGTAATACCCTTAGCGACCCTAATTGTGGTTTTAGGGCACCTGATCTAACTTATAGCATTGGAAATTACGGTACGAAGTTGGATGATATTATGCTCAATAAAACCTATGATACGGAGCCGGATGTTTTTCACCTAAACATTAATGGCATTCAAGCCACTTTTTTTTACGATTACAGCAAAAACTTGGTTATACAATCCAACCAGGAGCTCGAAATACAGCCTCCGCAAGCTGACAATGGTGAATGGCTGATTATTGATGCCTATGGCAATAAGTATTATTTTGGCGAAGGACCGGCATCCACTACCGGTAGGGATTATACAAGCTGGACTCGTAGTAAAATCAAAAGGACCGACTCATATCATTTTAAAAGATGGAGTGCTACGGAATGGAAGATTCGCAGGATTGAAACTATTGATAATGAAGTGATTGATTACACCTATATTTCTCAGTATACTGAAAATATTGACCAGAATCATAATTATTTGGGTATAATTTGCTATGATGTATCTGACCTTAGTTCTTCATCATCTCATACCGATGATTTTAGTGCTCTTTTTGGTTGGGATATTCATTATTCCTATAAGAACTATCTAACCAATGTTACTTATTCCAGACATCAGCTTGAGTACTCCATGAACTTTATCTATTCGGCAAGGCCGGATAATGAGGCCGGGACAGACGGAGGTGCCGGAAGCATGGGGAACCGGTTATATGGCTATCAACGACTGGATGAAGTTCAATTGAATAGTAGCCATAGTGGTATTAGCCAATTGGTAAAGAAAGTTAAGTTTTCATACCACTCAATACCAGGTCGTTTATGGCTCCAGTCGATAAAGTATTTTGATAATGACAACCTGGAATACCAGGAATACACCTTTGAATATAATAATGCGGACAAGGTACCGGTACAATATTCTGCCGCAATTGATAACTTTGGTTATTTTAATGGACAAACAAGTAATACCGGATTTCCACCTAAAAAATTACTTGTAAATAATCATAGTTATACCAGTCATATTGTAATGAAGGATCTTAGTTTGAGTAACGAGGATTTTTTTACCTGGAACTGTCCTTATGATGAACGTGAAACAAATCCAACCTTGATCCTCTATGGACATTTGAGTAAAATTATATATCCTACCAAGGGTTATACGACTTTTGAGTACGAACCGCATACCTTTAACCCCCGTTGGCATTACAGCCTTGGGGCTGGCATTCGTTTAAAAAATGTCAAAGATTACAAATCCGATGGCATACTAGCGCTCAGTCGCGAATTGGAATATGGCGGTGGTAAACTTACTTCCGTACCTTTTTTCCAGTTTGAATCTTTTACTACCTCTAAGCCAAATGGTTGTAGCGGTAGTGCTCCATGTGTCAAGCCGGCTATCCATACTTCCGGTAAGCCTCTGATTCCATCCGTTAAAAAAGCTCAAGGAAGTTTAGTGGGTTATGACCAGGTAAGTCTATTGTTTAATGGTGGAGTAGATGGGAAAATTGAACGAACTTTTGTTAACGAAGAAGTGCAGACGGTTTATAATTCAAATCACCCGAGGGAGGTCGAGTGTCCTGTAACCCAAACGGTGGGTTATCCTGATCATACTATCGCCTATATAGGTGGAATACCAAGCCCTTTTTCCAATTACTTCGGCACACTCTTAAGTGAGACTATATTTAAAGATCAGGATAATACTTTTATAACGGTTGAGAAAAAGGATTTTCAATATATAGATTTGAAAAGAGGGACTTTGAACGGAGATATGTACAGGGCTCCTGTAGGCTCTCAATATGAATCTATTGTCATGGCGTTTCAGGAATTATGTCATTATGTTTCCTCTAACGAGAATGATGATCTCTGGTTAATGTCCGAATATCATTATGAGCATGACTTAACTCAAAAAATCCTAGAAACTCAAACCGAGACTAAATATATGGATGACGGTAGTCAGTATGTTTCAGTTACAGATTATGAGTATGATACCGAACACCATTTGAAAATAAAGAGTGAGGCCCAAAATAGTGACGGGCTTTTGTACAGCACCGAATACGTTTATACCAAACACTTGGAAAACAGCACAGATCCACAGGCAGCTTTTGCCTCGGCAATGATCGCAGATCACAAGCTGGCTTATCCCGTGGCGGAAATCAAGCGCACTGGTAGTACGATGCACGAAGGTAAGGTTACACTGTATGATACAGAGGGTAACCTAACGGAGGTACATGACTACACCGGTCAACCGGGATGGTATAGCTTCGATAAAGACGATATTCTTGATACGGATTGGGAAAAGCGCGGGAGCTACGAATACGACAACGATGATCGATTGATCAATATTCATGAAGAAGCGGGTATAACAACCGCAGTTCTTGAAAATGATATTTATACCAGTCGGGCCATGGTTGTTAATGCAGCTGAGCATCAAACCCTCTACAATGGTTTTGAAAGCCCAAGCGGGAATTATGGTCTTGATCATTACAGCGGTGCTTATAGCAGGTCTGTTGCAGCGGGCAACCCGGTATGGAGTCCGGAATTACGCCTGGATAATCCCGACCAGGACCGAGATTACCTCTTTTCGGTGTGGATCAAAACAGAATCCGGGTTCACCGGAGGTAATATCCTCCTGGAAATAATAAAGGATCCGGGAACGGCAAATGAGCTTATACTATCTTCAGGAATATCTTTAAACTTCACTGATACGGAGGGTGAGTGGAAAATGTTCCAGGTTTCGGTAAACCTTAATGATGCGAAAAACCTCAACAGCATTCCTTTAGCTCAAAATGTAGGGATAAAAGCTATTACGGTAAATAATGATCCTGATCATTATTATCTTCTCGATGAGTGCCGTCTTTATCCCGAAGGAGCGGAAATGACCACTTATAATTTTAAACCGGGTTTTGGGGTGATAAGCGTTACCGATCCCCGGGGAGAAGCTCAGAATTATGAGTACGATGCCTCGGGGAAACTTCAATCCGTAAAGGATGCCAGTGGTAATATACTGGAGTACAATCAATACCATTACAAACCTTAACCTTAACAGTATGCGTTTTCCAATTTTAATAATTGCAGTTTTAAGCAGTATCTCCTTAGGTTTGAAGGGCCAAAGCTCTAATCAAAACTATATTCATACTACAAAGCTGAGGGTGGAAGTTTTGACGGAAACTCAAATGAATAACCTGCCAGATGTATCCAAACAACAGTCCGTCATTTATTACGATGGACTGGGGCGGCCTGATCAGGAGATTCTTTATCGGAATAGTTCAAATTACGAGGATATTGTTAAAGTGTATTCCTATGATCAGATGGGCAGGGAAGCTTCCCAATATTTACCTTTTGCGGATGGGGCATCGGGTTTGAATTATAAAAACAATGCCCTAAGCACCCAGGCCAATTTTTATAAAAATAAGGCGCGGGTAGCTCATTCCGACTTCCCCTGGGGAACAACGGTTTTTGAGAGTAGTCCTTTAGGGAAGGTCACAGAGCGGTTTGCACCGGGGGAGGGCTGGTACAACAGCCATTCCATCCAAATTAATTATCGATTGAACCTGCCTAACGAGGTGCGATTTTGGCAAGTGAATGCCGGCACGGGAGCAGTTACTTCCGCGCAATTTTATGATGAGGATGAATTAATGGTTGAGGAAACCACCGATGAGCATGGCTATAAAACACTTAAATTCCTCGATAAATTAAATCGCGTGGTGCTTAAATCTGCTCAGTTGAGCTTATCGCCCGTTGAATATACACAAACCTACTATATATATGATTACCAAGGTTTGCTGCATTGCGTGATACCACCCGAGGCGTATAGCCAAATGAGCACTTATGATGTAGATGCAGAAATACCAGAACGGGTATATCGCTACCGTTACGACCATGAAAAGCGTTTAATAGAAAAGAAGATTCCTCACAAGGGTTGGGAATATGTGGTATATGATAATTTGAACCGGCCGGTTTTGAGCCAGGATGCGGGTCAACGGATTAGGAATGAATGGTCTTTCACCAAATACGACAAAATAGGAAGGCCGGTCATTAAAGGTTTGCTGATCACTACAGGTACACGTAGCAGCATGCAAAGTAACCTGGATAATGGCCTGGCCAATTTTACTTATCAGAATTACGAGAATAGATCTTCTGCATCCGGAAGTTTACACGGATATACACAGCAAGCTTTTCCTATAAACGGGGGGATTGACTACCACATCATTAATTATTACGATGATTACGACTTTGACCGGGACGGTAGCCCGGACGTAAGTGCTGCCACTCCACCCAACGGCTTTAATGTCATTAATCCTACCCTGCGCACCCGTTCCCTTCCTACCGGCAGCCTGGTGCAGGTGCTGGACGGTAGCGGCACCACTTTTCTACGCTCGGTGAGCTGGTACGATGAAAGGGGCCGCGTGATCCAAAGTGAGGCGGAAAACCACCTGGGCGGTATCGACCGGGTATTCAACCAGTACAACTTCATCGGGGAACTGCTGCGCAGCTATCATCATCACGATAACGGCAGCCAAACCCATACCATCGAAAAGCGTTTTACCTACGACCATGCCGGGCGCCTGCTCAAAACCTACCAGGATATTGACGACCAGGGTGAGGTCATCCTTTCCGAACTGAGTTACAATGCCCTGGGGCAGCTTACCGAAAAAGACCTGCACGGGCTGCCGTACCCAGGGGGTACCATACCCCCCGGCTGGACTCAGAAATATTTACAGTCCGTGGATTATGCCTATAACATACGTGGCTGGCTTACCCACATCAACAATGCCGACCTGAAGGACGATGCCTATAACGATGCCAGTGCCAGTACCGGGGGAGCCATCAGTGCCTTTGAATTCAGCAGCCTCAGCTTTAAGCTCACCGAGGTATTGGATCCCGAAGAGCAGCCCCTGGGCCTGGAGATATGGGTGCAGGACCAATCGGAAATGCAGGTGGAAGGCAACCTGCTTACCGACCATTACGAAAACGATGAAGCCAGCCGCCTGTGGCTGATGGACTACACCGAAGAAAACCCGGTGTATGACGACCTCCGGTCTATAGCCGGGGTGGCCTACAGCAATACCTACTCTTCCGCCCGTATTGTGAACGCCAGCACCACGGTAGGTGACCTCACCAACTGGATTTATCCCGAGGTGGACGCCCACCTGGGTGAAACCCTTACCGAAGAAGATGCGCTCACTCTGGTACAACAGGCGGTATTCAACTACGTAAGCGGTAAGGCCGGCCACCTTATGCACCCCGATTCGGTAGCTTTTGCCTCTGCACAACTAGACCTTACCTACCTGGAAAAAAATGGCCATCAACTCTACCTGAAGATTGAGGGCAGCGACCAGGAAGCGGAGGTGTTTATTATGGATAAAACCACCACCAACCTCAATGAATACAACCAACTGCTGGCCCTTACCGATGACGGGGGAGGTGGTTACAACCCCCTTACGGTGGACTTTAGTACCGTAAGCACCAGCGAAGGTATGGGTACCGTGGAAGTGATGGAAGCCTGCCAGGATTACCTGGCCACCGTACTGGCACAAAACAACATTACCAATACGGTGAGTGCCCAGGCCCTCAACCGTTTCGGGGCGGCCTATGCCGCTTACGAGTTCAGCAACGCCTTTTTCAATAACGATGAGAACGACCTGTGGGGGCTGGAGCTGAAGTACAACGCTAAGAGCACCCAGTTCAATGATAACGACCCCTTACAGAGCACTCCGCTGTACAACGGCAACATAGCCGAAATGCACTGGAAAGCCGCGGGCGACCAGGTGCGCAGGGCCTACGGCTACCAGTACGATGGCCTCAACCGCATTACGGCCGCTACCTACAAAGCCTTTAATTACAACAATCTCCTTTGGGACCAGGAAGTGAACCGCTACAGCCTCAGTGCCATGAGTTACGACCGCAACGGGAACATACAAGGCCTGCAGCGCAAGGGCTTTACCAGCGGTACGGTGAGCAGCCCCGGCTTTGGCCTGATGGATAACCTCAGCTATACCTACAGTGGCGATCAACTGCTGGCGGTAAGTGATGCGGCTACTCATCATATTAACGATTTTAACGATGGCAACACCAGTGGCAACGATTACAGTTACGATGCCAACGGCAATATGACGGCTGATTTAAATAAAAATATAAATCAGATTACCTATAATCATTTGAATTTGCCTAAAAAGATCACCTTCAATAGCCATGGTGGTTATATTGAATATATTTACGATGCTAACGGTAATAAATTGCAAAAAGTAGTATTCCAGCAACAACCCTATTCTGTAATCGTCACCACTGATTACAGCGCCATTGGTAATTACACGGATGGTAACCTGGACTTTATATTTACCGATGAGGGCCGGGCGGTGGAAGATAATGGCAGCTGGCGTTATGAATATTACTATAAAGATCACCTGGGCAACACCTGTTTAGGCTTTAGTGATTATAATGAAGATGAGGCCGTGGAGGTAAGCGAGATCACGCAACAGCACAACTACTATCCTTTTGGCCTGGAACATAAAGGAACGAATTACGGGGTGGCCACGCAGACTACGTATAAGTATCTTTTCCAAAAGCAGGAGCTGCAAGACGAGTTAGGGTTGGGGTGGTATTCTTTCAGGTGGCGAAACTCTATGCCGGAGCTTGGCAGGTTTTTTAATACCGATCCTTTGGCGGATGAATATGTTCACAATAGTGTTTATGCTTTTAGTGAGAATAGGGTAACCGATGGTATAGAACTAGAAGGCTTGGAACATCTAAGCATAAAGCGGGTGGCACAAACCAATGGAGGTTTTCAAACAACGATAACCCCACAATCCAATCAGGAATTAGGGGATTTGCATAATAGTCCTTTACAAATTCAATATCAGAACTATGATGCTAACAATAATCTGGTAAGTGAAAGAACATCGGATAAATTTTTGTATCCACATGAAAGACAGATGGTTCAGGAGAGATTTAAGTTACACCCCCATAGGAATGGTTTTGTAGATCGTGATAATCCAGGCCGGATAGGATCTATCCAATTTACAACTGCCAATCCAAGTTCTACTTCTTCAGCATCGACTTCTAGCACGGTTACCCCGGTAATAAATTTTGTTCCAGGTAGGGCAAATCTTGCTCCAAGTACTTCACCTAATATCTTTAGGAATCTAGTAGGGCTTGCACCTAACTCAACTACATCAAGTACCAACGGAAATATTACCACTACAATAAGTAGCTCAAGCACTATTGGAATTTCAATCAGATCTACACTTAGAATAGCTGCAAATGCAAATTTATTTGCAAATAGATATAATACTTTAAGATCAGGATTAGTTGCTGCAGGGTTTCCTGCTTCAAACATTATTAATAATGGGGCTTTGGGTGGGCAACCTATAGGTTTTACATTGAGTGGAAATCAAGTTCTATTTAACATAAACACAACTACTCAAACTATAATAAGTTCTACACGGCAGATGTTGCAGAATGTAAGCTTGATAGGAAACGGTAGCCCTGATACTTATTAAAATTTAAAATTTATGAAACGTATTCTTTTGGTAATTTTTTTCTTGCCTGTCATGTTTTCCTGCAACAACAAGCAGAATAATACTAGTCCGACAAGTAGGAAAGAAAAGACACGGGTCCAAGAAAGCAAATGTGATAAGTGTGATAAAGATATTGTTGAAAAGTTGGAAAAATCAAAAGATTCAATAAGCTACGAAGACTTAGATCGATTTTTATGTGCTCTAGATGAAAATTGCAAGTGGTCTAAAAAATTCCCATATGAGCAAAATGTGATATTAGCTAGTGGAAAAGACAGTATCGCATTTCAGCGTGGAGTATCTACGTATGAGGAAATTGCTCAAGAAATTGCGATTATGTACTTGTATTACATGTTCACTGATTATATGAAAATCCTTGAATCTAATAAGGGTATCGATAAAAGGTATTTATTAAGCTTAATGGAATATGAAGAGCCTATGGATCTTCCCTTTGCCCAAATATTAGATAGCCTGCAACATTACCAATCGGACCATCCCATAAAAGATAGTCTTATAGGGGTGTTTGAAGAAAATGTTCAAAGATTTGGTTATTGATTTACAAGCAAAAATTAACTTACCAACCTGGCCTTCAGTGATTACAACGAAGATGAGGCCGTGGAGGTAAGCGAGATCAAGTAACAGCACAACTACTATCCTTTTGGTCTTGAACATAAAGGAACGGATTACGGGGTGGCCACGCAGACTACGCATAAGTATCTCTACAATGGTAAGGAGTTGCAGGATGAGCTAGCCTTGAACTGGACGGCAATGGACTGGCGGAATTTAGATCACCAAACTGGAAGGCTTTTGGGGAGTAGATCCGCTGGCAGAGCAGGCGTACAATTGGTCTGTATCCCGTTTTGGGTTTAATAACCCTATTTCATTTAGTGATCCGAGTGGTTTGTTTGAAGGTTGGGTGGAAGGTGAAGACGGAAGCATGAGTTATGATCCTGACGTGCATAGCCAGCAGGATTTAACGGATCAAGGAAAATCTGGAACTTATAGAGGTGAGCAAGGCAGTGCAATTGATGAGAATACAGGGGAGGCGATTTATTATAATGCTGATGGATCAACTACTCGGGAAACTAATAGGCTCGCAGAGTCAACCATCACACCCAGTGGGGGTTACCAAACTTCTAATCCATCAATTGGCACCAACAATAATACTGGTCATATCTATAACGATCGAGATCTAGCAGTAAGGTCAAGTATTCTGTCCACCGATAATCCAATTGCAAGGTTCATAAAAAGTCGTGAAGCAAAAGGTAATTTTGGTATCCTAAATAGCCATGACTATTGGATGACTTACGGGCACACAATGGGAAACTTGATGCTTGCTGATGCATATATAATTATGGCTTTAGATGTGACTGGTGGAACCGCAGGACCTCTTCTCCAGACAACACTTAGTCCAAACACAAGCAGTCCAAGTACATGGTCCTTACCAGTCCCAAGTTCGCAGTTGTTGTTACCTCAAAGATCAACTGTTCCTCGGAACTCGTGGAACGCTTTTCTAAAAAAGAGTAGCGGAAGGTATACAGGTAGTAATTGGCAGCGACAAGCAGCAGAAGATTATAGAAATCAATAAGTTTTGAATCGAATATTGCTCTTACTTTTTCTTACATTTTTCACGTTTATCTGTGGTTGCTCAAGAACTACAATAGATAACCCTGATTATGTCGTTGCGCACGTAGATAGTACTAGACATATTCATTGGGGCAGAGGTTATTATAAATTAAGAGTATATTATAGTTTCCCAAGAAAAACTTCAATTTTCAACGGAGTATATGAGAATAAGCTTGAAAGGTCGTACACTGCTACGTATGAGGCAGGAGATAGTGTGTTAGTTAAATTTGACTCAGAGAATCCCAAGTACAATGAACTCATTAAGATTATCTACAATAAAGAATAGTAGTGCGGTAAATATCATGGTTTTTTTATCACTCTTCCTTCCTGTACTGACACTTGCACAGGAAGAGTATCAAGAGGTTAATCCTAACAAAGAAAGCCATGGGTTTTCATTGATAGAAAAATGGGCTATGTATCCTGGAGGTGAAATAGGAATAAGTAATTACATACACCGGGAATTGAAATATCCAAAATCAGCCATAAGGGATAGTATAGAAGGTGTGGTTATTGTAAAATATGTTGTCCAAACGGATGGACGTGTGGATGAAGTGGAAATAATACAATCCGCACATCCTATACTTGATGAAGAGGCGAAGCGTGTTATTCAAGTTATGGATAAATGGAAGCCAGCTATACAAGGAGGAACTGCGGTAAAATTAGCGTATGAGCAAGTATTTAACTTCAAGCTTTAGCTGATCCCACCTGGGTGAAACCCTTACCGAAGAAGATGCCCTCACCCTGGTACAACAGTCGGTATTCAACTACGAAAGCGGTATGGCCGGCCACCATAGCTGAAAAAATGGTGGTCGAAGCGTATTAGGAAGAACCACAGGGGTCTTCGGGTTAAAGGGATCGGTTGGATCAATCAATAACTTGATCGATTCTTATGGTGGTGGAGATATGTTTTATTTATACAAACAAGAGAGGTTGTGTAGATATCATGAGTTAGTTGAAAGGAATCCGCGTTTAGGGAAATTTTTGAAAGGTTGGCAAAATAGAGTTAATAGCTTTAATTACAAATGATGATTTTGACACTCCGAATATTAATAGTTATCGTGTTACTGTTTTTACTGACTTTATGCAGCAATATCAATCAGGTGCAATCAAAGGTTGATGTAACTGGAAAATATAGAGATCAAACAGAAAACTTGACGGTTGAATTACGGCAAAAAGAGCAACAGGTTACTGGAACACATTGCTTTGTAATACAAGAAGGAAAAAGGATAGATTGTTGCCTGTCAGATGAGGGTGCCTCCCTAAAGCTTAAGCTTGACAAACAAAATATCTTTACAGGTATAATGACGAGTTGTTACGATGAAGAATCAAGAAATATCAATATTCTAGCTATAGATAATCAGCTAATGCTGATTATAAAAGAGAACGGTCATCCTTTTTTGCCGGATACAATTTTATTAACTCGACTACCAAAATAAATGTTGAAAAACCCGGCCCAGTAGCCTTCCTGACGGCAGACGGGCCGTTTTTTTTTAGGCACATCCCTTTAGCTTGCCCGAGTTTCTTCTCCATACCCAGCTAAGAAGGGTGTTACGCATAAGTATTTGTATAACCCATAATAAGTTCTACACGGCAGATGTTGCAGAATGTAAACTTGATAGGAAACGGCAGCACTGATACTTATTAAAATTTAAAATTTATGAAACGTATTCTTTTGATAATTTTTTTCTTGGCTGTCATTTTTTCCTGCAACAATAAGCAGAATAAGACTAGTACGAAAGAAAAGACACGGGTCCAAGAAAGTAAATGTGATAAGTGTGATAAAGAAATAGTTAGAAAAGTAGCTGAAATGCAAGCAGAGGTAGTATCATTCTCTGATCTGGAAAAGTTCCTGTGTGCATTCGATCGGGGTTGTAAGTGGTCAAAAAAATATCCTTCCCCTGATCATGAAATAGTTATGGTAGGTGGTGATAGTGTTCTTGTTCAACATGGGGAATCTACCTATTCAGAAATTGCCAGAGATATATTAGTTGCAGGTTTTTGTTATCATTTTAGCGATTACATGAAGATCCTTGAAGCTAATGAAGATATCGATAAAAGGTATTTATTAAGCTTAATGGAATATGAAGAGCCTATGGATCTTCCCTTTGCCCAAATATTAGATAGCCTGCAACATTACCAATCGGACCATCCCATAAAAGATAGTCTTATAGGGGTGTTTGAAGAAAATGTTCAAAGATTTGGTTATTGATTTACAAGCAAAAATTAACTTACCAACCTGGCCTTCAGTGATTACAACGAAGATGAGGCCGTGGAGGTAAGCGAGATCAAGTAACAGCACAACTACTATCCTTTTGGTCTTGAACATAAAGGAACCGATTATGGGGTAGCTACGCAGACTGCACATAAATACCTGTCCAATGGAAAAGAATACCAAGATGAATTAGGTTTACACTCATCCAGGAGGAATACAAAGGCGTTCCACTGCACTTGGACGGAGAATAACTGTAAAATTTTAGTGATGAAGTTCTTAAAGAGTTTACTTATCCTGCCTTTAGTTGTCATAACTTGTTGTAATGAAGCCTCTGTACAGAATGATAGAATATCTATTAATGTTTCTGAGGTTAAGTGCGAATCTCTGGACCAATTAAAACAAATCAATACACTAATTGAGACATCTGGAAAGTTTGATAGTATCCTGGGAGTTCTAGATAATTTCTATTTGCCAATTTTAATTCAACTTCAACACACTTGTCCTGATTTTTTTGAAGAGGTATCCTTAAAAGCCTTACTTCGGTGCCACAAAGAAGAAGTTGATCGAGGTTACCCTGATGGGGTTTTGATCTCAAACAAGGCTTACGATTATTTATGCTTGTTATTGTTCCAGTCAAGTTATATGCGTCAATCTCAAAACTATTCAAGTTCTTCCAGAACTATTGAAATATTTACTTGGGCAAAAGAAAACAAAGAGAAACTAAGCGATCGTAATAGAGCTTATCTGTCTGAGATTAGGAAGCGGGAATAAAGGTGTTTTCTCCGTATTTATATTTACAATGCCACCAGCAGTAAACAAAATCGACCCACAGTAAATAAGCTATTTTTATAAATTGTTCCAAATACAGGGTATTCTCCATAACTCATGCGCACTGCTTATAGATTTAGTTGGCTTTTAACGGCATTGGTATTTTTGGATTCTTGCAATTCAGATGGACCAGAGGTCAAAAAGACTAAGGAAGCCGTTGAGGTTGAATTTCAGGAACTTGTTACTCAGAATGAAACCAGAAATAGGCCAGGTTTAAAATTATATAATTCAGATGTAGCTATCTCTTTAAAAATGACCAATAATCTAACCCATAAAATAGGCATGCCTATTAATACACATGGGGAGTTACAATTGTATGAATTGGAGTATTTGATTAAAGATACTATAGTTGCATTATCTACTATTTTTCCTGGAATATATACATTTCAGGAGCTGTTATCGCGTGAAACCAGTAATTTTTATGTAGCTATAGATTCTTCGGATTTTTACCGTTATGATGGCATTGCTGGTCTTTTTGTATATCAAAAAGACAGTTTATCCGAGGAAGTGGTAGAAAAACGATTTACAGTTTATTGGAAGCAATATTGACAGGTAAGGAGCTTCATACATCGTTCCAATTGCTAGAATCTTCTACAACCGCGCTTTTGGGTATGTTTTTAAGTATATGCAAATAATTTTTTTTAAGCAGGCATCACCAATAGCAATACTATCTCAGTGAATCAACTTCAAAGAAAAGTTGGTTTACGCAATTCTCTGCATTAAATGGTAATTATGAATAGCCATTAACCATTCCGGCCAGGTTAAAACCTTTAATTAATTAACTTCCGCCCCTGTAAATAAACCAATTAATCTGGCCCAATGCCTAAGAATTTTTTGCTCATTGCCATGGCATTTCTGTGCTTTGAGTTGTGTGCCCAGGAGTTTTTCAATTACCCGTTAGCGGAGAAGGACGGCACTTCCGAGCTGATTTTCGGACAGACGGTGGCCGATCCCTATCGCTGGATGGAGAAGCCTTCTCCTAAGCTGGATCAGTGGCTCCATCAGCAAACCGGGGTGTTGGAAGAATATAAGCGCAATGAGTTGAAAAACTTCAGCAGGGTTTACTCAGCCCTGGTACATTATGCGTACAGCGATTTTCAACCGCTCATCAAACAGGGAAATCAGTATTATTTCTATCAATATATCAATTACCATTCAAGCCCCTCCCTGTATCAGCAAGCCTCGTATCATGCCAACAGCCGCAATATTATTAACCCGGACAGATTTGAGGAAAGGGGAGAAGAGGTGGGAATCACCAATTTTAAAGTATCGGGAGACGAGCGATTCATTGCCTTCAGCCTTTCACGGTCAGGTTCGGACTGGCGGGAAATACGCATCCGTGATATGCAGGAAAGTCGCTACCTGGATGACGTTATAAAGTGGGTTAAATACAGTGATATCGGTTGGAAGGATGACGGTTTTTTCTATTGGGGCTACGATACTCCCGAGGTGGGGATGGAATTGCTGGAGCAAATCAGAAATCCGAGGCTTTTTTACCACCAAGTGGGCACCTCTCAAGAGGAAGATCAGTTGATTTTTGAGATAAAAGACCGGCCCTATTCAAAGTCCTACTTTCAACTGACTACCGATGAAAAATACCTGCTGCTTTACACCTTTAAACGCACTGGAGAAACTTACCAGAAGGTGATACTCAGTAAGAACCTGGACCAGGGATCAACAATGAGAACACTACTCAGCTACCCGGATCAGCAATCAGAATTTTCCATTATCGATCATATTGATGGTAAACTCTACATGTGGACTAACCATGAAGCAAACAATTACCGGGTTCTGGTAATGGACGCGGAATCAGGTGCTCTCCGGGAAGTAGTCCCCGAGCAGGCGAAGCGTATAGAAAAGGTGAACATCATAAACAACAAGATAGTTGTTCTCTATTATTCGCATGGACAGTACATGCTGGCTGTTTTCGACCTTGAAGGTAAATTGCTGATTACCGAAGACTTTGAAGAAGGTTTCAATGTTTCCGGTTTTGAAGGCACTCCTGAAGATAAAGAAACCCTCTACCGCATCAATTCATTTTACCTTCCCTCGATCTACTATAAAATCAATTTTAAGGAGAACACCATTGAGCCCCTTTCTGCAACAAAAATCATTTACGACCATAAGCAATTTGAAACCCGCCATGTGAAATACCCTTCAAAGGATGGTACACACATACCTATGTATATTACCTACAAAAAAGGCTTGGACCTTACATCCGGTGATAACCCTTTGTTGTTATATGGGTACGGGGGATTTGGCATTTCTTTAACCCCCCACTTTGATCCGGGCTATGTTTTGTTTCTCAATAGCGGAGGCATATTGGCCACTCCACAAATAAGGGGCGGGGGTGAGTTGGGCACTTCATGGCACGAAGCCGGTAAAACACTCAACAAGCAAAATTCATTTGATGATTTTATAGCCGCAGCTGAATTTTTAATTAAAGCCAGAATGACCAATTCCAACCGTATAGCCATTACCGGAGGTTCTAACGGAGGCTTACTGGTGGGTTCAGCTATCACACAACGCCCCGATCTCTTTAAGGTTGCGGTACCCGAAATGGGGGTTTTTGATATGCTGAGGTACGATAAGTTTGGAAATGGATTAATGCATCATGACGAATACGGTTCTCCGGACGACTCCGTACAATTTCTGAATTTGCTGAGTTACTCTCCCTATCACAACGTGAAAAATTCAAAAAAATATCCGCCTACCTTGCTGGTTACCGGTGATCACGATGACCGGGTTCCTCCTTTACACTCTTACAAGTTCCTGGCGCGCCTACAGGAAACTTCTGATACTACACCTTTCCTCTTAAATCTGCAAAGCATGGCGGGCCATTACGGGAGTTCCAAACTCAAAGACCGCAACCTTTACGAAGCATTGAAGTGGAGCTTTATACTAAAGCACCTGGATATGGAAGTAAATTAAACGCAGTACCAGGAAAGTAAACCACCGTGTATTCTTTAAGCCGAGCCCATGAATTCAGCACCGGATATTTAATGGTGTACTTTTCTATGTACCGTAAACTTTTCAGAAGCCTGCGGCAAGGAATTTTGATGAAAACTACCCTTTTTAACCCAATGCCAGTATGAAATAAGCGGAAGGGTTTCTATGCTGCATTCCTTTTGATCCTGTTGAAGTGTGGTCAGTTCCTCGATATGCTCCGGGTATCTTTGTGAAAACTCAGCAAAACGATAACCCGTGTTTCTAAGCTTCAGTAAACTGTAATAGAAAGGGTAAAGGTTCAATTCTTTCATTTGAGCCTGCCAGGAGTGCCGTGAGATGTGCTTACGGAGCGATTCCAGGTAATGATCGGCCAGGTCGGTTTTTTGCTCGTCAATACTAACGATAATTTTAAGGAAACGTACGTTCAAGGCTTGCTGTACACCACTTTTTTCAAATAAGTGGCATTGTTCTAAAAGCTTTTTAACCTTTTCAATTTTACCTTGATGGTACAGTAAACAGGCCAGCCTGAAGTTCCAATGGTGTTGATTTTCTTTGGATAGGTACCGTTGGTAAAAGTGGGTATTTCGATAACCATCCAATAGTTTGCGGCACTCCCTAAAGTCTTTTTTATGAAAGAGCGTAAAAAACGCCATTTCTACCGACTGTTGGTAGGCCAGGTGTTCAGGGGGTAGTTGTTTCAGGCACTTTTCCAGCAGGAATAGTCCATTCTCTGCGTCACCCGTTTTAATACAAAGCCGTCCCTGCTCAAACACCAATTCCCAAAAGTTAAAATGGGGGGTGTTTCTCGGTAGCTCTTCGGCTTTAGTAAAAAGCTGGCTCATATAATAGTGTGCTTCCAGCCAGTTGTCTTCCAACTCAAAATCTTCCTTAATAAAAAAGCCATGTACAAAATCAATGGTGCGGCAGTGAACCCGCTCCTGATACCTTTGCAAGGTCATAATACTATCCTTTACAAAAAGGTCCAGGTTTTCAGTCAGTCCGTAAAATTTCTTCATTTTGAGCTCATATAAAAGAGCGAGGCTCTTACGCTTGGCAAAGCGGTGGTACTCAAAATGGTTAATCTGTTCGGTAAGTTCTTTAAATTTTTGGGCATCCTGCTGAAGCCCGATCATGGAAAGTTGAAGGTTCAGGGACTCGATAATGCTGTCGTAATCCTCATCCAGCAAGGCTTGCTGCTTTACATTTTGCGCCATTTTATAAGCGCGGTGCAACACGCCTCTCTTCTGTAAAACTCTCATTTTCAGAGCCTCTTTCCTTAGACTTAGTGTTGCATTACCATCATCGTTAAATTTTCCCTTACGGTTCAGGTTAATATCGAAAAGAAGGCTGTCCAGGATACGGTTTTCCAGCAGGTCGAAATTTTTGCGGCTGTAATGGATGTTTTCAGAAGCCGGGTCGGTATAGAGTTCTTCCAGCAACTCCGCCAGTTTACTTTGATTCTGCCATTCGGGAAGGGTGGCGTGCAGGTGTTTAAACAGTACCTCTTTTTCCGACAGGGATAACGAGGAAACCAGTTGCCCTACACGAGCTTGAATTTCATGTTTCATGTGAGGTTAAGGTCAAGTTTAAAAAAGTATTGGCTCTACAGCCCTTTGTTAATAAGGAGTTCCAAAATAGTAAATTTTGTCCAATTGACCACTATAATGGAATATTCATCTTAGCGCAAAAGTAAACAAACAACTACCCCCATGAAATCCCTTAACCGTAAATTGAAGGCTTATACCCTCAATGAATTGCTCATTGTTCTGGTAATTATCGGCATACTCATTCTTTTGGCATTGCCCAATCTTATGCCGCTGATTTCTAAAACCAAGGGTACAGAAGCCAAGTTGCAACTCAAGCATGTATATACCCTCGAGCGCAGTCACTTCATGCTAAAGTCGCAGTACTCTTCAGATTTGAATGCCATTGGTTTTGAGCACGAACGGACCATTGAGGAAGGAGGTAATGCCAATTACCGAATTGAGGTAGTGGAAGCTTCACCCACCACTTTTAAGGCAAGAGCAACGGCATTGGCTGATTTTGACGGTGATGGGGCGATTAATGTTTGGGAAATCGATCAGGATCAAAACCTGGTGGAAGTGACAAAGGACTAATATGTACGCCTTCCTGTACATCTCCGTTTTGGCGGTACTCATGCTTATCTTTTATCAGGATATGCGTTATCGGGGTGTGAGCTGGTTCCTGTTTCCGGCTGCCTTGCTATTACTGCTGGGAATTTCATTTACCGAGCGTAGCTTGGGAGTTTTTTGGAATGAAAGCCTTCTGAACCTTTCCTTTCTGGGTATCCAAATGTTGCTGTTAACCGTATGGTTTCACTTCAAAAAAGTATCCCTCCGGGAGCTTTGGAAAAATTACATTGGCTTAGGGGATTTGCTTTTCTTCTTAGTAGCGGCCTTGGCTCTTCCTTTTCCCGTATTCCCGCTTTTTATGGTGTTTAGCCTGGTTTTAAGTGTGGTATTGGCACTGGTTGTTTTCCGTGGAAAAACGGTACCACTGGCAGGCTTACAATCACTTTTCCTGGCCTTATTATATGTGATGAAGCCTTTGGTGGGCTTCGATTTGTACCAACTTAACCTGATGTATTAATGGCAAAAGCTGAAACCGCCTCTTCCGATTTTTTCCAGATCAGCACTGGTGAACAGCAGTTCCTTACCCCTGAGCAGGCCTTCCATTACCAAATTGTGCCTAAGCTTATCGGTAAGCACCAATTGGCCTTTTATGTGGATGAGTTGCATTACCGCCTCGATTTAATCGATGAACTGGAACTGGTTTTTGGTTTACCGGTAGAATTGGAAAAATCCGAATCATCAAAAATACAACGAACGCTTACCCGCTATTACCGCAGGAAAAAAAATCAACCAAAACAAGAGCTCACCTTCAATTATCGTGAAGAGAAGGATTTTTTAAGAAATCTTATTCGCGAAGCTCATGAATTGGGCTCCAGTGATATTCACCTTGAACCTTATGAGGATAAGTGCCGGGTTCGCATTCGAATAGATGGCAAGCTGGTAGAGCGTTATGAGATTCCCATGATCGACTATCCACCGGTGGTCAATAAAATCAAAATTCAAAGCCACCTGGATATTGCTGAAAAGCGCTTACCTCAAGACGGCCGTATTGAATTCCGGGAAGATCAGCTGAAATTTGATATCCGCGTTTCGGTTTTACCAACGCTTCACGGTGAAAAGGTGGTGATGCGTTTGTTGAGCCGGGATGCTATGCAGATAGAACTGGGTAAACTGGGTTTTTCTGAAAAGGAGTTGAACACTTTTAAAGAGGCTATTCGTAAACCCCATGGTGTGGTTTTAATCAGTGGCCCCACCGGTTCGGGTAAAACCACCACCCTTTACGCCACCCTTAAACTGCTCAACGAGGAAACGCGCAATATCATTACCATTGAGGACCCGATCGAATACACCCTGGAAGGCATAAACCAGGTACAATTAAAGGAAAGCATCGGTTTGGATTTTGCAGCAGCTATGCGAACCTTCCTGCGTCAAGACCCCGATGTGATCATGCTGGGAGAGATCAGGGATAAAGACACCGCTCAAATGGCCATCCGGGCCGCTTTAACCGGCCACCTGGTATTCTCCACCATTCACACCAATTCGGCCTGGGGCACCATTACCCGTCTCATTGATATGGGTGTACCACCTTTTCTAATTGCCAATACCCTCAACCTTAGTGCCGCTCAGCGATTGGTACGAACCCTTTGCCCACATTGCAAGCAGGAGGAAGAGGTAAGCTCCAAGGATTTTCCCAGTGGTTTCCGGCCCATACGTCCTTTAACCACTCACTTTGTGCCTATAGGATGTGATAACTGCTACTATACCGGTTATCAGGGCCGTAAGGCTATCTACGAACTGATTCCGATTGACCAGGAGTTGGCAGAAGCTATAAAAAATGACCTCTCTTTTGTGGATGATAAGCTGGCGGACCGGGAAATCAAAAAGCTATCAGAACGTGCTTTTGAATTATTAGAGGAAGGTGAAACTTCCCTGGAAGAAGTATTCTCTCTATTAATGGATTAAGATTTTATGAAGAATTTGAAAATGAGAATATTAGTGTTAATCCTGGTCTTTTCCGGCTCAATTTGTGCACAGGAAAAGGATCGGTTTACACTGATCAAGCAAAAGCTGGATTTAATGACCTCAGAGTCACCGGGCCTTGAAGAGCCGGTAGATCTTTCGGTGAGTAACGTGCCCCTTAAAGAATTTTTAAGGGCCCTGGGTAATTCCAATAAAGTGAACATCAGCGTTGACCCCAAGGTAGAAGGCCAGGTGATCAATAATTTTAATAATGTAACCGTAGCGGAGGTTTTACTTTTCCTGGCCAAACAGTACCAACTCGAACTGGAGTTCACCGGTAATATCATTTATGTAAAGCCTTTTATTGAGGAACCGAAGCCCGTAGTTAAAGTACCCAAGCTGATTCCTATCTCCTATGAGGCCGATACTGCCTTGATCAGCATGGAGTTAACTAATGACAGCTTGCCGAAAGTAGTGAAGCTCATCACCCAAAAAACCGGCAGGAACCTGGTTTACCAACCTGGTTTGGAAGGTAAGCTCTTGTCTATTTACCTGGAAAGAGTGCCCTTTGACCAGGCTATGGATAAACTGGCTTTTGCCAATGATCTACGGATCAGCAAAACCGAGGATGACTTTTACCTGATTGAAAAGCCCGCTCCACGGCCAAAGGATGGGGAAGATCAGCGCTTTCGCGACTTAAACCAGAAACCAGCAAATTCCAGGTTTTATGTGGATTCAAACCGGATAAGTCTGGAAGTGGAAAATCAGCCGCTGGATCAGGTGGTGCGCAACTTGTTTCGCAACCTGGGCCTGGACTATTTCCTGTATTCCCGCCTGGAGTATGATGTTACCATGAAAGTAGAGGCAGTACCCCTGGACGAACTGCTCGAAAAATTATTTTATGGTACCAAGTATACCTTTCGTAAACGAGATAGCATATATATAATTGGTGAGAGAAACCTCGAAGGTTTGCGGGAAACCAAGCGGATTTACCTTCAGCATCGATCGGTGGAAAAGGTGATTGAAATAATTCCGGCTGACCTTAAGCAGGGCATAGAAATAAAGGAGTTTGCAGAACTCAACAGCCTGGTGGTAAGTGGCTCTTACCCGCAAATACTGGCCTTGGAAGAGTTTATAGCCTCCATCGATCTTTCTGTTCCGGTGGTGGTTATTGAGGTGATCATTGTAGATTACCAAAGGAACAATACGGTTTCCAATGGTATTGAGGTTGGGGTAGGAGATCAGCCAGCTCAATCCGGAGGGCAGATTTATCCGGCTTTCGATTATCGCTTTGACGCCAACTCCATCAATAAACTACTGGAAAGCTTCGATGGCTTTGGAGCTTTGAACCTGGGGCCCGTAACTCCTAATTTTTACGTGAACCTCAAATTCCTGGAGGATAATGGGATTGTAAACGTAAAATCCACCCCTAAGCTTTCAACGCTCAACGGGCACGAAGCCAATATAAGCATCGGCAATACGGAGTATTACGTTGTAGAGCAGACCAATGTTACCGGGGTGCAAAATCCACTGCCAATCACCATTCGTAATTTCCAGAGCGTACAGGCCAATTTTACCCTCACCATAAAACCGATCGTTTCCGGTGATGACCAGGTAACCCTGGATATTGACGTGGAACAGAGCGACTTTACCGCCCGTATTTCGCCACAAGCCCCTCCGGGTTCTGTATCCAGGAAGTTCACCTCCATGATCAGGATAAAAAACGAAGAGATGATATTATTGGGAGGCCTGGAGGAAAAAGGAGTAAATGATACCGGCAGAGGCGTACCCCTCCTTTCGCGAATACCGATTTTACGCTGGCTGTTTAGCAGTCGTACCCGCTCCTACAATAAAACCCGTCTGAATATTTTCATTAAGCCCTCTATCATCTATTGAAATTAGTGGATAACATCAAACAATCTTTGAGCTTTCCCTCCGAGTTGGTGGCAATAGAGGCATGCTTTACTTCGAAAGGAGCCTTTTACGGTGCTGTTCACCTGAAGAGGGAAAAGGATGAGATTGTGATGGGCCAAATGAAGGCCGGGAATAACTCCAATCAGGTGTTGGAAACGTTTCCCTCAAATCTTCCCGTTTTTATAATACTAACGGGCAGGCGGGTTTTGGTTAAGGAAGTAAAAAATACCGGGCCGGACATAAAGGAGGAGGTGGTTATGAGCCGGGCTTTCCCCAACGTAGCACTGGATGACCTTATTTACAATATCCACACTATCCATGATCAGGTAATGGCGTCTGTAGTTCGTAAGGATTTCATGGGTCAGTTAATCGAGGAAATCAGTTCATCCGGCCACCGTCTTGTGGATGCTAGCATCGGTATTTACTCCATTTGGCCACTGCTGGAGCAATTGCCGGAAGAAGAGCTGCACCTGGGTTACCACCACATAAACTTAAAAACCCAAACTATACAACATTTAGAGGAAGCCGGCCAAAATGAGTTACAGTTAATGGGCGAAAGTATTCCGGCTCAGTATGCCATACCCTTTGCTTTTGGCCTTAACACTATGGCAAGGGGTACCTATAATTCAGACCAGGAACAAATAAGCTGGTACCGAAGGGACTGGCAATTCCATAATCTTTACAAAAAAAGCGTCATGGGAGGGGTGCTGGGCGTATTTATTCTGTTGCTAATCAGCTTTTTACTCTTCAATCACTATCACAATGCCAACCAGACTCTCAACCAGGGCCTGCAGTCGTATGATTCCCAATTAAAAATGGTGGAGAGCCTCCGTTCATCCTACAACCGCAAACAACAATTTTTAGAGGTCAATGGCGGTAGTAATAGCGCGTTTAGTATGATGGCTGATGAGGTGGCAGCAACCGTTTCAGCTGGTATCAGCCTGGAACAAATGAGCTTTTACCCTTTGGAAAAATACCTTAAGAAAGAGAAGCTGGTTCGCTTCCAACGAGATCAATTGATATTAAAGGGTTCGGTGGAGAATTATGTTTTTTTTCAAAAATGGTTAGATAAATTAAATGCTTTTGAGTGGACCGGTGACCTGAAAATAACCGGTTACCAGGAAGAGAATGACAACCATGATGCGCATTTCAATTTAAAAGTGCATTTGCAATGAAAAAGTGGACTCCCTACCAAAGAAAATTTTACATGCTGATTGGTGGTATGCTGCTTATGGTACTTATGGCTTACCAGTTTTCGTGGAGCCGTACCCTCAGTGAAATTTCCACTTATAAGGAGTATAAAAGGAAGGATAGAATGATTGCCAACCTTGATCGCGACCTTAAAAAATGGGGTGAAATGAACCGGGAGTTGGATGAACGCCTGGGGGGACAGAATATCACTCAGGGTTTCCAGGAGGGGCTCCTTAACGAAGTTGGTTTTTTTTGCGATCGCAACCGACTTAAACTTTCCGATTTTTCAGAACCCTTCGAAGGAGAAGACGGTGGTTATAAGGTGGAAACCATCATTTTGACCATTGAAGGCAGTTATAAGCCACTGTTGAAGCTGATGTATCATCTTGAAACAAACTTTAAAGGAGGGCGGGTTGCTTCAGCAGAATTTTTAAAGGAAAAGAACTTCAAAACTCAGCGGGACGAGCTATTTCTGAAAATGTACGTGCAAAAAATTAAAAAGAAGGATGATGAAGATATATAAAGTACTGGTTTTGTGTGGCCTGTTGATAGGTTGTTCGGAATGGGAAGAGCCCCAGATTGATGGTGAACAGGTATATGTGCTAACACCACGCGACAGTTTGAAAACTGAGGTGGCCAGCCAGCTTTTTTACTGGTATGGTGTGGAAGGGGCTACGGGGTATGAATTGCAGATTGTAAGCCCCAACTTCAATAGAATAGACCAATTGGTACTGGATACCAATATAGGCGGAACTAAATTTCAGTTTACCCTTAACCCCGGAGAATATGAGTGGAGCATAAGAGCTTACAACAATAGCAGTTCCACCGCCTATACCGTTCACAGACTGTATATTGATAGTACCCTCAACCTGAATAATCAAACGGTGGTTTTAAAAAGCCCTTCCGATAATGACACTTCTAATACCAGCCTGAAGATTTTTCAATGGCAAAACCTTTACAATGCCGACTCTTACCGTTTTGAATTGTGGAAAGGCAGTTTCGGGGGCGATCCGGTGATTTTCCGCGATACTGAAAAGGATACGCTGGCTTATGATATTCCTGATGAGGGCCGCTTTGTTTGGCGGGTTAGAGGGGAAAACGAAAGTAGCAATACGGTTTACAGTAATCGAACATTTTACCTGGATGTCACCCCACCGAACACCCCTGTTTTACAAGATCCCGATGATGACGCTATGTTACAAAGTACCGAGCTGGACTTTCAGTGGACTCGTGGTACTCAAACAGGTTCTTCCATCAAGGATACGTTTTACCTGGCTAAAGATCCTAATATGGTGGATTTAAGGGAAACGAGGGGTAGCTCCGGCACATCTCTGAGCCTGGATACGTTATCGAACGGAACCTATTACTGGCGGGTACGCTCCTGGGATAAGGCCGGTAACAAAAGTGGTTTCAGTGAAACGCGGCAATTCACCGTTCAATAATGAAAAAGAAAAAACAGATAGTACTTTTAGTACCCCTGGTGGTAATCATTTGGGGGGTAATAGGCTATCGGATTTATAAAACGGTAAAAGGCAATACAGAAGTAAAGGAGCTTGTTACCATCCATAATCTGCCAGTGCAGGCAGTTGAAAAAAAAGAAGTTTATACCCTTAAGCTGGATTATTCGGACCCCTTTCTAAAAAATCGCAGGAGCTATTCACCACCGGTACAGAATACCGTGAAGGCGGAAAGCAAGCCGAAGCCGGTGGTGGTAAAGACCGTAAAAAAAATACCGGTTCGCTGGCCCAATATTGTATATCATGGGCTTATTGAGCATAAAAAAGATCATCGTATCCTCTATTTAGTAGAGGTAGATGGTGTTTCTCACTTTATGCACGAAGGGCAATTGCAGGATGAACTGGAGTTGGTAAAGGCCTACCAGGATTCTATATGGGTAAAGTATAAGGAGGAAGACCGTAAAACCTTTAAAAAAGCACCATGATCAGGGCCGGTTCACTGGCATATGCAGTATTTGTTTCAACCATAACAGCTGTGCTTTGCCTGTTAATGATTATGGTAGCTGCCATGAACCGGAACTTCTTTATCCATACCGATAATTTTGACCGGGTCCGTGACAATGCACATTCCGGTATTATGCTGGGTTTGGCGTTGAATAGTGATAATCACGAGCACTGGTACGAACTCTATGAAGCGGGCAGCGACTCGGTTCACTTAAAAAAAAGAAGGTGGGGCTTGTATGAAGTGATCAGTAGCCGGGCCCGGATAGGGCAAGCTTCCTTTCAAAAAACGGCCGTATCGGGTTTTTGGTCTCACGAACTTTCTAAAACTGCACTATGGCTGCGTGATCGCAACCGTCCTTTACAATTGGCTGGTGATGCTCTTTTAAAAGGAGAATTTTACCTTCCGAAAAAGGGAGTGGACCGTGCCTATGTGGAAGGGACGAATTACACCCGCCAGGAACTACTTTATGGTACTTCTGAAAATAGTGATGCCAAGCTACCCCAACTTCAAAAAAACTGGTTAAGCCCGTGGCAGGATTATTTAAACGGTAAGTTTAGTGAGGGAGACAGCCTGCTTGACTTTGGTCAGCTACCGCAAAAACTAACTCTTTCATTTCATCGGAAAACGGCTGTATTTCAGAATAAAGATGAGATTAGGCTTGGAGCGTATGCCTTAAAGGGAAACTTAATTCTACTTTCGAAAAGCGGGATTCGGGTTGCGGCTGGTTGCACCTTGGAGCAAGTCGTTCTAATTGCACCGAAAATTATTGTAGAGGAAGGCTTTGAAGGTAGCCTGCATGCTGTAGCTGTGGATAGTCTGATCATTCAGAAAGATGTTAAACTAAGCTACCCTAGTTCGCTGTGTATGATATTAGAAGAGTTGGATCGAGGCCCGCACCTTTTTATGGCCGATAATTCCGAGGTGAGGGGTGCAGTAGTTTCCATTTCATCGGAGAGCCGAAGGGCCAACGACCTGGCGGTGGAAATTTCTCCCAAGGCGTTGGTAAAGGGAATGTTGTACTGCAATGGTAACCTCGAGTTAAATGGGACAATTGAAGGGGGTGTTTGGGCTAATACCTTTATGCTGTCCACCCCTTCCGGCATATATGAAAACCACCTTTTGAATGGTAAAATCGATCGGACCGAGTTGGAAGAAGGCTATCTCGGTTTGCCGCTACAACCCTGGAATAATAAGGCAGAAGTTGCAATATGGTTACCCTATTGAAAAAAATAAGAGCCACTACGCTGGTGGAAACCTTGGTATCTATGACGGTATTATCGCTGGTTTCCGGTATGGCCATGATTATTTTCATGCAGGTTTCGGCTCCCGCCTCTTCGGTAACCCACCTTGCAGAAGCTCAGCAACGTAGCGCTGAAATCATGGATACCTTGAAAGCACAATCTTTACACAATCGATTAGGTATTTGGCTGGGTTTGGAAACAGAACGACTTTACTTTGAAGGTGAGGTAACGGAGTACGCCCCGGAATTAGTAGAAGTTCAGCTAAATGTTCTGGATAATAAGGGGCGGCAAATATACCAGCGCAGGAGATTGTATTACGTACATGAAGAAAATTAATAAAATACAGGCTTTTACTTTAACGGAGGTTATGATTACCATGGCTGTTTCGGCAGTGGTGGTTAGTCTGGCTTATTTAACCCTTTCCACCGTACAGAATTACTTTTCGCTGGTGCAAGAAAGAAATAACCGGTACAACGAATGGCTCAGTGCCCGGCTCTTCCTGAGCCGGGATATGGATGGGGCAGATTCCGTAAAAAGCTTTGGCCAATCCATCCTCTTTTTTTCCAACGATTCCAGCATTGTATGGCAGGCGCAAGGTGATACACTCAAGCGGGTTGAAAAAAGTTCGAAGAGTTTTGGCCTTATGGATTTTGGTTTACGCAGTTTCAGTGATCCTGAGAATGGAATGGTCAATCAATTAGTGCTGAGCCAGGCCAGGGGTGAGGAAGACACGCTCCATTTTCGTTTTTATAAAAGTTATCCGGTAGCCTTTAAAATCAATCGCTGATGCCCGTTTCACTAAGTGATCTTCAAAAACAGCAAAAATCCAAGACCAATTCCCAAAAGGAAAAGGAGTTTTCATTGCAGAAACTACTGTCTTACGAGGTGGGTGGTAAAAAACTAAGTGACGCTTTTAAGGAATCTTTTTACGGTGAAATGGCGCTATTGCTGGAAGCAGGTATGAATATCAAATCGGCATTAGACCTCATGATAAGCCAGCAGCGCAAAGAAAAACACAAAAAGCTGCTAACTGATGTTGTGCAACAATTAACCCGGGGAGGACGGTTTTCAGAAGTGTTACGTGATCAGAAGAAATTCTCGGCTTACGAGCACTTTTCTGTGAAAATAGGAGAAGAAACCGGAAATCTGGTGGAAGTATTAAAACGTCTTTCCACTTTTTATGGGAACAAAATTCAGCAGCGAAGAGCCTTGATCGGAGCACTGACCTACCCCGGTATAATCATGATCACCGCCTTATTGGCGGTTACCTTTATGCTAACCTATATGGTGCCACTGTTTAAGGATATCTTTAAACGTATGGGAGGTGACTTACCCCCACTTACTCAAATGATTATCAATATTTCGGAAGGTTTTAGTACCATCCTTATAGTGGTTCTGTTGGTGGTTGGGGCTTTGCTGAGCATTCACTTTTTATACCGTAAAAGCGAGGCCTACAAAAGAGTGTACTACGCTTTGGTATTACGAATTCCTCTTTTCGGAAGTATGCTTTTAAAAACCCATACGTTGAACATGGTTCAGAGTATGAGTCTTCTGGTAAGCTCCAGAGTGCCTTTAACCGAAGCCCTGGAATTATCTCATCGCATGGTCCGTTTCTATCCCATCTCTCATTCCCTGGAAGAAATCAGGTTGAAAATTTTACAAGGTTCCAGCCTTAATGAGGGCCTGTCACAATTCAAAATTTATCCGCCACGACTGGTTACCCTGGTTAAAGTAGGGGAGGAGTCCAATCAACTGGATTTAATTTTCAAGAAGTTAGGTACGCAAATGGAAGAAGAATTACAGCACCGTGCTAAAATGTTAGGTAATGCCCTGGAACCCATTATCATTATTTTCCTTGGATTTTTGGTGGCCTTAATTCTGGTGGCCATGTATTTACCGATGTTCCAGCTAAGTACTTCTTTCGGGTTTTAAAAGAATTGGCCGTTTCCTTTTTAATTACCCATTTTCAGGGATAGCACAATTTGGCCGAAAGCAGGGATTTTTCGCACCTGGGCACTTCTCACTTTTGAAGGGTTAAGCTGTACGGATGAGCTTTGAAAAATAAGCTTCCATTTGATCAGCTATTATGAACCTTCAAATACCAATAATATGGCAATTCGAATTTGGGCCGCCCAGTCATCAGGAGGCGTAGCCCGTTTTATCTACAAGAGTAAAAAATGGAAAACCTTTGATACGGACAATGGCAATATTTATGCAGATCCCACCAATCGCTCGTCTCTTTATTATGTAAATTCTCAAGGACTTGTGGTTCACGAAAACTTCAACACCGGTGATACCACTACTTACCCGGCTTTACCCAATAATATACCCATCACCCAGGTGACCGTGGGTCTGAATGGCCGGTTATGGGCCATCGGCACCGTTGCGGAAAATGGTAACCAAAATATACTTTACCGTTTGGGCATGGACTTCAAAACCTGGGATATGTACAGCGAGCACCCTGCCGATATATCTGCGGACTGGTGCAATATCACCTCTTGCTATTATGTGGATGAAAATGGCCTGGTAGTGTGGCGTAATGCCGACAAGAATATAACCATACAATATACGGGTATTGAGGCGCTAAAGGTTTCGGTCAGTTTTGGTAACCCTCCCTTTGCCATCGACAGTAATCAGAATTTAAGACAGTGGAACCCTGCTACGGAGGAGTGGAACTTATACTCCAAGGTACAATGCCAATCCATTTTTGCCGACCCGGTATGCGTATTCAAATGTTATTTTGTGGATATGGACGGTGCGGTGAGTTGGTATGATATCCGAAAGGATGAAATACATAGTATTCAGAAGAATCAACTGACTACTAAACAGGTGAGTATAGGCAATATATGGCCTTAAAATAGAGTGGGCGCAATAACTATTGTGCCCATTTTTAATTAAATCAATCAGAAGTGGAGCTGAATGGTGAAAAAAATAATTCTATGCGAAAAATTGGGTTAAAATTGTTTTTCAATTTATTAAGCTAACCTTAAATCATAAGGTAAGAAAAAATTGTGGTATGGCATAAAGATTTCAGTTACGTGTAAGATTTTTTTTACTACGTTTGATATGCATTTCGTTAATGGGCCTAATTAATTATGCAGCGGAAGCCGAAAAGTTTTTAGAGTAGGCAATCTTATTTGTCAATGAAAATGAAAACTACACTGTATAGAGGTTTTGCACTTCTATTTTTATCAACCTTACTATTTAGCTGTTCTAAAGAAAAGTCGCAAAGTGAAGATCAGTTAATCACTAAAAGCACCAACCCTTACGAAAATTTTGGTGTTATCCACAATGATTATCTGGACATTTTGCAGCCGGATTTGAACGATTTTACAACTACTGCGGAATTCCTGAATGCATCCTATGAATTGTACCAGACAACTCATGCCGGAGCACCGATAATAGATTTCGCAGACTATCCCAATCAATTGAGTGATTTTGACAATGCGATGAGTAACCCTAATCAGCTGCAGCGATTGGGTGATTATATCTCAACGATCCATTCAGCCGGTGAAGTTACAGACGGAGTAGCGAGTGATTTGAACGCTATTAACGATGCCATGATGGGGGTTACCCTTAATTTGGAAGCATCACCGGAGTCTCAGGATCAGGCCGTTGCTGATTACTTTTCCGAGATTGCAGCCAACCTGAATGATCTGGAAGTTACCTTGGTTAATAAAACCTATGCTAATAGTGATGAAAGGGCTATGGTGCTCACTACTATTGCCATAGCACGTTACAGCCTGGAGTATTGGACCGGGGTATATTACGACCCAACTCACCCTTATTACAGTGACTTGTCAAATATGGATGTTTCCCTTAAAACGGCTCGTCCATGGTGGAAACAGGCATTATGTGTTCTGGCAACGGTAGGTGTTGATGCTGGTGCCGGTGCA
Source organism: uncultured Cryomorphaceae bacterium (assembly GCA_937120475.1). Classification (GTDB taxonomy): domain Bacteria; phylum Bacteroidota; class Bacteroidia; order Flavobacteriales; family Schleiferiaceae; genus CAKZNE01. The sequence goes on along the minus strand of CAKZJV010000007.1, from coordinate 1,048,800 downwards.
GCAGGATCATTGATCGGTCCGGGAGTAGGTGCAGCTTGCGCGGCTGGTGGTTCTGGAGCCATGATTAAAATTTTCTGGCCGTAGTTGAATAAGTGTATTTAAACCTAATAACCATCACTTGCACTTTTAAAAAGTGTGGGTGATGGTTTTTTTAAATGAATGATGATGAAATATTATAAATATTTACTAGTTCTAATTATAAGTCTAATTTTTGAGTCAATTATAGTAGCTCAAAAAAATAATGGTTTTAATGAGAATGATTTCAACTTATTCTTGAAGTCTGGAATAAGAGTAAATGACAAAGAAAACTATGCAAATTTGTTTTTTGAAGATAATACCCCAGAGGTTAGAAATATTACCTATAATGGAGGCCTTAGCTTTTGGGTAAATTGGTCCAAAATTCACCTTATCTCAGATGTGCAAATCTCTAATTTTGAAATTGCCTCCGATGATAATTCTGAACTAAAGGTTGAGGAGTATTTTGGCTCGGTGAGTTTAGGGTATTCTTTTCTTCAAATAAAGAGACTGAAGATGACGGGTGCTGCCGGACTCAGCTATGCAAACTATAATTTCCTTCTTCAGAACTCAAACAATGCTTCGGCTTCAGTAAGCTCTTACTTAAATTTTGCGGCTGATTCTTATTATCTGTCCGCTCAGGCATGGTATAGTAACTTCACCTTAATAAGCACCTATGCTTTGCCCGTGGGTAACAACCGGGATTTAATGCTAGGTATAGAGTTTGGGTATCAAACCAGGGTTTCTGATGTTGAATGGGAGAGGAAGGGAAATACCTTGGAAGGTCCTAATCTTATGGCAGATAATATATACGCTAACTTTACGGTAGGGATCGGTTTTTAACCCCTGTTACACGTATTCGCAAGGAAAGGCAGATATTATCTGTGTCGGGAATTTTACGAGCTATGAGCGGCTCCAGGTTCCGCTTTATTCTCGTTTTTACACTGCTCACTAGGCATGGCTCCACAAAAGCTGCAGGCCTCACCATCTTTATTTAAGAAAGGACTGTTGCTGGCGCAAGTCCCGGAAAATTCACCGTCTTTCTTTGCCCAGATTTTGATTGCAATTCCGGCAAAACCCAAACCCAATAATACAGCAGCTACTATAAATACGGCCATTTCTTCAAACTTCAATTAGCAGTTTCCAATAATATTTACCTCCGCTTCCAAACGGACCGCAAAGGTACGAAATACAGACTCCTGGATTTCCTTTGACAAAGCCTCAATTTCCTTGCCGGAAGCATTGCCATAATTTACCAATACCAAGGCCTGCTTTTCATGCACCCCGGCATCGCCCTGGCGATGGCCCTTCCAGCCCGCTTTTTCAATCAACCAACCGGCCGCCAGCTTTACTTCGTCTTCCGAAACAGGATACGACACGATTTCAGGATATTCCTGTTGTAGTTTATGGAACTGTTCCACACTCACCACTGGGTTTTTGAAAAAACTGCCGCTGTTGCCAATCTCTTTAGGGTTGGGAAGCTTACTGCTGCGTATAGCAATTACCGCTTCCGAAACAGAATGAATAGTGGGCAACTTTGCCATACTCTCCAACTGTTTTTGAATGGCCCCGTACTCGGTATTCGGGTGATGATCTTTTTCAGGTACTAAAGCGAAGTACACCTTGGTAATCAGGTACTGTCCTTTTAAACGGCTTTTAAATACCGAATCGCGATACCCGAACTCACAATCTTCACGATCAAAAATCTCAAGGTCACCATTTTTAATATTCAAAGCTTCCAGGCCACGGAAGGTGTCTTTTAATTCCACCCCATATGCACCGATATTCTGAATGGGAGCAGTGCCAACATTACCCGGTATGAGTGACAGGTTTTCCAACCCCCCCAGGTTTTGGTTTAAAGTCCATACCACAAACTCGTGCCAGTTTTCACCGGCACAGGCGGAGATGATAACTTTCCCTTTTTCTTCCCTTTCTTTTTGCTTTCCCCTAAGGTTAATACGGATCACCCAACCTTTAAAATCACAAGTGAGCAACATATTGCTACCACCACCCATCCAAAGGTGAGGCACCTGTTTAAATAGTTGGTGCTGGATCACCTGCTGCAACTCCCCGATGTTGGTGGCCTCTGTAAAGTATCGAGCCCTCACATCAATACCGAAGGTGTTGTAAGACTTTAGAGAAACGTTTTCCCGGATTTCCATCGGTTACAAAAGAGTTCCCGGGTAATTTTGTAAAGCTTTGCGAAGAATCTCCACCGATCGTTCCAGGGCTTGATTGTTCAACACATAAGCTAAGCGCACCTGGTTGGCACCCATACCCGGTGTGGCATAAAAACCTTCGGCCGGAGCCAGCATTACCGTTTCATTATCTAACTGCCAGGCTGAAAGAAGCCATTGGGCAAAACGCTCGGCACTATCTACCGGTAAGGAAGCCATAGCGTAAAAGGCTCCCTTAGGTTTGGGGCAATACACACCGTCAATGGAGTTCAGGCCATCCACCAGGGTGTTCCTGCGGATTACATACTCTTCTTTTACCTCCCGGAAATACTCAGGACCCGTTTTCAGGGCTGCTTCGCTGGCAATTTGGGCCAGCGTAGGTGGGCTTAGGCGTGCCTGGGCAAATTTCATGGCGGTGGCAATCACATCCTTATTGCGAGAAGCCATACATCCGATGCGCGCTCCGCACATACTGTAACGTTTGGAAACCGAGTCGATCATAATCGCATGATCATCCAAACCTTCCAGATTCATAATGGAGTGATGTTCGGCATCGTCATAGGCAAACTCACGATATACTTCATCGGCAATGAGGTATAAGTCATGGCGTATGACCAGGTCCGCCAGTTTTTCCAGTTCTTCGCGGGTATAGAGATTCCCGGTGGGATTTCCCGGGTTGCAGATCATAATAGCACGGGTACGGCTGGTGATCAATGCTTCAAACTCTTCAATGCGGGGCAGGGCAAAGCCCTCTTCAATGCGGGAAGTGACCGGTACCACGTGTACACCTGAAGAAATGCCAAAGCCATTGTAGTTGGCATAAAAAGGTTCAGGGATGATTATTTCATCATCGGGATCAGTAATGGTATTTAACGCAAAAAGGATAGCCTCTGAACCTCCTGTGGTAATAATCAGGTCGTCCGTAGTAATTTCAATACCGGTTTTGGAATAGTATTCGGCCAGGCCCTTGCGGTACGATTCAAAACCGGCCGAGTGGCTGTACTCCAATACTTTGATATCCGAATTGCGAACCGCATCCATAGCTCCTTTAGGAGTTAGAATATCGGGTTGACCAATGTTAAGGTGGTAAACGTGTTTACCCAAACTCTTGGCCTTTTCAGCAAAAGGCACCAGTTTGCGGATGGGCGATTCAGGCATGGTTTGGCCCTTAATGGATATAGCCGGCATAAAACTGAATTTTGATGAAAATAAAAACCCCCACGCATAAGCGTAGGGGCACAAATGTATAAATAAGCTTAATTCTTATTTAGCCTGTAAGAGTGAAGTTTTTTCTTCTTGCTCAGGCGAAGTCTTTGCAACATCTTTTTGCTTTACAGTACCCTTGATCTGCAATCTTTGGGTTCCGTTGGAAGCATTGGAGTTTACCGTTACACTTTTAGTGAAAGGCCCGATACGCTTCGTATCATATTTTACTTTGATTTCACCGGTTTCTCCTGGAGCGATAGGCTCTTTGGGAGGAGTAGGTACGGTACAACCGCAAGAACCTTTGGCACTGGTTATAATCAGGGGTTCTTTACCTGTGTTTTTAAAAGTGAAGATACGCTCACCGTTGGCACCTTGCTCTATGGTTCCGTAGTCGATAACATCGTTTTCAAAGGTGATTTCCGGAGCGTTAGGATTGCTTTCCTGGGCGGAGGCGAACAGCCCGGCAGCAACGAAACTAAGGGTTAGGAAAAATCTTTTCATGGTAATTTTCTTTTGAGTTGGACAAATGTACTATTAAATAAAACGTTTTTAAAACCTCCCATTAGCGAGCTAAAAATGTGCCAAACCTTGGTGTGTAGCCCTATTACAATTTATAACTTTGCCTTTTTTACAAATAAAGTCTTGCAATAGCCCTGCTCATGAGCATTCCCGCAAATTACGATTATCGTAAGTCTGAAGATAAATGGTACCAGTATTGGCTGGATAATAAGGTGTTTTCATCCACTCCCGATGAGCGAAAGTCTTATACCATAGTAATTCCTCCACCTAATGTTACCGGGGTTTTACACATGGGTCACATGCTCAACAACACCTTGCAGGATGTTCTCATCCGCAGGGCTAGGATGCAGGGGTTTAACGCTTGCTGGGTTCCGGGAACGGATCATGCCTCCATAGCTACCGAGGCTAAGGTAGTGGCTAAATTGAAGGAAGAGGGTATTTCCAAAGCTGATCTTACCCGTGAAGAATTTATTGAGCACGCCTGGCAGTGGACCCATAAACACGGTGGAATAATTCTCGAACAACTAAAAAAACTAGGTTGCTCCTGTGACTGGGACCGCCTGGCTTTTACTATGGATGAAACCCGCAGTGAGTCGGTAATCCGGGTTTTTGTAGATCTGTATAAAAAGGGGAAAATATACCGTGGTTACCGAATGGTAAACTGGGACCCACAGGCCAAAACCACCGTGTCCGATGAGGAGGTGGTGCATAAGGAGGTGAACGCCAAACTCTACTACATTAACTACCAGGTTGAAAGTGAAGACAATTATATAACCGTGGCTACCACCCGCCCTGAAACTATTTTGGGGGATGTGGCCATTTGTATAAACCCGAATGATGAGCGCCATCAAGCCTTGAAGGGCAAGAGGGTAATTGTTCCTATTGCCGGACGGGTAATTCCTATTATAGAAGACGACTACGTAAGTATGGAGTTCGGTACCGGTTTCCTTAAGGTTACCCCGGCTCACGATGTTAACGATAAGGAAATAGGGGAGCGTCATCAATTGGAAGCCATTGACGTATTGAACGATGATGGAACCCTGAATAGCAACGGTTTGCATTACGAGGGTAAAGACCGCTTTGTGGTGCGCAGGGAAATAGCCCGTGAGTTGGAAGAAATGGGGCAGATGGCCAAGGTTGAAGACTATAAAACCTCGGTGGGTACCAGCGAAAGAACCGGAGAAATTATAGAGCCGCGAATTTCCGTACAGTGGTTCCTTAAGATGAAGGATATCTCCAGGCCTGCCTTGGATGCGGTTATGGAGGATGAGGTATTGTTAATACCCGCCAAGTTTAAAAATACCTACCGCCATTGGATGGAGAATGTACACGACTGGTGTATTTCACGCCAGTTGTACTGGGGCCACCAGATACCGGCCTGGTATTATGGTGATGGTATGAATGATTTTGTAGTGGCCGAAAACGTGGAAGAAGCACTGGATCAAGCGCGTAGGCTAACCGGTAATGCTTCACTGGCGGAATCGGATATGAAGCAGGACCCGGATACGCTGGACACCTGGTTTTCGTCATGGTTATGGCCAATCTCCGTTTTTGACGGTATCCGCAATCCTGAAAATGAGGAGATACAATATTATTACCCTACCCGTGACTTGGTGACGGCACCGGAAATTCTCTTTTTCTGGGTAGCCCGCATGGTTATTGCCGGTTACGAATATCAGGGGCAAAGGCCCTTTGATAATGTATATCTCACCGGTATTGTAAGGGATAAGCTGGGGCGTAAAATGTCCAAATCATTGGGCAATTCACCCGATCCGATTGGCCTGATGGAAAAATACAGCACCGATGGGGTTCGCGTAGGAATGTTGCTGACCTCTCCGGCCGGTAACGACTTGCCTTTTGATGAGGAGCTGTGTCAGCAAGGACGCAATTTCAGTAATAAAATATGGAATGCTTTCCGCCTTACCCAGGGTTGGGAAGTAAGCGATGGCCAGCCTACCGAAGCGGCTTCTTCTGCCATCAATTGGTTTGAAGAACAATTCAAGGCTACCGTTGAGGATATTGAAAAGTCATTCTCCCAATACCGTTTGTCCGAGGCATTAATGTCCATCTACAAATTTGTATGGGACGACTTCTGCAGCTGGTACCTGGAAGCCATTAAGCCGGATTACCAAAAGCCCATCGAGCGGGAAACCTTAAACCGAACGCTTGACTTTTTCGAGCGTATTATGGTATTGATACACCCTTTCATGCCTTTCCTTTCCGAGGAATTGTGGCAGGTAATGAAAAACCGCAATGATGGTGATACCATCTGTACGGCACCATGGCCTGAAGTGCAACCTTACGATGCCGCTATGCTCAAAGATTTTGAGCAGGCCCGGGAAATTATTTCCGGGGTGCGTAACGTAAGAGCTTCCAAAAACATTTCTAAAAATGAAACCCTGGCCTTGCATAGTCCCGGGGAAGAAGCTTTACCCGCTACTTTTAAGGCATTGGTGGAAAAGCTGGCCAACCTTAGTGAAATTAAAACCGGAGCGGAGCGTGAAGGGCAGGGCTTTACTTTTTTGGCCGGGCCCCATGAATTCTTTATTCCTGCCGGTGAACAGGTAAACTGGGAGGAAGAGATCACTAAAATGCGGCAAGACCTGGAATATCAGAAAGGCTTTCTTTTAAGTGTTCAGAAGAAGTTGTCGAATGAACGCTTTGTAAACAATGCTCCCGCACCAGTGGTGGAATCTGAGCGTAAAAAGCAAGCCGATGCCGAAGCGAAGATCAAGGTACTGGAGGAGCGCCTGAGTAGCCTGCAAGCCTGATTTAGTGCAACAGTATTTTTTGGCTTAAACCGTCAATGATCACAAATACGTAAGAAGTAGCCGTTTCAGGAAGGTCTATTTCCAGGTTTTGTTGTTCTTGCTCCACTGTGATGATCTGGTTATGAATAACCTGTCCACTAGCGTTGGTTACCAGTATTTCCCTTTCCTGTCCCGTGGAGTTGCTAAAGCGGATATTGATTTTACCCTGGCTGGGGTTGGGATAGATATCGATTTTACGTTGCAGGGCCGTTTCTTTTAAACCAATTTTTTCGGAAGTATTGGCTATAACATAATCGCCTGGTTTAGGATTATCCAGGTCAAAGTAGCCCAGTCCATTGGTAGGAGTGCCTAAATCCGTTTTTTGTTGATCCGGATAAATGGTCCAGGGGTCAGAAGGAAATTCCCGGTATAATACAATGAGACTGTCTTCGGTTATACCGGCCAGGTCCTGATCCGGTCCGTTGGCGGAACCATCGTAATTTATCCGTACACTGAAATCCGCATTTTGAAAGTCGTAACCTCTAAAAGTCCAGAAACGGTTTTGAGATACCCGGTAATCTTTGCCCGCAGGAATTTTGCCACGGGGCCCGGCCCAATGATACATACTGATCATGTGGGCGGAATCCTGGATGCTATTCACGTCAAAACGGACTTTACCCTGCTGAGGAATGTAAAAGCTGGATTGTTTGAAGGTCCACTCGTCATAGGTATCGGCACTCAGCAGCTTTCCACTGTAACCACAAAGTGCAAAAACCGGCTTAAAGGGCAGATTTTGAAAAGTAGCTGAAGAGGTGGCCCCGTTTACGTTGATAGTGCGGCTGGTAGTATCGCCATTGGCCGCGAAAAAAGTTACCGGTACCGGGGCATTTTGAAACGGAGCCGGAGCATGATGGGTATTTTGAGCCACCCTGACAAAAGCTGTATTGGTTTGGGCAAAGGCGGGTACATCCAGTGAATCCACCACATAGCTTGGAAAGCCCGGGTTGAGTACCCAACCGTCAAAAAAGTCACCTAAAGGGGTTCCGCTGATTTGCTGCAATTGATCCCTGAATTCTACAGTACTGAGGTTGCCAAAAACGTTGTTGGTCAAAAGAGTTTGCAGGCCACTGAAAAAAGCCGGGTCACCCATATAGGCCCTTAAGTTGTGAGCCACCATCGCTCCTTTTTGATAAACGTGAAAACCGTACACGTAATCATGGGTAACGCCTGAAATGGCCTTGTAACCATTATCCTGTACGTGGGCAGAATTAAGAACAACATACGCATTTCGCTGAACTTCATTCAAATAGCGTTCCCGGTCGTACACATATTCGAGGTAAAGATGGCTGCAGAATTCAGCCATGCCTTCGTTAATCCACATATCTTCCGCCTTTTCACAGGTTACCAGGTTGCCCCACCAGTGATGGGCCAACTCGTGGGCCATTATATCTTCCCCGCTCAGTGAACCATTGATCAATGAAGTGGGGTAATGAATACTGGTTGCGTGCTCCATGGCCCCACGGGTGGTAGCCGCATAACCGATTTTCTGCCAAACATAGGGTCCGAAATAATGCTCCAGGGCATTTAGCGTAGGCTTTAAATTTTGAAAGGAAGACTTTAGCGCGTTAGTATCATTGGCTTTGGCCATTAACTGTATAGGCAGGGTACCGTTGAGGGCAGTCATACTTTGATTGATTTCCTCATAATTGCTTACCGCTACTGAAACGAGATAGGTAGGAACCGGATCACTCAGACTCCATTCGGTAAAAAGGGTATCGCCACCCAAAGCCATTTGGGTTTGTCGTAATCCGTTGAAGTAAGCTTTATTGGGAGATCTAGTAATGGCTTTAAAGCTGTAAGTGGACTTCTCCACAAAATTGTCGAAACAGGGAAACCAAACGCGGCCATAGGTGTGTGGATTAGCGGCAAAACCCACACCCAGGTTGTAGTAGTAACCATTTTGAAAATGAAATCCGCCCCATCCGCTGGCATCACCTCGCGGTTGTCCGTTATAAACTATTTGGAGGCTTAAGGTATCACCCGGGTTATAATTAGCACCCAGGTTAATGTGGATTATAGTGTCATTATAGGAGTAATTGAGTGCGGTGGCGTTTAGTTCAATCGACTGGATATTCATTTTCAGCAAATCCAGGTTAATGGAATTGATATTGCTGAGCTTTGGAGTTAAGGTGAGGGTGCAAACTCCCTCCAGTTGACGGCTGGCAATATTGTACAGGTTAAGATCCAGGTGGTAATGCAGTATATCGATGGTATCGCTTTTTGCATTGTTATTAATGGAAAAAGTATCTGCGGAATGGATCATCTGTTGTTTAATATCCTGGCATCGAAACTGGGCGTTGGCCCATTTAAAACCAATCAAAAAACAGAGGAGTAGTATTTTTTTCATAGGTATTCCTGTTGGCGGATCACTTCGTACAACAAGGCTCCGGTGGCTACGGAAACGTTCAGTGATCCTATTTTTCCGCGCATGGGCAGTTTAACACTAAGGTCGCACATTTTCAGGTATTCACCTGAAATTCCATCTTCTTCCGATCCCATAATAACCGCAATAGGGCCGCTCAGGTCTGCTGAGTAAGATACCGCTTCAGTTTTTTCAGTACACCCTACAATCTTAAGACCACTGTTTTTAAGGTGTGTTATGGTTTCCTTCAAATTGGCCTCCCGGCAAACAGCGATGTGATTTAAAGCTCCGGCTGATGTTTTTAGTGCATCAAAATTTACCGGTGCACTGCCCCGGCTGGGGACAACTACCGCCTGCACCCCGGTACATTCGGCCGTACGGCAAATGGCTCCGAAGTTTCGCACATCGGTAATCCGGTCTAAAATGAGGATAAAGGGGGTTTCTCCTTTTTCAAAAGTGCGGGTTACAATTTCACCCAGGTTTTGAAAACTAACCGGTGAAACAAAGGCAATAACTCCCTGGTGATTTTTACGGGTAATGCGGTTGAGTTTTTCCGGGGGAACCTTTTGTACTAAGATATCGTGTTGCTTGAGCAGGGGCTGTAACTCACCGAATGTTTTGCTTTTCAACCCTTTTTGAACCAGTACCTTGTCAATTTGCTTACCGGCTTCAATGGCCTCAATTACCGGCCTAGTACCAATAAGGAGCTCTTTGCTGGTAGCGGTATTGGTCTGATTCGTCTTGTTCACGCTGTATATCTTTTGAGTTGTAAATACGGCCGTTACGCCATGATTCAATGGCCTGGCCCCATCCGTACCGGTAAGTAGTGAGCCGGTTCAATGAATAATCATTATCCGTAAAAGGGTTGCTGACTTTTATAAAGTTAAAATAGTACGACAAAGATGAGGTTTCATCGCCATACACCCAAGCTTCACCGGCCGTGGAGCGATATACCTTATCCGGGGGGCCGTAAATCACATAAATAATTCCACGGTCACTTTTCCAACCCTCCAAGTAGGAACTAAAGAAGATATTAGCCTCCTGTACCCGGCTGTAAAAGGCTTCTACCAAAACTTTAGACCGTTCAACACTTCCGGAGCGTTCCAGCCAAAACTCATCCACTTCTTTTTTTAAGGCTACCGGGTCGCTCATAACCTCTACCAGGCGATCATATTCGCGTTTGGTGGTGAGATAGCGCAGGGGAGGACCCAGGTGTGCCCGCTTCGCTACGTAGGGAAACTGGTCGTAAAATGAAAAAACCGTGTAACCTTCCCATTGGGTGGTATCCAGGCGAAAATGGTAAAATCCGCTTTTTTCCAGGATTATCGGTTGATCAGCATTTATAAGATAGGTGGTATCCGGCTCCAACTCAAAAGACTTTTGCGACCCGGTAGAATAAGGCGGCAAGGCCAGGGGAAAGTCGCGGTTATAATAGCTCACATAATACTGGTTGGCATTGATCTTATTATAAGTCAAATAAAAAGGAGCCCCGGTAGCCACGTGGTTTTTAAAAATGATGTTTCCGGTGGTATCGGTAATCAGAAAGTTTTCGCGCGCCCTGTATTTATCGGGATGTTTATTTATTCGTATAAAGTTTTCGAAACTCACCTTCCGGTTCAGGTCGGCCATGGTAAGATGCACTACCAGTTGTTTGTTGTCGGGAATGTTGGTCGTTTTGATATCGAATGAACCGGTCAATGCCTTTTGCGGGGGACTAATTTCCACGTCCTGGATGGTAAAACCACCACTGTCCAGCACGTTGATCTCTTCAAAGGAAGGTACTACTTCGTATTGCATGGAAAAAACTGCCCGGTAAGCGGCTTTTTCACCATCCCGCATGTAAAGCAGGTTGCTGCTGTTTACGCGGTAATAAATGCGGGTGATGGTATCATTTACGTGGTAGGTTTGAAACTCAGGGCGTAATGCCAGATCCTTGGTATTGTAAACGTAGGCAATGTTGTTGGCCTGCAAGCCTTTTTTTGAACTGCACGAGGCCAAAGCAAAAAGAATAGAAAAGCTTAAAAGACTTACTATTAGACGTTTGTAATTCATAAAGTGATTTGCTGCCATTTGCATAATCCTGGAATGGTCAACCAAAGTTAAAACTTACAACGGTAAGCGGTTTGATTTATTTATTGTGAAACTAAAATCGGTTAACATAACCGAAGTGAATTTTGGAAGTTCGAAAATCAAAGGGGTTGAGGTCGTCACGGCCCAAAGCATAAAACAGTGAAAATATTCCACCGTTGGTGCGGAAGTTCAAGCCGCTACCGATACCCAGGAAGTAGTTTACCGAAAAGCTGTTGAGTGTGCTATTCTCCACGTAGGCAAAATCCGAAAACAGGGTAAGGTAATCGTAATCACCTATCATATAACGATATTCGAAGGTGCCTATCCCATAGGAGGAAGTATAAATGCTTTTTTCATTGAAGCCGCGCAGTGTTCTCAATCCTCCGATCCGAAACAGCTCATTTTCAAAAAGATCATCGCCAATCAGGGCTTCCGAACGCAGGCCCAATTTAATGATGTGGTTCGGGATTAGCGAAAAGTAGTATTCATCGGTTACCTCCCAACCATATTGCCTCAGTTCGGATACTGAAGTTTTACGGATACCGGTAGAAACATAGGCCCTTAAAAAGTTTCCACCGGTAGGTACCACCACCCGGTTGAAGGTAGTTCTTTCATAGCCTAACTTATAGGCAGTGGTATTGAAAGAACCGAATGAACTACCCGGGATTTCGATAAAATTACCGGTGAGTACATTGGAAGAACGGTAATCGATGCCACCGCTTAGGAAGCTTCCGCTTTCAATGAGGTATTTCAGTATTCCATCTGCTTCGGTATTTACAAAAGAACTGTCCTGCCGGAAAATGTTGAGGTTACCTTCCACCCAAAAAGGAGTATTTAAAAGGTAGGGCAGGGTAAGCCCAAGGTCTAATTCCGAAATGCTCTCATCCGGTCTGCGCCAGCGGACTTTGATCTCTTCACCTTTTTTGAAAATGTTCAATAGCCGCAATTGAAAGTCACCGTTAAAAGTCACTTCACCATCTTCTTTAGTGTTTAGCCCGATCACACCGTCCACCTGATTGCTTTTTACCTCTTCCACGTACAGAAAGAGCAGGGTTTTATCCTTTGAAAAAGCGATGGCCGGAGGCCGGTTAAAGGTCAGGTATTCGATCTGGTTGATGTAATCGTTCAGTTTTTGCAGGTACTTTTCACTATAGGGCATTCCTTTTTCAAAGCGCAGATCGTATCGCAGTACGTTTTTTGAAAAGCGATCGTAGCCTTTTATCACCAAGCTATCCAAAGTGATTAGTGATCCGGGATTTACAACTAGTACACCGGTAATACTGTCGTTGGTGACCACATATTCCTGCAACTGCAATTCAGCAAACGGATAACCGCGGTTTTCTAAAAACTGAAGGTAATTTTCCGCGTAGGCATTGAGATTGGACTGGTTGAGCGTTTGCCCTTGCAGCAATAGGCCTTGGGGCAGTATGAGCGGAAAAGTATCCGGTACTACGAGTTCTAAAGAGCTCCACCGGAATAGCAGGCCGGGTTTGATATTCAGTACGTACAGCGAATCCATGATTTGCCATTGCGCCTCAGAAAGGTAGTATCCCTTTTCACGTAATAGTTGTTTCGCAGAACCTTTTATTTGACCCAGGGCGATGCTATCGAGCCCGGAGCCCTCCAGCTTTTGAAGCTGATTGGTCAACTCCGGGTAGTCCCCTTCAACCGAAATTTGCAGCTCATAGGTTTGAGCTGAAACCTGCCGACAAAAAAAGAATAGGATTAAAAGAAACGCCTTTCTCAAAGTTTCCAATCAATAGGTTCTTTACCAACGGACTTAAGGTATTTATTCGTCTTTGAAAAAGGGTGGCTGCCAAAAAAACCACTGTTGGCTGAATAGGGTGAAGGGTGTGGAGACTCGATAATGTGATGTTTCCGGGAGTCGATCAGTTCCTTTTTGGATTGGGCAAACTTGCCCCACAGTATAAAAACCAGGTTTTCCCGTTCCTCTGAAAGGGTTTTAATGGTAGCATCGGTAAACTCTTCCCAACCCTGGTTGCGGTGCGAGCCAGCCTCACGGTGCCTTACCGTTAGTACGCTGTTGAGCATCAAAACACCCTGTGCCGCCCATTTTTCAAGGTTTCCCTTTTCAGGAATTGGCAATCCCAAGTCATCATTTAACTCCTTAAAGATGTTCTTCAACGAGGGTGGAGGAGTCACTCCATCGCTCACCGAAAAGGAAAGGCCGTTGGCTTGCCCTGGCCCATGATACGGATCTTGTCCGAGGATTACGGCCTTAACTTCATGGAAGGGCGTGTAATCGTAGGCCGCGAAAATTTGCGAGCCCGGTGGGTAAATCCGGTGCTTCGATTTTTCCTCTACCAGGAAACTCTTTAAAGATGTGAAATAGTCCTTTTCGAATTCAGACTGAAGGGCTTGCAGCCAGCTGGTATGAATTTTGGGGGATAATGAACTCATCTTAAAATAATTGGTTTAATTTACAGTTTTGAATGTAGTCGAACAGCTGTAGGGCAAATTAACTAACTTTGCTCAGTAGGTTTTGATTCTGATCCGTAGAATTTATATAACAAGAATGAAAAAAGTAATTGGAATATTGGTTTTGGTAGCTATGGGATTTTTAGCACAGTCGTGTGGTTCGGGTGAAAAGTGCCCGGCATATTCTAAGGCACCGGCCAGTAATGAGGTGGTGAATAGTTAATGCAATATAGAGAGCTGACTGAAATAGGCTTATTAGATGAAATTGATACAAAATCATCTGAAAAAAACGGAGGCGTTGTAATTTTTAAACACAGTACCCGTTGTGCTATCAGTCACATGGTGTGGAGCCGCTTTAAAAGAAGCTGGAACTGGCCGGAAAGTGAATTACCACTTTACATGTTAGACCTGATTCGTTTCCGCGAGGTGTCCAATGAAATTGCCAGGCGATACAACGTTCAGCACGAGTCACCCCAGCTTTTATTGATAAAGAACGCCCGGTGCATTTATAACACTTCGCATAATGACATACACCCTTCCAACCTAGAAGGAATTGTTAATGATTAAAAAGGGCCTCATAATAACCTTATCGGTTTTAAGTTTCCAGTGCCTCGCGCAATTGGAAACATCTGCTGATTTTAAGCGGCAGGTTTACGACAGGGTTTATACTTTGGGAGTAATAGGTCACTCCCGGGGTTACGCCATTAATGGAAGGTATCTCAAATTCCAGGATGGTTTTAACCTGCATGGCCTTGAAATTGACCTTACCAAACTCAGGCATCCTAAAGAGGTAAGAACACCCAACCAGTTTTTCAGTAACTCCCGGGGCTATGTTTATGGCCGCCTGAATTCTTTCTACAGCGTAAGAGCGGGCTATGTACGGGAAAGAATTTTATACGATAAAACCGATCAGGGCACGGTATCCATTGCTTTGACCTATGCCGGTGGAGCTTCCCTCGGTTTGCTTAAACCCATTTACCTGCAGGTGTTTGAAGAAACCAGGCCCGGGTCACCCATCAGCATTTTAACCACTGTTCGATACAACCCTGAAGAACATAATGTGTCTAACATTTACGGTGAAGCGAATTTTTTCAAAGGTTTTGGTGAAATGAGCTTAAAACCAGGAATTTATGGAAAGGTGGGGTTTGTTTTTGACTTTAACCTCTTAGACCGGAAAGTAACCTCCCTTGAAGTAGGGGCACTGTATGATCTGTTTTTTACAGAAGTGCCCATTTTTTACGAAGAAGATGGTAACGATATCAACGAGATTGGATTTTTCCAACTTTACGTGGCCGTCAATTTTGGATACAAAAAAAGTTAATGAGTACAAGTGCAGTGGCCGGTTCCTTGTCAACCGTGCAGGATCGGCAAAAAAAACCGCGTTGGCTGAGAGTTAAACTCCCCACCGGCTCAAATTATCGGAATGTTCGTAAGCTGGTCGATAATTACCAGTTACATACTATCTGTGAGAGTGGTAGTTGTCCTAATATGGGCGAATGCTGGGGAGCGGGTACCGCTACTTTTATGATTTTGGGAAATACCTGCACACGTAGCTGTGGGTTTTGCGCGGTGAATACCGGGCGGCCTGATGATGTAGATTGGGACGAACCGGAAAGGGTGGCCCGCTCGGTAAAGTTGATGGACGTTAAACATTGTGTGCTTACATCGGTAGATCGTGACGATTTACGTGACGGGGGTTCAATTTTATGGGCCGAAACGGTGAAAGCCGTCCGAAGGATGAGTCCGGGTACAACCATGGAAACTTTGATTCCTGATTTTAAGGGAGAGAAGATCAATATCGACCGTATTATTGCAGTTACGCCTGAAATTGTGAGCCATAATATGGAAACGGTAAGGAGACTTACCCGAAAAGTAAGAATACAGGCTCAGTACGACCGCAGCCTGGAGGTACTGGATTACTTAAAAAATAAAGGTTTGCCACGTACGAAAAGCGGGATTATGCTCGGCTTGGGTGAAACCGAATCCGAGGTAATCCAAACCCTTGAAGATTTACGCAGTGCAAATGTGGATATTGTGACCTTAGGCCAGTATCTGCAACCCACTAAAAAGCACTTAGCTGTGCATGAATTTGTTAAGCCGGAAGCCTTTGATTATTATAAAGAAGTTGGTAAAGATTTGGGATTCAGGTATGTAGAGAGCGGTCCCTTGGTGCGATCCTCCTATCATGCGGAACAACACCTATTTTAAGAAAATTTCAATTTTTTGTAAATTATATTTGTAGCCCTTCGAAAAAGTAAAATGATAAACATGAAAAAAGGAATACTATTAAGTACTGCATCCATTTGCATAATTATGTTGGCCGTAATGTTTTACGGTAAGCAGGATGCTGTGAAGTATTATGAGCCGCGGGAAATCGCTTTGAACCAGGACGGAGCCAATGGTGCTGCGGAATGGTTGCACAATATCAGAGCTAATCAAATAACGGGTAAAGTAAACCCACAGGACGTAGAAAAGGCGATGGACCAGGTGCGTTCGGTTAAGGGTAAGAAATCAGCCGTTAATCTACAATGGCAGGAAATGGGTCCCAGCACCATCGGAGGCCGTACCCGTGCAATTTTGATTGACCCTAATGATTCAAAAATCATGTTTGCTGGTGCAGTAAGCGGGGGTTTGTTTAAAACAACTAATGGAGGAGCCACCTGGAATAAGGTGAGTGCCGATCTTAACCCCATGATCTCTTCCATAACTATGGCACCCAATGGTGACATTTATTATGGCACCGGTGAAGGTATGTACGCAGGAGCAGGAGGTGACGGAGGTTCCGGATTTCGTGGTGAGGGCGTATTTAAATCTACGGATGGAGGTAATACTTTCTTTCAACTACCTTCCACGGCCTCATGGTTAGCGGCCGGTAAGGTGGGCACTGACCCTAGTAATAGTAACCGGATTTACGCTGCAACCAACCTGGGTTTAAGAGTTTCTGATGATGCTGGTGACACTTGGCAGAACGCCATTACCGGTTTTTCAGCAGCGTCAGACATGTTTGTAACTGTTTCCGGGCAAGTGTGGGTAAAGCAGGGAGCTACCATCTATAAATCCAATAATGGAGATCCGGGATCATATAACGCGATAACCAGCATTCCTGACTTCAATGGGCAGGGACGCGCCAGGATTGCAGTTTCACCGGAAGATGAGAACTACGTATATGTGGCCGCCTGTACACAGCCAGGTGAATTTGATAAAGCTTATCAATCCAAAGATGGAGGGGCCACCTGGACTATTATCGGAAGAAGGTCCAGTTTATTGAATCCCCATGCAGCCCAGGGGAATCCCCAGGGTCGTTATAATAACATGCTGGGAGTGTCACCCATCGATAAGGAAAGAATTTTCATGGGTGGGGTAACTCTTTGGGAATGGAGTGCTTCCAACGGCTGGCTTCAAATAGCTTCTTTGGCGAGTTTGCCGACCAATATCTTCTATGTTCATGCCGATAACCACGAGATCAAGTTTGACCCTAATGATCCGACCAAGATATTTGTAGGTAATGACGGAGGTATTTTCAAGTCAACGGATAACGGTGTTACCTGGAGTGCCGAAGTGCGTAATTATGTAACCACCCAATTCTATCATATCGCGGTGGGTTCAAACGGAGAGATGCTCGGTGGAACGCAGGATAACGGAACTATTCTGGTTGATCCCAGTGCACAATTCCCGAAAACCGGTATCCGTACGCCAGGTATTTTACTAAATGGTGTAACCCGCGATGGTGACGGTGGTGATGCTGAAATTTCACGTCTCGATCCCGATATCCTTTTCAAGGAAATGCAATATGGCCTGATGGGCCGCTCAGTTGACGGAGGACAGAGCTTTGTTTACGTTCTTGACAATGATGTAGATGCTAAAAACCGGGTAGGTGACCCTTCGTTTTCGGCTTTCGTAACTCCCTTTACTCTTTGGGAAAAGCGGTTCGATGATTTAAGCGAAGATTCT
This sequence comes from uncultured Cryomorphaceae bacterium, assembly GCA_937120475.1. Taxonomy (GTDB): domain Bacteria; phylum Bacteroidota; class Bacteroidia; order Flavobacteriales; family Schleiferiaceae; genus CAKZNE01. The sequence continues at coordinate 1,031,251 of CAKZJV010000007.1, read as the reverse complement.
GTAGTCTTCCGGGCGGATAGCGTTTTCCTGAGTATAGGTTTTGGAAACGGGAGTACTACTTACAACGGAACCATTAATCCTGCGCAGGATGCGGCTAAACTTATTCCTTCCGGCTTAACGATAAGGGCTGGTTCCTTGAGGTTACGTTCCGATGCTAACGGTAATATTACGGGGGTTAATAACAACGGAACCGGTACCTATACCATTACAACCAACCCGGACGGTACACAAATCGGAAGGTACGTTGTAACCTTTGACAGGCCTATTTCACTGGAGATTATAGCCAGAGCCGCTGTTCGTTATGAAAGTGGCGATGTGTTGAATGTTGAGAGCGCTACCAATGATCTGCCAATTGTTTACACTCTGCAATCGGATTTAAACCCTACCGAACAAGTTAGCATTCAGGATCCTGCCCAATCTATGCTGTTCATCGGTGTTAAATCGGAATCCGCTGGAGCCGGAGCCCTGGACAGGAATGAAATTGGAGGGGTTTGGATGACGCGTGAGGCCCTCACCGATCTTAATGGTACACCTACCTGGTATCACATCGCTAAACTAGGAGGAGCTTTTACCCCGCAAAGTATGGAGGTAAGCGCTGATGGTAATACATTATGGTTAGGAACAAGCAACGGTAGGCTTTATCGTATTACCAACCTTAATAATGCCAGAGACTCGGCCAGCACTTCGGTAAATGACTTTTACCTGGCCGGTAGCATTGCAAGGCCAAACACCAGCGTTATTCAAACTACTTTGGTAGCTAACTACTTTGGCCGGGCCATTACCGACATTGCTGTGCACCCTGTTTATCCGGACCGGGTAGCGGTGACGGTAGGTAGTTATGGTAATACCGAATTCGTTTACGTAAGTGAAAATGCTCTTCAGGCCAGCCCTGATTTTAACGCGGTGCAGGGCGACTTACCTCAAATGCCCGCCTATGCGGTAACCTTTAATTTTAAAGATACGGTTACCAATCCACGCCAGCTTATAGTAGGTACTGAATTTGGTGTATATGGCACTGACGATTACTTGGCTTCAAATGTGGTTTGGACCAGTGAAAACAATGGCATAGACCCGGTTCCTGTATTTGACCTTATCCAGGATCGTGCAGTGCGTGTTGATATTAAAGCGCCTTCTGATTTTGAAGGAGATATATACGCTGGTACTCATGGAAGGGGTATTTTCAGAACCTCTTCAGTATCGGGTACCATCAGTATTGATGAGCCCCAGAAAGTGGAAAAACAAGCTTTGGTTAACAAACTTGAAATCTTCCCGAACCCAGCCAAGGATCAGGTTAGTATTGCCTTGAATCTGGAGAACCGTGCTGATGTAGCCATCAATATTCGCGACATCAACGGTAAGCTGGTAAAAACACAAAACTTCAAAAAACTGGCAAGAGGTACCAAGGATGTTACCCTTGATATTTCTCGATTGGCAGCCGGTTCCTATATCCTTTCTTTACAGGAAGGTACTAAGGTTCGTACCGGAAAACTAATCGTTTCCAAATAGGCCGTATTAATATTTTAGTAAAGCCACCCGCACGCGGGTGGCTTTTTAGCTTTTAATAACGCCCCTCTGCGAGGTTTAAAATCTTATAAAGCAAAAGGTTATGAAAATATTGGACTAAACTCTTCTCTTGATGATATAAGTAACCTTAATGCAAAATCAAAACGATGAACAAACACTTAACCCGATTTTTACATTCATCCCTTTTAATCACCTTCTTAACAATATCCTGTAAAAAGGATGATCCAGCTACCGTAACCGGACCGCAACAGCAGGTTAATATTTCAAACCTGGTAACGGGTGATATCTCCACTGAACTGAATCCCTCTGGTAAAGCACCTTTAACGGCCCGCTTATCATTTACCTCACCGGAGCCTACCAGTGTAAGCATTGAAGTATTGGGTGATATTCCCGTAGCGCAGTCCTTTGAAAGTAAGGCTACCTCGCATGTCATTCCTGTTTTAGGGCTCTATCCGAATACCACTAACCAAGTAGTGGTGCGCGTATCATCCAACGTGCTTTATGCGGTTGATACCTTAACCATTGATACCGATTCACTTTTTTACGCGCTACCCGATATTGAAATTATTCAGAAGGGTGCGAATATGGAACCGGGTATGAACCTTTGCGGCTTAAGCTTGGGTAATGACGGTGTTTTTAGCAGTAATCCTATTATGTTCGATAGTAATGGAGATATTCGTTGGCACCTGAATCTGATGAGTTTTCCAAGAATATCCTGGCCCATTAAGCGACTGGCCAATGGAAACCTGTTTTTCGGATCGGAGAGTACCATCTACGAATACAATATGCTGGGAGAGGAAATACGCAGGTGGAACCTCTCCGGTTATGATATTCACCACGAGGTGGTGGAGTTACCGAACGGAAACTTTGTGATAGCCGTTTCCAAGCATTTTACCACCATTAATGACGGTACGGGAGTGGTAAACTCGGTTGAAGATCATATTATTGAAATAGATCGTTCATCGGGTAACGTGGTTACTGAATGGGATTTACGCCAAATATTGGATGTTGACCGTCATGATCTTACCAACGGCAACGGAGATTGGTTCCATATGAATGGAATCGCTTATCAGGAGGAAGATGACTGCCTGATAGTTTCCGGACGTAACCAGGGTGTGGTAAAAATCAACCGTAAAAATGAGCTGATATGGATACTGGCGCCAGACCGTGGGTGGGGTAATGCCGGTGAAGACGGGACCGGGCCTGCCACTGCTCCCTATCTTTTAAAGGCAGTGGATGGTACTGGAGCACCGTACGCCAATGAGATACAGGATGGTAGTATGTCGGCTTCCGACTTTGATTGGACCTGGGGTCAACACGCTCCCTTGATATTGGAAAATGGCAACCTTATGCTGTTTGATAATGGCTTCAGCCGGTTTTTTGATCCTGCAGCCACTGATAACTATTCAAGGGCAGTAGAGTACCAGATTGATGAAGGCAATAAAACCATAAGAGAAATGTGGTCCTACGGAAAAAGTAGGGGGCTTGAGACCTATTCCATGATCATTAGCGATGTGGATCAGTTGGCGAACGGCAACGTATTGTTTTTACCGGGAGTAATGTTTCAGGCAGAACCGTATGCCAAATTTATAGAGTTGGATTATCCCGGCAACAACGTAGTGTTTGAGGCTAAAATCAAATTTAAAAATGCCCTGGGCTCAGGTGCGTTTGGGTGGGGACAGTTCGATATTATGTACCGTGCACATCGCATGAGCTTGTACCCCTAACCTTAAATATTCAATGTAGAAAAACTCCCTGGTCAATGCCAGGGAGTTTTTTTGTTACTGCACGTCCATAGGAAGTTCTATTACCAGCACCTTGCTTTTTTTCAAAGGTTTGAATACCAGTTTTTCAGGTAGCCCATGGTAAAGGCCCAGGCTGTCGCGCTTTTCCAGGAAATGATCCGCTACTTCCAATTCTCCGTCAATTACGAACACAAAAGCACCGTTTTCCACGGGCTTATTAATGGAGAGTTCCACCGTATTATTTCCGGAAAGTTCAGCGAGATAAAACCATGCTTTCTGATTAATCCACAGTGCTTTTGAATTATCCGGGGCTACCACGTTCATAAAATGATCTTCGTGGGCACTCAGGTCGAACTCCTTTTGTTCATAGCGCGGATCAATATCCTGTTTTTCGGGGAACAGCCATATTTGTAAAAAGCTTACTGCTTCTTCAGCACTGGCATTGTACTCGGAATGTACAATGCCTGTTCCGGCTGACATAATTTGTACTTCACCTTCCTTTATGATTTTATGGCGCCCGGTACTATCGCGATGTTCCAAAGCCCCGGATAAGGGAATCGAAACAATTTCCATATTCGCATGAGGGTGTGATCCAAACCCTTTTCCCGGGTCCACCCGGTCATCGTTAAAAACTCTTAGGGCTCCGAACTGCATTCGCTCCGGATGGTAATAGGAGGCAAAGGAAAAAGTATGATACGAATCAAGCCAGCCATGATTGGCGTGGCCCCTGCTTGACGATTTATAGATGTTTGTTTTCATCTTTTTTATTTTATTAACTCATGGAATAATCTCAGGTTCTTTCATCAGGCGTGCAATAATGCTTAAACTTGTAAGGAAACTTCTGATTATGCCCGGAAAACCTTTTAAAACCATAGCAATGACGGTGGCTGTTTCGCCTAACCTGGAAGCTAATATAGCGGAGGCCCTGCGTGTAAAAGAGGCTTTGGGGCAAAGGCTAATCCTTATCCATATAGGTGAACGTACGGCTAAAGGTGAAGAAAAGTTAAAAGAAGTTTTTGAGAAATACCAGATAGATCAGGAAAACACGGACTTGATTTGGAAAAATGGTGATCAGGTGAATGCCATTTTAAAAGTTTGTGCGGAGAAAAAGGTTGATCTGTTGGTGGCTTCAGCCACACCCAGGGAAGGTTTGCTGAAATATTATAGAGGCTCCATCGCCAGGGGTCTGGTAAGGAAGTCCAACTGTTCTATACTATTGATGACTTACCCCAATGAGCTGAAGAGTAAATACCCTAAAATAGTGGTAAACGGTTTGGATCATCCCAAAACCGCATATACCATTGAAATGGCTATCCGGGTTGGGGAGTGTTTTCAGTCAACGGAACTGGTAATTGCGGAGGAAGTAGTCCCTTCGAGGGTTGCCAAACACATGGAGGATGATAAGAATTTGGAACAGGCCAAAAAGGGTATTCAAAAAAAAGAAGCAAAACGTATCGAGAACATCCTCACAGGAATAAAAATGCCTGAAAGGTTGAAGGTGAGTCAAAAATACCTATTCGGTAAACCAGGCTATTCCATAGGTCATTTTACCGAACAGTTTCAGGCCAACCTTTTGGTGATGAACTCGCCTGATACCAAACTCGGTTTCCTGGATCGTGTATTCACCCATGATTTGGAGTATATCCTTTCGGAGTTACCCAGCGACCTTTTAATAGTACATAGCTCAGAACCATCGCTGTAGTTTGAAACATGCTACCAACTTTTTGAAAATAATAAGGCTATATCATAGAGTCCGATGACAACTCCTTATCATATTTAAAAAAGAACCCCTAGGTACTAAAGCCAAGGTTAAGCAATTGGTTAATTTTGTCACCCAACTGGTTGAGCTGTTGAACCGAAAACTTATAGGATACCATGCTTAAACTCAAATTACCTACCGACCCTCGCTGGGTAAATATTGCCGAAAATAACCTGGAGGAGATTCTAACCGATCATGCTTTTTGCGAGCAAAAAGCGGCTTCAACCGCTATTTCACTGTTAGTTACCTATCCTGAACATTCAGAGTTGGTTACCGAGATGGCGGCTCTTGCCCGGGAAGAGATGAGCCATTTTGAAATGGTGCATAAGATTATTTTAGAGAGGGGGTATATTCTGGGAAGGGAAAGAAAGGATGATTACGTAGGTGAGATCAGTAGCTTCTTTCCGAAAACCGGGAACCGCGAAGAGCGGCTCATAAACCGACTGCTTATTGCTGCACTTATTGAGGCCAGGAGCTGCGAGCGTTTTAAAGTGCTTTCACAAAATCTCAACGATAAGGAATTGGCCCGCTTTTACGAACGTTTGATGGTTAGCGAAGCTAATCACTACACCCTTTTTATTCGCCTTGCCCGAACTTATGGTGAACGCGAGGAGGTGGACCGTAAATGGGAAGAACTATTGGAATTTGAGGGAAAAGTGATTGCCAGATTTGGCAAAAAGGAGCACATCCACGGATAAAGTAAAAGGAGTCGGTTTAGGAAAATTCCGGAAATAACCATTTTCGGAAAACTACTACATGGGGTGAAGTTTTCAACCATCTTCTAATTTTGAGGGAATTAATTATCCAAAGATGACCAGGGTAACCGTAGCTTAAGGATTCAATGTGAAAATTTAATAGCCTCAAAGGAGATATGTATTTATAATACAAATATTTGCTTACTAATAATCTCGCCTTTAACGGGCACCACTCTATAGCTACCTGAGCCTTGAAAATAAGCGGCTTTTGGCGAAGGGCGGTTGACTTATTGCTTTAGTAACCAGCCCATTTCTACAGAAACCTCTTACCCGATAAATGGACCGCTGCTACGTTGAAGGACTTATGTTTTACCGTATTTTTGAAACTACCCAAGAGGATTGGAATGAAGTTTAATTCAAACGATTTTGCGGAAATGAAAGTGGATTCCATTTGTATTATTGATGATGACAAAATTTACCGGTTTACTACCGAAAAATATCTTCAAATGCTTCGTCTAACTTCAAAGGTAATGACCTATGCCGATGGTGAAGAAGCAATAAGTTATCTCAGGGATAACTCTCAAGACCCTTCCAAACTTCCCGATATTATCTTTCTTGATCTCAATATGCCTATTATGGATGGGTGGGATTTTATTGAAGAGTACATTAAATTGCGCCCCAATTTGGCAAAGAAGATCGTTGTTTACATGGTAAGCAGCTCCATCGATGAAAGAGATCAGGCAAGAGCTCTAGAAATCAGCGAGGTGAGTGATTTTATAATAAAACCCATCACCGAGGAGCAACTGATTACCCTGGTAGGCAAGGCCGTTGCCTAAACCAATTCTACTTATGAAAAATACAGCCCTAACGGGTATTCACGAAAAGCTGGGTGCCAGGATGGTTCCTTTTGCCGGTTATAATATGCCCGTTCAGTATGAAGGCGTAACGGCTGAACACCTTACCGTTCGTAAAAGTGTCGGGATTTTTGACGTTAGCCACATGGGCGAATTCCGCGTGTCGGGCCCCGGATCAGAAGAGTTTTTGCAATGGGTTACTTCCAATGACGTGACCAAATTGGTGGATGGAAAGGTGCAATACAGTTGCCTACCCAATGGCAAAGGAGGTATTGTAGATGATTTACTGGTCTATCGGATTTCCCCCGAAGAATACCTTCTGGTGGTAAACGCGTCCAATATTCAAAAGGACTGGGAATGGTTACAGCAGAACAATACTTTCGATACTCAATTAAGTGATGAATCCGACCAAACTTCGCTGTTGGCGGTACAGGGCCCACAGGCAACCCAAGCCTTACAATCCCTAACGGATATTAACCTGGCCGAAATGAAATATTACACTTTTGAAACCGGAACTTTTGCCGGTGTAGAGGAGGTATTGATTTCAGCAACGGGTTATACCGGATCGGGTGGTTTTGAAATCTATGTAAAAAACCAGGATGCGGAAACTACCTGGAACCGAATAATGGAAGCCGGTGCTGAATATGGCATAAAACCCATTGGCTTAGGAGCGCGTGATACACTGAGGCTTGAAAAAGGCTTTTGCCTTTATGGTAATGATATTGACGATACTACTTCACCCATTGAAGCCGGTTTGGGATGGATCACAAAATTTAACAAGGACTTTATCAATAAGGCCGAGCTACAAGCTCAAAAGGAAAATGGCGTAACGCGTAAACTGGTAGGTTTTGAAATGATCGACCGGGGTATTCCACGCAAGGATTATCGAATCCTCAATCAACAAGGAGAAACCATAGGTACAGTAACCAGTGGTACGCAATCACCCAGCCTTAACAAGGCGGTGGGTATGGGTTATGTAAATATTGATTTTGCCGAGCCTGGCAGTGAAGTATTTATTGAAGTGCGTAATAAATCACTCAAAGCCGTGGTAGTTACCCTGCCCTTTTTAAAGTAAAACCTCACAGAAAAGCACAACTAAAAAAAGGCCGGTGTTAACCGGCCTTTTTTTAGAAAGTTATATCATTAATAGTAACGCTTGCGCCTTACCTGGGCAATGTACTTACTCAAGCGAATTACCTGACGGGTATAGCCATATTCGTTATCATACCAAACGTACAACACCATATTGGTTCCGTCTGCGGACACAATGGTAGCCTGGCTATCAAAAACCGAAGGGCAGGAGTTTCCAACAATATCGCTGGACACCAACTCATTGCTCATGGAGTAACGGATTTGCTCCACCAAATCACCTTTTAGGGCGGCCGAGCGCATCACCTCGTTCACTTCATCTTTTGAAGTTCCCTTACCCACGGTAAGATTCAGGATAGCCAAAGAACCATTGGGCACTGGTACACGGATGGCATTGGAGGTAAGCTTACCTTCCAACTGAGGTAAGGCCTTGGCCACGGCACTGCCTGCACCGGTTTCGGTAATTACCATGTTAAGGGCAGCCGCACGGCCCCTGCGGTATTTCTTGTGCATGTTATCCACCAGGTTTTGATCATTGGTGTAGGCGTGAACCGTTTCAATATGGCCTTTCTCTACGCCAAAGTTATCTTCAATAACTTTCAATACCGGTGTAATGGCATTGGTAGTACAGCTTGCAGCTGAAAAAATGCTTACTTCTGAAGGATCAAAATGGGTTTGGTTTACCCCGTGAACAATGTTAGGCACGCCTTTACCGGGTGCAGTCAATAAAACTTTACTGGCTCCATTAGCTTTCAGGTGGCGGCTTAAAGCCTGGTCATCACGGAAAGCACCGGTATTGTCGATAATCAGGGCATCATTGATCCCATAAGCGGTATAGTCTATGTCCTCAGGGTTATTGGCGGATATCATTTGAACGGTACGTCCGTTGATAACGAGTGAGGAATTTTCAATATCAGCTTCCACGGTACCGGGAAAGGAACCATGAACAGAATCTTCTCGTAACAGGGAAGCTCTTTTCTCGAGCGTAGAAGAGTCTTCGCCACGGGTTACAATGGCCCTTAATCGCAATTGCTCGCCTTTACCCTCCTGGGCCATAAGCTCACGGGCTACCAGGCGGCCGATACGACCAAAACCATACAACACCACATCCTTAGGCGCAGTGCGCTGCATATTATCGGGGCCGATGAAGTCACTCAGCTTATCCTCAAGAAAAGCACGTACATTTTGGTATTCATCGTTTTCATTCAGCCATTCACTGGCCAGTCTTCCGATGTCCATACGAGCGGGAGCCAGGTCTATTTCTACCAGCTCCGAGAGGATGGCGAGTGTATCTTCAATGGTAATATTCTGCCCAACAAACTTGCGGGCATATTCATGAAGGTTTAAAATTTCGCTTGCCCGCTGATCAATGAGTTGATTGCGGAACAGTACCATTTCTATTCCTTTGTCAAGGTAAAGCTCGCTGATTTTCTTGATGAATTCGGCAGCCGCCTTTTCTTTTGAAATTCTCTGGGTTACAGAATCCTGGTAATCCAATACTTCGGCCATAATTAAAAGATCTATTAGTCTGAATTTTTGAGGTGGCAAATTTAGTTCCTTTTAAACTTTTCGGCAATCAGCTTACCGAAAATAGAAGAGCCTCCATCGGGAGGCTCTTCTTTAGGTTTTCAATATGTTAAAGAAACTAATAACCGAAAGCGTAGTATTTGGCTCGGCCATTAGGGAGATACCCCTGTATTACCACCGGGTCTTCTTTTTGTAATCCCTTTACGGAAGAGTTAATATCCTCTACATCACGAACCGGGTTCCGGTTAATTTGAGTAATGATAAAATTGTTGGGTATGCCAAGGTCAGCCATAATTCCGGAGTTCACCTCCGTAACCTTAACGCCATAAGTAATACCAAGCCTTGTTTTTTCAGTTTTATTCAGGGGTCTGAAGCTACCACCCAATACGGTTATAAACTCAATATCATCCTTTTTAATCACGCGGGTAGTGCCATTTACATTGCGCAGGGTTACGGTGTAGTTTATTTCCTTGCCGCTGCGGTTCAAGCTGATCTTAACGGCATCACCGGGGCGCTTACGCCCGATAATTTCCTGAAGCTCGCTGCTTTTCGTTACGCGTTTACCATCAACCCTGGTTATAACATCACCGGTTTGAATACCGGCATTTTCAGCCGCACCATTCTCAGTAACTCCACCTACGTAAACACCGTTAACAACCTCCAGGTCCAGTTCATCGGCAATACGCGGAGTAATGTCAGAAATATTCACGCCTATAAAAGCTCTTTGTACGGTACCGAATTCCAGTAGGTCTTCCACTACTTTTCGAACAATATTGGAAGGTACCGCAAAAGAATAGCCTTCAAAAGAACCGGTATGGGTGGATATTGCACTATTGATCCCGATAAGGTCTCCGTTGGTATTTACCAGTGCTCCACCGCTGTTTCCGGGGTTAACGGCAGCATCCGTTTGAATAAAGGACTCAATAGCCGCTCGGTCATTTATCACACCTATATTCCGGCTTTTGGCACTTACAATACCCGCTGTTACCGTAGAGGTAAGGTTAAAGGGGTTACCTACCGCCAGTACCCATTCCCCCAGGCGAACTTCGTCTGAATTACTGAAGGTGAGGAAGGGAAGATCGGTTCCATCAATTTTTAAGAGGGCAATATCGGTTGTAGGGTCACTGCCAATGAGCTGGGCTTTGTATTCCTTATTGTTGTTTAAGGTGACCTTAATATCCTGGGCATTTTCAATTACGTGATTGTTGGTAACGATGTATCCGTCCTTGGATACGATTACCCCCGAACCCGAACCCATCTGAATGCGGGGTTGACCACCTTGCTGGCGGCCAAAAAAGAATTCCAGCGGACTGGATGGCTGATAATATTGAGACTCAACGGCCGTGCGCACGTGCACCACACTGTTAACCGTTTTTTCAGCGGCTTCCACAAAACTGCCTTCAGCCATGGCACCTAAAGAAGTGCGTATAAAAGAGGGAGTTTCCGATTGTTGAATGATAGTCTGCACTTTAGGTTCCTCCCAAAATATTTTGTAAGCTCCCAGGGTAAGAGCACCTCCTAAAGCTGATACCAGGAAAATCTTAAAGATATTTTTCATTTTCAGTTCAGATTTTATAGTGTTATAAATCTCAGTAATTTCGATTTTCGTTTTTTCAATAACTATTCCAAGTTAAAGCATATTGTCAGGCTGACACTGGTTTTAACAGGATTTTAACTTTGAAGTTTACACATGGAGTTTTTCAAATACCAGGGCACCGGCAACGACTTTGTGATGATTGATAATCGCAGCCTGGGCTGGAAACCTGTGTCGGTAGAACAGGTCAGGCAAATTTGCGATCGCAGGTTCGGAATTGGAGCGGACGGATTGATCTTGCTGGAAGAGCTCGAAGGATATGATTTTAAGATGGTTTATTACAATTCCGATGGACGGGAGAGTAGTATGTGCGGGAATGGTGGACGTTGTATTTCCCGTTTTGTAAACGATCTCGGCCCGCGTAAACCGGAATACCTTTTCAAGGCTATTGATGGTGATCACCGCGCCCGGGTAAACGAGCAGGAAGTGAGCATTCAAATGAAAAATGTTGAGGGGATTTCAACCCTCGAAAACGGACTTTTTGTGGATACCGGATCACCGCATCATATAGTAATGGAAAATGGTGTGGAGCAACTCAGCTTAGTTGAAATGGCCAGAGTTATCCGCTATTCAGAGCACTATCGAAAAGAAGGGGTAAACGTAAACTTTGTAGAAACGGAAGGCGAAGGAAAAATATTTATGCGCACCTATGAAAGGGGGGTGGAGGATGAAACTTTGAGCTGTGGAACCGGGGTTACTGCAGCCGCACTTTCCGCCTATCAGCAAGGCCGTGTAAATACCACCACGGTGCACGTAAGAACCCGGGGAGGAAATCTCAAGGTTAGTTTTGTACCTGGCCGGGAAGGCTTTGAAGATATTTGGCTTACCGGTCCGGCAGAATCAGTATTTAAAGGAACTATTTCCCTATGAATTGGCTCATTGGGAATAAAGTAGAGTTAAGGCCGGTAGAACCGAGCGACCTGGACACTTTGCTCCTGTGGGAAAATGAACGTACTAATTGGGAGATGAGCGGTACCATTGTTCCCTTCAGCAGGGACCTTATGGAGCGTTATATCCAGAACTCCAACCTTTCCATTTACCAAACGGGCCAGTTACGGCTCATAATTCAGGCCAGGGCCAGCGGAGAGGCCGTAGGCACCCTTGACCTTTTCGATTTTGATCCATTTCATAAAAGGGTAGGGGTAGGCGTTTTGGTGGCCATGCCAGAACATCGCAGGAGTGGCCTGGCCGGTGAGTCATTGGAGTTGCTCAAATCCTATTGTTTTGAACACCTGGATATTAACCAACTTTACTGTAATATATTAACGGATAATAAAGCCAGCCTGAAACTGTTTGAAAAGGTGGGTTTTCAATTGGCAGGTTGTAAAAAACAATGGGTGCGCAGGGGGAAGCAATTCCTGGATGAGTATCTCCTGCAATTGATCCGTAGTGACGCGGAAGGGAATGATTAAAAGAAGTTTGGTTCTGTTGAGTATTTCAATGCTGGTGGCGGTTATGTTTCAATGTGGCCGGCAAACCGGAGGCGATACTGATGCCGAACAGACCTATGTTAACCTGAGCGATACGGTAAAGTACGTTGGGATTGAAACCTGCAGGAAATGTCATTATCAAAAACACCAAACCTTCGTGCATACCGGTATGGGCTCCTCCTTCGGGGTGGCCGATACCGCTAAGAGTGTGGCCCGGATTTCCGACACCACCATCATTTATGACCCACACTCCAACTTTTACTATCAACCTTATTGGAAGGGAGATAGCCTTTTTCTAAAGGAATTCAGGCTAGGGGCCAATGGTGATACTACCTATCGCCAGAACCGTAAAATCGACTATGTGGTAGGAAGCGGACAGCATACCAATTCCCACCTTTTTGTACACGCGTCCATGCTTTACCAGGCTCCTTTTACCTGGTATGCTCAAAAATCCAAAGCCGACCTTCCACCGGGTTACGAAGGAGGCTATAACTCGAGGTTTACCCGTCAAATAGGCCTGGAGTGTACCAGTTGCCACAATGCCATGCCTACCGGTTTTGTGCCGGGCTCGATTAACAAATACACAGAGGTACCGGGGGCAATAGACTGTGAGCGCTGCCACGGCCCGGGTGAAATACACGTACAACGCATGATGAAGGGACAGTACGTTGACACGGCTACGGCAATTGATTATTCCATTGTAAATCCCAAAAAACTTCCCGTAAGCCTTCAGTTTGAAATTTGCCAGCGTTGTCACTTGCAGGGCAATGCCGTTTTAGTGGAAGACCGGTCCTTTATGGACTTTAAACCGGGCATGCGTTTATCTGAGGTGATGGACATTTACCTTCCGCGTTATTCCAATGCGGATAATCGTTTTATAATGGCGTCCCATGTAGATCGGTTCAAGCTCAGTGAATGTTTTAAAAATAGCGAAGGCTACAACTGCGCCAGTTGTCACAATCCCCACATATCCGTGCGGGAAACCAACGTTCAGAAGTTTAATCAACAATGCCGCTCCTGCCACCAGGAAAAGGATTCGGATTTCTGCACGGCAAAAAAGGAGCTCTTGCAATCCAAAAATTTCAATTGTGTGGAATGCCACATGCCATCCTCCGGGGCGGTGGATATTCCGCACGTAACCGTGCATGACCACTACGTACGCAAACCGGATGGAAGCCGGGATGATACTACCGGGATATCCCGGTTTCTGGGTTTAGTGGCGGTTAACAATGCCAAACCGGATTTGAGGAGCCGGGCTATGGCGTATATGCAGCAATACGAGCGCTTTAATTCCTACCCGTATTACCTGGATAGTGCCCTTGTTTTTTTAAATAAACTCGATCCCCAAAAAAACAACACTGGGCTTTGGACCTATTATTTTTTCTTGAAACAGGACTTTGGTGCCTTGACAAAACTTGTAAACTCACAAGGAACTCAAAGGATTTTAGGCGAGTTAAAAACGCCATCGCTTTCCAATGAACAGGCATGGACGGCTTACCGCATCGGGGAGTCGTTTTACAAGTTGGGTAATATCAATGAGGCCTGGCCATTTTATAAACGGGCTGTGGATCTGGCTCCTTATGTTCCGGATTTTCAAAATAAAGCCGGGGTAACTCTTTTAGTATTGCAAAAGCCCAAAGAGGCCTTGCGCTATTTTGACCGGACGCTTGAGTTAAAAGCCGACCACCAGGAGGCACTGAACAATAAAGGCTATGTACGACTTCTGCAAGGAGAATTTCAAACGGCTAAAAAGCTATTTCAAAAGGCCCTGACGTATGATCCGGATTATGAACTGGCTTGGCTTAACCTGGCCAACGCCCATTTGCAACTCAATGAAAATACGGAACTTCGCCACTGCTTAAAGGAAGTGTTACGAATAAACCCGGTTAATAAAAGGGCCCAACAACTTTTAAACACCATAGGGGGCGCATGAAAAAAATCATTGGAATTACGGTATCGGTAGTTATTGCATTAGCTGCCTATTTAGGCTATGGTTATTATCAAAAGGTATTTCGCCCCAATACTGCCCTGGATTCAGACTTTGAATTATTTATACCCCGTGGAGCCCAGGTGGAGGACGTGATAGATTCACTAAGCAGTAACGGGGTATTAAAGGATGTGAGTGGCTTTAAATGGGTGCTTGGTAAAAAAGGTTATGACCAGGTAAGGCCCGGTAGGTATGTACTGCAACCGGGTATGAATAATAATGAAATAGTCAATAAGCTCCGCAGTGGTTCGCAAGATCCGGTTCGCCTGGTATTGCACGATATTTCCGGGGTTTATGAGCTGGCCGGTAAACTGGCCGCTCGGTTAGAGCCCGATTCCATGACCTTTTTGGAAATGCTGACTTCCAGTGATGACCTGAAACCTTACGAGGTAAATCCACAAACGGCTACGGTGTACTTTTTACCCAACACCTATGAGTTATATTGGACTACTTCACCGCAGCAGTTAATGGCCCGTATGCAGGATGAGTTTTACCGCTTTTGGACCGATGAACGTTTGCGTAAGGCGAAAGACATGAATCTTACTCCTACGGAAGTAGTAACGCTGGCCTCAATAGTAGAAAAAGAAACCACCAAGGCTGATGAAAAGGACGAGGTAGCGGGGCTTTATTACAACCGGATTAAAAAAGGCATGAAACTCCAATCCGATCCCACGGTGATCTACGCTATTAATATGGATTATCCACAGCGAAAAATTACCCGGGTCTATTTTAAAGACCTTACGTATAGTTCACCCTACAATACCTATCAAAATAACGGGTTACCCCCGGGGCCTATAAAAATTCCCGCCCTGAGTACCATCGATGCGGTGTTGAACCATAAAAAACACGATTACATTTTTATGGTGGCCGATCCTGAGCGTCCGGGCTATCACAATTTTGCCACTACGTTAAGGGGACACAATATCAACCGCGATAAATACATCAACTGGCTAAACCGCCAATAAAAAAATGGCCCTCGTTAACGAGGGCCGTTGACATTTTATACTCACGAAAGTTTAATCCAATTCCGGTAGTTCCCGGGGTTCATTCCTGAAAACAAGGGAATCGCCTTCGGTGTCTATCAGTATCATACTGTTCTTTTCCACCTTTCCTGCCAAAAGATCTTTGGACAGTTGGTTCATAATTCTTTTCTGGATCAATCGTTTTACCGGACGGGCTCCGTATTGCGGGTCAAAGCCTACGTCAGCCAGGTAGGATAGTGCATTATCAGTGGCCTCAATATTAATATGTTGCTTCTTAAGGGTTTTCTTAAGCTTCTTAACCTCCAAACCCACTATCTCCTTCACATCCTCTTTGTCCAGGGGCAGGAACATCACCAGTTCGTCAATACGATTCAGAAATTCAGGACGGATAGTTTTGCGAAGAAGCTGTATAATCTCCTCCCGGGTTTCTTCAAAAAGCGCATACTTATTTTCATCGTTCAGGTTTTCGAAACGCTCCTGCATAAGGGCTGAGCCCAGGTTGGAAGTCATAATGATAATACTGTTCCTGAAGTTTACCGTGCGCCCTTTATTATCCGTTAAACGCCCTTCATCCAACACCTGTAAAAGAATGTTGAAAGTGTCCGGATGTGCCTTCTCTATCTCATCCAGCAACACCACTGAGTAGGGCCTTCTTCGTACCGCCTCGGTCAATTGCCCACCTTCATCATACCCCACGTAACCGGGCGGTGCACCAATTAACCGGCTTACCGCGTGACGCTCCTGGTACTCGCTCATGTCGATCCGCGTCATGGCATTTTCATCGTTAAACAGGAATTCAGCCAGGGCCTTGGCCAGTTCCGTTTTACCTACTCCCGTAGTTCCAAAGAAAATAAACGAACCGATGGGCCTGTTTTCATCCTGCAAACCGGCCCGGCTCCTGCGAACGGCATCCGAAACCGCTATAATAGCTTCTTCCTGACCTACAATGCGCTTATGCAGATGATCTTCCAGCCGCAGTAATTTTTCCTTTTCACTTTCCAGCATTTTAGAAACAGGAATACCCGTCCAACGGCTTACCACATCGGCCACGTCCTCTGAATTCACTTCTTCCTTAATAAGGGGAGAGGAGTCTTTCAATTCGGTAATTTCACTTTCGGCCTGCTTTAGTCGCTCTTCCGCTTCTTTAATTTTTCCGTAGCGAATCTCAGCCACTCTTCCATATTCACCCGCTCTTTCCGCTTGTTCGGCTTCGAGTTTAAGTTTTTCAATGTCCTCTTTGGCCTTTTGAATGCCTTCTACAATTTCTTTTTCTTTTTCCCACTTAGCGGTTAAAGCACTGCGTTGGTCGGAAAGGTCAGCCAACTCCTTCTTAAGGTTATTGGTTTTGGACTGGTCACCTTCCTGCTTCAGTGCTTCCAACTCAATTTCAACCTGCATAATCTTGCGGTCCAGTACATCCAATTCTTCCGGCTTGGAATTCATTTCCAGGCGAAGTTTAGACGCGGCCTCGTCAATAAGGTCAATGGCTTTATCCGGTAAAAACCGATCGGTGATGTAGCGTTGTGAGAGTTGTACTGAGGCAATAATGGCCTCGTCTTTTATGCGCACCTTATGGTGGGTTTCATAGCGCTCCTTAATACCCCTTAATATGGAGATGGCTGATTCGGTATCGGGTTCATGCACCATTACTTTTTGGAATCGCCTCTCCAGGGCTTTATCCTTTTCAAAATATTTCTGGTACTCATTGAGGGTAGTAGCGCCTATTGCTCTCAGCTCTCCACGGGCCAGAGCCGGTTTTAGAATGTTGGCGGCATCCATGGCTCCTTCACCACCTCCGGCACCTACCAGGGTATGAATTTCATCAATAAATAGGACCAACCTACCATCAGACTCTACCACTTCCTTCACCACCGCTTTAAGGCGCTCTTCAAATTCACCTTTGTATTTGGCGCCAGCCAGAAGTGCGCCCATATCCAGGCTAAAGATTTGCTTTTCCTTAAGATTTTCGGGCACGTCACCTTTAATGATGCGGTGAGCCATACCTTCGGCAATCGCGGTTTTACCCACACCCGGTTCACCAATCAGTACCGGGTTATTCTTGGTTCTGCGTGAAAGGATTTGCAACACTCGCCTGATCTCCTCGTCCCGGCCAATAACCGGGTCCAGTTTTCCCTCCTCCGCCAGTTGATTCAGGTTTTTGGCGTATTTAGACAGGGCATTATAAGATTCCTCCGCACTGGCTGTAGTGGCTTTTTGTCCTTTTCGTAAATCCATCACGGCTTGTTTCAAACTTTTTTCGGTAATACCGCTATCTTTCATCATTTGGGCAACACTGTCGCTACCACTCAAAACTCCCATTATCAGGTGCTCGAGGGAAACGTAGTCATCCCCCCAATCTGATAATTTTCGCTGCGCCCGGTTGATAGCTTCAGCGGCACTGCGATTCATATAAACCGAACCGCCCTCTACTTTGGGGTAGGTGTTGAGAATCTGGTCGAGGGTTTTTTGAAAAATGTCCACATTCACCGAAAGCTTCTTGAGTAAAAATCCCGGTATATTTTCGTCCACGTTGAAAATGGCCTTTAAAAGGTGTCCACTTTCAATAGCCTGGTGTTTATGCGTCATAGCCAGGTTCTGCGCTTCCTGCAGAGCCTGTTGTGACTTTATAGTGAATTTGCTGAAATCCATTTCGCTGTTTAGTATTTAACGACACCGGATCAATTTTGGTTCCATCGGTTTTAGACACTGCTAACCAGGACATTATGGCACTACCCTTTAAACGGATATGAATTTTTGACATAAAAAAAGCCCCACGGCACATTGTGGGGCTTTTCAAATTCAGAGAAATTTATTCTAGTGGGAAATAATCAATTTTTTGGTGATAACATCACCTTCAACGTAAATCTTAATGATGTATAAACCAGACTCCCAGTTACTACCGTTCAATTGAATGATGTTATTTCCATTTTCCAATTGAAGATCGCGTTCTTCCATCAACTGACCTACGGAATTGATGACTACCATTTGAGCATCCTTGGGGGTAGGTATGTATAGACCAAGCTCTGCCAAACCTCTACTGGGGTTAGGAGAGAGTTCACTGGTAATGGATTCCTCGATCAATTCATTTTCTTCCTGGCCAATTACCTGCCTAGGTGCTTTGTTAGAATGTTTCAGGCAGAAATCATCAATGGCCCACCCGTCATCCTGGATAGAGTAATCCGATTCAAAACGGAAACGGAAAATACATTTCACATCATTGTCAAAAGCAAATATCCAGTTGGAATTTACCCAACCCGCAGCATCACCAGACCAACCCGGACGAATAATATCCAGTGCTGTAACAAAGGGAGTGTTGTACCAGCTGATGGAATCCTTATCAAAGCGATAACCTACCGGTTGCCATTTAAGACCACCGTCAAAACTTACCTCGAAGTTACCACCATCGTGGTATTGCTCCGTTCTGAACCAATGCGAGAAGGAAACTTCCAGCGACTGCCCACTGTCAATAACAAAAATGGGGGAAATCAGGGAAGAGCTATCCCGGATAGAATATTTATCATTGGTTTTGGTCACCCAGGCATCATTACCACTTGGAGGCAAACCAAACTGGGCCGGAAAGCCCCACTCCCAGGAATAACTACCGGCAGAGTAGGTGTAGGAGTTGGTAGGCAACCAAGGCGATACACTGGTATTGTTACGTTCAAAATTGCTACAATACTCCGTTACCGGTGCACGAAGATCAACGGTATCCAATACGGTGAAATATACCGTAGTATCATCGTCAGGCATAAAGTTATCACGCTTGGCGTTGGGCCTTGAAGTAAATACCTCTACTTTATGAAGACCTACTGAAACCAGATCAGCCGGCCAGGCATCATCAAAAATCAGGGTTTTCTTCTGGCTGGTAAACATAGGTACATCGGGAACATATAGCGTATCTACAAGAAGGCTATCTTCAATGTAAATCTGAATCAAAGTACTCACCAACTCTTTAGCCCCGGTGTTTTGGATAACCAACTTTAGATCCTGGGTGGTTTTTGGGAAGGCAATCGGTGAAACGTGGTTTATACGTATCACACCCGTACTGTTTTGTGGGGGAACGTATAGTTCAAAGTCATCGATACCCCAACCTTCATTACCGGAATTACCATCTGCGGCAGTGGTGTAACGGAAACGGAAATTTTTAGGTCCGGGTGTTTCATCAAATTCTGCCAACACATAGGAGGTTTGTATCCACCCACCGTTGGTACGCCCAACAAAACCTGGCTCGCTATTGATTTCAAATAATACGGATGATCCGAATTCACTATCGTACCAGTTCAGGTTTCGAACACCCTTAATCACAATACCCAACAGGTCTGCTCCCAGAACTTTCCATTGGTTAGTTACGGTATCCAGGTATTCAATGCTACCCACAGCCTTACTGGTTTTCTTATCATCAGGGTTAGCAGCAAAGTCCATATTGTGGCGGAAGCGGAACCTTGGCTTTACGATGGTATCAAAGTTGTTCAACTCCGGAATATAGAGGTACTCATCGGTACCATTCAATACTCCACCATCGAGGTTAGTTACCCACGCATTAGGTGCCGAATAGGCATTGCGGATACGCGTACCACCGGGGCGGCCTAACTCCCATTGCCTGAAAGTACCTTCGTAGTAAAACTCATCCTGTGAGTAATCACAATCATCAAAGTCGGCTTCATAAGCGATATTATAACTTCCATGACCGATCAGTCTTTTACAGATGGTATCGTTGAAGGCATGTGAGTCACCGGCAAGTTGCGTTATAACGCACATTTCAAACTCCCCGTTCGGCCAAGCGATGTTGAAGTTAGATAAAGTACGTTGCCCGGAAGCCGCACCCGAAGCCAAAGATGGAACGGCTGCACTACCCGTATAAGTAGTGGTTTGCCCGGCATTGGGGCCACACAGCGGAGTAATGGAAACGGTAACCGGTACATTACCATTTAAAGGAGAATCTCCGTGGTTGGTAATTCGTATAACCGGATCGAAGGAAGAACCTGCTTCCAGGTGAAGAACCGGGGCACTGATCTCAAAGGCTCCGGCATCATTGGCAATCTCATCAAAGATCATAATCTTATCAATGGCAATATCCGTTTGATCACCATTTGACGGCATCGGGTTCAGCTGGTTACGGCTTGCCTTAAAGCGTAACTTAACGGTTTGCCCCAGATAGTTGCTCAGGCTAACTTTTTTGTATCGCCAGTATTGCAGTTCACCCGTTTGTTGAGAACCGTTGATAGTTGAACTAGGAAGGGTGGTCCAGGTTTCCAGGTTTTCATCGGATTTGGAAACCTGTACTTCCAAGGATTTTATCGCATTACCATACATGTGATAGTAGAATTCCAAAACAGGGTCGGTCATCCCGGTAAGGTCCACACACACACTACGGAAATAAGTATCACTTTCCTGGTTATCATTAGCTAAACTTTCGGAATACAGGTATTTACCACCGTAACCAAATCCCTGGAAAGGACCCGTAGAACGGGTAGGTGTAAGGCCTTCGTTAATAATCCATCGGTAAAAATTGATCAGACCATCGTCAAACCGGAACCTTCGGTTGCCGAGTACCTGACTTTGCCGGATTCCATCTTCAAAACCTTCTATATAAGGGAAGGAAGTGATGGGAATATTGTATTCAATACTATCTTCGATCATAACCATATCGTTACCCGTATTTACATCATTGGGCATGGCACTCCAGGCAGATATCCAGTAACTATCGTAAGCCGAAAGGTCAGCCGTAGGAGTGTAGGTGTAACTCATAGTATCTCCCAGGCTGAGGTTAGCTTGGATGGTATCCCATTTTACGGCATTGTTATTTACCTGGAAGGCTACGGGAATTTCGGTAGCCGTTTGACAGCCATTGTTGATGAGGGTTACCGTTACGGGTTCATTGGCGGTATAGAAGCAATAACCGTTTTCCGGTTCATCGATGGTTTGCATTTCAATATCCACGGGGTCGGGAACAAAAATGCGCATATCATCCAGGGCAATATCTCCTCTGGCACCGGCATTACGCTTTACAGCGAAGAAGCGGATGCGTATGTACTGACCGTTGAAGGGCTCCAGGGAGAAAAGAAATCTTTTCCAGGGATCGGTACCCAGGCTTTGCTTTTGTCCTTGTAATTGGGCATAATTAACCCAGTAAGCCGGGCCGGAACTCCCTGTATCAATGTCTATACGAAGCAAATCTACATCGGAACCGAACATGTGATACCAGAACTCAAAACCCAAACAGCGGGTTTCTTCGGTAAGGTCTATACACGGGGTAATAAACTGTGCACCGGCTACCGGTGTACCTAAGCTGGACTCCACGTACACGTACTTGGTTCCACCGGTGGTATGATTACTCAAAGGCCCGGTGGCAGCGGTGGAGGTAGCCCCACTGTTTATGCACCATGCAAAGCGATTATCATTAGCTGATGCCGTGGAGGGGGTAACCGTCCAGGCTCCGATTGGAAAAACCGGGAATACTCCCCGGTGCGCACCTCCGGTGGTGGAAGCACCTCCGTTTCCGGCTATCCAACGGGACGATTCAAAGTCTTCGGTCCAGGGGAAACTGGAGATAACCTCAGGGAACTGGTTACAGTTAGGCATACCACACTTTGGGGGTAGTGAGGGTTCAGGCCAAAACTTACAATAGTCTCCTACCGATGGAGCGATGGAAATATTAGGGCAGGAGCCATCCGCAACCTCAAAATAATATTCTATGGTATCTCCTACAAAAACATTATAAATCGTATCACGATAGCGGTTAGCCGATCCGGCAGGCCCCAGAGTTATAGAGGTGAAAGGCTGACCGGGTGGTTGGGTTTTGCGGTAAAATACTTCTACGCTGCTAATACCAGATGCATCGGTAGCTTCAACGGCTACCGGGTATTTATCTCCCAAACGTTGTGGGATACCGCCTTCGGGTTTAGGAGGGTAACATGGGTTTGGAATAAAGCTGAAATCCAAAGAAGGAGGAACCAGCTCACAACTGGCCTGGGTAATTTCAATATCATCGATAAACCAACCGGCAGGAAGTATATTATTAGGTGTACTTTGTGTAACCCGCATTTCAAAACGGACCATCACATTAGCATAGCCGGTATTGTTGGGCACGTCATACACCAAGTCGCTGAGGTCAAAAACCTCATTTCTCCACCAGCTGTTATTGGGAATGGAATTAGCACCGGTGTAAACTCCATTAAACCAGGGGTCACCCAGGGTAAAATAGGAACTCTCATTAAAATAACCGGTGACTTGAAAGGCTACACTGGGACCGTTATAGGCGGATGCAGGAACCGGTGACCAGCTTTGCCCACCATCAACAGAGTAATCAAGGCGACACTGGTTCAGGTTGGAAACCTTAGCAATGTGGTTGAAGGTGAGTTTAGTATATCGGTTACCAATGGTGCTGAAACTAATGGTACGAAAGAAAGAACTGTTTCCATCCTTTCCCTGGGCTTTGTAGCAGTTGGTTCCGCTGGTGGATACCTGCTGAGAAATCGAAAACGGCCAGTTGTTGGAAACGGTCATGTTATTCAATTGTACCGAGTAGGTACTATCTACCTTATCTTCTAACGAAGGAGCCTCGAAATCCTCAAAAAGAGCGGTGTTGATCTGGGCATTGGTAAATATTGAAAAACTTAAAAAAGCAGTGAGCAGTAATAACTTCCTCATAAGTATGTTTATGTGACGTTAAATTTTAGACAATTATTCACGTTATCAACAAATATAGGAAGTCCATTGAATAAAGCATAGGATCAATTATCCAATGCGACTCAATGTTATTTTACGTTTAAGTAAAGTACTTCCTGATCTTCCAAAAACAAACGGAGATTATCATTTTTCTGAACGCGCCCCACTCCTGCGGGAGTACCGGTGAAAATGACATCTCCTATTTTCAAAGTAAAATATTGGGAAATATAAGCTATAAGTTGGTTTATGCTAAAAATCATTTGTTCGGGCCGGCCTTCCTGCACCTTGTTTCCGTTCAATAAAAGGTGGAATACGGGATTTTCGGCATTTTCCAATTGATCGAACTTTATCCATCGTCCCAGGGCAGCCGAGCCATCGAAGGCTTTGGCTCTTTCCCAGGGCAGTCCCTTTTCTTTGAGTTTATGTTGCAGGTCGCGGGCCGTGAAATCCAGCCCAACCGTAACCGCATCATAATACTTATGGGCGAATTTCTCTTGTATGTTTTTACCAATCCGGTTAATGCGAACTACCAGTTCGGCTTCATAATGTACGTCATCGGAAAAATCCGGAATGAAAAAAGGGTTGCGTTTGGGAACCAAAGCCGTTTCAGGTTTCATGAATAACACCGGTTCCGTAGGAACCAGGTTTTTCAGCTCTTCCGCATGGGCTACGTAATTTCTGCCAACGCAAATTATTTTCAAGCCTGTAGTTTTCGGAGTTTTATGGCGGTAAGTACCTTTTTGGTGTAAAGTGGGAAGTCAGCGTTTTGTATCCAACCGTAGTAACCGGGGTCTTTATCCAATACTTCTTCTACGGCCTGGTTTTTATATTTCCCAAAGCTAAAGCACTCCACGTCCTCTTCGTTAAGAATAATGAAGCCTGCAAAGTCAGCTGCCCGGAAACGATTGCTGAACTGGGCCAGAAAGTCCACATTATTTTCCAGATCGGAATACCGATCCAACTGCGACTTCAATATCTCGTAGGTGGCTAAAGTATCCGCTTCGGCAGAGTGGGCATCCTCCAGGTTTTTATCACAATAAAAGCGATAAGCCGCTGAAAGAGTGCGTTGTTCTTTCTTGTGAAAAATATTCTGCACATCCACCGATTTCTTTTTGCTAAAATCAAAATCCACCTCGGCACGCAAAAACTCCTCGGCCAGCATGGGAATATCAAACTTATTGGAATTGTAGCCAGCCAGATCGGCATCCTTAATCATATCGTGTATGCGGTGGGCCAGCTCTTTAAAGGTAGGCTCCTGGGCCACTTTTTCATCGGATATGCCATGAATAGCCACTACTTCCGGAGGAATAGGAATACCGGGATTCACCAGCCAGGTACGGCTTTCGCGGTTACCATTGGGGAAAATTTTTAAGATGGAAATTTCCACAATGCGATCTTTCACCACGTTAACCCCGGTCGATTCAATATCGAAGAAGCACAATGGTTTTTTCAGGTTCAGTTCCATAAATTAAAAAGGCTAGCTTTTACCAATCGCGGTTAGTATCAAAACTTTCAAGGTAATCCGCAACCCTGCGCACAAATTGTCCGCCCAGGGCCCCGTCCACCACCCGGTGGTCGTAGGAATGGGAAAGGAACATCTTGTGTCGGATGCCGATAAAATCACCTTCGGGAGTTTCAATTACCGCAGGTTTTTTATTGATCGAACCCGTAGCCAGAATAGCCACCTGAGGTTGGTTGATGATAGGTGTACCCATCACATTTCCAAAAGTACCTACGTTGGTAAGCGTATAGGTACCCCCTTGTATTTCGTCCGGTTGAAGCTTGTTATTACGAGCCCGGGCGGCCA
The DNA here is from genome assembly GCA_937120475.1 of uncultured Cryomorphaceae bacterium. Classification (GTDB taxonomy): domain Bacteria; phylum Bacteroidota; class Bacteroidia; order Flavobacteriales; family Schleiferiaceae; genus CAKZNE01. Next base: position 1,006,589 of record CAKZJV010000007.1, on the reverse strand, counting down.
GGTCATTAACCCTTTTGGTTAACCCTACCAGGTTCAACTGGTCGGCATTATGAATAACCGGTACAATAAGGTTGCCACTGGGTAGTGCAGCCGCCATACCGATATTGATATTTTTACGCTTAATGATATTGGTGCCGTCCACCGAAACGTTTACCATCGGGAAATCTTTGATGGCCTTGATCACCGCTTCCATAAACAGGGGTGTAAAGGTGATTTTTTCACCTTCGCGTTTCTGGAACTCATTTTTAACCTTATTCCGCCAGTTTACAAGATTCGTTACATCCGCCTCTACAAAGGAGGTTACGTGGGGCGAAGTATGTTTGGACATAACCATATGTTCCGCAATTTTCTTGCGCATACGGTCCATTTCAATAATCTCATCACCCTGGTTTACCGATACCGGGGCTGGCTGCGGGCTGGCTGCGGGAGCCTTAGTTGGGGCAGGTGAGGGTTTGGATTCTTGCGAATCTTTTGGAGCTGCCACCGGAGCAGCTTCTCCACGATTGTCGAGGTACGACAATATATCCTTTTTGGTTACACGGCCTTCCGCTCCGGAACCTTCTATATTATCCAACTCCTGCTGAGAGATATTTTCCTTTTCGGCAATATTGCGAACCAGGGGTGAGTAAAAACGGCCGTTGGAACTGCGGGAAATATCACCGGTGGTTTCGGCAGCAGCCGTTACCATTTTTTGCGCTTCCGCTACGGCCGGACTTTTTTCCTCCTGTTTTTTGCTACTATTTTCCGAACCATTCAATTCGGCCTTGGATGACCCTGAATCGGGTGAATCACCTCCACCGGTTTCAATAATGGCAATTGCCTCACCTACTTTAACCACATCATCTTCGTTGAAGAGCTTTTTCTTCAGTATCCCTTCAGAAGGAGAAGGTACCTCACTGTCCACCTTATCGGTGGCAATTTCAAGAACCGACTCCTCCAGTTCTACGGTATCTCCCTCATCTTTCAGCCATTTGATGATGGTGGCTTCAGCCACACTTTCGCCCATCTTGGGCATAATGAGTTCTACTTGTGCCATTTACGTTAGTTGTAGATTGTTTTTAAACGCTCTAAAAGGATTGCAAAGGTAAAAATTAAAGCCTACTAATTGTTCAGTAAGCCCTACTTACGGCCATAAGGTGGGGCGCTGGCTGATTTCGTGATAACAAATAACATCCCGGGCATAATAGTGGAGCACCATACTTTTACGGCTACTTTGAGGCTGGGTGACCGGGCTTCCTCCATGTAAAAGATTGGCGTGCCAAATGAGCACATCGCCTTTTTCAGGCAAAAAGGTTTTGGCAACAGGCTGTTTTTCCTTCAAAATTGAAGTTATCCTTGATTCGTATTTATCGTAAGGAGCCGGATCCATCTTTAAAGCGGTACCACTGGCATTGATATCTTCCGAGTGTATATACGGCCAGCGGTGAGAGCCGGGGTAATAAGTAAGTGGGCCCGAACCTTCGGTGATGTCTTCCAGGGCAATCCAAATGGCAATAAGGTAACCCTCAGGGTGAGTACTCATGTGGATGCTGTCCGAATGCGGTAATTGCTCGCTGCCCTGGTAAAAGTTAATGCTTGAAAAGAGATCCACTGGTTTTCCTAATAAAAACTCAAGGGTTTGTTTCAACACGGCTTTGTCCAGAATCTTCCGTATTTCAGCAGAATGGCGGTAAGCAAACATCGCTTTACGGTTGTTGTATTGCCACTTTACCGTTCCCTTCCGCAGCAAGTCCGTTATTTCGGAGTTGATGGTTTCAACCTTCTGCTCATTAAAAAGGGAGGGGATAATGGCAAAACCATCTTCCGACCAATTAATAATGGACCGTTGGATGTTTTCAGGCAGCTCCTGAAATCGTTTATTATCCGGGGCAATTTCTCGTAAACTTTGCCGGTCCAACCAGGGCTTTTCACCCGGCAAGTCTTTCAGGTCGATATACGATAAGGAGCTGTAGGGGTTTTTACGGAGCCCGTACTTTTTAAAGGCCAGTTTGTTTTTATGGAGTTGGGCTGAATGAAGTCGGTTGTATAAATAATAGGTGAGGCGGTATTCTTCCAGCCAGTCTTTTAACTTTCCCATGGCTGTCCTAATTTTCTGAAGTGCGACAACATAAAGTTCAGGTCGTACCAAACTGAATAATCCTTGGCGTACAATTGATTGATATGATTACAGGCTCGGGGGTCCACTTTGGTAGAGCGCATCATTTCGGTGGTTTTCAAAATACTGGGCTTGAGCTTTGGCAAATGCTCGGTAGAAACAGAAGGGTCATAAGCTAACCAGGTAGTACGGCCAATCAGCGTGGTGCATACATTCTTAAAATAATGTCCCGGGTTTCTCATCCACCAGAATATTAAGGGTGCAGCCAGCAGTAGCAACAGGCTACTGCCTATGTCCAGCAGGCGTTTGGCTCTTTTATTAGCGGGCCGGGAAATATCATTGAACTGTACGGTGTACCAGGAGCCCTGGGTATCTATGGAATTACTGCCAATCACAAACTGGCTTTCGATGGGTGCAATTTTTATTTCTACTCCGGTAGGGTTTAGCTCCGTCATTTTGCGAAAAATGTCGTTTCCGCTCAGGTCACGTGCACAAAAAATAACCTCATCAATTTCAAATACACGAACAATTTCGCTCAATTGATCGAAGCTTCCGGTGTATTTGCCGGAAACTACGGAGCTGCCCGGTGGATTTACAAAGGCCGCGTAAGACACTACGGTATGTGCTTGTTCCACCATTTTTTCAACCCGTTCGGCTTCATCGGGTTGGCCTACTATGATTAGTCTCTTGTCTTTGCTGCTGGTGCTTAGCAGGCGTAAGCCCGTTATTTTTTGCAGGAGCAATCGCGAAAAAGGTATGGATAAAGCGGCCCAAACACCACCTAAAAGGAGGATGGCCCTTGAAAAACGATATTCTTCACTTACCAGGCTATAACCTACAATCAAGGCAATGGAACCAAAGAATATACCGCGTAGCAACTGCACTATGCGTGTAGGCCTTTCATAACCACCATTGAGGTAAATACCCACTATCCAACCCAGGGCATAGAGGGGGAAAGCAATTCTGATAAGTTCTAAAGAGTATTCACCGCCTACTACAAAACGATGGTTGTTTTCCCAGTACTCCTTAATGTAAAAAAGCCCGCTGATGAGTATGGCGGCATCCATAAGCGGTAAGGCCAAAGCGGTTAAGGCCCTTTTGAAAAGAGCCATGCCGGCCCGCAAATAAATAGCCAGCAAAATGAAGAAACGGAAAAAACGGGCGTAATTGCTGTTGAAGTGTTTTTCCGCAAAAATGATCATGGCCTTGTAAAAAACATACACATAATTGAGGCTGCCCTTTTTGGTGCTTTCGCCTTTATAGTGAATGATGCTGGTTTCGGCCAGGTAATAATTTTTAAACCCCGCTTTTACAATGCGGTAGGAAAGGTCGATGTCCTCACCATACATGAAAAAGGTTTCGTCCAGTAATCCTGCCTTTTCCAGGGCCTCCTTACGCATAAACATATAAGCTCCCGCCAAAACCTCTACTTCCTGGTTGGTTTCTTTATCGAGATGCCCCAGGTAGTAACGGGCAAAACGTTTGGACTTAGGAAAAAGCGAAGTGAGCCCGAATATCTTGTAAAAAGCCACCCATGGCGAGGGCAGTCCACGTTTGGACTCGGGCAGGTAGTTACCTTTACCGTCCATCATTTTAACTCCCAGGGCTCCGGCCTCCGGACGTTGATCCATGAAGGCGATGGATTTGGTAAAAGTTTGCTCTTCCACCACGGTGTCGGGATTAAGCAGCAGGATGTACTCACCGCCAGCTTTGCGAATAGCCTGGTTATTGGCTTTGGAGAAACCTACGTTTTCCCGGTTGGCGATTACTTTTACCAGAGGAAATTTTTCCCGGACCATTTCCACACTACCGTCCACGGAATCATTATCCACTACAAAAACTTCACTTTCAATACCTTTTAAAGCCTGAAATACCGAACTAAGGCACTGCTCTAAAAAGTACTTTACGTTGTAGTTGACTATGATTACTGACAGCTTCATTACTCCCGCGGGCTAAAGTAGGATTTCGCACCTAAAGTACGGCATCAACTGTTTTGGCGTAGTGACGATTCATAAGGTACGCGGTTGGTAATACTGCGGGCCAGGGTAATTTCATCAGCATATTCCAATTGATCGCCCACGGCAATACCTCTTGCAATGGCTGAAAGCGTGAGGTTTTGATCCATTAACTTTTTGTAGAGGTAAAAAGTAGTGGTTTCACCCTCCATCGTGGAGCCCATAGCAAAGATTATTTCTGAAAGCTCTCCTTTAGCCGCCTTTTCCAGCAAACCAGTTATGTTGAGGTCGGAGGGGCCTATACCCTCCATAGGGCTTATTACTCCGCCTAAAACGTGATAGATACCCTTGAATTGACCGGTATTTTCAATGGCCATTACGTCACGGATATCTTCCACTACACAAACCAGCGAATGGTCGCGGGAGGGGTTGGCACAAATCTCACATAACTCCCGGTCCGAGAGGTTACCGCAGGACCGGCAGTAAATCACCTTTTCTTTAAGGTCGGTTAAGGCTTTGGACAGGCCATTCACCCTTTCCGGTTCCTGGCGCAAAAGGAATAGAGCCAGGCGAAGTGCCGTTTTTCGCCCGATACCCGGTAACTGGCCTATTTCTTCAACCGCTTTTTCAAGGTATTTGGAAGAGTAATTCATAAGAAGTTCAAAGATAGAGACTCATTTTGAAGACAAATTATTTTCTTTTGCTAAAAAATGAGCTATGGATGCCACCCTTATACTTACAATCGTTGGCCTGTATTTTTTGCTGCTTATAGGGGTTTCCTACCTCACCGGGCGTAAGGACGATAACGATGCCTTTTTTCTGGGTAACCGGCAAAGCCCCTGGTATATAGTGGCCTTCGGTATGGTAGGGGCCTCCCTCAGCGGGGTTACTTTTATATCGGTGCCGGGCTGGGTGGCCGATAGTGGTTTTGGCTATATGCAGGTGGTGCTGGGCTACGTTTTGGGCTATATGGTAATTATTAAGGTTTTATTACCGCTGTATTACCGCCTCGAACTGACTTCTATTTATACGTACCTCGATCAACGTTTCGGTTTTTACTCCTATAAAACCGGGGCTTTTTTCTTTTTACTGTCCAGGATCATCGGTGCCTCCTTTCGCCTGTACCTGGTAGCCATTGTATTGCAATATGCGGTATTCGATGAATTTGGGGTACCCTTTTGGGTAACGGTCATGATCACCATTTTACTGATATGGATTTACACTTTTCGCTCGGGTATTAAAACCATTATATGGACGGACACCCTGCAAACGGCTTTTATGTTAATCGCGGTCTTCCTCACGGTTTGGCTGATCAAGGATAAATTGCTCCCTGATCAGGATTTAATTTCCTACATCGCCAATTCCAACAAATCGCAGATGTTTTTTTGGGACGGGTGGGGAACTCCCAACTTCTTCTGGACCCAGTTTTTATCCGGGGCTTTTATAACTATTGTTATGACCGGTTTGGATCAGGATATGATGCAAAAAAACCTGAGTTGCCGCTCTTTGAAAGACGCCCAAAAAAATATGTTCTGGCTCAGTATAACCCTGGTGGTGGTAAACCTGTTTTTCCTGAGCCTGGGGGTTTTGTTATATGATTATGCAGATATGCAGGGCATCAATGAGGTTAACGACCGTCTTTACCCGGCCGTGGCGCTGGGTGGTGACCTTGGCCTGGGTGTGGCCATATTTTTCATTATTGGCTTAATAGCGGCAGCTTACAGCAGTGCCGATTCGGCTCTCACCGCCCTTACCACCTCCTTTTGTGTTGACTTTTTGAACATTAAGAAAATGAGCCAGGAGCATGGTAAACAAGTGCGGAAGCAAGTACATATTGCTTTTTCCATTGTTCTGTTACTGGTGATTTTACTCTTTAAGTACACGGTGGATGAAAGTGTGATCAAAGAACTTTTTGTTGCGGCCGGTTATACCTATGGTCCCTTACTGGGTCTCTACGCTTTTGGCTTATTTTCCAAATTAGGCGTTAAGGACAAGTGGGTTCCGTTGGTGGCGGTTATTGCTCCGGTTATCTGTTATGTAATCAAGGATAATTCAGAGGCCTGGTTTAACTACAAGTTTGGCTTCGAACTGCTTATTGTTAACGGACTGTTGACCTTTACCGGTTTGCTGTTACTGGCTAAAAAAGAAAAACCCCCGATGGTAGCCAGCGGGGGTTAATATGCCAATCTTAAAAAGAACCTATCGCTTAATGGTGCGCAGGGTATGGGTAGCTTCTTCGGTAGTTAGCCTTACCATATAAATTCCGGGGGAGGCATGGCTCAAATCAAATTCAAGGGTGCCTGATCCTCCTGGTATTTCTTCTTCCAAACTACGTATTATCTTACCGCTAAGATCCAGAACCTCCACACGGACGCTTTGCCCCGCCAGATTATCCACACTCAGGTTGAACCTGCCATTGTTGGGATTCGGGTAAAGGTTAATAGCGTACAACTCACTGGCTTCATCGTTACTGAGCAGTACCAGGGTTACGGTACGCTCCGTAAACCCACAACGGTTGGAAACCTTTTGATAAACGGTATAGGTACCAGCCGTATCATAGGTATGCAGTGGATTTTGAAGCGTTGAACTGTCACCATCACCAAAAACCCATAGCCATTCGGTAGGGCCATACAGGCTGATATCGGTAAACTGCACGGTAAGGGGATTGGTGTTGGTAAAATTGAAAAGACTTACGGGCTTTTGTTTTACATCCACCATTATCGTTTTCTGACTAAAACCACCCCCGTTGGACACCGTTAGGGTAACGGTTTGCATACCGGTACGGATAAACTGAACATTATGTGGACCAGCTGTACCGGCTGAATTGGGGATAGCATTCGGTCCAAAATTCCAGGTATATGAGGTAGCCGTACCTCCGCTGCTTAAATCCGTAAACACTACCGGAGAATTGATACAGGCGAGGGTATCCGAAATGCTGAAGTTGGAAACCGGAGCCTGTACGCTGGATGAAACCAGTTGGATATTATCCAGGTAAATAGCATTTCCAGCATCGGAATAATTACGGAAACGAATGGTAACGTTGGACCCTATGTAAGGAGAAAGATCAAGGGTGTCACGCCTCCAGTCTGCTGCCGAAGCCGGTACAAACAACGAAGTAGTAGGTGTAGCGGTTTGCAATTGGCTACTGGATTTTTGGTAAGCAGAAAGCTGATATTCAAAACCGCAATTATCACTAATGTCAATGATCAACGAATCTTCCTTACCGGGTTTGGGGCCATGCGCCACATCAAAAAACAAGATCGGGTTGGAAATATTTCGCAGGTCTATATTGAAACTCACCAATCCATCGTTTTCACCCAGGTTGGCCCCGCTGAAATTATCGAAAAGGGCCACTTTGGAAGTGGAGCCATTGGAGCCGGTTACATTAGACGACTTCCAGCTTATAAAACCATCCGGGTTGTCCAGTTGCCACTCCAGCGGAGGGAATACAGCAATTTCAAAGTCCTCAAAGATGGGTGGTGCTTTACCAGGATCAACAACAACCGCATTAACCTTTAGAACACTGTCGTTTCCGAAACCATTAATAGCCGTAAGCGATACCTGGTAGGTACCCACGTTGTGGAATTGAACCGAAATATCCTGTGCTGTAGCATTGGTACCGTTTACAAAAGAAAAGGTATTCGGCTGAATATCCCATTGCCAGGAAGTAGGGGAGTTGGTGGAAAGGTCGGTGAAGTTAACCACCCCGTCAATACAGGTTTGGTTGTTATCCTGGTCAAAAGCCGCAGCGGGAGACTGCGTATTCTCAAATATGTTGATGTCGTCAATACTGATATCAGACTGGTAGTCATCACCTGTTTTACCACGGAAACGGATCACAATAGTATCGCCCGCGTAGGGTAAAAGATTTACCCTTTGCTTAATCCAACTGGTACCCTTATTACCGGATATTTTCGGTATTACATCGTAATCCCATCTTTCACCGTTAAAAATATCGATGCGGAGAGTACCCATATCGTTACCGTACATGTGATACCAAAAATCCATGGTTGGTGAAACGGCACTGCTCAAATCGATACAAGGTGACATGAGCCAGGCCTCACTCGAATCACAGCCGTTGGAGGCTTCCAGGTAAAGGTACTTTCCATTGCCGGAACCGGGTTTATGATCTACGCTGGGTCCCGTAAAGTTAGAAGGAGTAGGCCCACTATTGGTGCGCCAGTCGATATCATCAGTTACACCGTTGGTAGGGTTAAACCAACCGTCCCGGAGGTTACACACAGTTTGGCCGCAATTATTGTTGGTAGAACAGTTGTTGAAATTCTCAAAATCCTGTGCCAGCGGAAAACTGGCCAAGGAACTGCTGTAGGTTTGTAAGTTGTTTACTATAGTGTCATTGTACCGGTTATCATCCAGTGAAAAGCCACTGTATACCGTAATGTTGTAATTGACGCCCGGGTTTAGGCTTACCGATGATCCGATAAAAGTGAAATCCAGGGATTGACCCGCCAGAAGTGTATCCGTAACCGTAGCGGTAATTACCGGGCCATTATTAAAGCTGTAGCTCACCGGGAAGTTGGTTAAATCGTTGGACCCATTGTTAAACAGGCGCACGGTAACAGGTACATTGTTATAATTGAAACAATCGGGTATGGCATCCGAAGCCGGTGATATTAATTGGGTAAGCTGAAGATCGTTAGCCAAAGCACAGTTGAATATACCGCTGGGCTTATTTATAGCTATGGCCCTTCGACCGGCCGTACCACTGGGCGCAATGGCCGCCACACTATACCAATCCTCCTTTAATGGGTTATTGATATTTACATTGAAGAAATTATTGGTGGTGGTGCCAATGGAATCCATATACTTATTACCGAGCTTGTAGATCACATATCCATTCGCATTGGTTACGGAATTCCAGGTCAGAAGTAAGGAATCAGGGCAGGAGCGCGCTACATTAAGATTAGAGGGTACCCCTATAACGTTAAATGTGCCGGGTGATACTGAGAATTGACCGCCCCGCCCTACGCGAACTTTATAATCACCATCTGTAACGTTTGGAACGGTCCAGGTATGGTATCTGCGAGTGCTTAGCACGTTGGCCATGAATTGCCAGGTGAGTCCTGCATCAGTGCTGTATTCAAGGGAAAAATTGGAGTTACCGGCCGGTGCATCCCAACGGATGTATTCGGTTTCACCAGGCACAAGACCTTCCCCACCGATGGGATAGGTTAAAATAACTTCGTCCGGTACAAATTCATAAATAATGTAAAACTCCTGTGGGCCACTGGGAATATTGAAGCCCGAAATATTCACACTTAGAGTACCTGAAGGATTATTGATGGTGACCTGCTCCATGTTGTTGAGCGAATCACGGGCTCTTACGGCCAGTGAATTCAATGCATTGGCGTTTGGAGTGGGATCCAGAACCCAGGGCCGTATAGTATTTCCACCGTAGGTTACGGTAAGATCAAGGTCATTCACCAAAGCCCTGGAAGCAATGGTAGAACCCGGTACATCGGGCCAGTACAACATAATTCTGGCCTCGGAAGTATTGGCAGGTACCGTTAACTGAAAGTTTTTGGTACTCCCTGAGGTAAGGTTATCGGTAATATGGTTACCGCCTTCAATAACCTCATAAGCCCTGCGGGCATTTATACGGCCGTAACCGTAGCGGAAGTCAGGACCGGCATTCCCAATATCATCGGCTGTATTCATGAGAATACCTTTTAATAAGCCGGACTGTGGGTCGGCACCGGAGTTTTTATCGCGGTAAGCCTGGTACAGTACTGCCATAACACCAGCCACCCCGGGTGAGGCCATGGAAGTTCCCGTTTTCAGGGTGTAGGCATTGGGGTTGGTAGTGCTAAAAACACTTACCCCCACAGCGGCTACATCGGGTTTTACCCTTCCGTCACTGGCGGGTCCTCTACTGCTGGAATTGGCCAATACATCCAGATGGGTAAGGTTGGCCGTTGCTATTACGTTTTTGGCAATTTTATGTCCACCGGTTACATTTCCCCATCCGGCACCGGCACCGTAGTTACAGTTGCTGGTACCATTATTACCGGCCGAAAAAACGTGAATCAGGGTAGGGTTATCCTGTAGGTCCTGGTCCATTTGACGGGTAAAATTGGTATAGCCCGCATTACACCCGTTAGAGTAGGAACTGTTGGTGATTCGTACACCACTGTTATAATTGATATCGGCATCGGACAGGTTATCGGGATAACTCTGGTAATATACATCTGCCCCGGGAGCCATACCCGCTCCCTTAGGGTCAAGGTTACCCGCTCCGAAAACTGTTCCGGCTACGTGGTCACCATGATCACCTGTAGAAGAAGAAGCATTTTGCGTTAAGCGACCTTCGTAATCAATATGAGGCCCGATAACACCATCATCACCAATGCCCACGGTTACCCCGGTACCATCATAGGCCGGTGCTCCGGGATACAGGGATTGTAAAGTGTTTACCCGGTGATTGGTACGTGCAGTATAATTTTCCGGTTTACCGGGATCTTCCATTTCCTGAACGTGCATCAGGTAGGGAAGGCTTGATACTACATCAATAAGGTCTTTGTGCAGAATGATGGAAAAAAGATCCGCATCTGGCTTTTCTTCCAATATCGGAAACCCATTTTCGCGGAGTCCTTCACGAACACCCTGGTGATCTAAACCGGGGTAGTAGCGTACCCAGGCTTTAAAATGATCCTGGTCAATCCAGGCCCATTCAGGAATATTATTTTGAAACAGTTGGCGGGAGAGTTTCATGGAAGGCTCCAAACGGCTCATCCAACCACCCCTGGCGTGTAACTGATTTTGAACACTTTCATAAGAAGTAACCGGAATCCGGGCAATAGCCGCATATTTAGGAAGATATTCCAAAGCGGTAAACCCCATTTCATTAGGCCCTATCTGAATACCTTTGAGTTGTACAATGCGGTAAACATAACCGTTTACCACCTCGGCAGGACGTACTCCTAGTTTTTGGGGAGCGTTTTCGTTAAAACTGTATTGCAGGGTTTGGTTGGTTAATAGCACAGGATAGGTTTTATCCTGACTTTGCTGGGCAAACAACACCCCGGTTATGGTCAGGGTAAAACCAATCAGTAGCAGCTTTTTCATTAAATCTTGTTATTAGAGGGCCATAAATTTAACATCTATTTAACGAAGTTTAAGGCTCTTATAACAATTCTTTCATAGACTGTATTGATCATTGCCGGTTTTAGGCGGTGTTAGAGTCATAAAGCTTAAAGGGATTTCTATTTTTGAACAACCAAAATTTACATTGCGGAATGCGATCAAGAAACATCTACTTCTTTCTTTTCTCTCTCTTTGTTTTTAAGGGTATCGGGCAGGAAATGCCCATGAGTTCATCGGCTGTATTACACGAGTTGAAGAAACTTCAAAACAGTACTTCAGTATTATACCTGGCAGCTCATCCTGACGATGAAAACACCCGTATGATCTCCTGGCTGGTTAATGGCTATGGAGCACGCACGGCTTACCTCTCCCTTACCCGGGGCGATGGCGGACAAAACCTGATCGGAAAAGAACTGGGACCAGCTTTGGGAGTGCTCCGCACCCAGGAACTGCTGCACGCCAGGCGTATTGACGGGGGCGAACAGTTCTTTTCACGCGCGGTGGACTTCGGTTATTCGAAAACGGCTGATGAAACCCTCGAAAAATGGGACCGGCAGGCCGTTCTGGCCGATGTGGTGATGGTCATTCGCAAGTTCCGCCCGGACGTAATCATTACCCGCTTTCCACCGGATTCAAGGGGAGGGCACGGGCATCATACCGCTTCGGCCATGTTGGGTATAGAGGCTTTTGACCTGGCGGGTGATAAAGAGGCCTTTCCTGAACAATTGGAGTACGTAAATACCTGGCAACCTAAGCGTATTTACTGGAACGCCAGTACGTGGTGGAACCCTAAACTGGATAGCCTGGCCGAAGCGGATGATCGTTATGTGAAAGTTGAGGTAGGAGGGTATAATACCCTTCAAGGTACTTCCTATAATGAACTGGCCTCGCTTAGCCGTACCCAGCATAAGAGCCAGGGTTTCGGAGTTTCCGTGGCACGGGGCAATCAAATGGAATACTTGATGTACCTGGCCGGTGAACAGGCACAATCAGGGCTTTTCGATAATATTTCTACCCAATGGGCACGCTTTGGTTTTGAAAAAGGGGATAAGATACTGCAAAAGATCGTCAACAATTTTGACGTAATGGCCCCTCAGAAATCGGTACCCGCACTTTTGGAGCTGCGAAATGCGGCTGCTGCTATAAACGATTCGGACAAGCGTAAATATTTTAAGGAGCAGGTAGAGCAAATCATCCTCATGGCTTTGGGCTTACACCTGGAGGCTCTTAGTGATCGTGAGTTTGTAACGCAGGGCGAAAAGCTGGAGCTCACGGTAGAGGCTTTGCAGCGAAATCCGTTGAAGGTTCCGGTCACCCTAAACCATATTCAATGGGGGCGTGAGGCGGTAAAGCTCAATGACACCCTCGTGTTAAACCAGGCCACATCTGCCAGGATCAACTCTACGGTAACGGCCGGTATTTCCCAACCTTACTGGCTACTACATGATTTTGAGAACCTGTACCAGGTACAAGACCTGGAATTGATCGGTAAGCCGGAAAATGACCCGGTCATCAGCGTTAAGGTGGAGCTGGGTATTGGTGAAGAAACCCTGGATATGGAGATTCCGGTACGCTACAAATTTTCCAACCGGGTGGAGGGTGAAATTATTCGTCCTGTGGTAGTGGTGCCACCCGTTACCGCTTCTATTGCGCAGGATAATCTCATCTTTTTTAAAAATAAACCACAAAAAATTAAACTGAACGTAAGGCACTTTACCGATGAGGGTGGTAAACTATCTATTTCGGCCGAGGGTTGGCAGGTAGAACCTTCTTTGATCACACTTCCTGGCGGAAAAAAGGGAAAAAGCCAAATTTACGAAGTGGAAATCACCCCGGGTGAACAATCGGCCAGTACTTCGCTCAATTTCACCTACAATCAATCGGAGGTGGTGTATAGTTTGGCGGAGCTGGATTACAACCACATTGTAAAGCAAAGCGTTTTTAACCCGCTGCAAATAGACCTGATCAAGTTGCAGCTTAAGAAAAGAGGAGAGCTTATCGGTTATATTCCCGGTGCAGGTGATAATGTGGCTGAGGCCATTACGCGGATGGGCTACGAGGTACATATTTTAAACGAGGAGTTACTCACCACCCGCGACCTAAGTAATTACCGGGCTATTGTTAGCGGTATAAGGGCTTACAATACGGAAGATTGGTTGCCCAACGTAAAACCTGTATTAATGGACTACGTTAAAAACGGGGGTAATTACATGGTTCAGTACAATACCAGTTCCCGCGATTTGCTTTCAAGCGATATTGGCCCCTATCCCTTCGAAATCAGCCGTGAAAGGGTAACCGAAGAGGATGCTGAAGTGGAGTTTTTATTGCCCGAGCATGCCGTATTGAATAAGCCCAATCTATTGACCAAGGAGGATTTTGATGGATGGGTACAGGAAAGAGGTTTATACTTTGCTGGTAGCTGGGATGAAAATTTTGTAACTCCTTTGGGCTGGCATGATGAGGGTGAGCCCAGTCGTAACGGAGGCCTCCTGATCGGTCATTATGGCAAAGGAACCTTTATGTACACGGGTATTTCATTTTTCAGGGAATTACCTGCAGGAGTAGAAGGTGCATATCGCCTGATGGCCAACTTACTGAGCTACCGAAATCCGGCCTACAATGAGCAACCCTAAATTTTTTAAAAGCTGGAAACAGCTTTACGCAGCAGTACTTTTATTTCTACTGTTGCAACTGGTAGTCTATTATTTCATAAGCCAGTACTATAGCCTATGAGTACGGTTGACTGGATAGTACTTTTCGGGACGTTGTTTGCCGTGGTGGGCTATGGCACATGGCGTACCCGACAGTCCAATACCGCCAACGACTATTTAAGGGGAGGCAACCAAATGAACTGGTTCACCATCGGACTCTCCGTTATGGCAACACAGGCCAGCGCTATCACTTTTTTAAGTGCTCCCGGTTTAGGTTATGAAAAGGGCTTGCGCTTTGTGCAGTTTTACTTTGGCCTACCGCTGGCCCTCATTATTATCTCGGCCTTTATTATTCCCATTTATTACCGCTTAAAGGTTTATACGGCCTACGAATACCTGGAGAGCAGGTTTGACCTGAAAACAAGGCTATTGGCCGCTTTCCTTTTCCTGGTACAGCGCGGTTTGGCAGCTGGCCTTACGATTTACGCTCCGGCCATTATATTATCCAGTCTATTGGGTTGGGATCTGAATTTCACCAACCTTTTTGTGGGGCTATTGGTGATTATTTACACGGTAAGTGGTGGTTCCAAAGCGGTAAGCCTCACCCAAAAATGGCAAATGGCCATCATACTGCTGGGTATGGTACTGGCCTTTGTGATTTTAGGCGTCAAAATCGGTGATTTTACCTCTTTTAATGAGGCGATGAACCTGGCCGGTTCCGTGGGGCGGTTAGAAATACTGGATTTTAATTGGGATCTGAATGAACGTTACACGGTATGGTCCGGCCTTACCGGTGGCCTGTTCCTGGCCCTTAGTTATTTTGGTACCGACCAGAGCCAGGTGCAGCGGTATTTAACCGGACGAAACATTAAGGAGAGCCGCCTGGGATTGATGTTCAATGCCGTATTGAAAATACCCATGCAGTTGTTCATACTGTTTACCGGGGTTTTGGTATTTGTGTTTTACCTGTATGTAAAACCACCGGTATTCTTCAATGAAACTGCGCTTGAAGGTTTAGAAGAGACTTCCTATACCGCGGAAAGAGACCAGATACAGCAACGGTATGATGCCAATTACCTGGAGCTACAGGGCACCCGTGCCGATTATACCACAGCTATGCGTAGCGGTGAAAACCTGGAAGCAGCCCGGGAACGTTTTAGGGAAAGCTGGCAGCAGGATGGTGAAATCCGCCAGGATATGAAGGAACTACTCCTGAAGGCTGACCCGGATTTTAAAATTAAGGATACCAATTACGTGTTTCTCACCTTCGTTATGAATTACCTTCCCATAGGGGTGGTAGGATTGATTATTGCACTTATTTTTTCAGCGGCCATGTCCAGCACATCCGGTGAGTTGAATGCTTTGGCCACTACTACCTCGGTAGATTTTTACCGCAGGCTTTTCAAGAGGGATGCTTCTGAAAAACAACAGGTATGGATGTCGCGGCTGCTGACCGTTTTATGGGGAGCATTGGCGATAGGCTTTGCCCTGGCGGCCCAGCTTTTTGACAATCTCATTGAAATGGTGAATCTTTTGGGGTCTCTCTTTTACGGAACGATTTTAGGGATTTTCCTGGTGGCTTTTTTCATAAAGTGGATTAAGGCTTCAGCTGTATTCTGGAGTGCTATACTGGCGGAATTGGCCGTGTTGGCCATCCACTTTGGGCGTGAATATGAGATACCTTTCTTTATGCGTTTTGAAGTTGAATACCTTTGGTACAATGTGATTGGCTGCGCACTGGTAGTGATACTGGCTTCGCTCTTCCAGGCTTTTAGCTCTTCGCCAGGCCCAAAGCGACCTTAAGACGCGTGTAGGTGGGGTTCAGCTTCCAAAACCAATAATTGACCGTTTGGAATTGCCGTACCTTTTCTTTTAATGCGGGGTGCTTATCAACTTGGTTTTCAAATAACTGCTTTCCAAATTCGTAAAGTTCTATATCATAGCGTATAATAGACCGGAGCTCGTCCAACTCGGCCTCACTGGGTTTGAATTTTTTACGCGCTTTACCTTCATTGCGTTTTTGATAATACACCAAGTTCCAGTTGAGGGGTTGGCGCATCATCAATAGTGATTCGTCAAAACGTTCCGTTAAACCCAGTACCTCTACATGGCGAAGCAGGTTTTCCTTGGCTTTTTGCAGTACTTCTTTTTCGCGCCCCTCTATATTTTCGATACCGGATATAAACCGTGTTTGCAGGTTGTAGCCGTAGGGGCAGCGTGCAAACTCCAAAAGGTTATTTACATCTGGTAAAAACTCAAATTTTTCAGGACGGTCAAAAGTGTACTGGTAATGGGATATTACGTGGCTTATCGGTTCACGCAAAAAAGCAAAATAACGCGGCTCCCTTGAGCTGAAGCGGTGGTATCCGAAGCGAAAATGGCCCATTACCATTTCCAGTTCCTGACGGTCGTCAAAACCATCGAGGTTGGCTTGTTGGGTGTAGATCAATTCCAGCTCGCCCGGCTTTTTGTAATGCCTGCGTGCCAGCGTTTGCATGGTCATCCCCGCGGTTTTAGGGATGTGCATGAAATAGATCAATGGTTTTTCCGTCATGTAGCGATCACGATTATGCTAAGCAGCACTGCAATTTAGCATTCTGGCCGCAATCCTACTTTTTCCAGAGGGTATCCACAAAATAGCCTTTGCTATCCGTAAAGTGGTGGAGCCATTCAAAACCGGAGTTTTGCGCCAGTTTTTCAATTTCGGCCAGGCTGTACTTGCGTGAAATTTCGGTATGAATGGGTTCCGAGTGGGTAAAGCGGAAGGATTTATCCAAAGCTTCGATATACACCTCCTGATCTACGGTGCTCATTACATAACTGCGAGCTTCCCCGCTAAAAGGGTCGTAAGTAGGGTAATGGTTAAAGTTTTCCACTTTAAAATTACCTCCTAATTCCCGGTTAATACGGGTTAAAAGATTCAGGTTAAAGGCTTTAGTAATTCCGGTAGGATCGTTGTACGCTGCCAGTATGGTGCGCGGATCTTTTTTAAGATCGATTCCGCATAATAACAAGTCGCCCTTTTGTATGGTTGTATTGAGCTTATCGAAAAAAGTACGGGCCCTTTCAGGCGTAAAGTTCCCGATGTTACTGCCTAAAAACAAGATTACCTTGGGCGCTTTGTCCAAATCGTTGAGCCGCTCCAACGCTTCAAAGTATTCATAATTTAAAGGGCTGACTTTAAGGGCTGGGAACTGTTTTTGTAAACTGCCTTTTAACTCTTGCAATACATCCTTGGATATGTCAACCGGAACGTATTCAAAATCGACTTCATTTTGCAGAAAGTGATCAAGCAAAAGCTTGGTTTTATAACCGTCACCAGCTCCTAATTCCACCAGGTTAAACTTTTGACCGTTGTAAATGGCTCGGAGGATATCGGCCTTCTGGCGGTCAAAAATCTCGTACTCACAATCCGTAAGGTAGTATTCCGGCATTCGCATAATCTGCTGGAAAAGCTTATCTCCTTTAGCATCGTAAAAATAGCGGGAGGGTAAAAATTTGGGTTCCGAACTCAGACCGAGATCCACATCCCGGGCAAATTGAGCTTTAAAGGTGTTTTCGGTAGTAGTTTTCATGAGTATGGTTTTACCTCGCCAAGCGCAGGCCGGTAAATTGCCAGCGCAGTTGCGGGTGAAAAAAGTTGCGGTAGGTATTGCGGCTATGTCCTTCGGGAGTAGCTATTGAAGCACCGCGAAGTACCATTTGGCTGACCATAAATTTACCATTGTATTCGCCAACGGCACCCTCGGCCTTATTAAAGCCCGGATAAGCCAGGTAGGCCGAGTTGGTCCATTCCCAACGCTGCCCCCAATTGAACTTATTGCTGGCGGCTTCCCACTCTTGTTCAGTAGGCAGGCGAAGCCCCTTCCACTCGGCAAAGGCATAAGCTTCATAATAGGAAATATGCGCCAGAGGCTCATCGGGATTTATCGCCTCCAAGCCTGCCAGACTAAAGCGTTTCCAGCCGTCTTCCTGTTGTTCCCAGTACAGGGGGCTATTAACATTATGTTCCTGCACCCAGGCCCAACCTTCGGAGTGCCAGTATTCAAAATTTTGGTAAGCTCCGTCTTGCATAAACTCCAGGTACTCACCATTGGTTACCAACTTGTTGCTAATCTCAAAAGCCGGGAGAAAAACCTGGTGCCGGGACCCTTCATTATCAAAACTAAAGCCTTGGCCCTCAAAACCAATATCGTAACGCCCCTCGGGTACCACCACCCATTCCTGTTCCCAATCTTCGATGGTACTTTCACGGAAGCTTTTATTGTAAACCGGATGAAAGGCCTGTACACCTAATATATATTTAAAGTCGGTAAGGAAAAGTTCCTGGTGCTGTTGCTCGTGGTTCAAGCCCAATTCCAATAATTCCAGGGCTTCTGTCTGGGGTGTACCGGCCAGGTAAACATCCATTTGTTGGTTAACATAAGCCCGGTATTGATACACCTTTTCCAGGGGCGGACGGGTCATGTTGCCTCTCTGGTCGCGCAACAATCGCTTACCCACCGTTTCGTAATAAGAGTTAAAAAGAAAGTTGAAAGTAGGGTCGAATTCCTGGTAGCCCTGGTGGTATTTTTTCAGGATGAAAGTTTCAAAAAACCAGGTGGTATGCCCGAGGTGCCACTTTGGGGGACTAACATCCACTATGGGCTGAGCCAAGTGATCCTCGACACTGAGGGGCTGCATTAATTTTTCGGTGTGGTTGCGTACGGTATGAAATCTGTCGTGTAGTGTCACGTTTCGATTTTATGAATCCTGGATTGGTTTAACTCGTAGCGCATGAACAATGTTTTTAGAGCTAAAGCCTTTCCAAATTTTTTGACCTGATTTTAGAAAACCTTCGCATATTCCTCACGCTCTACCTTATGTTCCAGGCCCGAACGTTCGTCCAATATTTCAAAAACATTGTTTTTAATGTTATGGGCTATGTCCCCGGTGGGCAGGTCATTGCAATCCAATCCAAAGGGATCTTCAATTTCTCCGGCCATCAACTCTACACCTATAAAGGCAAAAAATACAAACATCACAATGGGAATAGCGTAATAGTCAAATTGCGGGATCATAGCCAATGGCAGTAAAAGTCCGTAGGCCGTGATAAATATTTTCAAATAAACATTGTAGGAAAAGGGGATAGGTGTCTTTTTGATCCGCTCGCAGGCTCCCAAAATATCCAATAGAGCCTGTAATTGGGGCTTAAAGTTCCGGTGGTCTTCCGGGGTAATGATTCTTTCGCGGTGAAAACGCTCTACCATATAATGAATTTGCAGGGAAATGTGATTGGGAACGTGTGCTTTGGTTTTGTACACCGCCATGTCCTCTTCACTTACTGAAATAAGCTCATCCAGCCGGGTGCCTTCCCTTAAGTGCTCCTTAAGGGCAATGCAAAAGTTGGAAATGTAAACGGCCATCTGGTGTTTCTCCTTTTTATAATCGGCCGGAAAAGTAGCTGCAGCCGTTATGGCCAGGTTACGACAATGGTTCACCAGGGCTCCCCATTGTTTGCGGCCTTCCCACCAGCGGTCATAAGCGGTATTGGTACGGAAAACCAACAAAATACTGAGCACCACCCCCAGCAGGCTGAATACCTGTGGTCCCAGGTTCATCTCAATGGTATCTTCAAGAAAGTGGATCTGTAATACGCAGAGAGCGGTGGTGTACAACCCGATAAGCAGCACGGCACGTACCACCCTGGTCATGGTCCAGCTACGGTATAAATGACTGATGTCGCCCCACCAGTTTTTGTTGCTTTTGTAAATAATCATGCTTTAAGCTTGTCTTATATCCCGGTTGAGCTAAGTTAAACTTCTTCAAGGTATTTGTGAACCAGGCTAATACTCATAGCCCCTTCGCCTACGGCTGAAGCTACGCGGTTCATTGCTCCCGAACGTACATCACCAGCTGCAAAGATGCCCGGGGTACTGGTTTCCAGCAGAAAGGGTTCCCGCTTTAGCTTCCAGTTCTTTTTAAAATCTTTTTGAATAGCCAGGTCACGGCCGGTGAGTAAAAAACCCTTATCATCTTGCAAAAAAGTATTGTTCATCCAATCGGTATAAGGCCGCGCACCGATGAAAATAAACAGAGCAGCCGCCCCAACCTTACGTGTTTCCTCCTCGCTTTTCAGGGTTAAGTGTTCCAAACGATTGGAACCGTGGGCCTCGATGACCTCGGTACACGGCAACACTTCAATATTATCGGTATTATTGATCTGGTCAATAAGGTAAGTGGACATGGAACTCACCAGGTTTTCCCTGCGGATAATGATAAAAACCCTACGTGCAAATTGCGAGAGGTACATAGCGGCTTGCCCGGCCGAGTTACCCCCGCCTACCACATATACGTCTTCATTTTTGCAGGCATTGGCTTCGGTGGTAGCCGCCCCGTAATAAATACCGGCACCGGTAAAGTTTTCAATACCAGCTTTATCCAGCTTACGATAATCTACACCGGTAGTGAGTACCAGACTTTTGGCCATTAGCTCCGAACCGTCCGTTAACACGATAATTTTGTACTGATCTTTGAACTTAATTTCCCGTACTTCACTGGGGGTCAATACTTCCGCTCCCAAACGGGTGGCCTGGCTCAGGGCTCTGCGGGCCAGGTCAGAACCACTGAGGCCCTTCGGAAAACCGAGGTAATTTTCAATGCGTGATGAGGTACCGGCCTGCCCACCCGGGGCACGCCTCTCTACCAATAAGGTTTTTAAGCCTTCACTGGAACCATAAACAGCCGCAGCCAGTCCCGCAGGGCCGGCCCCAATGATAATTACATCGTACATTTCAGCGGAAGCTTTAGGATTTAGGCCCAACTTCGAAGCTACGGCCGGAATTTCCGGGTTTTGAATATAGGAACCATCTTCAAAAAAGATTATTGGCAGATCCTTGGCATCCAATCCATTGCTTTCCATTAATTCTTTGGCCTCCTCCGAGGTTTCTATATCGTACCAACGATAGGGAAAAAGGTTGCCGGCCAAAAAATCCTTTACCTTATGACTTTTAGGTGAAAACTGGTAACCGATTAGTCTTATGCCTTTAAAATCAGGGATGTACTCCGCCTGCCATTCGTCCAGGAGATCATCCAGTACGGGATACATTTTTTCCTCGGGAGGGTCCCAGGGCTTCATCAGGTAATAATCCAATTGCACTTCATTAATAGCCTGTATGGCGGCATCGGTATCGGAGTAGGCGGTTAATAAAACTCTTTTGGCGCGGGGAAACAGCTTTTTGGCTTTTTCCAGGAATTCCACGCCCAGCATTTCAGGCATACGCTGGTCCGAAACAAAAAGGGCTACTTCCTGTCCCTGGTTTTTCATTTCCTGTAGGCTTTCCAGCGCTTCTTTGGCGGAATCAGTGGCGATGATGCGGTAGGCATCGCGGTATTGCTTACGCAGGTCACGGCTTACGGCCCTTATCACCTGCTGGTCGTCATCTACCGCTAAAATGATTGGTTTTTTCATGAGTTTTAAACACTGGTTTCCAAGGGCAGGCATACCTCAAACTGGGTTTGCCCGGGTTGTGATTCTACTTTTATGGTGCCATTATGCTTGTTTATAATATTTTTCACCACTTCCAGCCCCAGCCCGGTCCCCTTTCCTATTTCCTTGGTGGTGAAAAAGGGATCGAATATCTGGTTTTTCATATCATCGGGAATACCGGTTCCGTTGTCGCGGATCATCACCTTGATAAAATCACGGTCTTGTTGTGTTTCAAGGGTCAATACGGCATCTTCCCGGCCGTCCATTGCGTCAATGGCATTATCGATCAGGTTGGTCCATACCTGGTTGAGCTCACTTACCAATACTGGGGCTTTGGGCAGGTCTTCCTGAAATTTACGCTCTACCTTAACATTACCCTTCTTTAATTTGTGGTTGAGCATCACCAGAGTATTTTCAATGCCTTCATGGATGTCGGCTTTCATTTTATCCGGTGTACGGTCCATGTGGGTGAAGTTTTTTACGCTACTCACCAAACTGGCGATCCTCGAAGAGGCATCTTCGATTTCGCGCACCATCCTTTCGGTGGTAAGATTGTCGTTCACCCACTTCATTACCGGGGCAAAATGGTCGGCTGAAGTATAATTGTAAATCGCATCAATATCGGCACATTGAAAGTTAAAGTCCACCAGGTTTTCCGCTACTTCGTAAGGGTTGTCCACCCCCTTTTCTTCTAGGCAATCCGCCAGGTCGTCTTCCAGGTTTTGACGTTGCATCAGGCTCAGCTTTTTTTCCGGAGTGTTGGCTGCAAGGCGCTCGGTAAGCATATCGTTTACCGCATCCACCTGGTCGGCCGTCATTTTGATGGATATTACTTTTTTGAAGTTTTTGGGGAGGTGTCCTAAATGGCTTTTCAGTTCTTTGCTGCTCCTTACAATAGCCGAGGCGGGGTTGTTGAGCTCATGCGCCAGTCCGGCCGAAAGTTTACCCAGGGCCATCATTTTTTCATTTTGCAACTGGTAAGTGGTGAACTCACGTATTCTTGAACTCATAAAATGCACCAGTGCCTCGGTTAGCTCATAGTTTTCACGAATGAGTTCGGGAAGGTCCTTGCGATGCAGGGAGAGCAGTTCACATTTTTCCAAAGCCTGCCCATAGCCTGAAGATGTTTTTAAACGGGAATAGGGGAGCAGGCCGGTAATATCACCCTTTTCAAGCAAGGCAATTTCACGGCTTTGATTTTTCTGCAAAGTATATATACGCAGTCTCCCGGATAAAATAAGGTTCATGCGGTCGGCTGCCTCGTCCTTGCGGAAAAGGAATTCATCTTCCTCCAGGGTAAATTGCTCGCTGTGATCGATAAGATATTGCAGTTGCTCCTCCGGAACATGGGCAATGGGTTCGAAATCGCGCTGGAGTTGCTGAGGGGTAACTTTTTTCATCCCGGCTGGTTTACCTAACAAAAGTCAGGAATTATTGGCAGCCTCCAAAGGGAGTAAATGAGGGAATCAGGTTTTTCTATTTTTGAAAGTGGTTGATTAGAAGAGAGGAAGATTTGTGAATAGTTGAGCATAGCAATTTATTCTGTGTATGATGTAAGGGGTAGCATGTTTAGAAAGAGGTATAAAGAATGAATACCGAAGCCAATCACTACATCAAATCCCTATCACTTATGTAGTCTGCTGAATTTCGGCATTGCTCTTCTGCAGAGAAACCGGCATTGGGTTGATTAACGGCACAGGCGGTTCCCAACAAAATGAAAAGAACACGTATCTCTTTTTCATTTTTCCAATTGATTGATCATTTTTTGGGCGCGGTTCGCAACGGATTTTCGGTTATCTCCGGTCAATCTCTCTAAATGAGGTTTTAACCAATGTTTCAATTCCGGGTCCTTTTTAGACCATCGGGTAAGCGTACTCATAGTTTGGTTCAGCACAATCCAATCACTATGGTTGGCCAGGTTATTTTTCATAATCGTTTTAGCCTGTTCCGTTTGTTTTTTGTTCATGTCCTTTTCCAGTATTCCAAACAGTTGTGATAAGGTCCATTGAGCTGAGGCCTGGTCAATGGGGGCGATGTCCGTCAAAAACCGGTTTATGTAGGGTATTAGAATACTTTTTTGCTCTTTAGCGATCCGCTTCATTGCGTTGGAAGTACGAAGACGAACAACTTCGTCAGTGTTGAAGTAGCATTTGAAAAGTTCGTCAAACAGTTCGCTATCCGCCAATACCTCTTCCACAATTTCAACTGTATTTCCCAATGAGTTAGGATGGCCTCTTTTTAACCTTTCTTCAAAATTTTTCATGTATTTATCAGGATATAACGGAATAGTAAACTTAGAGGGGTTTTATGAAAATTCATTGGTTAAATGTAATTAAGGCTCCCGGTTTTGGGGCTCTTCGCTATACATATTGGAGCAGGGCAGGTGACGCTTCACTCAGGTTATGAGCTTTTAATAAAAACACAAAATCTAAGCGACTATTACATACCTATAGCACCTCAGGAAAAACACCCCTCGTTCCCATATCCACTACCTGTTCACCCAATAGGGGTTCGTATTTATTGTTGCCGTTACCGTCCTGCCACTCAAAACTTTGGTTAATGGATATTACCACCTGGATATTAATGTCACGGGTAGGGTTTTCGGGAATTACCAATGCTACCGGGAATTTTCCGGTAACTACACAACTACCGGGCGGTACGGGAGAGGTATCATCTATCGGGTTGGGAACGGTGGTTTGAGGTGCGTTGCCTTCGGTGAGTTCATTAAACTCCTGCCCGGCAATGGTTCCGTTGGATTCCAGTCCAAAATAGCCTTGTATTTTATTGGCCTTTACACTTACCGTTTGTTTAACGATGGTATAATCTTCTATATAAGTATTGTACCCTAAAAAGGAGGCTACCGTACCATCAATGTCTATATCATCGCTGAGGCCGCTGGGCCAGTTGGCCAAGGTGGAAGATGCCCCGCTTAAGTTGTACACAACGCTATATTTCTGAAAACCGATGGAACTCCTGAAATACTCGTAACTACCGGCCGCTACACTGCTTAAGGGAACGCTTAGCTTATTATCGGTTTCGGTTAGCATTAATTCTTTCTCAAAATCAATGGCAGCTATACCTCCGGCTGTGGTGGTGGGTGATGAAAATACGGTTACCCCGTTTTCGTAGGATGTAAACTTATCCGGGTACAGCCCCACAAAATGTAAACCCAGTATCTCAAAATCCGGGCTTTGAGCCGCATTGCCTGAAGCAACGGCAACGGGTTCACCCAGGTTGTTCAGGCGGGCCGCATCGGCATCCATAATGAAGGTAATGTTCAACATGGGGTTTGCGGTAGGGTTCTCCTCGTCCTTGGAGCAGGAGAGTAAAAGGGTTCCTGACAGCAAGGTGAGGAAAAAGAGTTTCGAAAGCTTCATAGCGCATTTGTGATTTAGACTATCTGGAAGGTTGGAAAATACCCAACAGATTACTCCGATTAAAGGTAATGAAGCCCGGGCAAATACAGTGTGGCGTGCCATGGTGTTTTTTTATTCATAAACGGCCTGCTCAGCAACTTTAAGAAAGCAAATGAAAATACTGTACTAACGAAGATACTGGATGGAAAAGGTCTGTCCGTTTTCAGGTTTTATGCAGTGGCTTGCGCATGGCTTTCGGTAACGGCTTATCAGCGAGCGGGATTTAATTTTCCTGCCGCATGGTTCTATTTAAACAGCCCAAACTTCAATCCTAAACAGCCCGTTGGGCCTGAAAGATCGGATTGATTAAAGTTTCGGTACTCCATTGCTCCTACTAATCGATACCCAGCACCCAGGTTGAACCGGACATATCGGTGCAGGTTGACCTCCAATAGTGCGGAAGGTTCAATTTGGAAAAAATTGGCTTCACCTAATCCTGAGTCTCCAGTTTCGTTGTCCATCTGTACCTCACCATATCCGATGTACAACGGAAAGCTTAAGTGAACTACTTTTTTTGAAAACAAGGTATATTCGGTAAATCCGCCCACGGTCCAGTAATCCATATAAATTCCCTGCACGGTTTCACTTTCAGGGTTTATTTCATTGAGAGATGTACTAAAATAGCCGCCAAAGGCAATTTTATCCTCTATACTTAAACCGCCTCGCAGATTAAACAAAGAAGCGAAACTTCCATCCATTGAGGTTATTCCGTAAGCCGGGGCAATGAAAAAGCCTAAGTTTTCCGTACGGATGGATGCTCCTTCACCAAATAATGTTTTGGCATCATTGTTTTCTTGTGCTATTGCATAATTACCTGTAATCAGGCAAATTACGGCTGAAATGCTTAAGAGGTATTTTTTCATTTGGATGGTTTGAACTAAAAAACTGCCTATACTACGCGAATAATAACATTTAGTTCGCTACATGATTTTTCTTTTTCTGGTAGAACTAAGGTTCGGCATATGAAGTCACCCGAAAGTTTGCCAGGAGCACACACCCGGTTTTAGCGATACATTGCCTACATTTTTGGACGGCCCGGTTCAATTTATTTAAAGTCTGCCGGTTTGGTAAAATACTCTAATCCTAAAATTAATAGCATTGAACAGATGAAAGATACCTTTTGCATAATGGCCAATAACTCCCAATGGCCAGAGCCATATAAGAATAAGGTGTAGTAAAAAATCAATAAACAAATAATACAGGCGAGTTTGAGCACCTGAAGCTTTGTCTTGAGGATAAATACAGTAATATAAAATAAACCGATCAAGAATAAAGTACTGGACAGGGTTACCATTATATCGTGCAAGGGGGTTGCAATTAGGAAGGTACAACCAAGGTTAACAACGCCTATGAGTTTTAAAATAGTGGCAGCGTGCCTGGTGGCAATCTTTTTGGATATATTGATAAAAAAGATTCCGTAACCGAGCGAGTGGAATGCTATTCCGATGAGTGCCCAAACCCTGGACGTGTTTACTGAACCATTTATTGCTTTTAGCTCAAACAAATTGCTAAAAAAATTTTCCGACCAATCAAAGCCCATCGAATTTTTGTCATACAATGAGCCGCCCGGGTAAATCAGGGTAGCTATTCCGATTAGGATCACTGAAATGACCAGGCATGTTAAAACCAGATATTTTATAATCATTACTGAACGGTTAAGTTTTCCATGGTATCTTACGCTATGTCTGATACTTAATAAGTTTGTTTGTGAAGAGTTTTTATGGTCTCATTAGTTCCCAGGAACAGTAGCGGACACCACGGCTGGTAGCGACTGGCTATGGAGACTGAAGGCCAAAAAATAATAACCTTTCTATCCACAAATGACCACTCAATTTAAAGTTTGAACTTACGAAGGAAAGTCGGGTTCCCTGGAAAGCTTGGCAACCGATGAAGGTCTGCTCATTCATAGCCCGCGTCCGTCTTGTGGCTTTTTCTCCGGTATTCATTTTGGACAATACAGTTTAAGTAGCAGGTTGAACGTACGTGTTCGAAGTGTAGATGCTGGTCAAGGGCTCCAAATAGAGGACTACCACCACCCAGCAGAACCGGAATGGTTGTAATGATGATTTGGTCGATCAGGTCTTCTTTTAAAAAACCCTGAATGGTGGTTCCTCCATCAATGTATAGGTTTTGGAATCCTTTATCACGGATAGATTTCAAAATCTCAGGAGGTGATCCTTTAATCAGTTTCACTTTGCCTGTAAGGTCTTCAGGAACCGTATTTAACGTTCGACTAAGCACAAAGACCGGGATCTTATAAGGCCAATCGATATCAAATCCCAGTACGGTTTCAAATGTTGTGCGTCCCATCACCAACGCATCCACCGTTGAAATAAACTCGTGGTAACCCATGTCATCATTTTCAGGGTTGGGTATTGCGTGTAACCAGTCAATTTCTCCTTTTTGGTCCGCTATATATCCATCCAGGCTGGTTGCTATAAAAACTTTGTTCATTTGGTATGATTTGGATCGGTTTACATGTTCAATGGTTATAGCTTCCGGTGGCCGTTGAACTTAGTCCTTCTTTTACTTCCAGGTCCATTTTGTTTCGTCATTTATAGTGAACCCCATTTCTTTGAATTTCTTTCGAAGTTCGGTAGTTTGCTCTTAACTAGTCGCAGGGTTCAGCTACGACCCTATATTTTTGCGTTTCAAAGGTAAAACTGATATGAGAGCATGGAAGGGCCTCCTTTTACAAATATAACGGGTTGCACAGCTTAATAAGATTCAACTAGTTGTAGCCTAGCTTTATCAATCATGATACTGAAGCGTAGTGAGACACTGCGCTTAGGGAGGGAAACTCAGTTTTTATTTTCTATTATTTGATTCCTTTTTAATTCTGAAACTTTGTAGTTTCCAATACTATCTATTCGAAATGAAATAAGTCCGTCTTGGGAATGGATGGGTTTAAGACAATTAAAATGTAGGTGTTCTATGGTTGTATATCCCGTCATACCTACTATTCCTATGTTTTGACCCGCCCAAACACTATCTCCCAGTTCTACCAAACTGCCCTTATAATCAAGATGAACATATTGCGTGAATAGTGCAGTTTCAGGATTATATATGGTGATGAAATTTGCAAAATTTCGCCATTTTTCATGACGTCCTCCAAACTTGTAATCTTCAACAACACCAACTACAAAACCCGGAGTCGCAGCACATATTGTGTCACCTATCGCCAACCCAAAATCAAAGGCATATCGAGACCAATCGGAATTATGGGTTGGTGAAGAGTTATTGCCCTGAATTAATGAATACCTTTTATTTTTTTGGAATGGTAAATCCACTTTTCTTTCATTTACTATTTCGTGAATATCACCTAATCTAGATGCAAAATGTACTTCCTTAACCTTCACATCTTTGATACTCACCCTAATCAGTGTGTCTTTAAGTGGTCCAAGAGTGATTGGATTAAATTCATTGAAGTGTCCCTTTATTTGGTCATCTTTTGATTGAACCCATATTCTTATTGGACACCGCAAAGTATTGCTTAAATTAATCTTCAATTCATCTCCATTGAATTCATAGTTATTATTAAGCTCATACTGGTATATCTTTCCAGGAGTGTTTCTACAACTGCATCCTAACAAAATTAGGATGGTTAGAATTGTTAAATATTTCATTTAACTGCTTTTAATTGAGTCTAACTGTTTGGCTATGCGCAGTATTATAGATATGGTTATTGCTGTTACTCTATGTTTTCTATATAGTCAATAAATTCAGTTGAGAAAATTCTCGTTCATTACTACCGGCATCCTAAACAGATTGTCAAGTTCATCCTGCTTGTTTGGCATAAAAACGGTTTCCAAGGCATTCTTAATGAGGGCTTTTTGGGCTTGTGAATTGGAATATATGAAATAGCTTTTATAGCCTTTAGAGTTGAATAGATTTTCCCAATCCTGGTCAGAAACACGCTTGCCTGCTCCTAGCATTTTGGCAATCTCAATACCCTTAGCGGCCGATTCAGTTGTGAACCTGTAGTCTTCATATGGGAGTACTTCTTTTATTTTTGAAGAATTGCCGCAAGCAATAATAAACAGAGAAAAGAAAGGGATTAAATAGGACTTTTTCAATGTTGACAATCTCATGCGCAGCACATTTTGACGGTTACCGCAATCAGTAGTTATTCTTATTATCGTATTTGTCTTCAGGCGCGAGTAGGAGCAGGTCATAATTCATTATTTCATACAGGTAAGGATCACTGGTATTGAGCTCATCATTAATAATGAGTGTTCGAATAGGACGCAGATCAACTACTGTCCACTGATCTTTAAGACCTATTGATTTCAACATCTCCAGCGAAGATTTATGACCCTGATATTTTCCGTTTAGATAGGGGTTAAAAAAACGAATATTCAAATACTGCCAACCTTCGGCTGCAGCTTTTTCAGTAATATGCTTTCCCAGGTCGTTAACGTGAAAAGGAGATACATCATGGGTTAGATGGGTATTCCCCATTTTTATTAATATTTTTTGGCCTTTACCTTTCTTAAGGTACCGGTCAAAATTTGATTTCATATAGTCCGCTCGCTGTTGGCTGGCATACTTACCTGAAGCTTCTTTGCAATAGATGTCCCAACTGATTCGAATATCATCTACTATTTTTTGAACTCTTGAATTCTTATTTACACTATTCAAGTAGGCAGTTAAGATTTCATTTGACTGGTACCAACAATAAACAGGTTCTCTGTTTACTTTGGCTTTAAAGATGTTTTTATGGATTACCTCTTTGGCTTGCTTGAAGAGCTCTTGGTCAGAATTTTCATCGGTAATTGAATTAAGTCTATCAAGAAGCATTTCATAAGAATATACATATTCCTGGTCGAGCCCCCAAAATTCAAATCCTAAATTCTGAGCCTTGTCCACAAAATAGATATCGCTTTTTCTATTCACGAAAACCAAAGGTGTCTTCAACGCTGATTTTGCTCCGTATTTCCTATTTAAGTTTTGTATGGATTGGCTGAGTTGAATTGAATCAGAAGCCAATTCATTCAGAATTTCAGCTGAATTAGGACCTAACTCAAGTGCAAAAACGTTGAAGTCAATCTCATTCAAAACAGACAATAGTGAAGCAGTAAACTTGCTGAGTTGTATGGAGTGATGCTTCTCAGCTATACCAACGACCCTACTTTTTGCGATAAGGTTTTTCCATAGTACCTGAGTACTATCGGAAAACACATTAGCATCGTTAATGGTGAATCGATAGGAATATTCCAATAATTTTTTGGTAGTCAATTGCTCCTGCGCGTATAAGCTGTTAATGCTTATAGCAATGAAAACCAGCCAGATAACATAAAAACGTCTTATCATTATCTCTTAAGAATTTCATTTGTAAATAGGTTACAACGGTTTGGCTATGAGCAGTAGCTTCCCGCAGGGCGCTATTGCTTATAGGTTTTGTTGGGCACTGTTATTCTTTTAGCTCTTAAATTACTTTTTCCAACAAATTTCAAAGTGTCTGAATACGTATTTATTGGTTCAGAAAAAACTACTTTGAATTCGAATAAAGTCAATTCAAACTCCAGGGAGTCAATCGGGAAAAGTTCATGTTTGATTTGTCCCGTTTCCTGCATATATAATTTGTTGTCCAACTCAAATACACTCAGAGTATCTCCTTTCTTGACGAGATAATCTCCGGTAACTTTAGATTTCATGTTTTCAGTAAGCTCTATGAGCACAGTCTTTTTGGGCAGCGCAACATCTTTTCCGTCAATTATCTTAACTAGATCTTCTGTTATAGAATATTCTGGAGTGTTATCATCATTTGTGAGAAAGCAGATGAAGAATTTTCCATCAGGAATATAGGTTATTGCACCAACAAATCCGTTCATTGCTCCATAATGGCCATAGGCCTTGATCCCGTTAAAATCACGAATTCCCCATCCGTAGCCGTAGTATTTTTCAATGTTAAAGATTTCAGTTGTTTTTTCAGGGGAAAGTAATGTGCTGTGAACTACTGCCTGAGTAAACTTCCATAAATCGGAGGGAGTAGAATACATATTTCCTGAAGCGTAAGGCTGATTATAGTTGATATATGCCGGTTTGATCGTTTCTCGGGGAGTTGTTCGATATCCGCTAGCCAGGTTTTCAATCATATTGATGTTGGAAGCCACGCCCGTGTTGCTTAATCCAAGGGGTTCTGCAATAGCTGATTGAATGAATTGACTATATGAAAGTCCGCTAACCTGTTCGATGATCAGTCCAAGAATAATGTATCCACTATTGGTGTAGCTAAATCGTTCGCCAGGTTCAAAAATAGAAGGTCTTGGCAGGAGCGTAGATAGTGTTGATTGAGGCGAAGGACTCAGCTTGGCGTTTTCTTCCCAACCTTTAAATTGATGGTAATCGGTTATTCCGGACCTATGAGTTAATAGCTGTTTGATGGAAATTTGCTCAGCATTAGGGAATTCCGGTAGAAACTTCGCCAACTTATCATTAAGTGAAAGCTTACCTTGGTGTTCAAGGAGTAAAATACCATAAGCGGTGAATGGCTTGGTTATCGAACCTATGAGGTATTTGGTAGATTCAGAACTGGCAACGTTTAACTCTCGGTTTGCAAAACCGAAGGATTTGTTATAAAGTATGGAATCTCCCTTCGCAATCAATACGCTTCCATTAAACTTACCATTCACTTCCCATGCGTTCAGGTAATCATCTATGACCCCGGAAAGTCTGGGTTCGTCTGCAACTTGCGAAACTTTAGTTACAGCGTTTTCACAGCTGGATGCTAAAATCAATAAAAGCAATCCAATGCTAATATTCGATATCTGTCTCATTTTAATAGTGTCCAACGGTTTACATATGGCTTGTGGCGCCTGCCTGCCGGCAGGCAGGCTCGCTGGCAGCAGTTCACCCGCCATAAGCTATATGCGTTGTTGTTGTGCGTTTATTATTTTTTCATTTTGTGAATAGAGCATCAACTAATTTTCCGTTCCTGAAATCTATTTCACAGATGAAACAGGCAAAGTTCCAAAGCTTGTTTTTCTCCATGAAGTCAATATAATAGTCAGCATTTCCATTTGTTGGATGTTCTGCAGTCCAAATGTGATTACCATTTAAATCAAATGCTCTGCAGTTTTGATGTTGACTATATCTAGGAACTTTATCTGAGTGATCAAATATGACAACTACTAAATCATTGATTCTTTTAGCCGTTCTAATCGGAAAATCCAATTCGAAGTCTTTGCCGTCAATTCCTAGGATATTGTCTTTAAAGTTCATTTCCATTTTAAATGCACCACAACGGCCTGTGTAAACGCAGTTTGGCCAACCGTAATCAAGTTGAGGAATTTTCCCCCGAAACCAAACGAAAGGCCCGGGCCAAATTGAGTTTACACTTTGTTAGCTGCCGTTTTTATTTCTTTCATTCAAATTTATCAAAGTACGAATAGCGTAAATCATTACGATTGATCCCTCCCTCGTTTCAATGTCAAAGTAAAAATCCTCAGAGTTGTAAGAGGTCAACCTAATTTTAGTCGTTTGATTTTCCTTGTCCTTAAATTCACCCCAGTGAAAACTATCGACCTCTTTCAATTCGAGCTCCTGTAAGATTCCTCCAGCATTACCGAGTATTCTCCTGGTGGTGACAACCGTCCATTCCGTTAAAGAAGCAATTGAGGAAGCCACAAGCAATTCCTTTTCAGCCAATTTTAATTTGTCTCTTATGGGCTGGGGGATCGTAGCACTCTTGGAATCAGAATAGAAATTGGTGAATCTCCATTTTTCCTTCTCTTGCGCACTTCTCTTAATAGCCGCAATTGTAATGTTTCGAAGAGATTGGTCTGTCTTGGTCATTTTTAAATGGCAGCTAACGGTCTCGGCTATGAGCAGTAGCATCCCGGAGGGTGCTATTGCTTATAGGTTTTGTTGGCAGTAGTTTTCTTTATTCATTCCATAAACTCCCACCTCTAAGGTGACTTCGTCTATTCCTGTCTCTGCGTAAAATATATCTGATAGGTTGCCCTAATCTCTTTTGATATTCCTGAATGTCCTTTATAAGCTCTGGGGTAATTTCTTCATCTGAAAGTCTTTCGACTTGGTCATTAAGTTTAGAAAAATAAATTTCTAAATCTCTCCACACCCTGTGATTAGAATCAATAAAACCTACAGAGTTAAACATTTCTCTAAAGTATTTTTGTGGTAGTAATACTTCTGGGTTTCTAATCATCTTTTGTTGAGACCTAGAAAGTTCTAAAAGCTCTTCAAGAATATCCTGATTTACGTCTTCGTGTTTTTCTGTTGTTAATTCAGGTTGAACATTAGAAGCTTCACCTAGCAAAGCATCAAGTTTTTCTTTTAATTGATTAAACCAAATTTCGAAAGTTGCTTTTAATTTATCTTCTTTCAATTTTTGGTCACCTAAAGCATTATTAATAGAACATATTAACTTAAAGAAATCCTTCTTATCATATAAAGTATGTTGAAACTGCAGAAGTGGAGATTTCTTTAAATCAGATGGTTTTAGACCAAATAGGAATGGTGATACAAATGAATTTTCAAATGCTTTAGAAAGTGCCCCAGCCTCAAAGTTTAACCAAGGAGCATTCAAATTTTGAGGAGTTACACAAAGAATCCCAAAGGATGAATCTTCTAATTCTTTCGCAATATCTATACTCCATCTAGTTCCTTTGTCTATATCTTCAGATGAAACGTAAGGTTCAATTGATTGTATTACATATGGTAACCATTCTCTTAATTCAAGAGCAATTTTATGACTTAATTCTCCTGACCAACTTAAAAATACCTTCATATTAATTTTCTTTTTATTTTAATTACTGCCAACGGTTTGGCTAAAGCTAGTGCGGCTTTCCGTAAATTCCTAGAGGACCGAGATCATCATCGTCAACCGTTTCTGTGTCTGCCGAAGATCAAATGGCCGCATTAGCTTTAGGTGTTGTTGTGCACAGTTTTTACTTTCCTTTTTTAATTAATTCGATTTCTGATTGAGCGAAGTTTTCCCAAGCTCTGGTTTCATTATTCCACGAGAATTCAGATTGTAAAGTAAAAAGTCTGTACAGATTTTCAAATTGGTTTATTAGTCCATTGAGGTCGTTTCCCAATTCTTTAGCATTCTGCGTTACCACTAAACTGGTTTGTCCCTTACCGTTTTTGAACAGAATTTCCTTTCTCATGTAGGTTTCGCAAAATTGTCGGTCATCAACTCCAACGACATATTGTCGGATATGGGGACATTTCTGTATCACTGCACATTTGTCAAGTTCCGCTTCAGTTATTTCCTTCATTAAGAACTCAATCGAGT
Organism: uncultured Cryomorphaceae bacterium; assembly: GCA_937120475.1. Taxonomy (GTDB): domain Bacteria; phylum Bacteroidota; class Bacteroidia; order Flavobacteriales; family Schleiferiaceae; genus CAKZNE01. The sequence continues at coordinate 972,638 of CAKZJV010000007.1, read as the reverse complement.
TTTCTGGGAGTCTTTCACCGCAAACTTCATAGCTTCCGATTAAGTAGGGAATTGTTAGTCCATTTGTAATTATTCGATTTTTCTTTTGATATGTCACTTGTCGAAACCAGAGAGGGGTTGTTTTCGAGTTCATTAGTCCTAGATTTTGGTTTGGTCAAATTGTGCACAACGGTAAGCATATGGCTAGTGCCGGTTTAAATAACGTTTTGCGTGCCGTTGGATTAGGTTAAGTTAAATTCTAAGCCTCAATATACAACTTGATCAGGCATTAGCTATATGCCTTGTTAGCGGCTGTTATTTTTCATTTGGCTTTTCGAAATGCGTAAACATGTTTATGGGTAAATCATTATCGTCTCTGGGGTATAAATCTGGATTAAAATTCCCATCTGAAATCATTTGTATTTCAGCAGTGAGAATTTTCTCGTCCATGTAATTTAAGTTAAGATTTAGCCAATTCGTTAATTCCTGAAAGTTGTTAGCAGTAAGCTCGCCTTGCTTTTCAATCATATATGTTTCCAAATCAATCGGGTATTCATTCTTCTCAGCTGAATTTATCGCCCAATGAGCTGTTTGTAGCAAGTTGTGTCCGGAAAAATTTACAGGGAAGTCCCAGATTTCCCCCTTAGGCCATATTGCTGCCTTATTTTCTTGGAGTGTGACCAATACCGATTTTCCAATAGAATTAGTCGTTTATTATAAGTCTTTAAAATTTCATCTTGGATGTAGTGCTTAGTTTGATTTTTCAAGTCGCTTAGAGTCGTCAATAATATGTTGGAATCACTTGCTGCTTCAACAGCACCCGATTGAAATCCTTTTTCTGAAATTATGAAACCCTTATCTGCTCCTATATCTGTCACTATTGTACGTAGTGCTAAAACGTGAAGCTTATTGACTTTATGATTCCACTTTTTTGCTTCAACAACCCAAGTAATATCTTGTCCAAGAAATTTGGTTCTTACGAAAATATCTATGTCATGTGAAGTTCTCGTGCCTTGAACTGTCACGTTAGTTTGAGCCCTAGCACCTATTGAATTGAAGTGGTTGCAAATCGTTTCTTGAAAATGATACCAATCGGGTTGTTTACTCAACTTTTTTCTTTTTTAATTGTCGTTAATGGTTTGGCCAAAGCTAGTGGGGCTTTCCATAAATTCCTAAAGAACGGAGATCGTCATCGTCAACCACGTCTGTGTCAAATGGAGGCGAAATGACCACACTTACCTACCATGCCTTCGGCTGGTAAACCGTTAGGTAGGTTAGCTTTAGGAATTGTCAACTGTTGGCTTTTTTACTTTTCTACCATTTGATCATTGCGATGAAGTTGTCAAATTTTTCAATACCCGTCTTTTCATCGTAGGTTCTGGCAAATTCGGGTTCTTGAAATGGCAACGCCATATATCTAAAATTCCATTTCCTATTCTGAAGATCAAAGGTGACGTGCAGAGCTTCTTTCCTGTAATCAATCGGGTCATAAATGCTAATTACAAGTTTGTCCATGGATGTTGATCCGAAAAGTCTGTCTTTAAGATTTGAGTTCTTGATGTGCCTAACTAATTCGAGCAGTCTAACATGTTCACCCTTCCAATCTTCGATGTATCGATTCTCGATGTAGTCCCAAGTTTGAGCTGGGGCATTCCATGGCTGATATTTACTTTTCATTGTCATTTTAACTTGCAACTAACGATTGCATATAGTGCAGTGCACTACATACTCTTACATTGACCCATCTGTTAAGTCGCTGTTCTTCAAATCACTGCAGTGAATGCTGAAATCCAAAGTTTCCAATACTATCAAAACTCCACAATCAAACCGATACTTGGAATGAGGGTGCCTGTTTCGTTCTCAATGGTTTTAGTACGATAAAACTCCTGGCCGTTTCGGGTAAAGGTAACCGGGTCTCCGTTAGCGTCACGGTCCAATACCAAAAAGGGGTTACCCTCTACGGATTGCGCCAAAGCATTTTGGATATCGAGATAGACATCGAGGCTCCATTTTTCAAAAAACCATTTTTTATCGATGCGCAGGTTCAGGCGGTTAAAGGCATCCAGCCTTTCGGTATTGAGGCGGTTATAATCCAGTAAGCCTTGCTGGTTTACGTCATACACCGAAACTAGGCTGGAGGTTTGCAGGTCCAGCGGAGTGTAGGGCGCACCGCCCAGGTACTGGTATTGTATTCCAATTTCCCAATTGCCTTTGAGCTTTTTGCCCATGGTAAGGGTAATGATGTTCCCGTTATCCCAGGCCGAGGGAACCAGGTCCCCGTTTTTATCTTCAAACTCACTGCGCACCCAGGTATAGGCCAGCGTTCCGTACCAACCCTTGTACAACTTTTGCTGGTACAATAGCTCCAGTCCGTAAGCCCTTCCGGCTGAGGTGCTGGTAGCTTCACCAATACCAATTACTCCAAAATCGCTGCCCAGATTGGCCAGGGTTATTGAGTCGCGCACCAGGAAAGGGTAGTTGGCGTAATCTTTATAAAAGCCTTCCAGGCTTACTTTGGCATTGAACGGTAAATAATGGGTAATACCGGTAACGTAGTGTGTACTTCGGATGTAACTGAGATCTTCGTTGATGAGATCACCGGCCGTATTGCGAAAACCCAAAGTGGTGTAGGGGGGGAGTTGGTTGTAAATACTTATGCTGTTATTCCAGCTCCAGTTGGAATTGATATTATAGGAAAAAGCCAATTTGGGCGATAATTGGTTGAGTGGGTTAGCCATGCGTTTATTAAAGGTATTGGCATCGGCCCGCAAACCCAGGGTGAGGCTCAGGCGTTCCTGCCAGAAACTGCGCGTGGCCTGCCCGAAAAAGGCGTATTTATACAAACGCAGTTCACTGTCGTAGGTAAGGTCGGGGAAACCGGTCGGCACCCTCCGGTCCAGTGTTTGGGTATTGTATTTGGCCTCTTCAAAACCAAGCCCGGCTGTCCATCGCCATTCTTCACCGCGAATAAAATGTTCAATACGCAGCTTATTCTCAATTTCCTGGGAGGCATAATCCAGCAATTGCAAAGCATCCTGGTTGTTGTCCACAAATTTTTCGGCCGTGTTATTCAGCATGAAACGGCTCAGTATGTAGTTGGTGTATGACTTCTCACCAAAGCGGGTGTATTTGGCTCCTACCGAATAATTCCACTGCTCGTTTACCGGCAGCAGTTGCAACTGGTACTGCTGTAATTCCGTTTCATTGGCATCCAGGTTTAGCTTAAAGTTGTCAATAGCCCCCAATCCCAGTAAGGTTATTTGGTTTTTGTCATCTATTTTATATTTCACTTTGGCCTGAAAATCATTGTAGGTGGGTAAAAAAGAAAGTTCCAAAAGAGAAAAGAGAAATTGCAGGTAACTCCTGCGCACCGAAGCGATATAGGTCGTTTTTTCGCTTAATGGCCCTTCCAGCGTTAAACCCACTTCCGAGGCACCCACCTGGAAAATTCCACCCGTACGGTCTTTACGCCCGTCTTTAAGCTGTATGTCCATTACCGAGCTTAAAGCCTGGGCTTTCTCTACCGGGAAGGCACTGGTGTACAGGTCCACCTCACGGATAAAATTGACATTGATCAGGCCCACCGGGCCACCGCTACTGCCCTGGGTAGCAAAATGGTTGATGGCCGGTATTTCAATGCCGTCCAGGAAAAACTTATTTTCATTAGGTGCCCCACCGCGAATAATAATGTCGTTGCGAAAATTGGGCGTAGAAGCCACCCCCGGCAGGGCCTGTATCACTTTGGAAATATCCTGGTTGCCACCGGGGTTTCTCTGTATCTCATTTATCCCCAAAGTGTTTACCGATACCGGGCTTTCCGCTTTCCGGTTAAACTGTTGCTGAGCTGAAACTTCTACTTCGTTCAGCGATTTGGTATTTTCCGACAGGGCGAAATCCAGGTAACGGGGCTTGGATAAGGTAACCTGCACCTCGTATTCGGTTTTTGCTTTATAACCAATAAAGGAGGCTTCCACGTTGTAAAGTCCGGGCTCCACCTCCAGGCGGTAGTTACCATCGGAGTCGGTGGTGGTACCGTTGGTAGTACCGGCTATTACTACGTTAGCGAAAGGTAACGGGTCATTATTAATTTGGTCATACACCCGGCCTTCAATGGTTCCCTTCTGAGCATTCAAAGAAAATACAAAGGAGCTCAGCAAGAGGAGGGAGAAGATTTTTTTCAAAGCGATGTTAAGTTTGGAAAATTCAAACAAAAAACCCCGGCTGGGGGCCGGGGTTCAAAAGTATAGTAAAAAAGAATTAACCGTTTCCTTCCTGGCCTTTTCCTTCACCTAAGGAAGCTTCCATTTCTGCAGAAGCTACCGGGTAGTAAATTTCGGTTACCCACTTGTTGGGGTCTGGTTCGTTTCCGGGATCGGTAACATATATCTCATAAGGTGAGCCGGTAAGAGTCATGTTATTATTCTGCATATACTCCTCAATGGCATAGTGGGCCTCACCGCTACCTTCGTAAGGGCCTAAGTAAACCACTTTCAAAACTTTACCTTCGGCAATGGTTCCTTTGGCAATACGCTCATTACCGGGTTTGGCAGATGTAACGGGCAGGGCAACGGAAACGTTGGCCATGTCACCTTCTTCATCCCAGGTATTGTAAAAGGCCATGGGTGCACCATTCATATTTTGAGCATCTTCGCCCAGGTAAGTACCAATCTCAGCATAACGGGTGGCGAAAAAGTCAGAATTCATTTCACTGATCTTTACATCGTCAGTAACCGCATAATACTCCATAGGAGTAGCATCGGTTATTACCACTTCGTAATCCTTTTTAGGAGCGGGCATAGACTCTACTTTTTCCTTGAGATTATCCAAGCCGTCTTCGTAGTCTTTGCCCACAAACTGATCCATCATAACGGTTTGCCAGCGGCTAAAGAAACCCACTTCACCGGTAAGATCCCAGGTAACTTTGGTCTTATTTTCAGGAACTTCTTCAAAAGTCCAGTGGGTTTGGGAATCACCCATACCTTCAAAAACCAGTTTGGTTTCCATGGATTTGTTTTCCTCGGCTGCTACAATTTCCTGTGTACCGGAACCGCTGTTTTCACTGGTCCAAGAATACATGGCACCAACCCCTTGGGTATGATCACCAAATTCGTGTTTGATGGTCGTATCCTTACGGTTCCAGGGATCCCAATCACCCCAGCTTTTGAAGTCGCTAACTACTGCGTACACTTGTGAAGGTGGCGCATCAATAACGGCTGAGCGCTCCACTTTATACGTTGAAGGAAGTGTGGCCATCCAAATGCAGTACGCACCAAAAATGACCAGCAAGATGATAAGAATAACTCTTAGTGCTTTCATGGTTGATAATTAATGTGTTAATGAGGGATCAAATGTAGAAAAATTCAGATTAGATAGATATTATCAATCTCAAAATATGTTTTTAGAAGTTATTTACATTGCCCGCCTCAAAATTGAAAAGGGTTTTAAATTTGCCGGATGCAAGAAATGATCCTGATTATAGACTGCGGATCGCAGTACACCCAACTTATAGCGAGGCGCGTGCGGGAGTTGAACGTATATTGTGAGATTCATCCCTACAATAATATTCCTGAACTTACTGATGCCGTTAAGGGCGTTATCATCAGCGGGAGCCCCTCTTCGGTAAGAGATGAAAATGCGCCACGGCTAAACATGGAAAACATTAAAGGTAAGCTTCCACTGCTGGGCGTATGCTATGGTGCTCAATACCTGGCCCAGCACTTTGGAGGTGTGGTGGAAGCCTCACAAACCCGGGAATACGGCCGGGCTAACTTGTTGCATATTGACGGTACTTCGGCCTTATTCAAGGGCATTACCGTGGGTTCGCAGGTATGGATGAGCCACGGTGATACCATTCGTGAAGTGCCCAATGGATACCGGATCGAAGCCAGTACCCGTGATGTGAAAGTAGCGGCTTACCATATTGAGAATGAGAAAACTTACGGTATCCAGTTTCACCCGGAGGTGTACCACAGTAAAGACGGGCTTACCCTTCTTAAAAACTTTGTGGTAGGTATTTGTGGTTGTACGCAGGATTGGACACCGGCTTCCTTTGTGGAGGACACGGTAAAACAAATGAAGGAAAAACTCGGGGATGACCATGTAGTACTCGGCTTATCCGGAGGAGTGGACTCCACGGTTACTGCGGTATTGTTGTCACAGGCCATTGGTGACCGTTTGCACTGTATTTTCGTGAATAACGGGGTGCTTCGCAAGAATGAGTTCGAACAGGTGCTGGACCAGTATAAGGAGATGGGCCTGAATATTAAAGGTGTGGATTCTTCGGATCGCTTTTTGGATGCCCTGAACGGTATTTCAGACCCTGAAATCAAGCGAAAAACCATTGGCCGTGTTTTTATTGAGGTTTTTGACGATGAAGCTTCCCAACTCGATGAGGTGGAATGGTTGGCGCAGGGCACCATATATCCCGATGTAATTGAATCGGTAAGTGTAAAAGGACCATCAGCCACCATTAAATCGCATCACAACGTAGGCGGTCTGCCCGATTATATGAAGTTGAAGATCGTAGAACCCATGAACGCCCTTTTTAAGGATGAAGTGCGCAGGGTAGGGAAGGAGCTGGGAATTCCGGCCGAACTGCTGGGGCGTCATCCCTTTCCGGGGCCCGGACTGGCTATTCGAATAATGGGAGAAATTACCAGGGAAAAGGTACGCATCTTGCAAGAGGTGGATGATATATTCATCTCCGGCCTTAGAGAACACCAATTGTATGACCAGGTTTGGCAGGCCGGTGCCATGTTGCTTCCCGTACAATCCGTGGGGGTAATGGGTGATGAAAGAACTTATGAGAGCGTGGTTGCGTTACGAGCTGTGGAAAGTACCGATGGCATGACGGCCGATTGGGTACATCTGCCTTATGAATTTCTGGCCGAGGTGTCCAATAAGATCATTAACCGCGTTAAAGGAGTAAACAGGGTGGTTTACGATATCAGCTCTAAACCACCAGCAACTATAGAATGGGAGTAATAGCCAGATTATTAGCAATATTGATGCTGTTGCTGACCTTGCCAATGTCAGGTCAGGACGATGATGCCTACATTTTTCACGAAGTACAGAATGGTGAAACTAAATACGGCATTTCTCGGCAGTACGATATTACCATCGAGCAATTGGAAAAATTTAATCCCGAGATCAAAAGCGGGTTAAAGGAAGGCCTCACCTTATTGATTCCAAAAAAGCGGTCCGAAGCCGTTAATACCAATCGGGCTGATCAAGAACCGGGTTGGGTATATCACAAAGTGGAAGCCGGAGAGACATTGTACTCTTTGGCGAGAACCTATGGTGTGTCACAGGCAGAACTGCAGCAAGCCAACCCCGAACTTGCGGAGGGGCTTAAGTTGGGAATGACCTTGAAGATACCGCTTCGCGCAACAGAAAAGCCAACGGCAAAACGAGATTCTAATTACGCTTACCACCGTGTGGAAAAGGATGAAACGGCTTACTCATTAAGTAAGGAATACAATATTTCGCTGGATAGTTTGTACCTGCTGAACCCGGAAGCGTCAGACGGTTTGAAGATCGGGCAGGTTTTGAAATTGCCCCTCAACCGGAAAGATAGTGGAGCGGTGGTAGTTACTAATGAACGTCCCAAAGATGGATTGGAGCAAGATGAGAAGCCGGTTGTAAACCAATCTGAACCGAGTGTAAGCGATACCACCGATGCCTATTTATTGTACCAGGTGAAGACCGGGGATTCCTTTTTCTTCCTTAAACAAAAGTTCAATGTAACCCGCGAAGAGCTGATAGCGCTCAACCCGGAGCTGGCCAGGGGCCTGGAGCTGGAAAAGTATATTATTGTTCCACGCAAGGAGGAGCAAACCGAAACGAGCTTTCTCGACCGCATTTTTAATAAGGTAGAAGAGCCCGAACCTTATCAGGAGAATGTTTCCGAAACGCAACGCGATCGCAAATACAACCTGAATAATCCCGAAACCGAAAAACCCCGGGAAATTGTGGTGGATATTGAAGATACCCTGTCCATTGATATTACCCGGAACTACCTGGTGGGGCTTATGCTTCCCTTTTTTGTAATGGACGTTGATTCTATAGATCCCGATGCGGAAGTGGATAGCCGCTCCAAAGTGGCCCTGGAATTTTACAATGGCTTTTTAATGGCGGCCGATTCGCTGAGCAAAGCGGGTATGCACCTTACGTTGAATGTTTTTGACACCAAAAACAGTCCCTTCTTATTGAAGGAAAAAATAACGGAAATCCGCAAAACGGGTTTTGATCTTATAGTGGGGCCCCTGTTTAAAGACAACGTAGAATACGTGGCGGACGAGCTTAAAAAAGACCGGGTGCCGGTAATATCACCCTTAAGTAAAACGGTGGAAGTAAAGAACCGGCCCAACCTTGTGCAATGCATACCCGGAGCTTTGGAAAGCGATGCTAAAATGGCCGAAATGCTCAATGGTAATTTCAGCAATGCCCGCATCATTTTCAGCCATACCGGCAAGGCCGATGAAATAGAAACCGTAAAGCAGATCAAGGCGCGCCTGAAAGCACGGGATAAAGATGATTTTATCGATAATGCGGTGTTGCAGGGAGGTAGCATCAGCAGGAGCACCTTGCGGGAATCAATGGCCGGGAATAAGCGCAATGTATTTGTGATTACCACCGAGGATAAGGTTTTTCTCAGTGATATTATAAGCAAGCTACGTTTAATGCGGGATACCTCCATTTACGTAGTAGGTTCATCCAGGCTCAACCAGATCACTACTTTGGAGCCGGAATATCTAAACGACCTGCACCTTACCATGCCCAACGAGTATTTTGTGGATTATACCGATCCGGAAACCGTGAAATTTATCCGGAAATACCGGGAGCGGTATCAAAATGAACCCATGCGATATGCTTTTCAGGGTTATGACGTGGGAATGTACTTTTTAAATAAACTTTGGAAAACCGGTAAGTATATGCTGTATAGCCTGGATACGGACCAGGAGAGTTACACCAACACCGGTTTCCGCATTCGCAAAACCCCTGACGGTGGTTACCGCAACGAGTTCATGTACGTTACCGGTATTCGCAATATGAGCCTGATCAAATTATAATCAATCTTCTAAATCCAGGTCGCCCCTGCGCAGGTAGGTACTGAACAGGTCGGAAAAGTTATAGCCGCTTACCAGTTTCTCCTTGTTCAGTTTAGCGTGTTCCGCTAAACCCCACAATACCATTTCCATTACAAAATAGCGCTCCGAATCCGGGAGCTTATCCTGGTGCTTTTGAACCAGTCTTTTTAGCGGGCTAATACTATCCAGGGCGTTCTCGTATTCGTTTTCGGTAAAGTCCAGCAATATATCTACTGACTCGCCCTGCCCGAACCAGCTAATCAAGGCAGCGTAGGGGCTGCTTTCATCGCTGGCCTTTAAGCCTTCCAGTGTGGGCATATATTCCGGCAACAGGCTTTTTACTGCTTTCCCGATGAGGTGTTCGGCTACCAGCGCAGCCCCTTCCTGTTCGCCTTCGTACACCAATTCCACCTTGCCGGTAATGGCCGGTACTATCCCGATGAAATCGCTCAGGCGAACCCGGGTATTCTTACCACCATTAATCAGTACCCTGCGTTCAGCGGTACTGGCCAGGTTTTCCAGGGCTGAGATGGTGAGGCGGGCTGATACCCCGCTTTTAGCATCGATATATTCATTATCCCGGGCCTCAAAAGCGATCTGCTCCAGTAGGTTATAGGCCACCTCCGGTACCTGGACCAGGCCCGCCTGTTCGGGTTTTACCCGTGCTTCCTGGGCGGTAATCTTCCGGGCCACTTCAATACTTTCCGGGTAGTGCGTAAGTATTTGGCTACCAATACGATCTTTCAAAGGAGTTACTATAGATCCACGGTTGGTATAGTCTTCAGGATTAGCGGTAAATACAAACTGTATATCCAGATCCAAACGTAGCTTGAAGCCGCGTATCTGTACATCGCCTTCCTGTAATATGTTGAACAGGGCCACCTGAATACGCGCCTGAAGGTCGGGCAATTCATTAATTACAAATATGCTGCGGTTAGCCCGGGGTATCATCCCGTAGTGAATTACCCGCTCATCAGCAAAGCTGAGTTTCAGGTTAGCGGCCTTAATGGGATCTACATCCCCGATCAGGTCGGCCACGGTAACATCGGGGGTCGCCAGTTTTTCAAAATAACGATCATCCCGGTGAATCCACCGCAAGGGAGTGCCATCCCCCTTTTCTTCAATCAGTTTTTTGGCAAAGCGCGATACGGGTTGCAGAGGATCATCGTTTAATTCACTTCCTTCTACAGTGGGAATATATTCATCCAGCAGTTGAACCATCATTCGCGCCATACGGGTTTTAGCCTGTCCCCGCAGTCCTAAAAAGTTGATGTTATGACCGGAAAGGATAGCTCTTTCCAAATCCGGTATAACGGTATGCTCGAAGCCGTGAATACCTTCAAATACGGTTTTGCCTTCCCGCAGGTATTGAATGAGGTTCGTACGGAGTTCTTCCTTAATGCTTTTGGGTTGATACCCTTTTTTCTTAAGCTCTCCTAATGTTTTGATGTTTTTGTAATCCAACTCTATACTTTTTAAAGTTTTAACTCCTGGGTTTACTGTTCAAAGCCTGCTTACCACAGGTAAGTTCAAGGTTTAATGTTCAATGTTTGTTTACCGCTGGCAGGTTTAAGGTTGTAATATCCGCAAAGCACAGTGCTAAACATTTTGTCTCATTCCCTGAATATCCAAATACCTTCACTAAAAACTAAGAACTCCTTAACTAACTACTCTTAACCAACTACTCCCAACTAACAAACTACCTACTCCTCCTTCTCCTGTTACTCTCATAATCCATAAAAATAAACTCACCCAAACCCTTCAGTCCCGTAAAAAAGGCTTTTCCCTTATTGGTTTGCGTAAAGTCCTGTACAAATTTTTGCAGGTATGGGTCCTGGGCAATCATAAAAGTGGTGATGGGAATTTGAAGCCTTCGGCAGGCAGCCGCTTTATTAAGACACTTATTCACGATGTAATCATCCAGCCCCAGGCTGTTTTTGTAATAGGTTCCATCTGGTTCCTTCAGGCAACTGGGCTTGCCATCCGTTATCATAAATATCTGCTTATTGGCATTCTTCTTTTTGCGCAAAATATCCATCGCCAGTTCCAGGCCCGCTACTGTATTGGTGTGGTAAGGTCCCACCTTCAAATAAGGCAGTTCCTCCAGTTCAATCATCCAGGCATCGTTCCCAAACACTATAATGTCCAGCGAATCCTTTGGGTAGCGTGTTTTGATCAATTCCGCCAGCGCCAGCGCCACCCGTTTAGCCGGGGTAATACGGTCTTCCCCGTAAAGGATCATGGAGTGACTGATATCAATCATGAGCACGGTGCTCATTTGCGCCTTGAAATGCGTTTCGTTCACCACCAGGTCATTCTCGGTCATTCCAAACTGCTCGATGCCCTGGGAAATAAAGGCATTACGTATGCTTTCGTTCATGGCGATGCTGTCCAGGCTATCCCCAAAATGATACTGACGTGTGTCGGCCGTAGGTTCATCACCCTGACCACTCAGTTTGGTGTTGTGATTACCGCTGGCCGATTTCCGCAGTTTGCCAAAAATCTGCTCCAGGGCAGTTTGGCGAATAGAGCGTTCCGTTTTAGCGGTCATGCTCAGGCCACCCCCTTCCGGGGAGTCGATCTCCTCGCGCAGGTATCCCTTTTTCTTAAGGTCTTCTATAAAATCATCCAGGGTATAATCCTTGTTGGTGATCTGGTATTCTGCGTCCAGTTCGCGCAGCCAATCCAGAGCCTCATCTACATCACCCGAGGTATGTAAGAGCAATTCCTTGAAAATACCCAGTAGCTTTTCAAACAAGGTTTTACCCTGGCCGGTAAACTTTGAAAAGCGGATTCCTAACATAATAGTTTTTTGAAAGTAACGCAATGTTCGAAAGTAAGGTTTTAACCCCCACTGCAGTTTACTTATCTATTGTTTTTAGGTATGGTGGTATAGCCTTTAGGTAAGAATATTGGGCCCGGATATTTTCCTGGGGCCAGGTTTATTATGCCAATGTTAACAAATTGTGGAAAACCCCCGTATTTATTGGCCCTCCCGTAGTGTTGAAACGTTTGGTTTTAACTAAATTTGTAAGAATTCAATTTTTGCTAACGTAAAGAATATGAGCGAAGTAGCTAAAGAGTACGGTGCCAGTAGTATTCAGGTGCTGGAAGGACTGGAGGCGGTTCGTAAACGTCCCTCCATGTACATTGGCGATGTGGGTCTAAAAGGGCTTCATCACCTGGTTTACGAGGTGGTCGATAACTCCATTGATGAAGCATTGGCCGGCTATTGTAAGAATATAGAAGTAACCATAAATGAAAATAATTCCATTACCGTAAAAGATGACGGTAGGGGAATACCCATCGAAATACATGAAAAAGAAGGGCGCTCGGCTCTGGAGGTGGTGATGACCGTACTCCATGCCGGTGGTAAATTCGATAAAGACTCCTATAAGGTGTCCGGAGGTTTGCACGGTGTGGGGGTTTCCTGCGTAAATGCACTTTCATCCGACCTGAAGGCTGAGGTCTTCAAAAACGGGAAGCACTATGTGCAGGAATACAAGATCGGGGTACCACAAGCCCCGGTAAACGAAGTGGGTACCACGGACTATCGCGGTACAGTGGTAACCTTCCAACCGGATTCTTCTATTTTCCTGGATACGGTTTACCACTACGATATATTGGAAGCCCGTATGCGCGAATTGTCTTTCCTGAACAAGGGAATCGCCATTACGCTTACCGACCTGCGTGAAAAAGACGAAGAAGGTAATCCCAAATCAGAACGCTTTTACAGCGAAGGTGGTTTGAAAGAGTTTGTGGAGTTCATCGATATGAACCGCGAAACCTTGATGCCGGAGGTGATTCACATGGAAGGGGAAAAGAACGAAATACCGGTGGAAGTAGCCATGCACTACAACACTTCGTATAACGAAAACCTGCATTCCTATGTGAACAACATCAACACCCATGAGGGAGGTACACACCTGGCCGGTTTCCGTAGAGCGTTAACCCGTACTCTTAAGAAGTATGCCGATGAAAGCGGTATGCTGGCTAAGGAAAAGGTGGAAGTTTCCGGTGATGATTTCCGTGAAGGCCTTACTGCTGTAATTTCAGTAAAGGTAATGGAACCCCAGTTTGAGGGACAAACTAAAACCAAACTGGGTAACAGTGAGGTTTCCGGGGCGGTAGATCAATTGGTGGGTGAAATGCTTACCAACTACCTGGAAGAAAACCCACAGGGTGCCAAAATGATTGTACAAAAGGTGATACTGGCCGCTAAAGCCAGGGTTGCCGCCCGTAAAGCACGGGAAATGGTACAACGTAAAACGGTGATGAGTGGATCGGGCCTGCCTGGTAAACTCTCGGATTGCTCGGAAACCGATCCGCATATCTGCGAGATATTCCTGGTAGAGGGTGACTCTGCAGGTGGTACCGCCAAGCAAGGCCGTGACCGTAACTTCCAGGCTATACTGCCACTGCGCGGTAAAATCCTGAACGTGGAAAAAGCCATGCAGCACAAGGTTTTTGAGAATGAGGAGATTAAGAATATGTTTACCGCCCTTGGGGTAAGCGTAGGCACCGAAGAAGATAGCAAAGCTCTGAACCTTGAAAAACTGCGCTACCATAAAATCATTATTATGTGTGATGCGGACGTGGACGGTAGCCACATTGCTACGCTTATTCTTACTTTCTTCTTCCGTTATATGAAGGAGCTTATCGAGAACGGATACATCTACATTGCCTCACCGCCCCTTTACCTGGTTAAAAAAGGAGCTAAACAACAATATGCCTGGAGTGAAGATATGCGTGACCGCCTTATACAGGAGCTGGGTGGCGAAAGTAAATCCGGGTTGAGTGTGCAGCGCTACAAAGGTTTGGGAGAGATGAATGCCGATCAGTTGTGGGAAACCACCATGAATCCTGAAGGGCGTACCATGCGCCAGGTAACCATCGATTCAGCAGCGGAGGCCGACCGTATTTTCTCCATGCTGATGGGTGACGATGTACCGCCCAGGCGTGACTTTATTGAAAAGAATGCCAAGTACGCTAAGATTGACGTTTAAATTAGTTTGATACTTCAAATACGAGCCCGGTATGAAAATACCGGGTTTTTTTTATTCTATTTAGAAATGATCTAAGCGGGGAAAAGGCGATCAAAGGCTTTCTCTGTAGTATCTTTATTACAAATTAAAGATTAAGCGTATGGAAACCCTGATCATTATAGGTGGCATTGGACAAATCTTTACGGCCCTTATTTATCCTTACATACGCCACCGGGTATTTGATTGGTACACTGATATTGGTAAACTGAAACCTCTGAATCAGGAAATTGCCAAAACGTATGGGCGTTACATACAAGGTCTCAATTTTGCTTTTGGTCTTATCGCTTTGATTTTTACGGAAGAGTTGAGTAACGGAAGCGGTCTGGCAATAGCCCTAACGGGTTTAATAGCTGCCTATTGGGTAGGCAAACTGATTACTCAATTTGCGTATTACCCGATGTACGAAATACCAAAAGAGCCCCTTTTCAAAGTAGGAGAAATTTTTATGAATACATTGTTTGTATTCTTTGCCTTGGTTTACACCATTTTGTTTACAGGCAACCTTATCGGTTGGATGTATTAATCTTTAGGGATAATAGGCACGGACACCTCCGTGTCATCCCAGCGAAGGTCCATTTCAATGGGCTTACCTTCCTCAAAAACGATGGTAAATTGTTCAACTTCCCGGTTTAACTGCTTGGGTTTTACACGAATGTTCAGGGCATCGTGTTCCGGTTCACGCATGGCTTTTCCTTTCATTCCAATACCCCAGGAATACTCCTTGCTGTTAAAAATAACCTCCCACTCATTTCTTTCCGGTATCGTCCAGAGGGTATAAGTTCCCGCTGCAAGGTTCTGACCACCGATGAGCAGGTCTTTATTGGTGGTAAAAGTTGTGGCCTCATTGGCTCCGGTTCGCCATACTTCGCCATAGGGTACCAGCCCCCCGAAAATATCACGGCCTTTTTTATAAGGCCTGTTGTAAAAAACGGAAATCTCCAGTTCTTTTTCAGCGTACTGTACCACCATTTCAGGGCTGTGTTGCTTGGTGCTGTAACGCATATAGCGTGAAAAGGCGTAGCCCAGTACAACCAGGAATGCAAGGATAATAAGGAACCACTTAAGGAACTTCTTCATGGGAAAACGGGTTTAAAGGGTACCAAAGCTAGCGAAATTTAGGTACTACCGGGATATTTCAAATCCGGTTTGCCTTCGCCTTTACTTCAGACCTATTTCAACCAGTCGCCAAATATTTTTCCGGCTTTGCTCAATGAGCTTTTCAGGAATTGCCCCGGATTGTCAAAGGCCTCCCGGGCACCCGCCAAAATGGAGTCGATAGTAGCGGGCGTGGAATCCCATTTTTCAGAGCGTACTTCCAGTACACGGCAGTCCGCCTTACAAGCGCATCCATATACCGGGTAGGGAACAATACGTATGGAGTCATTCCAAATGGGTTGCAACTCTTTTTTAAGCATGGCCATGGCCGCCATTTCTCCCAGGTCCATTGCTTCAAAATAAACATTGGCTTTAAAGTGCCCGTGCTTAGGGTGATTTACGCAAAAGGAATGTTGTGCCTTAAGCATAAAAAGGCTGGATAAGAATAGAAGAGATGTATAAAGGACCAGGCTGGTTTTACTTTTCCCCATAATCGCAACTTGGCCCGAAATTACTGAAAATTGTGCTTTCACCCGCGGGCGCCTTGGAATTACCACACCCATTTTTGAACTTTTTTCAAGAAATTTCAAAAAAAAATATCGGCACCCCACCTGATCAATATTCATAGAATCAATACATTTTGGTATTTCAGAAAATGAAGGTGAATCGGGCCGGTCATTAGGGTGAAGGAAAAGTATTGTATTTTTTTGAATTCCAAGCTATATTTGATCTACTCTATTCAAAAGTTCTTTGTTTTTGTTCAATTTTTAAGCATTCAACTAATTGATAATTAGATGAATGATGATTTTTTAGTTAGTGTAAAACAATCGGTATCACTTTCAAAAAAGCCGTTGTAAAAGTGGGAATGTACCGAAAAATCCACGTTAAAAAAGAGAGTAGGTATATCTAAAAAATCCATTTGTTATGAAACGAAAATTGCTCCAAATCACTGGTTTGATGTTGTCCCTGGCTGTATTCTTTGTAGCCTGTAATAAAGAAAAGGACACCACCCAAAACAATGCTACCAAAAAACTGGTATTCTCGAGCTATCAGCACTATGGTGATCTACACAATGATTTCCTGACCAATGCTCTGAATAACTTTAATGAAGATCCTGCCATTAAAGCTACCCAGGCTAAGATCGATTATATCGACCGCTTTCAACAGAACTATGTGCCTTTAACCGCACTATCTACAAGCGAGCGCGCTGATCTTTCCTCCGCTTTGTTCGATTATCGCCACCTGATTCTCTATCCTGACCTTTACCAGGAGGCTTTCGTTCAAAATGCGGCAGGTGTAAGCCTGGCTTCACAGATTGATGACCTGTTGAATTATGGGCTTATTGATGCTTTTGAACACGGTGTCCTGAAAAATCTCCTGGTAAAAATCCAGGGTAACCTGGACGGGAATATCACCAATGATCAGCTCGAAAACTTCGTCAATAATGCCGTAAAAGACTGGGAGGCGATGGGTTATACCCAATCATCCACCACCGGTCGCTTATTACCGGTTATTCTCTCTATATCTGTTTCGTCCATCGATTGGTGGAAAAACCATCCCGGTGCCGATCGCTATAAAACGGCTGCCCTACCCGCATGGGCAGCAGCTGATGTGGCTGGCGGATTGGTAAGCGGAGTGAGCACCATAATTGTTCAATATACCGTTACCGGTGATGTGCATTGGGGAGTTGTAGGAGGTTCGGTAGTAGCTGGTGCCGTAGTAGGTTCTACCGGCCTGGTAGGTAGAATTGCTAAATGGTTCTCTTGAAAATGACCAATTTCTGGATCATAGTAATTTGCGGTTTGACGGGTGGAGCCATTGGTGAATTCCTGGTGAAGTGCTATTACCGCCCACACAAGAACAAGGACTAGATTTTTTACAATAACACTGACTAAGGCAAAAGGGGCTTCGGCCTCTTTTGTTTTTTATGAGGTCCAACACAAGTTAAAGCATGCTTTGCCGAAGCTTATTGAGTAAGTTTTCCCTGCGTTTGGGGCTCATTCCCGATTTTGGTACCGGCCATCCTATTTCGGTATAATAACCCAGGGTTTCCAGTAAGCCTTTTTCAAAGTTGGTAGGTGTAATTTTAAAATCCTGCT
This sequence comes from uncultured Cryomorphaceae bacterium, assembly GCA_937120475.1. GTDB lineage: Bacteria > Bacteroidota > Bacteroidia > Flavobacteriales > Schleiferiaceae > CAKZNE01. Next base: position 955,331 of record CAKZJV010000007.1, on the reverse strand, counting down.
GCCAGCGGTTGGCGTTAAAGGTGCAATGGTCTCCATCAATCCAAAGAGGCATATCGGTCCACTGCTTTACGCCTTCCATATGTAAAAAGGCAGGTGGTGCATTAAGTATCATAGAATGGCGGTTCAATATGGGCGAAACCGCATCAATGATCTTTCGGATGTTCAGCATAGGCGTACTTACCACATTATAGAGGTTTTGCCCCGGCTTTTTTTCGAGGGAATGCATTAAGGTGGCAACCAGGTCATGCACATAGGTGACTGAGAAAAAACGCTGGCCCTGGTCCGGTATCATTAAAAGCCCACCTTGTTTTATGTGATACAACCAGTAATATAGCCGGTCGGTGGGATCATAGGAACCATAAACCAGGGCTGGTCTGAAAATAAGGGCCGGTAAACCGGATTTTCTCAAAATCCGCTCACAGGCTACTTTTCGTTCACCGTAGGTTTCCGTAACATCCTTATGCAGATCCACATTTTGGGTTGATTTTAGGGCGGCCTCTTCATTGCGGAGTATCAGGTTGGGTGAGTCGGCCTGATATACCGAACACGTGGAAATAAAAATATAAAGCCCGGTATTTTGAATATGAATATTATCCAGTGTAAGCTTAAGTTGTTCCGGAAAATAAGTGGAAAAATCTACAACGTAATCCCATTTTTTGGTGGATAATTGTTTCAGGTCCTGTGGTTTGGAACGGTCTCCTTGAATATAATGGACATCAGTAAAAAGTCCGGGATTGGTTTGACCCCGGTTGAAGAGGGTAATTCTATACTCTCTAGAGCTTAATAAAGCCTGGGTAAAGTGCCGGCCAATGAAAGAGGTGCCTCCCAATACCAGAATTCTCTTCATAGAGCCGAGATTTAACTGTTAGTTTAGGAATAATTTTACAAACTGATAATCAGAATATAACATTAAAAAATGTTTGTATAAAGATAATTGGAATTCTCAGCTTGCTAACCAGCCTAAATTCCTTTCACTAAAAAATAAGGGCCTTTCACTAAAAATTCAGGGCTTGGATACGCAGCTAAGCACAGGAGAGGGATATACGAGGGTTGGAGAAAAAAGATTTTGAAGGGGGTTTTTACCCTAAGGTAATGTGGAAAGAAGTTCCCTGGTTTACTTCACTTTGAACTTCAATTTTGCCTCCCATACTCTCCACCTGGCTTTTGGTGATAAACAAACCGATTCCCCGGGAATCTTTATTGCGATGGAAGGTTTTATACATACCAAATAATTTAGCCTGGTGCTTTTTAAGGTCTATTCCCAATCCATTATCCTCAATAGTCAGCAGCTGTTCTTCCGGATTATAGGCAATGGTAACTTCGGGTGTCCGTTCCGGATGGCGGTATTTAATAGCATTCGAAACAAAGTTCAAAAGCACGCTCTCCAAATAGGCGGGGTTATAAAGAATATGGGCCCTGGGAGAAACCTTATTTTGAACCTGCGCATTTACGGACTGAATTTCACCGGCTAAAATATTCAGCGTTTTCTCAACATAGTTATACAGGTTCAATTTTTCCCTTTGTTGATTAATCTCAGTTTGTATAGAAACCACTTCGTTGAGATGGACAATTGCTTCACTGAGGTTTCCTGAAATCTGGTGTAAGCTTCCCACCAGGTTTTCACGTTCGTCCGGGTCTTTGGTGTTGTCCAGCAGGGTCAATATCATTTCAATATTACCGGAGTGGGAGCGGAGGTTGTGGGAAACGATATGGGCAAAATTCAGCAGTCGCTTGTTTTGCTCGCTGATAATGTCCAGGCTGTGCCGAAGTTCACCTTCTTTAGCCTTATAATCGGTAATATCGTTGATGTAGCCGTGCCACATAGTGCCTCCGTCAATCGTACGCTCAGGGTGGGCCGAACCGTTCAGCCAACGAATGCCTTTTTTAGGCAGGACTACCCGGTAGTCATGATTCCATTGTGTTAAATTTTTTTCCGATTCCTTTAAGGAAGCTATGATTCCGCTATAATCATCCGGGTGAAAACGCTTGAACATCGCAGAGGCATCTTCTTCAACATCACGCGGAGACAGTTCGTACACATCCCAAATACCCTCACTGGCAAAGGGGAAACGTGAGGAGCCATCGGCCTCCAACTTATACTGATATATACTGCCCGGCACCTGTTGTGAGAGTTTGGAGAGAAGCGCATCCCGGTCTTTGAGTTCGATTTCAGAACGTTTTCGCTTACTGATGTCTTGTATCTGTGAGATGAAATGCAAGGGTTCATTCCTTCGGTCACGTACCAGCGAAACGCTGAGCAGTACCCATATAACCTGGCCCTGCTTATTGATATAGCGTTTCTCGATTTGGTAAGAATCGATTTCACCAGTCAATAATTTATGAACTCCATCCAGGTCAATATTCAAATCATCGGGATGGGTAATGTCCTGAAAGGTAATTTTCAGAAGTTCCTCTTCTGAGTAGCCCACAATCTCGCAAACCCTTTTATTTACCCTCAACCATTGGCCTTTTGGAGATACCAAAGCCAGGCCGATAGCGGAATATTTAAAAGCATTTTGAAATTGCTCATGAGCCAGTTGTACATGTTCGGGAAGGTCGTTCCAAACAGTGGCCTCACGAGTGTAGAAATTGAGCCGTAAAGCTTGGTTTCCCTGCCATTCAGTAACCTGGCCTGAAATATAAGTGGGTATCATCTCACCTTTAGCGGTAAGCCAAAAACATTCACTTTCCAGTACCGCATTTTTGGGTTTTTGCGAAAAAGAACCTAAGAATTCGATAAACTCCCGGTGATGGTCGGGGGCGAGGAACTGGTTTAGCTCATGAAAATATTCACCCGGCTTAACACTATGACCCAGGGTTGAAAAAAACGGCCCGGCAAAAAACCAAACACCGTCTCTTAAAATAGCCTCCCAAAAGCCATAATATTTTGATATACCCATTTAAACCTGCTAAATTTTTCCCCTTTTATTTTTTACCCAATGCTCTAAAATTACATTTTTTTAAAAACAGCGGTTTTAAAAGCACCACGAGCTTATTAAATCAGGCGTTTGCTTTCGCTTAGGTGCATGGCTGCGGAACCAATGGTGAAGTACCTACGGAATTAACGTGGGGATTGGAATTACCATTAGGAACACCCCGCTTGTATTGGATCGTTAGTTACACTTTAGTTGGACATGGGAGCATCATCTACTGGTTGGATTTTCCTGGGTTTAATTTGTAAACCTAGCTTCTTTGGAGCATAGTGAGAGTGATGCTAACCTCTTGTTTTAAAGTAGGTTGAAAACGATGTCCACGCTTTTGTCACGCTATCAGCGGTTTTTTGTGGCTGTCCTTAGTTTAACTGTTTATAATGCCGAGGCTTTTTTAAAAGCCCATAAGCTTTCCAGAGAATTCGACATATCTTTCTGTATAACAACGAGTCAGTTTAAACAATCAACAAAGCTTTTCTGTCAATTTAGGGAAGACTGCAGTTTAATTAATTTATCCTTTATGAGTGCACTTAACGTTACCCAAAAACTAGTTCAGGAACATTTGCTGGAAGGTGAGATGAAACCCGGTACTGAAATCGGCATCCGGATAGATCAGGCCCTGTTGCAGGATGCTACTGGTACCCTGGTACAGTTGGAACTGGAAGCAATGGGCCTGGATAAGGCTAAAACGGAAGTTGCCGTTCAGTACGTGGACCATAATCTTTTACAAACCGATTATAAAAATGCCGATGATCATATTTTCCTGCAATCGGCTGCGCAACGTTTTGGCCTTTGGTTTAGCCGTCCGGGTAACGGAGTAAGTCACCCTGTACACATGGAACGATTTGGCAAACCGGGAAAAACCCTGGTGGGTTCTGACAGCCACAGCTGTGCAGCAGGATCATTGGGTATGTTGGCTATTGGCACCGGTGGTTTGGATGTTGCAGCCGCCATTGCCGGACAACCCTACTATGTGAAAATGCCGCAGGTAATGGGTGTTAAACTTAGCGGGAAACTGCCCGATTGGGTAAGTGCCAAGGATATTATCCTGGAAATGTTGCGCAGGCACGATGTAAAAGGAGGCGTAGGAAAGGTAATTGAGTATTACGGAGAAGGTTTGCAGGAGCTGAGTGCCATGGACCGGCACGTAATCGCCAATATGGGCGCAGAACTGGGTGCTACTACCACCGTTTTTCCCTCGGACGAGGAAACCAGGAGGTTTCTGAAGGCACAAAAACGGGAGGATGACTGGCGTGAATTGGTGGCTGATGAAGGTTGTGAATATGATATGTACGATGAAATTGTGTTGGATGACCTGGTACCATTGATCGCCAAGCCCACCAGCCCTGGCAACGTGGTGCCTGTTTCAGAAGTAGCCGGTAAACCCATCAGCCAGGCGGTAATTGGTTCATCCGCCAATCCCGGTTTACGTGATTTTTGGATAGTAGGGGAAATAATAGATGGACAGACCGTAAGCCCGGAAGTTTCCCTGGACATTAATCCTACTTCACGGCAGGTTATTCAAAATCTTATTCCCTTGAAGTCTTTTGCCAAGTTAATTACAGCCGGAGCCCGTTTTCACCAAAGTGGTTGTATGGGGTGCATAGGAATGGGGCAAGCCCCGGCCTCGGGAAAAATAAGCCTGCGTACCATGCCACGTAATTTTCCTGACCGTTCCGGAACCAAGGACGACCAGGTTTATCTATGCAGCCCCGAAACAGCAGCGGCTTCGGCCCTGAGTGGGAAAATTACCGATCCCCGTGACCTGAGTACCAAAATGAAGCGTACTTACCCGCGTTTTGAACAGCCGGAAACCGAAATAATTCATACCGACATGTTACTGGCACCGCCCGAAGACGGGCAAAAGATAGAACTGCAGAAGGGCCCCAATATTAAAACCTTGCCTGAATTAAAACCATTGCAAGATGAAGCAAAGGTTCCCGTATTGCTTAAAATGGGTGATAATATCTCCACCGATGAGATACTGAAAGCGGGAGCTGAGGTTTTACCGTTCCGTAGCAACCTTCCCGAAATCAGCAAGTACTGTTACACCGTAATCGATGAAACGTTTTACGATCGTGCCATGGCGGCCAAAGAAGAGTTTGGGGGTCATGTGGTAGTAGCGGCTGATAACTATGCCCAGGGTAGCAGCCGGGAACATGCCGCTCTGGCACCTAAATATTTGGGTCAGGTGGCGGTTATTGCTAAAAGTTATGCCCGTATCGCCTGGCAAAACCTGGCCAACTTCGGAATTGTACCCTTGGAATTTACCGATGCAGCCGATTATGAAAAAATACGGCAGGGGGATATTATACAATTGAAAAACCTGAAGGCCGGATTAAGTGGTAATAAACCCATCTTGGCGGAGGTATTCGGGGAAAAAGGAACACTGGAATTAGAGGTAAAACATTCGCTGAGTAAAAGGCAGGTAGAGGTGATTCTTGAAGGAGGTATAATCAATTATTTTCGAAAAAAAATTCTGTAAAAATTCAGCACTCTTCCATATAACCTTGAGTTATAGAAAAATTCAAAGAGGCCATAAATACACTTGTTCCCTGATCTGCTGGTAATTACCTTTGCCACATGCAAAACAACGGCAGAAAAGTAGCCTTTCATACCTTGGGTTGTAAGCTTAACTTCTCAGAAACCTCCACTATAGCAAGGGATTTCGAGAAAGGAGGTTTTGACCAGGTAACCTTTGAAGAGGCGGCTGATGTTTATGTAATCAACACCTGCTCGGTTACCCATAATGCAGATAAAGAATGCAGAAGTTGGGTAAAAAAAGCGATGGAATCTAACCCGGAAGCCTTTGTTATAATTGTAGGTTGCTATGCGCAGCTAAAACCGGATGAAATCGCGGCCATAGATGGGGTGGACCTGGTATTGGGAGCTACTGAAAAATTCAAAATTACCGATTACCTGTATGATCTCACTAAAAAGGATATGGGAGAGGTTCATTCCTGTGAAATCGATGAAGCCGATTTTTACGTAGGTTCCTACTCCATTGGCGACCGTACCCGGGCTTTCCTGAAGGTTCAGGACGGATGTGACTACAAATGTACCTATTGCACCATACCGTTGGCCCGTGGTATTTCACGCAGCGATAGCTTGGATAATGTTATTGCCAACGCTCGTAAGATCGTGCAGGAAGGGGCTAAGGAAATTGTATTGACCGGTGTGAACATCGGTGATTACGGAAAAGGGGAGTTCGGGAATAAAAAACACGAACACACTTTCCTGGAGCTGGTTGAGGCACTGGACGAAGTAGAGGGAATAGACCGTTTCCGGATATCGTCCATCGAACCCAATCTTCTGAAAGACGATATCATTCGCTTTGTAGCTCAATCCAAACGTTTTGTACCCCATTTTCATATCCCTTTACAATCGGGCTCCAATGAAATATTGGGTTTGATGCGCAGGCGTTACCAGCGCGAGCTTTACCAGGAGCGTGTTGAACGTATTAAAGAGCTCATACCACACTGCTGTATAGGTGTGGATGTGATTACCGGCTTTCCTGGTGAAACGGAAGAGCGCTTTATGGAGTCGTATGACTTTATCAATAAGCTGGAAGTAAGCTACCTTCATGTTTTCACTTATAGTGAACGCGACAATACACCGGCCATTGAAATGGCTGGTAAAGTGGATTATGGTATTCGTAAAAAGCGAAGCAAAATGTTGAGGGTGCTGTCGGCTAAAAAGCGCAGGGCGTTTTACGAGTCGCAACTCGGGAAAACCAGGGATATCCTTCTGGAAGGAAATTTCAAGGGAGGTTACATGACGGGATTTACCGAAAATTACGTGAAGGTAAAAACCCTTTGGAACCCAGAATTGATTAATACCCGGCAAACCATACAACTGGACAAAATTGATGAGGATGGCACGGTGCTGTTCCGTAATGTAGAAGTAGAACCCATTTTAGCGTAAATGTTTGTAACCTTACGGCTTTATCGCGTAAATCCAATCTTTGAGCGGGAGTTTATCCGGTTGTGGAACGACCTGGTAAAGTCGCTTAAGGAAGAGGGTGCCCTGGACCATGCTATATTGCACAAGGAGTCTAAAATATCCTTTGTTTCGTACGTAAGTTGGAATACCAAAAAACAGCACGAGGAGATGTTGGAAAGCCCTCCAAAAAAAATCAGAAAGTTGATAAGGCGGGTTGAAGAGTGTTGTAACAGTATTACGATACTGCACCGTATGGAGGTGATCGAAAAAACCATATTACCTTGACCAATTATCAACAGCTCACCCAGGCATTGGTAGAAATTACCAAACCGGTTAGTCTTTTTATCCGTAACCATCGCGAACAGGTAAGCAAGAGCGACATAGAACTCAAGGATTTCAATAGCCTGGTAAGCTATGTAGATAAAACAGCTGAAGAAATGTTGGTGACCGGTTTAAAGGAGCTTGTTCCGGAAGCTGGTTTTATTGCGGAAGAGGGTACTGAAACCCAAAGAGGGCAACGTTTTAACTGGATTATTGACCCTTTAGACGGAACCACAAATTTTTTGCACGGCATACCCATTTTTGCGATTAGTGTAGCGTTAATGGAAGATAAGGAACTGGTATGTGGTATGGTGTGGGAAATTGGCCAGAACGAATGCTTTACGGCCTGGAAAAACGGAGGCGCTTTTCTGAATGGCAAAGCCATACAAGTTAACAGCAACCACGAATTGAAGAATACCCTGCTGGCCACGGGTTTTCCGTATTACGATTTTGACCGTAAACAGTCCTTTTTAAACCTGCTTTCTTCCTTTTTTGAGAAGACCAGGGGAGTGCGCAGGCTCGGTTCGGCAGCTACGGACCTCGCTTACGTAGCTTGTGGCCGTTTCGATGCTTTTTTTGAATACGGACTCAGCCCCTGGGATGTGGCGGCCGGAGCCCTTTTGGTAAAAGAAGCCGGGGGTGAGGTTACGGATTATTCAGGAACCAATGATTACCTCTTCGGCCGTGAAATAGCCGCAGGGAGCAAAAGTATTTTTGAGCCTTTTTTAGCGGAAATACAGGCTCATATGCATTGATCAGGCCACGGGCAGCATTTGTTTGTGCCAGCTATTTCTCACCGGAACCTCCCACTTGTCTTTTAACTCTTGCTTGGTTTCCACCAGGTTATTGAATACGATGGTTTCCGCGTCCAACTCATCATTTTCCAAAGCACTGCGGAAAGCCGCCATAGGCATGGTATGAATGAGACCTTCATCCCGATAGGCAATTTGCATACGGTCCAGCAGGGTGAGCTTAAAATCACGCTCCATGGAAAGTATGATATGGGTGAGCTTATCAATACTGCAACCGGTAGCCTGGTAGCTTTTTTCATCCAGGGCCACTACAATAAAGCGTTCGTAAAATACCTGGAAAGAGGCTTTAAGACTTTGGCCGTGTGCCTGCCAGCCTTCTAAAAAGCCCAACAGGCGGGCACTTACCATTTCCAGTTGTTCAACTTCAATGTGATTGGTACTTTGAAATATCCAAACCCTTGCGGAATCCGGCATTTCATCAAATTCAACGTACATTTTAATGATTTTCAATTATACTCAGAGGTCTCCGGCCTCTGCTATTAGCTCAGCTAAATCCAGAACGGGAAGGGAACCTTCGCGTTCGCTGTTCTTAACGCCATCGGTCATCATGGTGTTGCAAAACGGACAGGCCGCAGCCACTACATCCGGTTTGGTTTCCAATGCTTCTTCCGTGCGTTCGATATTGATATCCTTGTTTCCGGGTTCGGGCTCCTTGAACATTTGAGCCCCTCCGGCACCACAACAAAGACCGTTGCTTTTACATCTGCGCATCTCTACCAGTTCAGCATCCAGTTTACGGATAAGCTCACGGGGAGCTTCGTAAATGCCATTGCCACGGCCTAAATAACAAGGGTCATGAAAAGTAATGCGCTTCCCTTTAAAGGAACCTCCTTCAAGAGTTAGCTTCCCCTCTTTAAACAACTTATTGATAAAGCTGGTGTGGTGCATTACCTCATAGTTTCCACCCAGTTCAGGGTATTCATTTTTGAGGGTATTGAAACAATGGGGGCAGGTAGTTACAATTCGCGTAACCTCGTAACCATTCAATACCTGAATATTTTGCATGGCCTGCATCATAAATACAAACTCATTACCGGCTCTTTTAGCGGGGTCACCGGTGCAACTTTCCTCAGCACCCAGTACGGCAAATTCAATTCCCGCTTTACTGAGGATTTTAACAAAAGCCTTGGTGATTTTTTTAGCTCTGTCGTCAAAGCTTCCGGCACAGCCCACCCAAAACAATACGTCCGGTTTTTTGCCGGCCGACATCATTTCAGCCATGGTGGGTACGTTTATTTTTTCTGCTTCCATTAAGGTATTAGTTCAAAAATTCGATTATCGCTGGTTTTAAAGCCAATCAACCCGTTCGATTCATCAATATACAAAGCATTCCGGCTAATACTGTCTCTCCGGGTAAAATATACATTGCTGAATTCCCGCAGCTGAAGCACAAAGGTATCCTGGTAAGTACAGCGTTCGCTAAGGCATAGTAGGGTATCAGTGTACTCAAAATTCATGGACACGGCCTCTGTTCCTGCCCCTTCTTCAAAGATAAGGCTCAGGTTGTCTTGCGCCCGGGTAGGAAGGGCCGAATTGTAAGAGGTGAGCAAATCGTAGGTAAAGCGCAGGTAAGGTGTATCACTACCCACTACCAAACGGCTGCGTTCCAGCTCCACATAATCAAAATCAGGCAGGCCACCACCGGTAGCCAGGTCACGGTCTGATTTTTCGAAGGAATTTTCCAGCGATAATTGCCGCAGCGTGATGGTATCCCCATTATTGCTGCGAAACCTTTTCGCATTGGTAAAATCAGGGATGAGGTTTTTGGTACTTCCGTTGGAACTCAACCTTAAAAAGTTATCCTTACTGCAAGCCGTAAGCACCAGGGCCAGTAGTATAATATGATGCCAGCGAGCGGTCATCAGGATTTAAAAACCTGAATTTTAACTTCTTTTTCCACCAGGTCGGTAAACTTGCCTTTGTAGCGGGTGGCCTTTACCAGGTGATTATCTATCCAATGGTAATTTCCTCCACGTGGTTTACCCATTAAAAGCCCGTGGTATTTAAAACCATTTTCATCCAGCCACCGGGTTGTTACCTCGCGGTGCTCTTCCGTACGGGAAGTGAAAAAAGTAATAATATGTCCTTTATCGTACCAGCGATTCAGGGTTTGAAGCGCATCAGGATATACCTTGGCGGTGGCCATCCTTTCTGGCTCCTCATTTGGAATATCATCGCAAACGGTGCCGTCAATATCGATGAGGTAATTTTTTATTTCCGGTGGTAGCTGAGGACTTATTTTCTGACCGTTTACTACGGTTTCCTTCAATTCGGGTGAGGCGCCTTTTTCCTTGTTCTCAGATTTCATCTTTCCAGTTTCCACGGTCGGCCTGGGGATAAGCCCAGGGGGCTCCGTTATTCTCAATATTGGTCATCATCATATTGATCTGCTGATTGGCCGCAGACTCTTCCATAACCAGGTACCTGCGCATATCCATAATGATGGAAAGCGGGTCGATATTTACCGGACAGGCCTCCGTACAGGCGTTACAAGTAGTACAGGCCCAAAGTTCTTCGCGGGTAATGTAATTATCCAGTAAGGTCTTTTCATCTTCTGCCGGTTTCCCGTTTTTCTGATCCATTTGCTGGCCCACTTCCTCAATCCGGTCGCGTGTATCCATCATGATTTTGCGGGGCGAAAGCTTTTTACCGGTTTCATGAGCGGGACATACGGCTGTACACCGCCCGCATTCCGTGCAGGAGTAGGCATTCAGCAGTTGAACCCAGTTGAGGTCCGTTACATCCTTAGCTCCAAAACGGTCAGGTGCAGCAGCTTCTCCTTCGGCCGGAGCTGCGTACGGATCGGCATTGGGGTCCATCATCATTTCCACCTCTTTTTTAACACTCTCTAAATTGGTGAACTGCCCCTTATTTTCCAGCTTAGAATACCAAACATTGGGGAAGGCCAGGATGATATGGAAATGCTTGGAGTAGGGCAGGTAGTTCAAAAAGGCCAGAATGCCTACAATATGTGCCCACCAGGCGACCCGTTCAATAAGGTGAAGGTTTTCTTGTGATACCCCTGAGAACATAGGGGCCAGCAGGCCGCTTACAAGCCAGGGGCCGGCTTTTTTATCTTCCATATTGGCTTCGGCCGCTCCTAATACCAGCAAGGCAATCATCAAAACCAGCTCGATAATCAAAATATTATTACCATCGGTTTTAGCCCATCCTTTCAGTTCTTTGAATCGCGGCACTACGTTTACATTTCTGCGCCACAGGAAAACCACGCAGGACAGGATGACCAGTACGGCCAGTATTTCAAAAAAGTTAATGGCTACATCGTACAGGCCTCCAAGCGGTTCAGCAAAAAGGCGATGGGTACCCAAAATGCCATCCAATATAATTTCAAGTACTTCAATGTTTATAAGCAGGAAACCGGCATAAATGAGCACGTGGAAAAAGCCCGCAATTGTTCTGCGCTTTACCATTTTGGTTTGGCCCAGGGCCACCCGGCCCATTAAGGCCCAGCGCTCCTTCTTCCGGTCGGAGCGATTGATATCGCGCCCCAGTTTAATGTTCCTCCAGATACGGCCGAATTTTTTGGCAAACACAAAAATGGCTGCGGCCAATACCAGGAGGAAGATTATATTTTCAATCCCAAAATCCATAGGCTTTTAATTCTTGACTTCCGTATCGGTTTTTATTTCGGCCTCTTTTTCCTTGCGCTTTTTTTCCATTTCCACTATTTCCTCCCGCGAGTACTCCTCGGATTTACCGAATACTGAAAAGTTGACGTAACGCTTGGGGTTATAACGCACATCCTGCAGCAACAGGTTCATTTGCTCGGTAGCATCCTGTAAATTGTTGTACAACTCCTCATCGTTCACCAATAACCCTAAAGATCCTTCACCTTCTGAAATCTGTTTCATAATGTCTTCCGTAGCAACCAGGGTGCGGTTCAGGCTTTGAAAGGTTTCAGCGAACCTTACCTGGGCCAAAGAATCGGTGATATTGCCAATATTGTTAAAGGCACGGTTAAGTTCATCATTATTCTCTTCAAGATTGGCCGTAATGGAGGCCAGGTTGCCGATAATACTTTGCAGATCTTCCTGGGAGTTGGAAACCGTTTTGTCCACCGTACGAATGGTGTGTTCCAGTACCTGGAAACTCCTGCGCAGGCTGTTGAAGGTTTCCATAAAGTTGTTCTGGGTTTCATTGTTCAGAAACCCGGAAATAAGGATGAGTACCGTATCCACCGAACCAATGAGTTTTTCAGCCTTTTGTTTAAGCGGGGCTACTTGCTTGTTTACCTCTTCGGTAAGACTCAACTGTATATCGGAAACCAGGGTATCACCACTTTCGGCAGGTTCATTTTCTACTCCCAAAACCAATTCTATGGACTTTCCACCTAAAAGGTCTTCACTGTAAATGCGCGCCAAGGTACCTTTGGATATCGTGAAATCATTGGTCATGTTGATCTGCACCATCAACCTTCCTGAGCCATCGGGGTGGAAGTAGATATTCTCCACCATTCCCACCTGATAACCGTTAATGGTAACCGGCCTTGAACGGGAGAGACCATCCACTTTATCATATACCGCATAGTAAATACGCTTTTTTTCAAAGAGGTCTTTTCCCTTGAGGAAGTTAAAGCCCCAGTAGAGTAAAACCAAGGCTACCAAGGCAACCAAACCTATTCGGAATTCTTTGCTAATTTTCAAGTGAAGGCCAGTTTAGTTGTGTGCAACAAAGATGTAAAAATTATTGTAGTAATGCCTTTGCTTCGTCTATAGGTATGCGATTACCATTTTGTAAAGCTATCACAAAGGCATCCCTAAAACCCGCTTCCTTCATCTTTTGTTTTAGGGCCTCGGCTTCGGTAAGGGTATTGGTTTCACCAACTATGTATTTATAAAGCTTGCCTTCCTCATAAATAGCCACTCCCTCCACTCCTTTAAAATTCTCAGGTTTCAGCTCCTTTTTTAAACCGCTGGTAAGTATTTGTACCGTAAAGAAAACCCGGGCCGGGCTTTCTTCAGGAACGTTTAAAGGAAGCACCTCTGTGGGCTTTTCGGTTTGCGGCTCCTCCTTATCCACCGTAGGCTCAGGAGTAGATGTAACCGATGATTTTTCAAAAAACTCCCGTTCCTGCTTGTACTCCTTGAAAGCCCGGTAAATGGCGGAAGCCATAAAGTTTTGGCCGCTCTCGGAGTTTAAAAAATCTTCCTCGGCCGGGTTGGTCAAAAAACCCAGCTCAATAAGCACGGCAGGCATAGCGGTTCGGCTGGTTACATAAAGTGGTTGTTGTTTAACGCCCCGGTCCTTACGTTGTACTCGCTCCCTGAATTGATCCTGAACTTTTTGGGCAAAGGATATGCTTTGGTTGAGAAAAGCATTTTGATAAAGGGTAAGAGCAATAAAGGTTTCCGGTTTACGCGGATCAAAGCCTTCGTATTTCTCCTCGTAGTTTTCCTCCAGCAGTATTACTGAGTTTTCCTGTTGGGCAACCCGCATATTCTCGTCACCATGGTTACGTCCTAAAACCAGTGAAGTAGCCCCGCTTACGCTCGATTGGGTGAAAGCATCGCAATGGATGGAAATGAAGAGATCGGCCTCAGCCGCATTGGCAATGCGCGCCCGCTCCTGCAGTTCTATAAACTTATCCGTTTGGCGGGTGTACACCACTTTTACATCGGGAAGGTTTTCCTGAATATAAGCCCCCAACTTCAGGGCTACCGCAAGGGCAATGTCCTTTTCACGGGTTTTGTAACGCCTGGTTCCCAGGTTACCCGGATCATGTCCACCGTGTCCGGCATCAATCACCACTACTTTTACGCCATCGCCTCCGGGAACTTTTGTAAACGAAGCGAGGGCTAAAACGGATAGGAATAGAAGTATGGCAAATACAAGCTTCTTCTTCAATGGACTGATTTTTGTTTAGCTTTGGCGATTCAACTGGTACGCCTAATTTTTAAGCAAATTTAAAAGTCATCTTGCGCAATCCTGGGCTGAAAATTATCATTTTATTAACGGTGGTTGTTGGCTTTCTGGTACCCGTGCAGGCTCAGGTTGACACTTCTGAAAAAAACTTTGGCACCGCTGATTCTACCGAAATACCTGTTACTGATTCTTTATCAGGTAATTATCGTGATACTACATTAGCAGGCCCAATTGCATTTCCCGACTCATCCGACATCCGTTTTAGTACCGACAGCGTATATTCAAGGCCGGTACAAAATAACAGCCTTATTCCTTCAGAGCTCGACTTTACAGCCGAAGACAGTATTATAGGAAGTCCGGTTACGGGCGAAGCACGCCTGTATAACAAGGCTTACGTGAAATATGAAGACATTACCCTGGAGGCAGGTTTTATTCGGGTGGATTTTAATGCCAAGGAAGTTTATGCCCGGGGGATTACTGATTCCAGCGGACAGGTTACTCAAAAACCAATATTTACCGAAGCGGGTAAATCCTATCGGGCGGATGAAATGCGGTATAATTTTGATACCAAAAAGGCCAAGATTAAAAAGGTGATTACCACCGAAGGAGAAGGTTTCCTGCACGGTGAAGACGTAAAAAAGGTAGATGAAAAGGTGTTTTACATAAAGAATGCCTCATTCACCACCTGCAGCCATGAAGATCCCCACTTTCGGATAAAAACCTCCAAAGCCAAGGTAATTTCGGGTGAAAAGGTGGTAACCCAGCTGGCTTACCTTGAAATTGTGGACGTGCCTACCATTCTTTTTGTGCCGTTCGGTTTTTTTCCCACTACCGAAAAAAGGAAGTCGGGTATTATAATACCGAGCTACGGAAACTCGCAATACCGGGGGTACTTTTTACAAAACGGGGGATATTACTGGGCCGTAAACGATTACCTGGATTTAACGCTTACCGGTGATATTTATACACAAGGAGGATACGGCTGGCAGGCGCAAACCAACTACCGCAAGCGCTACGCTTATTCAGGAAACCTCAATCTCAGCTATAACCTTATTCGTTATGGACGACCTGAATTTCAAGAGTTTGTGGGTAGTGCTTTTGACAATCGTTCCGATTTTGCCATTACCTGGGCTCATAACCAGGACCCTAAGGCCAACCCCTCCTTTCGCTTTAATAGTAACGTAAACATTGCTTCCTCCAACTTTTACCGTGTAACCAGCGTTGATGCGGACCAGGTTTTGAATAACCGGCTAAACTCCAGTATCAGCATTGCAAAATCATGGCCGGGCCGCCCCTTTAACCTGAACGTTTCAGCCCGCCATAGCCAGAATAACAGTACCCAGGACCTTACCGTAAACCTGCCGCAAATTAACTTCGCTTTAAACCGTCAGTTCCCTTTTAAGCGGCAGGTCTCTGTGGGTAAAAAAAGGTGGTACGAGGAGATCGGTATTTCTTATACTATGGATGCTGGTAATGAGATACAAACCAAACTAGGTAAGCCCTTTTTTACCGAAACGGTTTTCAGGGATAGTGCCCGTAATGGAGTGCGCCACTCCATACCCATTTCCGCCAATTACAAGGTTTTCAAATATTTTGTATTCAACCCAAGTGTAAATGTTACCCACCGCTGGTACTTTGACAGGGCCAACTATTTTTTCGTGGATTCTTTGAACGCCATCCGAAACGATACGATGAACGGTTTTTATACCAATACCGACTTTAATGCCAACGCCAACCTCTCTACTAAACTTTACGGTTTATGGCGTTACAAGGGTTTCGTGAGGGCTGTTCGCCATGTTTTTACTCCTAATGTGGGTATTTCATATAAGCCTGATTTTGCGGTTGACGATTGGGGGTATTACCAAAGAGTACAATCTGATACCCTCGGTAACTTTACCAGACGCGACCGCTACCAGGGTAAATTGTACGGCTCGGCTTCCTCCGGTAAATCGGGAAGTATAAACCTCGGGGTACAAAACACCTTAGAGGCCAAAGTGAGGGACCGTACTGATTCAACCGGTGAAAAAAAGATCAAACTCCTGGAGCGTTTAAGTCTCAATACTTCCTACAATACCGCGGTAAGTGAGTTCAACTGGTCGCCCTTGAACCTTACGGCTTCTTCCACCGCTTTTCAGGGCTTACTCAATATGAATTATTCCGCTACCTATGATGTTTACGGTTACGATACAGAATTAGGAACAAGGGTTAACAAATCAGCTTACGAGGTAAACGGAACATGGCTGCGTACCACTAATCAGTCCTTCACCACCGGTATAAGTTTGAGTGCAAATCGCTTTAAGAAGAAAGGCAAAAAGCCTGATCCCGGTGAAGAAGTGGATAAAAAAGAAGGATTGATAGATAGCGAACCCCGTCCCAATGACCTGGGTATTACCGAGGGCGACCCCGATTATTACGGAGCCCAGGGTTTTGTGGATTTTGATGCACCGTGGACCCTCAATGTGAATTACAACTTGCGAAAATCCTACCAGGGTCTGGAGTCCAGGGTTAGTCAATCCATGGATTTTTCGGGCGATATTAAACTTACTGAAAACTGGAAAGTGGGTTTTAGAAGTGGCTACGATTTTGAAGCTAAAGACCTTACCTATACCACCTTTGATTTTTACCGTGATCTGCATTGCTGGGAGCTACGTTGCACTTGGGTGCCCTTTGGCTTTCAACAGTCTTATACGCTTACCATACGCGTGAAGGCCAATGTATTGAGCGATCTTAAAATGGAGCGAAGAAGGGGAGTTGGAGATTTTGAACGCTAGCGTTGCAGCCAGTTTCTGAGTATTTGCAAGCCGTGGTCCGTCATAATGGATTCCGGGTGAAATTGCACGCCCGCCACCGGTAATTCCAAATGTTCCATAGCCATAGCTACACCTCTTTCGGAGCGGGCGGTCACCCTGATTTTATTGGAAAGGCCCTCTTCACGGATAGCCCAGGAATGGTAGAGGCCTACCCTGAAGCTTTGCGGTAAACCCGCTAATAACCACGACTCTTGCTGCGACTGATTTACCGCTCTCTGTATGCCGTGGGCCACCTCCTGCTGGTTGAAAAGCTGAGCCCCGAAGTACTGACCCAGGGCCTGGCACCCCAGGCATACCCCCAATATAGCGTGGCTGCCTACGGCTGCCTGGATAAGTTGATTGGTAATACCGGCACTTTCAGGTAAGCCCGGGCCCGGTGAAATAACCAGGTGACTAAAGCCCAGGGCTTCTTGCACCGAAATCTCATTATTTCGCCTTACCTCCACCTCTTCCGTTAATTGCTGTAAATAATGGAAGAGGTTAAAAGTGAAAGAATCGTAATTGTCCAGTAATAAGACCTTCAAGAATTCTAATTTTGGACGAAATTGCTAAAAAATAAACGATGGCCACCAAAAAGATTATTCAAACGGACAAAGCTCCGGCTCCTATTGGCCCGTATAACCAGGCGGTACTGGCTGGAGATACCCTTTACATTTCGGGACAAATAGCCCTGCATCCTGAAACGGGAGTACTTCATACCAATAGCATTCAGGAGGAAACAGAATTGGTTATGAAAAACCTCGGTGCCGTTTTAAAAGCGGCCGGCATGGACTATTCGCACGTGGTAAAGTGCTCCATTTTCATCAGCGATATGCAACAATTCACGCAAATCAATGAGGTATATGGCCGTTATTTTCAAGAACAAGCACCAGCACGGGAAACCGTGCAGGTGGCGGTTTTACCAAAAAATGTTAATGTAGAAATATCAGCTATTGCCAGTTTTTAGAGGGCGGAAAGACCTGCGGCTATGCCACCTAAAAAGATGAGGGCATAAATACCCAGTAAAATGGCTACAAGAATACCAAAGTAGCGGTAAAAAGACTTTTGCTTTTCCAGCGCATTGATCAATGCCTGCTCATCCGATTGGTGAAGGGCGGCTTTAAAGTACTGGCTTGACTTGTAAAGGTAGTCCGAAGGGAAATAATAGACAGCCGCCATTACGAAATAGATAATGCCCAGGAGAATGGTAGGAAGCCCCCGCTCACCAAAAGCCGAACCCATTTCGTCCATAAATGCCATAAAAGCGAGGCCGAAAAGAACCAACAATGCACAACCTACGTAACCTACGATACCCAAAAAGCGGGTCCATTTACGGGTTTCGTTGAGCAGCTCTTTTACGTAGCGTTTGTCCAGTAAGTTAGGATTTGAATTTTCCTGTGAATCCGAGTACTCGTATTCCATAAGTGCTAAGGTTTTTAAAATTAAGGGCGCAATATAGAATAAAGGTGTTATTAATTTTTGCCCCGCTTGTAAGGAATGACTTAAATTCGCGTAGCATTCTGAATAAAAAATAAATCAATCGTATATGAATTTTGATGTTATGGTACTGGGCAGTGGCCCGGGTGGATATGTGGCTGCCATCAGAGCTGCACAACTTGGTTTAAAAACAGCAATCGTTGAGCGCGAAAGCCTCGGAGGTATTTGTTTGAACTGGGGTTGCATACCTACTAAAGCCCTCCTCAAAAGCGCCAATGTTTTTGAATACATTAAACATGC
This sequence comes from uncultured Cryomorphaceae bacterium, assembly GCA_937120475.1. GTDB lineage: Bacteria > Bacteroidota > Bacteroidia > Flavobacteriales > Schleiferiaceae > CAKZNE01. The sequence goes on along the minus strand of CAKZJV010000007.1, from coordinate 936,917 downwards.
AGAGGATTATGGATTGAAGGTGGAGAAGGCCGACAAGGATTTTGGAGCCGTAGTAAAGCGCAGTCGCGGGGTGGCTGACGGAATGAGCAAGGGTGTTCAATTCCTGATGAAGAAAAACAAGATTGAAGTGATTATGGGAGAGGGAACGGTTAAAGCCGGTAAAAAACTCTCCGTAAAGGATAAGGACGGTAAAACCACCGAATACACCGCTAAGCACATCATTATTGCCACCGGTGCGCGTAGTCGTGAACTTCCTAACCTCAAACAGGACGGTAAGAAGATAATCGGTTACCGCCAGGCCATGACCCTGGATAAACAACCTAAAAAGCTGGTCGTGGTAGGTAGTGGTGCCATAGGGGTGGAGTTCGCGTATTTCTACCAGGCTATGGGTACCGAGGTAACCATAGTGGAATACCTGCCCAATATTGTACCGGTGGAGGATGAAGAGGTTTCCAAGCAATTGGAGCGCATTTTCAAAAAGGCGGGTATCAATGTTATGACTTCCAGCGAGGTAACCAAGGTAGATACTTCCGGTTCCGGTTGTAAAGTGAGCGTTAAAACCAAAAAGGGTGAAGAAACCCTGGAGTGTGATATAGTGCTTTCGGCTGTAGGGGTGCAGGCGAATATCGAGAATATAGGCCTGGAGGAAGTGGGTATAAAAACCGAGAAGGGAAAAATAGTAGTGGACGAATACTATAAAACCAATAAGGATGGGTACTACGCCATTGGCGATTGTGTTCCCGGCCAGGCCCTGGCTCACGTAGCTTCGGCCGAAGGAATTATTTGTGTTGAAAAGATTGCCGGGGAGCATCCGCAACCGCTCAATTACAATAACATACCCGGTTGTACCTATTGCTCACCTGAAATTGCTTCGGTAGGTTATACCGAAAAGCAGGCAAAGGAAGAGGGCTATGACATTAAAGTGGGTAAATTCCCGTTCTCAGCCAGTGGTAAGGCCAGTGCGGCCGGTCATAAAGACGGTTTTGTAAAGGTGATCTTCGATGCGAAATACGGAGAGTTTTTAGGCTGCCACATGATTGGGGCCAATGTCACCGAAATGATTGCCGAGGCCGTGGTAGCACGTAAGCTGGAGACCACCGGTATGGAAATTGTAAAATCGGTACACCCGCACCCAACCATGAGTGAAGCCATTATGGAGGCTTCAGCCGCTGCTTATGATGAGGTCATTCACCTTTAAGAAGATTTAAAGAATGAAAAGCCCTGCCATGGCAGGGCTTTTTTATAATACGTAAAGCCTCACTGTTGCGTTAATTCAATAGTTTGAGGCCGTAATATAGCTGGTGAGGAATGAGATTATTTTTTTGTTTTTTAGGGTTGGTAACGGTATTGTGGGCACAGGCTCAAAAGGATAGTACTTTAGGGCTGGAGGTGAACTTTGAATTGGATTCCTACACCTTATCCCGAACCGAAAAAAACCGTATCGACAGCATCCTGGAACTGGCTCCATTCCAGGTATTGAAAGGCGTGCAAATTTACGGACATACCGATAGCCTGGCCAGCCTGGAATACAATCGTCAACTTTCCAGGCGCAGGGTGCAAAGCACGTTGCAGTACCTGGTGTATAAAGGTCTGGAACCTTTAAAGGTTAATACCGATTACTACGGTGAGGAACGTCCGAAATACGATAATAGCCCCCAGGGAAGCCCGAAGAACCGTAGGGTAGAAGTGGTTTTCCAGATTGATCCTTCATTACTGCCGAAACCGGATCAAAAGCTGACCGACCTCGAATTCAAGAAGGGGAATAAAATCCGTATTCCCAACCTGAATTTTGTGGGCAACCAACCCATTCCCGTTTGGAAGAGCTTCCCCGTGATGGAGCAACTGCTGGAGGTGATGCTGATGTACCCCGATCTGGAAATTGAAATACAGGGACACGTATGCTGTGGTGACGACTATGAGCTATCCCTGCAACGCGCTTTAATGGTTTACAATTTTTTGAAAGTGAACGGGGTGGATCGAAAGCGTATGAGCTATAAGGGATTTAGCAATACTCAACCCTTGTTTCCTGAAAAAACGGAACGCGAAAAGGCACTGAATCGCAGGGTGGAGATATTGGTGCTCAACAACAGCAACCGTAAGGAGAGTGTGAAGGATTTAAACGCTGTGGTAGATGTAGAAGCCCGCGTACTCAACCTGAAATTCTTTCCCCAAAAAGGACGCCTATACCCGAGTGGCGATTTTATGTTAGGGCTGATCACCGAAATGATGCAGGAATCCGATGGTCTTTTCTATGAATTTTTGATATTTGATAACATCAATGATAATCGACTGACCCAAACCCGAGCAAAAATGCTGGAACGAACCATTGCCACTAAAAAAGTGAAAACATCTATTTACAGTGTTCGCAGTGTGACTGCTCCCGGGGGAATGCCTTCCTCGGAAAATGAAAATTATGTGTTTGTTAAAATAAGCCAGATTTGAAGGCCTTTGAAGATTTCTTTATGATGGATGTTCCGCTTATGCTTAAAAAACTGGAACACCATAACCAACCAGCGTGGGGCCGTATGAATGCATCGGAAATGTTGGATCACCTGCGCAAGGGCGTAGATCTTTCCTTGAGGAAAATACCAATTGAGGTGGTTACCTCAGATGAAGACTTGCCCAAATACAAGGCTTTTTTGAGGAGTGACAAACCCTTCAGGCCCGGCTCGCAAAAACCGGCTGTGTATGATGAAATTTCCGCTTTTGAAGGGAATTTTGAGGAACTTAAGGTCAACCTGATGAAGTCCCTGGTCACCATGATGGCTTATTTTGAAAAGCATCCTGAACATACGGCCGTACATCCTAATTTTGGTGAACTCAATGGTGAGGAATGGATGTTACTGCACCGCAAACATATTTATCACCATTTTACACAATTCGGTTTAACTTAGGCCAATGTTTACACGGATAGGAAGATGGATCAGGGAAAGTTGGTACTTCCTATCTTCTTTTTTTCCGGTTCAGCTTTTCCTTCTTCACCTGCGCAGGAGCCATATCCTGATGATTTTTTGGCTACTGGTTTTCCTCTTTGTGAACCGGCTATTGGGTGTGAATTATGGTTTTCCTTACCTGTTTCTTACACCTGAATATCTGGATAAGGTTAATTTTCTCAGTTATTTTTTAGTAGGCATTACCGCGGGCTTGTTTGTAATGAGCTACCACATCAGCAGCTACATTTACTACAGTTACCGTTATACTTTCCTGGCTACGCTCTCACGCCCCTTGTGGAAATTCTGCATTAACAACTCCATTATACCGGTGTTGTTTTTTCTTACCTACGTATATCAGGTAGTCACCATTTTGCTGGAAGAAGGCTACAGTACTTCCGGCATACTTATCAATATAACCGGGCTATTGGCCGGAGTGGCCATTATCATAAGCCTGATGTTCAGCTACTTTTTTTCTACCCTTCGAACCCTTGAAATTCCAGACGAGAAGGGGAGTAAGGGGCGGAGCAGTATAAAACCACTAAAGGGTATAGTAAAAGCCGATAAAAAACTAAGGGAAAATGTACTGGATCGGCAATCGGTGGTGAACTATTATTTAAAAGGCCCTTTTCAGGTTAAAATGGCGCGGGGCGCCACCCACTACCAAAAGCATAAGCTGCTCGAAACCATTCAACAACATCACTTGTCGGCTTCAGCACTTTTTGTGGTACTTATTCTGATCATTATTGGTTTAGGGCTGGTGAGCGGTAACCGGGCTTTCATGATTCCGGCCGGGGCCACGGTATTTCTCATTTTTTCATTGTACCTGATGATTACCGGTGCTTTTTATTCCCGCCTTAAAACCTGGACTTTGACGGTGGGTATCCTGGTTTTGCTAGGGCTGAACTACCTTTCGGGTCTTCCTCCGTTTCAAACGCTTAATTATGCCTATGGTATGGATTATTCCGTACCCTTTGCCAAGTACAATTATGAGCAACTGGAAAGCCTGACCACCGACTCCATAATTGAAAGTGATAAGGAAAAGGCCTTGGCTTCGTTGGAGAATTGGCGTGCCAAGTTCAGCCGCTTTAAAAAGCCTAAACTGGTTATACTGAATGTTAGTGGTGGTGGTATGCGAAGTACTTTATGGACCATGAAGGTTTTGCAGGAGGCCGACAGCCTTAGCGGAGGCGCACTTTTCCGGCAGGCACACCTGATTACCGGTTCTTCCGGGGGCATGTTTGGAGCGGCCTACTTCAGGGAATTGAAATATCGCGAGGCTAATAAGCTCTTGGATGCATCGCCCTATGATGATTCGTTTTTAATGAATACGGCTAAAGATGCCTTAAACCCGGTGGCATTTACCTTGGCGGTAAACGACCTTTTTTTCAGGTTCAGGAAGGTTAAATATGCCGGTCGTCAATACCCGTTGGATCGGGGTTATGCCTTTGATCAGAAATTCAATAAAAACACGGGAGATGTACTGGACAAGGATTTAGGAGACTACCAGCAAGCCGAGTTTCGCTCTGAAATTCCCACCATGATATTGGGGCCTACGATAATTGGGGATGGCCGTAAACTGTTGATGTCGTCACAAAACTTTTCCTTTTTAACCTTTACTACACCATTTGCCGGTACTCGCAAGCAGCGGGAATATGATGCTGTTGAATACCAAAGACTATTTGCCGGGCAAAGTCCGGATGAGCTCAGTTTTCTCACGGCCTTAAGGCTTAGTGCCTCCTTTCCTTACATTACCCCGCTGGTAAACTTACCTTCTGAACCCTCCATAGAGCTTATCGATGCAGGTGTACGTGATAATGAAGGGCTTGAAATTGCCTTGCGGTACCTTTACGAGTTCAGAGAGTGGATACAAGCCCATACCGATGGGATACTGGTGGTACAGATTAAAGCCAACCGCCCCGATGAAATACCGATCGTAAACGCTAACCAGACCAAGCTGGATCAATTGACGATGCCCATTGACGGAGTGGTGCAAAGTTTTCACAACCTGCAGATATATAATAAATCCCTTATGATGCAATGGAGTTCAGAGATACTCGACTTCCCGGTAGATGTAGTGCGGTTCTCTCTTTTCGAAAAGAAAGATGAGGTTTCCTTGAGTTGGCACCTTACCGAAAAAGAAAAGCGAAACATCCTGGAAACCTTCGAGAATGATCGCAATCAGCAGGCACTTCATGAATTGAACCAGCTGCTTAAAAAGTGAAAAGCCGGTTCCCTGTAGAGAGAATCCGGCTCTTCAACCAACCAAACAAAACTATATATTATTATTTCTGTACTTCAGTAACAGTAAATACGGAACCATTCACACTTTGGATTGACTGACTCTCAAGAATAACGTTATTTCCATCGCTGTCGGTCAATACTAGGTTACCGCTGCTGTTAGAAGTAACATCGAAAGTGATTCCACTGCGGCTGGTTACTGATCCATCACTGATCATATCATCACTTGTATAATCACCGTCAAAAATCAGGGTGTTCATCAGCTCAGTGTTGTCATCTTCTTCCATCACGGCAAAAATCTGACTGGTAGTAACATTCAAGTTCAACAGATCATCAAGCGTAAGATCGGCCATCAGTTCAGAAATAACGCTTACCCCAAAGTTGCTGAGTAAGGTGCTCTTCTGATTGGCATCCAATAATTCTTCAATATCCTCTACATCCAGAATACTTTCCAGGTTGATACTTAACATGGATTCTATTTCATTCTGGCTAGCAACCAGCACCGTATTATCGGAACTCTCATTGTTCAACATTGCCATAACACTGGCATCGGCATTAGCCAATAAATCCAGCATGAAGGTGTTTTCCTCATTACCACGATCTTCTATATTCTCTACTGTGGTTTGAGCATCCAGAATTCCGTCAATTTCAATTACAGAACCATTTTCTGCACTGAGGGTAGTGTTGCCAACGGTAGAAGCACCGTTATCATTATTACCGTTCAGGAGTAACCGGGCATTGTTGTCATTCTTGATCAATAAGGCCAAGCGTGAACCATTCTCATTCTGAGCGTTGGTTTCTACAAAACCATCACTAAAATCAGCCAGGTTAAATTTACCGTTGATTGCGTGGTACAAAATGATGTCCGCAAAAGCTTCATTACCCAGTTGTGATTGCAACTCAGTCATAGAGGAAACACCTACCTTGGCAAACAAATCTTCAAACGCATCATTGTTGGCTGCGAAGAGTGTAATGTTGGCGGAAGCATTGGCGAAAAAGTCAGCTTGACCTGATCTTTCCACGGCTTCATTCATTAAACTGAATTGCGATTCGGATTCAAGAACTCCTTTAACAGTTGTACTTTTCGGAGTTACATTCGGGTTGTTGGAATTGTCATCGGCCTTATCATCCTTGCTACAACTAGCCATGAAAATGATAGAACCTGCCAATAAGGCCTTTCCAAAATTTTTTGATAGCGACTTCATAAATTTTGATTTTTTGTTAGTAATATGTACTATTATATACGGTAACAATATGGATATGGTTTGGACGAATAGCAAATTTTTTTACAGATTTCTGAAAAACAGCTTCTTAGATTTAAAAAAAATACCTGAAACAGCTTGATAGCAACATAAATCCATAAAAAAAACCCTCCGAAAAAGGAGGGTTTTTGCTTTTTAACGAAACGGGCCTTAATCGTCCAGCAGTACGTTGTCAATAATGTTGATGTTACCATTTATGGCCGTAACATCGCGGAACACTACGTTCACCTGCCTTCCCGCACCATCGGTAATAATGATGTTGGAACCGCTTTTACTAACGGTTTGCACTTCTCCGTTCAACAGGGTGGTTTGATCACCACTCAGGTTGTCGGTTCTTTTGTAACCTACTATAATATGGTATTTCAAGATATCCTCTAACCCTTGGGTTCCGAAGGCACCGATCACATCATCGATGTTGTTGACGGTGGAGTTTTCGGCAAAAAAAGCACCGAAAGCACCATTATTAGGAGCCATAACGGTATAGGTACTTTGAGTGTTGCCCAATTCGCCCAGTACATCACCACTGGCTTTAAAGGAGGCTTCGGCAAAGGTGGTAAAAGCCGAGTTGGCACTTAGGAGACCCTCAATGGTTTGTGGTTCCAGTACACCACCAATCTTATGAATTACTCCGTTGGCGGCATCTATATTGGTTTCGGTAACAATGGCGCTGGAGCCATTAAAGGTTACACTACCTACGGTATTGATATACAAATCCAGGGCATCACCTTGAGCGTTGCTGGCTCTGGTTTTTTGATAACCCTGTACAATATCCGCAGCTTCCATTTTGCCGTCCATTACGTGGTAGCTCAGCAGTTGCCTCACCGCTGCCTCACCTCTCAGTTGTATCAAAGCATCGATATCGCTTACGTTTAGATCAGCCAGGTAAGACTCCAGTACATTATTGGTAGGCGCAAAAACCGTTATTTGACCTCCCCCGGCCAGTACTCCACCCAGTCCCGCTTTCTCAGCGGCCTCAGCAAATAAAGTGAGCTCTGCATCGGCTTTGGCCACGGCCAGTACATTTCCGGGTCCGCTGTTACCGTTGTCATCATCATCTTTAGAGCAGCCGGAAACAGTTAGCATTAATGCGGCCATACCGGCCAGTCCAAAATTTAGCAATATTCTTTTCATACGTGTTGTTTTTGGTTATAAATCCTATTTTAAGAATCTAATAACAAGCCAATTGTTCACTACGAACCGTAGCTTATTCATTAGAACTGACGCGAAAATAGCTTTTGAGGTTGGGTGGTACTAAACTTTAACGAACTTTCACCGGTGAAAAATGCTGTACTGGAAGCCCATAATTTAAGTTTTGGTTACGAAGCCCAACCGAATGTACTGAAAAGAGTCTCCTTTTCACTTAAGGAAGGTGAGGTGCTGGGGATTATCGGAAAAAGTGGCTCGGGTAAAACCACTTTACTCAAACTATTGGCGGGCCTGTTGCAGCCAGCGAGTGGAAGCCTGAGGTATGACGGCAAACCCCTGGATGGCCCCCGTGAAAACCTGGTTCCCGGACACCCGGAAATCAAATTGGTACAGCAGGATTTTGACCTGATGCCTTACCTGACCATTGAAGATAATATGGTGAAACACAACCTTTCTCTTTCGGAATCAATGCGGAAGAGAACCCTGGGCCAATTGAGAAGGCAATTGGACCTCAGTAAGGTGAAGGGAAAAAAAGCAAAAGCTACTTCTGGCGGGCAAAAACAAAGAGTGGCGCTGGCATCGGCTCTTATTGCCAAACCCGAGGTGTTGTTGCTGGACGAGCCTTTTTCAAATATTGATTATGCAATAAAGCAGGATTTGTTAGCCTTGCTAAAAAGTGACTGGAAACCCAAAGCCGCGGTTTTGGTAGCCCATGAACCTTCGGATATGCTAATGTTGGCCGACCGGTTGTTAGTTATGGACAAAGGAAGAGTGGTACAGGAGGGTACGGTACAGGAGGTTTATCACCAACCGCTCAACCGAAATATCGGGCAGCTTTTAGGACCAGTAAACGAGCTTGCTCCTGAACTGGCAAAAGCCCTGGGTTTTAAAGAAATTGATCGCTTTTTACGGCCCTCCCAACTTGAGGTTGGCAGCAAAGGTGTGGCGGCCAAAGTGCTTGACTCTGTTTTTCAGGGATATGCTTACCTGACTTCGGTGTTAGTACCCACTTATGACAAAGAGCTGCAGCTCTGGACCGGGAGTAAGCTGGCCAGGGATACTGAAATATACGTCCAAAAGAAAACCCCTTCCGGGTGGGAAGGGGTTTTCCAAAATAAGTAAGAACGGTTTATTATTTATTTTACTTTGCTCACAATGGCTTTGAAGGCTTCCGGGTGGTTCATAGCCAGGTCGGCAAGAACTTTACGGTTCAGCTCAATTCCACTGGATTTAACCCTACCCATAAAAGCGGAGTAAGACATACCTTCCTGGCGGGCTCCGGCATTGATACGCTGAATCCACAAGGAGCGGAAATTTCTCTTTTTGGTTTTACGGTCGCGATAGCTATATACCATTCCTTTTTCAACGGCATTTTTAGCTACGGTCCATACGTTCTTTCTGCGGCCAAAGTAACCTTTGGCTTGCTTCATTACTTTTTTTCTGCGTGCTCTGCTGGCTACGCTGTTTACTGATCTTGGCATGTTCTTTTAATTTTTTGAGCAAGGCGTTTCCGTTATCCGGAATTCTTAAAGCCTTACACAGGGTTTATTAATAACTCTAAATGATTAAATGCAAAGTTGCTTCTTGATACTCGGCTCATCCACTTTAGCTACCAGGGTAGTTTGGGTGAGGTTACGCTTTTGTTTAGTTTCCTTTTTAGTAAGGATGTGACTTTTAAAAGCGTGCTTTCTCTTGATCTTTCCGGTGCCGGTAAGCTTAAAACGCTTTTTAGCACTGGCTTTGGTCTTCATTTTAGGCATCTTTCTTCGCTTTATTTCGGGTTCTTACTTACTTTTTATTTTAAGAGCTTAGATTTTGGAGGTAAGATTTCAGATTAACTCTGATATCGAAACTCTCATTTATGGTCTATTTGCCCTTTTTCGGTGCCATCATCATGATCATGCGTTTACCTTCCAGTTTAGGCATACTTTCTACTTTGCCTACATCTTCAAGGTCCTGCGCCAATCGCAACAACAATATTTCACCTTTATCTTTAAAAACGATGGAGCGTCCCTTAAAAAATACGTAGGCTTTCAATTTAGCCCCTTCATCCAGGAATTTCTCCGCATTTCGTCTTTTAAACTCATAGTCGTGGTCATCGGTATTAGGTCCGAAACGGATTTCCTTAACCACGGTTTTCTGCGCTTTTTGCGCTATTTCCTTTTGTTTTTTCTTCTGGTCGTATAGGAACTTTTTGTAATCTACGATTTTAACAACCGGAGGGTCAGCCTTATCAGCAATCAGCACAAGATCCAGCTCTTGTTCCTTAGCCATTTCCAGGGCTTTACTCGTAGCGTAAACACCTTGTTCTTCTATGTTATCACCTACGATCCGTACCTTGGGAAATCGTATTTTATCATTAATTACGTGCGCGTCTTCTTGCGGTTTTCTTGGCTGAAAACCTCTGCGTCCTCGGTTAAATCTTTTAGCCAGAGTTTCTTTCTTTTAATTAGTTTTTAGTTTAAAAGGCACCGATTTTTTCGTTTACCTCCTGGTTTACAAGGCTGGCAAAGTCTTCAATACTCATTGTGCCCTGATCACCATCTCCGTGTTTCCGCACCGATACGGTACCGGCAACTTCCTCTTGCTCACCTACAATAAGCATGTAAGGAATTTTGGCCAACTCAGCATCACGGATTTTGCGTCCGGTTTTTTCACTGCGATGGTCAACGAGCGTGCGAAGGTCGTAATTTTTAAGCAAATACGAAACTTTGTCCGCGTATGCAGCGTATTTTTCGCTGATAGGCAAAATGATCACCTGGTTGGGGGTAAGCCACAGTGGAAAATCGCCACCACAGTGTTCCAGCAGTACGGCTACAAAACGCTCCATGCTGCCAAAAGGTGCACGGTGGATCATTACCGGGCGGTGCATTTCATTGTCAGCCCCTTTATACTCCAGTTCAAAACGCTCGGGAAGGTTATAATCCACTTGTATGGTTCCCAATTGCCACTGCCTGCCCAGGGCATCTTTTACCATAAAATCAAGCTTAGGTCCGTAAAAGGCCGCTTCACCGTATTCCACAATGGTATTGAGTTGTTTTTCTTCGGCTGCCTCAATAATGGCCTGTTCCGCCTTTTCCCAGTTTTCGTCCGAACCGATGTACTTGCTGCGGTCTTCCTTATCGCGCAGGGAGATTTGAGCGGTATATTCCTTAAAATCAAGGGTTTTAAAGATGTAGAGCACCAGGTCTATCACCTTCTTGAATTCATCCTTCAATTGATCGGGCATGCAAAAAAGGTGAGCGTCATCCTGTGTAAACCCCCTTACCCGGGTAAGTCCGTGTAACTCGCCACTTTGCTCGTAACGATATACCGTTCCGAACTCTGCAAAACGAATGGGAAGGTCGCGATAGGAGCGTGGCTGGCTTTTGTAGATCTCGCAGTGATGCGGGCAATTCATGGGCTTTAACAGGTACTCCTCATCCTCTTCGGGAGTGTGGATGGGTTGAAAGCTGTCTTTACCATACTTGGCGTAGTGGCCGCTGGTTACATAGAGTTCCTTGTTGCCGATGTGTGGACTGATTACCGGCTCATAGCCCGCTTTGCGTTGGGCTTTTTTGAGGAACTGCTCCAACCTTTCCCTCAGTTCGGCACCTTTAGGCAGCCATAGCGGTAACCCTTGTCCAACTTTTTGGGAAAAGGTAAACAGCTCTAACTCCTTGCCCAGTTTGCGGTGATCACGTTTTTTGGCTTCTTCCAGTCTTTCCAGGTATTCGGTAAGCATGGAAGCCTTGGGGAAGGAAATTCCGTAAATACGGGTAAGCTGAGGTTTATTTTCGTCACCCCGCCAGTAGGCACCCGCCACATTCATAATTTTTACGGCTTTAATAAAACCGGTATTGGGGAGGTGTCCACCGCGGCACAGGTCCGTAAACTCAGCATGATCGCAAAAGGTAATTTCCCCGTCCTGCAAATTTTGGATCAGCTCGGTTTTAAACTCATTATCACTGTAGGCTTGCAGGGCATCGGCCTTACTTACCTCCCGCATTTTAAACTCCGATTTGGCGCGGGCATTTTCCAGCATTTTCTTTTCAATAGCCGCAAAATCAGCTTCCCCTATGCTGTGTTCTCCTAAATCAACATCATAATAAAAGCCGTTATCAATGGCCGGCCCAATGGTTAGTTTGATACCCGGGTACATTTGTTCCAGGGTTTGTGCCAACACGTGGGCTGAACTATGCCAAAAAGCTTTTTGGCCTTCCGGGTTATCCCAGGTGTACAAAATCAACTCACCATCGCCAGGTAGGGGCTCACGCGTTTCTACCGTTTGACCGTTAAAGCTTGCGGATAAAACATTACGGGCCAGGCCTGAGCTAATGCCCATAGCCACGTCAAAGGCCGATGAACCCTCAGGAAATTCCTTAACGCTGCCATCCGGCAAGGTGATCTTGATCATAAAGCGATTTTAAACGGTTTAATTTAAGCGTGCAAAGATAATAAAATGACTCGCTCCGGTCTTATCCGATAAGGCTTTTGGGCCTGCTAAACTCAAAAGAAGACAAGCCCTATTTGTTTCAACATTAAAATCCTGCGGTTAAACCGAAATATCTGCCCCTAAGCTTCATTATCCTGTAATTTTGCCACAGGCAAATTACTTTCATGTCGCAAAGAGAGCGGGCTATTCGCGTTTTTTTCCTCATCGTACTTAAGGCGATTATTCTATCGCTATGCTGGTACTTGCTGCGTGATGTGTTGATTTTTGTGATCTGAGCTATTGGCCAAAACCTATATTTTAACTTTGTCCATACTTTAATACTACAGTTTTATGGAGAAAAGCGAAATTCTGAAACGCTTTAATGATATGGTTCCCGGTACCTTGATGGAAACCCTGAACATCCAATACGTGGATGTGGATGCCGAGGCGGGGATGGTAAAAGCTACCATGCCGGTTAATCCCAGGGTTCATCAACCTATGGGTTTATTACATGGCGGGGCCTCAGCAGCACTGGCCGAAAGCCTGGGCAGTGCCTCCAGCTGCCTTTATGCCGATCCTTCCGAATACGCGGTTTTGGGCATTGAGATCAGTTGTAATCATATACGTAGCAAAAAGGAGGGTACGGTAACGGCCACCGCCCAAATTTTACATAAAGGCCGCAGTACCCATTTATGGGAAATACGGATTGAGGATGAGGAAGGTAAGTTGGTATCCCACTGCAAGCTCACCAATATGATAGTTCCCCTTAAGGCTTAATATTTTGCAAACCTTATTGTACTACAGCCCACCGGGCTCAAAGGAATACAGGGTTTTCCGGGAGGTAAAGGATTCGGAACTGCAATTTGACTTTGTGCCCTTTACCACTGAAAGAAAGCGAATACGGGTTTACCTGGAAGAAATTGATGAAGCTCCGGAACCCAGCTTGCCCGAAGCTCCGGCTGGGAACCAGAATTACAGCCGTGAAAATTACCTGACACTCATCCAAAATACCGCCCGTACCATTGCCGCTGAACGTTGGGGAAAGGTGGTGATTTCAAGACCGTTGACCTTAAAGATGAAAAGCCGTCCCTTACTGTGGTTTCATGCTTTGCGCGAGCAATACCCACGGGCCTGCGTTTATTTATTTCACCATGAGGATAGCGGAACCTGGATGGGAGCTTCACCGGAACTATTGATATCGTGCAGCGATGGCTTAGTGAATAGTATGAGCCTGGCCGGAACCCGCAAAAAAGGGGAGGAGCATAGCTTTACGGCCAAGGAAGAAGAGGAGCAAGCTATCGTAACACGTTATATTCTAAGGGTATTGACATCCGCAAAGGGCCTGTCCGCTGTGGAGGTGATGGAGCGCAGCCCCATGGAGGCCGGTAACCTGGTACATTTTGTAAACCACCTTCAGGCCGATGTTACGGGAAAACTGGATGTTGAGCAATTGCTTCACGAGCTGCACCCTACCCCGGCCGTGGGCGGCTATCCCCGGCAGGAAGCATTACAATATATATTTGAAAACGAACGGCATAAACGTGATTACTATACTGGTTATTTCGGTTTAAAAAACCCGGAGGCTTTCCATTACTATGTAAACCTTAGGTGTATGCAAGTGTATAGTGATGCAGTAACTTTATACGCTGGTGGCGGTATATTAGCCGATTCGGTACCTGCCGATGAGTGGGAGGAAACCGAAGCCAAAATGCAAACCCTTTTAAAGGTAATCCAAGACCGATAAAATATGCCTGAAACTTCGGCCCTTTTAAACGCCCGTTATGTGGCCAAAATACTCAAGGCCCACCATTGTCGCCACGTGGTAATTGCTCCCGGAAGCCGTAATGCTCCCCTTATATTAGCCTTTACGGCTGATGCCGATTACGAGTGTATTTCCGTGCCCGATGAAAGAGTAGCTGCTTTTACCGCTATGGGTATGACCATAGGCTTAAAGGCTCCGGTAGCCGTAATTTGCAGTTCAGGCTCGGCTGCCGTTAATTTTTATCCGGCAGTAACGGAGGCTTTTTATCAACGTTTACCTTTATTGCTAATTACCGCTGACCGCCCCAAAGAGTTTATTGATCAGGGAATGGGGCAAACCATACGGCAGGAGAATATTTTTGAGCAGCACATTTGTTTTTCAGCCAATTTGCTCCGTGATCCGGCTGATGAACTTTCCCGGCATTACAACCAGCGGCTGCTGAACCAGGCCATGATGGAACTGCACCAAGGGCCAGTGCATGTAAACGTGCCTTTTAACGAGCCACTGTATGAAACCGTTGCCGATATGCCGGAGCAGGAAGAAGTTCACCTTATCCAAAAGCTTAAACCGGAACTCCTTTTAGATGAGGACTACCTTACCGGCCTGGGTGAACTTTGGAATAATGCCCCGAAAATAATGATACTGGCCGGGCAAATGGACAGCAACCCCTGGCTGGAGGAAGCTATACAAGAATTGAATGAGCGCAGCCCCTTCTTGGTACTCTCCGAAACGGTGAGTAATCTTTCACTGCCTAACGCCATTTCCACCATCGACCGTTTAATCAATACCATTAGTGAGGAAGAAAAAGCCGGACTGGCCCCCGATCTTTTGATCACCATAGGCGGGGAAATAGTAAGTAAGATGGTGAAAAAATTTCTGAAAGACCATGTACCAAAGCACCATTGGCATGTGGATGAAGCCGGAGAGTTGAGGGATAGTTTTCAATGTTTACAAACCGTAATTCCGGTTCAGGCCGATAATTTTTTTGAGCAGCTTTTTGAGTTTACCGATAAACGAGAATCTTCTTATTCTGATCATTGGCTGGGCATAAATCGCGAAAAGCAAAACACACACACGGCTTTCATAGAGTCAGCGGTATTTTCAGATCTTACCGCCTTCGGACAAATTTTAGAACAGATGCCGGAGGATGGTATTTTGCACTGCGCCAATAGTGCCGCCATCCGCTACGCCCAATTGTTCGATCACCCCACCGGTCGTGAACATTATGCCAACCGGGGTACCAGTGGAATAGACGGTTGTACCGCCACTGCCATCGGTCACGCCCTAACCACCAATAAGCAACTGACCCTCATCACCGGTGATGTGGCCTTTCTCTACGATTCCAACGCCTTTTGGAATAATCGCCTACCCGATAATATCAAGATCATTATCCTCAATAATCAGGGAGGGAATATTTTCAGAATTATCCCGGGTCCGGAAGGCCAGAAGAGCCTGGAAACCTACCAGGAAACGGTACATAATTTAAATGCCCGGGGTGTAGCCGATACTTTTAAAATCGAGTATCAATCGGCCCACGGTAAAGAAGAACTACGCAAAATACTCCCCGGGTTTTTCAATAAACGCGAACGGGCTATCTTAGAAATTTTTACCCCCCGGCTGGAAAGCCCGGAGGTTTTAAAAGACTATTTTAAAGCCATAAAAGGAGCTTAATGTTATTCAGCAACCTTCAGATAGAACCTGATGAACTGCCGCAAATTGAAGAAGTGGAGTTTCATTCGCTGGAACCGGATTACCTGTGGATGCGCCTCACGGGTTGGGGAATTTTTTTCCTGATAGCAGCCGGTATTTTAGTATTTGTAAGCTTTTCAGCCAGTTTAGCCTTGTGGATGCTGATAGCTCCGCTTTTGGTTTTAGCCTTGTTGGTCACTTTTATAGAGGTGCGTGGTTTTAAGATCAAGGGCTATGCCTTGCGCGAAAACGACATTAGCTACAAAAGTGGATTGCTATTTTTTTCGATGACCAGCATACCACTTAATCGCCTTCAGCACTGTGAAGTTAGCCAGGGACCATTGGGGAGACTCTTTGAACTGGCCTCGGTACGGATATACACAGCCGGGGGCTCCACCAGCGATCTGAGCATCGGTGGCTTAAAAAAGGAGGCAGCTCATCGTTTACGTGACCATATTACCCGGCTAAGTGCCCGTTATGAATGAGCCGGACCTTAAACAGCCCAAAAGGCAAGCCACGGTTAGTGTGGTGGTGCTGTTCTTTAAAAACCTCAGAACCGGGGTAAACATTTTTATTTCCTTTTTCTTCGGACAATATCTTTTCCAGGTCGATCTTTCTTCGGGCTGGTTCCAGGTTATAATTTCCCTGATCGTATTCGCTTTATTAATCACCTCGATACTGCAGTACCGCAGGTTCTTTTTTTACGTAAGCGGGCAGCAATTCATCATTGAAAAAGGGGTCCTCAGTAGGGATAAGGTTACTATTCCCTTTGACCGTATTCAGTCGGTTCACATCAATCAAAATCCCGTACAAAGAATTTTAGGTGTTGTTGGATTAAAAGTGGATACGGCTGGCTCCTCACAAAAGGAAATCGAAATTGCTGCGTTGGAGGGAAATTACGCCCGCAACATCCAAAATTTCCTCATCCGCATGAAAAAGCAAAACCAGGAACAGGAGGAAGGAGAGGAAGATGCGGAGTGGGAAACCGGGCCTTCTGAACCTTTGGTAAAGCTGAGTCCTGCAGATGTTTTACGGGTTGGAATTACCGAGAACCACCTGCGCAACGGGCTTGCCCTTATGGCGGTTATTTTTGGTTACTTCTGGCAGTTTGAAGAGTACCTGCAACGTTTTGAACCCATTTTTGAAACCCAAAAAAACTTTGTGGTAAACCGTTGGCTACAAATACTGCCCTTAGCCGTTGGAGTTTTTGCGGTGGTAGCGGTGGTACTTTCTCTCATTCAGTCCTTTTTACGCTATTACAACCTCCGTTTTTTCATCGATGGCAGCGGGGCCAAACTAATTTCAGGGCTTTTGCGAAGGGTGGAATACCAGATACCGCGCAGTAAAATACAGTTCATAAAATGGAGCAGTAACCCGCTGCGTAAACTGGCAGGACTGCGCACCCTCGTGGTTAAGCAAGCCGGTAGCCTCGAATCCAGCGATCGCCAGTCGCTCAAGGTTCCCGGTCTTCGGTTCGAGCAATTGCAGGTAATTAAGGATAGCTTTTTGCCGGAGTGGCAATCTTCCGAAATGGTGGAGTTTAAAGCTTCTACCTTCTTAATTGTGCAGCGCAGTATATGGACGGGCCTTATTCCTGCACTTATGCTGGCCGGGTTAGGCTTTTTGTTTCCCCTTTTCTGGAGTGTGGCCGCCCTGTGGCTTCTTTCCGGTATTTATTTGGCCTGGCGATACCAGCCTACCGTTAAGCTGGCCTGCAATAAAGAAATGATATTGCTCTCCAAAGGTTGGGTTTTTCCCGAAACGGCCGCTCTCAAGCTTTTCAAGGTGCAGAATGTAAGGCTGGCGCAGAATATTTTTCAAAGGCGAAGAAAACTGGTGCACCTCGACCTTTATACCGCAGCCGGTCGCTTACGCATGCTGCAAATGAATGAACAGGAGGCCCGTGAGGTTTATAACTACGTGTTGTACCGCGTGGAAGGCACACAAAAGGACTGGATGTAGAGTCAAATGCCCGGGGAACTTTATCTTCGCCCATAAAATCAACGCATGCAATTGAAACACTGGGTGGCCGCTGCGCGCCTTCGAACCTTGCCGTTGGCATTTTCCAGTATCATTTTGGGTACCTGCCTGGCTGCTTCCAATGGCCACTATGACACCCTAATATTCATTTTAAGTTTATTAACAACCCTTTGCTACCAGGTGCTGAGCAACTATGCCAATGATTATGGTGATGGCATTAAAGGCTCTGATGCCAATCGTACCGGTGAACAGCGGGCGGTAGCCAGTGGCTGGATCAGTTCACAGCAAATGCGTAAGGCGGTAATTCTTTTTTCAGTCTTATCCTTTGTTTTTGGTTCCTGGCTCAGCATTATCGCCACGCGCGACCTCCCCATTATAGTAACCTTGGGCTTTATCGGTTTAGGGGTTTTGGCCATAATTGCCGCTATAACCTATACCGTAGGCCGCAGGGCCTATGGCTACCACGGTCTGGGTGATTTATCGGTGTTACTGTTTTTCGGTTATGTGGGGGTTGTGGGGTCTTACTTTCTGCAGTCCAATCTTTTAAATTGGGAGGTTTTTTTACCCGCTACCTCATTGGGTTTCCTGGCTATCGGTGTGTTAAACCTCAACAATATGCGTGATATTGAAGAAGATCGTAAAAACAACAAGCGCACGCTGGCCGTGTTGATGGGCTTGCGTGGTGCCAAATATTACCACGGGGCTTTATTGATTTTGGCCCTGGACCTGGCCTATGTTTACAATGCCATAGTACCGGGCAGTTTTTGGCAAAATCTGTATTTTCTCAGCATTCCCCTGGTACTGTTAAACCTGTACCGGGCGGTAAAAGGCCAACAATCCGCTGACTTTGAACCACTCTTAAAAATGTTGGCTTTGGCTACTTTACTGTTTGCCTTGCTCTTTGGTATAGGTCAGCTGATATAGCATGAAAGCGCACTGGAAAAAATATACCCTAAGATTTAAACAGCCCAGTGGTACCAGCCGTGGCATTTTAAGGAGCAAAGACTCTTATTTTCTGCAGCTTGAAAAAGGTGGGAAAACCGGCATAGGGGAGTGCGGGCTGTTGCGCGGGCTTAGTGTGGATGATCGTCCGGATTACGAATCCCGACTGGAACAATTGACCCGCGAGATCGATAAGCCCTTTGAAGTGCTTTATGGCGACTATAAAGAATTCCCCTCCATACAGTTTGGTTTGGAAATGGCTTTGAAGGATCTGGAAACCGAAAATCATATTCTCTTCAATACCGATTTTACCCTTGGTAAAGCCCGGCAACCCATTAACGGTTTAATATGGATGGGGGATATCGGCTTCATGAAAGAGCAGGTAAAACAGCGTTTACAGGAGGGCTTTAGCGTTTTAAAAATGAAAGTGGGCGCGGTGGGTTTTAATGATGAGGTCGCCATCCTTAAAGCCATCCGCAGTGAGTTTTCAGCCAATGAACTGCAGTTAAGGGTAGATGCCAACGGGGCTTTCACCGCAGCAGAGGCTATGGATAAACTCCACCGTTTATCCGAATTAAGCATTCACTCCATTGAGCAACCCATCGCCAAAGGACAGTGGCAGGAAATGGCACAACTTTGCGAAGCAACGCCTTTGCCCATTGCGCTGGATGAGGAATTGATCGGTGTTTTTGAAGGATCGCGCAGGCGCGAACTATTGCATACCATTCGCCCGCAATACATCATTTTAAAACCCAGTTTTGTCGGGGGCTTTCAAGGGAGTGAAGAGTGGATGGCCCTAAGCGAGGAAGTAGGTGCAGGCTGGTGGGTAACCAGTGCACTGGAAAGTAACGTAGGGCTCAATGCCATTGCCCAGTGGAACGCCACTTTGCATAACCCCATGCCTTCAGGATTGGGTACCGGAAGCCTTTACACCAACAACTTTACATGCCCCTTGTACATTGAAAATGGGGAAATAGCTTACGATGTGGAAGGCGTTTGGAAGATTAACCTATAAAAAAAAAAGCACCTCTTGAGGGGTGCTTTTTAGAACAGGGTAAGTCACTTTCGACTTAATAGAAATAGGAACTGTACTATAGCTCACGTTTAAAAGATATTGAGGGTTGGGTGAAAACGAAAAAAAAGTTGTTTTTAAAGGGAAATCGCTGTCAATCAAGGCGGTAAATTTATCCCATAAGACTGAATTAAAGCCGGTTCAGGATTTTATCAGACAATTTAACAACCCTCAAACCTACCTGGAAATACAAACTTCCGGCTCCACCGGAGCTCCTAAAACTATCCGGTTACCTAAAGAACACATGAAGGCCTCCGCCCTTAAAACCCTGCGGTTTTTAAAGGTAAAGCCAGGCGACCGGGCTCTTTTATGCCTGCCAACGGATAAGGTAGGTGGCCTGATGATGTTGATGCGTTGGTGGGTAGGGAAGCTCGATCTTCATATTGTAGAGCCACAATCCAGGCCTTTGGAAAATCTGGTTGGGAATTTTGATTTTGCGGCCATGGTGCCTTACCAGGCCAGCCAATCCCTGGATCAACTGGGCTGTATTCAAAAACTGATCATTGGCGGAGGACCTGTTCCTCCTGATCTGGAAACAAAACTCCGGGAAAAACGTACCGGTGAAGTGTGGCATACTTACGGAATGACGGAAACCATTTCTCACGTGGCGATGCGAAGATTAAACGCGGGAGGTTCTGATCATTTCAAAGCTATGGATGGAGTACATTTTGATATCGATGAACGGAATTGTTTAGTCATTCATTCACCGGATATTGGCGTAAAAAATCTAATTACCAATGATGTAGTGGAATTATTAAGCCCCCATGAGTTCAAGTGGCTGGGGCGCTATGACAATGTGGTGAATAGTGGAGGGGTGAAATTGTTCCCCGAGGCGATAGAAGCTAAAATGGGCGGGTGGGATTATCCATTCTTTTTAGCCGGTAAACCGGATAAGGATTTAGGGCATAAACTGGTAATGTTGGTGGAAACGGCCAGAGCCATAAAAAAGGAGGAGGTAAAGCACCTTTTCCAAAAGCTTACACCTTACGAAATCCCTAAGGAAATTATTAACCTCGCCCGGTTTGAATATACTTCCAACGGTAAACTCAACCGGCCTGAAACCCTTCTCAAAATTTAAATTATTTTAGTCCGCGTCAACCCAGTAACTGTATGGATGCCAACGTAACTTCGACTAAGACCTGTAAACATTGCAATACTAATTACGAAGGAAATTTTTGCCCCTCCTGCGGTCAAAAGTTTATTGACCAACGGATAACTTTAAGGAATAGCCTGGGCTACCTGTTCCAGTCGCTGATAAACCTCGATCGCGGACTCTGGCACACCTCCTGGTTAATGTTTCGCAACCCCGGTAAGGTAATCCGTGATTTTCTGAAAGGTGTAACCGTTCCCTATTTTCACCCTTTTCGCTTTGTATTCTTTTGGCTAACCCTACAAGTGTTGTTTTTGGTGTCCACCGGTTTTTATCAAAGGGTGCAGGATAGTATCAATGCCCAGATGGGAGCCACCACCAGTGCCAGCCCGGCTATGGAAGGCTTTATGCACATCTATTACTCCTACATGAATATATTCATGCTACTGGCACTGCCCGCTATGGCTTTAGGAAGTTGGATTGTTTTTCGGAAAAAAGGTTACAATTATGCTGAGCACCTGGTGTTGGGAGCCTATACCTACGGAGCCATCAGTTTGATGGGGCTGCTCTTTTCCCCCGTTTTGATTATTTCCATCGATTACTTTGCCTATGGCACCTTACTGACCATGCCGTTAACCTTTATTTACCAAACCTATGTTTACCGGAGTCTTTTCCGGCAAAACTGGATAGTATTATTCTTTAAGTCACTATTTACGTTTGCCCTTTTTATGTTTGGTTTTATGCTAATCGTTATGATAGTACTGGTGATTTACATGCTTAGCCTAAGCCCGGAGGAATTAAAGAGTTTTGCCCCTCCCAAGGCTGGGCCTTAAACGGTGGTAATCAATTTTGCCTTCCGGTAATTCCAGAAAAAGGAAAGACTCAAACCGGCTATGATGTGCCATATGCTCCACCATCCGGCAATTAAAGCCATGCCACCCAACCCCTCAAAAAAACTGAAAATCAAGAGCAGTCCCAGTCCTGAGTTTTGGATGCCCGTTTCAATGGCCAGGGTGCGGCAGTCGCGTTCGGGAAGACGGTTGATTTTTCCCCATACAAACCCGCTGGAAAGGGCCACAGCATTATGAATAAATACGATGAGCACCACGTGGTGAATATGCTCCGTAAAAATATCGGTGTTTTTACTGAAGGCTACGATTACCAGGCCAATAAAGATGGCAATAGACAGCGGTTTGAGAATACGGCTCAAAACTTTGGATAAACCAGGTTTCCAATGATTGAAGGCCATGCCGGCAATGAGAGGAATACCCAGTATAAGCACAATGGTTTTAAATACCTCCAAAGGGTCAATGCTCACCTTTTGAAGGATAGCCAGGGTGGGTGGGTAAAGGCTGCCCCAAAATTGCAGGTTCAGTGGAGTAAACAGAATGGCCAAAGCCGTTGAAAATGCGGTAAGCGTTACTGAAAGGGCCGAATTCCCACCGGCCAGTTGGCTCATGAAGTTGGAGATATTCCCACCGGGGCAAGCTGCCAGCAAAATCATACCCAAAGCCAGGCTGGGAGCCGGTTGAATAAGCCGCACCAAACCAAAAGTAAGTAAGGGGAGGAGTATAAATTGAGAGCTGATGCCCACCAGTGCCGGTTTGGGTGTTTTCAGAATATTCCGGAAATCCTGAATACTTAAGCCGAGGGCCACTCCAAACATGACCACCGCCAGGCAAATATTCAATACAAAAAGTCCTTCCTGGTCAAAATTCAGCCGGATGGCATCGATCTCGTTTTCCATAACTACCGAAAGAAGCGCGGAATATAGCCAATATTAAAAAATGGAACGACCGGTTTTAGTGGTCAGCAGTTCCAGGGTTTTCATACCCAATACAGAATTACCCTTTTTATTGAGCCTGGGACTCCACACGGCTACACTGTACTCCCCGGGATGAACAGCTACAATGCCACCACCTACACCACTCTTGCCCGGTAGGCCTACCAGGAAAGAAAATTCACCGGCCTCATCGTAGAAGCCGCAGGTTTGCATCAATGAATTGATCCGTTTGGTTTGCAGCCGGGTGAGGACACGGTCCTTAGTGTTGTGGATAGCCCCTTCATTAGCGAATAAAAGGAAGGTCTGGGCCAATTCCTTGCACGACATTTCTATGCTACACTGGTGAAAGTAGAAGTCCAGTACTTCCTCCACATCATTGTGGAGGTTGTCGTAGGACTTCAGCATATTGGCCAGGGCATAATTGCGGAAACCGTGTTCTTTTTCAGATTGTGCCACCTCCTCGTTGAAATGAATGTCTTCCGACCCGCCCAGCTTTCGTACAAAATCCAGTAAATCCTTTTTAGGATGGTCCAGTGCCGATACCAGTATATCAGCTATTACAATGGCACCACTGTTAATCAAGGGGTTTCGTGGAATACCGTCTTCATATTCCAGTTGTATCAGTGAATTGAAGGGGTTGCCGGAAGGTTCAACGTCCAGGCGAGACCAAATGCGTGAACCCAAACGTGATATGGCAAGACTCAGAGACAGTACCTTGGAGATACTCTGAATAGAGAACTTTTCATCCGAATGGCCCAGTGAAAAGTGATCACCGTTCATACAAGCCAGGTGCAGCCCGTATTTCTGGGGATTGACACGCGCCAGTTCCGGAATGTAGCTGGCTACCTTTCCACGGGTTTGGTTGAGGTTGATCTCTGCTTCAATCTCCTTTAAAATAGAGGGGTAATCCATACCGTTATTTTTATACCAGACAAAAACCTGACAGCTATGTTCTTTGCAAAGGGATGGCTTTTGTAATTTTCACCGTTTTCCATGGATCATTACTACCGAATACTGGGCTTACCTCCCGGGGCCGATAAAGAGCGAGTAAAAAAAGCTTACCGCAAGCTCGCCATGAAATACCACCCGGATGTTAACCCCGGTAAGGAGGCCAAGGAAAAATTCATGCAGATATTGGAGGCCTATGAATACCTTATGGGCGCTCGCCAAAAGCCAAGGTATAAAGCCGAGGATATTGAAAAGGCCCGGGAAATACTGGTAAAGTGGGCCCAGGAACAAGCCAAGGCTAAGTACCGCGAAAGGGTGCGCAAAATGCGGCAGGAGCGTGAAAAGGAACAGTCGCGCCAATATACCCGCGCTATTTATTTATTAATAGGGTTGGTGGTTTTATACTTCAGCTTACGTCAGGGGTGGACCTGGTATAAAAACCTCCGGATTGATGCGACCCCCGTTTACACCACCGCCCGGGTGGTAGGTATTGCCCAAAACCGGGTAATCTACACTTTTGAAACCGAAGAAGGCTGGGTGGAGTATCGAAAATACGTATCCAACGAAGGTTTTACCATGCTTACCGATCAGGGGATGCCGCTGGTTACCGGCCATGAGTTTGAGTTGGTGTACGAAATGGGAAACCCTGATTTTCATCGCTTGAATTATTTGCGCATGTCCAGCGAAACTTTCAATAGTTACCTGGTGGCCGTTTCCCGCGAACTGGAAGTTTGGTTAAGTGAAAATGAAAGTGATATGGGTGATGTACAGCGCAAGCGCACCGCAGACTGCCTTACTTTACTGATCTTTCAGGAATACCAGGTAGAAGGCCTGAGCGAAGTACTGCACCGCAATACTTTTTTTATGGAAAATCTGGGTGATAATAGCATCAGCTGGTTTTTCATGAGAAAAAGTAAAACTTTTAAGGAGTTGGAAATGAAGTGTAAAGGTGAGATGGACTGAACCTTTTAAAAGGAAAGGCAGTTTATTACAAAACTGCTTACATGATCAAAATTATCGGTGTAATTCTACTGGCACTTGGAGGCATAGGCCTCGTTTTGGGTTTCATTGGCATATTTGGTCAAAACCTGGTAAGTGTAAATCCCTGGGCCCTGGCTATATTGGGGATAATCTTTTTCAGTTCAGGAACCGGAATGCTCAAACGCAGGAAAGACACGGACGAGACCGACTAATACTTGACCATCCCCTAAATTCCTATAATTTTACCGCCTCATTAAAATGAAATTATGTCGGTAAAACCATCATTGCCTAAGGGTACCCGGGATATGTTGCCCGAAACCATGCTCAGGCGTGAGTATATTATAGATCACCTTAAGGAAGTATTTAAAAAATACGGGTTTGCACCTATCGAAACCCCGGCCATGGAAAATCTTTCTACCCTTACCGGTAAGTACGGGGAAGAGGGTGACCGGCTTATCTTTAAGCTTTTAAGAAGCGGTGATTTTTTAAGCCATGCCGATGGAAAAAGTCTGGCCGACAAAGATTCGAGTGCGGTTTTAGGTGCCATTTCCAACAAGGCATTGCGCTATGACTTAACCGTTCCATTTGCCCGCTTTGTGGTTCAAAATCAAAATGAGATACAATTCCCTTTTAAGCGTTACCAGGTACAACCGGTGTGGCGGGCCGACCGTCCTCAAAAAGGCAGGTTCACGGAGTTTTACCAGTGTGATGCCGATGCCGTTGGTTCTGATTCGTTGCTACTGGAGTTGGATTTTATCCGCATTTACAAAGAGGCCTTCCAGAAATTAAAAGTGCCGGTAATCATTAAGATCAATAACCGGAAGTTACTGGCGGGCATTGCCGAAAGCTTAGGTATCAACAACCGGCTTGGTGACTTTACGATTGCCTTAGACAAACTCGACAAAATTGGCTTGCAAGGGGTACAAAAAGAATTGAAGGATCGCGGTTTTGAGGCTGAGGCGATAGAAGGTATAGCGCGCATTGCGGCATTATCGGGAAACAATAGCGAACAACTGGCACAAATTGAAGAACTGGTAAAAAGCTCTGAAATTGGAAACCGGGGAGTGGAAGAACTTCGCTTTGTGCTGGAACACGTGGATAAAGACACTCCCTTGCAGTTAGACCTCACCCTGGCCCGAGGCCTGGATTATTATACCGGGGCTATTTTCGAGGTGGTGGCACCCGATGTAAACCTCGGATCGGTGGGAGGAGGAGGCCGCTATGATGATCTTACCGCCATATTCGGGATGAAGGGCCTTTCAGGTATTGGTATATCCTTTGGCCTGGATCGGATTTACCTGGCCATGGAAGAGCTGGACCTTTTTCCGGATATGGAAGCCGAAGGCACCGAGGTGCTCTTTGTTAACTTTGGCCTGGAGGAGTCGCTTTATGCGCTGAAGCTGGCTAATGAGTTGCGTGACCTCCGTGTAAAAGCCGAGGTATATCCCGATAGTGCCAAACTGAAAAAACAAATGGATTTTGCCAATCGCAAGAATATACCCTACGTAGTTTTGATTGGTACCCATGAAATTGAAAAAGGCAGCTTTGCCCTTAAACACATGCACAGCGGAGAGCAAAGCAATATGAGCCGGGTAGAATTACTACAACATTTTTCTCAAAACATCCCTTCCGAGTATGGCCGACACTAAAGCTTTTCAAATCAGCCCACGGGAAATTACGCTGAGAGAACTGGCGAAATGGTTCCATTCCGGTGAACCGGTTGAATTATCGGAAGAATCACGCCAAAAAATTCAAAAATGCCGTGACTATCTTAACGAAAAGGTAGAGCGTGAGGAAAAACCTGTTTATGGTATCAATACCGGTTTTGGATCGCTGTACAACATCAGTATTGAAGGTAAGGACCTGGAAGCATTACAGGAAAACCTGGTGCGGTCCCATGCCTGTGGTACGGGAGATACCGTTCCGCAAGAGGTAGTTCGCATGATGCTGTTGCTCAAGGCACGCTCACTTTCATACGGTCATTCCGGGGTGCGAACCCGGCTGGTGGAGGGCTTACTCAACTTTTACGCAAATGATGTTTTTCCGCTCATTTACGAGCAAGGCTCCTTGGGAGCATCGGGCGACCTGGCACCTTTGGCACACCTCACCCTGCCCTTAATGGGTGAGGGTGAAGTAATGTACCGGGGTAATCTTGAAAAATCCATTGAGGTATTGCATGACCTGGGCCTGGAACCCATTACCCTTCAATCCAAGGAAGGTTTGGCCATGCTCAACGGTACACAGTTCATGAGTGCCTACGGCAGTGTGGCTTTAATGCGTCTGCGCAAGTTATCGTACCTGGCCGACCTGGTAGGAGCACTATCCCTGGAAGCTTATGATGGCCGCCCGGAGCCTTTTAACGAACTTATTCACCTGGTGAGGGCGCATAATGGCCAGCTTAAAACTGCGGAGCGTATCCGTGAGTTTTTGGAGGGTAGTGATATGATCAGCAGGCCTAAGGCACACGTGCAGGACCCATATTCCTTCCGGTGTATGCCGCAGGTTCATGGAGCCAGTAAGGATGCCCTTGAATACGTGGAAAAAGTATTTACGCGCGAGATTAACTCGGTGACCGATAACCCCACCATTTTTCCGGATGAGGACCTGATTATTTCCGGGGGTAATTTTCACGGGCAGCCGCTGGCCCTGGCCCTGGATCATATGGCGATTGCCGCGGCCGAGCTGGCCAATATCTCAGAACGTAGAACGTATTTGCTGGTGAGTGGCCAGCGTGAGTTACCGCCCTTTTTGGTGGCCAGCCCCGGCCTGAACAGTGGCCTTATGATTGCCCAATATACTGCGGCTTCTATAGTAAGCCAGAACAAACAGCTTTGTACTCCTGCCTCGGTGGATTCCATTGTTTCTTCCAACGGACAGGAAGATCATGTGAGCATGGGAGCCAATGCAGCTACCAAAGCCTGGAAAGTAGTCAACAACCTGGAAACCGTTTTGGCCATTGAACTGATATCGGCTTCACAGGCCTTGTATTTCAGGAAAGATCACACTTCAGAATTTCTCGGAGCTTTCCTGGAGAGTTTCCGCCAGGAGGTGGGCTTCATTGAGAAGGACCGCATTATTGCCGAGGATATAGCCCGGGCTAAAAACTTTATCCAAACCCTTGAAATTGACCCTGAACTTATTTATTAGTTAGCGGAATAGTGTAATCGAACCCCGGTATTCGTCTTCGCCATTAATGAGGTGGTAGGTGTAAATACCCACGGGGGCAGGATCATCGTCATCCAGCGCATCCCAAAACTGCTCAAAAGGCCGGTCGGAATAAAAAACCTTTTCGCCCCAACGGTTAAAAATGTGGATTTCGCTTTTCCCATCACAACGGTTACCGAAAATCTCCAGGGTTTCATTAATACCATCACCGTTAGGTGAAAAGGCATTGGGTATGAAAACCTCAGAAATAATCTTCTCGATAAAAATCGGGTAGGAAAAATCGTAGGTCTTTCCGCATAGCGTATCTTCAATGGTAAGGTTTATCCGGTACAAGCCCGGTTGCTCATAGCGATAATAAGGCTGGCGATTTTGACTGGTAATACCGTTGCCGAAGTTCCACAGATAGGTATAGCGTTGCCGGTTTTCATTTAGCTTAATATCCACCGAGCCATCACCACAGGATGAAGTTTCTATTTCGGCCGAGGGTGTAACGGTGGTATCACTAAAATAGACGGTATCCGTAAAAGTTCTGAACGAGTTGCATTTGGCATTGAAAGCGGTAAGGGTTATCGGGTAGGCCCCGCTTTCCGGGAAGTTGTGGGTAGGGTTTTTCAGCGAAGAGCTAGCTCCATCTCCAAAATTCCACTGGTAGGAATCAGCACCATCCGAAATATTGGTGAATTTGGCTTGGAAATCGTTATCACAACCAATGTACTCCATATTAAATGCAGCGGTAATGGAGGTACCGGTATCGTGTTCCACTATTATAGAGCTGGTATCAGATATGGAGCAATTGGTATCAATAGCTATCAAGCGGATTTCATAAGTGCCAAAATTCTCAAAAAAAGCGATGGGTTCAGCTTCGGAAGAGGTGCGGCCGTTGCCAAAATCCCATTGGTAAATTTGGGCATTGCGGCTCGAATTGCTCAACTGAATAAATAAAGTGTCGCAAACGGTATCGGTATCTAAAGTAAAGTCGATTTCCGGGAGCGCCTCCACACTGGTTTCAAAGTCCAGCTTTATAACTCCCAGGTTGCAGCGTACACTGCCATTGGTTTCGGAAACCACCCCGGGAGTAGTGGGAAAGCTTCGGTTTCCGCACCCTGCGCAAACGGCCTGATAAATAGTACCGGAAGGATCAAAGCGGCTGGTACCACCGTCCACGTGTTCATGAGAAGTACCACCAAAATAGGTGGCATATTTCAAACTCTCGGCATCTCTGGATAGTACCATAAAATAAAAGTCACTACCATCGGTAGTGGCCTGAAGGGCATCCTGGGTTACGGGTAATCCATTGGTGTTTCCCCTCGGGTTACCGGAGCCAGAGGGGTCGTTGGAATGGCCGTTCCATCCACTCAGAAAAATGTTGTAGCAGTCGTCCACCATAAAAGCGGTGGGTACGAGGTCACTTTTGGCAGATCCACTACCAATGGTGGTACTCCAAAGTTCCTGGGTTAAGGCTGGATTAAATTTCTTAATAAACTGTTGGGAATTGCTGCGGCCGTACACCCCCGGTGAAATGCTTATGTTTCCTCCGGTTTGCCCAAAAGCGTAAATGTTATCATCGCGATCGAGGTCCAGTAAAAATACCTGGTCCGTAGTAAAAGAGCCTACGTAGGTGGCTCTTCTGAAACCACCGTTATCACCATTAAAAACACTGATAAAGCCGTCAGCCAATGATCCTTGTCTCTGCGGGCCGGGAGAGCTATTCCCAATGGGGATGTTATCGCTGAAAGTACTTCCTCCAACCACCAGTTGACGGGTGCTACTCAGTTTGAGGGAGTAACCTGCATCGGCAGCATCGCCTCCGTAGTAGGTACCCCAAATCATATTATCCAGGGTAGGGCTGAAGCAGGCAATTAACACATCCTGCTGTCCTTGCAGGGTATCCCGGTAGGCGTTTACCAGGGGCACGTTACCGGAGTGGGTTTGAGAAACTACATAAACCCTGGAATTGTCATAAATAATCTCTCCGCGGGAGTTGTCTCCGTAATTCTCTTCAATGTCCAGGTTAATACCGTCTATATCCGTACCACCCAGGTAGGTAGAGGCCAACAATTGCATTCCATCAGCACTTAACTTGGAAATACAAATATCAGAGCCATTGTTAAAGCCAAATGCCCTCAAGTTCACTTTAGGCCCGGCTCCATAGTTAGTTTGCCATGCCTGGGGACTTACCGGAAAATCCAGGGAACCCGTATTCCCCAAAATATACAACTGGTTATTATCGTCAACTACCAAGCTGTGGGGAATGTCGTTTTCAATACCGCCCAAGTACGTGGAGTACAACAAAGTGTCGCCAATAGCTGAAAATTTACTGATTGCCATATCCACAGACCCTCCGCCATAGGTTTGTTGATAGGCACCTGTAGAGGTGGGGTATTGAAGCGAACCGCCTCCAAAGGCCACGCCACCACCGTACATATTACCATTTTGGTCATAAGTAGCGGTAAAGCCCCAATTGTCAATTGGACTTCCTGAAAAGGAGGAAAAAACCAGTTCAGGGTCTATTACCAGCGGTTGGGTTTTATCGTAATCCTCCAACTTAAACTTCACCAGGTTGCCCTTTAGCTCGTAAAAGCATTTTACCGGCTTTTTATAGCCGTCAATTTCCTGGTAGGCTTCTGGAATAAACTCTTCAATAGTGCCCAGGCTGGTTTGCAGATACAGGCGGTTATTCGCTATCCATATACGGTCGGCACCGCGGTACTCCATTTGTATCAGGCGGGGGTCACCTCCCGGAGCAACGAGAAAATCGTATTTAAGATTTTCGCCTTTACCCTTAAAATTAACGTCAATGCCTGGGTATAAATTTTTGTAATACAGTTCTTTATAAACCGGAACCCCCGATCTCCATTTGGAGGGGTCATTGCCAATAAGGTAGTTGTGATAGAATGGAAAGGGAGAGTTTTCAATAATTTCCGGAAAAGGGTTAGCGTACAAAAAATGCACTTTCAGAACATGACCTCTGAGTATGTCCTCTTCCTTTTCATGCTTGTTTTTAACCTCATCATGGTGGCCATGGTGCAGTTCAGAAGAGTTATCGAGAGAGATGGTAAAGCTATTCTCTTCAAAAAAAACAGCTCCGAAGTTGAGGAGTAAACGGTGATTGAAATCCCCATCCCATTGACCATCATTACGAATGAACTGAGCAGGATTATCTTGCCCCCAAAGGGAAGTACTGATCCCACAAAGGATAAAGATGATGCCTAAAGTGTTCCTCATTTCTGTTCTAACCCCTAAAAATACCAAATATCCTTTAGGCCTGCGAAGTAAAAAGCGCAGAATTATTTAAAGGCTATTTGTTTGATTCAGGGTTATTTTGCCAAACTGCTTTTATAAACACATACTTGCCTTTCAGGTTTTGGGTGGCAATTATAAAAGCATCGCGGGAAGGCTGAATTTTTAGCTTTTGTTGAATCTTTTCGGCTTTGTCAGGATAGTTGCGGGAGATAATATTGAAACGTCCCTTTTGAAGGGATTTGTCATACGGTTTTAAAACAGCCTGAACCAGAAAAACCTTACCCGGAAAATCAGCTATGGTACTATCACCACTTAATAGCTGACTGTTGGGGTGGAGTTTCAGCAAGGCCAACTTCTCGGCCAGGTGATCGGTGGCATGGGCTTTTAAAATGCTGGCGTTGGGCTCAAATAGGTATGCCCTAACTTCATCAGCATAACTTGTGTTGGGCGTATGATCCAGCCTGGTTTCAAAAGTGTCCATTTGCCCGGATGCCTGTATATTAAACATCTTCAACAAACCATTTTCAGAGCCTTGCTGTAGTTTAAATACCAGCTCTTTACACTCGTTTCGGTAACTGATCACCCAAACCTCCTGAACATAGCGAAATTGTTTAACTCCTTCGCGAATGTCCAGCATAGGACTGGTTTTGATAAAGGATTGCCGGCCGTTTTTAACCAGCAGATTGATATGGGGTAGAAGATTGGGTTCGTAATCATCCAGTGCACTAAGCTTTTGATCTTGTTTTCCCCTGCGGGCCGGATCGGCATAAACCACGTCTGCGCTACTGGTGGCCAGGTGTTCTAGTCCGTTACCCACATTTACCGTTATACCCGCTTGTTGAAGAACCTTGAAGTTATGAGCAGCTAAAAGAGCTAGCTCCCTGTTTCTTTCTACGTAGGTAGTTTTGGTAAAGCGTTGAGAGAGGTAAAAACTATCTACACCTAACCCCCCCGTAATATCCAGTAAATGCTCACCCTGTATCAAGCTGGCTTTAAGGCGGGCCGTATGTTCGGAACTGGCCTGCTCAGGACTTATCCCGGACGGAAACAGCACCCGTTTATTGTGGGTCCACCCGGGAAGTTTCCGTGACAGTTTTTGACGATGGGCCATTTGCGAAGCCAACTCCTTTTTCCAGGGCGAAGAAGCGTACTTCAGCAAAAGTCGCATAGGATCGTCCGAGGCATGTTGTTGCAAAAACTCTACCGCTTCGGGACTTTCGATAAGTTCAATCAACTCTTCAGGAGTCAATGGATTGAAGGTTTTGGGTGAGCCTGCGGATGAATTTTACATCAGGGAAAAACTCGCGTGCCAGCAGGCGGATAACGCTATAGGCAGGCACTGCGACTATCATGCCGGTGATACCCGTAAGCACTGCAGCGATAGAGATGACCAGGAATATTTCCAGAGGATGTGCATTGATACTATTGGAAAAAATAATGGGTTGTAAAACGAAGTTGTCGATCATTTGTACCGTTCCAAAAACGCCTATGATCAAAAGCGATAAGGTCAACGGATCCACACCCATGGTAGCGGAGGTGAGGTAGGAGGTGAGTCCTATTACCAGTCCGAAGGCCATACCTATTAAAGGACCTACGTAGGGTATAATATTCATGAGCCCCGCAAAAAAAGCTATGGCAATGTAATTGTTAAACCCGATAAAGTACAGGCCAATAGATATTAAGGTAGTAACGATGGCGATCTGTAATATTAAGCCTCCGAAGTAACGGGCCAATACCCTTTTGAGCTTGGGTGTAACCCTTACAATGCGGGTTTCATAAGAGTCAGGCACCAGGGACAGCACAATGTTGCGAAACAGGTATTCTTCCTTCATAAAAAAGAAGGTGATAAAAACGATACTGAAAAGGGCAAAAACCAGATTGCCAAGACCTCCGATAAATCCCTGAAAAGTGCTGCTTATATTGTCGAAATTGAAGATGTCATGAAGGGCTTCGGCAAATACGTTTTCTGAATCTTCAACCTGTATATTCTGGCGTTTCAGCAAATCTTCAAAGTAGGAAACATTGTTTTTTACCTCCGCAAATAACTGCTTCACATCAATTTCAGAGAGTACGGCAATTTCCGTGACCAATGGCGGTAAAAAGGCACTCATGATACCCGTAAAAATGGCGATCATTAAAAAAAGGGTAAGTGCTGCAGCTACCGTACGTTTCATCCGTACCCACTTCCATTTTTTATCTGTGAGCCGGTCCACCACTGGTTTGCCGATTAAAGCTATAACAGCAGAAACCAAAATGTAAACAATAACCGCGCGTATAAGCCAGAGCCCAAAAAGCAGGGCTACAATCAGGGCTACCGCCAAAAGGATTTGCAGTGTCTGCCGAACGCCCTTATTCATGAGTGGTGAAGACGTATTGAAGAATATTACACCCCATTTGAAGGGCTTTGAGGCGAACTTCCGGAGGGTCGTTGTGTACTTCTGCATCTTCCCAGCCATCACCCAGGTCTGATTCGGTGGTGTACATCAATATCATTCTTCCCTCGTGAAAAATACCGTAGGCCTGCGGGGTTTGCTGGTCGTGCTCATGGATTTTAGGTAAGCCGGCCTTGAAATCGAAGTTTTGATGAAAAACCGGATGGCTGGCCGGAATGGGCTGCAGCTCATACTCGGGAAATACTTTCTTCAATTCAGGGCGTATGAATTTATCCATACCATAGTTGTCGTCAATATGCAGAAAACCACCGGCCATCAGGTATAACCTCAGGTTACGAGCTTCATCATTGGAAAAGACCACGTTTCCGTGGCCGGTCATGTGTACGAATGGATAACTGAAAATATCGGGTGAACCCGCTTCCACAATTTCATAGTCCGGGTCGATGGAAGCATTAAAAGTTCGGTTGAAAAATGCCGCCAGGTTGGTCAGAGAGGTAGGGTTGGCGTACCAGTCCCCCCCACCGTTGTATTTTAAAACGGCTATCTGCAGTGAATAGGGCTTTGAATAAAGGGTAGGGGAGAGATTGAGAGCTCCGGCAAAAACCGCTAAACATAAAATTGGAAGAAACCTCATGTTGCAAAACTAAACATTCCGTAAAATCGTTTGGTGCATTGGCTCACCGTAAGCTAAATGAACTGAACCTCTTACTAACTTTAACGTTAACACTACTCATAATTAAGCATTAAGTGGTAACTTCAATGGCTGAAAACATTTACGTAAAAAATGAGAACACTTGTATCCCTATTTATAAGTAGTCTCTTCTCCAGTCTTCTTTATAGCCAGTCGGTATCTACATCAACAACTTACACCGTTGGCAATATTGACACAGAGTTTGCTGGTGCCTTTAATCAGGATACCAGTAATGAGTCTGCTTGTGCGGGTTTGCTCAATGTATCTATACCAGCAGGCCGGTTTGTTACCTCTATTGATGTCGCCTATCAGGGGCAGGCCCTGGGTGGGGGATGGCTATCCGAGCAATTCTCTTACCTGGAGTGTGTTACTACCGGTACCAAGGAAGATGATGTAAGCAACGGGCCACCTATCAATACCACGGGAACTTTTAATTACAACCGCACCGGGCTGACCATTGCCAATGGCACCGTTCCGACCGGTGGGCTTGATTTCAAGCTACATGCCTTCCGTACTTTCAGTAACAATCCGTCTTGTGGCCAACAGGTAAACCGGATTAATAATAACTCCTGGACGGTAACCGTTCATCATATTCCGCCTCCCAGCTGTTTTAACCCCTCCAACGTAAGTGTTAGTAATATCCAGTCCAACAGCGTTGACGTAAGCTGGCTGACGGGGGGTGCCAGTAGCTGGCAAATAGAGTACGGCCCTCAGGGTTTTACGCCCGGCACCGGTACCCTGGTGGGTACCAACTCCAACCCTTATACCCTAACGGGATTATCCCCTCAAACTACCTACAGTTTAAGAGTAAGAGACAGTTGCGGAGTGGGAGATGTAAGCATTTGGACCCCGGTTGCTGTTAGTTTTACTACGGCCTGTACCTCCGTAACCGCTCCCTGGTCAGAAAACTTCGACTCAGGTACCTGGCTTGTTGGTACTGGTTTTGGAAACCGTGGAACCATTGATACGTGCTGGCAGCGCAATTGGAGTAATGGGTTTACCATGAAGCCCGGACCACCCCAGTTTTCCTCTGCTTTTTCCGGCCCCAGTGGCGACCATACCACGGGCAGTGGTAAATACCTCTACAGTGAAGTATTTCAATTTACCGCCTTGCCCCTGGTGGCGCAGATCGAATCACCGTTGATAGACCTGTCCAGTCTTACTGTGCCGGAGCTAACTTTCTGGTACCACATGTTCGGTTTCAACGTGGATCAGTTAGACGTGGAAGTCAGTAATAACGGGGGCTCCAGTTGGACAAATGTGTTCAACCGTACCGGCCAGTTGCAAACGGCCAAAACCGATCCCTGGCGGGAAGTAATTGTCAACCTTTCAGCTTACGCCAACCAAACTATTAAATTACGCTTTGTAGTAACTCAAAATACTTTCGGTACTAATGGAGATGTGGCCATTGATGACGTTGCCATACGTGAGGCCCCTACCTGTCCGCGCCCTCAGAATCTCTCAGAAATTTTTGTTTGGACCAACCGGGCGCAATTAGGATGGACTACCGGTGGAGCCAGTAATTGGCAAATTGAATACGGTCCGGCCGGTTTTACTCCCGGCAACGGAACCTTGATCAATGTAAATTCCAACCCTACCTCGGTCACCGGTCTTTCCCCGGCTACTACTTATGATTTTTATGTTCGGGACAGCTGTGGTATAGGTGATGTTTCACAATGGACGGGTCCTTTACGCTTAAAAACCCGTTGTGCTGCTTTCAGCACGCCCTATGTTCAGGCTTTCAGTGGAGCGGCCTACTCAGCAGGGCCTACATTTAACGATACCGGAAGTATCGGGCCGTGTTTTGATCGCGACCAATTGACGAATTATGTTTGGAAGGGTGGTCCACCTACTTTCTCCCCTTTTAATACCGGACCTTCCGGGGATCATACCACGGGAAGCGGAAAATACGTATTTGCCCAGGCCATTGGCTTCGGAGGAGGTTCAGCACGCGAAACCAACCTGCAAAGTGTGGTAATTGATTTGACACCACTCACTAACCCGCAGCTTACTTTCTGGTATCATATGTTTGGTGCTGATATTAACGAATTAAGTGTCAGGATTACTTCGGGTAATGGTATCTGGAACCTGGAACGCCAGATTGTAGGTCAACAACAAACCGCTAAAGCCGACCCATGGAACGAAGTGATCATCGACTTGTCAGCTTATGCCGGAGACTCTATTATTATTGAGTGGCGGGCCAATGCTTCACCCACCGGAACCGCTTCTCATATTGCCCTGGATGATGTTAATGTTGATGAAGCTCCTTCCTGCCCTAAACCTCAAAACCTTACGGTGGTCACAACTTCTAATAACAGCGCCACCCTTAATTGGATTCCCGGTGGGGTAGCCACCAATTGGGTTATCGAATACGGGCCTCCCGGGTTTACGTTAGGTAATGGAACCCAGGTAGTAGCCACCACTCAACCCTTTACGGTTACGGGATTATCCGCTAATACTGCTTATGAATTTTACGTTCAGGATAGCTGCGGTGTAGGTGATGTTTCTGTTTGGACCGGTCCTGCCGGTGATACTACGGATTGTATTGCGGTAAGCGCTCCCTGGGTGGAAGATTTTGAAAGCTCTTTATGGCAGCTGGGAACCTTTACAACACCCGGAAATATAGATCCTTGCTGGAACCGTCAGCCTGGTGGGAATTATATATGGACGACCGGACAAAACGGAACCCAATCTTTCAATACCGGCCCTAGCGTTGATCATACACTGGGGAACTCCAGCGGAAAGTTTCTCTACTCGGAAGGCTTTTTTGGCTTTAATCAATCCCGGGTGGGTGTTATTGAAACTCCCTTGATTGACCTGAGTCCGCTCAACGTGCCCGAATTTACCTTTTGGTATCATATG
Source organism: uncultured Cryomorphaceae bacterium (assembly GCA_937120475.1). Classification (GTDB taxonomy): domain Bacteria; phylum Bacteroidota; class Bacteroidia; order Flavobacteriales; family Schleiferiaceae; genus CAKZNE01. The sequence goes on along the minus strand of CAKZJV010000007.1, from coordinate 900,323 downwards.
TTTGGTCAGCAGATTGATTCCCTGGTTGTTGAGGTTTCGGACGGAGTTTCATGGACCCGTGAATTTTCATTAGCCGGAGCTCAACAAACCAGTAGTGCTGCCGCCTGGAAAGAAGCGATCCTCGATTTTTCCAGTTATGCCAACAATACTATTAAGATTCGTTTTACGGCCTATAAAGCCTCCAATTTTGCGCAGTCCATCGACATTGCTATTGACGATCTGGATATCCATGAAAAACCGCTTTGTCCGAAGCCAACCAATCTGGCGGTAAGTTCAGTGGGTGCCAACAGTATCACGCTGGACTGGACCTCGGGAGGAGCTACGGATTGGCAAATCGAATATGGGCCCATAGGTTTTACCTTAGGATCAGGTACATTGATCAATGTTCCTACCAATCCTTTTACCGTCACGGGTTTAGCAAGTTCCACTGCCTACGAATTCTACGTACGTGATAGCTGTGGTATAGCTAATGTTAGTGACTGGAGTACTTCTGCTGCCGCTACCACCGCTTGCTTACCCTTATCGGCACCGTGGAATGAAAACTTCGATGCTTCTAATTTTGCACCGCCCGTTACCTTTACCGATACCGGTATAGTGGATAACTGTTGGAACCGGTCTCCTCTGGATGATTACCTGTGGATGGTAGGTGAAGTGCTTTTTCCCACTCCAAATACCGGTCCCTCGGCTGATCATACTACGGGTAACGGTAATTACATGGTTACCGAAACCATTGGTTTTGCACCACTACCCAGCACGGCTTTACTGGAAACCCCACTTATTGATCTTTCACCTTTGAATGTTCCGGAGTTGAGCTTCTGGTATCATATGTTTGGATTCAATATTGGTGATCTGGTGGTGGAAATTGATAATGGCAGTGGATATACTGCAATTGATACCATTTCTGGCGAGCAACAAAGTGCCAGCACTGATGCGTGGTTGGAATCTATACAAGACCTTTCAGCTTATGCCGATGATACCGTAAGAATCCGTTTCAAAGCGATTAAATTCCAAAATGGTGTTCTTTCGGATATTGCCATCGATGATGTTGACATCCATGAGCAGCCCAGTTGTCCTAAACCGCAGGATTTGAACCTGGTTTCTGCCCAGGCCAATTCACTAACTATTAGCTGGACTTCGGGAGGAGCAACAAACTGGCAAATCCGCTATCGCCAAAGTGGTACTTCAGGCCCATACACGGTGATTCCGGCTACCACCAATCCCTTTACCATCAGTGGGCTGAATGCCAGTACATCCTATGAGATTTCAGTACTGGATAGTTGTGGGGTAGGTGACATTTCGGAATGGTCGGCATCAGAAAATTTTGTAACCACTTGTGGAGTTATTGTTGCTCCCTGGACCGAGAATTTTGATAATTCGCCCTGGATAAGTGGCACCGGTGCCAATAATTTTGGCGACCAAATCAATAGCTGCTGGACCCGTTCGGCCACCATTCCTAACTGGGGTACACGAACCGGGGGTACTACCTCCGGGAATACCGGCCCTACGGCCGATGCTTCCGGTAGTGGAAATTATATTTACCGCGAAGCTTCCTTTGGGGGCAACGGAGTAGGAGTAATCACTACCCCGGATATAGCTATACCGACTACTATGACGGCTCCGCAACTGTACTTTTCCTACCATATGTGTGGAACTAATATCGATTCCCTTTCTATTAAGGTAGAAGATCTGAGTGGTACCAAAGTGGCGCGTATCAGCTATATAGGTCCGCAACAACCCACTGAAGCCAGCCCATGGATTCCGGATTCCCTGGACATTTCCAACTTTATTGGCGATACGGTTATCGTTACCTTTACCGGGGTAAACAGCGGTTTTATAGGAGACATTGCCGTGGATGAAGTTCGCATTGATGAGAATCCGCTGTGCAATGATCCTACTGGTTTAAGCCTTACCGCCATTTCACCCGATTCGATAGAGGTTACCTGGTCATCGGAGAAACCTACCTCCAACCTCATTTTTTATAAGTTCCAGGATGGGCCTTCAGTATCGGTTTTCCTCACGGGAATGACCAGTCCGGCTACTATTTTTGGCCTGGACCCTAATACTACCTACGGCTTTGGAATATTTGACAGCTGCGGTTTACCCTTCCTGGTAAGTGATACTATCATCGATACCATTTCTACTTTACCGTGTCCTCCGCTAACTACCAACGCAACCTTTACCAATAATTGGTTGAACGTAGCTTTTGATGCATCTACTAGTGTTAATGCAGATAGTTTATTATGGCTTTTCGGGGATAACACCTTTGCCAATGGCGTTTCACCCAGCCATACCTACGCCACCCCTGGAATTTATACCGTTTCCTTACTAAGTTGGACAGATTGCGGGCTCAGGGATACCCTTCTTTTTGACGTGGAGGTTTGTGATTCGCTGGATGCTTCTTTTTCAGATACACGTAATAACCTCACGGTTAACCTGAATTCCACCTCCCTGAATGCAGACTCCACTTACTGGAGCTTTGGTGATGGAAATTCGGCAAATACACCAACCACCATTCATACCTATGCCGCCCAGGGTACTTATACCATTTGGCTGTATGCCTATAATAATTGTGGTAATGTAGATAGTATTTCAACCTTGGTGCAAGTGTGTGATACCCTCAAAGTAGATTTTAGTTATACCCGCAGCGGAGATACCCTCTTCTTCGATGCAAGTGCCTCCTCTGGTTACAACCAGCTTACCTGGTCCTTTGGTGATGGTACTGGTGCCAGTACGGTATTAAGTACCCACTATTATAGCGATCCCGGTTTATATACTATAACGCTTACCGTTAGCAACGCCTGCGGTGATACGCTGGTTACCAGTCAAAACGTACAGTTATGCCTGATGCCGGTTCCTACGTGGACGTACACCTTGTTGGGTACTACCTCCAATGGTATGGAAATACAGTTCGATGGTTCGGCCTCGCAAAACTCAAGCATATACCGATGGGATTTTGGTGATGGTAGTGGAATAGTGGGGCCGGTTGCACCGGTTCATACTTACCTGATACCCAGCTTAAATTACCGGGTTACGCTTACCACGGAAAATGGTTGTGGTGATAGGCGATCCTATTCCTACCGCCTAAGCGAAATCGGATTGGATGAGGTAAGCGTGAATGAACGCATTGATATTTACCCCAATCCGGCCAGTGATCGACTGATCATTAGCTGGGAGTCCGAATATTCAGAACCGCTTGAACTTCATTTGTTCGATATGCAGGGCAGGGAGCTACTAAACAGGTTGGTTTCGCGAGAAGAGCAGTCGCAAGGTAGTCTGGAGTGGAAGTTGGATTACTTGCCCAATGGAGCTTACCTGTTGCGTGTACAAGGAGAGGGTATGGACATTCCCCATCGCCTGATGATACGAAATTAAAGACTGGCTGCCAGGGCTACCGCCAGCCCTGCCGTTTCAGTACGTAATCTTTTTTCACCCAGGCTTACTTCCGTAAACCCGGCTTGTACGGCCGTTTCTATTTCATCGGGCGAAAAATCTCCTTCGGGACCTATTAGTACCAGGCTTTCTTTTAGCTGAGCGATTTTGGGCAATAGAGGCATCCGCTCCCGCTCGGTATTACAATGAGCAATAAAGCGGTTGGAACCTGGTTTTCCAAGCAATTGATTGAAGGGCAAGGGTTCATTAAGAACAGGCAGCCAGTTGGACATGGATTGCTTTACCGCTGCCTGTATTACCTTTTTCCCCCGATCGGTTTTATATACTTTTCTTTCAGAGTGGAAGGAAATAAGTGGGGTGATCTCATCTATTCCTAATTCAGTGGCTTTTTCCAGGAAAAACTCAAAGCGGTCCAGGCTTTTAGTAGGGCCTATGGCAATATGTAAATACCGATCCCGCTTTTCTTCACTGTAAACCTTACTTACCGCCAGTAAACTCTTGGTTTTGGAGAGCTCCCGTATGTGTGCCTTATAAATAATACCCCGGCCCTGGGTTACCAGTACCTCCGCACCAGTTTCCAACCGTAAAACCCGGCTGGCATGGTGGCTTTCATCCTTTCCAAGTACGGCATGTTCAGGGGTTAATTCATCCGCAAAAAAGAGTTGCATCAGGCACCTACTTTATCTTGTTTTTTACTGGCCGGTTTATCGAAGTTCCGTTCTATGTACTGGATTATCTTACCGGCAACATCAACACTGGTGGCTCTTTCAACCCCTTCCAGTCCGGGAGAGGAATTTACCTCCAGAATAAGCGGCCCCCGGTTACTCTGTAACATATCCACTCCGGCTATAGCGAGTCCCAGTGATTTAGCGGCATTAATGGCGGCCTGCTTTTCGAGTTTAGTAAGTTTAATGAGGTTTCCGCTGCCACCACGGTGTAAATTAGAACGGAATTCCCCTTCCTTTCCCTGACGTTTAAAGGCGGCAACTACCTTACCCTCAATTACTATGGCCCTTACATCAGCACCTCCGGCTTCTGAAATAAACTCCTGCACCAATATATTGGTATTGAGCCCGTAAAAGGCCTCGATCACCGACTTTGCTGCCTTTTTGGTTTCTGCCAATACCACACCCAGGCCCTGCGTGCCTTCCAGCAGTTTTACAATAAGAGGAGCTCCGCCTACTTGCTTGATGAGGTAATCTACATCGCTGGGTTTTTTGGCAAAAGCAGTTTTGGGAATACCTATTTTATGACGACTTAGGATTTGAGTAGCCCTCAATTTATCACGTGAGCGTACCAAGGCCAATGAGCTAAGGGTGGTAAAAACCTTCTGCATTTCAAACTGCCGGATAATGGAAGAACCGTAAAAGGTTACTGATGATCCTATCCTGGGGATAATAGCATCTACATCTTCCAGGGCATGATCCTTATAATATACCTTGGGGTCGCCACTTTCAATAACCACGTAGCATTTGGTGTGATTAATAATAGCGGCCGTATGGCCACGCTTCTCTGCCGCCTCAGCCAGCCTTTTGGTGGAGTATAAATTAGAGTTGGTAGAGAGTATTACAATGTTCATTATTTTTCTTTTTGTTTGAGGTTGAGGTTGTCTTTGCTCACGTCCACAATAAAACGGTTTTTCAATAATCGCTTACCCAATAATATCGGGTATTTCATTTTTTCACGGTAACTCAGTGTAAACACTGTTTTAATTTTTTGACCGAACAGTATTACTTCGGTTGATATGGTATATCGGAAGTCCACTTCACCATTACTGCTGCGAACCCTTTTTTCCTTAAAATCCTTGAAGCGGTATGTTTTTTTATTGTGGATGCCAAATTTAGGGTCGTACAGCTTAAAGGAAATAAGCGTATCGTCTCCTTTTTCAATAAATTTCACCTCGGCACAATGCAGGGAGGAGGTGTAGGCCCCGGTATCAATTTTACAAGGTATATTTTCGAGGTCCAGTTCGGGAAGGTCAATTACATCGGTAGAACCGATTACCATTTTTTCCTTTTTTCTTTTCACCATAGTATTACAGTAAAATACCGGTTAAAATGTTCATGGTAGGCTTAAGCTTTCTGCAAGCAGCCGAAGTTACACAATGAATTTACGTGCTTCGGCTTTTACGGCCAGGTTGGAAAAATTATGATCCACATAATGGTAGTAGCCACTAATGGCAATCATGGCACCGTTGTCCGTACAAAATTCAAAGTCAGGAATGTAAGTCTTCCAGCCCAGGCTTCGCTCCCGGGTCCGTAATTCGCTTCTTAACAAAGAATTGGCAGAAACGCCTCCGGCTATGGCAATATGATTTATTTGAAGGTCACGGGCCGCCTTTTCCAACTTTTCCATTAGAATATGGATAATGGTACTTTGAATGGAGGCGCAGAGGTCGCGTAGATTGTTTTTGATAAAATCTTTATCACCGGCTACTTTCTTTTGAAGAAAATATAAAATGCTGGTTTTTAAACCGCTAAAACTATAGTCATAGCCCTCCATTTCCGGCTTGGCAAACTCAAAAATTGAAGGATCACCCTCTTGAGCATACCGGTCTATAAGCGGGCCACCGGGGTAGGGCAGGTCCATGATTTTGGCCGCCTTATCAAAAGCCTCTCCCGCAGCATCATCCAACGTTTGCCCCATCAGTTCATAGTCAAAGTAATTATTCACCTTCACAATTTGAGTATGGCCGCCACTTACGGTGAGGCACAAAAATGGAAAAGGAGGGTTTTCCATTCCGGTTTTTTCAATAAAGTGAGCCAGTATATGGGCCTGCATGTGATTTACCTCTATGAGGGGTACGTTTAGCCCCAGTGCCATTGACTTGGCGAAAGAGGTGCCTACCAGCAAGGAGCCCATAAGGCCAGGCCCCGAAGTGAAGGCTATGGCGTGAAGCTGATTTGGAAAGATTTTTGCTTTTTTAAGCGCGGCATCAACAACCGGCACTATGTTTTGTTGATGTGCACGTGAAGCAAGCTCAGGAACTACTCCACCGTATTGTTGATGAATGTCCTGATTTGCGGTTACATTTGACAGAATTTCCCGGCCTTGAATAACTGCTGCTGATGTATCGTCACAACTGGATTCGATGCCAAGGATTAGAGGCTTGAATTTCATACCACAAAATTACGATCAAGAGGGTATTAAAAATAATCGGTTGGTTCCTGTTGAGTTTGCTGGGTTTGCTGCTCCTGCTTACCATTGCTTTTTCCTTTACCAGCGTACAAACCTGGGCTGCCCAAAAAGCGGTGAGCTGGTTCAATGGAAAGTACGATACCCATGTTTCACTGGATCATTTCAGTTATAGTTTTCCTAATGAAGCCCACTTAGAGGAATTATTTCTGCCGGATGAGAACGGGGACACCCTCGCTTATGCCCGGGAGTTGAGCTTTGGGTTCAGCGGATTTTATGCAGAAAGCAATACCCTGGTTGCCAGTGATATTAGTGTTGATAAATTACGCTTCAACTGGGTTACTGAAAAGGGAGATAGCCTACCGGGTTTCAAAAAATTCATTCAGAAACTAACTCCCGCTGAGCCTAAGCCCAACGCGCCACCCTTTAAAATGGAAATTGGGGAAGTCACCATCAACGATGGTAGTTTCCGGCTCGATAATCTGAATTGTGATAGCTGCAGCCGTTATTGGGCCCGGCAGATAAACCTGGAGATCGATGATTTTGACCTGAACGGCAGTTACTTTACGGCCGATATACAAAACCTTTCCGTTAAGGAACGTTACAGCCTGGATATTTATAAAATGGAGGGGGAGATGGGGTACCTGGCCGATCAACTTTACTTTGAAGATTTGGAGTTGAAGACCAGCCGCAGCTACATTGAAGGCGATATTGCCCTTAAATACAACTCCAAAAGTGCATTTAAGGATTTTGTAAACCAGGTTAGGATAGAGGCTGACCTGAGTGATGACACCTACGTGGAATCGGATGAGATCGCCTTTTTTACCAGTAAGTTTCCCAATTTCAACCGCTTCAAAATAAGTGGGGAAGTGGATGGAACGGTAAGTGATCTCAAAACCCGTGATCTGGTCATTGAGGTGGGGCAAGCTACCCGGATAAGGGGTGATATTGCACTTAAAAACCCAACCAATGCCGACAGTCTTTACCTAGACATCGGTGAAATATTTTTGAATACAGTACCGGAAGATATACGCTTTATCAACGGCTTGTTTTCCGATTCTACCCTCCCGGGGATGATCGATCAATTGGGAAATATAAACTTCACCGGAAGCTTTAAGGGCTACCTGAAGGACTTTCAAACCAATGCTACGGTAACGGCCGATGTAGGTACGGTAAAAGCCGATATATTTTTCAGGCAACCGGACACTACCCTTGAGAACATTACCTATAAGGGTGATGTGGAGATAAATGACCTGAACCTGGGTTTGTTGTTGAAAGATTCGGCCCTGGGCAAGGCTACTGCCCGGTTAAAGGTTGATGGCCGGGGTTTAGACCCTCAAACCATGAATACTAAGCTACAAGGGCAAATTCCACTTTTTGAATTCAACCAATATGGGTATTCACAAATGAGTATTAACGGACGTATTCAAAAGGGAAACTTTCGCGGGCACTTTGAAGCCGATGATCCTAACCTGAAATTTGTGTTTGATGGAAACGCCAATTTTGGCTCGGACAGCTCCCGTTACAACTTTGTAGCCCGGATAGACTCGGCCGACCTGTACGCCCTCAACCTCACCGAAGATTCTATTGCCAGGGTATCGGCAGAAATGGATATTGATTTTATAGCCCTGAATTACGACCGCTGGCAGGGTGAAATCAAAATTGTGAATACCACCTTCGAGAACGCAGATAACTTTTATTTTTTCGAAGATATAGAAGTAAAATCCAATGGTTTGGACTCCAACCGCTCGCTGGAAATACGATCCAATATATTGGATGCAGAGGTGACCGGAAATTACACCTTATCGGGTATTTCCAAGGCGTTTACCTACCACCTGAGGAAGTTTATAAAATCAGGCAAAGGCTTGCCCCAGGCTCCGGAAGATGATTTCCAGTTTGCCATTCACATAAAAAATACCGGCATACTTACCGAAATTTTTATTCCTGAACTGGACATTGAGCCCAACACGCTCATTAACGGTAAATATATTTCCAGCACCCATGAGTTGGATATTGACCTTAAATCTCCCGGTTTTGAATACCAGAAAAACCAGGTGGCATCCATTGATCTTCAATACAATGGGGCCGATGATGAATCGGTACTGGGCTTTACCATCGCAGGGATAGAGTTGGCCAGTGGTTTCCAAATAGACTCTCTTACGCTGGCTAATTTCTACTACCACGATACCCTCCTTTTTAACCTGAGGTGGATCTTAAGGGATAGTATCGATAGTCGTGCGGATATTGATGGTTATGCTCTCCAAAACGACAGTACCAATTTTGAATTCGGTATCGATTCATCCCGCTTTAATATTGGCTTCCAGGATTTTTACATTCTGGATGAAAATCGTATTTACCTCGATTCAGGAGGGGTGTATATTGAAAACCTGGTCATTTCCAATGGCGAACGTTCACTGTTTGTAAACGGTAATATCTCCGATGACCCCAACGAGATCCTGAGGCTCAACATGCGCGGTTTCGGTATGGATCTGGTCAATTATTTTGTGGGATCACCGGCCGCACGTTTCAACGGTGAGCTCTACGGTGATGTTATTGTTTCACAGGTCCTCGGTAAACCCCGTTTTGCGGCCAAACTCACCATTGATAGTCTGGAAATGAACAGTACGCTGCTGGGTGACCTTAAAGCGGAAAGTGACTGGACGTATAAGAATGATACCATCAGTCTGGCCGCCCAGTTGCAACTAGGTGCAGTTAAAACCCTGGATATGAAAGGCTATTATCAGCCAGACTCCCTGGGCTCCATCAATTTCGATATTGATTTCGACCAGTTCCGCCTGGCGGCTTTGAACCCCCTGCTTAGCGGAACGGTGGAAAACCTGCGCGGCTATGTAAACGGGGGAATCCAGGTAAGTGGTAATACCGGGTCACCAAAGGTAGAGGGAGAACTGGATTTACCGAAAGTAGCCTTCACCGTTTCCTTTTTACAAACCGATTATAACCTTACCGGTAGTCCCAAGGTAAAAATTCTCCCCGACCGTATTTCTTTTCCCGACCTGGTTTTACGCGACAGTGAGTATGGTACCGAGGGCAAAGTAAGTGGAACGGTGAGGCATAAAAACTTCAGGGACTTTATGTTAGACCTTAGGGTTGATGCCAAGGAGCTTTTGGCTTTAAATACCGAAGCCTCTTCCAACAATGCCTACTACGGTAAAGCCTTCGTAAGCGGGGTTATCACGGTAAAAGGCCCGGCCGATGAGGTGGTGATCCGGGCTGATGTTTCAACGGAAAGAGATACCCGCTTTAACATTCCCCTTGATGTGGCCGAAGAAGTACGTAAATCGAACTTTGTAACGTTCGTCAAACCTAATGAACCGGATAGTTTAAAAGAGGAAGAAGCGAATACTCCCAGCATAAATAAAGGTATAACCCTCGATTTTAACATATCGGTAAATCGAAATGCCAGTGTGCAAATCATTATTGACCAGGAGGCCGGTTCCAAGCTTACCTCTACCGGTAACGGCAATATACGTTTGAGAATAGAGCCCTTTCAGGATTTGGAGTTGTACGGAACCTATACCGTTTACGAGGGACAATTCCTTTTTGCCCTTGAAAATATCCTTAAACGTAACTTCAGGGTACAGCGGGGAGGAACGGTTACGTGGAATGGTGACCCCCTGGATGCATTGGTCAATATAACGGCCGAGTACAGTACCCGTGCCGACCCAAGCCCATTGGTAGCCGATTACAACGGAGGGCGCGTTTTGGTAAATGTAGATATGACCATGTCAGGTAATTTGATGGACCCGGATATCGGTTTCGATATAGAGGCCCCCCGCGCCAACTCAACCGTACAAACTGTATTGTCCAACCGCCTTTCGGATGATACCCGTATTAATCAGCAGGTTTTTTCACTACTGGCCTTTAACCGCTTTGCGCCCGATCAGGGATTGGCAGACCCCGGAGGAAGCACGGGAAGAGAACAAGGCCTGAAACTTTTGGCCAGCCGCGCCAGTAGTTGGATCAATCAACTTACCGGTGACTACAATGTTTCGCTGGACTATCAAAGTGCCGGTAACCTTCAGAACGGTGCTAATATCAATGACCCCAATAACCTGAATGTAAACTCCCAGGAGGAAGTGGAAGTGGGTGTTTCCAAACGCTTTTTCAACGATCGTTTTACGGTGAACGGAGTGGTGGGTGTACCCATCGGAGAAAACAGAAACCAAATTGCCGGTGAATTTGAGCTCGAGTATAATATTACCGAAGACGGGCGATTAAGAGCCAAGGCCTTTAACCGTGCTGTACAGGACCAGTTTTCATTTGCCGATCAAAACTATCAACAGGGAGTGGGTGTATTTTACCGCGTGGATTTCGATAACTGGAGCGAGTTCTTCTACAAGGTTTTTAACCCGATTCAATCTACCCAGCAAGAAGACCGTAAGGAGGAACAGGCCAAGGAAGAAGAGGTTCCAGGCCCGGATGAAGAAAACATCCAGGAGTTGAAGGAGAGTAAGCCGAAAGATTCGGAACAAGGTAACGAAGGGGAAAGTGAGCAGAAAAAAAACTCTGACCCCCAATAATTACATCGTCACATTCTCCACTATGGTGAGTCCGTAACCGGTTATGCCAACGCGTTTTATAGGATTATTGGTCAGTAACTTTATGTTGGTGATGCCTAAGTCGTGCAGTATTTGGGCACCTACCCCAAAATCGCGGTTATCCTTGGCAAAAGATATTTTCCGCACCGGCCCATCCTGGTTTTTGTATTCCCGTATTCTTTCCAAAAGACTGCTGGGCGAGCCTTCCTGGTTCATATACACTAAAGCCCCTTTTCCTTCTTCACTTACCTTTTTCAGGGCCTTTCCCAACTGGTGGCTGGTGTCGGAAGTGAGGATGGCAAAAATATCGTGAGCGGTGGCAATGGAATGCATACGTACTAAAACCGGCTCTTCCGTATCCCAGTTACCCATGGTGAGAGCAATGTGTATTTGACCGTTGGTAGTCTGCTTATAAGCGCGGAGTGTAAAAGTGCCGTAGGCCGTTTCCAGTTCAAATTCCTCTTCCTTGCTGATGAGTGACTCCTGGCTCATGCGGTAAGCCACCAGGTCTTCAATGGTAATTAGCTTGAGGTCGAATTTTTGGGCAATATCGTACAGTTGTGGCAAGCGAGCCATGGAGCCATCTTCGTTCATGATCTCCACAATTACCCCGGCCGGCTGCAAACCCGCCAGGCGAGCCAGGTCAATGGCGGCTTCGGTATGCCCGGTTCTGCGAAGTACCCCACCGGGTTTCGCGATCAATGGAAAAATATGTCCGGGGCGGGCCAGGTTACCGGGGGTGGTTTCAGGGTTCACCAAAGCCTTCACGGTTTTGGCGCGATCGCTGGCCGAAATACCGGTGGTTACACCCTGGCCGATCAGATCCACTGAAATGGTGAACTGGGTATTGTTAGGGTCCGTATTTTTTGAAACCATAGGGCTTAAGTCCAGCTCCTTGCAACGACTCTCTACCAAAGGGGTGCAGATCAAACCACGGCCCTCCTTGGTCATAAAATTGATCATTTCAGGAGTAACCATTTGTGCTGCGGCCACAAAATCCCCTTCATTTTCACGGTCTTCATCGTCCACCACAATCACCACCTTACCCTTACGGATATCTTCGACCGCTTCTTCAATGGTGTTGAGCTTAATTTTGGTTTCGGGTGGTAGGCTGCCAGACATTGCTTTTAACTCCTTTTATGTAAATGAAAAACCCGCGTAACAAAGCCAGGTTCATATGAATGAAGTGCCCCGGGTATTTAAGCCAGGACAAACTTTTACTTTGCGAAAATAAGATACCGAAAAGTCCTGCGGAAAGAAAGAGAAAGTAGATTCCTGAAAATAATGAAAATAAACGACTCTCTGCGCTTAATAAAACCGAGCAAAGTAGTAGTAAAACCAGGAAAAACGGTGTGAACCAGCGCAGCACTTTGTGGGAAACAAAGGCAAAACCTAGCGGGTAAAAACGCGTCCAGATGAGTTTTTTAAAACGCCCCAGGTTTTGAAAGTTACCAATGGAAATACGGGTTTTACGTTTGTACTCTTCAGTACTGGCGGTACTTACATCTTCAAAACAGCGGGCATTTTGATCAAAAAGTACCTGATAACCCTGTTCCATCACCGCCAGGCTCACAAAAAAATCTTCCATAAAAAACAGGGGAGGAATTTGCGGGAAGAGCTCCCTGCGGATAATGTAGCACCCACCTTCCAGCCCCATTGCATTTTTCAAAAGGTCTGACTCGGCCTCTTTAAGGCGGTTCTCCAGCTGTAAATACGTATTTTCCTGTTTACTGATACCTCGCTCGTAAAGCTCCCGATATTGAATAGAGCCTCCCACCGCTCCGGTTTTAGGGTCGTTCAAACCCGCTACTAAGGTAGGGATGGTGGCTTTCTCAAAAATAATGTTGGCATCGGTAAGAATGAGGAGATCGGCTTCGGAGTTTTTTACCAGTTGATTGATGATACCCGATTTACCGGTACGCTCTTCAAAACGGGTGATTTTAAGGCTTGGATAGTCGTTCTGCAGCTCGGCTACAATACGGTCTGTACCGTCTGAACTACGGTCTGAACCCAGGTGCAGACTGATCTTGTTGGCGGGATAGTGGGACAGAAAGCTGCTTTTAATTTTCTCGGCAATCACTGCTTCCTCATTATAGGCCGCGAAAATGATTTCCACCGAGGGTAGGTCACTTTCCTGCGTGATACCTGGCTTTTCAGACGAACCCTTAACCCGATGTAACAATATCATCAATAAAGGATAAAGCACGTAGGTGTGGATGATACCCGTAAGCGAAACAAAAAACAGGATTTTAGCGATGAGTATCATAATGCAGCGCGATAAAAATCCAGAAGTTCCGAACCCAATTTAAAAGTGTTGTAGTGCCTTTCAGCGTTGGCACGTGCTTCTTTTTCCATTCGATGCCTTAAGTCCGGATCGGACAGCAGGCTACCGATCGCTTCCGCAAATTTAAGCGGTTCATCGGCAAGCTGAATATTTTCTCCGTCTTTCAGCTCAATACCTTCTGCGCCAACCGTGGTGGATACCATAGCCTTTCCCATCGCCATATTTTCCACAATTTTAATGCGCATTCCGCTTCCCGCCAACAGAGGGACAATTACCACTTTACCCTTAGCAATAAATTCAGGCATGGAAGCCACCGGTCCAATTATTTTAAAACCGGGTATATTCATATTGAGGATAGAGTTTGGAAGGTGTCGCCCACCCAGGGCAAAGGTAGTATCGGGGTATTTTTCCAAAACCAAAGGCCATACTCTGCTGAGGAACCATTCCAGCCCCTGCACATTGGGAGGCCAGTCAAAACTGGCGAGGTAAACAATGTCGAATTCCGGTTCGATGGATGCAGGGTGAAGCTCATCCGGGTTTATACCGCAAGGGATTACGGTACCTGTATAATCAGATCGGAAGGACCTGAAGTGATCGTCATCCACGGGAGTAATGGGTACCATGAGATCCACATTACTTACCACTTCTTTTTCAAAATTCTTGAGCCGGTTTACCTGTATCTTCAGGTATTGTTTGCGGAAGTAATCGTGTAACGATTGCAGGTGCCGCTCCCAGATGAGGTATTCCACGTTGTGGGCCCTTAGACTGACTTTGGCTCCTGAGTACTGTCGTATTACCGGTAGGTAAACACCCATGGTAAGCCCTTCCAATTGTACTACATCGTATTGGTGCTCCTGCAACATTTCGATGAGTTTTTGCCGGAAGGCAGGTACGGCAAAGCGGGAAACGTGGTAAGGCTGCCCGGAAACGAGGTTGGACAATGCCCCCAGCGGGTGGATGTTGGTATTGGCTTTTACTACCTCTAACCGAAGGCTTTCCGGCTTTTCAGCGGCTATGTGCTGCGGTTCTTTATAATGCTTTAAGGTATTGAGACACAATAAACTTACCTCTGCATTATTGGCCAGTAAACCATCAATCATCATTTTGATAGCGATGCTGCTGCCATCGCGCGCAGGGTAGGGAACTTTATTGCTCAGCAGAAGAATCTTCAAGGCTCTTTTTCTTTCGCCCGGCAAAGATGCTTGAAATTTTTTGAAAAGGTTTCAGGTAGTTTTCAATGTTGAAAATAGCACTGTCGGTAGCCGATTTATAGGTAAGCCAAACCCCGATGGGGAACAGTATGAAGTTAGCGGTCCACATAGCGCGGAAGGGACTCCATACCAGCTCACGACCGAGTTTTTCAAAAGAATAACTGGTTACGTGATATACAATAAAGATAAATACCGAAATAACCACCGGCATACCCATACCGCCTTTACGGATAATGGCACCCAGCGGGGCACCGATGAAAAACAATACAATGCAGGAAAAGGAAACCGAAAATTTCTTTTGCCATTCCAAAAGGTGTCTGGCAATCAATTTGTCGCGCCACAGGTATTCGGCTGCAGCATTGGTATAATAGGCCTTGTTGCTGCGGGCAATACGCAGGGCATTCTGCACTACCTTCTGGCGGTCGGTGGTTTTAATGTTGGCCAGGATATCCTCCTTTAGGGCTGAAGTGGGGGTCACCGTAGAATCTTCCTCATCCCTGCGTTCAGGAACCAGGGTTTCAAAGGAGTATTTGTCCGACATCTGGGTCCGGAATTCAGCTCTTCGTTCATCAAAATTAGTTTTGAGTGAATCCACCGCCTCATCAATCTGTACAACGTTGAGCATGTCGTAATCCTTACGTGCACCGGCTCTCAGGTCGCCACTCTGGAAATCGGAAAGGTTAAAACGAATAACCGAACGGTCAAAAGAAGACTTCACAAACGGATGATTATCCCGGTCTTTGAGCTTAGCGGGCTGCAAATCCTCATACGAATAACCGTTTACCAAATCGATGTTGAGGTACATTTCATTATCGGTAACTTTCATTTCCCCGGTTTCGGAAGCAATTACCTTAAGATTACCCTGTTTTTTGGTATGGTCGTAAATAAAAATGTTTTTGAGCTGGTTGTTATCAGGTCCGGTTTTTTGACCGATTTTGATGGAATAGCCTTCAATACCGGTATAAAATACTCCCTGGCGGATATTAAGTGCCGGTTTTTTGTTGGTGATATTCCGCAATAGGGTTTGGCTTTTGAGGTTGGCCACCGGTATAACGTAATTGGCAAAAAGGAACTGACCGGCCGCAGCGAGCAACATGAAAATAATGAGCGGACGCATTACCCGTATCAGTGAGAGGCCCGATGATTTCATGGCCGCCATTTCATTGTGCTCACCCAGCGTTCCGAAGGTCATGATGGAGGAGAGGAGTACCGCCAACGGCAGGGCCATGGGCACTACCGTTGCGGAAGTATAAAACAATAACTCGGCTATGTAATACCATTCCACGCCACGGCCCACCAAATCGTCAATGTACTTCCATACAAACTGCATCAGCAGGAAGAGTACCATTACAATAAAAGTGGTAAGGAAGGGCCGCGTGAACGACTTTAATACAAAGCGATCGAGGGTTTTCATGTTGTGCTACTCGGCAATGTAATAGCCTTCATAATTCTTACGGTTAAAAGCAAAATAAGCGGGTTGAAGCTTTTTATTGGGTTCAAATGAAGTTACCTGGAAGGTGGTAATGGTACCGTTGGTTCCCCATTGTTTAAGGGAGTAGATGTGATCGGTATCTTTTTCCACACCCACCATAATCTTATCTACTTCTTCTGAAGCGTTGGGCTTCAGGATAACGTATTGAATGGTTTTGCCATTCACCTTTTCGCTACCACCCAGCTTGTAGCTGTAACCTTTGCTGTAAAGATCGAGAATGCGGGTAGGGGTGAGGCCCGCATCTTCACCTTCCTCATATTCGGTAATCTGCACTTCTTCATCCATCTCCAGTATGGTGTAGAGCTTATTGCCGTTACGGATTTGCTCGGTACCCATGAAGTTGAGGTGATAGGCATCACCCTTAATGGCAATATCCCCTTTTTCCTGCTGCGTAACGGGTGGGTTCACGCGGCTATTTTCAAAAAAGTACGTGAAGGTGAGGTAAAGATTGTCAAAGGAGCGCATTTTTTTGGAGGCGCGGTTCAAAATTTCCTTGGCTTCAGCGTTGGTAGCCTGGGCCAGGGTGGTGGAGGTAAAACCTACCAAAATGAGGAGGGTGAAAAATCTTTTCATAGTAGCGTTACGTGTTGTTCTGTTCATTTTTCAATAACTGTTCCAAAGCCATTTCGTCCGGTATAAGTACCTGCCGTGCTTTGCTGCCTTCAAAGGGACCGATAATACCAGCCGCTTCCAATTGGTCGATGATACGCCCGGCACGGTTGTAACCCAGCTTGAGTTTACGCTGCAAAAGGGAAGCGGACCCTTGCTGGTGTATTACAATTACGCGGGCAGCATCTTCAAAAAGAGAGTCTCTTTCCGAAGGATCGAGAATATCCACGGTTCCGCCTTCGTCCTCGCCCTTGTATTCCGGTAACTGATACGCTTCGGGATAAGCCTGTTGGTTACCGATGTAATCGGTGATTTCTTCAATTTCGGGAGTATCCACAAAAGCACATTGAATACGGATGAGATCACTACCACTGGCAAAAAGCATATCCCCCTTACCAATCAACTGGTCGGCACCACCGGCATCCAGGATGGTACGCGAATCTATTTTAGAAGTTACCCTAAAGGCCACCCTGGCCGGGAAGTTGGCCTTGATAATACCGGTAATCACATTCACCGAAGGCCTTTGGGTAGCAATAATCAGGTGAATGCCAATGGCTCTTGCCAGTTGCGCAAGACGTGCAATAGGGGTTTCCACCTCTTTACCAGCCGTCATTATGAGGTCGGCAAACTCATCAATCACCAATACAATGTATGGCAGGTAACGGTGTCCCTCCTCGGGGTTCAGCTTTCGCTTAATAAACTTGGCATTATACTCCTTCAGGTTACGGCACATGGCGTTTTTCAACAGGTCGTAACGGTTGTCCATTTCAATGCAAAGAGAATTGAGGGTATGGATCACCTTGGTGGTATCGGTGATAATGGCCTCTTCGGTATCCGGTAGTTTAGCCAGGTAATGCCGCTCTATTTTGTTGAAAAGTGTAAGCTCCACCTTTTTAGGATCTACCAGGATAAACTTCACCTGCGAAGGGTGTTTTTTATAGAGAATGGAAGTAAGGATAACATTGAGGCCCACCGATTTACCTTGTCCGGTAGCACCGGCCATCAACAAGTGAGGCATTTTGGTGAGGTCGGCCATAAAGGTTTCGTTGCTGATGGTTTTTCCAAAAGCAATGGGCAGTTCCATGTCTGTTTTCTGGAATTTTTCACTTTTCAGCATATTCCGCATAGGAACCATTTGCGGGGTGGTACTGGGTACTTCAATACCGATGGTTCCACGGCCCGGTATCGGGGCGATAATGCGTATGCCCAATGCGGAGAGTGAAAGGGCAATATCATCTTCCAGGTTCTTGATCTTGCTGATGCGTACCCCGGCCGCAGGTACAATTTCGTACAGCGTTACGGTAGGCCCGATGGTGGCCTTGATCTTGGAGATCTCAATGTTGTAATTGTTGAGGGTATCTACAATCTTATTTTTGTTGGCCTCCAGTTCCTGCTGGTTAATGGTAATATTACTATCCCCGTAATCCTTAAGCAGATCGATGGGGGGTAGCTTAAAGCGGGAAAGGTCCAGGGTAGGGTCATACTCACCAAACTCTTTTACTTTTTTGTTGACTTCCTTTTCGCTTAGCGATTCTTCTTCCTCAACCGCTTCTATTTCAAAGTTTTCATCTTCCTCTGCCTGGGGTTGCTCATCGTCCGTTTGGTTGGAAGTCTGATCTATAATTAGCGGTTCGTTGATCTCCTTTTCCGGTTCATTTTCACTTTCCGTTTCTTCATCCGCATCGTCAAAGTCAATTTCCAGTTTTTCTTCCGGTTGAATTTCTTCTTCATCCGGAGAATTTTCCTCTTCCGTTACCGGTTCTTCTTGGCTTCTTCCCCGGCCGGGCAAGCTAAGGTTAGCAAAAAAGGCATTGATCTTATCCGGGGTCCAGCGAAAGCGTACGGCCAGGAAAACCAACATGGCAAAGATTAGCACCACAGCTGTACCCACCGGACCGGCAATATCATTCATCCAGCGTTCGGTAAAATAACCGTTACCCCCGCTCCAAACCGGATTCTCAAAATTCAGATAGGCCAGGGCAGTGGGAGCCCATATCAGAAGGAAAAGCAATACTGCGGCTGTTCGTTGCAGGCGGACCAGTTTTACCCGCAGGGCAATGCGCAAGCCCGAAACCAACAGGAACCAGCAGAGTAGATAGGCCGATATTCCGAACCAGTGGTAAACAAACTGATGGCCCATAGCGGCACCGACCTTGCCCAAAACGTTTTGTACCTCAAATTCAGGATTGGCAAGTAGCGAAAAGAAGCTGCCCTGCACTTCACTTTGATCGGCTTGCCAGTTAAAGAGGTAAGACGTAAAAGCACCAGCCATAAATATAGCCAGGAAAACCAGCAGTATGCCGAGTACCGTGTGGTTGGTTTTGTTGCGAAAAAAGTTCTTCAGGGTAGCCGTAGTGTTTCCTGATGGGTTTGCTTTCTTTTTGCCTTTAGCCATTCATTGGAATTTCCGTTGCCAAAAATAACAACATTCAAATTGCTCTCAGTTCAAAGGTTGAAATGAGCTTTTATGAACAACGCCCGGGAAACCGAAAACGCGCAAAAATTCTTGTACGGGGCTTCTTTCAGAAAGCCCTTAATCTTTAAAAACTGATACTCTAAGAGCTTGATAATAGGATTTTAAGAAATCCAAAGCTTGGGTTTAATCTATTTTGTACCAATGAAATAGGGGGTGATATTGGGCCTCACAAGACTATTGAAATGTTTATTTTCGCATCCCTGGCAGACCCCAAGTTAAACCATTTTAGGAATGACCGTGGAGAGGTAATAATGAGAGGAAAACGGGTTTTTAAGGTTCTATTGACTTTTTTGCTGTTTGTTTTTTTTCAAAAAATGCAGGCACAGCTTAGCGTTTCCACTACTCCGGCCCTACAGGGGAATACCGTTTTCCTGTGCCTGGACGATGGCAATACCATTTCTTACACAGCCAATTATACGGGTGCTAACGACAGCATCATCTGGACGCTCACCGGGGGTAGCCTCAGTAGCTTTGCCGGGGCTGGTAGTTTTAACGTGACATACGCTGCCACCGGTAGCTTTCAGGCTTTGGTGAACGTTTATTTTATGGACAGCGTGATTGCCAGCCGCAATTTAAACGTGGAGGTGAACCAGTTGAATGTACCCACTTTTACCGTACCCGATACCGTTTGTGAAAGTGACGCTCCGCTCAATCTCACCGGGACACCGCCCGGAGGTACTTTCAGCGGGCCCGGGGTTAGCAACAATACCTTCGATCCCGATGCGGCCAATCCCGGTCAGCACACTCTTACCTACACGGTAACAGCGGGAGCCTGCACCGAGACTACCACCAGGGATATCTATGTGAACGATGCACCTGAACCGGTACTGCGCGCCAATGGCTTTGGTACGCCCTGGCAGGGCAGGCTTACCTATTCCAGTTGCGACTCGGTATCCAATACCAGTACTTTTACGTTTTACAACCAATCCCTGGCCACCAATTATAGTTCCTATAACCTGGATTTCGGGGATGGTTCTGCCACGGTTTCGGGTGCTGTATTTCCCAATAACCTGGGAGCCGGTATCAGCCATCAGTACGTGGGGGCAGGTTTGTACGAGGTAGCCCTTACCCTCAATCATTCCAATGGATGTAGCCGCACCGATACTATTAATGTATTTATAGGCCAGCAACCGGCCATAGGTTTCAGTATCCCCGGGGGAACCATTAACCAGTGTATTCCCCGCGACAGCGGTTACATTGAAATATGTGTGGCCGTTACCGGGGTTGCGGGTAATAACCCGGAAACAGTTTATACCCTGAGTTCCAATGATGGAAGCCCGGATGTGGTTTTTTCGCATCCACCACCCGATACGGTATGTCATCGTTTTATGCTGAGTTCCTGCGGCTTTAACTCTTCCAAGTTCAACAATGCCTTTGAACTGAGTTTCAGGGCTTCCAACCCTTGTTCCGAGCGGTCCAGTACAGTAGAGCCGATCTACATTTCGGCTCCGTCATTTGCCGGTTTTGAGAATGAACCCGATGCCTGTGTTAATCAATCGGTTTTGATCCAGGATACTTCCCTGGAAGGAGGTATCGTGCGTAACGGGGTCTGTTTTGAGGATGGTAAAACCATTTGGGCCATCAGTCCTTCTACCTATACCGTAGTGGGGGGCGCAGCCAGCCTGGGTAGTACCTTCGGTAGCCCCGATCCCATTAACTGGATATCCGGAGCCAATCCACTGGACGTTACTTTTCACCAAACCGGTTTATACACTATACAGCAGGTAGTGGGAAATGCCCAGGAGTGTACCAATGATACCAATACCCGTGTAATTTGTATCGACTCTATTCCGGTAGCGGATTTTGTGCTGAGTGACGATACCATTTGCAGCGGAGAATCGGTATTAGCCTCTTTTGTAGGCAATATCCAATCGGTTTGTCAAACCCTTGACCTGCAATGGCGGGTACTGCAGCCCTCCGGCTATTTTTTCGGGCCTACCGGTGCGCTGGATACTACGCAAAGCATCACTTTTACCAGCAGTGGTATATACGTGGTGGAGTTAAGGGCCGGTAACAATTGCGATACGGTGGTGGTCACGGATACCCTGGTAGTACAGGGAATTCCGAGTATGGTAATGCCGGGCGATACGGTGGTATGTAGTTTTACTACCCTCGATTTTGGTGATTCTCTGCTGGCCCCGGTCATTCAGGATAGCCTGGCTCCAATTATCAATTACCAATGGACCGTTACCCCGGCCACCGGGTGGAGCTTCCTGAATGCTACCACCGCCAGTGACTCGCAGCCGGTAATACAGTTTACCCAGCACGGCAATTACATCATCAGCCATACCGTTACCAATGCCTGTGGCAGTTTTACAGATTCCATGAATGTGCAAATACTGCAACGCCCGCAGTTGGACTCCATTGCCGATACCTTACTTTGTTACAACGATGGCCTGGTGATCAGGGCCAATGCCAGCCTGGGTTTACTACCCTACAGTTTTGAATGGACCATTAACGGGCAAGGAGTAGTTTCAACCAACGATTCATTGGTGCTGGCTTCATTGACTACCGATACGGTAATTCAATTGGAAGTTACCGATGCTTTGGGCTGTACCGACAGCCTTACGTTTACGGTGAACGTGGCCCCTGAGTTAATAGTAAATGCCGGTAATGATCAATCCATCTGTTATTCCGATACCACCAGCCTGAATGCTACGGTCAGCGGAGGTACTGCTCCTTATACCATTGTGTGGAGCCCCTCCACCGGTCTTTCGGATAGTACCGTTCTCAATCCCAGTCGTTCTGCCCTGGATTCCACCGTTGTGTATTATGTCCGTATCACCGATTCGCTGGGCTGCACCGTGGAAGACTCGGTAGAGATCGAGGTTTTTCCATTGGCCAATTTGCAAATCGATAACGATACCAGCCTGTGCCTGAACGGGGGTAGCTATACTTTTATGGCCAATCCGGCCGGAGGGAGCTGGTCTGGTACAGGGGTAAATGCAGGAGGTACTTTTGATCCCCTGGTGGCAGGTGTCGGTAATTACACTTTGAATTATAACTATACTGATGCTTTTGGCTGCGATTATGCCGATAGCCTCACGGTTTCGGTGGTCTTGCAGCCTTCGGTGGGTTTTGATATAGTGGGGGATACAGCCGGGTGTTCGGTTTTACAGGTGGTGGTAACCGATAGCTCCGGCAATCCGGGAAATTGGTTTATCAATAACCAGCCGGTGGCTTTGGGTAGTACGGATACCCTTAATTTGGTGAACCTCTCCAACCAGAATGACTCCATAGTTACCATTAAGCGTGAGGTACAGGCCGGTTCAGGTTGTTCGGACAGTACGGTGCGACAGGTGGTAATTTACCCCCGCCCGTTGGCAGCCTTCGATCTGGGTAGCTTTTGCGCGGGCGATACGGTACAGGTAAGTAACAATAGCATTTTCAAAGGTGCGGCCGCTTCCTATAACTGGCAGGTGCCGGCATCGGTTTTTATTGACGATACCACGGCTTTTGAGCCCCGCCTAGCTTTCCCGGATAATAACAGTGGTACCGATTCGAGTTATACCCTTCAGCTTTTGGTTACTTCGGTGGATGGTTGTTTGGATACTTTGGTACAAAGTGTAACCGTTCCCAGCCGTCCCAGGGCACAGTTCACGATACCGACTGCCGCCTGCGGCCCGCTTTCGCTTAGTCCGGCCGATAGTTCACTGGGTAATCAGCTAAGCTATAACTGGTCGGTTAGCCCTTCTGCCGGGGTAAATATTAACAATGGCTCGGCCTCAAATCCCATCATCGATTTTCCGGTGAGTGTAAACAACTCGGTAGTTTACACCCTTACACTAAACGTTGTGGATAGTGCCGGCTGTGTGGATTCCACCAGTCGCGTATTCACGGTATATCCTAAACCGGTGGCGGCCTTTGGCTTTAGTCCGCAAGACAGTTGCTCTCCTTATACGGTCAATTTTCAAAATACTTCGCAAACTTCAGTACCGGGTGAAGGCCTGGCGACTCTCAACATAATGTGGGATTTCGGGAATGGTCAAACTTCCACAGATTCCTTACCCAGCGTAACCTTTACCAATAGCGGTACGGTAGATAGTACTTACATAGTGCAACTGGCTATTACCAATAGCCTGGGCTGTAGCGATACGGTAACGGATTCGGTTACCGTACATCCCGATGCACGGGCCATCTTCAATCCGGAGGATACCATTGGTTGTGCACCTTTTACCTTATTGGGCGATAGCATGAATGTACAGCCGTTTCCCGTTGCGAATGCTTCCTATCAATGGAATGTGCTGGATCCGGTTAACCGTAACGTAGTGCAATCCTTCAGCGGTATCAGTGCCTTGAATTACACAATAAGCAATTACAACGACTCGGTTTTGGTGCAATTGGTGGCGATCAGTGCCTTTGGGTGCCAAAACGATACGGTGGAGCAACTCTTCCAAACCGTGGAAGATCCCTCACCCTTCTTTTTCCTAAATACCGATGAAGGCTGTGGAGATACCCTGGTGGTTACCGTGGACTCGGTGATTACTTCTCCCGGTTTGCAATACGAATGGTTTGTGAATGGTATTGCCAGCTCTTCGGCCGCACAACCCACTTTCCTGCTGATCAATTCCGGGCAAAGCGACCTGGATTTTGAGATACGCCTGGATATTACCGTAGGTACCAATGGTTGCGGGCGTAGTGTGCTGGATAGTGTAAGGGTATTGCCCCAGCCGGTGGCCGGTTTTAGTTTTGGTTCCGTCTGTGCCGGTGATACGGTATCCGTAACCAACAATAGTATTTTCAAAGGAGCTGCCGCTGCCTATGCCTGGACGGTGCCCGCCAATGTGTACGTGAGCGACAGCAGCCTGACGCAACCCGATTTTTACTTTCCCGATGCCCAAGGAGCGGGGGACTCCGTTTACACCATTGTGCTGCTGGTTACCTCGGTGGACGGTTGCACGCATAGCAGTATTCAAAACATCAGTATTCACAACCGCCCCTTGGCGGCCTTCGGACTTCCCGCCCGGGGTTGTAGCCCGCAAACAGTAAGCCCCAGCGATAGCTCGGTAGGTACGGGCCTGAATTACCAATGGTCCGTAAGTCCTGCGGCCGGGGTAACTATTAGTGGAGCCACATCGGCCAATCCGGTGATTGACTTTCCTTTAACCACCAGCGATTCTGCCGTATATGCCATCCGCCTGGATTTATTGAACAGCGATGGTTGTGTGGATTCATTGGTGCGGGCCTTTACGGTTTACCCCAAACCTACAGCCGCCTTTAGCTTTAGCCCGGCCGACAGTTGCGGCCCTTTACAAATCACTTTTGCAAACCAGAGTTTTTCGGGGCAAAACGGTATTCCCCGTGATAGCATGAGCTTTGACTGGAATTTTGGCAACGGTTTCAATTCAACGGATTCCGTGCCTACGGTTACCTTTACTAATAGCGGCACCATTGACAGTACTTTTTTCATCCGCCTCATCGCAACTAATCCCTTCGGTTGTGCAGACACCGTGGTGGATTTAGTCACGGTACACCCCAATCCGGTGGCTCTATTTGCTCCAAATGATACCGTTTCCTGTGCACCCTTTACGATTCTTGGTGATAGCCTGAACGTAAGCCAGTTTCCACAGGCCAATTCCAGTTACACATGGAACGTACTGAATCCCACCAACCGCAACTTGATCCAGAGTTTTAACGGTATCAGCAACCTGAATTACACCTTAGCCGATTATGACGATTCTGTACTGGTACAATTGGTGGTGCAAAGTCCTTTTGGCTGTCGTAGCGATACGGCCGAACAACTCTTTAAAACCGTGGAAGATCCTTCACCCTTCTTTGTGCTCAGCACTTATGAGGGCTGTGGGGATACGCTGGTGGTAAGTGTGGATTCGGTGGTTAGCGGTAGCGGCATTCAGTACGAGTGGTATGTAAATAACGTACTTTCTTCCTCTTCCGGCAATCCCACTTTTATTTTTCCAAACAACGGCACCAGCGATCTTATTTTCGATATCCGCCTGGAGGTTTCAGTAGGTTCACTGGCCTGCCGAAACACAGTGAGCGACACGGTTACCGTATTTGCACGCCCCGATGCCGTATGGTCCACTGCCCCGGTATGTTTTAACGACAGTACGGTATTTACCAACGCTACCACTACCACCGATGTGATTGCTGCCTGGGCCTGGGATTTTGGTGATGGCGATACTTCCACCCAGGCAAATCCGGTGCACGTGTACACCAACCCTGGGACTTACCTGGTAAGCTTAACCGCTACTGATTCGCGGGGCTGTTCAGATGTAAGCATGGATTCAGTAACCGTTTATCCCTTGCCGGTGGCTGATTTCAGTATCGATACAGCTTCCTGCGGGCAGGATACCAGTTGCGTGGGCCTTACCGTACAATTCCATGATCTTTCAACCCTCAACCCGGACGGGGGTATAATTCAAAGCCGCGAGTGGGACTTTGATAACGATGGGGTAGTGGATGCCACCAGCACCGATCCCACTTTTGTTTATAGCAATACAGGCACCTATAATGTGAGTTTACGCATTGAATCACAGTTTGGGTGTATAGACACCCTTTCCAAAACCCTGGTTATTCTAGATCCACCGGATGCCCTGTTCACCGCTGATACCGTGAGTAACTGCGGTCCCCTGAACATCACGTTCCAGGATCAGAGCTCCGGTTTTATTACCCAGCAAAGCTGGTCGGTGTTCAGCTTTACGCCTTCCGGAAACCGTGTGCTTATCGATTCTGTTACTACCGGGGGTAATTATACACCACCTGATTTCGTAAGTA
This sequence comes from uncultured Cryomorphaceae bacterium, assembly GCA_937120475.1. Classification (GTDB taxonomy): domain Bacteria; phylum Bacteroidota; class Bacteroidia; order Flavobacteriales; family Schleiferiaceae; genus CAKZNE01. The sequence continues at coordinate 874,432 of CAKZJV010000007.1, read as the reverse complement.
ATTACCGTAACGATACCACCTATTACATTCTCCAAACGGTTCGCAACTGCTGCGGGGTTTTCAGCCACTTAGACTCTATTATCCTCAAACCTTACCCGGTGGCAGGCTTTTCCTTTAATAAGGACAGTCTTTGCAGCAATGAAGTGAATTTCCTGCTATCCGGGCGCAGCCTCGGTAATCCCGATTCGGTGACTATCGATTTTGGAGATGGTAGCAGCACCTCGGTATTGCCAAGAAACACCACGGTTCACCCTTATACCTGGCCGGTGGTAGCCCACAGCTTTCCCGCCAGCAGCACCGGGTCCGTATCCTTTTGGGTAAGCCTTACGGCCTATAATGAGTGTGGCGACAGTACCTATAGTGATTCGGTAACCATCGAAGCCAAAGACCTGCAGGCCTTTTTTGCGGTGGACACCCAGCAAAATTGTGTGAACCAGCCTATTCAATTTTACGATCAGTCGTTTGCATCGGTTCAGCCCGTAAAATGGTGTTTGGACTACAACCCCGCCACGGGTATCTGTAATACCGCACTGCTTACGGGTGATACGGTAAGCTTTACCTACACGGCTGCCGGAAACTATACCATTGCCAATTTTATTACCGGTGCCTGTGATAAGGATACTTCTACTTTGCAGATTACGGTAAACCCGTCACCCACGGCTGGCTTTACGCTTTCCAACAATGAAGTATGTGAAAATGAAAGCATTCAGTTCACCAACCAAAGTACGGTGGCTACCTCTTTTCAACCGGTTTATTTGTGGAGCTTTGGCGATGGTACCGGGTCATCGCTGGTGAACCCACAACACACCTACACCGATAATGGGGAATACGGGGTTTGCCTTACCGTAACCTACGGTAACGGTTGCGACCATACGGTATGCGATACGGTGATCATTCATGATATACCTACGGTAGATTTTAGTGTGGAAGCTGCCTGTGCCGGAGATTCCGTTTTTCTTTATGATTCCACCCAGGTGGTAAATGGAAGTATTGCCCAGAGCATTTGGAAGGTAGATAGCCAGGGCTTGTTCTTCAACAACCCTTCACCCCTTATTTTCGATTACCCCGGCAGCTATAACATTACCCTCATTCAGGAGAGTACGGCCGGCTGTATCGACAGTGCCACGCAAACCCTGACCATTGCTGAGGTACCCCGGGCCTTCTTCACGGTTTCGCCCGATACTACGGTGGATTCCTGTGGTAATAGCACGGCCTTTTATTTCCGGGATAGTTCCCTAAGCTCAGTACCCCTGCAATATCTGTGGGATTTTGACCTGGCCAATCCCGGTACTTTAACCTCCAGCTTGAGAAATCCCGGTTTACGGGCTTTCCCGGATACCGGCTATTTCTACATCCAATTAAGCGTTTGGAATGCGGACAGTTGCTGGGATAGTCGCATCGATACCCTTTTTGTGCCCCCCAATTCACGGGTTGATTTTTCACCCCGTAACCCCATGGCCTGTATGGGTGATGAAATACAGTTTTACGATTCCACCAGCTACCGGCAGGGGAGCGGGAATAACGAGTTACGTTATTTCTGGGATTTCGGGGATGGTAATACCTCCATGCAGCGTAACCCCGCTCATACTTATGACTCGGCCGGAACTTATTTTGTAAAACTGGTGGTCCAGGACCCTTTTTGCCTGGACTCCCTGATCCGGCCGGTTACCATTCACCAGGTACCTGAAGCCAGCATACAGCCGGGGAATTATGAAATATGCGCAGAGGATGTGATTACCATCAGTGCTACTTCCTTAATGCAATTCCCGAACGGTGACCGTATTGACAGCCTGATCTGGTCCGTAAGCGATGGCCGCGAATTGCGGGTTTTCCGTGATACAGCCATTGATATTTTCTTTGAAGAACAGGGTGACTACCAGTTGGGATTAAGGGTGGTAACCGATAAAGGGTGCAGCGATACGGCCGATGCCCGGGTAAGCATACGCGTATATCCCACACCGGATGTATTACTCAGTAAAAACCAGGTAGCTAAGCTGGATGCCCGTACCTTCGCCTTTAACCCGCTTATTGAAAATACCCTTGAACCGGAGTATAAGTGGACCTTCGGTAATCGCGATTCCATAGTTTCAGACCGCATTAGCCTGCCGCAAAACTATATTTATGACGACCGTCTATGCCGTATCGATTATGACTTGAATTACATTGTAGGACTAACCGTAATCAACCGTATTGAAGGCTTCGGGGATTGTATAGGGCTCGATACTACACAAATAGAAATGCAGGGTTACCACCTCAATGTGCCCAATGCTTTTGCTCCCGGTTACGGAGGCTTTGGGGAGGCCAACATTTTTTTACCGAAAGGCCGCCAACTGGGCAGTTATCACCTTTGGATACACGATGAATGGGGGAACCTGCTTTTTGAAAGTACTTTGCTGGATGAAAACGGCAGTCCGGCCGAGCACTGGGACGGCACCTTTCAGGGTGAACAAATGCCTATGGGTGCCTATGCCTGGCATATAGAAGCCTACTTCAACGATGGCCGCGAATGGCCCAGTGAAGAATGTGGAGATTTTAAAATAGTAGATTATGGTACGGTTACCCTCATACGCTAGGCGGGCAGTAGTGCTGGCCCTGTTTCTGGCGGTGGGTTTACACGGCCAGGACCCTACCTTGACCCAGCTCCATACCGCAAAAAATTACATCAATCCGGCTTATGCAGGCTACAGTTCTGACCTGAGCCTGAACTACAACAGCCGTTTGCAGTGGACCAAGGTGTCCGGCCGTTTCAGCACCCATAACTTTGCGGCCAACATCGCCTGCGAAGAGCGCAACCTTGGTTTTGCGGCCTATGGTTACGATAACGTGGAGGGAGACGGCCTTTTACGCACTACCCTGGCGGGTTTTCAAACCGCTGTGTATTTTCCGTGGAATTTTGGAAGCCGCAGGACCGTAGGTAGTCCCGGAATGTTTGCCTTTGGTGCCCAGGTAGGCATTGGCCAGCAAAGAATAGACTGGGACCGGCTGATTTTCACGGATCAGTTAGGTAACGATACGTACCGTTTGGTACGCCCCAGTTCTATTATTCTGCCCCAATCCGTTAATGGAAGCACGGTTTGGGATATTGCTGCAGGCTTCCGGGGTTTACACGCCATACTGGATGAAAACGGTTATATTTCTTTCGGGGCTTCTGCCTTTCACCTGGCCCGTAACCAAAGATCTTTTTTCGGGAATAACAATGATGTGGAGTGGCCGGTACGCTATACAGCCCATTTGTGGGGGTTTTACTATTGGAAAAACGGAGGTGTGCGCAGAACCATCGAAGTGGGCTCGGCCTTCAACTCGCAGGTGAACCTCCGAAATTGGGTAAACCTGATTTATTTCGGCTACCAACCGGTACGTTTCGGGGCCGGTTTGCGCAATGGCTGGGTACAAAACCTTAACGAACCCGGCCGAAGAATACGGGAAGACTCCTGGATTGCCGAAGTGGATTTTGAACTGGGCCGGAATTTTTTACTCAGTTACAGCTTTGAGTACACCCGCAATGAAATAGGCGTACAACGTACCTACGGCACCCATGAAATAGGGCTGGTGTATATTTTTGAAGGTTCGGTGCTTTGCCCCGAGGTGTATAAAAATGATATCGACTGTATAAACCCGATTCCCGAGATTATGGAATCCGGGAAATCGGGCTTGTAATCTTTACGGCTGTATATACACCCGGCTGTTGGAAGAGGTAGCCACTATACCGTAACCATTTTCTACGTTACCGTAAATAGGGGTTGGTTCCGAAAAAGGGTTCTCAACCGTTTGGGCGGCCTTACTGCGTTCATGCAGGTAATACGATTCTGAAACGCGGCCGATGATCACATCGAACGGGTCCTTATTGGTGGAGCCGGGCTCCCCGAAACGACCAATCAGATACACCAGCTTGAGCTTTTTTACCGATCCGTCAAAAAACTCATCGGAGAGGTAACCCGCATAACCGAAGCTCAGGCCATCGTCCACCAGGAAATCGTCAAACTCATCGAATTCAAAAAATTCAATGGTGGGATCGTAAGAACCGAAATAACTGTCGTAATATTCATTACCGCTGTTACCCCGGGGAAAAATACTAATCCGGTAATAATCACCACGGCCGGGCGGATCGCTAAAGGAAACCTCTAAATCACCAGTCTCACTGTTGTAGTTGCTCCCTGTAAGATTTACCGATTCATACATGAAGGCGCGCCCCACCGCATCCTCGTAACCATTGCGAGTGGCTCTTATTTCATAGGTATGTCCGGCTGCCGGGCGGTAACCACCCTCGTAATAGTAGGCTGGGGTAGGGTTTCCGAAGTTGTCGTAAATGTCGCTGTCGTAACGCTTAGGTGAAAGCCGTTCTACAAAGCGGCCGTCTTCATATAGAGAAACGTTGGTGAGACTATCCACCGAAGGAGACCCGGGGCTTAGGGAGTATTCCGAAGTACCCACTATGGCACGCGGCCAGGTATCGGTTTGCAGTTTCGCATCGATGGTGATACGTGGCGGATCTTTGGGAATTTCAAAGTCGATGGTCTTTTCACAAGACCAGAGTACAAATAGGGCGGAGCTAAGGAACAAGTATTTTTTCATCTTCTTAAAATTCAAAACTGTAGGAAATTGAGGGGATTATAGGGAACAGGCTAACCTGGCGAACACTCTTTTCACCGGTCATATAGTTTTCATTGATGTACAGGAAAAAAGGATTTTGGCGGTTGTAGGCATTGTACACACTAATGTTCCAGTGGCTCATGCCCCAGCGCGTTTTTTTATGAAAGTTAAAGCCAACATCCATGCGGTGATAAGCGGGTAACCTCAGGGAGTTACGGTCACTGTAAACCTGGTATTCACGCGGGGTGCCGTTGGGGTTAAAAGGATCCTGGAGGTAGTAACTGGCAATAGGAGCCGTGTAGGTGTTGCCGCTGCCGAAAACCCAGGTGACTCCCAGGTCGAAACGTTCGGAGAACTTGTGGTTTACCACTACACTGATGTCATGCCTGCGGTCGTATTTATAAGGGAAACGTTCCCCGTTATTCAACTCGCTGAATTGTCGGTTACTCCAGGCCAGGGTATAACCGATCCAGCCGGTGGTTTGACCTTCATTTTTGCGAAAAAGAAGTTCAAGCCCATAGGCATGGCCCACCCCGTCATTAACCACTGTGTTTTGCCAATCGGTTGAGGTGATAAAAGAAGCACCTTCCTTGTATTCAATCAGGTTGTTCATGCGCTTGTAATAGGCTTCGGCTGATAGCTCGTACTTATTTTGAAGGATGTTGCGCACGCTACCTACGGCCACCTGGTGCGAAAGCTGTGGCTTTATTTTCTCAGTGGACGATACCCACAAATCGGTGGGCAGGCTCAAGCCCGAATTGGAAAGCAGGTGAATGTACTGGTTCATCATGGCGTAGGAGCCTTTTACCGACCACTCATCAGTAAGCAAGTAACGTACTGAGGCACGCGGTTGCAGGGAGTGATAAAAAGTACTGCCTACCAGGTAAGTGGAGTAATGGATACCCATATTGGCCCGCCAACGCGAATCGATTACCCAATCGTCTTCCACGTAAACATAAGCATCATTGGAGTAAATGGGGGTAGAGAGGTTGAGCAGGGAATCAGCTCCCTCATCGGTAAAACCGCCTTGAAATTGCGCTACACCCGGGTTAAAGGTATGGTAGGTATAACTTGCTCCAAAACGCAAACTATGGTCTGAACTGGGGCGGTAGTCCATATCGTAGCGCAGGCCGTAATCGCGGATGCGTGAAAAGTACTCAAAGCCATCGGTTTGGCCACTATACTCCTCTTCAAAACCTACCTTAAAACGGTATTGCGTGTAGGTGGCGGTAAGGTTGCTGAACAACTGGTCGTTAAAAAGGTGGTTCCACCGCAGTGAGCCGGTATGATTTCCCCATTGTAAGGAGGATTCAAAACGCTCTTCATAGCCAAAACCATCGTAGGTTTCACGTTGATAGAAGCGGTCCAGGCCGGTATAATAACTCAGGTACAAACGGTCTTTACGTGAAAATATGTGGTTGACCTTGGTGTTGAGGTCGCCAAAATAATACCCTACAGTGAGCCCATCCGGCAAAAAGGGCTGCACCAGAAGGTCGTAATAGGTTCTGCGCCCGGAAACGATGAAGGATGTTTTATCCTTTACCAGCGGCCCTTCCAGGGTTAGCTTGGAGGAGATCAGCCCCAGCGAACCGGCCCCGTGAAACTCACGCAGATTACCCTCTTTCATATCTATTTCCAGTACAGAGCTTAACCGTCCCCCGAAACGCGCTGGAAAGCCACCTTTGGTCAATTGCACATTTTTAATGGCATCGGCATTGAAAACCGAAAAGAAGCCGAAAAGATGGGAGGCGTTGTACACCGGTACACCATCCAGCAGTATCAGGTTTTGATCAGGTGATCCGCCCCGAACGTAAAAACCGGTGGTACCTTCGTTACCCGACTGTACACCCGGCAAAAGCTGAATGGCGCGTATTACGTCCACCTCACCCAAAAAGGCCGGTATATTCTTGATGTCACGGGCCGATAGGTTCACCGTGCTCATTTGCGGCTTTAAGGCCTGGATCTGGTCGGCCGTTATAGTTACTTCGTCCAGCGAGCGGCTGGAAGATACCAGTTCGATATCCCATACCGTATCGTTTTTGAGCTGCAGATTGAACGTTTGAGATTGGTAACCCAGGTAGCTCACCGTTAGCCGGGTATCACTCTCCTTTAAAGTAAGTGAATAAAAACCAAAGGTGTTGGTGGTGGTACCGATACTGGTACCGGGAATGTACAGGTTTACGCCAATGAGCCTTTCCCGCGACTCACTGTCTTCAACGTAACCGCTGAGGGTATAGCTCTTTTGAGCCAGCCCCAGCAAGGGCAGCAGGAGCAGTATGGTAAGGAAGGTGTTTTTTGTCATGATCAAGGTTTTCGGATAAACGATTTTTTAGGTTTAAAATTCTACGATAAATATTTCCATGTTAAAGGCGGCTACTATACCCAAGCCACTGCTCACGTTGCTATAAATCCGCACCGGTTCAGAAAAAGGGCTGTTTCCATTAAAAGTGTTGAGTATCCTGGTTCTGCGGTATTCATAATACTCAGGGCTGCCGTGTGATACGATAAGTTGATAGAAGAGGGTGGCGGTGGTTTCATTTTGGGGAGTGATGCTGACCCTTTTTTGTCCTTCTGAAAAATATTCATCGGTGGTAAAAAGGTAAAGGCCCAAAGGATCGTCAACCGGCAGATTAATAAAATCGGTACCCGACCCCAGTAACTCAAAGCTGTAATCACGGCAAGTAAATTCAACCTGCCCTATAAAACCTTCGTTGGTGGTGTCAATGGCCCAAAGCTCACATTCGTAGTAATTGGTACCCGGGTAATTATCCCTGAAGGTAAAGTTCAGCGTTTGTAGAGTGGTGTTGAACTGAAGGTCTTGTACATCAGGCGGGCCGGGAGCTGTGGTTTCACCACTTACGGTAGGGTAGCCGGGTACATCCGCTTCTATCCGATAGGTAGAACCTTCCTTCACGTAGGCCGGTAAACAGAAAACGTATTGAGTGTCCTCTTCAGTGGTAATAAAAAACGGGTTTTCCTCACAAATGCTGAAGAAGCCCAGTAAAACATCGTTTTCGTAAAGGCGTAAAACGGCATCCTTAACGTAGGTAGGGCCACTGGTTAACCGATAGGGAACGGAAATATTTACTGTAGCACTAACCACACTGTCACCGGTTTGTAACAGCGCGTTAAGAACCGGTATGGGTTCTCCTCCCGGCAATTCTAAATCGATGTTTTTTTCGCAGGAGATTGCGGTATAAACCAGGCCTATCAGTAACAGTAGTCTCTTCATTTAAAAGCGAAAATTATAAGAGATACTGGGCAGTATGGGAAATACACCCACCTGCGTAGCCACTCTTTGGTTAAGTTCATCGGTACTGAAATAGATGTAATACGGGTTAATACGGTTATAGGCATTGTACACACCTATGGACCAGGTACGTTCGCCCCACTTGGTTTTTTTGAACCAGTTCACGGCTAAGTCCAGGCGGTGGTAGGCCGGGTAGGTAAAGGCGTTGCGCTTGCTGTAATGAATAACCGTTTGCCCGTAGGCATCGATATAACTGCTGAGCGGAATGGTGGCTTTTTGCCCGGTGTTGTACACCCAGTTGGCACTTACACCAAATTTTTTGGTGAACTGGTGATTCACGGTCATCTTAAAATCGTGCCTGCGATCGTATTTGAAAGGGAACCACTCCCCCTGGTTGATTCTTTCGAACCTGCGTTCGGACCATGAAAGTGTATAACCTATCCATCCGGTGGTTTTGCCTTTGGTTTTACGGGCGAGTAACTCCAAACCATAGGAACGCCCGATACCTCCGCTCAATACCTGGTTTTCCCAGTTGTTCAAAAAGGCCCCAGTGGCATTATCGCGGTAGGTAATCAGGTCGGTGTAGTATTTATAATAAAGCTCAGCGGTGTATTCCCAGGCAGAGCCTTCAGTGGCGTAGGCGGTTCCCATTGCTACCTGATGCGAATTTTGCGGGGGCACCCGCCTGCTGGAAGAAACCCATAGGTCAGTAGGAAGGCTGGTGCCGGTATTGGCCAGTAGGTGTACAAACTGTTTCATGTAGGCATAGCTGGCTTTGAGCGACCAGTTTTGATTGATGAGGTAGCGTGCCGCCAGCCGGGGTTGCAATGAGGTAAAATCGCGGGTGCTGGTAAAGTAACTGGAAAGGTGCAAGCCGTAATTCAATTTCCACCTTTCGTTAATCTGCCAGTCATCTTCAGCGTAAACAAAAACATCAGTAGCGTAAACAGTGGGAGTGAACTGGATAATGGAATCCAACACTGCGGAGGGTGCCGTTAATGATAAGAAGCCCGGTTTAAAAACGTGGTAGGTAGCCGAAACCCCGGTTCGCAGGTGGTGGCGTGGATTGAGTGTGTAGTCAAAGTCATAACGTAAACCATAATCCTGGATAAGGGATTTGAAAGCGGCATTAACACCTTCCGTACCGGCCAGTGGGTACTGGTATTTGAAACTCAGACGGTACTGTGAGAATATGGCACTCAGATTTCCAAAAAGTTTATCGGAGTAGAGGTGGTTCCAGCGTAAAACACTGGTGTAGTTACCCCATTTAAAGTCCAGCTCCGAGCCGGGAGACAGGGTGAATAATTTATCCCTCCCGGTATAAAGGCTCAGGTAGATGCGGTCTTTCCGCGAAAACTTGTGGTTTACCTTAAAGTTGATGTCACCGAAATAATAACTGATGTCATTGTCCGATTGAGCCAATACCGGTTTCAACAAAACATCCCAGTAGGTTCGCCTGCCTGAAATCATAAAGGAAGTTTTTTCCTTTTTGATGGGTCCTTCCAACATTAGCTTGCTGGTAATAAGGCCTATAGAACCTGCACCGTGTATTTTTTCCATATTGCCTTCCTTCATATTCACTTCCAGTACCGAACTCAACCGACCACCGTAGCGGGCCGGAAAACCACCGGTGGTCAATTCCACATTCTTTAAGGCATCGGCATTAAAAATCGATACAAAGCCAAAGGCGTGAGAAGCGTTGTACACCGGTACCCCATCCAGTAATAAAAGGTTTTGATCGGGATTACCCCCGCGTACCAGGAAGTTGGTATTTCCCTCTGCACCACGCTGTACTCCCGGCAATAGCTGTATGGATTTAATAATATCAACCTCCCCCATAAAGGCGGGGGCGGTAGCCAGTTGGGCGGGTGATAAACTGATCTGGCTCATTTGCGTAATCTGGGCCAGCAGGCGGCTGGCCTCAACGGTTACCTCATCCAGTTGACGGCTTTCCGGTACCAAGGCGATATCCCTGTGCCGGGCAGTATCTTCGGGATTTAAAACCAATAGTTTCCGTTGGTAGCCGATAAAGGAGATAACCACCGGGGTCACTTTTTCTTCCGGCACAATCATGCTGAAAAAACCAAATTCATTGGTAGTGGTGCCCAAACGGTATTCCGGAAGGTAAATATTCACCCCTATCAGTCTTTCACGTGAGCCTTCTTCCTCGATATAACCCGAAAAGGTGAAGCCTTTTTCACGTACGGTGGGAATGATGAGTATTTTATTGTTGCGCTGAATGAAACTGTAGCGATCGGTATCAAAAATTCGGGCCAACAGGTCTTTTACCTTGAACTCTCCTTTTAAGGGGTAAAGGGTATCCGAGGGTAAACTGCCGGAAAAATTAATGCTGATGCCCGAGCGGTTGATGAATTCTAAAAGCTCCTGTGCCGAATAGTCACCACCTTCAATGGTTAGCTTTTTTTCCAGTAAACTGGCTTGCCCCAGTAGGGTGTAGGCCGGAAAGAGCAGCATTACAACTACACTTTTAAAATACCCGGGCATTATTGACAAGAGAGGTTTTCAATGGTTAGGATGTTTTCATTTAGTTCATACTTCAACCCGGTAACCAGGGCCAGTTCCTGAAGAACATCCTCCAGGTTTTGACCTTTAAACTGGCCGGTAAAGGTGCAGTTGCCGTTTAGTTTGCCGCCTGGATCTTTGAGATCAAAGACGTAAAAATTCTGTAGTTGGTGGAGTACTTCTACAAGTATTTTATCCTTAAAGCGGAATGAACCGCTTTGCCAGCTATCGTAGTTTTGATCGGTAATTACGCGGCTTTGCATTTGGGTACCGGATAGTACCCCGGATTGGTTGCGAGTAAGAATTACAGTATCCCGGTGAGTGGACCAGTAGGCTACCTTTCCTTCGCTAACTTCCACGGTGTTTTCCCGTTCGGTGGCCACCATTCGAAAGGCCGTTCCCAAAACACGAAGTGATGTTTTAGAGCCCTTAGCTACGAAAGGCTTTTCAGGATTGGAGGCAACTTCAAAAAAAGCTTCTCCTGCAAGGTTCAGTTTTCGGGTTTGCCAGTTGTAGGTCCGTGGAACTTCAAGAGTAGTGTTTTCGGCCAGCAATATGGTGCTGCCATCGCTGAGCTCAACCACTAGCCTTTCACCGGCACCGCTGGTATAACTCACGCTACCGCTGAAGTACCATATACCGCCCAATAAACCTATAATGAGTACCGCTACATAACGCATTACCAGTCTCACATTTAGCCGGAATACGTTGGGTTCAGCTTTAAAATGCCGGAGCCTGAACTTTTCCCATTCCGCATCCACATTTACCGGGGAGGGAGAGCTTGTAATGCGGCCTGAAGTTTCCCATATCTCCAGTATGTGCTGGTATTCTTCCTCGTTAGCCAGATTGCTTTTACGCCATTCAGCCAAACGGTTTTCCTCTTCCGGTGAGGCTTCACCGGCCAGGGTTTTCAGTATCAATTCCGATATTTTCTCGTCAGGCCACATGGTGCTGATTTTTAGCTGCTAAAGTACACGTATATAGTTTATTTTCAGAGGTCAAACAAAGAAACCCGGACGCTGGTCCAGTGCCCGGGTTTTAGCTTTTAGCGGCTCATTTTCATAAGGGTGGTATAGGTAATTTCACCCAGTTCTTCATCCTCCTCAGTTACCTCCTGGTAAAGAGCCAGTTTGGTTTCGGTTAGCTCTACCACTGTGTATAGCTCACCATCTACGTTAAGCCCGGCATCACTCAGTGCCCAAACGGATACCTGGTCTTCTTCACCGGGAATCCGGGTAAGTACAGTATTGTCTTTGTTGAAGGTTACTGTACCGGGCATGGGTATTTCATACTCGGATGAGCCGTGTTCACTTTCCTCCGTTACTTTTACGCTTTCAATGTTCCAGCTTTTTTCGGTGAGTATTTCCACCCGGGTTTTGGGGCGATCCTCAGCTAAGTTTCTGTCATCATCCTTGTTGCAAGAAGAAAGTCCGAAAGTTACCAGGGCCATTAAGGCTACAATTTGCTTTTTCATAAGTGTCAATTTTTAAAGTGTTATTTGTTTGCTTTTACACTTCTATGACAATTAAGTAGCGGGGCACACGTACGCCTTACGAAAAAAAATCTAAAAAAAATTGCAGAATAATGATTTTCAAAGAGTTGCGAAGTGTTTTCAAAGCCTTGCTGATCTGTGTTTCCACCGTTCGCTTTGAAATTCCCAGCTCATTGGCAATCTCATCGTTGGTTTTATGCTCAAATCGGCTAAGCCTGAAAATATGGCGGCATTGATCGGGTAGGGTATCAATCACCTTGTGGATTTGCAGTTCCAGCTCATTGAGCTCTATGCCGCGTTCTTCGGTAAGATCATCCGCAGCCGATTTTAATATTTCATGATGCCGGCTATGGGTTTTCTGGCTTTTAATGGTATTCAGGCTCCGGTTGGATACGGAACGGTAGAGGTAGGATTTTAAAGAAGTGGAGATATCCAGGCTCTGACGTTTCTCATAAAGCTGTGAAAATACCTCCTGCACCACATCCCGTGAAGCATCCCAATCGTTAAGGTATTTATTGGCAAAGTAGGTAAGGGGTTCAAAGTGTTCAAAAAACACCTGGCGGTATGCCTCTTCCTTACCCTCCTTGAGGGCATCCAGCAATTCTTGTTTCAGGGTGTTAGGGGCTTCCATAAAGCATAGCAAATATAGCTGATCTGCCCACAATTAGAGATTGCCTGAGCTTAAGTAACTTTGCGGGCCTAAAGAAATAAAAATGTCAACGAAACTTCAGATTGTAAGTGTAATGTCCGAATTAGGGGCCGGAACACGGGGCGCAAGCCTCGGCTTGGCCGCCCTGAAAATGGCCAGTTTTGAAAAGGACCTGGGTTTTTTCAATGACTTTCCGGTAAAAAAGGTAAAAACCCTGAATAACCGGCTTTTCAAAAAGAGTACGCGCAAATTCGCCAAACGCCTGGATGGTATTGAGGAGATGTACCGCAATATAGAGAAGGAAGTTTCCGGTGTTTTGAAGGATAAGAATTTTCCACTGGTACTTTCCGGTGATCATAGCAATGCCGGTGGAACTATTGCCGGTATTAAAACCGCTTTTCCTAAAAAACGCCTGGGGGTAATCTGGATTGATGCCCATTCCGACCTGCACTCCCCTTACACCAGCCCATCGGGTAATGTGCATGGTATGCCGTTGGCTACCGCCCTTAATGATGATAACATCGATAATCAAAATAATGAGCCTTCCCAGGAAACCATCTGGCACTGGAACGAATTAAAGGGTAGTAACCAAAGGGTACGTCATTCCGATCTTTTCTTTATTGCCGTACGCGACTATGAGGAGCCGGAAAAAAAACTGATGGACAAGCATAATATCCCGAACATTACTACGGAGCAGTTACGGGAGAAGGGCATAAAACAAGCGGCTGCGGAAGCCCTGAACTATTTGAAGGAGTGCGATATCATTTATATTTCTTTTGATGTGGACAGTATGGACCCCAGCGTGAGCCGTGGTACGGGCACCCCGGTACCGGGAGGCCTGCTGGCCCATGAAGCCAGGGACCTGATCCTGCATTTGCTGGACGACCAAAGAGTGTGCTGCCTGGAAATGACGGAGATTAACCCTTTACTGGACGAACAGAACAAGATGGCTAAAACGGCTTTTGATATCCTCAGGGCCATCGCTCAAAAAATCAATAAAAAACTTAGCTGATCCGTTAATGGATAATTTACACCTAAAACTGGCAGAAGCTGCACAAGCAGCTCTGAAGGAGTTATATCAACTGGAAACACCCGTCCCTGAATTGCAGCAAACCCGAAAGGAGTTTGAAGGTGACCTTACCTTGGTGGTATTCCCCTACTTGAAGAGTAGCCGTAAAGGTCCGGAGCAAACCGCAACCGAAATTGGTAACCTTATGGTGGAAAGAGTGGAAGAGGTTTCTGGTTTTAACGTGGTGAAGGGTTTTCTGAACCTGGTTATTGCCGATAGCTTTTGGTTGAATAAGCTGGAGACTATTAGCGGCACCGAGAACTATGGCTTTAAGCAGCCGGGTGAGGAAACCATAATGGTAGAGTATTCGTCTCCCAACACCAATAAACCTTTACACCTGGGGCATATTCGCAATAACCTGCTGGGCTATTCTGTAGCCGAGCTTCTGAAGGCGGCCGGTAATAGGGTGATTAAGGCGCAGATTATTAACGACCGGGGCATTCACATTTGCAAGAGTATGGTGGCCTGGCGAAAGTTTGGTGAAGGAGAAACACCCGAATCCAGCGGTATGAAGGGTGATCACCTGGTGGGGAAATATTACGTGGCTTTTGACAAAGCTTACCGTGCAGAAGTCAAGCAATTAATGGAAGCAGGTACTGATGAAAAGGAGGCCAAGGAAGAAGCTCCTATCATGCAGGAAGCCCGCGAGATGCTCCAGAAGTGGGAACAGAACGACCCCGAAACCATCGCTCTTTGGGAAAAGATGAACGGTTGGGTGTACGAGGGTTTTGAAAAAACCTACGAACGCCTGGGTGTGGACTTTGACAAGTATTACTATGAAAGTCAAACCTATATACTCGGTAAGGAAGTGGTGGAACAAGGTTTGGCCCGGGGCGTATTTTTTAGAAAAGATGACGGCTCGGTGTGGGTGGATTTGTCTGATGAAGGCCTCGATGAAAAATTACTGCTGCGCAGTGACGGTACCAGTGTTTATATGACGCAGGATATCGGGACGGCTATTCAGCGTTTCGAAGATTTTAAAGATCAGAACCTGAACGGTATGATCTATACCGTGGGTAATGAACAAGATTACCACTTCAAGGTGCTTTTTCTGATCCTCAAAAAACTGGGTCATGCCTGGGCGGACAACCTGCACCACCTTTCGTATGGAATGGTGGATTTACCTTCCGGCAAAATGAAATCACGGGAAGGTACCGTGGTGGATGCCGATGACCTGATCCGGCAAATGGAACAAACGGCCGAAGAAATTTCGGAAGAGTTGGGCAAAACCGAAGGGATGTCTGACCGGCAAAAGCAGGAACTCTACCACATGGTAGGCTTAGGAGCACTCAAGTATTTCATACTAAAAGTGGACCCAAGGAAGCGCATGCTTTTTAACCCGGAAGAATCGGTGGATTTTCAGGGAAATACCGGTCCCTTTATACAGTACACCCATGCCCGTATTAAATCGCTATTGCGAAAGGGCGCGGAGTTAACGCTGGGAAAAGGGACTTACACGGACCTGGCCGAAACCGAAAGGAATATCCTCAAATGGCTGGCCTTATATCCCCAGGTTATCCGCCAGGCTGCGCAGGAACATAGTCCGGCCGTAGTGGCCAACTATGTGTATGACCTGGTTAAGTTTTACAATGCCTTTTACCAGCAGCAACCCATTTTAACCGATAGCAACCAGGCGGCTATAGACTTTCGTCTTCGCCTCTCGGAATGCGCGGCCCGGGTCATAAAATCAGGAATGAAATTATTGGGTATAGAAGTACCGGAACGGATGTAAAGGCTCTTAGTTGAGGCTTTTCACTTTTGTACCTTTGCCAACTTTCCGGTACAAGGAGAAAATAAATTTTAGATTACCGCTAGTTAAGAAATAGTTGAAGGATGTTTGATAATTTACAGGATAAGTTAGAAAAGGCGTTTCACGTTCTCAAGGGCCACGGGCAAATTTCCGAGGTAAACGTGGCCGAAACCGTAAAAGAGATCAGGCGCGCCCTGGTGGATGCGGACGTGAGCTATAAAATTGCCAAAGACTTTACCAATACCGTTAAAGAAGAGGCCTTAGGTCAAAAAGTACTTACCTCATTACAGCCCGGTCAGTTAATGACCAAGATCGTTCACGATCAGATGGCAAAGCTCATGGGTGGGGAGGCTATTGAACTCAACCTTCAATCTTCACCTTCCGTAATTTTGATGGCGGGTTTGCAGGGTTCCGGTAAAACCACCCACTCCGGTAAGCTGGCGAATTTCCTGAAAAGGAAAAAGACCAAGCGCCCCTTGCTGGTGGCCTGTGATGTATATCGCCCGGCCGCTATCAACCAGTTGAAGGTGGTGGGTGAGCAAATCGGGGTAGAGGTATATTCCGAAGAAGGTAACCAAAACCCGGTGGAAATTGCTAAAAATGCGGTGGCCCATGCCAAAAGCAAGGGTTTCAACGTGGTAATTGTAGATACGGCCGGCCGTTTGGCGATTGACCAGGCTATGATGGAGGAAATTCGCAATATCCACGCGGCCATTCAACCGGATGAAACTCTTTTTGTGGTGGACTCCATGACCGGTCAGGATGCTGTAAACACCGCCAAAGCCTTTAATGATGTACTGGACTACAACGGTGTGATTTTAACCAAACTGGACGGTGATACCCGTGGTGGTGCAGCTTTGACCATTCGAACCGTAGTGGATAAGCCCATTAAATTTATCGGTACTGGTGAAAAAATGGAGGCCCTGGATGTTTTCTATCCTAACCGTATGGCCGACCGTATTCTCGGTATGGGTGACGTAGTGAGCCTGGTGGAACGGGCCCAGGAGCAATACGATGAAGAAGAAGCGCGCAGGGTACAAAAGAAGATTGCCTCCAATAAATTCGATTTCAACGATTTTCTGGGTCAGATCAAGCAGATCAAGAAAATGGGGAATATGAAAGACCTCATGGGTATGATACCCGGTATGGGCAAAATGATGAAGAACATTGACCTGGATGACGATGCTTTTAAAGGAGTAGAAGCTATAATCTACAGTATGACCCCGCAGGAAAGGGAAGATCCTAAACTTATCAATGGAAGCCGCAGGCAACGCATCGCTTCCGGAAGCGGAAAAAGCATTCAGGAAGTAAACCAATTGCTGAAACAGTTTGCCGATATGAGCAAGATGATGAAAATGATGCAGGGTGGTGGCGCTAAGCGCATGGCTGGAATGATGAAAGGAGGAATGAAAGGGGGGAAACCTTTTTGAGTTGGGAGTTTTTTTAGTTTGAAGTTGGTGAGTTTGAAGTCTGTAGTTTTGAAGTCTGTAGTTTTGAAGTAGGGAGTTCAGTAGTTATTGGAGTGATCATACTTTTAGAAATACCCGATGGGTGGACTTAACGATTTAATTGTGTACCAAAAAGCCTTTAGTCTGGCGATGGAGGTTTTTAGGATCACAAAATCCTTTCCTACTGAAGAAAAGTATGCTTTAACTGATCAGATCAGAAGATCATCACGATCCGTATGTTCTAATTTAGCCGAGGCTTACCGCAAAAGGGTATACCCCAAGCACTTTGTGGCCAAATTGAGCGACTGTTTAATGGAAAATGCCGAGACTGCCGTGTGGCTTGAATTTTCCTACGCCTGTGGTTACATAGACCAGGAGCGATTTAACGAACTGAGCAACTTTAATGAAGAAGTGGGAAAGCTGCTTTTTCACATGGAAAAGAATCCTAAAAAATTTGGTGTGCGTTAACAGTAAGACTGACCAACTACAAACTTCAAACTAAAAAAACTCCCGACTATATTATGATCATTCTAGACGGAAAAAAAACCTCCCAGGAAATGCGCAATGAAATTGCGAAGGAAGTAGAAACCATTGTAAAAAAAGGTGGAAAGATTCCGCACCTGGCGGCCGTTTTGGTGGGAAACAACGGAGCTTCCATTACCTATGTAAATGCCAAGGTTCGCGACTGCGAAGAAGTGGGTTTTAAATCTACCCTGGTTAAGCTTTCGGAAACCATATCCGAAAAAGAATTGCTGGAAGAAGTAGCCAAACTCAATGCAGATGAGGATATTGACGGCTTTATCGTACAACTGCCCTTACCCAAACACATTGACGACCAGAAGGTAATTATGGCCATTGATCCTAAAAAGGATGTGGATGGTTTTCACCCCCAAAATCTGGGAAGGATGGCGTTAAATCTACCCAGCTACCTGCCAGCCACCCCCATGGGTATCATGGACCTGCTGGATCGCTATAACATTGAAACCGGGGGTAAGCATTGCGTGGTGGTAGGTCGCTCGCATATTGTGGGTTTACCCGCCAGTATACTGATGGGCCGCAACCATTACCCTGGCAATGCCACCGTTACCCTCACTCACAGCCGCACTACTAACTTAAAGGAGCTGTTGCGTGATGCGGATATTATCATAGCCGCCCTCGGCAAACCTGATTTCATTACGGCCGATATGGTGAAGGACGGGGTAGTGGTAATTGATGTTGGGACCACCCGGGTGGTGGATAAATCTAAAAAATCCGGTTATAAATTGAAGGGCGATGTGGATTTTGAAGGCGTTTCTCCCAAAGCTTCGTACATAACCCCCGTACCCGGTGGGGTAGGCCCGATGACACGCGTAAGTCTTTTGAAGAATACCCTGATGGCGGCCCGTAATAAGATGTGAATGGCCTACATGCTGCCGGGCTCCTTTCCTATCTAAGTAGTTTTTATCCAACATCTGCTCTGTTTGCCCCTAGGTACTCATATACTCAGAAGTGAAAGAGAATAGAGACTTTCCAGCTTCTATTTTTCCCTCTGGCGCATGCCAATTAAAAGTTGTTCAATCATTTGCTGGTTTTTTCCGAAATTGGGAGAGAAAACTTTAGAACCAGACATTCTATTTTAGAGCAAGAAAGACTTTAGATCAGGGGTAACACATACTTAAAATGCTACCATTTTTAGTTCTCCTGCTTAGTGGGCTTTCCAAAATATTAAACACTATTTGGATCAAAATAAAGATACCAAGGCTTTGGAGACAGTTATTTAAAAGGTAGTTCAATATAGGAATATATAATGCATTGCACTATATACAACCGTTGTGCGTCATGCGACTAAAAGACAATGAATAAGATTTTAATAACCATCGGACTTTTGATATTGCCATTGATTGGGTTTTGCGACACTTTGGACTATTGGCATGTTTACTACAATGACTCTGTAATAGCCAAATTCAATTCTGTTTCTCAAGATTTGAAAATTGAAATAGACCGTTCCAAAATAAAAGAAGGAGATACTTTGACTGTCAGACATGGAGATGATACTCCTTGTATCAACTGCAAGTTTGTATTATTCGTAAGAGATGACAAAAAACGAAAATTGAGAATTACGCAGACTGACGAATTTTGGGGTAAACTTTCATTTCAACTAAAGGACTTGATTGAATTTGGAGATAAAAATGAGAGTAAACGATATGACTTCTATTATTGGGAGCAATATGCCAGTGGTGACAAAACCTCAATGAAATTAGTCCTACAAGTAATATTTAAAGAAGAAGAATAATAAAGCACGAACGCACAACATCGGCTATAGCAAATGCGGGCTGGTAGCTTAAAATAAAGTTATTGCAACCAAATAACATTCGGTCTGGGGGACAAGAATTTGACTTCGAAAACCCGCACTTGCCATAGCCAGGGCCGTTGGTGCTAATTTGAAAACATGACTTACAAAATGAAGCTTGTTAGCTTCTTAATAATATGTATTCTCTTTAACAGTGGCTACGTTTTAGGACAATCCACTTTTAAAGTTTTGGACAACAATAGTTTCATTTATCTATTTGCTCCGAATCCAATTTCTTACAGTAGATATGGGTCTTTACGCCAAAACATAAGACTTAATGCTTTTAATGGTGTTTTGGACTCAATTGATAATCAAGCAGTCTGGACACCGAACCCTGTTTACGATACAATAGAACAGAAACTTGGCATTAGCTACCTGCTCGTAGAAGAATTAAGAGAAAATGAATGGAAAACGATCGACACAATTTATCCTGGAAACAGAAGAATATTGCCGGATGATTACCCTCTAAGCGTAGCGTCTCGCTACGCTTGAGTATCTTTTACAAGTTATATAAGTCCGTAGCGAGACGCTACGGCCAGTGAGAGGTAAAACACCTTACCAATATCTTACCGCGGTGCGGGTGGAAAAAGCAATGGAGCTTTTGCAGGCTCACCTTCCGGTGACCGCTGTTTGCTTCTCCGTAGGTTTTGAGAGTTTAAGTTCATTCAGCGGACTTTTTAAGCGTACGGTTGGCCTTACGCCATCGGCCTATCTCAAACAACAGCAACAGCTTAAAATCCAGGTGTCAAGAAACCCCTTGCAATTTGTGCCCGCTTGTTTTGCACACCAAAACGGTTGGACTCAAAAAAGCAATTTTGAAGAAGTGACCGAATAATTCATTGCGGACTTTTGTCCCACTAGTAACCCATAAATAAAAAGGCAATGATTACCAGGATGAACCACTTGAGCATATACGTATTGGACCAGGATAGCGCTTACGAATTTTACGTCAATAAGCTCGGATTTAAGGTCCATACTGATGCACCGATGGGAGAAGAAAACCGCTGGCTTACCGTTTGCCCGCCTGAGCAGCCCGACCTGGAAATTTCCCTAATGGCCATAAAGGAGGGCATGCTGTTTACCAAGGAAACTGCGGAGCAGATTCGCAAGCTGGTAAAGAAGGGAACATTTGGTTTTGGCGTATTTGAATGCAAGGACATTTTTGCGACTTACGAAGAGCTGAAACAAAAGGGGGTTGAGTTTTCCAAAGCTCCGAAAGAAGAATTCTACGGGGTAGAGGCACTGTTTAAAGACGACTCGGGGAATTGGTTTTCACTGGGACAAAAGAAATGATTGATCCAGTTAAACCAGCGTGAAAACGGAAATTAAATACTCGCTTGTTTCAGCGGCAGCCCTAATAATTTGGGTTGCCACAGAACATCTTCTGGGCTTTAACACCACCAGGATGGAGATGGAACAATATACCCAGCCGCTTATAGCGATCATTGTACTGGTAATTTTGTTTTTCGGCATCCGGGAAAAACGAGACAAGGCC
This sequence comes from uncultured Cryomorphaceae bacterium, assembly GCA_937120475.1. Classification (GTDB taxonomy): domain Bacteria; phylum Bacteroidota; class Bacteroidia; order Flavobacteriales; family Schleiferiaceae; genus CAKZNE01. The sequence continues at coordinate 853,837 of CAKZJV010000007.1, read as the reverse complement.
CTCAACGGGCGGCTTACGGTGATTCAGGGATTGAAAACGGCATTTTTCATTTCCCTGTTTTACGCCATACTCCAGGGAGCTTGGTTCGCGCTTTATTCCAATGTGATCAACCCTGAATATGCCGAGCTGTCCATGCAATTCAAAACCAACCAACTTATCGCAGAAGGAAAAACACCCCAGCAAATTGCGGATGAACTGGCGATGTCCAAAAAGATTTTTGACGGTGGTGTTATGCAGTTTGGCTTCTTTATTCTCATTACCACCGTTATAAACACCATCGTTGGATTCGTTATGACGTTGTTTCTCAAGACAAAAGCGGAATAGGAACCGGAACTGCTCCCGCCTGGCACAAAGCTGCTGTCTTGCACATTCGCCAGTAGCGGGAGTAAATTCTTAGTGGCTTTTTAAGAAGAGCCTAAGCCCGCTTTTTCATTCTTTCAGTACTTTTAAGCTGCCTATACGGCCTGGTGGGCTGGTGCCCTCAACCTCACTAAGCATAGCCTAAGCCGCTGTAAGCTATTAAAACACAAAGTATTGATGGAAGAAACAATTTATCAAAGGGTAGATAATTATTTAAGTAAAACTTTCTCCCTGGAGGACAGCATTCTCAAGGAAACGGAATCTTCCATCGTCCAAAACGGAATGCCGGAACATTCGGTTTCAGCTAACCAAGGCCAGTTTTTGTACCTGCTGGCCAAAATGTGCAACGCAAAAAATATTATTGAAGTAGGTACATTGGGAGGCTACAGTACAATTTGGCTAGGTAGGGCCATTAAAGGAGGGGGAACGGTAAAATCCATTGAAATAGAACGGGGTTTTGCGGAAGTTGCCAGACGCAACATTGAGAAAGCCGGACTTAGCGATTGTGTGGAAATAATAACCGGTAATGCGCTGGACATACTGGATACCATGAATTTAAATGGAGAGCCGGTGGATCTTTTTTTTATGGATGCAGACAAACCGAACTACATAAACTATTTTGAATGGGCATTGAAGCACGCCCGGGCGGGGTCTTTGATAATTGCGGATAACGTTATTAGAGACGGAAAGGTGCTGGATGAGAAAAGTACCGATGAAAAAGTTTTGGGGGTTAGAGCTTATAATGAAATGCTTGCCCAAAATGATAAGGTGATTTCATCAGTATTACAGCAAGTAGGAGTGAAGGAATACGATGGAATTGCCATATCCCTGGTGAAATAAATGGCCTTATAATACCCTCCCTATATGCAATCGTTGCTACCGATTTAAAAAGACAGAGTATGTTCAAGAACCTATTCAAACGAAATAAGGACCAACAGAAAAAAACTTCCGGACCTACTGAACCAATTTACCCGGGTGAGAACTTCACAGTCGGACAAATTGAAACCGAAGAAGGAATTGGATTTGCCAACGTGAACCAGGCTTACAACAACTATAGTAATAAAAAGTACTTTCTTTGGTGTGCACAGCTTCTTCTTGAATTTAAAGACAAGAATGAAAATGGACATCCAACCGATCAGGAATCAGAAGTATTAAACGAACTCGAAGACAAAATCGAGAACTTTCTGAAGGATAAACGCAAAGTCCATTTTATTGGGAGAGTAACTAGAAAGGATTTTAGAGACTTGATTTACTACATGGACCAACCTCGACTTGACCAAGACGAGACCGCGCGATTTTTTGACAAGATTAATTCCATCCGTAGAGTAAATTTCAACCTGGACAAAGACCCGGAGTGGAAGTTCGTTTCAGGACTAATAAGATAAAAAAAACCTGTGCCTGGCACGGCTTATAGCTGATGGCAGCAGACAGGTGCCTCAAGGCATCTGCAAACCGCTGGCTCATTTGAAAAAGGAACGATGAGAAAAACCCAACCAGTATTATTAAGGAGCCTGTGCGCTCTTTTGACGATGCTTAGCTGTACCTCTTGTATAACCATTATTGGACTTACAGACGACTATAATAAACTAACCGATGAGCAAAAATTATTGATTCATGAATTTGAGAATGAGGCTAGTTTGAGGAATGGAAATGTGTACTTGATCAATGCGGATGAATTAAAGCAGGAACTGTCAAAACACGAAAAATCCATGGTCTATTGCTTTACCAACGGGTGTAGCAGTGAGTACTGTGAACCTATGAATAATTATATCGACTACGCCACCCAAAATGGCTATAAACTGTTTTTGGTGATGAATGGGTTCGGAAATATTTCAAGTACCTTAAACCAATCAGCTGCAACGCCTTATTATGCCATTGATTCAGAGTTTTACAAAACAAAATTCAGATCCAAATATTTCAGGATGTTCAGGAACGAACTTCTGAACCGGGACCGTAATTACAAGGAAAGTCAGTACGAAGGGAGTATTTACCTTTTTGAAGGTTCCAAATGGGTGGAAACCAGAAGAAGTTTAAGCAAAAAATAAAAGGAAACAGTGCTTGCAACGCCTTTCCCCACTGGCGCAAGGCTCTTGGCTTGTGTCCTCCTAAGTGTAGTGTCTCACTACGCTTTCGTATTCTTATTGAACGAGTTATGTTACGACTAGTTGAATACTATAAACGGTGCAACCGATTATATTCGTGATAAGAGGCCCTGCTGCGCTTCCGTATCAATTTTCACCATTGAGCCAAGGAAAATATAGGGGTCGTAGTGTGACACTACGACTAGGGTTGAACAGTTCCCTCGCTATTTGGCCAGCCGATAAAGAGTTTAGGTTTGGGACTACTTTATCCTTTCCCAATGCTTCTCCGCTTCTTAAGCCGTCATTCCGCCATCTACGGGGTTTACGGTACCGGTAATGTAACTGCTTTCCTCACTCGCCAGAAAGAGCATCAACCGGGCTACATCAATATTATCAGCATACCTGTTTAATGGGATCATAGATTCAAAGTTTTCTTTGACATTTCCGGAACCATCCGGGTCAAAGCCTTTCTCTAAGGATCGCATCATCCGGTTGTCAACCGGAGCCGGGTTAACCGTATTCACGCGAATTTTATTTGGCGCGCCTTCTTTGGAAGCCTCGCGCATCAGCCCGATTACGGCATGTTTACTCATGGTATAAGCAGACACATTACCCGTTCCCTGGAGGCCAGCTACAGATGAAGTAATGATAATACTGCCACCGCCCCGCCTTATCATCTCAGGAAATGCGCTTCTAATGCCATAAAATGGTCCTTTGATGTTTACGTCAATTACAGCATTAAACGTCTCTAAGGGGTAGTCTACTATAGGTTTTACTTCCCCTTCAATCCCAGCATTGGCGAGCAGTACATCAAGGCCACCAAAGGAATCCACCGCTTTTTGAACGGCTTTTTGGTTATCCTCCAAAGAAGACACATCACATTTGATGTATTTTACTTTTTCAGGATTTCCAATTTCGTCAACGGCTTTTTTAAGGGCTTCTTCATCTATATCTGCCAAAACCACAGAGGCACCTTCCTTTACAAATAGTTTCCCGGCAGTAGAGCCTATACCGCCTGAACCTCCGGTAATAAGTACCACTTTATCTTTTAATCGTTCCATAGTGCTTTTTTAAGTTTTTGTTTACTTGGGCAACGTGTCTTATGGCCGAATGTTTTGGATTTTAAGCACTTTACCAGGCAGGTGCTTACCCAGCATAAAAATCTCCTCTGGGGTACGTATTTTCAAATATCAATCCCATTAACCTGGATGAACCGGTAGACCCAATTCTAATCTGTACTAACAAGATATTTTGCTATAATTGAGTTATCAAAGAATGGTCAATGATTGAAGTTCCGGTGCATTATGCTGAAATAAGTTTTAATATTGAAAAACATAATTACCACTCCATCATGAAGAACCTCCTCACTTTCGCCAGTATCATCTTACTCATTTTATCCGTATGGATTACCTATTTAGGATTACAAAGGGAAAGCATTGTAAATCCCCCGCTTATTACGGGAGTTGGGTTTATCATGATAGCCCTTGTATTTATAACGCTTAGGAAACAGGTGTAAATTAGAAAACCGCTCTAAACGTAATGGGGCACTACAACCGTTTAAGGTTAACCGGGCTATCATTGTATGTAATTTAAAACAACCTGATTGATGAACCTACAAATACACAAAGGGATGGTTTTTATGATTCCCTTGTTTTGGTTCCTTACTTCATGCTCATTACCACGGGATTATACCTTCCTGGTTTACAATAACACCGCATTTACAATACACACTCTATATGTGGGTGATCAGGAAACTTCAGTGGGACCTTATGCTTCTTCGGATACCGTAGTTTATCACTTTAGCGGAACCTATTTAAATCTCGCTGAACCTCAGTACGACCTCAATATTTTTAAGTACTCGGACTCTGACAGTTCGTATATAAACCGGACAAGTTACTCATTGCCCATACCTGATTTGAATAAAAAAGGCATTAACGTAATTGAAATTAGATTTTTAGGATCTACGGACGATACAAACATTTTTTATCGACCGGAACATGTATTTGATTTGAAGTTGAAAAAATAAAAGCACTCAGTGTAGCGTATTTTTTAGGTGAATACCCAAAAGGGCGCAGGTAACCGCTACTTTTAGCCACCACCCTTCTTAGAATCTACGAAACACTAACCGTATCTCCTGTGCGCTCTACATTAAACTCAGCCAGGCTGCCGTTAGCGGGATCGCTTACTACATCGCCATCGGTACTAAAAGTAGAACCGTGGCAACCGCAACGAAAGTTTCCACTTGGAAAGGACCACTGCCGGGAGCAGCCGGTATGGGTGCACACACTGGTAAAAGCACGGATGTCGCCCCCTACATTTACCAATAATACGTCACGGTCAGGGTGCAGCAACCACCCTCCATCCGTTTCCAGGGCATTAAAGGGCGATTGGGTAATATCAAAAGAAAAGGGACTGGTGGAAGGGGGCTTTTCGTCATCATCTTTAGAGCAACCACCTAAGCCGATGCCCAAGCATAATAACACGGTTACGCTGCTGGCAGTCTTCAGGAATTCAATACGATCCATACCTTGAAAGTTTTAAGTGAACTCTTTAAAGATACGAGCTTTGTAGCCTACCGGACTTACAGAAAGTTAAAAAGAGGGTGAAATTTAATACTTCATCCTGCGGTCCATCTCGCGCTTTACCGCTTTTTCCTTGAGGGTATTGCGCTTGTCGTGCAGCTTTTTACCGGCACCCAGAGCAATTTCGAGTTTGGCCAGTCCGCGGTCGTTTACAAACAGCCGCAAGGGAACAATGGTCAGGTTTCCACCTTGTTCGATCTTTTCCTTAAGTTTGGAGAGTTCCCGTCTTTGCAATAAAAGCTTACGCTCCCGCAAGGGTTCGTGGTTATTGATGTTTCCGTGGGAATACTCCCCGATGTGCATATTCTTAATAAAGAGCTCATCACCCTTAAAATAACAGTAGCTTTCGCCCAGGCTCACTTTACTTTCACGAATAGATTTAATTTCCGTTCCCAATAACATTATACCGGCCACAAAAGTGTCCTGTATTTCATATTGAAAACGTGCCTTGCGGTTTTTGATATTGATGAAATCCTTGGCCATAATTGGCAAAAATATAACTAATTAGAGGCTTTCTGATTATTTTCGCGCCAAATTCCTTTAATGTACAAGAGCCTCATTCGCCCTTTACTGTTTCGTTTTGATCCTGAGCGTATCCACCATTTTACTTTTCGCTTGATCGGCATCGCCCATAAAATTCCGGGCGTAAAAATATGGTTGAGGAAAAAATACCGCCTGCAAAACCCGGCCCTGAGCAAAAAGCTTTGGAACCTTGAATTTCAAAACCCGGTGGGTTTGGCAGCCGGTTTTGACAAAGATGGAAAGTTGTACGAGGAGCTGGCCAGTTTTGGCTTTGGCTTTATAGAGGTGGGCACGGTAACGCCCCGGCCGCAGGCCGGAAACCCCCAACCACGGATGTTCCGCTTGCCGTCCGACAAAGCCCTGATCAACCGTATGGGCTTTAATAACGAAGGCGTGAATGCCCTGGTGGAACGTTTGAAAAAACGCGAAAACCACGACTTGATTATTGGCGGTAACATCGGTAAAAACAAGGATACCCCCAACGAAAAAGCACTGGACGACTACCTCTATTGCTTTGACAAGCTGTACGATTACGTGGACTATTTTGTGGTGAACGTATCCTCACCCAATACACCTAACCTGCGTGATCTGCAGGATAAAAAGCCTTTAACCCATATCCTGAAAAGCCTGATGGAGGAGAACCTTCAGAACCATTCTCCCAAACCCATTTTATTGAAAATTGCCCCCGACCTTACGGATACGCAGTTGAATGATATTATAGAGATTGTGAAGACCACTAAAATTCACGGTATCATAGCCACCAACACCACCATTAACCGCAGTGGTTTATCCACACCTACCAATATTGTGGAAAGTGCCGGTATAGGCGGGCTCAGCGGCAAACCACTGAAAGCAAGGTCAACCCAGGTAATACGGTACTTACATGAAAAGTCGGGCGGCAGTTTTCCGATCATTGCGGTAGGAGGCATTTATAATGCTGCGGATGCACGCGAAAAAATGGAGGCCGGGGCTAGCCTGGTGCAGGTTTACACTGGCTTTATTTACGAAGGACCCGCTATGGTAAAAAGAATCAACAAAGGCCTGATCAGCGGCCGGTGAAAAATTTATCTACTCAGTGTATTGCTTCTGGGAAGCTCCGTTAAAACGCGATAATAATTCACCCAGTTGCTTCCGTATCTGCTTTAATTCCCCTTCCAGTTCATCCATGCGTTTACTACTACTGTCGGAAGGACTGGTAAATGCATTGGTGATTTTTGCCTGTACCTGCCATATTTCCTTAATCTCCTTAACGCGCATTTCAATATTCTTGAAATCCGGATTATCACTTTTCAGAATCAGGCGATCGGCTTTTTTACGGGAATAATACACTCGCTTTACAATGATGTCTTTTTCATTTACGATTACGCAAATAGTACCCTCGGTAAGTTTATCAAGGGCCTCTACCTTACCGCAAATAATTTTGTCGGAAGGAAGAATACTGGGGATCATACTGTTGCCTTCCACTTCAAAAATGCGGTAATCACCTTTTTCAAAACCGGGCACTTTATACAGTTCCAGGGTTTCCAGGTAATCCGGCTCAATATGGTTATCCAGGTAACCGGCTTTGGCCTCGACATTTACCAGCGGTACAAAATCTCTTTTGTAGGAAAGGCGGGCATACTTGTTTTTACCGTAAATCAACCAGTCACAGCTTACATCGAACTTATCACTGATTTTTTGGAGTACGTCAACAGAAACAGAAGCCCTGCCAGACTCAATAAGGGAAACCACACTTTGGGTAATTCCAAGGTGTTTAGCAAATTCTACCTGTGAAAGATCATTTTCTTTTCGAACTATCTTCACGCGGTCCCTTAAGCTCATAGCATTTTTTTTTAGTCGTCCCATTGACCTATAACCCGTGAAAAAAAGAGATTGTGCACAAAAGATTGTATTGTGCCGGGGTTCTCGTGGTTGGCCAATGCTTCATTTGTTTGAAATTCAAAGCTATTAGATATTCTCATAAAAAGAAAGGAATAAATCCTTACAAAAATGAGAGAAGTACCTGAAGGCCGGTTTCATGCGGCTACCGTACCAACTGAAGAGTTCTCCATCCACAATTTTAACTAACGGATGTAGGATTTGACCGGCTATAAAATGGGCATCTGCCGTAGTGAACGGATACGGTTCGGAGCTCAATAAAATCAAATCCGGCTCCAAAGCCTCCAATTCTCCCAGGCTTAGCTGCGGGTAACGGCCTTTCCCCGTGGGGGCTACATTCTGCAAACCACACTCTTCCAACATTTGGCCGATAAAAGTATCCGGGCCAGCCAGCATATACGGGTCCTTCCAGATAAAATAAGCTACTTTCAGGCCTTGGGTCTTTTGTAGCGTATCTCTTTCATTCCTAATATTTTGAAAAATATTTTCCGCGCGTTCCCGGGTGTGCGTCAAAATGCCAAGCTGGCGAATCATTTGCAAGGCATCGCTTACACTTCTCACATCCGAAATCCACACCGGAAATTCATTTTTCAGTGTTTCAATCTGTTCTTTAACGTTTTCCTCGTGGTTACCGAGAATAAGATCAGGGGCTAAGGAGCGGATTTTATCAATTTGTAAATCCTTGGTACCCCCAATAATGGTCTTTTGCTTTAAAAGTCCTTTGGGGCGTACACAGTAAGCGGTAATGCCCACCAGGGCATCCCCCAGGCCCAGGTCCACTAAAAGCTCGGTTTGTGAAGGTACGGTTGAAACAATCCGTTGCGGCCGTGTGGCCAGCGGCTGTACAGTACCTGCAGGATGACCGGGTCGATAAATCAACTCAAGGCGCCTATAATATCGTGTTTGGTGATAATGTGATACTGATCGTCATCCAGCTTTACCATAACTGCGCCCACCTCCTTTGAAATATGGCGTGAAACGCTCTTTACATCATCGGTGGCATTTACCACCGGGAAGGGTTTTTCCATAATCTCCCTTACGGTACGCTCCGAGTAGGAAGGGTCAGCCACCACTTTTTGGAAAAGCTGGCTGTCATCCAGCGAACCTACAAACACACCGTTATCTTCCACCGGCATTTGAGAAATGTTGTATTGCTGCATTTTTTGAATGGCCGATGAAATGAGCTCCGAACTTTGAGCGGTAATCAACTTCAGGTTTTTGTGACCCTTTACCAGGTCGTAGGCTGTTGATTTTTCGGTATTCAAAAAACCACGATCCCGCATCCAGTCGTCATTAAATACTTTACCCACGTAGCGGCTGCCGTGGTCGTGGAATAGTACCACCACCACATCGTCTTCCGTAAGCTCGTGCTTCATCTGCCGTATCAACTGGTAGGCTGAACCGGCTGAATAACCCAGGAAAAGACCCTCCTTTTTAGCCAGTTCACGGGTTACCAGGGCACCATCCTTATCGGTAATCTTTTCAAAATGGTCAATGATATCAAAGTCCACGTTTTTGGGCAGTATATCCTCACCAATACCTTCCGTAATGTAGGAGTAGATCTCCTTTTCGTCAAACTCACCCGTTTCATGGTACTTTTTAAATACGGAGCCATACGTATCAGCACCCCATATTTTGATATCAGGGTTTTGCTCTTTCAGGTAACGGCCCACACCGGAAATCGTACCTCCTGTGCCCACCCCCACCACAAAGTGAGTGATCTTACCTTCGGTTTGTTCCCATATTTCCGGCCCGGTAGTCTCGTAATGCGCCTCGCGGTTCGCCAGGTTATCGTATTGATACGGGTAAAAGGAATTGGGAATTTCCTTATTCAGGCGTTCCGCCACGGAGTAATACGAATCCGGATGATCGGGCGCTACGTTGGTGGGGCAAACGTATATTTCGGCCCCCATCGCCCGCAGTATGTCCATCTTTTCCTTGCTCTGCTTGTCGCTTAAGGTACAGATGAGTTTATAGCCTTTTACGATGGCGGCCAGCGCCAAACCCATACCGGTATTACCTGAGGTACACTCAATAATGGTTCCTCCCGGCTTAATTTTACCTTCCTTTTCGGCCTGCTCAATCATTTTCAAGGCCATGCGATCCTTTACCGAATGCCCGGGATTGAAGTACTCCACTTTGGCCAAAACGGTAGCCGGAATATCCTCGGCAATTTTGTTGAGGCGGATCAAAGGAGTATGACCAATGGTTTCCAGTATGTTATCGTATATTTTCTTAATAGGTCTCATGCAAAAAGCGGGAGTTTTAGATTTTTGTGCATTGTGCGGCAAAACTAATCAAACCGAATGGCTTTTACCGGTGAAATGCGGCTTATTAAATAGGAGGGAAGTATAAGGCAAACCAGGCAAACCAGCACCGTTCCCAGGTTCAGGAACAAAAGATTCAACCAGTCCAGGTTTACCGATACCTCGCTCACGTAATAGGTAGCTGGGTCCAATTTAACCAAGCCAAATTCCTGCTGCAGCAAACAGGCCCCTATGCCTATGAGGTTTCCCCAAAAAAGGCCTCTTAAAATCAGGTAAAAAGCATTCCATAAAAAGATCCTGCGGATGGATACGTTGGAGCTGCCCAGGGCTTTCAGGATACCAATGAGTTGGGTGCGTTCCAGTATTAAAATGAGCAAGGCAATGGAAATATTGATGATGGCCACAATGATCATTATGATAAGTATAATGGCAATGTTGATATCGAACAAATCCAGCCACTGAAAAAGCTGTTCGTTGAGCTGCCGTGAGGTAAGCGCATCCAGCTCAAAAGGAAGCATTACCCGCAAATTGGAGGCTATTTCAGGAGCTTCGCTTTCATCCTTCACAAATACCTCAAAGCCTCCCGTTTCTGAATTGCTCCATTTATTGAGCCGCTGAATATGCCGCAGGTCACCCACTACAAAGGTATTGTCGATCTCCTCAAAGTCCGTTTGGTAAAGGCCTGCCACGTAAAAATAGCGGAGCAGGGGAGGTTTAGGCGCTTCCCGTACAAAGTAAATACTCACCTTTTCGTTTAGCCCTATCGCCAGTTTTTTGGCCAGTGCGGTGCTGATGAGGAGGCTGTCGTTGCGTGTGGTATCGAGCGGGTGCAGCAAATGCCCTTCTTTCAGATAAGGCGCGAAGCGGTTCCAGTCAAAAGAGCTGTCCACCCCCTTAAGCACGGTTCCTTCAAAAAGATCATCCTTTTTAAGAATACCCGCTTTTTTACCGAAAGCCTGAATATGTGAAATGCGGGGGTCATTTTTTAAGACCATGTACAAGCTATCGCTCTTACCAACCGGTGTTTGCTCAAGCGTAGGGTTAGGCTGATAATTGAGGATTTGAATATGTCCCCCGAATCCGATTACTTTGTTGCGAATCTCCTTACGCAGCCCGGTTCCCGTGGCTATGGCAAGGATCATGATAATAATACCGAGGGCAATGGCCCAAATCGAAATACGTATTACCGGACGCGAAATTTTTCGCGTAGCGGTTTTACTTTTGAGAATTCGGTTAGCTATAAAAAATTCGAAATTCACCTATGCGTATCACCAATTGGGTTGTCAAATATAGGCATTTGGCAGGGCTGCTAAGCCTGATCCCCGCACTCACTTTCGGCCAGTTGCGAACAGCCGATAACTTATTAACGGCTGCAGAAAGACCAGGGGCATACCTGCCCCTGTTGTACGGTAAAACCGTGGCCGTGGTGGCTAATCAAACCTCAATGGTAAAGGATGAGCACCTGGTGGATTATTTGCAGCGCAGCAAGGTGAACGTTCTGAAGGTTTTTGCACCGGAACACGGTTTTCGGGGAACGGCTTCAGCCGGTGAAACGGTTTTGGATGGAAAAGACGCTAAAAGCGGCTTACCGGTGATTTCATTGTACGGTTCGCATAAAAAACCCACCACCGCTGATTTACAAGGCGTACAGGTAGTTTTATTTGATATACAGGATGTGGGTGCCCGTTTTTATACCTATATATCCACCATGAGCTACGTAATGGAGGCCTGTGCTGAAAACAATATTAAAATGATTGTTTTGGACCGGCCTAATCCACACGGGTATTATGTGGACGGACCGGTACTGCAGAAAGGTTTTGAGTCCTTCGTGGGGATGCACCCGGTACCGGTAATTCATGGTATGACCATGGGTGAGTACGCTCAAATGGTGAATGGTGAAGGCTGGTTAAAAAACCAGGTACAGTGTAATCTGGAAGTAGTGCGTTGCCAGGATTATGACCACTATACCGAATACAATTTACCGGTAAAGCCGTCACCCAACCTCCCCAATTCTGAAGCGGTAGCCCTCTATCCCTCCCTTTGCTTTTTTGAAGGAACCAATGTTAGTGTAGGCCGGGGCACGGAATTTCCCTTCCAGGTAATCGGGGCTCCTTACTTTAAAGAAGGCACTTTTGAATTTATCCCCCGGGAAAAGGAAGGAGCTAAAAGCCCCAAGTACGAGGGTGTAAAATGTACTGGTTTCGACCTGCGGGAATTTGCCCGTTTTTATATGGACGGCCTGGGGGAGCTGTATTTATTCTGGCTGGTGGAAGCCTACCGTATGGCACCGGAGCCTTCTCAATTCTTCACTGGGTTTTTCAATACCCTGGCCGGTACCGATGTTTTAAGGAAACAGATAGAAGCCGGTAAATCAGCGGATGAGATACGGGCCAGTTGGCAGGCCGATCTGGAGTCTTTCAAAAGAATAAGGAAAAAATATTTGCTGTACCCGGACTTTGAGTGATCAGGGTAAAGCGGCTTTCATACGGTTCACCATCTCAAGCACTGCCGGGCATGCTTCGGCATTTTTACGGGTAAGCTCCAGTATTTGATGCATCTTGTTCCGGTTCGTATGCGGATACTCCCGGCAAGCCTTGGGCCTCACTTCATATACGGAACAGTAATTGTCATCCCCGAGAAAAGGGCAGGGCAGTGATTGTAGCACAAAATCCCCGTCTTCATCCACCCTTAGGTAACGATCTATAAAATCACCGGGTGCCAGTCCAAAATGTTTAGCCAGGCGGTTGATGTCATTTTGAGTGAAAAGGGGGCCGGTGGTTTTGCAACAATTGGCACAATTCAAACAATCGATCTCAGAAAACACTTCTTCGTGAAGCGTATGAAACTTTTGATCAAGCTCTTTGGGACTGGTACTTTTGAGTTTCCTGAAAAACTTCTGATTTTCCTTGCGTTGGCTGCGGGCCTGTTGACGGAACTTTTCGAGGTTCATTATTTTCCGCGACCCTGTAATACGATCAAAACGGTGTAGATGAGCACCTTGAGATCGTTGAAGAGGTTCATGTTTTCGATGTAGATAACATCGTACTTGAGGCGTTGTACCATTTCCTCCACGTTTTCAGCATAACCAAACTTTACCATACCCCAACTGGTAATACCGGGCTTTACTTTAAGGATGTGTTTGTAGTGAGGGGCCTTGCGCATAATCTGGTCGATGTAGTATTGCCGCTCCGGGCGTGGGCCTACTATGGACATTTGTCCCAGTAATACGTTCACAAACTGAGGCAGTTCATCCAAGCGGTATTTGCGCATAAAACGCCCCCAGTTGGTTATGCGATCGTCATTTTCACTGCTCAATTGAGGTCCGTTCTTTTCCGCATCCTGGTACATTGAGCGGAATTTAATCATATCGAAACACTTGCCACGATGCCCCATTCTGCGCTGCCGGAAAAAAATGGGCCCCGGACTGGAAAACTGCACCATAAGAGCCGTGAACAGGAACAGGGGTGAAAGAATAAGTAAAACGAGGGTAGAGATAACGATATCCAGGAAGCGTTTGATTACTTTTTGCCAGAGCGGCATCAATTCATGCCTTATTTCAATAAGGGGAGCTCCCAGGGAGCCCAAGCGAACTTTTCCTGAAATGATGTCGTAGGTGTCCGGAATCATCTTAATAGTAACGTTCGTATCTTCCAGAATATTGATTATCTCCTCTAATTTTTCGTGCTCCGAAGATTCTATGGCAATAATTACCTCCTCAACTTTCTGTTCTTCAATTATTTGAGCTAAATCCTGGTGGGTGCCCAAATGTTCTAAGTTTTTCTCCACCAAAAAGCGAATGTTATTATTAACGCTAACAAAGCCTACAAAGCGGTTACCGTTGGAATGGGTAGAGGCCATATCCATATACAGTTCCACCGCATTTTCATTACTCCCCAGCATAATGGTGTTGAACCAGATGTTGCCCTTTTTTATACGTATGGCCGTACGGGTACTGATCATGAAGCGAAAAAAGGCAGTGATAAAGAATTGTGCCCCGAAATACACCATGAAGCCCCGGTAATAATCCGTGTAGGCCGAAACCCAGTCGTCCAGTATAAGCGCAAAAAAGATAAAGATGCTGCCCAGTAAGCTGGAGTTGAAAGTGTAGATGAGCTCCTTGAGGCGCGACCTGCGGTAAATATCGCGGTAAAAGCCGGTGATCCAGTAAATGGTAATCCAAAAAACAGCTATTGCCAGCAGACCTAAATAATAGGTGTGATTAAAGTTAAGCTCACTTCCTTCAAAGCGTTCCTTCTCAATAACCACCCTCCTGAATATATAGAGCAGGGTGTAGCTGGAGCCCGCTGCCACTATATCCCAAAAGATGTATTTTAATCGCTGTAGGTAGTCGTTTTTCATTCGCTGCTAGTACACGATTTTCAAATTATCGAGGAGAATAGTTGCGGTTTGCAGGTTGCCAGGCATTTCACCGGCTATATAAATCTGAAAGCTATTGGCATCAGGATAGGCTAAAACTTCGGTGATGAGGTTCACGTACACCTTGTTCCATTCATCCACCGGCCTCAGGCCAAGGGTGGAGGCCTGAACGTCACCCAGGGGGCTCTTGGCTATAACTCCCACAATTATCGGTACTTCCGTTTTATACGTCATTTCCAGATAAATACTTTGCCCGGTTATCGGAAGACTATACGATTCCGTAGTAGCCAACTCAAAAAAGGAACGCTCACTGTCCAAAACCACTTTTCCCGCCTTTCCGTTATCCTCATCTTGTACAGGGTTGACGAAAATTTCGGTGGAATCGTTGGTTTTGAATACAGAAGTATCACTACGGTTGGTAGGTGAGAGGTTTAAACCGGACTGATCAAAATCTTCGATAATACTTACGGAGGCGGAGGGTGTATAGCGGGTGGTGTAGTCTTGAAGGCTAACGGTATCGAGGGCTTTTAACTCCACGTTTTCCTTCAGTACCTGGTAGGGCACATAGATGGCGCGCGTGGCATTAATACCGTTCATGGTTATACCCGGGTAAATTTCCACTTCCTTAGAGCCCGAAGCCGCAATAGGCACTACTGCGGGAAGCTCGAATACGCCTACCGGTTCACCATTTACGTAAACCCAGGCGGTGGTAATATCGCTATGGGCACTGCCCAATGCCCGGGCGTTTTGCGGCTCTACCACCAGTTGAATAGCCGGGATAGAGAGGTAGGCGGGCGGAATAGCCTCGAAAGAATCGCGGTTACAAGCGAGTACGAATATTAAAGAAGCGGCCGCAAGGACCGTGCGTAATTTTCCAGCCATATTTCAGGCGATCACGTTGAGATTAAGGTTTATCTTTTCCAAAACCTGACGGGCTACGTCAAGAGCGCGGTACCCATCTTCAAGAGTAACGTAAACAGAGGTGTTTTTATTGATCGCCTCAGCAAAAGTTCTTAACTCTTCCTGTATAGCATTGGTTTTTAGACTATCTGGTTTTTCAAAATAGATATGTTTCTTCTTGCCGTTGCCCAAATCCATGATCATGGCGTAGGGATTTTCATCATCTACCACGTTTTGCATACGTACCACCTCACTTTCCTTTTCTAAAAAGTCAACGGTGATATATGCATCTCTCTGAAAAATGCGGGTTTTGCGCATATTTTTAAGGGAAATACGGCTGGCGGTAAGGTTGGCCACACAACCATTGTCAAACTCTATACGGGCGTTGGCAATGTCGGGTGAGTCGCTAACCACGGCTACACCGCTGGCACTGATCTTTTTGATATTGGAGGGTACCACACTCAGTACAATATCAATATCATGAATCATTAAATCCAGTACCACCGGTACATCCGTACCGCGCGGATTAAATTCCGCCAGGCGGTGCGTTTCTATAAACATAGGCGCCTGGATGTAGTTGCGTGCAGAGAGGAAAGCCGGATTAAACCTTTCTACATGACCTACCTGTGCCTTTACACCCGCCTCCTCACTCAGCTTTATCAGCTCACGGGCCTGCTCGGGGGTTTCGGTTATGGGTTTTTCAATAAAAATATGTCGCGAAGCCCGCAGACTTTGAACGGCACACTCGTAGTGATTGAGGGTAGGAGTAACGATATCCACTACCTGCACATCGGCAATCAGTTCGTCAATGGATTTGTAATAAGGAATGTCAAATTCCTCAGATACTTTTTGGGCCGCTTCAGGATCAGGATCGTAAAAACCACCGATCTGGTAATGGTCAGGTAATTGTTTGAGGCATTTCAAATGGATTTTTCCCAAGTGACCGGCCCCCAAAACACCAATCTTCAACATATTTATGGGTTTGCGGGCAAAGGTAATTTTTTTGTGCGGAGCTCCTATTTGTTTTCAATTTGCTATTCACAGTTTATTGTTATTTACTTAAATTATGGAGGTACTTTGATTCCGCCAGCGAATCGGAAATTTGAAACCGCTAAACTCGTATGGACCAACACCGCCACAAAGGACAAAGAGGAAAGTTAATCCGCACGCTTATTCAAAAGGGAATAAGGGACGAAGAAGTATTGAAGGCCATATACCAGGTGCCACGTCATCTTTTTATGGATTCCTCTTTCGAGGATTTCGCCTACCAGGACAAGGCTTTTCCCATTGCGGCAGATCAAACCATTTCGCAGCCTTACACCGTGGCTTTTCAAACCGCACTTTTACAGCTAAGTAAGGGTTTAAAGGTTTTGGAAATAGGCACGGGTAGTGGTTATCAGGCGGCTGTACTGTGTGAGTTAGGAGTTAAACTGTACACCATTGAGCGGCAGAAGGAGTTGTTTACGCAAACCCGTAGCCTGATGTCAAAACTGCGGTACAACCTCAGGATGAAATTCGGGGATGGTTTTGCGGGGATGCCCACTTTTGCTCCTTTCGACCGGATTATTGTGACCTGCGGAGCACCGGATATTCCACTGGAGTTGTTAAAGCAACTGAAAAAAGGCGGGCGTATGGTAATACCCGTAGGTAACGATACCCAACAAATGAAGCTGGTGAAAAAGGATGAAGCCGGTGAAGTTAGCGTGGAAAATCACGGTGACTTCCGCTTTGTGCCGATGTTGCCGAACCGTAGTTCCTAAAAATTTTCTTTAAAGGGCCCCAGCAGTCTAAAAAAGTTATCGTACCAGGCTGCCTCGAAGGAAATGCGCACCTCGTTGCGCACGTTCAGGCTGTTGTAAATAAAACTCATCTCCACCAGGTAGGCATTTTTATAACCTTCCAGGGGAATGTAAACGGTTTCCAGGTATTCCATTTCAGCACCCTTTTCACGGGCCTTGCGATAATATTCCCTGAGTTGCCTGTAACTGTCGCGGTATTCGCGATACATATCTTCGTAATTGGAATTTACCCGGTGTATTTCGCGCTCCAGTCGTTCTTCACCAAAATCCTGCTGGCCTAAAAAAGTACGGTAATGGGAAAGCCACATCAAATCTACTGTATTGTACTCTTCCCCCGCAATCAATTTGTTGAATACGAGGCGGCCGAAGCTATCAAAATCTTCCTCACTTTGGCTCCAAAGACTGTTACAGAATAAGGTGACTGCAAAAAGGGTAATGTAAAACTTCATTTAAAAGCGATTATCTCCATCCAGTAAATTCCCCAGGCCGCCTAATACACTGCCTTCTTCCCTGCGGTTGCCGTTCATTTTGGGAGCACTGGCTATAATACGGTCGGCCAAACGGCTGAATGGGAGGGATTGAACATATACCGTGCCGGGTCCCTGTAAACTGGCCAGGAAAAAACCTTCTCCGCCAAAAAAGGCGTTCTTGAGCCCACCTATAAATTCAATATCGTATTGTATTTGCCCGGTAAAACCAACCAGGCAGCCGGTATCTACCTTCAGCTTTTGGCCCGGGGCCAGTTGTTTTTCAATAATGGTGCCCCCGGAATGGATAAAAGCCATGCCATCACCTTCTATCTTTTCCATAATAAAGCCTTCACCACCAAAAAGGCCGGTGCCTAGTTTTTTTTGGAAGGCAATGCTGATGGCCACCCCTTTGGCGGCACAGAGAAAAGCATCTTTCTGACAGATGAGAGAGCCTCCCAACCCAGCCAGGTTAACCGGAATGATTTTGCCGGGGTAGGGCGAGGCAAACCAACAGCGGGCCTTACCCTCGCCCTGGTGGGTATATACCGTCATAAAGAGCCCCTCACCGGTTAGCAACCGCTTACCGGCTGATACCAGCTTGCCAAAAATGCCTCTATCCTGCGAGCTCCCATCACCAAAAACCGTATCCATGCGTATGGAGGGGTCCATCATCATAAGGCTACCGGCTTCGGCAATTACACTTTCACCGGGGTCCAGTTCAACCTCCACCGCCTGCATTTCTTCTCCAATGAGGCGATAATCTATTTCGTGAGCGGGCATAACTTGCAATTTTCCTCAAATGTAAAGAAAGTTGCGGCTGCAGGGCAGCTTACATCCCTAACGGAAGGTAACCTGTAGTCGGTAAGTTTGGTTGTAGAGGCTTTGGTCCACGTACATTTTTTTCTGATCCAGTAATTTTTCAATGTACTGCGCCAGGCGTGGAGTTTCGGTTTCTACCATTTCAACCAAAAGCCGGCCCTTTTCATCTACTTTAAAAAGGATACTGGCGGTGTGATTACCCATTTGACCCAATATAAAATCGGGATAGCTGAGATGGCCGATCACCTGGTTGCTGAGGTACTTTACGGATACGTTTTCAGGGGTGTTTTCTCCCCCATGCGCAAATACTTTTCCTGTAAAGCAAAGCGTAAGTGCAATGCAAATTGCGGTTTTAAGAATTTTCATGGTGTTAGCGATTTGTGGTTAGCAAATTTTCACAGCAAAGGGACAAAATGCCCGGGACTGAAGGGTTAGGGGAGTTTGTTGCTTCTGTTAGTGTTGCGTTATCAAAAAGCCTTTCTGCTGCCAGGTTCTTTAAAGGGCTGTTAAGAAATAATGAGGGGTATTTACATGAGGGTAATCATGTGGTTCATGGCTTGAAAAAAGGGTGAATCCCAGGCTTTAGAATTACCCTCAAAAATCATTAAAGCGGTGAATGACACTACTGTCGCATTTAAAACCGTCACACACAAAAAAAGCGTAGAGCAATCCACCGCTAATCTCTACTTTAAGCCTGAATTTACCTTTATGAAATACTTTTTCGGAATTATCGCTCTGGTTTTGAGTACAAGCCTTTTCGGCCAAAACCGAAGTGTTTCGGGTGGTGCCGATGATACCCTCGGGCAAAAACTGGTAAGCCGGCAAAGTCAGCTTTACACCACACAGTTTGATTTTGAGATAGGTGATTATACCTTTTCGGTAAAGCGTCAAAAGCGACTGGACTCCCTCTTTTTTAAAACTCCCGATGAGCGGCTTCATTTTTTTATGGTGGATACTGCGGAAGAAGAAACCTATACCGGAGCCCCGGCCGTGAAAAAAGTAATTATTCCCATCGAGCCCATGTATTTGGACGTTCCCAGGCAAGACGGGCAGAATGCCATTCGGGATACCGCTACTAAAATAGCGCTGGAAAGCCGTTTTGTTTTCCAGGTGAATTCCGTGCATGATTTTTTCAATCAAATGAAGTGGCTGGACGAGTTTAACGAGGCCTACCCGGATTACCGGATCAATGTATTTAAACTTACCGATGCCGGAACCTTGAACCGCTTAGGTGCTTACACCGTTCACCAGGCTGAAGCCAACTTGGTTTCCTATCTATTTAAGAGTGAGGAAGAAAGCTGGTTTGTATTGAAATTTTACCGGCCTAATGTACACTTCAAGGAGCCAAACCTGGATATGATATTGCATTACCGCCCGGCCTTACAGGATTGAGCTTACTGCTTAATAAAAGTTTTTCGCGAAGTTCCTTCAGGGTCCTGAATCTCTAGAATATAAAACCCCGGAGCTAAATTTTGAATGTTTACGAATGTGCCGGAGCCTTCACTTAGCGGTGTTCCATTACTGCTGTAAATCCTGAATCCACGCTCCTTTAAGGGTTGCATATACAAGCGATCACTGGCCGGGTTGGGGTAAAGTTCAACCCCCGTATCATCCACATCTTCGGCCAGAGAAGTATAATTTACATTTTCCAGTTTAAGTATGCGATCATCGGTTGGGTCAGGATTATTATTGCGGCCATCGCGGTTACTGGTGGCCACAAAAATGCGGCCGTCAGGAGCCACACAAACATCGCGCAAACGTCCGTATTGGTTATCCAGGAAAGTTTGTGTGCTTATAATCGCATGGCCGGAGGAATCCAGTTGTAAAACTCTTAAATCCCTTTCCTTAAGATTGACCAGCAGTAAGCTGTTCTTCCATTCGGGAATAGCAGGATGGTCATAATAGTCTAAACCAGCTACCGCCAGGGTTGGGGTCCAGGCAAAGATGGGCTCGGTAACATTGTTGGCCGTGCAGAAGCTCACTTCCTGGGGAAGGTTACAAAAGCCTTCCACATTGGGCCAACCGTAGTTATGGTCTTTGAAAATAATATTGAGCTCATCGTCATTGGCGGGACCATGCTCGGAGCTGTACACCGTTCCATCGGGAGCCTGCACCAACCCCTGGGCATTGCGATGGCCAATGGACCATACGTAGGAACTGGGATCAGGATTATCCACTGGAACGGAGCCATCGAGGTTGAGCCGCAATACTTTTCCGGCCAGGGAGTTGGAATTTTGTGAAAGGCTGGTATTCAGGGCATCTCCGGTAGTTACCAGTAGCTTGCGGTCATCCGTAACAATAATTCGCGAACCATCATGGTTGTTGCTGGCGGGAATATTATCCAGGATCACCAAGGGATTTACTAAAGTGCTCCCCTGGTAGGTATAACGCACTATTTTTTCGGTAAGGGCCGGAGCCCTGTAGGTATAAACCAGGTAAACGAATGCTGAGCCGGGCAGCGAAAAATCGGGGTGCAAAGCCATGCCCAGCAAACCGGCTTCTCCCTGCTCCCGCACTTCGGTAATGGTAATCAGGTTTTCAACCGCTCCGCTTACCGGGTTTAAACGGTTTACCGTTCCCCTGCGCTCCGTAAACCAAATGTGATTATCCGGCCCCCAGAGGATTTCCCAGGGGGTGTCCAAATTTTGCGCTACCGTGCTTACCGTAACCGCTGTAGAGTCTAGCTGGATTTGGGCGGAAAGTGATAAGGCCAGTACGTTAAACAGTAAAATGGAGAAGTTTCGCATGGGATCTGTTTTACAGAATCAGAACCCATCCACCCGGATAAGGTTTCAAATTAAAAAGGCGTTACCGGACCATAAGCAGTAAAGATCAAGCGCTCACACTTTCTGCAATTCCATGCTGAAAAAAGGGTAGGAGGTGTTTTCATCAGGAGAGAAGTAACCTTTCTCGATCCATTTTTGACCGTTATCTTCAATATGAATTACGTATTTGATCTTCCCGGTGGGAACCTTAAAGCCCCATTCTATTTTATTTTCAGAAATCAATTTAAAATAGGCATCGGTTTGTTTGCCATCAGCCAGGAAGGTGCGAAAACTGTACCCGGAACCGGACTGGTCATAGGAAAGTACGCCCAGGGCTTTAAAGGTGGTATCCCCGTTTTCAACCCCGTTTCCCCTAATCAGTAATACGCGACCATCCAGAACATACCGCACTTTTTCATATTGATCAATATTGGTAGAGTTTCCCGGTCCTTGTTGAACGGTAGCTATGCCCTGCCAGTTACCGGCAAGCATGGCCAGTTTTTGCATGGGGTTCTCCTGGGCCATCATAACCAGGCAAATGAGACTACTAAAAAGGGTAAATAAAATTTTCATGGTGCTAATATTTGAGAGCAAATATAAATAAAGTTTATAAAATAAACTAGTTTACATGAAAATCATCGAAACCATTTATTGTGAATTTGTGAGTAGCGTAAGGTTTGGCGTGTAAAGTGCGTGTATAGTATATTGGCCCCGTGAAAGAAGAGAGAGTAAGTATAGCTACGGAATCGCACAGCAGCCACAATTTGGTATTCTGGTTCCACGTATTGGTAACAACCCTGGCCTGGATCGGACCCTTCCTTTTCTCATGGTACCTGATGGTACCGGCTTACCTTCTGGTGCTGTTACAATTCCTGATCTTCGGCCGTTGTTTGCTCAATGCCAAGCACGATCTTAAGGATGATAATGATACCACCTTTTATTCCTACCTATTTGAAAAGTTAGGTATTCACGTTAATAAAAGGGTTTTAAAGTTGTGGGTACGGAGGTACTTCTACGTGATTCTTTCGGTAATTACCCTAATCTGGCAGTTGGTTTTGGGTTTTGAACCGCTTTTATTCTGAGGCTTTTCTCTTCTGAGTAATTTCAGCTTTTACGTTGTTAAATGTTTCCTCTAAAACAGGAAGTGGAGAATAGCCACGTGAGATCATATACGCATGGTCGCCATCTTTGTAAACTACCGATGGAAAGCCTTTAATACCCCAACGTGCCACTACCTTGAATTCCTGCCGTACCAGGTTTTGTACCGCTGAGTCGGTCATGCGCTGCATAAACAACTCGCTATCCATTTTAAAGTCTTTTACACATTCCCCATAAGTAGATAGTTCTGCCGGGGGCAGTCCATCGTAATAAATGGCTTTTTGAATGCGCACGGAGAAGGGAATAACCACTTCCGGCCTTTGCGTGCGGAACAGTGCCATGGCCAGGGCGGCCGGAACGGATGAAAAGTAAGCGTCCCCTTCTTCCAGTGTTTCTTCTAAAAAGGCTTTACCGAATTCAATGCCAGTGGCTTTCTCCACATCCTGGTAAGCCGTTTTAATGTAACCGGCTACTTCACCAACCGGCCCTTCCTGCTCACCGGTAACCATACCGCCACTTAACACATGAAACTCGTAGTTGTCCTTATTCCTGCGGTAAAACTCCTGGATTACCGGGCTAAATCCGTAACACCATCCGCATAGTGCATCGTATATATAATAAATCACCGGCTTATTTCCCTGGGGTTCCATACCATTGACATTTCCATCAAAGGTAGGCAAAAGGTAACAAGCTACTTAGTGGCGTTACCGGCAACTACGCCTGTGGTAATGATTACCGTTAACACGGGTAAAACGATTTTCCTCCCGGGCTTAGCTTTTCTTAGTTCGCAAGGCCAGCGCAGAGATGAGGGATAGGATAAGGCCAATGAAGAATACGGTACCCGCCATTACCAGGGCATATAAATAAGAGTTTTCAAGAATGCCAGCTTCGGCCTCAAAGCTTGCGGCCATTTGAGCGCGCTGCTCCTCACTTTTTGCATTACTTAACAGGTGTTCTTTATAGTTCTCACCGAATTCAGCCAGGAAGTTCGGAGCCAGCACTTCGTACACCAAAACATTGCCGAGATAAAATATGGCCGAGGTGGTAAGCGTGATTAAAAAAGCGATTTGTAAAGCCTTTCCGAAAGAAAGGTTATCCGCATGGTGCCTGCGATACGCCCGGGTACCGAAATAAACCGGAAGCATGGAAATAATCATAATGGAATAACCGATAACCTCACCACTACCGTAGTTTTCAGGGTTCATGTATTTTTCGGGGAACAGTACCAGGGGTCCCAGGAAAAAGAGGATACCGAAAACAGCTCCGGCCAAAGCGTAATAAAAAATAGTCTTGTTCATTATAGTTGATTTTTTTGGAGCTCCAAAGCAAGAAATACCGCTTGGTTTGACATTCCTACTAAAGTAGGAAATACCGTTTTTACTACTAAAGTAGGATGTTGAGATCCTTGGCTTTGTTCACGGCCTGGGTTCGTCTTTTGGCATCCAGTTTAAGGAGTAGGTTGGATACGTGGCTTTTTACGGTGGTTTCAGAAACAAACAAGCGTTCAGCAATTTCCTTGTTGGAAAGGCCTTCTGATACGAGTTTTAAAACCTCGTATTCACGGGGTGAGATACCCGTTTGCCCTAGGGCTTGCTGATCGATTTTATTTTCATCCTGCGAAAGAGCCGGGTTTTTGTCATCCGGTTTACGGCCAAAATAGGTGCCGATCACTATCGAAACAATCGCTACCGGCAGGATGATCCATTCTGCGGCCAGGTCGCTTTGAAACAGCCAAAGCTTGCTCAACTGAAAGAGCATGAGCAAGGCGAAGGCCAGTAAGCCATAGAAGAAAAGCATTCTTTTCATACGGATGCTAAAATATAAAAGGTGGTAGCTTGTTATTCAAGAGAGTTTGGTTACATTTGAAATAGTAATGAAAACAACTTTTACCCATACCATGCAATGCTGGAACAATCGCATTTATTCAAATGTGAAGAAGAACCGTATGCATAGGGGGCAACCGATATAATTTTAAACTTTGAGAAATTTGAAAAGCCCCCGGAAACACCGGGGGCTTTTTTTTTGAATTAAACTTCAACATCATGAAAAATCACACATCCATGTATTACCGCTGGTCCAATTGTATGCATTCGCAAAATGTGAAACGTAGAAAATTCACTGATCCTCCCACCTTTGAAAGACCACCGCTATTATGAAAGATGTATTCAAGATTCTCGAACAAAGCCATAAGGCACAATGGCAAAAAGTAGTGCCCGTTAGTGCTGCCGAATATCCCAGTTCCCAATGGCAGGCGCTAAACCTCATAGAAACCAGTGCCCAGCTTATGCTCAAACGCATGGCATCAGCCCTGCCCCGTGGTTTTACCGAAAGCGTAAAGGCCGTTAATATGGATCTTTTACAAGCTCCCGGCCAGGGTGAAAAGCTATTTATAAAGGCACAGGTTTACCCATCCGGAAAAAAAGAGCAGACCCTTAAAATATTTATGCACGAAGTAAACGCTAAAGGAAAAGCGGTTAAGCTGGCCAAGGCTTTTTACCGCGTGGAGTTTATTGCCCGGGCCGCCTAATTTTGGTGGGCCCACGCCAGGGCTTCCATCACCAGGTCTTTATCGCTCCATATTACAAAGTGATTCATTTCATCGCGCGTGAACAGTCGTACTTGTGCCGATGGGGAGAATTTGGGTTTAAGGTAAGCGGGTGAGTCCGGATGTACCAGTACATCTTCATTTCCCTGTATCAGAGCCACTTTTCCTTTAAAACCGGATAAGCCAGCTTCCATTTTGGGTAAGTCTTCTTCCAGCCCCATCATTTCGCGGTTGCTGGCCATTAGGTTATTGGCGATGATCCACTTTAGAGGGGTATATTTCAGGATGTAGTTGTAGAAACGAGGGTCCTGAAGACTATCG
This sequence comes from uncultured Cryomorphaceae bacterium, assembly GCA_937120475.1. GTDB lineage: Bacteria > Bacteroidota > Bacteroidia > Flavobacteriales > Schleiferiaceae > CAKZNE01. The sequence goes on along the minus strand of CAKZJV010000007.1, from coordinate 829,053 downwards.
GCTACAGTACCGGCCACTGAAATTACAGCGCTAACCGATGAATGGTAATCTTTAGCCGTTTGCAGGGCCAGGGCTCCGCCATAGGAATGCCCGGCAACAACACAAGGCTTGCAGTATTGGTGAATAAGGGGTTCTAAAAAGGCCGATTGCTCCTGCAACGAATATTTTCCTGTAAGCGTGGTTTTATTGTATCCCGCACGGTCAATGGCAATGGCAAAATAGTGATCCAAAAAATCGGTTTTGGTGATTACATCCAACCAGTTATCCCAACTCCCCGGTGAACCATGAATTAACAATACAGGTGGTTTGGACGGATCACCCACGGTTACGTAGTGAAGCTTACCTTCCGTGCTTTCGGAATAATGATCTTCCGGTGAAAATCCGGTATTGGCAAAGGCTTCCTGGATGTCCTTTTCACTGGCGGAGAAGGAAAAAAAGTTGGTAGCCACTATTAAACCGATAAAAATTCCAATCATTACCAATAAACCTTTATAGCTGAAAATGAAGCGTACCACTTTCACAATGACCCCGTGTTTAATATTTTAGCCTTTTTCAAAATAAAAGCAGCTATAATTTTATGATAATACGAAGAATTGCGGCAGCCCTCTTATTTACGTTTGGCGGGTTTGCAATGGCACAGGATGATCTCATTAACAAGATCAAAGATAACGGAAGTGATGTAGAAGGAGAATTCCTTTTTGAAACCCTTATTGATTTGGAAGCCACACCGGTAAAGAACCAGGGCCGCAGTGGTACCTGCTGGAGTTATGCCACTACCAGCTTTATAGAATCGGAAATGATTCGCAACGGTAAAGAACCGGTGGATCTCTCGGAAATGTTTACCGTGCGCCAGGTTTACCTGGATAAAGCCGAAAAATACGTGCGCCTGCACGGCCACCTTAATTTTGCTCAGGGAGGTGCCCTGCCCGATGTAATGTACGTGATCCGTAAGTACGGTGCGGTGCCACAGGAAGTGTACGAAGGCCTGGACTATGGCAGTGAAATTAACAACCACGGTGAGTTGGAGGGCTTACTGAAAGCCCAGCTGGACCAGGTAATCAAGAATCCTAATGGTAAGCTCACCGATTCGTGGAGAAAGGCTTTTGTAGCTACCCTGGATGCTTACCTGGGGGAGTACCCTGAAGAGTTTACCTACAATGGAAAAACGTACACGCCAAGAACTTTTGCAGATGAATATATAGGGATCAACCCCAATGATTATGTGCAAATTACCTCTTTCAACCATAAGCCTTTTTATCAGCCCATGATGATAGAGGTGCCTGATAACTGGACCTGGGGTATCAGTTACAACGTGCCGCTCGATGATATGATGAAGGTGTTGGACCATAGTCTTGATCAAGGGTACACTGTGAGTTGGGCCACTGATGTGAGTGAGAAGGGTTTTTCCCTGAAGAACGGCCTGGCCATTGCGCCTTTAACCCCTTATGCCGACATGAATAGTGAACAGCGTTCCCAGATGTTTAACGGCCCAAAGGATGAAGTGGTGGTAACCCAGGAAATGCGCCAGTTGGACTACGATAATTATGAAACCACCGATGATCACGGTATGCAAATAACCGGTAAGGTGAAAGACCAAAAGGACAATGAGTATTACATTGTAAAAAACAGTTGGGGCGATCGTGAGAATGATTACCGCACCGGTTACATTTACGCTTCGCGGCCTTTTGTGGCTTACAAAACCATTTCCATGTTGGTGCATAAGGATGCCGTACCCAAGGAAATAAAGAAGAAGATCTCGCTTTAGGGAATATTTAACACTTGCAACCCCGCCATTGGCGGGGTTTTTTTATAGTTTCATGCCATGAAAAACCTTATCCTGTTTTTATTATTAAGCCTGGGGATGGGCCATTTATCGGCCCAGAATGATTCACTACAGTGGCACGCTTCTCCCAACCCTTTCCAAAGTGATGTGAATATTCAAATGGACAGTTTGAATTCAGATACCATCTCTCAAGTGGTGCTCTATAATATCCAGGGTCAGGTAATAGACACTTTGTTTCAGCAGTTGGTATGGACGGGTCAGCTCACCTTCACCTATACAGGGAGTCAGCTTAATGATGGTGTGTATATACTTTCTGCCCGGGTTAACCAAAAAGCATATTCGCTGAAACTGATCAAGAATGGAAGCATTGGCTTAAGCGAGCTTTCAAAAAACGAAAGCTCGATATATCCCAACCCGGCCCAGAACGAAATTTTTGTAGAGTTCGATCCGGAGGTATTGAAAAACCTGAAGCTGACTGATCTGAGGGGAAGTGTAATTTGGGAGAAGGATAAAGTTTCCTCGCCTCTACGGATCGATATGTCATACTTAAGAGCCGGTTCATACCTGCTACACTTTTCAGGGGATCAGGGACTGTCCATTAGCCGCATTACCAAGCTTTAAGGAGGGTATTTTTTAAGTTTGCAGGGGTTGCCAGGAACAAATCGGTATCAACTCAGTTGCTCACTTTGAAAAAAGAAACATCATGGCTCAAAAAGACTTTAGCGACCTTAAAGCATTATTCATAAACTGCACTTTAAAAAAAGCACCGCGCCCTTCTCACACGCAGGCGTTGATGGATGTGTCCATGCAGATCATGAAAAAGAACGGTGTGAGTGTGGATTACATCCGCTTTGTGGAATACGATGTAGCTTTTGGAGTGTATCCCGATATGACCGAGCACGGTTATGAAAAAGACGATTGGCCCCGCCTGTTGGACAAAGTACTGGCGGCCGATATTTTAGTGATTGGTTCACCAATATGGCTCGGAGAGCGATCCTCGGTTTGCACCTTACTGATAGAGAGGTTGTATTCCGCTTCGGCCATGCTCAACGATAAAGGTCAGTACCTGTACTACGGAAAAACGGGGGGGTGCATTATCACCGGAAATGAGGACGGTATCAAGCATTGCTCTATGAGCATTTTGTATAGCCTGCAACATTTGGGTTATACCGTTCCACCTCAGGCTGATGCCGGTTGGATAGGTGAGGCTGGTCCTGGCCTTTCTTATGCGGACGAAGGTTCTGGAGGGCCGCAAAATGAATTCACCCAGCGCAATACCACTTTTATGAGTTGGAATTTGATGCATACGGCCCGCATGTTAAAGGATCAGGGCGGTTTTCCGGCTCATGGCAATCAAAAAACCGAATGGAGTGCCGGCAATAACTTCGATCATCCTAATCCCGAGTATCGCTAAACCACCTGCTAAACTTACCTTTGCCGCATGGTAAAGGATCATGAAGAGAAAGTAGCCCAAGGTTTATGGGTCCCCTTGATGGAGGAGTTCTATACTATACAGGGGGAAGGATTTCATACCGGCAAGGCCGCCTATTTTATCCGTATCGGAGGGTGCGATGTAGGCTGCCACTGGTGTGATGTAAAAGAAAGCTGGAATCCCGAGCTTCACCCACCTACCGAAGTAAATGCCATTGCTGAAAATGCCGCCCGTTACTCGGATACGGTGGTAGTAACCGGTGGGGAACCATTGACCTGGAACATGAATCCGCTTACGGCAGCATTGCGGGAAAAAGGACTTCAGGTTCATATCGAAACTTCCGGTGCTTATGAATTGAGCGGAAAGTGGGATTGGATTTGCCTTTCACCTAAAAAAACCAAACCCCCGGTACCTGAAATATATGAAGAGGCCCATGAGCTGAAGGTGATCATCTACAATCAGCATGATTTTAAGTGGGCAGAAGAACATGCCGCCCGGGTAAATGCCAACTGTAAGTTGTTTTTACAGCCGGAGTGGAGTAAAAGTAAACAGATGATACCCGCCATAGCCGAGTACGTAATGGCTCATCCGCAATGGCAGATCAGCCTGCAAACCCATAAGTACATCGGAATTCCCTAACTCTTTATTTCTTTACGGAGTTCCTGCTTCGCTTCCAGGGGTTTTTCAACGGTGCGCGACTTCATTACCTGTATGAGAATGTAGCCACATGCTAAGCTGGATGTTATTCCTTCTACAAAAATCAGGAAGGCCGCTGAAACCGGTGTAAGGTAAGGACTTATGTTTTCTTGTGTTCTTATCTCTTCCATAAAAACGGTATCTAATTGATCCAGGTAAATGGCTAAAAAAACCGAAAAGAGAGCGATGCCTACCAACGAAGTCCGGGCTGCTATTCTAAAATAATCGGTAAAATCCTCATAGTAACTGGCTTGTGAACGGCTTCGGTAAGTGCGTAGTGCGCTGCGGATCACAAAGAATACAATGAGAAGGTTCAAAGCTCTTAGCCAGTAATCATGACCCAGGCCGATAAAGCGCATAATCAGAAAGTAGCCGGTCAGCAGGACAAACATCATGAATCCGTGACGGTTGGGTATTGTTCTCCAATTCTTATCAAAAGTGCTCATAGTGGTTGTTTAAAGTTTTCCAATCAGTTTGAAATAATCTTCTAAAATAATTTCTGCGTTTTTCCTGGTTCTTGGCTGATCCAGGAAGGGAGTGATGCCTTCATTCCCCATCTGCAGAAAAACTTTTTGTTCCAGTAAAAGGGCTTTCCAAAGGGCTGCTGCAGTTTTAAGATGCTCTTCGTTATTGAGACCATTTAGCGGCCATTTTTCAGTTAAACCCTGATCTGTATTGATTAAAACATGCGGATTTTCATATTGTTTGCCGGACCCCTGGAGTTCAAGGAAGATGTAGGCCTCATCCTGTAGGGGATTTTCAACAATGGTAAAGTCCAGGTGCAATTTCCCGCTAAGCGTTTCCTGTGCTTTGAGATGATAGAGGATAAAGCGGGAGGCTTTATCAGGTTTTATCTGGTAATAGTAACTCCTAACATTGCGGAAATAAAGCCGGGCTGAGGAGGTCATGTTAAAGGAAACCTCTGAAAGATCCACCGGTTGGGGAGTGGGAGCAAAAAGAAAGGACAAGCCTAAAACCATCATTACAAAAAGGATAACGGCTTTTCCCGGGCCCGGTATTTTGGGAAAGGTTTTCATATAAAAACTTAACCTCTATACTTTGATAAAGGTTTGATCTTATTCTTGTTCCCAAACGTATCTTTGCAGGTAATGGCGAATTTTGAACCAAGCGGTTGCCCCGGTGTTGTTGAGCCAAATCAAGCCATTAAACGATTATTTACGTAAACTAGATAGAACCAGAATTCATGAACGGTTGGATGATATTTTTAGTAGTTTTCTTCACCTTTTGGGTTATGGAGTTTGTGGCCTGGGCCACCCATAAATTTGTAATGCACGGTTTTTTGTGGCACCTTCACGAAGACCATCATGTGAAAACCCCCGGTTTTTTCGAGAAGAACGATGCCTTCTTCCTGATATTTGCTATTCCCAGTTGGTTGTGTATTATGTTGGGTACCATTTACGGAAACACCCTGGCCGTAAGTATCGGGGCCGGAATAGCCGTTTATGGTATTGCTTACTTCCTGGTGCACGAGGTGTTCATCCATCAACGCTTTAAGTGGTTTAAGAATTCCGACAATCTTTATTTCCGCGCCATACGAAGGGGTCATAAAATGCATCATAAGCATTTGGGTAAACACAAAGGTGAGAGCTTCGGAATGCTGATCGTGCACTGGAAATATTTCCGCCAGGAAATGGAGGCCAGGCGGAAACAGAAACTTCAAACTTCCTGATCCTTGTTTGACTCGCAGCATTTGTACCTGTGGATTATGTTCTTTTCCGTAATCCTTCCTTTTTTATGGAGTTTTGAAGGCAGGGTACAGTATTATAAAAGCTTTAAAGCTCTTTTTCCGGCCATTTTATTGGTGGGAACCTTCTTTATTATATGGGATATCATTTTTACCGCCCGTGGTATCTGGGGGTTTAATGAGCGTTACCTGTCGGGGATTTACATTGCCAACCTACCTTTGGGAGAATGGCTGTTTTTTATTGTAATTCCCTTTTGTTGCGTTTTCATTTACCGCGTGGTGCATTTTAGCTTTAAACGCAACATCTGGCTTAAAACCTCGGTGCAAGTAAGTAATTTCCTGGTGGGTTTCTGCGCCTCCCTGGCCGTAGTCTATTGCGACCGGTGGTACACCTCCGTAACTTTCGGCTTATTAAGTGTCCTTATTTATCTGCACGCTCATATCTGGAAGGTGCCATGGTTGGGCCGCTTCTATTTCTCCTATTTATTCATACTCATACCGTTTTTTATAGTGAATGGCTTACTAACCGGTTTTGGCATTGAGGAGGAAGTGGTATGGTATAACGATCTTGAAAATATGGGCACCCGGATATTCACCATTCCCTTTGAAGATGCCTTTTACGGCATGATACTGATATTGGGAGTAGTATCGCTTTATGAGTACTTCGGGCGTAAAATGGGTTTAGCCTACGCTCAGGATACCCTTACCGAATAAGGTTCCTGGTCAATATTCACGCTTACGTGTTCCATCATAGAGGTGGAGAGCGAAAGCCCTTTAAAATCAGCTTTTACCGGAAAACGCTTATGGTTTCGATCCACCAGTACGGCCGTTTTAATTTCCCGCACCGGAAACTGTAAAAAGTAGCGTACCCCGTAAATAAGGGTGGCCCCTGAGTTTAAAACATCATCCACCACTGTAATGGTACGGCCATCCAGGTTACCGGCCTCTGGTTCCAGGTTTACCGAGCTGCTTAGCGGGTTTTGTTTATCCAAAACTATTTTATGGAGGCTTACCTTAAGGGGAGATATTTCCCTGAGCACTTCCGCTATTTTACTGGCCAGTAAATGGCCACGTTCCATGATACCGGCCAGTATAATTTCCGGGTGGGTACTATTGTTTTCATAAATCTGCCAGGCCATACGCCTGATGCGCGTACTTACCTGCTGGTGATTCAATACTTCGGTGGAAACATTTTCGGCCATGATCGTCCTTTAGCGAGCTCAAAGGTAAATGATTAGGGTTTTATAAGATGAATGAAAATCTCTTTTCCGGCCCGCGGTTTAATGCTGTTGTAGCAACGTTCCATCTTGTAAATGCTGAAGTGGGGTTCGAAAAGCTCAAGATATTCTTTTACACTACCGCCATAAGGCGGTCCTTCACTGGTCAGTGGAAAGTTAAACAGCAACCCGAAAAGATGGCCGCCCGGGCGTATAATTTCGGCCATTTTTGCCACGTAGCGTGGCCGCCATTCGGGCGGTAAGGCACAAAAAAAAGTTTGCTCTACCACCAGGTCAAAGCTTTGCCGGATCTCAAAAAAATCAATATGCAACATTTGTTGGTCTGGAAAATCCGGGCACCTTTCTTTCAGGCTTCTAAGGGGCTTGTCCGAAATATCGGCCACCCAGGTGTTTTTAAAACCCTGTTTCCAGAGCCACTCCGCCTCATAGCCACTACCGGCCCCCGGTATTAAAATGGACTGCCCGGTATGATATAAGCCTTGTAAAAAACCCGAAAGAGGCGGGGAAACACTCTTCATATCCCAGGGAGTATTACTATTTTGATAGCGTTCGGTCCAGTACGTTTCGTTCATATACACCAATGGTTTTAACAACTCTCTAACAGCCGTGCAATATATTATTTAGCACTTTTGCCACATGCCTGTCTAAAATTGTTTCTATGAAATTCTTGTTTTCAATTATCCTCAGCCTTGTGCTTACCACCCTTTCGGTGGCCCAAAACTTTCAAGGTATAGCCACCTACAAAACATCGACCAGCCTCGATCTTAAAATGGACTCTACCCAAATGAACCCGGATCAGCAAGCCATGATTATGAACATGCTTCGCAAGCAGTTGCAAAAGGAGTATGAGCTGTTTTTCAATAAATCGGAATCGGTTTATAAAGAGGTGGACCAACTGGACCAGGAAGCCGCTTTTTCGGGTATAATGGCTATGGTTACCGGTGCAGACGATATCAATTATAAAAACGTGGGTACCCGCGCCAACGTAAGGCAAACCGAGTTCTTCGGAAAACGGTTCCTGATAAAGGATACCTTGGAGCTTACCGAGTGGAAACTGGGAAAGGAAAGCAAGCAAATAGGTTCCTATACCTGTTATAAGGCAACGGCCCAGCGGGTGGTGACTAACCGCACTTTCTCTTCAGAAGAAGATGAAGAAGGAAACCATAGCAATGAAGAACAGGATACGATTGAGTTGGTGGCCTGGTACACCCCGCAAATACCCATTAGCCAGGGGCCGGATAATTTCTGGGGGCTTCCCGGATTAATTATGGAAGTGGATAACGGACAAACCGTAATGCTTTGCAGCAAGGTGGTGCTGAACCCTAAAAACGGGGTAAATATTGAAGAGCCCAAAGAGGGAGAGGAGGTAAGCGAACAACAGTTCAATGACATTCGCGATCAAAAACTTAAAGAGATGCAGGAAATGTACGGAGGCAATCGCTCCGGGCGTGGCGGTGGTGGCAGCATGAGGATACAGATTTCCAGGTAGTTCAAACTTATTTTCCTACGATGCCAACCAAACTATTTGCTCCACTTTTCATACTGTTAATAAGTCTGCCGGCATTGGCGCAAAAGGTAACCGTACAGGGTACGGTGCGCGATTCTGTGGGTAATCCATTGGAAATGGCCAACCTCATTGCCCTCGATGCAGCCGACAGTTCTATGTTGTCCTACGGCTTTACCAATGACAAGGGTCAGTACAAGATCAGGGTAGAGGGGGTAACCACCTTTATATTGAGGGTCAGCTACCTGGGGTTTCAGCCGAAGGATGAAATGGTACAGGTGGAAGAAGGTACTTCCGAGATAAGCCGCAACATCCTGCTGCGTGAAGAAAAAAATGCCCTGGGTGAGGTGGAAGTGGTGGAGGAAATGCCCATAGTAGTGAGTGGTGATACCATCAGCTATAAGGCCGATGCCTTTACCGATGGGCAAGAACGTAAGCTGGACGAGGTTTTGGAAAAACTACCGGGCTTTGAAGTGGATGAAGACGGGCAGGTAAAAGTTGAGGGGAAAACGGTGGAAAAGGTGATGGTAGAGGGTAAGGACTTTTTTGATGGAGATACCAAACTGGCCACTAAGAATATTCCTGCCAATGCCGTGGATAAAGTACAGGTACTTCGAAATTACAACGATGTAGGCCCGATGCAGGGAATCGATAATGATGATCGTATAGCACTGAACATCAAGTTGAAAGACGGTAAAAAGAATATGACCTTCGGGGATATTACTGCGGAAGGAGGACTGGATGAACGTTACCTGGTGCATCCCAATATTTTCTACTATACCCCCAAGGCCAGTCTTAATTTTATCGGTGATATCAACAACCTGGGCGAACCGGCTTTCACCTTCCAGGATTATTTCCGTTTTGGGGGTGGCTTCCGTGGGCTGGGTAACCGGGTAGGTTCCAACCTGCAGGTGGGGCAGGACAACCTGGGCTTTGCCTTGAGCGGTAACAACCGAGCCAATGAGATCATCTCCAAGCTGGCCGCACTCAATTTCAGCTATAACCCTAAAAAGGCATGGAGCTTTTCCGGTTTTGCCATCGGTTCCCAGTCACTTACCTTTTCTACTTCAGAAACTTCACGTATTTACCTGCGTGAAGACCAGGAGGATAACAACGAAATTTTAACCACCGATGCCATTCAGCAAAGTACCTCCGGTTTGTTCAAACTATCCGGTAAGTACGCCCCCACACCGGCTTTACACATTGGTTATGACGCTCTCGCCAAAGTTTCGGAAATAGATGATAGCAATGATCAACTTTCAGATTTTGGCGTGTTCACCAATAACATTATTACCAATAACCGTCAGCAGCCCTATTCCGTTAATCAGAACCTGGAAATGTTTTACGAGTGGAATGCCAACAATATCATTTCGCTGGAAGCTCAGCATTTGTATAAGGAGCAGGACCCCTACCTTTTTATAGGCACCGAACTACCCATATTTGCAGCTTACTTTCCGGTGATAGACACCAATAATTACCAGTTTTCGCAAAACCGGCTGATCACCACTAATAAAGTAGATGCGGTGGTAAACCACTATTATATTTTCAATAAAACCAACCACATCAATTTTTCGGTAGGGGGAAGTTACAGCCATCAGAGCCTTGACTCGCGGATTAACCAGGAATGGAATGGAGAGGTGCTACAAAATATTGATGACCCTGACTTTGTGAACGATGCGGTTCAGTTCCGCCTCACCGATCTATTTAGTTCGGTCCATTACAAATGGAAAAAGGGAAAGCTCATCGGCAGTCCCGGTTTAAACCTGCATTATTACCTCGTGGAAGATGTACAAATGGGAAGTACTAATCAGCAAGACTACTTTTTCCTTTTACCGGATTTCTTTGCGCGTTATGATTTCAAAAAATCCGAATCCCTGAACTTCAGGTATGCTATGGAAGTGGGTTTTACCGATATCAATAATGCGGCTGAAGGGAGGATTATTCAAAATTACAACACCCTTTTTGGCGGTAGTCGTCTTTTAAGCAATAGCCTCAATCACAATTTCAGCCTGCGCTATTACCGCTTTAATATGTTCGACTTTACCAACATTTTTGCCGGGGCCACCTACAATCGTAAAGCCAGTGATATTACCAATGGGGTGGTTTACGATGGCCTGGCCCGAACCACCATACCCATCAATAGCGATGGAATAAATGATGTGGCCAATGTGTTTGCCGGTTACGGTAAAAAGTTCACCAAATGGAGTGCCCAGGTTCGCACGGCACTTTCTTTTATCAACACTAATACCCAAATTGGTGCTGAAGCCAACCAGAATCAATCGTTTGTACAAACCTATACGGTCATATTTGAAACAAACTTTAAGAAAGCCCCCAACTTTGAGCTGAACTACAACTTTGTAAGTAACAACTATTCCGGATCCGGGGTGGAAAATACTTTCAACACCCATTCACCCAGCCTTTCGGTAGATGTGGTTTTCCTAAAGCATTTCACTTTTGTGGCCGATTATACGTATAACGACTATCGAAATACCAATGGCTCCACCGCCAGCATCTACGATTTTTTAAACGCCAGCTTATATTTCCAAAAAGCTAAAAGTCCCTGGGAAATAAGTTTGAGAGCACGTAACCTTTTAAATACCAACATTATTCGCCAGGATGGCTTTTCAGATTTCCTGATCAGCACCACCCAGTTTTATGTGTTGCCCCGCTACCTCACGGTTGGGGTGAAATATGATTTATAAACCCGGCTAAGTTAATCTTCAGCACTTCTTAGGAATGCTTAAGGCAGGGTAGTCCGGCCAGAGTTGAGCTTACTAATTCACACTCTTTCTTCGGGTTCAGCGGAGCAGTTGCCGAACGGTTAGATCAACTCAATCCCCATTTTTCCAAAGTAGGTACCGGTAGTAACCAGGGTGCAGGAAATAAGTACGCCCAGGCTTATGGCGGCCAGGGCCTGACTGGGTTTAAGGCGAAAAATATAGGCGGCTATAGTGCCCATGTAAGCCCCGGTAATAGGCAGCGGTATCATTACAAACACCATTAATCCCCAAAAACCATATTTATTGACCTTTCGGCCCAATAGCTTTTTAGATCGTTTGGCCAGTTTTATACTCTGCTTGCGATAAAAGCGAAAGCGCCACAGGTTTTGATTAAAGCGGTTTAACAAGGCAATAAAAATGGGATACACCAAAAGGTTGGCCAATAAACCCACGGCAAAAGCCAGCATGGGATGCATGCCACTGATTATCCCGTAGGGAATGCCCACTCGGGCCTCACCAAAAGGGGAAATGCTGAGCAAAAAAGTTTGAATGATATCTGAGATCATAAAGTGTTAGAGACGTGCAAAAATATCTACAAATTCCTTGCCGTGATAATAAATGGAGATCATTTATGACTAAATAATGAGCTCAGGGTGTACAGCATGGACCGGACCGAATTTATCAGCCATTGGAGGCTTTATCCAGTGGTGCTTTTTAATCAAGCCGCAAACGCGAGTTATTTGCACCTGTAGCGATGAGAACACTACTTTATTGCTTTATAAAGGCGGCACTGCTGCCATCTTCCAGCACTAACTGGTAATAACCCGGGGTGAGTTTTCTAACATCCAGCCTGGCTGATTGCAGGTTGCCCTGCATAACCTGGCGGCCCTGTATGTCATAAACCCGGAAGGAGCTGGACCTTCTCTCTTCTTTAGTCGCGGGATATTCAATATTTGAGAATTCATAGGTTGGGTCAGCAGTTTTATATCAACAGGCTTGATAAGCATATACAAATTCATTTTAACAGAAAGGTCACTTATATTATCAAGGGTATAGATTCATATAGCTGATAATCAATTTGATTGATAATTATATAATCAATACTAAATTTAATTAAATATAAATAATGGATAATAACTATATAATTTTTTTTGGATATTAAAAAAGATAAACATAATTTTATTGACCTTAAACCAAGCCTCTTTTCAAATGAAAAAAATCATAGCTTTAATTATTTGCACGCTCATTGGTGTCGTCAGTGCTTATGCCTATGTCATAATGTGTCCTTATGAGGATGATGGAGGCAGTGGTCCGAGGGATGGGTGTTTAAGAGTCACCAGGATTAAACTGGATAATGAGTGGGTTGAAGCGGATTGTGACAATGTAGATCCTCCTCAGGGCTGGTTTTTACACAATTGCGAATAATGTCAACTCTAAAAGAAAAGACATGAAAAATATAATCTTAAGTGGCCTTTTTCTAATGACTACTTCGATGGTCTATGGAAAGGTTGAAATCTGTCCGGAGGGAACTGCCAGTGGTAGCGATAAGTGTATGGAAATAGATGAGGTACTGCAACTAGGTGTTTGGGTAACGGCCTGCTGCAGCAATGTTGATGTACCAGCCGGTTATGAGTGTGTGGAAGACGACTGCCTCGCCAAAACTCAATTTAGCAACATACCTCAACTAAGCAAGGAAAACGCTTATGTTCGGTTTGCTGCGGGTTACCGTACGTGGGCTATTCTTAATGGACGGGCCACCGATAATATCATGGGGCATGACTTCAATATGGAAACCATAAGGTCCTATTTACCACTTGCCCGCTTGATTTTCCTCGAGAATCCTGATTTAGAAAAAATTTCTTTCATCTACAATGAAGATATAAACATTGTTATACAACGTCCAGAGGATGAAACTGACCTTAAGGACGAAATACTGTTTCCCGGTGAAACCACGCCAGAAGAGGTAAGTGTTTTTCTCCATCAGATTGATGATAATATGTTAAAGGTATTCCCAAATCCGGCCGGTAAAGCAATCAATATTTATTTCGAAAATAAAGTGCCTATTTCCCTTATTACTATTTTTTCTGAAGAAGGCAAAATGATAAAAACCATTAGCTTTAGTAAAAGCATTCTAAAGGCAAAAATTGTACTGGAAGGAATCAAAGAAGGGTCTTATCTTATGCGGATAAGTGATATTCACGGCCGGGACTTTACCCGGAATTTCAGAAAGGAGTAACCTTGCAGAGTAAAGTTCAATACTCTGGGAAGCTCATCCATTCCCAATGGGCTTTTAGGTTTAACATTAGCCCCTCTCAAACAATCCCACACTTTCAATGTGAGCCGTATGCGGAAACTGATCGACTAAACTGTATTTCTTAAGGTGGTAACCGTTTCCCTCTAAGGTCACCATATCACGGGCCTGGGTGGCCGGGTTACAGGAGATATAGACCATTCTTTCGGCACCCAGGCGAATGATCTTTCGCAGGGTTTTAGGAGCGATACCGGCCCGGGGAGGGTCCATGATCAAGGTTCCTATCTGGCCGCTGTAATGCGGGTTTTCCAAAAGAAATTTCCCTACATCATTAGCGTAAAAGTCAAGGTTATCCAATCCGTTTAGTGTGGCCGTACTGCGGGCATCTTCCACAGCTTCGGGTACAATTTCCACACCTATAATTGTTTTATCGCGAGAACGCTGGGCGAGTAACTGGGTTATGGTTCCGGTTCCTGAGAAAAGATCCAGAATCACCGGTTTATCGTCTGCTTCCGATTCAAAAACGTAATCCAGGGCTTTAGTGTACAGGCGCTCTGCACTACGTGGATTGGTTTGGAAGAAACTTTCGGGGCTAATCCTGAACTCAAGCCCACAGATGTTTTCGATCAATTCCCCCTTTCCGTATAAAACCTCACGCTCCCCGTCCGTAGCATTGGGGCGGTCGCCCAGGTCGTCATTCACTGTATGCAGAAGCCCGGCCAGGCGGTCGCCAAGAATATCTTTTATAAGTGCCGTAAAGCCCTTCTTATCAAAACGATCCAGCTCACTGGATGAAGTGGTAAGGTTGACCAGCAGGGAATTGGTGGCGTATGATTTTTTAACCATTAAAAAGCGGCAAAAGCCCGAGTGGTGTTTACCGTGCCAGCCACTGTGATTGCGATCGCGGAAAAAAGCCTGGATCTTAGGCATCGCATCCTCCAGTTCCTTATCAAACAATCCCGAGTCCTTTTGCAGGGGTTCTACCGCCAGCCATTGACCACGTTTTTTAAAGCCCAGGGCGAAACCATCGTAGTTTTCATCCTTTTCACGGTTGTAGCCCACCGCAGAAAAGGAATATTCCATTTTATTGCGGTAATGATACAGCTCCGGAGATGGAATAAAAGCATCCAATAACGCTTCGGCCTTTTCCAGTTTTCCGATGCGCCTGAAAAGCTCTATAGTAGTTTGCCGTTTATAACGGTGCTGCTCGGCAATGGGCAACGTAATGTAAGGTGCACCCGGAATGGGGTAGTAAGGCTGTTCTACCTCCACGGGGCTCCGTTTCAAAACCCGCTCCAGCTTGGTTTCAGCATAAGTCTTTTTAGCCTTAATAACCCTGGCCTGCACCGTTTGCCCGGGAATGGTGTTGGGTACAAAAACCACAAACTGCCCTTTCTCAGTCTGGATTTTAGCAATACCTTTACCTTCAAAGGCAAGGTCATCAATAACAATTTCAAGGCGCTGGTTGCGGTGAAATAAACGTTCTTGCGGCATAGCGGGCAAAGGTAAAGTATTTGCACGCTGAACAATGGTGCACCCTGTGCTTTAAAAAGAATAGAAACCCGAAAAAGAAACCACAATATGTCAGTAGTAGAAGATAAACTCACCTCAAAGGATGCCATGCAAATGGAAGACCGCTACGGGGCTCATAATTACCACCCCCTTCCCGTGGTGCTCGACCGTGCCGAAGGTGTTTACGTGTGGGATGTAGAAGGGAAAAAATATTACGACTTTCTCTCCGCGTATTCCGCAGTAAATCAGGGACATTGCCACCCGCGAATTGTAGGGGCTCTTAAGGAACAGGCCGAAAGGCTAACCTTGACCAGTCGCGCTTTTTACAATTCCAGGCTGGGTGAATTTGAAAAATACGCTACGGAATACTTTGGCTTTGACAAGTTGTTACCCATGAACACCGGGGCAGAAGCGGTGGAAACCGCCATTAAGCTCTGCCGGAAGTGGGCTTATGAAAAACGGGGTATCCCCGAAAATGAAGCACAAATAGTGGTGGCCAATGGCAATTTCCACGGACGCACCACTACCGTAATTTCCTTTAGTAACGATCCCGATGCCCGCAAAAACTTTGGCCCCTATACACCCGGCTTTATACAGATTCCTTATAACGACTTAGATGCGCTGAAGCAGGTTATGGAGCAGTACCCTAATGTGGCCGGTTTCCTCATAGAGCCTATTCAGGGGGAAGCGGGTGTAAATACCCCTGCCGATGATTACATGCGTGAGGTTAAGAAACTGTGTAACCAGAAGGAGGTACTGTTTATGGCCGATGAAATACAAACGGGTATTGCACGAACCGGTTCCCTTTTAGCCGTTTGTGGCAATTGTAGCTGCCAGGGCCATTGTGAACGCCAGGAGGCTACCTATGCCCGCCCGGATATGCTGATATTGGGTAAGGCACTGAGTGGTGGAGCTTATCCGGTATCCGCAGTTTTGGCAGATGATGAAATTATGATGGTGATCAAGCCCGGACAGCACGGTTCAACCTTTGGTGGTAACCCGCTGGCTGCTGCTGTGGGCATGGCCGCCCTGGAAGTAGTTCGCGATGAAAAGCTGGCTCAGAATGCACGCAGGTTAGGAGAAATTTTCCGGGCCGAAATGCAAAAAATGGTGGAGAGTAATAGTTTGGTAAGCCTGGTGCGTGGCCGAGGGCTTTTGAATGCTATTGTAATTAATGACAGTGAAGACAGTTCCACCGCCTGGGATATTTGTGTGCGATTGAAGGAAAATGGTTTGCTGGCCAAACCCACCCATGGTAATATAATACGCTTTGCACCCCCACTGGTTATGACGGAAGAGCAGTTGTATGACTGTATATCCATCATCAAACGAACGATTGAAGAATTTGAACAATAATATTATAGCATGACAAAAACGGAAAAAGCAGTTTCCTTTTTGAAATTAGCCGCCAGTGGTCAGGTGCAAACGGCTTTTGATGAATACGTTGCCCTGGACTTCATTCATCACAACCAATATTTTAAAGGCGACCGGCAATCTTTAATGGAGGCCATGCAGGAAGCACATCGCAACAGCCCCAACGAAAATTTTGAAGTAAAACAGAGCCACGAGGATAAGGATACGGTAATCACTTATTCCCTGGTTACCAAGAGTGATGCTGAAATCGCAGTGGTCCACATTATCCGTTTCGATTATGGCAAAATAGTAGAAATGTGGGATGTAGGCCAGAGGCTGATCGAAGATTCACCGAATGAGAACGGGATGTTTTGAAGATTGAAAGCAAAATAGGATGACTACGGATGTAGATCAATATTTTGCAGAGGGCTGCGGGCGCTGTCACTTGGGTGGTACACCCGATTGTAAGGTGCATAAATGGGGCGAAGAGCTAAAACAATTACGCAGGATAGTACTGGACTGCGGATTAAATGAAGAAGCCAAGTGGGGTGTGCCTTGTTATACCTATAGAGGTGCTAATGTTTTGATAATTTCTGCCTTTGTAAACCACGCTGCACTTAGTTTTTTTAAGGGGGTGCTTTTGCAGGATGAACATCAATTACTGGAAAAACCCGGGGAAAACTCCCAATCAGCACGGGTACTCCGTTTCAGCAGTCCACAGCAAATATTGGAAGTAGAGCCTTTTATCAAGGCCTATATTTTTGAAGCGGTGGAGATAGAGAAGGCCGGTTTAAAAGTGGATTTTAAGGACAGTAAGAACCTGGATTATCCTGAGGAGCTACACCAAACTATGGACGAAATGCCGGAGTTCAAAAAGGCTTTCGAGGCCCTTACGCCCGGCCGTCAAAGAGGTTACGTGCTTTATTTTTCCGCTCCCAAACAATCCAAAACCAAATACGCACGAATAGAGAAGTATATACCGCAAATTTTAGCGGGCAGGGGTTTGCATGATCGCTAATATTTAAAGGCAGTTTCGGTACTTACTCTACCACAAAATCAAAATACGTATCCGGGTAAGGTTCCTCATCTAAAGTGAAATGCCACCACTCCGTAGGCAGGTGCAAAAAACCATTGGCTTGCATGGCCTTTTGCAAGATCATGCGGTTATGGTATTGCGTTTCGGTTATGGAAGCGGTATGGGTAGGCCAGGAAACCGGGCTGAAATAATCATACGGAGTGCCCATATCTACTTCCGAACCATCTTCCAGGTACACCAAGGTAGCATCTACCGTACTGCCCCGGCTATGACTGGAGCGAGCGGCTATATAGCCTTTTTCAAAGAGTTGTGATTTAGGAACATTGGGGTAATACGATGATTTCATAACCGTATCGTTTAGGTCACGTGCCCACTCCACAAAATGGTTTACCGCTCGTTGCGGACGGTAAGCGTCATAGATTTTCAAACCCAGTTTTTGTTTCGCCAGGTCTTCCTGAACTTTCTTCAGTGCAAGGGCAGCTTCCCGGGACAGAATGCATTTCCGGGCTTCATATCCACGTACCGGCCTTCCCATGAAGTTGTTTTTGGAGGTATATCGCAATTCTATCTGTAGCGAAGGAATGTATTCTTCCACATAAACAAAACCTCCGGGGAGAACATCGCCCGTAAAGGATAGAGAACAGAGTAGAAAGGTGAACCCCCAGAATTTTTTCATCGGTTGGACTCCATAGCTTCGCGGTATTCCTTACCGAGAGATTTCTTTTGGGTTTCGTTGAGAGCCTTACCCGCCAATTGAAAAACTTCGTGCTCTTCCTCATCCAGGTGGTGATGAACTCTTTCATGAAGTTTCTTTGCGACAGCTATCCAGCCGGGAGAGCTGTAATCGGTTTGCTCCAGCTCCTCAATCAACTCGTCAATTTCATGATGCTCGGCTATGCTATGACGGGCTTTTTCCTGGGTAAGGTCACTATCGATAAGCGGTTTGTAAAAGTAACGTTCTTCGGCATCGGCATGGATTTGTAGTTCATGCTTGAGTCGGGTAAATATCTCATCACGACCTTCGGAGTTGCCGTGGGTTTTTACTAGTATATCTACCAGGGTACGTTGTTTTTGATGGTCTTCACGCAAGGATTCAAATATGTTCATCAGTAGGTATTTTCAACGTATAACTATTCGATAAAACCATAAGTTCATATTTATCAGGCAACCCTTACTTATTTTTGGGTCAATAAGCTGTAAACCTAAAATTACCTGCTATGTCTACTTATACCATACCGGGGCTTAAACGCTGTGCTTTAGTATTAAGTCTTGTATTTTTTTCCAATTCCCTCATCAGCCAACCGTGCCTGTATAAATATATTAATACCTGGGGTGATATCAACCAGGTGTTGGAGACGCCAGATAGCACCGTATGGGTAGCCACCACCATAGGTGTCCATCGCTTTGATAACCTTGACGATCCTTCGCAATACCTGCCCGTAGTGGTTAATAATCCCGTTAACGTAGTGAAAATGGCTTACCACAGCAACACCCTTTGGTTGGTGGCCAGGTCTCAGGGACTTTTTAGTTACGATGGAAGCACCTGGACACACCACACCCCCAACCCGGTGGGAAATGCTACTATTTACTTTGACCTTACCATTACCGATAACGGTGATGTATGGTTTGCTACGGATGATGGAGTATCGGTACTTACCGGTGGAAGTATTACCACCTACCGCCCTTTTACCAATAACATTATATGGGCTATTGGCTCCAATGGCAATACCGTTTATGCCGCCAGCCGTTCTAATACCGGAGTTATGAAATACTATGACGGTACCACCTGGAAAGCTATTCCTGACAATACCGCAAACCTGGACATGCGCAGGGTGCAACGCATTGATTTTGACGATAACAACAGATTATATACCCTGGGCCTGGGAGGTTCCTTCTGGCAATTTGATGGTAATTTGTGGAAAGATATTGTACCCGGCAGCCCGATAGATGACTTTGTGTTGGTAGGTAATGATGCTTACTTTTTATCGCAGAGTCAGGACTACGAATTTATAAGGTTAAGAGCTGGTAATCTCGATACTTTGCAACGCGAGGTATGCCTGAGCGGGCAGGCAGCTTTTCTGAACAAAGGCCTGGAGCCAGGGAGCTTTTGGGTAGGAGGAGAAAATGCTTTTACAACCTATATTTCCAAATTGTTTGTAAGTCAACCCGAAGCGTATAACCGCTTGGCGGTGAATAATTTGCAAGCCGGTTTTTACAAAGGAGGCAATTTATTTTCAAACCCGGAAGGTGAACAAGAAGCAGATTTCAAACCCAATATCCCGGGCTCACCCAGCCTCATCTATACTTCCAGTCTTTGGGCCACAGGTACCGCTGCCAGTGGCGCAAGAGTGTCTGCCGAAACCTATGCCTTATGGAAAGAAATGGCTTCGGGGCCGGCAGCCGATGTATATGATTCGCAATACCTTAAAAAATATGATCGCACCTGGAAAGTTACCCGTTCGCAGATTGAGGATTTTAAGCTCAATTTCAACTCTCCCGGTTACGTAATACCGGAGAGTATAGAAAACTGGCCGGGTAATGGCGATGTATCCAGAGGTGAAGCTTTCACATTGGCTCCTTTTTATGATGTAAACGAAAATTCAATTTACGAACCCGACCAGGGCGACTACCCGGCTATTAAGGGTGACGAGGCCGTATTCTTTATGTATAATGACTTGCGCGGTCTGTTTTTACAAACGGAGAGTGCACCCCTGGGTATTGAAGTACATGGAATGGCTTATGCTTATGATACTAATGATGTAGCACTCTCCAACGCCATATTTGTTTCCTACCGCGTTTTTAACCGCTCGGGGGAAGCATTAACCGGTTTTAAGGTGGGGGTTTGGAGTGATTTTGACCTGGGCAACCCGACTGATGACTTGCTAGGTTGTGATGATCAGATGAACCTGATATACAGTTACAATGCATCTGCGGACGATGCCGGTCCCATAGGTTTCGGAATGAATCCCCCTGCTTCGGGTATTCTTTTTCTCTCCGATTCCCTGGGCGGGGCCATTAATTATGCAAGGAGCGGATCTGCCAATATCCCGGCTGTTTTTGACCCTACCAACGGTATGGATTATATGGGTTATCTCAACCAGTTATGGAGAGACGATCAGCCCCTGCGCCTGGAATTACCCTCTGGCTTAGGTAATGCTGCTAATGGAGATGGTTATGACCCTTCTGCTGCCGGCCCCATTACCAGTTTCCATTATAATGATCGCGATCAATGGTATCAATCCCCGCTTTTGCAATATGATTCAAGAAGCCTTGGCGTAGGCACCGAACAAAGTCTGCAGGACGGTGAAGATTATTGCCTGGAAATAGCTTTTCTACAGGCGCGGGATCAAACTCCGGGAGCAATACCTTTTTCATCCGTAATAAAACTTAAAAGCCAGGCGGAAACTATCCGTATGTATTACGCGCAAGACAGCAGTGCCTGCCTCGCCAACATAGTTTCTGTAGCAGAAGATGAGGTAAAACCACAGGCTTTCATCTATCCCAACCCGGCCAGCACTCGCCTTTTTATAGAACCCGGGCTTTTGGATATAGAAGCAGCAGTATTGTATAACATAAACGGGGTTCCACTTCAAAAACTGGAAGAGGGTGCTTCAGTTTTAGATATTCATGAACTGCCGGTGGGTATTTACATGGTAAAAGTTCAGTTTGAAGACGGTAGCATTTCCGTGCGAAAAATCGTGAAGGAGTAGGTATTAATCGCCTATGCGGATACCTTTCATCACCAACCTGCGCCACTCGGGGTGCTTCTTTAAATAAAGGGCTACAAAAGGGCATAGCGGAACCAGGGTAAGACCTTCAGCCTCGATTTTTTCGAGTGCCAGTTGTACAATCCGGGAACCAATACCCTGGCCCTCTAATTTTTGAGGCACCTCAGTGTGGGTAAGGTAAATTTTATCTTGCGCCCGTATATATTCAATGTAGGCCAGTCCTTTTTCGAGCGGTAACTCCAGCCTTTTTCTTTCCTGGTTATCGATAAGAGATGCTGCCATTAGTTTAATAAATAAAAGTCTATCAATTCCCTTACACAGCCCTCACCACCCTTATTTTCCAGGATGATGTCGCAATGTTCTTTAACGCTCAATACAGCATCGGCCGGGCAAGCGGCCAACCCTACCTTTTCCAAAACCGGGATGTCCGGCAGATCATCACCGATATAAGCAACTTCTTCCGGTTTCAATTGCGCTTTTTTCAACCAGTCTTCCAGTATTTCCAGCTTATTGCCTTTACCTACCGAAATCCATTTTACGCCCAGCATTTCTGCCCTTTGGCGTACAATTCCGGTATCACCACCAGCACTGATAATACCAAGTTCGAAGCCAGCTTTAATCAGGTTCTTTATGCCTTGTCCGTCCTTGGAATTAAAGTGTTTTAGTTCGTCCCCGTTTTTGGTAAATATCATGCCACCATCGGTCATCACCCCATCGCAATCCATCACCAACATTTTGATTTTACTTAAACGCTCGGGAAGGTCATCCGCTACTACCTCCTCGTAAATTAGTTGATCGATGGTAATTTCCAGGTCTTCAGAAAGGGAAACCACGTATTCCAGGTCCGGGTTTTCAGGATAGGCCTCAATGGCGCCTAAGTCCTTTAATTTTTGCAGGTTGGTATTCAGGTTATGCATGGAGCGCTTTTCTAATGTTCATGGCTTTAGTGAGAATATTTTCCAATTTGTCCAATTGGAGCATGGTATGGGGGTCACTTTTTGCGGATTTGGGATCGGGGTGGGTTTCAATGAAAAAGCCATCGGCACCGGTAGCCATGGCCGAAAGGGCAATGGTTTCAATCAGGCTGGGATCACCGCCCGTAACTCCCTCGGTTTTGTTCGGCTTTTGTACCGAGTGCGTACAGTCCATAATTACCGGAACACCGTGTTTTTTAAGGCGGTGAATAGAGGTGGCATCCACAATAAGATCGGAATAGCCGAAACTCACTCCGCGTTCACATACCCAAACGTTTGGGTTACCGGTGGATTGTACCTTCTCCACCGGAAAATGCATGGCCTCGGGTGAAAGAAACTGTCCCTTCTTAATATTTACTCCTTTACCAGTATTACCTGCCGCTATCAGCAATTCAGTTTGTCGGCATAAAAAAGCCGGTATCTGCAGGTGATCTACGTATTTGGCAGCGGTTTCCGCCTCATGGCTTTCATGAATATCGGTAATGGTCTCGATACCGAACTTTTTACCCACCGCCTGCAATATTTCCAGGGCTTTATCGTCACCAATGCCGGTAAAGCTATCGAGGCGTGAGCGGTTGGCTTTGCGATAACTCCCTTTGAATACGTAACGGATGCCGAGATCATCACAAATTTTTTTGACCTTTTCCGCAATCTCGAAAGGGGTTTGGTCATTTTCAATGGCGCAGGGGCCCGCTATTAAGGTAAATTGATCCATATGCTATTGTTTAAGCCTCGCTTTATGGCCTAAGTATCCACTGTGATGCCGCTTAGCGTACTCTTCCTTACTAAACCCGATTTTTTCCATCAGCAGTACTACCAGCACATCGCCCACTATGGTCATAACGGTAGTAGAGGTAGTAGGAGTGAGGCCCAACGGGCAAACTTCTTTAGGGTTGCCGGTGCTCAATACCACATCGCTAAAATGGGCCAGATCACCGTCAGGACTACCCGTAAGCCCGATGATTTTAATGCCGGGGTGTAATTTTTTCACCAGGTGTTCCATTTCAATGATTTCACGGGTTTTACCGGAGTTGGAAATAAGGAACATTACATCATTGGATTGCACAACCCCCAGGTCACCGTGCTGGGCTTCGGCTGGGTGCAGAAAAATGGCCGGGGTTCCGGTGCTGCTAAGTGTAGTGGCAATATTAACGCCTATTTGTCCGGCTTTTCCCATGCCGCTCACTACCACCTTGCCATTTTTTTGGTGGACCTGTTGGTAGATCAATTCAATAGCCTCCTGTATAACCCCGTCAACCGGTATGTTACGGATGGCCTGTACTTCCTGTTCGATAATCTCGCGGATGCGTGAGGTAACCATAAAAATATTTTACGCGGTAAAAATAACCGTATTCTTTCAAAGGAGTTTATTGGCCAAGCCTGCCATCGGCCATGGTCAATTGCCGGTCACCCAATTCGGCCAGCTCCTTATTGTGAGTAATAATGATAAAGGTGCTTTTGAACTCTTCCCGCAATTTGAAAAACAGGCGATGCATTTCATCGGCATTTTTAGAATCGAGGTTTCCGGTAGGTTCATCGGCCAGGATTATCTCCGGCCGATTGATAAGGGCACGGGCCACCGCCACTCTTTGTTGTTCACCTCCTGATAATTGGGAAGGTTTGTGGTTCATACGATTGGTGAGCCCCAAAAAATCCAGTAACTCAGAGGCCTGCGCTTCCACCTCGGCTTTCTTTCGTTTACCGATGTAGGCGGGTATGCACACATTTTCCAAAGCTGAAAACTCGGGCAGCAAATGGTGAAACTGGAATATAAAGCCGATGTTCTCGTTGCGAAACTGCGCCAGTTTTTTCGCGGAAAGGCCGGAAAGGTCATTTCCTTTGTACAGGAGTTGGCCTCTATCGGCACGCTCCAGGGTTCCCAATATTTGTAAGAAGGTGGTTTTACCGGCACCGGAAGCGCCCACAATGGTAACGATCTCGGCCGGGTCAGCCTTAAAGTCCACGCCCTTCAGCACCTGGAGGTCCCCGTAATTTTTTTCAATACCGCGGGCTTCGATCATCTTTTCAGGGATTTGCGAAGCGAATTATAATCCAGGAAGTACGTCAATCGGATGGAAATGTTGTTTTGCATGGGCGAATTTACCACAGTATTGAGGTTTTCCAAATAGTTATACTGTACCGCATTACCGGTTCCCGCAATAACGTTGCGATACAGGAGTACCATTTCACTGCCCGGGGCATACCACCAGGACAATCTCAAATCAAGGTTGAAGGTATTGAAATTGATATCATTGGCTGCGGTAATATCTCTTTTTTCCAGAGATCCATCGGTTTGCAGGAAATAAAAATCCCGGTAATTAATGGCGGTCCAGAAGTGCCGCAGAGCAAGGTTCAACGACAGGCGCGGGTTAAAAACGTATTTGGCATTAAGCGAATTGGTGACCGTGCTGATATCGCGGCCGCCAAAATAAATGGCATCACCACTGCCACTGGCGTAACCCCGGTCGTTATAGGTTTGTCCCAGGGTGATGGCACCTATGGCAAAAAAATGATCACCGAGGCGTAAACGAGGCTCCAGTAGCAATTCATAGGAGTCTCTTCCAAAGGCCGGGGTATTGTTGTAAGCCACGGAGGCATCCAGGGCAAAAACCTTACGGTAGTCGCTGGATATAAAGCCCGATACCGCGTAGGAGGGCGGTTTCAGAAAAGATCGTCCAAAGCTGCGTGGTTCGTAGTAATCGTAGGACGCCACAGGGTTTACTTGCAGGTTAAGACCATAAGCGAAAAAGCTTCGCAACAGAAAAAAGGTATTGATACCCATATAGAACTCCTCGTAAGAGAAGGGTTCGTAAAGCGAGCTGTACACCCCGAAAAGCTTATAACTTACCCGGTTGTAAATACCATGAGGGCGAAAGGTGAGGTATTCTATTTCACCATAATGCCGCAGTTGGTTATTCCGGGCCAAAAAACCCAGGTCATTAATATCGTAGTCTTCGGTAATGAGGTTTTGATTGAGTGCCCAGCGCCAGTTATCGTTTACATCACCAAACCGCAGGGAAGCGTGGTAACCCGCATCCGTTTTTCCATCCGTAATCCGGTCGCTCCGCTTTAAGGCGGCATCGGTTCTGAAAACACCGTTTTTGCTGTAAACAGAACCCAACAGACCTACCACATTGGCATCAGGGGTATTGCCATTGCGTAAAACATTGGTGTTGATAAAGCTTACAGATGAATTGCGGTTAAAGCGCTGGTCCAGTACCAATACGTTATAATTGGTGAGGGGTTCGGTAAGTACGCTCGTTTCATTGCCTTCCCCATCTACCACGGTAGAATAATTATTATCGGTTACCGCGTTTAGAAAACCAATACCCAGGTTCCCGTTGGTGCGCCCTGAAATTTTGGTGGCATTCAACAGCCGGGTGTATTGCTGGCGGATTTCTACAATGCCGCTGTCCTGTAGAGCCTGACCGGTAATGTTTTTGGGAACTCCGCCAATTCTTCGCGAATAAAACAGATCCCCAATGGTAAACAACTCAATACCTTCGGTAAAAAACTGCCGGTTTTCATCAAAGCGGTTTTCAAAAGGGGAGAGGTTCACAAACTGTTGGTCATAAGCCACTTGCCCAAAATCGGGTATAACGGTCATATCCAACGTAAAACTTTCGTTAATGCCGTATTTGAGATCCAGGCCAGCGTTAAAATCATAGGTTTCGGTACCGTCAAAATTATCGTAGTAGGAGGAGAGGTAGGGCATCAGCGATAGTCGCACCGGAGGTTTTATATCGGTCATGCCCCGTAAGAGTCCACACTGGTATTCCCAGCGGTAACCTGAATTTTTGTTAATGTAATTCCAGGAGTACTCATGGCGGTTCCTGCGGATACTACGGATCATATTCAGGCCCCAGTCTTTCCGTTGTACTTCGGGAAAGCGCAAAGCCATATAGGGGATGCGTATTTCGCATATCCAACCGCTGTCGGTAATGCTTACGGCACTTTCCCAAACCGAATTCCAGTTGAGGTCGTCCCCTTCCTCTGTAGTGCGGCTATCGGCTTGTACACCGGCAGCCGTTACTATAAAGTTGAAATCATTGAGGCCATCGTTGTAGGGGTTTATGAACACCCCGAACCAGTCGTGATTCTGGTTGTAATCATCGCGCTGGGTTAGTTGGGTGAGGATACTATCCGGTTTATGATCGTACAGGAAAGCACCGATGTAAATGGCTTCGTCACTGTACAGCACTTTTACCCGGCTTACCAGCCCTTCGGGTTCGGGTTCACCATTGCCGGGGTTCAGCATCACAAAATCGCGTGCTACCGGTGCACCTGACCACAGTGGGTCATTCAACTTACCGTCAATCAAAGGTTGCCCCGCTACTTTAAGCGCCTGCAGCTCTTTTTTTTCTAGTTGGCCCCGGGTGGTAACGGAAGCTATGATACCCAGTAAAAGTGTACAACGAAAGATGATTGGGTTCATGGGCAGAACAATATTCCAGCTTCTGGTTTATTGGAGATAAGGAGGATTGTGTGCAAAAGTAAGGATTGCCCAAAATAATTTTTCGGGTTTAAGCCTAAGCTCTATTTTTGCGGCACTTCTCAGTTATAAATCAGATAGAATGAATTTACACGAATATCAAGGCAAAGAAATTTTAGCCTCTTACGGAGTAGGAGTACAACGCGGTATAGTGGCCACTACCCCTGACGAAGCGGTAGAAGCCGCGAAAAAGCTAAACCAGCAAACCGGAACCGAATGGTGGGTAATTAAAGCCCAGGTTCATGCCGGTGGCCGTGGTAAGGGAGGCGGTGTTAAACTCGCCAAAAGCCTTGACGATGTGAAAAATATTTCCTCCGAAATAATCGGGATGAACCTGGTAACCCCGCAAACCAGCAAGGAAGGTAAAAAAGTACACCAGGTGTTAATTGCCGAGGATGTGTACTATCCTGGTGAGTCAGAAACTTCGGAAATATATATGTCGGTTTTGCTGAACCGCGCTACCGGCCGCAATATGATCATGTATTCTACCGAAGGCGGTATGGATATTGAAACCGTGGCGGAACAAACACCCCACCTCATTTTTACCGAAGAAATTGATCCTAAGGTAGGCCTACAGGGGTTTCAGGCGCGTAAAATTGCCTTCAACCTGGGTTTGAGTGGTAAGGCTTTTAAGGAAATGGTGAAATTTGTGAGCAGCCTGTACAAAGCTTACGATGGTATTGATGCTTCTCTTTTTGAGATCAACCCGGTACTGAAAACCTCCGATAATAAAATTCTGGCCGTGGATGCCAAAGTAAGCCTGGATGACAACGGATTGTTCCGCCATAAGGACTATGCAGAGATGCGCGACAAGCGCGAGGAAGACCCCATCGATGTAGAAGCCGGTGAGGCGGGCCTCAACTTTGTAAACCTGGAGGGTAACGTAGGTTGTATGGTAAACGGTGCCGGACTGGCTATGGCTACCATGGACATTATTAAAATGGCCGGTGGTAATCCTGCCAACTTCCTGGATGTAGGCGGTACTGCCGATGCCAAGCGTGTAGAAACGGCTTTCCGCATTATTCTGCGCGACCCCAAAGTAGAAGCCATACTGGTAAATATTTTTGGTGGTATTGTACGTTGTGACCGTGTAGCCCAGGGTATTGTGGATGCCTACAAAAACATTGGCGATATCAACGTACCCATCATTGTACGCCTACAGGGTACCAATGCTGAAGAGGCCAAGGAAATTATCGACCAAAGTGGATTGGAGGTACACTCCGCCATATTGCTGAAAGAAGCAGCCGATAAAGTGAAAGAACTGGTGGGTTAATACCTGGCCATTAAAATAATAAAAGCCCCGCCCCGAGTACTCGGGGCGGGGCTTTTTGTTTTAGCCTTTGTGGCTTTTGTGATTTATAAAGATACTGTTGGCAATAGGCTAAAAAATTAGCAATAACAGTTTGCAGCGGACTTATTACGAAACCAAACGGTTATATTCGTTGGTTAGCCGATGGGCAACATATGAAAACAGAAGACGAAATATTGACCAAATCCCATAGGCTTCTATTTTATGATAGTTTAGAAGACTATGATTCAACCATAACGAATCTTAAAAAGCATCTTAAGATTGATAAAAAAAACAGTCATATACATAACAACCTTGCTCTTGCATATTTTGAAATTGGACAATTTCAGGAAGCATTGCGACACTTCAACTTGGCGATAGAAATAAATGACCAAAACTATATGGCCTATTTGAACCGTGGACTATTAAATAAAGAATGGAAGAAATTTCAAGAGGCGGAGCAAGACTTGTCTAAAGCTATAGACTTAAATCCTAAGGACGCGACATTTTGGAGATGTCGAGCTTATCTAAGAAAAGAAAATGAAGACTTCGAAAATGCATTGTCAGACTTTAACCAAGCTGTTAGATTAGATCCAAAATTTCGAAGAACGAAAGAAGAAGTTTGTGAACTTGAAAATAAACTAGGTATGAGAAAGCCAGGTTTGATAAACAGAATTTTTGGCAGAGAATAAAAAAATGTTGTTCAACAACCAGTAAGTATAAGTTAACGTCTATTCCATTGTGGTTGTGTTTTACAGTCAGCAGAGAAAAATTCTGCTTCTTTACGAAATCAAGGTCGAAGTGGCTAGGCCTTTATTCAGGTGTTTAAAACATTTAGATCAATGAAAGTGCAAGAGCCAAAATTTAGATGTGGAACCGAAAAAGCGATCAAAGAGTTGGTTGCGAAATATGACTACCCATATGCTGAATGGATGCAAGACTGGCCCTATGAAATTGCAGAACCCTCGGAAATAGAGAACTACTTTAAACATTATGACGAACAAAAAGACGAAGACAAAAAGTTCAGCCTAATGGAAATGCTTATTCAGGCATTAACCAACATTGAAGATCAGAGAGAGTTTGATAAAAACTGGAAACTTTTAATTCCGAGAATAGTCAAGGACTTTGAGCTTCATGAATACACAGTTTTTTATTGGAGTTGTTTTAGGGAGAAGCTTAAGGATGGTTGGAAGGTGACTCCGTATATGAGAGAGCTCTGGACTCAGATGAAAAATGAAAAGAATGTTTGATACTCTAATAAGCAATGTGCTGTAAGGTACATGTAAGCAATTGATAACCAAATATAAAAACTTATGGAAATACTCAATTCTCATATCACGATTAATGTAAAAGACCTGGACCAGTCTATTCAATTCTATGAAAAAATCGGTTTTCACCTTCAACAGAAATGGGGAAATCACTATGCTCAATTGACGGCTAAAGGAATTGAAATCGGGTTGCATCCAAGCTCAAATCCAAGCATGGATAACCATCAGGCGGGAATTTCAATTGGCCTGACTTCGAAGGACTTTAAGGCAACAAAAGAAGAGTTATTGGAGCTAGGTATCAGCGTTACGGAGAGAAATGAAGAAGGAGGAGGTTTTCTTCACTTTAATGATCCGGACGGTACAGCCTTGTACTTTATTCAACCAAAGTGGTAAAAAGCAGAGTTGCCAGCAATGGGTACAAAATATACCAGGCAATCGGTGGTTCTCATAAGCCTTCAGGGAGTAAGTGTGCTGCCTTACGCACTTGGACGCTGTAAGTAATTAAAGCCCGTTTAATCCATAACCACTCTTTCAAAAAAGGGACTTAGTGGTATCTTTAAAATCAAAATAAAGCGCATGAAAGTTTTCGCCAAAATTCGTTGGATCGCCAGTATTCTCCTGGTCTTTTTCATTGTACTGGTAACCAACCTGATTGACCGGGACAACTTCAATCGACTCAGTTATTCGGTGACCACTATGTATGAGGACAGAATTGTGGCCAGCGACCTTTTGTTTGAGATGTTAAGGATTATTCATGAAAAACAACTGGCCTTGCTGACATCGGACACCACCCTGTTTGAAAAGCAAAACCACCAATTCAACCAGGAACTGAATCAACTAGTAGAGAGGTACAAGCTTACCAAACTCACGGAAAAAGAAAAAATTACCTTCGATCAACTCCAAAACGAGCTTGAATCTCTTAAAAAGTTGGAGGGGTCGTTTACGGATGCGTCAAAAGGGAAAATACTCACAAGCATTGACCAGATAGATCAATACTTGCACAATTTGTCAAAAATCCAGTTGCAGGAAGGAAAGCGACAGGTATTTGTTAGCCAAAAGGCCAAAGACAGCATTAATCTTTTTACGCAGGTAGAAATTATCTCCCTGATTTTGATGGCCATCTTAGTTCAGATAATCATTCTCTATAAACCAAAGGAATAAAAAGCCACGCTTGCTGGTAGGTCATTGCATAGGTTGATCCGGTTTCTATCAGGAGTTTAAAAAAAGCTGAACTAGCTTCAACCAAACCGTTGCGATCGAAATTATACCTAACCCTCTAAATTTTTAAAATGAAAAAAGTAGCCATTTTCCCTTTCCTGTTTTTTGGATTTGCAATGGTAAGTTCCTGCTCCTCAACGAAAAAAACAGGTGTGAGCAATATGGTAGCTACCATGCAAGTGGATGAACCTATTCCGGGGGTTTGCGACAATTCAAGAGTGATTGCTATTCTGCCTTTTCCCGGAAACGGACAGGTAAAAGCACAAGCACCATTGACGGACCAGGAAATTGAAGAAGAACTGAATGCCAATGTCAGCTTTTTAAGCGATAAGCCTGATTACATGGATAAGGGTATGGTTAATTTGGTTGTTAATTGTAAAGGCAAGATGGTTCGATGCCAAATCGACAATAAAACCAAAAATCCGGAGCTGGATCAACAAATTGTGGCTGTATTTGCAAAATTAGAAGAATGGGAAGCCGGTACCATTAACGGTAAACCGGTGGATACCTCGGTACTTTATAGTTTCGAAATCGAAAATGGCAAAATAATGCTGTAAGCGCTAAGAAACTTGTGCTGACAATGTAGTACCGCAATTACGGCTGATTTAACAACGTTTGAATTCATTGAGAATTTCCAACGTCAATGCCTAACTGAAAATTATGAACGTTTAATCCATGGCGGACGGTTACCTGAGCCGTTGACCTTAATTTGAAGATGAAGAAATTAATAGTATGGCATTTCAGTTTAGGGTTATTCATTTTAAGCTCCTGTAACCAAACTAAACCCGAATGGTTAACTGAACTGGATCACGTTACTTCTCCTGACGGAAAAGCAATCATATATCAAGAATCATTTCCGGCAGACGGAGGGTTTCGAACCTCTGTAGTAACATGGATATCTACTCCCCGGGGTTCAGGAGGTTCCGGTGTGTTCGATTTACAAAGCGTTAAACCATTGAGCTTAGTTCTTACCTGGACGAGTGACTCAACAGCTTTAATTCAGTATGACTCGACCGCAACAATTCTTAGAATGGAGACAGAAGCTTATTTTTTTGGGAGACGAACGACATTCAGCTATCAAACCAAAAATTAAAAAAACAGCTGTTGACCGTGTCTGAAGCTGACCAGTTATACAGCAGGCAGCAAGAGGACAGAAACAGACTTTCTGGATGCGAGTAAATGAAAGAGACTTGGGTTAAAATAATGAAAGATGCAAATAGGTTAAAATTGTCCAATTGGCAATTGTTTTGGCACTATTCGGTGGTTCCTTTTATTCTGATAATTCCAATAATGAACTTGTATTCAGTATTCCAAATTGAAGTTACAGGAACTTACACAGGCGTCAGGTCCACACAGGAACATTTACCCTCTGGACTACCTTGGTTAATACCAGCAGTTATTTTCGCAATAATCCAAAATGGCAGACTGAATTTCAAAAGATGAACCGGAAGTTGAAAAATAAATCTCTATTTACCAAGGCCACGTAAACGGGACTCATTATAATGATTATTAATAACTTACAAAGGGCATTTTATAAAGAAATTCATCTGATTCTATTTGTTTTACAATAAAATTTGCCAGGTCGCCCCGGGCAATTTTGGTACTGGCGTTAACCCCAACCCAACCCACTCGGTGAGTTTCCTTGGGTGGATCATTGGTTAACCTGGGCCCTCGCACAATAATCCATTTTACACCGCTTCTTTCCAGTACTTTATGGTGCTCTATGGCATCATTTAAAATTTTCGGAACCACTAGCTTCATAATAAAACGGATCAGTCTGTCTATGAATTTGGGTTGATCCTTTTCAGGAAATGGAAGGCCTCCTCCGGATAGAGATATGATTTTATCCACGCCTTCCTTTTTCATGGCATTAACAATATTTTTAGTTCCATTGGTCTGTAACCATGCAGGCGAGTCTTTTACATGACCAAACAGGCTAACCACCACTTGGGTATCTTTAATAAGCTCCTCTACATCATTAAGGTTGAGCACATCGCCTTCTATAAGCTGCAGGCGTTCATGCGTTACAGTTATTTTACCCGGGTTACGAACCAGTGCCTTTACGGAATACCCTTGGTCGAGGGCCTTTTTCAAAACAATTGAACCCGTTTGCCCGCTTGCACCCAACAATGCGATTTTAGTTTTCATTTTACTTTTTTCAAAGTTTAGAGTGCTAAAGTAGGTGGCCTGGATTAAACATACTATTTTGGCAGTACCAACCTTTAGGTATGTATATATGACGGAAGAAAAGATTTATGTAACCCCACGATGCCCCATTAGAACTACCTTGGGGCTGGTTGGAGGTAAATGGAAGCTCATTGTTTTGCAGCAGCTGTTAAGGAATGAGGAACTAAGACTTAGCCAACTAAAGAGACTTATTCCGGATATAAGTGAAAAAATGCTTATCCAGGAGCTCAAAACCCTGGTGATGAATAATCTCATAAACCGGAAAGATTATGGAGAAGTTCCACCCAGAGTCGGTTACTCCATTACGGAAAAGGGGAGAAATATAGAGCCACTATTAAAAGAAATGATAGTTTTCGCAGAGAAATATGAGCACTAGTCTTAGCCAAACCTATCACAAATGAAAAAACACCTAACGCTGTAAACCTTAAATGAAAAAGTTAGCAGTCTTACATTTAACGGTAGGGTTACTTATTTCAAGTTCTTTATCAATGACCCACCAGTCAATCAATTCCTTACCGAACCCCAATAAAAAAGGGCCTCTTTGCAGAGAACCCTCTTCCAATTCATAGCAGGTTGAATATTTTTAGAAATACGTTTTTTTAAAGCTCAAACGTAAATAGGCGTGCAATATATCCACTTTTTACTGAAACCGAGCTAAATGCGTCTCACCACCCTCATCTAACAGTATTTTGTGAATAAGCTTTTGGTGGGCCAGGTCAAAAGGCTGGGGCAAACTCTATTTTTGGTCCGTATCTACAAAATTGCTTGACCCATGAAAACCCGGATATTCTTAAGCCTGGTAACCCTATTAACTCTTTTCGCAATGGGCTGTTCCCGCGAGGTTTTTACCCAGTCTTTACGCGAACGCATTGAAAGTAAGGAAGCCAGCGACCTGGAGCGATTGCAGTATTATACCGATAGCAGGATCGTTTTGTCGTACAGCTCCAGTACCAAGGACAATTCCATTAAAGCCGGTAAAGTGGAGTTTGTGAACGGGGTATATCGCTACTTCGTAGAGATCCCTAAAATGACCCCCGGAGTGGCGAAACCTTATAACAAAGACGTTTTAAAAGTGTTTTTTGATGAAGGAGAAAAGTCATACCTGCTTTTTGAAAAGAATATGAGCTCCGGTGAAAATCAACGTAGGGACACCAGGGGACGTTACCAGCTTGCCATTGCCCGCGAACAAGGGGGCATATACGTACGCTTTGAAGGTAAAAAATGGCGATTGGTAGAGGGTGAGAACACCGTTTTGCTAATCGATAAAAGCCTTCGTTTTGAAGACGATACCGAAAAGCGAAAGCTCAAAGGGGTAAGGGTGGAGTAACTATTTCAAGAGTTTTACCGCTTATAGAAAAAGGAAATCAAAGCTGCGGTTTGCTAAACGTACCTTTGCGGCATGGCCGTTTTCAGAAACCCCTTTGAACCCCGTAACAATAAAGTAAGCCTTAAGGAAAGAGTCAGTGCCTTTCGCAACCTCCCCCGGTTTTTCAAAATGATTTGGGAAACCAGCCCGTGGATGACGATGGCCAATATCATTTTACGGGTACTTAAAGCAGCCGTACCGGTGATTATGCTTTGGGTAGGTAAGCTCATTATTGATGAGATTATCCTGCAAATGGAGCAAAGTGTCCCGGACTATAGCAAGATATGGCTGTACCTGGGTATGGAGTTCGGGCTGGCCCTGCTCAGCGATATTATGAACCGGGGTATTACTTTACTGGATAGCCTCCTGGGCGACCTTTTTAGCAATACGACCTCGGTAAAGCTTATTCACCACGCGGCAACGCTGGACCTTTACCAATTTGAAGACAGCAAATTTTACGACAAACTGGAACGGGCACGCAGGCAAACCACCAGCCGTACGGTTTTAATGAGCCAAACCCTCACTCAACTACAGGATATCATTACCATTATTTTCTTTTCGGTGGGGCTTATTGCCTTTAAACCCTTGCTCATCCTGATACTTTTTGTGGCTATCATCCCTTCCTTTTTGGGGGAAACCACTTTTAGCGAGCGTACCTACAGCCTTACGCGTAGCTGGACACCGCAGCGCAGGGAACTCGATTATTTGCGTTACATCGGGGCCAGTGACGAAACCGCTAAGGAGATTAAGATATTCGGCCTACAAGACTTTATTTCCCAGCGTTTTAAAAAGTTGGCCAACGAGTACTATAAAGCAAACAAAAAACTGGCCAGTAGCCGGGCCTTTTGGGGTAGCTTACTCAGTGCTATTGGTACGGTTGCGTACTACGGAGCTTATGTCTATATCATTTTCGATACGGTAGAAGGGAATATTACGGTGGGTAAACTCACCTTCCTGTCCGGCTCTTTTTTGCAGATGAGGAATATGCTGCAAAACATCATGAACCGCTTTAGCCAGATTGCCGAGAGTGCCCTTTACCTGCAGGATCTTTTTGACTTCTTTGAGTTGAAGCCGCAAATAAGACCTTCTTTAAACCTGCAAACCGTACCCAAACCCATCCAAAAAGGTTTCACTTTCGAAAATGTAAGCTTCAAATATCCCGGAAGCCCGCATTATTCACTACGCAATCTCAGCTTTCATTTAAAGGCGGGGGAAAAACTGGCCCTGGTCGGTGAAAATGGCGCGGGTAAAACAACCCTGGTCAAATTACTGGCCCGCCTATACGAACCCACCGAGGGACGTATTTTACTGGATGGGGTGGATATGAAGGAATACGACCTGGTGGACCTCCGGAATAACGTGAGCATCATCTTCCAGGACTATGTAAAATTTCAATTGCAGGCAGACGAGAATATTGCCATTGGCCAAATCCATAGCCTGGATGAAAAAGGCCAGATTGAAGCCAGTGCCCGCAAAAGTTTAGCCGATACCGTAATTGATAAACTTCCTCAACGTTACCAACAAATATTGGGTAAGCGTTTTGAGGGTGGGGTGGACCTGAGTGGGGGAGAGTGGCAAAAAATTGCTTTGGCCCGCGCCTACATGGGTGATGCCCAGCTTATGATACTGGATGAACCCACCAGTGCCCTGGATGCCCGTGCTGAGAATGAAGTTTTCCTGCGATTCTCGGAATTGATTGAAGGCCGTACGGCTGTATTGATCAGTCACCGCTTTAGCACCGTTCGTATGGCCGACCGTATTCTGTTTCTTGAAAATGGTGAACTGCGTGAGTTGGGCAGCCATGAAGAGCTATTGAAACAAGACGGTAAGTACGCAGCACTCTTTAAACTCCAGGCCCGGGGATATGTATAAAAAAAATGCGCGGGCCGACCCTGGCAGGTCTCCCGCGCATTCGCTTACAAGGGAAGTTGGGATATTGCAATCCTTAAAAACCAAGCACTCTATAGGGGGTAACATTTCAAATCAAAGTGCCTTCATTTAGTATTACGTAAGCAACTTTAAAAAGGGGCCAAAAAATTTAATCGGTTATCTTATGTTTGGGTATGCGATGGATCGGACTTATTTTCATTACGTGTTTAATGAGTTGCCGCCAAAACACAACTACCGGGTGTGAAGAAGGTGAACTTTGGAAGTTGGCGGACTTTACGGTATCCACTGCCCTTAATGCGTACCAGGTATTTCCCGGAAGTCCACCTCTTTTTGACCGGCATTTCAATGGCCTAACTACGGAGAATGATCTGAAGTTTGAAAATATTCATCCCGGGCCCGGGTTTTACGATTTTACCGGGGCCGATCGGCTTATCCGAGCTGCCTACGAACGCAACATTCGTATTCACGGCCACCCCTTGGTCTGGCACCAGCAATTGCCGGAATGGGTAGGTCAAAGTCATGATCTGAGGGAGGTAATGATCGATCATATCCAAACCCTTGTGAACCGTTACCGGGGCCAGGTACATGCCTGGGATGTGGTGAACGAAGCCCTGGATGAGCGGGGCGGTTTGCGCAAAACTGTCTGGTTGGAGAACATTGGGGAGGATTACCTTTACCTCGCCTATAAAACCGCCCAGGATGCGGATCCCGGGGCACTGCTTTTTTACAATGATTTTAACCTGGCCAGTAACCCTCGGAAACTGGATGCCGCCATTTCTATTTGCCGGAATTTACGCAACCGCGGAATTCGCATAAGTGGCATTGGCATGCAAATGCATATATCCATAGCCGGGCCCTACCGGATGGAGTTGCAAGAGGCCGTGGATAAAATCTGGAGGGCAGGCTTTATGGTGCATTTCTCCGAGCTGGATGTAAGTGTTAATCCCTGGGTTACTAAAACCACCATAACCGAAAAGGATTTGCGTGAGCAACAGGATACGTATTACGATGTGGTACGCATTTACAGAAGTATTCCTCCCCAATATCAATACGGCATAACCCTTTGGGGCCTAACGGATGCGGATTCCTGGTTACCGGCTTACTTCAATCGGGTGGATGCAGGTTTGCTGTTTAACACCTCCGGCCAACCCAAACCGGCCTATTGTGGCTTTCAAAATGCACTAAAATGAAAAAACTTTTTCTCCTCCTGGTATTGCTTGTTAGTTCCATTCCCATGTCTGCACAACTGGCATTGGGTTACTTTCCGTTCAACTATAGCCAGGTGCAACTCACCACTAATCCGGATCGGCTGGTTTTTGGAGATTTACGAATGGAAACCAACAGTTTTATTACAAATCTCAATATCGAGTTGGCTCCTATGTTCAACCTTTTACGCAGGGAGGAATTCAACTTTTACGCAGGGGGTGGGGTAAATCTCAACCCACTATACCAGGAAGGTAGTGTTGTGGGAGGTTATTTTATGACCACCGGGGTTCGCTGGATGCCCCTATCCCAAATGAGGGCACTGGGCTTCATCTTCGAGTTATCCCCCTTGCTGTACGATAGTTTTTACGGTGCCCAATTGCGCAGTTTTTTAGGAGTATCCTATCATTTCGGAAAACCGTAACTTACTTCTTATCCAATGACCATTTTCCGGGGCCCATTATGGCGATGGCCACGTACCCGCTAAGATAGAGTAAGGCCAATTCCTTCTTGGCCAGAGGATCGGGGCCGTGAATAACCAAGGCCGCTATCAACATGGTAATAATAAGAGGAATACTGGCCAGGCGGGTTTTGTAACCGATTAATACCGAAAGTGCGCAGATCAACTCCGCAAACACCGTTAATATCAGCGAGGCGGTACTACCAATTCCAAGGGGGTCGGCAAATTCTACCGTACCCCAATCGGATACCAGGTTAACGGCTTTGGGCCATCCATGGGTGAGCATCATTCCACCAAAACCCACGCGCAACACTAGTTTTCCAAAGTCTGGAGACATATAAAAATCTGTTTATTGCTTAGTATTTCCGTTGTCCACCAATTGGGCAAATGCTTTTACGGAGCTGGACTCGTCCGTATTGATTTCCATGCCGCGCACATCAATGTCGATATTCCTGGTTTTAGCGTTCAGCTTGAAATCCTCAATAATCTCTATTACATCGGGATGTATGTAACGGGTGCGGGAGGCATCAATAATTACGGATGAATTATCCGGCAATTCCGTTAAGGTATGCTGGATTCCCGCTTTATTGAGGAAGCTTACGTCTTCCGACAATTGAAGGAGAATAGGTTCGGTTTTGTTACCCACCTGGCCCTTGTTGAAATGGAAGGGTATTTTATAATTTTTATAAAGGATGTAGAAAATAGCCACTACCATACCGAGGCCGATACCTTTGAGCAGATCGGTAAAAACAATCCCTACAATGGTTACAATAAAAGGGATGAACTGCTCGTGTCCCATTTTATAAATCGATTTAAAAATGGAGGGTTTGGCTAGTTTGTAACCCACCAGGAATAATATGGCTGCAAGGCTGGCCTTAGGGATCATATTTAAAAGGTGAGGAATGGTTAAAACGGTGATTAGCAGAAAAAGGCCGTGAATAAAAGCAGAGGCCTTGGTGCGCCCTCCTGATTGAATGTTGGCGGAACTCCGCACAATTACCTGGGTAACCGGCAAACCACCGATTAAACCGGAGGCTATATTTCCCAATCCTTGGGCTTTTAACTCGCGGTTGGTAGGCGTAACACGTTTGTAGGGATCCATTTTGTCAGTAGCTTCCACGCATAAAAGTGTTTCAATACTGGCTACCACCGCTATGGTAAGTGCAGCCACATACACCTGGTAATTGCCCAGAACTCCAAAGTCAGGCAGGGTAAATAATCCCAGAAAATCGTCAAAAGATTCGGCTACCGGCAAAGAAACCAAGTGCTCGGCATCCAGGCTCATATCGGAAGTACCGTTAAACCATACCGCCAGGCCTATACCCGCCAGTACTGCGATCAATGGCCCTTGTACCAAACCCAGTATTTTATGTTTTTTTACGGCTGGCCGTTCCCATATCAGTAAAATAGCCAGTGATACCAGGGTAATGATCAAAGCAGCCGGTATTATTTCATTAAATGCGTAAGACAGCTCTGAGATGGTATTATGTCCGTCTTTTTGAAAGAAGGCCAGGTCGCCAATAAAATCTTCATCATAACCAAAGGCGTGAGGTATTTGCTTTAAAATAATGGTAATACCAATAGCCGAAAGCATACCCTTGATGACCACACTCGGAAAATAATAGCCGATAATACCGGCCTTCAAAAAGCCGAATATCAATTGAATAACACCAGCCAATACTACCGCCACCAGGAAACCTTCAAAGCCCAATTGCCGAATGGCGCCTACCACAATAATGATCAATCCTGCCGCAGGCCCGCTAACACCCAGCGGAGAGCCACTGGCTACGGTTACTACCAATCCACCGGCAATACCGGCTATAATACCGGAAAAAAGCGGAGCTTCGGAGGCTAGGGCAATACCAAGGCAAAGAGGCATTGCTACCAGGAATACTACGATGGATGAAGGGAGGTCGTGGCGAAGGTTTTTGAAAGGGCTAAGATTAGTACGGGTTTCCATAAGTGGTAAAATGAGTTTTGATTTAGAAAAGGGGAAGATTAATCCCCTGCATTAAGGATAATGGGCCTGGTTAAGCTGAAATGAGCAGCTCCAATTCAGGAGGGGGCGTAGAAACGTTGGACGTAAAATGAGCCGTTAAAAAATGTAAATGGTGATTAAAGATTTTTGAAGTGCTGTAGCTGTAGAGTTGTTGTTGTGAATTATGGAGTATCAGATCCAGTTCGTTGATTTTATCTTCCGAGTCTTCCGGTGAACTATCATCCGGGGCTTCCTGGAGTTCCATTTTTACCGGGTCAGGCTTCCAACTGCTAACGTTGGAAAGGGTACCAAAAAGTACCAGAAACACCAATAAAATTTGCACAAGCCGTTGGCCTGGTCGGGGGATTAAATAAAAATTGAAAAGCCGGTTCATCAATAAATACTCGATAGCGGTGTTTCACAAAAGTACTTGTATAGTGGGCCAAAACAAAATAAGTGCACTATTTGGCCGCATCTTTAAAGGATATTTGAAATATACTAAACCAAACCGGCATGCTACCTTTGCCCGATGCTTTGGAAAAAACTATCGAAAGAACAGATCAAAGAGCGTGTTTTTGCAGCACTTAACGAAAACCGCAATTATGACTCGGATTACATATTGGGGATTCCCGGCTCTTACCTGGATACCGAACAATTTTATCGCGATGCCGATTTTTTGAAGGAGGCGCCCTATCTGCAAACCCTCATCAACAACCCTAACCACATTGGATGCCATACACTAACTGAAGAAAAAGGGGAGGACCTGTTCCGGGGCACCCAAAAACTGGAGATAGAACTGATCCGGATGGTTTCGGAGGAGATCTTAAATGCCCCTGAAAAAAGTGTGGATGGATACGTAGCACCGGGCGGCACCGAGGCCAACATACAAGCCTTGTGGATCTATCGGAATTATTACCGCAAGCAGTTCAGGGCCAAAAACCACGAAATAGGAGTGGTGTACAGTGAAGATAGTCATTACTCCTTCCCCAAGGGATGCAACCTGCTGGGCATACAGGCCATACCGGTGAAGGTAAATGAAAACAACCGCCAGATTGAAGCCGACACCCTGGAGCAGCGTATTTGCGATGCTCATGTACAGGGGGTTAAGTACTTCATTGTGATAGCTAATATGAGTACCACCATGTTTGGTTCAGTGGATGATCCACAGCTTATGGCCGGGGTTTTCAAAAAGCTCGATCTGCCGTTTAAAATGCACGCAGACGGGGCTTTTGGGGGTTTTATCTACCCGTTTATTACCCGGCAAAACCAGCTCGATTTTTCCAATCCCCATATTAATTCCATTACTCTGGATGCCCATAAAATGTTGATGGCCCCCTACGGTACCGGCATTTTCCTGGTGCGAAAGGGCTGGATGCACTTTGCGGCCACCGAAGAGGCCCAGTATGTACAGGGTTTGGATTATACCCTTTGCGGCAGCCGCAACGGGGCCCAAGCTATTTCCATCTGGATGATATTGCAAACCTACGGGCCGCAGGGCTGGAAAAGTAATATGCGTGAGTTGATCACGGAAACTGATCGCTTATGTACAGCCTTGCACGAACTTCAAATTCCCTTTTTCCGCAATTCTGATATGAATATAGTGTCGTTGCGGGCGGGCTATTTTCCGGATGAGCTGGGACTCAAATACCGACTGGTGGCAGACACTTACCAGGGCAATGCACGGTGGTGGAAAATAGTAGTTATGCCCCACACCAAAGGGGAGGTGATCGATGCTTTCTTAGGAGAACTGAAGAACTTAAAAAACTAGCCGTTGTACTTTGCATTCATGCGCTGATAGGAGACTTCCATCAGTTCGTAAAGCACCTTACGGTCCACATCTTCAAGTTTTTTGATGTACAGGCAAGCTTTGCCGGTTTGGTATTTACCGAGTTTTTTAAGAAGCTCGTTATACCGGTCAAAACCACTCATTATGTACAATGAAAAATTTTGTTTGCGCGGTGAAAAACCGGCCAAAAACCAGTCACCCTCACGACCACTGTCGTACTTGTAATGGTAATTTCCGAAACCGATTATGGAGCCGCCCCACATTCTAGGTTCCTTGCCCGATATTTTCTTTAACATTTCCAGGATTTCGTAGGCATCCTGCCGTTTTTTCTCATCCTCCACGCTTTCCAAAAAAGCCAGCGGATCGTCATCGTTGAGCTTGGTTTTTAATTCCGCCATATTGTTTCAATCAGGATTTTGTTTTGGTATCGGTACCTCCAGAGCTCTTCCTGGGGCCTTTAAAGTTTCTTTTCTTCTTGAAACCCGGCTTTCGCCCTTTTCTATTGCGGCCTTTTGGGCTGGGCGTTTGCCATTGCGGGCCCTCTCCCAGTTCGGTAGGGGGTGCCAGCTTTTCCAATTCCCTTTCAATCAGCTTTTCAATGCGGTGAAATTTATACATATCATCACTGTTGACGAAAGTGATCGCCATTCCCTTGGTTTCGGCTCGTGCCGTACGGCCAATGCGGTGCACATAATCTTCAGCATCACCCGGTACATCATAGTTGATAACCAGGTTAATGTCTTTAATATCAATTCCCCGGCTCAATACGTCCGTAGCCACTAAAATGCGAGTTTTGCGGGATTTAAAATTCAGTAAAACGGCCTCCCGTTCTTCCTGCTCATAATCGGAGGAAATACCGCGGGCGTTGTAATTGGCTCTCTTGAGGTTACGGGCCAGTTGTTCCACCTTCCTGCGGGTTGAGCAAAAAATAATGATACTCTTAAAATTGTCCTTGTCCTTAAGCAGATGTTTGATAAGTGGGGTCTTTTGCTCCTCATGGGCCATGTAAACCATTTGGGTAACCCCCTCGGCCGGCTTGGAAACTGCAATATTTATCTCTTCCGGCTGTTGCAGTATCTGCTGGGCCAGCTTA
The DNA here is from genome assembly GCA_937120475.1 of uncultured Cryomorphaceae bacterium. Taxonomy (GTDB): domain Bacteria; phylum Bacteroidota; class Bacteroidia; order Flavobacteriales; family Schleiferiaceae; genus CAKZNE01. The sequence continues at coordinate 786,892 of CAKZJV010000007.1, read as the reverse complement.
CGGATTTTGGGTGCCATCGTAGCACTGAACATCAGGCTTTGCCGCTTTTTAGGAAGGTAACCGATAATTTTAATAATGTCGTCATAAAAGCCGATGTCCAACATACGGTCGGCCTCATCCAGTATAAGGTGGCGCACGGTTTCAAACTTTACGTAGCCATTGTTGAGGTGCGAGATCAACCGACCGGGCGTAGCGATAATCACATCGGCCCCCTGGGAAAGAGCCCTGCGCTCCTGTTCCCAGCTTACCCCGTCACCACCCCCATAAACAGCGGTGCATTCAGCGTTGGTAAAATAGGCCAAACCTTGTATTTGCTGATCTATTTGTATAGCCAGCTCCCGGGTTGGCACCAAGATGAGGGTGTGGATACCGTCATGGTCTTCTTCCGCTATCTGGTGCAGGGTAGGAAGTACAAAAGCTGCGGTTTTTCCGGTTCCGGTTTGTGCACAGCCAATGAGGTCCTTCCCCTGCATAATGATGGGAATTGCTTTTTCTTGTATTTCGGTAGCCTTTTCAAAATTCATGTAGCCGATGGCTTCCAGCAGCATTTCATTCAGGCCAAACTCAGTAAACTTCATAGGATAAACAGACTTAAGAGGTGGGATAACCACCATAGGTGCAGTAAAAAGATGGGTGTAAATATAAAAATCATTATGACCCAATTTTCGAGTATTCAGTGCTTTTGACAAATCTGCTTTTACAATTCTCAAAAATGCCGCTATCTTACCGCCCTTAAAATTCCTTAACAAGTATGACCGAGGCTTGGGTGCTCATGGGCCTTATAACCTTATTTTGGGTACTTCGCAAAACTCTGAATACCCATTCACCAATACACTCCGGGCTTATTATTGAAAAGCCGGATGTTAAATCTGTTTCCCGCTTCACATTGGCCCAGGAGCTAAAAGAATACTTTAGTTATTACCAAAGGCTGGATAAGCAGGATCAAAAACGTTTTGTGACCCATGTTCAGAAATTTATCGCTGCCAAAGAATTTATTCCGAGGGGTTATACCCACGTGAGTGACCACATGAAAATTATGATTGCAGCTTCTGCCATACAACTCACCTTTGGTTTCAGGCATCTCAATTTCTCCCACTTTAAGCGCATACTGGTTTATCCGGATGATTACTATTCGTTGATTACCCGCAAGTACCACCAGGGCGAGGTTAACCAAGCCGGAATAATTGTTTTGAGCTGGCAAAATTTTAAAGAAGGTTACCAGGATGAGGAAGATGGTAAGAACCTGGGTTTGCACGAAATGGCGCATGCCTTGAGACTGGAGAATGCCATTGGAAATGAAGAATTCGATTTTATTGAACCTTCGGTATTAGAGGCCTTTGAATATTACGCCCAAAAGGAGATGCGCCTTATTGAAGAAGGGAAAAGTATTTTCAGGAAATACGGAGCGGCCAACATTCATGAATTTTTTGCCGTTAGCGTGGAACACTTCTTTGAGCGTCCGCAAAGCATTTTTAAGCATAACCCTCAACTTTACTATGCTATGGTTAAAATGTTGAAACAAGATACCCTTTTACTGGCATAAAGGAGCGTTAAGCGATATAGCCGGTTTACCTTTCCCCGGGAAGAATGGACCGTATGGAAGGGCAAAGGCTAAAGTATTTTTCCGGAGGTCGTTTGATTCTCAATAATAATCAGGAGCTTTACAGGTATGGATTTAGCGGGTTTAGTGCAAAAAGCGGAAAAATCGTCTTTATACCGCAGGATACTGAGTTGGAGCCTTAACCGTATGGTTCCCTTCAATAAACCCCATCGCTTTAAAATTAAGGCGGTTAGTCAAGAGCAGCTCCAGGTGATATTGCCTTACCGCAAGCGGAATCTCAATCACCTCAAAGGGTTGCATGCTTGTGCGCTGGCAACTTTAGCTGAGGTGAGTTCTGGCTTTTTGCTCGTAATACGGCTCAACCCCAAAAAGTACCGGCTTATCCTGCAAAAGCTGGAGGTGGAGTATCATTACCAGGGCAAAATGGATGCGGTTTCCGAATTCACCATTGATGAACTATGGCTTGAGAAGAAGGTAATAACACCACTGCAAAACCAGGATTCCATAGTACTACCTTGTGAGGTTAAAATTCATGATACGGAGGGAAATCACCTGGCTACCGGCACGGCACACTGGCAAATTAAGAACTGGCAAAAAGTAAAAACCCGGTGAAAAGGAGCGGGATATTTAAAAAAAACGGGAGCGATTACCTTCTACTTACGGTAGCTGTACTTGTTTTTTACGTGATAATGACTTTTGAGTATGCTCCTATACAAGAGGGGGAGTGGCTGGCCTGGATAAAATTACTGGCTGGCGTTACTGCAGCTTTATATCTTATCGTGATCAATGTTTTTCGGTTGTACCCCAAAAAAAAGGAGGTATGAACCTCCTTTCAAATCATTAACACAAAATTCATTTATAAGTCTAACGTCCGTTATTCCATTTTGTTTTAAATACCTAACAAAATCAGACACTTAGTATCTTTTCTGAACCAAAATAGCTCGGTGCGGGTTTTAAATAATGTATTAAAATCATAAAAATCGAGTTATGGACAAGTTGGAATTAAAAGGAAAGTGGAACCAGGTAAAGGGAAAGCTTAAAGAAAAGTATGCAGAGCTAAGTGATGATGACCTCAAGTACCAGGAAGGTAAGGATGATCAGTTGATCGGAAAACTCCAGGAAAAGCTTGGGAAAAGCCGCGATGAAGTAATTAAGGAATTACGTTCATTGTAAAGGATGTCATTAAAATCATTCACAGCCTTTCTGCTTGCCTTCGGATTTATTACTGCCTGTAGCAGTGGTAAATCCCTCCCCACTGTGGCCAGTGTAGATTTAAACCGCTATGCCGGACTTTGGTACGAGGTGGCACATTTACCGCAGCAATACCAGGAAGGTTGTGAATGTACTACCGCCTTATATCTCATCGAAGGAGATCATTTAAAAGTTGAAAACCGCTGTTACGATACTGGCACCGGTGAGTATAAAGTGGCGGATGGACTGGCCCGGCCGGAAAAAGGCAGCCGCAATACAAGGCTAAAAGTACAGTTTGTACCCTTGTTTAAGGGGGACTACTACGTGCTGGCATTAGAGGAAGACTATGGCTATGCCATGGTGGGAGCACCAGACCGTGAATCGCTGTGGATACTGAGCCGTTCGGCCGAACCCGCGGCCGAGATAGTGAAAAACTATTTGAACCGGGCTGAAGAATTGGGTTTCGATACCAGCAACCTGATTTTTACCCGTCACGATTGTTCCAACTAAAGAGTTGACGATGACCGACCAGATTCCGGAACATCTCAACCGTATCGACCCCTCCTCTTTGCGTGTCAGCCGTAAAAAACAGGGTAGGGGTTATCGCTACTTTAATGGCTCTGAAAAACCGGTCAAGAATCAAAGCATTAAAAAAATTGTGGCATCCATACCGGTGCCTAATACCTGGACGGAAGTCCGTTTATCAACCGACCCAAAATCCTATATACTGGCCAGTGGTTACGATGGCAGTGGAAAATTTCAATACCTCTACCATCCTGATTACCTGGACTTCAAGAACCAGTTGAAATTTGAGGAATTACTCCACTTTGGCCAATGTTTACCTCGTGTCCGTAGGAAGGTAAGGAAACACCTGAACAAGCCTGAATGGAGTGAGGAAAAGCTGCTGGCTTTGTTGGTACGCATTCTCGACAAATATCACCTGCGTATAGGCAGCCGGGTATATGCCCGTAAAAATCAATCGTTCGGCCTCACCACCCTGCGCAAAAGGCATTTAAAAGAGGGTGACTCCGACCTTCACTTTGAGTACACCGGAAAAAGCGGGCAACAAAGGGACGTTCACCTTACCGACTCACGATTGGTGGAACTGATCCATGAAATTTCGGAGTTTCCCGGTTGGGAGCTTTTTTCCTTTAAAACCGGGAATGCCTCGGTCAGTGCTTCCTCCATCAAGGTAAACCACTACATCCAGCATGTTTCGCAATCAGATTTTACGGCTCGCAGCTTTCGCACCTGGGCGGGAACCGTGTTGGCCGTAAAGTATTACCAAAAAGCGGTGCAGGAGGTTAAGGCCAATCCCCGCAGGGAGTTACAGGCGGTTTTGGTGGAAATGGTTGCAGAGCGTTTAGGCAATACCCCGTCAATCTGCAGAGATTACTATATTCATCCTGGAGTATTGGAGCAAGTACTTTCCGGAGACTTTGAACCGGAACCCTGCGAATCACGCTTTTTGAAAAACAGCCTTTACCGGAAGTATGAATGCCGAACTATGGAAATACTATCCCGTTTATAGAGGCATAGACTTTTGATGGATATGCAAGAAAACCAAACCCCTTTTGACTACGTAAGGCAACCTTTTGTTAGACTGGTGAAGAACGATGCGGCCATCGGTATCCTGCTATTCCTGTCCGCGTTGGCAGCCATGATAGTGGCCAATTCTTCGTGGGGAGCCGAGTGGTACCACCACCTTTGGGAAAAGGAACTAACCCTGCAATACGAGCAAAATACTTTAACCCTCGACCTTCATCATTTTATCAATGACGGTTTGATGGCGATATTTTTTTTCCTGGTGGGTCTGGAAATAAAAAGGGAATTCCTGGCCGGTGAGCTCAGTGAATGGAAGCAGGCCGTATTGCCCATAGGTGCAGCTTTAGGAGGTATAATTTTTCCGGCTGCCATTTATTTATTGATCACCACTCCTGATGTTTCACAGGGCTGGGGTATTCCTATGGCCACCGATATAGCCTTTACTCTGGGATTGATAAGTTTTGTGCGAAACCGCGTGCCAATGGCCGTTAAGGTTTTCGTAACCTCCCTGGCAGTGGTGGATGATATAGGTGCCGTACTGGTGATTGCCATTTTTTATACCTCATCGCTGGATACGCACCAACTGATTATTGCCGGGGGAGCCTGGCTACTGCTTATGGGGGCCAACCGTTTGGGTGTAAGAAGTGTATTTTTCTACTCCTTCGTTGGAATAACGGTGATATGGATATCCTTCTTTTACTCAGGTATTCACCCTACCATAGCCGGTATCCTGCTGGCGTTTACCATTCCGGCAAAAACCCGCATTTCCAAAGATCAGTTTACCGATCGCTTAAAGCGGTTATACCGCAAATATTTAAAGTCCGAAACCTACAATATGGCCTTCAATACCGGCCGTGAAGAAAAAATGCTGAAGGGCATAAGAGCTGCCAGTGACGATGCGCGTACACCCCTCCAAAAGATTGAAACCAGCCTGCACCCCCTGGTCTATTACGTCATTATGCCCTTGTTTGCTTTTGCCAATGCCGGGCTTACCATAGGCGATAACTTTTTTTCGGTACTCCTGAGCCCGGTAAGTATGGGTATTATACTGGGCCTGCTGTTGGGTAAGTTTATCGGCATCAGTGTCTTTAGCCGGATTTTGGTGGCACTGGGCTTTGCCAAACTTCCCAAGGGAGGTACCTGGAGGCAAGTGTATGGAGTATCCATATTAGCGGGTATTGGTTTTACCATGTCTCTTTTTATTTCTGAATTGGCCTTTGACAGTAAAGAAAATGTGGAAGCTGCGAAGTCGGCTATCTTGGTAGCTTCTCTGCTGGCTGCTTTTATAGGCCTTCTTGTTATTCGCTATACCAATCCCAAAATTGAAGTAATCTGATGTTGGAAAAAAAGGCTGCTCAGGCAGACCATGCTATTATCCCCGAAATTAAAAATCGCTGGAGCCCGAGGGCTTTTGCCGATAAAGAGGTGGAAAAGGAAAAACTGATGCGCGTTCTGGAGGCAGCCCGCTGGGCCGCCAGCAGTATGAATGAACAACCCTGGCGCTTTATAGTAGCCCGTAAAGGGGATGCTCATTACGATAAGCTTTACGAAGGCCTCAATAAATGGAACCGCAAATGGACCTGGACCGCTCCGGTACTTATTGCCACTCTCGCCAAAAAAAGGTTCACCAAAAATGATAGCAAAAATTACCATAGCTGGCATGATTTGGGGCTGGCGATGGGCAACCTGAGCGCACAAGCTACCCACGAAGGACTACATTTACACCAGATGGCGGGTATAGAAGCGGAAACGGTAGCTGAAAATTTTGAGGTGGATACCGAGGGGTATGATGTGGTAACTCTTTTTGTTTTAGGCTACCAGGATGAGTCAAGGCTGGAGGAATTGGAAGAGCGTTACCACGAAGCGGAACTCAAAAAACGGGAACGGAAACCCCTGAACGAAATCGTATTTGGCGAGGTATTCGGTAAAAACCCCGAATGGCTAAACCTTTAGTTTAGTCGCGATTATCCGCTTTTTCCCGCACGATCATCTGCATTAAGCCTTCGGCCTTTCTCTGGTTATTGGGATTATTGGTAAGGCCGGCCGCCTTGGTTACCAGGCGTTCGGCTTCCTCGTAATCCTGTAGCAGGTAGGCCATGTAACCTTCCAGCATCCGGTAACGGAAACTTTCATGAAGCACATTGGCTCTGGCGGCCATCTTGCGGGCGGCTGTTAGGGCCGGTTTGGTATTATATTCATCGGCCACCGCAAAGGCGTAGTCAAAAATGGCTTCGGCCCGCAATGAATCGCTTTGGATGGTGTCGGTATATTCCATCACTCCCTGCCTCAATATTGAGAATTGCCCGGTTTCTTCGGCATACAGCTTTTGAGTTTCAAAACGCAAATCGCTGGGTTTTACCAAAGAGTCTTTACTAAGCGGTACAACTATTTCCAGCAAGCGGTTCAGCAAAACACTGTCTTCACTGGCTACCGCCAGGTCAAGGTTATAACTGTAGGTATAAGCTATAAAATCATTAAAGTTAAAATCAGGGAGTTTGCCGCTAATACTCTTTTGGTTCTGAATTACCTTTTCAGGGTAAGGAGTTTCCAGGTCCACCCCGTATTTTACCAGTAGTGGTAATACGTCATCGCTCATCAACTGGTTTGGGTTTTGGCTGTTCAGGAATTCCAGTGCCAGGCTAAGGGTTTCGTTAAAAGGAAAGTTAAGGCTGTGTAAATACAATAAATCCTTCCATTGAGAGGTACTAAGGGAGCCATCGCCATAGTGGCTGCTGAGAGTTTCATAACGACCAGCCAAACTCCTTGCCTTTTGAGCCGCTTCCCTTAATTGTTCAGCCGTTTGGTAGCCACTACGGATTTGCAGCAATAATTCGTCACCTTGTAAAAAATAAAAGGCCGGTAGCTGGTTAGCAGGAAACAACTGCACCCAACGGGCTCCCATGCTGGAAGCAATTGGAATTTGAAGGGCTTTGTAAGATTGGAGCGAGGCAATAAAAGCGGTGTTTTCAAAAACATTTTCAGCCTCCATGCGCTGCCAGGCAATGTCATTTTTATCCCATAATACCACAAATAATAAGCTGGAATCCTGGCGGGCTTCCTCTACCCATTCCTGGTATTGCAGAAGGTCTTCCGCTTCTTCAAAATCAATATCCTGAGCAAGGGCCAGTTGGCCGATCAACAAAACGAAGAATAGGTAAAACTGCTTTTTCATGGTAATTTTTTTGTGCCGAAATTTTGGGTGATCAGTATTTCGGGCATTTGTTGCCCGGACCAGGTGAGTTTGGAAACCCCACATCCCAGAAAATCATAATCACCCAGTAAGTTTTCGCGGTGGCCTTTACTATTCATCCACCCTTCTACCACCATACGGGCCAGGGAAGCGTAGGTATGAAGTTTCAGAGGATGTCCCTTGCTGTCCAGCTTTCGCCCGTTCTTATCTACAAAGTATTCCATACCGGGGCCCAACTGGTATAAGTTTACCCGGGCAATATTTTCTGCGGTGGCTTTGAAATCGCCTCCGGCATTTTCAATACGCATCATCGGAGTTCTGGATTTGGCCTCACGGGGATTTTGATGACTGATAAAGTCTTCCCTTTCCATATCATCCGAATGTTGGATAGCCGCTTTTTGCAGATGGATATTAAAGCTCAGAGTTTCCTTTTTGCGCCTGTTCCGCGCCTCGTTTGAAGCATAAAAAACCGCGGCATCCAGCAAGGACCGGTTCAGCTTGTTGAGATCAATGGAGGTGTTTACATCACTCCGGGCAAAGAACTGCTCGCTGTTGTATTGCCCGTAATCACTTATATCCCAGCTATAGGAGGGGGCAAGAATAAGGCTTATGAGCAGGGAGAACAGCATTATTGTAGGATATCACTTTTTCTTTTTGGGCGCAGAGAAAACTGGGGTTTAAAGCCCTCCAGTTCTTTTTCATCGGCCGGAATCTTATCCATCGGAAATAACTTAGAATCAGGTTTTTTGAGATAGCCTATCTCATTCACCTGGTTTTCCTTGAGCTTAATAATGATGTTGCTGGAAATACTCTTATTCATACCGATGAATTCCTCATCGTCATTTTTGGGGTAATATATAGATTGGCCGTTGCCGTTTACCCATACCCGCCTTAGGCTATTGTCGTAAAACTTACCGAGCATCTTCCGGCCCTTTATCTGGTTATATTTACCCGCTTCAATTTTGCTGAGTATAAAGGATTTGGAATACACCTTCATACTGTCGAGCTGGTCGTCTTTCAGGGTAAGGTAAATGGTATCACCCGTAATCTGGTTGCTGTCATTCCATACAATAGGATTGTAATACATCCTGAACATAGAGTCGAGGGTGGAGTAAGTGAGGGAATCACACCAGCCCTGCATATCACTCTTGAAGAATTTTACCCCACGAAAAACCTGTACCAGGCGATAACTTTCGAGGCTGTCCTTCCGGACGGTGGAAAGCAAGGTGTCACCGTGAATGTGAAGCGTATCACCATCCTGAACCACGCTGTAAATAGGGTCGAGGGTTACAAAAGCACTATCGGTTGAACCCCGGTATTCCCCATAGTCTCCGGTAATGGTATAATTGTCCACCGTGTCATGAATAAACACACACTGGTAAGCTTCTCCGTATTCATCCTTCTTTTCGTAATACAGGCTGTCACCGGTCAGGTATTTATTATTATCGTACAGGTAGGCGTTCTTCTCAAACTGGGCTACATCTCTCACGGTATTGTAAATACCGTTTTCGCAATAAATAAAGCTACTGTCGCTGGTGATGGTAGTAGGTCCGTGAAAGTAGGCAATGCGCGAATTACTGTTGTAAATGAGCGTGTCGGATTCGATCACGTAATCCGGGTTGGTGAGCACCACGCTATCCTTAAAATTAAAAACCTTGGCCTGGGTATTGTAAAATCCCTTTTTACTCACCAGTACGTTTTCTTTATTGATGATTTTACCGCCTGCGGCATAATAAGCGAGATCGGTATTGCGGTCGAGGTCAAGTCGGGTAGTGATCAATTCCATTTCGGGATCACGCAGCCGCACTTCCTCACCCGTAACCTTGGCCAGTTTGGTATTACCGGAATATTGCAGGTAATCCCCGGTTAAAAAGAGGGTGTCGCCCTGGTTCAGCCTTACGTTTTGATAGGCTTTAATGCGGTTATCGTTACTGAACAACCAGGCACTGTCGCAATACATAAGCGCACCTTCGTGTTCAAAAATCACGTTGCCTAAAAGGCGGTTACGCCCAATTGATTTTTGGAAGATGGCCTTATCTGCATTTTTGATCAGTATTTTTTTACCTTCCTTTTTTTGGGCAAACGAATACTGAAAGGAAACGATACAAAGAAAAGCTGAGAGAAAAAGGCTAAGCCGTAGCGTGTTTTTCAATCCGTATGGTTTGGTTGCGATTGGGCCCCACGGAAAGGATGGTAATAGGCACTCCCAACTCTTGTTGTAAAAACTCAACATAGTCTTTAAGTGATTGAGGTGCTTCATCATAGTGTTCAAGTTGGGTGATATCTTCGGACCACCCCGCCAATTCTTTGTAGATGGGTTTTACCAAACCTTCATCGATACTGTAAGGCAAATGATCAATTTTTGTGCCTTTGTATTCATAACCCACACAAACCTGAAGGGTTTCAAAGCCACTTAAAACATCGGACTTCATCATAATGAGTTGGGTAACCCCGTTAATATCAATGGCATACTTTAACGCAGGAAGATCCAACCAGCCACAACGCCTAGGACGCCCGGTTGTGGCACCAAACTCATGACCGTTCTTACGTAAAAGCTCACCCACTTCATTATCTAGCTCGGTAGGGAAGGGGCCGCTACCTACGCGGGTACAATAGGCCTTGAAAATGCCGAATACTTCCTGTATGCGATTAGGGGCAATGCCGAGTCCGGTGCAACTGCCTGCGCACATGGTGGTACTGGAGGTTACAAAGGGGTAGCTTCCAAAGTCAATATCCAGTAATGATCCCTGGGCACCTTCCGCCAATATGGATTTACCGGATTTCATAGCCTCGTTGATGTAGTGCTCAGAATCGATAAGATTCAGCGAACGCAGGTAATCCACCGCTTCCATCCACTCCGCTTCCATACTATCCAGGTTATAATCGCTGTATTCATAATGGCTTAGTATCTGGCGGTGTTTGTCCAGCAAGGCATTGTAGCGTTGTTCAAAATCGTCCAGTTCAATATCCCCTACCCGTAAACCGTTCCGGCCGGTTTTATCCATATACGTAGGGCCGATACCTTTCAAGGTAGAGCCGATTTTGTTTTTCCCCTTGGAGGCCTCGGAGGCTGCGTCCAGTATGCGGTGGGAGGGGAGTATAAGGTGTGCTTTGCGCGAAATAAGCAAGGACTCGTTTACATTAACACCATAACCTTTAAGTGCTTCCACCTCTTTTTTAAAGATGATCGGGTCTATTACCACGCCATTACCCACCAGGTTTTTGATACCCTGGTGAAATATTCCGGAGGGAATGGTGTGCAGTACGTGTTTTATATTTTCAAACTCCAGCGTGTGTCCGGCATTGGGGCCACCCTGAAAACGGGCAATGATATCGTATTCACGGGTAAGAACATCTACGATTTTTCCTTTTCCTTCATCACCCCATTGGAGGCCCAATAATACATCTACAGCCATTAAATAGCGTTTAGGATTTGTTCAATTAGTTTTTTTCGGTTTGATCTTCTTTGGCACGGGTGCCGTAAAGGTAGAGCGAGTGTGAATTGATATTGATACCGAAAATATCGGCTACAGTATCTTTAATTTGCTGGATGCGCGGATCGCAAAATTCCAGCACCTCACCGGTATCGGTAATAATAATATGGTCGTGTTGCTTATTGTAAAACGACTTTTCATAGTACGATTGATTTTGCCCGAACTGGTGTTTACGAACCAGTTTGGAATCCAGCAAAAGCTCAATGGTATTATATAAAGTAGCCCGGCTAACGCGATACTTTTTGTTTTTCATGATGATGTACAACGACTCGATGTCAAAATGCTCATCATGGTCATAGATCTCCCTTAAAATGGCATAGCGCTCCGGTGTTTTGCGCTGGCCATTCTTTTCCAGGTATTCTGTAAATACGGCTTTTACTGTTTCAAATTCCTGATCGGTCATAGTGATCTGAGCAAAGGTGCAAAGTTAACAATAATCATTCAGCGTACCTCCGCTCTACGGAGGTAACACCTTCAACTACTTTCAGTTTGTCCATCACTTTGTGGAGGTGCGTACGGTCGCGAACTACCACCGTAATCAAACCCTCAAAAATTCCTTCGCCCCCGGCAATGTTAATGCTGCGGATGTTCACATTAAGGTCGTTGGAAATAATCTGGGTGACCTTATTCACCAGGCCTACCGTATCAATTCCCCGGATTACCAGCACCGATGAAAACTCCGATTGTTCGCTGCTTACCCATTTCGCTTTGATTACCCTGCGGGCAAAGTTGGACTGCAGGTATATGGAGTTGGGGCAGTTTTTATGGTGCACCTTAATACCCTCGCTGGCGGTTATAAACCCAAAAACTTCATCACCCGCAATGGGGTTACAGCATTTAGCCAGTTTGTAGTCCAGTGTGGTTTCCTCATTACCAAAAACCAGGATTTTTTTCCGGTCCTTACCTTGTTCCTCCTTTTCTTGCTTAAGAGCTGATTTTTCGGTTTTCCGCGATTTACCCAGAATTTTCTTGCGGAAGTAGTTGACCACACCCTGGGAGTTCTCTTGCATAAACTCCTTGATCTGGCTGTTATCGATAATACCTTTACCCACCCGGTAATAAAGCTCTGTAGAGCTTTTAAGGCGGTAAAATTTTACCATTTGCTGAATAAGGTTGTCCGATGGTTTTACCTTTATATAGTTCAGCTTTCGTTTCAATATTTCTTTGCCTTCGGCCGCAATTTCCTTCTGTTCCACCTTTAGGGCGGACTTGATGTTACCCTTGGCCTTGGAGGTAACCACATAATTCAGCCACTCCTCCTTGGGCTTTTGTTTTAGGGAGGTGATAATTTCCACCTGGTCGCCACTGCGCAATTTGTAATTGAGGGGTACCAAACGGCCGTTTACCTTGGCTCCCAGGGTTTTTAAGCCCACATCCGTATGGATGTTGAAAGAAAAATCAAGGGGAGTGGCACTTACCGGCAGTATTTTCAGTTCTCCCTTAGGGGTAAACACGTAAATCTCGTCTGCAAAAAGATCGGTCTTGAATTCATCCACAAATTCGAGTGCTGAGCCATCGTTGGCTTCCAGCATTTCCCGGATGCGTGCTATCCAGCGGTCCAGTTTATTTTCCCCGCTGGAATCCTCTTTATACTTCCAGTGGGCCGCATATCCCTTTTCTGCCACTTCATCCATACGGGCACTGCGTATTTGTACCTCCACCCAATGCCCATCGGGGCCCATTACCGTGGTATGTAAGGATTCATAGCCATTGGCTTTGGGGGCCGAAATCCAATCGCGCAAACGCTCCGGATTAGGGCGGTAATGGTCGGTAACGATGGAATAAACCCGCCAGCAATCAGCTTTTTCATGCTCAGGGGTAGAGTTGAGTATTATGCGGATGGCAAACTTGTCGTAAATCTCATCGAAACTCACACCCTGGTTCACCATTTTCTTGCGAATGCTGTAAATGGATTTGGTTCTTTCCTTAATGGTAAAATCAAAACCTTCTTTTTTAAGGCTTTTCTTGATTACCGAGGAAAATTGCTTCAGGTATTTGATTTCACCGGCTTCCGAAGACTTGATATTCAGTACAATATCTCGATACACTTCCGGCTCAGTGTACTTCAGGCTCAGATCTTCCAGCTCGGTTTTAAAGTTATAAAGCCCAATGCGGTGGGCCAGCGGGGCGTACAGGTATAAAGTTTCCGAAGCAATTTTCACCTGCTTATGCGGGGGCATACTTTCCATAGTCCGCATATTGTGCAGGCGGTCGGCCAGCTTGATCAGTATCACCCGGATGTCATCCGAAAGGGTGAGCAACATTTTGCGGAAGTTTTCCGCCTGCAGTGAAATATTCTGATCAAAAACCCCGGATATTTTGGTGAGCCCATCAATGATACGGGCAATTTCTTCACCGAATAAACGCTCGATATCTTCCAGGGTATATTCACTGTCTTCCACCACATCATGTATGAGAGCGGCTGAAATGGAAACCGGGCCCAGCCCGATTTCGCGGGCCACTATAGTGGCTACTTCCAAAGGATGGAGAATATACGGTTCACCGGATTTTCTGCGCACCTCGGAGTGCGCATCACGGGCCAGGTCAAAAGCTTTTTTAATCAGTTTTTTATCGTCTTCGTCCACCCGGTCGCGAATGGCACGCATCAACGTCTGAAATCGTTGAGTGATATCTTTATTTTCGGATGCTATTTCTGCTTCTGTCATGAAAAATTAGGCACTATATCGAATATACTCATTGCCTTCACTACCCACAAATCAAATATCACACCCGAACGAAATGTAGAATTGAAGAAGCAGGAGACCATAGATAAAACCTTTAAAACCCCTTAATTAACGGGCTGGAAGCACCTTGGTCAATACTTCACCAAAGCCTATTCGCAGGCTGCCTTTTTGACCGTATCCGGTCATGCGGATGGTGTCGTGATCTTGAATGAAGGTTCTTTCCTCACCGTTTCCGAGTTTTAGGGGTTTGGAACCTGACCAGCTTAGTTCCAGCATAGAACCGTAGCTATCTTCAGTAGGTCCGCTTATGGTTCCGGAGGCCATCATATCACCCGTATTAATGTTACAACCATTCACCGTGTGGTGCGCTAGCTGCTGGGCCATGCTCCAATACATGTATTTAAAATTGGAGTTGCTGATACGGGTTTCCGATCCTCCCTCAGGCGCGAGGTACACCTGCAGGTTTATATCAAAACCTTTTGGGCCATCGTTTTGCAAGTATTCCAGCGGGGTGGGTTCCTGCTCAGGCCCCTGTACCCGAAAGGGTTCCAGCGCATCGAGGGTAACCACCCAGGGAGATATGGAAGAAGCGAAGTTCTTCCCGAGGAAGGGCCCGAGCGGCTGATATTCCCACTTTTGAATATCGCGGGCGGACCAGTCGTTAAACAGCACCATTCCAAAAATGTATTCTTCTGCTTCTCCTACCGCAATGCTTTCTCCCAGCGGCTTACCATCGGTGGTTATAAAAGCCATCTCCAACTCAAAGTCCAAACGTTTGGACGGCCCGAAAACCGGTTTTTGAGCATCGGGTGGCATGGTTTGTCCCTTCGGGCGATGAATATCTTCACCGGAAATAATAATGCTGGAAGAGCGGCCGTGATAACCGATAGGCATGTGTAACCAATTGGGCATCAAGGCATTTTCTTTACCTCTGAACATAATACCCACATTTTCAGCGTGCTCACGGCTGGAATAAAAGTCGGTGTAATCCTGAATGAACACGGGCATTAGCATTTGAACGTGATCAATTTCAAAAAGAATTTCCTTTTGGTGTTCGGTATTGCTTTGCAACTCCTGGTTTTCGCGATCAAAAAGTTCTGCTATGCGATTGCGAACCGCACGGCATAACGGCCGACCCAGGGTAATAAAATCATTCAGGGTGTCTTGCAAAAAAACATCATCGGGTAATTCCAGGCCATCCAGGTAGCCATATTGGTGCAAGGCCGAAAGATCGATGGCGTAGTCACCTATTCGCGTTCCGATGCAAACAATATCGTCCTCAGCCATAAAAACCCCGAAGGGAATATTCTGAATGGGAAAGTCGGTACTATCAGGAATGGATAACCAGGTTTTACGATCGGGGTTATTGGCGGTAAGCATGTTCTTTATTTATTTTCAGTTTCAAGTATTTAAGGGCGGTTGAATAAATTTTACCATCCCGGCTGCTTGTTTTATTTTCGGCCTTTGGAATGGTGGTAATCGCCATCCGGCAAATATTAAAAAATTAACATACCCCCGAAAAAAACGCTTCATGGAAAGAGACCAGGAAATTTTCGACCTCATTAATGCTGAAAAAGCGCGTCAAACGGAAGGTATTGAACTAATAGCTTCAGAAAACTTTGTAAGTAAACAGGTTATGGAGGCCATGGGTTCAGTGCTTACCAATAAATATGCGGAAGGCTTTCCCGGTAAAAGGTATTATGGCGGCTGTGAGGTGGTGGATGAGGTGGAAACCCTCGCCATTGAACGGGCTAAGGTTTTATTTGGTGCAGCGTACGTAAACGTACAACCGCATAGTGGAAGCCAGGCCAATGCCGCGGTATTCCTGGCATGCCTGAAGCCCGGTGATAAAATTATGGGCTTCGACCTTTCCCATGGCGGGCACCTCACCCACGGGTCACCGGTTAATTTTTCAGGAAAGCTGTACCAAACTTCATTTTACGGGGTAGAAGAGGACACGGGTCTTATTGATTACGATAAGGTGGCCAAGAAGGCCCGGGTCGAAAAACCGGCCATGATTATTTGCGGGGCCTCGGCTTACTCGCGGGATATGGACTTCGAACGCTTTCGCGCGATAGCGGATGAGGTTGGGGCGCTTTTGCTGGCTGATATTTCGCACCCGGCCGGACTTATTGCCAAGGGTTTGCTGAACGACCCCTTACCGCATTGCCACATAGTAACTTCAACTACGCATAAAACCCTGCGCGGTCCACGGGGCGGAATTATTATGATGGGTAAGGATTTTGAGAACCCCTGGGGGCTTAAAACACCCAAGGGTAATATTAAAATGATGAGTGCTATATTGGATTCGGCCGTTTTTCCGGGAACCCAGGGTGGCCCGCTGGAACACGTTATTGCCGCTAAGGCGGTAGCATTTGGAGAAGCCCTCAGTGATGATTTCTTTGAATATACCCTGCAGGTGCAAAAAAATGCACGTACCCTGGCTAAAGCCCTGGTAGAAAAAGGATATAACATCATTAGCGGTGGTACGGATAACCACTGTATGCTGATTGACCTCAGGAATAAGAATATTTCTGGCAAAGACGCTGAAAATGCTCTGGGTAAGGCTGATGTTACGGTGAATAAAAACATGGTGCCTTTTGACGATAAATCACCCTTTGTAACCAGTGGTATCCGTATTGGCACTCCGGCCATTACCACCCGTGGGCTTAAAGACGAAGCCATGGAAAAGATTGCCGGTTTTATTGATCGTGCTATTGTGAATTACCAGGACGAGGCAGTATTGGCAGCGGTAAAAGAAGAAGTAAATGAGCTAATGAAGGCGTACCCGCTTTTTGCCTGATCAGTAAACCTTAACCATTATGAAATCACTTTTATTTTCACTGTTGCTGGTAAGCCCTTTACTGGCTGCGGCTAATTTAAAGGGCGTATCAGTACAAGCCCCTCCCGCCTGGGTAAAAGAGGTAGGCTTAAAAAATGTAAAGAGCCCTGATGGCAGCGGTGGCACCCATCTTTTGTTGGATGATACCCAGGTTAATTTCCAAACCAATGAAACGTACAAGCACCTCGCTTTCCGTTTGCTTACTTCGGAAGGGGTTCAGCAGTTCAGCGATTTTACCGTAGGCTTTGACCCCGGTTATCAGAAGCTTTACCTGCATGAGGTGCGAATAATCCGGGATGGCCAGTTTATTCAAAAGCTGGATATCAATCGTTTGAAAGTACTGGATAATGAAACCCAGATGGACCGTTATATCTACAATGGTGCGGTTTCGGTGGTGCTTAATTTGACTGATATCCGCAAGGGCGATATACTGGAGTACAGCTATACCCTCAGTGGTAAAAATGAAGCCTACCCTGAGCATGATTTTTTCTTTCGCTACTTTCAGCACACTACGCCCATTGCATGCCTCTCCTTTCGCCTATTGGAACACCCGGCCCGGCCTTTGAAAATTTTCAGGCGCAATAATGCCCCGGCACCCGAAAAGCAAGTGGTTAACGGACAAGTGGAGTGGTACTGGTACCAGGAGGATATACCGGCAAAAATTACGGAGGATAATACACCTTCCTGGTATGATCCTTATTCGATGGTGGAGGTTTCCAATTACCAGTCGTGGGAGCAGGTGGTGAAAACCTGTTTGCCGCATTATCCGCTCGATGGGAATTACCAGCCATTGTTAAAGCAGATACCAGGTATTGACACGGCTAAAAATGCTTCTCAAAAGTTGCGTTTGATCACGGATTTTGTTCAGAACGATATCCGTTACCTCGGTTTTGAAGATGGCCGAAATGGCTATATACCCACCGCGCCTGAGGAAGTGATGAACCAACGTTTTGGCGATTGTAAAGGAAAAAGTTATTTACTGTGTGCTTTGTTTTCGGCCGTGGGCTATGACGCTTACCCGGTTTTGGTCAATACCAGCCTCACCAAATCGGTGGATGAATACACCATTTCCCCCTTTCAGTTTAATCATTGCGTGGTCGCTTTGCAGGATCAGCGTGAGCTGGTATATATCGACCCCACCATTAACGCAGCGGGTGGCCCACTGAATAAACGGAACTTTCCGGCCTATGAAAAGGGCCTGATCATCCGAAAAGGTGAAAAGAGAATTGCCGCGTTGAACACGGAAAATTCCCGGGGAAGCGTGAAGGTTTACCAGGATATCAGCGTTCCTGAAGATAGTACGGATGAATCCCTGTTTAAGATACGGACGGAATACAAGGGCGTTCAAGCCGACTATATTCGAAGCTACTTCCAGTCCAGTACATTGGAATCCATCGGGCAGGATTACCTGGAGTATTATAGTTCCATATACCCTAATATGGAATTGAAGGAAGACTTACGTTATGAGGATAAACCTTCTGAAAACACCTTTGTAACCTGGGAGAGCTACCGTTTACCCCGAATTTGGTTTTATGACCCGGCCCAGGAAATTTACCAGTTGGAGACGTATGCTTTGAGCCTTGAAAATTACGCTTACGTTGAAAAAACGCCCGCTCGCTCTGCACCCTATGCCTTATCGTCTCCCGTTGAAATAGATGTACATATAAACCTGATGCCCTTGGATTGGTCCGGGGGAGAGGAGGAGGATCAAATAGACCGGGATGCTTACGTTTATTCCTTTAAATCGAATTACGATGAAAAGTATCGCAAGCTTTCCCTTCATCACCACTATCACCTCAAACAAAGCTACCTGGAGGCCGGGGAGTACGATACCTTTATTAAGGATCATGAAAAAATGCAGGCTGCCATAGGTTTTAATGTCATCTATGATTTTGGGCCGGGTAGTGACAGCAGTGATGCCTGGGTGGGTGGCCTTATAGTTTTCCTGATGGTAGGGGGTGTTATCGTATTGAGCCTCCATTTTTTCAGGAAAGTGTGGAAGAATGCCAATCCCGAACCTGAAAAATGGGTGAAACAACACCGGCAGGTGGGAGGGTGGTTGCTTTTAATCGCTTTGCACCTGATCGTTAGTCCTTTGAGAAATATTTACGAATTGATTAGCGGAGGATACCTCAAGGGCAGTAATATGTACTACTACTTGTTTTCAGACCTGATGAGCAATCGTGATTCAGCTATTATCTTTTTCACTGCACTTATACTGCTATGTTCCATCTCGGCTCAAGTATTTCTAAACCTGGCTTTTTTTAAGCGAAGAAGCTTTTTCCCTAAAGCTTTTACCATATACTACATCTTTTTTGCAGTATTCCTTTTGGCCGATGGTACCATCGGCAATATTATCGAAGGCCAAGCTTTTCACGAAGGTATGTTACCCTCTATACTAGGAGTGGTAATTTACTCGGTGGTACTAATACCGGCTTTGTGGAATAGTGAGAGGGCTAATGAAACTTTTGTAACCACCTACCGGTTAAGAGAGGAAGCAGAAAATTGGTCTGCTGAAAATTCTCAACCTCTTGTTTAATGGAAATTTTTGCAAGTTCTGAGGCCTGGGTAGCCCTGCTTACCCTTAGTCTGCTGGAGATTGTTTTGGGCATTGACAACATTATCTTCATTTCTATTTTAACCAACAAATTACCGGAGGGTAAACGGTCCCGGGCCCGTTTTGCGGGAATTACACTAGCCTTGGTTTTCAGGGTGGTTATGCTTTTGGGAATCACCTGGATTATCGGTTTTACCCGGCCCCTATTTGAAATTTTCGGGCATACGATAACCGGGCGTGACCTGGTGCTCATCCTGGGGGGCTTATTCCTTTTAGCCAAAAGTACCAGCGAAATTCACCATAAGATAGATGGGCCGGGACGTGAAGAAGACAAACAAAAACTCCGCAAAGTGGGTAGAGGCTTAACGTCCATTATTATTCAAATAGGCCTGCTGGACATCGTTTTTTCCTTTGACTCTATTTTAACAGCCATTGGTATGACGGAGGAGTTAATTATTATGATTACGGCCGTAATTATTTCACTGGTGGTTATGCTCATTTTTGCCGGTCGTATTGCTTCCTTCATTGAAAAGTACCCTACGCTTCAGATTTTAGCCCTGTCATTCCTTATACTGATCGGGTTTGTGCTGATAGCCGATGGCCTGCATCAACATATACCCAAAGGTTACATTTACGCGGCTGTGGCCTTTTCGCTTTTGGTGGAGGTCATTAACATAAACGTTAGGAACAAAGATTCTGCTACTAACCAATAAAAAAGGGCTCCCACCAGGGAGCCCTTTTAATATTTGATTAGCGTTGCGCTTATTCCTTGATGAACACACCGTTCAACTGGCTTTTTTCGCCAATTACCTGGTAAGTGTAGGCTCCTGCTTCAAAGGAACTCAGGTCTAAACGGAACTCACGGTCGCCTGCATTAAAGCTTTGCTCAGTGCGATACACTTCGCGGCCGCTCATATCCTGAATAAGCAGGGTAAGTTTATTTTCATTGGGAAGGTCAAACTCAACGGTGGCATTCTCACGAGCCGGGTTAGGGTAAAAGTTCAAACCGCTTCTGGAAATAAAGTTTCTATCCAAACCAACACTTTGATCTTCTACAGAAGCCCAAATGTGTACGGACAGTTGTATAGGGTTACCATTGGAAGTAAATACACTGCTGTAGTTGACCCAGGCCGTATCGCTTAAATTCATGATAGAACCGACACCACAATTGTTAGGGGTAGAAGCAATGGATATGGTGTCTGAACCATTATCTACCTGTACCGTAGCCCAAAAAGGAGCATTTACGCTGTAAGGAGTAGGGAAGGTAAACTCGGTAATCAGGTCGAAGAGAGAAGAAATACCGTTGGTATCATTAACATTGTCAAAACCCACCGGGTTACTGGTAGTCAATGGAGTGCTGCCAATACCGTTGGTAGTATCGTAAAGGGCAGCGGTAAAGGAACCTTTGGTAGGTCCTTCATCCTTGTAAACGGTAAATACCAAAAGGCTGTAAATATCCAAAGGGTCACCGTTAACGTTCAGGACCTGTCCCACATCGGTAATAACATCTCCGTTGCTGAGCTCAAAAGTACCCGTGATTATATTTCCACCAATGGAAATAGTGGTGAAAGGGTTAGGGCAGTTACCCAAGGGAGGAAGTATGGTATCGTTTACCGGTTTTTTGAACTGGGCACTGGTCATGGAAAGCTTGGAAAGAGGAGTGGTTTCAGTTATTTCCATAGTGCGGCTTTGTGCGATACAGGAAATAGAGAAGCCGATCCCCAACAGGGAGAATAATAATTTCTTCATTTTTAATAGTTTTCGTTAATAAATCCTTACAAAACTAAAAAAGCCGGTTGTAATAACCGGCTTTAAAGCAATATTATAATTGTTAAAGTCCTTGTGAAATCAGTAATTAACTGAAAAAGAGGACTTATTTTTATTCTGTAAGTGTAAACTTGCGGGTTACACTGTTGAAATCGCTTTCGGCAAGATTACCAGCGGCATCAATCAGTTCCAGTGTAATGGTATTTTCACCCATGGGCAAGCCTTCAATAATATAAGGTTGCCAGGTATTCAATTCAAAGGCACTCCCGTTTATAGTAGCCCGAACAGCATAACCGCCCACTTTAAGATCTACGTTAATTAAAAAGAAATCCAAAAGAACCTTTTTCGTATCGGCCCCTTTGTACTCTCCTTTGGGACGGCTGTAAAATAGGAGTGGTTTTGAGAGATCGGTTTTAGCGTTACTACCTTCGCTCTTGCCGGTAGTAAACTGGAAAACCTTGTAGGAGTTAGCGTTTTTCACACTTTCATGATACGAGCGTGAGAGAAAAGCCAGACCTACGTGATGACCATTTTCAATTTTACTGGTAAAATCAGGCTCGTAGTGCGCGGAGTACGGGCCATTATCGATAATGAGGTGAATATGTTGGCCCTTTTCTGAATTGGCCAAACCCTTATTAGTGGCATCCGCAGTTTGAACTCCCAGTTCGTAGTTCATTACTTCAAAATCGAAGTTTACATCGTTCGCGGTTATTAGAGCATTATCCTTAGGTGCTTTCATTTCAAGACTCGCATCGGGGTAAGAAACGCTGGCTGGAGCGGGATATAGCTTAAGTCCGTCCTTTTCGTAACTCTGTTGTGTATTGTCTTCTGCTTCAGTGGCATTTACTTCCTCCGACTTGGCAGTATCCGCTCCCAGGTCAATGTTTTCGTTATTCCGTTCGGCAGGGTTATTACACGCTCCCAGAATAGATAGAGCCAATAACCCGCTCATAAATAGGTGCTTTTTCATAGTAGTTGATTTTTTTAACAAAAGGTGATTACCCCTCAAAGGTTCATAAAAAACCAGAAAAAAGCCCCGGGGAGCGGGGCTTTTTTTAAATAAACCGGTGAGGCGTACTATTCTTTGGAGCCTAGCAACAGGATTTCATTTACTACTACTTCGGTTACATAGCGCTTTTCACCATTGGAAGCTTCGTAATTTCGGGTTACCAATTTACCTTCTACACCTATTTCCTTGCCCTTCCGCACATATTTTTCCACAAGCTCGGCCGTTTTACCCCAGGCTATAACATTGTGCCATTGGGTATCCGTAACTTTTTCGCCCCGGGCGTTTTTGTAAGTCTCGTTGGTGGCCAGTGAAAGCTTGGCCAGCTTGTTACCATTTTCAAGAACTTTAATTTCCGGGTTCATACCAGGGTTACCAATTAACTGTACACGATTTCTTAAATTATTCATAACTAAAATTTTGAGTTAGCGTCAAATGGTTTTTCCGATTGACGAGGCAAAGATTAGAAGGAGGGTGTGCCTCATTCGGTATTTAAGCATTTACGGTACGTTTAACTATCGTTTGTAAACGGTTGTAAACGTTTGCAAATAAATATTTAGTTATATTTATTTCAAAATCAGATGAATGGATAAGGTTTGCCTGGAATGTGGGATTCCTGTAAAAGGAAGGCAGGATAAAAAATTTTGCAGTGATAGTTGTCGCAATGCATACAATAATCGTCAAAATAAGGCGGTAAATAACTTAGTAAGGAATATCAACCGTGTGCTGAGTAAAAACCGTAGGATATTAGCGGAGCTAAACCCGCACGGCAAGTCTAAAACCACCCGTGATATTTTAGCCGGTAAGGGATTTGATTTTAAGTATTTCACCGGGATTTACGAAACCCGCAAAGGGGGCCGCTATTACTTTGTTTACGAACAAGGGTATATTTTTCTCGATCACAACCAGGTAGCCTTGGTAGTTAAGGAAGATTATGTGGACCAGTAAACCAGCCCGCACCGAAGAGTGGGTTGAAATTCCGGGTACGGTTTACCTGCTCACCGGCTATAAATAAAGGCTCATTTAAGCGGAAAAATGGTATGCTCATCGTCTATTACAGCTTCTTTAACTAAATCGGGACTGAGCAGGTACGGGCTTAGGAATTAATTTACCATCTTTACTCAATCGATCAGTAATCGCAGCTTTGATTTTTTGCAACAAATTATGGCTGCATTTTCGTATAGATTTAGTAAAGGTTTAATCGGTTTCTGGTCAGCCGATAAGGCCTGCATAAGATCAAATATGAAAGATCAGGAGGTACAATCTCTGTTAACCCATATTAACGGCAACCTTGAATACTTTCCGCTGCAATGGGACTATAAATTACAATTTAGCATAGGTCTCAATGGAGGGCCCCAGTTGATTTTTGTACGCCATTCCGAAAAATTGTATCATCTCACACTTACCAATAAGGATTCGGGGGTTACCATTCCCATTGAAACCAAAACCAATAACTTCCTGTATATCCATCACTTATACTCAGAAATTCAAAAAATAACCAGCAAGAGTATTTACCAGGAGTTGTTGAATTGTACGGAGTGTTTAAGTATTATGACTCGCAACCTGGAAGAGCTTATTGACCCCTTTCTACAGAAATACGGGAATCAATTAGGTTAAAATTATGCTAAAACCCTTTTGGAGGGTATGAGCCAGTCGGCATTTGCGTTTATGCCTGAAACATTTCTCATGCGCAAATTCATTATCCACCACAGTACGCTCGTTCTTTCCCTTGTATTTAGCGTGGCCCTTACCGCTGGCCGGGTTTTTTATACCGGGGAGTTAACTTACATTTTCTTGATCTGGAATCTTTTCCTGGCCACACTCCCTTACATATTCAGTTTGATGGTTGGTAGTGCCAGCAGAGCAGTCCGGTTTGGTGGTGTAGCATTGTGTATCTTTTTCTTGCCCAATGCCCCCTACATCATTACCGATCTTTTTCATTTACGCTGGCACTCGGAGCCGTCCATTTGGTTCGATACCCTGCTTATTGCCTCTTTCGCCTGGAACGGGCTCTTGTTGTTTTTTCATACCCTGCAACGCCTGGAGGCTTACCTTGCTAAAGGGTGGAACTATTTCCGGAAAATGGGTGGGGTCTTTTTACTGTGCTCCCTATGTGCTTATGGAATTTACATAGGCCGGTATATGCGTTACAACAGTTGGGATGTATTCGTCAGGCCGATGGAGGTATTTTACGACCTATCGTCTCATCTCTTTCACCCCTGGGAACACCCGCGTACCTGGAGTATGACTTTGGTATATGCCTTTTTCCTGATGATCGGGTATTGTAATTTCAGGTTCAGGGGTTTGCTTCCAGGCAGACTGCCTATTTCAAAATCAGTTCGATAATCTTTTTTTCCGGATCAAAAGGGTGGAGTTCCCCTAATCCTAAGAAGTCAATGGCTTCCGAAAGAGAGTCCGGCCGATTATGGGCCCGCAAATAGGCCTGCACCTTAATGAATTCAGAGAGTGGGGCCAACCCGATGAGTTCACTACCGGTTACCCGGCAATTTCGTTGACCAGCTTCCAAAACGGTTTGCAAAAAAGTTTCCAGTATTCCGTTTTCCGACAGCTTGGTAAGGTTATAGCTTACCTGCACCTTATCAAAATCACGGATGTACCAACCAATGGCTTTTACCGATTTAAGAGAACCAGCCTTTCGCTGGCTACTACCGTCTTTATTTTGAATCAATCGCCCGGATTCCCTTACTGCTGTTGCAATAGAGCGGGCAATGGAAACATCTTTAGTATCTAAATTCACGTTGTAGGCGACCAGCAGCTTGCGGGCTCCGATTACGGTTACCCCGTTTTTGCGCCATAAATCGGCTTTTCCAAAATCGGGCAGTAGCTCAGTGAACTTCGCAGGCAGGGATTCATATTCCCCCTTGCGCAGGAAAGCCAGGTTTCTCCGCTCTTCGCTGGAAGCATTGGCTTCATAATAGTAACCGGGAACGCCAATATTTTTGGTCAGCCGTTCGGCCAGTTGCCGGGCATACTTTGAGGCCTCCTCCAGATTCATACCTTGCAATGGCACCAAAGGACAAACATCAATAGCTCCTTGCCGGGGGTGGGTTCCCTGGTGTGTGGACATATCCAGGTGCTCCCATGCGGCCATATAAAGCCTGAAAGCTGCTTCCAAAACCGCTTCCGGCTTACCCGCAAAAGTGTAAACCGTGCGGTGAGCGGCATACCCGCTGTCCTGGTGCAGTAGCTGAACATCATTTACCGAGGAAATTACCTCGGTAAAGTGCCGGATCATTTTCGGGTTACGGCCCTCACTAACGTTAGGAATGCACTCCAGTATTTTCACAAATTACCGTAGCTTTTAATGAAATCAGTAATGAGATAAGCGATGCTCTTGCCTAACAGTAAACGTTCATTCTCACCGTGGGCCTGCCCCGGAGAACCTTCGCAAATATGAAAGTAAACCGGGCGCACAAGGGAAGAGGCAGTGCGGACGTAGTGACGGATTTGGTTAAGTGTAAACCCCGAAGGGTTTAAGGCACTTACGGGAAAGCGCGTGATGGAGTCCATATCCAGTTCCAAACCGATGGCCCCGTTACCTAACCACTGTAAGCTGTTTTTGAAGTAGCGGTCTTTTTCTTCGAAGGTAGCGGTGAGCAGTTCCTCGAAGGTAGAATAGGATAATTGCGCATCGTTATCAAACTCCTTTAAAATGGTTTCACCGTTATAACCTTCGTGCAGGCCAAATACAAAGTATTTGCCCAGGTAGTCTTTTTGCCGGGCATAACGAAAGCCGTTTCCACTGTGGCGCCCTTCCGCTGCGCGGTAGTCGGTATGCGGATCGATATTCAGCACATCAATCTTTTGTTGCAAGGCCTGGGCGCTACCACTGATATTCCCATACGCATTGTTATGGCCACCACCGATCATGATGGGAATTTTGCCGTGAGAAACCACTTTTTTTACCAGTGAAGAAACTATTTGATCTACTTCAGCGGTAAGTTCCCGTAGTTTTTGCAGATCATTGAGATTGGAAGGGTTTAGTTTACCGGCAGCCTCTATTAAATCCGTAGGTTCCAAAACCCCGGCCACGCACAGTTTAGATGCATCAAAAAAACGATTGTGCTGTACATTCAACAAAGCCGCAATGCTATAATCCCAGGCGTTGGAAGCCCCCGCTTTACCTAAGTTGGCGCGTATGCCAATATCTTCTTTAAAGCCCATTAAAACAAAAGGCGCTTCGGTTTTGCCCAATTCATCCAGTGAAGGGAGCAGCCGGATCATTTCCCCGGCTTTGGTTTCTCCCGCCCGCACTGCGGTAAAACGATTTCTTTCTTTTTCCGTGAAAAGCTGGATCATGCTACTTCAATTCCGTTAATAAATACCTTACTGATGAGATTATGCCCGAAATTATAGGGAATAAAGGAAGGGGAGGAGAGAGGCCGGGTTATTATAAAATTGGCCTTTTTGCCTTTTTCAATGCTACCGATTTGCTGGCTCAGTTCAATGGCGGCAGCTCCGTTTAAGGTAGCTGCAGAGATAGCCTCTTCCGGGGTCATTTTCATTTTAATGCAAGCGAGCGAAACCATAAGGTTCATATTGCCGCTGGGCGCACTTCCGGGATTGTAATCTGTGGCTAGTGAAACGATGGCATTTTTACTTATAAGATCGCGGGCGGGGGCGTAGGGAATTTCCAAGAAAAGACTGCAGCCCGGAAGCAGGGTGGCAATGGTATCAGACTCCCCTAAAACAGCCAGGTCGTACTCCGTCATTACCTCTAAATGATCTACTGACAATGCGTCATGTGATATTGCTTTTTCAATAGAATTCAGGGAGTTAAACTGATTGAGGTGAAGTTTTGATTTAATATTATATTTTTTGGCTGCCTCAAGAATTTGCAACATCTCATCCACCGAAAAATAGCCCTCTTCACAAAATACATCCACGTAATCAGCCAGGTTTTGAGTGGCAATTTCAGGTAACATTTCATCGGTTATCTGTTGGATGTAACCCTGGTGATCATCCTTGAATTTTTCCGGAAAAGCGTGAGCCCCCAAAAAGGTAGTTTTAACGGGAAGCGGATAATTTTCACCCAGCCTTCGTGCCACCCTTAACATCTTGATTTCACTTTCGGTACTTAAACCGTAACCGCTTTTTATCTCAATAGCCCCGGTACCCATTTTCATGACTTCCTCCAGGCGTTGAGCAGCCAGTTCGTACAATTCCTCTTCTGAGCTTTTCCTTAGCCTTTTGGCGGAATTCAATATCCCTCCGCCTTTAGCGGCAATTTCAGCGTAGCTAAGGCCATACAACCGTTGGGCAAACTCATCTTCCCGGGTGCCGGCATACACCAGGTGAGTATGGCTATCTACCCAGGTAGGCAGCAGCATACCACCATCCGCATCTACCTTGTGGTCATAATCGGTGGGTAAGCCTTCATCCATAAGGCCGAAACTTTCAATGCGATCATCCTTCACCAAAAGCCAGGCATTACTGGAAACCGGGAAATGGCCCAATTCAAGCCCTCTTTTCCACGGTTTTTGGTTTAACTCGATATGAAGGATGCGGGAAATACCAGTAAAGAGTGTAGTCATAAGGCGAAGGTATTAAAAGCCGCTTTTGGGCTGAAAAGCCAGCCTGTCAAAATTTGGAAGATGCCTGTAAATATTTAGGTTGGGCCTGCTAAAACACAGTATTTATCTTTTTCTTTGTCGATATGCCCGGCAATACCTTTGGTAAAAATTTCAGGTTGACTACTTTCGGGGAATCGCACGGTTCCGCCATAGGCGGTATTATTGATGGCTGCCCGGCTGGACTGAGTCTGGATATGGAAGCCATTCAATACCAGCTGGATCGTAGGAAACCCGGGCAATCTAAGATTACCACCCAACGTAAGGAGCAGGATAAAGTGGAGTTTTTATCCGGCATCTTTGAAGGGAAAACCCTGGGTACTCCCATTGGTTTTATCATTCCCAATCAGGATGCAAAAAGCAAGGATTACAGCCATATCAAGGATATTTACCGCCCCTCGCATGCGGATTATACCTACCAACAGAAGTACGGACTGCGTGATTACCGGGGAGGGGGTCGTTCATCAGCCCGTGAAACCGCTTGCCGTGTGGTGGCCGGTGCCATTGCCCGCCAGTTGCTAAAAGAGGTTTCTTTTCAGGCTTTTGTATCGCAGGTGGGCAGTGAAAAACTCGACAAACACTACAGTGAGCTGGATTTATACCAAACGGATAGTTCCATAGTACGTTGCCCGGATGAAGAAAGCGCGGCACGCTTTGTAAAGGCTATTGAAGAGGTGCGCAAACAAGGCGATACCCTGGGCGGTGTGGTAAGCGGACTCATCCGGAACGTACCGGCCGGATTGGGTGAGCCGGTTTTTGATAAACTCCATGCGGATTTAGCTAAAGCAATGCTTAGTATTAACGCGGTAAAAGGCTTTGAGTTTGGAAGTGGCTTTGCCGGGGCGGCCATGAAGGGCAGTGAGCACAACGATGCTTTTAAAAGCGGGGGAGGAACCCTTACGAATCATTCCGGGGGCGTACAGGGTGGTATCAGCAACGGTGAAGACATCTATTTCAGGGTAGCCTTTAAGCCAGTGGCTACCTTAATGCGTGACCAGGACACGGTAAATGAAAAGGGTGAAAAGGCCGTGGCCAAAGGTAAGGGACGTCATGACCCTTGCGTGGTACCCCGGGCGGTACCCATTGTAGAAGCTATGGCGGCACTGGTTTTAGCCGACCATTACCTGGCCGGTAAAATAAATAAATTAGAAGATTAAAACGCAGGTTTCAATGAAGTTAGCACTCCACTGGAAAATTATCATAGGTTTAGTTCTGGGTATTATTTGGGCTATAGTTTCCAGCCAGTTCGGATGGAGCCAGTTTACCATCGATTGGATTGCACCCTTCGGAACCATCTTCATCAATCTTCTCAAGCTGATTGCCGTTCCCCTGGTACTATTTTCCATCATCAGTGGGGTTGCAGGCCTGGGCGACCCTTCAAGCCTGGGGCGCATGGGTGCTAAAACACTGCTGTTTTATTTTCTCACTACCATTTTGGCGGTAAGCCTGGGTTTAGGATTGGTAAACCTGGTTAAACCGGGTAAGCTGGTAGATGAAGAAAGTCGCATCGACAACCGTATTAGCTATGAAATATGGGCGAACGACCAGGGATTGGAAATAAAGGATGGCATTAACTACCTGCAGGACCCGGCCTTTATGGAGCGCGCTCAAAAAATTACCGAGCTATCGAAGGCCGAACTGCAAAACGCGGCTGAAAACGATGAAATACGGGCCAAAATGGAAACGGCCGATCAAACCAAAAACAGTGGGCCCCTGCAACCCCTGGTTGATTTGGTGCCCCAAAACATATTTGGTTCCCTGGCCGATAATGGCTCTATGCTACAGGTAATTTTCTTCGCCCTTTTTTTCGGTATTTGCCTGCTCTTGATACCGGATGCCAAATCAGAACCGGTCAAGCAATTTGTGGATGGTACCATGGAAATATTCCTGAAAATGGTGGATGTGGTGATGCAAGCAGCCCCTTTCTTCGTATTTGCCTTACTGGCGGGTGTGGTCAGTAAAATGGCCGGTGACGATGTAGGCAAGGTCCTCGAAATATTTAAGGGTTTGAGCTGGTATTCCCTCACCGTATTTGTGGGTTTGGCCCTGATGATTTTTGCCGTCTATCCCCTTATAATGAAGTTTACGGTACGGGTTATATCGTACACCGGTTTCTTTAAAGGCATGAGCCCGGCCCAAACCCTGGCTTTTTCAACCAGTTCAAGTGCGGCCACACTGCCGGTTACTATGGAGTGCGTAGAAGACAATCTTGGGGTGGATAAAAAGATCACCAGTTTTGTACTGCCCATCGGAGCCACCGTAAATATGGACGGCACCAGTCTTTACCAGGCCGTAGCCGTGGTGTTTCTGGCCCAGCTGCACATGATTGACCTTACCTTGGTTCAACAATTGACCATTGTTTTAACCGCTACCCTGGCCTCCATCGGTTCCGCTGCGGTGCCCAGTGCCGGTTTGGTTATGCTGATCATTGTATTACAGTCCGTAGGGCTCAACCCTGCCTGGATTGCCATAGTATTGCCAGTGGACCGGATTTTGGATATGTGCCGCACGGTAGTGAACGTTACCGGTGATGCAACTGTTTCCAGTATAATAGCCAAAGGTGAAGGCTTGTTGAATTATAAGTCTGATAAAAACACGGAAGACACCTTTGACCCTAACTATAACGCTGATTAGTATATGAAACGCCTTCTGCAAATTCTTGGATTCCTGGTACTGCTATTATTGATTGCCGCTTTTGTGTTGCCCATTGTTTTTAAGGACGAAATCATTGCCCGGGCCAAGGAGGAGATCAATAAAAACCTCGTGGCCACGGTTGATTTTAAAGATATTGACATCAGCCTTTTCCGCAGTTTCCCCGATTTCTCGCTTGAAATAGAAGAGTTTACCATTGATGGGCGTGACGATTTTGACGGGATACGGCTGGCCGATGTGAAAGCTTTTCGCCTGGACCTGGATTTATTGAGTGTAATTTCCGGCAACCAGTTTGAAGTAGAAGGTATCAGCATTAAAGATGCTACCGTTTATGTTTTGGTAGATGAGAACGGTAAGGCCAATTACGATATCGTAAAACCTTCAGAAACCGAAGAGGGAGATACGCTGGCCAGTGAACCATCCGATTTTAAGTTGACCCTTAAGAATTATGAACTGGAAAACCTGAACCTGGTGTATGAAGACCGGCCGGGGAAGATCAAGGTGAATATTGAGGACCTGGACCACAACGGGGTAGGCGACTTTACCGAGGCGATCGTTAACCTGGAAACGGAAACCTCCATTGCTGCCTTAACCGTAAAATCAGGCGATGTAGCCTACCTGAATAAGGTAAATACACGGGCTGATATGAATTTTGAATTCAACCAGTCAGAAACCAAACTCACCTTTGGCGAAAACCAATTAAGCCTCAATGATCTCATCCTGAATTTCACTGGTTTTGTGGCCGTTCCTGGTGAAGATATTGACATGGATTTGCAATTCAATGCGCCACAAAACAACTTTAAGAATATTTTATCGCTCATTCCGGTAGTTTATACCCAGGATTTTGAAAAGGTAAAAACCACCGGGAATTTTGCCCTGGAAGGATCGGTGAATGGAACTTATAACGGTGAGCAGGAAGTTTACCCTGCTTTTGACCTTAAGCTCAATGTGAACAATGCCACATTCCGGTATCCCGACCTGCCCGCAGCAATGGAGGGCATACGCGTAAACGCACATGTTTACAATACCACCACCAAGCTTGATGGCACCGTAATCGATATTCCTGAAGCCAAAGCCCTGGTGGCCGGTAGTCCTATTGATGCACGGTTGAATCTTAAAACCCCCATGTCTGATCCGCAGTTTGCTGTTTATCTTAAAACCGACCTTGATTTGGCTAACCTGGGCAGGGTGGTTCCAGCGGAAGGTTTCGATTATAAAGGCAGTATTAAGGCCGATCTCGATCTGGCAGGAAAAATGTCCGACATCGATAACGAGCGGTATGAAAATGTAAAGGCCGAAGGAACTTTCCTGGCGGAGAATGTGGACTTGAGAAGCGATAGCCTGCCTTATCCCGTACAGGTGGCGCAAATGGATATGCAGTTCTCACCGCAAAAAGTGGATTTGAGTTCATTCCGTGCACAAATTGGAAGGTCAGACATATCAGCCAATGGAAAGATTGACAACCTGTTGGGCTATGTATTAGAAGACCAGTTGTTGAAAGCCGATTTTACCGTGAACTCTTCATTGCTGGACCTTAATGAACTTTCTTCGGCAAGTGGTAGCAGTGGTAGTACGGAAAGTAATGCCGATACTTCATCACTGGAAGTGATACGTGTACCCGAAAACGTGGATTTCAAATTAACCGCCAGCGTGGATCGCCTCATTTATGATAATCTTGACATTTCCGGTGTAAAAGGAAATGTGGCGGTTACTGAAGGCACCGTTCGCCTGGATAACCTGGTTATGAACCTCCTCAACGGTTCCGTGGCCCTCAACGGAAGTTACGACAGTAAGCCCGATGCACCGGAGGTAGATATGAATTTGAAACTAAATAATTTCGGATTTAAAGAGAGTTTTGAAAAGTTTGTGACCATCCAGAAACTGGCCCCGATCATGGCCAATACCACCGGTTCTTTCAGCTCCGGGTTTTCGCTTCAAACTAAGTTGAATCCCGATATGAGCCCTGATCTGGCCTCCGTTGTGGCGGCCGGTAGTCTTATTACAGAAGGTATGAAAACCTCCACCAAATCCTTGCAAAAACTGGCCGACATCACAAAGAACCAGAGCCTGGCCACTCTGGATGTTGGAAAAGTTAACCTCAGTTTTAAGGTGCAGGACGGCCGGGTTCAGGTGGAACCCTTCCAGTTGAGTGCGGGCAATATCTCGGCTACGGTACAGGGTAGCAACGGACTCGATCAAACCCTGGATTATACTATGGATATGAAAATACCCGTTTCCGGTATCAAGGCGAACAATTTGCTCGACAAGGTGGGTGCCACACAATCCGGAAAACTGGACCTGGGTGTTAAAATAGGAGGTACGGTTCAGGACCCCAAGGTTACCACTACTTTGGGCGATCTGGTTGGAAATGTGGTGGATAACCTCAAAAAACAGGTAGAGCAAAAGGTGGAAGAAGTAAAGGAGGATGCCATCAACAAGGTAAATGAAGAAGCTCAGAAGCTGATTGACCAAGCCGAAGCCCAGGGGGATAAATTGATAGCTGCCGCGGAAGAACAGGCGGCCAAAATAAGGAGTGCCGCCAAACAACAGGCGGATAACCTGATTGCCTCTGCCAATGACCAGGCCAATAAGATTGAAAAAGAAGCGGAAGGAAACTTCCTCAAAGAAAAGGGAGCAAAAGTGGCGGCCGATAAAGTTCGGAATGAAGCCCGTACCAAAGCCGATCAAATTGTAAACGAAGCCAATAAAAAGGCTGATCAGTTGGTTAGTAAGGCACGGGAACAAAAAGCTAAGCTTGTGGAAGAGGCCCGCGAAAAAGGAAAGGTAGGAGGTTAATGAAAAAATTGATTCTTGGAGTTGTTCTTTTAATAGCGGGTTTATCGGTTTCGGCCCAGCCTGAACTGGGGCAGTGTGAGCAGGAAATTGATGAGTTAGCCCAAAAGCAATTGCCCAGGGCTTTAAAAAACTGGAAAACCGGTAACTATCGCGAAGCCGAACGCTACCTGAAAAAAGCGGTGGATCTAGCTCCCGAATATGCTGATGCCCTTTACCTGTTGGGTGACCTGAAGGTTAAAATGCTGAAGCTGGGCGAAGCCGAGGCTATTTGGGGAAAGCTTTTAGAAGTATGCCCTGACTATAAGATAGAAGTTTATTACTTTTTAGGAAGCATACGCCTGGAAAACGGTAATTATGCCGAAGCCCGCGAGCTATTTAGCTATTTCCTGAACAATCCTCAACGTGACCGCGGTTACGACAAAGAGGTGCAGGCGGTTCTTGAAGAAGCCACCGCCAAAGAAAAACTGTTCGGTAACCCCATTGAATTTAAGCCTAAACCCGTTCGGGGGCTTTCCACCCAAGAAGATGAATACCTGGCCACTATTTCACCCGATCAGCAAACTATTTTCTTTACCCGTAGAAGCAAAAAAGTGAACCGTAGAGATGGCCCCGCTGCCCGGGTTCGTTTGGTAGAGGAGTTTTCATCATCCGAGCGTTCAGAGGATGGTGTCTTTTCGCAGGGAGAGCCCATGCCGTCACCCTTTAACACCAGTTATAACGAAGGAGGGCCCTCCATCACGGCTGATAATACGGAGCTGTACTTCACGGTGTGTGAAGATATTGATGGTTATAAAAACTGTGATATTTACTATTCGGAAAAAGATGAATACGGTGGATGGATAACCCCACGTAGCGTGGGTGACCATATCAACCGAAGGGATTCATGGGA
This sequence comes from uncultured Cryomorphaceae bacterium, assembly GCA_937120475.1. Classification (GTDB taxonomy): domain Bacteria; phylum Bacteroidota; class Bacteroidia; order Flavobacteriales; family Schleiferiaceae; genus CAKZNE01. The sequence continues at coordinate 753,127 of CAKZJV010000007.1, read as the reverse complement.
AAGTCAGGCAGCCGTTTCGGCCAATGGCGATGCCTTGTATTTTGCCAGTAACCGTAAAGGTGGTCAGGGTAAAATCGACATCTATAAATGCGTTCGCCTGGAAAGCGGAGAGTGGAGTAAGCCCAAAAACCTGGGCAAGGTGATCAACACGCCCGAAAATGAGAAAACTCCCTTTATACATAGCGATAGCCGCACACTGTACTTTACCAGCGATGGTCACCCCGGTGTGGGAGGTTTCGATATATTCTTAGCCAAAATGGAGAGTGATTCCGGTTGGCAAAAACCTCAAAACATCGGCTACCCCATCAATTCAGAAAAGGATGACCTGGGTTTGTTTGTGAGCCTGGATGGCAGTACCGCCTATTTTGCCTCCAACGAGTTGCGGAATGGTTACGGCTGGGATATTTATGAATTTCAATTGCCCGAAATCGCTAAGCCCGAACGGGTAGCACTGATACAAGGAACCCTGGAAGATGAAAACAACGAGCCGGTACGGGAAGCTTCACTGGAAATTAAAAATCTGAAAACCCGCGAAGTTACCCGGGTTAAAGTAGATAAGGAAACCGGGGCATACGCCCGGGTGGTGCAAATGAAGCCTGATGAAGATTTGATTGTAACCGTGAAGAAAAAAGGTGCCGCTTTTAACTCCAAATACATCAGTGCCAATGAAGAGTTAAAAAAGGGTGTGATAAAAGCCCCTTTGGAAGTTGCCAAACTGGAAGTGGGGCGCGAGTATAAGCTGAACGATATCAATTTTGCCACCAATTCCTACCAGCTTTCCAATGTTTCGCAAAGCGTAATAGATGAATTCATACTGTTTCTTCAGGAAAATCCTGGTTTAAGGGCCGATATTCAGGGGCACACGGACAATGTTGGTAATGATCAGGATAACATGGAGCTATCCCGAAACCGGGCCAAAACCGTGTATGATTACGTGATCAGTAAGGGCATTGCTGCTGCACGGGTTTCGCATCATGGTTATGGTGAAACCAAGCCTATAGCCAGTAATGAAACGGAAGAGGGGCGAGCCAGGAACCGGAGAACGGTTTTTGTAATTACATCACAGTAATACCCACATTCGGGGCTTAGTGTACAGCATTTTTTCATAATACTGCTCGGCATCCCGCAACTGGCTGAATTCATGAGTACGCGTACGCCAAAGAAGACCGAGCAGGTAAAAATTCTGCATAACTATAAAACGGCTGCCATTCATAGCCATCAACTTCAGGGAGCTATGCTTATTTTTTACCCCTTTGATAATTCGAAAACCCCGTAGTTCCTTGCGCGTAACCATATAACAAAAAAGTCGCTACAAATGAGCGACTTTTTTGTTATTCGAAAGTAAAATCTACATTCTCCTTTCTTTAATTCTGGCGGCCTTACCGGTACGTTCTCTCTGGTAGAAAATACGGGCTCTGCGCACCTTACCTTTTTTGTTTACTTCAATTTTGTCGATAGAAGGCAGGTTAACCGGGAAGATACGTTCAACACCAATGTTACCCGACATCTTGCGGATGGTAAAGGTTTCAGTAGCACCGGAACCTCTGCGTTGAAGCACAATACCACGGAAAAACTGGATACGCTCTTTGTTACCCTCGGTAATTTTATAGTACACGGTTATGGTATCACCGGCACTGAAATCAGGCATTTCCTTTCTTTGGATGTACTCGTCCTGAACAAATTTTACTAAATCCATTTTACAGATTCTTAAAAGTTGCTGAAAGTCAACATTCACAATTTTTGCCAGAGGTTGAAAATCAGTTGTTTACTTTAAAAATTAAATTCTAGGTAAACGGAGTGCAATATTACTACAAATCCTGAAAACAGGAAACTTAATCATCCAATAAATCAGGTCTGCGTTGACGGGTTCGCTCAATCGCTTGCTCGTAACGCCATTCTTCAATTTTAGGGAAGTTTCCACCGGTAAGTATCTCCGGCACCTGCCAGCCCTTGAAATCTGCCGGGCGGGTATAAACGGGAGGAGCCAGTAAATCATCCTGAAAAGAATCGGTGAGAGCGGATGATTCATCGTTCAAGACACCCGGCAGGAGGCGTATTATAGCGTCACTTACTACTGCTGCGGCCAGCTCACCACCGCTGAGAACGTAATCCCCAATAGAGATTTCCATGGTTATCAGGTGGTCGCGTATCCTTTGGTCTATGCCTTTATAGTGGCCACATAAAAGGATAAGGTTTTGCTTGAGCGACAGGCGATTGGCCGTTTTCTGGTCGAAGCGATGCCCATCGGGGGTCATGTAAATAATCTCATCGTACTCCCGTTGGTCTTTAAGCTGCTGAATACAATTGAAAATGGGCTCTATCATCATTACCATACCGGCACCGCCTCCAAACTGGTAATCGTCAATTTGCCGGTGCTTACCCAGGCCGTATTGGCGCAGGTCGTGAATATGCACTTCTACCAAATGGTTCTGAATAGCCCGTTTCAGGATGCTGTCGTTAAAGGGGCTTTCCAATAAAGAGGGCAGCGCGGTAATGATATCTATTCGCATGTGGCAAAGGTAGCCACTTCGGGCTTTGAAAATGAAGAAGCCCGGAACGGTGCCCGGGCTTCCCTAACGAAGGTTCAACAAAAACCAAGGTTAGTCACCTAACTCATCGGTTTCAATTAATAATGCTATGTTTCGTTATTTATTATCGAAGTTCAGAGAAACACTATTGATGCAATAGCGCATTCCCGTTTCGGTGGGGCCATCGTTAAAAACATGGCCCAAGTGACCACCACAATTGGTGCAAAGTATTTCTGTACGCAACATTCCATGACTTTTATCCAGCTTTTCAACAACGGTTTCTTTGGAAAGAGCCTTATCAAAGCTGGGCCAACCGCAATGTGAATCAAATTTAGAATCGCTATCGAAGAGGGGAGCACCACAGGCGGCACATTGGTAGGTACCCTCTTCAAAGTGCAGATTGTATTCTCCGGTAAAGGGCCTTTCGGTTCCTTTTTGCCTTAATACGTAATACTGCTCATCCGAGAGTTGTTGCTTCCACTGCTCCTCGCTTTTCTCAACATTAAAATCCATAGCCTATTAGCTGAAACTAAATATTTTATGCTTTAGAATATCGCAAATACCTTACCAGAATTCATTCCAGAAAACCCACAATGGTTTCGATTACCTTAATATCCATCAGTATTTTCCGGTGTCCTTTTCCTTCAGTAATCACAAGGTTGGCATTCGGCCACTTTTCCTTTAGGGAATGGGCGTTGGAAATATCGATATCCAGATCGTCAATATCATGAATTATAAGGCCCGGTAAGTTGTAATTCCCGGCCAGGTAATCTGTAGAAGCTTCATTTGAATTCATCTTGTACCGCTCTTCAATTTTCGCAATTATCCGGTTACCGATTTTTTGTGAAACCTGAACACGATCACAAAAATCCATAACCACACTCCTGATGTTGGCAGGTGTACCTATAACTACGATTTTTTCGGGCTTTAGGTTCCTTTTTAAAGCGTTAAAAATGGCCATTCCTCCCAATGAATGTCCTACGGCATAAGGGAAGTGACCAAATTGTGATACCATAACTTCTATGGCATCAACAAACTCAAATAAGTGCGTCTTTTTTTTGGAAGAGCCACCATGAGCAGGTGCATTAATAGCAAAAACATGAAATTTTTTTTCCTGAAGGGCTTCAATAATTCGAAAAAACTGGGTTCCTCTTCCGCTCCAACCGTGTACAAAAAGAACCTTAGGCCCTTCGCCTTCCCATTCCATGGCTTCAAATTCACTTTGGTCGGTTTTTAAACGATGATGCCTGGCTTTTTGAAAGGCCTCTTTTTCGCGCTGGGGAAGCGGAAATTTTAAGGGTGTGAAAAAAAGCTTTAATACAAAGGCGGTGGCAAGCCGGGGAGAAAGAAATTCCAGAAAACGTGCCGTATAACGAATGGGTGCCGGAACTATATAACTCAGGCGTTTGCGATTGGCAGCCTTTGAAAAATCAGTATCTGCTTTGATAAACAATGAAGTTTTAGGTGACCTCGAATGTACTTATAAATGAAAAGATATGCATGCATAATAAATAAAATCTTTGGTGACACGGCATAAAAAAACCCCGCACAGGGCGGGGCTCTTCAACATAGGAACGTTTACCGGCTTATTCTTTAAGCAAACGTTCACGCATTACGCTATTTTCAGTAGAAACTTCCAGTATATAGATACCCCGGGCCAGGTGATCCACTTTTAAAGTCCATTCAGATTCACCGTTGAGGTTGTTATACAAACTGCGGTAAACTTCCTGGCCGTTGACGGCCATAATACGGATGTCCACAGAGGAACCCGTACGATGTTGCAATTTGAGTTTCAATTCAGACTGAACCGGGTTAGGGTAAATGCTCATAGTGGTAGAGCTATTCTCATCCAGGCCAATACCACCCACCCAAATGGTTTTGGTAATTACCTGCGTACCACAAGGGCCGGTTACCGTTAAAACAACCGTGTACATACCGTTTTGAATATAGGCATGTTGGGTTACCATTCCGCTGCCGCTGGTTCCATCACCAAAATTCCAGGCATAAGTAGTGGCACCAACCGATGTGGAGGCATCAAAACTCACGGTAAGGGTAGTGCTGGTAGGTACGGCAGTGGCACTGTTCTCAGTAAACCAGGCGGTAAGGGTACCCGTATTTAATATGGTTACCGTTCCTTCAGGGCGTGGACAACCACCGGCTGATACCTTCCAATCATAGAAATAGTAATAGTAGGTGGGGTTAAAAGTATTTCCGGTAATGCTCATCACACCGGCTATATCATAGGGATAGCTGGCCCCGGCATTATTACGGTATAAACCACCGGTTGTACTGTTGGCACCGTCCAGTGAATATGTACCCGGATTAAGTGTAAGGCCTACGTAAATTTTCGTTTTAACGCTGGCGGTAGTAACTGCCGCAGTAGCAAACTGGTGCAGGGCTCCGCTTGCGTCATAAACGTTGAAATACACCGTACCGGCAGTGTTGGGGTAAACCGCAACCGAATCGATGGTAACGGCCTGTGTTACCGTAATAAACATCTTTTGAACACTGGGGTTGGCGAAGTTACCACCGGTTCCGATGGTATTGTTCAACGGACCAACTCTATAGGATTGCCCTACGCCAGCCAGGTAAAAGGTGGTGTCGGAGCTTAACGGACCTACCAAAAGGCTGTCTGTACTTCCCAAAGCACTACCATTGGCCGTACGCCACTCCAGGGTTCCGCTGGCATTAGCCGGGAAGTAGAGTGTAGCAAAACCCCCGGTACAAACACCACTGGTAGAAGCCGTAGGAATGTAGGGCAGTACATCACGAATAACAACGGTAACCGAAGTACTGTCGTTCGCCTTGTTTTGGTCGGTAGCCAGGAAGTGGCCTACCGTAATGGTATAGGTACCACCGTTTACACTATTAAAGGTTCCTATCAACACCGTGTCAACACTAGAAGAAGCCAGGCTACCATTGTACATTGTAGTAAATACGGTTGAAATACCGTTTACAGTAACTTCCGCTTCAATTGAAAAAGCAGCAGGTACACTCAAACCAATGTTCTTGATTACGGCCTTAATCTCGGTAAGGCTGTCACCACACACATTATCGGAGGGAGAAATGATTTCCACCAGCTCTATATCGTAAAGCAGTGGAGTAAATTCATCCGCTCCAATGTCAACAATTGTTGAACCAGCTGCAGGCCGAATATCCCCATCAATGTCAATGGCAATACCCAGGGTACTCTTACCTTTATCGTTAGCCAGGGCTCCGGCAACGTGAAGGTCATCCACACCTACATAAACAGGGTCACCGGCTACGGAATTAAGGTTTAGTGAAGGTTCAGCCGTTTTCCAAAGAGCCAGGGTAGCATAAACCGGAGTTCCGTTCTTAATAGCGGCAGCTACCTTATAATCATAAAGGTTGTAATCCAATTCATTAGCGGAATTAATGGCTACGCTCAGTTCAAAGGCGTAATTACTCAAACCGGTGAATATGTTATTCACGTAGTTGTTCAACGAAGAGGTAAATCCACGCAGACCATAAGCACCTCTGGCAGTGTTGTGATATACGTTGATATACTTAGTAGAAGTGAGGTAAACACCGGCACCGGTGGTACCACTGGCTGAAAACATATTGTTTACAATACTTGCGTTTACGGCAGGAGCAACAGTAAGAACACTGTTGCAGGAAGTACAGTAAAAACCGGCACTGGTAGCACTGGCCTGGTTACGGCTTACCACAAAATTATCGGAAGTACTGAAGTAAATACCATAACTGGTAGTATTTCTCATTTTCGAAACTTTGTTCTCAGAAACCTGGCTTCCATCGGTATAAATCTGGTAAATACCGTAGTAATGCACATTTCTCAAAGTGTTATTGGAAATGTTGATACCCACTGATTTATTGGTAGTGCTTCCGTAGAGGCTAATGCCCCGGTAACCGCCTTCAATGTAGTTACCGGTAATGGTGAGGTAATCTACCATGGCACCGGATGAGGTGGCGGAGGTAAGACTGTTACTTACTATTATACCACCGGCCGTTGTTAAAGTAGTGGTAGTATCCATAAGTATGCGGCAATCACTAATGGTGTTGCTGTCCGCATTGTTATTCAACAGTATTCCGAAGGAGTTGGCTACACTGTTGGTAATGGTCACATTACGTACGGTTACGTGCTTTGCTCCGTTCAGGTACAAGCTTATGTTACGTTCACTGTTGGTACCGTTTACGGTTACGGCATTGGCATTGGTTCCCTGTATAGTAACCGTATTTATAGCGGAGGCACCGCTTATTTGTTTCAACTGGTAAGAGCCGGAATGGATACCGGGCGCCAGGTTAAGGGTAACCGGGCCGGTTATACCGCATTCACTGAGATCCTTCAAGGCCTGTTCCAGTGAATTATAATGCTGGGAACCAGGAGTCCCACCCACAGTATAAACACCACTCAGGCTACCCAGGCAGTCCGTTTTAAAGGAATAGGGGCCAATAAAGCTACTGGTAGGTACACCGCAGTTGGCCCTGATGTACACATCATAGCTGGTGTTGGCGGAAAGTCCACTCAAAGTAAATGGTAAACTGTTTACACTAACCACGTTGGCCGTGGCACTTCCCTGGGTAAATCCGGCAGGGCCATATTCTATAGTCCAGGTTTGTGCGTTAGGTGAAATCCAGTTGAGGCTTACGCTGCTAGTGGTAACCCCACTCACGGAAACAGCACCCGGGTTAGGACAAAGGCTTGGATCTTCCTGTAGCTGAAGATCATCGAAGGAGAGATACCAGGGTGTACTATTGGCATTCACCTTAATACCTACATAGTAATCACCGGTGGCTACCGGTATAAAGCTTCCTACAAACTGGGTATAGGCTGTGTCTCTGATATTACGGAGTTTAGGGCCAAAGCGTCCAACCAGTGAGGTGGCATTCTGATCGCTGAAAAAGCCGGTTACCAGACTGTCCCAGCCCGTTAAATTATCGCTACGGTACCAGAACGAAAATTCATAAGACTGGCCTGCCTTAAGATGAAATTTTGGGGTATAAACCCACTCATTAACCCCATACCGGACGGTCATATAATTAGTACCAGTGCGTGGCTTACGGTTGTAAGTAGTAACGCTGGTATTGTTCGTGGTCCAGTAAGTGGTGGAAGGCCGGTACCAGCAGTTTGGAAGGTTTCCAATGGATACACTCTCAAAGCTTTCGTTCCAGGGCAGGGCCATAGTATCACAAAGGGTTTGGAAGCCCACCGGGGAACTCCATATGCTGTTGGAGCTAAGGCATAAGCTACCTAAGTAAACCTGGTAGTTCGAACTAGCCAAAAGACCCTGAATAACAATACTTCCGGTATTGGGTACGGTATCCAGTGTTCCGGTGCCGGGTACAAAACCTTGCGGGCCGTATTCCACTACTACAGAGAGTACGCTGGTATCGGCTACCCAATTTACCTGCACACTGTCGGTGCCTACGTTGGTAACATTGATGGAGATAGGTTGCTGGCAAAGTGGTGGTACCCGGATTTGGATGTTATCCACAAAGAAATCGTTATCCGCATTACTGATACTGGATTCACCGTAAAAACCGATACGGATGGTACCGTTATAAGGAGCCAGACTTACCACATAGTGCGAACCGTTTCCGTTAGGGATGGGCGTAGCCTGGTGGAATGAAAAAAGACTGTTAGCCCTGGACCAGGTTTGGCCGTTATCGGTTGAAATAACCACAAAAACAGAGTCATCCACTGCTAGCGTAGCAGCGTTGGTATTGGCAAAACCGGTGAGGCTGGCGTCAAATTCCAACTGGTAAGCGGTGCCAGTACCCAGGTCAACGGGCGGGGTGATCATCCACTCACGAGCCGTAGTACCAAAAATATTAAGTCGGGTAGCACCAGTGGTACCTACGTTGGAGAAACCATCCAGAATCCAGTTCGAAGTTGTGGTATTGGTAAATACCGTAGGGTTGTTAATATCGCCTTTAGCTTCAATAAACTCTGAAGTTCCGGGGTAGCCGTTACTGAAATTTTCCAGGTAAGGAGGTATAAAGGCTGTAGTTACCAGGTGAGGTCCGCTCCAGGGTCCGAAACCATTGGAAGAGGCATTGCAATCCTCCCGCACATAAACCCAGTATGAAGTATGACCGCTAAGACCGGTAATGTTCGCGGAATTAGTGGCTGTAACGCTAAAGGCGGTACCAGTGCCCTGCACGAAGCCCACCGGTCCCCACTCAATGTTGAATTTACCGGTGGCCGATCCCAACCAGTTAAACTGGAGGGAATTACCACTTACCACGCTTACCATAAAGTTGCTTATAGAACCACAGTCGCTGGCGGTAATAGAGATATCATCAAAGGAGTAACCATCGGAGGCGGTAATGGAGGTAGAGGGGTTGTCGTCTTCCTGGCTGAACCTGATTTGAGTGGTGCTGGAAACCGTTTGTCCGGCTGCACCTAATAAATTAACCAGGTTTAAATTTTGTACGTGGTTGTATTGTCCGGAAGCTCCCTGGTTGGCAAACAGGTTATAAACCTCAACCCAGGGCATGGAATTGTTACCACGTGCAAAAACGCGGTCGTTAGGATGGGTTTCCTCACCGTGATGCATATAGTGAAAGCTCAGGGCTATCAGCGGCTTAGTAGTGTAGTTGGAAAGATCCAGCGTGAGTGTAAGGCTATTGGTTTGTACGGCACCGGCCGGGGTTTTGTCCATAGTAGCTGCATTATTTCCGCTTTTGGAGTAACCAACACCGGCTGTAAGCCTTAAGCGACCGGTGGGGTCGGTATTGGTATAAGACCAGTTACGATCATTCTGGCAGAACTGCGTAGCAGCCATATAAGTACCGGAATAGGTTTCAAAGCCTTCGCTGAAAGGTAATACAACCGGTACAATCGGGTTACAAAGGGTGGTCACTGTTACCGGACCTATCCAGCTTGAAGTACTGGACGAACTACAGCGTGAACGGATGTAAACATCATAAGAGGTACTGGCGCTTAAGCCGGTTACCGTATGGGTAGTTCCTGAGGCTACGTTAACAATAGTTCCTGTGCCGGCCGTATGCCCCGGGGCACCATATTCTACATCGGTGCTGGTGCCACCTCCGGCTGCCCATGAAATGGAAGCAGTACTGGCGGTAGTGCCGGTTGCCACAAGTGCGGTAGGCGGAATACAGGCTCCTGCAGGAAGAAAATCGAACTGATAAAATTCGTTATCCGTTAAACCCGTGCTGCCGGGGCCCATAGCAATGTTAGGAGAGCCCATGGTTCCGTTTAGCGGAGCCGTAACCTGATACATGGTAGTAGGGTTTACCTGAATACCAACGGTTCCGGTATAGGTAGCGGGGGTAGAAGCGTAGTTCATGTCCACCACGTATATGCGGTTGCTGGTTTCTTCAAAAACAACCGCCCAATAGGCAAAAGCAGATTGTGAAGCTACCTTATACGAAAAGTTCAACACCCAGCATTGACGGTTGGGAGCCGTACCAAAAGTGAAAAGGAATACATCATCATTACTGCCCAGGGTAGGACCAAAGTCTTCCCAAAAATAGGCGATGGTGTTATCAGGTAACAGGTTGTTGGGTAAAGCCGTATTCGCATCCAGGGCAGTGTTTACTGCGGTACCGGCCAAAGTGGTGTCGAAGGTAAGAAGACCGTTTTTGGAAACGATAAACTTGGTGACCGGTGTACCGTGAAAATTAAAGGCAAAAGGAAGGGTGGTTTTGGCCGACCAGTAATTGGTACTGGCGCTACCGCCTTCATTAAACAGAAGAATTTTAGTTCCTCCGGTGGTGGTAGGGTCGGTAGTAGTTTTGACTCCTCCGGGGTTGCCCGCGTTAAGGGCGGAATTGCTAATAACATAAGACTGTGCGCCCAAGTTGAGGCTCATCAGTACCATGCAATAGCCAAGCACATAGCGTAGTGCATTTTTCATTTGTTGAAGAATTAAGTGAAACAGCATTTAAAAACACTGCTCTCCTGCTCAATCCTTCACTTACTTCTTTTTTAGGGAATTGGGTGACGGGAAATGTCTCGAAAAGCGAATCAAAGATACTTCATTTATGAATCCCTTAACATTCTGATAACAAGAAAACTATTGAGCATGCATAACGATTTTAAACTCTTTAAGTCAGTCGCCTTTGAAATAAAGCCTTTTCTGTAAGTCGGCTGTGAATTCATTATCGACAAATTGTTTCTTTAGCGGTATAACCGGTAAGAACAGGAGTTCCATATTATGGGTTTGTCCATCTTTTAAGGCTTGGCAGAAGTACGGAAGGGCAGAATGATTTATACTTGTACCCCGATGACCTCAGGCTCTCCCATATCCTTTACAGTGGCTTTCCGGTGGGTGTTATTGGCTTACTTCCTCATCCGCCTGGTAGGCATTAGTAACCCACCTTTGGAAACCGGCCATAGCTGGCGGCAAAGTTTTACACTTATGGTTAGCCGTAACCTGAGTGAAGAGTCCGTAAACTTACTTTATCCCCGCACCGATGCTTATGGAGAAGGCTCGGATATTATAGCTTCTGAATTTCCCTTCTTTAATTTTCTAATCCACATGACCAACCAGGCTTTTGGTTATGCCCATTGGTATGGCCGCCTGATCAACCTTTTGGTAAGCAGTTTGGGTATTTATTGCTTTTTCTTAATCGTTAAAAGCTTGTGGGGCGATAAGGTGGCCTTCGGTTCAGGCGTGATTCTTATATCCTCCATCTGGTTTGCCTTTTCACGTAAAGTAATGCCGGACACCTTTAGTGTTTCCCTGGCGATTATGGCTATTTACCTATTGCTGATGTACCGGGATAAAAAGACGGCCGGGTCATGGCTGGGCTTTGTAATCCTGGGTGGTTTGGCCGGACTTTGCAAGATACCCGCTCTAATCGTATTGGCTCCAGCAGGACTGGTATTGTTCGACTCTAGTTTAAGTGCCAGAACTAAGTTAAACCTGCTGGCAGCCTTTATACTGGCCCTGGCCCCGGTACTTTTCTGGTATTTTTACTGGGAGCCACAACTCTTTCAAATTTCCGGGAATAAACTTTTTACCACCTACACCCTCGGCCAGGGTTGGGAATGGCAAAAAGAATTGTGGCCTCAAACTTTAGAGAAATTCTATTTTTCGGCTTTCCATTCCTTTTTGGCCTTTGCCGCTTTTTTAGCCGGTCTGGTATTACTTTTTCGGTTCTCTTCAAAACTGATCGCTGCCATTGCGGGGAGTAGTGCTCTTATTCTGGTAGTGTTCATGCTGAAAACCGGAAATATTTTCCCCACCCATAATTATTACATTATTCCCTTTGTACCTATTATGGCCCTGGTGGCAGGATTTGGACTCAGTAAGATTAAAAGGCAGTGGATGTTCCACGCGGCCCTTTTACTGATCGCCATAGAAGGGATTGCCAACCAGCAGCACGACTTTTTTATTAAACCTGGTGAGGAATTCTACCTGGAATTGGAAGACGTGGCCGACCGCTTTTCCGAACCCGGTGATAAAATTATTATTTGGGGAGGGCAAAATCCCAAAGCCTTGTACTTCGCCCACCGTGAAGGCTGGTCATTGGAACCCGAAGAATACCAGGAGGATTACCTGGCCAATCTGCGCCAGAAAAATGCGGTTTTATTATTTGAGCCCGTTCAAACGAAAGTGGAAAGGAATTACCCCCTGCTTTACCAGCATGAAGACTACCGGGTTTATCGTTTGAATCCGTAACCAACTATCAATAATCTTCCATTAGGGCCAATACATTGCCGCCCGGGTCTTTAAACCAGGCAATACTGGGGCCTTCACCGCGGGCAATGCCTTTTTCATCTTGCTCAAAGCCTTCGTAATGCTCCATTTTCACACCTTTAGCCCTAAGATTATCAACCATTTTATCAATATCCTCAACGGTGAAATTTAAAACCGTAAAGGTGGCGGGTTCATGGTTATCCTTAGCGTAAATCATCACGGGAGCTGAGCCCTTCAGTTGTACCTCCATAAAACCCATTTCATGAATCTTCACCTCCAGGCCGAGGATTTCAGAGTAGAACTTATGGGTTTCATCCAGATTTTGGGTAGAAAAGCCACTAAAGGCCGGACATTCTTTTAGCATAACCAATATTTTATTCAGGTTTCGAATTATTACAATTGATAATCAAAGGTGTAGTAATGCTCACCATCCTTAATGTTTATGGTCATTTTGCCATTCAGTCCCTCCAGCTCACCCGTAGCTGAATCCGGCACTACCGTGAGGTTTTGATGGGGTTTGCCCTTATCCATGATGCCAAAATGCTGTAGCACAAAACTTCCTTTTTTTCCATTCAGGCTTCCCTCGAATTGTTCCATTGCCACGTAACCGGCCGAGCCTTTAACCGGGGTCAGGGTGCTTAACATTTCTCCAAGACTTTCCCCGGAAAGGTCACCGTGGAACTTTTTGTCTAACACCGTGCGGGCTATTTGCATACCTCCCTTTGCGGCATGGGAATATTCGGTGGGGGTGGTTTTTACTTCAAAACGACCGGTAACTTCCATAAACATTAATTTTTTGGCTTATAAACCTACGGTTATTTAATGGTTGCCTCAACCGCTATGGTTGAAAAATATCCGGGCCCCATCTAACAGGGAAGAAAAGGATTTCGCAAATTAGCCTATGAACCTAAGTGAAAGTTTACGGGTTCCCTTAAAAATCGTAAAAAAATGAAAGCAACATTCTTTTACCTGACCTTTTTAGTCTTAATACTGGGTTTTACCTCCTGCGATAAGAATGATAATGTGTCCTTGCTGTTTACAGCTGAGGACGACCTGGAGCTCGGAGCCCAGGTAGCGGCCGAAATTGAATCGGATTCAAGCTATGACATTCTTTCGCGCAGCCAGTACCCGGCTGCTTATGCCTACCTGGACAGTGTGGTAAATGCAATATTGAACAGTGGAGAGGTGGCCTATCGCCAGGAATTTGTTTGGGATGTACACATTATACATGACGATGAGGTGCTGAATGCCTTTGCCACCCCGGGGGGATATATTTATGTATATACCGGTTTGATTAAGTACCTGAACAATCCTGATGCTTTTGCCGGTGTTATGGGACACGAAATTGCCCATGCCGATTTACGTCACACCAGCCGCAATCTTCAAAAAGTATATGGCGTACAAGTGCTGTTAAGCCTATTGCTGGGAGAAGATTCTTCTCAACTGGAGCAGATTGCCGCGCAAATTGCCGGAACGGCAGCCGGATTGAGTTTTAGCCGCGAGTTTGAAAATGAAGCGGATGAAAAATCAGTAGAATACCTGGCCAAAACCGGTTTTGCCTGCGATGGTGCCAAAATATTCTTTGAACGCCTGGAGGATGAGGGCCAAACTGGTCCTCCCGAATTTTTAAGCACTCACCCCAGCCCATCTAACCGCGTGGAGAATATCAATGATAAAGTGAGTGAGGAAAACTGTAACACTCAGCCTAGCGGTACCGGTTACCCGGGCTTTATCAATGGCCTGCCTCAGTAAGTAGTTCAGATCTCTCTAAAAAGTAAAAAGGGCGCGGTTTTTACCGCGCCCTTAATTTTAAAAACCTGACAGGCCTTAGCTGGTGGTGAAATTTCCCACAATAAGCAAGTCTCCCGGAACATATACATCACTCAGGTTAATATAGTTGTTGGAGGGAAACAGCAGATTTTTCAAGGCAAAAACCGAAACACTGCTAAAGCTCACGTTGATCTTACTGGTGATCTGATCCGGTAATTTATCCTGTAACTGCTTGTTTACTTTAGCCTGCAGGTCGGTAGAACCACAAGGGCCACCCCCTGAAGTACGGGCTGCAACGGCCACACTTTGGTTGGAAGTGTTAATCTGAACTCCCTGGTTACGGCCACTACCGGTTATTTCGGTAGGCATGGCAGCCGAAATTTGCAGCGTTATATCCGTGCTCAAAGTTTGATCAGAAGGCTTTGAACACCAGAAGCCACACACTTTGGTGGTCTCAATAAAATAGAATGTATTCTTTTGATTATAACCCATTACCATCTGTCCGTTGGAGGCCGGGGCAATACTCATACCATTCAGAGGCCAAACCGTTGGGTTAGAGGAAGGGCGATACGAATAGTAAGTGGTGCTGGTAAAACCACCTCCTGGTGGTGGCGGTGGAGTATAAGAGTGATCCAGCGAGCTCAGGTCAACCGTACCATCTACATTGGCACTGCTAAATTGTGCTGACCATGCCTTGGTGGTATCATTGGGATTTATCCCTGCTAAAGTCCAGCCCGTTGTCATACTCTGCGGTAACACGCTACCAAAGAAAATACGACTGTTGATCATCAGGCTGCATTCCGAACCTTCGGGAATAGGATCAGGTACGTCCGTACTGATGAAGGTTTGGCTGTAATTGAACACATCCCGCTTGTTGGTTTGGATGAAGAGCATCAGCATTTTATTACCGCTTTGGCTTTCAAACGGTTTGAACAAAAACTGGTTGGGCTTCAGGTCGTCCAGCGTGGCGATATTGGTCAAATCCAGTGAGTTGATAATGAAGTTGACCGGGTTTTGCGTGAAGTAGGCTTTCACCGCTTCACTGAAAGCAAGTTTCTGCTGGTCGCTCATTTCAATCTGGATATTATCCGGGCTAAAGGTTCCCTTGCTCATATCCAGGGTTACACTCAGGATGTTGTCATTTCCATCTACCAAACCTTTTACCTTACTGATTTTAATGACGGCTTCCAGGGTGGCGGTAGAACCCAGCGGCTGCGGATCATTGTAGTACTGTAGCACGAGCTTGGTTTTACCATCGATGGTTTCCTCTTTCACGGCTGATGCCGGAAGGTTGGCACCGGCTGCCAGGGCTTCGAGTACGTTGCGGTCTTTGGTATTATTCTCACCCACATAGCGACTTCCCTTTTGCACGGTTCCGGAGGTAATTTCCATATTCAGCTTACCGGAGTTGTCATTATTCACCAGGAAGGTGAGTTGCGGGTATCCATAATTGATATTGAACTTCTGTAAGGTGTAGGTAAGGATGTCACCAATGTTGGCACCTTCTACCGAAGTATCGGCCGAAATCTTACCTCCGTAGGAAGTGTTCTTCTTCAGGTCGTTGTATTGCGATTGCAGTACACTATTGATTTTGGTGAGGCTCATGTTAAAAACCACGTCCCAATTATTGAGCACTGACTTACCTGACATTTCCGAAAGTAAATCATTGATAGGGGGCTTGGTAGCCACCGTTTCCGCCTCGGCCATCATCATGAGGCCTGAGCGTTTGCGCATAGGAACTTCTTCGGCCATCATACGCATCATCCGGGCTCTGGCATCGTGAATGCGGGCTTTTAGCACAAAAGTCAGCGTTACTTTGGTGGTAAGTCCACTCAGCTTTAAACCTTTATTAGTTTTGGAATCAGGCAGCGAAATCTCCCAAATGGAAAAAGGAGTGATGGGGTTTACCCCTTCAGACCAACTATCGCCTTTATCGGAAAACTGTGGTTTATTATCCTTTACCTTGTACTCGTAAACGCGCTGCCTTCTCAGGGTATTAAAGGCTACGGTGTCGCGGTCGTAACTACGGTCGAAGAAAGGCCGTCCGTTGTAAGCCAGTTCTAAAAGGTATTTACCACTGTCTGTCCCTTCAATTCCGTCAATTTTGGCTACCACCGCAATAACACGGGTATCCACATATTGAAAAAACTGGGGGATACAGGGCTGAATATTGAACTGGTAAATTCCTCCGTCCCGCAGGTCTTCCGTGGGTACTTCCACTTCCACATCAATAGGGGTGGTGGTGGAAGATTGGAACTGGCTCCACTGGGTTTCAGCGGTAATGGTATTGGAACTTTGTGTAACCAGTGCTCCTTTAATACCCAGGGTGTCGAATGACTTGATCACCGTAGCATCCTGCAGATAGGTGTATTGGAGGGCCTGGTCTTTAAAAATAAAGGCTTTGGTCAACACACCCAACATTTGCGAGCGTATTGCACTAAGGCTACCGGTCAGCCCTACCAGGTCAATCTTGGACTTGTCCAGGTCCTTGATTTTAGCAGGGTCGAGGTTGGTGTCCAGTGATTTCAAACGTTTTACCTGGTCGTCCAGCAGGTTTTTCTGCCTTTGCTGGTCGTAAATTTCGCGAGCGGTTTGTTGTATTTTGGACTGGGCAGCCGTTAAGGCCTTTCCTTTCAATACCAAAATTTTAAAGGCTGCTACCAATGCAGCTTTCGAAGTGTTTACCGTAGGATCGTTGGGACCGGTGGCAAATACTTCATCCAGCTTAATGCTCAATTCATCCCAGCTAAGGTCGGCCGAAAGCGTATCGGCAACCCCATCAAAGGTTTTCTGTGCATTTTGAAGGTTGGTAATACTGGTTTTAGCATCATTGTAAACCTTATAGGTGGCATTGATAATATTCAGGAACTTCTGGATGCGCTGTACCATAAGGCCCAGGTCTTTCACAGCACTTATGGAACTGGCCGGAACCGCAATACTGGTGCCCAGTGAGAAGAGATCGGTGGTTACCGTAATGCCGAACTTAATGGCTTCCGTAACCTGGTAATCCTTAAGGGCCTGTTGGTAATTCTGTACGGCCGTATCCACCTCCGCCTGTTGGCTGTTGAGTTGGGCCTGCAGGTCGTTAATGGAGTTTTGCTGCAGCTTCTGCTCCTGTTTTTTTTGTTTGATAATGGAATCATAATAGCCGGAAAGGGCCTGTTGTTGCGAAATACTCGCATCCACATAGCCGGAAAGCAGTTTACCGGATTCAATGATGTTTTTATTCAGGTCTTTGCCCACATCAATAATCAATTCCTGATTTTTTCGGAATTCAATATCCTGGTGATAGCGGTCAATAGTTTTATCGATCTCATCAATATAATCCAGTATGCTGTCGATTTGCTTCTGGTATTGATCAAAGGGTAGGATGGGCACAAAACTGCCCAGGTTAGCATCCTTTCCGATGTGGGCCATATCCAGTGCCCGTACCTTTAAATCCAAAAGATCGGCATCTTTGGTATTGTCAGGAATAATGCTGGCAATCCAGCTCAGGCTATCCCTTAAGAAGGGGACAACAGGGTTGTCAATATCCTGGGGAACCGAATTGAGATTTCCTTCGGCAAAGGCATAGTTAAACTGAAGGCTTTGCTTGAGGCGATCCAGTTGTTTAGCGGGTGGAACCTGGCGCACATCGGCTTCTATTTTAGAGTAAAAACGCTTATCGGGCCCGTTGGTGGTGCTTACATACTTTAATCCATCCACTAAAGTAAAGTGGTCACTGTCTGAAGTATTTTGTACTTGCAGGCCTCCGAAAAAGTGCCTGGAATAGAATGCCATGGATTTCATAGCCTTATCCGGCACTTCCAGGGTAGAAGTGTAGTCATCCGTTTCCAATGAAAATATTTGTCCGCAAACCAGTATATCATTACCGGGTAGTGCAATCTTTTGGCTTTTGGCATTATACAGGTAATTGCTGTAAAGCGTAAAGCTTTTTACTTCATTGCCCGCAACAAACTCCAGGGTACTCAGGTCGATACCGGTTTTATAGGTATTGATGTAGGGTGTGGCGATGGTGGAAAGGAAGCCTGGCAATTCATTCTGTTGCAGTTTATCCTTTAGGTCGCAATTGCAGTATTTCCTGAAATGTGGTTCAACAGCCGAGCGGTAAATCTGTACAGCGGCTCCTTTAAATACTCTTTTCCAA
The DNA here is from genome assembly GCA_937120475.1 of uncultured Cryomorphaceae bacterium. GTDB lineage: Bacteria > Bacteroidota > Bacteroidia > Flavobacteriales > Schleiferiaceae > CAKZNE01. Next base: position 735,032 of record CAKZJV010000007.1, on the reverse strand, counting down.
ATTTGCTTGCGGCTGTGCTCGGTAAACAAGGTGAGGGTGGTCAGTTCGGTGAGTACCGGGGTAACATCCACAAAATTCTGATTGAGTACGTTCAGGCTCAGGGGACCCTTATTCTGGAATACGGCAAAAACACTGTTGGCCCTGGCAAAGGTGGTTTCTTCCCAATCTCCCTTTTTAAGGGTGGCCGTAAGTTCACTGCCCTGGCTAAAGCTCAATACATTTCCATATTCACTTACATAGCCGTAGGCCCCGGTTTTGGCATTGGTGGTAAACTGCCTGAACAGGACCGCATTGGGGCCGGAAAGCTCCTCTTTTTGATCAGCATAAATCTTCTGTACCCGCTCAAAACGTTCTTTAGGCATGGCATACACCTGGAAAATAACATCCCCCAAACTTACCCGCGAAATGTAATGCGTACCCTGCTGGGTGAACAAATCCAGGTAGCCCTGAGCGTCTTTCTGGCTCACTTCATCCGGTGAAAAGGCGGCACCACGCTGTTTGATTCTTTTCAAAGCGGCTACTGATCTCTGAAAATTCTCTGATACGCCTAAAGCTTCCGGAATACGGGCCGGATTGGGGTGTACCATAACCCCCATTTCGCAGCTATCGTGTGAAACCTGGCTATCAATGCGCTTAAGCCGAACCAGCACGAAGTGGTTTTCTGTAGTAGTGAGGTCAACCCCCAGGGTTTTGGAGAGGGTTTTCAAAGCCGTTTTCCGGTCATTGTTACCCAACATCAAAGTGCCTGAAGGCAATGTGGCTTCCGGGAACCCATCGGAGGGATTGGACACTTTGTAGGGTAAGAGAGTGTCCATTAATGATTCGGCAGTTTCATGCAGGGAAACGAAGGGGAAAGTCCAATTTCCCTTTTCCGAAGGATTGGTAATAGGACTTTCTTTTAAAGCTTTTTCCGGTACCGGAAAAAGAGCGTTGTTCCCGCTATCGCCCGATAGCCAGGAGGCACTGTAACCATAAAGGAGGTTGGTGGCAGTACCCAACATTTCGTTAGAGTTTTTCATGGTATTGGTTTTTGAATGGATATTACTGCGCTAACGAATAGATTGACTATTCGCCAGAGCGTTACTTGTTCGTTTCCCTCCCCGATGGTTAATGGGTTTTAGACTAAAGTGTTACCTACTTACCCCTGAATACACTTTTAAGGCAGTGTTCGGGCAGCGGTTTTAGTAAAGATCATAGCGAGTAAGTTTGGTTTCAATTGACGCTAACTAATTTAGGGTAAGCATCCATCCTGGGCTAAAAAAAGAAACCGGTTGCCCGATTCTTTGAGCGAATGGCAGGTGTTTGGAAGTGAAGGAATTAGATCATTCCGAAGAGAATGTCTGACGAACAATAAAAGCGATTCGAAAACTAGCTTTAGGGATGTTTTATAAAACGAGCGGAGTGCCAGCGGTCCTTATATCGAACCCTTACAAAGTAAAGGCCCGGGCTTAACCAGGAAATGTCAATGGTGTTCCCCTTAAGAGGCAGGCTTTGGGAAACACCCTGAAGGTTGGTTAGTTGGACTTCGGACGGGTTTTCATCACGGTTACCGGATTCTATGATCAGTTGATTTTTGGCGGGGTTAGGATAAAGACTTAGCGGATGGTCCAAAGAAACATCCGGAAGGCTTATATCGGTAGTATCGAGTTCATACACGGTAATCTTATCCGTAGCACCTCCATTGTTGATCAGGTAAAGAGTTCTTCCATCGGGCGAAAAGGTTAAATCCCTCAGCCGGCCATTCAACTGTTGATCGGCACCGAAAAAACGGCTGGGGTTGGGCTCAGTTGGGGTAGAAGGTGCTATTTTACCGTTGGCCAGCAGTTGAAAACGATATACTTCGCGATCGGTGGTAGATCCGTCTTTCAGGGTTACTACTAAAAGGCTGTTGGTCCACTGCGTAATACCGCTGCTGCCGTAATAAATACCATCAGAAGGTGCCACCGTGCACCAGTCGTTAAAGTTGCCATTGGTATTGGCCAGGGTATCGCACCAGGAGTACAGGGCAGGAACCAGTGAATCACCTGGCACAGCAGGATTTGGGGTATAGTTGGCAATGTAGGTGGCCTCACCAGGGTGATTATTATCTCCATGATAGCCTCTTACATTTTTCCAACCGTAATTCATACCCTTATACAGTATGTTTATTTCATCATCGGTTCGATCACCGTGCTCCACATCATACAGTACATCGGCATTAGGGTTGTAAATAAGGCCTTGCGGGTTGCGATGCCCGCGCGTGTAAAACGAATTCCCGTTTACAGGATTATCGTTTGGAATACTGCCGTCCATGTTAAAACGGTGTATTTTCCCGTTCATGGTATTGATATCCTGGGTAAAATTATTAGGGTTACTGGATTGAGGACTGTAACAATCCGGAGCATTGATTTCTGAAATGCCTAAATCGCCAACGGTTAAAAAAAGGTGGCTATTCCCGTTTCTTTTTACCGCCAGTAAACGACCTCCCCAATGGTCAAAGCCCGAGGGTATGGAATTTACAATGTTGGTATCATTAACTACGGTATCCTTTAAGGCGTCCCATTGCAACCTTTTAATCCTGAATTTAGTAGCGGGTGTCTGGGCAGTTCCACTGTTATAAGAGTACACAAAGTAGAGGTAAGAATTGGCTGGGCTTAAAAAATCAGGGTGGAGGGCAAGTCCCAGGGTTCCGGCCCCGATGGGCGGGTTATGGCAACGGCTGTTATTCTCCAGTGGTGAACCTGGGAAGTAATCTGTAGCCGTATAAACCATTTGTTTAGCCCCGGTGGTGGGATGCACCCTTGAAACAACACCATTTTTTTCAGTAAGCCACAAATACCCATCAGGGCCATAGCTTATTTCCCAGGGTACCGAAACCGTGGTAGGTAACTCCGAACGAAAAAAATTCTGGCCTTGGGCGAGGCGAGCGATAAATGTAAGTACCAAAAGAAGGTAAAGCTTCTTCATTGCTTAAGGTTGGGTTAAACGGATGTAACATTCTAAGGTATTTAGCAGGTAGGTATGGTTTACATTACCATCGTACCAAAGTACTTCCCCAGGTAAAACCACTACCAAAAGCCGCCATACACAACAGGTCGCCACTTTTGAGTTTACCCTCCTGCACGGCTTCGCTCAGCGCTATGGGAATAGAAGCAGCGGTGGTATTACCGTATTTCTGAATGTTATTGAATACCTGGTCGTCACTCAAGCCCATTTTAGACTGAATAAACTGGCTGATACGCAGGTTGGCCTGATGGGGAATGAGCAGGTCGATATCCGAGGGTTTTTGATGGGTGGCCTCCAGCGCTTCATGAATCACTTCCTGAAAACGGGTTACCGCATGTTTGAATACAAAATTGCCATTCATATAAGGATAATAACTGGTGTCTTCCGGGTCCTGCTCGGCAATCATTTTATCTACCCAGTGCGCAGTATTCGGGCCTTCCAGCGAAAGTTCCTTGGCGTGCTGACCTTCGGAATGCAGGTGAGTGGTCAAAACTCCTTTACCCTCTTCTTCGGTAGGCTGCAGAATCACTGCCCCGGCACCATCACCAAAAATTACCGAAACGCCACGGCCACGAGTGGTTTTGTCCAGGCCGCCACTGTGGTTTTCAGAACCAATCAACAAAATATTCTTATAGGTTCCGGTTTGTATAAACTTATCGGCTACCGATAAGCCGTAAATGAAACCTGAACATTGATTACGCACGTCCAGGGCCCCTATTTCACGAATGCCCAATTGCTCTTGTACCATTACCCCGGGTCCCGGGAAATACATGTCCGGAGAAAGGGTGGCAAAAATGATAAAGTCCACATCAGCAGCGGTAATACCCGCGTTTTCAATAGCCATCCGGGCGGCTTTGGTGCCCATTACCGATGGGCTGTCATCGGTAGTTGGATCTATCCATCTTCTTTCGCGAATACCGGTTCTTTCACGTATCCACTCGTCATTGGTATCCATCATTTTTGAAAGATCGTTGTTGGTAACCACATTATCAGGTACATAGTGGCCGGTTCCGGCAATTCGCGTACGTATCATAGGCTTTGCATTATAAACTGCAAAATAAGCCTAAAATTGAATATCTCATTTTCAGTAGTTTAACAGTTGTAAGGTGAACAAAAACCGGTTTCAGGCCTTTATAGCTACTCTCCTGAACACCTAAGCTATGTCGCCCAAAACGATATCCATAATCCGTAAAACAGGTCTTTTTACCAAAGGCTTGGTCTATACACTCATGGGTGCTTTAACTGCCCTGGCGATTTTAAATATGGGAGGTAAAGCCTCTGGTAAAAAAGAGATTGGAACCTTTTTGAAGAGCCAACCCCTGGGTAACCTTTTGCTTGCAGCCGTGGCGCTTGGGCTGTTGGCTTATACGCTATGGCGCTTTTACCAGGCTTATGCCGATCCTGGGGCCGAAAAGAAGAAGGAACGCATTCCAACGCGGATACGTTACGCCTACAGTGGGTTTTTTTATGGCTTTATCGCCTATGGTTTTATTAAGATCCTCTTCAACGCTTCTTCAGGTGGTAATAAAAAACAGCAGCTTTTAGCCAAGCTTTTGGAAGAAGGTTGGGGCCTTTATGCAGTAGGGGTGGTGGCTGCCCTAGTTTTGGGGCAATCCATCTTCCAGTTCAAAAAAGGCATTAGCGGAGATTATATGGATAAGCTGGATAATCATCCGGAAGCGAAACGGGAATATCAATTGATCAAAAAAGCGGGCCTTCTCGGCTATCTTTCACGGGGCATAGTGTTCCTGGTTATCTCGTATCTGCTGGTACGGGTAATACTGGATCATAACGCCAATCGTTACCAGGACACGCAAGGGGTGTTTCATTACATTTCCAGTCTTACCTTCGGTGACTACCTTTTAGGGATAGTGGCCATCGGCTTAATCCTGTACGGCATTTTTAACATTATGGTGGCCCGAAACGCCAGCCTTACCCGGGTATCGTAAAAACCTTTGGCACATTGCAGCGGTTTAAAGTAAAATTCAATACTGTGGATAAAAAGGAAGTAATACCCGGAACTAAAAGTGATGGCCTGGAGCTATTGATCTCATTAGGAGCTGTGGGAGCAGGCTTTTTGCTTCGTAAGCTCATGGAAAACGGTTACCGTAAGGTTTACGATGAAGAAGCTCCGGACAAGATTGATGGCCGTGAAATAGAGTGGGCCAAGCTGGTAGGCTGGACGGTGGTGAGTGGAATTACCGTTACCGCTTTAAAAGTTTTGATTAAGCGTTACGGGGGGCGGCACCTGGAAAAAAGTTAGCACTTTTAGAAGAAAAGGAAGTACCGTAAATTCGCGGCCAAATCGTACTGATATATGGGAAGAGCGTTTGAATACCGCAGGGCCGCCAAAGAAAAGCGATGGGACAAGATGTCCCGGATGTTTCCGCGTTTAGCCAAAGCCATCACTATGGCGGCTAAAGAAGGTGGCGCTGATCCGGATATGAACCCTTCCTTGCGCGCAGCCATTCAAAATGCCAAGGCACAGAATATGCCTAAGGACAATATTGAGAATGCCATTAAGCGCGCCTCCGGCAGCGATGCCGAAAGCTACACTGAAGTCTCCTATGAAGGAAAAGGCCCCCACGGGGTTTTGGTTTTTGTAGAGTGTGCTACCGATAATACTACCCGCACCGTAGCCAACGTAAAATCCTATTTCAACAAGTCCGGTGGGGGTATGGTACCCAGCGGCTCCCTTGAATTTATGTTTGATCGCAAGGCAGTTTTTGAGTTTGAGAAAACCGAGGCTATCGATGTAGAAGAGATGGAACTCGAACTCATCGATGCGGGTTTGGAAGAAATTGAGGAAGAGGACGGGATGGTTTACGTGTACGGGAACTATACCGATTTCGGTAGCCTTTCGGCCGCCCTGGAAGAAAAGCAGATTGAGGTGAAAAAGGCATCCTTACAACGTTTTCCCACCTCACCGGTAGAGTTTACCGAAGAACAGATGGCCGACATCGACAAGATGATGGATAAGATTGAAGACGATGACGATGTGCAGGCGGTTTATACCAACATCGGCTAGCCCTGCTTTAGTTTCTGTTTTTCCGGTACTATAAAAGTTCCCCGGCCGCCCACCCTCAGGCTTGCTACTTTAGAGTGGGGGTGATCAGGGTGAATAGCTCCTTTTTTACGGTAATTCACAAAAAAATCATCGGGAAAGCTCCCGTAATGAGTGTCTTCACGAATGGCGGTCTTCACAATTTCCACCGCGCTCTTCAGTAATGCCTTCAGCTCATTTTCACTGAGTTTCTCACAGGGTTCTTCCGGATGAATGCCTACTTCAAATAACATTTCATCCGCAATCCAGTTACCGATACCGGCAAAGTGCTTTTGGTCCAGCAGTGCAGTTTTAATAGCCACTTTACGATTTTGTAGGGCTTTTACAAAATCAGCGGGTTTAATGTGAAGCAAATCGGTACCGAGCTTATGGTTTTCCTGGTAAGTATCGGGTGAGTCCACAATTTCAACCCTGCCGAACTTGCGCGAATCGATAAAGGCCAGCCGGGAACCATCTTCAAAGTGAATCGCCAGGCGGGTGTATTTCGGTTGGCTATAATCATCATTATATACCTGTAGTGATCCGGTCATGCCAAAATGCAAGTGCAGCCAACGGCCGTTACTGATTCGGGCAAAAAGGTATTTACCGATGCGGTGGGTGTCGGTAAAGGCATGACCGATCAAATTTTTGTAAATCAAATCTTTAGGACTTTGAAACACTTTATTTAAAGGGTCAAGAAACTCAACGTCAGCTATTTGCAGGTTCAAAACGGCTTCTGTAAAGTAGCCACGCATTACTTCAACTTCGGGTAACTCAGGCATTTTCAGCAAATTAAATTTGGAATTCTCGAAAAAAACATTATAATACTAGGTAGTCAAGATTAATAATTCTAACCAGTAAAAGCAGATAATGTTACAAGTAAACGTTGAAACAGGGAAATACCAAAGCGATATTGAAAAAGCAGTAAGCTTTGTTGAAAACAGGGGGTTCGAAGATATAAAGGCCAGGCATGAGGGGTACGATGAACCCGCTGGTTTAAGAATGATGGATCAGGAAAAAGAATTTATACCGGATATTACCGCTACCAAAAACGGAGGTAAGTACTACTTTGAAATTGCCAACCGAAATGAGGAGGAAATGGAAGTAGTGGGGAAATGGAAACTGATGTCCACCCTGGCTCACATGAAAAACGGGGACTTCCGGATTTTTGTGCCCTACGGCAGTATGAAATACACCAACGAAATACTGGCCAAGAAAAAGATTGAAGCCGAAGTAATCAAACTTCCAAAATAGATTTAGCTGAAAGGTATTTTGTAATTTTAGGGCTCTTAAAAAAGAGCCCTTTTTTGTTTGCTGTAGTTGACGTAGAAACCACCGGTGGTCATGCTTCGGGACACCGCATGACGGAGATAGCCATTGTAATATCCAATGGCCGGGAAGTGGTGGATACCTACCGCACTTTGCTAAACCCACAGCAACCTATTCCATTGAATATTCAAACCCTTACCGGCATTACACCGGAGATGGTGGTGGATGCCCCGCTATTTGAGGAAAAGGCGGAAGAAATCCGTAACTTTTTAGGAGAACACGTTTTTGTAGCCCATAACGTGAATTTTGACTATGCCTTTGTAAAATCCGCACTGGAAGAGTGCGGCATCCGCTACAATCCTAAACGGCTTTGTACGGTTCGCTACGCCCGTAAGTTACAGGGCGGTTTATCTTCCTACTCACTGAAAAATCTTTGTCGCCATTTCGGGGTGCAAAACGAAGCAGCTCACCGCGCCTGGGGCGATGCTGCCGCCACCACTGAAATTCTTCAAATACTGCTGGATCAGGATGCAGGCTTGCAGTGGCAACAATTGGTGAAAAAAAATTCGGGAGAGTTCAATCTTCCTTCCAACCTGCCTTCTGATGAGTACCATGCCTTGCCCGCCACTCCGGGTGTATATTATTTTAAGGATCAACAGGGGAAGCCTATTTACATAGGCAAGGCTAAAAACTTGCGTAAAAGGGTGGCTTCCCATTTTATTACTCATAAGGATACCAAACGCAGTCAGGCTTTTAAGCGTGAAATTTACCACATCGATTATGAGGTTACCGGCAGTGAATTATTGGCTATTTTACTGGAAGACCATGAGATAAGGCACCACTGGCCTAAGTACAACATGGCGCAGAAAAACCCCAAAAAGCGTTTTGGCATCTTCGCCTATCAAAGCCAAAAGGGATGCTGGTCTTTAGGCATTAATCGTATTACCTCTCAAAAGGGTTACCTGGAAGAGTATTTCTCGCATAACGAGGCCCTCAATCGCATGTACGACCTGGTTAAGCAGTTTGAACTCAACCCCACCCGCTGCGGCTTCCCGGAAGTTTATTTACCCAATGGACTAAAAGAGGAAGAGCACCGGCAAAACTTTGAAAAAATGCTGGAGGAGTTTGATAAGCGGCAGGAATGCCTGATTATTAAAACCCAGGGCCGCAGTAAAGAGGAGGATGGTTTTGCCTACGTAGAAAACGGTCGTTTTGTGGGTATTGGCTTTATTCCTAGGGACAGTGATATACGCCACCAAGAGGATATACGGCTTTACATCAGGCAATTGCAAAGCAGCATTACCACCAACGGCTTGATTGATAAAATATTAAACGAAGGTAATTATGCCACCCTTCGCCTGGATACGGCCGTATAGAGGGGTTCTATGAAATCGTTTTCAAACTTTACGAACCAAAGCCAGAAAAGGCCTGTTTGCTAGCTTTGTGCCTTATGGATGACACGCATTGTATTCCCTACCGGAGCACCGGTTATTTTTCTAAACTCATTTGCGATTACCTGGATCAAAAACCAGAGCTGCAGCATCTCTACCACCGTTTTCCAAGCCTGGAGAATTTTGAGGATCAAATAGAAGAGAAGTCTGGTTTTGAACGGGCAAATCGCGAGCTTTTACAGCGGCAATTGCAACAACAGTATCAAGGGTTCGAGATTACCGAGGCTCTGCAAAACAACCTGGAAAACCTTGCAAATAGTAAAACTTTTACCATTACCACCGGCCACCAGCTCAACCTTTTTACCGGACCACTCTACTTTTTTTACAAAATTGTAAGTGTCATCAATCTTTGCAAGAGGCTAAAACAGCAGTACCCGGATTACGATTTTGTACCAGTGTACTGGATGGCTACGGAAGATCATGACTTTGCCGAGATCAACCACATAAACCGTGATGGCGGAAGGCTGGTATGGGATCGTGAAGCCAGCGGGCCGGTAGGTCGCCTGAAAACGGATAGTCTGGCACCGGTACTGGATCGCTTGGAAGAGTTATCCGGGCCAGGCACCCGCACCAAGCATCTATTGAAAATCCTGCGAACCGCCTACCTTCAACAAGCTAACCTTGCACAGGCTACCCGCTATTTGGTGCATCACTTTTTTGCACACGAAGGATTGGTAATTGTGGATGGTGACGATGTGGAGCTGAAAAAGGTAATGATCCCTTATTTTGAGAAGGATCTCCTGGAAAATCTTTCGTCTGCTGCGGTTAAAACAACCACCGATTGGTTGTCCGATAATTACTTCGAACAGGTACATGCCCGTGACATCAACCTGTTTTACATTAAGGAGGGCTTGCGCGAAAGGATTGAAAGCGATGGCAAAGTATGGCAGGTTCTCAATACCGATATTCGCTGGAACCGATCGGAATTACTGGAGGAGCTTCAAAATCACCCTGAACGCTTCAGCCCCAATGTTATTCTAAGGCCCTTGTACCAGGAAGTTATACTGCCTAACCTGGCTTACATTGGTGGAGGTGGTGAACTGGCTTATTGGCTGCAGTTAAAAACATTATTCAATAAGGTGGCGGTGCCTTTTCCTATGTTGATACTCCGTAATTCGGCACTCCTTTATACTAACCGGCAAGAGCAAAAGCTCTCTAAATTAGGGTTGGAAATTCAGGATTTGTTTCAACCCCTCCACCAGATTAAAGGCAAACTGGCCGCGGAAACCGCACCGGTGAACCCCGCACTGGAACCTTACCAGTCCAAATTGCAAAAAATGTTTGATGAGTTGGAAGAAGTGGCCCACCTAACCGATAAAAGTATGTTGGGTGCGGTAAATGCCCAGCGGCAAAAGCAACTCAATGGTTTGGATAAGCTGCGGAAAAAACTGATACGGGCCGAAAAGCGCAAGCATAGCGATACCATGCAACGTTTGGAAGACTTGTACCTGCAACTGTTCCCCGGTGGAGGTTTACAGGAGCGCCACGATAACTTCATACAGTATTACGAAGAATACGGTGAGGCGTGGCTGGAGAAATTAATGCAAAGTTTGAACCCGCTGGATTTTAGGTTTACCCTTATCAGGCAGAAATAGGAACCTGGCCGTAGATAAACATTCAGGGGGAATACTAAAGCAGCATTCTACATTCTCCTTATCTTCGGGCCTCTAATTATCGAAATCCAATGAAAAAATTGAGTTTGGCCACGGTGGCACTGTCTCTTATACTAGGGAGTTGTGCGAACCCAAAAAACGAAAACATAGAAATGACAGATAAAGAATCACACGATGATTTTCAATGGCAAACCGAGCAGTTTGCCGACTTGCGCATACTGCGCTATCAAATAGAAGGTTGGGAAAAGCTGAGCCTTCGTCAAAAGAAACTGGCTTACTACCTTACTCAGGCCGGTCTTGCGGGCCGTGATATCACCTGGGACCAGTTTTACCGGCACAACCTCGAAATTCGTAAGGCACTCGAAAGTATAGTTAAACATTATAAAGATACCGATGCTCCGCAAGGCGAGTCTCAAAAAAGGGAAGGTGAGGAAGAGGCCATGAGCGAGTGGGACCGTTTTATGGTGTACACCAAGCGGGTATGGTTCAGCAACGGTATTCACCATCACTACTCCAATACCAAGCTTAAACCGGGTTTCAGCGAAGCCTACCTGGATAAGCTGCTGGCCGAAAGTGAAGTAAGCATAAGTGCTGAGGCTAAGGCGGTTATTTTCAACGATCAGGATAACAAAAAGGTAAACAAGGCGGATGGAGTGGATCTGTTGCTTACCTCAGCGGTTAACTTTTACGATCCCGGTATTACTCAAAAGGAAGCGGAGGATTTCTACAAGAGCCTTATCGACCCTTCCAACCCAACCCCCATAAGCTACGGCTTGAACTCCAAACTGGTGCGCACCGAAAACGGTATCGAAGAGCGTAAATGGACGGCCGATGGTATGTACGGACCGGCCATTCAGGAAATCATCGGTTGGCTGGAAAAGGCCAAAGGAGTAGCGGAAAACGACCAGCAGGCGAAAGCCCTTGGTTTACTGATTGAATACTATAAAACCGGTGACCTTAAAACCTGGGATGAGTACAATATTGCCTGGGTGAACGATACTGCCAGTGATATCGACTACATCAATTCCTTTATTGAGGTATATGACGACCCGTTAGGGTATAAAGCTACCTACGAAACCGTAGTACAGGTGAAAGACCTCGATGCCAGTGAAAAGATGAAGGTAATCAGTGAGAACATCCAGTATTTTGAGGATAATTCACCGATTATGGAGGAGCACAAAAAGCCCAATGTGGTAGGGGTGTCCTATAAAATGATCAATGTGGTAGGCGAAGCCGGGGCTACTACACCCGCAACTCCCATTGGTGTGAATTTGCCGAATGCCAACTGGATTAGGGTACAGCATGGTTCTAAATCGGTAAGCCTGGCCAACATTGAAAATGCCTATGAGCACGCCAAAGGTGCCGGTTTCCTGGAAGAGTTTACCTTCAGCAAGGAAGAATTGGAACGTGCTAAAAAACACAGCGATATCAGCAGTAAAATGCACACTGCCCTGCACGAAGTGGTGGGCCACGCCAGTGGGAAGATCAATCCCGGGGTGGGTACCACCAAGGAAACCTTGAAAAATTATGCTTCCACCCTGGAGGAAGGACGTGCTGACCTGGTGGCCCTGTACTACATTATGGACCCCAAACTGAAGGAACTTGGCCTAATCGATACTATGGCCGTGGGGATGGCCGAGTACGACAGTTACATCCGCAACGGACTTATGCTGCAACTGCGCAGGCTGGAAGTAGGCGATGATATAGAAGAAGACCACATGCGTAACCGCCAGTTGGTAGCTGCCTGGGCCTATGACATGGGCAAGGAGGAAAATGTAATCGAAAAGAAAAATCTCAATGGTAAAACCTATTTCGTGGTGAACGATTACCAGAAATTGCGTGAAATATTCGGTCAGCAATTAAGGGAAATCCAGCGCATAAAATCCGAAGGAGATTACGAGACCGGCCGCCAGTTGGTGGAAACTTACGGTGTTAGAGTCGATCCGGCTATACATAAGGAAGTGCTGGAGCGTTCCGCCCAGTTTAAGATTGCGCCTTACGCAGGTTTTATACAGCCCGAAATGAAACCGATAATGGAAGGGGATAGTATTACGGATATCGAAATTGTTTACCCCACCGATTTTACCGAACAAATGTTGATGTACGGAGATCAATACTCCTTTTTAAAATAAAATGAAAGCCCCCGATTGATCGGGGGCTTTTTTTAATCCTGAGAATATGAAACAATTCAAGACTGAGATACAATTGCGATGGAGTGATATGGACCCCAACTTCCACATTCGCCATTCCGTGTACTACGACCTGGGGGCCAAGCTACGCATGGATTTCCTGATGCAAAATGGTTTAACCCCGGCAGAAATGCTGAAACATAAATTCGGGCCCGTACTGTTTCGTGAAGAAGCCCTTTTTAAAAGGGAGGTACGCTATGGTGATACGCTGACTATGGACGTACAGCTCAGCCGCCTGAAAAGTGATTACTCCCGCTTTGGAATGCGTCATCACCTTTGGAGGGGCGAGGAACTTTGTGCTATAATCAACGTAGAGGGTGCGTTTATAGATACCGAAAAAAGAAAAATTACCGCACCACCTCAACTCGGTTCAAAAACCATTGAAGCCATGCCTAAAACGGACGACTTTTCGTACTACGACCATTGAAAATAAAACGCCCCCCGATCAATCGGGGGGCGTTTTTCTTTAAAAATAGGATGCTTTAAAATTTCTGGAAACGGGTTACCTGCTTTTCAAGGTCATTGGAAAGTTCCAGTAGGTATATTCCTTTCGGTAATCCGGAAACACTCACCTCATGGTCTAGTTTTCCCTGCATAAGCACCTGGCCATTGCTGGAAAGTATCCTGAAGTGTTCCATTGAATCCGCTCCTTCTAATCGGAAATATTCCTGCACCGGGCTAGGGTAAAGGCTTAAGCCTTTGGACCTGGCCTCAGGGCGGCTGATGTTGGTATTCTGCCGTTGATAATAATACCAGTTGTAATCCAGTTCGAAGCTACCGGATGACTCCTCGTAGTAGTTTTCATGAACTATGATAATTTCTCCCTGGCTGTTATAGGTAAAATTGTACAAACCGGTGGTATCAAAATCAGCACTGTCTAACTCCAGAAAGTAAGACGTTTCCAGGCGGTTATTCACATATTCATTAATGATTTTTACAAAAACGCCTGAAAAAACATCACTGAAGATGAGGCTATCCACCCGGTTGGCGGAACGGTAAAAATCATAGGCACCATAAAGGCTCAAGCTGCCGCTACCGAAAAGATCAAGAAATATCTCAATGTTATTGAGCTCCCCGTTACTACTGTAGTTCAATTTTAATTTTTGCTCTAGCTCAAAATCAGAACCGTTGAAGTAATACTGTAGCATTGCAGTGTCTCTTCCGTTGGCACCATGCAGAAATACATACTTACCAGCGGTGTCCAGGGGTCCAAAAAAGTTATACATGTCGAATACAACGGTACTATCCGGGTAATGCTCACCATCGTAAATTCCGCTTAGGGTTCCCTGGTCATAAATTTTCGCGGAATCATACTGATCATTGGCGAATAACCAAATGGAAACCATGGTTTCAGGAAAAAAAGCTGCACCCGTATCTTCTGAATATACAATGGAGTCATGCGTTATGATATCCGGCCAGAGTTGTTGAAATAGCGTTCTGGAAATCGGATCTTCCTGGGCTGTAAGGCTCAGGCACCATCCAAAAGTTAAGGCTAAGAGGGTAATTTTTTTCATGGGATTAAAAAGGATTTAATGTTCTTATTAACCCTGACACTAAAATTAAGCCAAGGGTTGGGTGATTTTAGGAGATAAAGCTAATAAAGTTGTAGAATGCTGATAATCAAACCGTAAAATTTCGGCAGGATGGTTAAATTCTGATTTACGCCTTTCACTCCATCAATGATTACCACTTATAACTGGTTTGCGGTGGAATCAGGTTAAGCAAGAACCCTATCTTTGGCCTAAATTGTATCCAACATGAAACTATTAGCGGGAAAAACAGCTATCATTACCGGGGCTTCCAAGGGCATCGGTAAAGGTATAGCCGAGGCTTTTGCCGAACAAGGCGCTAACGTGGCCTTTACTTACCTATCATCGGTAGAACAGGCCGAGGCCTTTGAGAAAGAACTATCAAAAAGTGGTGTTCAGGTAAAAGGCTATCGCAGTGACGCTTCGGAATACAGTTCGGCCGAGCAACTGGTTGCCGATGTGTTGAACGACTTCGGGAGCATCGATGTAGTGGTAAACAATGCCGGTGTAACGCGTGATAATTTGCTGATGCGCATGAGTGAAGAGGATTTTGATAAGGTGGTACAGGTCAACCTTAAGTCCGTTTTCAACTTAACCAAAGCCGTGCAGCGCACTATGCTCAAGCAACGCAAGGGCTCCATTATTAATATCAGCTCGGTGGTTGGTGTAAAGGGTAATGCCGGGCAATCAAACTATGCCGCCTCCAAAGCGGGTATTATCGGTTTTACCAAGTCCATAGCCCTGGAGCTGGGTTCCCGTAACATCCGTTGCAATGCCATTGCTCCCGGTTTTATAGAAACTGAAATGACCGGTAAACTCGATGAGGCCACGGTACAAGGCTGGCGTGATGCTATTCCTTTGAAAAGAGGGGGTACCCCTGAAGATGTGGCGCAAGCTTGTTTATTCCTGGCCTCCGACTGGTCTTCATACATCACTGGGCAAACGCTGCACGTGGATGGTGGAATGCTTACCTGATCCTATTTTTAAAGCAGCAAATCCAACTTGATCTCCAATCTCTACTTTGAATATTCGCCCTGGTGGATAGCACCCATATTGCTCGGTGTGGCTGGAGCAGTAGCCGTATTTTACCTGGGCGGTAGGGAGTTTAACAAAAGCCAACGCTGGTCATTGGCGGCACTGCGATTTCTTACCCTCTTTATAGTAGCCTTATTACTACTGGCTCCGCTGCTTAAAATTTCGAAAAGAATAGACGAAAAACCGCTTTTACTCTGGCTCGAAGATCGTTCCTCGTCCGTTACCTCCCTGGAGGATTCAGCCCAGGTAAAAGCGTTCTATTCGCAGCGGTTAGCGGAGGTAAGCACAGCATTGGGTGAAAAATACGATGTGCGGAAGATGAGTTTTGATTCGGAGCTACAGGCCTATGAACCCGGCTCATTTGAAGGCCTGCAAACCGATTTAGCCGGGGCACTGCAGGGCCTTGAGCAACAATACTATAACCAGAATGTAGGGGGTGTGGTTGTGGTTTCAGATGGTATTTACAACCGTGGTGCCAACCCGGTTTACCAGGCGGGTAACAGCCCTTACCCAATTTATACCGTTGGTGTAGGTGATACTTCGGTAAAACAGGACTTTTTTATTGAAAAGCTGGTACACAACGAGTTGACCTACCTCAATAACCAGTTTCCCTTAGAGATCAACCTGCGGGGCCGGAAAATGAATGGCCGCAACTTCAGGGTTAGCGTAACTAACCGCTCGGGTACGGTGCTGTTTTCAGAAAGTGGCCGGGCTGAAGGCGACAATTACTTTCAAAAAATAGAAACCTACCTACCGGCTAAGGAAGTGGGCTTGCAGCGTTACTTCGTCCGTTTGGAAGCGGGTGAAGAAGAGCAGACCGGGAATAACAGCCAGGCTTTTTCCATTGAGGTAATCGATAATCGCAAGAAAATATGGATTACCGGCAGCAGCCCCCATCCGGATATGAGTGCCGTAGCCATTGCCCTGGGAAAACTGGACAAATACGAGGTACAAAGTGGCCTTTGGGGGTCTTTTCAAAACGATGAGCCAGCCGACCTTTACATTTTATTTAGCCCTACCACCAGTATGATGGAGTTTGTAAAGAACAAACCTTACTGGCTTATTGACGGCCCCGCTTCGCAGCCGGTGGTTTTCGAGAAATTCGGAGGGGTACGCCCGGGTCGCGGTGACCTGGAGCAGGTGAGTGGTTCTTATCAAAACGGATTCAGCCTTTTTAACCTGAGTGAAAACACCCGTGATTTCCTGAGAAATTTGCCACCTCTCCAAATGCCGTACGGAAGAATTCAACCCAATGGGGTAGTTCAGCCTTTCCTCAACAAAAAAATAGGACAGGTTGAAACCCAGGAACCGCTTTGGTTTTTCCGTAATGACGAGCAGCGATCGGCCGTACTGCTGGCCAACGGCTTATGGCAATGGCGCATTTACGACTACCGGCAAAATAATTCCTTCCAGCGTTTTGACGAACTCATAGCCCAAACCGTACAATACCTTACTGCCCGTACCGAAGACCAGCGTTTTGTAGTAGAAGCGGATTCGCGCTACAACAGTGGTGAGCCTATATTGATGACGGCCCGGTTGTACAACCCTTCCCTGGAGCTGGATAATAGTCCTGAAGTAGAAGTAACAATCCGGTCAGATGAAGGGAAGGAGTACCGGTTCAATTTCAGTAAAACCAGCACCGCATACCGACTGGATGCGGGCAACCTGCCTCCGGCCAATTATACCTGGACGGCCAAAACACGTTTGGGGCAGGATGATTTCAGCCGATCCGGAGCCTTCGCGGTGGAGGAAATACGGGTGGAACAAGCCGACCTGGTAGCACGTCACGATGTATTGAGAGCCATAGCCCGGGAAAGCGAAGGAAGCTTTTATAAATCCACGGCACTGGAAAGCCTGCAGGCCGACCTGCTGGGCAGTTCATCGGCAAAAAGTATTCAGCGATTGCAAACGTCCATCAGTTCTTTGCTCAATAAAAAATTCTTATTCTTTATTTTACTGATTCTTTTGGCGGCCGAATGGGGCTTAAGGAAGTACTTTGGTAAATATTAAATCGAACAACATGAGTCAACGCAGAACAGGGATTATCGTAGTGTCCTTCGTGATATTACTAGGAATAATATTGGCGTGGAGCGCCATAACCTACACCATCAACCCCGGGGAAAAGGGTTTGATCTTCCGTAAATTCCAGGGAGGTTTGGATAAAGAAACCGTTTACGGGCAGGGTTTTCACGTTAAATGGCCGTGGGACAACGTATATGTTTACGATGTAAAGATAAAGGAGGCCGTTGGCAGTATGGAGGTACTCTCTAAAAATGGCTTGACCATTAAAGCCGAGCTATCGTACCGCTATAAGCCGGTGGATGATGAAATCGGTTACTTGCACGATGAAGTGGGGCCCAACTACCACGAGCGCATTATTGTTCCGGAAATACGTTCGGCCACCCGCGAAGTAATCGGTAAGTACCTGCCGGATGAACTGTATTCCACCAAACGCGAGTCTATACAAGATGAAATCTTCAGCCGCACCTCCAAGGCACTGCAGGAAAAAAACCTGATACTGGATGCGGTACTGATCCGCGATATTCAATTGCCCCCCAAGTTAAGGGCGGCCATTGAACGTAAGCTGGAGCAGGAGCAGGCTTCACTGGAATATGAGTTTAAGTTGTCACGGGCCCAAAAGGAAGCTCAGCGCCTCAAAATAGAAGCAGAAGGAAAGGCCCAGGCCTACAACATCATAAACTCTGCACTTACGGATAAAATACTGCGCGAAAAAGGTATTGAAGCCACCTTGAAGCTGGCCGAATCGAACAACACCAAGGTGGTTGTGGTTGGTAGTGGTAAAGATGGTTTACCCATCATTTTAGGAGATAAATAAAAAAATTAAACCCCTTTAATAGCTAATGAGCACCAGTCAGGTACGTCAACTCGACCCACAAGCCCTTTGGAATAATTTTGAAGACCTCAATTCAGTACCCCGTCCCTCCAAAAAAGAGGAAAAGGTAATTGCCTTTATAGAAAATTTTGCCCAGGGCCTGAACCTGGATTACACCGTGGATAAGGTGGGCAATGTGATCATCCGTAAGCCTGCTACGGCCGGTATGGAAAACCGCAGACCGGTTGTTATGCAGGCCCACCTGGATATGGTACATCAAAAAAACTCTGATAAGGAATTCGATTTCGATACTCAGGGGATAGAATCGTATATAGACGGTGATTGGGTAAAAGCCAGGGGCACTACCCTGGGAGCGGATAATGGCATGGGCGTAGCTGCTATTATGACGGTATTGCAATCCAAAGACATTGCGCACCCGGAACTGGAGGCCCTTTTTACTATTGATGAGGAATCTGGAATGACCGGTGCCCACAATTTACAACCCGGCCTTTTGAAGGGTGAAATACTCATGAACCTCGATACTGAGGATGATGATGAGCTCAGCGTGGGCTGTGCCGGAGGCATTGACCTGAATATAGAATGGGACTACCAGCAGGAAACCCTGGCGAATGGCCATAAAGGTATGGAAATCAAGGTGCGTGGGCTTTTTGGCGGGCATTCCGGTATGGATATCATTTTCGGGCGTGGCAATGCCAATAAAATCATGAACCGTATCCTTTTAGGCTTACAAGGTACTGCCGGTATCCGTATTCAATCCATAAACGGAGGAGGGCTGCGCAATGCGATTCCGCGTGAATCCACGGCTATTGTGGCCGTACCCGAAGATAAGGTGGAAGATGCCAAGGAGTACCTGGATTATGAAACAGCCAGCCTGAAGTCTGAATTTGCCACTACCGACCCTGGTTTGAATATTTCCTATCATTCTCATGATATTCCACGGGAGGTTATGACCTCCGAGGCCCAGGTGCAAATACTGAATGCTGTGCAGGCCTGCCATGATGGTATTAAGCGGATGAGCCCGGATGTAGATAACCTGGTGGAAACCTCCAACAACCTGGCCCGGGTAGGCGTGGAGGCGGGTAAGGCGGAATTTAAATGCCTTACGCGTAGTGATCGTGAATCCGGAAAAATGGATATGGCACGTTCCGTAGCCGCCCCCTTTTTACTGATCGGTGCTACCGTAGATATGAATGGTTCTTATCCCGGTTGGAAATTGGACCCCAATGCCCCGATGTTGGGTATTATGAAGAATCTTTACCTGGAGCTTTTTGAAGAAGAGCCAAGGGTTATTGCCTGCCATGCCGGTTTGGAGTGCGGCCTTTTGGCTAAGCCGTATCCCAACCTGGAAATGATCAGTTTCGGGCCCACTATCCGCCATCCGCATTCACCGGATGAAAAGGTGAGTATCCCTTCGGTACAAAAGTTCTGGCGATATCTGAAGGAGGCGTTAAAGCGTATTCCCGAAAGAGTTTGAAATTAATAGAAACTCCTTACATTCAGCTTTTAAATAATCTGTGAATTTGAGCTCCCCCAAAGCCATAAAACTTATTGAATGTCCTCGTGATGCCATGCAGGGCATCAAGGAATATATTCCTACCGCTCAAAAAATTGATTACATCAATGCACTTTTGAAAGTAGGTTTCGACACCATTGATTTCGGTTCGTTTGTATCGCCCAAAGCCATTCCCCAGCTCCGTGATACCGCTACCGTAGTCCGGGGTTTGGACCTGAGTAAAACCAAATCCAAATTACTTTCCATAGTGGCCAATACCCGGGGTGCCAAGGAGGCATCGGGTTTTGATGAAATCACCTACCTGGGTTACCCCTTTTCGATATCCGAAATTTTTCAAAAGCGCAATACCAACCATACCATAGAGGAGTCATTAGGCATTCTGGACGATATCCTGGACATCTGCGACCGCAAGAACAAGCAACTGGTAGTGTACATTTCCATGGGTTTTGGAAATCCGTACCGGGAGCCTTGGGATGTAAACGTGGTGGAACGGTGGGCCGAGAAATTGGTGGATAAGGGCGTGAAAATACTTTCCCTTTCCGATACCATTGGTACCGCCAATCCCGAGAGTATAAACTACCTGTTCTCCAATCTTATTCCCGCTTTTCCGGATGTGGAGTTTGGAGCTCATTTGCATACGGCACCGTTTAATTGGCGCGAGAAGGTAGAGTCCGCTTACGAAAGTGGCTGCCGCAGGTTTGATGGTGCCATAAAGGGTTACGGAGGCTGCCCGATGACGGAGGATGAGTTGGTGGGCAATATGCCTACGGAAAAGCTGGTGAGTTTTGTGCAGGAGCTCAGGACCGATCACGGTATCAATACCCTGGCTTTTGAAAGTGCCTACAACAAGGCCTTGCAAACCTTTCCCGCTTAGCTGGGGTCAAAAATATTGACCTTGTCCATTTGAAGTTCTTCTTTTTCTTCGCCTTCCACGGTAGCTAATACTTCATCGGCCGACATATAGTACTTACGGATACGGCTTTTATAATGGTCCGGAAGGGATGATTTATCCAATATGTACTCCTTGGTGGCCAGTATTTTTTCAGCCATTCCATATTCAATGGCAAACAAATCTGCCCTGCGTTCAGCACCCATGCGATAATTGGATGAAATGAGGTAAAGTATCCCGAACTTGATCATCCCCCAAAAGCCGTGGCGTTGATAATCCATAAGATGCCCCATTTCGTGAGCCAGCCACCCGAAAAGCACATCGTCATCCAGGGTTTCCAATTTTACATGGCTCGGCAGGGTGATACGGTTATTCATTTCCACCTTATAACGCCATTTTTTTTTAGGACCTAAGAGGGTATAGAGTACCGGTTGGGCGCGCATGGTTGTTTTTTTGAGCTTGCGCTGCACCAGATCTATGCGCTTGTTTTGGAGCGTAGGGTAGTTTTGCAGTACTTCCAGGAAAATTTTTTTAATGCGGGTATCACTAACGTTGTGAAAACGGATCAAACTCATGCCATTATTAACCGTAGTGGTGGGCAGTGGTTCAAAGTGAAAGGCCGGTTTAAAAACAAGGTCCCCGTGGCTCTTCGATCGTGTAGGTTAGTGGGTATGAACCTTTTTTTAGCGTAGCGGTTTTTAAATATTATAACCATAAACAAATAACACAATGAAGTCTATCAAATTTTTATTTGCCGCCCTGATTGCAGGTTTTGCATTTACAGCGTGCAACTCCGGTGAGTCCAGCGATGACGGGTCTGATACCGTAATTATTGAAGATAATGATCCGGCACCAGCTACCGACAGTGATGAAGATGAGGGAAGCTCTATCGGATTCGATGTAAACACCGATGAGGATGGTAACGTTTCCGGAGATGTTGAGGGAGAAATTGACCTTGACGGAAAATAAAAGAGTTTAATGTTCAAAAAAAATTAAGCCATGCCCAGCATGGCTTTTTTATGAATTCAAAAAAACAGATTGAAAATGAAAGTATTGGTAATAGGGTCACACGGCCAGATAGGTAAAAAAATCACCGCTAAACTGCACAAGGAAAATCATGAAGTATTGGCTATGGTGCGCAATGAAGCCCAGGTAGAGGAGATGGAAAAACTGGGGGGTAAGGCTATTATAGCAGACCTGGAAGGCGACTTGAGCCCCGCTTTTAATGAAAAACCCGATGCCGTAATTTTTACAGCCGGTAGCGGTGCGCATACCGGAAAGGATAAAACCATGAGTGTGGATTTACAGGGCGCCCTTAAAAGCATTGATGAGTCTGTAAAACACGGTGCTTCGCGCTTTGTAATGATCAGTGCCTTGGGAGCCAATAATGCTGAGCAGGCCCCCGACAGTATGCGTCCTTATTTTGTGGCTAAATCAGAAGCCGACCAATACCTGGTGCAGAGTGAACTGGATTATACCATACTACGGCCAGGACGACTTACCGATAACGCTGGTAAAGGCAGTGTTAATGCTTCTGAAAGTATTGAGGACTATGGCAATCGTGAAATAAGCCGTGATGATGTGGCTACTGCCGCTGTGGCTTTGCTGGGTATGCGTAATACTCATAAAAAAGTGATCGAATTGCTGGAGGGTAACACCCCGGTGCATGATGCCTTGCAGGCCATTTAGAGTATTCGTCCGATTTGCTGCGCTTTCTTCGGATATTTGAAGCCGCATGTTTCAGAAGATTGAAAAAACAAACTACCCTCCGGACCGGGTTTTGATGGTTTGGGATGGAGAGTGTGGCTTTTGCCGCTACTGGACCATCCGATGGCAAAAAATCACCGGTACCAAGGTAAAATACGTTCCTTACCAGGAAGTGTACAAGGATTTTCCGGATATCGATCAAAAACACTTCCGGCAAGCCAGTCGGCTGATTGAACCGGACGGTAAGGTGTTTTCAGGACCCCGTTCGGCTTACCGTACTTTTACTTATGGCCGTAAATGGGCTTTCCTCGACCGTTGGTATGAAACGAAAAGCTGGTTTCAAAAGTTGAGTGACTGGCTTTACAACCGGGTAGCCCAAAACCGCTCGATGCTGTTTAAGCTCACCAAAGCCCTGTTCGGTTCTGACCCTCACAATACCAAGCCCTTTTGGGTAATTTACCTGGCTCTAGTGGTGTACTTTATATATATATCGTTGGTGGGGCTTCCGGTTTAGGAAGTTGAGCTTACTTTATCCAGGTATTTCAGGATCTTTCTGCCCCGTGAGTGAAAAGCCTTGGGGGCTCCTTCCCAGCTATCGGAAATGGTAAGTTCAAGTTCGCGAGCCAGCACCGGTTGTTTTTGTACAATTCGGAAAGCCGTGCTCATGGCGAAAGCACGTATCGCAGCGGGTGCAGCTGGGTTGGCCACTTCCTGAAGAGCAAGTCCGAAAATGATACCTTGAAAATCTTCCGGAATATCCATTTCCTGCAGAACCCGGTAAAAGTTACGCTTTATGGCCGGGTGGCTCTGCTGCTGCAGGGCGGGAATAATATCTGCAAGGCAATCTTCCAATAATTCAGGTTTTTGCTGTCCGGCCATACCTAAAGCCCAGGCCGCCCTTTTGGCGAGGTCTTCATCATTTACCAGACACAGCCCTACCAAAACTTTAAACTGCCGGGAGTGTTGTAAAACGTATTCTGCAACTACTTTTGCATTATTACTGGAATGTGACCGTTTTAGCTGAACGCTGATATCCATATCGCCATTTTTTGAAGGTCAATTTGGCAAAATTCTATGACTCCTAATTATACCACATCGGTAAAACGCATTGCCCAGGCAGGACTGGTGAGTAAAGGCATCGTTTACTTCATATTTGGTGTGCTTATATTAATGGCTGTTTTTAGCCGGGGTGATGAGCCGGTGAGGCTTTTTGCCATTCTCAAATACATCATCAACCTGGGTTGGCTGGGGCGTGTGGTAGTTATTTTGCTTACGCTGGGCCTTTTTTGTTATTCACTGTGGAAGTTTTTCCAAATGGTATTTAATACGGAGGGTTATCCCAAAGATCTGCACGGGTATTTTATCCGGGTAACCTGGTTTGGCCCTTTTGTTTTTTACCTGATCATGGGCAGCCACGCGGCTGTACAGTTGTACCGTTTTTACAGCGGTACTTTCGATTATGGCAGTACCGATGGTAGTTTGCAAAGCATTATGTATGAGGCCAACGGCAAGTGGTTCATCACCTTTTTAGCCCTAACTTTTTTTGGGAATGCCTTTTCATTATTCTACCTCGGCTTTTCAGGGAAATATACCCTCATGCTCACGGGTAAGCGCTTTTTTGATAACAGCCCCAGGTTTGCCCGGATAACCGGCTTTTTAGGATATGTGATGTATGGCCTGGCCCTTCTAATCATCTCCTTTTTGTTTGCGGCTGCCCTGTATAAGTCCGATCCATCTATGGCACGCGGAGGACCCAGCATGTTCGACTTTTTAAAGAGCCAATCCTACGGTGTGGTTTTACTAGTGGCCATAGCCACAGGTACCATGTGTTATGGTATTTATTTTTTTGCGGCTTCTTTTTACCGTTGGCAAAAAGACAAACCCAGAAATTAACACTCCAGTGAAAGCTCCACCAGTACCGGAAAGTGGTCTGAACCGATTCTTTTTAAACGCTTCATGCGAATCAATTTAAAATGAGGTGAACAAAAAATATGATCCAGGGGCCAGCGCATCAGTATGTTTTTAGCGTGGAAGGTGGGAAAAATACCCCTTCCTTTCCGCAGGTCGAGCAGTCCGGATATATTGAGAAAACGTTCAGTAGTATAACTCCACGCTACATCGTTCATATCACCGATTACCAAAGTAGGTTGCTTTTCCAGCTCGCATTCACGGGCCACCAGTAACAGCTCCGTATCCCTGTCGGTAGAATAGGGGTTTTCGGTAGGGAAAGGAGGTTCAGGGTGCAGGCCGAAAAAGAGGATTTCACCTCCGGCCGGTGATTTCACTTTTGCCTTTATGCTAGGAATATCTTCCTCCACCAGGTAGCGAATCTGATGTTCAACCAGCTCTAATTTAGAGTACAACAACAGCCCGTAGGTATTATCCATAGGGTGGAAAATAGTGTAGGGATAGAGCGATTCTATCTCGCGGATGCCTTTCTTCCAGGCGTCATCGGTTTCCACCAGAAATACCAGGTCGGGCTCGTGCCGTTTAATACGGCTTACTAGTTTTGAGTAGTCGGAGTTCGGCTGATATACATTGGATATTAATAATTTAAAGGGATCCTTGGCTTTTTTACGGGAGATACCCTTTACCGATTTGGAGGCCAATATGGTAAAGGGAAGTATCAGGTACACCAGGTGGATAATAATAAGCACCAGAATTCCCATAGTGAGGTAATGAATAAGCGTGTGTGGCAGGAAGAAATAAGCCAGCACCAGCGTAAGGACGGTAAGGGTCAGCTTTTGAACCCTCGGAAATTCAAACACCCGAAAGGTCCAGTGATCTTTACGGATTAGTGGTAATATCACGGCAATAACCATAAAAATGGCCAGAGCGTAGATCAGTATTTTAGATACCATCGAGCTATTTTGAATTGAACCGATTCCAACTTAAAAGGCTTCAAAGCTAACTTTGTTTGGATTACGACCCAATAAATAAGCACTTGGAACGACTGATTTTTATTTCTGAAAAACAAACACTTAAATGGAAAGGAAGCAAAAAGTTGATGTATCTTCGCGCCCTAATTTTAAGTACCACACATTGACTGATTTTAAGGCCCTTGGCCTTTCCGAAAACGTTTTAAAAGCCCTGGATGCCATAGGGTTTGAAAAAGCCACCCCCATACAAGAACAAACCATTCCCCTGCTGCTGGAAGACCAGCACGACTACATAGGCCTGGCCCAAACCGGCACCGGTAAAACGGCTGCCTTTGGACTGCCACTGCTGGAATTAATCGACTTTGAAAACCGTAACACCCAGGCTTTGGTATTGGCGCCTACCCGTGAGTTGGCTCAACAAATTACTGAACAGCTGGAGTCATTTTCCAAGTATTTGGGCAAGCTGCAAACCGTTTGCGTTTTTGGTGGAGCCAGCATTTCAGGACAAATTAGTCAGCTCAAGCGTGGCGCGCAGATTATTGTAGCTACTCCCGGTCGGTTGATAGACCTGGCCGAGCGGGGAGCTGTGCGTTTGGATCAATTGCGATACCTGGTGCTGGACGAAGCCGATGAAATGTTGAACATGGGCTTTAAAGAGGCCCTTGATCAAATCCTCTCCTTCACTCCTGAGCAGAAAATTACCTGGTTGTTTTCAGCTACCATGCCTGCGGAAATCCGAAGAATGGTAAAGGATTATATGCACGACCCTAAGGAAGTACGTATTAATTCCAGCCAGCGCGTAAATGAAAACATCGATCACCAGTATATTATTACTAAAGCCTCGGAAAAACCGGCCGTACTCAAGCGTTTTCTCGATTACGATGCCGATTTGTACGGGGTAATATTTTGCCGTACCAAGCGCGATACGCAAAGCCTGGCTGAAACCCTGATGGAAAGCGGATACTCTGCCGAGCCCCTGCACGGTGACCTTTCGCAGGCGCAACGTGATGCGGTAATGAAGCGTTTCCGTTCACGTATGTTACGTGTATTGGTAGCTACCGATGTAGCTGCACGCGGTATTGATGTAAACAACCTTACCCACGTTATCCATTACGCCTTGCCTAATGATGCGGAGTACTATACGCACCGCAGCGGACGTACGGCCAGGGCCGGGCAAACCGGTATATCCTTATCGCTGATTACCAAAGCCGACCGGAGAAAGATCAGCTTACTGGAAAATAAGCTGGGTATCAACTTTAGCAAGGCACACATCCCCACTATGGAGGAGGTAAGTGCCAACCGTATTTCCCGCTGGGCGAATAGCCTGGCTACCTATGAGCCTGATTTTAAAATGCCTAAAGAGGCGGTAAACCAGGCTTATACCCATCTTAGCCAGTTTTCACGCGAGGAGCTGATTGAAAAACTGGTGGCCCGTGAACTGAGCCAGATCAAGGACGAGCCGGTTAAGATTGTGAACCAGGAGTTTGAAGAAGACAAAGGTGGCCGCAAGCAAAATTCGCGCAGGGATGGCGATGAAAACATGGTACGCTTTTTTATCGGGGTGGGCCTCATGGATCAATTCAACAAAGGGAAACTCCTACGCTTTATATGCGATAATTCCGGTTTAACCAGTAAGGATATCGGGCGTATTACGCTGCAAAGGATGCATTCCTATTTTGACGTGGAAGCCGATGCAGCTTCTAAAGCTGATTCTATCCGTAATATTGAACTGGACGGCAGGTCGGTACGGGTTAACCGTAATGACGATGCTCAAAATTCTGGGCGTGGACAAAAAGGAATGGGTAAAAAACGCAAATCTAAATTCAAAGGGCCTGACCGCAATAAGGGTAAAAGGAAGCGTTTTTAGGAGAATAGCCCGCTAAAAAATTTCTGGCAGCACTAAACATTCAGGGGCGGTACGGACTTAATAATGGTATCTAATGTGATGAGCCATGAAGAAGAAATATACCCTGAAAAGCAAGAGAAAAGAATACGGCATACAGAATTTTACCTCTTCACAGTTTTTTGCAGTAATTAACTTTAATGAAAGCCAACGTGCGCTTTTTCAAGGGGACTCCAACGTGAGCGATATACTGAAATAGTATTTATCACCAACGGTTCCCATTTTCTTCCACGTAACGTTTACGATCATCCACTTTAATCAGTTGCCGCGTATCTTTTAGTATTTCATCCAGGTCGTCACGATCCGGATCAAAAGCTTCCCCTTCACCGGCTAACCTGACTTTTGAACGATGACCGTTTTCCATTACTACATAAGCCAGCGTCCATAAATCCTCGTCCTTTTCGGTTTTTACCCGGAAAAAGTGAGCGGTGCAAAGCTCCCCTTTATGTTCCACCTTTTCGGAACGTATAAAGGCTATGGTATCGTAATCATAGTAGGAACTGTTTTGCACCAGCGAGCGGGCAATTTCGGTGGACGTTCTGAACTTTGGTTCTAACAATTCCGGTTGGCCCAGCGAATCCAATAAGTCATAAACCTGGTGCAGGATGCGAATATCCCGGGCCAGGTAATTCCAAATGGTATCGGGAGTATTAATTACGGGTTGCAACAGTTTTACCTGCTCAAAAAGCACTTCTTTATCGGTTAATTGCAAAACTTCCTTAAAATGCTCTTTTACATCCTGCTTATTTGAAAATGGTAATAATAAGGTGTTGTAACAAAGTAGCCTGGCATTACCTCCACGGTGATTATTGTTGCGTGAGGAGCGTTCTTTTTTCAATTCTACTTTGGCGCGCCTGCAAATAATAGAATAGTTATCGCGATAATTACGCCCTTTGATCTTTCCCTTTTTAACCAGTCGCGCCAGCACATCGTAAATACTGTTGCGGTAGTCCTCAAAGTCGGTAAGCTCCAAAAGTTCAGGGTAAAGTTTAGCTGCCAGATCCAGGGAATCATATAAGCCACGGATCATACCGTTGGTATTCCAGGTATTGGAGCTGAAAGGAGGTTCATCCAGCAGGAGTTTCTTGAAGGCTTTCAGGGCTTCGTGGGTTTTAAAATCAATGAGCGTCTCCAAAATGGCAATCTGGTAATAGGCGGAGTCCGCGTATTGCTGGTAAAGCCCGGCCAGATAATCAATGTTTTCGGCACCGCCACAGTTCGCCAGCTTTTTTATCAGGTTTTGGCGGTGGTAACTTTTAAACTGAGGGTGGGTGTATTCATTTACCACCTTGCGTATAGCCACAGCATCATCACTGTTAAAGTCGATTTCCCGGATGGAAGCTGCCGCTTCTTCCACATTGGCGCTATCACGGCTGTAAAGATTTCGGAAAAACAAAGGGGAACGGGATTGCAATACGGATTTTCCGAAAACGGTATCGCTGGCCGTTTTGAAGCTGTTAAAGGCTTTTTGCACAAAAGCAGACCAATACCCGGAACGGTCGGTAACCGCGCTCAGGCAATACACCCTTTCGTTTTCGAGGATACATTTTTGTCGGATTACCCGAACACTACCGGTATCGCTATACCAAAACTCGCGGCCCTCGGAGTAATACGTAGTATCCTGTTTGCGAAATAAAAGGGTGTCTTTAACCACGATGAGCCTGTTGTGCTCATTCCATTCCTGTACATAGTCCCATAAATCCTGGGAGGAGTCGAAGGATTTAAAGCGGTGCAGGCGCAAAAGATGAATCTCCAATTGCTCTCCGGTAGGAGGATAGGTGAGCAGGCGATAGGTGCTTTTTTCATGATACTCCCGCTGTTGGTAATCTCCCCGATCAGCTACTTTTTCAATAAAGCTCTTATAGTTGTTCAGCGAGGCACAACTTTCCATCTCGTAGTGCATGCTGGTGTCTTTTTGCCAAATAAATGCATCGGCATACTGAAACGGTTTAAATGAAAAGGAGCTAAAGAAATTTTGGCGGGCTATATCATCGTCTTCACTGGTAAACAGGGCAATGTAATGAGGTCCTTTTATATGGATTTGTCCGTAGTACTGCTGGCCTTGTTTGGAATGAAAGCGGAAGGCCGAGGCCGGGTGATCGGGGTGCTGAATCAAGTAGTTGGTATCTAAAATGAAATCATCCTCATTTTCCAGGTTTTCCGCCATAAAGAGGAGTTCAAACGCATCTTCTTCAATGTAGTTTACATCGTGGTATTGACGATGGGCCACCGCATAGTGATCACCCTCCTCATCCAGGGCTTCGGCCCAAAAGGTGGCGTAAGGGCTGAAATATACGCCCTGGTAACTTTCGTGGCGGTGTAAGCGCGGTAAAGACAGTTCAAAGCCACCGTGAAGCGGTGAATAGAGGGGAGCCCCGTTAGGTGGTACCGCTAGCTTTATATGGTTAAAAAAGATTTGTGCCTGCTCCGATTCTACAAATCGCTTTAGGCCACCGGCTTTAAAAATCAGTATTTCCAACGGTGTAAAAAGGATATGATAACGCTGGTAATCGCCCTGGCGGGTAAGGTTACGAATGTCGCGCCCCGGGTAACCATTTATGGAAATGGCTTCATTGGAAAGAATTTTACCGGGGATATTCTCAAAGAAGAGGCTATCCATTTTGGCGGAATAGGAATTTTCGGTTTTACCGTAAAATGGGGCGGAGGTATAGATTCTGCGGAGCGAATAGTAAGCTCCGTTGGCCATATCGGCAAAAAGGTACTCATGGTAACGGCCTGACACTAATTTGCTCATTGTACCCGGCACCTTGGTTTCCACAAAGCCGTCTGCGGAGCGGAAATCCTGTATTTCATGACGATAGATCAGTGTATCGATCTCCTCTTTCTCATCAATACTTTGGCGGGTAATATCACGTTTTTCCGCAGTTACGGTATAACCCTTCTGCCGTAAAAGGTTAATTACCCCGTTATCACCGGCCAAGTGAGCTGCGCCAACACCGGTGAACAATCTTTTGGTTTGCATCAGCGAATCCATGCCCTCGGCCATGATCACATTGCGCTGGTCCAGCATATTTTCGCGATAATACTTGCCCGGGTATAAACTGGAGATGAGGGTGTCAAGCAGGTCGAGGTCACCCCTGCGGTAGGCATCTTCCTGTAGCTCCTCCCAACTTTTAAAATCACCCAGTAAGCTCATGGCCTGCCGCTCTGATATAGATTTGGCGTTCTTATCGTAACGGTTGGAGAGTATGACCGAGCGGAAGGAGTCTTCAAAATCCTCCAGTGCTACAATTTCCTTTCCGGTTTTTTTACCCATCTGGTAAATAAAGAGATCGAGAAAAGTTCCTTCTTCAAAATCCTGACCGTTGGGGCTAAAGCGCCAGAGCATATTGTTGAGCATATCCTGGTCGCGTGACAGATAGTACTCCAGTTCGTTTTGCTTCGGCTCGTAGGGTATAAAAGAGGTGTAAAGTGGAAAAGCGTCCCGGTTGGAACGTATGGACAGGTCGAAGTAATCCTTAAAAAGGGGCGACCTGGTAATATTTTCAACCCAAAATTCAGGATTGGTTTCCAGGGCTATAACCTCCGCACCTTCCAGTGCTTCAAAAAAAGTTTCGCTCAGGTGAAAAGCCACCCGGTCGCTAACGTGCATAGTACCGTAAAGGTAGGAGGGTTCGTTAAGCCCGTTACCGCTGATCTTCCAAAGAAGACCCTGGTATTTCTTGTTGTCTTGTCCGTAAAGATTAAAAACCAGGTTAAGGCTAATTAAAACTAAAAGGACTTTATAGGATTTGAACATAGACCTGTTCTGTAAAAGTCACAATATTATACAATTAATGATTTAAACGTGAAAACCTGAAAAAGATATGCATTCTATTCAAAATTCAGGATTTTAAATTGAAGATCGCGATAGGTGATTACCTCACCCCGGGATGAGCCGGGCAGCATACGCCCTACTGGTGATAAGGGCGACAGCACAAAGCAGGTTTCTCCTTTCAGCTGAAGCGGGCCAAAGGAAATGGCCAGCAGGTAATAACCACGGTCGGTGCGAATCAGGCAACCGTTGCTGATTGTATGGCCGTCTACCTTGTTGAAATCCGTTTTTTGAAGATGTTCTTTTTGCTCCCGTAATTGATGGAGATTTTTGCCCACCCTTTCCAGCTCAAGATGGGTCATGGCCCTTCCGGTTTCGTGCTTATCACCTGCCGTGCTTTTGGTTTCAGAACCCAGGGCATTTTGCAAATCTTTCCATTCGCTGTGCAATTGCTTTTCCTTGGTCTCCAGCTCTTTAAAAAGTGCCTCTACCACCTCTTTTTTCTTCAAAACCATTTTGCCAAAGTAAGTTATAGCCGTTAATGTAAACAATGGCCGATGTACTTAGTTGGCTTAGGTATGAGTACAAAAGAAGAATTGCAGGAAAAATACGAGGCTTTTGAGGCCTTGTTGCAGCATAAACAAAAAGAATACGAGCGTTTATCCGAATTTCAGAAGGAACAACTGGACAGCATAAACGGTGACGACCTGGATAAAAGTGACACCATGGAAAGCCCCACCGAAAACCTGATGCGCGAAGTGAGGGTGGAGGGTTCCAACCTGGATAAGCTCAAGGAACAAATTGAATTCCTGGAACAGTATAAATCCTTCCAGAACCGCGATACCGTTGGGCCTGCTACGCTTGTAAAAACCAACATCGGTAATTTACTGGTGGCCGTGCCGGAGCAAGAATTTAAGGCAGGATCAAAAAACTATACCGCTATTTCTACCCGTAGTCCCGTTTACGAAAAACTGGAAGGCAAAAAAGCCGGTGAAGCGGTTAACGTCAACGGCCAGTCCATCCAAATACAGTCGGTGGTTTAAACCAGTGAGGCTTTCAGCGCTTCCCGCTGTTCCTGGATCCTGGCATCCGAAATATATTCATCATACTCCATCAGCTTGTCAAGCACGCCATGGGGTGTGATCTCAATAATACGGTTGGCCACGGTTTGTGTAAAAGTATGGTCGTGAGAGGTAAAGAGGATGGTTCCCTTAAAATCACGTAAGGAGTTGTTCAGAGCCTGAATAGACTCCAGGTCCAGGTGATTGGTAGGCTCATCCAGCATAAGAACGTTACCTTCCTTCAGCATCATGCGTGATAGCATACAACGTACTTTTTCACCACCCGAAAGCACCCGGGCGGACTTAAAGGTTTCTTCACCGGTAAAGAGCATTTTCCCTAAAAAACCGCGAACATACACTTCATCTTTATTTTCAGAGTACTGACGTAACCAGTCGATCAGGTTGTCATCGGTATCAAAAAACGCTTCGTTATCCGTAGGTAGGTAGGAGGTAACGATGGTTTGCCCGTATTTAAAGCTACCACTGTCGGCCTGGCGGTTACCGTTGAGTATTTCAAAAAGAGCGGTTAAGGCCATGGCGTTATCGCTCAACAGGCTGATTTTGTCGCCCCGGTTTACCTTAAAGTTGAGGTTGGTGAACAGGGGAGTGCCGTCTTCGGCACGGGCACTGAGGTTTTCAACCTCCAGTATTTGGTCACCGGCATCCCGTTGCTGATTAAAAATAATGGCCGGGTATCTTCGGCTGGAAGCCTGTATTTCATCAACATTGATCTTTTCCAGCAGCTTTTTACGGCTGGTGGCCTGCTTACTTTTGGAGGCGTTGGCACTAAAGCGGGAGATGAACTCTTGCAGCTCCTTGCGTTTTTCCTCTGCCTTTTTATTAGCGGCTGCCCGCTGACGAAGGGCCAGCTGGCTGGATTCATACCAGAAGGTATAGTTACCGGTGTACAAGCGAATCTTACCGAAATCAATGTCGGCTATATTGGTGCAAACCGTATCGAGGAAGTGACGGTCATGCGATACTACAATTACGGTATTGCGGAAATTTAAGAGGAAATCTTCCAGCCAACCGATGGTTTTCAGATCCAAGTCGTTGGTAGGCTCATCCAAAATGAGCACATCCGGGTTACCGAAAAGAGCCTGAGCCAGCAATACCCGTACTTTATGGCTACCTTCCAGTTCGCGCATCAGTTTGTGGTGATCGCCTTCTGCAATGCCCAGTCCACTAAGCAGGGCTGCTGCATCTGATTCGGCATTCCAGCCGTCCATTTCGGCAAATTTTTCTTCCAGCTCGGAAGCTTTTATCCCGTCTGCTTCACTAAAATCCGCTTTGGCGTATATCGCATCTTTCTCCTGCATAATATCCCAAAGCTCACGGTGACCCATAATAACGGTGTTCAGAACACTTTGGTCGTCATATTCGGTGTGATTTTGCTTCAGAACGGCCATGCGCTTACCCGGCTCCATGTGAACACTACCGGAGGTAGGTTGTACATCACCGGAAAGAATTTTCAGGAAGGTGGATTTTCCCGCTCCATTTGCACCAATGAGGCCATAGCAACGCTCGCCATGGAATTTGATGTTAACGTCCTCAAAAAGAACTCTTTTACCGAACTGTAGAGATACATTACTGGCCGCAATCATACGCTTGAATTTTGAGGCTGCAAAATTAGGGATAATAAAGAGGAT
Source organism: uncultured Cryomorphaceae bacterium (assembly GCA_937120475.1). Lineage (GTDB taxonomy): Bacteria > Bacteroidota > Bacteroidia > Flavobacteriales > Schleiferiaceae > CAKZNE01. Next base: position 701,688 of record CAKZJV010000007.1, on the reverse strand, counting down.
ACCAGGGTGCAAAGGAGTTTTTTTGTCATAACCCTTTAAAAACGCCTTTACTTCGGTAAAACCTTATCCATTAATGTATAGTAGAGACCAAATAAAAAGCCCCGCCAAACGCGGGGCTTCTTCAAAGAGAGTTTGTCCTTATCAGGGGTTGATTTGCACATCATTGGCCGTAACGTAATGAACGTTGAAGGAGCCACATCCCGGATCACAATGTTTTCCAGCAGCATGCTGTGGAAAAGGTGCGCAGGGATCATTGGGCGCAGATACATTCACCGTAGAAAAGGGAGCGGGACAGGCAATGCAGTTAGGATCTGCCGGAGTTACCTGAACGTTGCACCAAAATGCGGCTGGATTGCATGGGGGCAGGCTCACAACAGCACCCGGAGGTACGCAAACGGGCCCTACCGTACAAGGGTTTACACAACCGGGCTCAACCGCCACGGCTTGTACGATGTACCAGCAACCGGTGTTGTTGGTAATTTGAACTGGAGCAGCTTGTGCAAAAGCGGCTACGCTACCTAGCGCCAGGGCCAGGGTAAGCAGGGTTTTTTTGAAATGGTTCATGATAATTGGTATAAAAAATTAAACAAAAAACAGAATAGGCACTTTGCCGATTCATATCATTAAGGGGAACCTGCCGGGTTTAAGCGGCAGGTTCCTTATATTTTAATGGATATCCGCGTCAAACGGACTGTGATAATCTACGGTAAACTGATCGCACTTGCCGTTGCAATGGTTTCCAGTGTCCGTTTGCGGGAATGGAGCACAAGGGTCGTTAGGAGCCGAAACATTTACCGTTGAAAATGGTGGGTTGGGGCAGGGCTGACAATCGTCATCCGCAGGGGTGACCTGCAGGTTACACCAAAAGATATCAGCACCACCACAGGGGGGTAATTGTACGCTGGAGAACGGACCTACACAAATGGTTTTGGTAACGCAAGGGTCCTGGCAACTTTGATCAACCGCCACGGCTGTTACCAGGTAGGTACAAGGTGTATTGTTGTTCACGTTCAGAGGAGCTGGTTGTGCAAAAGCGGCAATTGCGCCTAGCATCAACACAAAAGTCAAAAGAGTTTTCTTAAAATGGTTCATGATAATTGATTAAAAAAATAATAAAGTGAATTGTTAAAATGGATAGCCCGTTATATGAATAAAGCCGGAAAAGTAGATTCCGTCAATACTTATATAGGGTCAAGGTTCGTAATTCTATCCAACAAGGATAAAATAGACAGTGTGTTTCAGGCACTGTAGAGTAAGAGTTGTTTACATGACTTCAACCTAATTCCTGGTTCAAAGAGCGGATAAAAAGCCGCGCAAAGAATTCAGGAAAAGTTTGGAAAAAGAAAACCGGATACTAGAATCCGGCTTTCTTTAAAATTATTATCGTCAACAAGACAAGTTTGGTTTTTCACTGAATCCTTGCATTGTGGAAGATTTATATCATTGGTAAAACTATTTACCAACGTATGTTCTGCAGGTAGTACGTTGTGGCCTGCCCAAAAATGTACAGGACAGAACTTTTGTAGTTCCACCTGATCGTTGCATATTGAAGGCTTTGATTTATAATTGCCCGCTATTGAATAAAGACCCGTGTATTTAAAATAGGCCGTATTTAAATTGAGTATCTTCCGTATTATAAGCGGGCCTACAGTAATGATAAAGGCCCGAAATAAACTTAAAACGGACCACATGAACACGCTTAAACTTAAATTATTCACAGCTGGTTTTACTGAATTATATGTACGAAAATACTTATTATTTAATATTATAACCTAAAGTGTTGGTAATCAAAAAATAACTCCCTAGTAAGCGTTGAAAAAACAAAAAAATGCCATTGTAATAGGAGGAGGATTAGCAGGATTAATCGCTAGTATCTCATTGGCTCAAATGCACATACCCACTATTGTAATTGAAAAAAGAACTTATCCCTTTCATCGGGTTTGTGGAGAATATATTTCCAATGAGGTAAAGGATTACCTGGTAAAAAACAAACTTTTTCCCGCGGAACATGACATCAAGGAAATCGATAATTTTATCTTGAGCAATGAACAGGGAAAAGCCGCCCGATGCCAGATGCAGATTGGTGGTTTCGGGATTAGCCGTTATACCCTGGATCATTTTCTATACGAAAAAGCTAAACTAAATGGCGTTGTTTTTATCCATGACACCGCAAGTTCTTTTTCTTTCGATGGTGATTTTTTCACGGTTCAGTTGCTTTCCGGTGAAGCTCTGCAATGCAGTTTACTCCTAGGTGCTTTTGGCAAACGTTCTAACCTGGACCGGACTATGGAGCGTAGTTTTTTTAGCCGGCATTCAGCATACATGGGTATTAAGTGGCACCTTAAAACGGAATGGCCTGCCGATGCCGTGGGATTGCATTATTTTGAAGGTGGCTACGCAGGGGTATCATGCGTAGAAGGGGATAAGGTAAATTTTTGCTATCTGCTCCAGCAGGACTTATTTAGCGAATACGGAAGTATTGATAAACTGGAAGAGCAGCATTTAAGTCGGAACCCCGCGTTAAAAGCCGTACTGGAAAATTCTCAACGGCTTTTTAATAAACCGCTGGTGATCAGCCAGGTTAATTTTTCATCCAAAAAAACGGTAGAAAACCACCTGTTGATGTGTGGTGATGCGGCCGGGTTAATCCACCCCCTATGTGGCAATGGGATGGCCATGGCCATTCAAGCGGGGGCTATAGCCGCCCGGGAGGGTGCCCGGTTTTTACAGGGTAGCATTAGCCGCGAAGAAATGGAGCGTACTTATCAAAAACAGTGGGAAAGGGCCTTTAATAGAAGGCTGATTTTTGGCCGTTATGCACAAAGGTTGATGGAGTCGCCCAAAGCATTTTCATTGGCCTTACAGGTAGCTATGCGCTCACCCTATTTGCTCAAAAAAACCGTAGGTTTATCGCATGGGAAGCCTTTCCTTTAAAACCCGCAGCTACGAAAAAGAAATCCTCGATGATTTTGAATTGCAGGGTAATGACCTGAAACGTAACCTTCGGGAGTTGGAGCGAATCAACCGTTTTTTAGGAGGTTATGCTCCCATTCTAAAAAATTTAAAAGTCGTATTACAGGAATACTCTTATGAAGGACCCCTCAAAATATCAGATGCCGGTTGCGGTGGGGGAGATATGTTGCGAAAGCTCAGTGATTGGAGTGGCTCGCAAAATATTGAAGTACAACTTACCGGGCTTGACGGAAATCCGAACGTTTTGGCACTGGCCCGCGAGTTTGCCAAAGCTTACCCCATTCAATGGCAGCTGGTGAACGTACTTTCTCCACTGTTTAGTGAGCACCAAACCGATGTTTTATTGTTCAATTTGTTCATGCATCATTTTAGCGAAGAGCAAATTATACACATATTAAGGAATGCCAGGGGTAGCAGCCGTTACATCCTCATTAACGACTTACAGCGCAGTCCGCTGGCCTACCGTTTGTTTCAGATAGTTTCGCGCATTTTTAACTTTTCGTACGTAAGTAAACACGATGGTAAACTCTCTATCCGAAAAAGTTTTACCCGGGCTGATTGGGAGGAAATACTAAAACAAGCTGGTATTGAAGATTACAGCATTCGCTGGCAATGGGCTTTCCGCTACAGTATCTTTATACGGAACCTTTAAAACTTTATGAAACAAAGTAAAATACTTACTTCTACTAAAGCTTTGCCCGCGCATTCCCGCTCTACCGAAGAGATATTGCCTTTTGTAGAGGCCTGGCTGGAGGGCAAGGACCAGCGTTTTGCCGATAAAGTGATGCGCATTTTCAAGTATGCCCAGGTGGACAGGCGTTACTCCATCCTTTCACCGCAGGATGTGTTTACCAAAACCTCTTTCGAGGAGAAGAACGACTGGTATGCTCATAAAATGACCGATTTGGCGGAACAGGCCCTGCAAAGTGCCCTGGAGCAGGCGCATCTTCAACCTGGAGATCTGGATTATATCATCACCACCAGTTGCACGGGTATTATGATACCTTCGGTGGATGCTTACCTGATCAATCGCCTTAAATTACGCCAGGATATTATTCGTTTGCCGGTTACCGAAATGGGTTGTGCCGGAGGTACATCGGCTCTTATTTATGCCCGCGACCTGCTGAGGGCCCAGCCTGAGAAGCGGGCCGCTATTGTAGCGATGGAATCGCCCACCAGTACCTTCCAGCAGGATGATTACTCCATGACCAACGTGGTAAGTGCTGCCATATTTGGTGATGGTGTGGCTTGCACCATACTGGGGCCTGATGAAGAACGGGTGCTACCGGTGATCAGGGATCATGGTATGTATCATTTTTACAATGAACTGCATATGATGGGTTTTGAACTGAAAAACAGCGGTCTTAAAATGGTTTTAGACCCTGAGGTACCGGCTAAGATTGAAGAACACTTTGACCGGATCATTTATCCCTTCCTGCAGCGGAATAAATTGGAGATACACGATATAGAGCACTTTATTTTTCACCCGGGGGGTAAAAAAATTGTGAAAATGGTGGAGGAGATCCTGCACGCTTCCGGTAAAAATATCGATCTTACCAAGGAGGTGTTGCGGCAATACGGAAATATGTCCAGTGCCACGGTGCTTTACGTTTTAGAGGAATATTTGAAAAAAGACATAGCGGTGGGTGAAAAGGGCTTGATGCTGAGTTTTGGTCCTGGTTTTTCGGCCCAACGTTTATTATTGGAATGGAGATGAGTTTGCAAAAAAATCCCTGGGCTTTGATATTGGGAGGAAGTAGTGGCATGGGATGGGCCAGTGTTCAAAAGCTGGCGCGCGATGGTTTTAACCTGGTGGTGCTGTACCGGGAACGAAAGCAGCAGGCGCGCGAAACGGAGTTGCATTTACAGGAGCTTAAGCAGCAATATAATCGCACTATTATTTCCTTTAATAAGGATGCACTGAGTAACGAAGTGGTGCAGGCCGTGGCCGGTAAACTAAAGAACGAAGGCATCAGGCTTTCACTGCTGCTGCACTCTATAGCCAAAGGCAACCTGAAGCTAATGGTGCCTGTAAAAAAGAGCGATACGCGTTTTGCGGAGAAAATTTCAGCCATTTTTGAAGACGAAAAATACTTTTTAGAGGAACAGGATTTCCAATTGACGATACAGGCGATGGCGTTGAGTTATTACAATTGGGTAAAGGTCCTGCATGATTCGAATTGCCTGGCCCAGGAGGCGATGATGCTGGCTCTTACCAGTGAAGGCAGCAGCAGGGCCTGGCGTAATTACGCAGCCGTATCAGCCGCTAAAGCTTCCCTTGAAGCTATTTCCCGTTCCATTGCCCTGGAGTTTGCGCCTTACGGCATCCGCTCGAACATCTTGCAGCCAGGGGTTACCGATACCCGTGCTTTACGCTTCATCAAAGGTCATGAATTGATCCGTGCCCGAAGTGAAGAGCGAAATCCTTTTGGCCGGCTTACCACGCCTGATGATGTGGCCAATGTAGTGTATTTGATGAGCCGCAAGGAAGCGCTCTGGATTAATGGTGCAGTAATTCCCGTGGATGGTGGAGAATCCGTAGCCTGATGAAAAAATACCAACACATACTCGACCTTTTGCCTTATGGCCCGTCCTTTTGCTTTGTGGATGACCTGGAGCACATTGATGAGAACGGAGCCACCGGAACCTACACTTTTAAGGAGTCGGCCAGCTTTTATGCCGGGCACTTTCCGGCTCAACCAATTACCCCCGGTGTATTACTTACGGAGTGTATGGCACAGATAGGTTTGGTGGCTTTGGGAGTGTATCTGTTAAGCTTAAAAGGTAAGGTGGATGAATCTCTTAAAATTGCTTTTGCTGAGAGCCATGTACATTTTGAAAAACCGGTATGGCCCGGTGAAACGGTAAAAGTGGTGTCCCGGAAAATATACTGGCGAATGGGAAAGCTGAAGTGTGAGATTTCGATGTACAACCGTGAGCAGGAGCGAACTTGTTACGGGCAATTAAGCGGGTTGATACGGCCATGAAAAAAAGAATAGTAGTAACCGGACTGGGAGTAGTAGCCCCCAATGGAGTTGGTCTTACAGCCTTTGAAGAAGCTCTGCAAAAAGGGAAGTCCGGTATCCGGTATCTACCCGAATTGGAGCAATTGAACTTTCGTTGCCAGCTGTGCGGTGTTCCTGAACTGACTGAGGAACTGATGCAGCACCACTTTACGGAGTTGGAACGCAAACGACTGAATGCTAAAGGCGTTATTTACGGAATTATTGCCGGTATGGAAGCCTGGCAAAATGCTGGCTTACCCATTCCTGAATCGCGGGAAAGCAGTCCGCAGTGGGACTACGGGTGCATTTTTGGCACCGGTATGAGCGGAGTGAACACCCTGCGGGAGGCCATTTACAAAACCGATGAGCAAAAGGTACGTAAGCTGGGCACTACCGTGGTGGAACAAACCATGCCCAGCGGCATCAGTGCCTTTTTGGGCGGGCGCCTGGGGCTGGGTAACTGGGTTACTTCCAATGCTTCGGCCTGCAGTACCGGTACGGAGTCGGTGATTATGGCCATGGAACACCTACGGGCGGGTAAAGCCAAAGTAATGCTGGCCGGAAGCTGCGATGCCGATGGCCCACACGTTTGGGGTGGTTTTGACTCTATGCGGGTACTGACGTATCGCCACAATGAAGAGCCCGAAAAGGCTTCACGCCCCATGAGTGCTACCGCTTCGGGCTTTGTTCCCGGAAGTGGGGGAGGTGCGCTGGTACTGGAAGAGTTGGAGCACGCCCTGGCCCGAAACGCTACCATTTACGGAGAGGTGCTGGGCGGATTTACCAATTCAGGCGGACAAAGAGGCTCGGGTACTATGACCGCCCCTAATAATGAAGGCACTCAACGTTGCATAACCGGTGCCCTGGAAAATGCAGGCATTGAACCTAAACAGGTCGATTTGATTTCCGGGCACCTTACCTCCACTATGGGCGATGTTCTGGAAATCCAGAATTGGGCCGCTGCCCTGAACCGTAAGGGTAGGGATTTTCCAAGGGTGAATTCGGTGAAATCGCTTACCGGGCATTGCCTGAGTGCTGCGGGATCTATTGAATGTGTAGCGGCATTATTACAATTGCAAAGGCAATTTGTACATGTTTCGGCCAACTCTGAAGACCTTCATCCTGAAATTGCCGATTGCATTGATGAAAAAGCGGTGGTGCGCAAGCAGGAATCCGCTAAAATCGATATCATTGCCAAATCAAGTTTTGGGTTTGGCGATGTAAACAGTTGTGTCATTTTCAAAAGATGGAAGCACTATGAGTAGAAAGGAAATAGAGGAAAAGCTGAAGGAAATTATCCGTCCTTATGTTCAAAATGAGGCGGCCTTTGAAAATATGACGGCTCAAACGGATATGCTTCGAGACCTGCAGATCAACTCGGCTCACCTGGTGGATATCATTCTGGATATGGAAGAGGAGTTCGACATTGAGATTGACGATGACACGGCTGAAAAAATGTTAACGGTGGGTGAGGCCATCGATATTACGGAGAAGCTGAGTAACGAAAAAAACTGATTCAGTTCAGGCGAATACCGTTTTCCGTAATGGTAATACGCTTCTCTTTGTATAATCCGCCAATCGCTTTCTTAAAAGTCTTTTTACTCATCTCCAGCCTGCGTTTGATCTCGTCCGGGTCACTTTTATCGTGCAGCGGCAAAAAGCCATTATTGCGGGCCAGTATTTCCAGTATTTTCTGAGCATTGGGCTCTACGCTGGCGTAGCCCTGCTTTTCTAGGCTCAGGTCGATCTTGCCATCGTCACGCACCTTTTTTACAAACCCCCGCAAGCGCTGACCGGTGCGGATCTTTTTAAAAACTTCATTGGCGTAAAGCAGGCCCAGGTAGCGATTATCGATAATGGCCGTGTAACCTAAATCGGTTTGCCGTGCAATTAACAAATCCACTTCCTGGTCCACCGGTAGCGATATATCTTCTTTTTCGGTGTAATCTTCCACACGCGATGAAGCTACCAGGCGTTCACTAATCTCATCTACAAAAACATATACCACGTAAAAGTCGCCTTCCTGCATTCGCTGTTCCTGCTCCGCAAAAGGTACTAAGAGGTCTTTTTCGAGGCCCCAGTCTAAAAAGGCTCCGACTTTAGAGAGGTGCTTTACCTGCAACCAGGCAAAATCACCGGCTATGGCTTTGGGTTTTAAGGTAGTGGCAATGGGCCGTTGCTCACCATCTAGGTAGATGAATACCTCCAGCTTTTCACCCAGCTTAAAATCATGGGGTACATACTTGTTGGGAAGCAGTACTTCGTTTTCATCTTCATCCTGCAGGTACAGCCCGTGATCGGTTTTTCGGGCTATGCTGAGCGTATTGTATTTACCTATTTCCAATTTCTATTCTTTTATCCTTTAAAACAAAAAAGCCAGTAAAAATTTCAGGGCATAAGCTAAAATAAGAGTAGCGGTAAAGTTTACCAGGGTGCCCACTAAAAAGAAACCGGCATTGTTGTCAATGTCTTTTTTTCGCGCCAGGCTTTTTGCAGCAAAAATGAGCGACAATCCCGTAAGTTCACCAGCCAGGACAAAAATAAGGATGATCAGGTTTTCGCATTTTCCGATAATGTAGCCTTCACGCATGAGCCGGGCATCAACCTTATTCACTTTGCCGTCACCATTTACGTCCACTTTTTTCTGGTTACGCAGAATTACCCATTTAAAGATAAAGTCGGTGATGAATAAAATGGCCACAAAACCGGCTATAATTACCAGGGTTTTCAGTAAAATCTCCGTGTACTCAGGCGTTAGCACTGGCTCCATGGGTAAGTTGTATTAAATCTTTTTCAGCGTTTTTAACCAAATGGAATTTGGATTGGCGTATTAGCTTGGAAATGTATTGCTGTGAAACACCCCGTTGCTGCGCAATTTCCTGCTGGTTTTTTTGATGGGGATATTGCTGGTAAATGGACCATTCCAGTTCATCCCAATCGTATTTAATAGCAATTATAAGGTTTAAAGCGGCATTAACCGATAGTGACAAGGCGTTATTTTGAAGCTCTGCCATAAAATAGCCACCGGTATCTTTCAATTCCTGCATTTTTTCAGAACTTTTCCAAAGAGCCGGTCCTTCCAGTTCCAGGAAGTTCCTGTTCTCCAAGCCGAAGGATACCTCGTCTTCTACCAATACCATCCTGGCTTTAATGGGCTTTAGTTGTTCTTGTATCAGTAAAAGGAGTTTTAGAGCGGAGGATGGGTCCTTGGCAATACCTCCAAAACTGTCTCCTGAATAAATGACCAGGGGCACATGGAGTGCCTCTTGCATATCCTGATTCAAGGTACTGATAGCATTATGGAAATGTTGCCATTGCCCGGGATTAAATTTTTTACGGGATTGAATAACGTCTCCGATGAGTACTAAGTGTTTATTCTTCATACAACAAATATAGTTGTATTTATAATTAACAACCAAATAAGTTGTAAATGTTAAATACTACCAATCCTGGGTATCGAAATCAAGTTTATTGCTTTCTATCACATGTGGTTTGTACCGTATTGGTACCTCTTAGTTCTACTTTCTGCACTTGGTCAGCACTTTCCAATCACTAAAAAATTACTGGTGCATACGTGTAGTGTCCTACTTAACTGTCATAGGGTAAATAACCAAAAAATACCGTTGTATTATGAAAGCTTTAAAAACTCAAATCGCGCTGATCGTACCTGTAGTCATGATCATTAGCATTGTATTGCTGGCCCTTTACGTGAGGAACATTTATGGCTGATGCACGTCCTTCATGCTCAACTGAATGCGTTTACGTGCCAGGTCCACCTCCAATACCTTCACCAGTACTTCCTGGTTAAGGCGTACCACCTCGTTGGGGTCACTCACAAAGCGGTCGGCCAATTGCGAAATATGCACCAGTCCGTCCTGTTTGGCACCTACATCTACAAAGGCTCCAAACTTGGTGATGTTGGTCACCAACCCCGGCAGGGTCATACCTTCCTTCAGATCTTCTGCCTTGCGGATGCCGGGATCAAAAGAAAATACCCTGGCCTTCCCGCGAGGGTCGCGGCCTACCTTGGTCAGTTCTTCCACAATATCCTTTAAAGTGGGTAAACCGCTTTGCTCACTCACGTAATCCTGCAGCTTGATTTTTTGCAACGCTTCTTTTGCCCCGATCAAACGCTTCACCGGAAGTTCCAGGTACTTTGCCATCTGTTGCACTACCGGGTAACTTTCGGGGTGTACAGCTGAATTATCCAGGGGGTTTTCCCCGTTGGGGATGCGCAGGAAACCGGCAGCCTGCTCAAAAGCCTTGGGTCCTAAACCTTTTACTTCCAATAAATCTTGACGACTCTGAAAGGGGCCATGCTCTGCGCGGTGTTCCACTATGGTTTCCGCCAGTTTAGGGCCCAGGCCCGAAACGTAATGGAGCAAGTGTTTACTGGCGGTATTCAGGTTTACACCTACCTGGTTCACCACGCTTTCTACCACCGTATCCAGGCTTTTTTTCAATTGGTTCTGATCCACATCGTGCTGGTATTGTCCTACGCCAATGGATTTCGGATCTATTTTTACCAGCTCAGCCAAGGGGTCCATCAACCTGCGGCCAATGGATACGGCTCCGCGAACCGTTACATCATAATTGGGAAATTCCTCACGCGCCACCCGGGAAGCCGAATATACGGAGGCCCCGGCTTCGTTTACCATAAAAACGGTAACTCCTTTTTTAAGGCGTAAACGCCTTTGGATAAAGTCTTCCGTTTCTCGCCCGGCAGTACCATTACCAATGGCAATGGTTTCTATTTTGTAGGCTTCTACCAGGTTACTGATTTTGGCAGCCGCTTTACCTCCTTCGGACTGTGGAGGGTGGGGGTAAATATTTTCATTGTGCAACAAGTTTCCCTGCTCATCCAGGCACACTACTTTACAGCCAGTTCTAAAACCGGGATCGATAGCGAGAATACGCCTGGGGCCAAGGGGAGGGGTAAGCAGTAGTTGCCGCAGGTTTTCCGCAAATACGGTTATGGCTTCAGCATCGGCTTTTTCTTTGCTGCTGCTGCGAAATTCCGTTTCTATGGAAGGGGCAAGCAGCCTTTTGTAGGAATCTTTTACCGCCAGCTTAACTTGTTCAGCCGCTTCATTGCGGTCTTTTACAAAAATGCGTTCCAGTTGATCCAGGGCTTTGTCTTCCGGAGGGGCTATGGCAACGCGTAGGATGCCTTCGCTCTCGGCACGCCTGAGGGCCAGCATACGGTGACTGGGGATGCGCCTCAGGCTTTCGGAAAACCGGAAGTAATCACGGTATTTATTCCCCTCTTCTTCCTTACCCTTTACCAGCTTGGAGGTAATGGCAGCTTCCCGTTCAAATAGCCTACGGATGGTGTTGCGGGCGTAAGCCCTTTCGTTAACCCATTCTGCTATAATATCACGCGCTCCGGCCAGGGCTTCATCTACATTGTTTACCTCAGCTGAAATAAAACGTGCGGCAAAGCTCTCCACATCCTCAATTTCCTGCTTCATCAAGGTGCCGGCCAGTGGTTCCAGTCCTTTTTCCCGCGCCATACTGGCCCGGGTTTTTCGCTTGGGCTTGTAAGGCAGGTAAATATCCTCCAGCTCGGTAGGCGACCAGGTCGCATTGATTTTTTCTTCCAGCTCCGGGTTCAGTAATCCTTGCTCCCTTAAGCTCTCTAAAATGGATAACCTACGTTTTAGCAGTTCCTGCAAACGCTGGTAAGCTTCCCTAATATTACCCACCTGTACTTCATCCAGGCTGCCGGTCATCTCCTTTCGGTAGCGCGCAATAAAAGGTACCGTAGCTCCTTCGTCCAGCAACGTTAGGGTATTTTGTACGGAGCGGGAGGGAAGTTGTAGTTGCTGGGAGAGTACGGGAGTGAGTTGTGCGGACATAAAATATTTTCTGGGCCGCAAAGGTAAGGGTAGTTGGCGGGAAGCCCTGCCTTAGGCAGGCAGGCTTTAAGTACAGTCTTGCAAGTATCCCGGGACCAGCGTCCTTAAGCTTCAGGAGCCATGCTTGTCCTCATCATAGTAATTGGACAAAATGGATTCCATCGGCTCTTCACCTTTAATTACCCTTTCTACGTGGCTCCAGGTTTCGGAGTTTAAAACCGGTTTGAGGGGCTGATCAAGTTTGGTGATTTTAGGGAAAACCTTTTTAATCTTATTATCCCAAACCTTGTGATACTTTAAGAGGTCCTTAGGATAAACCGTTTTTCGCCTGGTTCCTTCATTGATCCCTTTAAATGGAGCTGAAATATTCAGGTAGCCGTAATCATCGGTAAGTTGTTCTCCTACCTGAATATCGCGTATGGCAATTTCAAAATCGTAGGCGGTGGTGAGGCAGTTGGAATTAAAACTGTGATTTACGTAACGTCCATTGTCCCAGCACAAAATGAGGTTACCCTGGTTATTGCGAAAGGTATAGGTGTCCAGAATATTTTGGTAAATGGGTTCCATATTCTGAAAATCCTCCGGGCTGAACTCGCGGTCCAGTTTATCCATAACCCAGGTTATGGTACCGGCCGGTATCATTTGTGTGGCCACTACACCGTAGCCTACTTCATTACTGATAAATTTTAATTCGGTATGGGGATGAATCATCGTTTTATTTTTACTTACAGTTAAGTTCTGGGGTTTAAAAAAGTTTCCCGGCTATACGCATTCATTTGCCTTGTACCCTGCCTGATAAACAGATGTTAACCCCAATTAATTGGGTGCAAAAGAAATGATTTATTATATCCCTTGTATAGTTGAGGTTTGCCCTTCATTAAAAAAATCAGCTCAATTTATATTTCCTCTCGATATATAGCATTCTAAGGTGATCCACTCAGAGTGGCGCTCCATTATCCAAAATATAAATGCTTATCCCAAAGCTACAGCATAAGCTATGATCTATTCTGAATAGCATGGCAAGATTCAACGTCTTATTGGTGATGGTGCTGCAAAATGTAAGCCTGTGTTAAACGAAGAGCGTTTTCAATATCCGGATGGCAAATTCCCCAATGCGAAGAGTTTGGGCAAACTGGTTTTTGAAAAATACAGTCAAAAAGCCTTTGAAGATATGGCGTGCTTTGAGCCTTTTATCTTAAAGGTTTTGTGGCTGGAAAGCCGAAGAAGCTGTTATAGGTCAGAAGCATTACCAATGCCATTTGTTAAGTAATTTAAGGTGCTGTAAGTAAATCAACTGACCATAATTGACTTATGAATTTATAGGATGTTGACCTGAATGAGATTATTGAAAACCTAAAAAAAAACCGCCTCATCGAACTTGATAAGGCGGCTTTCTTGAACAATTGCTTAAAAAGAAGGTCTCTTTATTCAATGGCTAACCTGTGAACGTCTATAGTTTTCCCATCTTGTTCTATTGTAAGTAAATACACACCTGGAACAAAACCTTTAGTGGGAATAAATTTAGTGTTGCTTTGAGGATCATTTACTGTAAGGGTATTTATGAGCTTGCCTTGCATATCTCTTATGTAAATCTTGAGTGCCTTTTCCTCTTCCAGCCCGGCTTCAAACCATTTCCACTGCAATATTGTATGGCCTTTTTGGGCTGGATTAGGGTATAGGTTAAAACTGGTGGCTGCTTCATTAGGTCGCTCAGGCCTGTTAACTGCAGTAGAGATGTTAGTTTTCATACTGCCATCAATTGGCATGGGTTCAATATAGGGAATGTCTACCTGGTTGAGTTTCAAAAGAGCCCTGGCCCTGCCCACAGCCATACCACTACCTGTCTGTTCAATGTTTAGCAGCATGGTTATATCATCAGGCTCAAGACTTCCCCACTCGCTTTGACTGGCATAGTTATCCAACACATCATATATCTGGATCATGCCGTTGTATTCAAGTTGCTGAAAATTGTCTAGCCCACATTCAATGGGCAATATATCCAACTCATTTTGCACGGTTGCAAAGTCTTGTTCGGCCAGGTACATATCAATGAGGGCATACCTGAAATGTGCCTCATCCCTGTATTTGAGGTGGGTTTTTATTTCAGTGGTATGATCGTCATTAGCAGCGATCTGTTCTGCATAAAATTCCAGGAGGTCCAGGCTTTTCCCGTGGCTCTCGGTCTGCTGGCTACTGATATCAGCATTTAGCACATCCATAGCGGTAAAAGTTTGTTGTTCTTCCTCTATATCATTGAGGGTTTGCTGGCTCAGGGGCGGTTGTCTATTAACCAAAGCTTCCCATACCTCGTTTTCCCGGGCACCATGGGGGTTGGCCACCATTACATTGCGCAGCGCCAGTTCGGGGAATTCTGATATTTCTATCAGATTCAACAGGTTTTCAATGGAAACGTAAGGGGACATGTTCATCATGTCTACGTACAGGTCTTGGTATTCCGTTTGGTCATCAGCAAAAAAGATTTGAGCCTCCAAAGCTGGGGTGCTGCCATTGTCTATCAGGTTGTCCCTTAAGTCCCTGTCGTTTTCCAAAGAGCCCTCCAAGGCAAAAATTTCCCCTAGTTCACCACCTGGAGCCACTGCAGAACCAGAACACTGCTCCGCATAATCTACAGTAAAGTTGGTTACGTGGTTCAGGTCGACTAAGCTTGATACTTTTTGGGGGACGGGCTCGGCCCTACCGTTTATGGCCCCGCTGCCAGAGCCATAGTGGTAAGTAAACTTGCTCCCAAAATTATCGATGTGGGCTAAGCCAGGGTTGTTGCTAAACAGGTTGTTGGCCACCCCTATGCCCGCTAAAAGCTGGTCTTTGGCAATGTCCCCGTCTTCTTTCTGGAAGTCTACGGCATTGTCCTGGGTCCCACCAAAGTCATTGCACACACAGGTTAGGCCATACACCGCATCGTATTGGTTTTGATTGGCTCCTATCATACTGACTCCCCAACGGAAGTTGTTGATAATGTTGCGCGATATCTTATCGCTTTCACCGCAGTTGTCTTTTACCACAATGCCTACGGCAGGGTCCAATATATTTGTACCCAGACCTGTAACGGTATTGTTGTATAGTTTAAAGCTATTGCTGAAATCCATGTAGATACCGTATGCTCCAGGCTGGGAGCCTGGAGGGGTATAATCCGGTGAAGTAACAATGTTGATCGTGTTGTTTGCTACGGTGGCCCCGATGGAACTGTTGAGGTAAATGCCGTGCTTACTATTGTTAATCGTTGCGGCTTTGATAGTAGTGGGATTAGGTACCGTTGCCAGGGCACTGTAAGTGCTTCGTATGGCATCCGCATAGCCTGTAAAGGTGCAACCGGGGCCAGCACCGTTCTTATTTACATTATAAGTGGCATCTATAGTATAGATAGCACCAGGGCCATAAGGAAAATTGGTACTTGGTGTATGGGCAAAGGTGCACCCCGTAATTTTTACCCCGCTTACATCCCACATAGTAATGTGAGCCAGCATATTTTCCCTATGATAATCAGTTGTTCTTATAAATTGACAATTGTCAAATACTGCCAGATAGGGCTTGTTGCCATCGTGGTAAGTAACTAGTTCTACATCGCGGCCATTGTCTTCAAAAATAGCATCTTGCGCATCAATTATGCCCCCCATGGTACCCCAGGTATAAAAACCTCCACCTGTACCAGGCAAGTAGTTGGCTATGGCAGTAGAGGCGTGGGATAGTTTACCACCGTTTTTAATTTCAAGTACACCCTGATTGCCTGGGGTTTGGGGCAAGTTGCTATTTCCAGTTATATAAATGCCTTCCCAGTGATCACCGGCATTAGGGTTGCTTTTGGTAATCTCCCCTCCATCAATCACGAGTTTGGCGCCATTTTCTACAAGTATATATCCCTGTTGAGGCATATATAACTTACATTTAATAGTTAAGGTGTTACCTGTTTTAATAACTAACGGCCTGTAGAGCTGCATTTGAAAATCCCAGGTTTCATTTTTAGTAACCTCGATAGGGGCATCAGAAAATCCACTGGTGAATTTTCTAAGGCTTTTTATACTTGTTGCCCTGTGTACCTTTCCCAGTTGTTTAGGGCTGAGGTACCTGTCTTGATCATTGCCCATAAGGTTATTGGTCTCTCCATCATTTGGTGAGGCATGGGCATTATTTCCTTTAGTATGATAACAAATGTCACAATTTCCTTGAGGACCAGAAGTACACCATGGAGCATTTACTTCAAATACGTCATCCAAAAAGTCTAATGCATTGATATTACACGATTCCGGGCAACAAGTAGTACCATATGTGTGCAATAAGTCAAGTCCATGGCCGAGTTCATGTTTCAAATGAAACATTAAACTCCAGTCACGATAACAATTCCCATTATCGCAAGCTATTGATACTGGACACGCTGGACATCCGGTACCAGTGCAGGTAGGATCGCAGCTATAGCCCGAATTATGCGAATCATCTTGCGTTAAAATAACAGGATCCCCGTTTACAGAAGTTTTAAATCCCCAATAGCCACTTGAAGCATAAGTTATAATGTGAATGTTCATCTGATCCTTTGCTTCAGGATGAGCAGCAAAAAGTTTACTTTGTTTTGAGAAGACATTACCAGATTGGGACTCCTGTGTATCTTGCATAAAAAATATGTTCTCTAACTTGAACCGTATTTTTTTATCATTTATATGAGTAACCCCTGGAAGTGGGTCGCTTGGTAGCGGATTAAAATCATACCATTGCGCATTTACACTATTAGGCTGGGCATCAATCATATCTTCCAAACGCTGAATATGCGCTGGGGTATTTTGCCAATTAGTTGTGCCTGCATCGTTTTGCCAGATAACAAAATTGATGTGAACCGTTTTTTGAGCTGTATTAGCATCAGGTATATAGCTTTCTAAATGCCTGTAATACTCAATATAATCGTTACTAGATTTTCCGCAATCTAGGCTTTCTGAGCCATCTACTCCTGGCACTAAAGGCGCTGATGCATCATCGGTAGCTCCACCACACATATTTGGGGGGAGCGGGATGCTTTGTGAATAAACATATGTAATAGATAACATAAACAGAAAAATTCCAATTTTTCTCATAACATTTTATTTTTTAGTTTATCGATTAAATTTTTTAAGAACATGCATTTTTTGAAGTCATTATATCTACTGATTTTCAGTTTTTTGATAGGGATAATTGCAGGAAAAATCACATTGGCTTTTCGCTGGGAAAGTCAAAAAGACTGAACCAATGAGTAGGGGGTAGTTTTTTCATGACACATAAAGTTTATTTGTTTTGAATAAGAAACCAATCCGGAATAAACCTTACGGTATCAGATAACCAGTGACCTTGATAAAGTGCATGTACGGCTATTTATACAAGTAAAATCTGTTCTAAAATGAATTTCTAGGTCTAAACCTAGCTCTATATTTGAAAAGGGGAAACCCCCGCTTTACCACTAACCTATAAACGGAGATGAACGCAAAGCTTTTGCCGATGATGGTGCTTGAAAAAAGGAATGAGTTACGTTAAAAAGAGGTAGTCTGTTTTAAGAACTCGAAGAAACGGCTGCGTAACCTCCAGGAAACTGATAATTCGTCTCCGTTGGACATGGTGACTACCGGTGTCTTTTCCCTGGTACATTTCACCAGTTCCTTTCCGTTGATGATGTGCTTTTTGTGAATCCGGAAAAAATGGTTTTGAGTAAGTTTATCTTCAAAGTGCCCTAAAGACTTACTCACCATTTTTGTATGGTCATTTTTCATGATAATGCTGGTGTATGCACCCTTTCCTTCTAAGCGGATAATATCGGAAACCTCTACCAATTCATAGCCGTATAAGTCGGCTAAGGCGATACGGCTTGTGGGTTGATTTGACTTTTTTTGCGGATCAGGCTTACTTTCCTGATGGCTACCTTTTAGCGTTTGTACACGATTTACAGCTTCTTTAAGCTCATCTACATCAATAGGTTTTAATAGATAATGAGTGGCATGGTAGCCAAATGCCTTTAGGGCATATTCACCGTGTCCTGTGGTAAATACAATATGGCTTGCATTGGTTTCTTCTTCATCGAGCAGGGTGAAACTACTCTCTTCACCCAAATCTATATCCAAAAAGACGATGTCAACTGGTAACTCCCGGAGCTTTTCACGGGCCTCTTTAAGGTTGGCTGCACTGCCCAATATCTGTACCTGTGGACAGTTTTGCTTGAGCAACTGAGCAAGTACTTGCCTGGCTTTAAGTTCATCATCAACAATAAAGGCTGTAATTGGGTTCCGTTTCATCCTATTGTGGTATGCTCAGTTTAATTGTTGTTCCTGTACCATTTGGTTCACTTTCGATCTGTATGGCATAAGGTTTACCGTCAAATTCCCGAAGAAGTGCCAAACGCTCTTTTATATTTTTTAAACCCAAGCCGTTCCCGCTGCTTTTAGTCTTACGGGCTACTTTAGGGTTAAAGCCCTCACCGTTATCACAAATAATACCATACAGGATTTTATCTTTCAGGTAAAAGTGAACACTAATCTTTCCTTCCTTTTTTGAAGTGTTTAAACCATGCCAAATAGCATTTTCAAGCAGGGGTTGGATTAACATCGGAGGGATTAGTAGCTCATCCGGTTTAAGCCCGTCCTGTAGTGTAATTTCCCAATTAAATGCGTTGCCCATTCGCATCTCTTCCAATTGCAGGTAGTTTCTAATCATCTTTAGTTCTGTAGCAAGGCTGGTTTTGCCCTGCTCCATATCATTTAATAAGCCTCTTAGCAAACCAGAAAACTTGCTGAGATAGACATCTGCTTCATTGTTTTTCTTGTAAAGGAGCAGGTGTCTTACAGAGTTCAGCGCATTGAAAATAAAATGTGGATTCATCTGTGCTTTTAAAGCATTGATACCAGAGCGCAAAAGCTGGTGTTTTACAAACAGTTTCTTTTGTTGATTTTTTCTGTATTGCTCGGCCAGGAAAACGAACAACAAAACGGTCAATACGAAGGAAGTGATCCTAAACCACCACCTTTCGTGTAAGTGCTTGGGTATAAAAAAACTGTATTCCAATGGCGCTTTACTCCAAATACCCTGTGCATTTCGGGACATCAATTGAAAAGTGTAGTGACCTGGTTCCAGGTCGTGAAAACAAGCCACTCTTTCATGGCCGTAAGTCCAGGTGTTTTCTTTTCCCAGTAGGCGATATTTATACCAAATCAGCTTACTGTCCAGCAAGGTATTGACGCGGTAATGAAAGCTAATGTGATTATCGCCCGCCTTTGGCTGAAACGCATTAAGGTGAGGAATGCTATAGTTGGTGTCTCCTACCTCTATTTTTTCAATGATGGAAACGGGTGGTATGCCGGAACTCGGCAGGGACGTTTTTAAACGTGCAAACTTTTTTCCGGAAAAAGCAAAAATTGAGCTACCATCTTTCACTACATGATCAATGTAATCCAGGAAAAGGCCTTCTCTGGGTCCAAGAAAGGTTGTTTCGGTAATGCCCCTTTGATTAAAGCGTAGTAAGTTAAGTCCGTTGTTCGTGCCTATCCAGGCTTCGTTACTATCTATTAAAAGGCTATGGCACACATCACTGCTTAAATGTTCCTTTTTAGTTATCCTGAATATGGAGTCACGGTCAAGGATAACCACTCCTTGTCCCTTAGGTATAATCCAAACTCTTCCGTATTGATCTTGAGCTATATCCTTGATCGGGCTTTGGAGCACCGATGCATCTGATTTTCGCCATTGATGTGTGGCTTTGTTATAGTAGATTAAGCCGTTCTGAGTGCCTAGAAGAAATTCATCTTCGTTTTTCCGTACCAGGCAATACACTTTCGCTCTAAAACCTACTTTTTCCGAATCAAATTGAAAACCGGTTGAGTCCAATAAGAAAAAACCGAAGTTAGTGGCTCCTAATACTTCTGTTCCTGTTTTACCACTGTATAGTTTTTGGATATAACCGTTTCTTGGAGGTGCCCAACTTACTCCTTGAAGCGTGTCATTGTCTTTTGGTCTGATCTTAAAATGTAGAAAGTGATAAAAGAAACTGCCATCTGGTAGCCATACCACCCTTTCTAAGCTATTAGTAAATATATCGGGTCCTTTAAGAAAGTATTGTTTTGGGTTTATAAGCTCACCTTCTTTGATGGGGTGAACGTACAACACCTGGCCTTTGATGTATTTTAAGGTATCCTGTTTGAGGTGAACAGGATTAGCCATAGACACACCAGGATGTTTTTCAGTGATTTGAAACATGCCTTGTTCGAGAGAACTAATTCTAAGGAGGCCGTTGTTTTGGGTACTGACCCAAAGCCTGCCTTGCCGATCCTTACATATTGAAGTGAACATGTACTGTTTAAGGTAGTGACCAACAAGATTGACTGAGTCTAACTTATTTTTAAACTGTAGAAGCCCACCGTTGAATAAGGGGAAAAAATAACCGGCTTGCGACTTTTCTGCGTCAAACACTCGTGATTTAAAATCAAACACAAAAGACATTCCCGAACTATCCCTACTTAAGGCTTTACCTTCGTGCATCAGGATATCCACCTGCTCACTCCTCCAATGGGTACCATGATACCCCTTACCCCAACCGTTTAAATGATAAAACGTAATCTTCTTGCCTGCGTGTTTTTCTTCTTTATACCAGAGGCCAGTATCTTCCGGAATAAGCATATTTGATTTGACGGCCGTATCGCTGATGTAAACTCCCATGAGCGATTCTTCATTCTCCAATTCGAGTATCCATCGGACATTTGGATTTTTTGTATCCAGTTTCTTGTATAGTTCTGTTAATTCTACTTTTTCTATTCTTCCGCCTACCAGTGCTTTAAAGTAAGAGGAGGAGCAGTCTGTACACCATAAATACACTTCATCATGCACTACCGCTATTTTGTTTACGAATGATTGTTTTCTGGGGAGTAATTTCAATAAACGATTATTAAAAGAAGGAATAATGAATTTTCCTTTCTCCATATAGCAGACTCCCCCTGTATAGGTAAGCAGCCACATGCGATGCTTATCATCTTCGTATATTTTAAGGATCACCTCATCCGGTAAGCCATCTTCCAGCCCATAGGTCTGCATTTTTTGGCCGTCAAACTTTACCAGGCCATGGTCAGAAGCTAGCCAGAGGTTTCCCAAGCTGTCCTGGTGGACATCGTAAAGCTCATTGCTGGGTAAGCCGTCTTCTACGGTGTAATTGGTTACATTAAACTGCTCAAAGTTTCCTTGCGCAATAAGCTCGCAATGAAAGAAAATCAAATAAAAAAATAGAAATATTTTATAAGTGCTCAACAGATCATGCTTCTTACTGATAATAACAAAACTTCAAAGCAATTATAACATCGATATATAACGGATTATCGAACATAAAAGTATTTACATTTCGTAGCCTGTCTTACAATTTATCGTGTCAATACGTAAGGTAGCACTGTAAATTCTCTTCAAGATAATGCGCGCACCGGATGCACTATTGAGGTAAATATTATAGCTATCGATATGTGTGGCGGTACTCTGCCGAATAACCCAATTAACCGCTGGCAAGCTGAACGCGGTCACCAACGCCTCTTACGTTGGTTTGATTGTTAATGGCGCAAACAGCAAAGGGTGCAAAAGAAAGGATTTATTACGTCTGCTACACAGTGTTGGTTTTGCACGGGATAAAAAAATCCAGGTGTTTATTCTTCTCACAGAAAGGATAAGAAAATGCTATTTGGTGGTGGGGCCACCCATTTTGGTAAAGACATGGTCCACCGGTTCCCAAAGTTCTATTTTGTTTCCTTCCGGGTCCATAATGTGCACAAATTTACCGTAGTCGTATTCCACAATGTCATCTACTACGGTTACGCCATTACTCTTTAGCTGCTTTACCAAAGCTTCAATGTTCTGTACCCGGTAGTTAATCATGAATTGTTTTTCCGAAGGATCAAAATAATCGGTATCCTCCGCAAAGGTGGACCATTGCAGGTAATTGATCTCGTCCGGGCGATGAGCATTTCGAAACTCAAAGGAGGAGCCATAAGGGCCTACCGCCAGCCCCAGGTTTTTGCCATACCACTCTTTGATTTCATCAGGGTTTTTACAACGGAAGAAGATGCCGCCTATGCCGGTTACTTTGGGATTTTGGTCGCTCATAATTCTGAATTTCGGTGAGGCTTAAAGGTAGGGAAGATTACACTCCCTTTTTTCATAATGCGAACAGGTGATCAGCCACTTTAATCCTTTAAGAGTATCGATAGTTTCTCCAGGTAAGGGTCTTTGTTGTTTAACCAATCCTCGAGGGTATAACTTATTGCTTGTGAGGGTAGAAGACCCCGGTTTTTGGTAGTTTGCTTGCCCGAGCTGGGATAATAATTGAGGTAGCGCGGAATACCGATCCCTATTTGGCTGCTGGGTAAGGTAACGTATTGGGTGGAACCCGCAGCAAAACCTTCATAGCGGGTACCGCTCTCCTCGCCAATGGCAACGGCATTTCCATATTCCACCAGGTAACGCGCCAGGCTGTGCCCCGCTGAGTAGGTTTTGCCGTTCACAAATACATAAATATCGCCTTTGAATAGGTATTTGGAAGCCCTGGGCAAACGGTATTCTCTTTCCTTTCCTTCCCACGAAACCGACTTTTTCATGAATTCATCGCCATGGTCGTTTTTTAGTATAAAAGGGATCATTTCAAAAGCGAACTCATTACGGCCACCGGTATTGTTGCGAAGGTCGATGACCAATCTCTGCACTCCTTTTTCCTGTAGTTCTTTAAAGATGTTTTTGTAAAGCCGGGTAGCTTTAACCCCGTATTTTTCAATTACGCGGTAATCAAAAGAGGGGAGTGTAAGCATGGAATAGTGGTCGGTATGGGTTAGGGTGTAAAATGCATCTTCCGGCTGAAGTGCTTCACGAAATGGAGCTACGTATTTTTTATAGTTCTCAACCTGCTGATCTTTTGCGATGGCTTTGACCAGCACCTTGCGCGCAGGTGTTCCCTGGTGTTGAACCGTTAAGGTGAAAGATTCCGGTTGCTCTATGTACAAATAATACAACCAGGGAAAGCCCGACTCAATTTGAAGGTTGGGGTAAGTTTTAATGTGGCCATCGCTGCAGAGGTAGGGGTAAAATGAGTGGAGTATCTCGGACGGCTTGCGGCCATTGATTTCCAGAATTTGGTCTCCTTTTTTCATCAGCTGCTCCGAAGAATAGTCTTCATCCACATAAAACCGTCCGGAGATAAGTTTGATGGAGAAAGGCATATAGCGATACCTAAAGTCCATAAACGGTTGGTGTACCGTATCCTGCCAGTCCCCCAGCTTAAAGTGCCCTTCATTGCTTAGCGCACACATCCGGCTCACCTTTTGGAAATAGGCGATAAGGGATACCGGTTCCCCGTCCACTTCCTGGGTAATCTGTTCAGAAGCTGCATCAAAATCAGGGTTGTAGGTATAAAGAGCTGGATTGTAGGTCTGTATGCTTTTGCGTAAAAAGGCAAGATCCTCACGGGTTTCTTCAGCGGTAAACTCCTGGGCAAAAGCGGTTTGAAAAATCAGGTAAAAGAAAAGACTTAATAAGATGCGCGGCATGGATTGAAGCTGTTTGGGTGGAAACCTAAAAATACGTTTTTCCGGTTTGGATTTAATTATAGAGTTCCTGGCTCTTTTCAATCAGTCATCTTTGGCCGTAGTGGCAGCACCCAGCGTAAGCTTTACGTAAAAGCCTTGAGTACCAAAAGTGGGGGCACCGTTAATTTCACCCCCGGAATATTTCCAATTATCATTGGCCAAAGTGCAAAGGTATCCTGCCGATAATCCTATCAAAAAGCCTCCGTAACCTTGCCTTCCCTTAATTTCCTTCCACCGGGGTACAAAATCCCAGTTGAGTGAAAAGTCAAATCCCAAGCTGCCCTTGTCAATATTAATTTCGCGCTCAAAGTTTTGTTGAACTTGCTGTAAATTAAGATTCTGCTTTTGGTTGATCTGCAAGTACTCAATCACCCAAACCACGCCCAGTTTTGGGTAAAGTTTGTGTTTGGCGGTGGAGAGTAATGGGTAACCTACATCCAGGCCAAATAAAAAGGCACTATGATTAAATTCCATTTGCTCGTTTTCCAACGTATTTCCCAGCATACCATTCATACCAAAACCGATGCATAAATTCCGCTTCATTACCAGGGACTGTAGCCCGAAGATGAACTTATCAGGACCAGGAGCACTTAAGTTGGGGGCGAAAGATTGAAGTTCAGCGGCAGAAAAGTTTCCGTAACCAAAACTCAGGTAAGAAGCGCTGTAGTAATTGGAATCCAGGTCGAATTGTGCCTGGGCCCATGAAACGGTAAAGCAGGATAGCAGTAGGATTTGGAGAATTTTCATACACAAAAGTTTAAAAGTGACCGCAAGGGATTTAGTATAATAAGTTCATTACCTCTAACGAATATAAACGACTTCATCTTATTAAATTAGCCAACCATGAACTACTCCAAACAACGCTCCCGTGAATCGCGTGCCGCCATTGAGCGGATGTACATTACCATGCGCCACCTTTTTATCCGTGGCAGCTATAAACCCCTGGGGGTAAGTGGTAAATCGCTGATTGAGGCCTTACACATTCTGAAACCGGAAATTTACGGAGACATTGACGACACGGAACGGGTGGATATGGAGGGACTGCTGTATGTAGCCGAACGCTTGCCCAAGGGGATTGAGGAGTGCCGCTTTATACAGTTGGTGGCCCGTGAAGGTTTTGAAGAAGCCGGGCATACGGTGATTATGCCCATTAAACGAAGGCGCAACTGTTACCGTATCGATAACGACCGTATGTACGTGGAAATGAGCCGGGGCCGTAGCGATATTTACGATATTTTGACCCACCTTACCTATCTATACATTGAAGCTGAAAAGATATGTACCCACGCCCTGGACTTAAAAGACCGGCCTACTGATAACTGGTTACGTCTTTCGGAGGTAGTGGAATTCCAGGAGAATGAGCAGAGCTTTGATGAAAAGAGGGCCCTGGTTTACCTGAGCAATGTATTGGGGCGCACGGTGGAGGAAACCCGCAAGGCCGTTGAGGATTTTGAGCGTAGCCCCGGTTGTAACAGCCTCTATCACTTTGCCTACTGGCTGGGTAAAGTGGCTATTGATGAACATGTGAACGATAACAGGCGCGAGGTAATGGTTTCTGCCAAACTTAAGGATGTGGTGGGCCATCATATTTACGGTGAAAAGTGGGCCCATGCGTTAAAGGATGTGATAGCTCAAAAAAACTGGCTCAGTCGCCCGGTGCATATCATTAGTGCCAACCTGCATAGTTTTTTGAATACCCTTTATGGCTTCCAGGCTTTACAGGATCAAAAGTTTACAAACCTGGAAGATTTAGCCGTACACACCAGCAGCCGCGGAGCAGCGGATAGTAATCGGATTATTCGTGAATATGCCCTTGAAAACGGTTTAACTGAAATTCGTGACCGCTCGGGAACCAACCTTACGGTACAACTGATAGACCTGGAAAAAGTGGATTTGGAAAGGCTTCCCCTGAATCTCAAAAACCCGGAGGGCGAGAAGCCCCTGCTTTTGGTGATGGACTACGCTTTTGGTGAGCAGGCTTTTGAGTGTATGGACGAATTACTCAAACCCTTTGAAAGTGAAAACCTCTCTCAAAGCCTCAACGTGAAGTCCGTTTCCATAATGGGTAAGGCGGGCATTTTGGAAGGCAATAAAGGAGATTTGATGATACCTACTGCGCACGTTTTTGAGGGAACGGCTGATAACTACCCTTTTCAAAACGATTTATCCAAGTCTGATTTTGAAGATACCGGACTGGGAGTTTACGAAGGCCCTATGATCACGGTGCTTGGAACCTCCCTCCAAAACCGTGATGTGTTGCACCATTTTCAAACTTCTACCTGGAATGCTATTGGCCTGGAGATGGAGGGAGCTCATTATCAAAAGGCCATCCAGAGTGCCGCACGTATCCGCAAGAGTATTGCCGCTGATGTTAAAGTTCGCTATGCCTATTATGCTTCGGATAATCCTTTGGTTACGGGGAGTACCCTTTCTTCCGGCAGTCTGGGAGCAGAAGGGGTGAAGCCTACTTACTGGATCAGTTTGCGGATATTGGAGAAAATATTGGGGACTCCTATCGGGAAGTAGCCGAAAGATAAAAAGTTTGCTACCGGGCCTTTACAATTTTAAACAATGCCAGTGCCTGGTGTTAATTTGTTGATCTCATTAAATCACCGCATGAAAGCATCCGACCTTTTTGTTAAAGCCCTGGAAAACGAGGGTGTAGAGTATATTTTTAGTATTCCCGGGGAAGAAAACCTGGACCTCCTGGAATCCCTGCGTAAATCTTCTATTAAACTGATATTGGTCCGTCATGAGCAAGCCGCTGGGTTTATGGCCGCTACATACGGCCGGCTTACCGGGCAACCAGGGGTGTGCATGTCCACACTAGGGCCGGGTGCTACTAATTTGCTGACCAGTGCCGCCTATGCGCATCTTGGAGCCATGCCCATGGTGATGATTACCGGTCAAAAACCGTTGAACAACCGCAAGCAGGCCGCTTTCCAGGTTATTGACGTAGTAGGTATGATGAAGCCGGTCACCAAATTCTCCGAGCAGGTGACCACCGTTAACTCCATACCTTTTAAAGTGCGCCAGGCCTTCCGGCTGGCTAAATACGAAACCCCGGGTGCCACCCACCTGGAACTGCCCGAGGATGTAGCACAAGAGGATGTCGGAGAGTTTATTATTGAAAGGCGCGAGTACCAGGATATTGGAAAAGCCGCACAGGCCCATCTGGATAAATCGGTGGAAATTATTAAAAAAGCGCAGCACCCCTTGATCATGATCGGGGCCAACGCCAA
This sequence comes from uncultured Cryomorphaceae bacterium, assembly GCA_937120475.1. Lineage (GTDB taxonomy): Bacteria > Bacteroidota > Bacteroidia > Flavobacteriales > Schleiferiaceae > CAKZNE01. Next base: position 675,040 of record CAKZJV010000007.1, on the reverse strand, counting down.
ACGTATTGAAACCTGCAAGGCCGTTTCGGAATTCATTCAAAAAACAAAAATTCCCTTTTTCTGCACCCAAATGGGCAAGGGGGCGGTAGATGAGCGCAGCTCCTACTACATCGGTACGGCCGCCCTTAGCGAATCGGATTATGTGCACGATGCCATTGAAGCTTCTGACCTGATTATTAATATAGGACATGATATTGTAGAAAAACCGCCTTTTGTAGCGCAGGCCGGTACTTTTGATGTACTGCATATCAATTACAAACCCGCCCATATTGTAGAGGTGTACCAACCCCGCTATGAATTGATCGGGGATATCCGCCACAGCATAGAGCAGTTGGGGGAGGCCCTCCAGGGCGGCCAATGGGATTTTGAGCCTTTTGAAAAAGTAAAAAAAATACAGCGGCAAAAAATTTGGGAAGCGGAGGTGGAAGTAAGTTTTCCGGTAAAGCCGCAACACCTGGTTCGCATCGTTCAGAAAACTATGCCGGAAACCGGTACGCTTACCCTCGATAATGGGATGTATAAGATTTGGTTTGCCCGGAATTACAAAGCAGAACACCCCAATGCCGTGTTGCTGGACAATGCTCTGGCTACCATGGGGGCGGGGCTGCCTTCGGCTATAGCCGCTAAAATTGTATTCCCGGAGCGTAAGGTAATGGCCATTTGTGGTGACGGTGGATTTATGATGAACTCTGCAGAGCTGGAAACGGCCGTGCGCTTGCAGCTGGACCTGGTGGTGATGATCATCAACGATAAGGGCTTAGGTATGATCAAATGGAAACAGGGGGATATGGGCTTTGAAGATTACGGTCTTTCGCACGGTAACCCTGATTTTGTAGCCTACGCTGAGAGTTACGGGGCTACCGGCCACACCCTTGAAAAAGGAGAGCAATTGGAGGAAGTGCTCAGCCGCTGCTTAAATGGAAAAGGCGTTCACCTGATTGAAGTACCCATCGATTACTCCGAAAATCACAAAGTATTCAGTAAGGAAATTAAGGGAGAGCATAGTTTTTCGTAGGTGATTTGCTAAAGGTGGCCTGGCGAAGGCCGGGTAAGTAGTATTCTTCAACAAATAGAGCCACTGCTTAGATCCGGATTTGATATTCTCCGGGAAACCGTAATTTAACCGCTCTATGAAATACCTTAACCTTTTAGGACTTATGCTTGCCGTAGTCCTTACGTGTACCGCACAAAAAGAAGTGCAGGTAGTGTCTCTACAAACCAAAGAGCCCGTGCCTTATGCCAATATCACCTACCTTAAAAACGGTTCAATAAGCGGAGGAACCTATACCAATAGCGAAGGTTGGGCTTTATTGGACCTGGAAGAAGGTATCACCGATATAGAGGTCTCTCATCTGAACTTCAAAACATTTCAAGTGCATGTGGCCGATATTGAGGAGCTTATTCATTTAGACGATAACCCTCAGGTGCTTCAGGAAGTCACGTTAAACTTCCCGTCTGAACCCAAGGTAGTGTTTGCCGGGGTAGAACGTTTGCGTAAGCGACACACCATGGGGGCTTACCAGGGGTTTGAATGGATCACCCTGATTCACAATGATTTTGTAGAAGAGAAGAGGATCAAATCCTTTGTGTTTCATACCAAACGATGGTCCAGGAAACGATCCCTGGCCATGAAAGTTATATTTTACCGTAATCACAACAATACCCCGGGAGAAAAACTACCGGTGGAAGTGATCTTTGAACTGGATCGTAAAATGAAGAAAGAGGCCATCATTGACCTGCAAAGTGAGAATCTCTTGCTGCCGGTGGAGGGTGTTTTTGCGGGCGTAGAATGGATCGGCTGCCCGTATGATAAAGATGTGGATGACGATGATCGTCAAAGTTGTAGCCACAGCATGGTTTACGTTCCTATGGATGAGGAACAGATTAAAGATCATCCCACCTTTTCCCGTTATCGGTATAGAAGTAAAGAGTGGCGCAGTGAGTACCCCGTTTTAGGTTATTACCCGGTACCAGCCTTTGGCCTTGAGATCTACGAGTAGGGTTGGCAATAAATATTTTGCCAAAGTATTTGACAATAAAAAAATGGTCACCTCAATTATTGCTGCATGCTCAATCCATTCCCAAACCTCCTGCGTAAGTAAAACTGGGCACAGCCTTGGTAAAATGTAAGCTACCGGACGATAGCGTTCATCATTTTTCGCTTACATTGGCTGTCTCGCAACGTGAAAACTAAATAATCTGCATGAGCAAACCTTATTATAAGGAAGAAGACCTCAAAAAATTCAAGGACATCGCTGATTTTGAACCCGAACTGGCCGAAAAGTTTTTCGACTGGTACGGAAAAGTGTTTGAAGAAGGAGCTCTCACCGCCCGTGAAAAAGCCTTGATCGCCTTAGCGGTATCCCACGCCATTCAATGTCCGTATTGTATTGATGCTTATACCAAGGATACTTTGAAGATGGGTGTTTCCGAGTCGCAAATGATGGAAGCGGTACACGTGGCAGGGGCCATACGGGGAGGAGCTTCGCTGGTACACGGGGTGCAGATGATGAATAAAGTGAAAAAACTATCAATGTAGTATGGAGGTGCAAACCAAAAAGAAAGAGAGTAAAAGATCCCTCAAAGGGAAAAATCATAAACTGGCGCAGGTTGAAGAGCAACTGAAAGTGCTCTCAGGAGGTGATTTTGCGGACGGTAGCCTGCCCACTTTTAAAGATAAGATCGAGCAGATGGGGGAGTATCCGTTACGCCCTACTAATATCGAGATCATGCAGGTAAACCTGGGTTATATGTGTAACTTGGTGTGCAAGCACTGCCACGTTGATGCCGGTCCCGACAGGCGTGAGATCATGGGGCGTGAATATATGCAGATCATCCTGGATATTATGAAAAAGACTGATATCCATACTCTGGACCTTACCGGTGGTGCCCCGGAAATGAACCCGGATTTTCGCTGGTTTGTAACCGAAGCTAAAAAGATAGGGGTGAAAGACATCATAGTTCGCTCCAACCTCACCATCATCCTGGCCAATAAAAAGTATTACGACTTACCGGAATTCTTTGCTGAGAACAACGTACACGTCATTTCCTCCTTGCCGTATTACAACAAAGCCAAAACCGACCGCCAAAGGGGAGAGGGAGTTTTTTCCGATTCCATCAAAGCGTTGAAAATGTTGAATGCCGTGGGTTACGGTATGCCGGATAGTCCGCTGAAAATGGATTTAGTCTATAACCCGAGCGGTGCCTTTTTGCCCGGCAACCAGGAGCAGTTACAAGCCGATTTCAAACGGGAGTTGAAAAAGCTTTTTGATATTGAGTTCCATGAACTCTTTACCATTACCAACCTGCCGATCTCACGCTTTTTGGATTACCTGCTGGCCAGCGAAAACTATGACGATTACATGGAAACCCTGGTGCAGGCATTCAATCCTACGGCCGCTATGAACGTGATGTGCCGCAATACCATTTCGGTAGATTACGATGGCTATATGTACGACTGTGATTTTAACCAGATGCTAGCCATGAAAGTAGCGGCTCCCAAATCGCAGCACATCAAAGATTTTGACATTGAAGCCCTGAACAAACGTCCGATATTCATTCACCAACATTGCTACGGCTGTACGGCCGGAGCCGGTTCCAGTTGCCAGGGTGCAGTTACCTAGCGCCTTTTGAAATGACAGATGCTTCTTTCACATATACCAGTAATGCCCGTTAACCGTGCGGACCATAAAACGGCCCTGCTGCTGTTTGCGCGCACCGCGCGCAATGAAGCATTGGAAAAGAAATTCCTTCCGGCCGGAACGATAAGCGATAATTACCGGGTAGCCGGTACCTTGCTGGAACAAACCCGCCAAACCCTCGGTAATAGTGGGTATCCTACCATCATAACCTACGATACCGATCAGCGGGGTGCCGATTTCAACGAACGCCTCGCCAATGCCATTGAAGACGTTTTTGCGCTGGGCTACGAAAAAGTGATCAGTGTAGGTTCGGATACACCTTTGCTTACCGAAAAACATCTGAAGGAGGCCGCTGGAGCCCTCAATGATCATCAAATGGTGATTGGTCCATCGCGTGACGGTGGCGTTTACCTCCTGGGCTTTACCCGGCAGGCCTACCATAAAATCCGGTTTTTACAGTTACCCTGGCTTACGGCAAGTCTTCAGCAGCACCTGGTGTATTATGCCGACCGGATTAACGGTAACTTTCTCTTTTTAGAGGAACTGGCAGATGTGGATGGTGCCACCGATCTGCTACAGTTGCTCAAGGAGCTTCCGGATAATCATTTTCTGTATCGTTTTCTGCTGGGCCTCCTCCAGGTCAAGCCAGTTCGGGTAACCACTCATCACCTCCCGTTTTCCATCCGGGAATTACAAAGCGCATTGGGCAGGCGCGGTCCACCCGCCAGGGCCTGATACCATCCTGATTTTCCTTTTTACAATGACCTGCTCCAAACCGGGTGGGTTGCCTGCTAATATTTTTTTTAAAACATTCATTATGAAACAATTCTATGCTTTATGCATGGTGCAGATGCTTGGTATAAACCTGGTAACTGCCCAAAACTTCCAGCTACAAGGCATTATTACAGATACCGAAAATAACCAACCCATACCGGGGGTAACCATCCAGGTGGTGAACACGGAAACCTACACGGTTACCAATTCAGAAGGTGAGTTTACCATAAACCTCTCTCAGAGTGCTGCCACCATTCAAATATCGGCTTTGGGGTATGTAACCGAGCAGCGCACGGTAAGTGCCAGTACCAGTAGGCTGGAGATCAGTTTAAAACCCAGTGTTTCCCAACTGGATGATGTGGTGGTTACCGCCCTGGGTATTAAACGCGACCGGGCGGAGCTGGGTTATTCCGTAACCGAGGTGGAACCCAAATCATTGACCGATGTGCCGCAAACCAATGTGGTGAACAGCCTGGCCGGACAAGTGGCCGGGGTGCAGGTTACCAACGGTTCTTCAGGGGTGGGCTCTTCGTCCCGCATCGTGATTCGCAGTGAAAACTCTTTAAGTGGAACCAATCAACCGCTGATTGTGGTGGATGGTGTACCTATCAATAACGATTTGATTGCCAGCGACCTGGAGAATACGGAACAAGGCATACAGGAAGTGGATTTTGGGAACGGCTTGGCGGAGATCAACCCGGAAGACATTGCCTCCATTAGTGTGCTGAAAGGGGCGGGAGCGGCTGCCCTCTACGGTGCCCGTTCCGGAAATGGGGTAATTCTGATCAACACCAAACGGGGTGGAAACCGGCAAGGCCTGGGGGTAAGCACCAGCTCCACCGTTACTTTTGAAACACCACTGGTTTTACCGCAATATCAAAATACCTACGGTGGCGGTGCCGGGGGCGAATTTGCCTACGATGATGGACTGGATGCCGGTCCGGGAGGGGGGGTGAATGACGGAGGTATCCGCAGTTTCGGTCCGGTGATGGATGGCCGCCTGATTACCCAGTTTGACGGGCCATCTATGGATGCTAACGGTAATGTAGTACGAGGTGGTGATATTATTGCCCGTAACGTAAATGGCACTTTAAATCCAATAACCGCAACACCCTGGACCGCTCAGCCAGATAATGTGCGGGACTTTTTCCAAACCGGGGTAACCTATCAGAACAATGTTTCAGTGAGCGGTGGTAATGATCGTTCCAGCTTTCGCCTCTCGTATAGCAACCTGGACAATACCGGCATTATTCCCAATACCGACCTGCAACGTAACGGTATAGCCCTGAGCGGGAGGCAGCAACTGACCGATAAATTCAGTGCCAGCCTGTTTGCCAATTACATCAATTCCAAAAGCAACAACCGGCCGGGTCTGGGTTACGGTTCGGAAAACGTAATGTACATCTTCAACTGGATGGGGCGACAAAACAATATCGAAAGCCTACGCGATTACTGGCAGGCCGGGCAGGAGGGTTTTGAGCAGTACAACTTTAACTACCAGTGGATGGACAACCCCTTCCTTACGGTGTATGAAAACACCAATAGCTTTGATAAAGACCGTATTTTGGGGAACGGAGCACTGACCTACGATTTCTCCGAAAGGTTAAGCCTGCGCCTGCGTAGCGGTATCGACTATTACGTAGATCAACGACAGTTTAAACGCGCCTTCAGCTCCAAGCGTTGGATCAACGGAGCCTACCGTGAAGACGATATAGCTTTTAAGGAGATCAATACTGATCTCTTATTGACCTGGCGAGACCAGATCAACAGCAATTGGCGTTATGCGGTATCGGCCGGGGCCAACCGCATGGATCAATCCATTGAAAATAAATCCACCCAGGCCGGGCAGCTTTCCGTACCCAATGTGTATAACCTGGAAAACTCCAAAATTCCGCTGGAAATCGCTCAGTACAACAGCGAAAAGCGTATCAACAGCTTATACGGTATCGGCCAGATTAGTTACCGCCAGGGCGTATTTTTGGATTTAACCTACCGCAACGATTGGTCCAGCACCCTACCGGCCGGCAGTGAATCTTTTGGCTACTACTCCGCTTCGGTAAGCTATGTGTTCAATCGTTTTATGGACCTGCCCAACTGGATCAGCTATTCTAAGGCTCGCTTCAGTATAGCCAGTTTAGGGAACGATACCCGTGCCTACCAACTGCGCAATACCCTGCGCTTTAATCGTAACTACGGCTCCTCACCACTGGTAACCAATACTTCTACCTTACTGAACTCCGGCTTGCGTCCTGAAAGGCAAAACAGCCTTGAGATAGGCGGTGAAGTATGGTTTTTCAACAACCGTTTAATGTTGGATGTAGCGGCCTACCAAACCCGCAATACCGACCAGATCGTAAGGCTACCGGCCTCGGCCGCCAGTGGTTTTGCCGAAAGGGTAGAGAACGGTGGAGTGGTTCGCACACGAGGGCTGGAACTGATGCTACAGGCTGCCATCATCAAAAAAGATAACTTCTCCTGGACTTCATCTGCCAATTTTACCAGCAGCCGCGCGGTGGTGGAGGAATTACCACCGGGGGTAGATCAATACGTGATCGGTTTTACCCGTATTTATTCCGGGGGCGATAACAGCGTATTCTACATTGTAAAAGAAGGTGGCCGGGTAGGAGATATGTACGGAACCGGTATTAAGCAATACCAGGGGCGTGATGTTTATGATCAGAACGGTATTCCGGTACGTGATGGTGAACTGCAACTGCTGGGGAACTACAATCCTGATTTCATTATCGGCTTCAACAACCAGTTCCGTTTTGGTCCGGTAACCTTTGGCTTTTTGGTAGATTGGAGGCAAGGCGGAACCATTGTTTCGCGCACCAAGTCGCTGGGTCTGTCTTCCGGAGTATTGGAAGAATCACTCGAAGGCCGTGAAAGCGGTGTGATCGGGGACGGAGTAGTCAATATTGGTACCGAAGAAAATCCGAATTACGTGGAAAATACCACTGCCATTCCTGCGGTGGATTTCTACAACCAGTACAACAACCGCGCAAATGAAGCCACCGCGCTCTATGATGCCTCCTATGTGAAATTGCGCCAGGTGAGCCTGTACTATGAGCTTCCGCAAAAGTGGGTAAAAACCATTGGTTTTGAAGGCATCAGCGTAGGGGTGATTGGCAACAATCTTCTACTCTTTACCGAAAACCCACATTTTGATCCTGAGCTCAGTGCCATGCAAGGTCAGGACCTCCGATTTGGAGTGGATGATATGTCCTATCCTTCCAGCCGCAGCTACGGTTTCAGCATCAAAACCCAATTTTAGAACATCATGAAGAAGTTAATTCTATATACCTCCGCCTTAAGCTTGGTACTGGCCGTTTCCTGCACCAAGGATTTTGAAGAGATCAATAAAAATCCCAATGCCCCGGAAACGGTTTCCGCACAATTCCTCTTATCCAATGTAATTTGGGAAGCGGCCGATGGCAACGCCCGTCAGGGTTGGTTGGCCGGGAATATGCTGGCGCAGCATACTTCCAATATTGAGTTTCAGCCGGTAGATCGCTACGATTTGGGGACCAATGTGGATTACTGGAATACGCTGTACCGCCTGCTCAACGATATCGAGTCTATGAACGAGGCTGAAGGCAGTAATGATGCGTACCGTGCGGTCGGCAAGATTATGAGGGCCTGGATCGGTGCACAACTCACTGACCTTTGGGCCGATGTGCCCTGGACGGAAGCTATACAAGGGCAAAGTATCGGTAATTTTACCCCGGAGTACGATACCCAGGAGAATATCTACACCGGTGCCGGTGGCATTCTGGAGTTGCTGGACGAAGCTGCAACTACCTTAAGCAGTATCTCCAACCAAACCGTACAGGGTGATATTTTATTCAGCGGGAACCTGGATGCCTGGCTTCGTTTTGCTAACAGCCTGAAAGTGCGTTACCTGTTGCGCATCAGTGAGCGGCAGGACGTAAGTGCTGAGCTACAAGCCCTGGTCAATTCCGGCAACCTGATGACCTCCAATGCCGATAATGCGGCAGTACCCTATCTGAGCAGTGCGCCTAACCAATGGTTTATTTTCAATGAGCGTATTGGCCGATATACGGACTTGCGCATGAGCACCACCATTGACGGTGTTCTGGAAGCTTATAACGACCCGCGTATCGCTGTTTATTTTAAACCCACGGCCAATTCTGCTAATACGGCTAATCCGGTGTATGAGGGTATCCCCAACGGGCTGAGCCGTGCCAGCCAGAATGCTTATGATTTAGGGGATGTGTCGCTGCTTGGTTCTATTTTACGCGATGTACCCGATGGTATCGATGCTCAATTTATGTTGTACGGAGAGTTGCAACTGGCTTTGGCCGAAGCCGCTTCCCGCGGGCTGATCGGAGGTTCCGCAGCTACCTATTACCAGCAGGGCATCACTGCCATGTTCGATTATTACGAAACGGAACTTCCGGCTACCTACCTTTTACAGCCCGAAGTGGTCTTAACCGGAATCAACGACCTGGAAAAGATATTGACCCAAAAGTGGTTGGCCCTTTTCAATAATGGCCATGAAGCCTGGTTCAGTATTCGCAGGACTGGTATTCCCAGTCTGGAAGTGGCAGCCGATAACCTGAATGGCGATCAATATCCAGTGCGTTACCGCTATCCACAAACCGAGCAGGCTGCTAATAATACCAACCGTGTGGAAGCAGCCGGTCGGATTGGTGGGGATACATATAACAGTCCCGGTTGGTGGGAAAACTAGACCAGAGACTAGTCAGGTTTTCAAAACCTGGCTGGTACCTGGCCGATCTGGTGAGATGCCCTTCGACAAGCTCACAGGTAAAAAGTAAATTAAAGGTTACCCGAAATGGATAATCGCGAGGTAAAAACCCACCCCCTGAGCTTGTCGAAGGGCTGGGTTGTTAAAAGATGAAGAAAAGAAAAAGACCTGTTAGGTTTCCAAAACCTGACAGGTCTGAAAACCATAAATGAACTTGAGTAACCCCATTACCCTCCAATGGATCATTGTGATCAGCTTTGGCTTGGTCATGCTATGGCTGTCACCCAGGGCGCGTACGGTGGAGCAGTTTTTTAAAGCCGCTACCCAAAACCGGAAGCCCGGAATGTTATTGCTCACCAGCAGCCTGGTGATCTCCTGGATATTTGCCAAGAGCATTACCAATGCCGCCAACTTGGGCATGAGCTATGGCATCCTGGGCGGATTGGCCTATGCGGGTTATTACCTGAGTTTTTTGGTGTGTGGATTGGTGCTGTTCAATCTGCGTGTAAAAGGCAAATTCCAGAGTATTCACCAGTTTTTGGAAAAGAAATTTGGGCGTAAGGCACTGGTGCTCTTTTCAGTGTTGATCGCGATACGCCTTTTTAACGAGGTATGGAGCAATACCATGGTGATCGGTTCCTACTTTGGAGAAAGTGGAAGCTGGCCCTATTATGGAGCGGTTCTGGTGTTTACCGCATTAACGTTGGCTTACGCTCTTAAAGGAGGGCTGCAAAGCTCTCTCTTTACCGATGCCATACAGATGGTACTCTTTGGGGTGATCCTCTTTGTAATACTGGTGATGCTGATGCCGGATATGGAAGGTGGAGCAGAGTACGTAGCCCAAAGCAGTTCCTGGAACTCCGAAGGTGGCATCAACCTGATCTGGGTGGTGCTTCTCCAGGTATTCAGCTATCCTTTTCATGACCCGGTGATGACGGACCGTGCTTTTATCAGCGATCCCCACACCACCCGCAAGAGCTTTATTTGGGCAACGGTAATTGGTTTTATCTGCATTTTACTTTTCAGCCTGGTGGGCGTGTACGCCCAAAACCAGGGATTGGAAGGCGATCAGGCTCCAGTGCTGGTAAACCGGACCCTGGGGGTGGGTATGATGCTGTTGATGAACACCATTATGATCACTTCAGCATCGTCCACCTTGGACAGCACCTTTGCTTCCTTTTCGAAACTGGCTATCATAGACTGGAAGAACAAGATTACCGTACTAAACGGGCGTTTAGCTATGGCGATACTCACCGTATTAGGCACTATCCCGGTGTTTTTAGATCCTACTATTTTGTCGGCTACCACCATCAGCGGAACCATGGTGATTGGGCTGGCCCCGGTTTTCCTGTTCTGGAAGCAAAAAGCTCCACAACTGTCCTTTTTACTGGCGGTAGGTTGTGGCTTGGTATCCGGGATATTACTGGCCGGGGGCTGGTATCCAAAAAGTTTAGTGTTTTTCAGTGGACCTTATGCAGAGTTGTTATCGGCTAATTTGTTGGGGACTGTACTGAGTTTATTGCTTTACTTTATACCCTTAATAGCGATGCGCAAGGAATGAAAGACCTGGGAACTATAGAAGGTAAAATGCTGCTGTTCGGTGGAGTCTATTCCAACCTGCAGGCCTTGGAAAAGCTGATGAAGTTGGCCGAGGAGGAGGGGGTAAAGCCTTCTAACATCATCTGTACCGGTGACATTGTGGGCTACTGCGCCCAGCCGGAGGAAACGGTGAACCTCTTTCGCGAGTGGGGGGTACATGCCATTGCCGGTAACGTGGAGCAGAACCTGCGCGAAGGCGGCCTGGACTGCGGTTGCGAATTCAAGGAAGGCGGCCGATGTGAGAGCTTTGCCAAAAACTGGTACCCTTACGCCCAGGTAAACCTGAGCCAAAACAGCGTGGACTGGATGGATACCTTACCGCTGAACCTGGGCTTCAATTATGGGGGCAAGAGGGTAGTCGTGGTACATGGTTCCTATCATTTCATTTCGGAATACGTATTTCGCTCTACACCCTGGAGCATCAAGCAAAAGAATTTTGAGGATACCGCTGCCGACATCATTGTAGCCGGGCACTGCGGTTTGCCGTTTTCCCACCAGCAAAACGATAAGCTTTGGCTTAATCCGGGTGTGATTGGTATGCCCGCTAACGATGGTACACCCCGGGTGTGGTACGCCCTAATGGATAATGCAGACGGTGAGATCCGTTTTGAGCACCGCTCCTTCACCTTTAATGCCGATTATACCCACGACCTGATGATACGCAAGCACTTACCGGATGCCTATGCCGAAACCCTGCTCACCGGCCTGTGGGATAATAACGAGATACTGCCGAAGGAGGAAACGGAGAAGCAGGGGGAGGCGATAAATCTCTGATTTAGAAAGTCTGATTACACTATGCTGAACTTGACAAATAAAAATTTGTCATTATATTTGACAAATATAATTTTGTCAAAATGGAATTTCAGCGAAAACGTATCATTACTAAAACCGGTAATTGGGTAAAAGGGAGGTACTACTATAGGCGGAAAGATGAGCTTAACAATCTTTGGGATCGTATAGAAGCGGGAGAACATATTTTACTTTCAGCTCCGCGTAGAGTTGGTAAGACTTCTATACTAATGGATCTCCGGGAAAACCCGAGAAACAGTTATACCGCCATCTATGAAATTACGGAGGCAGTTAACGATCAGAACAGTTTTTTCAAGCGTATTTACGAAAGCCTGGTAAAGGAACTCGATCAAAAGGGTCGTATTACAGAAGCTGTCAAAAGACTGTTTTCAGACCGAGGAATCAAATCCGCAGGTCTTCAGAATATTGAGTTTGAAAGTCAAAGGGCCAATTATTACGAAGAGATCATAAGCCTCTGCAAAAAGTTGGAACCAGACCAGACTTACCTGGTGCTGATTGATGAATATGCTCAAACCATTCAAAACATACTGGAAGATCAGGATCTGGCTGCAGCCCGGGAATTCCTGAGCCTTAACCGTGAATTAAGACAAATGCCGGAGACCAATGGTAGGCTACAATTTGTTTACGCAGGTTCTATTGGTCTTGGTAATGTAGTGGGAAACATTAATCTCACACGGACCATCAATGATATTAACCCCTTTCGCATGAAATCGTATCGCGATTTTGAAACCAAAGCGCTGGTGCAACAGCTAACGGAAGGCACGGGTGTGGATTTTCCTGAACAGGCAATTGATTATATGATCGAAAAACTTCAATGGGTGCTGCCTTTTTATGTGCAATTAATTTTAGAAGGATGTGACGACCTCTTGCCGATGGAAAGCGATAAACCTATAGTAATTACTAACAAGATGATTGACCAGGCCTTTAACGCAAGCCTGGATAAGCGTAACTATTTTGAGGATTGGTTCTCGCGCCTGAGGCGATCTTTCAAAGGAGATGAATACAGCTTCATTATGGATGTGTTGAACAATGCAGCCGTTAAAGGTGAAATATCCAAAGCCGAAATAGTGAACATCGCTGATGCGCGTGATCTACTCCATGACTATCACCGGCTTATTGATGTACTGGAGAACGATGGTTATATCACTTCAGATAACGAAGGAAAAGATTACCATTTTACCTCACCACTATTAGCTGCCTGGTGGAAAAAAGCATTAACCTAAGAATATAGAGTATGGCCCGTGCAGAATATTTATACCGCCCCCAACATAAAGACAGAACAGAACTGATCCAGGATTTTGTGATCCGTAATGATATTTATGATAAGTTATTGGACGAGATTGCCGAAGACCAGACCAATGAACCCTCTCAGCATTTTTTAATAGAGGCCAAACGGGGGATGGGGAAAACCACGCTGATGTTTCGCCTGACCTATGAATTACAGAATGACCCCAAACTGCGAAAGCATTATGTGCCTTGTAAATTTAATGAGGAAGAATTCGGGATTACCGGTTTGGCGATACTTTGGGAACGTGTGGCGGAATACCTGGAAGAAGATGAACGCTTTGAAGACCTGGTGGACAAACTGGAAGACAGGAAAGAGAAAGGCTCGGATGCACTTTTTGAAGAACTGGAAAGGAACCTGAAGGCTCAGGATGTGGTGGCGGTGGTCTTCATTGATAATTTCTTCCAGATACTGGAACGTTTTGAAAAAAAGGAACACCAACGCTTGCGTGAAATACTGATCACCAGTAATTGTATTCGCATAGTGGCGGGCTCAGCACGCTTTATAGGTAAAAATACCGGGGATTATAAAGCTCCATTCTTCGAGTTCTTTAAAAACATTAAGCTGCAAAAGCTCAACCGCGAGGAGACCAACGACCTGTTAATGCACCTGGCTAAAAAGCATCAAGCTAACGGTGTGATTTCAATATTGGAAACTCAACCGGAGCGGGTGGACAACATTCGTATCCTTTGTGGGGGTGTACCCCGTACCCTGGTCACTTTTTTTGAGGTACTGATGGATGATTCCGAGGGTGGCTCGGTGGAAGACCTCAAACTACTGATGGACCGGGTAAACGAACTCTATATTCAACGGGTACAAAGCCTTTCCAAACAGGAGCAGCCCATTGTGCACGTTATGGCTTTGAGATGGGAGGCTATGAGCAGCGGGGAAATAGCCAAAGAGTTGGGCTTAGCCAGCAAAACCGTTTCTTCGTTTCTCAATAAGCTGCAAAAGAACGGCATCATTGAAAAAATACCTACGGATACTAAAAACCATTTATACCGCATTGAAGAGCGCTTTTTCAACATTTGGTACCTGATGACCCAGGCCCCCAGGCGCTACCAACTTAAGGCTAAATGGTTGAGCAGCTTTATTGAAACCCTGTATACTAAACGGGAGTTTAAATACCGTTTACGTAAACATATGGAAGGTATTGAAGCTGGAACGTTAAAGCCAGATCATGCTATTTTGATGTCACAAGCCTTGGCTTCATCCAATTTAATAGATGTGAAACAGCGTGATGAACTAATTGGTAAAATGAGAAAGTATAAGGGCGTAATAAATATGCTTCCTTCGGATTCGGAGAGACTCATAAACTCAATCCATAAATATCTTAATAATCAGAGGTTTGATAAGATTAAAAGTGAACTTGGGGATATTAAGGTAGGAATAAATAGAGTAGGGCCTTGGAATTACGATCACTTACAGTCTCTTATTGAACAAGCAAAGTCAGACTCTCTTACTCAACGATATATTAATCAGTACATGGGTTTTTTAGCTTTTGACTTAGAAAAATATGAATTGGCTGAATCATATTGGTTGAAAGCTACTACTTATGGAGCGGATAATCTCTATTTCTTAATTGGTGCAATTTATGAAGCTCAGGATAAATACTCGAATGCCGAACGTTATTTTCTTATGGATTGGGAAGAGAATAAAAATTTACATGCCTTAACTTCCTTGGGAAGAATTTATATAAGAAAAAATGAATGGGTTAAAGCAGAAAATCAATTTCTCAAAGCCCATGAGGCAGGAGACTCTACAGCAATTTTAAAATTGGCTAACTTCTTAAGTTTTAAAGATGAAGTAAAATCTGAAAAATATTACCAGAAAGCTCTTGAAGTCAATAGAACTAAAGCTTTATGTGACTATGGTTATTATTTACTGACTAGGGGAAATTTTTCACAGGCCAGGGAATTGTTTAGTGAGGCTTTTTTAAAAGGAAATTCTGCGGCTATTTTTTTTCTTGCACTATCATATTTAGCTGATGAAACAGTAAAATATAAAGAGCTCGTAGAATTAGTAACAGAAATAAAAGAACTGTCACATATTGCTCCAGAAAATTTATTTGACACCTTATACGAATTTACGTTTTGGCCAGTTCGTTTGGATGGTGTAATCACCAGTTTAATTTTAGCCGATGAATATCCTCTTGCCTTTGGTTATATGAACATTGTTTTTGATCAAGTAAAAGATGATATTATTTCAGATTTGGTAAGTATTCTATCTCTCTTTTTGGCAAAAAAACAGTATTCCTACCTCCACACTAATTTTCTTCGGGAGCCGGAACTTCAGCAACGTTTTCCGGCTATCTACTACCTGGTTTTACAGAAAATGGGTAACCATGATAAAGAACTACAGAAAATGCCACCTGAGTTACAGGAACCCATTGAAAAGGTGGAACTGATGGTTACAGAATGGGAAGAAGTTATTGCCAACCTGGAAAAGGAAAGCTAATCATTTTGTTTAGCTAATGACTTTAAAACCTAATATGTGGTTGCAATAATGGATAATCGGATGTATTTCTGATAGCTTACATTGTCTTTTTAGTAAAATACGATCAGAAGATCATTCGGTAATCGCAGAGCCTCGAAGCAAGCCGTCAATACCGTAGTATTGAATATTTTACTCCCTGTCTTCAATTCACCGAACCAATCCTTCCATCCACCTTTCCGATGTAGCTACCCACCGAAAAATTATATGACTCCTTACAACCGGGGCTACTTTTGACCTATCCATTAAAACCAATGGTTATGAAAGGTAGAGTAGCACTTTTCTTTTTGATAATTGCATTTCTTTTCATCCTTGAAATCACCAGGAACAGCGGAGTTTAAGGCAAGCGAATCATTAATAATTGTTTTTGCAGAGTAGTAGTGTAAGGCATACACGCGGCCTGGCTGCGTGTATTTTTGACCAGGTGAACCCCGGCTTCGGCCGGGGTTCTAGTTCCAGGTATCTGATCGCTGGTGCATTATGCTTTGGCGATTGCGCAGCCTGCCGAAGTAACTTCCTTTAAGACCCACCAGCAAAATCAAAGTGCCTGAACCCGTAATATTTCGGGAGATTTCAAATTGTTTTTATCCGAAATCAGATATACAATTTATCTGCTAAAACCTACCATCCATCGCAGCTATTTTTTCTTTTAGCGAAAATCCAAAGGTAAAATCGTCTTTCAATATACTTTTGGAACAACAAAAATAAATGGTTATGAAACAGAGAGTTGACCTATTTTTATTAATACTTCCACTGCTTATCTTACTCGGTATTTCCTGTACTAAAGATCTCACGCATTCGATGGACGATGTACCTGCAACCTCGTTTACATTTAATACTTCCCATACGGTGAACCTCACTTTGGAAGGGAGCCCTGCTATGGCTGGTGCCACCTTTGAGCTATATACCGAAAAAGACGGGAACCTCTTCGGCAAGGGGATACTGGATGCTTCCGGGCAATTCAGCGCAGATTACCACCTGGCTACTGCTCGGGAAAGCATATATATGGTATCTACCTACACGGGGTTCCCCGGTGATATCGAGATCCCGGTGAATGGGAATCGTGCTTTCCTGGACCTGAATGAGCCTCTGCCGGGTACTTCGGCCAAGCGAAAATCGTCATTAACGGTATTAACCGACCGTCAGGGAGGAGTGTATCAATTCATGGGCGATTACGATGCGCAGGGCGTTCCCGGCTATTTTACCGTAGCCGACCAGGTAGATGCCAGTCTGCTGAGCGATATCAATACCGCCTTACCCGAGCAATACCCGGTGCCTACCTACAACGCCCGGTACCTGAGTAATACGGGCGATGTGAACCTACACCTTACCCAACTTTGCGATGTGTGGATCACCTTTGTGCATGAAGGTGCCGGCTACAAAAATGTTTTAGGTTATTATACGTATCCTACCGCCAATCCACCGGCTTCCGTGGCGGAGATCGACACCACCCGCATTATTTTCCCCAATACTTCCTTTCGTTGGTCGGGAGGAGGCTTACAAAGCGGTGATAAGGTGCACCTGGGAAGTTTTCCGGCCGGCACCAGTATTGGCTGGGTATTGTTTCAAAATGCCTATAATCCGGCTCAGCAAACGGTAGATGTAAATAAACTGAAGTTTTATTCCGAAACGGCTTTCAACCCGGAACCTTCTGCCAACCTAAGGCAGCACCACGTACAGTTGTATCATCCTAATCGCGACCTGGTGCTCATCGGCTTTGAAGACATACAGCGCGATGCCGGAGGTTGCGACAATGATTTTAACGATGCTATCTTTTACATAAGCAGCAACCCCATACAGGCCATCAATAAACAAAACCTGACTACCATCAGCATTACCAATAACGATGCGGATGGCGATGGGGTGGATGATCTTACCGATGAATATCCCCGGGATCCGGATCGCGCCTTTGACCAGTATTACCCCGATGCACATAATTTTTCCAGCCTGGCCTTTGAAGACCTGTGGCCCAATACCGGGGATTATGATTTTAACGATCTGGTACTGGATGTACAGTACAAATACGTGACTTCGGCCACTAACTTTATCTGGGAACTGGAGATTAAACTATACGTTAAACACATCGGGGCCTCCTTTAAAAATGGCTTTGGCTTTGAGTTTCCTTTTGATGCCAGTCAGGTAAGTTCAGCTAGTGGCAGCAATATTACTGAGGGTTGGGTAAACCTATTGAGCAATGGCTTGGAGAATGGACAGCAAAAGGCGGTGGTTATGGCTTTTGACAATGCTTTTGAAAACCTGCACGACACGCTGGTATTACGGGTGCAACTCAACCAGCCCTATAACTTTAGCCTGTATCATCAAATCGGGTTGAACCCTTTTATTTTTACAGATGGTAAACGCAGCCAAGAGGTGCATTTAACCGATCGCAAACCTACGGAACGGGCCAACTTGAAGTTACTGGGTCAGGGCAGTGATGTGAGTAACCCGGGTACCGGTACTTACTACCGTTCGGAAGTAGGTTACCCCTGGGCCATAGAGATTAATACCCCTTACAGGCACCTGCGGGAAAAGATCAGTATTCGTGAAGCTTACAAACACTTTGATGCCTGGGTAAACTCCAATGGTGCACAGTACAAAGATTGGTATTCCAAAGCCACCAGTGATTACCGGGATTTCAGTAAGGTGGAGTAAAATACATAGGTTTGGTTGGTTAGCTGCTTTAAGCAGTAGAACCCCGGCTTTGGCCGGGGTTCTGGTTTTAAGTACCGGTCGTAACTCATGGATTTCAAACGTTTTGAGAATGACTCGAAAAAGGTGAAATGGCAACAGAGATTTCAGCTTAGTTGGTACGTGACATATAGTTTCTCAGGCTGTTTCCCCTTTTAATGTATAAACAGACTATCAATGGAATCCTGAAAGAATGGGCATATTTTTCTCTTTCGATCTACCCTTATTCCGCTTAAACTAAACATTTGGTTTAGTATCCGTTTTGTTTAGGGTTGGTGGGCATCGCCCCGGGCTTTTTGCCACAGCTTTTCAAAGATGAAGGCCTGGTACTGCCGTTTAAAGTCGGGGTCATCGGTAAAGTGCTTGTAAAGGTCCGTAAACTGGAATATGACGTCCTGCATCAGTTCTTCCACCTTTTTATCAGAGGTAATGCGGGCGTTCTGCCGGTCGGAGTTGCGGATGGCGCGGGTGGTGGCCTCATCCTGCTCCATTTCCTGCGGCAGTTGCTGAAAGAGGTAGTTTTTTACTTTATCGTCCTGCGTCCAATCATCAATGCCAAAACGGTCGTTAAACTCCCGGATGATGCGGGAGAGCTCTTCCATTTGGGGTTCCGGGGCCAGGCCTCCGGTACCGGCCTGGGCGGGATCAATGGCGGTGGCTTCGTTGTCCATCACTATATTTTGGGTAGACTGCCGGGTGAGGCGGTAGCTGTCCATTTCAATGGCCTGCAGCAATCCTTTGGCCAGGTCTTCCCGTGTGTCCAGCGACAGCTTGGGAAGCAAAAGTTTGAGGAACCAGTACAGGCGCTCCCAATAGGCATTCCGGAAGTCCAGCAACTTGGAGAGGAAGGCGTAGGAGCGGTTAAAATTACGGGCATTGCTGAGGAAGTTGCCTTTTTCCTCTTCGGAAAGATCATTTTTAAAGGTCAATAGCACCGGTTTCAATAAACCTTCCAGTTCCTCCCGGCCGGCATTGTTAAAGTATAAGTCCGTGAAATTATGCACCTCTTCAGAGGTATATACCTGGCTGTTGTCCAAAGCGTCCTGCAGATCGTTGAGGCGGTTGGGATCGGTTTCTTCACTGAGCAGGGTAGCGGTATAATAGGGCTGAAAGGCCTCTTTAATATCCTGGGCATCGTTGTAAAAGTCCAGCACAAAAGTGTCCTGCTTATGGGGTTTATAGGCCCGGTTAAGGCGTGAAAGGGTTTGCACGGCCTGTACCCCCCGCAGTTTTTTATCCACGTACATGGTGTGCAGCAGGGGCTGATCAAAACCAGTCTGGAATTTATTGGCTACAATAAGAAAGCGGTTTTCCTGCTTTTTAAAGCGGCTGGCAATCTCCGAACCGGGAAAGCCGTTTAGGCTGCTTTCATCGTATTCTTTTTCGTCCACGGTTTTTTTACCGGAAAAGGCCACCAGGGCCCTATGGGGCGAGTTGATCTGCTTTAAATAAGCGTCAAAGGCGCGTTTGTAGGCTATGGCGGTTTTAATGGAACGGCATACCACCATGGCTTTGGCCTTGCCGCGGATGAGCTTTTGCACATCGCGGTTAAAGTGATCCACCATCACCTCCGCTTTTTCGCGGATAGAGTGCGGGTGGCTCTCTACATAGGCGCGTAGCTTCTTTTTGGCCTGGCTGCTCTCAAAGGAGGGGTCATCTTCCACGGCTTTGTTGAGGTGGTAAAAGCTGTTGTAGGTGGTGTAGTTTTGGGTAACGTCCAGTATAAACTCTTCTTCAATGGCCTGCTTCATGGAGTAGAGGTGAAAGGGCCAAAAGCTGCCGTCACTTTGCCGGCTGCCAAAGGTTTCCAGGGTTTTGGCCTTGGGGGTGGCCGTAAAGGCAAAGTAGGAGGCATTCTTCAGCATTTTACGCTGCGCCATAAAGGCGTTGATGAGATCTTCGGTAGAAGGTTCATCATCTTTATTCCATTGCTCTTCGGAGAGGGTAATGTTCATTTTGGCGGCCGTATCGCCACTCTGGCTGCTGTGGGCCTCGTCAATAATAATGGCAAAGTTACGCTTACCGAGGCTGCCGATCTCTTCCACTATTTCCGGGAATTTCTGTACGGTGGTAATGATGATCTTTTTGCCGTCTTCCAGGGCGGTTTTCAATTGTTTGCTGCCCTGGGTAATGGCTTCCACCACGCCTTTGACCTGGGCAAATTGCCGGATGTTGTTGCGGATCTGGGTATCGAGCACCCTGCGGTCGGTCACCACAATAATGGTATCAAATACCGGTTTGCGGCCGGAAGGCTTGTGCAGGCCCACCAGTTGATGGGCCAGCCAGCTAATGGAATTGGATTTACCGGAACCGGCTGAATGCTGCACCAGGTAACGCTGCCCGGTACCATGTTCCTGGGCGTGGGCCAGGGCTTTTTGTACCACCTTTAACTGGTGATAACGGGGAAAGATCATTTTGTGGCTCACCCGGCCGGTGTCTTCGTCTTTTTCACTTAGGAGTTGGGCGTAATTCTCCAGTATGTTACTGAGGCTGGGCGGACTCAGTATTTCCCGCCACAGGTAGGCGGTGGTGGTACCTTCACTAAGAGGTGGATTGCCGGCTCCCTGCGGCAGGTCCGGATCGGGATTACCATCGCTGAGGCCCCGGTTAAAGGGTAAAAAATGGGTTTTGCCAGGGCCGCGCAGGTGGGTGGTCATGTAAATGAGTTCATCGTCCAGCGCAAAGTGTACCAGGCAGCGCCCCAGGGCAAAGAGCGGCTCTTTAGGGTTGCGGTCCTGCTCGTATTGTTTTATGGCGTTTTTTACAGTTTGCCCGGTCCAGCGGTTTTTCAGCTCCATGGTGATGAGTGGCAGGCCGTTGGTGAAGAGCACCATGTCCAGCGAGTTTTGGTTAGCCTCACTGTAATAGAGTTGGCGGGTAACGGAAAAAAGGTTGTGCTGGTAGAGTTTTTTCACCTGGGTGCTAAGGCCGGAGGCCGGGCGCTTGTAGTAGAGCTGCACCTGCAGGTCCAGGTCTTTAACGCCTTTGCGTAACACTTCTACGATGCCTTTTTGTTTGACCTGACTGGCTACACGTTTCAGGAATTTATCCATCCCCCTCTGCTGCAGCTTTTCAAATTTTTCCGGCTGGCTTTGGCGGATGAAGGCGGTGAGCTTTTCCGGCATCAGGCAAAGCTCCTTATCGTAATCGGTAGAGTAGGAGGGTTGGTAACCATCGGCCGGGCGGCAAAGGTCCGCTTCAATCAGTTCTTCGAGGCTTCTTTCGGAGGTGTCGGAGGTTTTCATAGGGAGGGGGGAGAAGTAAAGTAGGGTTAAACCTAAGGCTTTTCCTTTGATATTTTATCTATATCCAGCAAATGCCATTCTGCTGTCATACCATTTTTATCAATATGAGATACTAAGGTAGCCTGTATATAATCATTATCTTTTAATTCCATTTCATCAAAATGATCCTGCTTTTCTTCGGGTAGTTCTACTATAACTCGAAGTTCATTAGCCACATCCTCAAGAGTAACCTCCTCAAAATCCTGGTCAATTTCTATAATCCTGAAAAAAGATGTCTTGAACTGAGTTTTTTGAATGGGATCAAATGCGATTGGAAATTTCAGTAAACGGGATACGGCATTTTTTACTTTAATACCAATTTCTTTATCGGACATGATATCTTCTCCTGACGCTATACCCTCAATTATTGATTGAAAATCAGATTCATAATTCTCTTCATTCTCTCCAATCAAGGTTTTTAATACCTCTTTTAGCTTATTCAAAGCTTCCAGAGCATCGGATTTTAGCTCATCAGTTTCCTTCTGCTTAAAATTTTGATGGTAATGTAAGCAGTCATTTCGAATGAGTCTTATATTATCCATTAAGTTATACGTAGAACTCGTTATAAAACCGTCATCTCTTAATTTGTTAAGCCTATTGTTTTGAGTCAATGTTATGTATCTCGGCTTACCGAGTTGGATGGAAAGAAAACGGCAGAAGTCTTCGGTGGCTACTCCGGTGAGAGCAATACAGCCTGTGTAAAAACCAAATTCATAGAGTTGCTCTGCTTCTCTAAGTAATTTGATAAAATCACTGATATCCTTTAAATAGTGAATTTCCTGAATTTCCCATTTACGCTCAATGATATGTTCCAGATTTTCTTCAAGCCAATCCTTTAAGAGTGATTTATAGTTATTCTTATCACGTTCCTTATAAGCTTCAATTCTTTCCTCCGGAACCAGATCATAATTATATTTATTGAAGTCGATATACATAAGCTTTGGTTTGCTGTTTTTTTAGATCAGGCAGCCAACCACCACCAAAAGCTGTTGGCCAGGTTCAGGATTTCCTGGGTAATGTTGAGTTCCAGGGTTTTTTCATTTACCGCTTTCGCCATAGTGTTTAGTCTTGAACGGCCGGGGCCGCCTCCCGCACATCCACCTTGCCCAGCACCGCGTGGGCAATGAGGCTTTGCTGGTATTCTTTTACAAATTTGATCTCCTTCAAAGTGCGTTTTATCGTTTTATCAACATTAGCGGTTTTTTGGTCGATGTGTTTTACTATTTCGTTTTGCTCTGCGATTGGCGGTATTGGGATGGTTTGATTACCTATAAAACTCCAACTTGCTCTTGGCATTTTTGCCCCGTAAGTAGAACTGTTAACCAGCGTAATAAAATCCGGAGATAAAAGTAACCGAAACAAGTAGGCATCAGAGATATTCTCTTTTGGAGAGAAAACCAATATCTCATTGACGCACATACCCGGTTTTTCCGGTAAAAAAGCTTTGGCCAGGTAAGGTCTTAACTTGTTAAATAAAACATCTCCGGGATTAAAAGGTGTACCCTCACCTTCAAATGGAGCATCAGTGGTGGGAACATATTTTCCGGTCCAGCTTTCTATATTTTCTAAAGCTATTTTAAAGGAGTTGTGATCGCTTTCTTTGGGATTGACATTTAGATTCACCACAAATTTCAGTTTCACAGCCTCCCATTGCTCCGGGATATCGCCCAGCCAATCGATACCGCTGTTTTTAAGGGGAGCCTGTGGATCAAGGCCGCGGGTTACGGCCCGGTTGATGAGGGCGGCCTTTTGCTCCTTCAGCAGTTCAATAAGCTTTTGCTTGCGCTGGATAAGGCTTTGGATCTGTTCGGTTTTGCGGTCTAAAAAAGCGGCAATGGCGCGTTGCTCAGGGAGGGGTGGGAATGGTATTTTGAATTTACCGAGTTCCTTATAGTCTGATGATTGTCTCACCCCACCTCCTAAAGTATATAGATGTTTAATGAGATCCAGGTAATGAAGAAAGTAATAGTAATATTTGGGATATACTCCTTCTCCGGGAATAAGACCTGAATAAGCACTGGTTATGATACCTTTCTCATTGGAATAGCCAACTCTCAGACTTCTCTTATCATTTTGGAGATCGGTAAGCCTCAAGATGATATAACCGGGTTGTACGATCTGGTAAGATTCAAAAGATGCAGGAAGTAATCCTCCATTTTGAGAAATACTTTTTCGAATTATTCTCCCATAACTAAGTGAAAGTAAGTTCTGCTCTTCCAGAGAGCTATTTTTCCGCTTATTATCTTTAAATAATTGCTTTAGATAAGGTAGCCTCCAATGCTCCGGGATCTCGCCTATCCATTCCGGTGTGTCGGTGCGGTATTGCTCGTACTTCCTCATTCTTCCCTTTAAATATAGCGGCCAAACACATGTTGCATTTGCACGGCTGTGCGGTGCATCCATTCAAAATAATGGGGCCAGCGCGCTTCGTCCTCAAAGTCCATCGGTTGGGTGGCCTTAATGCGAAAGGCCTTTTTACCTTCCAGGGGCATCCATTCCAGTTCTTCCTCCATAGCGGCTTCAATAGCTTCGCGCTGTTCACAAAAACGCTGGTACAGTCGCTCCGATTTGGGCATATATACCTCGCAACCCATATATTCTTCCCGGCTGTTTACGGTAAGGGAAAGGTGGGCCTCAGAAGTACCGAAGCTGATGTTGAACCAGTGCTGGGCGCGGGGCTTGCGGCCCAGGCGCAGGGGAGTGCCCCCGCTTTCGCCATAGCTGATAAATTCCTTCCAGAATTCCATTTGCTTCAGCTTCAGTTCGGTGTACTCACGGGTTTCGGCCTGGTTTTGCTGCAGGGTCTTGGCCCAGTCGTTAGGCTCCACCAGCAGGTTGAATTTGGGCGCAGCCAGGCT
The DNA here is from genome assembly GCA_937120475.1 of uncultured Cryomorphaceae bacterium. GTDB lineage: Bacteria > Bacteroidota > Bacteroidia > Flavobacteriales > Schleiferiaceae > CAKZNE01. The sequence continues at coordinate 650,876 of CAKZJV010000007.1, read as the reverse complement.
TTCACCAATCTTCCACAGTTCCATTTTAATGAGGAAAAAGCTAAGGTCCGAGCCGGTGTGGTTGTTGAGCCACTCCACGGCCTTCTGGTGCTCCTCGCGGGCATCCTTCACAATCCAGATGATGTAGGAGGCATCGTAACCGGCTGCGTAGGTAATGAGCTGGCCCAGGTGGCGGTGATCCGTCTGCTCCAGTTGGTTCTCAATGATCACCTTGCGGCCGGAGTCTTCATCCTCCGCTACCATATCCACCTGGTAACCGCCAATGCCCACTTCGGCCCGTACCTCGCTAAGCTGTATGCCGATCTCGTCACTGAGCAGTTGTACGTTCTCTTCGCGCGCCAGCCACTGGGTAAAATCCAGGGCCTCGTGGGTCCAGATGTGGCGCAGGTCCACTTTTTCGAGTTTGCCGAGCTGTAAAGCCGGTGGGTATATCGTTTTTTCCATCAGTCCACAATTTCTTTGAGTAAGCCTTCGGTTTCTTCTTCCAGGGCCAGGATGTCGGCCGCAATATCTTCCAGGGAGCGCAGGGGGCGGTGCCGGTAAAACTCGCGCGTAAAGCTGATCTCGTAGCCTGTCTGGGTCTTGTCGTAATCGATCCACGCATCGGAGACGTAGGGTAACACTTCCCGCGCAAAATATTCTTCTATATCTTCCTCCAGGGGTACGTTCTCACTGTCGCGCAGCTCGGTATCCGGTTCATAATGGAGGCGGCCGTTCTTGTCTTTCTTCTTCACGATGGGTTCGGCCGTTTCGTCCTTCCAACTGATGGCGTCCAGCAGGGCTTTTTTGTTTTTAGGCGTAAGTTTGATGCCTTCTTTCTTCAGGGCCTTATCCAGCGCTTTTTTCAGGGGATTGGCATCTTTTATCACTTCGGTGCCAAACTGCTGCACCAGGCTTTCCCAAATGGTTTGTAGGTGCAGCTTTTCCACCAGTTCACCGGCTTTATCCAGCGAAAGCTGAAAGGCCAGGCGCAGGGGCCGCTCTACAATAATGCGGGAGTAGCCAAACCAGGCGTTGGGGAAGATCTTGGAGATGTCGGATTCTTCAAAATCCATGAAAAGACGGGTGATCTCGCGGATGTGTTCCCCGGTGAGTTCGCAATTCTTGCTGCCCAGGTTCTTGCGGAGCTTGGTGTAGAGGTCCAGGGCGTTGATGAGCTGTACCTTGCCCTTGCGATGCTCGGGCTTTCGGTTGCTGATGATCCAGATGTAGGTGGGTATGCCGGTATTGTAAAAGATGTTTTCGGGCAAGGCAATGATAGCTTCCAGCCAGTCTTTTTCAATGAGGCGCCTGCGGATGTCGCTCTCCCCGCTGCCGGCATCACCGGTAAAGAGGGAGGAGCCGTTGTGTACAGAGGCTATGCGGCTGCCCAGCTCGCTGTTCTTCTTCATCTTGGCCATCATATTGGAGAGGAAGAGCATTTGCCCGTCACTGCTGCGCGGTATGCCGGTCTTAAAGCGGGGGTCTATGATCTCCTTTTTGCTGCCGGAGCCTTCCACTATGCTGTCGTAATCGATCTTCCAGGACTTTCCGTAAGGGGGATTGGTGAGCATAAAATCGAACTCCAGCCCGGGGAAGCCATCGTTGGAAAGGGTGGAGCCGTAGGCGATCTTCTCGGGGTCTTCTTCCTTAATGAGCATATCTGCCTTGCAGATGGCATAGGTTTCCGGGTTTACCTCCTGCCCGTAGAGGTGGAAGCTGGCGTGGGGATTCAACACTTTGGCGAGTGCCTCCGCTTCGGTGAGCATACCGCCACTGCCGCAGGCCGGGTCGTAGATCAAATACGTACCATCCTTGATGCGGTCTTTTACAGGTTCAAACACCAGGTGGGTCATCAGTTGGATGATCTCGCGGGGGGTGAAGTGCTCCCCGGCTTCTTCGTTGTTCTCTTCGTTGAACTTGCGGATGAGCTCTTCAAATACGTATCCCATACCGAGGTTGGAAAGGCCGGGGTGTATTTCTTCGCCCTTACTGTTGGTTACGGGCTGGGGGCTCAGGTTGATCTGGGAAGAGCGGAACTTATCAATAAGGGGGTAGGTGATGTTGCTCTCCTCCATAGTGTCCAGCTGGTTGCGCAGCTTGAACTTGCTGATGATGTCCTGCACGTTGGTGCTGAAACCATCGAGGTAGGTCTCCAGGTTGAGGCGTATGTGGGTAGGATCGTTGAGCAAGGTTTTGAAGGTGTAGGGGGAGGTATTGTAAAATACGTAGCCGGTTACCTTGCGGAGCTGGGGTGCCTGGTTGTCGATCTTGAGCTCATTGAGCTTTTGGTGCATCTCCAGCACCTCCTTTTTTGTGGGTTCCAGCAGGGCATCTAGCCTGCGGAGTACGGTAAAGGGGAGGATGATGTCGCGGTACTTGCCGCGTGTATATACATCACGGAGCACATCATCGGCAATGCTCCATATAAAGGCAACAATCTTGTTGTGCTGGCTGTGGTCCATAGGTATGAAAGTGTAAGCCGGCTAATTTAGGGGTTTTGGGGGAGGGTGGGGGAAGACTGGATATAGGTCTAAGCTAGTTTATGAAAAAGAATTGCTGTAGAGTATTGGAACTACTTAAAGTAATTTTGAGGCCTGATAATGTAAAAGTCTTTAAAAAAATTTTTAGGAACTATAACAATTTTATTAATTAAATATGGAATTAACATCATTATTATTAACAAAAAACTTAGTATGAATAGACTGTTTTTTTTAACAATATTTAAATTTTCGTCAAATAAAAAAAAGATAATTATAACACAGGGTATAATAGTAATCCATAATATAAATTTGCGAATTCTTACATTGATAATACCCGGAAATAATTTTATCAAATAATTTCTTGTATAAATATAATAAGACCTAAAACTACCATTTTGACGGGGTTCAAGTTGCGCTATAAGGTCTTTAACATTTCCAGAATGTGCCAGGTGGATTACAATACCTCTGTTAAAAGGAATTCCATTCTTATCTTTAGTATTGGAAATATCATTAAATTCTAGAGTTGACATTAATTTATTATCGGGATTTTCACTTAGATTGATGTCTACATCATTGATTCCTATTTTTATAATTTTATAATTGACTATTTGTATTTCAGAATTGTTTTTAATAAAATTAATTCTAAAATCGTCAAAATTTTGCACAAAATATCTGGTACTCCAAAGTGCAATTGTAGAAATGCTAAAATTATCTATATCTTTTTCGTTATAAATTTTTTTTAATTCAGGATATTTTTTTAATTCTTTTGATGATTTAATGGAGAGCTTTTTTTCAACAATTTTAAATCCACTTTTTTCTTTTTTATTTTGTTTTACATTATATAGGTGGATAAACCACGTGGATAAAATTGTAATCAAAGCTAACGTGATTACTAATAAGCCCTGCCAATCGTCTGTGATTGCATTTCCTAATGATTCCAATTGCATATTTTAAAAAGTGTACCTTATCGATTAAAAATAAGATCCCCAGGAGTTTTACTGTATAAACTTCCGAATATTACAAAAAACAAAATTACTATGGGTGTAATGAGGTACCATACCATTATTTCCATGTCGAACCAGCTATAATGAAAGAGGTTGTTATTTTTCCAATCTATTCGTATTTCATTATGGAAAAAGAAATGTGTAGCACATTCACCGAACCCATAAACCAAACCGTGTGACAAAAAGAAAAGGAGTAAAATGAAGGTGATGGCAATGGATAGGTAGGAGAGTGTAATCCGGATATTGGAGATGCCAAATGCTTTCAGGGTGCCAATATTCTTTTTGTTTTGGTTGATATGCTGAATAAATATACTGATAAGGCCATAACTTATGAGCGCACTGGCCATTATCTTAAGAAACCAGGATAACCAACTTGAAGTTTTCTTGAAAATTCCAAAAAGCTTCATGTTTTCGATATCCTTGAGCTCTGGTTTTAAAGTAAATTTTTCTTCGATCAATGTGGCTACGGTATCTATCTTATCAAGAGCACTGGGCTTGAAACCTAAGGAAATATATTGAACGCGCATTTCATCCTTCACCGTCTCTCTCATTTGACCAATGTGGTATTTATAATCATCCATTATTACATGAGGAACCGAATCTAAAGCCTGAGCCAGGTAATTCATGTATTCTACTTTTTGTAAGGAATCACGGAAAGACAGGAAGTAAAAAGCTCCTTTCCGGAAAGTGGCCTCATCTCTTTTGCGGGTAATATTTACGTCAAAATCGGGATGAATAATCCGCTTTTCCAGGTTTTTGAAGTACTCTACGGGATAAGAGCCAGATGGGGTGCCGGGAGGAGGCACAAATACAATTGCCCGGGTTTGATAGGCCTGTATGTTTGGGTTGAACGGATCGTGTTCCGGTAGTTTTTTACCATTACCGTATAGTTTTCGTATAGCATTATAGATGTCTTCCGGTACAAATACATCGCTGCCATTAGGCAATTGAGATACTACGCCCTCAATGGGTAGTGGAATGTAAAAGTCTTTCCCATTTATAGTATGTTTTAATTGCAGGAAAGCAGGCCACTTATTTTCTGAACCATAGCCCAGGTCGTTTAGAAAACCTTCCGTAACAATGACCGATAGAGAAGAACCCACCTCCCTTGAGGCATTGTCTGCTTCTTTCATCAAAATAGGTTTCGGGGTCAGGCGGATATCAATGTCAGCGCTCTGGAAGAGGTAGCGAAACATTGGTTCATTATTTTCGGTCATCGTTACCTGGCCCTCAGCATATTCATAAGGCTTATTGATAGCTTTAAAATGCACTCGTGTGTATTGCTTAAAATGAAAACTCTCTAAACCATAGAATTCATCAGCACTTTTATCGCTAAAGAAAGGTGGGAAGTCTTTTCGTATATCGTATTGAGAACTTCCGGGAATATTAACGTTGAGCATGGTAACAAAAGGGCCGTTCATCTTTTTATCGAGATAGTCGCTAGCGCCCTGACTGAATCCGATCAACCATAAGGAAGCACAACTGATGATAAAGAGGAGTGCTAAAATGTACCATTTTTTACGAATAGTCCGGGACTCAGGAACAAGAAAAGTTCTTGTATAAGGGAGGAGTTTAGGAAGCCCGGTTTGATATTCAACAGGCTCAATGGCATCTTCATTTGCATTTCGTGGTGCAGGAAAATATTCTTTGAGTTTTTTGCTCAGATCAGGCTTGGAAGTAATATTTCCATGTGTGTGCATCCATATTTCGGAACCTTCTTTCCTGGAAAATATACTTTCCTTATCGATAAGACCAGCTGTATGCTCTTTACTACCTTTGATTTCCGGGTCTTGTTTTATAACAATTATTTCATCGGCATATTGAATAGCAAGGTCTATGGAATGCGTTACAATTATGGCTGTTCTGTTTTTGTTCTTTATGGTGCTTACCAGGAGGTCAATAAGCTGTTCTGACTTTTTGAAGTCAAGGTTGCCAGTTGGCTCATCAGCCAAGAGAATATCATAATTGCCGTTTAAAGCCCTGAGAAAGGCCAGCCTTTGTTTTTGACCGCCTGATAGATTGTTTGGCGGACGTTTATTTTCTACTATATCCTTGGCTACATCCTCTTCCAGTAACTCATAAATGCCAGGTTTGGAATTGGAAGAGGCTTCATCCAGGTTTGCCCCCTGTATGATCTGTGTGATCATAACATTTTCAAGAGCTGATAAATTGGTGAAAAAATTAGGACTTTGGAAAATAAAACTCAGGTAGCGGTTCCGGAATTCGGCTAACGTATATGTACTCTTTCTCTTGTCACCTTTGATCCATAAATCTTGCATTACATTGATATATTGACCCTCTTTTCTGTTGTAAATCGAAAATTTAGTAGACTCACCATTGTCCTTTAGGGAAAAAGGATCATTCATTAGTCCAAGAGTTTCCAGCAAGGTACTTTTACCCGCCCCTGAAGAGCCAATTATGAAATATACTTTGCCTTCTTCAATGGTTAAGTCAGAAATCTTGAGTACCGCCCCTGACTTTTTATAACTACAAGTTAAGTTCTTTATCTGGTAGAGTTTCATTTAGCGGGATTTATTTCGATTGCAACTTGTGATTACATTTCCGGGAAATAGGTGCAAGGGAATCCAGTAATACTTGACTTCATGAAAGAAAAAAGAATACTCCTTATCCAAATATTCTGTGCTAAATTTTTTCCTCGCTTCCAGAAGATTGTTCAATAAGCAATCGCATTCGGAGTGTGTACAGTTTAATAATTCTTGTAATTGTATATCTGCTAAACTTTCACCATTATTCTCGTCAATAAGTACTTTATTCTGATCAAAAGGAATGTTGAAGAGTATGCCCCAAATTTTATTTAAGGTGAAGGTTTTAATATTTTTATCAGAAGTCTCACCCATTGCCTTTTTAGTTGCTGCTAAAAGCGCACTATATAGTTTTTTGTGTGCTTCAGCCGAATTCAGTTCTTCATGCATATCTGTTAATTGATCCTCAATCTCTTCGAATTCAGATTGAGACAAGAACACCACAGGCTTAAAACAATCGTATTCTTCATTATAAAAGCGCATTTGCGTGTAACCCTTTACTGAAAAGCCCTGCTTGCTTTCCAACCAATTAGAAATAGCCGTTTCGCTAAGACCCGAACTTCTGAGATCGTCTATCAAAGCCTGTTTTTTAGCCATTATAAAGTGATCATTACTTTCTAAAAGCTCGGGATTATCAATAAAACCCTGGTCTTCCGTGATGCCAGAATCTAATGCAGTGACATATTTTTGAACTCCATCAAGAATGCCACCCATTAGTCGTTGTTCGTTCATAGGATCATTCTCATTGGTATAATAGAATTGATATACGCCAAGTTGATTCACGCTTTTTTTCAGTCCATCCGTTGGAGATATGAACTTTAATTCGGAGTAATGAAGATCGGCCTCAATATTGCCAATTGAAGGTTTAAGTTGGCCTTTAAAGGGATTTTTCTTACCCAGTGCATGTAAATAATTTAATACGTCCGTATGAAAATGCAGGTAAGATGAATCTACTCCGTAAGTGACCTGATAGGCTATAAGGCCAAATTGATATTCCAATAATTTTGAAATTACCTCCTCACGCTGTTTATCTGCCTTTCGATAATTTCCTGCATCTCCAATAAGTATGGCTATATTGCCGTGTGTCTTCTTGAGCCTGTTATCTTTTAAAGCGCTATTAGTATTCTTTTCAATGGCTTTTAAGATTCCATTGTATTGGGCTTCGTATTTGCTATTTTTTCCGGCAATACTATACGCGGTTAAAGTGTCCAGGTAACTCCTAACCATATCTATGTTACCATTTAAAGGAAAGCATTGAAAAGCCGATTTACCATCTAAAGTGTCCCGATATACTGCTATGCTAATCCTGGCTATCATATTCTTGTCTTTAATAATGCTGATCATTGCATCCAGACCTCGTTGTACAGACTTAAAATTTCTCTCCATGCTGTTAGTCGCGTCAATGATAAAAAGGAGGTTGATATTGTTACGTTTTTCTTTTCGAAGTACTTCAAACTTTTGGCGAACCTTAGCTACGTTCGCATCCAATTGGCTTGAGTTAACCGAACCTTTAGCTGAAGACTCCAAAACCTTGGATATGGCGGCAACCGTTTTTATATCCTGGCCAGGAGAATCTTTATCTGGAAGAACAGGAAGCCTCATTGTCATTTTATTCAGTCTGCTACCATCAATTTCATAAGTGATATAGGCATCCTCAATCAGTGCCTGATCTCGGGCATCAGAATTATTCATAACCCTGTTAAACTTCCCCAAGTCCGCTCTATCTAAAAAAACCGGTATTTCTCGCGGTTTACCGGAAATGGGGTCAAGGTAAGCCCTGGTAGTTTTTTCATCAAAGGCTTTCTCCAGGCAGACCCGGGTTTGCCAGGGTGTTAAGAATTTGTTGAAAATCCACCCACTCACATCCGCTTTTACTTCTGATGATGTTTGTTTGGCGAGGTTGTCGTGAAGTGATAAAAGTTTGTAAACTCTGGTTTTAACCGTAACGTGCTTCAGAACATAACGGATTTCCAATTCCTGTTCATTTCTATATACGTTTTGTGCAGAACCAGGAGAACCGAAGAAATTATAATCTGATATAGTATCAGTATTCTTTTTCTCATTCATATATCTCTCTAATTCTGTAGGATCTTCTAGGTTAAGCAGGATAAGGGCTTTTTCCGCTATGGAGTTACTGGTTTGTACAGAATAGGGGGATAGTACCAGATTGCTGGCCTGGATCCAGCCTACAACAGATCTTGCATTTGTTTCAATCCTATTTTTAACCAGTTGACCTGTCACTACCTTAGCCCAGTCTTTATGTACATCAATCACATATAGTTCATCCATTATATCCACTCTCCCTACAGTTGTTTTCTTAAATTCATAGGTGTCGTAAATTTCATTTCGTACACGGTCGCTATATACTTTCCAGGGAAATTTTTCACTTCCGTCCCAAGTGGTTGTTAGTTCACTTAGGTTTCTATGGCCCAAGTAGAAGTCTTCCAGAAAACTCCACTTTTGAAAAGTTGTAAACTCATAAGGAAGTGCCTTCGGAGTATAGGTTTGTTGGCCATTAGCTTGAAGTGACATTAAAAGGATAGAAATACAAATCAGGAAAGGCTTCATATTTTAAAAAGGATAAAATTGAAGATTAACATTATATTGATCATAAAACCAAGGCCGATACTCTAAGTCTTGCTGCGGCTTCTTATTTGAAAGGTCCTTCTCAATTTTAATGCTTACTTCAACATTTTCCTTTATCATTCCTTCTTTATCAGTAAGATTGTTGGTTACTAAGAAATCACCCAATATGTCTTCCAGGCAGTTTTTAACTTTTAGAGTCTTTTCTGAGATGATAAAGAGGATTTCTATATATCCGTTCCAATTAAAATAAGTAAGGGTTGTGTCAATTAAAATCTCAAGGTCTACATCAGTATTGGGGTTGCTTACCATTTGGTTTCTCCAGAACTTTACCGCATATCTAATAGAGTCTTTCATTTGGTGATTTTGACCGTTATAAATCAATGGGGAATCTCCATTGCTTAGATATACCAGCAGGTTTGTTTCCGAGGTATCCAGATTTTGGTAAAAATCATCCAGAAATGTTGGTATGGTATCATTACCCAGTGATTTATTACTCACTTCTATATATACAAGGGCGTTATTTTCTTTCGGCTGCGAAAACAGCGTAAAGAGTGGGGCCATGATAAGAAGTATAATACAAAAATTTTTCATCTCTTTTGAAAGGTCATCTCCCATTGGGAATTTTTATTGAGAGTAGGAGGATGTACGAGTTCATAGGTGGCATCAGAATTCAAATACTCTTGGTAGGTATGATTTACAAAATCTTGTACATGGATGAAGATTTGATCGCCTACGTGGATGTGAACAACAGAATTTTTTGAAGTGCGCATACTTAATTGTTGAAACTTAGCCAGGGCATTAAGATTACTCGGATCATTGCCATAAGATTCAGCATAATCTTTCAACAGGTGAGCATATTTATCATATTCTTGTGGGTCTACACAATTATATATGTTGCTTTCATTCTGAGCACTTTTCAAAGTGTCTGAACCTGATACAACCCATACATCTGCAGGTTGGTTACTCATGTCAGGCCCTATGTTCCAGACCATCCTGTTTTTAGCGTAATCACCGTGTTTGCCGTTAATCGAGATCCATAAATCTGTATCGACTTTTTCTGAGTCTTTGATTTTGATTGTCACGTTACAATTTGAATTTATGATATGAATATCATCATCAGTTAATTGAAAAGGGCAGTCAGAACGATTGATATCATTTTTAAGTACCAGTTTAAAGTCGTTGTTTATTGTATCATTAGGGAAGCAAGGTTGAGCAAACTCTACAATAAATTTGTAATAGTCCTGCTGTTCCTCACAGAATAAAACCTCTCCGTTTTTTGAAAGATCCAGCTTTTTCTTATCCCTAGGATTATTTTTAAAATAGTAGAGTGCCCGGAATTCCTTTGCCTCAATTTCTACTTGATTATTGGCAGTGTCTATGTAATATGCCTTTAATCGAACAACGCCATCCTCTTCCGCATAAACTTCAGAAATTATCTCACCAATTAATCCATTTGAACAGTCGGGATTATCTGAAAGCACATATAGAACCCCCAAGCTTATTAGGCCTAAAATAATGGAGTACCACTTCTCTGACTTATTAAACTTTGTCATCTCAGAGATAATATTTTAGAAGTAAGCCATAACCTATTAAAGGCTCTTGACCCATTTTAAGGTAATTAAGCAGGCTATTGGTATTTTCCTCATCTATTACGAAAGGTTCATCATTAAGGATATAGGGGTTTGGCAGAGATCGGATTGTTAAAGAGGGTGCTATATAAAGCCTCTTCGTGATCCTGTGAAAAGAAGAGAAGTTGAAAAGCCAGGAATATGTGAAAATTTGATGTTGGGATTTTCCGTCAGATTCAATATTGGTGGGTTGACCAAAATCATAGATATCACCATATTGTGAACCTGATGAGAGAGTATCCCCGTACTCTTTATAATATCCATTAAATTCTCCAACAAAAGAATTTTTGTAATTTAAACTGGCAACCATATTTAACTGTAAGCCGCCAGTAAAGCTCAGACTCCAGTATCTGTTTAGCTGGAGTCTGGAATCTAGGCCAAGGTTCAAGCTTATCATGTTGGTAGAGTTTGTTTCTATGACATTATCTAAATCCACAAGTCTCAAATAATCTTGACCTCCAGGGTCGACTGTTTCGAATTGATCCTGATAAATACCACTCTTTAATTGATATGTTATTTTTTGATGGCCTATTCCTCCCAAGCCGGATAAAACAAGTTTACGTTTGTCTTTCACTGACAAAGGTTTCTTCTCGGATTGCTTTGGAGTTTTGTTTGACTTAATTGGATACTCTTTAAGAATTCTACCGAAGTTAAGTCCGTATTCAATCAAAGTGACGGTACCGTCTATAGTATGCTCTGTGTCATTTGTTTTATAACTGCCTTGTTCATTGATGTGGTTGAAATAGGGCATCACAAACCACTTTTTTCGGTGGATACCTGTCTTCAGGTAATTTCCCTGATTCACGTCAGAGCCGATGTTATCCAGTAATACTAAGAATTTACTTTTTCCAATTATATCATCAGACTCTGCTTGGATGTGTAGAATAGTATCTGACTTAATATCTTTCAGAAGGGTATAGTATGCTCCATCTTCTGATTGGTGTATTTTTTTTTTAGACTTATTTATGCAGACGGTTAGACTGATACTGTCAACTTTATTTAAGCCATTGCTATATTTAACTATCAAATACTTAGCTCTTTGGTCTTTTAGGAGTATTTGGGTTATCTTAAACTTCCCAGAAAAAGAAGACTCAGTAAATTGGTAGATCAAATTCAGGGTATCAGAGTATTCAATCTTTTGGTTGCCCTTATAAATAAGACGTTTGTAAGCATGCACTTGAATTATTGGAAGCCCGGTAGAGTTATAGGCAAACTCAGAATAGTAAGGAGTTACCCGAAGAATTTGCACATCACTTTTGGGGTCGTACTTTTTTAGTGAATCCAAATAGAATTCTTTTCTATTTGGTCGATTTATAGTATTAGAAGGAAGTACCTCATTAACAATTTTAACAGAATTATCTATGAATAAGTCGTCATATTCATCAAGGCTCTCACCCTTCAAACCTGAATGTATTTCTACCTGATCCAACAACTTCAAACACTCCAATTTCGCCTTCCTGATACCCAACTCACTTTCATACCACTTTTGATCCTGAGCTGCAGATACGGCAGATACCAGGATCATTATCCATAAGAGGCTATTTGAGATAAGCTTTCTCATGGCATGATGAGGATTTTAGTGACGAAGAGATGAGTAGCCGTTTTAACCCGGATGAAGTAGTAGCCGGTAGCAAGCTTTTGGCCTAATTTGATCGCACCATTCTGGTGGTTAAAGTTGAGTTCCATTTTCTGGCCATAGAGGTTGAAGCATTCCAGGTGTCTGATCTTCTCTAAATCGCCCTGGATGTAAAAATGGCCGTTATTAGGGTTGGGGTAGAGTGAATAAAGCGACTGCCGGTTCAGCCCGGTTTCCTCCGGGACACTAATAACATGATTGGGGTCAAACTTCGGCCAGAAGCTGTAAGAGTAGCATTTGGAGGTGTCGGTAGCTTTTCTTACGAAGTAGTAATAGCGAGAGGTATCAATGATATCATAAAGGAAGTAACGTAGAGTGAGCCAGGGCGACTCTGAAATCAGGTTCCCGTACCAACGGTCCAGTTTGCCCCATTGATAATATATGGTTTGGTTCTGTAAACCTGGGGTGGAATCCTGGCTACAGATCAACAGCGGTAGGTCTGGCTTTTTGACAATAAGAGATTGAGCCGGAGCCTTATTGATATTATCCAGGTTAATGTACTTTTTAACTACCCTTTCACAAACGGGTTGCTCCGGAGGGGCGTTCCTGATAATGGCCACCAAGGTATCGGATTGAAGCGGTGCCACCGGGAAGGTAGCAAAGGTGGGGTCATTGAGCTTTTGTACGGTATCAGAACCGTAGCGCCATTCATAAGTGTATAAGGGGTTGTAAGCTTCCTGTAAGCGGAATAGGATGTTCTGTTGATTATCACACAGAACCGGGTCGCCAAGGATTTGGTTACTTTCAGAAGAGGGTAGAGGTTTAATCCTGACCCTCAAGGTATTGGTGTAAACTGTATCGCAGAAATCCACCACCCGAAGGCGGTATTCATAAGTTCCAGGAGCATGCGAAAATGAAATACTATAAGCGGTATCATTTTTCAGGTTTTTAAATCCCGGCACCCCTGAAGTGGTGATAGTATCCACCTGCCACTGGTAGTCGAATTCAAGAGAGCCATCTGTATCTGCCATACCTCCTGCCGGGTAAATCAACCTATTCAAAGTGAGTTCTTCATTATCGCAAATAGCAATGGAATCAGTTCGACTAAACTCTTTTACTTGAATAGTTCCTGCTTCTAGGGAATCGTAGACAATCACTTTGAATTCAGAAGGGGTATAACTCTGACCACAACCATCGGTAACGATTACCCTATAAAAATTAACCGGGTTATTCAAATTGGATAAAGCTGTGCTTAAAATATTGGAATCTAAAGCTGCTGGGATTGATGTGAAGCTTGTTCCGGTGGTGGAATATTGCCAGTCATAATGGTAATCTCCATTTCCCTGGCTGGGAGTAACCGATAGAGATTCTACTGCTGTTCGATGGCAGATTGTAATACTATCAGCAAAACTGTTAGAGTTGTTAAAACCGGTAATAGGTGAAGAAGTAACTTTTGGATATATGCGAATAACAACAGGGTCACTGGATACACTATCCGCGCACCTTAGGCAACTTGCCTTCAAACGATAATAAACAAGAGTATCCGGTTTAAAATCGGAAGCATTAGAATTCAAAGAGGTGAAGTTAAAGTCCTGAGTAGTAGAAGAAGAGGTGTCCACAGCAATCCAATTTTGAGCATCGGCTGACTTCTCCCATTGATATACATAAGTAGAGTCTGCCCCTAAAGCGGGTTGATCGACTTCAATACTTACAAATGGTAATACCCCTGGACAAAAAATGGAATCCGTGACGCTTATTTCAGGCTTACTAAGATCTTCATAATGAATTACTTTCACACTATCCGTTTCCACCACCTCACAATCATCAATTACCTGTAATTTATAGTAATGTGCACCGAGCTGAAGCGAACCATCATTAACTACTGTTAAGTAGCTTAATCCCGCTCCTGGAACCGTATCGAAAGCACCGATGGCATCACGCTCCAGCCATCTGTAGGTATAGCTGGTAGACTCAAAACCATTTCTACCACCGAGAGGAGGGTGTTCAAAACCTAGGCTAAGACTATCCCCGAAACAAAGTGTAGTGTCCTTAATGCCCGGGGAGTTGGTCACCTGAATAGTTCCGGCCTGTAAAGAATCATAGGTGATTACCGTAAACATATTGGAGGCTATGGTTTGGTCGCAGTCATCATGAACATAAACACGGTAAAAATTCGTGTCCCGAAAGAGATTATCTATTCCAGTTTCCAGCTTGTAAGAATCAGGAGCAGCACTAATGGTATCGAATACGGTTCCATCAGTAGAGTATTGCCAGGTATAATGATAAGTACCGTCACCCTTACTAGCTGTAACGGTTAAGGAATCCAATGATGTTCGGTGACAGATATACAGCGTATCGGGATTATTGCCGGAGGGATAGCCAGAAATATTCGAAGTCTCTACGTCCGGGTAAATATGCAGCGTTATGGAATCACTAACCACCGAACTTTCACAGCGCGGACAGTAGGTTCTTAAACGATAATACCAGGTAGTGTCATTACCGAAATCGGCTAGGGCAGAATTGGTACTGTTAAAAGTAAAATCGACTGGTGATAGCGAGCTGTCGCTGGTGGTACTCCAATTGATGCCATTATAGGAGCGTTCCCACTGATAAATGTAGTTGGAATCACCACCTTCTGCTGCCACCGTAACACTAATGGTCCCGGAGGGAAATTCATGGGGACAAAAGATGGTGTCATTAATGCTGATTTGAGCTTGCTGCAAGGCTTCATAAAAAGTGATCTGGATGGTGTCAGTTTCCAGCGTGCGGCATTGGTCACTCAGTTGAAGGCGATAGTCGTAGTTACCGGATTGAATAAGCCCATTGTTGATTACCAGTAGAGAATCCAATGTATTGGAGCCAAGTGCTGGATCGTATATGACGTTAGATATTGGTTTATACTGCCAGACATATCCATAAGAAGAAGCTGAATCGTAAGCAGATTTACCTCCCTGAGGATTATTCAGAAAGGAAAGGTGAATACTTTCATTGAAACAAAGTGCGGTATCCTTTACTCCTCCGGAACCTTTCACGTTTATAGTTCCAGCTTGCAGGGAATCATACACCACTACTCTAAAGGTATCGGACCAGGCTACCTGGTCACATTCATCCGTAACCTTTACCCGGTATAGGTTTTCGGATTGTGTCAGGTTAGCAATACCGTTTTTCAGTGAATGAAGGTCAGGTGCCCCTGGAATGGTATCAAATTTTAAACTGTCCGAATTGTAGTATTCCCATTGGTAGTGGTATAAACCATCTCCCTGGCTTGCCTGAACGGAAAGCGAATCTAAAGTACCCCCAAAGCATATAAACAGGCTGTCTTGTTCTACAACGTCTTTAACCCCACTTATTTTTGAGGCATTAAGGGCCGGAAAAGTTTGAAGAGCAACGGGTGCGCTTATTACACTGTCGTTACACCTTTCGCATACCGCTTTTAATTGGTAATAAATGGTGGTATCAGGCGTAAATTCTGCAGGATTGGAATTGGAGAGGTTAAAATTGAAGTCATCTGCAGTCGGGGAAGAAGAGCCTACATCCGTCCAGGTGTTTTGATCTCCAGATTTTTGCCATTGATATACAAAGTTGCTGTCGCCACCGGTAGCAATTTGACCAACATCGAGGCTGGTTGATGGCAAATAGTTGGGACAAAGTAAAGTGCTTATGTTGTTAACGCTAGCTTCCTGTAGAGCGGCATAAGCCGTTATCTCAATTTCATCGGTTTCGGCTACCGCGCAGGAATCTTGTACTTCCAGTTTAAAAATGTGCTTACCGGTAGTCAGGCTATTATCATTAGTAACGGATAAGGTGTCCTTTCTTGCCCTTTGTCCAGGAATGGTATCAAAAGAACCATTTGAAAATTTTTTGCGCCAGTGAAAATTATATTTTTTGCCCGGAGCCTTACCTGCTTTTCCGCCTTTAGGCTGAATCTGCGGGGTAAGATCAATGCTTTCTCCAAAACAGAGATTAGTGTCCTTTTTAGCCGGGGTGTTTTTGACCTTTATTTTTCCAGCATCTAATGAATCATAGGTGCTTATTTGAAAACCTCCGGTAGTGATGGATTGTCCGCATAAATCACTTATGACCACCCTGAAAAAATCCCTTGACTTCTTAATATTGGAGAGGCCCAGGGACAAAGAGTTCTTATCAGGTGCCCCATTAATGAGACTATAGCTGTTACTATTGCCATTGGGTGAAGATTCCCATTGATAAGAATATTGGCCATCCCCTCCATTGGCGAAAACCACCAGTGAATCCAAGGAACTACCAAAGCAAACCGCGAGACTATCTCCCGAACTAAGATTACCAGCATCAATGACAGGTCCTGCTGAAAGGGCATTATAGGTTTGAACCTGGGAAAGATTACTATATAAGGTATCTCCGGTAAAGCTTGAAATAGCTTGTAATCTGTAAAAATGCTGCGTTCCCGGGGCAAAACCCGTATTGAAAACGAAAGAGGAAGGATTAGCACTTTCGCCTCCTACATTGTTCCAGTATTGTCCGGGAATAGAATCCTGCCATTGATAGGCATAATTATTAAATCCTCCGGATGCAGCTACGAGAACGGGTATATCCGTTGGAGTTTGTGAAGGGCACTCCTGTGAGAAAACAGAGCCTATAACCGGTGCTTCCAGGCTATCACAAGTGGTAATAAATATCGTATAGCTGGTTAAAGGGGGTAATAAAGGTATAGTATCAAATACCTTGAGGGATATCTGCTGTGTTCCTGGATGGTTAAGTGGTACACCCAAAGTCCGATTAGAGTTCAGGGGAATAGAATCATTTGTATTTAAATACCAAAAAGATAAATACGAACCTGTACCGTTGGTTAAATCTTCGACTTGAAAGGTGTCACCCGGGCAACCTAATAACGTATCATTATTGGTAACTGAAAGACCATCAACTTCCAGGGAAATAGATATTAACTGCCCGGATAGACGAGTACCAAAAGCACATACAAGAAGTAAGCTCATTATAAGGGTAGAGCAAATTGGTTTCATGGTTTGATCAATAAGATATAGTCAAATAGATTTAAAGTTTAAATTGATGAAATATTCTTTTGTTCCAAATCCATGATAGTATGGAAATATCCTAATTACAACTGACTATTTTGTTGGTTAATGTTAACTATGCTCGGAATTTAAATTTGTGATTTTCGCCACTACAGAATGTTAATTTAAGGGAAAACCCACGACCTTTTCTCACATTGACCAATGGTTAAGTCGATCTCTCTGATGGTAGGATAAATAAGGTAACCGCTCTCTTGCTCAGCTCTGAGAGAGTGTGTGCCTGCGCTTAGTTCATGGTCATCTCTAAAGGTATTTCCAGCCATTTGGAAGGTATAAACACCATCTATGTAAATATTATAAGGGTTGTCGGAAGTACAGGTCATAGTAATATAACCTATATTCTCAGTTTCACACTCTAATTTTTCAGCTTCTTCTTTACTGCAGGATATAAGAAGTAAAATGACAAATAACTGAAATGCAATGATATTGCTTTTCATAAAGAAGGGGTTTGGTTTGGTTTCAAAAATATTGGGCAATGTAAAAGATAATTTATTCAGAAGCAAATCAAACTTTTATTTCACACCCAAATATTTATGATCTGTAGTTCTGTACTTAGGGTTAACACATATTTATTGAGTAGCGCATACGGGTCATTCACTCAAAAAATAAGGTGATTCCCACAAATAATGGTTTTAAGAAGTCATATTTTAATAATATGGGTGGTACAATTTTTTTATTCTTAAAACCAAACCAACATGAACAACGAATCAACGGACCTTGGTTCCAAAGTTGGAATGGTCAGCTTATAAAATACTTTAAATCAAGGTAAAAGAGATTGGTAGAAGGCTTATTTTTATCTGGTAGTGGCGCGTATGACAATAGGGGAGTTGAGAGCAAATCCAGTCATAACCATTCCTCATAATGCTGTAAACCGCTATAAGGGTTCAACTTTTAACATTTCTAAGAAAATACAAACTAAACCAATGGACATAATAGGACATTTAAACCTGGGTTCTGATGAAGAAGCATCGGGTACGATCATCGTTCAAAAGCTGAACGGCTCTGGCATTATCGCGGTAAGTCATACCGATCACGAGGGTAACTTTGAAATACCGGGTTTACCCGATGCTGATCTGAAATTCTTTGGAATATGCGGGAAGCAATTGGATGAAAGTGAAGCGAGTGCGGCCCTGGCCGATGATCAGAATATTGATTACGTAGCCTTACTACCGGCCCATTACGATACCGAATTAGGAATATACCTCAACGCAGCTTCAAGCCTTATAGCGACTCACTTTGAGTTGGAACAGCAAGGGAATATCAAAGATTCTGATGCCTGGACGCGGGATTTTCTGTTCGGCAATTTTCTGAGCAAGATGTTATCCGGATATACCACCGATTTTATGGCGGCCACCGCCCCGCCTTCAGTATTTGATGCGGATAAGTTTGCGGCAATGGTGAAATCAAGCGGGAATTGCAGGGCCTATTGCCGGAAGCTGGTTAAGGGGCAGTTGGATAAACGCCCCGGAGAATTGCCTTTTGCCAGCCAGGAAAAAGGGTTGGCCATAGCACAGGAGGATGCAGAAGACGATACAGGTGCTCCAACCATTCCCGCTTCTGCCAACTGGGCCTATAAAAACCCAGCCTGGTGGAGCATTATAGAACAGCACCCGAATATGACCACCGGTATGAAACAAATGGCCGATACCATTGACGGTATAGCCTATATGGCCAGCCAGGGTAATACCACTTTAGCTGAAACGGCTACGGAGGAGGGAACTTTAGGGAATAGCCTGGGAGATTTTGCAAAATGGGCCAAAGGGCAAATGACAGGGGCCGTTGGTTCTTTTGTGTCCAACTACCTGCTCAACCTCTGTAAAGATTCCATTTTTGGCGAAAAGAGCAAAAAACAGGAGATCATCAATACCCTGGGCAAGATCAGGACCCAGTTGAATACCGTTGTTTCCAACCAACACCTCATCCTGCAAGATTTAAATGCGATCATTCACCTATTGGATGCTAATACCCTGGAAAATATTATGCTGACACTGGACAAGCCAGTTTCTACGATAAAGTCTAATGCCCAGAAGCTACGAACTTATTCCGGAACCCAGAGTGGTAAGAGCTCTTCATCATTGCATGATTTCGCGAAGAAGGTACTCGACCAGGACAAGGGAGTATATGAAGCCATGGTGGATATAAATACCATCATACAACAAGTGGCAGGCATAAATTTGCCCAAGGCCATGCGGAGAGTTACGGAGACGGGATTGATGAGTAACACCAACTTTTATTTTATCGCACAGCAGTTATTTCTATACTACAGTTCGCTGCAGGTTCAAGGTGCTCAATTGGTAGTGCAAGCCTATAATTATAAAAGCAATGCCTCGGTAAGTAAGCTCGATAGCCCGTTGAAGGTTAGTGCTGAAGCAATTGATTATTACAATAGGTATTTGATTGGCGGAACGCGGGCTGATGGGGAAAAACCCATATTGGAACAGCAGCGCGATCTGTACCGGAGTGAAAACGAGGTGTATTACAGCAGCTTCCAGGGGATGGTGGGTAACCAGCTGCCCTCTGATCTATGTGTGGGTTTGTTGCCGGATGTGGCCCAGCAGAATGCCCCTCTTTTTTACAACCTGGAGAGTAACCTCCTCCTGTATGGCATGGTGTCTCAAAACCTGAAGAACTGGACCAGCGGTTACGATGTACTCAATAAAAATCCCGGAGCACAGAACTGGGTTCTTCCACCCATCAAAGGATGGCGATACCCTACTACCGATGAATGGAACAGCATAATAGCTTCCGCTAAAACCGAGCACTTTAATGACATTTTCAAATACCTTTTTGACAGAGGCCTGGTGGCTGATGGAAGAAAAAGCTCGTTTACTTCATTGTGGACCCGTGATTCGAAACTGCAAAAAAAGATATGGCAAACCAATACGCATCAGTTTTACCAACCCGCTATTCCCCAACCTACGGACAGTGCCTACAGCACCTACATTGACTGGTGGCGTAAAGATTACGGGGGTGGCGGGTTGTTTGGACACGGGCCCTGGAATTACCGATTTACAGGCACTTACCCCTTAGCTTTTACATCCACTTGCGCTACCGAGGCTTTTTCATCACTCATTCTAGGCGGTGAAGACTATCCCTGGCTGCTGGTAAGCGGTGGGGTAATGGTTACGGATGCCGCAAGCCTTCAGTCTCCCGCCAAAGTAAACAGCAACCCGGTGGTATTTGAATACAACCAAACGCAGGTGGTATACTGCGATGCTCAAAATCATATCAGTAATATATGGAACAACAATGATCAATGGACCTACCAGGACCTATCCACCTTATGCGGATATAACGGAGAGGCTACGGGCAATCCTTCCGTGGTAGTGAGTGGCGAGGATTTGTACATTCTGTTTAACGATACCCATGGAAAGCTGCATTGTATGCAGTATGACGGAACCAACTGGACGGTTACGGATATTACTACCCAAAGCCAGCAAAACGCAGGCAGCGGACTTACGGTGCCAGATGCCCAGGGCAGCCCCAGCGCCATTCTCTTCAGTTCGTTGCTGAACGTTTTTTACCGTGATGCCAACAATGAACTTTCCTGTATATACCTCAACGGCAGCCAGTGGACATATTATTCTCCTTACCAGGATTCGCAGGCTTCCAAAGCCTTGTATGGCGATCCTGATGCTTATATTTACCAGGGTCAATTGCACGTACTTTACCCGGCCGATGTTTATATGCAGGCCTGCGATATTTATTACATCAATAATCAGTGGCATTTCCAGTTGCTATCCAAACTGACCCCAGCCTTAGGAAGTGAACAGGGTCAGGGCACGGTAAGGGGTTGCCAATTCAATAACTACGGACAGGAAGAAGCGCATAATGTGTATCGTAATGAGAATAACCACGTGGCGGATTTCTACTATACAGGGCAATGGGGCTACCAGGTCCTGAACCAACTGGTCCCCGGTGTAAATGTTCCCGATGCCAATGGTAACCCGGTTCCTTTTAGTTCGGCTGTCAACTTCTTACACGTGGTGTATCAGGATAGCAATGAGCAGCTTTCAGACCTGTACTGGAACGGGAGCCAATGGAACTATCAGAACCTCTATGAACTGGTGAATAGCAGTATGGGAGTAACGGTTCCTGCTCCTAAGGGGCCGGTGAGTTTAATTGCGCCTTTCTTTTTGGTCTTCAGAGATGAGAACGATGAGTTATCCTGCATACTGTATAATGGCCAGGATTGGGTTTACCAGAACCTGAGCCAGATGGCGGTGGCAAAAGCACCCTAGTGGTATGGAAAAGGTATGAGGGTAGTTTTACAGCCTGGATGATCCTTAAAAGTCTTACTGATTTCCCTACTTTATCTTAACCATTTACTAAGAAAAAGAAGTCATTCCCGAGAATATTATTTGGAATCCTATTGGTTTTGCTAATATGCTAAGGCTTTTACTATATAGCTTTATTACTAATTTAAACCAAACCAACATGAACAACGAATCAACCAATCTTGATTCCAAAGCGGGAACTCTGGCCGATTATTTAAACCAGGTAAAGAAAGAGGTGAGCGCGGCTACTGAAATAATGGTAGTAGCGGGCGACTGGGCCCACCAGATTGTTTACAATGAGCACTGCCAGATCTTCAACAGGCGTTTCCAGGAAAAGCCCTGGGCCATAGTGTACTGTGCCCAACCGGAAGATGTGCAGATCACCTACCGCCTGGCGGTAGCATTAAACCTACCGGTACGCATCCGTGCGGGCGGTCACGACCACGAAGGAGAGTGTACGGGTACCAATACTATATTGATTGACGTATCCAGAATGGATAAGGTGGATGTAGGGGCCAATGGCCTGGCGGCTATAGGGCCGGGTAATATCTTTAAAAACCTCACTACCAAGCTGGCCGATAAAGACGTAATGATCGCCCACGGCACTTGTGCTACCGTAGGTATATCCGGTTTCATAATGGGTGGGGGCTGGGGCCCCTGGACGCGTAAGCACGGGATGTGTTGCGAGTGGCTGAAAGGTGCTGACCTGGTACTGGGTAACGGTGAGCGGATAAGTGTGGATGCCGAAGGCAGCAATACACCGGAACTGCTTTGGGCCTTGCGAGGTGGTGGTGCCATGAGCTATGGCCTGGTGACGGAATTCCGCATACAGACCTTTGAACTGCCGCCCAAGCTGATCCGCTTTCACCTGGACTGGAACCCTTACGAACCAGTGGATAGCGATGAGCCACTGCACAACCATCCTACCATCAAGGTTCTACGAGCCTGGGAGGCGGCCATTGAATCTGACCAGACCAGTCAACTGATCGGTACCAACCTGCAGATCAACGCTAAGCCAGCCGGTGAGCAGCCCTTTAATAAAGATACCGTATGCCACAACTGCCGCATGTACGGCTATTGGGAAGGAGACTGGAGCTCGCTGGAGGAATTCATTAATGAGTGGTTCACCGAAAAAGGAGTGAAACCGGACGTGGTTAAAAATGATGGAGAAGGGGGTTCCGATTCCGATGAAGTGTACGGTGAAAACCTGATGAGCAACTGGGCGCGAGAATCTTTCAACCCCATTTTAATGGCCCGCCATGAAAGGGGAGAGGAGCTGGATGCTCACCCCGAACACAAGCAACTACTGCTACAGGGCAAACCCCTGCCCCCGGATTACGATGATCCGGCCCCGCATAAGATCACTTCGCGCCTGGTAGAGCCGCAGGGATTAGGTAGTGATGGCTATGAAGCCCTGCTGCACAGCCTTACCTCCGACCTGTTGCTGGAAGGCAATCGCAAACTGGGACTAATGAGTTACGTGACCCTGGGTGCCATTGTGGGCGATTACTACCGCAACAATCCGCAAGGTGGAGACAGTGCTTTCCCTTACAAGCAAATGCTGTACACCATACAGTACCAAACCTGGTGGAATACCCATGAGTACGAAGTGGATAAAAGGCAAAACAACAAAGTGTACACCCGTACCAACCGGGCATTGGACTGGATGGAGGTAGCACGGGATTACGACATCCCCAACACCTCCGGGGCCTTTATCAGCTTTAAAGACAGTTCCATACCCACTAAAACCTACTTTGCCCAGAACTACGACAAACTGGTGGAGGTCAAAGAGAATTTGGTAGAAGATCCCTACAACCACCTACGGGTGCGGAATAGTATTATTTGATTTTTGGTTGTTTGGAGAAGAAGAACCCCGGCTTAGGCTAGGGTTCTTCATTTGAAGTTGAGTAGTTGAAAAAATAAAGTTAGCACTGTCTTTACGAAACTCCTCTAAGCGGTGGGGAACATGGGTTTTGAGATGTTGATAGAGAATGCTATTGTGTAAAGCTATTTCACTGTTAACCGTTGAGTCTGGGGACCAAACGATATCGTTACCCCCTATAAAAAGATGATTAAGAGGTATGTTTATGCTATCCAATAATGATTTTCTTACTATAATAAAACTATTTAAACTAGATCTAATTATTGGGTAAGCTTCTGATCTTTTTTTAGCTCTATTTTGCAAGATCTGCGATTTAAAAGCATATTTTTCAAGGGTTTCCTCAAATGTTTCTTTAATACGACTATCAGAGTATTCAAGACTTGTAGGATAACCAGAATTAGGTATATAATAGACAGCAAGAATAGAGCCTCCGATTCCTTTTAGATAAGTATGCACCATAAGCGCACCACCAAAATTTGACTGGTTTAAATAAATCCCCTCTAACTTAGCACCAGATAAAATAGCACCTTGGAATTTAGTTGCGAATAAAAAGGTTTCATGTAGTTCGGCATACTTTAAATTAGCTCCTGCTAAATTAGCATTGGCCAGATTTGCGCCCTGTAACTTGGCCGACTGTAGGTTAAGCCCCACTAATTTAGCCCCATTTAGAACTGCTCCTTGCAGTTTGGTATGAGCTAAGTTGACAGCTTTTAAATGAACAGCTTGTAAATTAACCTTTTGAAGGTAGGAATATCTGAGATCAGCTCCAAATAGTTCTACATCTCTAAGGTCATTGTGGCTTAGATTGATTGACTGTAGGACAGCGTAATTAAAATTTCGGTGTTCTATATTAATACTATTTCCAAAAAAATGTGTTGCTTGTTCCTTTGAATCACTTTCTGAAAAACCTTTATTCATATAATACAAGGTAAATTCAGTGATATTATCATCTGCCTGAATTGATCCCTTGATTGTAATCCTGGGTTTTATTTGTTCTGCAAACCAGTTTTGAGACTTATGCATAAAGGCCCCAGTTTTTTCAGGAAACCAGTTAAGTATCACAATCCCAAAGATTAAAAGGTTAATAACTCCAACTGCTAAAAAAGAATAATTCCAAAAAGAAAAAGTCTTTTTGAAATTGATAGGATACTTATCCAGAATGATTTCCGAGTAATAATTTCGAATTAATAAAAAATCGACAGTAAGAAAACTAAAATGCAGGATGGTCATCCATGAACTTTGATAATCTGAAAAACGCAGTTGCATCAATAGCATTACCGCAAGAGGCATATAAAAGACTCCAATTTTAACCAAACTAAAGGTCAAGTAATCTTTTATATTTCCTTTTCTTAAAAAGGGTAGTTGATTGAAAATAAAAGGATGTACTTCCTTTTGAGCTTGCTCTTTATTTGCTTTTCTATCTAGCCAGTTTTTAAGTTTAGCACTGTGGTTGGACAGGTTAATCAATAAATTAAAGTGAAGGCCTAAAACTAATATGGGCGCTGCTAGGAAAAATGAAAATAACCCGATTTCCACATTAATAATGGGTAGATTTACTTTGCTATCGGGCAATAAGAGGGTCATATCCGTAACCAAAGCTATTGTAATGAGCATATAAATCAATACGCTCATAAAAGCTAAGCCTAGTGTGCGGTTTAGTGCAGAAGAAGTATCTAACTGTTTTTTCAGTTCTTCGCTATTGGGTGTATCCTGTTTGGGTTTGTTCTTGAATGGTTGATTCTGAGAGGTTCGGCTTGGTCGCATGCTTCTAAGTTAATTAAGATTTGCATATGTCTTTAAGCATATACTTTGATCAACTTTTCTTTATAACCCTGAAAAGCATTCTCCATCACATAACGATATACCCCTAAAGCATCATCCTTTCCTTCTAAACTATCGGCTAAGGCATGACCGGCATAGTAACCGCCCGCCAGGGCGGAGGTAATACCAAAAGACGAAATAGGGTCGTAAGCGTAAGCGGCATCACCTACCGCTAACCAGTTAGTACCATACGGTTGATCCAGAAAGGCCGTTCCGGAGGGGCGAATCTGTACTTCGGCAGGGCTGAGATCAGGAATGCTAAACGTTTTGGCGAGTTGCGTGGTTTGCCGGAATTGCTTTTGCAGAAAAGCCGGTATTTTGGCTTTGGTGGGAATGTATTCCTTGCGGGTAAAGAACATCATTGTGACCTGGTTTGCACCAAAGGGAGCGGCATACCACCAACCTTGTTCGGTACTTTCCACAAAGATTTGCTTCGGGGCTTTGCCCTCGGCATAAAACCACAGCCCGAACCATTCGTCCAATACGGTAGGTACCACGCCTAAATGCCGGCATACGCTGGCTTTACGGCCGGTAGCATCTACGATATACCGGGCTTTAAAACCAAGTGAATCCGCCAGGTTTTCCACCGTGACTTCCACACCATTTTCTAATGAAGAAAGCGATCGCAATTTATAGCCGGTGTAAAAAGGGGCTTTCACCAGTTTCCTTAGTTGTTGCTCAAAAACCAGACGGTCCAGCAGATAACCGTGACCGTGTACGCACTTGATAAAGTCCTCGGTGCGGAGGGGCGAACCTTTCCAAATGCTTTGATTACCGTGGTAGGGGAGGTGAGCGGGATGCTCCATCAGGTCATCCATACCCAATTGCCGCAACAATGGTTTGGCATTGGGCGGTAAAGCTTCCCCGGCTTTGCGCTGGGGTTGTTTTTGGGCCTCTACCACTACATGGGGAACTCCCCGTGCCGTGAGGGTTAAAGAAGTGGCGACCCCTGCGGGGCCGCCACCAATGATTACTATATCTGTATTAAGCGGGTCCAAAAATCAGGATTTTTTATGTTCATTTCTTTTGCTCGTCCAAAAGAAACGAACCAAAGAAAAAGACGCTTTTCCAAAGGAATTTTTTACTCAGATATAATCTGAGTAAAAACCGTAAGGCAAACTTCGCGGTATTCCTAAAAGGGAATACCTGAGTCTCGAAGCTTTGCTCTTACTATTCTGCTGGAAAAGGAAGTGCCTTCAACATAGTTTTTATAACTCCCCACGTCCGAAGGTGCGTTGCTGCCTCCGGATGGAGTCTTTGGTCACTTTCTTGTCCTTACCGGATTTCTCTTCAACCGCAAGGGCTGCTTTTAGCAGGGGCTCGGTTTGCGGTTCTTTCACACCTTCGGCAATCAGTACTTGCTCAAAAGTGGGGTCGCTGAGCGGATCAAAATTGCGGCCGGTTTCCTTCCACACCTGTTCGGGCAAGTAGTTATCCGACCCCTGATTATCGCTGCTATCCTGAGCAATAATACCCAGGTCGTGCCAGCGCTGCACCATATAATTGATCTTCTTTTGATACACCGTACCGAAGTCACGCAACCAGTCCTGGCGGTAATCAAAGTGCTTGAGGCGTTGCGCCAGGTTTAGTTTTTCATCCTGCATACGCTGGTAGCTTTCTTCGCTCATTACCTGGTTGGGTACCCTTGCCGCCCAAAAGGAGGGAAGTGGCAGATAATAGGTGGTGTTGTAACCGGAAAGGCAACTGGCCTCATCGGTTTGCCAAGGTACACCCAGCCAGCGGGTTAAGGCACCGGGTCCGCTTTTGGACAAGGGGCCATCCGCTGACAACGCAATTTCAGAGGTCAGTAAAGGGCCAAAATCCAGTTGAGTGGATTCCCCTTCTTTTACCGTTTTCAAACGATAGGGTTCTTCCCACATGAGCTTAACGCGCATGGGCCAGGTAATTTCAATACCGGGGTGGAAGGGACCACCCAGGCACTCTTCAAAAGGAGCTTGATTCAAGGAGTTGATCTGCTCCCCGGGCGTCATTTCATTAAAACTTTTAGGAGGCTGTAGCTTACCGGTCTCAAAATCGCCATTGGCCCATTTTTGCAGGCGCGCGTACTGGATTTGGGTTACCGGTAAATTGTCTAGGGCGGTATTGTAGTATTCCCCGAAACCATCCCCGTAAAAGGGCGGGATCTTGGTAGGCGTATCTTTAGCATCATCAGGGTTGCGGAACCAGTTGAATACACGCATGCGCGCTGCTTTATTAGCTTCTGAGTTGCTGGATAGCTGCGCGAGGTAATCCGGATCGGTAAAGTCCGATGGCGAGTTTTTACCGAAAAGCATATAAAAACCTTGGTTTACCCACTGTGTGTTGGTCATGCGTTGCAGCATGGGGTAGATGTCGCGGTAAAAGACCACACCATCCGCAGCCGGATCGGGATAATTCATCTCGTTGATGAAGAGGTTCTGCACCACATCATTCATGGTGACTACACCATAAAGACCCGGACCAAAATCAGGGGGAGTAACGGCTACCATGGCGGGGGTGGCTTCCAGCGTTTGGCCATTGCTGAGCCTTACCGTAGCCCGTATCACACCATCGGAGGTATCATCGTGCCAGCCATCGTTATTGGCAAAAGTGGTGGCAGGAGCGTTGTTGAGAGAAGCCGAATGCCCGTCTCCACCGAAGTAAAGCAGTCTTCCTTGTTCATCGGTACGGATTTCACCCAAGGGAACTTCCATGTCAAAGAATTTACCACCGTCCAGCTGGTATTCCGGGCCTTGCTGATTGAGCCCGGAGATGGTACGGGAGCCCGGGTCGATTACCATTTGCTGACGGTCGGCACCCGTAACACTGCTGTTGCGGTATAAGGATGAAATCCCACGATCGGATAGATCCAAAGCATTATTAAACTGGTACCAGGCCGCTTTAACATTGGCGGAATGCACCCGCCACTCGATCTGTGTAGAGTTGTTATGATTTAATTCACCCAGGGGTTTACCATCCGCATTAAAGGCATACACCCGGAAACGGGCTACCTGTTTTTTAACGCGATTATCACCGTCTTTATAGCCGCCTTCGGGTTTCGGGGCCACGCCCGGAACATCGGAAGCGAAAAAATATTCGTTGGAATTACCCACACGGGCAATACCCAAAGGTGGATAGATAGCCACCCGTACAATAGAGTCATGATCCATTTTTGGTTTGATTTATTGGTTTAAAAATGTTTTCAGAAATATAGCAGGATTCTCTTGAAAAATGGGTTCAAAAAATGAATACTTATCAGGCAGAAGGTTTATTCGTCTGAATGAACCATTTTTATTATTGATGAAGGATTGTGGCGGGAGTTTAACAAACTACCACTTCAACACCAAGGGTCCGGTACGCGGGTAATTCAAGGGCCTTGCGTAAATGCTCGGCTGAAACACTATTTTCCTTCAGCCGTTCTATGCTGTCTTCAACGGAAGCCAGTGGACGGGTATAAATAACCCGGGTATTTGTTTCGCGAAATAATTGCTGCAAACGGGCCAGGAATTCGTCTTGCTCCAACAGAGCATTATCATGGCCAAAATCGAGTATAGCGTTCGGATACTTTTGTATGGCGTAACTGGCCAATTGCAGTTTGAGAAATTCGTATTCCAAAAGATTAAAAACTCCCCGGGCCAACCAGTTGCTTAAATATTGTTGCGGATGAAACTTGCCACTTTCGGTAAAGGCTTTCATCAGTTCCGGTGAACCGTACTGATCCAGCTGCTTTTTTTGAACTACGGAAGATTGTGCCCACACTTCCCATTTAATATTATCCAGTTGAACCACTGCCCGGCCGGTTTCCTGTACCAGGCGATCGATGGTACGTTTACGACTTTCGGGAGTTAAACCGATCAGGGCAATGGGGCCTTCCTGGTAGTTGCGTGAAGCGACCCGCGATTCCTGCAAAGCCTTTTCAACCTCCCCGTGCGCCCAGGGCAGGAAACTGCGCATAAAGGCCCGGCCTGCCGTAGTTAGTTGCGCACAGCTTTCCACCCACTGTAATCCTTTTTTTATGCGCAAGGCATTGTGGTGAAGCAAGCCCAGTATAAAGCCGCGATATTCGGCTTTAGCTTTTTGGAACATCTTTCGATCCAGTGCCAGTACATGGGTAAAGGCATATACCCCGTGAAAAACAGCCGGCATCGGCCGGGGAATATCCAAACGCACCGGACTGTCGTACAACTCATCCGGGCGATTGTTGAATAGGGGACCCGGTGTTTCAAAGTGTTGTCCTAAGGAAAACAGCTTATTGTGAGCCGTTTCATGAACGATGGCTTGCGCCAATAACACCGGGTTGTGAACGGTAGCCCACATACTCCCCAAAGTACCTTTCGGTTGATGGCTGTTGGAGCCGGTATGGTCTTTCCGGTCTTCAATACCCTTTATAAAAACCGGGTTGAATTCCTTCAGTATCTCCCCGCATTGAGCATACATTTCCGGCCAGCATCGCAGTAGTTCTTCGGCCTCTTTCAACATAGGGTGGTCGAAGGGTGCGTGCTCAAAAGACTGCAAAAAATCACTGTCCCAATCACGGTGACGAAGTGCAACTTTATGATTTAAATAACCGGGTTCTTCCGGACTTTTTGGCGGTGCAATCTTTAATTCGGTGTGCCGGGCTGCCTTTTGGAAAATAGCGGTGTCGCTACCATTCTTTTGGGGTACTGCCGCCAGGGCCCACTCATCTTGTTTCAGAAAAGGGAGTATTTCAGTTTCCATGCTCCAGTCCGGCTTTAAATGATTTAGAATCGGAGATGCGTAAAAACCTGCGTCTTTTATAGGGAAATTCCCGGCCAAAGGGGCCTTCCTCAGGATAGGCGGTACCGTTAAAACGGATTACTCTTTTTTCCTGGGCTGCATCGGTGTCATAAGCCAACTTCACTACCGGGCTGCGCAGTTCGGCAATACCATTTACGGCATTCCATTCAACCGGCCAGGAATAAATAGCTTCACGCCATTCAGCTTCTTCACTATAACCATTGATCCTGAGACCATCCATTATCTTTCTATCAATGCGGCTCAGCGAGGAGCAATGCAGAGAGCAAGGTCTTATTGGTCCGGTATGGCTCACCAGTTTACGCCATAGGTGCCCGCTAATGGCGGGATTTTCAGTTTCGCGGATGGTTTCGGTATCGTTCCCCTCGGAGTTTAGTTCCCAAAGGCACTCTTTATCCCCGCTTTCCAAATGCAATAAGCTGCTTTCCGCGCAAGCACGGCATAAGCCACTTTTCGGATCGCCCAGTTGTACCCAGTAATACACCGGGCCGGGAACATCTTTATTGCCCAGTAAACGGCCTTCCAGGGGTACTTCCAGATCTCTTGCTTGTTGTAAAAGCTTAAAGTAAAGCACTCCTTCTACGGTTATTTGCAGGCTGGGAAGTAGTCCATCTGCTACCAGCTTCACGGCCGTATCGGCCAAAGCGTGGTTGAGTTTTTTAATGCGGTGGGCCCAGCTAAGCCGTGCCTGGTTGCTTACCCAGGCAATGCTCTTAAAAGCGGGCATGCTAAAGCTCATCTCATTCATACCGTTGCCATTTGAGGTTTGGAGGCCATTTCCTTGATCAGGCTTTGCAGGGCGTAGTTTTGTCCACGGCTCCAACCTTCCAGCAGGCGTTGCTCCAGGTAGGGGCGGGCCGGGTGCAAGGAGAGCGGGGTTTTACCTTCAGCCACTGCTTCCTCCTCGGCCAGTTCAAACATCTTTTTCCACACCTCGCAGTGCTCGGTTCTAAAACGCCAGTCGCCTTCCAAAGAGGTGCCCGGGCAATGCCCCTTGCACATACTAAAGAAACGGCAGCCTTTACAGCCACCGGCTTCCTGGGGTGTGTGATACAGAGCGATGTAGCGTGAATAGGAGGGTAACGGAGCCTTTACAAATTCGATACCTTCTTTATTGGTACGTCCGCAGTTGCTGCGTTGCCCTTCACCTTCCACACCGCGAACGGCAGCGGTGGTATAAGGGTCACAGGCTTTCCATACGCAACTTACCTGGTGGTCTTCGGCATTTTGCAAACGTTTGATTTCTCCAAAAATATCAAAGCGCAGGTCGTTCATTTCTTTTTCCAGGTGATGAAAATGGGTAAGAGCGTGTAGGTTCTCCCCGGGGCTGAGGTGGTAGGCTTGCCTCAGGGTTTCATTTTCTACCTCCATAAGGTGAAGCCGTACGCTATTCACACCGATCTTATCCAAACCCATCAACCAGCGGTCCATTTCGGGCAGCTTATCGGCCGTAGCATTGCCTTTATGTAAGGTTATGATCATGGCCGGGGGAATACCTCTTTCGCACATCCGCTCAATGGCCCATTGTGATTTTTGCGTGTGTTCGCGGGTACGTTTCAGGCTTCCGGCCCAGCGGACATCATTGAGTGCGTCCGGCCCGTCCATAGACACACCTACCTGCACTTTGTACTTTATAAAAAGGTCAATGTGCGCTTCCGTAATTAGTGAACCGTTGGTTTGCACGGAGTTTATACCAAACTCCTTTAGCCCCCAGCTCCACAACTCCTCCAGGTCTTCCAGGGGCACCATTAAGGCTTCACCGCCAAAGAGGGTAAATTTCTGACCCTCTTTCAGGATGGCTTCTTTCATAAGCTCCATATCGTAGGGCTTCCGCTTGTCCTCTACATCACGTTGCGGGTGTTGATAGCAATACTGGCAGGCAATATTGCATTTTACGCCCATAGGCCTCAGTTCAACTCCCATATCAACCTAAATCTACGTGAGGAAGTCCCTGATCGATGTGTGTACCCGTATCGCCATGCGCACCTACGTGCAATACATCAGCATGTACCCCGGCATGGGCCGAAACGTTGAGGTGGGCCTGCAGGCTAATGTCGTTCAGCGCTACGGAACTGTTTACATCTACATTACCGCCTACGCCCAGTGATCCACCAGCAATACCCAAATCCAGGTGCGGAGAAGCATCGATGTGTGGAGATTGAGCATCGGCATGTATAGTTGGCGGCATAGTCATATCAAAGTGTTGCTGTGGGTGAATATCCAGCAGGGTAAAGCTGAAGGCCGGGGTGCTGAAGCCCTGGCTGGCGCTAATGTCACCGTGGATATTGAAGAGCGAATGATCAAAATGCCCCAAGAAACCTACGGAGTGGTCACCGTGTGCATCACCGTGGGTATTGAGGATGTGCCCCAAATCGGCATGGAAGGATTCTGAAGGTATGCTGGGTGCTATATTGATCTCAAAATCAACGGTACCATCTACTTTGAAACCGGAAGGCAGGTCGGAGATCAGATCAATAATTTCGGTAATGGAAGTGGTGTAGGCGTGATAAAGGGCGTTCAATACAAACTCGCCCCCGGTCAACAGTCCTTTACCTACCACATCTATGTAGTTTTTCACATCCGAGAAGTAGTGCTGGAAGATGGCTTCGGCTTCACTTTCAATTTTTTGGGCAATAGCTCCGGCCAGGTCTCCGAGATCGGTAAGGCTGGTGCCTACGTCATAGTTAAAGCCGAAGGAAGCCCCGTTAAAATTAAAGTTTCCGTTTACCTGTGCAGTTAATTTACCGTTTTGAAAGGATACATCCAGGCTACCGCTCAGGGAATCATCGATATGAATGGTTCCCAGGTTTACGCTACCGATGGAAATACTGGGTGAAGCGTTGATGCCGATGTTCAGGGAGCTGGAAAAAGCCATGGTAGCCCCACCATCTTTAAAAGTTACGGCCAGCGAATCCTGCAAGAAGCCGAAGTTGCTGCTCATATTAATATCCAGGGAGGAGGAAGACACACTGGCGTTGACTACTTCGGTTATTCCCAGAATATTGGCATCTACACTAACATCGAAAGATTCTTTGGACGTATCAAAGTTAAAATAGGGCCCACCGGCTGTTACACCTTTGCCCCCGGGACCACTACCGGTCAAACTGATTTTCCCACTCCAAAGGGATATGGGGTTGGCACTGGCCGTTCCGGTGATGCCGCTGCCTTGATTGATCATTAACTCGGTATAAGTATCAAAGCCCCAAAGGTCAAGAGCGGCATTGTAACCGTAACCCACTTTACAGGGGGTGCCATCGGGCAGGTTTTGGGCCTTATCGCACCAGTACAGCGTTAATTCCGTAAACTGGAAACCACTGAGTACCGAGGGTAGGGTAATACTACTACTGATGAGTGCATTGAACAGAGTGGGCAAACTCAAATTTTTGCTTTCCACGTATAGCAGGGAAGGGTTGGGCAAGTCATCGGTAAACTCCATGGTTACCGCGAATTTTTCACTCAACGGCTGATCGCTACCCAGTTGAAAGGCGCCTTCCAGGGTGACCCCGGCCCCGGTTTCCACACCGAAGGAAACGTCCAGGCCTACCCCAACATCCTGTAGGGTTACCCCGTAAAAATTAAAAGGCTCTTTAATTACAGTATCACTGTTGAGTGTGGCTTGCACCGTACCGGTGCCATCGCTGTAGGTAAATGAAATAGAACCGGTTACACTTATGCTGTTTACCGTTGGGTCAGCGGGAATGGTAATCGGCATATCCAGGGTTCCGGAAAGGCTGGCCGAAGGAGTAGTGTCCAGCGTAAAATTAATATTGGACAAAGTAAGTTTACTAAAACCAGGCAGGGCAAAGGATTTACCGATAGAGGCTTCCAACTTAAACTCGGTAGTGCTGAGGTCCAGGGAAATATCCAGGGGTACCCCGCTAAGGCTTTTACCCAGTTCATTCATGATTTCGGCTAAAGCCGAAGTTCCGCTAGTTTCATTCACGTTAAGGGTGGAGCGGAATTCTACTCCTTTCACCACCCCGGTAATACCGGCAATCTGAATGCTGCCGTCTTCAAAATCAGCTACCACCACGGCCGAATTGGAAAAGCTGAGGCTGTTGAACACGGTGAGGCCACTATCAATTTTGGATAAGGTAAAAGTGTCGCTCACGCTAATACCAAAGGCGGCACCCCATGTGCCACTGTTATCCTGAACCAGCAGTTCCACGGCACCCCAGGTGGTGGAGGCTTTAAGGTCTAACTGATACGATTTAGTAGTAGTATTGAAGGAAGCATCAAAACCCAGTTGGGTAAGTTGCAAACCACTAACGGTAGAAGGTATGTCTGGCACATCAGAAAGGAACTGCTGTAGCACGGTATTTACCGAACTGGTAGTGGTGGAACTGGCACTTATACCCCAGGTAATGGAACCGTCACCTTCTTCGGTAAACGACCAGGTAACATTTACGGCTGCCCCCAGAAACATCCAGATACCGGTAAGGGTAACGGTAGAGTCGTTACAGGCTACTGAGACCTGCCCCAGGGCAATGCTTTCGGTTTTAAAAATATTGTTGATAAAGCTATTCAGGTCCACAGCGGTAACCTGACTATTGGGTAGAGTAACGGAGCCCTGACCGGTAACGGCCTTTAGCTCACTGCAAAGAGTTGATAAATTGGACATGGTTTGGTTTTAAATTGGCTTTCTGAAATTAGAACATTTGCTCTTAAGGGGGAAGAAATAGATGTAAAGAGTATGTTTTTTTGAGCGAATGGAAGTCCTGGTATAAGCAGTACAATGAAAAATGAGGTAAATGGGAAATAAAGCTTACCGCAATAAAAAAAGCCCGGGTTTAACCGGGCTTTCTTTCTATAGGTACTAAAAATTTATCAAGGGAAGAAGGTGTAACAGGTAGGTGAGAATTGCGCTTTTACTTCTACACCTATAGACCCACTACCATTAGTAATAACGCTATACGAAAAGGTGTAGGAAGTAGGGTTGAGTTGCCCACCCTGGCAGGGAATACTTAAACCATTTGCGTGTGCCTCTACACGGTCCATAAGCGCCTGTTGGGTAGCGGCAGTGCAGGTACCACCCACCAATTTACCATCTCCGGGACCCCATATTTCAAAAGCGGCAATACCGTAGCTATATCCGGTGGGTGTGAGATACACCGTTACGGGGCTGCAGCAATTGGGATCGTAGGGTGCAGCGGGAAAGTTACAACCTACGTAGGCATCCATAGTTCCCGGATTATCGCCCGGATAGGTCCACGCACCAAACAGAGCATCACCCAACTGGGGTGAATAATTACTGGCGCTTACATCGGAGAAGGAACAAAATATCTTTTTGTCGGATGTTTCCCGGGCTTGTTTTTCTTCTTTGGAACAGCCGGTGCTGAGAAAAAAGAGGGTGCCCACCAGCATACTTATGCCAGTGAATGAGAGTTTCAGAGTTTTCATAATGTAATTTTAATAGTGCCTACTCTGTTTAAGCTTTTCGGCTTCCGCTTTAATCGGGTTGAAAATACCTGAATTAATATTTCCAATACTTACATATACGCTCAGTTTATGGCTGGTACGCCAAAAACAACGTGGAATTTTAATTAAGGGCAGTTTCCGCGCCTGGAATCAATTACGTTGTAAACTGTCCACCCTTCCGGATTTCGGGTTAAAGTAAACAGGTTGACTCCACAATGGCTCCTTTTTCCTTCCAGGAAAAATTCGTAGTCCATCCAAACCATAGCCAGCGGACCGTCCACATTAACCTGAAGGTTAAATATCTTTTCATTTATGGTAAGCCCGGGGTGGGCCGTGAGCATATCAAAAAAACTACTAATGGGCACTTGTTTTACGCTTCCAAATTCCAGGGTTGTTTCTAAACGGCAGGAGGGGTGTAGGGTAGAGCGTATGAGGGCGGTGTCTTTTTGGTTGAGGCCTTTAAAGAATGTACGAACCACCGTTTCTACCTCCAGCTGGTTATTTTTGGGCTGAGACTGTGCCAACAAAACCGGGCTAAATAAAATGGATAGAACTAAAAGTTTCATACCGATGCGATTTGAAGAACCTAATATACGCATCTGCAAAAAGGAAGTTAAACTCATTGCTCGCCTTATTCCCCCTTGGTCAAGGACCATTTAAGGTGACGGTTAGATTATTTAGAAATTGAGTTTTTCGTAAAAGGTGGGAGTACCCGGTGCCACCCTAAACTCCATAGCAGGACTCGGTGCAGGGATCTATAATGGGCGTTTGACTGTTGTAATTACCACGGCATCCGGTAGGGTAGCAGGAAGTGGTGGAACCATTAAAATGAGATGGGGCATATACCTCAATAAACATTGGCTGAGATACACGTGGCACTAAGTACCAGGCTGTCCCGAAGAGAACACAGGAAACGGTTATATGGTCCAGGAACACGCGTATTTCTTTGTCTTCACACGTACGGTTAGTGACCACTATGGTACTTTGAGCGAATGAGCCGTCATTCGAATCATTATGGGTTAAATTGAAAGGAATCCGGCAGTTTCCTATCAGACCGCTTTCCAACTCATCTGCACCTTTTCCAAGGCAGCTTCTTACCGTTTTCCAATTCTCTTTAAATCAGCACCTTGATATACCTAGCTTAGTGGAAGTGGCGGAAACCGAAAAGCCCTAACAGAGTAGGTATAGTCTTAATAAATACCAACATGAAACATTTGAACAACTCAAAAACTAAGCTGAGCTTTGGTTTAAAAGCACTGCTTCTAGCCTTCGTGCTAGGATTGACATCGCTGCCTGCAACCTACGGACAAACAATGCAGGATGCCTGTTTGCCGGATTGTTTTAACGATCCTTTTCAGGGACCTTTTAATATCACCCTTGAAATTTGCCCGGGCAAGTATTTTGAAGTAGAATATGGTTTTCGCATTGCCTGCGGTATTTGGTACGACTACTACATAGGTGATCAGATCACACCAGGACCCGGAACCAATAGTACCGATTTTTACAACTGTATTAATTCGGTAGGGGGTATGAATGAATTTCTACGCCTGGTAAGTGAACAGCTGATTATAGCCAACCCCGCGGCCTTTCCCCCGGTAAATCCTGGTGATTGTGCCACCAACTGGAGGGTATTGAAGGGCTCCTGTTGGAGAGGGGATGTAATATTGGGAGTAGGAAAGACTTCCGGTCAGACCACCTATACCAGCGGGCCTAACTATATAGACATTATCTGGCCCTGTACCACCACCGATTGCTGCCTGGAGCGGTTTACCGTGTGTTTGGATCAAAGTGGAAATAAGGATATTACCAATACCGGCTACTTGCCACCCGAATTTCCGGATTGTGACGGACAGAACGACCCCTGGAGTATCGGGACCATTTTTGAATGTATTCCAGTTTGTGGGTCTATTTATAACCGATAAACCCTTTCAACATGAAATATCTTATTCTAATACTGAGTATAGGCTGGTGTGCTTCGTCAACACTGTGCGCTCAGAAAGTCACTATTAATTATCCTTTCGGCCTCACTAAAACCAGCCTGGATAATGGTCAGACCTGGCAGGTGAGCAGGCCGGATACAATAAGCTTTCACTATCCATTCGGGTCGGAAAAATTTAGCTCTGACAATGGAAGATCATGGAAAGTAAGACCGGCCAGGCGTATTACCTTCAGCTACCCACGCCTGTTAAGTAAAACCAGTGTGGATAAAGGTCGAAACTGGGTAATCAGCCCTTTGGAAGAAGCTCAACAGCAAATAACAGCTTTTCCTAATCCGGCCGGAGACTTTACCCATTTGGAACCGGCTGAACGGAAGCTTCTGGACGGAATTCCTGAATTGTACCGACTAAACGGTCAAAAACTAGGTTTACCGGATGGTTCGGATTTTATGGAAAATGGATCGTACCGCTTGAACACGGCTGGCCTTGAGGACGGTTACTATATTATTCGTTTCAAAAAAGCTAGCGGTTATGTGAGCACCAAAATTATGGTGCGTCATTGATGCACTTTAAATAATAGAGTTTTAAAAAGAGGAAGCCGGGCCAATCCAATAATCGATTGGTCCGGCTTTAATCATTAATTACAAGCTTATAAGCACAAATTTTCAATACTTGTTGCGATCAAATTATTCTTGTAAATTCAAAACGAAACTCTAAAGAATTACAGTCATGAAAATGCAATCCCGGTATACTGGAAAGTATGCCTTATCGGCTCTTATTGTTGATGATGAAGAATACAGCCGTCTAAACCTGGCTCAGCTCCTCAAGAAACATTGCCCTCAAATAGAAATAGCCGGGTACGCGCAAGATTTGGAGGAAGCCCGAAGCTGCTTGGACCGAATAGTTCCCGACCTGGTTTTTTTAGATGTGCAGATGCCCGGGGGCAGTGGTTTTGATCTGATTGAAGATCAGAGCAACCCTATACCTTATGAAGTAATTATAGTGACTGCTTTCCCCGATTATGGCATAAAAGCAGTTAAAGCGGGAGCTCTTGATTATCTTCTAAAACCTTTAAGAGTCAGGGAGCTTCAATTGGCCGTCCTGAAAGCCTGGAATGCCTGCTTGAAAAAAAGACAGATAAACAGCACAGAGGGCGAAAATGCCTGTAAAATTGCCGTATCTCACCATAAGGGAATTTCATTAATCAATAAAAAGGATATCGTATATCTAAAGGCCGATAATATGTATACCACCCTTTACCTTGAAAAGGGTGAAGCATTGCTCGTATCTAAGCCCATTGTAAATTTTGAGCAGCTTTTGTCGGAAGATTGTTTTTTAAGAATTCATAAATCCTATATGATTAACTTCAGGTTTATGGAAGGTTTTTCAAAGGCCAACGGGGGTACCGTATGGATGAAGAATAAAGTGGAAATCCCGGTTTCCCGGAGGCAGTTCCCTTTATTTCAAAAAATGCTTAAGTGGTACACTATACCCGTTTAACATTTTATGCAAAGGTTTTTGCCTTTGGTATGCTCAGCTTACTTCTGGGAAGTCTCAACCGTATTGTTGCACAGGTACAACCTTATTTCCAGTATAATGTAAGAGATGGTTTACCGGCCAGTACCATATATGAATGTTTACAATCCTCGGATGGCTTTTTATGGCTGGCTACGGAATTTGGGGTCAGCCGTTTTGACGGATACCGTTTTAAGAACTATTCCGTTAAGGATGGCTTACAGGTAAACGATGTATGGGGACTTTTTGAAGATTCACAGCAACGAATATGGATCCGGAGTTTTAGTCCTTACCTGAGCTACATCTACAAAGGTGAAATCAAACACATAGCACTACCGGATTCCCTGCATGTTTCTGGCGTACACTACATTTCAGAAGCGCAAGACGGTACCCTTTGGTTCTCTTTTGAAAATGCTTTAATTCAGCTGGATGCCAACAACTCCCTGAAGCGGATAAATTACCATGAACAAGGGGTTGGTGATGCTAAGTTTCTGCAGCAGGACTCTTCAGGCCTTTGGTTTTTAAGAAAAGATACGATCTTACTGCTCCACAGCCACGGTGTTACAAAATGGCCTCTGCCCATCCAATCTTCTGCGGGCGTACTGGACGTTGTGAAAGCCATTGACAATGAAGGCTGGTTATTGCTGATGGAAGACTATATCCTACGTTTTAAACCGGTGGGTCAAAATTTTGAAGTTTTTAATACGGCCGACCTGCTGGGCGAAGGATGTAGAATTGAGAAAATCACCGGCTACCCCAAAAACCTGGGGCAATATTGGTTACTGACCAATTGTGGGAATGTAGTGCTAAATCCAGATTTATCTCTGGATAGTTTAAATGCCTACCTTCCAAAAACACCTTTTGAATTTGCGTATAAAGACCGCGAAAGCAACCTATGGCTATGTGGCAGGGGAGTGGGCCTGAATTTTTTTCCTGCAGCTGCCTTAAAGACCGGAATGACTAACTATTACCACACTAAAAATGGAGAGAGCTTTAGGGCACTTTGTTTTTTAAACCTGGGTGAGGAGTTATTAATAGGAACGTATCAGGGAATATTGAAGATGGATTCAAGCGGGAGCTTAAAAAAAATAAGCGGCTCCTGGAAAGGGGTGGTGCGTGAAATGTTCTGGGACCGGGTTCACGATCGGATCATAGTTGCTACCGAACGCACCCTGTTGTACCTGCCACGTAAAGAGCTGCATAAAATACAGGAATGGGAAGCCCGGCTACCTGTCTTCAGGGTAGAGGACAAAAAGTGTTTTCAAGTCTATGAATTGAGTCCACAGGCTTCGATAGGGATGTTTGTTAAAAACGGGAGTTTTCATGGACATCAGGAGCTGGTGGTTTCGGCCGGAAATGGCATTGCCCGAATTGATTTTTCCCGTTATAAACCTTCCTTGGAACTATTGTCCACAAAACGCTCCTATGCCAATCAGCCGGAAGATAGTGCTGTATGGTACGGACGAACCAATGGACTGGGGTATATTGACCCTGCTCGTAAAGATCACTTCCCTTATACCACAGATCCTCTTCTACAATCCTCAATACTCGACATGGAATATGGTGCGCAAGGGGTTTTATGGATTGCATCCGATGGTTACGGCTTGTTTGGGTATAAGCCAGACAATCAAAGCTTTTTTAAAGTAAGGGAACTGGAAAATGATATCGTAAAGCGCATCGTATCAGGCGCTCCGGGTCATATATGGTTGGCCACTAATAAAGGGATATGTAAACTCAGCGTACTTTCCTACTCGCCATTTTTATACAAGACAGAGATATTCTCAGACAGTAAAGGCCTGGTATCGGGTGAAGTTAACGCGCTTTGTTTTTTTAAAAACAAAATGGTGGTAGGTACCCATGCCGGGATATCCATTTTTGACCCTGCCCTGCACCTTGCCGGTAACCACCCGCCAAAAATGACTGTGTGTAAAGTGGTAGTAGATGGCAAGGAACAAACCATTCATAGCAAGACAAACCTGAATTACAATCAAAATGACCTGACCTTTTACTTTAGTGGGTTGCTGTTTCAGGAATCACGTGAACTAAAATATGCCTACCGTTTAAACGGTTTTTCAAACCAATGGAATACTACTCAGGAGTCTTGGGCTAATTTTCACAACCTGGAGCCGGGTCAATATAGTTTTGAAGTAGGTACACTTACCGAAAATGGAATGGTAAGTGAGCAAACGGCCAGCTGGAATTTTGAAATTCACCCCCACTGGACGCAAATGCCATTAGTGCGAAAGGGCTCGGTATTCCTGACCGTGTTGATCATTTTTTTTCTTCTACTGTGGTGGTACCGGTTTCACCGTGATAAGCTTCATTTTCAAAAAGAAATATCTTCTTTGCAAGCCCATGCTTTACAAGCTCAAATGAATCCTCATTTCATTTTTAATGCTTTAAACTCCATCCAATATATGATAGGTGCTTCCAAAGCTGATGAAGCCTCGGAATACCTCGCACTCTTTGGGCGGTTAATACGCTTGAATATTGAGCTTTCGCAGGAACGTATGGTGCCTTTACACAAAGAAATACAGTGTTTAGAATTATACCTTGAATTAGAGAAAATGCGATTTGGAAAGAGGCTGGACGTATCGTTGGAAGTACATCGTAGTATTTCTACCGGTGAGGTACTTGTTCCTGGCCTTATCCTTCAACCGTTCATAGAATTATTTCTTGCGGGAAGGGCCACGGTTAAAGATAGCCTCGAGTTTACGAGGATAAACATATTTCCCAGGGAAAGCTTTATCCAAATCAACATTTTAAATCCGGGGTTCAATCGCTTAGACGCTTTGGGTAAGTCGGTCAGAATCCAGGCGCTCAGGAAACGAATTACACTGCTCTATGCCAAGTATAAAAACATTGACTTTATACACATATCCCATCTGAATCAAAAAAACGGTATTCGGATCAGGCTGGTTCTGCCGCTTTACCAGGTCCGGTCAGAATCACGGGTACTGAATCAAATGGAAGAATAAGAGCCTGAAAAGCGGCCATTGGATTGCCGTTTAACGCGTTAGGGTAAAGGTTTAGAATTTCTAATATACAACGAAACAATCCGGTTACTTGGTGTTGCCCGGCTTAAATTCAACCGGCATTGGCCAATTTAAGGCATAGTCAGTGCTTTGCATCATCAAATTTAAAAGCGAGCGAATTATGCGTTTTTCAAAGTATCAACTAAAGCACATACACCTCTTACCGGAGAGCTAGATATCATTGCTCCGCAATGCATTATTCGCTCCCGGTCAGAAATGGTCGGGATTTTTTTTGCCCTGACCGAACGGTAGTACACCGTTCAAAGTAATCCATTATTTAAGATTATGAACAATGGCAACTTTATTGGCCGATGGCTATTATTTGAAAGCCATAGAAAATTACCCCTGGGAGCTTTCTGAGGCTCTTGAAAACCTCAATTACTCCTTGAGCTATGACCCGGATCATGCCGGAGCTAATTGCCTGATGGGGCAGTTGCAAATGCAGTACCTCAGTAATTACAGGGCCGCTGAAGAATATTTCGAAGCCGCTTTAGCCAGCAACCCGCAATACGTTTGCGCGTATGAAAACCTGGTAGCTCTCTACATCCATCAAAGGAAGTTGGTGAAAGCCCAGCGGGTTCTGGAATACGCTCAACAAATACCCACCATTAGCAAAGCGTTTGTAATGTGGGCCATGGCGCGCATAATGGAACACCGTTATGAACTGAATATAGCCAAAAGGTATTTAAAGGCCGCTTTGGGCGAAGTGGTAAATGATGCCGAGCAGGATTACCTGAACACTGAGCTGGCAAGGCTTAAGGCCAAAGCTAAAGTGAGGAAGAAGTTGAACCGGCTGTAGTTGATGACTGCCTTAAATACCCCTTGCAGCACTTTTGCCGCAGGGGGTATAAAAAGGGTTTACCATTTAATAATTGCTAATGTCAAACTCATTGGAGTTTGTGGGATTTTGATCTACACTAAAGTAACCACCTGTGCCGGGGCAGGCGTCTGCTGAAGGCGTTGAACCCGTATTGGAAGTTCCGCAGGAACTCCTGTACCAGGTAGCCGTGGCACTGGATAAGTTAACTGATTGTGCGGTTACGCGGTAGGTATCCAGGCTACAAGGAACACTGAAATTAGCAAAGTCATCATCAGGATCAATGGTTTGAGTAATACTGGTTAAAGTTGTACAACTGGTAGGGCTGGCCACACAATTTGGAGTGGGATCGTCAAAAAAAACGGTGACCTCTTTGGGTTCACAAGTATTGTTGATAACGGTAATTGTAGTTTGAGATTTAAGCAATAATCCTGTAAAAACAAGAGTAATAAATAGGCAATATTTCATGATGAAGATTTAATAGTTATTGATTTCATAGGTGTGAGCGCTGACGGCAATTTTATCCACCCTGAACATAGCCGTTGGACCCGTACAATTATCGGCAGCAGGACTCGGGCCAGGGTAGGAAGAGCCACAAGATGGTCTTACCCAGGCGGCAGTACATATACCGCAGTTCACCGATTCTACATAAACTTCATACTCCTCAAGGCTACAAGGTACCGCAAAAGTGCCTACATCGCCACCGGCTAAAGTTTGTGTTATACTGTGAACCACTGTACATGTTACGGGCGTAGCCGTTATGCAGGCAGGAATAGGGTCATCAAAAAATACGGTTACC
Organism: uncultured Cryomorphaceae bacterium; assembly: GCA_937120475.1. GTDB lineage: Bacteria > Bacteroidota > Bacteroidia > Flavobacteriales > Schleiferiaceae > CAKZNE01. The sequence continues at coordinate 607,755 of CAKZJV010000007.1, read as the reverse complement.
TCTTTACCTTCACAACTATTGTTGCTAACGGTAACCGTAGTCTGCGCATAAGACAGGCTTATGGATAAAAAGAATAGAGTAAAAAATAAATGTTTCATAATAAATAATTTGAATTAAATAGAGTACTATCAAATGTAAGAAAATGCGTTCAAAAAATCTAATGCTTTTCCATGAAATAGAGTAGCACATCTGATTAGAGAAGGTAGATCTGGCTCGAAGCCTGACTGTCACCCTTCGATACGCCCCGAAATACTTCGGGACACTCAGGAAGACATTTTAGTGGAGGTAATTAAACCAAAGAGTGCATAGGTTTAAACCTGCTAATTTTCACTCCATTCCAAACCTACCGGTAATTCAGCCGTACAAAATTCCAGGTGGATCACCCTGCGAGAACGTTGTGCTTTGGATTTGGAGGAGCTATGGAGAAGTAAAGGTTTCATAAACTGAACACCACCTTTAGGAATCTCGCAAACAGCAGGGCTGGTGTTTTGGGTGATCAGTTGAATTTCATCATCGGAGAGCCGCTTTTTATGGGTACCCGGTATCACCTTCAGGGTACCATTGCTCTCCAGCGAATCATCGAGGTGAATACGGATAGTAAGAGTTTTGTGAAGGTACTCTTCGGGTGGACAAACGGCAAAGAACCCCTCTTTACTGGTCCATCCGGAAAAACCTTCCGTATCAATACGTTCTTTGACATTTATCGTAATGTCCTGGTGCCAGGTAACATACCAGTTGCTCAAGTGGGGCTTATCAAAATATATGGCCTTGGTGAGCCGGGATCCAGGAATCAATTCTTGCAGGAGTTTATCCATATTGGCGTTGAAAATCAATCGTTCCAATTCCGGTATTTTTTGCAGCAGTTGCCGGATGGAAATACTTTTCTTACCCCCGGGATTTTCATTAACACTATTGAGGTATTTACCGATAATATGTTTCATTTTATCGGTTTCACGGGTGGTAAAAACCTGCTGTAGTATGTCGTAACCCCTTTTTTGCAATCGGTTTTGGGATTGTTTCATACGAGGCGTAGTGATCTCTGATTCATAAGTATCCACAGCCTCTCGTAGGAGGTTCTTCATTCGTCTTTTGAAATGGTGGGGGGCCAGTACTTTCATTTGCGGGCCAAAGCCCAGTATCTCCCGTTCCAATTCGTAATTGAGTTGAACGTGCAAGGAGATAATGATACCGAACTTATTGCTCTCCAGCACTTCCTGGCTGGGATGAATAGGTTTGGTGATCACGTAAGGGGCGTTTCTACGATCTACAAAAAGGATAATCTTTTCAGTGGTATCGCCTTGATTAACGGTAACACCTACCACATCCTTGAAATAGTTCTGTACATCAAAACCGGGTTGGCAACAAGCCAGGGCTTTTAAAGGCGAAACCGAGGTAATCCGGTCCAGCGCTAAAAGCATAGTTGTTTTTCCTTTATTATGAGCACCCAGCAAAAACCAGCGGTTTCGGAATTCTTTAAGGAGAAAAGGGTGGAAGGTAATCTCCTGCGGCACCCTGGCTTTAAAGCTTTGGTAGGCCACTTTAACGCAATGCTTCTGCTGGATGGCCTTGTAAAGCGGGTCAATGTATTCCAGGCCCCGCAGGTTTTCATTCTTTTCAAAATCAATAATGGGTTGTTGGTGGGTTTTAGCGGTGTAGATCTTGTCTTCAAGGCGGTTCACCATTCCATCCAGATCCTGAAAATGGGTAAAGCCCTTAAACTGTCGCAGGATCTCAGTTACCTCGGTAAGTTTAATCAGGTCTTGGTCGGTGAGCGGAATATTGGTAATGGAATAATCCGGGTCCTCGTAGGTGTAATACTTTTTTTCCAAAACCACGATGGGTGCATTGTAACCCAGTTTATCACTGCGCATCATCTGGATATCCATTTGCACCGTTCTGCGGCTTACCCCCTTATCAATGCCTTCATACTCGTACAGGGCATCCGAGCAGGCCTCAATCAGGTCTTCTAAAGTCCACTTTCTGAAACGGTTACGCAGGCAGTTATCAAGGGTGCGGTAGCGGATAAGGGCATTACGGTTAACGGGCACAGGTGAAATTTTTCACTAAAAAATGAAATTAATTTTTACTGCGCAAAAAGACTGCGCAGTGGGGTTTCACCTTTGTCCTGTATTTGAAACACACCCCGCTGTTCAGGAGGAGTAAAGAGGCAGAACAGCGGGGTTTGCGAAAGTTCTTAAAAGTTAGGGGAGTGCGCTACCGATGGTGAGGTAGGCCGGTCTGTAAAACCGGTGCTTTTGGCTCAATAAGTTCGAATCTTATCACTCCCACAAATAAAGTCCGTTGTCATCCTGAGCGCCCGCCTGACGGACGGACAGGGAGTCGAAGGATGACACTCTATTTAGTATTGAATAAAACAGCGGTGGTCACACTGAGCGGTGTCGAAGGGTGGCTTAAAAGGACGGTTATAACCTGGTCGCACTTCGACACCGCTCAGTGTGACCTCGATAAGGATTAAAAGAGTTCTTTAAAATATAGTGCTTTCAGGCACGGAAAATAGTAAATCGGTTAGGTATGAAGACCGGACGAGGGTTTCTGTATAGCCCCGTGGTGCCACGCCATCAGCGTTGGTATGCCGCTTCATGGTAATTTGATTTACTGCAACCTACGGGTCACGGGTTCGATTCCCGTTCCCGGGCAACCGGGGTAGCTCAGTTGGTTAGAGCAGTAGATTAGGATGCGAAGGTTCGATTCCTTCTCCCGGAATATTCCGGGGTAACTCAGTTGGCAGAGTACCTAACACTTCCCTGTCACGGAAGATGGTTGATAGACTCATAATCTATCCGATCAGGAAGCTGATCCCTTCGAAAAAGGATCACCTGAAAGCCGAGGGGTGCAGGCCCGTTGGGAAATTCTTTTTCGGAAGTTTTTCTGAACAGTCTCTGCCGCGCTACGCAGACCGGAAGATACCGATGGGGGCGTTTGGCTACTTGCAGGCGGCCATCCGGAAGGAAAACCAGGTTTTCCCCGAAAGTTGGATAGCAGGCAACTACCCAAACACAACCTTTCTCAATCCGGGCTCCGCGCGGCAGGGATGGCTTGTAGCCCGAAGCTTTCTTTAAAAGTGAAATTTATGTTTAACCCTGGGGTTGAAAGTCAACCTCAATAAATACTCGAAAGCGATGAAACGAGTAGTGATCAACACCGGCAAAATTGGACTGGTGTACAAAAACGGAGATTACAAAAGGATGTTGACAGCCGGAAAGCACTGGCTGGGACCTTTTGAATCGGTAGTGGTATATGATATGGCCCAGGCTTTTGTGCCCGGCCGTAACCTGAACCTTTACCTGCAGGATGAGGCATTGGCCAATGCTTTAACGCTGGTGGATGTGGCGGACAATGAGATAGCCCTGCGTTTTGAGCATAGCAATTTTAAATCCGTGCTTTTACCCGGTCGCTACGCCTATTGGAAAGGCTTGGTAGAGCACTCGTTCATTAAAGCTGATTTGAGTAAAGTGGAGATCACCGAGTCCATCAGCGGGGAAATTTTGCAGAAAGGTGTAATACTGCCTTACATCCGGGCCTACCATGTAGCTTCCTACGAAAAAGGTATTCTTTTCATCAACGGCAAGTTTGAAAAGGTACTGGAAAAAGGCGATTACCTCTTTTGGAAAAACACCATTCCCATTAACGTTTTGAAAACGGATATGCGACAATTGCAAATGGAAGTGAGCGGCCAGGAGATTCTCACCAAAGATAAGGCGGCCTTGCGGGTGAATTTTTACACCCAGTATAAGGTCACCGATATTGAAAAGGCTTTGGTGGATAACAAGGATTTCGAAAAGCAATTGTATGTATTGATGCAGCTTGCTTTACGGGAGTTCATCGGTACGTTGACCCTGGATGAATTGTTGGAAAAGAAGGAGGCCGTAGCCGAATATGTATTGGCTGCCGTTAAGGAAAACGCGGTAAACCTGGGCGTAAAAGTGAGTGCCTGCGGAATCAGGGACATCATTTTACCCGGGGAGGTAAAGGAGATCATGAACCAGGTATTGGTGGCTGAGAAAAAAGCACAGGCCAACGTGATTACCAGGCGGGAAGAAACGGCTTCTACCCGGAGCTTACTGAATACCGCTAAACTGATGGAAGACAATCCTATGCTCTTTAAACTGAAAGAGATGGAATACACCGAGAAGATCGCAGAAAAGATCAACAGTATTTCCCTTTCAGGAGGAAACCAGGTGGTAGATCAACTCAAGGAGATCTTCTCCCGGTAGTCGATACCCGCCTTAACCACCCCCTGCGGCAAAGGGCCGCAGGGGTAATGGTTGGGTTATTTAGAAATTGAATATTTCGTAAATGGTTGGAGTACCGGGTACTACGGCAAACTCCATATTAGGGCCGGGACATGGATCGATAATGGGTGTTTGACCGTTGTAATTACCGCGGCAGCCGCTAGGGTACCAGGATGAAGCGGAACCGTTAAAATTAGATTGTGCGTACACTTCGTAAAGAGTGGCTCCGCCACAGGCAGCACTGAAAACGAAACTTCCTCCAGCGGGTACTATTTGGGTAATCACCTGGATGGGAGTACAATTTACCGGTGTTCCCGTGCAGGCGGCAGTAGCATCATCAAAGTAAACACGAACCTCCTTGTCTTCGCAGGTGCTGTTAATTACCTGGATGGTGCTCTGCGCAAACGAGGAAAAAGTAAAAAGGCAAAAGATTGCCGAATAGAATAGAGTTTTCATGAAAGAGTTTTTAAGTTAAACACCTAATTTATGTAACACGATTCTTACTTTCAAGTTTTATTTATGCCATTGAAATCCAGACGGTTATTTCGTGGGGCTAACTAAAAAACATGATATTGAATTCAAATAATCACCTTATCGAGAATTTTTTCAATAGCGCAAAAAGACTGCGCAGTACTCAGTTTTCTTTGTTGCCGATTCGGAGATATGCACATAAACTCCGAAGAGAGCGAGAAGGCTTAAAATATTTTGAAACTAAACGGTCATCCTGAGCACCTGTCCGTCAGGCAGGTGCTCCCTGTGACCCAACAAATTAAAACAGTGTCAGGCTGAGTGGCTGACCGAAGGGAAGGCGTATCGAAGCCTGAATACAACCCTTTAATATACTGTAATCCCGATTATTTCGGACGGAGTACTCAGGATGAAATTTATAAAAATACAGTTATGAAAATAACATCTAAAGACTTAAAGAACATCAACTTTCCGGAAGGCCCGGCCTTCGGAATGGCGTTGAAACCCCATACCCAATACAGCAAAAAAGCCTATCTGGAAACGCTGCAAAAAGTAGCACAAGAGCCGGAAGCGTACCTGGAAGATGAAAGCTTCGGAGCTATTGCCAAAGCATTGGTGGAAGAAGCGAAAAGAGAGCCGATTGCGCTGCGTGAAAAGCACCTGGATTTCAAGATCTACGGTGAAGAGCATATTGAACAAGGAGCCCTGCACCAGATGTACACCGCTATGAAATTACCGGTAGCGGATTCCGGTGCTTTAATGCCGGATGCCCACCAGGGTTACGGTTTACCGATCGGGGGTGTATTGGCTACCAAAAATTCGGTGATACCGTATGGGGTAGGTGTGGACATCGGCTGCCGTATGTGCTTATCCATTTACGATATGCCGAAAGAGCGGTTGGAAACTGATAAGGAGGCTTTAAAGAAAATGCTGAACAACAACACCCGTTTCGGAAATGCTTCTTTCAAATACATCATGGATCACGAAATTTTTGAGCGCGATGAATTCAAAGAACTGGAAGTGGTAAAAAACCTGAAAGACCGCGCCTGGCGGCAGATTGGTTCGTCCGGTGGGGGTAACCACTTTGTAGAATTTGGTGAAGTGCGTATTACGGAAGAGGATAATGAGTTCAACCTGCCGCTTGGTACGTATATGGGCCTGTTGTCGCATTCCGGTTCCCGTGGATTGGGGGCGAACATTGCCCGCCATTATACCAATCTGGCTATGAACACTACCAAGCTTCCGCAGGAAGCGCGGCACCTAGCCTGGTTGGATATGGATACCGATGCCGGTAAGGAATATTGGGCGGCCATGAACCTGGCCGGTGACTACGCTTCGGCCTGTCATCACCAGATCCATGAACGCATGGCCGTAGGCTTACGAACCACACCATTGGCCAGGGTGGAAAACCATCACAACTTCGCCTGGAAAGAGAAGAACGCCAAAGGCGAGGAAGTGATCGTACACCGTAAAGGTGCCACCCCGGCCGGTGAAGGCGTGTTGGGGATCATTCCCGGCTCCATGACGGCTCCCGGGTACATTGTACGGGGGCGCGGTATAGCACACTCTATCAACTCCACTTCACACGGGGCAGGGCGGGTGATGAGCCGAACCCAGGCCAAGAAAACCCTGGACTATAAAGAGGTGGTGCGCCACCTGAATGATCATGGGGTGGAGGTGATCGGTTCCGGACTGGATGAAGCACCTATGGCTTATAAGGACATCCATACCGTGATGAACAGCCAGCAGGAGCTCGTGGACATCCTGGGATCATTTACCCCAAAGATCGTGAGGATGTGTGGCGATGTGCGGTTTCACGAGGTGGATTGAACATAGGCCCGTCAGGTTCTGAAAACCTGGCGGGGCTTTTGATCTTTTTTAGCAAAAAAATAATGATCTTTAAAGCCCTTTGTACACCGAAATAAAGTGAAGTTGTATGGTGACTTTAAAACCCTGGTGCACCAAAACCAAGTGAAGGTGTATTAAAACCAATACTAAAAGCCAAACCTTAAGTAGTGCAAAAAAACAGTGATAAAGATGATTCCGCTTATGATGTAGCGCTCAGGCGCATAGAAGACGCATATCAAAGTAAAGCAGATAATTTAGATTTAAGCGCACTGCGCTTGCAACGTATTCCCGAAGAAATTGAAAAACTGGGAAGCCAGTTGACCGAACTTGATCTTTCCAATAATCAACTCATCGATATCAAACCCTTATCGGGCCTGAGCCAGTTGACCGAACTTGATCTTTCCGGGAATCAGCTTGATAGTATCAGCCCCTTATCCGGGCTGAGCCAGTTGAACCAACTTGGTCTTTCCTATAATCAACTCAGCGATATGCGCCCCTTATCGCGTCTGAGCCAGTTGACCGAACTTGACCTTTCCGGGAATCAACTCATCGATATCCGTCCCTTATCCGACCTGAGCCAGTTGACCGAACTTGATCTTTCCGGGAATCAGCTTGATAATATCAGCCCTTTATCCGGGCTAAGCCAGTTGACCCGACTTGATCTTTCCGGGAATCGAATCAGCGATATCAAACCCTTATCCGGTCTGAGTCAGTTGAACCAACTTGGTCTTTCCGAGAATAAACTCAGCGATATCCGCCCCTTATCTGGCCTGAGCCAGTTGACCTTACTACTTCTTTCCAGTAATAAAATTAGCGATATCCGTCCCTTATCCGGGCTGAGCCAGTTGACCGAACTTGATCTCTCCCATAATAAAATTGAGGATGTACGGCCGCTTATACCCCTTCTGGAAGGAAACGAAAAGCTGGCGTTTAAAATAGAATGGAAGCTTAACGAGGGAGGGGTCATTTTGAAGAATAATCCCTTAGCAGCTGATTTACTGGAAAAAATAGAAGCGGGTAGGGAGGCGGTACTGGATTATTTTCAACGTTTGGAGGAAGGAGAACAAAAAGTACCGGATAATGAATTAAAAGTATTGCTCATCGGCAACGGTAGCAGCGGTAAAACTACCCTGGCGGATTACTTGTCGCGGTTACAAGTGAAGAACGTGAAAACCCGCAAACAAAAAAGTACGCACGGCTTGGCCATCAAACGGTTTCCGTATAAACTAGGTTCTACGGAGTACTACCTGAACCTGTTTGATTTTGGCGGGCAGGAATATTACCACGATACCCACCACCTCTTTTTCAGCCACAACAGCCTGTACCTGTTACTGTGGCGGCCGGATCGCAATTTTTACGAGCCCATCGAAAATGATCAGCGCCTGAAAAACGAAAATTTTCCGGTGGAGTATTGGCTGGGTGCGGTAAATTATTTTTCTTCTCTATCGTATAAAAAACATACCAATACGGATGAGGCATTGGAAGATGCCACCAGCTTGCTGTTACTGCAAAACAGCTTCCCTAAAGAGAAGGTGGAAAAAGAAGAAGCGAAAGTCGATAAGAAGCCCGCTAAACCGGCTGCATCCGGAGTGGATACTCTCCATCTGAAAAAGTACTTTTCCTTTATAGATACCGCCATAGAACTTTCGTTGAACCCGGATGATCCACACCGTATTGGCCTGGTGCCGGTGTTATTAAATGACCTCATCCCCGGTTTGGCCGGTACCATACTGGAAGGCCATAAAGCCATCCGCAACCGCCTGTTGCAGGGGGTGGGGCTGGAAAAAACCGGAAAAGTAAAACAAGTGGAAGCCTTTCCCTGGTATGTCCGCAAAGAGGATTTAACCCAACTGTTCCAGGTCCCTGGGGAAGATAACAATAGTTTATTCACGGCATTACAGGTAATGGAAGTGAAAGGCCTGGTGCTGACCGCCCGGCTTAAAAAGAAAGGTAGTGAAGAGACAGAGGACTATGTGGTACTGAAGCCAAAGGAATTGTCCCAAAGGATCTACAAAGTGCTAAGCCACTCCGTGGCCAAAACTGCGCGTGGCCTGGAAGCCGGTGAATTTGATCAGGAGCACCTGAACAGGGCTCTAAAAAGCGAAAAACCGGAGGTAATTCAACTAGTGAAACATTTTCTAGATAAAAACCAGATCGTTTTTAAGCTGGGTGATCGTTACGTAGCTCCGCAATACCTCAGCCTGGAAGCCGATACTTCCACCCGTTTGTTCTTACCCCATTTTAAACGGGCTTTATACCGATACAACTACCAGGGCTTTTTACACCGCAACTTCATCATTCGCATTTTTTCAGATCTGAAAGCGGATTTTAAGTACCATGATGCTAAGGGAGGGCGCAAATACGCCTACTGGCGCAACGGTTTTATACTAAGCCGGGAAAATGAAGATAAGAAAACCGAGAGCCTGATGGTGAAGCTAAACCGTGCGTTGAACGTGATTGAGTTTTACCAGGTGGAGCAGCAGGGCAAACCCTCCCGCTTACTACTATCCGTTTTGGATACTATAGACCTAATAAATACAAGTATGAGATTAACCGAAGGTTTCCCTTTAAAATCTCAAACTATTATTCAAGGTCGAGATGGTGTATCCTATCAACTTCAAAATGAATTTGATTGGGAATTTCATTATCGTGAACATCCCTTTGTAAACCTGGAGGTAAGCCCCGGTGGAGAGAATTTTATTCCACTGCACCTCTTACTCACTAAAGTGGAAAACAACATCCACGTTTTTCAGCATGAGGTTTTAAAAGCAGAGGAGCACAATCGGCCCTTAAAGCGAGTCAGGCGTTTTGAGATCAACCAGTTTGAGGAGATTTTGAAGGTGGTAAAACCCCTACAATTCCGCATGAAAAAGGTGTTTATTTCCTATTCTTCCAAAGACAGCCTGTACCGTGAAGAACTGGATAAGCACCTGATGAGCCTCAAACGCAGAGGTTTGATCTCCTCCTGGCACGACCGAGAATTGCTGGCCGGGGAAAACTGGGACCCTCGCATTAAGGAAGAGTTGGAGAAAGCCGATGTGATCATCTTGTTGGTGTCCTCCGATTTCATTGCCACCGATTACATCTGGACCGAAGAACTTTCCATTACTATGAAACGTCATAAAGGAGAAGATGAGCATTACGCCAAGGAAATAGTGGTGATGCCTGTAATGCTGCGCCATTGCGTGATAGATGAATTGCCCTTTGCCGAGATCAATATGCCGCTAAAGGCGAAACCCGTAACCGCCCATACCGATAGGGATGAAGCCTGGACGAAGGTGATCCAATACCTTGAAAAAGCCATTAAAGAACCCCACCGCTACAAAACAGAACCTTTAGAAGAAAACCAACCAAAAGACGATGCCCACACAAGAACAAATTCATAAAGAACTGGACTTATTACAAGACGCGATCAAGCGCATGGCTGATAATGCCTTTAAAGTAAAAGGATGGGCCATCGGTATTTTTATGGCCGTTATTGTGCTGGGTAAAGATGCTTTGCTGCTGGAAAAGAGTATCGTAGGCTTATTGCTTTCGCTCAGTTTGTTAGTGCCGGTATTTTGCTTCTGGTACCTGGATGCCTTCTTTTTACAAAAAGAGCGCAAGTTCCGCAGAATCTACGAATGGTTGATACAACACCGCCCTACAATGGATCAATATCTATACGATCTAAAAACCCTTGATCGGCAGCCCGAAAAAATAACTGATCCCCCAAGTACCTTAAGGATCATGTTTTCCCATACTCTCTTGCCCTTTTACCTAATTCCCGTTGTGCTTACGGCTGCCATCCTCTTCTACCAACTCTCCTGCTAAACCTTTTGGATTGTAAGTATCCAAAAGGTTTCATTTTAGGTAAGACCCTAACCGGTACTTATCCACTCTAATGATCCAAAAGCTTTCCTCATTCTTTCCTGACTGGCAAACCCCTTTCTCGATTTGTTTTTGGTGGCTATGGTAGTCCACAGAGGTAAACCGGGCTTCAATACTGGTTTTTTGATCCAGGTAGTTTAAAATAAAAACGCAGTGACCAATACGCGTCCTTTCAATATTACCGTCCTTTTTCATTTTCTCTATTTGCAGGTTAAGGCCGTTTAAAACGGATGAAATGGAGCAGGTGACTTTATATCCCGGACTGAAGCCAAAAAGACGTTCACCGAGTTCTGAACAAAAGTCATGGCCGGTTTTATGCGTTGAGAAAAATATAGTTTTCATACCCGTTTTGGCAAACAGACCCGAACGTAACAGCAGCGTTTCAAAATGCTTTGGATCAAAAATGGAGTAGGGGACTCCGCTCACAGGATTGGTGGTACTGTGAAGGGCCCGGGTAATAGCGGCACAGAGTACGGTGAATTTTGAAAATTGGAATTGTACAGGGCGCGGTATATGCGGCTCTGTACTGCGGATAAGCATATTACCGGTTTCATTCAGCTGATGGTAAACGTAACCGCTTTGCATCTTTAAAGTAATAGTAGCGGTGGCTGGCCAGCCACCGCTACTGGTTAACTATTGTGGAAAGTATACTATGAACTGGCCGTGATGGTAAAGGACTCAGCCGTAGTGGCAATAACCTTTTTGCTGGCATCCAGTACTTCAATGGCCGAAGCAGTGGTGAGCGTACCCTTAACGGTGAAGGAAATGGCATCGGTATTCCAGCTTCCGGTGGTAATACTGGCTTTATTATCAGCATTATTAGTAAACTGCAGGCTTCCTTTTTTGCTGCCAAAAAACTGACCTAAAAGCGTATAAGTGTTAGCTGGATCGAGTTCAGACCCCGACTCTACCGGCTGGTCATGGTAACTGGAGTTAACCACCTGGTTGATCTCAGGTGTTTGTAACAGTAGTCCACTGAACCACTCTATCATTTCAAGGTATTGGGGGTCAGAGGTGATGGAATCCAGATTACCGGCATAGTTGTTTATGAATTTAGGGGTTACAAACATGTAGGTATCCTTATGCATAGTCCAGGAAGTGGTCACCGATGACTCTTTGAAACAAGGACCCAACTGCAGTTGCTGCTTGTGCTCCTTGGCATCGCAATACACCACAATGGCACTTATAATGGGCATGCCCAGGAGGTATTCGCACACAAAAACGATATTTCCTACTTTACTGTCAGACGTAGAACTAGAGCCGTTGATGTTTAGTCCTTCATTACCGATAGATGAAATCATAGCCGAGGCAAAACTCAGTGCACCGGCCCCGGTAGCCAACCCTAAAAGAGACTCGATCAGTTCTTTGCTAAAGTTAGCCCCAAACTGGTTAGTCTGGTACAATACATCTTCTTCCGTTACGTGAACAAATAGTCCGGAACCGCTGATGATACGCCCCAGTGCGGTATAGTTGTAAAGTGAAAAAGGTTGATTGGTTTCCGGGTTAATAGTATTGGTAATTGCCCGTGACATTCCGGCAAAGAAAACCGATACCTCTGAGAATACGTCCTGTACCTCCTGTGAAAGAGGTTGACTGGAATCGATGGTGCTCGCCATCATGATATTCCCGGTTTCATTAAAAATGTAATACTTGGTGGCCTCTACGTTGTGAGGGTTTTTCACAGGTGGTTTAAGAGGCACTGTTTGATTTGTGGCCATAACTTGAAGGTTTGATTAAAAGATTTAAACCCTAAATATGTTTTAAACCAAGTTAAATGGCCAAAAAAACTTGTGAACCTGCCTATTAATTGAGTGAAGGACTTCAGGGTTGAATAATCCCCTCCTTAATGGCCTTTACAATCAGCCCGGCCGTGTTTTTAACGCCCAGTTTTTCCAGCAGGTTTTTACGGTGCCCTTCCACGGTACGCTGGCTGATGTAGAGTTTCTCAGCAATTTCACGGGCGGTAAATTCCTGGCAAATCAGTTGTAAAACCTCCAACTCACGGGCGGTTACCGTTTCAGAATCTTTAAGGCGGGGTTTCTTTACCGTGGGTTTTTGCAGGCCACCAATCATGGCTTGTGCCAATTGCCCGCCAAAGTAGTAACCCTCTTCTATTACAGCCCGGATGGCCTTTTCCAGCTCTTCAGCTGAACAGTCCTTTAACAGATAGCTATTGGCTCCCATTTCCATCAGGTAGGCCATCATTTTCGGGTCATCGTGCATGGTGAGGATCACTACCTTAAGTTCCGGGTATTGCTTGCGAACACCTTCCAATACTTCCAGTCCGTCACGCTCTGGCATATCCAGGTCCAGAAGCAGTACATCCATTATTTGATGGCTCAGGCCTTCCAGCAGATCATCGTAGCGAGAAGCTTCCAGTGTCATTGAAATACCGTTCATTTGGTTTACCAGGAAGCTGATGCCTTCCCGGAAGAGTTTATGATCATCAATAATGGCTACATGAATCATGATTTTAATTTTAAGGTTTGATGGCAGAGGTCACTTTCAGGGCTAAACCGCTATCTTCCGTATCCAGTACTTCCAGCTTCCCTTTCATAAGGCTCAGCCGGCTCTCCAAATTGCGTATGCCCAAGCCCTGGCTCAGGTCTGAATATTCGGAAAGCCCGATACCATTGTCTTCGTAGCGCAAAACCACGTTATGGTTATTGACCTTTAAGTGCAGGGAAATTTGGGTAGCGTGAGCGTGTTTTACGGTATTGTTCATCAGCTCCTGGATAATACGGTACCAATTGAGTTGAAACTCCTGGTCCATATCTCCCTGAATTTCAGCACTAAATGAAACGGATAGTGCTCCCGAACCTTGAATCTGATCTACCAGGTTGGCGATGGCGTTTTCCAGGCCCAGGCGTTCCAGTACCACCGGCCGGAGTCCGTGGGAAATCCTGCGCATACTGTTTATGGTTTCACTCACCAGTTGTACCGTTTTATGCTTCAGTTGGTAAAACTCTTCCTCCTCCTGATCAGCGCTCAAGTGATTCATATACAGTTTGGCCGTGGTGAGCATAACGCCCACTTCATCATGCAGGTCTTTACCAATACGGTTGCGCTCCTTTTCCTGACTCATGAGGCTGGCCCTTAAAAGTTGCTGCTGGTATTGGCTTTCCTTTTGCTGATGTTCTTTTTGCTGGCGCAATAACCTGCGCTGGTAGGCCAGGTAAATGAAAACCAGGGCCAGTGCCAGGCTTAGCATGCCCAGCATACCGGAAAGTAACAGCTCCTCCTGGCTCATGGTGCGGCAGGCTTTATACCCAGGGCCATAGCGTAAAAAGCGTTTAGCAGGATGTTGAGAAAGGCATTAAGGCCCCATAACCAGATCATAATTTCACTACCAGATTCAATAATTTGGTTTATGAACAAAAACAACAGTAAGGTGCCGGAACTGTACAGAAAAATACCGGTATTTAACCACAGCAGAGGCCGGTTTTTCATGGTAAGATTTACATTGGAGGTAAGGTCTTTATGAAAGAATAAAAGTGACAATATCATAAATATACTTAAGGCCAGGCCTATGCTATTCGTATTGAAAGCAGAAGGGGGCTGCAGGAGCATCATATTACCAACGGCAAAAAGCAGGAAACCTCCTATCAGAAAAATGTGCAGGTGCGGAAAGAAATAGTACCTTAAAACCTTACGGTAAATCAGTATTAATATGATAAACCAAATGATGTTGTAGCAGTTGTAGATCAGCAAGTTGTTGAGTGAAAAATGAAAGTCCAATATAAAGGCACTAATCTCGGAGAGCAGGCTTATGCTGGCCAACAGCAACAATAGCTTTTGTTCCCGGTTAAGTAGCTTTTTACGTAAAAAACCAATCACCAAGGGCACTAATACGGCTGCTTGAGATATTCTAACCAAGATCATAATGTGAGAGTCCATAAATCCCGCGTATAAGCTACACGGGATTAAGGTATTAATAATTTGTATTGCTAATTAAGCAGTGCCACCGTTACCGGAACAGGCCGGGGGGCAGGCTCCTACAAAGTCCAGGTAGGTGGTTGCTATAATTTCAGGGTTTGCAACCTTTGACTGCTCCGTGATCTTCACTATAATATTAAACATGGGCTTATCAATAAGGTAGTTACTGGGAGTTAAACCAAAATGCACATTTACCGTGTAATTGCTCTGGAGGTTTTCGCAGTTATACGCTGTGTCAGGGTTCCACCCCAGGGACTGCTTAAACATGTCAAGGTTGTGATGGGTAACCCCGAATTTATGAACCCGTACCCAGCTATGATTTCCTATGCGGCTCAGAGACGTGTTTTGTTCGTTTCCTTCCATTTTTTTGGGAGTCAGGGCATAGAACGCAGATTCCAGGGGCATCGCCCATATAAGCCAGTCGTAGGCTAAGCGGTTACGCAATTCAGGAGATATTCCAAATCGCTGCTTGCTGTGTGATTCCCTTTCTTCAATGTCATAAATATAAGTATTGAAAGAATCGTCTGAGATGTAATGCTCTTCACCATTATCGTTTACAGTTTGAAAAATAATATTGAAGCTGGGTCCTTCTGAGTTTTCAGTGATCCCAAGATGTAACCATACCGTGCTGGCATCAATGATTTTATTCAGCACGGTACACGGTATTGGCGTTGTGCCATAATTGATGCCTTGTATTTTACTCCATTGGTTCGGGTAATTGGAATTGCCTTGACCTTGCTCCTCAAAGAACTCAAGGAAAACGGGGGTGGTGTCCAGCGGTGGTAGTTCCTTCCACTTTTTGATTTGGTTCCCGAGGCTTTGCTCTTCAGGACTACCATTAGGGATTACTTTAAACATGATTTTTTGTTCTTATGGTTATAGATTCAAAGATTCAAAGGTGTTTGGAGAGTCACAAGGTGAAAAAAGGGTGATTTCCCGGAATGCGTAGAAATACGTATATCTCAACTTAAATACTTTCTTCAATACGTATAATTCGGTGGTGTAAATCCGGTATAAATACGCTTACTACTTATTTACAATAGTTCAATCTTTGAACCCTGATTTATACCAGTTGTGAAAGAAGAGACAACGTTGCTTTAAAATATTTACCGTGCAGCTTTAAAGTTTGAATCATAAGGGTTTAGACTTTAGGAGCCCTCCGTCCCGGGAATTCGGGTTCAGGGGGCTTTTTTTTGTTCAGATACCCTCATTGTGTAGAATTTTACCTGAGCCAGACAACCAATTAGCGCGTATAATCTACCGTTTACAGGTATAAATACGCTTATTCAAAATATCGAGGATTTCACTCTTTCCTGGAGGTATAAGTCCAGCCATCTTTGAACCATCGAAAACTTTTGAAAAGGTGGAGCAGAACCCACTTTAAAAAACGAATCTTTTCTGTAAGATTAAATGCAGAAGGCGGCAACTGAAAAGCCTTATGAGTAGGTAATCAAATTCAAAATCATGTCTTCAACATCAATTAATTTCGTTTCAGAGTCATTAACAATCCAGCCCGGAACCAGTTATAAGTACAGGCTCTATGGAGCATCAGCAAATAATGGATACTACTTTTGCGTTACAGCTCCCTCCAACCCTGGCAAGGATCAAACCGTTGAAATAAGTTCCAACACCTGGGTGACTGAAAATTGGTACAATGGTCCCGAAATTATTATAAACACCTTTTCGGGTACCGAAACGAGCTGTTCCCTGCAAATTATGACCGTTGGGCCTGATCCGGCAAATTTTGAACTGAAGCTTGCATCAAGAGAAACAGAAGAGGAGGTGGTGTCAAATTAGTTGCCACTTCTTGAAATCTTAAGCCCCGCCACTGGCGGGGCTTTCTTTTTTTGGGCCACTTATAGATCACCTACGGAGACTTACCCTCTCGAAAATTATCCGCATTTTTAACCCATGGAGATTGTAAGTGCCGCCCTTTTTGTTCCGGCTTTAATGTTGTTGTTTTATTTCGCGCTTCGCGACTTTGGCAAGGAACTAAAAATCCGGGGTGCCAAAGGCGAAATGTTCTGGTTAATCCTCAGCCTGCCGGTGCTTATTGCCCTGGCCATTCTCGTTACCCGTAAAAATATCCCCGACTGGGGTTTGCCGGCCGAACAGATCCGAATAGTTTTTTCAATTGTTGTTGCGGCCCTCATTTCCTTTTTCTGGATACTCTACCTCACCTGGCTGGATATTTATGAACGCGAGAAAAAACGTTATCTCTTACTGGTTTTTGTTTTGGGTTGTGCTTTTACCTATTGGGTATTCCCACTTTCCGACTGGATTAACGGCCTGGGTTTTAACCTGAACGGAGAGGGATGGAATGATTTTGCTTACTGCGTTATCGGTATCGGTATGGTGGAGGAACTGGTGAAATTCATTCCCTGGTTTTTACTCTGGCGTTTCAGCCATCAAATAAATGAGCCTTTTGACTTTATCCTTTACGCCTCCATTAGTGCATTGGGCTTCGCTTTTGTGGAGAATATCCTGTACCTCAATGCCTCGGACCTCACCGCTGTATATGCCCGCGCACTGTACAGTAGCGTAGCGCATATGTTTTTTTCATCCATTATGGCCTATGGCTGGATCTGGCGCATCCACCGCGGGCTTCAACCGGATTTCGGACTTTTCCTTTTGCTATGGCTCCTGGCTTCTTTGGGTCACGGGTTTTACGATTTTTGGTTTATCCATAATGAACTCAACCTGGAAGTTTTAACCCTGGTCTTTTTCCTGCTTAATCTTCATGTATGGGTACTTATGAAAAATAACCTGATTAATATTTCAGGCTTTTATAACCCGGCCCTTAAACTCAATTCCCATATTTTTCTCTACCGCCTGGTAAACCTGCTTTTGCTGGTGTTGATTGTGGCCCTGGTGGGCTTTAACATGCTCTTTGGACAAGGCGCTACGGCCAGTTTTGGTTGGCATATTCTCAACCAGTACAGCTACGTATTTGTATATATAACCGTATCCTTCAGCAGCTTTCAGGTAATACCCGGTTACATAGGTTCGTACCGCCTTCCCACCAATGCATTCAAGTTACTGTTGCCCAAAATTATCCGGTACCCTGATTTTACCGGTTATAGTATTTATATGGATCATCGCGCTCAAAAAGTGTACGGTACTAAAAACGTACTGGGGGCAATGGCCGGTGCGGAATTGGTGTTGAAAAAGCGATTGGTGCTGGATGGTTTACCCAATGCTTATGCCCTGGAATGGGAAGATCATACTTACCTGGTACAATTTATTAAAGAGCACCCGCGCGAAGATGGTGTTTGGCAGCTTATGGTATTGAGATCCAAACACCCCGGCTTTGAAAATCAAAGTTATTTCAGGCGCACCGAACTTTCGCCCCTAGGTAAAATACTGGTGCGTTTAAAGCAAGGGGATAAGTGATTCCGGATGTTTATCTTTTATTCAGTCATCAATTAACTCAAAGCCTGAAGTAGGTGTATAGATGCCGGGTTAAAACCTCTTGGCAACATTGTTCACAAGTTGATACTCATAATCAGGGGTTTTCTTATGCCTCCTGTTGACCTGGCTTCTGATTCCATAGGGCATAGTTTGGCTATAGTCATTTTTTGAAATATTAATCCGAGGGTTTGGAAGTGTTACTCAATAAAAAAAATCCACTGTTCACATATTTACCACACTGATTTAAAAGCTTGAGAATATCTTAGAATTAGTACAAAACCAAGGAGCAGGTAAAGCTCCATAATCAAACCCTTTATGTTATGAAACAAGAAAACTCTGCCCCTATAGTTGGGGCTGTTCCGACCAATGGTTACGTGCCCATGGGCACTGTAGTTGCCTTTTTACTGCCCAATGGCAACATTCCTCCGGGGTGGTTACCCTGTGATGGTTCCACCATACCGGCCGACAAATACCCGGATCTGATCTCCGCTTTGGGCAGCTCAACTACGCCTAATCTCAACGGACGTGTATTAGTTGGTACAGGTACGGGAACGGATGCCAATAATACTTCCCGGGCTTTTTCTCTTAACGATAAGGGAGGAGAATACGACTGTACACTTACACTTGAACAAATGCCATCTCACCAGCACCTGGGTTGGGGTGGTAGTGGCACCAATTGGGGTGGAGACACGAGTAACTCAACCGGGAAAGGTTATACGGGTTGTGGAAAGATAGACAGTGATAACCGCATGGCTGGTTCTTCCTTTACCGGTGGCGTGCAGGATTCGGATACACTTATCCAAATGGACAATGGTAATGTAACGGGTACTATGCCCGGAGCCACAAAAGCCCACAGTAATGTACAACCATATTATGCGGTTAATTACATTATTTATACCGGTGTAAACGGCTGAACGTAATCTGATAATTCTATATAACAGTTAAACAAACCTTATCATGTTTAAAAAATCAGACCCTTATACATATACCAAATTCAGTGCGCTCTCAAGGCGCACTGATGATGGTTCTGAGGAATTAATAGGCTCTATATCAATGGAGTACGAGGTGAGCTTATATGAGGATGTACAATCCAACGGACCAAGCTCAGTAAACAAGGCCAAAAACCAGAAATTTGTGGTTAACAGCACCCAGAGAATCAAGATATATAATCCGAGTGGTTTAGTTTCCAGTCCTGATTCAGATCTGAATAATTACAGTGATTACCCGGCCCTGCTCAGTACCCGTATGTCCCTGGATGGCGGCCAGTATGAATTGATCGATTATTCCCCTGAAACAGTAAACACACAGGTAGAAACTTCAGGTTCCTATGGCAGTTCAGACGGACAATCCAAGAGCAATTCGAGCAGCAACACCGTAGGCTCTTCGGTATCCCAGACCAATTCATTCAGTACCTCGGTGAGCGTAGGGCAAAATTTTGGTGGTGGTTCGGCAACTTATGAGCATTCTTCAACGGTAACCCATGAAAAATCTCAAACCAAAGGCACGGAAACGTCCTCCAATAAATCCGTAGATACGTCCAGCTCGGCTTCCATGAGCATTAAAGACTGGGGTGCGTATGCCCTTGTAAACCCTTCTTCGCAAGAGCCAACCTGGACTTTTGGACAGGAGTATCCCTGGAATGCCATTGAATGCCGCAAGACCAATGGGAATCGCAACCCGGCCAATGATGACCAGGTGGAAGTGGTTATACCCACCTCCATGGAGGACCGCCTTTACGATGGAGGCTCCTTGTATCCACCCAGTGAATTATCTATGTATGGGATCAACTTTGTGATGAAATCTTCATGGATAGTA
This sequence comes from uncultured Cryomorphaceae bacterium, assembly GCA_937120475.1. Classification (GTDB taxonomy): domain Bacteria; phylum Bacteroidota; class Bacteroidia; order Flavobacteriales; family Schleiferiaceae; genus CAKZNE01. Next base: position 588,154 of record CAKZJV010000007.1, on the reverse strand, counting down.
GTTATACCCAATGACAGTAGTGAAGATTCGGTTACTATAGATCATAGTATCAATTATTACACAGCTTCACATTTGCTTGAACAAACCGGTTCAGAGCAGGATACTTCATACGGTGTGAAGGTGTATATTGATCAACAGCCGGTAAGTCTCAACGGTGATTTGAGCACGGAGATTAACCTTAACTTTATGGCATTGAGTCCATTAAGTGTTGCGGCCATTGTAGGTTTTATTCCCAATAAGTTTATTGTAAAGCCCTCCCCGGCTACCGATAGCAGTGCTCCTGTACCTTTCAAAATCATATCGGCCACTAATGATTTGCTGATCATGGATACAACCAGCTACCCTGATGGTAGTGTAGCAGGAGCGGGGTTTTCTGCTTCAGAAACCTCGCTATCAGCGGGCTTTGCTTCCAATTGTACTACTTTGCAAATTACACTCTACTTCAAGGTCATTGATTCGGTGAGTAATTATATGCTGTATATGAAACACTGGAAATCCGGGGCTACGGGGGTGGTGCTTCACATGTTGATCAATGGTGATGAAGAGACGGCCATTACCCAGTATGTAGATGCTCAGGAGGCGGAAGGTGGTGAGAACAATATGCTCTCCATTTCACTTCGCAACCAGAATTTTACTTCAGCGGATTACCATGACTACCTGCAATTGGGGCTTAACTCCATACAGATCAATATACAGCCCATTGGTGGGGAGTATAAGGAAGACTCTGGTTACCAGGTACGGGCTGTTTCCATTGAAAGTAATTAAGAATGGGTACCCATAAAAGCCTAAGCAATAAGAAGGTGTATCGTAAAAAACGAACCCTTAAGTATTCGGAAGGCACCTACGGAAGCCGGGGAAGGGAACAGGAAAGACTCACTGAACAATTCGGTGAAAGGGTGTTTGGTGAAACGCATGAAAGCGAGCATATATACGGCTTTGCTGCCCTGAACCGGTCTTCCGGTATTCCCAGAAAAAAATCACGGACACTTGAAAACGAAGCTCCGGCCTACATGGAAGTCAAGAGGTCACACCGGAGCCATCCGGGTACGGGATCTTCTAAGGAAATAGGACCATCCGGTTTTTCTTCTGATACGTACCGTGATGCTCAACGCAGCTTACTGGAGGAAGGGCATGCCAGTGCTGCCGGACAGTTGAACAGCCTTGGCTATGCCTTTGTGCCAGGCTTTCGAAAAAGCGCAAGAAGTATTGCCGGTAACCAGGCACATAACTCATTTGAAGTAATGGTCAGAAAAATGGAAACTGTGCATTATATGCAAGGTTCTCAGAAAAAGGCTGTTTCCCTAACTTTTGAGGATCGCCTGGAAATTTTGGGGTCGCGTTATTTGGCGGAAAAAGGTGAGCGCAACTATTTATTACCTGAAGAAGTGGCTCAACTTAAGGATGCGCTAAATACGAGCCATAAGACAGCGGGATTAAAGTAAGGTGGGTGGCAAAGTCAGGCGAGCTAACTTCGATAGCGTTTGCCTGTAAGTATTGTTATATTTATAACCATCAATCAAACCAAACCATGAATAAAAAAATTCGCATTCTATCCATCGATGGGGGCGGTATCCGGGGTATCATTCCCGGGATGATGCTCGTATCACTCGAAAAAAAGCTCCAGGAAAAAACCAACAATCCTGACGCCCGCATTCCCGATTATTTCGATTTTGTTGCGGGTACCAGCACCGGAGGCATACTGGGCTGCACCCTGTTTTGTCCGGAAAAAGACGGAAGTTCCAAAGCTAAATACACGGCCCTGGATGCCGTAAACCTTTACCTCAAAAACGGCAGCCAAATATTCAAGAGAACCTTCTTCCAGTCTTTGAAATCGCTATGGGGTTTAAGGAGTTATAAATTTCCTACCACCAATCTAGAAAAAGCGCTGAAACAATACCTGGGTGGAGAACGATTGTCTTCCTTACTGAAACCCAGTGCCATCAGTTCCTATTATATTAGTGATGCCCAACCCTTTTTCTTTAAGCAACACCGGGCCAAACAACACCTGGATTACGATTACCTGATTAAGGATGTAGCGCGTGGCACTTCGGCCGCACCCACTTATTTTGAAACGGCTGACGTTACCTCCCTGCAAAATAACACCTACGCCCTTATTGACGGGGGAGTGTATGTAAATAATCCGGCTTTGTGCGCCTATGCCGAGGTGCGCACCATGACCTATGGAGAACTTCGCCCCGATCTGGTGGATTTGGATGAGGCTACCAAAAAAGCCCATCCTGCGGCCTCTGACCTGGTTGTTTTTTCATTGGGAACGGCCAGCAGTGCTAAAAAATACAGCTACAGTCAAATCAAAAACTGGGGGGTTATTAGCTGGATTAAACCACTGATCGGTGTAATGATGTCCGGGGTATCGCAAAATGTGGATTATCAGTTACGGGAAATATTTAATACCACTCAAACCCCTGAGCATTATTTGCGTATTGAGCCCAATATTTACAATGCCAACCCGGCCATGGATGATGGAAGGCCTCAAAACCTGAAAGCCCTGCGGGCAGCCGGGGAAGAGAATGCACGCGTTTACGACCAGGAGATCGATAGAATGGCTGCTCTTTTAATCGAGCACCATTCTTAGAAAAAGATTTCTTTTTTGGAATTTGTCCCAAAAAGAGAATAAGGAAATTACTAATGAGAGCTGGTTATCAGTCTTTTGAAGTTATGGCACTAGTTTGGGTTTTATATGGGCCATGGAGTTCAAACCTTCCATATCGCACAATACCTCACCTTTAGGATTCAACATCATCTATAAGCTGGATGATAAGGGTATTTTCAAATATGTAAGTCCGCGCATGGCTTCGTTTATGGATATGGACGCGAAAGATATCCTGGATTGCTCGTTCATGGATTTTGTGCGTAGCGACTTTGGGGCTCAGGTAGAATCCTTTTACCAGCAGCAAGCGCATAACGGCACACCCAGTACTTACCTGGAGTTTCCGGTAGTTAATAATAAAGGCCATGAAAGTTGGATTGGGCAAACCGTTGAAATGGTTATAGAGAATAGCGCGGTTAAAGAAATTTTGGCCGTAGCCAGTGATGTAACGGAAAAAATACTGGCCCAGCAATTTGCTTCCCGCAGTGAAGAAAAATACCGCAGTTTAATTGAAAATATCAAGCTGGGCCTTATGGAAGTGGATTTGGAAGAGCGAATACTTTTTGCCAACCGCTCCTTTTGCGAAATAACCGGCTACAGCCTTTCGGAAATACTGGGTAAAAAAGCCAGTGAAATTTTTTTGGTGGAGGGAGATGATGAAAGCCGGACGCAAATCGATTCGGCCAACCAAAAGCGTCTTGAAGGAGAGTCTTCAGCCTATGAATTAAAGGTAAAGCGGAAAGACGGGACACCCATTTGGGTAATCATTTCAGGAACACCCATAAAGAATGAAAAGGGCGAAATTATAGGTTCGGTAGGTATTCATAATGATATTACCCCCAAAAAGCAGGAGGAGCTGGAACGCCAGGAACTGCTGCAAAAGTTAAGCGAGAGAAACCAGTTGTTGCAGGAAAAGCAAGAGTACCTGGCTACCATCAACGAATTTGTAGCCCGCCTCATCAAAGCCTCCAGCATTCCTGAAATTGTTGCAGAAATTACCCGCAATACGGTACATAAATTTGGTTTTGAAGATTGTGTGGTGTACCTGATGGATGATGAAGAGGAGTATTTAAGGCAGGTTAGTGCCTATGGCCTAAAAAACAATTCAGGCCAAATTGTAGAACCTATTTTGATTCCGGTGGGCAAGGGCATTGTGGGTAGTGTAGCTTTAAAAGGTGAACCCGAAATAGTAAGTGATACCCGCAAAGACCCTCGCTATATTACGGATATGGTCAACAACCTTTCGGAACTAGCCGTTCCAATTATAGCCGATGGAAAAACTATCGGGGTGATAGACTCGGAGCACAGCAACCCAAATTTTTATACGCAGGATCATCTGCAAACCCTGGTAACTATTTCCAGCCTGGTGTCCAGCAAAATAAAAAGTGCGGTTATAAACCAGAAGAGAGAAGAGGCGGAGGAAGCACTGAAAGAGAGCGAGACTAAATTGCGTTCGGTAATCAATTCCGCCCTGGATGCCGTGTTAATTATTGATGAAAAAGGAGAAATACTGGAGTGGAACCCCCGCGCGGTTGAAATATTCGGACATAGCGAGCAACAGGCGGTAGGCCAAAAAATGACCAGGCTCATTATTCACACACCTTTTCAGCGGATTATGGAGATGGGATTACAAGCTTTCACCGAATCGGGTAAGGCTCCCATGTTGAATAAGCGTATTGAAATTCAGGGTGTAAACCGGGATGGGCAAGTGTTTCCTACCGAATTCAGTGTGGTGCCCATACTCCTGGAAGAAAAGCCCGTGTATTCTGTTTTTGTAAGGGACATTACCCAGGAGAAAAAGGTGAACCACGAAATGATGAATGCCCTGGAAAGAGAGAAGGAACTCAATGAAATGAAATCACGACTGGTGTCCATGACCTCCCACGAGTTCAGAACACCATTAACCACTATCAAAACCAATATCGAGCTCTTGTCCTACCACCTGGATTATGAAAAAATAAGCAAGCGCGATAAGATGAACCGGAATATTGAGCGCATTCATTCCCAGATCGAGCGCCTCAATGTATTGATGAACGATGTGTTGATGATGGGTCGGCTGGAATCTGGAAAAATCTCCAACACCCCTGCACTTACTGACATTTACAAGTTGTGCAAGAACTTGATCCGTACCAACTTTTCGCACCTGGATGATGGTCGCACGGTGGATTTGAGCTTTAGGGGTGAGCAGCGGGAGGTTTTTATTGACCCGAACATCTATACCCATATTATAACCAACCTTCTTTCCAACGCCTTTAAATATTCGCCCGGGGCCGAAAACCCTTTGCTGCACATCAGTTATGGCGAAGAATCGCTTAAAATACAGGTGGCCGATAGCGGTATAGGCATACCTGAAAAAGACCTACCGCATATTTTCGATTCCTTTTTCCGTTCCGATAATTCGGAGAATATCCAGGGAACCGGTTTAGGACTGGCCATAGTAAAAGAATTCTGCAATATGCAGGGAGCCAGTATTGCGGTGGAAAGCCGCTTGTGCTGGGGGTCCAAGTTCACCATTGAGCAACCCTACCAAAAGCTGGCCGGGGCCGCCAAAAAAGAAGTGCAAAAAATTACTACCGGAGTATAATCTTAAAACAGAACGATTATGAAGCCTTACCAGATACTTGTTGTAGAAGATGATCAACTGATAGCGGATAGCCTTAACGATATTCTGGAATGTCTGGATCATAAGGTAGTAGGAATTGCAGCTAGTGGTGAAGAGGCCATCGCCATACTGAAGAAAAAGCCTGAGATAGACCTCATTATGCTGGATATACAGCTGAGTGGCGGGATGGATGGGGTAGCCCTGGCCGAAATGGTTAAAAGAGATTACGATTTACCCTTTATTTTCACCACCGCCTTTGCTGACCCTGAGACTATACAGAAGGCGCGTAATATGGGGCCATTCGGCTATATTGTTAAGCCCTATGGCATGAAGGATATTCATGCGGCCATGGAGGTAGCCATGGGAACCTACCAAACCCTTCAGGAAATCAAGCAAAATCAATTAAAAGAATCCTACGTGCGCAACAATCACCTGTACGTTAAAATGGATTCACGCCTGGTTAAAATCAAGGATGACGATATTCTGTACATTGAGGCCCAGGGAGATTATGCGGTTTTTAAAACCGATAAAAAGGGATACATAGTACACACTACTATGAAGAATATAGAGCAAAAACTGGATCCTGAAAAATTCCTTAAAGTACATCGCTCATTTATAGTGAATATGGACCATATTGTAGATATTGAGGATGGCACTTTATTGATTCAGGATAAAGTGATACCCGTAAGTCGTGGCAACCGCGACAGCCTGATGAGCCGTATTCAGACTATTTGATGCTGCCTGGAAAGGGATGTTTAATTGAGACCTTTTCCTGGTATGTATGTTCCTTCGGTTTTTAGGCGTAAAGGCCATAGATACTACTGAACTTTACGCCTAAAGACCTCCAACCATTCACCGGATATTTACCGTCAACCAACGGCTAAACCAATATACTGGCCGAATAATAAAATGTATCAAAGGTTAGCTGATTAGTTTTGGTCACACTTTACACCCATCCCGTGTAAGGGATAAAATAACCTGAGCAAACAATAAAAAATTGACAAAAAAAGGCGGTAGATTTCAACGGCAATCCCACCGAAAATCTACAATTACTTTAAAAACCGGTTTGATAATTATAAGCACATTGATAGCCGGTGCACTAACCTGGTGGTTAGGGCTTAAGGCCGGAGGTGTTGAACTGACCGGGCAAATTGAGAAAGGGGAATTGGGCCTTTATGCCCCGGATCATCTTATTATTGAAAAGATAAGAGTTGCAGAAGGAAGTTCCGTGAAAGCCGGAGATACCCTTTTCAGCTTCCGGATTATCAATTTTCAAAAACCCGGTGAACCCGCTACGCCCTATACCAGCAACGCTGTTTTGAGGCAAAGGCTGTTGAGACGACATAATGAGTGTAAAAAGCAGCTCAGGCGAAACCTGAACCAATTGGAGCTTTCACTGCAAAAGCAATCGAGATTTAAACGATTATCACGCCACAACCGTAGGGAGGCGGAGCATTTAAAAATGCTGAAGTCGGAATATCGCGTTTTAAAGGATGAAGCAGCTCGCCTGATGTATGAGCAAAAAATACTGGAGCTTTTAATGAAACACAGGGCACAGGAAGGTGTAAAGAATGACCAGGACATTTTATACTATACGGCCCTCTACAACTCACGCATCCATCGGATAAACTTCCGGGAAAATGAAAAGATTAGCGGTGAGCAGATAGTAATGTACATTGATGACGAGAGTTCTGCCTACATCCATGCGCTTATACCGTTGAGCCATTTGGAAAATACCGATCATAATACTGCGGTACAGGTAATTTTACCCAATGGCATGGAATCGGCCGGTCGGATAGCAGAGGTGAGTATGATGGATAAAGGGCACACCGCTGGAGCTGATCCATCCGATTCTGAAAAAGTGGTACTGCATATAGAAGCTATAAACGATACGGACAGGCGGCAGTGGAGCGAACTTGCCGGTCAGGAGATCAGGGTATTGGTAAAAAACTAAACAAAATAAAGCGGAGGAAAACCCGGAGCGGGCCTGGTGCCCGCTCTTTCCATTAAACGCCCAAAAAAGCTCATCCGGCATGGTAAAAGCAACTTTCAACGAGAATTACCACCTTAAAAATCATAGGTTTGTAAATTAGCCGGAAACGTTTTGGCGAAGTATCTACTTCAGTGAAGAGGCCTGGCCTCTTTACATCAGGGGAGGGTGACGCGGTGATCCGGATGGGGTTAGGCCTTGAAGGTGATCCGCGTCCTACTCGCCAAAAAATCCACTCCAAATTATTCGTTACCTCTAGCCACAAAAAGCTTGAATTTAAGCCTGTAAAGCAAGGATTTTCCTTCAATTATCTTTGATGTCACCTGGGGCATTAACGGGTTATATTTTTTTAGTTCCCTTATTTTCATATATTTAGGCAACTAATTAATTTTAAACCTGTATTATGAAAATTCTCTCATTTGTGGCAGGCCTGTTTCTTATGGCCTCCGGTGCTTATGCACAAAACTATCTTTTACTTGAAAACGGTACCAGTTGCGATGTGTTGGTGCAATTGTATGCCAAAGACCCGGGCAGCAGTTGTGCCGATGCGACCGTTCAGAACTTTACCGTGGTTTCCGGAGCCAGTGTTCCTGCAACTGCTCCTGGTTCAGAGGAGTGGGTGTATGCTGAAATCACTCCACTTCCCTATGGCAGTGGAGCTTGTGTTTGGGGCCAGGCCCTGGATACGGATGGTCACCCGTCTTGTGTTTCCTGTCCCGGTTATGGAGCACCTACATCAGGTAGCGTTTCTACCGGAGGCTGTAACGGTTGTCCGTCAACGATGAATTTCCTGTGGACGGCCTACTGTAGAAGTGGTCCCGGGCATATTCATATCTATTAAACAAGCTTACATTACGTTTGGCTTATAATAAAAGGGGCTGGTTTAAACCAGCCCCTTATTTTATGACATTACCGGAAACTTAAAATACCCACCTTTCCTTCGGGTCCTGATGCCCAAACAGCACCATCTTTTCCCACACTAACCGTGTAAAAGGAACCGCTTAAACTTTGCCAGCTTCTCCCACCGTTTTTGGAATAACTGCAACCATTGCGGCTGGTAGCAACTAATCTTTGTTCGTCAATGTAGGCAATGCAGGAGCGGTACTCTCCAAAAATACCGGAAGCCTTTACTGCGGTCCATCTTTTACCACCATCGGTAGTTTTGGCAATGGAAAACCGGGTGAGGGAGTCGCCCTGATAATCACCACCCACGCAAAAACCTTTTTCGTTTATAAAGTCAAAGGAAAAGATGCCCTTCGAGGGCTCTCCCTGGTCAAGTGGAGCTACGGTATGGTACCAGCTTCGACCATAGTCTTCGGAAACTAATACTGTAGCTTCCGCACCTCCCAGGCCAATAATCACTTTTCCGGGCCCAAAGGTTTTCAAACAGGTGCCAGACGCGGCAAAGCCTCCTTGCTTAGGAAGTACACGCGGCAAATTTTCCGGGGGCAGGGGAGTCCAGTTTTTACCACCGTCCATAGTCTCTATCAAGTACAATTGATCCTTGGGAGCATCGCTAAAGGCAATACCTCTGTCTTGATTCCAAAAGTCGAAGGCATCAAAAAACAAACCCTCTTGCACGCTGTAAAAAACGGTATCCCAGATTTGCCCACCATTGGTAGTGCGGCAGATTATGGCGGGCAGCCCGGCCGACAGTATCAAGGCCGTGTCGGGCCCGAAGGCCTGGATATCGCGAAATTGCAGTGCGCTCATTCCGGGCACCGAAACATCCTGCCAGTTTTGGCCACCATCAACGGTTCGTAAAACCGTGCCTTCCGAACCGCTGGCCCAGCATACTTTTTCAGAAACTGCCGCCAAGCCCCGCAAGCTGGCCTTAGAGCCGGTTTTTAAGCTATACCAGTAAGGGGTGTCCTGTGCGTAAACATCAGCACCGTACAGGAAGAATAACAGAATGATGTAAAGTGACCGGAACTCCATATTCATATTAGAATTAAAGTATGTTGTCCCGCTTTTTTAATCTCTCTTTTTGATGGTTCCAAAGCGGTATCCTACGCCTAAAGCAATGGTGAATGCATTCTGTTCGATCTCACCTAATGGCGACTCAATAGCCGGAGCTCCAAAGGTATGGCCTACACCAAGATCAATAAAAGTTCGCTTACTCTGGCCGAGCCCTATCATTGCTCCCACCATTAAGTTAAAAGCCTCCGTAACCTGAGGGTCTTCATTGTTTACCTGGTAAGTACCTATGGTACCGTAGCCAAAATTGGCGAAAAACCAATTTATGCCCAGTTGAGCGCCTACTTCGTAACCCGTAAAACCACCCGGTAAATAACCAAGGCCAACCAGCAGGCCGGAGTTTTTATAGCCTATAACCGTTTTGGTTCCTATTATGCCATAGTTCATTCCAACCCCCAGGCCAACGTTTAAATAAGAGGCGGGTAGTTTGGATTGAGCTTTTAGGAGAGAAGTTGTAAATAGTCCAAGGCAAAGTGCTAAGAATACTTTTTTCATAAATGTAAAAGGCTAATGAACTAATAGCGGTAAGGTTTCCTGGCGCTTATCACCTTTTAATTGAACGAGGTAGAAGCCATTTTCGAATTTTTTAGACAGGCGGAGGTTTTCACCCGGCTGAATATTTTGCAAATGTTCCTGGTAAACAAGCTGTCCGGAGGTGTTGTAGGCTCGGATTTCCAACTTACCGGACGACCAGTTTTCGCTGATACCCAGGTTTACTTCTCCGTTACTGGGGTTAGGGAAAAGGGTGGAAAATGGGGAATTAACGGGATTTTCCTTCTGGCCAACTACTGAATTCACCGTAAGGTAAACGCTGTAATCATAGGTAAAGGCACCATCGTAAAAACTGAAGGCCACCCGGTAAGGCTCATCTCTTTTTCTTGCGGCCTGCGGACTCCAACTGAAAACAGCCATCAAAGTATCACTATTTCGCTTGAGCTTGGCTACGGTAAACGCGGCATCGGAATTTTGATATTCAAAAGGTGCGCCTGAAACGGTAACGCCTATTTGAGCATTGGTATCATTCAAATAAAAGGGGAGCGTAAAAAGGTTGGTAGAATCTCCGGTGAAATCAACCAGGGGAATACCACCCAGGGTATTGGAAATATTGGGGGGAAGTATTGAGTAGCCGTACAAAGAGCTATCCAGGTTAACGCCCAGGAGCACATCACGGGTACTACTGCCCGTTAATACACCTGCAGAGTTAAATTTTTCAACTTTATAAATAAGGCTGTAGGTTCCTGAAGCCGGAGCATTCCAGCTAAATATCCCCTCTGGGCTTAAATTAATAATGCCCGATGGATTGGAAGGAGGTAGTGAATAGTTCGGTGTGGAAGGAATGACCAACGAAGTGTAGGTGGAATCCCCATCCGCATCGAAGAGCAAAAGGTCGTATTTCCATAGGGTATCCTGCGGAAATGCATACATGGGTTCGCTCAGAAAAGATGGACCGGAATAAGGAAAGGAATTGACCGCTGAAAGATCCAAAAAAGCCTGAACATCCAGCCACACACCCGTTGAATTATTCCAATTAGCGGAAGCACTGCGGCAACAATAGGAAAAACTGAAGGTGCAGTTGTTGCAGTTTAGGGAAGAAACATTAACCTTTCCCTGGTATTGCCTGCGCCTGACACCATAAGGTACCGCAATACTCGATTGAAGAGTATCTTCTTTAACAAAGGGAATATTTATATTGATACCTGCATTATTGGTGATTTGTACCGTCCCACCACCAAATGTAATGGACCCTTGTGGGGAGAGTCTTCCATATAAATTTGCTGTGAAAATAATATCTCCGGCCGCATCTATGCGGTAGTTGAGTTCTGCACCTACAATGTGGTTGGCGGAGCTTTGAGCGATAAAAATGGGTAATAATAAAAGACTGAGTACTAGCTTTTTCATATCAGGAATAGATTAAGGCAAAAACTTAGTTCAAACATACGGAAACCAGAATTTACCCTAACTTATTGGTTAAGAATGATTTTCAAAATTATTGGTTGGCTGCATCTACAAAGTCCGCTTTGGGATTGTATAGATCATGATCCACATCGCCTACGGCACCTTCTACCTTACCGCGCTCACTGCGCTGCCAGATCAACCAGCCTTTATCCTTCCAGGCGTTGGGAATTTTAGGTTCGCTCACTTCATATTCAGCGATCCAAAGGTCATACTTACTGAAATCGGGATGGTCCAGGTATTGGTTACCAAAGGGATGGTTGGTATAAACGATCGGCCGCACGTTCAGTTTCTGTTCTACGGTGGTTAGCCACTTCAAAACATTTTGCTGGTAGGTGGCGGTGTTAATCCCGGCTTTCATTCCTCCTTGCTCCAAGTCCAGTACCGGGGGCATGTCTCCCTTTTCATAGTTTAGCACCGAAAGAAAAAGGTCGGCCTGCTTCAGGGGGTCGTCACCGGCTACATAAAAGTGATAAGCTCCGTGCTTCAGGCCCACGGCCTGCGCCCCTGTGCGGTTCTGCTGGTAATCCGGATCTTTATAGGATGTCCCCTGGGTAGCCTTGTCAAAGGCAAAATGTAATCCTGCGTCTTTAATTTCCTGCCAGTTTACGTCACCTTGAAAGTGGGATACATCAATGCCCAGGTAGGGCCCTTTGGCTGGAGCGGGCTCCTTTGCTTTAGCCACGGTATCCGGCCTGGCAGAAGTGCTATCCGCTTTGTCTTGAATGTTTTTTTCAGATGGAGCCTGGTTACAAGCCAGTAATAAGCTGAACAAGCCCAGGGCTAAGTGTTTGGTTTTCATATTCAGGATTTTGGTTTTGAAGTTAAATTTTTAAGATCGTCTTCTTGCTGTTGCACCACGTTTAGCGGGTAGCTGTAATTAAAGAGCCGTTTGAGAAACAGTCCGAAAATATACCAGAAGAGCAGGGGCATCAGTACAAATACCACAAAAATGTTAACCAGAATGGCTAAACCTATACGTACCGCATTGTGGCTGGCAAAGCGAAGAATATCCAGCACCTCATGCCCAATTTTACTAACGGCATCCTCAACGTTGTAGGTGGCTTTAATAAGCCCGTCTTTAATACGGTCACCAAAGCTCAGTTTACCTTCATGCTCGCTTCTCTGGTAGTTTTCGAGGCTGTCGAGCTTATTTTGGTGCATGGTTTTTTGTGCATTGATAGAATCTTTAGTGGCCTGAAGGCTCTTATGTAACTCCGAACCGAGGTCCATATCCATGGTTTTTACCACACCTTGCATGGCATAGGTATAAATGCTGATGCCCGGAGATATAAGCAGGGCCAGTATCAATAACTTCATGCATACCGACCGGATGGCGGGAATCCAAAGTCCGATAAATAAAACCACCATAGCCCATTTAAAGAGCATCCAACGACTCAGTTCCAGCAAGGTAAGCTGTAACAATATCATGATGCTGGAAATATCCAGGTATTGCAAAAGTTTATTGAAATCATCCTCGTAGGTATGCGCCCAATCCTTTACCAGGGGAATACTCTCGGCTATGGGAATGGTAGCCGCCTCTACTTCAGACAGCACGGCCACGCTGGCCAAAACATCTTTGGACGCTTGAGTTTGAAATTCAAGGGCCGGTTGGTAAAATAAATTGAGAAAAGAGGCTACAATAAGCAAGGCCGCTACCAGTGCAGCCAGTATGTGTTTGATTCGGTTGTTCATGGTGGTTTGGTTGACCACTGCAATATAAGCAACGATTGAACATCAAAATACAAACTGGGCCGAAAAACCGGGTGCAACCTGGAAGGTAATGCTAAAGCACAATAGTCAGGAATAGAGCTACCGGTAACTGCATTTGCAAGTCACGCGTTTTATTCTCAGATTCCTGGTAATTGGTGGTTTCGATAATTTGCCCGTTAGGGTCTGTGCGGTAATTTAACTCCTTAAGCGTTAATTTATTAATACCTGCTAAAAAGTAAAAAGTAGCCTCGGTGCCAACCTTTACCCGGTTTGTGAGGTAATAGCCAATGGTAATTTGTGGGCCACCTCCCAGGCTATTGGCATTGGAGCGGGTGGTGGAAATAGTGGAATCTAAAAATCCACCGTTTCTAAAGCTTTGCACGTTAATAGTCTGGTTGTTTTGGGCGTTCCAAACCAGGTCGAGGCCCAACCCCACCTCAAAGCGTGCTCCCACCATTCGCTTTTTCGCGTAGCCGATACGGAAAGAGAGATCAGATAAATCGGACTTTAAACCGTTTTCGGTGGAAGTTTCCGTAAAACGGTAACCGAAGCCGGCTAATATCTCGGAGCGGGATTGGTTAAACCGCAGGGCGTACTTAACCAGAAATGGGTTATCGATAGCCGGGCTATTACCAAAATTCACAATTTGTTTTAGTAAAGGATTTACCTGGAAACCTATGTGATGACTGATTTTATCACCTTCGTCAAAGGTCATTTGAGCCCTGGCTGAACTCATGGCCAAACCGCACAACAAGGCCGCGGCTGCAATTTTTCGGATCATTAGTAAAGGCTGATTTAGTTTTTCTTAAAAGGATCGGATAAACGGGGGTCCGAGATAAGTTCACGGTCGGTTAGGGAGTGTAAAAATACAATCAGGTCGTCTTTTTCCTGTTGGGTAATGTTCAATACCAGGGGATTACCGGAAGCGTTGCGCAGGCGAAAATCAAGGTTTTCATTATCCTGGATACCGATGCTGTAATGGTCAATAACCTCTTCCAGGGTTTCAAAGCGTCCATCGTGCATGTAAGGAGCGGTTAAAGCTACATTCCGGAGGTTGGGAATTTTGAACTTACCATCGTCCTCAGCATTACCGGTAACAGCCCCCAAGCCTTTATCATCATATACAACATCCAAACCAATGTTCAGCAGTTCTGAATTTTCAGTGCTTTCCAGGGTAGGGCTGGCGGTAGGTACGTAACCGATAGGGGAGTTCAATTGATGGCAACTTCCACAATTATACTTGTTAAAAAACAAATCCAACCCTCTTTGCTCCTGGGCGCTAAGTGCTAAACCCATTACGGTGGCCCTGAAACGCTTGTCGAAGTCGGAGCCGAAACTTTGCATATTCATAATAAAAATCTGCAAGGCTTCTGAAACGTTACTTATATTGATTTCACCGTCAACAAAAGCTTTTTTGAAAAGCTCCTGATAGTAGGGACGGCTTTTAATCTTTTTTAGAAGGTAATGGGTACTGGGAACACCCATTTCCACGTGATTGAAATAGGGTTGCAGTACCATACGTGATAAATCGCGTTCGCGACCATCCCAAAAAAGTGCCTGCCCTGCGGAATTACCAAGGGTAAAAAATGAACCCAGGTTCTGGATAGGGGGCGTGTTTCGTTCGCCTTTAAAATTTTCAAAGCCCGGGCTTTGGGCCACATCATCGGCAAAGGCCAGGCTTTGTTTGTGGCATGAACCGCAGGAAATGGAATTGTTAATAGAAAGGGATTTGTCGTAAAACAATACACGACCCAGTGTGGCACGATCGGCATCACCTACGTTGTACTGGTAGTTATGAGAAAGGTCGAGGGTAACGCTGTTGGTGTTGTAAGCCAGGTCATCGTTTTTGGAGCAGGATTGAAAAAACAGGCTCAAACAAACCACCGCGAGCAGGGCGGATACTAAGATTTTAAATTTCATTTTGCAGGGTATGGGTTACTTTCAAAGGTAGTAATAAAATGAAAAGTATTGGTTTTTATTGTGTTAGAGGGTTAATCTTTGTAATAGCGGTAACGGCCATCGCTTTCTACCGCCCTTTCATCCATTTCGCCATCCGATATTTTCAGAAACTTGGGGATTTGGGCATGGGCGGTTTCCCGGAAGTACATACTGTGTTCCGCAAAATGACGTAGCTTCATTACGCTATTCTCTTTTTCGCGCAGTCGCGTGATTACTACCTGCAGGTCACGGGTACGTTTTTCCTGGTCAAATAGCTCTTTATATGAATTTTGCAAGGCACTTAAATAAGTATCCTTGTCTTTTTCTGATTTACGAGCCTCCAGGTAACGGCAGTTTACAAACTCAATTTCATTAACCCCGTACTCCTTAAAAGTTTTCCAAAAACCCGGTTCTATGATGTGCAGTTCGGTGCGGTTACCTTTGGAAAGTTGGCGGATGAAGGAGAAATTTTGCATCTGCTCGAACTTGTGGTATTCGGCAATATTATTTTGCCTTAAGTCGTCCATAAAAATCAGGGTGCGCGAAGGGTCGTTGCCAAAAGCACTGTCCATTTTTGCCCGTATTTCTTTTTTATCCTCATCGGAGGGATGAATTACAATGGTTTCATCACCCTGCCTTATGCTCACGTTAAAATCACTGATTACGGTTAGCTTATGCTCGGTTAGGAGTTGATAGATGGTGCCGTTCAGGAGGTTTTCAGCGTACTCCCTGTAAATTATATTTTCCTTACTGAGATATTCTTTGAGCAACTCCGCCCTGGCCGTACTATCACTCACTATACTCAGCGCATTGGTAAGCAGGGCCTCGTTCATATTCAGTGCCTTTGCCACCCGGTAGTAAAAAATAAAGGCTTCTTCATAGGTGGTGAATTTGGGCTGTTCTTCCCAGTAAAAATCTGCTTTAACGTTCTGTTCATCAAAGGAAGTCAGTAAAAGCAGGTCGGGGCGCATTTTAGTAAAGAGATGATCTTCGATCGGATCTTTAACCATACCGTTACCGGTGCTGCGGTTTTCGTAATAACGGTAGGTTATAAAGTTCTTCTTCCACATGGTGGCATCCATGTAACACTTTCTGCGGATACCTTCAAGCAGGTAGTACACGTAGGAAGGGTCATTGGGGTCTAGTATGTGAAACTTAAAGGCCCGTTCTACCAGGGTGGTGTATTGAAATGAGGCCAAAAGACTTTTCAGGCTTTGAGCCTTAGCCTCTTCCTTCAATTTCTTAAAAAGGAACTTGCTCAGCAGGAAAGGTTTACCCATTTCGGACGAATCCTGTTGCTGGATAAACTCTTCGTATTTAGCGATTCTCCGCAACGGCAAGGGGTGAGAGGTTTCCTCCATCTCAAAACGATCTTCGTATAAACTAAGGGCATGACGTTCCCTTTGCTTCATAATCTCAAACGAACGCAACATACCCTTCAGGTCATAACCGGATTTTTTTAACCAGTGCATAGCCAGTGAATCCGATTCGAATTCATTTTGAATGGAGAAGCGGCTGGCTGCATTATTCCGGAAAAGAATACTGCGGAAATCACCGGATTCGGAGCGAACAAAGCGGTTCAGGGAATGCTGCATCAGGTAGTGCGCCATTTCGTGTGCTAAAACCGAAGCTATGGTAGCCTCATCCGAAGCCTCGGTAATCAGCCCGATGTTGATAAACATGCTACCCGATGGGGTCATAAAGGCATTATAGGAAGGGTCGGCAATAATGTAGGCATGAACTATGGAATCGGCTTTGAGCTCGTCCGGCATTACCATTTCCATAATCTTATTCAGGTAGGCCTCCAGTTGTGGCTGATCGGTATAAATATCACCGCTATTGATTAAGTCACTGATTTGACCGGCCGAAATATCCGCAAAACGGTACGTACGCCTGTCCCAGCGGTCATGCTTCAATTCATCCGGTATTCCGGCATAAATGTGTTCACGAAGCACTTCCACATCAGGGTTAAGCAGTGGGTTGGATGACGTTTGCGCTTGTAGGGCAGTAATAGCGAAAAGCAGTAGTGGAAAAAGCGCGAGTTGCTTGTTCATGGATAAAGGAGGGGTTAAGGGTTATTATTTTGAAACAACTGCGCGCAAAGTTAAAATTTAGCAGAAAAAGCAGGGCTGTATTGAAAGCTTGTTTGAATTTCTGCGTTTGCTTTTATAGAACTCCCCGGTCTCCTTATTTTTGAAGACGTTCCAAACATTCGATCATGAAAAAAACCTTTGCCTTTTTACTGCCACTGGTCGCGGTATTTCTCGTTATTTCATCCTGCGACCGCAAAACCCAGGTCCCTGCTTTTGACCGTTCCTATCGCGAATACATCAATGCTTTTACCAGTGGTGTGATCTCCCGTAAGTCCACTATTAAAATCCATTTTAGCCAAAAAGTAAACCAACAACCTACCGAAGATATCTTGGAATTTGAGCCGGACATTGAAGGCAAACTGGTGTGGATAGACGATCAGAGCCTCGAGTTCATTCCCGATGAGGATTTGGAAAGAGGTGAAGTGTACGTGGGAAAACTAGACCTGCAGGAAATTATGGATGTGCCGGATTCCCTGAAAACCTTTGAGTTTGGTTTCCAGGTATTAAAACCGGCCTACGAATGGGGGAGCCTGCAACTCAAAGCTACCCCTGAAACGCAAATGAATAATTACTCCCTGGAAGGCAGTGTGCTGAGTGCGGATATAGAAAGCCCGGAAGATTTAAAAGACCTTTTTAAAGCCTACGTTAAAGGCAGGGAAGTGCCGGTAAAGTGGACGAACTCCGAGCTGGCACGTAAGTACGATTTCCGCATTGATAGCATTCCCCGTGAGGAAGAGTCCCATACCATTGAACTGAAGGTAAACTCCAAAGCCGAAGGAACCCAAAACTTTGAAGATCAGCAAGTGAAAATGGCTGCGCTGGGCGAATTCAAATACCTGGGTTGCGATATGTATCCGGGTACCGAAAGGGTAGTAGTGCTCAAGTTCACCGACCCTATAAAGCCCAACCAGGACCTTTCGGGCTACATCACCCTGGAGAAAGCCGATAAGCTGCGCTTTGAGATTGAGAACACCACCATTAAAGTGTACCCGCCCGAAGAGGTGTACGGCACTCGCATGCTGCGTATATCACCGGGCATTAAAAATATCCTTGATTACAAATTCGCGGAGAATATTGATGAGAAACTGGCCTTCCGTAATGAAAAACCACAGGTGGAATTTTTGGGAGAGGGGAATATTATCCCTACCGGAGATCAGGTGCTGGTACCCTTCCGGGCTATAGCCCTGAAAGCGGTGGACGTAAAGGTAATCCGCATTATGCAACGTAACGTACTGCAGTTTTTACAGGAAAATGATCTGAATGGCAACAGTGAGCTGTACCGCGTTGGTGAGATAGTAGCCGAGAAAAAGATTGATTTACAAGCCGAGGGCCAACCCACCACCGACTGGATCACCTATTCCGTGGACCTGGCCCCACTCATTAAACCCGAGCCGGGAGCTATCTATAAACTGATGATCAGTTTTAACAAAGAGTACAGTACCTATCCCTGTGATGCCGGCATGGCCCCGGATGATGAAGAGGATGGCGAATACTGGTATTACGATGATTATTATTACAACGATTACGGCAACAATGCCTACCACCATAGTGAGTACTACTTTCCGTACCCACGCGGTTACCGCTGGAACCAGCGTGATAACCCCTGCCACGTCTCTTATTACATCGGGGAGCGTTTTGCCACTAAAAGTGTGCTGGCCAGCGACCTGGGCCTCATCGCCAAGAAGGGTGATAAAGGCGAGATCGACATTACGGTAAGTGATCTGAAAAGCACTAAACCCCTGAGCGGTGTAAAGGTGGAAGCCTATTCCTACCAGCAAAAACCACTGGCCAGTGTGGAAACCAATGGTGATGGCTGGGCTAAGCTTACGGTGAAGGAACCCGTGTATTTCCTGGTGGCCACTAAAGCAGATCAGAAGGCCTATCTCAAATTACAGGACGGTGAATCTATTTCACTGAGCAATTTTAAGGTAGAAGGTGAGGAAGTGAAAAAAGGATTGAAAGGCTTCCTCTACGGAGAACGCGGGGTGTGGCGTCCAGGCGATAGCCTTTTCCTCAATTTTATGCTGGAAGACGGTGCCGGAACCTTACCCAAAGAACACCCGGTACACTTTGAGCTTTTTAACCCCAATGGCATAATGGTGGATCGCCAGATCAGCACCAAACCCGTAGGGCGCATTTACTCCTTTGCTACCTACACCGTTCCTGAAGCGCCTACCGGCAACTATAAAGCCCGGGTGCGTGTGGGAGACGTAAGTTTTGAAGAACGCATCCGCATTGAAACTGTAAAGCCCAACCGGCTGGAAATTGACCTTGATTTCGAGGAAAAGGTGGCCGATATATCCTCCGGCATGCTGGCCGGTGATCTTCACGTGGAATGGTTGACCGGGGTAGAAGCCTCTAATGTAAAAGCCAGGATAGACCTGAAAATAGCGATGGAAGGCAATCCCTTTCCGGAAGAGCGTAACTTCCGTTTCCTGGACCCGGTAAAACGTTTTAGCACGGAAGAAAAAACCTGGTTTGAAGGTAGCCTGAACGCCAACGGGGACGCCAATATTATGGAAGACATTGGCAATTACAGTTCCGCTCCCGGTATGCTCAAGGCGCGGGCTTTGGTGAAAGCCTTTGAAGGAGGAGGAAACTTCAGTACCGAATATTTTGACGTGAAGCTTTCTCCCTTCCGGCAATACGTGGGCATGAAAATGCCGGAACCCACCCGGGGTCATTTTCTCACCACCGATCAGGAATACACCCTGCCTATTCGTACCCTGGATTATAAGGGCGACCCGGTAAGCATCCCCAATTTGGAAGTGAAGATCTACAAAGTGGATTGGCACTGGTGGTACGATTCCGGGAATGATTACCTCAAACGATATATAGACCATGAAGCGGTGCATCTCTTTAAAAGTGGAACGGTGAGCACGGTGAATGGTCGAGGGCAGTACCAATTCAAGGTAGAGTACCCGAACTGGGGCCGCTTCCTGATTCGAATTTGCGATGGTAAGGGCCATTGTACAGGCCAGCTTACTTATTTTGATTGGCCTGAGGGCACTAAAGGCGACCGTCCCGAACTATCCGGAGCTACCATGCTGAGCTTTAAACCCGAAAAGGAGGAGTACAAAGTAGGAGAAGAGGTAGTAACCACCATCCCGGTTTCCGAAGGCTCAAGGGTGCTGATTACCCTGGAGAACGGCAGCGGCATCCTCAAAAAAGAATGGGTGGAAGCCCGGGGTAAAGAGCTGACCTACCGCTTTAAGGCCGATGAAAGCATGGCTCCCAATGTGTATTTGAGCGCATCGCTGGTGCAGCCACATGAGCAAACCGCTAACGACCGGCCCATTCGCCTGTTTGGCGTGGTGCCTATAACCGTGGTGAATGAAAAGACCCGTCTGCAACCGGAAATCTCTACCAGCTCCGTATGGCGGCCGGAAACCAAGGTGAAGGTTCAGGTGAAGGAAAAGCAAGGCAGAGCCATGAACTACACCCTGGCTATAGTGGATGAAGGCCTGTTGAACCTTACCCAGTTTAAAACCCCCGATCCGTGGTTGCATTTCAACGCCAAGGAAGCCCTGGGCATCAAAACCTGGGATGTGTACAAGAACGTATTGGGTGCCTACAGTGGTGCTATGGGGCAGATACTGGCCATCGGTGGAGATGAAGCCCTCTCCAAAAAAGGACTGAACAACCAGAATCGCTTTAAACCTATGGTACGGGTGCTGGGGCCCTTTAAACTTAAAGCCGGTCAAACGGCTGAACATGCGGTTTCCATTCCTAATTACATCGGTAAGGCCCGCATTATGGTGGTGGCAGAGGCCGGAACGGAATCCTACGGCAATGCTCAGAAAACCGTTCCTGTTCGCAAGCCACTTATGGTATTGTCCACTTTACCGCGTGTGTTGAGTCCGAAAGAAGAAATCACCCTGCCGGTAACCGTTTTTGCCATGGAAGAGCAGGTGAAGAACGTAGATATTAAAGTAGAAGTGAAGGGTGAGGTAGAGATTGTGGAGGAAAGCAGCCGCTCCATAAGCTTCAGCAAAACCGGTGAAAAGGTAATTGACTTTAAGCTGAAAACTAATGAGAAGATCGGTACCGCCCAGGTGAAGGTTACCGCTACCAGTGGCAGCGAAAAGGCTTACGATAAAACCGATCTCAACGTACGTATTCCCAACGCTCCGGTTACCGAAACCCAGGACTTTTTCCTGGATGCCGGGCAGGACACTACCCTGGACTATATACCGGTAGGGGTAGAAGGTACCAACAGCGTTACGGTAGAAGCCTACGGCATGCCACCCATTAACCTGGATGAGCACCTGAAATACCTTTTTGGTTATCCGCATGGTTGTGCCGAGCAAACCATTTCGCGGGTGTTTCCACTCATCTTTTTGGATAACATCATGGACCTTTCCGATAATATGAAGGCCACCCGCAGGCAAAGCCTGAATATTGCCATGGATAAGCTGTACACCTTGCAGGCGGGCAACGGAGGTTTCCGTTACTGGCCGGGCTCCAACCGCGTAAATGAGTACGCCACCTCCTATGCCGGGCACTTCCTGTACCTGGCCAATGAAAAAGGCTATCCTGTGCAGGAAGGTGTGTTATTGCGCTGGAAAAATTACCAGCGCTCCACCGCCCGCTCCTGGACTCCGAAATATTACTCCAACGGAGATTGCCGCAACTGTGACGAGCAGGCCTACCGCTTATACACCTTAGCCGAGATTGGCGAGGCAGAAATAGGGGCGATGAACCGCCTGAAGGAAACCTCCCGTGTTCCGGATTACGCCTGGTGGCATTTGGCCGGAGCTTACGCAAAAGCCGGTCAAAAAGATGCGGCCCTGGAGGTGATCGCCAAAACACAGGAAATCACGCCCTACCGTTATTACCACTACTATGTGCGCGATATTACCATGCTGGCCATACAATTGGAAACCCACCATGAGTTGGGGCAACGGCAACTGGCCCTGGAGGCCGGTAAAAAGCTCAGTAACCGCCTGGCCGGTAATAATTGGTATTCCACGCACTCACTGGCTTATAGTCTCAAATCCATTATAAGAGTGTTTGGCAATTACAACAAGGGTAAAATCCTGGGCTGGACCTTCAGCAGTGGGTCGGTGAACCAGAGCTTTGACAGCCAGGGACTGGTGCAACAGTACGATTATCCCAAAAACAGCGATCGCAGCTTTAGCTACACCCTCAGGAATACCGGTAATTCTCCGCTCAATTTCAGTATTGTACACCACGGTATCCCGATTGAGACCAATCTTGCGGCTGAGCAAAAGAACCTGACCATGAGTGTCAGTTATTATTACCCCAATGGTAAGCCGTTGGATGTTTCACGTTTGCAGCAAGGGCAGGACTTTATGGCCGAGGTGATCATTTCCCGGTCTGCTAACATAGATTACGGACAGTACGATAATATGGCCTTGCAGCAACTGTTTCCCAGTGGTTGGGAAATACTGAACACCCGCTTTATAGAAGATGAGAACGAGCCGCAGGAAAGCAATACGAAAAACGGCCTGAACCTGACCGTTCCGGATTACCAGGATATTCGAGACGACCGGGTATATACCTATTTTGACATGAGCCGCAACAGTCCTTACCAGAGCGTTCGCTTCAGGGTGCGTTTAAACGCGACTTATGCCGGGCGTTACTACCTGCCACCGGTAAGGGCGTACGATATGTATGATAACGACATTAAAGCACGAAATGAAGGCCGTTGGGTAGAAGTGGTTCGATAAAAAAGAAGCGCAGGCGCAGGATTGCCGGTATCACAGTCCTGGTATTGCTGATCATTTACATATTTCTGCTACCTGCCCGCTTGTTTGATGAGCCCTACGCTACGGTGGTGCTGGATGCGGAAGGGCGCCTTTTGGGAGCGCGTATTGCTAAAGATGAGCAGTGGCGTTTTCCGCCAGCGGATAGTGTGCCGGATAAATTCAGTGCGTGTATCCGCACTTTTGAAGACCGGTATTTTTATTACCATCCGGGGGTAAATCCGGTTTCATTATTCAGAGCTTTGTATCTGAATATCAAGCAAGGGGAGGTAGTGAGTGGGGGTAGCACTTTAAGTATGCAAACCATCCGCCTGAGCCGTAAAAATCCACCGCGCACGGTATTGGAAAAGCTGTATGAGATTGTTTTAGCCACGCGATTGGAATGGAGCTACAGCAAAGATGAGATCCTCAATTTATACGCTTCCCACGCTCCTTTTGGCGGGAATACGGTAGGTATCTCTGCGGCATCCTGGCGTTATTTTCAACGTCCGGCTCACCAATTGAGCTGGGCGGAATCGGCCACACTGGCCGTATTGCCCAACGCCCCGGGGCTGATCCACACCCAACGAAACCGGGAGTTGCTGAGGCAAAAACGTAACCGGTTACTGGCACAACTAAAAGAGGAAGAGGTACTTAGCGAGCAGGATTACCAATTGGCGCTTTTGGAGCCTATCCCGGAGCATCCGGCAGAATTGCCCAGCGGAGCCTACCACCTCACCGCTTTAATGCACCGGCAAAGGCCGGGAAAATGGTCGCAAACCACCGTTTCTTCCACCTGGCAGGAGGAAGCCAACCGGGTGTTGGAAAACTACCAGGAACGCTATGCGGCTAACGGGGTGTTCAACGGAGCCGTATTACTGGCAGAAGTGGCTACCGGAGCGGTAAAGGCTTACGTAGGTAATTATCGTGAAGGCCCGGCAGAACACGGTATTTTCAATGATCTTTTGCAAACACCCCGCAGTTCCGGTAGTATTCTCAAGCCCTTTCTGTACAGCGCTATGCTCAGCGAAGGCTTGTTGTATCCCCAGGAACTGGTGGAGGATGTACCCACCGTAATGGCTGGTTTTAAACCGGAAAATTTTGTGCAGCAGTATGATGGTGCAGTACCGGCTGATGAAGCCCTTTGGCGATCTCTGAATATCCCGGCCGTGCTCATGCTGCGTGATTACGGTATCGAGAAATTCCGTAATCACTTAAGAGAAAGCGGTTTGTCCACGGTTAACCGCTCCGCGGATAATTACGGCCTGTCGCTGATACTGGGCGGGGCGGAAGTTACCGCCTGGGAATTAGGTAGTGCCTACCAGCGGATGGCGCAACGGCTGCATCATTTTGATGAAGATGACCTTCACGAATACCCGGCTTTACACCTTATCCGGGATGCACCGGCCCGTTCACCGGCTTTAAGCACCAATGCCGGGGCCATCTATCACACTTTTGAGGCTTTAAAAAAGGTGAATCGCCCCGATTCGGAGATGGGTTGGCAATACTTCCGTAAGGCCAACATTGCCTGGAAGACCGGTACCAGCTTTGGACACCGCGATGCCTGGGCGGTAGGGATTACGCCCACCCATATTGCGGTGGTATGGATCGGTAATGCAGATGGGGAGGGGCGTCCCGGCTTGATCGGGGCAGAAACAGCCGGGCCGGTGCTTTTTGACCTGTTAAACCAGCTTCCACAAAGTAATGGATTCCCGGAGCCGCATACCGAAATGAAGGAAGCCTATGTATGTCCGCAAAGTGGTTTGCCGGTATCGCGTTACTGCCCGGAAACCGATACGATTTACGTACCGCTGAACAGGCAGGTGAAAGAACAATGTTCCTATCATCAACAAGTATTTACCGATGTGCAGGGCCGTTACCGCCTGCACCGTAATTGTGCGGAAGGTGAAGAATTGGTATCCCGCTCGTATTTTGTTCTACCGCCCGTAATGGCCTGGTATTATACACAACAGCATTCAGATTATGAAGGGCTGCCGGAGTGGCGCCCGGACTGCGATCCTAACGAAAACAGCGGAATGCAGATGATCTACCCTAAAAGAGGAGCTACGGTATTCTTACCACGTGAACTGGACGGATCGCAGCACCGCCTCATCCTGGAGGTGGCCCACCAGCAAGCCCATAAAAAGCTCTACTGGCATCTGGACGGAGCCTATATAGGTCATACCGAGGATTTCCATCAAAAACCCTTGCTGGTGGAACCGGGCGCGTACCGCCTTTTGATTGAAGACGAGAACGGCCAAACCTTACGCACCACTTTTAAGGTGGTGGGGAGGTAAGGCTTCGATACGCCACGCCCTGCGTGTCACTCAGCCTTACAGCTTTTCCTTCGTTTAGTTAAGGTCACCCTGAGTTTCCGCCATAGGCGGAAGTATCGAAGGGTGAACCTAAATTACAAGATCACTAACCTTTTTTGAGTAACTCCCTCCGCAGAGCTGATCACCAGAAAATACACACCCGGAGTTTGTTCCAGGCTAATTTCCAGTTCGTTGGCTGTAATTTTTGAATGGTGGTAAACCCGTTTCCCCAGGCCATTGAATATGGAAATGGTGGTGCCTTTCAGTTGTGGAGAATGGATGTATAGCCGGTCGTGTGCGGGATTGGGATAAACCCGGATAGATCCGCTCTCTTCAGCTTCGTGCACACCTACAGCCTGATCCTTTATACAGCGCACGCAATTACCTACGTTGCCCACTGCCACGCTACTGGTGCAGGCACTGTTGTGTGAAAAGAGGCTATATACGCTCCCCCGGGCAAAGCCACCTATTCCAACCGGATTACTCGCCCAAAAGCCAGCGTAATAGTTCAAATTACTGAAACCGGAAGGATTACCACGAAAACCACTGCCCCGGGCGGAAAAACCACTGGAATTGGTAACCGCTGCATAGGTGGTATCCCAGTGTGCGGTTCCACTCTCTTTTAAACTGACTCCGGCCACCGTTTCCCCTCCCAGGTAGGTAATCAGGGTATCCCACTCTGCAACGGAAGGCAAATGCCAACCTATGGGGCACACACCCCGCTGGTCAGTGGCGGCATACCAGGTGTATAAACGCCCATATTCCGCTACGTAGGACGTATCGTTCTGGTAGGCCCATTGAAATTTAGAAGTGCTATCATTATTTATAGCTTGCGTGGTACTGGGGATGCTATTCCCATTGGTGTAATGGGTGGTCCTGAGGTTTTCGGCCATCCAGCTTTGGGTACCGATGGTTACGGTGGAATAAACGTTACCGTCAATATCGGTTACCGTTTGGGCGGCAACAGAAAAGCTGGCCAGTGTAAAAATACCGGCTGATAAAAGTGTTGGTTTACGTATCATACTTTACCTAAGACGCGGTTTGTAAATATAGGTTGCTTTAAATGCCATTGGTCGGTTAGGGTCTTTTATGCTGAGTGCCTGCCTGGCGGACAGGCAGGGAGTTGTTGACCGACAGGAGTAAAGCTAGCCAAAATGGATAGTCTTGATCCATAACTCAAAGCGGTTTGGGTTTCGATACGCTCCAAGCCCGATAACTCGGGCCGGAGCACTCAACCAAACAACCTTTATTTCATAATATAGAGGGTCACCCTGAGTACCCCGCCCCGGGCACCTGGGATCGGGGTGTACCTGCCTGCCGGCAGACAAGGTCGAAGGGTAGCTATTAAACCGTCATTTCCTAATTTCGTTACTTCAAAAACCACTCTTCATGCTTTGCATTGATAACACCAGCACCGAACCCTATTTTAACCAGGCGGCCGAGGAATATCTCCTGAAAAACAAGATGCAGGACGTTTTTATGCTTTGGCGTAACAACAATGCCATTATTGTAGGGAAACACCAGAACACCCTGGCGGAGATCAATGCGGAATACGTGAAGGAACGCGATATTAAAGTGGTGCGCAGGCTTACCGGTGGGGGTGCGGTATTTCACGATATGGGAAACCTGAACTTCACCTTCATCATGGGGTTCGATAACCAACCGGATAAGCTGGATTTCCAGAAATATACCGAGCCCATTATCGAAGTGCTGCAAAAACTGAATATCAACGCGGAGTTTACCGGGCGTAACGACCTTTTGATTGAGGGGCTGAAATTTTCCGGTAATGCCGAGCACATCGACCATAAAAATAAGCGTGTATTGCACCACGGTACTTTGCTTTTCGCTTCCGAAATCCAGGATATTTCTGATGCCCTGAAGGTGAACCCCTTGAAATACCAGGGCAAGGCGCGCCAAAGCGTGCGCAGCCGTGTGACCAATATTTCATCCCACCTAAAACAGGAACTTACCGCGGAACAGTTCCGTAAAATGGTGATGGACCACATTGTGGAGCGCTACCCGGATGCTACACCCTATGAATTCTCAGCTGAAGACAAACTGGAGATCCAAAAGATTGCGGATGAAAAATACAGTCAGTGGCACTGGAACTTTGGTTATTCACCCAAATACGGTTTAAAAAAGGGTATTAAAGCCGAAGGCGGCCACGTGGAAGTGCACCTGAACGTGGATAAAGGGCTGATTGAGGAAGTAAAGATCTACGGAGACTTCTTCGTACACCGCGATATTGAACCGGTGGAAAAAGCATTGGTAGGGAAGGAGCACCGCCACGAAGTGGTTTTACAAACCTTAAAAACCATTGAAAGCAGCAGATACTTTAGCAACATCAGTGAGGAGGAACTGACGGAGGCGTTTTTTTAATTGTCAGAACAAATGTTTATTAACATTTTAGTTAATGAGGTAATATGAAAATTCTCCTTGGAAGTAACTTCTGTGATTGATTCTCGAGCAATGCCAAACGCTTCTCGTGTTTTTTTATTGATTGGGTGTTTTATTTGAAAAAAATCTTCAATATCAGTACTGGTTTCAATTTTAGTCTTACTAATTATCAAGCCTAATCTGACTAAATTACTAAGTAGATAATCTGGAACCCTTTTTGAGTCCACCATAGAAGATTCTTCAAGATAAGTTTCTAATGAAATAGGTTCCTCTCGGTATGCCATGCCTTCTCTAAATCTCATTAGATATTCTTCATCTTTATTTTTAAAATCTAAAAAGCTTTGCTCTAAAAATTCAAATTCAAGTTTTGATAATTGTCCAAGTATATATGGGAAGACATGATTCTGTAAATTTTGATCTGGGTCTACCATATTAGTCAGCATATTAGCCCATTTATCCTGCATTTCCTCGTCTTCTTCTAAGGAAGCTCCTTCAAGCAATGGAACCAAAAGTTTGGGTGATATTTGTTTTGGACTAATACCATGTTTTTCACATTTCGCCCTGGCTTTGTTCAGCATTTTCACCTGATTGCCAAAACGCCACATGGCCACATGATCTTTCAGAAGTAGGCCGGTTTCCTCCACAGCAGGACCTATTAATTTACTGAGAAAGCCCTTGGCCGCATCTAGTCCTTTTTCAATCGCCTTGGAGGATATATTTATTTCGGTTTTAGCCATATTGATTTACTGGATTTCGATAAAGTTAACCTTAAAACATTAAATCTTTACAACCTTACAATTAAATGCCCCTTCTAAGCGTGTAGCTCTGCATAAGCGCTGGTAACCCACTACGCTTTCCTATTTCCACATGCGGTAGCCCATAATGTTTGTATCTATCCCTGGTCAGGCTTTCAACATTAAACTTTGAACTTGCCTGCGGCAAGCAGGCCATCAACCTAAGACTAGCTGTCCTTAAAACCTTAAGTCATTACAACCTTACAATTGCGAACCATCCTTCGACTCTACTTCGTCAGGCTGCGCCATCGCTGAAGCTAAGGCGTAAGCGATCAGTGCGCGCTCAGGATGACATTGAACTTGTCTGCGGCAATCCGGCTTTCAACTTTCAACCTTAAACCTTAAACATTAAACCCTGCGGCAAGCAGGCCTTCAACCCAGCCGCTTTCCCGTATCTTAGGCTCATGAAATTTATACTCCTGGCCATTGTAATACTGCCTACCTTTCTCCGGGCTCAGCAAGACTCCATTACCACTAAAGCGGTGTACCCTTCCGATATGCTGGAATTCAACACGGTGGAAGAGCTGTTGAGTTTTGACCTGGAGAATTTAAAAGAGTTCAGCGATGCCCGTGGAATAGCTTTTTGGGGCTACTGCTTTGCCTTTAAACATGCAGGGAAATGGAGGCTTCTGTACTCAGACCTTTTTAATATTAATACCGGGGCCGGTCTTGAATTTAAAGGAATGGATACCTGCAACATCAATAAGAGAGGCCGTCCTGAAATGATCATCCGCTATACCAGTAAAGAATACGGCAACCGGGGTGGTACCGATTACGAATACATCCAGATATGGGATTTAAGCCGGCCCGCTTTAATACTGGAGGCCATGACCAAAGAACATTTTGCCTGGTTTTCCAAAGCTGAAGGGGAGCAGTTGAACCAGCGGGAGATCACCTACCAACGCGGACAGATAAAAGTAGGAGAGTGGGAAACCATAGTAGGGGAAGAAACGGTTCCGAAGAGTAATATAGGCCCGGGTATCTATCAGTGGAAGGAGGGGAGATATGTTAGGGTTGAGTAAACTCTAAACTCTAAATCCAAAGCTTTAAAACTTTAAACCCTTCCAACTTTAGAACTAATAGACTACGCTTCGACAGGCTCAGCGTACGTATGGGATAATTTTCAACATTTATCCTTGAACTTTCAACCTTGAACCTGACTGCCGCAGGCAGGCTTTCAACCTTCAAACGTATAGCGCTCGAACAAAACCGTCCGTTATTTGATATTTGAAAAGTTCCAACTCTAATGGTATGCTCTCCAAACTCTGGCAACTGTACAAACGCTTTCAGTTGCGCTCTTCTCCCCAGTTAAACCTGGTACTGGGTTTTCTGCTCTACACCCTGGTAGGCTGGTTGTTGCTCTGCCTCCCGTTTTTTCACAATAGCCCCATATCTATTTTGGATAACCTCTTTATTTCCACTTCCGCCATATCCACCACCGGGCTGGTAACAGTAGATGTAGGGGGCGATTACAATCGCTGGGGCCAGTTGATTATCATGCTTTTGTTTCAAGTAGGGGGTATTGGATACATGACCTTAACCACGTATTATCTTTTGATCACTACCCAACGTATTACGCGCTGGCATAAAAAAATGATTGGCACCGCCTTTACCATGCCTAAGTCCATACAGATCCGCGATTTCATCAAAAGCGTGATCCTTTTTACCATTATTATGGAAAGCCTGGGTACACTGGGCTTTTTCCTGGTATTCCGGCAGGAGGGAATGGCTACCGGTAAAGCTTTATGGGACAGCCTTTTTCACAGTGTATCGGCCTTTTGTACGGCTGGCTTTGGCTTGTACAGCAATAGCTTCGAAGACTTCCGGGCTAACCAATGGATCAACCTGATTATTTCGGTGCTGGCCATTTGCGGATCGCTGGGCTTTATTGTGATCACGGACATCTGGTACCGCATCCGCAGGAAATCCGACCAGCTCACCTTTACCACCAAAATCATACTGGTGGGCTTCATCGTTTTACTGACCTTCGGTACGGTGCTGGTTTATTTTACCGAGCCTTCAGTAACCAGCCTGGCCGGTTACGAGCGTTTCCTGGCTGCCTTTTTCCAGTCTATGACGGCCATGACCACCGTGGGTTTCAACACCATTTCCACCGGTGGCCTTTCGCTTCCCATCCTGCTTGGGGTGATCTTTTTGATGTACATCGGAGCCTCGCCTTCCGGTACGGCCGGTGGGATGAAGATCACCACCCTTACCGCCATGCTCTCCATTTTAAGCAGTCACTTACAAGGCAATAAGCACGTCAGTTTTTTGGGTCGCAGCATTCCCTACGAGCGTTTATACGTGGCTACAGCCACCTTTGTGCTGTACACCAGTATCATTTTTGCAGCTTCCTTCCTGATGAGTTTCTTCCAGGAGCAAAGCTTTGATGTGCTGCTGTTTGAAGTGGCCTCGGCCTTGGGTACGGTAGGACTCAGTACCGGTTTGACCGGGGAACTGACGGTGGCCGGTAAAGTTTTGATCATCATTCTCATGTTTGTAGGGCGGGTAGGGGTGCTCACCTTTGGTTTTGCCTTGATCCACCGTAAGGGTCATAAGGAAATGCAATACGTGGAAGATGATATAGCGGTTTGACAGGGTAGAAGTTAGAGGCAAGAGTTTAGAAAGGAGAAATTAGATTTAAGAGATTAGAGTGTAAGAAAAGCGTATAAGGCATCATCACGGGCTTTCAAACCTTAAATCTTTGAAATCTTACAATTGCATGCCACCCTTCGACTCCCTGTCCGTCCGGCAGGCAGGCGTTCAGGATGACGTTCAACATTAAACCTTGAACTTTCAACTGAGCTAAAACAACTTGAGTTGATCCCCACCCTTGGGTTTCTGCTCCTTTCCAAAAACGGTACGTCCCCCGTATTTCCAGGAATCCCTGCGCTCCTTTTCAATTACCTTATCAAAGTTGGCATTGGGCGTAAAACCCTTTTCGGCCCTTTCGGTGAGTTTGGAAAGACTCTTCAGGGCTGCCGCTTTATCGGTAAAGCCTAGTTTAGAGCGGTCAATGGCGGTTTTAAGCGTGCTCAAAGTTTCATCGTAGGTTTTAAGCGGCACCGGAAAGGGGTGGCCATCCTTGCCACCGTGGGCAAAGGAAAAACGGGCCGGGTCCTGAAAGCGGGAAGGGCTGCCGTAAATTACTTCGCTCACCAGGGCCAGCGATTGCAGGGTACGTGGCCCCACACCTTTAAGCAGCAATAACTCTTCAAAATCTTCGGGACGCTTTTCGTGTGCCAGCCAGAGTACACTGCCCAGGCGTTTCAAATCCACATCCTCAGCCCGTACTTCATGGCGATTGGGCATTACTACTTTGCGGACTTCCGCCAGCATTTTCTCCGGTAGCTCACGGCTCATTTCCATCACCGAGTTGCGGGAGGCCTTGGCTCCTTTATCCGTCATGTTGAGGATCAACCCCTGGTTTTGTCCTTCAATGGCCGTGTGGGGTTCTTCTACAAAAGATTGCAGATCGGAAGAATGCCAGTGATAACGCCTGGCCAAGCCGCTGGCATCGCTCATGCCTTGTTGTACTACGGTCCATTGTCCGTCCTTGCTCACGATAAAGTTGTGCAGGTACAACTGGTATCCATCCTGTATAGCCGTATTATCCACTTTGGCGCTGAGCTTACTGCAGCGCACCAGGTATTCGGCATCCAGTCCGGTTTTTTCACCGATACGCACCAATTCATCCGGGGTTTGGCGGGAGTACTTACCCTTACCACCCGCTACATAAAGGCCGAGTTCATGAGAGCGGGGATTGATAGCTTTGCGTAAAGCTCCTAAAACCGAGGTAGTAATTCCGGAGGAGTGCCAATCCATGCCCATAACCGCCCCCAGGCTTTGAAACCAAAAAGGGTCGCTGAGCCTGCGCAACACTTCCCCGGTTCCTCTTTCCAGGATAATGGTCTCCACGATAGCTTCGCCCAGCAAGGCCATACGTTGGGCCAGCCAGGGTGGTACACGACCGTAATGTAAGGGTAAATCAGCGGAGCCGGAGCGTTTCATCAATGGTAAAATTATTAAACATCAGGGCTAAGAATGTTAAAGTATAGAATATAAGTATCTATATTTATACCTCTTTCCATTTTTCAGATAGTCACAAGGGCATGGGATTAAAGGGAGATAAGAATACACAACTTTCCAACCAGGTAGCAGAGCATTTTTCAGAGCAGGTGCAATCTATAGAAGGTATTACCCTTAAGCGTATGTTTGGTGGTTCGGGCCTGTTCCATAACAACAAGATGTTCGGTTTGGTGGACTCTAAGGGAAATTGCTTCCTTAAGGCAGATGAAGCCGGGAAAAAGCAATTTATTGCCAGGGGAGGCGAGCAGCACAGCCGTATGCCGTATTATTCTATTCCTGATGAAGTGATGGAAGATCCCAAACAATTAATTGCGTGGACTCAAAAAGCAATCGAAGTATCCAAATAGTTTAATCTACCAAACAAAATCATTATGAACCCCATTCTCAGGAATATTTTAGCCGTAGTTGCCGGATGGATAGCGGGCAGCATTGTAAATATGGGTTTAGTTATGGCGGGCCACGCCATATTTCCCATGGAAGGTGTTAACACCGAAGATATGGAGGCTGTGGCCGCTTTTTTAGAAGATGCCGGTAATGAATATTTCCTGTTTCCCTTTTTGGCCCATGCCCTGGGAACGCTGGCCGGGGCTGCCATAGCGGCTTTAATTGCCTCCACCCGCAAAAAGCTTATGGCTTTGATAGTGGGTGGCCTGTTCCTCATCGGAGGGATTATGGTTAATTTTATGATTCCGGCTCCCACCTGGTTTATAGCCCTGGACCTGGTTGTGGCTTACATTCCGATGGCTTGGATTGGTGGCAAATTGGCTTCTAAGTCTTAATAGTCCGGTGATCCGGAATACTTTAAAATTGCAGGTGTGATCCAAAGATTAAACCTACCTCAATTCTGGAAAAAGGCCCCGGAGAAATGGGCTTTGGTTTTATTCAGTGGACTCTCGTTATTTTTTGTGCTCTACATTTATGAAGGTTATGGTATAGCCCGGGGTGTTTCACTTTCCGGTCACGGATTATTGTTCCGGTCGTTGGTTTTTGCGCTCTGTACTTCGGTAGTGTTTTATATGGTAGAGTTTCATCAAAGCTGGACCCATAATAAGTTTTTCCGCTCTTTAATAGGCATAGGCGCAGGAGCTACCGTAACTTTCTTGTTGTTCAACTATTTTTGGAATTGGACGGAATGGACCCCGGATGCCTATTTGCTCCTGTTTTTTGAATATACATGTGTTATGCTGTTTCCCCTGCTATTAGTCAGGCTATGGTTTAACCGGATTTCCACTGTAGAAGGGGATGAAAAGGCTAGTTTTATTTTCCGCTCTGAAAACGGAAAACATCTTTTGCATATACATCGCCACGACCTGTTATGCCTGAGTTCATCGGACAACTACGTAGAGATACATTACCTTTCTGAAGGTATACTCAAGAAGGAATTGTTGCGCAACACCTTAAAGCAAATAGAGGAGGAGCAAGCTGAAGATCCCCGGCTCGTGCGTTGCCATCGTGGTTACCTGGTAAACCCGGAAAAAGTTCGTCACAAACGCCAAAAGAATGGCAAAACCGAATTAGACCTGGGGCTTATCACCATTCCGGTATCTAAAAAATACCAGGAAGGCTTTTAAGGGCTTTTCTCTTTATCCCGTATTTTAAATTTTCATCCCAAAAGCCGGCTATCGCTTGCCCGGGAAGCTTCAGAGAATTTAGTTTGTTCTACCCATGAAAAGATCAGATCAGCTTTTTGCACTGCTAATACTGGCACTTGGCATACTTTCCTGCTCCCCGGTACCTGAAATTAAAAAGGAAACCTCCGGTTGGCGTAATCGACTGGATAGTTTGCTCACTGAGGAAGTAGCAGCAGAACGCTTTAGCGGTACGGTAGCGGTGGGAAATAGGGATAGCCTGCTGTTTGTTTTTGCCGGTGGTGAAGCAGATCGCAACTGGCATATTCCCATAAAAAGAGGTACCCGTTTTGACATTTGCTCGCTGAACAAATCCTTCATAGCCGCCCTGGTTTTAAAGGCGGTAGAGGAAAGAAAACTTGAGCTGGACGATAAACTGGTGGACCTGCTGGCAGAGTATTCCTATTCAGGCAATTTTCATCCGGGTATCACCGTACATAGCATGTTAAACCACAGCAGTGGTCTGCCTAACTACGAAGAGCTACCCGATTCGCTTAAAGAGAACTGGCTCTATGGCTATAAGCATCTTCACTTCAGTAATCCGGAATACGTCAACTTTATCAGTAAGCTACCCGCACACCGTGCTCCGGGAGAGGGCTTCTATTACAGCAACTTTGCTTATCACCTTTTGCCTATCCTGCTGGAAGATGTATATCAGAAGCCTTTCCCGGATATTTTGGCGGAAAAAGTAGTGCAGCCCCTGAACCTACGCTTTACCTACGCTTCGGTTAATAACCAGGAGGTTCACCCGCAGTTAGCGGAAGCTTACAACCCCCAACCCGATGGAAGCTGGCAACGCAATAACTACATTGACTTAAGCCTGAGCAGGCGTATCTTTTCCACTTCTGAAGATCTCTATCGGTGGGCTAAAGCCCTCAATAAGCCCGGCTTTTTAAGTGAATCTTCCCTGGAATTAATGTTTTCCAACCAGCTTGGCGCAATAGATACTACCGTATCTTACGGTTATGGTTGGGCTATACATCCATCGCATTCGGATTATAAAATGGGAAATTTAGGTATGGATCAGCCGTACAGTATTCACGGAGGTGCTACTGAAGGTTACCGTTCTATGCTCGTAAACGTAAATGGTGGGCAGTACATCCTGGCCTTTTTAAGTAACGTAGGCAGCAATACCAATGAAATAGCCCTGGCCCGCAAGATCACTCACCTTTTAACTTCTTCAACCCATGAAAATTAAAAAACTAACCCTGTTATTTCTGATTATCCACATAGTAAAGCTCAACGCTCAATCTCCCGAAGGATTCTGGGCGGTAAACCGGGTAACCGTAGGTGAGGAAGTGAGGACCCCCGTGGCCAAGTGGTTCCGGCTCAATCCTGATAGCACTTTTCAATCCGGCAACGGTTGGCTGCAAAACGGAGCGGGGCGTTGGCAACAATTCAGCGATTCTACACTTTTATTCATCAATGAAAGAGGAGAAGAAGATGAATACGGTGCCTTTGAGGTGAGCTTTACAGACGGAAAAATGTATTGGCGGAGAACGGAAGACGGGTTGCCGGTAACGGTTATTTTAAGCCCTGCCGAAAAACTGCCCAAATCTCCGGCCGATCAAATAGTTGGTTTTTGGGAATTGGTGAAAACTCCTTCTAACCAGCACTCTTCAATATTGGGTTCTGAAGGTAGTGTACTATTCATTCGGTGGGATCGGGAATATCGGCTACTCGAAAAAGATAAACGGAAAAGAGGTTTTTGGCACATAAACGCACACCGGCCGGAACTCACCTTATTGTCTGCTGCGGAAGAAGGCAATAAAGCGAGTTTTACGGTGGACTTGAGTCAGCCTGATCGGCTTGAGTTGCGATCAACTGATTCGGAGGAACAATCCTGGATCTTTGAGAGGCACAGTCCTTAGGCTTGACCCAAAAACTCTTCTACCGGGGTATGTTCCAGGTCAAAAGCCCGGGCTACGCCTTCATATACCACCTTTCCATCGATAATATTCAAACCTTTCCTTAGGTCGTCATTTTGCATACAAGCCTCTTTCCAACCCTGGTTGGCAATCTTCAAAATATAGGGAGTGGTTACATTGGTCAAGGCAAGGGTAGAGGTAAAAGGCACCGCCCCGGGCATATTGGCCACCCCGTAATGCAGTACATCGTCAATCAGGTAAGTAGGGTTTTCGTGTGTAGTAGGTCGCGAAGTTTCCACACAACCACCCTGATCCACCGCCACATCCACGATTACCGTTCCGGGGCGCATTTCTTTTAACATATCACGCGTAATCAGTTTAGGGGCTTTGGCGCCATGGATTAACACGGCACCGATAATGAGGTCGTGATCCTTGATCAGTTTGCGGATAGTGTACTCATTGGAATAATTGGTAACCACATGGTCTGGCAGAATATCGTTCACATAGCGCAAACGGTCCATATTTACATCCAGTATGGTAACCTGGGCGCCCAGCCCGGAGGCCATTTTAGCCGCCTGAACGCCTACCACACCGGCTCCTAAAATCAAAACCTTACCGGGAGGTACACCGGGTACACCGCCTAACAAAACTCCTCGTCCTTTGGCGGGTTTTTCTAAATATCGTGCCCCTTCCTGGATGGTCATTCGGCCCGCTACTTCACTCATGGGAATGAGCAGGGGTAAGCTTCCGTCTGCGCGTTCTACCGTTTCATAAGCAATACAGGTGGCCCCGCTATTCAGCATGGCTTGCGTAAGCTTTTCACTGGAGGCAAAATGAAAATAGGTGAAAATGACCTGCCCGGAACGGGCTCTTTTCATCTCTTCATCAAGCGGTTCCTTCACTTTTAGAATCATCTCCGCCTTTTTCCATAGTTCGTTAACATCGTTTACTATGGTGGCCCCGGCTTCTACGTACTCTTCATCATCGATACCACTGCCCAAACCGGCACCTTTTTCAATCAAAACTTCGTGATCGTTCTTCACGAGTTCAAATACCCCGGACTCCGTAAGAGCCACCCGGCTTTCGTTGTTTTTTATTTCTTTGGGAACACCTATAATCATACGGCCATTTTAATTTTTGTTCTTAAATGACAATATCCGGCCCTAAACTGTTTAGTGGAACCTTATAAGGCACTTTCAGGTTAATAAGATTGTCCGTTGAAAAGTGAACCACCAAAGCTTCCTTTCAGGGGATATTAGCAAGGAAGGACGCTGCTTTGTAATTTTGCGGACTTTATGCTTCGGCTCCGCTCATAAAATATTGAGTGTCCGTACTTTGAAATAGAATGATTTTATGAAAATTGTGATTGCAGGTGCAGGGGCGGTGGGCATACACCTGGCTCGATGGCTTTCAAGTGAATCGCACGATATTACCTTGATCGATCAGGACCAGGAACGCCTATCCAATGTAGATAACAGTATTGATGCTCTAACCATTCAGGGAGACGTTACCGATTTCAAAGTGCTTAAAAAAGCGCGTGTTCCTTCGGCCGATCTCTTTATTTCGGTTACCTCGGTTGAAGAAGCCAATATACTGGCCTGTATGCAGGCCAAGCGCTTTGGCGCACGAAGAACCATTGCCCGTATCAGTCGTATGCAGTACCTCACTGAATGCGAAACGCTGGATATTAAAGATTTCGGTATTGATGAACTGATCTCCCCGGAATCCCTTGCCTCGCGGGAAGTGCGGCACCTTATCAACACCAATGCAGCCAGTGAATCCATTGAGTTTGAAAACGGAAAGATTACACTATTGGGGCTGGATGTGGACCAGGAGGCCCAGGTAACCGGTAAGTCTATAGCGGAAATAGCGAGTTTATATCCCTCCCGCAACTACGTAGTGGTAGCCATCCGCAGAGCGAATGAAACGATTATTCCCAAAGGCCACACCATGGTGCAGCCGGGTGATCACCTTTTTGTAATTACCGATACCGAAGGTATTCAGGAGGTACTGGAAGTTACCGGTAAGCGAAAAATAAAGGTTGAAAATGTGATGATTATGGGGGGCAGCCGCACCGGGCGCCACCTGGCGCGTAAGCTCAGTAAAGACTATCGCGTAAAGCTCATTGAAATCAACCCTGAAAAATCACACGAAATTGCGGCCGATTTTCCGGATACCCTGGTGCTGAATTTTGACGGTACCGATGTGGAAAAGCTGGAAGAGGAAGGAATTCATAATGTGGACGTTTTTGTGGCGGTTACCGGCAACTCGGAAACCAATATACTGAGCTGCCTGGTGGCGAAAGACCGTGGAGCGAAAAAAACCATCGCAATGGTGGAAAATATTGAGTATCAAAACCTTTCGCACTCCATCGGAATCGATTCTTTAATTAATAAAAAGCTGGCTGCGGCCAACTTTATTTACCGCCACATCCGTAGGGGCGACTTTGTAATACTCTCGGCCATTCACGGTGTAGATGCCGAAGTAATGGAATTTGAAGTATCGGAAAAAAGTAAAATACTGGACGGTAAAATCAAGGACCTCGGCCTGCCGGAAGGAGCGCTCATCGGTGGGGTTATCCGCAATCAGAAAGGTTTAATTCCCAACGGAGATTTTCAGATATTGCCGGGCGACCGGGTGGTGGTATTCGCCAAGGTAAGCTGTGCTAAAAAAGTCAGCACCTTCTTTCGTTAATAGCTGATATGCAACAATTTAATTTTAAGATGATTGCCTCGCTCATTGGTACTTTGCTAATGATTGTGGCTTTAATGATGTTGTTGAGCCTGGTTTGGGCTTTCTATTACGGGGAAGAATGGGCTCCGCTACTGACTTCGGCAGGAATAACCTTTGCCTCGGGGCTGGGCCTTTACCTGCTTAATTTCAGAAATAAAGATAAGGATGTACGCAAGCGTGATGGCTTCCTTATTGTAGCCCTCGGCTGGATATCCATGTCATTATTCGGGAGTTTGCCGTATATCATTTCCGGGGAAATACCCCATATAATCGATGCTGTTTTCGAAACCGTAAGTGGTATAACCACCACCGGGGCTACCATACTTACCGATATTGAAATAATGCCGAAGTATTTACTTTTTTGGCGCAGCATGACCCATTGGCTGGGGGGTATGGGGATTATTGTTTTAACCATTGCCATACTGCCTATATTGGGTGTAGGGGGTATGCAGCTCTTTGTGGCTGAGGCTCCCGGGGTTACCCCGGACAAATTACACCCGAGGATCACCGAAACCGCCAAGCGGTTGTGGTTGGTGTATTTTTTACTCACGGCTTCCGAGGCTATTCTTTTAAAAGTAGCCGGTATGGGCGGATTTGACGCCATTAACCATGCTATGGCCACTATGGCCACCGGTGGGTTTTCCACTAAAAATGCCAGTATCGCTTACTATACGGCTCCGGCTATCCATTATATCATTATGGTATTTATGTTTTTGGCGGGGGTCAATTTTACCTTGCTCTACTTTGGGTTAACCGGTCGCTTGAAAAACCTGTTCCGCAATGAAGAGTTCCGGGTGTATGGTATCAACATCCTTATTTTAAGCCTGGTTACTATGGCGGGCCTTATTTTAACCCAGGGGATAGAGGCTGAAGTGGCTTTCAGAAACGGCTTTTTCCAGGTAATATCCATAATTACCACCACCGGTTTTATTACCGACAATTACCTGCTGTGGCCTAACTTTTTAATGGTGTTGATCTTCGTGCTCTTCTTTTCCGGAGGCTCCACCGGCAGTACTTCCGGGGGGCTCAAAATGATGCGGCTTATTGTTTTAATCAAAAACAGCTGGTTGGAGCTCAAACGTCAAATCCACCCCAGTGCCATAGTGCCGGTTCGCTTTAACGGCAATGCGGTACCTCAAAACATTACCAATACCATTGCGGCTTTTGTGTTGATCTACCTCATCATCTTTTTCCTGGGCTCACTGGTGATGTCGGCAATAGGCCTGGATTTCATGTCGGCTACCGGGGCGGTAGCAGCTACCCTGGGTAATATCGGTCCTGGTATCGGTAGTGTGGGCCCGGTAGATAATTTTGCCCATATACCGGCCGGAGGTAAAGTTTTCCTTTCCTTTTTAATGCTGATGGGCCGTTTGGAGCTCTTCACTATCCTTATCCTTTTTATGCCGTACTTCTGGCGCAACAGTTAAGCTTAGCTGTCAACTATTCAGGTGTTTAGCGGTTATTCCTAATATGAGTCGAGGATTTGTTAAAGAAGAAGACCAGGAAGAGGCTCCCATTATTCCACCACGGGCGGCTTTGCCACCGGGTGCAGTGAACTACGTAACTCCTAATGGCCTGGAGCAGCTCAAAGCTGAAAAGGATGCGTTAGAAAAAGAGAGGACCGCACTTTCGGCTGATACCAACGAAACCGAAAGAAGAAGGGCTCAAATGCTTATCGATGGTAAAATCAGACTTTTGAATGAGCGTATCCACAGTGCCCGCGTGTTGAACCCTTCCGACCAACCGGTGGACGAAGTTCGTTTTGGTGCCCGAGTAAAGCTGAAGCCACTGCAAGGAGGCGCAAAAGGATTAATAAATTTCACCATTGTGGGTGTGGATGAAGCTTCCGTAAAGGACAGCAAAGTGGCCTTTGTAGCTCCCATTGCAAGGGCGATAACCGGCAAAAAAACCGGGGAGGTGGCTGAGCTGCAACTGGCCGGTAAAAATCAACGCTTGCAGATAGTAGAAATTCACTATCCATAAAAAAAGCCACCCAAGGGCGGCTTTTTGGTACTTGCTATAAAAGCATTCTTATTTACTTGATCTCCACCAATTGTACGTCAAATACCAAATCCTGACCGGCCAGCGGGTGATTGGCATCTACCACAATGGAATTGTCCTTAACCTCGGCAACAGTCAGTCTCATTTCCTGGCCTTGTGGGGTTTTAGAAACCAGGCCCATCCCTACCTTGGGATCAATTTCAGGGGGGAGCTGGTCTTTTGGAACTTCCTGCATCATATCTTCTCTTCGCTCACCGTAAGCCTCGGCCGAGGGAATTTCGATGGTTTTCTTCTCATCTACCTCCATGTTGAGCACACCTTTTTCAAAGCCGGGGATAATCTGGCCCTGGCCGAGGGTAAACTCTAAGGGCTCGCGATCAACGGATGAATCAAATACTTCTCCGTTGGCAAGCTTACCGGTATAATGTACGCGTACCGTGTCATTCTCTTTTACTGAACTCATAAAATCGGATTTCTCTGTTTAAAATAGTTTGCCAGAGGGGCGCAAGCACCCTGCCGAAGGTCATAAACCTGACGTATTGTCGGCTTACCGGCAATTATTTTTGCTGTGAACTGAAGTCCGGGCTTCAACGTATATATACATTATAGAATTCCAGGCATGAGAAATTTAAGAGCCATTGTATTAAGTAGTTTAAGCATAATATTCCTGGCCTGCACGGTGCAGCGGGATGATCAGCAAGATCCGCTGGACAATAGCCCGGTAAAGGTAAAGGTGCAAAAAACTGAGGCCGAATGGAAGGAAGAACTCAGTGCTGAAGAATTTGAGGTATTGAGAAAGGCCGGCACTGAACGACCTTTTACCGGAAAATACTGGGATAACAAGCAGGAAGGAATTTATGCGTGTGCGGGATGTAACAATGTATTGTTTGCTTCCGATACCAAATTTAAATCAGGTACCGGTTGGCCCAGTTTCTATACCGTAGCTTCTGATACTTCAGTACTTGGAGCAACGGATAATAGTTATGGCATGTCCAGAACCGAGGTGATATGTGCCAAATGTGGCGGTCACTTAGGCCATGTATTTGAAGATGGTCCTCCGCCAACCGGCCTGCGGTATTGCATTAATTCAGTGGCTTTGAATTTTGAAGCCCGAAATGAGTAAACGCGGCCCGGCTATTTTCTTTCTTTCAATAAGCAAGTGTTTACCCTATAGCCTGTAAATAGATATTTTGGTTGAGAAACCAATATGTCATGCCTCGTACACGTTTTATCCTCACTCTTTTAGCTGTTCTTTCTCTTTCTTCTCTTTACGCCTCTCACCTTCAGGGAGGCTATCAGCTTAGTTATAAAAGCGCACCCGGGCCGCATAACGACTCATTGCGTTATGAAGTCACCCTAATTTATCTGAATCGGGTTACAGCCAATGGTCACAATCCAATATCGCTTAGAGTAGATATAAATAGTAGCTGTTTTAGCACGGGCTCAGTTCAGCTTTATCCATACCGGGTAGGGAGCTTTTACAGTGGTTTAAGCAGCCTTGACTATTGCTCCGGTACCAGTCCTTCACCAGGGATTGGTTATAACGTGTTTAAGGGTTTTGTAAGCCTGCCTGGGGTTTGTAATGACTACCGCTTTTCCTTTAAGGCGTGTTGCGACATTTACTCGTCAAATAACATTAGTTCGAGTTCCTCACAAAATGCCTATGTATATGCGGATTTAAACAATACTCTTGAACCTAACTCCACACCTCGCCTGGATAGTGCGGATGTAGTACAATTTACGTGTACAAACCGGCCCATTCATTCATATCGTTTTATTGAAGATGACCGGGATAGTGTTTTCTATTCTTCCTCAGCACCTAATTATAGCACATCGAATAACTCAATACTTGAATATGCTTATAAGCCAGGGTATAGTGTTTCTAATCCAGTGGGCTCCTCCAGTGGTTTTATGCTGGACTCTTCCAGCGGGGCGATGCAAACCTCCGTGGATTCGGCAGGGTATTATATCATAACTATCAAATACGAGGAATATCGCAAGGATTCTTCCGGTACTTATATCAAAATCAGTGAGGGCCGGTGTATGCCATTACTGGGAATTACTAACCATTGCCTGTATCCTAATTTTGATTTGCAACATATGTCGTCTCCGTTAACGGATACCGTGGACTGCGGTGCACGTACCTTAACCTTCCGGGCTAGCCGCAAAATCTCAAAGAGCTCCGTTACTTATACCGGCAGTGAGTTTTTAATTAACGCCTCTTCCAGCGGCAATCTGGCTATTCAAAATGTCCAGGTAGTTTCTGACAGTGTGATTCAAGTGCATCTGATTCAACCTATTCCTGCCGGACAAACCATTATTGTAAACACTCAAACAGGCACCGATGGCAACACAATCTTATCGGTCTGTGGACAAGATATTTCAAATCTAAGCCAACTAACCTTTTACTCACGCCATTCACCAGCTGCACAAGCTAATTTTACTGCTATTGGGAGCCTCTCCGGAATTTCATTTAATTCTGCCGGTAGCGTGGGGAGTTACTTTTTTTGGGACTTGGGTGATGGAAACACTGCCACCGGAGATTCCGTGAATCACGTTTATAGTTCGCCCGGAGCCTACTGGGTAACACTCATGGTAGTTAATTCCTGTCTGGACAGTGCGGTATACAGTGATACGGTAAAGGTTTGTGCACCAATGGCCCCTGGATTTACGTACCAGATATTATCAAGTAACGGATCCGGGAGTTTGGTTCAATTTGACGCTTCGGCTTCGCAGGCAGTGGATACCTACCTATGGGATTTTGGCGATGGTAGTTTTGGTATGGGAGTCTCACCCCAGCATTGGTACGTTAATCCTGCCTCAAATATTATCGTAAAGTTGATTGCCTATAACTTCTGTAATGAAGATTCCACGGTAAGCAATACCATAGTGAATTTAGGATTGGACAAAAGCTCTGCTCTTGATTTTCAGGTTTATCCCAATCCTTTTTCGAATGAACTGTTCTTTTCCGGTACCTTGGGGTGGTGGCCTGAAAAATGGACACTCCATAATGTGCAGGGTGAAAAAGTAAGGGAGGGGGATTTAGTTGAGGTTGGTTCTCGTGACCGGTGGTCGATAAAAATGGCAGATCTTCCCTCCGGTGTTTACTCACTGATTTTAAGCGGAGATAATAACCAGCGGTATTCAAGAACACTGGTGAAGCTTTAAATGCCCATATAGTTTTCGCTCACATAGTGGTTCTGTTCCTTAAATAAATCGCTCTTTCTTCTGGAAGAAAATTCCTTCACCTTGTGGTATATTTAACAACCTACAATTATGCAGTTCAAAGAATTACTGATTTTACTACTGGTCTTTTTTACTCTGGGCAGCCTTCAGGCCGGTCACGAGTTGGGTGGTATGATTATCACCTACAAAAGCGCCCCGGGCTCTGCCAACAACCCTTTGCGGTACGAAGTTACGGCTTACAGTATTTACGATAACCAAGGCATCTCAGCCCCTCCTTCTATCAACATAGGGTTGCAAAGTAGCTGTTTCTCCAATCAAACTATTTCACTGTCGCGTAACGCTTCAGCCGGAGGAAGTTTTACTACTATCAGTGGTTTGGGTTACTGTACGGGCAATGTATCCGGTGGTCTGAGTCTTTCATTGGCGGTTTTTAAGGGTATAGTAGTGCTGCCCGGTACCTGTGCCAACTTCCGGTTTTTTACCAGTAGC
This sequence comes from uncultured Cryomorphaceae bacterium, assembly GCA_937120475.1. GTDB lineage: Bacteria > Bacteroidota > Bacteroidia > Flavobacteriales > Schleiferiaceae > CAKZNE01. The sequence continues at coordinate 544,072 of CAKZJV010000007.1, read as the reverse complement.
TGCTGTGGCAGATATGGCAGTACCAATAACATCAGTAGCGGTTTTTCAAATACCGACTACTTTTACGCAGATCTCAATAATACCATTTCGCCAAACTCCTCCCCGGAACTATCCCTCTCTGATTTTATCCGCTTAGTATGCCCTAATAAAGCCTTAAACCTGTACAATTTTTCAGAAGCAGACGGAGATAGTGTTTACTATTCTTTATCAGCACCCACCATGTTAAGCGGCTCTACCGTGAGTAACCAGTCCTACCAAACAGGATACAGCGTTTCCAACCAGGTAGGCTCTTCCACCGGCTTCACTTTAAACTCCGCTACCGGAGCTATACAAACCCAGGTTCAGAGTAGTGGTCAGTACGCTATAACCATCATGTATGAAGAATTCCGGCCGGATGCGCTGGGCGTAATGACCAAGATCAGTGAAGGCCGGTTTACCCCTATATTAGGAGTAGCCAACTCCTGCACTCTACCGGCATTTAACGCCATTTATGCGCCCATGGCCAATCCCGATTCATTGGATTGCGGAGCACAGATCATACGTTTTTCTGCGACCCGTAAGGTTTCCATCGCTTCTTTAAGCCCGGATGGTAGTGAGGTGAGTATAAGCTCGCAGAAAAATGGAAGTCTTACGGTAAACTCAGTACAACTTTTACAAGATAGTATATTGGAGATACAACTGGCGCAGCCTTTGAGCAGTAATGACGTTTTACAACTGGCCTTACAAAACGGTACCGATGGAGATGGTATCATATCCGTATGTGGACAAAGCCTGGTCACCTCACCGAGTTCTTCACTTACTTTTTATACTACACCAGCCCTGGCACCAGTGGCTAGTTTCAGCAACACCAATAACTTTTTGAATGTAAGTTTCAATTCCACCGGCAGTAGCGGTAATTCGTTTAGCTGGAATTTCGGGGATGGCAGCCCTTCCAGCAACGACCCTTCGCCAGTACACAATTACACGGCTCCCGGTCAATATTCGGTAAGCCTTATTACCACTAACCTTTGTGGAGAGTCCGATACCCTGGTTCAGCTTATTGATGTTTGCGATACCCTGGGTGTGAGCGACTTCAATGCCACCGTTAGCGGCCAGTCCGTAACCCTTACGGCTACGGGTACGCTTAACGTGGGTACTTTTTACTGGAATATGGGAGATGGCACCATACTTACTGGTGGAATGAGTACTACACACACCTATACCAACCCCGGAAGCTACACCGTGGAAATGATAGCCTCCAACGCCTGTAATGATTCCGTATCCATTGTGAAAACTATTGATGTTTGCGATTCACTTAGTGCCAACTTTACCAGCCAGCAGAGTGGAACCACTGTAACCTTGAACGCCAACAACTCATCTGCCGGGGCCATCGGTTTTTATTGGAACCTGGGCGATGGAAACACGGCCACCGGGCCTAGTGTAACCCACACTTACGGCAGCCTCGGTAATTATTACATCAACCTGATTGTGGTAAACGCCTGTGGCGACAGTGCCAGCTTTGCGGATTCGGTAAAACTTTGTCAACCGGCCGTGCCGCAATGGTCGTACAGCATTGTTTCCAGTGGGGCCAATGGTTTGACCATACAATTTGATGCTTCGGCCTCGCAAAATGCAACTTCCTACCAATGGAATTTTGGCGATGGCAATAGCGGCAGCGGGGTAAACCCGGTACATACCTACGCCACCATCAGCCTCACCTATATGGTAAAACTTACGGTTTTCAATGAGTGTGGAGAATCCGACTTTTTAAGCTCGCGCCTGGACCAGGTAGGCGTAGAGGAGCTTACCGCAGAAAATACGATCCACATTTTCCCCAACCCCGTAAAAGACCGGTTGGTAGTGGAATGGGATTATACCCGACAAGCGGTAGAAAACATCAGTCTTTTTGACTTGAGTGGTAAAAAAGTTTTGGAGCACGAAGTTCAAATATCAGCCGACCGTGAAGCATCGCAGGAATTGGATTTAAGTGCTCTGCCCACCGGGCTGTACATTATACAGTTGCAAGGTGGTGGTAAGCTTGTTTCCCGCGAAAAATTACTAATCCAACCCTAATTAAGTTCATGATTGATAGGAGAGCCCGTCCCGTTGACGGGCTTTTTTGTTGATATACCTGGAGAAAAAGGCTTTTTTAAGCAATCTTAATGGCTGGGCCTTGGCACTAAAATACTTGGGTCGAATGTATTTCATATTTCAAAGAGGAATTCAGATATTTTTTCGAGCCTGCTCGCCTGTCATCTGCGCTAACTGTAAAGGTTGAGGATACTATTGTAACGGGTATCAACCGTGCGTACAAGCAGGTATCTTAGCGTTATTTAAAGAATGCCCTATAATTTTATTTGGGGCGTTTATGTACTTTCATTCAACTAATTTGGTTAGGCCAAACCATTTGTTGAAAATTGAACCTTATGTACCACAATCCGGAGATTACCTTTTTGATGAATCCTTCCCCTGAAATAATCGACTGGAAGGCAGTGGTGGGCCTTTTTAAAAAAGTGCAGTGGGGAAGACGTGAACCCTCCGAAATTCGGGAAGCATTTCAAAAGAGTTCGTATTGCTGTTTTGTATTGCATAAAGAGGAGCTAATTGCCATGGGTCGCACTATAGACGATGGAAGGTACTATGCCATGCTGGTGGATATTGCGGTGGACCCCGAATTCCAAAATCAGGGCATTGGAAAGGAAATTGTGCAGCGGCTTAAAGACCATCTTTCAGGGTACAAATTCATCACTTTAAGTGCGGCTGCCGGTAAACATGGTTTTTATGAAAAAATCGGATGGAAAAGGCAAAACTCAGCTTTTATATTTCCGGTAAATGATCAACAGGCCAAAGACCATTCTGAACAGGATTTTTAATCTCAAACCTATTGTTCCCAGAGCACTCCAATTTGTACAAAGTAAAAGCCCATCCTTTTAAGGATGGGCTCACCGCTAAGGGGTATTAGTGCAGGGAAGTGGCGCACCAATTACTCCTTAACCAGCTTTACATTGGAAACTGTACCATCCAACTCAATGGCTACGTTGTAAAATCCGCTTTGCAGATCGTTAATATCAAGGCTACCATTTACCGCATAGGCGCGTTTGACTACTTTTCCTGAGAGGTCGCTAATTACGATGTTGTAGTTTTCCACACCCTCTATATACAAGGTTCCTTGGCTCGGGTTGGGATAAAGTGAAACGTTGAGCCCCTCGTTTTCATCGAGGCCTACAAAACCCACCGGTAAAGCAACCAGGTTGCCACCGCTGGCTAAAGCCGCGTACAAACCAAAGGCCGGGCCGTTGCCATTCACAGAAGGATCGAGGAAACCCGAGGCCAATACGGTAATAGCCGCACCCTGCAGGCCTAAAGTTTGAAGCGGGGCCAGGTAGCTGGCTACCACGTTGGTTCCGCTGGCATCTCTTACTTCAACGATGTAGTCATTGTTGGGTAATTCCACGTAACCGTCAAAATCAGAGTACATCAAATCATCAGAGGCCGTAGTGTTCAAAACGCTACTCTCGAAAATATCCACGGTAGGAGCGTCCGTAGAACCGTGGTACACCAGGATATCGGTATTGGTGGAGGTTGAAGCCTGTTCCCGGGCCATGGCAAATACATCCAGTTCAAAGGCGGGGTTGGCTGAATAAGAGGTAGAACTCAGGCCCGTAATACCGGCTGCAACTACTACATAAGTTTCTCCGGAAGTAAGGGCAGTATTGAGATTGTAAATGGAGTTCGCTACGCTGGTGCTGGTTTTGGGAGCTACGTCAATATCAATAGTTACTCCCGCTGGGGCATCAATAAAAGGAGTAGCCGTTCTGAAGGCAAAATTATCCAGCAATAGGTTGCCATTCAGATATACGTCAACGCTATCTGCAATATCATCAGGACAATTATGGATAACCTGCAAGCGAGCGGTAGAAGCAGGCAGGGCTACCAGGTTACCACCGCTGGCCAAAGCCGCGTACAAACCGAAGGCCGGACCGTTCCCGTTTACAGAGGGATCGAGGAAACCCGAGGCCAATACGGTAATGGCAGAATCCTGTAAACCTAAAGTTTGTAAAGGCGCATCATAACTGGCCACCACCACACTGCCGATGGAATCTCTTACTTCCAGAACATAATCATTGGCGGGGAGCTCCAGGTAACCGTCAAAATCGGAGTAAACCAGGTTATTAGAGGCATTAGCGTTCAGCACGCGGCTTTCATATACATCTACGGGAGGGGCATCGGTAGAGCCGTGGTAAACCAATACATCAGTATTGCCCGCTACGTCCGCCACTTCCCGGCCCATGGGATATACATCCAGCTCAAAAGCCGGGGCCGAAGAATAAGATGTGCTGCTTAAACCGGTAATTCCCGCTGCCACAACCACATAGGTTTCTCCGGCAGTAAGTGTGGTATTAAGGTTGTAAATAGAATTGGCCACACTGGTACTGGTTTTAGGAGCCACGTCAATATCGAGACTTACTCCTGCCGGAGCATCAATAAAAGGGGTGGCCGTTCTGAAGGCAAAATCATCGAGTAACAAGGTACCGTTGAGATATACGTCCACGCTGTCGGCAATATTATCCGCGCAATTGTGGATAACCTGCACGCGAGCGGTTTGGGCTTGAGTCACTAAGATTCCTCCCATTAAACAAAGGGTGAGGAACATTTTCCTGGGGTAATTTTCGAACATATTCATCTTTAATTGTATTTAGGTATTTGATAAGTAGATGGAAGTCGTTGCCGAAACGCTTCCTGCCACACCAAAAAAATTGGATCACAACCAACTCATACAAGAAATCAAGGATGGAAACCAACAGAGTTTCCGCTCACTTTACAATCGTTACGCACCTTTATTTAAGGGTATTGCCTATCGTTATGTAGGCTGTGCGGATGTGAGCAATGATATGATCCAGGAAACCTTTGTGAAGATTTATAAAAATCTGCATACTTTCTCTTTTAAGGGAAGTTTTGAGGGGTGGATGAAGCGAATTCTGGTTAATTGCTGTCTGGAATATGTAAGCAAACAGAAAAAGATCATTTTTGAACCCGATAGTGTGTTGGCTGACCAAAGTGTTTCCAATTGGGAACTTCCTGTTTCAGAGATGAGTGCCCAGGAAATTGTGGACCTGATCAACCAACTACCCGATGGTTACCGCATGGTTTTTAACCTGAATGTTTTGGAAGGCTATTCTCATAAGGAGATTGGTGAGCATTTGGGAATTTCCGAAAGTGCTTCCAGAAGCCAACTTACCAAAGCCAAACAAAAGCTCAGGGATCTGTTAAAAACCATTCGTATTTACAGTGCTGCCCGATGAAGGATAAAGAGCAGAAAAATACTACCGAAGATTTGCTAAGGCAAAAGCTGGAGGGGTTTGAGCTTCCGGTGGAAGATTCTGTTTTTGACAACATACAATCAGAAATTAACCACGTTCCTGAACCTGCAAAAAAGAAGGGCGGTGGATGGCGCCTTCTATTAGGGGCCTTACTGGCCCTTATTGGCATTGTTTTAATAGGCCTGTTTTACCCTTTTAATACCACTCAAGAGCAAACTGCCGAGCCCCCTGTAGATTCTGCAGTACAAGAGGAAAGTCAACCAATTCAGAATACTCCTGAGTCTTACCAGGTGGATACTAAGGAGAAGTCACCTTCGGGTTTAAGTAGAAACGGTGAACTTCCTGTAAATCAAAAGATTGCTCCCGCTCAAAAGGATAGGGAAGGAGGGCAAGCCTCCCGTACTTTTAAAAGCACTGTACCCCTGCAGGCTTCATCGCCCAACATTGTTTCCGCCAGGGTGCCCACCGGTAACAAAGGAAGCGTTGCTCAAAACACGGCTTTGATTAATAATACTGCACCGGTATTAAAAGAGTATGAGGAATCGAAAGAGCCAATGGCCGCATCTCCATCCTCTTTAAAGACATCCGTTGAAGCCGAAAAAAAGAGAGAATCCACTCAAAATACGGCTTCTGCACAACCACCGGAAAAACTGGTGGCAAACGGTTCACCTGCCATATCTAACGATACATTAAACCCAAACTATTTACCCGTTAACAAAACGGACTTTGCCACCGATGTGTCTGATAGAAAACGGTTTGAGATAATGGCCCGGGGAGGCTTGGGGTTTTCCTACCGCATCCTTCGTATTAAACCGGACGAAGATTTACAAACCCATAAAAACCAACATGAACGATCGGGTTTAACCTTCAATTATACCCTGGGGTTGCGCTACCACTTCCATCCTAAAATGTATTTATCATCAGGCTTGGGCTACGCTTCTTTTTCCGAGCGCTATGCTTTCCATCACGATGTTATCAATCACACTACGGTTAATACCTATAATTACCTGCAGGTACCTCTTATTGCGGGTATTCAGTTGTGGCAGTATAAAAACACAATTCTATACGGTCAATTAGGTGTGGTATGGAATTCCCTGACAACCGCTCAATCCTCCTGGGTTAATCCTCACAACCTGGAGGCCGTAAGTCATACCAATGATGGCTCAGAGCACCCGTTTCAGAAGAATACTTTTGAAGGCTTAGCGGGTTTTGACCTCGCATTTTCCCTCAATGAAAGGTGGAGTATACACCTTATGCCGCAGGCCGGAATTTTTCTGAATTCAGTGTACCTTCAATCTACCCAATTAGAGCAGAAGCCTTATGCAGGCTCTATAAACATTGGTGTTTCCCGAAAATTTTAGTCGTTCCGGAGAGTTTCTTTCGGGTGTAGGAAAGAGCCCGACCATTTTATATAATCGAATACACCTTTTCGCAGGGGTATCTGCATTTCAAGTAGCTTTTTCCGGAAAGCCCTGAAGTGATGCTGTAGCAAATCACGGGAGGGACTATTAATCAGGTGACCGAATAATTTCAAGAGGTATTGGTCCGCAGGCTCTGGATGTATCCCGGTCCGAAGCCTTCTGCGCATGGAGTGGTGATAGGTCTCCACAATTTCGAGCTTGCCCCTTTCGTAATGCAGGATCATAAACAACCAGGTGGCATCGAGGAAAAAGCGCTGCCGCTCCTGCAATAAGGTCTGACTGAAGAAAACACTGAGCTTTTGGATGGCCGGGGAATACTCCCCCAAAGCCCGGTAACTCACCGCCATAGAATAGAGCAGGGGAGCGATGTAGTGCCAGCGGATATCATGCTGCCAAAGGTATTCTGACGATTCCACTTCTGCCAGCGCTTGCCGGAGGTTTACAGGCTCCTCCTTTATTTGCAGGTGCGCCAGTAAAAGGGTATAGTAAAGCACGGTAGCCTTAATAAGGAGGTGATCGTACCGGGCTAATGGTTTAGGAAGTTGCGTGGGGTTCAGTTTCTCCAAATACTGCCTTGCAGCCCGGGCGTCACCCATTTCGTGAAAGGTACGGATCAAGGTTTCCAGGCAGCTCTCATACTTACTGAAGAAGCCCTTATCCGTCATCAGGTGGATTTGTGATTCGAGCAAATCCAGCTCTCTCTTTAGTTCGGTAACAGCTTCCGTTAAACGTCCCTTGGTGCGTAAATAAAGGGCACAAGCCCGGTAATATTCGCAAACCAGTCCGGGCGGCAAGTCCACCTCAAACTTTTTTTGCCACTCTTCATAGCCCGAACGATCGGGTGCGTTTCCACTTTCCACTTTAAAGCGCATGCTGCGTGCCGCATTCACCAGCGATAATTGTTGCAGTAATTGGGCTTCCCTGGCCAATATATCTTCCATAGAACGCTTTAACTCGCCCTGGTATTTAGGGGACAGCAGTATGCGGTACTCCCAAATCAGGATTTCCAGTTCCATGCGGGGCGACTGAATCTGCAAAGTCAGTTTACGAGCCCTTTGCAGCAACTTTCCACACTGCCGATACAGCGTTTTATCAAAGAGGATATCTACCCGCCTGAGCAGGGTGAGGATGGCCAGCTTTTTACCCTTGGAAGCATGATACTGCTCCAAGGTGGCCAACAGGAATTCATACAGATAATTCTTGGTTACCGCCAGTGAGGAAAGGCTATACTGCTGTTCCCAGATCCGGGCCAGGCTATCTGGGTCGTACTGCGGCTGGCTTTCCAGTATAGACCAAAGCTCCAGATATTGCTTGGGACCAGCGTGAAAGGAAGCTTTTAACTTGAGATAACGCTTTTCTGAACCGGAGAGCGAGTGAACCAGATCAAAGAGATCACTAGGGGTTTTCATTAAGAAGGAATCCTATAAAAAATTTTAACCAAAATGCTTTTTATCAGTTACTTATGTCAAAAAAGATAAGATCAGAAACCCATAAATCTAAAAAAAATGAGTTGATCGGACCGGTAGCCGATGGGATTTTTGAAAGCGATATCTGAAGTCTCCACAAAATGAAAACTATCCTTTACCGCTTGTTTCAATCCTTATTACTGACCGGCAGTGTTGGCGTATCTGCGCAAACCATTGTTTTTGAAAAAGCTTATCCCGGCCCTGGAATAGACGTGGGGCGCAGTATTGCAGAAGCCCCGGACAGCAGCCTGATCGTGATCAGTTCCACAACTACCAATACCAGTGGCCTTGCTGATATTGTGGTGACCAAATTCAGCGCCAGCGGCACCGAGCTATGGTCTTTGATGAACGGAGGTTTTAATAATGATATTGCCAATGCCGGCATTGTGCTGGCCGATGGCAGTACCGTAGCGGTGGGCTTTACCGGCAGTTTTACCAGCACGCCCAGCCGCGATGTTTACCTTATTAAGGTGGACCCCCAGGGTAATCTGGTATGGACCCGTTCTTACGGGGGCTCTGGCACCGATGAAGGTATGGACCTGAAGCAGACGGCAGACGGTGGGTTCATTATCACCGGTTTTACAGCCAGCTACGGTGCCGGGGCTGAAGATGTGTGGCTGATTAAAACCGATAGCCTGGGTGTAAAAGAGTGGGACAAAACCTTTGGCAGTGCCTACGATGACGATGCTCGGGGCGTGGCCTTAGCGGCTGATGGTGGTTTTATTCTCACCGGAGGTACCAACGGGCCATCCGGAGGAACACAGGAAGACCTCTGGCTGATCAAGACCGACTCCCTGGGAGTGGAAGAGTGGAACCGCAGTTTTGGAACGGCCGGGCAGGACTGGGGCTGGGATGTAGCGGTAGCTCCCGATGGTTACGTAGCCGTAGGCACAAGAAACTACACCTTAGGTACTTCTGCCCAGTTTACCGGGGAAGCCTATTTTATGAAAGTAGATTTACAGGGGAGCCTTCTGTGGGATCAATCTATAGTGAATAGTATGGGCTCGCAGGCTATATGCCTTACACCGGCACGCCAGGGCGGTTGGTATTTCGGAGGTATTAAATGGACCTCCGGGCTAACCAGTGACTTTTGGCTGGTGAAAGCCGACAGTAACGGAGTATTACTATGGGAAAAGGCCTTAGGCACCATACCTTACGCTAACATGGCCGTGGACCTTATCCAAACCCGTAACGGTGATGTAGCGGCCACCGGCTTCTCAGGTTTTTCACCCGGTAGTAATGAAAACCTGCACCTGGTACGTCTATCCGACAACAATGTGAACCTCCCGGAAGCCAGTTTGCTAAAAGCTGTGGTGGTGAGCCCGAATCCATGCCATGAACAGCTGAATATATACTTTCCCCAACCGAACGGCCGGGCAACCCTTGAACTCAGGAACACTTCCGGTTCTTTGATCTGTTCTCAAAGATGGCGAGGGGAAGAATCACTCCGGTTTAACCTGGCAGAACAACCAGCCGGACTTTACTTCCTAATGCTGCAAACGGAAAGCAGCCGGGAGGTACATAAGATCGTAAAATATTGAGCATCTACGGCCCCATGGTGGAATTATACGGCTAGCCGTGGTGAAGATGCAAAATAGACTAGGATTTGCTCCCACCACGCCAACCGTAAGGGTTGATATCGGCTGTGGCCAGCTCAACTCCAATGTTACCGTTTACCACATCTTCGGAGTAAACCGCGGAATGGGTAGTCCAGCTAAGTAGCTTTACCTTCTGCTTAAAACGCTGTTCGTCACCTTCAAAAAGCATGCGGATCAAAGTAGCCTTGTCCGGAAAAGAATCCGACTCAACGTTTCCATTTTTATAATGAATGGTATAATTGCGCATAGCAACTCTTAAAACCCCTTAACAAACCTAATTGTTGATCGCACCGTGATAAAATACATCCCTTATTTTATCAATGAAGGCGATAAATATCCTGCGACTAAACCGGTGCATGCGAAGAAACTGTTTTATTACACCTTCAGTATTTGTCGAATATTTCTGGCAGAAAAATTGATAAGTTTTTTAAAATCAATTGTAACAATCGCTATGAAAAGACTATTAAAATTGTTTGTAGCCAGCCTTTTGGCGTCCTTCTTTTTAATGAGTTGTGTCACCGTCCGCCAAGGCAATGTAGGCGTAAAAAGGACTATTGGTAAAATACAGGAGCCCAGTCTTCCAGCCGGTCCACGATGGTATAATCCCTTTGTTTCCAAGGTAATTATCGTTCCGGTAAATACTCAAAACCTGGAAGTAAGCCTGCCCTTGCCCTCTAAGGAAGGTTTGAACGTAGAAGCCCAGATCTCCATACTATACCACGTTCAGGCGGAAAAGGCTACCGATGTGATCGGTACCATAGGGGAGGACTATCTAGGCACCATTATCCTGCCCGTTTTCCGGGCTGCAGCGGCCGATGTTACGGCCAAATTCATGGCTAAGGATATGCACACCGGTAACCGCCTGGATATAGAAAGAGCGATCCGTGATAAGATGATGGATCTTTTGGGTGATCGCGGTTTTGTAATCGAAGCGGTGTTGCTTAAAAGTGTGACTTTGCCCCAGGGGCTATACCGCGCCATTGAAGAAAAGTTACAGGCTGAACAGGATGCCCAGCGCATGGAATTTGTGTTGCAAAAGGAAAGGCAAGAAGCCGAACGCAAAACCATTGAAGCGGCCGGAGTGAGAGACGCCAACAAAATCATTTCTGAAGGTCTTACACCGGCCATCATCCAATATAAAAGCCTGGAGGTGTATCGCGAGCTATCCAAATCACCCAACGCTAAAGTAATTATTGGCGGAGCTACCCAGCCGGTTTTGCTGGAGCCTTAATGTATGGGATAAATGAAAATCAAAAATTTTCAATAGCCGCTATAAATATCCGGTAAAATTGAGCCGGGTTATTAATTATAAAAGCCTGTTGTGCCCCGGTACAGCAGGCTTTAACATTTTCCAGACATTTTTAGCAGCACTTTACTGGCCCTTTTAACAGAGCATTAAGCGTATTACATAATGAAACCTAAATACGTACGTATGAAACTCTCCGCTCTTTTCCCCTTATTGGCCCTTACCTTTACTTCCCTTGCTCAGCAACCCGGTGATTTGAAGTACGTGCAAATCTTTAAACCTTCGGTAAAGCAACTTGTCTATAGTCCTTACTTGAGTACTCCCGGTCACAACCTATGCAGGGATGTGAAGCCTGCATCTTTTGGTACTCAACTTCGCAATACCGGCAATAGCACTATCACCAACATCGTTTTCAGAGGGCTTTTATACGATAACCAGAACAACCTGCTGGATTCGGCTAAGAGCCTTGCCATATCACTGGCCCCCGGTGACACGTCACTCGAACTTTTTTTGCCACCCTTTCAACTACCAATGGCCGGAAGGAATTTTTTCAGAATTGATTTCTTTTGTGAAGCGGATAATATTACCCCATCCGATTTCTTACAGGCCAACGGGCCCGTGCACATTGACCTGGAATATAACAATCGCATAGGTCTGGATTTTGGATATGCCCATAACGACATGGGAACAAGGCAGTTGGGTGATAGCTCGGCCATGGGCTTTCATTTTGATATTGGTTCCGCTACGGATTTTGATTCTTTAGGAATACATTATTCCAGTGTCACCCAAGCGGGAGGCTCTATTACGGTAAATGTTTACGATACGGCCGGATTTGGATTTTCAAGCGGCTTTCCCACCGCACCTTTGTATTCAAAAACCTTTTCGGTTGGGAGTAGTGCAGCGGGTGGTAATTATGTAAAATACAATTTGCGGGATCAGCAGGGAAATCCTGTCTCACTGGCGGCTGGTACTTATTGTTGCGTGGTAGTTATGCGAAGCCAGGGCGGGCAATATCCGGTGGCTATCCATAATGATCAATCCATAAACTTTACCAATCGGTCTTCAATTTTTTATCACCCTGGAGATGACAGGTGGTACTCAGGTTTCGCCAACGTACTTGATTTCAATGCTCCGCATATCCGGCTTTATGCAAATAAAAATTCTATTGTCTCTTGTGCCACACTTTCTACAGAAGAAGTAGAGCTACCTGAATTATCAATAAGCCCTAACCCGGTAAGTAACAAGCTACGAGTATCTTCCGCCCATACCCCGGGCTATCCTAACCGTTATTCGATCATCAATGTGAGAGGTAAGAGTGTATTAGCGGGTCAATTAACTTCCACTGAAGCATATATTGAAACCGGATTTTTACCTGCGGGTATCTATGTGCTTTTTATACATCATACGGGACAGGCCATACGTTTTGTAAAGCATTAGACCCTCTCATACTTTGAATTGAAGAAGAAGCCAAGCCAGGTGAGTGAAATGTGATGTGATAAAATCTGATAGGCAATTAGTTAATAAGGGGTACTGAGATGTATTTATAGTTTTAAGAGCAACTATTTGGTTGCTTAAAGTATGCTCTCTATATTTGCAACCAATAAGTTGCATATAAAATCAGATTATGAAAGATGTATTGACCAAAGAAAAGGTGTTTAACCACGGCATAGACAAGGTGTGGCGAGCGATTAGCCGGGGTGAGGAAATTTCAAAGTGGTTTATTCAGGCCGATTTTAAGCCCGAGGTAGGGTATGAATATACTTTTACCGCCACCGAAGAACACGGGGGTACCAAAATCAGTGGTACCGTACTGGAAGCTACTCCTTATAATTTGAAGTATACCTGGCGGGTAGGGGATACCCCGGTCGAAACCATTGTTTCCTGGCACCTGGAAGATGAGGGTGGCCAAACCAAACTTACCCTCGAACATTCCGGGATATCAAAGTTTGGAGAAGAAACCGCCATTGAAATGTTTGAACATTTCAACCAGGGATGGGACGCTTGTTTTACCACGCTTAAAAGCTATGTAAACAATGAAGAAACCGCACCCGCACATTGACCGGATATTTAAGGCCATTGCCGATCCTACCAGGCGGAGTATATTTCATGCCCTGGTAATAGCCGGGTCGGCAATGCCTATTAATGAAGTGGCTGAAAGATTTGAAATGAGCCGACAAGGGGTGACCAAGCACATCAAAATCCTGGAAGCGGCTAAACTAATTCAAATACATCAGCGGGGTCGTGAACGTTTTTGCATGGCCAGTGCACAGCCGCTCAAGAGCATTTCACAGTGGCTTCAGTTTTATGAGCAGTTCTGGGACCAGTCGCTGGACCGCCTGGGGCAGCACCTGGATGGAGTGGATTAATAAAGTCTGTTAGGTAGCGTATCTCATTCAAATTCTTCGTGGATAATATGATCCCCGGACACCCCTAAATTCTGTAAGGCTTTCGATAGATCTTCCACCATATCATCCGGGCCGCAGATGTAAAAATACTGGTGGATATTGCGGATTTCCTCCTTGAGAAAATCCTCGTCTATTTTAGTATGGCGGTGCCCCTCGGCCTCCTCCTGGGTAAGCACTGAAGTAAAAGCCGGACCCAGGTTTTTTTCCCAGTAGGATTGCAGAATGACATCCTCAGCTTTTTTGTTGCTGAAAATCAAGCGGCTTTCAAACGCTTGGTGTTGATCGGTTAATTTCCGGATTATGGAGATAAAAGGAGTTATTCCCGCTCCACCAGCTAAAAACAGCCCCGGCCCCTGGTAACGGATAGCCCCCCAGGCGTCATCTATAATAAATTGATCTCCCGGCTTAGCCTTACCAATTTGTTCGGTAACACCATCGTGTTCAGGATAACTCTTAATCACAAATTCAAGATGATGATCAGAGGGTAAAGACGTAAATGTGAAGGGTCTTTTTTTATCGCGCCAACCTTCCTGGTCCAGTGCCACCTCGGTAGCCTGCCCGGGAGTAAACTGGTAATTTACCGGTTTGGTACACGTATATTGCCTTACATCGTGCGTAACGTTTTCAATATTCAGTATTTCAATGGTATGCGTAGCCATAGTTTTATTTTTTATGTAAAAGGTATCAGTTGGCGGTATTGTTCATTTACCGCTTAGCCAGGATAACCCTTATACTGCTCCGCAGCGGCTTATGATGAATAAATTGACTGAACCCATAAAAGCACAGAAAGTATAACCTAAATCAGCGGTAAATGGGAGGTACCGTGATTTAATGGTTTTTGTTACACCGTTCCAAAGAGGCCGTTTACTAAATACCTGAGGATTTATTGAAAAATTATTGGACTTTAGTGTAGTTATGAAAACTACTACTAATTCCAATCACTAATGAGTCACAATTTACACGTTGCCAACAGTCGTGAATCCTTAAATGCCTATGCCATTACCACCCCAAATAAGGATTTTAAAATTTTGGATGTATTTTCAGAAACGGCCCTTAAAGTACTTTTTAATAGCACTGATCTTAACCCGGTAGAATCCGTGGAAGACCTGGTTCGGGCCATTATTGATCTGACCAAAAAGCAAAGATCCAAAGAAGAAATAATTGAATTTATCGCTAAAGTAGGCGTTCTGATACCGCCCCGTAAGGTGGTAAATGTGCTGGAAGTAGAAGAAAACTTCTTTAAAGTGAGCTTTTTAGCCAGTATGGCGGGTGCAAAAGACTACACCCTCTTTTTGATGGATCAACAATTACAAGTAACCTACTTTAACACCAACAGCGATCATTCCTGGATTGTGGGAGGCGACCAGGTGTACCGGGCCAAATACGGCACGCTCTGGCAACCTGATCCGGAGCACGCCAAACCCTGGATGTGAAAAAAATTAATTATCTATTGTGTTTAATTTATTAAAATATTTTCATACCTTTTTACCCATTATGTTTTAAACCCCTATTAACAATGAAACCAACAATCAACCAAACCCAAGCCTTACGCCCTGAAAATAAAAGTATTTCCCGCGCCCTCTTCTTTACCTTCGGTATTTTAATACTGGCCCTGGGCAGTAAGGCGCAGGAATACCAAACCCCGGAAGGCACCCTTAAACAAGTAGAAGGCCAGTGGCAACTGATCAGTGAAAGCGGTACGGCCGATGTGGACATCAGCACCATTGCCCTTTTAAAAAGAGAAGGGGTGGAGCAGAGCGAAGTGGAAGCACTCGTTGCCCAACTGGAATTAACGGAAGATTTTGCCTCCTCCACCGGATGGACCTTTTACACCCTTTCACCCGAAGCCAACTATGCCAACGTGGTTTCCACGCTGCTCAGCGAAAGTAGTGCAGTGAACCTCAGCTTATCTTTATACCGTGAAATGCTGGCTTCCCCCAATGACCCGGAATACCAAAACAACCAGCAGTGGTACATTGATAAAATTAAAGCTCCCCTGGCCTGGAACCACAGCTACGGCAGTTCATCCGTAACCATTGCGGTAATTGACGGGGGTATTGATATTAACCACGAAGACCTGGGCCAGGGCAACGACTCCTATAACAACTTAGTGGCCGGTTGGGATTTTGTGGATAACGATGCTGACCCGCGCAGCCCCAATAACCAACCCCACGGTTCACACGTAGCCGGTATTGCGGCCGCCAAAACCAATAATAATACCGGTATAGCCGGTGTGGCCGGAGGCAATAACGGCCCCGGCTGTAAAATTATGCCCCTGCGGGCCGGGGCCAATGGTCAAATGGTTACTTTAGAGGTAGCCAAGGCAATTGAACACGCCAAAGACAACGGTGCCGATATCATTAACATGAGCTTTGCCGGTGCCGGTTTCAATCAAACGGAATATGCCCAGATAAAGGATGCTTACGATGCGGGCATTTTTTTGGTGGCCGGTTCGGGAAAGGACGGTACTACACAGGACCGTTTTCCGGCCGGGTATGACGAAGTGTTTTGCGTAGGTGGTACCAACCAGAACGATACCCGCCTGGCTACCGCCAATTACGGTAAAGATTACCTGGGCATCAGTGCCCCCGGGGAATCCATAAAAAGTTGCTTTCCCAATAATAACTACGGCCTTTCCAGCGGTACCTCCATGTCCACCCCCATGGTAGCGGCTACGGTGGCCCTGATGAAATCGGTAAACCCCTGCCTGGGCAATGAACAGATCGATGCCATCCTTAAAGAGTCAGCCGAAATGACCGGGGGCTATCCCTACCAAAAGCTGGCCAGTACCTTTCGTACTCCGGCCTACGAGGAGGTTTCGGAAGAATTAGGGCACGGCCGGCTGGATACCGAAGATGCGGTTTTAAAAGCGCTCTTCTTTAAATCCAATACGGTGGACCTGTACATCCGGGACAAAACCGAAGACCTGGGTTTTGACTGGAGTTACCCACCCAACTGGGATTGGGACGACAGCCCGGACATCTGGGTCCAGAACAAATACCTGACCCCGCTCTACCGCTACCAGCACGATCAGGACCTGGAATTCGGATCGCCCATTGGTGCCTGGGTGTACGTGCAGGTACACAATAAAAGCTGTGTGGCCTATACTCCTTCCGGTAATGAACGGCTGGCGGTTTACTGGACACGGGCTTCCACCAACGCCAGTTGGACGGCCGGTAATTTTACCGACCCCACCCACACCCTGGGCCACCAAGTCAATTCGGCTCCCATTCCCGCCCTGGCACCCGGTGAAAGTGCGGTAATTCCCCTCGCCTGGGACCTTAGCCAGCTCAACGCGGCACTGGGCGAAAATATTTGTTTATTAGCCAGGATAGAGAACATTACCGGAGATCCTATTACCAACCATCCAAACAATTTAGGGGACGATGTTTATTTCAACAATAACATCGCCATGAAAAACCTGCAGGTAGTAAAACTGAAGAGAGGCAAGTTGGGCAACAACGCTAACCTTGCGCCCGGAGGCCACGTTTTTATCGGGGAGCCCGGCTCGTCCGGAAACGTATATGACCTTAAATTTGGTACCACCCCATGGAGCGGTGTGGGGGAAGACCTGTTTGAGGCGGCTGAAGTTACGCTGCATGTAGATCAATCCTTTTGGGACGTAGCCAATCATTCACCCGGCTTTTCCCTGTCGGGAATTGAAGTGGTGAATGACCAGGAATTAAGAGTGTTAAGCGCGGATGCCGTAATTGGTGGTTTAAATTTTCAGCCGGAAGAAAGGGTACAGGTGTACGCAGGCTTTAGTTTTCTTTCGGAATTCGTGACCGATGACTCTACTCAATTTACCTTCCACATCCGCCAATTTAAACCGCAGCCCGGTGCTGAGGCGGAACTCACGGGGGGCGTTCATTTTGACCTGACCCGCCTGCCGCGTGAGTATTTTGAGGCGGATGCCGGGGCCGACCAGGAAATTTACGAAACCGAAACGGCCACTTTAGCAGCAACCCCCATCGGGGAGCCCGCCACCTATAATTGGTACCGTTCGGATAGCCTGCTGTACTCCGGTACCCATTTTACGGATAGCCCGGACTCTACCACTGAATATACCCTGGAAGTAATTGCCGATGCCGACCAGTACAAGGATTACGACCAGGTAAAAGTAACCGTAAAGCACCGGTGGATTACCGGCTTATCACCCAACCCGGCCCAGGGCGTGGTACACCTGGATTATAATCTGGAGCCCGCTACCCAGTCTGCCCAGGTAGCCGTTACGGATAACCAGGGGGTGGTACAGCTCACCCAAAGCCTGTCGCTCTCCGCCAACCATGCCACCCTGAACACCACTGCGCTGCAGCCCGGTATTTATTACGTGCAACTCAACGCTAACGGGACTTTAAAACAAAGCCGCATATTGGTCATTCAGTAAGATATTTGTAATTTTAATAGCGTCATGAAAAAGTTTTCCCTGCCACCATTGGTTTTAGTCCTGACTTTAGTCCTGGTCCTGCCGGGACGGGCGCAAACCGTAAATTCCTCCTGCGATGCCCCGGACAGTGTTCAACAGCTTTACCGGGATGATGCAGACCGTATGGCGGTGCGGCACGCAATGAAATACAATACCCCCTGGCAGGACAGTGCCAGCATAGAACCGGAACGGGTACAGCATTATAAGGATGTTTTAATGGCCATTTACAACGCCAGCTCCTTACCGGCTTCGGACACCGTAACGGATCTGTTGAATATTCATACCCAGGTAACGGAGTTTGCCTTAGATGAGATTAACATTTACGCTGACTCCAACCTTAGCTGGATGCAGGCTTATATGGCCAATGCCCTGGTAACCGGTGACGCGCAGGTGGATAGCCTGATGCAGGACTACAGCTTAGACAGCATTGCGGTGTATAGATTTAGCTCTCATAATGTAGCTCTTTGGTTGTTTTTCGAGCAAAACCGTAACCTCTTTGCCTTGGGCAATAAGTTCGAGCAACTAAACGGGGTAGTCCAGGCAACCCCGCATATATATCGCGGTGGTAATGGCGGCAACATCACTGATACCACCTATTCCGGCTTTACGGAAATTACCTATCAATACGGTTGGGTAGATTGCATAATCGAATGCTGGTACCACCGTTACTGGGTATTCCGGGTGTACCCGGATTGCAGCGTAGAATACGTAGGAAGCTACGGAGACGTACTGCCGCCAGACATTGGCTTAAGGGAAAACGATGTACAGGATATCTCTATATATCCGAATCCTTTTACCGATCAGTTGGTCATTGAACACGCGGAAGATGACCATTTGGAGTACCAGCTCTACGCTGTTTCGGGGCAGCCGGTGGCCGGTGGTTCGCTGGGGGAAGACCCTACGATACACCTCCCAACGGAGCTTCCGCCTGGCCTTTATATCCTTCAGCTAAAGGATACTGAATCCGGGCAGATCCATAATTTTCAAGTGATGAAGTAAATCCTGGAAGCCTCAGCCCCACCGGACTCAACTGGCCGTAGTGTCCACTACGACCCTGTATTTTCGGGGTTCAACGGTACAACGGATAGGGAAACGTAGTGGGGTCATTCAATAAGATACTTGTAATTTTAATAGCGTCATGAAAAAGCTTCTCCTGCCAATATTAGTATTAATTCTGGCCCTGCCGGGACGGGCGCAAATCGTAAGCTCCTCCTGCGATGCCCCGGACAGTGTTCAACAGCTTTACCGGGATGACATAGACCGTATGGCGGTGCGGCACGCAATGAAATACAATACTACCTGGCAGGACAGCGCCCGTATAGAACCGGCCCGGGTACAGCATTACAAAGATGTTTTGATGGCCATTTACAACGCCAGCTCCTTACCGGCTTCGGACACCGTAACGGAGCTGTTGAATATTCATACCCAGGTAACGGAGTTTGCCTTAGATGAGATTAACATTTACGCTGACTCCAACCTTAGCTGGATGCAGGCTTATATGGCCAATGCCCTGGTAACCGGTGACGCGCAGGTGGATAGCCTGATGCAGGACTACAGCTTAGACAGCATTGCGGTGTATAGATTTAGCTCTCATAATGTAGCTCTTTGGTTGTTTTTCGAGCAAAACCGTAACCTCTTTGCCTTGGGCAATAAGTTCGAGCAACTAAACGGGGTAGTCCAGGCAACCCCGCATATATATCGCGGTGGTAATGGCGGCAACATCACTGATACCACCTATTCCGGCTTTACGGAAATTACCTATCAATACGGTTGGGTAGATTGCATAATCGAATGCTGGTACCACCGTTACTGGGTATTCCGGGTGTACCCGGATTGCAGTGTAGAATACATAGGGAGCTACGGAGATGTACTACCGCCAGACATTGGTTTAAGGGAAAACGATGTGCTGGGTATCTCTATATATCCTAATCCTTTTACCGATCAGTTGGTTATTGAGCACGCGGAAGATGACCATTTGGAGTACCAGCTCTATGCTGTTTCGGGGCAGCCGGTGGCCCGTGGTTCCCTGGGTGAAGACCCAACGATACACCTCCCAACGGAGCTTCCACCTGGCCTTTATATCCTTCAGCTAAAGGATACTGAATCCGGGCAGATCCATAATTTTCAATTGATAAAGTAAATCCTGGAAGCCTCAGCCCACCGGACTCAACTGGCCGTAGTGTCCCACTAAGCTTAGTGGGGAATAGGGTATATTGCGTCAAAAGCACCTTATGCGATACCTTAACATTTGGTTATTTAGCCTGATCGTCACCACAGTTTTAGCGCAGTCCGATCCGGATGTTGATTTACCGGATAAAATTTACCTGAGTAATGGGGCTATGTTAAAAGTTAAACTCCTGCCTTCTGAAAAAGAGGACAAAGGTCAAAGAATAATTTTCCGGAACCAGTGGGGAAAAGTAGATACCCTTAGCCCCACGGAGAGTTCCGGTTACTGGTTTAATGGCAATTTCTACAGCAGTCAAAAGTTAATATTTCCAGATACAAGTTTTACCACTTTTGTAAAACGCACCGTATATAAGGGCCGTAATTTTTATAAATATGAAAAGGAAGGTAAAGACTACTTCTTTATTGCGCTGCCCGGTGCTGAATCGATGCTGATGCTTTCAGATTCGGCTTATAAGCAACAGTTGAGTACTTATTTTAAGGAGGAGGAAGATCGCGCAAAGTTCCTGCAAAGCACCTACTTTAAGCCGAGAAGCCTTTCAGCCGCCATTGATCGTTTTCAAAAAAAGGACTACCGGCCTTTTTTCAGAACTACCATTAGCCTGGAAACCGGCCTTGTTTCCACCAGAACGCTTTGGCGGGAACCTCAGTTCGGGGATAGAGTATTTGAGAATGTGACGAGCTATGGAGCCGGGCTGCAGGTGGTAGCCCCTATCCAATATGGACCGGTTGCCGTGGGAACCGGCTTGTTCTTCAACTGGTTCGATATGCTCACGGCCCTGGATGAGGAAGATACGGTTCAATATAGCTTCCGGTACAACGAGTTTCGCTTGCCGCTCTCCTTGCGCTATACTTTTTCAAGAAATAAGCTGAAGCCCTACCTGGGCGCGGGCCTTAGTTATGGCTTTCGCACCAATGCCTCTTTCAGGGCACTGGAATCAGCTACCCCGGATTCTTCTTTTTCCAGGAACCTGGTGGAAGAGGAGGTGATTGCCAAAAACAGCTTTGCCTTCCATGCTCTGATGGGAATGGCCTTCAAGATCAACACTCGCAGACACGTCTATATCGAATCCCGCTATTTTTACCAGATAAGCCGCAGGCCACTGCGGCAAACCTCTTTTCAGGTGGTGCTGGGTATGGATTTATAAACCAGGAGTATACCGGTACTTCGCGAGGGGTTGAAAGCTCTTTTTAAAGAGAGAGCCCTGGCAACAAGGAGTGATCAATACAATGGCTCTGATGACGGAAAAGCGCAAGAATTAAACAAAAAAAAACGGGCACCGATAGGGTGCCCGTTTCGTACTATTGAAATACTGATTTATTAATGGCCTACTACCGCGTAGGACGTCCATTGCTGGTTGCTACTGGAATGAGTACTCCTGGCACGTACCCTGCAATAATAATGTTCAAGTTTATTGACACTGCTGTAATAGGTTTTCTTAAAATGACCCGCACTTTGGTTTCCTTGTGCTACATGAGATTTAGATGACGATTTAGATTTGCATCTTTTTTGAGTCCAGTAAGGATTCACATGGTTCTGCTTAACCCATTGGATACCCGTGTTTGAGGGGGTAAAGGTTCTGGACTTTGAGTACAAACGACCGTATATACCGAAGTTCTGGTACCTGGACATTACTCCGATGTGAACCGAAGCATACGAAGGAGCACCCGCGTTGCCGATGTTGTACAGGTATTTGATCGAGATTTTTCCCGGAGCAGCCGGACAGCCTCTTTTGAAAATACCCTGAAAATCAGCTTCATCCCAAACGTAGCCATTGGCATCAAGATAGGCCATCACATCATCCAGGTCATACGCAAAGGAGATCTTTTTGTTTTGTGGATGGCTGGTGGTTTGATTTACCAACTCATCGTAAGCCCCGGGGTTATCATCTTCCCGCACGTACATCAAGGCATCTTCCATGTCAACGAGGATGAAATATCCCCCGATCTTCACTACACGATCCTGGTTAATGATGCTGTAAATCAGCTCATTCCGGTCTGCTTCGGCTACTTCCAGGTCATCACCGGTAAGGCTGCCCATATAATCTGAAGTAAATAAAACGGAAGAATAAGTCACATAATTGGCGGTTGCATTCAGTCCCGCAATCATTTGCTCTTCCAAAGAGTCAACGCTTATGGTATCTTCAAGAAAAGCGTTCAGATGGTCCAGTGAAGAAATCGTACAAACTCCGTTTGCCACGGTGTAAAATGAGCTGGCCGCTTTTTGGGACAAACTACTGGCCTGGTGGGCCGGGTTCTGTAAGAGCGAGTCTTCCTTGTTACAGGCGGTTTGGAATACGGCCAGTAGGAACAGACCGATAATCAGATGTTTTTTCATAAGAGTAATAGTTTAATTAATTTTTGATGAAAGTAGTGGGCCCTCACACCTTTGGAAATGACCATTTGAGCAACGAATCTATCCGGGTAACAAGAATAACAATCGGGTTTACCAACGGCCTTTAGGCCATAGCGGTATTCTTACAAAAACTACCACCTCAGTTGGTCTTAAAATGAAAATAAAATTCAGATTGTAACTCGC
This sequence comes from uncultured Cryomorphaceae bacterium, assembly GCA_937120475.1. Lineage (GTDB taxonomy): Bacteria > Bacteroidota > Bacteroidia > Flavobacteriales > Schleiferiaceae > CAKZNE01. The sequence goes on along the minus strand of CAKZJV010000007.1, from coordinate 521,487 downwards.
TAAACCTGGTCTTCAACCGGGCTTTAGTCACAAAGCTCTCAGGCAAGGGCAATGCTTGGCGGTGGGGTAATAATCCGCTGATTGAGCGGGTGGTGGAGGGTTTAATCTATTGTAAGGTAAAGGGTAAAGTTGTAGATTTAACAAAATTAATACTCTCATTATGAAAACTCTATTTAACTCTTTGGCTACAGCGCTAGCCATTCTTGCTTTTAGTTTAAATGCTAATGCACAGACCACCAATCTGACGGTTGTCAACGAAACGGACTGTGAAATTCTGGTTCAGGCCGCTGCCTATAACTGTGTAGATCAATGCCTGACTGCGATAGTATGTATTCCTCCGCGCTCCTCCCACATCATTCCAGCCTGTGGCGCAGCGGGAAACCATTACGAATGGGTATGGGCTGGTGTAGGCCCCTCTGATAACTGCGATGCCTGCGATCCACAATTTCTTCATGATTTAAACTCTCCTTTTCTTACCTGTACTACTCCAAGTGGTCCGTTTCAGATAACTATCCCGCCTTGCGGGCCCCATTGTCATAACCCACTTACTGCAGAATTTGTAGCCCCGGATGTATTGGCGGTCTATTAAATAACCCCGGTTTTTACGCATTAAAAGGGCTGCTGAATGCAGCCCTTTTTTAATATAGTCATAGCTAGCGCCTGGCACCCGAAGAAAAAGGCCCGCCCAGGGCCTAACAAGCGAACCGTTGGGGTGAAGCAGGGGGAAGGCGGCTTATGAACACCTATAAAATTATGGTTTGGTAGATAATTGGAGGGTGCAAAATAATGCTGGATGCGTGGCAGTCAGATATCCGTCTTTTGCAAGAAGGGCCAAGGCCGCGCGGCAACCTGATCTTATTTTACGGTAACCCTGATGTCCACTATTTGACTACACCGGCTTAATCGAACCTCAAGCCATCAATAGGGTCAAAAAAGTATATTTGTTTGAACCAAAATTCTTTAACAAGTGGATCAGGCATCAACGCTTATTCTGGCCCTGGCACTCATCATCATTATGCTGGGTATGGGATTATCGCTCACTGCTGAAGATTTTAAAAGGGTTTTTCTTTACCCAAAAGCCATTTTGATTGGCCTCCTCAATCAATTAATCCTGCTACCACTGATCGCTTTTGGTATAGCCTCTGTATTTGACCCGGGACCTGAAATTGCCATTGGTCTTATGATACTGGCGGCCTGCCCGGGAGGGGCCACCTCCAACCTGATTGCCCATCTCGCCAAGGCAGATACCGCTTTGTCCGTAAGCCTGACGGCCTTGAGCAGCTTCATCACCTTGTTGACCATTCCCTTTATAGTCAATTTTGCGCTCGGGCATTTCCTGGACGAAGGCCAGCTCATACAGTTGGATATACTGGCCACCATTGCACAAATACTGGTTATTGTTATCATTCCGGTAATACTGGGTATGCTGGTCAGGCGCTACCGTAAAGGTTTTGCACAACAAATGGCTAAGCCGGTGCGGGTAGCCTCGGGCCTGGTGTTGGCTTTGGTGATTTTAGGCCTTATCATCAAGGAAAAAAATAATGTGTTGGGTTACGCACAACAGGCTGGCCTGGTTGCTCTTTTGCTCAACGTAGGAACTATGGCGATGGGTTATCTTACCGCCCGATTTTTCAAAATGAACCTGAAACAGACGCGGACCATCTCTATAGAATCGGGCATTCAAAATGGAACCCTGGCTATTACCGTTGCCATTGCCCTGTTGGGGAACGCGGAGTATGCCATTGCTCCGGCTATTTACAGTCTGATTATGTTTGTCAGTGGCGGATTGGTGATCTGGCTGGGCAATAAACAGTCCCGTATTTAAGCGAGGGCTGTTGGTTAAAGATGCGTGCTCCCCCAGAGTGGGGGGTAAGCAGCTTTAAATGAGGGCAGGGTAATGTAAGCCGTTTCTTTTTTTCAGGGCGGCCAACAGGGGGCAAAAAAATATGCTGATCCAGAGTTCGCGAATTTCTGCGATGGGTAGGTAGGTCATTTTCTTGATCTCTTATGATCCATGCCGAAAGCTTTCTATTTTTTAGGCAATAAATAGCTTTTCACAAGGGAGGATCAAACCGGTTTAAATCCAGATGGCTTTACAGATCTGTATGGGATAGAGAAATCAGGCTCCTTTCAAGGCCGCTTTTTCTTTGCTATATTCGATCAACATAAATGCCCGACAAATCGTATAAAGCAGATGTCAATTGTGATCTGGGAGAAGGAAATGGCCAGGATGACCAGATCATGCCTTTCCTGGGTTCCTGTAATATCGCCTGTGGAGGTCATGCCGGGAATGTACATTCCATGCGGCACACACTGGAATTGACGGCTCAATACAACGTTAGGGCAGGAGCCCACCCTTCCTATCCTGACCGTGAACATTTTGGGCGGGTCCAAATGGATATAGAGGAGGAGGAACTCTGGAAGTCAATGGTCCATCAAATTCATACCTTACTGGAAATAGCCGATGCGGCACAAGTGAAGATACACCATATCAAACCCCATGGAGCTCTGTATAACAAAGCAGCCTCTCATCAGGCTACGGCACAACTTATGGTTCGGCTGGTGCAAGCCTTTAAAAGGGATCTAATTCTCTACGCTCCCTACGGTTCTCTGTTGGAACAAATGGGGAAAGCAGCCGGGTTAGAAGTTTGGAGCGAGGCTTTCCTGGACAGGAACTACCGGGCTGATCTAAGCTTGGTGCCCAGAGCAGAGCCAGGGGCTATTATTTCCGATACGGAGATTATCCGTTCCCGTTTCCGGGAGATGTTTCTCCATAACCGGGTGAAGAGCCAGGAGGGCCAATTCCTTGAGATCCGGGCCGGCACCTATTGCCTCCATGGAGATAATCCTGAGGCTCCGGCTATAGCCCGGGAAGTGCAGGAAGAGATTAAAAAATTAAATGTATAGTTTAATTGACCATCTATAAAAAATTAACATACAAAAGATTAGATCATAAAGTTTTTTTGGTTGAATGGCCTCCCTCCATAGATGAAAATACCTTAGAAGAGATCCTTGCTTTACAGAAAATCCTGTATCAGAATTTTAGTCAGGAGATCAGGGAAACGGTTCCAGGCTATCATTCACTAGCTGTTTTCCTCAAGGATAAGGTCAGCTATTCTGAAATACTACCAAGAATACAGGAATCAATACCCGATGCTGACCAGGTGAAGATAACAACTGATCACTGGGAGTTACCTGTTTGCTATGACAAGGAGTTTGGCCCGGACCTGGAATCTGCATCAAAACATACGGGCATAAGTGAGCAGGAGTTAGTCTGCCTGCACCAGCAAGGAACATACCTGGTCCACTTCATCGGGTTTTTACCGGGTTTCCCTTACCTGGGTGGTATGGATAGCCGGCTGAGTATGCCCCGAAAGAAAAACCCCAGAATCTCAGTACCGGCAGGTGCGGTAGGTATTGCCGGAAATCAAACGGGGATCTACCCGCAAAACAGCCCGGGAGGATGGAATATCATCGGAAGTTGTCCGGTTCCCTTATTTCACCCAAACCAATGCCCGCCCTGTTTACTCAAACCCGGTGATCGAGTTCACTTTAAGGCCATTACACAGGAGGAATACCGCTACTTGCGTGAAAGTCCTGCAGCGTGGGACACTTTTAAACGGAGTAATGGTGGGTGAGATCAAAGTTCGAAAACCAGGTCTTTACACCACCGTTCAGGATATGGGACGCTTTGGATTCCGTGCCTACGGGGTGCCCGTTTCCGGGGTAATGGATACTACATCCGCGCGTATGGCCCAGGCCTTGGTGGGAAACACCGAGGAAGAGGCCCTGCTGGAGATCACCCTAAGGGGACCGGAACTGTATTTTGGATGTACTACTCTTATCGCGATGACCGGGGCTAATCTCTCACCGCAAATCGATGGAAAACCGGTGGAAATGTACCAGCCGTATGCCATTACTCCTGGGCAGGTACTGAGCTTTGGAAAACCCATAAATGGTTGCCGCACCTACCTCGCTGTAAAAGGCGGTTTCCAGGTAGAGAAGGTAATGGATAGCTTCTCCTGGTATCAACCGGTAACCCCACAATCCAAACTGGAAAAAGGAGATGTTATTGACGTAATAGAAACAACCTATCCACACAAGCCTTCCCACGCTCGTGTAGCCCCGGCCGATTTTTTTCAAATCCAAGTGGAGGTGTTCCCCGGACCTGAATATGACCAGTTAAGTAAACCCGTGCAGCAAGAACTGATCAGTCGGCATTTCCATATCAGCAACCAGGCCGGACGTATGGGCTATCGCCTAAAGGAAACACTGGAACATTACCAGCCACAAAAAGACCTGCTGACCTCGGTGGTACTGCCCGGCACCGTACAACTGACTTCGGGTGGAGGACTTATAGTTCTCATGCGCGACTGCCAAACTACGGGGGGATATCCCCGTGTACTTCAATTAACCAAACCGGCTATAGATATCCTGGCCCAAAAAAAACCCGGTGACCGTGTACGGTTTTGTTGGCCAGGTTGAATGAAAATAGCTCTCTTCTTTTCCGGAGAAGCGGAATAATATCTGGTATTGTATTAAATACTGCGTATTGCGGGCTTTGCTGTGAGTTTTTCCTATAATGTACTGCATTATATCGCAATGCTGCGAGACAAGTTGTTAATATGGCCTTATCGAAATCAAAAGAGTAGGGGAGTTGCTCGTTAAAAACGAATACGAAGGCGGTTTTACCAGTCTGCCGAATGGTAGAGGAGTGCTTATTCCGCAGTATTGCGGGGGAGCGAACTTTAATGGCCTGTCAAGAATATCACCTAATAATATTGAAGAGTACTTCAAAATACTATCTTTGAAACTAAAGTGAACAGCTCTGTAATTAATTTACTCTTGGGTAAAATATTAGAATTAAGGTGATGCCATCGAAATTTTCTTGATGGCATTTTTAGTTACACAATAATGGGAATAACTGGAACTGAATTTGAATCATTGGTAAAGCCTTTTTTCAAAACTATTTTTGAAAAAATGGATTTTCACGGAGTTGCAGTTCGAAACCAAGCGACTGGAACGCAAAATGGGTTTGATATAAAAGTTGAATTTATAGATAGGACAGGGAAACATAGAAACCTATTTATTGAATGTAAATATTACACCTCTAGGCTTGAATGGTCGAAAATATTTCGTAAACAGCTTGAACTTTATAGCACAAAATATAAAGTAGATGGGTTCATTTTATTATCTCCAAAAGTCAACCTGTCAAATAAGGATGATGAAATACAGGGTTTAGCTGAAAAGAGTTGGTTTGGATTTCCTGCGGATTTTTGGACACCAGATAAGGGAGTGGAGAACCTCTTTGCATTAGATTCTGAATTATTTGAAAAGGTGTATGATAAAAAATGCATCTTTAACATAGATGAGCCGGAAGAATTAACCAGAATCAGAGGTCTCATTGAGCACTTACTTAAAGAAAAGGACGCTCCGTCAAAACCATTGCCAGCTAAGAAGCAATTTCCTGATCCAGAGGGCTACATTGAAAGGCGAGTAATCCGTTTTGGAGAGAATGATCTTCAACTGTTTCAAACACAAGGAGAGAAGACGAGTGAGGTTCTTAAAAGGGAAAAACGAATTGCGCTCCTGGGATGGGCTGGAACTGGTAAAAGTATTGAACTTGAAAGATTGGCCTACGAAATAAGTGATAAAAGTAGTCCGTATTATCCATTCTTGATAAAACTAAATGTTCATACAGATCAATCCATCGCAGATCGAATTCCAGAAGTAAGGAGCGTTCCCTCTAATACCATAGTAGTATTATTGGATGGGCTAGATGAAGTTCAAATGGGAAAGTTTGAGGAAATGCGGAGAAAGATCATGGATTTCGCTACTGATTTTCCAGAAGCAAAAATTATTGTCTCCTGTCGCTCCAATTTCTACACAACTGTGTCAGAAAATGGTCAGTTAAACACCCTTACTGGCTTTGATTCTTACCAGCTTGCAGCCCTTTCATATCAACAGATTCAAGATCATATAGGTAAGAAAATCCTATTAAAAAAGGACAGCTTCTTAAAGGAGGTAGCGGATAAAAACCTAAATAACTTACTGTATGTACCATATTACCTAATAAAATTAGTCGATCAATATTCCACACGAAACAAAATCTCTAATAGCAAAGCCGAATTGTTTGAAGAAGTCATTTCGGAAAACATTAAAAAGGATGTAAAGAGACACTTTCCTGATGATCGAGATTCGAAAGAGTTGGAAATGAGAAAGGCATTAGAAAAGCTAGCTTTTATATTCGAATATCAAGGAAAGAACAATGGAACATGGAAAGAGATTCAACAAACACTTTCCAAGAATGAGCAGCATGTTATAAAGTGTGCGGGTTCCTTACTTGATGGGAGTGAAGGGGTAGATTCAATTTGGAAGTACAGTCACAACAATATCCAAGAGTACCTGGTCGCCAAATTGCTTTCAAAGCAGAAATTAGAAGTAATTAAGAAAGTTATTTGTTTTCCAAAAGGATATAAGAAGATTAAACCCTTATGGGTTAACACATTGTCCTTTGTCATTAGCTCGCTCAATGAATCAAACGAAGTAAGGAAGCAACTTTTGAATTGGCTATCTGACAATGAGCCCGAACTGCTAATAAAATTTGAGCCGGATAAGTTAACAGCTGGCATTCGTTATCAAGTTTTTGAGAAGATTTTCAATTTCTATAAAAAGGAAAAGAGAAGGATCAATAGATCAAAGTTTGATCCGTGGGAGTTTGCCAAGTTTTCCCGGTCAGGTGAAAGCCTGAATTTCTTTATTCAGGAGTTACAAAGGGATCGGCCAGTGGTATCTAGGGCAAATGTCCTCGATCTGATTTCATATTATGAAATAGCATCTAATTATCCGCATCAAGTTGTTAAATCAAAGCAGGCAATTGAACAAGTTTTGTTCAAGGAACCTGAACTGCAATACCTAGCACTTAAAGCATATGTTGAGCTATTTAAATTAGATGAAGATGAATTTGAGAAGTTAATGAAACGCTTTCAAAACTCCTCAGATACATGGATAAGATACACTTTGTTCCATGCAATCCACAAACAAGGATATCAAGACAAATATATTGGAATAGTTCTCGACTTCACTGGAAAGTACATCAGCAAAGAATACGAGAGCAGTGATAGGTTAGCCAATGAATACTATGAATTAGTAAATTGTATACGGGCTGTGAAATCTCTTGACGCCACGAAGAGAGTTATCGATTTTATAGTTAGCGATTATAGTAGAGTTGCTTATGCGGTCTACTTTGGTGAGATTATAGATCATACACTTGAATACGTGGCCGAATCTTTCCCGAACGACAATGACCTTTATGAAAAGATTATATCTGCTTTTGATTCGGAAAATGTTCACCTACATGATAAAAGAGTAAAAGAGTTCATCAAATACTTTGATTCTACTGGTAACAAATCGAGGGCATTCAAGGAACTTTATACAATTAATGTAGATGATCTTAAATATAATGCCTTAGATAAATTGGCCGTATTAGCAAACGAGGATGGGATTGAATTCTTCGCGAATGAATTCAAAGCTTCCAGAATTAGTCAAAACACTGTAAGCAACTTTCAGTATTGCATTGAAAGAAACGGTCCATACCTTAAACAATTTAACAAGCTTGTTAATGAAAAGGCATTTATCGAATTGCCAATATATCATGATATGGAAAAGGAAAGGCATCAAAGGAGAGAAAGCACAAAGGCTCTTCTTTTCGATAAAGGCGCCTTCAAAAGGGCCATGGAACAAGTGTTCATTGATACAGGTAAGGATGTAATCACCAATAACGAAATCTGGGAGATCCATAAAACAAAATTTGAAGGGAAGTATTTACCAGTGGTTTACGAAACAATACTTCTATATAAAAATCATCAAAAAATACATAGAGAAAAACTATTAGATTGGATCGAAAATAACTGGGAGAGATACTCAATTCGAAAAATAATTGATTTTTTAAAAGATGATTCAGATCCAGAGTTTACCGATGATCAGTTGAACGATATAAAGACTTGGTGCGACAAAAAAGCTCAGGAAGTTGATTTTAAAACAGCATTATCTCATCCCGATGAAAGTACAACTTCTGCAAACCAAGAGGCTATCAAGCTGTCTTTTCTTATTAGGAGGTTAAAACTGGATCACTATGCTACAGAGCTTTACCTCAATATGTTATCTTTTCAAAAATGGGATGATAATGAGGTCAAAATAATGGATTTTGTGGAATCAGTTGCACCAAAGGACAAAATAGATGAGCGGGTAATAAAGAATTTGTCCGAAGGGATAGGATTTGATATGGTGCTCGAAGATCATTTGGATTATTGCGTAAAACATGGTTTGACACACGCAGCTGAGCATTTAACTAAGTATATGGAAAATGGAGGATACAATCGTTATAAAGTTCTTGAAACCTACAACAAACTTGATGGAGGTTTAGCTAAACTAGAGAACCTATTACCCGAGATAAAAGATGATTTCAAATTTCAGTTGATTGGAGAATTGATCAATAGAAAAAGTGATAAAGTACTAATACAAGTACAGAATCTATTTGAGTTAACTGAAAATAAAGAGGAAAAGTTAAAATTGGCTTCTTACCTCATGAAATTACAGAACACCAAGGGCATAAGATATTACATCAAATATATTAACGAAAATAAAATAGTTCCCGATGACTCTTCGCCTACCAATCCATGGTATGCCCTTACATCAGTAAAAGCACTCCCTTACATTTTTCAGTTGTATGAAATGAGTTATGATGAAAGCATTAAGCAAGGAAAATTCAGTAACTTGAAAGACATAGCAATTGGGGCTCTGCAACCTGTTTGCCTATTTAATGGCAATTTTCCGGCTTGTATTAATAGGTTTCGAATTTACAAGATGAAATTTAAAGCAAAAACCTGGCTTAGTATTGGTAACTTACCGGAGGAAGTTATTCTAAACCTGAATCACTACTTTGAGAATATTGAGCATCAATATTATGTCAATAAGAGCGTCAATATAAACTTAAACGAAGCATTATCGAAATATGCAGCTCTACAAGAGAATAGTTACTTTTCCTACAATGATCGAGAATGAAATGAATGTTTAATATTAGAAGCTACTAATCCATAACTCTCATAGCGTCATCGATTGCTTCTACAATATATGATTTAGCGTCTTCAACTTCCTTTGGGAATCCCTCAAAATCAAAATCATAAATAGAAGAAGCCATATGTGAAGTTTGTATAAATTTCACTTTAACGCTATTTACTAATCCTTCCCAATGAATAGGAGGTTCCCAAGTTTGATGATTGAAAGCTTGATCAACATTCAAACGAAACCATCCCGAATTATTATAGGCTGTATAATCAGGAAATTCTCCCTCAACCATCCACATACTCATAAAAGACTTTTAAATTATTAAAATCATTCCTTCGTAGGAACAGGTAATTCCCGGATATCCACATCCAGAATCTCAGCAATTCGCTTGAGGTCTTTTAAATGAGGTTGGGATTTGTTGTTGCACATTGAAGTAACGGTGTAAGGCCAGGTCAGCAGAATTGGCAAACCTGCCTGCCGGTAGGCAAGGTGCGGCTATTTAATCCTAATGGCTAATTATAAACAAAACTGAAAACGGGAATTTGTAAGTAGGTAATTTTCGGAGACGCTAGATTCTATTTGGGCGGAGCCCGGATCCCGCACGTGCGGGAGGAGACATAGTATTAATTATAGTTGAAAAAGCATTTCCATAATCTACGGATAGTTGATACCAATGAATGAAAACCTGATCTACGGACATGGTAGTGATTGATGGAGTAGTAAGTAAATTGACAGTTGATGTAGTTGTGGTGAGTGGGCATATTATCAGGTTTTATAATGAATTGGCAATATAAAACAATGCCAATATTTTTGCCCTATAATTAATATTATGTAAAATAAAATTTCCAAAAGAAAAGACAGCTCATAGCTGCCTCTCCTCTTTATAACTTTATCCTAACCCTGCAAGGCCTTCGCCTTTTCATACATCTTAAGGGCACGGTACACCTGCGCTAATGCCGTAGTTACCTGCGTATCGTCAGGATTATAACGATGGGCCTTCTCCAGGTATGGCAATGCCTTTTCAAACACCGAGGTTTGCTTTTTCTTCAGTTCCTCGTATTTCTTGGTGGCATTCAGCGGCAATTCATTCATCTCCTCACCAATGGCGTTGGCACGGTCTATATAAATAATGCTGGACATGTACAGGGCATCACTGTAGGTGGAATCCACCTTCAAAGCATCTTCATAAGCTTGTAGCGCCCTTTCATAATCTTCCATTTCGTTTTGTAGAATAACCCCTTTGTTGTAGTGCATCACCACATTATCCGGGTCTTTAGCAATCGCCTGATCGAGATTAACCAGGGCTTTTTCGTATTCCTTATTTTCAAAAAACTTCTGCAGCTCAGCCAATAGTAAACTCTGGTTATTGGGGAACTTTTGGCGACCTTCCTGAACGTATTTATCGTACATGGCTGTATCTCCGTTTCGCAGATATAAGCCAGTAATTGTTACGTAGAGGTCAGCCCGTATATCACCCTCAACCACCGGATTTTTATAGGCTCCGGACTGTACGGCCAAATCCATTTGCTTGCGATTAGGAAACTCAGCTACTTCGCCCGTTTCCACGTTGTTGGCCTTGTACACGCGGCTACGGTATCCCATGTCGATCAACTTTTTGTTGATTTCGATGGCCTTGTCCAGCATCTGGCCGTTTTGCGCCATAATGGAAGCGTTGTACAACATCGTGGTGTCGGTTTGCGAAACCGGGGGTTCTTTTTTCATTTCATAGCTGAGTATGAAGTCCTCGTAAGCCCCCTGGAAATTTTCGTTACCACTTTTTTGAATTCCCCTTTGAGCATAAGCGTTGGCTACAAAAGGTATTTGCTGCTTGGCATCCTCGGTGTAACGCTCTTTGCCGGTTTGCTTTTCGTATTCAATGGTTTTTCTAAAACCCTCGGCTGCTTTATCCAAAGCCTGATCATCCAGCGCTGATATCTTAGGATCCTGACTATTGTAAATGCGGAAGTTGATCAAGCCCTGGTAGTAATAAAATTTACGCAGGTCCTTGTAACTCACTTCACTTTCGGGTTTTGTGGAAATAATCTGGGCTGCTTCATCGATGTACTTTTTAGCCTGGGCCAGGTCGCCATTACGGTCGATGGAAATCACCGCGCTGGAGATAATAGGCCCTTCCTGTGCAGAAAGCTGTAAACCAGCCAATAGACATAAAACTAAAATCAATCGGTTCATAAACATGTTTTTGGTTTCTTTTTTAATGCTTGGGAACAAAACTACTATTATTTGGAATTTTTTGGCCAATTATCATACCAAAGCTTGTGGTCACTCGCCTTTTGGACTAAACCTTTTGGAACGGTGGCCTGTTCTATAGTACAGACGAACATAAAAAAGAAATTTATGAAATGGGACATTCAAACCGTGGGTTTTAACGCGGATGAAACTTTAACTGATTACGCCAAAGAGAAAGCTTCAGGGCTCACCAAATACTTTGAGCACATTGTAGGAATTGAAGTGTACCTGAAGCTGGATTACAACGATAAACAGGAAAATAAGGTAGCTGAGATCAAACTGAATATTCCCGGTAACGACATTTATGCCGATAGCCGTTCCGATAGTTTTGAGGGAGCTATCAACCAGTCTTGCGAAAAGCTCAAGGCTCAGATTCGCAAGCTGAAAACCAAGATGAGCACACACTGATCAATTTCAGATATAAAAAACAGAAGCGGGCCAGCCCCGCTTTTTTTATGGGTTCTGCTTTGCGGTATCCTGAAAACGATTGAGCACTTCGGCAATATTGGGCCTGGAGTATAGCTCGCTTTTCAAAATCTTACCGTCTTCACGATATATAGGTTGCCCATTTTCGTCCAGCTTACTCATATTGCTGCGCTGTATTTCCTCAAAAACCTCTTCAATAATTTCCTGCAGTCCGTGTTTAAGTATGGTTCCGCATAAAATATACATCATGTCACCCAGGGCATCGGCAATTTCCACCAGGTCGCCATTTTGGGCAGCTTCCAGGTATTCTTCGTTTTCTTCTTTCATCAGCTTGTACCTGAGTTGGTAGGTGGACTCCTCTACTCTGCCTTTGGGCTGTACTTCGTTGCCGATTTTAAAAACTTCGTGGAAGCGCGCCACATGATCCAATTGCTTTTTCATAAGTACCTTTGTTGGAATTGATCCCAAACATACTATGGAAAATATTACCACGGGGCATTGGATTTTTGCGGGCCTCTTTTTTATTGTTTTTTTCGGATACCTGCTTTGGGGTTATCGCAAAGACCTGAAAATGCATCGCCTGTACTACGGCAATGCAGTGTATGTGGCGGTGGCCATAATCGTAATACTGTTTGGCTTTTATGTGTTTAAACGGGTGCTGTAATCAAGCCCGGTTTTTTGGGGTAAGATAACCCTCCTTAAATTGCAGCGTATGGCCGGTACGCACGAGTTCGAAATGCGCAGCGTGCTCTAATTGCAATGCTGAGCCATCTTCCACCACTCCCCCTTCGCTTTCTTCCAGGCCAAAGTGAAATGATAAATCCCCCACTTCTTTCAAAATCAAAGGTTTGTCCAGACCTGTTTTATCGTCATTTATCTTCTCATGGTACATAAAGCCGAGGTCTGCCCGAATGGTAGTATTACCCAGCTTTAGGTGGCAATTACGAATGAGCAGGTCGAAGAGCGACTTGCCGTTTTCCGGAATGCCCAGGTAGGTATTTATACTCTCCGATTCAAAGGATTGTCGTTGAATACTTTCCAGGGCCTTGAATAAAAGAATAAAGTTTAGCTGACGCGCTTTATCCCGGTAAGGGTCATTCGGGTAGCTGCCCGATTCTACCAAAACACAAGGTACTTCCCGGGTATGAAAAAACTCTCCGAGGGCACGGGGATAAAATTCATCGGTGTAGCGGCCAAAATGATTTTCACACAAGTGATGAACCTGCTTCCACACCTGCCCTATCAATTGCATAGCCTTTTTACGGGTTTCCGTTAAAGTACGTTGTCTATCGGCTGATGCCGAAAGAAAGCTAATGGTAGCTGAATGAGGAGACTCCCCGGCCGAGAAAAAATTCCTTTGATCGTGCAGATTAAAACCCCAATGTGGCTGAAAACGGTCGAATAAGGATTTGAAGGCCTGCATTTCCGGGCTTTGCCACCTTAAGGCATCCCGGTTGGGATCTATATTCAAAGCATTGGTCCGTGAAAATCTCTCTGCCCCATCGGGGTTGAGCATGGGGATTAATACCAGTGTAAAATGATCGTATAACCACTGGCGGTAGCCGTCATATGCATCCTGATGTGTTAAAAAGTTCAGTATATCCACCAGGGCCATGGTGGCAGTAGGTTCGTTACCATGCATCTGCGACCAGGCCATTATACGGACAGGTCCTTTTCCGAAGCCAATACTTTCTATGGTCCGGCCCTCAACCGAATGACCGATGATATTCCAATCCAATTTTCCGGACCGCCTGAATTTTTCCAGTTTTTGGATTAAGTGATGCGGACGTAACCAACGATACCGGAAATCCTGCTCGATATACGATCCGTAATCTTCTGGTTTAAATTCAAAAGGCATTGATTGAATTTTTCCCGAAAGTAAACACTTTAGGCTTACTGGAATCCATTTGCTGATATGTCATGATTGAGAGCTAAATAAAAGGCTCTTCGAAGCTATTTACAATTGTATTTTAAAATATGTAAACTAATGTTTTTCAGTACTTTAAATCTTATTAAATGAATAATAAGTTTATATATTAAGATATTAATTATCTCGACAGTCACACTTGTATTTACATTTCTGTAGTATATTTACAATCTGAAACAAACACAGCGCGTCATGGAAGATATATCGCTTAGAATTAAAGAGTTAATGGCAGAAAGCAACCTCACTAACACCGAGTTTGCTAAAAAAATTGACATTAATCCATCTATTATAAGCCATATTATAAGTGGGCGAAACAAGGTAAGTTTGCAAGTCATAGAAGCTATCCGAGCTTCTTTTACAAATGTAAATATTGAATATTTACTCTCCGGAGAGGGTAATCTATTTAAGAATGTTACAAATGTAAAAGGTGATTTACACTCATCTGAGCCGGTTGGTTTCAGCTCCGCAGCTTCAGCTTTTCCAATGGAAGGAGTGCGACATGCTTCCATTCCGGGAACAGCCCCTTCCGCCACTTCTACGGATCAGGCCGGTACAGATGAAAAGCAAAATGAAGAGGCTATGGTAAAGGAACCTAAGCCCTACTCCCTATCCCGCTCTGCCGATAATCAGGAAGTTGAAAAGATTGTTATCCTGTATAAAGACGGTACATTTAAAGTCTATAAGCCATCAGCTTTATAAAAAGCTCAGCCTTTATTACTTTTGACCCACGAAATGAATTCAAGTTTTATGAATAAGCGCCTGTTTGCTTTGTCTTCTTTAATCGTTTTAGCGATGATTACCCGGTTTATCCCCCACGCACCCAACTTCACGGCCGTGGGCGCAGCCGCCTTACTGGGAGGGGCTTTGTTCAAAGATAGCTGGAAGGCTTTTTTGATTCCGGTAATCACCTTGTTTTTAAGCGACCTTATCCTGAATAACGTAGTTTATGCCCAGTTTTACGATGGGTGGGTATGGCTTACCCCAGGCTTCAGCTTAATTTACGGAGGCTTTATTCTTTCGGTACTGATCGGAAGATACTTTACCCGGGGTTTTAAAGTTTTGTCCCTGATCGGTGCAGGGCTTCTTTCCGCAGTGGTGTTTTATCTTTTGACCAACGCGGGTTCCTGGCAGGCCAGTCCCCTGTACTCCAAAGATTTTTCAGGTCTTATCAGTGCCTATGTAGCTGGTTTACCGTTCCTGTTGAATCAGGTTTTGGGTACCCTGGTTTACGGTGTAATCCTGTTTGGAACGGCCTGGGTTCTTTTGAGAGGTGAGATAAAAGCAGACCATCTAGCCGTAAGGCAATAATCAGGCTCTTAAAAAACCAAGCCCCGACTTTATTAAAGGATAAGTTAGTACCGCCCCGGTACCATCTCCGGCCGAAATTCCGGAATTCAACACGGGATTTTTATCCAATTGTTTCAAAACAAACCGGTAGGCCGCGTCATTATTGGTGTCGCAACACAATACATACTCCAGCACTTTGGAGTTAAGCTTTTGAGCCACCAACAAAGCCACGGCAGCCACTAAACCATCAATCATAACGACCATTTTTTGTTCGGCCGCCTGCAAAAAAGCACCGGTAATGGCGGCAATTTCGTAGCCACCAAAAAGAGTTAATAAAGTAAGAGGGTCATGTGTTTTAGGGTGCTTTTTTAAAGCCTTGAACACGATCTCCATTCCGGCTGTATTGCCAGGAAGGTCTTCCTGCTTTAAATCAAGGATAGCCGCAGCAAGGGCCAGGGCACTAAGTTGATTTCCTACGCCAATGGCTCCGATTATAAGCACGTTGGACTTTTGCCTGCGTTCCTGCTTAACCAGCTCGGCACCGGCATTGAAAGCCTCCTTACACTGCGCGGTGGTCATGGCCGGGGCTTGGGTAAAGTCCTGGGTGCCCAAATCCACTTTCTTGTTAATGTGTTTGGAGCCATGGTTTAACCAATATGTCAAAAGATTTTCAAAATGATGATCTACCCCCAGGTCCACTACCCTCATGGTAATGTTTTGCTCTTTGCACAGGCGATTTAAAGGGCCTGCATCTTCCAGGAAGCGCAACACCAGATTATAGGTTTCACGATTCGGGATCATAGCCCGGACGTCTTTGCCAACACCGTGGTCAGCCGCAAAAATTAAAAGGGTAGGTTTTCGGAAAGCCGGGCTAGCGGATCTTAAAATCAAACCGATTTGGATAACAGAGGAACCCAGCGGAGAAGCAGAAGCATCCGGCCCCAGGTAATTCTCCAGTTTTTGCTTCAGCTCACGAAGAAGCCCCTTATTTTTGATAGAGGCTATTTCAAAAGACATGCGTTATCGCTTGAACCCGAAATTGATCGGGAAAAATCCACATTCAAATTGATCGATCTCAGCACCATCAATACCGAATACACGTACCACACCGGGTTCATTGCCATTTCTACGGTCACCCGCGTAAAGCCTTTCCTCACCACTATCATACTCCAGGCAGTTGAAATTACCCGGAATGAAGGAAACAATCGGTAAAACCATACTTTCAACCGGGTGCTTATAAATATCGGCTTCCGCCACATCGCTCAAAAAGTAAAGGTTTTCGCCTGCCTCGTCTATTTTCAGATAGCGGGGTTTAAGCAGGTTATTGGCAAATTTCAGGGTATCCAATACTTCTATGGAATCTGCATCAATGGTATGTAAAAATCCGTGGGAACTGGTCTCCACCGGTATTTTGGTAATACCCGGGCTCAATACCCATATTTTATTGTTTTTATCAATTTGGAGACTGGTGGGATTTTCTCCTACATAAAGCGTATCCATAATGGTGTCGGTTTCCGTTTGGATTACGGTTACCGTGCTGTCGGATTGCAAGAGACCATCCTTTATGCCACCGGAATTCACCACAAAGAGACGATCCTCATAGATCAACATATTTTCAGGTCCGGCACCGGTTTCAATTTCACGAACCAGTTTACGCGTTTTGAGGTTTAAAACGTGTACTCCACTTATCCCCCAATCGGAAATGTAATATTTACTAGGGGTAGCCTTTACCACATAACGGGGCGTTTCCATACCCTGTATTTTATCGATAACGGTAAGGTCTTCGGTGTTCAGAATATACACCACTCCCTCACCGGAAACTACTACAAAGGTAATTTCGCCATCCACCAAAACACT
The DNA here is from genome assembly GCA_937120475.1 of uncultured Cryomorphaceae bacterium. Taxonomy (GTDB): domain Bacteria; phylum Bacteroidota; class Bacteroidia; order Flavobacteriales; family Schleiferiaceae; genus CAKZNE01. The sequence goes on along the minus strand of CAKZJV010000007.1, from coordinate 504,677 downwards.
TTGGGCGAGGCTGCCCATATTATAGGTATTGATTTTCTGAAATACATTTTGCTCTACCTCCCGGGCCAATGGGTCGTAAATAGAAATGGAGCCTACACCACCCGGTGTTACACCGCGGTTGAGAACAATTACATCGGCCGACTCAACCGGAGCCGCAGGTTTAGCATCATCTTTACATCCGACACTGAGAAGAGCGAACGTTGCTATGAGTGGTAAAAATTTGATCTTGAGGGCCATAGGTTCTTCTGCATTAAGTATTCACGTAGGTTTCTGTTTAACGTATTTTCATATAGTCAGCATACATACGTGAAAAAATTTTGCGAAAGTTAAGAATAAAGATGATTGATTGCAGGAAGCCTTATTAAACGACCTGAGCCTTACTCACGATAATACGGCCTGTTTACGCAGTTCCCGCGCATTTTCACGCGCTGCTTCGGTAATGGTTCCCCCGCTCAGGAGTCGCGCCAGTTCATCAATGCGCTCATCATCATCCAGGCGAACGATTCGCGTGAAAGTGTTTTCATCGTCTGATTCTTTCACCACTTTAAAATGGTGCTGACCTAGGGAGGCAATTTGCGGGAGGTGTGAAATGGCCATTACCTGCATTACCTGCCCCATTCCCTGTAAAATATTCCCTATTTTCTGAGCGGTTTCACCGGAAACCCCCGTGTCGATTTCGTCAAAAATGATAGACGGTAAGTTTTGGGTTTGAGCCAGTATGGCCTTCAAAGCCAACATGACCCGGCTCAATTCACCACCGGAAGCCACCTTGTTTAACAGCGCTGCTTCAGAACCTCGGTTGGCCGTAAAAAGAAAGTCTATCCTGTCACTTCCGTTGGAATGATAATTTTGGGTTGGCGATAAACGGATTTGAAAAGTAGAATGCGCCAAATTCAGGTCCTTTAAAAGATCTTGAATTTTACTTTCCAGGTTGGGAATTACTTCAACCCGGCTTTGGTGTAAGCGGGAAGCACTTTCCGCTAATTCCTTTTGTAGCTTGTCCTTTTGCTGACTCAGTTCTTTCAGCTTATCCCCTGCTTCGGAAAGGTTTTCCAATTTTTCCTGCAGTTCCTTCTTACGCTCAATCAGCCCACCTACTGAGTTAACGCGGTGTTTCTGTTGTAACGTCATCAAAAGGCTCAGCCTTTGATCCAGGCGTTGAATTTCCTGTGGGTCCACCTCCAGGTTCTGCAAACGGTCTTCCATGGATGCGCGAAGGTCGTCCAGCTCAATGCGGGCACTTTCCAGCCTTTCGCTCCATTCACCGAAGCTCTTGTCAAATTGCGATACCTGGCTTAAGTTGGATGAGGCCTGTTGCAGGGCCTGTAAAACTGAAAAAGGTTCACCGTCCAGCATGCGGATGCCTTCGCTCAATGCGTTCTGAACTTCATCGGCACTTTCAACCAGTCGTAACTGCTCTTCAATATCTTCCTGTTCGTTCTCACGAATTTGAGCCGCCTCAAGTTCGTTAAATAAAAAATCGAGGTAATCCATGTCTCCTGACTCATTTTCAGTGAGTTTTGAAATACTGTTCAATTCTTTATTCAGCCCTTGAAGCTGTTGATAAACCTGAGTGTAAGCTTCTCTTTCCGCGGTGTTTTGAGCGAAGTTATCCAGCAATTGCAGTTGAAAATCCAGGTCGTTAAGCAAGAGATTATGGTGCTGGCTATGCACATCAATAAGTCGTTCTGCTAAACTCTCGATGGCTTCCAGGCGGGCCGGAGTATCGTTAATAAAGGCCCGTGATTTTCCGGATGGTGTTATTTCACGCCTGATGATGCTTACTTCCTCAAAATCGAGGTCATTTTTCTCAAAAAAGGACAGGTGTATTTCACGGTCCAGCTTAAAAGTACCTTCCACCACGCACTTTTTATCCGAATTACGTACCGACTTTAAATCAGCCCTCCGGCCCAGGATCATGGATAATGCTCCCAGAATAATAGATTTACCGGCCCCGGTTTCACCGGTTATTACCGAAAATCCACCGGAAAGATCCAGTTCCAGGTGATCGATTAATGCATAATTCTTAATAGAAAGATGCTGCAGCATAGAGGGGTGTGATATTAATTAGTCTTTTGCAAAAGACAAAGATCGTAAGAAGTTAATACCGCTCAAATTAACTGCGGCCCATTGCTTCATATTTGTTGGCGTTGTTGCCGTCAATTTCAATCAACACCTCCTTAAGGTCTGCCAGATTCATAGGGTCGCCACCACTAAAAATATTAATAATCTCCTGGCTTTTAGCATCGAAGAAAAGCTGCATGAGAAAAGAGTTGGGACGTTTATTATTCACCTCGTCTAACTGCATTAATGAGGTTTTGATGTTCTTTTTAGCCAGATTCTGCTGGGCGGGATCGAACATCAAATCCATTCCCTGGCGGTGGTACTGATACCAACATAAACGTATGCCGTCAAAAGCCGGGTTTTGTAAATTATCGATCAGCCAAAAACGGTTTTTATTACCACCAGAAAAGCCGGACCAACCTGGAAAGCCGTTGTTCTGACTGTTATTTACAATGGCCAAGGCTTGATCGTAAAAAGGATCCCCCCCTTTTTTAGCATAGGTATCGTGATCCATGCCGATTATAACATATACATAGTAAGCCAGTACCGAGGTGAGATTGGAAAGGCTGGTATTTTCGGAAAAGTCCAGACGGTCGAATTCTAAATATTCGAATTGAAAGTCATTATCCATGTGTACGAGCACCGGTGAATTGTAGCCTGACTTGAAAATAGGGCGGCTGTATTGTATTTGCAAGGTACCCTTAAACTGTTCGTTGTTCCATTCGGTAATGTTGATAATAAAAGAGCACTTAATTCTTTCCTCCGGCTGGTAGGTTTCCCCGGTCCACTTCCGGGTATTCAAAAAGTTTATTATAGCCGTTTCAAGAGTAGTGAATACTTGCTTGTTGGTACTTTGTATGTTGGGCGAAAGAACCTGAACCTCTGCGTTAAGCTCCTGCGCACGGACGGTAAGACCTATTAAAAATAAGGCACTACAAAAGATGGTTGCAGATATGCTGAAGTATTTCTTGTGCGATTTCACTTTTACTCTTTAGTTCTAATGGATATTGGTTCTCCTTGCGGTCAATCAAGGTAACTTCATTGGTGTCATGCCCAAATCCGCTGCCCTTTTTCGAAGGAGTGTTTAAAACGATAAGATCGCAGTTTTTCTTATGCAATTTTGCTATTGCATTTTCTATGGCATTCTGGGTTTCCAGGGCAAAGCCCACCAGTACTTGTTTGTCGCCCTTCAATTCTCCTAAACCTTTGAGTATATCCGGGTTTTCAATCAATTGAATGTGAATATCCTCCCCGCTCTTCTTTATTTTTTGGGTGGCTGCATCCTTTGGTCGGTAATCGGCTACTGCAGCTGAGAGTATGGCGATATCGGCCTCCTGGAATAATTCACGGCATTTATCGTTCATTTCCCGGGCTGATACTACATGATAAACGGCAATTGAACTTTCCACCGGCATAACTGAACCCGGTCCCAGCACAAGGCTTACCTCGGCTCCCATGCTGTAGGCTCTTTCGGCCAGGGCTACGCCCATTTTACCGGAGGAGTGATTACCAATAAAGCGTACCGGATCTATCGCTTCATGGGTAGGCCCGGCATTGATCAGTACTTTCTTGCCTTCCAGCGGCATACCTTTTAACAGGTCTTTCCCGATAAAATCAACAATATCTTCCGGCTCGGCCATACGTCCCTCGCCTTCCAGACCACTGGCCAGCTCACCGGTGCCGGCCGGTATAAAGCGATTGCCAAAAGATTGTAATTTCTCAATGTTTTCCAGCGTAGCCGGGTGTTTGTACATATCCAGGTCCATGGCCGGAGCAAAGTACACCGGGCACTTGGCGGACATATATACTCCCAAAAGAAAATTGTCACAGGCCCCGGAAGCCATTTTACTGAGAGTATTGGAAGTAGCGGGAGCGATAATCATGCAATCAGCCCAAAGGCCTAAATCTACATGATTGTGCCATTCGCCCGACTCGTCCTCACGATCGAAATATTCCCATTGAACCGGGTTTTTAGAAAGGGTGGCCAGGGTGAGCGGAGTTACAAAATCGCGGGCAGCCGGGCTAAGTACCACCTTTACCTCCGCTCCTGCCTTAATCAAAAGGCGGGTAAGGAAAGTGGTTTTGTAAGCGGCTATGCTGCCGGTTACACCCAGCAGCACTTTTTTACCGCGTAACATCTTTAATCTTTCTTTTCTTCCGGATAGCGGTAATATACCTGCCCTTCTTTCCACTCTTCAATGGCCAGGGCGGTGGGCTTTGGAAGAGCTTCGTAATAACGACTTACCTCGATTTGCTCCTTGTTTTCAAAGATTTCTTCCAGGCTTTCGGTATGAGTAGCGAACTCCTCCAGTTTGTCGTTAAGTTCAATTTTGATATCCTCACCAATCTGATCGGCACGCTTGGCTAAAATAGACAGTGCCTCATAGATGTTATCGGTTGGGGTATCCAACTCATTCTGGTTACGGGTAACGGTGGTTTTGGGAGCTTCCCTCTTTTTATAATCTGCCATAATTATCAGGACTGATTTTTCTTTAAACTTTCAATTTCGTCTTGTATCACAACGTACATCTCAACGGCCTTTTGGGCGTTTTCACTTTCGGGATAACGCTCAATGAAGTCAAAATACGCGGTTTTGGATTCAATGAAACGTTGTAATTTCTTGGATTCAATACTGTTTTTCGCTAATTCGTAAGAAGACTTCAGGCGAAGATAATACGCCTCTTCACGATATTTAGTATCGGGATAGTCGTTAAGCGTGTTTCCGAAGGCTACCACGGCTGCCTGGTAAAATCCGGTTTCGAAGTACAGTTCCGCTATTTCAAACGATTTGCGCTCCAATTTCCTCCTTAGCTCAATAATGAGCTCATTACACTCCTGTAACCTTTCACTATTGGGGTTTTTGTTGGCAAACAACTGTAATTCGCCAATGGCCTTAAACGTATAGGTCTGATCCAAACTGTACGATGGTGACTCCAGGTAATAACAATACCCTACCATAAAAGCACATTCTTCAGCTTTTTCGTGGGTAGGAAAGGTTTTGCTGAAATTCTTGAAGTGGTAGGCCGCCAATATATAATCGCCCAGGTGATAATTGGTGTAAGCGAAATAATAATAAACGTCTGCCGCTTTCTGAGTACCCCTGTATAAGCTTAATAGCTCGTCAAACAAGGGGTAGGCCTTATTGTACTTCTCCGCTTCGTAATACTCCACTGCCTTTTCGTACTTCAGGTTGAGATCGGTGCTTTTCAACACTTTTTGATACTCGCTACAAGAAGCCAAAACAGCAATGAGACTGATGTATATGATTTTTTTGAGCATATCCAAAATAGTTGGCAAAATTACAAATATGCTTTGAATTGATAAACGACTACGGAGATAATAAATTTTATCGGGTAACAGGCGAAACGGTCGCCTTCCGCTCTGTCCACTCTCCGAATATTTGCCCGGCTATAATATCACGTGTAACGTCTGGATAATGAATGGATAAGGGCTCATGGTATTGTACCCAATCTTTTAGCTGTAGCAAAGATTGGTTGTTGAGAGTTTTGGCCATGGGCAGGCCTATGGTGCGCATAGCCTCAGCATTACAGAACTGCTCATATTGCCGTTTTATGGGAATCACAAATACCTTTTTACCCATATACAGTGCTTCGGCCGGAGTTTCAAAGCCAGCCGAAGTTAATATTCCTTCGCAACTTGTAAAGCTTTGGATAAAGTCATTATTGGATATAGGCCTGAAATGCACATTACCTTTGGTATAGGGCTTTTGGGTGAATTTAGAGAACACCTGCCATTGTTTTTCCGGTATTTGAGCCAGGTAATGTTCAATTTTTTCATCACCGAAAGCAGGCAGGTAAACCGTATAATGTCCCTGGTTGGAAACGTTAGCACGCCTTATTTCGCCACGTATTACCGGGCGCTGAATAAAAGTATCGAAATGGTCAAAGTGAAAGCCAATGGGTTGGGTGCAGGGTGCATAATGCCGGAGTATCATTTCACCCAACCACTCCTTTCGTTTGGGGCGCGGGGTTTTAGGAGATTGAAAGGATGCCTGGTGCCCCATTCCTATACAGGGCTTATTTTTCAGTTTGCAGGCCCATGCGGTGATAAATTCGAAATCGTTGATCACCACGTCATATTGCTCCACCGGAAAACGCCTGATTTCGCGAAATATCTGAATAAGGTTATTCTTGAAAAGGGTTTTGATATAACTGATACCTCCGCTACGGTCATAAATAAACGTCAGGCCCTTACTGCGATAAGTAATATCGCAAGATAGCTCCACATTGCTTTGATCGCCACTCAACACAATATCCAGGTCACCGTATTCCTGGAGTATCGGTATAATTTCCCGTGCCCGGGCCACGTGACCGTTTCCTGTACCCTGTATCGCATAAAGAATCTTAAGCCGTTTTTTCAAGAGTGGTGTAATTGTGGGTTACTTTTTTGATCAAATCTTTCAGGTTCAGGTCATTCAGATCATCATCTTCATCGGCTACTTTTACATAATGCTCATCCTGGTATTGGTAAAGTGACCATTTGCGATTACGGTACTCCAAAGAAGTAAGGTTTTCTATCCAGTCACCGGAATTAAGATAGGTACAACTACCCTCCTCTTTTCGTACGGTTTTCATTTGCGGTTGGTGAATGTGACCGCATACTACATAATCATAACCATTGTCAATAGCCAGGTGAGCTGCAGTGTCTTCAAAGTCACCAATAAACTTAACGGCCTTCTTTACGCTTTGCTTGATTTTTTTGGAGAAACTGTAACGTTCCCGGCCCATTTTTTCGAGGCACCAGTTGCTTACGCTATTCATCAATATTAAAAAGTCGTAACCCCAACCACCAAGCTTGGCAATCCACTTGGCATTGTGGATAGAGGCATCAAAAATGTCACCGTGGAAAAACCAGATTTTTTTACCACCTATCTTCAAAACCAGCTTATCGGCTAAAGTTATGTTGCCAAAGGTAAGGTCGGTAAACTTGCGCAACATCTCATCGTGATTACCGGTGAGGTAATGTATTTTGGTGCCTTTAGCGGCCAGGCTGAATATTTGCTTGATTACCTTTAGATGGTACTTGGGGAAATAACGCTTTCGGAATTGCCAGATATCTATAATGTCTCCGTTTAAAACCAGTATTTCCGGTTGAATGGACTTCAAATACTTATACAACTCTTTAGCCCGGCAACCGAAGGTACCTAAATGTACATCCGAAATGACTACCAATTCTACTTTGCGCTTTTCCATTGAATTCAAGGAATTTGATGCACTCTTTATAAAAGGGTGCAAAGTTTCCTCAAAACTCACCCGGTAATGTAACGTAAAGATTAAGAGTAAGTTATTTACAATTTCATTATTAACAAGCCCCTGTGGAGAGGACTTAACATTAAGGAAACGCCAGTGGCTTACGACTAGATAGTAAAGCCTGGCCCGAGGTTTCGGAAGCTTTATAAATGGTTTTATTTTTTAAGTGCATCCCGGATTTCGATCAGCAACTCAACCTCTTTAGAAGGTGGAGGCGGTGTGGAAGGTTCGGGCTTGGCCTCTTCCTTTTTCATATAACGGTTGTACGCTTTTACCACTAAAAACACCACCCATGCTACCAATACGAAGGTGATAACAGTACTTATGAAGTTACCGTAAGTGATGGCAATTTCCTCTACTGCCGGCTGCACTTCAGTTTCGCCCTGCATTACTGCAGCCCTACTTTCCTGTATAACCAACTTCATTTTTGAAAAGTCCACTCCTCCCAACAACATCCCTAGCGGTGGCATTAAAATGTCGTTCACCAACGACTTGGTTATGGCCCCGAAGTAGGTGCCCATAATTAAACCTACGGCCAATTCAAGCACATTACCCCGCGCAATAAATTTTTTAAACTCTTTGAGCATACTTTCGTAAAATAAATGGTTAAACCAATTTCGAAATTACACTAAATAACTAAAGTTGTACCTTAAATCCTTTGAACAGTCATTTTATGGATCTCAACGAAAAGGAAGACATATTTATCAGTTGTGGCGGTCGCTTTATAAGTTCCGCATTTGATATAGGAGAAAAGCTAAAGAAGATAAAGGCCTATGTTTTTGACTGGGATGGTGTTTTTAACGATGGCCGCAAGGGTGAAGGCGTTTTTAGCTCCTTTAGTGAAATCGACTCCCTGGGGGTTAATATGCTTCGTTTCGGGCATTACCTGGAACATGGTGTTATGCCGGTAACCGCCATTATAACCGGCAAGCAAAACCCCAGTGCCCTTACCTGGGCCAAGCGCGAACACATTGATGCGGTTTACTTACGGTTTGCTCAGAAACAAATGGCCCTAACCGACTTTTGCGACAATCATAATTTAAAGCCGGAAGAGGTGTGTTACTTGTTTGATGATATACTGGATGTAGCCGTAGCCCGCTCCGTAGGGCTTGGTTTTGCCGTAGGTCGTAAAGCCAACCCTTTGTTTATTAGATACCTCGAAAAGGAAGGGCTGGCGGATTACGTTTCAGGAGCGAGTGGTAATCAACACGCGGTGAGGGAATTTTGTGAGTTGGTGCTTCTATTGATAGATAAACATTTCGAAGTAATCCAACGAAGAGCGGATTACGACCAATTATACCAGGAGTATTACGCCCAGCGACAAACCTTAAGGTTACTTCAATATGAGTATAGAGACAACCTCATAGTGCCTTACAAGCACATTTAATAATCTTACATTTGTTGATCACAAACTAAAAAATATCACCATGAAAAAAACATTATTGGCACTAGCTGTGCTTATTTCAGGCTTGTCTTATGGACAGGACCTTCCTATGCCCAGTCCTACTTCTACCGTACAGCAACGAATCGGTCTTACTGACTTTACGGTGGTGTACAGTCGCCCCAGTGTTAAGGAGCGTGAAATTTTCGGAGAGTTGGTAGCTTATAACGAGCTATGGCGTACCGGAGCTAATGCTAATACCACCCTTGAGTTTACCACGGATATTTTATTCGCGGGAAAAAAAGTGGAAGCCGGTAAATATTCCCTTTTAACCATCCCCGGTGAAGAGGAGTGGGTAATCATCCTGAATAAAAAAACGGATATGTGGGGTACTGGAGGCTACGACAAGGCAATGGACGCAGTACAGGTTAAAATCAACAGCAACTCAACGGATATGACCGAGACGTTCACCATCAATTTTACCGACCTGCGGAATGAGAGTGCTGCACTTAGCCTGCGTTGGGCTGAGACGGAGGTGAAAATCCCCATTACGCTGGAAGTTCAGGCAAAGGCCCTGGAAAATATTGAATTGGCGATTGCCGAAGCCAAGCCCGATACCAAATGGAGGGTTTACCGCAATGCGGCCAATTACTATTACAACAACAAAATGGATATGGAGACGGCTCTCAAGTATATGAAGATGTCCATTGAGAGTAATGAAAAGAACTGGTATAGCTACTGGCTGATGGCGGAGATACAGGCAGATATGGGACAGTATAACGAAGCGATCAAATCTGCTAAAACGGCCGTTAAAATTGGCGAAGACAGTGCCGAGGAAAGTGGCTCTCCGTTCGAATATGCCGGAATGATCAACGGCAGTATCGAAAAGTGGAAGGCTAAAAAGTCTTAATTAAAATCAGCTCACCGCTTGCACGAAAGCTGATAAAGCCTCCCGATAATCGGGAGGCTTTTTTTTAGGGTGCCAGCCGGTCTATCTTCCAGCCATCCTTAGTACGGGTGTACATGATGCGGTCGTGAAGGCGGTTGCTACGTCCCTGCCAAAATTCCATCATTTCCGGAATTACGCGGTAGCCTCCCCAGTGGTCCGGACGGGGAATATCTTCACCATACTTGCGCTGTATTTCCTCCAGGCGATTTTCCAAATATTTACGGTCGGGAATAATGGCACTTTGTGGCGATACCCATGCACCCAGGCGGCTACCCAGCGGACGACTTTTAAAATAGGCATCCGACTCACGGGCTGACATCTCAAATGCCCGGCCCTCTACCCTAACCTGCCTTTCCAGCGAAGGCCAGAAAAAATTAAGGGCCACAGCAGGATTATTTTTAATGTCCTGCCCCTTGCTACTGGAATAGTTGGTGTAAAATTCAAAGCCTCCCTGGTCGATACCTTTTAGCAAAACGACCCTGGATGCAGGCTTGCCAGAATTGTTAATAGTTGATAGTACCATGGCGTTATAATCGGCCACTCCACTGCTTTTATATTGATTGAACCAAAGTTCAAATTGCTGAACAGGGTTGCCGTTGAGCTCATTTTCAGAAAGTGAACCCCGCTGATAATCTTCACGGGCATTCTGCAATTCTTCGTTCATAAGGACGTTAATAAATTCAATTGCAAATCTAACCTTCAGCTTTTATATTAGTTTACGAAAATCAAGCGTATGCAAAGGGTACTTACTGATCCCATTAAAGGAAGCTTGCTGGTGGCGGAGCCCTTATTGGGAGATCCTAATTTCGACCGAACGGTAATATTGCTCACCGAACATAATGAGATAGAGGGTTCCGTGGGCTTTGTGATCAATAAACCTCTTGACCTTCAACTGGATGATATCGTTATAGGGTTTCCTTCTTTAAAGACCAAGGTATATCACGGTGGCCCGGTACAGCAGGATAACCTTTATTTTATCCATAACAAGGGGAACCTGATTCCCGGCAGTCAACTTATTAAAGATGATTTGTACTGGGGTGGCGACCTGGAGCCACTTAAGGAAATGATTAAGTGTAAATTGGTAACTCCCGAAGATATCCGCTTTTTCCTCGGTTATAGTGGTTGGGGATTGGGCCAGCTTAAAAATGAAGTAGAAAGTAAATCGTGGGTTATCCTCGAGCAAAAATCCGTGAATGTACTGCATGATTCACCGCAGGAAATGTGGAAAAACGTTATTCGACAATTGGGTGGCGATTACCTTTTGTGGGCCAACAGCCCTTTAGATCCCAGCCTCAATTAACCTAACCCAGCGCCACTTTAATATTTAACCTTTCGGTCAACAGGGGGCTCAAAATAGGTTCCAGCTTCTTTTTCCGGTACTGCCCTACCCATTGTAGGCCTTTAATGCTGTTGGTCAAAAACACTTCATCTGCCTTTTGCAGTTCAAAAGGAGAAATGGCATCCCGCTCCTGAACCTGGTAATCCATTTTGGATAGTATTTCAATAACATTTTTTCGAAGCACGCCTTTTAAACATCCGCTTTTTAAGGAGGGCGTACTCACTTCCTTGTCTTTAACAATAAATACATTGGAACTTATGGCTTCGGTCAAATACTTCTGGTCGTTCAACATCAGGCATTCATCCAACTGGTTCTCCTGCCTGAAGATGGATGCCAGAACATATAATTGTGAGGAGGTACTTTTAAGGTTGGAAAGCAAATTCCGGGCTTTGAAAAAATCCTTATACAGATCAACCGTTAAACCGGCTTCGTTCAGTTTAAAGCTGGCCTGTTTCAACGGTTCAGCGGTAATCACATAGTCAATATCATTATTGGCAGGGGTGTAAAAACCGCCCGGTTTACGAGTAACCAGCAATTTGAGGCGTGCTGCCTTTTCAATACCGTTTTTACGAGCGGTTTCCAGTAGTTTTTCCTCCAGGTATTCCGGTGAAAAATTCATGGGTATTTCCATCCTGAGGATACGCATACTACTCATTAACCGGAAATAGTGATCTTCCCAAAAATTAATGCGCCCATTGGCGTATTTCAAGGTTTCAAAAACACCGTCACCATAGTTCAGGCCCCGGTTTTGAATATCGGTTTGTAATTGTTGTGAGGCGATAAACTCACCATTCCAGTTATACACGGATTCCTTCATGACCGGCAAAGGTATAAATGAAAAAAGCCCCGCACAGTGGCGGGGCTTTTTATTAGTGGAAAAGTCTGACAGACTTATTCTTTCAGGAGTTTAACAACACTTTCCCCTTCATTGCTTACTATCCGGGCAAAATAAACCCCGGTTTTAACGGCAGAAAGGTCAACAGCAAATTGCTTGGGCTCCAGAGGCATGCTGTAAACCAGCTTACCACTTAAGTCGGTAAGTTCAATTCTTTCAAGCTCTACTTTAGAGTCGCTGATTTCAAGATAAAGCTCATCTTTAACCGGGTTGGGGTAAAAACTCAAGGAGTTTTCCAGCTTGTACTCTTTCGTGCTAATTAAGTTCAGCGTATTTACCATACGGGGAACCGCATAATTTAAAATGGTATCCTGGTAGGTTCTGCCAAAAGTGGGTGACATATTGGGGTTAGATGCCAAACCTTGTTGATGGTAGGTGATGGCCGGATTGGACCCTGGTACGGTGCTGGAAGCAATTGGACCTTGGGGATCCCACCACTGCCATGGAGAGCCGTTGTTCCGGTAAATATTAGCTCCTGTAAATAGAGGACGGATCACCGGGAAAAGCCCTTCTACATTAGTGTTTACCGAAAGGGTATCAAATGGAGCCGGGAAGATGTAATTGTAACGCACTCCATACCTTGATCTTGCCTTGAGAGTGATAGGATCGTTATAGGTTTGTGAAGTGTAGGAACTGTTGTTGCCGAGGGAGTTTACCTTTTCCATAAATACGTTAGCTCCCACAACATCTACAACATCCTCCTGGGTGGTTGGCACAATTACCGTTCCGGCATCAAAAGGAGCAAATGGGTCGCGTACACAATGAAAAGCAATCATTGCAGGATCACCGGCTTCCAACCAGCTCAAGTCAGCCAAAGCACCCCCCATGTTTACACACATGGCGATGTCCGTAGTATTGTTGGTAGTGTTCGCATAAAGGTTTAAAGTACCTCCCAAACCTTCGATGTTACCTACCAGGTTGGAGTCAACATACGATTCATTGGTATTGGGATTAATGAATTTGTTGATTTCCACTTCCGCCCACTTATCAAGAGTAGCATAGGCCAAAGCCGCATAGCCACCGGAGCCTTCACCAAACAAGGTAATTTTGGTAGTATCAATTCCATATTGTGCGTAGTTTTCTTTTACTTTCCGAACCAGCTCTTTGGTATCGTGGATGGCTCTGTAAACAGCATTTAGCAGAGTGCCTCTTCTTTGGATACGAGTGGCTCCATCCGGTCTCCATCCCAAGCGATAATTTGGCGCTATAGCTACGAAACCTCTCTTCGCCAGCCTTTCGCACATCACAATTACCGAGCTATCCTTTCTGGAACCATTGATACCGCCATTTAATCCGGGCGGTAAAAAATTACCGGTGTGCAGGTAAATAACCAGTGGTCTGCTGGTTTCAGCATCACCGTTGGGTTGGTAAACGTCCATTTCAAGGTTGGTAACCTTTAAATCGGTAGATGCATCCGTAGGATCGAAAAACTTTGGGGGTATTGGGTTGCCGGTAGCAAGAGCGGTTTTAATTTCGGTGATATCCGCCCCCACCTGAGCGGGATCGTTAGTTTTAGAAGTTAAAAAGTCAATGTTGGTAGCGTAAGTCTCCGTTGTCACATCAACAGAAGTGAAAATTTCGGAAGTGTAGCGGACCTGGGCATGCGTTAATATGCCACAAAAGGAAAATGCCAAGAATAAAAATTTCTTCATAATTATCTTTTATTTGAACTAATGGTTAAATATAATGAAATTGACAATTCATATTACTGAAGCTCCAATAATAAGGAGGCGTAAGCCAGCCGCCCCACCTGGGGACCTCCATAAACTTGCGCCACACGGTTATTGAGTAAATTAGACGCTCCTATTTTAAGGGTGGTGTACCATGATGGAATCCTATAACTGAATTGGGCATCCAGCATATCATAACTAGGTATGAAGCCCGTAAATTGGGCCGAGCCTTCAAAAACAAAACCATCAACCCATTTATAGGTCACGGCAAAACCTTGTTTATGATCCTTTTGCTTAAATAGCTGCAAATCACGGGCAATCAAACCCAGGTTAAATTTATTTTCGGGAGTGTTAAAGGCGGGCACAATAGGATTTACGCTGTTGGCCTGGTTTAATTGGTTAAAGCTGTAGTTACCATTAAAGCTGTAAATGTCATCAAAGTAAAAATTGAAGCCAAAGTTAAATCCTTGGGTGGTCACCAGTTCCTCCGCATTGGCGGAAATCCGGTAAGCCTGGGCACCTACAATGCGATCGGGAAGTGTGGCATCAAAAATCGGGTCTATCCCAAACTGAAAACCAATAAAGTTGGTGTACCAGCTGTAAAAATAATTAAGGTCTATAAACAACCTTTTAAAAAGCGAGCCCCTATACCCTATTTCTGCCGTAGTAACTCTTTCTGGTTGAATGGGCTGTACATTGAAAAAGTCAAGAGCATCCCGGTCCGGGGAAGCCAGTTGGCGATAATCGTCAAAAGAACTGATGGTAACCAGGGAGTCAAAACCATTAATATTACCTAAAAGTATGGCCCGCCCTACATCATAACGTAAGTATTGATCTTGCAAGGTTGGGTTTCGGATAGCACGTCCTACCGAAAAGCGCAAGGTATTTTTTTCATCCACGGTCCATACCAGGGATGCGGCCGGGGAAAAGAGGTAATCAAAATTCTGATTTTTATCCATTCTCAACGTTGCGTTGGCCTTTAAAACTTCCCCCAGGAAATCCTTCTCCAATCCCAGGTAAGCTCCAAACTCTTCATTGGTTATGGTACGGTAGTTATACCGGATAATCTCCCCAACACTGTCCGTTTCCACGCTTTCTATTTCATCAAAAATATTTCCTCTTGAATCAGGCCGGTAAATCCGATAATTTCCACCAAGCCTTACCTTTACCCAATCATAGGGGTTAAATTGATATTCACCCATTACATGGTAGAGCCGGGAACGGTCATAAAAGCGCGAACCCCCTTCGGTAAAGGTTCTGGTGGTGATGTATTGAAATAAGGAATCGTATTCCGCGGTACCGGGTACGGGCCGGCTCGTAGTGGTTAAGGCAATAGAGGAGTCATGCAAATCCGTTAAAAACTGACGGTTTTCACGAAGTATCTGCTGATACTCATTATTGTAAAAGGTGCTGTCAAAACTCTGTGCTTCAACATTAAACCCGGCCGAATCCTGAAAAGCCCGGGCAAACCGGAAAGGTGCACTAACCCATGTGTTTACGTAACTGGTGTACCAGGCACGCTCATCACCAAGGCTGGCATTGTTCATTTTAAAAGCGGTTAAAACCGCATCGTAGCTGTTACCGGCATCTTCAACGGTGGAATAAGCGCGTACAAAAAAACGATCTTTCTTTTTGGCCTCCACCACATTTTGCATAAAGCGAATGTCATTTAAGCTAAACCGGTTTTCACCCTGGTAAACCGTGGTGCCGGTTCCATAATTAATGGTGTAGCTGAGCTGAACGTCATTCCTGGTTTTGTAATGCAGCCCCAGGTTACCTTTAAAGTTGCGGGTATCATAATCCAGCAGGTCTTCTTCCTTGTACCCCGGACGGTAAAAAATGCCAACACCGGGCAAACCGTCTTTTACATCCACAAAATTTCGATAATCATTACCTACGGTAAGGTTTTCATCACCGTAAATATTTACGGCATCATACCTGCCAGGGTTGTCGGCCCCCACCGGTGAGTCATCTACCGGATTATAATTGGTAGCCTCCCAGTCGTTGGCCCGCAGGTAAAATAAGTTGATTTTAAAGGCCAGGTCTTCATACTCTTTATTAAAAAGCTTAAAGGCTTCAGCGTAGCGAACGGCTGTTTCCGTAAGGTTGCGCTCCCCTACTTTAACCATAGCCGATAAGCCCTGGTATAAGAACGGATCTTTTGTGGTCATGCTAATCACCCCGTTAAAGGCACCGGGGCCGTAAAAAGCCGTGCTCGCCCCGGCAATAATGTCAACATTGGCTATATCCAATTCGGAAGCTCCTAAAAAGTTGCCCAATGAAAAGTTAAGGCCCGGAGCCTGGTTGTCCACTCCATCGATCAATTGAAGCGAACGCACCGGAGAAGTGCTGTTAAAGCCGCGGGTGTTTATAATCTTGAAACCGATACTAGCCGAAGTAAGGTCCACTCCTTTTAAGTTACCCAAAGCTTCGTAAAAATTAGCAGCCGGTGTTTCCTTGATGGCTAAATTATCAAGGGCCTCCACCGTAAGAGCACTGGACCTCTGTTTTTCGCTGAGCCTTTGCTCTATTACGCTTACTTCGGCCAGCATTTCCTTGTCTTCCGTTAAACGGACTTCAATTTCGTCCTTTAAACTGCTGATTTCTCTTTCTACTTTTTGGTAGCCGATGAAACTTACCTGTACGGTAAATGGCAAGGGTGTGGACTGGGTGTTCAACACAAACTTGCCGTTAAAATCGGTGGTGGTGCCGATGGTAGTGCCTTTTATCACCACATTGGCGCCTATTACCGGTTCGTTGTTTTCGGCATCGATTATTACCCCTTGTAGGCTCTGAGCCAGGCCTTGGCCTATCGATAAAGCAAGGAAAAGAAATGAGTAAAGACTATTACGCATGGGTATAGTTAAGTATTTCGGAAAACTACAAAAATTCACAACTTCGGGGGCGTAGAAGATTTCCGACACAGAAATTCTATTTTTGCGGCATTATGATCAATAACCGGAAAGTAGTTGTAGTGCTGCCTGCTTATAACGCAGGAAAGACCCTGGAAAGGACCTTTAATGAAATTCCATTCGATATTGTGGATGATGTGGTTTTGGTGGATGATAAAAGCTCTGATGACACAGTGGAAGTGGGTAAAAAGCTTGGAATCAAGCATATTATTTCCCACCCCATTAATCGTGGTTACGGGGGTAATCAAAAGAGTTGTTATAATAAGGCATTAGAAATAGGTGGTGACATCGTAATTATGTTGCATCCGGACTACCAATATACGCCCAAACTCATTCATTCGATGTCTTACCTTATTGCCAATGACCTGTACCCTGCGGTTTTGGGATCACGCATTTTAGGAATGGGGGCTTTAAAAGGAGGTATGCCCTGGTACAAATACGTGGCTAACCGTATTCTTACCCTCACCCAGAATATTCTGTTGCGCCAGAAACTTTCAGAATATCATACCGGCTACCGCGCCTTTTCCCGGGAGGTTCTGGAAGCAGTGAATTACCATCTCAATTCGGATGATTTTGTGTTTGATAACCAGATGCTCGGTCAGATTTTTTACAAGGGGTTTGAAATTGGAGAAATCACCTGTCCCACCAAATACTTTCCGGAGGCGTCTTCTATAAACCTGAAGCGCAGTTCTATTTATGGTTTGGGGGTTTTGAAGGTTTCGCTCCAGTATCGGTTGAGTAAGTGGGGTATTATACACCCGGCCTACCTGGTTCAATAGGCTCGATTAATTTCTGCGGTAAAAGAAGAATCCATTCTTTTCGTAAAGGAATTGAGCATCGGTGAGTTCGCTCTCCAACTCTTCATGCTCGGTTATCTTACAGCTTATATAAACGGGACGGTCCGTTTCCTGATGTAACAGCCAGTTTTGATCCTGAGCTTTAGGGTGGTCATAAGGTTGAACCTTTGCATAATACCATGGCACATAACTTTTATATTTGTAAGTAGTTACGTAAACATCCTTACCTTCCAAATCCTCAAAAAATTCAACTGCGGCATTCTGACTAATCCGCTCTACCCTGCCAACAAAAGAAATCAGGCTTCCGAAAACCCAAAGCATCATTCCGAAGAATAGGAAGGAATAGGCTAAAAATTTCTTTCGGCCAATGAATGCAACAAACAAAACCAGGGTTATGGCCAGTATTATCAAGGGAATAAGGGTTTCTAGGCCCCAGTTTACATCGGCCTGAAGGTTGGCTTTTGCAAAGGGGTCTTTTTGCATTAATGGCTTTATCAAGTCCGGATTACGCCCGATAAAAGGCAGCACTCCACATAAAACCGCTATTAAAAATCCAATAATAACGATGGTCACCGTCATCCACCCACGGTGCCGGGTGCGTCTTTCATGAATTTGATACAGGGAAAGTGCTGACAAAAAGGTAATCGGGTAATAAGCCAGTGAAGAGTAATGTATAATTTTGGTTCCAACCAGGCTGAATAGTACCAGAATAACCAGTAACAAAATGATCATCCAACGCTGGAAATCACGTATATGAGAGGTAAGGTTAGTAAACGAACCCAAACCACGGATGGCAAAAATACTGGCCGGAAAACACCCCAGTAGCAACACCACAAAGTGATACCCCGGAAAACCACCGTGACCGGCATCGCTGGTGGTCAGCAGTTCCCATTGTCGGATGGTAAAATCAATAACGAATTCAGGGCCGTTCACCAACATATCCGCGCCAAACCACAATAGGGTTACTCCCAATGCTATAAATGAGAAGGCCAGGAAAGAGCCAATCTTCAGGAACATTCTGAAGCGTTCCATAACCCAATACACTACCAGGCATAAAAAGATGAGCAGGAAGGCTACCGGCCCCTTGGTCAATATGGCCAGCCCGGTGGAAATACCCGCAAGCCATAAATAGGCACAAGCGGATTTTGAAAAATAAAGTTCCCGATAGTTTTTCTTACGCCATATATAATGGATAAGAAAGAAGAGCCCATTAAAAATGAAGAAGTTAAACCAGGGGTCAATTATCCCTGACTTAAAATAAAGAAATGGCAAAATACTACCGATCCAGCTTAATGACCAAAACCATCCGAACTTACGATCGATCAGGAATTTACCGGAGATGTATAAAAAGGGTACTAAAATCACTCCCAGTAAGGCATTGGGGAAACGCGCGGCATAATCCCCTATTCCCCATATTTTCATAGATAGGGCCTGAAGCCAAAAGAACAAAGGAGGTTTTTCGGTAAATACCTCAAAGTTCATTTGCATCCGGAGGAAATCACCGCTGACGACCATTTCACGGGCGAGTTCCGCAAAATTAATTTCGTCCCAGTCAAACAGGTGTACGCCCCCAAGAAAAGGGAAAAACAAAAGCCCTGAAATAAATATCCAGAGCCAGGTGTTTCGATCAAAGTACTTCATTCACGAAGCTTTCTTTTGAGTGTAAGCCTCCGGTCGTGCCATTCCTTCTTAAAGCGCAGGGTAAGCAGGTAGCTTACCATGGCTATTAAAGTCCCTAAAAAAGCACCCGCCACTACATCTTCCAAAAAATGTTGCGAAAGGTAAATCCGCGAATAACCTACCAGTGCCGCAATTATAAACATCAGGAATTGCACGAGTCCCATACGACTGACCAGTGCTACAAATCCCCAACAGGCAAAGGCAGAAGTGGTATGACCGGAAGGAAAGCTGTTCAGTTGGTGCACTTCAACACCATCCACCAAACGTAGCTCATACCTGTCTTCAAAAAACTTTACCGGCCGCGGTTCACCTTTATAAATTACGTTTTTCAGAAGGGCCGTTGACAAAAGCGTGAGCAATGATACTATGATTAAACCCAGCAGGTATCGCCATTTAATAAACGTAAATACCACAGCCACCAGGAGAAACGCAATACCATCACCCAGCAAGGTTACATACTTAAAGAAAATGTCCATAGCCGGACTGTACCATCCGTTTTGGGTAATGTGGATCACATCTTTGGGAAAAAGGAACAAAAAAACAATCCCGGTGATAATGAAAATTAAAACCGGGATCAGAAAAAATAATTTCTGTTTAAATAATTTTAAGGTAAGCATTTAGGAACCAATGGTATGTAATAGGTCATGAACCTGGCTGTCCCATAATAATTTGTCCTCCTCTACTTCATCTTCATCGCTGTAATCAATGATAATAAGGGAAGCGTCATTGGTAAGTTCATCCACCACAATTTTGAACTCGAAAAAATACCCGTTTCCCTCTTCCTCATCTTCTTCCCAGCGAAAGCGGATGAATTTATCGGTCTTTTTGGCCAATCGCTTGGCGGAGCGTTCTTCTCCATCCCATATAAAGGTGTATTTTTCTCCTCGTGAGTTTACATTATCGGCAAACCACTCCGACAAGCCGCTGGGTGTAGAAAGGTAAGGGTAAAGCATGTGGGGTGATGCCTTTACCGGGAACTCCATCTCAAATTTTACTTTCTCTTCGGTCATTGTTAGATTATTCATACAAAACTAATGGTGCAATATAGGAAAATTTGTTTTCCGTGCTGGCTAAAAAATTCGAAGCCCCTGTTTTGCGGACCACATTTAGTTTTATATTTGCAGCCCTCTTAAAGAAAGCTGTTTTTATCCTTAAGCAGCATCTTTAAATGGCGAGGTAGCTCAGGCGGTTAGAGCGCAGGATTCATAACCCTGAGGTCGGGAGTTCGAGTCTCCCCTTCGCTACTTTACCAAAGGCGTGGTGTCAAACGATACCTCGCCTTTTTTCATTTTAAACCTCGCTGTAAAGATCAAGTCTGATCTCTTTAATAAGTTTCAAGGGTTTGCCTCGCATTCTAATCCCAAGATAAGGATTTTAAAGATATGTATAAGGTTGAGGGACTTTTTAACTTTACCAGGTTAGTCAGTTGCACCCGGCTTGTTATGGCGCAGTAATCGTTTGTGTATTTTTCACAATAGAAATTATATATATATTATCAATTTTTCTTATATTCGAATTTAATCATTAAAAATAAAATCAATGCTCAAAAAAACTTGTATGATTTTTTTGATAGCGGGATTTAGTTTTGCCTGCTCTAAGGACAGCCCCCAACAGCAACTGGCAGGAAAAACGGTCAATACTACGGCTCAATCAGTTAAAAAAAACAGCGTTTTCATTACAAATAAGGTTGGCTATATTTATGAAGAAAGTTTTACTCGAGTCAATGAGTCAGAATTTCAAACCTTTATTATTAACCAGCTTGAAATTCAAAATGAGACCGTGACGTTTGAAGATTTCACCCTAACCAATGTGTCTGGAAACACGTATGCTGTCAAAACGAAACTGTTATATAATGGCACTCATACATCCTTCAACCATATATTGAATTATGATGATACGGAAGATCACTATGCCATGGGTGGCGGCAGTTGTTCCTGTACATCGTCTGACTGTTCACAAAGCGGGTGTGAAGCGAGTTCCAGTTCCGCTTCAGATTGCTCATGCTCCTCTTGTAGCGGGGACTGCACTAAAACCCACACCATTGGGTCCATTGCTCCACCCATGTTTGAAGAATAATAATAAGACTAATCGTATTAACATAGTATCTGCCCCGTCATCTCAGGCGGGGCTTTTTATTACATTCTACAATCTCTATTTCAGAGTTTTCACGCCTGATGAATCCTAACGTGACCTCAGGGTTATGAATCCTGAGGTGAAGAACGCACGTTTTCTATTTACTAATCAACAGCAACTTATGAAATTCAGGTTGGTTTATTTTCCCATTCTGAGACTTTTTTTCCACCGTTTACCACTTCAAGCTATTTTGATAAACGCTGTTTGGTGCTCAGGCAAGAAGAGTTTTTCAGGATATCAACAGGCTTGTTAATAGTTAAAAACAGCCTAAGGTGAAGATTTTCAGGATTTTACCAATTCGAAAAGACGATTGGAATGTTATAGGCAAAAGCTATACACCTATAGTATGTACCCATTTGGCAAGAAGGTTGGTTCCTTCTATAAGGGTTTTACCATTAAGCTATTACATTATCACTTTTTCTTAAATTTTTATTGCTTTTATTTGCAACTCAAACACTTTCTAATGATGAAAAAACTATCAGTTCTACTTACGTTTGCTTTTCTTGCCGTGGGTTCTTTTGCTTTTGCGCAAGACGTGGCCACCGATGATCACCTGGTTACTATTTCGGTTGACGAGGTTTTCATTATGGACATTGAACCTGCTGCTTCCAAAGACATTTCCCTGAGCCTTACCCAACCTGATGAGGCCGGTAATACTCTTGATGCGGACAGTAACAGTACTTTATGGGTAAACTACACTTCAGTTGTGGATGTAGCCAATTCAGAAACACGTTCGATAACCGCTCAAACCGATGCGGCAACTCCAGGCTTTGTACTTTCCGTAGAAGCTGGTGCTGGTGCCGGAAACGGTGGTGGTAGCGAAGGTACTCCTGTTTCAGGTGGTGCAGTTACCTTAACCAATGCTTCCGCTTCTATTATTATTGAAAGTATCGGAAGTGCTTATACCGGAACCGGGGCCAATAACGGTCACAATCTTACCTACCGCTTATCGGCTGCCTCAGGCGCGAACTTCGGTAGCCTGGATCACACCTCTTCACAGGACGTAACGGTTACTTATACCATTACCAATAACTAAAATTACGGTTAGCAGGTGATGTGGTAACGCCTGCGGACCTGGAATTATATTAAATGCAAAAACCCTGATTACTGGGTTTTTGCATTTTTTATTTTAGAGCCAAACTATAAATACCATATCATGTCAAGAGGTTCCTTTCTATTTACCGTACCCTTCTTTCTTTTGCTGCTCATTACTTTCCAGGGCCGGGCGGGCATCATCGTGCTCAATGGTTTGTCACACGAACATTTCCTGGACCCAACCCAAGCCGAGCAAGGGGTTATCCGTATCAAGAATGATGGCGACAAGGCCGAAATGATTACGGTTTACCAAAGGGATTTGGAGTTCAATTACAAAGGCCAGACCTTCTACCATGACCCTTCTACTCTAAAAAGGTCTAATGCCGAATGGATGGTGATCAACCCCCTGTCTCTTCTATTGGGACCTTCTGAAGAAGCCGAAATAATTTACAGCATAACGGTACCGGATAATGATTCGTTGTTCGGTACTTATTGGAGTGCCATAATGATAGAGCCGGTAGCTGATCTCGATACCACTAAAAGGGCTCCCGGGTTAAGCGTACGCTCCGTATTCCGTTATGCCATACAGGTTATTGCCAACGTAAGAGACACCAGTAGCGCTGCGGAGCTTGAATTTTTGGACGTACAGTTGGTTCGTGAAAATTCATCGAACTTCCTGGTGGTGGATGCCGAAAATACCGGGTCCAGAATGCTGCGAACCAAAATGGCGATTGAGGTATTTAACGATTTGGGTGAATCCATAGGAGTTTTTAGCTCGGTGAAATCAAGGACTTACCCCGGGACGTCTAAACGGTATATCATTCAGTTGGACGATGTACCGGCCGGGTCCTATGAGGCGGTGCTGATTGCCGATTCTGAAAATGACGAGGTTTTCGGGGTTCAGATGACCCTCGATATTACGGATGATTAGAGGGAAACACATAGTATTTTTTGCGATCCTGTTCATGAGCTTCACAAGCTTGGGGCAGGATTTTGAAGTACAATTTATAAAGGTTCCCAAGGGTAATATTCCCGTTGGTGAAACCGAGAGTATTCTTATTGAAGTAACCAACCTTAATGAGAAACCTTTAGACCTTACCTACAGTCTTAAAGTTCCACAAAAGTGGCTGAATCTCAATGGTGCAGAAAAGCAGATTCAACTGGCTCCCAACGAAAAAAGGCGCTTATTCTTCACCTTTCGTCCGGCAAGTACGGTTAGCGCAGGCGATCAGCAACTGCAATTTATAATTGGCAAAACCGGGGAAACACCTATTGCTTATCCGGTTGAAATGACCGTGCAAAAAACCTTTAAGGTTAGCCTTTCCAGTAACAGCCGTCATAATTATGCCATAGCCGGTTCCGAGGTGGACTATAACTACTCTCTTTCCAATCGTGGTAACACCCCTACCCTTTTAAAAATAAAGACCAATGGGTGCGATGTAGCCGACCTGGATCCGGATTCGGTTTATCTGGGTCCCGGTGATTATCTCAATTTTAAAGTAATGGTAAAAACACCTTCCAACCTTCTCTACGATGAGGAAAAGAGGTTTAAGATTGAGGTATCTTCCAATGAATTTGACACCTCATTTACCCACTATAACAAAATTGATGTTTATCCCGATGGACAAACCCAGGAAGCTACCCATCAAAAAATGCCGGTGCGGATAAACCTGAACTATTTAGGCCGTCAGAATAATTCCGAGTACAGCTCCGGTATTCAAGGTGATATTTTCGCTCGCGGGGCTGTAGATGCTCAACGCAAACATATTATAGAGTTGCATTTACGCGGACCTGACCGGACCCAATATTCTACTTTCGGCAACTTTGATGAGTATTACCTGAAATATGAAACCAAAAATTATGGTTTTTGGGTGGGCGACCAGGTCATACGCCTGAGCCGTTTAACGGAATTTGGAAGATATGTAAGAGGTGCCAGTGCCTACGTTCAGTTGAATAATACCCGGCTTGAAGTAGCTTCTGGTAGAACCCGCTTTTTCCCTTCGGTAAAAAGTGAATCCACCTTTAAGCTCAGCCAGCAAATAGGCGAAAAATGGGAGCTGGGAGGTGGTATGTTATATAAGGACTATGCGGAAAATGATTCAGCCGCCTCCATACCCATGGTTTTCGCCAATTACACCAGCGAAAATTTCAGGATGGAAGCGGAAGGCTCTTATGGAACTACCGGTGATAAAGACGGCTATGCCTACCGTTTACAAGCGGCTGGAAAAGTGGAAAAGTTCCGTTATACCCTGGGATTTATTCAGGCCGATGCTTTTTACCCGGGCTTTCTTCAGAATAGTATTGCTGTTAATTCGAGCGTTGGGCTGAACTTTGACAAGCTTAACGTTTCTGTAAATGGCTCTTACAATGATCGCAATCCGGCCCTGGATACCTTTTTCCTTACCGCCCCTTTTTCCTATGCGGTAAGTGGGAACATCGCCTACCGCATTAACAATGGCACACGAAGCCGGCTTACCTTCGGGCAACGCAGGCGCAAAGACCGCATGAGCATGCAACTCTTCGATTACAAGGAAGATTTTGTGCGGATTAATCTCAGCAAGAATTTTGAGCGCCTCAGCCTGGGAGTTTTATCGGAATACCAGATCAATACCAACTTTCAATTGCCGGGTGACGACCGCCTTTCACAAGGTTATATGGTGGGTGGTTCCATGGGTTATAAGATTGGTGAAAAGCTAGGCTTCAGTTCTTACGCCAATTACCTTGAAACTTCGCGCTACTCTCAAAGCCGCTTTCGTATTTTAATCTTCTCAATGGAGTCCAACTGGCAGGTAACTCAAAGAACTGCTCTGAGCTTTAACTACCAAAACAATTACGACATCGAAGATTACTACCGCACCCAGGATTACGTAGGTGGCCGTTTGGAGCAGCGCATCGGCAGGAGTCATGTATTAGCCCTCTCTACCCGTTATACCAAACCTCGCAGGCAGGGCAACAAACAACTTTTTGTGAACGCCCGCTATACCTACGAATTCGGAATGCCCATCCGCAGGATCAAAGGTCACGGTAAAGTAAAAGGAAGGGTTACCATGAACGACTCTATTCCCTTAAAGGGAGTTTTGGTGCGTATCAGCGGGCAAAAGGCGGTAACCGATAAGGATGGATACTACATGTTCCCAAAGGTGCTGGAAAACTTTTACTTTATGACGCTGGACCGGACCTCCTTTGATATCAGCCTGATTAGCAAAGTACCCCAACCCTACCGGGTAGAAGTATCGAGTAACCAAACCATTACTCAAAATATTAACCTGGTTAAAGCCAGCCATATCAAGGGAGTTATATCCATTCCGAAAAATGCCAATCAACTGCTGGACGAAAAAGAGTCGCAGAGCATCCCCATTTACCTCGAATTGAAAAATGAAAACGAAAGTTTCATCAAAAAAGTGAATCCCGATGGAACCTTTGAGTTCAATCACCTACGGCCGGGAGCCTGGGATATACGAATTATTAAATCCACCATCGACCGGAGCCTGGAGTTTCGTAAAACCGAAGACCGCATTGACCTGAAACCGGGAGAAACCGGTAGAGTTGAATTCAGGGCGAATAAAAAGCAGAAGAAACTCAAGCTGGTGAGTCCCCCGCTTAAGTTAACCGCAAAAAGTAAGGCTGATTTGGGCGGAACCGATTAATTCCCCTTTATTTTCCGGGCTGTTCAACATTTGAGTAGCAATGCTGTTCTTCCAGAAAGGCTTATTCAAACATGATGAAATCCAGCTACGATGTTATTATTATTGGAGCCGGTGTTGCCGGTTTAACTGCGGCAAAACACCTTGAAGATTATAATCTCGATGTACTGATATTAGACCGGAGCGATCGCGCTGGTGGCAGGGTTAAAACCGATGAATTCCAGGGTTATAGACTGGATCATGGCTTCCAGGTATTCTTAACCGCTTACCCCGAAGCTTCCAAATACCTCGATTACGAGGCACTGGACTTTCAAAGCTTTAAGCCAGGTGCGGTATGCTTTGAAAACGAACGATCCTTCACCGTTAAGCAGGGCAATATTTTAACCTCTATGCGCATGGCTTTTTCACCGGTGGGAAGCCTTATGGATAAAATACGCCTGGGAAATTTACGATCAGAATTACGGGAAACTTCAGTAAATGATATTTTTGAGAAACCACAGCTAACCACCCGCAGTTACCTGGAACAAAGAGGTTTCAGCAAAAAAATGATGAGCCGATTCTTCACCCCGTTTTTAGGGGGTATCTTTTTAGAGAATAAGCTGGATACTTCTTCACGGATGTTCGACTTTGTTTTTAAGATGATGGATGAGGGGGAAACGGTGATTCCTAAGAAAGGGATGGAGGAAATTCCACGTCAGATGAAAAATTCACTGAATAGAACAGAATTCCGGTTTCATACTGAAGTGGAAAATATAAACGGGCAAACCGTTTACCTGAAAGGCGGTGAAACCCTGAGTTGCCAAAGAATAATAGTTGCAACTGACCCTACACCCATCGTACCTCAATTGGAACCACGCATTCAATGGGAAGATACGGCTACTTATTACTTTGAGGCGGAGGAATCCGTTTTAAAGAGTAATATCATAGCCCTGAATTACAAAAGTGGCAGCCTGGTTAATAATTTCACGGTAATATCCGATACATCGGGAGAGTATGCACCCCGTAAAAAGCACCTGGTGTCGGTGAGCCTGAATCGCATTCCTGAAAAATCGGTTGAAGAAGTTTGTCATGATATAAAAAATGAACTGTCACCAGCCTTCGGTATTGGTGTGGATGGCTGGAAATTCCTGAGAAACTATCATATTCCCAAGGCCTTACCTCAGACCGTGGAAACCCACTACGAAATTCCTTTTACCGAAACGCGCATCAGGGAAGGCTTGTACCTGGCTGGTGACCATATGCTCAACGCTTCGATTAACGGGGCCATGAAAAGCGGAATACTTGCAGCAAAGGCGGTAGTTTTGGATATTTAGTCCCATGCGAATAATCGGCACTATTCCCCACCCGCGTTTTAAAATTGTAGCCTACTCTACAGATCATCATTTTTACATTGAAATTGAAGCGGGGCCTATGAAGCAATGTCATAAGCTCCATAAAGAGCAGGTTCAGAACCTGGAAGGTATCCGTAAATGGCTGGACGAGGATTTTCAAAAAGAAACTTACGAGCTTTTTGAGCGTATGTATCAAAGCTCGCAAGGCTCTTTGAACCGCAATTTTACACCTTAGCCGTATGGTTTAAACGCACCATTTCCAGCAGCTCTTTTTCAATGGTTTTACCACGATCGCGGGCATACCATATTTGAATATCACGGGTATATTCTTCCTTGGCAATTCCCGCTGCGCGTTTTTCATAAAAAATATTCTGGGCTGGCTCGGGCCGGGGGCCCCAGGTTCCCAGCTCACGCAGGCTATGCTTTTCCAGCCTGAGGAGTTTGGGAATACTACGCCCACCATTGGTAAGATATTCATCCATCAACGGCAAATTTTCATCGCGCAATACCATGCGTAATTCCACCTTTGGGTTCAGTTCGCTTAATTTATACATCACCGGTACTGAATGGGCAGCGTCACCACACCAGCCTTCGGTCAGTACCAGCCATATTTCATCATTTAAGGATTGTACCACTTCTTTAGATTCCGGGGATGGCTCATAATGCTTTTCCCACTTTTGCATCCTCTGGAGGTTAAGCCCTGTATAATACACCATGTTTTCACTTTGATTAGGGCCGGTGGTATTACCCTTGTCAAAAAGCCCTTGTACTTCCTGTCGGTATTGCAGATAGGTAGTAGATTGATCAAGTGCCGATTTTATTTTTTCCTGGAGACTCATGATTTCAATATTTAAAGCAAATTTCTGCCCTTCTCCACTTTTGATTTGTAAGGTAGTTTACAATATAAGGGTTACCTATACCGGTATTACTTAAACTTAAATAAAAAAACCCGGCAGTAACCGGGTTTTCAAAAGTGCAAGAGGTAACTACTGTTTTCTAAAAGTGGCGGCTACCACCGCATTTTTCGGGCCTTCGGAGTAATCGTAAAAACCTTCACCCGATTTCACTCCTAATTTACCGGCTCTTACCATATTCACCAGCAATGGACAAGGTGCGTACTTGGGATTTCCCATCCCGTCATGCAATACGTTGAGGATGGACAGGCAAACGTCCAATCCAATAAAATCGGCCAGCTGTAAAGGCCCCATAGGGTGCGCCATACCCAATTTCATAATGGTGTCTATCTCCTCTACCCCGGCTACCCCTTCAAACAAGCTTATAATTGCTTCATTGATCATAGGCATCAATATGCGGTTGGCCACAAAACCAGGATAGTCGTTACATTCCGTAGGCACTTTGTTAATGTCTTTGGACAAGGCTACAATATTGGCGGTTACAACATCTGACGTGGCGTAGCCCCGAATAATCTCTACCAGTTTCATAACCGGAACAGGATTCATAAAGTGCATGCCTATTACCTTATCCGGTCTCCGGGTAGCAGCACCTATTTGTGTTATGGATATAGAAGAGGTGTTAGTCGCCAGAATGGTATTTTCCTGGCAAAGCTCGTCCAGTTCCGTAAATAATTTCAGTTTGATGTCTACATTTTCAGTGGCCGCTTCTATCACCAGCTCTGCATCCTTAACACCTTCCTTCAGGTCGGTAAAGGTTTTAATATTGTTCAGGGTTTTTTTCTTCCCTTCCTCATCAATGATTTCCTTATTTACCTGGCGGTCGAGATTTTTTTCAATGGTTTGCAGGGCTTTTTCCAAACCGGCAGGGTTGATGTCCACCAAGTTAATCGGGTATCCATGCTGGGCAAAAACATGCGCAATTCCGTTACCCATGGTTCCTGCTCCTATTACTGTAATATTTCTCATGATATTTTACTTGTGTTCAAAATTTTCGGCAAGCTTACAAATTTTCATTTTCCTGAACGGTTTCAGAGCGGCCATATACCAACCGTTCCACCAGTAGCTTATTTTCAGCGGAATATTTATCATATACCGGGGTACCCGGACCGCTGTATCCGGTATGGATGCTAACTACCTTATGATCCTTATCCAGGTAAATGGCCGTGGGGTAGCTCATCACATGGTTTAACATCGGCAGGGCTTCCTCGGCCTTGTCTTCCCGGGTATAACCAGCCATCAACACGGGGTAAGGCAATTGCAGATCAGCTTTCATCTTACTGGCTCTTTTTAGGGCGGTTTCCTTGTTTTGAGCTCTCTCGAAAGTAAGGGCCACAATCTCCAGTCCTTCGGCATTGTATTGCTTGTGTACCTCACGCAGGTGACGCGATTCATCCATGCAGTTAGGGCACCAACTGCCCATTATCTGTACAATAACCGGCTTGCCGGCAAAGCGGGGATCGTCCAGTGAAACGGTCTTTCCTTCAGTATCGGGAAGGCTAAAGGAAATGGTTTCATAGCCTTCTTTTAAATACGTAAGAGAATCGGCATTGCGCAATTGAAAGTCATCGTCACGGTAAGCTACCCAGGGCTCTTGCCAGGAACGGCCGGAGAAAAAACGCCCGTTTATTTTCTGTCCGCTTTCAATGGTTCCCTTGAAATAAAAAAGATGAGCCCCGTCAAAAGTGGATAACTGTAACTGATCACCGCTTAAAACGCCCTGCAGGTAGCGGTAGTCCCCTGTTTCGGTCATAAAGGTACCTTCTACATGGGTTCCTTGCTGCTCAAAATAGCCAATGGCCGGATACTCTTCTTCGGTGCCAGGGCTGAATTTTACGGCCCACTTTTTATTGATATCACAACAGTTTTTCTCTTTTACTTTAAAGCGGGTACTATCCCTCGCCATAGCGTTGAAGGGCAAACGGTATCCCTTTGCATCCGGATTGATGTAATAACCATCCATGCGCTCCGCCCCTTTATGTACTTTGAAGTAATTGGCAAATACCGGCAGGTGGATTACCAGTGAGTCGCCTTCAGTTTTTATTTGATCGGTTTTAATTTGTTCCTGCCCGTTCAGGATAGTCATCGTGTAACTACTGTCTTCACTAGTCCATTTAAAGTTGAAAGGCAGATGAGTGCTGTCATTTAAGGCAATAGTCCCACGCCATGTGCCGGAAATGGGTTGGTTATCCTGTTTTTGCTGGGTGCAAGCGAAAAACGCCAGTGAGCTTAAGGCGAACAAAAATCTTTTCATGGTGTAAGTGGGATTACTGAATTCAATAAGATGTCGTTAGAAGGCACATTGTTCACGGTATCACTTATTTCCTTTTACCCTTACCAGGTGAAAATCCTCAAAATGATCGGGCCGTGAATCAGGGAAGAGTACCTGGGCATTGAGACGGGTCACTTTAAGGGTGTTGAATGTTTTTTCCACGCTTATTTCAAACTCCTTTTCCAGCAGGGGCAAATCATTTGGCCCAGCCAGTAAAACCGGGCTTTGGCCTTGGGTTAATTTCTCACGGATTTTTGGATTATCTATGGTTTGAACCGTAGTTTCAAGGTAAAAACCAAGGCTATAGGAAAAGGTGTTGTAAAAGTAAAATTGCTGTTTATCTATGGGTTGTGTTTTTAGGTAATCGGCTACCTGATTACCGGCCTGGTAGCGGGTTATTTCGGGATAAAAACGCAGGTTGAGTACCAGGTTCACGCTCAAAGAAATTATTACAGAACCAATGATGATAGACAAGCGGCTTTTGGAGGAGCGTAAAATAAAAACCAAACCGGTAATGCAAAGCCCGGATGCCAGGGCGATTAGCCAAAATGGGGATCCCGGGAAAAAGCGAAATAAAATGAAGTACATCAAAATAGCGCTAGCCAGGGCAATCATTAACTGAAAGATGGTGCTCATTACCAACCAGGGCCGCTGCTGATGTTTGCCAAAAACCTTTTCATTCCACCACCAGGCTACTAAAATGGAGGCCAAAGGATAAAGCACGAATATATAATGGGGTAACTTATAGGAGGATAGGGACAGGATGAAAAACGGAAGGAGAAAACCCATGGAAGTCAATAATTCCGGTGTTCTGCCTGCCCATATTAAATCGAAAAAGGCCTGGCGCAGCCTTGTGAAAAGGGCAAAAATAAAAAGGAAGGCCCAGGGTAAATAGGACCATAGAAAGTTGTGCACAAAGAAGAAGGGGCCGGAACTGTTCTTCCAAACATTTTCACCGGTTATCCGTCCAAAACTTTGGGTCCACAGGTAAAACTTCACTCCGCTTACCCCCTTCTCTTCACTTAATCCATCAGGGGTAACCATTAAGGTGGTTTTTTCGGGATGCGCATCAAACTGCTGATACAGGCCATACAGCATGGGGCTCAGCAAAAGCACCACTATGCCTATCAAAACAAGGTATTGCCAGCGGTACAGATCCTTCCAGCTTTTACGGCCTATGATGTAGGCGAATATTGCCAACACCGGCACCATAAGCCCAATCGGGCCCTTGGCCAGCATGGCCAGGGCAATGCCCAATGCCCCGCCTATCAACCATTTCCATTTCCGTTGATGCAGCCACTCGGCAATTTGCCAGATGGAAAAAATAACGGCACCAGTAAGTACCGTATCGGTTCTTACGTCATTATTAAAAAGGAAAAAGGCCTGGCAGGTATAGAGCAAGAGGGCGGCTAAGAGGCCGGTTTGAGTATTGTACAAGAGCTTTCCCAAACGGAAGGTGCTGTAAGCACCAAGCATGGTGAATAATAGCGAGGCCAGCTTGAAAGACCAATTGTGAACACCGAAAATGTTAAAGATCAGGGCATTTAGCCAGAACAATAGCGGGGGTTTATCCAAGTAATCCATTCCCCGGTGCTGGACTTGCAGATAATTGCCGGTTTCCGCCATTTCGCGGCTAATACTGGCATACTGAGCCGAATCTACATCCATTACGGTAACAGGCAACCCGAATATATAGACGAGGGTCGCCAGTATAAAAAGCCAAAAGTAAGTGCTCTTTAGCACGGACAATTATTTAAGATTGCATGGATACCTTCATTTTTGCGATGCGTTGTTCCAACTTACTCTTCACAGATTTAAAGTCAGAGGCATCGGGTAACTCCGCGTGTACACTAAAGTAAAATTTTATTTTGGGCTCGGTGCCGGAAGGGCGCGCAGTGATCTTACTTCCTTTTTCTGTAATAAACTGTATAACATTACTTTGAGGCAGGTCAATGGAAGTTTCACTTCCGGTTTCTAAATTACGGTCTAACTGTGATTTATAATCCAGCCTGCGCACCACTTTTTCTCCACCTATTTCAGCGGGTGGAGCGGTTCGGAAGCCTTCCATTATGGCGGCTATTTCTTCCGCCCCGGATTTCCCCTTTTTAGTTACAGATACCAGAGATTCCTGGTAAAAACCAAATTGCTGATAAATATCGATCAGTAGCCCGTAAAAAGAGGAGCCCCTGGACTTTGCCCAGGCCGCTGTTTCAGCCAACATCACCCCACTGGCTATGGCATCTTTATCTCTCACAAAATCACCGATCATATATCCATAGCTCTCTTCCCCACCACCTATAAACTGGCTTTCAGATTCTTTCTTACGAATGATCTCGGCTATCCATTTGAAGCCGGTAAGTACGTTAGGGCATAGTACTCCGTAATGTGCCGCAATTTTATCGATCAGGTCGGTGGTTACAATGGTTTTGGCCACAAACTGCCGCCCATCAATACGACCTTGTTCCTTCCACTTTTCCAGTAAATAGTAAATTAAAGCGGTAGCTGCCTGGTTACCGTTTATAAGCTCTATTTCGCCTTCCAGGTTACGAACGGCCAGGCCCACCCTATCAGCATCCGGATCGGTGCCAATAACCAGGTCGGCTTGTGTTTCCCGGGCTTGGTTTACCGCAAGGTTCAGGGCTTCTGCCTCTTCGGGATTGGGAGATTGCACCGTGGGAAAATTGCCGTCCGGTGTGGACTGTTCATCCACCAGGATTACATTTTTAAAACCTGAATTTTTCAGGGCAGCGGGCATCAGGGTTACGGAAGTGCCGTGGATCGGTGTAAAAACAATCTTTAAATCCTCTTTACCATCGTCACAGAGGCTAAGCCTTGAAACCTCCGTTAAATAGGCATTGTCCACATCCAGACCGATAGAGTGAATGCGATCGGTTTCCGTATCGAATTGTACTTCTTCAGCTTTTACCTTCCGCACTTCTTCAATTACCGCACGGTCATGTGGCGGTACCAGTTGCCCTCCATCGTTCCAATATACTTTATAGCCGTTGTACTCGGGGGGATTATGGGAAGCGGTGATTACGATTCCGGCATGGCAACGCAAATGCCGTATGGTAAAGGATAGTTCAGGCGTGGGCCTCAAGTCTTCGAATAAATAAACCTCCACCTGATTGGCGGCCAGTACTTCTGCCACCTGCCGGGCAAAGCTTTTTGAATTATTCCGGCTATCATGGGCGATCGCCACCTTTAACTCCTCACCGGAAAATTGTTTTTTCAGGTAATTGGCGAGCCCCTGGGTTGCCATACCCAAGGTGTAACGATTAATTCGATTGGTGCCTGCTCCCATCACACCCCGTAAACCTCCGGTACCAAAATCCAGGTCTTTATAAAAAGCATCGGTCAGCGACTCACCTCCTTCACGTATTAAGCCGGCCACTTCCTGCCGCGTTTGAACGTCATACGGCTCACGGGTCCACTGCTCCGCCTTTTGTAGAATTTCCGGGTTCAAAGTCATATTTAACGGGTGTAGGGTTTTACCGATGATGCTCCGCTGGCTTCCTGGCTAATATTGCGGGGAGTGCCCTTATAGCGCACCTCAGCGGCTCCACTGGCGTCAACTCTCAGGTCTTCCGAAACGTAAACATCCACTTCACCGGCTCCGCTGATGTTTACTTTGGTTTTCAAAGTTTTCAATTCGAAGGCGTTGATCTCACAAGCCCCGGATGACCGAATATCCAGTTGTTCAGCAATGCCTTGCAGGTTCAGCTCGGCCGCCCCACTCACGTCAATATTCAGTTCGTCACACTTTAAATCCATATTGGCTTCACAAGCTCCTGAGCATTGCAGTTCCAGTTTTGCACTTCGCAACTCTCCCTCGGTTATAATAGAGGCAGCTCCCGATATTTCAATGCTTTCCAACTCGCGCACGGTGATATATACTGCGAGTTCCTTGGCTTTGCGAATCGATTTAGTGGACCTGATTTCCAGCTCTTCACTTCTCACCTCTGTTTCAATGAGTTCCAATAGGTTTTCATCGGTTTTAAGAGTAAGTGCGGGGGTTTCTCCCTGGCGGATATATACCTCAAACATCCCACTGAGCTCTACCCGGTTAAAGGTTTCTACCGATCGCTTTTGGGTTTGAACATTGCCGTTACCCACTACCCCCATTTCGCAGGAGTTAAGGGCCACAGCCAGAACTAAGAAGGCAATAAGTCTTTTCATAACATATAATGGTTGAAGGCTTAAAAGTAAGGATTCAGGCAGTATTTAAAAGGATTTAACCAAAAAGTAAACCCTCCGTTCAGGGAGGGTTTAACTATTGGCAATTCGTCAAAAGCAGATTATTAAGATCTTTTACTCACTTTGGAGGCACCACTGCTGTTAATATCTATAGATTTTGGGTTACCTGAGTACTTAACCGTAGCGGCTCCGGAAGCCTCCACATTCAAGGTATCGCTCACCCCTACCGAAGCCATTGAAGCACCGCTCAAATCCAGGTCCAGATTGATAAAATTGAAATCGTCAGCTTTTATATTGGAAGCACCGGAAGCTTCCACATCCCCGGAGCCGGCTTTTCCCTTGAGGTTAAGGGTAGTTGCTCCACTACTTTCAATTTCCAGGGTTCCGCTGCATTCCAATTCAATGGAAACCTGGCTGGCCCCGGAAAGATCCAGGTCAAAATCGGCCACTTGAAATACGTCTAAAACTTTAACCTGTGTATTGCCTGATGCCTCTAAACCCACTAATTCAGGAGTGGTGATGTATAGTTTGATATTCGATCTCTTTTTGGATTGGCTCCACCAGTCGTTACCCGACATTTTAATGATGAGTTCCCCGTTTTTAACGGTGGTAATTACCTTTTCAAGATCTTCGCTATCACTTTCCAGCTCCACCGTGTAGGTGTTACCTTTATTAATCTCTACAGTAAAAGTACTGCCTACCTCTATTTCTTTGAAAGCACCTAGCTCCCGCTTTTCGCGCTCCAGCCCCTTTGCTAAAAGCGTACTAAAGCCCATACTTAAAAAGCTCAGGGCCGTTACTATGGCCAATTGTTTTTTCATGTTTTTTAGTTTTAAGTTGAAGACTAAAATTAGAGATTTTTAAGTTTGAAAATCAGATTATTAACAAAAAAACCTCCCGGACGGGGAGGTTTCAAGTAATCTTATCGATTTCTTTTTCAGGCTAGCTTCTCTTCTTTCATTTTATGGAAGCTGCGTTCCACAAAATTGGTAAGCGCTTCTCCGTGCAATAAATTCTGTGAAAGCATGGCCAGATCCTTAGCCTCGTTGATGAGTTCATTTCTTTTCTCCTCATCACTTTCCTCCAGAATATAAGCGGCCAGGTCGTGATTCGTATTCACGATGAGGTTGTACATTTCGGGGAGGTTACCCATGCCCATCATGCCCCCACCGGTCATACTCATTTCCTTCATCCTGCGCATAAATTCGGGCACTGTAATGGTAAACGGGTTTTCCGATGAATCGAGGTTTTCCATCTGCACGGTAAATTTGGATTCTTCCACCGCGCCCTCAATAATAGGTTTGAGACTTTCAATTTGCTCGGGGGTGAGCTTAGAGGGTATTTCCTCTTCTTTTTGGATCAGTTTGTCGATAGAATCGGAGTCCACCCGCGCCATTTTAAAGTTCTCATTCTCGCTTTCCAGCTTTTGAATAAGGTGGCTTACAATGGGGCTATCCAATAGCAAAACATCATAACCCTTAGCTTCAGCCCGCTTGATAAAGCTGTGCTGTGCTTCCTTATTGGCAGCGTACAGTGCAACTACGTTTCCGTCTTTATCGGTTTGCAGTTCCTTGATCTTCTCCTTGTATTCTTCCAGGGTATGGTACTCTCCCTTCACATTTTTATAGAGGGCAAATTTTTGCGCACGGTCGTAAAACTTGGCCTCGCTGAGCATACCGTATTCAATAATCACCTTTATGTCCTCCCACTTTTTCTGGAAATCCTCACGATCGGCTTTGAACAGTTCCTCCAGTTTATCAGAAACCTTTTTACTGATGTGCCCACTGATCTTTTTTACGCTGGCATCACTCTGCAGGTAGGAACGTGACACGTTAAGCGGTATATCCTTGGAATCGATAACCCCGTGCAGCAGTGTAAGGAAGTCAGGGACTATACCTTCCAGATTATCGGTTACAAAAACCTGATTTTGATAGAGCTGTATTTTATTACGTTGCAGCTCCATGTTGGGCTTAATTCGAGGGAAGAATAAAACTCCCGTGAGGTTGAAAGGATAGTCTACATTCAGGTGAATGTGAAAAAGAGGATCCTCGAAGGTCATCGGGTACAGCTCGCGGTAAAAAGCTTTGTAGTCTTCATCTTTGAGTTCAGCAGGTGCCTTGGTCCAGGCTGGCTCAGGGTTGTTGATGATATCGTCAACCGTTTTCTTTATTTCTTTTTTGTCATCGCCTTCACCTTCGGTTTTTTCGGTAATCTCTTTAGTACCAAACTTAATGGGAACGGGCAGGAACTTACAGTATTTATTGAGCAACTCCCTTATTTTGTAATCTTCTAAAAACTCGGAAGAGTCGTCATTGATGTGCAGTATAATGTCGGTACCGCGCTCCTGGCGTTCATCGGTTTCTTCCAGGCTGAATTCAGGATTTCCTTCACACACCCAATGAGCGGTTTTTGCCCCTTCTTTATGCGATAAGGAAATGATCTCTACTTTACTGGCTACCATAAAGGAAGAATAAAATCCCAACCCGAAATGGCCGATGATAGCCGCTCCTTCGGTTTTGTCCTGGTATTGTTGCACAAATTCTTCAGCACCGGAAAAGGCTACCTGGTTGATGTATTTTTCCACCTCCTCAGTGGTCATACCGATGCCGCGATCACTTACGGTAAGGGTTTTGTTCTCCTTGTCAATCTTCACTTCAATCTTAAGGTCGCCCAACTCCGACTTGGTTTCACCCAGGCGGGCCAGGGTTTTAAGTTTTAGCGAAGCATCGGTGGCATTCGAAATAAGTTCGCGCAGGAAAATCTCATGATCGGAATAGAGAAACTTTTTAATGATGGGAAAAATATTATCCGCAGTTACATTAATTTTTCCGGTTGACATGGCAGTATGCTTTAGAGTTTAAAGTGAATTTTGTTTTTCTGCATTGGCAAGAGTCAAAGGCTGTGCCGCAGGGAAGCAAATGACAAAGTGACGGTGATTTTGAATTAAATTATACGCTATATTCGATGCGAACATTTAAACTCTAATTTATGAAAACACGTTTTTTTATGGCGTTAATAGCGTCATGTACCTTGACTTATGGCCTTGTTGTTTCTTGCCAAAAAGAAACTCAACCTGTTGCTCAAATTGAGAAAAAAGGACCCGTTGAACCTGATGACCCTCAGTTAAAACCTGACTGTGATACCAGAACTGGAAATGAATACATAGAGTCTGAGAACCTTGAAGTAACTCTATTACCTTCTGACGATGCCTATGTTTTCAGAGATTACTTTATGGAGCATTATACCCTGGGACAACAGTACATTGATTACTATTATACGATTAGTGAGAATAGCAACAATTTTGATATGTGGATTAATCACTTTAACGATTGTTATGATTTTGCAGTGGCCACCTTTGAAGTTGCTGATGTACTTTACAACGGTCAAGACGGTGATATTGTAATCACTCAGTCCTATTTTGACTTAGCCAACAGTATTATTGACCTGTACCGTTCTTATACGCCATCCGGTGATAGTTTTCACAATATCCTGAATGCTATTGATGATGATTTGGATGTTTTTCTGGACATGACACGGGCGGAAGTAATCCTTACCATTGAAGATTAAAAAAAACTGAATGATGGGGAAAAGTAATGGTTTGAAAACTAAGCTTTTCCCCATCATTGTTTTTAGCACCATACTGTTTGCCATTTTAGTTCCCCTGGGAACATTGATTCACGAACTTTTTCACCTTGTTTCTGCCTTTGCATTGGGCTGCGATGCCCAACTTCATCACAGCTCCATAGATTATCAACACTGCCAAATTCTGAATAAATATTGCCAGAGTATTTTAGGGGAAATGGTCTGTTTATCCGACTTCCTTATTACCCTGGCCGGACCTTTAGGTACTCTAATAGTTAGCCTTACAGGTTTGTGGCTATTAACCAATAAAACCCTGGGAGTTTACCGGGAAGTTCTGGCGGTAGCACTTTCTCTATTTCACCTGAGGATTACGGCCAATGCTTTTGTAGGCTTGTTATTTGGACGGTATAGCTTGAGCACCGATGAAACGGTAATTGCCGGATACCTTCATTTGAACGAAATAATTATGACAATACTGGTTCATAGTATTTCATTGGTAATCGTAGGATTACTGCTCAAAACCCTTGGCTGGAAGAAGATGGGGTTTTACTTTTTAACCGGCTTATCTGGTTTTATAATGGGTTACTTTTTTTATTTTAGGTGGCTGCCAGAGTGGTGATTTATTGTTTTTTATTTGCCAACCAACTAAAACCGGTCTTATGAAGCACACCTTTTTCCTTACCCTGATTTCAGCCCTTCTTTTAGTATCCTGTAAAAAAGACGAGGATAGCAACATTGAAAAGTATTACCAAGGCGAGTGGTTAGTCAATATACCGGCCGTGGATACTACCATAAGCATGAATGTTAATACTAATGGTAACTATAGCTACACCCTTGACCTGGACGGTACTGAAAATCAACTGGAAGGAGCGGTTAACGAAAATGGAGAACTTAGCGGCACTATCGAGGTTTCCGGATTTCAGGCAGGTACCATTACGGGCAACTTAAACCAACAGGGCACGGGTAACGGAACGTATGTGATTTTAGGTCAGCAAATCAATTGGAGTGCACAGAAAAAGTAGGGCCGTTAACCATATTTCATTGGTTACCCGGTAAGGGTATATAACCTTCATCATTGGGTATTTCCTTGAATTCCCGCTTTTTCCATTTTTCCTTGGCCGCCTCAATTTTTTCCTTGCTGCTGGAAACAAAGTTCCAATAGATATGACGTTCTTCCTCAAAGGGTTCGCCCCCCAGCATAATACAATGTGAATCGGGCTGTAATTCAAAAATACAGTCGCTACCTTGTTTGGCTACCAGTAAATGGCCTTTTTCAATGGTTTCGCCACAGGCGTTTACCGAGCCCTCCAAAACGTATAGTGCCAATTCACCCTTCACATAATCCCCGGGCTGTATTGAAGCTCTTTGCTGATTTTTAAGTTCCACCAAAAAAAGATCGGAGTAAACCGGAACAGGCGACTGCCTGCCGTAGGCCTCACCGGCCACCAGTTTATAGCTCACCCCCTCCTCTTGCCATTGGGGAAGCTCATTGCTGGTAATATGATGAAAAGAGGGTTCAGTATCTTCATCAGCCTTGGGTAGGGCCACCCATATTTGTAGGCCATGCATGAGCTGGGTTTCATCATCGAGTTTTTCAGGCGACCGTTCGGAATGCACTATTCCGTTTCCGGCCGTCATCCAGTTTACAGCTCCAGGGGTAATATTTTGCTCGCTCCCCAGGCTGTCGCGGTGAACAATGGTACCACTTAATAAATAGGTAAGCGTGGAAAGCCCGATATGCGGATGCGGGCCAATATCAACCCGCTCTCCGGGACCCAGCTCTTTAGGTCCCATGTGATCGAGATAGATAAAGGGGCCTACCATTCTTTTTTTACGAAACGGGAGCAGGCGTCCTACTAAAAAATCACCGATATCACGGCTGCGTTCTTCTATAATTAATCCAATGTTGGACATATTGCTGTCTTTTAGATTTACTTTGTGGGCTTATGCTTCACCGTCTGTCTTTCCGCCTGCTCTTTTTTTTCTTCTTCTGCGGCCTCTTCAAGCTGTTGTTGATGTAAAATGTAATTGGCACTCCACTTGGCATGTTTGGAGGGTTCAATACGGTGGCGGTATTTGCGGGCAAATACCTGGGTAAACTCCGCTCCGAAAAAGAGAATCAGGCAAGTGTAATTCACCCACATGATCACCAG
The DNA here is from genome assembly GCA_937120475.1 of uncultured Cryomorphaceae bacterium. Lineage (GTDB taxonomy): Bacteria > Bacteroidota > Bacteroidia > Flavobacteriales > Schleiferiaceae > CAKZNE01. The sequence goes on along the minus strand of CAKZJV010000007.1, from coordinate 464,462 downwards.
TATTATGGTTCCGGCTGCTCCAAAACCTGAGGTGGGGTCGGCCACACCAAAATAAAGGCCCAGCAGGGTTTTTCCGATGCTGAACAAAAGTGCCGTTACCAGGGCTCCTACCCAAACCGAACGCCATCCTATTTCTACATCGGGTAAAACCTTAAACATTACGGCAAACAAGCAGGTAACAATGCCCAGAGCTATTACAAAATTTACCACTTGTACAAGATAAAGAAGATATTCGCCAAAATTATTCTCTATCCAGTTTGATATCCACGAGATGATGGCGGACAGTACCAGGGTAATGAGCAACAGAAAGGCTATTACCAATATCAGGCCCAGGGAATAGGCCCGGTCATAAATAAACTTCTTGAGGTTATTGTTGGGGGCAGGCTCTACATCCCAAATATTATTGAGTGATTTTTGCAATTGAAAAAACAAGGTGGTGGCTCCAAAAATGAGGGTACCTATACCGATCAGTTTCATAATGAAGTTAGAATGGTCAAGGGCCGCACTTTTAATCATAGACTCTACTCCCTTGGCGGCAGTAGCACCCATCATATCTCCTACCTGGGCGCTTATTTCTCCACGAACGGCTTCCTGCCCGAAAAAAATACCGGCCGTCCAGATAACGATAATCAGCAGGCCGGGAATGGAAAAAATGGCATAGTAGGAAATAACGGCACTTTCCCGAAATGGGTCAGAGCTTATCCAGCCTTTAGCCGTATCCCTTAAGACCCGCCATATGCTTTTAAAATTGACGCGCATTGGATTTTACATCATTGAAAGATATAAAATCAGGAAGTTGAAAATTGTTCAGTAAGGTTCCTATTAAAAAAAGCGGCCAGTACAAAGTACTGCCGCTGGTGTAATCCGCATTTCGTTTTGCAGGTTAAGGCAGGGTAAGCGGATATTTTTGCTAAGGTTTAAGGTTAAAGTGAAAGCTCATCATAAGGCTAAAACGCAATCACTATCAATCACGTCTTTTTCGTGAAAATGGTTGGGTGTTAAACGTTTTTATTTCAAAAAAAAGCCCTGGAATCCTAACACGTCCAGGGCTTTGCATTTGTATTAATTAGTAACAACCTTGTTTCTGGTGCCACTATTCTTCGGTCGCAGCAGCATCATTAGTTTCACCGTTTTCGAAGTTTTCTCCTTCAATCGCTTCTTCATCCGCAGCGGGAACCTTGGCTACGGAGGCGATTGCGTCACCATTCTTGAGATTAATGATGCGTACTCCCTGCGTGGCACGGCCCATTACCCGAATGTCGTCCATACCGGTACGGATCATAACCCCGCTCTTGTTGATCACCATAAGATCATCATCATCACTCAGGGCTTTTATGGCCACAAGACTTCCGGTTTTTTCGGTTACCGAAAGGGTTTTCACTCCCTTACCTCCCCGGTTGGTAATGCGGTAATCCTCCAAGAGGGTGCGTTTACCATAACCTTTTTCTGAAACTACCAGTATGCTTACGCTTTCATCTTCCGGATCGGGAATAGTAACCATACCTATTACTTCATCCTGGTCATTTTCAAGGGTAACACCTCTTACTCCACTGGCATTACGCCCCATGGAACGAACGTTCTCCTCGTTAAAGCGAATAGCCTTACCGCTACGCTTGGCCATTAGTATTTCGTCTTTACCGGTAGTAAGCTTAGCCTCCAAAAGCGTGTCACCTTCGCGAACAGTAATAGCATTAATTCCGTTTACACGAGGACGGGAATAAGCCTCCAGCGAGGTTTTCTTGATCACTCCCTTTTTGGTAACCATCATAATGTAATGGTCGTTTACGTAATCCTCATCCTTAAGGTCTTTGGTATTGATGAAGGCCTTTACCTTATCCTCCAGGGGAATATTGATCAGGTTTTGGATAGCACGTCCTTTGCTGGCCTTGGTTCCTTCCGGAATTTCAAATACCCGTAGCCAGTAGCAACGGCCCCACTCGGTGAAAAACAGCATATAATTGTGGTTAGTGGCCACAAAAATGTACTCTACAAAGTCCTCATCGCGGGTTTGTACACCGCGGTGACCAACACCGCCACGATTTTGCTTTTTATATTCACTTAAGGGAGTGCGCTTGATGTAACCTGCGTGGGAAATGGTAATCACCACTTCCTCATCCGGTATCATGTCTTCAATACTTACATCGCCCCCGGCATATTCAATATTGGTTCTGCGCTCATCTCCGTATTTTTCCTTGATCTCCACCAACTCTTCTTTGATGATGCTCATCCGGAGATCTTCCTCATTCAGGATTCGCTTGTAAAAAGCGATCTTTTCCATCAATTCATTGTACTCTTCCTTAATCTTGTCACGCTCCAGGCCGGTAAGCTTCTGTAAACGCAGGTCGAGTATGGCACGTGCTTGTATTTCGGAGAGGTCATAATTCTCCATAAGACCTGTACGGGCCTCTTCGGGAGTTTGCGAGCCGCGTATCAACGCAATGATCTCATCCAGGTGGTCGAGAGCCACCAAAAGGCCTTCCAATACGTGGGCACGCTCCTCTGCCTTACGAAGTTCGTATTGGGTTCTACGCACTACAACATCATGGCGATGGTCCACAAAGTGAACGATCATATCCTTGAGGTTAAGTTGCTCAGGCCTGCCCTTTACTAGGGCAATGTTGTTTACTGAAAATGAGGATTGTAGAGCCGTGTACTTGTATAGTTTGTTTAATACAACATTAGGCACAGCATCCCTTTTCAGGTAATACACAATACGCATACCCTTACGGTCGGATTCATCCTTAATATCGGATATGCCCTCAATCTTTTTATCGTTGATCAGGTCGGCCGTTTTCTTGATCATATCGGCTTTATTGACCTGGTAAGGTATCTCCGAAACAATGATGCACTCGCGTCCTTTCACCTCCTCAATAATGGCTTTTCCCCGCAATACAATGCGGCCTCTACCCGTTTCGAAAGCTTCTTTAACACCTTCGTAACCATAAATGGTACCTCCGGTAGGAAAATCAGGGGCTTTAATATGCTGCTCCATCAATTCCTGTACGGTAATCTCCCGGTTGTCGATATAAGCCGTTATGGCATCAATAGACTCAGACAGGTTGTGAGGCGGCATGTTAGTAGCCATACCTACGGCAATACCACTGGCCCCGTTCACCATCAGGTTGGGAATACGGGTGGGAAGAACGGTAGGTTCTTGTAAGGAGTCGTCAAAATTAAGTTGAAAATCAACCGTTTCCTTATCGATATCGGAAAGCATTTCTTCGGATATCTTTTGCAAACGTGCCTCGGTATAACGCATGGCTGCAGGCGGGTCACCATCCACCGAACCAAAGTTACCCTGGCCATCCACCATCATATACCGCAAACTCCAGGGTTGGGCCATACGTACCATGGTGTCATATACCGAAGAGTCACCGTGTGGGTGAAACTTACCCAGTACCTCCCCCACAATACGTGCAGATTTTTTATACGATCGGTTGGATAGTACGCCCAGTTCATACATTCCGTAGAGCACCCTGCGGTGCACCGGCTTCATACCATCCCTCACATCCGGTAATGCCCTTGAAACGATCACCGACATGGAGTAGTCGATGTAGGAGGATTTCATTTCCTCCTCTATGTTAATAGGAATTATTCTTTCTCCTTCGGCCATTGTGTCAGTTCTTTACGCCAATATTAGTCTTCTGTTAACAAAAAGTTCAAATATAGGGGTTCAAACGCGCTAAAACGCCCGTCCAGTGCGTTAATTACTCACAATTTAAGGGTAAGCCTGTTAATAATTATAAACCCAGATTCCTTGGCGCATATTACCCTTACCTATAACTTTGAAATAAACTGTGTTGGCACAGTATTCGTACTTTAACCAGTACTTATTACCTTATCAATATTATTCAATGGACGAAAATTTTTCACCACGCGTAAAGGACGTAATCAGTTACAGTAAGGAGGAAGCTCTGAGGCTAGGCCATGATTACATAGGTACAGAGCACCTTATGCTCGGATTGATCCGCGAGGGTGAAGGCAGCGCCATCCAAATTTTGGAGGACCTTGGAGTGAATATCCAGGGTTTCCGCAGAAAAATAGAAGCGATCAGCGCACCTAATATCTCAGGACAACTCAGTACCAAAAAAAACCTGCCACTTACCCGGCAGGCCGAAAAAGCTCTTAAGACCACCTTTTTGGAGGCTAAGCTTTTTCAGAGCAATCAAATCAGAACCTCACACCTCTTGCTTTGCATACTTCGCAACGATGATGACCCGGTTTCCAGGGTACTTCGCCAGTATGATGTGGATTACGACAACGTAAAAAACGAATATCAATCCCATTATACCGATGAATTACGAGATAAACCACGGGGAGAAATGTCGTACGGAGATGAAGACGATGACTTTGAACGCAAAGATCCGGGCTATTCTGGTTCCTCTTCCGGAAAAGGAAAATCTGAAAATAAGAGTAAAACACCGGTTTTGGACAACTTTGGCCGTGACCTTACCAAATTGGCAGAAGACAATAAGCTCGACCCTGTAGTGGGCCGTGAAAAGGAAATTGAACGAGTTTCTCAAATCCTCAGCAGGCGTAAAAAGAACAATCCGCTTTTAATCGGAGAACCTGGTGTAGGTAAATCGGCCATAGCGGAAGGTTTGGCCCTGCGCATTGTTAAGCGCAAGGTTTCCCGGGTGCTGTTCAACAAACGAGTAGTTACCCTTGACCTCGCCTCACTGGTTGCCGGAACCAAGTACCGCGGCCAGTTTGAAGAGCGTATGAAAGCTTTAATGAACGAACTGGAGAAGAATGATGACATCATCCTTTTTATTGATGAACTGCATACTATTGTAGGTGCAGGAGGTGCCACCGGTTCACTGGATGCCAGTAATATGTTCAAGCCTGCCTTGGCCAGGGGAGAAATACAATGTATAGGTGCCACCACGCTTGACGAATACCGTCAGTATATTGAAAAGGATGGTGCCCTGGAGCGGAGATTCCAAAAGGTAATGGTAGATCCTACCACTGTAGAGGAAACTTTGCAGATACTTCATAATATCAAGGACCGCTATGAGGATCACCATAACGTAAACTATACGGATGAAGCCATTAAGGCCTGTGTTTCACTTACTGCAAGATATGTTACCGACCGCCATTTACCGGATAAAGCCATTGATGCGATGGATGAAGCCGGCTCACGGGTGCACATTACCAGCATCAACGTTCCTAAGGATGTAATGGAGTTGGAGAAAAAGCTCGATGACATTCGGGAACAAAAGATACAGGTGGTTAAAAAGCAGCGCTATGAAGAGGCTGCAAGACTTCGTGATGATGAAAAGCGGGTTGAAAACCAATTACAGGAAGCCCAAACGGCCTGGGAAGAAGAAGTAAAGAAAAACCGTGAAACGGTAAGTGACGAAAATGTAGCCGAAGTTGTTGCCATGATGACGGGAATACCTGTTCAAAGAGTAGCGCAACACGAAAGCAAACGCCTTAGCGGAATGGCCAGGGATATTAAGGGTAAAATCATCGGTCAGGATGAAGCAGTTGCCAAAATTGTAAAGGCCATTCAGCGAAACCGTGCCGGACTGAAAGATCCTAATAAACCAATTGGTTCCTTTATTTTTCTGGGGCCTACCGGGGTAGGAAAAACTCAGCTGGCTAAGGAGCTGACCCGTGCTATTTTTGACAGTGAAGACAACCTGATCCGTATCGATATGAGCGAATACATGGAAAAATTCGCGGTATCAAGACTGGTTGGAGCCCCTCCTGGATACGTAGGCTATGAAGAAGGCGGTCAGCTTACGGAAAAAGTTCGCAGGAAGCCTTATTCCGTAGTGCTTTTGGATGAAATTGAAAAAGCTCATCCGGATGTATTCAACCTATTGTTGCAGGCGTTGGACGATGGACACATGACCGATAGCCTGGGCCGTAAGGTGGATTTTAAGAATACTATTATCATAATGACCTCCAACATCGGTACCCGGCAGCTAAAAGACTTTGGTGCCGGTGTAGGTTTCGGGACTTCCGCCCGGGAATCTACGAAAGACAATTTGGCCAAAGGAGTAATTGAAAATGCATTAAAACGTGCATTTGCTCCTGAGTTTTTGAACCGCATTGACGATGTAGTATTGTTCAACAGCCTTTCCAAAGAAGATATCTTTAAGATTATCGACATCGAGCTGGAGAAGCTATACCTGCGCATCAATGAGTTGGGGTACAAAGTGAAAATGACCACCAAGGCCAAGAATTACATTGCTGATAAGGGCTTTGATGAAAAGTATGGTGCACGACCTCTTACACGCGCCATTCAGAAATATGTAGAAGATCCTTTGGCGGAGCAAATCATCAATTCTGAGATCGAAGAAGGTGACACTATCACCATTGACTTTGACGATAAGAAAGAAGAAATCCTCGTGAAGGTAAATAAGGCCAAAAAGGCGGAGGAAAAAGAGGATTAAACCTTCATCCGTTAAAATAGAAACTGAGCCCCCGAAAAATCGGGGGCTTTTTTATATCGCCTTCACAAAAGCCTGGCTGTAGGTTTCCGATTTAGGCCCTGTTCTGGAACGGGTGCTGCTATACTTCATGTTCATAAAATGTTGAAGTGACTCACAGCCGGGACAACTGATGGTAAGCTGAGTAGAAAAAAGATCGGTATGGGCACAAATAACCTGACCAATACTGTCTTCGAAATACCGGAATCCTTCCCTGCCAAAATAACTTCCCTGGGTCGAATCGCGCCCTAACAGTAGTTCTACAATATCCACTCCGTGCATTGACTTCTCGGAGATGTTTACTTTGCACAGGAAAAGCTTATTCTTGTGAAAGTGAAGCTGAAAAGTGCATTTTAAATCACCGATCCATATTTTGTAAAACCAAGTGAAATAGCCCTTCATCAGGTTTTTGTTGTGGGTTATATGGAAAGGAAGTCCCACCTTTCTGACAATTTGCAAAGAACTTTGACCGATGCGAAGGTTAAAGGGAGAAACCGTACCTCTGATCTTATGGAAAGGAGTATCACGCCCACGGGTACTTTTCATACAGCATTTCTTCAAATATGAATATTCCGAGTACGCTAGGTTATCATGTTCAAATAGATCCTTTTGACCATGGCCATAGTTGTGTGGCAGTTTTAGCTGGGCGGATGCGCGCTTATGTAAAATATGATAAAATATTAGCTGGTACATTGCATTGAGCTTTCTGTTTAGAACCGGGCGTTGATCAATATTTAAGACCGGAGGTATTTCGAGATTATGGAGTCCAAAGTTTTTTTAAGGAAAGGTTTATACATGAGATGGTCAACTATACACTGAAGCCGAGGGCATTCATTTTCTACCTTCCGGTTAGCCGTCATCAATATGAGTACCGGTGCAAGCTTGTTTTCCCTCAGGTGACAAAGAAGCTCATAACCGCTCATTCCAGGTAGATTGTAATCTGAAAGTACCAGGTCAAATGAAGTATGACCCGGCAAATGCCAGGCTTCTTCAGCATTGGTTGAATAATGAACTTCAAAAGGGTAACTATTAAAAAGTACTTTCAGGACCAAGCGGTAAACCGGGCAATCCTCTATCACCAGAATTTTGATCATGGCTATTTTGTTCTCGGAACAAATGTAACCGTATGGTAAGCCGCTGAGGCATAAGAGGTGTGGACAAATGGTTGACCCTTACTAAAAGTGCGATATATATTCACGAAGATTATCACTGGGCCCCAGGTTTATCTTCTTTTTAAGCCGGTTCAATGATTTGCGAATGGACCCCGGAACTACGTTTGTGATAAGTGCAATTTCCTTGTTGTCCAACCCGATCTTCAGGTACGCACAGATTTTTTTATCGTTGGGGGTCAACTTTTGGTGTTTGGAATAGAGGCGGTTGAAAAAATCCGGATGCACCTCTTCAAAATGCCTTCGGAAGTTTTCCCAGCTACGATCAATCTTAAGCTGGCCTTTAAGCATCCGTTTGATGTTTTTAATCTCCCGCACCTGTTCACTACCGCTGGAGTTTAAAAGCAAATCACACTGGTCTATCAGTTTATTTAGCAAAACATTGTACTCATGCAGGATGAGTGCCGCTGAGGTAAGCTCACGTTCTTTACGATTCAGGTCCTGGGTTATCATTAATTTTTCCTGCTCCAGTAAGCGGGTAATGGTTTCATGTTGCTCCCTGATGCGCAAGTTGCTGCGGATACGGGCGTTTAAGACTATCGGATCCAATGGTTTTGGCAAAAAATCAACGGCTCCGCTTTCCAGGGCTTCCTTAAGGTGCACCGAACTGAGCATAACACCAGTAGTTACGATAATGGGTATGGTGGCGGTAAGGGTTTCTTTCTTTAATTCCCGTATGGTTTCAATACCGCTTAAACCGGGCATTTGCCAGTCCATAAGAATCACGTCCGGCTGCGTTTCCCGCGCTAGCTCCAAGGCTTTAACTCCACTGGAAGCATAGTATATTTCTTCTGATTTATCAGATAAGAGATCAATTACTACTTCCAGGTTTTCCGGGTCATCATCAACCACCAATATTTTAGGATTCATACTGCGCTTCCATCAAAATACTTTGAAATAAGTCCTCGTTCCCGGAATAGACGGACTGACGAACTTGTTTTATCCATGCTGAACCAAGCCCTTCTTCCTCCATTTCCTTTATCAACCTATTTATTTTTCCTACTTCATAAACTTTATACTTCCTCAGTTTGGTGGCGTAATTCTTTATCCGCTCTGCCTCTTCTTTCAATATAAGTGTTTCCCTGTTTTTTGTGACTAAACCACTCGAATCATCCCCATTGGGAGAACCCATCAGGTATTTCGGAGGCAAATCAATAATAACGGAAGTACCCTCACCCATTTGTGAGGTAGCCTTTATGGTACCTTCATGTGCTTTTACGGCCAGTTTGCAAAAGCTAAGGCCGATACCGGTAGAAGCCGACTTATTAATATACTGGGGTTCTTTTTTGTTGAACTGTTCAAAAATACCGGGAATTTTCTCTGGGGGAATACCTTTTCCCTCATCACGTACAATGATCCTTAAACCCTGGGTATCCATAATTTTTTCAGCGGAAATAACGATGGTACCCCCGGCCGGAGAATATTTAATGGCATTGGTAAAAAGATTGACCAATACCCGGCCGAAAATGGCCTTGTCCAATTTTACCAATAGTGACCGAGACACCTCATTTTGAATGCGCTGATCTTTTTCCCGGGTAAGAACCTCTACCTCGTTTACACTTTCGTTAACCAATACCCATAGCCCGAATTGTTGCAGGTCAAGCACAATATCGGCTTGTTCAAATTTGTAAATATTGAGCATATTGGTGATGAAATTCAGCATTTTCAGGCTTGAGAGATTTATTATTCTGGATTTATGAGCCGAGGGCTTACCCGAAGACAGGCCTATTATGGCGTTGAGAGGGTTCTTCATATCGTGGACCGCCATATGCGCCAAGCCTTCTTTAAAGCGGGATAGTTCGGTTATTTTCCGGTTTTTTTCCTTGAGCAACTCGGCCTGCTCCATTAACTCACCTTGCTGCCTGAGTATAGTTGTATTGCGTTCTGCCAGCGCAACGTGAGCACTCTTCTTTTTTCTGAACAGCACATACATCAGGTACGTTAGAAGAGCAAAGAGAATAAAGCCCGCTACAAAATAATTTCTAACCGTTTTTATATGAGCCATGCGGCTTTCCAGCAGAATCCGCTCTCCCTCTTGCTGAGCCATCAGGATCGCTCTTTCCTTTTCAAACTCACTGGACATTTCTACCCTCGTTAATTTTTCCTTGTTCCGGTCATTGAATATCGAGTCCTGGTGGGTCTTGAACAACTTAAAGTAGTAAAGTGCCTTACCATAGTTTTCACGGGTTTCGTACAATGTGCTTAGGGCATTATAAGCATCGGAAGGATCGAAAAGCCTTGGGTCTCCATCGCCCGGTATGGAATCAAGACTTTGGAGCAAGTATTTTTCGGCTATTTCAAATTGACCCAGCTCCAAATAAGCCCGCCCAAAACTTACCAGATTGTGAAAATGGTAGGCTTTATTATGGCAATGTTTACTGTGCTCCCATGCGCGTTTACTTTGATAGAGGGCTGAATCAGGCTGGCCTGACTGAAGATGAAAGGTGCCTAAACCCAACAAGGCTTGCAGAATAGCGCAGTGCTCGTCCTGCTTCTGCCCTACTTCGATGGCTTTTTTATAATTTTTCCGGGCTGAGGCAAAATTTCCCTGCCGTAATGAAAGGTCACCAATGTTGCAGAAAAGAGTAGCAGTTCCCATCAGGTACTCACCCTCACGTGTAAAGTAGGGAAGTGCCATTTCATAGTACTTCAGGGCCTGCCTGAAATCATCGATATTCTCGTAACTCCTGCCTATATTGTTGTAAATCGTTCCTAAAAGGTGAGGTTTTTTCAATTTTTCCGCCAGGTCGCGACTTTTGAAGAGGTGTTGTATGGCCCGGCTATAGTTGGCAGTGGAAGTTAATACGGAGGATATATTATTGTGTGACATTAGTTGACCTAAACTATCACCTACTTTGAGGTATAAGTTTAGCGATCTTTCAAATAGTTCAAGGGCTTCCAGGTTTAAACCACGTCCCAGATTTATGGCTCCCAGGTACAAGCAGGATGTGGCCAGGATTCGGTCTAAATCATTGGCCTCAGCAATGCTCCTACCGCGCTCCAGATGTAGTTTAGCACTATCCCGGTTATTGGCCATGTAAAAAGCAGACCCTATTTCAATTTCAGAACTGGCTATTCCTCGGACGTAGTTAAGCTCCTGGGAACTTCTCAGAGCCCATCTAGCATAAAATAAGGCCGAATCCGGGCTTTCATATCTCCACTTTTTAGCCAATTGATTGAGGATATGAACCCGGGCCGTATCCCGTGTTTGAGGTAGCAAAGCGACCAGGCTATCATTACTTTGCGCAAAAAGTGAACAGCTAAAAAGTAGAAAACCCCATAACTGAATTGTTTTCAATGGGCTTATCGGTATAAGAAACCCTACCCTAAAGGAGGGTGGTAATCCGATAGAAGGCATTTTGATTGCTTTGAGTTGGAAGCGTACAAAATTACAAAGTATCCTGAATTTCAGCACTTAATATAGAAAAGCTAAGGGGGACAAATGGTGGACAACTCCTGACAACCCCGGCTAGAAAAGAAGTAGTACTAAATTATTATCCATATGCTATATTTAGTCGCTGTCTAAACTCATTGCTTTGGCAAAAAAAACACTCCTGCCCTACCTGGGGCCGCTTCTATTTTTATTGACTTTATGGATAGGTGGTTTTTACGATACTCAAATCCGTATGTTGGCAGTGCTGGTCTGGATGCTCTCCTGGTGGATCACCTCTGCCCTGCCCATTGGGGTTACGGCTCTATTGCCCATCGTATTATTTCCCTTGTTAGGTATTCTTGACCTGAAAGCTACTACCGCCAATTATGCCAACCCGGTAATTTATCTCTTCCTGGGCGGCTTTATACTCGGTTTGGCCATTGAAAAGTGGAATCTTCATAAGCGCATTGCCCTGAACATTATGAACTGGAGCGGTGAAAAGCCCAACCGGATTATCCTTGGAAGTATGCTGGCCACGGCTCTACTTTCCATGTGGATTAGCAATACCGCAACTACGGTGATGATGTTGCCCATCGGTTTATCGGTGGTACAGTTGCTCAATAAGCAATTTAACGATCCTAAGGCCGGAAGAAATTTTGCCATTACCTTGATGCTGGGGATAGCCTATGCCGCTAACATCGGGGGTATCGCCACCCTTATAGGTACTCCCCCCAATCTGGTGTTGGCCAGTATAGTTTCCGAAAGAGGTATAACGGAATTGGCTTTTGCAAAATGGTTATTCTTTGCACTTCCTTTGGCTATTATTCTCTTTACAGCGGTTTATCTCATTAATAGTTACCTGATTTTTCCGGTTAAAATCAAACAATTGACCGGCATCCGAGATCTGATACGGCAGGAGTTAAACGGATTAGGTGCAATTGGAACAGGCGAAAAAAGGGTATTATACATCATGTGTGCGGCAGCGACCCTGTGGATATTCAGAGCACAAATAAGCAACTTACCCGGACTAGAAAATCTTTCGGATCCAATTATTGCCATAGCAGCGTCTATTGTATTGTTTGCCTGGCCTTCGGGTAAAGCCACCCAACCATTATTGGTATGGAAGGACACGCAAAAACTACCCTGGGGGATACTACTGCTTTTTGGAGGTGGAATTTCTTTGGCAAAAGGTTTAGAGGTAACCGAAATAGTAAACGTGGTTGGAAAACAGATTAGTGAGAGCCCCCTTCAATCCGGCTTATTGATCATCCTGGTTATTTGCGCTTTCTCCGTATTTCTAACCGAGGTGATGAGCAACGTGGCTTTGGTTTCCGTTTTTATCCCGGTTTCGTTGGTGATCGCCCAAAACCTGGGGGTTCCTGAAATGCAATTAGCTGTACCGCTTACCATTGGTGCCAGTTGCGCTTTTATGTTCCCTATTTCTACACCACCAAACGCCATTGTTTTCAGTAGCGGGTATATTAAAATGAACCAAATGGCCCGTAGCGGTATTTTGTTGAACATAGTTTGTATAGTGCTCATCACACTTTACTGCTATTGGCTGCAACCTTTCTTTTTTGGATCATAAAAAAAGCCCCCGTTTAGGGAGCTTTTTAAATTCAGTATAGATAAGGATTAACGCTTTACCACCTTTTCCATGGCCAAACGCTTTTCTCCATCTCTTAATTCCACTAAATAAATACCCTGAGGTAGGTGGTTGAAATTTACCTTTCCACTAGGACCAATGGAGGCAAAATGAACTTCATTACCTACTATATCAAAGACCTTTACTTCAGTAGCCCTAATATTATTGGTGATGTACAGCACATCGCTTACCGGGTTAGGATACATCTTTATTTTGTTGTCTAGCTTCTCTTCTTCCAGGCCTATGAAGTTATTGGTACGCCAAATGAAGCTTACCGTATCTTCTATGCCGGGTGAGCTTTGATCCCAAACCCTGATTTTTACGCGTAGCTCCAACTCACCGGATGCGGAAAAGCACTGTAGCTTAAAGTTGGCCGGGTTATTAGGGCCACTTACCGGGTCCATATCATAGGTAGTACCTACAAACGAATTGTAACAGGCTACATTATCACAGATGCCATAGTTTACGGTTGCACCAGTAGTTTGCTTAATTGTATCTGCAGAGTGCAAACGCCATGAAAACGTAACGGGTGTGCCACTGGCATCTTTAAGAAAGTCTAAGAGGTTGGTGGTAGAACCTCCCTGCAAACCAGCCTCGTCCAACTGCGTTGAGCCGGAAGGATAGTAGAAGTTTTGGGCGGACAACCCCCCACATAAAATGCCCGTAAGGAAGATGAGTATCGTTTTTTTCATTTGCCTTTATGTTTTGACTTGTAAAAGTAATAATATAAAATGACTTCGTAAACCCATTCACCCCAATAGGTTAGGCTCTTATCCAACTTACTTTATCATGGATACTGCTCAATCGCCTTCCCTTGGGATTGGGAGATGCAGGTTTGCCAATGTAAAATAGCCCTAAAGAACGATCTTCCCCACTTAGCCCGAAAAAGTCTCTCATTTCATCGGTAAAAGCCAACTCCCCGGTACTCCAGTAGGCTCCCAGGCCCAGCGTGTGTGCCATGAGCCACATATTTTGTACTGCCATGGCCACGGAACAAATTTCTTCTACCTCGGGTACCTTCGGATTATTCCCGCGTTTCATGCCTATACCGATTACGTGCGAGCAATTGAGAGGACGATTGCGCAACCGGTCGAAGCGAGTGGAGTTAAAATCCTCAGCATCCTGATCGGGTTGGTCCAGGCGCGCCATAAAATCCCCTAGTCGGGCAAGCCCGTCTTCGGCAAAAATTGTAAAACGCCAGGGCTCTGTATATCCATGCGTGGGAGCCCAGTTTGCCATTTCCAGGATTTGCCTGATCAACGCATCGTTCACCTTTTCCCCGGTGTAGTGATCGGGCTTTACCGTTCTGCGGTTGCTCAGGATTTGTTGCAGTTGAGAAACAGATTCATTCATTTAACCAGCTTTTTTATAGTTTTCAGGATATCGTTGGTTTCTTGATTTTTGGCGTTGATAACCTGGGTGGCCTTTTCATAGTAAAGGTTTCTCTCAAAAAGATGTTTCCCGATAAACTCCCGTAAGGCCGGTCCCTCCAGGTGCGCTATCAGGGGACGTTCTGATTGCTCGCCCTCCAGGCGCTCATATAAATCTTTCACCCCGTATTTAAGATAAATACTCAGGCTTTGGCGATTGATCTCTTCAATATTATCGTAATAACAAGGCGTACCTCCCCCGGTGCTTAAAACAAATTCTTTACGATTGAGCAGCTTTAAAAGGTGTTCACGTTCCAATTTCCTGAAGAACAATTCACCTTTATTGAAAATGGTTTCGGTAATGGTATAGCCGGTATCTTTCTCTATTTCAGAATCCAGGTCGAAAAAGGGAAGATGGAGCTCTTGTGCCAGAGCCTGGCCCAATGAACTCTTACCTGCTCCCATATAACCGATCAGCGTTATTTTCATACGGCCAAATTAAGGTGTATTCACGAATTACGAAACTGACTTTTAGGGCTTTGAATAGCTTTTCCAAAAAAATCTATCAAGCGGCTTGTAATTGCCTTATAAATGACCTTATATTTGCACCCGCTTTTGAAAAAAGCAGATTCCTTAGCTCAGCTGGCAGAGCATCTCCCTTTTAAGGAGAGGGTCCTGGGTTCGAGCCCCAGAGGGATCACAAAAACAGCGGCTGTGTGCCGCTGTTTTTGGTTAGAGAAGGTTTTCCGAAACCATCTCTTTCTTACTCCAAATGCCCAGGTGGTGGAATTGGTAGACACGCCATCTTGAGGGGGTGGTGGCCTTAAGGCCGTGCAGGTTCAAGTCCTGTCCTGGGCACTTTTTCTCCCTCCTCTATGTTTTTCGTTTACGCCATATCCTGTGAAACCATAGCCGTTCAAACCTTGATAAGATTTGGGTTAAAGACTGTTGAAGCTTCAATTTTTTTGAAACTATAAACCAAGTTGAAAACAACATAGATTTCCACTAAGAATCATTTTACTTTTCGATTACTAATTCGAAGCCTTATTCATCGATTTTGGCGTGTCTTTTAACTAATTTAGATACCGTTTAACCCTTAAAACCCAAGTCAAATGCGTAAAACACTACTTACTTTACTTCTAAACGTGGCCCTTATTGGTAGCCTGCTTGCCAGTCATATTGTTGGCGGTGTAATCAATGTTACTATTGATGATTCTACTAATGTCGCCACTTTTTCGGCTTATGTATATCGCGATGTACAAGGTATCCCCTTTAACGTAGCCACTGTAAATATGGATCTTGTTGATCCCAGCAATATGAGCACAACGGTACCACTTGCTTTTTCCGTAAAGGATACCATTTCAAATACTCCTTTTTTGATGGAGCGTTACAAATTTGTAGGATCGGTTCAATTGAGTCAATCCGGATTTTATACCGCTTCTTATCAAACACCCTGTTGCCGTAATGCTGCCGTTTTAAACGCTAACCCCAGTGCGGGAGCTTTACTGGAAACATCTTTTACTCATACTATGAATACCACCTCCTCCACCCCGGTATTTTTAACCGATCCGGTGGGTAAATTTCCGAAAGATACCCTGTGGACTTACGATCCTATGCCTTATGACGCAGACGGAGATTCGTTGCATTGGTCTTTAGGAGGCAATGGCTATATACCTGGTTATACATTACCATCTTCTAATCCAGGCGGTGCTCTCAGCATTAATGCGCAAACCGGTGTTATCAGCTGGGATGCTTCACAGTTGGGTGTTTATCTGGTTGGTATTTTTATTGACGAGTATGATCAGGGAAGTTTATTAGGAACTACCTATCACGAAATACAGGTAATTGTGGTTGCCGATACTTCACAATTACGGGTGATACCACCTAATAATTTGAATACCACTCCTTCCGGGCCGGTTGCGAATTTTATCGCAAATTCCAGTAATAGTCTCACCTTGAGCCTTACATCAGATTATAGCAATGCGAACCTTTCGATTGAAGCGTTTGGTGAACCTCTGCAAATGGCCAATTCCAACGCTAGTTTTACGGTAAGTAAATACAAAACTTCTGATTCATTGGTGGGAGTTTTCAATTGGAATCCGGATGCCAGCCTGAAGGGTGAAGGCCCTTTCCGTATGGCCTTTCGTTTCAGTGACGGTTCTTTCACCTATGACTATAGTGTATTAATCAATGTAAGTGGCGTTTTCAGTGTGGCTGAAAACACCTCTTCTGCCCTATCCGTTTACCCCAACCCTGCTTCAGGAACTTTCTTTTTAAAATCCGGGGAAGTGTTCCGGGGCGAAAATCTGGAATTAAATATTTACAGCACTAACGGCCAGAAGGTGTTTGCGCAAAATTTCGAAAAGTATGAAAGTGTTCAGGACCTGCCTATAGACGTGAACCTACCCCAGGGACTCTACATTATACAATTGCAAGGGGGTAAACACTCCGAAAGCTTAAGCGTGATTATTGAATAAAAACAAAAAGCCCCGCCAATGCGGGGCTTTTCTATTTCTCTTTGGATTTTTCACCTTTATTAAGCCAAACGCCCCATAGCATATTATAAGGGTGCACTTTATTCGTTTGCCCTTCGGTATTGTAAACCGGATAACCTTGGTTTACCCACTCAAAAATACCTCCGTATAAGTTGGAAACATCTTTATAACCAGCTTCTTCCAGCTTAAGGCTGATATTTTCACTGCGTGCACCCACGGAACAATACACAATAATCTTCCGGTCTTTGGGCACCTCTTTCAGGCGGTTCATGTTAAAGTCATCATAGCCCACCCATTTTGCATCTTGAATGTGGCTTACCTCGTATTCCTGTTTTTCGCGAGAGTCTATAAAAATCACATCTTTAGCCTGAGCCGCTTCGGTAACTGAAACCTCATTTACCGAATGCTTTAAGAGGGTATTGAGCATTCGGCTGTAGGCCTTACTTTCAACTTTGGATTCCTGAGCCACGGAGCATAAACTTATTAGTAACAGTATTGCCAGGATTACATGATTACGAATATAAAGGCAAGCCTTCTTTTGCATCAGCCAAATTTTTTCACATTCTCACTCAGGTCAAATATCTGCTGACCCTGTATTTTTCTTTCTAAAATACTTGCTCCTGCCGCAGAGCGGTATCCTCCCGCACAATGCACCACAATCGGTTTATCGGTAGGTATTTCTGCGACTCTCTCCCTTAATTCGTGCAGTGGAATGGTTTCCACTCTATCAAAGAGCTGATGCTTTCTTACCTCGTTTTCGTTGCGGATATCCAATATGGTATATTTTTCAGGATGATCCATAAAGTCATCTAAATCCAGGTGGGGACTGGTATTTGGTAACAAACCATTGGCAACCGCTACCCCTGATAACTGTTTCTCATAACCGATTTTGGCAGCCCGGCTTATGGCCTGCTCACTTTGTTGTGAACTTTCGGTAACCAGGTAAAAATGTTCACCGGGAGCAATTATAGAACCCAGCCAGGTTTCAAACTTATTACCTTCCTGGATCATCAAATTAATGGAACCCGGAAGGTGACCCTTTTTGAACTTAGACTCATGGCGGGTATCTATGATAAGGCTTCCTTCGGGAATGGCGTGGGCACCCTCCTCCACTACCGGAACTCCAGAGACCGCCTTTTGATAAGCCTCTGCACCTTCGCGGTTCAAATCCACATCGTAACCAAAATACTTAGGAATAAAGGGTTGATCATTCAAAAGTTCCTGAACAAACTCATCTTCATTTTGCACGCTAAACGCCCAATTGTTGCTTTTCTCACGGCTAATGGTACTGTGAGTATCTGAACTCAGGCTTTTACCACAAAGCGACCCTGCGCCATGAGCGGGATAAACCAATATAGAATCGTTCAGAGGTTTTAACTTTTGCTGTACGGTCCGGAACATATCCCTGGCCAAACTTTCACGCTCAGCACGCATATTGCCTACACCCTCGCGTAAATCGGGACGGCCTACGTCACCCACAAATAAGGTGTCACCACTAAACAGAGCCTCTTGCCGGCCTTCCTTATCTTCCAGCAATATGCTAATACTATCGGGTGAATGGCCGGGTGTATTCAAGGCTTTAAGTAATACATCGCCAAGTTCCACCACATCACCTTCATCAAAACCCTGATGAGGGTAATCGGCACCTACCTTTTCACTTACCAGAATAACAGCCCCGGTTTGCTGATGTATTTCCAGGTGGCTGCTTACAAAATCAGCGTGCGGGTGGGTTTCAATCACGAATTGTATCTGCGCATTGTATTTTTTGGCAAAATCGTAGTAAGGCTGAGGGTCGCGGCCCGGATCAACTAAAGCAACTTTTCCATCGCTTAATATAGCGTACGAGGCGTGCGCCAGGGCCTTGTCGTAAAACTGTTCAACTTTCATATTCGAAGTAACTCATTTAGGTGGACAAAGTTGGTAAAAGAACGGGAAATAGACGATGATCCACGTTGCTAAGACCATATAAGCAAAAAAAGGCAGCTCAAGGCTACCTTTTTTAGGTGCGCACGAGAGGATTCGAACCTCCACACCTTGCGGCACTGCCGCCTGAAGACAGCGTGTCTACCAGTTTCACCACGTGCGCAAAACAGGCTGCAAAATTAATTAAATTTCTGAATTATGAGGTAGTTTAAATCTTCGCAACTTTATTTTACTGATCGCCCTCTTCACGAGGCCAGGTACCAAAATTAAACGACAGGTTAAGGGTAAGTGTATTGCGGGAAGCAAAGTGATATGCGGTGGACAAACTCACCAATTTGAGAATCCTAAAGGTGACTCCCGCACTCGCCTTTACCCCGGTACGGTTATTAAATATCTCCACCGGATCGGTAGTGGTAAAAACTTCACGGCCGTTAAATTCCCCTTCTTCCAGTTCATAGCGGTACGTTCCTAAAATGCTGAAACTATTCGTCCAGTTGTAAAAACCCAGGCCACCGAATACCGAAACAAAGCGATAATCATAAGAGGCCATTGATTCCACCAGGAAGGCACTGCCGCGCAATCTGATCTTTTGGTCTTCCCCTTCCAGGAAATCGTCAGGACGATAGGTATATTGGTTCAAATCGTAAAAGGCACCTATGTTCCAATGTAAATTTTCGGGAAAGTTGAAATACTGGTTCAGGCCATGCTTCACACCAATACCAAATTCATTGTGGCTCACTCCTTCATATTTGTAGTAGGGGAAAAAGCGGGCTACCAGTTCAAAACTCTTCGGTAAACCCAAACTGATTTGCGGCACCAGGTTAGGGGTGGAATTACCGGGAAACTCAGCACCGCTTAGTGCGGGAATATCGCGTGTGGCCTGGATATTCTGAATTCCTCCAACCGTACCTTCCACCGTATATTGAAAGAGGTTTTCCGTGGTTCCTCCCAGTGCAGTAGGCAATATGGGAGCTGTAGGGCCACTTACGTCAAAGTTCTCACTAAAGGCGTAATCATTGAAGTTAAATCGTACGTTATCCTCCTGCGTAAAAACGGCACCGGCAACAAATTCCAGGCGTACGGAGTAGGGTCTGATAATTCTTGCCGTTTGGTTCCAACCATTTATGGAATTATAGGAGAAAGCGTCTATCACGGGCCGGGAGTAGGCCTCACTGTAAACATTGAGGTTATACACAAAATCTTCGCTAATGGCCTCACTATCAAAGTCAAGCACCTGGGCTTTGAGCTGTGTAGCCATAAGTAGCAAAATACAGAGTAAACGGTAGATCATTTTTGGATGTTTATCAGCTAACCTGCCGATCTACCTTAGGGTTCATAAGGCGGAACCAAAGAGGCGGAATTGTAGCCATCAACATCATGCCCGGATATCCGGTAGGCAGTTGCGGATTTTCCTCGTGATTTTCCAATACCTGGTATTTGCGGTGCGGAAAGGCATGGTGATCACTATGCCGGCTGAGTTCAAACAACATCAGGCGACCTACCACATGATTGGAGTTCCAGGAGTGCTGTGGCTGGGTTTTTTCATAGCGGGATTCGCTCACCTTGCTTCTGCGAAGGCCGTAATGTTCAATGTAATTCACCGTTTCCAGCAGGAAGATACCACCCAGGGCAGCCACCATAAAGCCCGCTAGGGCCAAGGGACCCCATATCCAGGTAATACTGGCCAAAAGTACCAGCTCAATAAGGGTGAACACTATCATTTCATTGCGCCAGGTGAAAGCACGGCCATACTTTTTACGGCAGCGGGTATTTTCAATATTCCAGGCGCTTTTGTACGAGTAATAAATAGACCTGAACCAAAAGCGATACAGACTTTCGTTGTAACGGGCAGAGGCAGGATCTTCATCCGTGCCTACATTTTTGTGATGCCCGTAGTTGTGTTCAATATAAAAATGAGGATAAAGGCTAGTCATGAGCAGCATTTTAGCCATAAGTTTTTCCAAGGATTTTCGCCTGTGACCCAACTCATGTGCGATATTTATGCCCAGTATTCCGCACATAAGGCCCATGGAAGCACTCCAACCCCAAAACTCAATCTGCCCAGGGCCAACGGTGCCTATCAGGTTCAGGAAATGAAAGAGAAAGAAGTATTGCAGGGGCAAGCTCAGGTACAGCAGCCAATCATAAACCGGGTCATCCTTCATCATATCCTGCTCGGTTTTGCTCAGGTTGGAAGCATCGGCTCTTAAAAAAAGCTCCAGTATTGGAATGGCAATAAAAGCCTCTATAATGGGTAAAAAGGTCATCCACCCCTCCCATGAAAAAGAAAGCCACACGCTGAGTGGCAATAAGTAGGCGGCCAAATATTTAATCGCTTTAATGCGCATAAATCAAAGATAAGCAAAGGGGGCCTTTCTTTCCAAAGCCCTCAATTCATTCAATAAGTCCTCAGGCATGCTGGCCATTGTTCCTAGCCAGTCGCTACAGGCCTTTATATTTTTCACATCCGGGGCCTGCCGTTGGTTGGCGTGCAAATACTTCAGCACTTTAAAGCCATTAAACCAAAAGAAAAAATTACGCTCGAACTGAACCCGGTTTTTGGATCTTTCGATCAGGTCTTTCAACTCTGGTCCGTAATTCTCCACCTCTAAAAAATGCCGTACATACGGAGGCCATAACCGTTGCTGATGGTGGTAAATAAATTCCGGCTTACTAAGCCAGTTACCCAATTGCCGGAAAAGCTCCGGATTGTAGAGTTGGCTATAATCCTTTTCCCCGCCCAGGCTGGCCAGCATGGCTTTTCCCGTACCAAAGGGAACCCGCTCTGAAAGGCGTGGTGAAGGATACACGGTACAATGAGTCCAGGTTCTGAACAGTCCCTGTGGGAATATTTGGTGAAGAAAGTAAAAGTCTTCACCCGCCTTACGCTTGTTCATGCCCCCGGCCTTAATGTAGGCTTTAGCCCTTGCCGCCATGCTGCTACCAACCGTTTGAAAAGGAAAAGGATAGTTTGCCTTGTTCAGGGCGTGGGCATAATAACGCAGGAATATTTCGTAATTCACAATAGCCTGTTTATGGACGCTGTCCTCCAGCTCCAGGGGATGTTCATAGTAAATGGATAGACCATTTACGCCTTGCTTTTCGGCTTCCAGTAAGGATTCCAGGTAATTTTCCGAAACGCTACAGTCGGCATCGAGGCAAACAATGAGGCCGTTATAATCGATTTCGCCAAACCTTCGTAAGGATTCATCCATTCCTATTTTCCGGGCCAGCCCTACCCCGGCTTTTTTTCGAGGTAACTCAAAGGCAGGTAGCCAATGTACTTTAAGGCCATTTTTAAGCTCCCTTCTACCCTGTTCCCACTGTTGCTGGTGTTTATCCCGAACAGAAGCTGGGGCATCTTCCGGATAATTCAATACAATAATCAGCTCCACGGCCTGAGCATTTTGAAGCGGGCAACTCGCCAAACTATTTAGTAATAGGCTCAGTTCTTCATTGTAGGCCGGTACTACAATACTTAAGCGCAGTGATGCATCCACATTGGACGCTATACGGGTGGTGGAAGAGTAGCCAAATTTACGCAGATAGGTAGATACCGATGTGGAGAAGGTCATGTTGAACCTGAAACTCTAAATTTGTGCGCAAATTAAGGAAGTATGACGGCAATAGATGAACTGGCCCTTAAAACCTCCTCCTCGCAGGAATGGGTTCAAATGGTTATAGATGATTTTGACGAATTCCTGAAGGATCATGCGGATTGCGAACGGAAGGCCTCTTCTATGGCCATGAGTTTTGTAGCCAAATACCCAAACCGGGTTGAAATAATCCCCGAGCTTATTCATACCGGCATTGAGGAACTGGAGCATTTCAGGCTGGTGTACCGCATTATGGAGAAAAGGAACCTTACCTTAAACCACTCCATTGGCGAAGATGCTTATGTAAAACAACTATTAAAGCATTGCCACTCCGACCGTGAAAAGCGTTTCCGCGATCGTTTGATTATTGCCTCCATAGTGGAAAACCGGGGTTTCGAACGTTTTAAACTGATCAGTGAAAATATTGGCGATGAAGAGTTGGGGAAGTTTTACCATATGATTTACACCTCCGAGGCCAAACACGGTAATGTATTTGCCCAAATGGCTACGCTGTATTTTCCCGAAAAGGAGGTTATAGAACGCTGGAATGAATTGGAGCGGATAGAAGGCGATATTCTGAAGTCTCTGCCTTTACGTCCGGCCCTGCATTAAAGGCTGGTGATGGGTTGGCGTTCCTCCAATAAGCCCTGGCTAAACGCGCGCTGAAGGATGATCTCTATGAGCTTATCCTCATCCACCGTTTCCGGCTCATAAGGGGTTTTAAGGTTAATGTCGTAAAAACCAGCCGCCACATTCCACCAGAAGGCATTCCAACCACTGCGGTACTCATCAATGAGCTCGTAGGTGGTAATATTGGTTTCACGATAGATGAGCTTGCTTAGTATTTGCCCCTCGGTACGGGTGAGTTTTTTAAGGCGGTCTTCAAATTTCTCCTCCAGGTATTCCTGGAAGTCTTTGGTGAATTTTTTACGATCCCTCTTGCTGCGCATCCCTTCGAGTGTAAGGTTCAGGCTGTCCAGCTTATTACCCGCAATTACCGCATAGGGATAAACTTTCAGCACCTTTCTGCGCAGAATGTAGTATCGCCTGCGCGATTCATCCGAATCAAAAGAAGGCTTATCCATAAAAAGCACCTCGTCCAGTATCATCATGGGGATGGTATCTCCCTCTACTATAATGGCATTCAGGAGGCGGTTACCATCCGCACTCAGGTACTGTATTATGCTGTCGCGGGGGTTACCCTCCGGTTGAGCTACCGCAAAATGGTTTAAAAAAAGTAAGGTAATCAGGATTTGTATCTTTCTCATTGTGTCCGGTTCCTTTTCCAGGGACTGGCTTTAGTCCGTTGGCCGGACGGTGCAACTCCCCTTCCCTTCTGAGATTCCAAAAGATATGCCACAACCATTGCGGCTACCTCTTCCTCTTCCTGATCAGAATAATCCAGGGACCGGGGCTCAAAATGTTTCTCTACAAAGTGTGTGTCGAAATCACCACTGATAAATTGCGGGTGTTCCATTACGTATTTCCCGAATGAAAGGGTAGTTTCCACGCCACTGATCACATAATCTTCACAAGCCCGGATCATACGGAGACGAGCTTCGTCTCTATCCTTTCCGTAGGTAACCAGTTTGGAAATCATAGGGTCGTAATAAATAGGAATATCCATGCCTTCTTCAAAGCCATCATCTACCCTTATGCCGGTACCGTGCGGACGTTGATAGGCCTTTAGCTTCCCGATGTCAGGCAAAAAGTTTTCGCGGGCATTTTCAGCATATACCCGTACCTCTATGGCATGTCCGAGAATTTCCAGGTCATCCTGTGAAAACGACAGTTTTTCATTTCGGGCTACCCGGATCTGTTCTTTTACCAGATCTACATTGGTGATCATTTCCGTTACCGGATGTTCTACCTGCAGGCGGGTATTCATCTCCAGAAAGTAGTAGTTCATTTTTTCATCCAAAATAAACTCTACCGTACCGGCTCCTATGTAATCGCAACTGCGTGCTACATCCAACGCAGTCTGACCCATTTTTTCGCGCAGCTCAGGGGTTAATACCGATGAGGGAGCTTCCTCCACTACCTTTTGATGTCGCCTTTGAATGCTGCATTCCCGCTCAAAAAGGTGTACCTGGTTACCGTGTTTATCACACAAAACCTGTATTTCGATATGGCGGGGTGAGGTTACGTATTTTTCAATGAATACCGCACCGTTACCAAAGGCTGATTTAGCCTCGGAAACCGCCAGTTTCATTTGCTCTTCAAACTCCGAAGCGTCATGTACAATACGCATTCCCTTTCCTCCTCCTCCGGCCGAGGCTTTAATGAGGATGGGAAAACCGATCTCTTTACTGATTTTTTTAGCCGCTTCCACATCGGTGATGGCTCCTTCCGTTCCCGGTACTAAAGGAATATCAAATTTTTTAGCGGCCTCCTTGGCGGAGAGCTTATCGCCCATAATGCGCATGGAATCGGATGAAGGTCCAATAAACGTAATCCCCGCCTTTTCCACCTTATCGGCAAACTCAGCGTTTTCAGAAAGAAAACCATAGCCGGGATGTATGCCGTCCACCTCGAGTTCTTTACACACTTCTATAATCTTATCGGCCAAAAGATAGCTTTGGTTGGATGGTGGCGGGCCCAGTAAAACC
The DNA here is from genome assembly GCA_937120475.1 of uncultured Cryomorphaceae bacterium. Lineage (GTDB taxonomy): Bacteria > Bacteroidota > Bacteroidia > Flavobacteriales > Schleiferiaceae > CAKZNE01. The sequence goes on along the minus strand of CAKZJV010000007.1, from coordinate 439,842 downwards.
GCTTCATCAGCATATTTAACATGCGGGGAGTTCCGATCGGCCTCGGAATAAACGGCTACGGTTTGAATACCCATCTCACGGGCCGACTTCATTACCCGTAAGGCTATTTCACCACGGTTGGCTACCAATATCTTTTTCATAGTTGTACAGTCTGATTTGGCGAATATACTATGGACAAATGAAAAGGCGTTTTTTAAAAAGACTCCAGTACGTTCTTTAACTTATCGTTGACCGCCCATCAACCAAGAGGTATTTTAAATACAATTTTTAAATTGTATATATATCTCTGAAAATTCCAAACTCTTTTGAAAACTAAACCTCTAATACTCCTCTTTCTACTATTATTTAGTGGCATCAAGGCACAGAATTCTTACTATTTTAAGAATTACGGTATGCCCGATGGTTTACCAAGTAACCAGGTGTACCAGGTAAAACAAGATTCAGAAAAAAATTTATGGTTTGCCACCGATCGTGGAGTATGCTTGTATGACGGCCATCAATTGAAAGTATTTGACCGTAAAGACGGTTTGCCGGATGAAGTGGTGTTTGGCATTTTTCCCCGCTCCAACGGACAGGTTTGGTTTTACACTTATCACAAAGGCCTATGTTACTATGAAGATGGTGTAATAAAGATCCCCTCTATAAACCAAGTGTTTATGCAAAAATGGGCCAGTATTAACAGCCCGGTAATTACCAATCTTTTTATTGATAAAGAGGAAACTCTCTGGATCAGCACCCGTAGTGAGCATTGCTTTAAAATTGACCGCCAGGGCCAGGTGCGGGATTTGAACGCTGCTAACGACAATCTATTCATTCAGCAATTAAACTCTCCGCGGATGGAAGCCAGCGCTTACTCCTGCCGCACTTCCAATAATTCCACTAAGCCGGTACAGTTAACCATCCGAAAATTCAAAGGGCCCACTTTGGAGGTCGGTTTAACGGAACACCTGCGCTCCAACCTAAGTACCGAAACCGCCAGGTTTTTCTGGTTGAATGAACAAACCTTGCTGTTGGCCTATGGTAGTAAATTGTTGGTGGTAGAGGAAGATTCTATTTTGAAGAGTGTTGAGCTTGGGAGCGAACACAAAATACACTTTGCCCTTTACAGCGATCATGCCCATAATTTTTGGGTGGGCACGGAAGGTGGTGTATTCCGTTTTACCAACTCTGACTTTAACCGGCAGCCGGAACAATTTCTTGCCGGTAATTCCATTTCATCGATATGGCAGGATCATGAGGGAGGTTATTGGTTTTCCAGTTTGAATAATGGTGTTTTTTACATTCCACATTTTAAAATGCATACTTATGCTGATGGTGTTTTTTCCTACCAAAAACCCATGCGTATTAAGGCTGATAACCAAGGTATTTATGTAAGTACCTACAACAGAGGCCTGTTTTACCTGCCGGAAGGTGATTTTACTAAAACCTTTAAAGTAAAAGGACAGCACAGCTTTGTAAACCGGTTAATTATCCGCAACCAGCAATTAACGGCCAAAGATTCCGGATCGGTGGTATGTTATTTTAAAAATGGTAAAATAAAGAAGCGGAAACCGCTCTCAGACCAAACATATCTTGTCCATAATGACTCCCATTCTCCCTTTTACTGGTATAAGAATAGCACCATTGGAAAACTCTGCTGGTACGGGCCTGAGGGCGACTCCCCGGTTAAATGTGTGAATTCGCAAAACAAAGGTCGGCCGTATAGCGCGAGTATTAGCCATGACCTTAGTCAGATTTGGCTGGGCACTGCTTCAGGACTTTGGGTGTTCCGGGGCGACCAATGGATTTGCCTGGGTGATTCTTTCCCGGAATTCAGGAGTGCCATTTCAGACCTCGATTTAATTTCGGACAGCATTTTACTGGTAACCTCCCGCGGCTATGGAGTCTTAAAGTATTTCTACCGGGAAAACCGGTTAGAAGCCTTAGAGTTACCAAACCTTTATTGCCATGAAAGTATCCTGGATTATTGTGGCACCCTATGGATAGCCTCTTTTTCAGGTCTTACCCGGGTTACTGATGTTGAGTATAACAACCCCAAATATTTCCATTTTTCTACCCAAAATGGCCTTTTAAGTAATGAAGTGTACGAGGTTACCGAATTCAGGGATCATATTTGGGTGGCTACGGGAAAAGGCCTTTGTCATTGGCCGCTGGATTGGATACCCAAAGAGGGAAAGCCTTCCGTTCAAATTGATCGCACACAAATCAATGGGCAAAATGTGGCCCTTACATCAAAAGACAAACTGGCGACCTACCAAAATAACCTACAGTTTCACCTGAGCTCCGTTAGCTTTCAAAACCCGGTTAGTTACCAGTACCGTTTGCTCGGCTTACATTCCAACTGGTTAACCAATACCAGCCCCGAAGTAAGTTATTCCGACCTTAAACCGGGAGATTATACCCTGCAGGTAAAAAGCTCCGACTCCGAAGGTGTACAGGGCAATTTGGCTTTTTCCATCAACTTTCCGTTGTGGCAAAGGTGGTGGTTTATAGTGAGTGTGATTTTGGTGCTGCTATCGGCCACCGTTATAATAATGCGGTTGCGCTACCGGATTATACGGAAGGAAAACAAGCTGTTTGGCCTTTTTTTGAAAGCCGAACAAAAAGCCCTTCGCTCCCAGGTTAACCCACATTTTCTATTCAACAGTTTTAATTCGATACTCGAATTACTGGTACAAAAAAAATACGGTGATGCCCAGAACTACCTGCGGAAGTTTGCGCGCTTGATGCGTTCGGTATTGGAGTTTTCCCGAAAGGAGGAAATATCACTGGTAACAGAAATAGAATTTTTAAAACAATACATCGAGATAGAGAAAAAACGGTTTGACATCAGCTTTCAATACAACTTTGAAATAGAAGACGGGCTGAATGCGGCCGAAGTAAAGATCCCTACACTCCTATTGCAGCCTTACGTTGAAAATGCTCTTAAACACGGTATCCCTTCACGCACTGACCACAAGGCTAAACTAATCGTAAAGTTTTCCCGGTCAGGGAATCTGCTTATTATCCAGATTATAGATAACGGAAAAGGGGTTCAGCCGAAGAATAACACCCGGGGGCACCTCTCCTACGGCATGAAGATTAACGGGGAACGCATGGAACTTTTTGGCGATGCAAACAACGTTAAGGTAAGTGTAAGTGCCGGTAATACTGAAAACCCGGATTATCACGGTACCATCGTACACCTGCAACTGCCACTAAAACAAGAAAACTCTTATGAAACGGCCACCGCTTAAAGTATTGATTGTTGATGATGAAGAACACTGCCGCAAAGCACTGCAAAGACTGATCAACGAGTATTGTCCACACATAGCTACCACTTTACTGGCGCCAAACGTAATGGAAGCCCGGAAGTTAATGGTTGACCATACAGTGGATCTTCTTTTTTTGGACGTGGAGATGCCCGGTGAAACCGGTTTGGAGTTCCTGGAGCAAATCCGGCACGAAAAACTTCCCGTAATCTTTACCACTGCTCATGAGCACTATGCCCTACCCGCTTTAAAACTCAATGCGCTGGATTACCTCCTAAAACCCGTAGAGGGTAAGGAATTGGTGCAGGCCGTTAATAAACTGGACGATTCGTCCGGTAAGCTACTGCCTCCTGAGCAGGAAGCTAAAGTAGCTTTGCCCACCACCTCGGGCCTTCGTTTTTTGAAAACCGGGGAAATTATACGCTGTGAGGCCGATGGTGCGTACACCAAGGTATTTACTACCAAAGATACCTTACTGATTTCACGCAATATCGGTCAATTGGAAAAACAGTTTTCTGCCCACAACTTCTTCAGGGCCCACAAATCGCATTTGATCAATCTTTCGCACGTAAGAGAATACTTAAGAGGTAAAGGTGGTACCATTATTTTGAGTAATAACAGTTCGGTAGAGCTATCCAAGCGCAGGCGTGAGGATTTTTTAATAGCCGTTAGCCGTTAGCCCGTTCGTAAAATCATACAGTCTATACATGCGCCCTTCGAGCTCTTTGCTCAAAGCATGTTTTTATCAAGGGTTTAATCAAGTTACATTAAGCATGTAATCTATTAAACTCTATTTTATGAAAACGAATACAAAAAAGCCTTTTATCAGGCTCGAAATCTGCATTCTGGCAATGGTACTCCCATTGGTATTTCCATTACAGGCCCAACAATGGTTTGTTAACGATTTTGATGTGAGCTCGGCTATTACCGAAAAACCAGACTATCGGCCAGGGGGAACTCATGTTACCATTAATAGTGAAGGCTCGGCAGACGGGGTATTGATTTACGGTACCATGGGCTACACCGAAAACGAATTGAGCGGAGGTGATGGGGGTCATGGTAAAGCTGATGTTGTTATCCTGCATAACGACCTTGAAGGACAGAATAATTGGGCCATAAGTTTTGGTACGGGAAACCGCGATGTGGTAAGTCGGGTGGTTCAGGACTCTGAAGGCCATATAATTGTAAGTGGAATAACCCGTCATAATTCACAAAACCAAGTGTTTATAGCTAGTATTGATCCTTCCGCTTTAAGTGTAATTTGGGCGAACCTTTATGGACCCGGTACCCCTACGGATATGATTGTGATTAATCAACCTGGAGGCAGCGACCCTGATCCTATTGGCTATGCGGTTAGTGGTTACTCCGGAGACGATGCTTTCATAATCCGCACCGACCTTAACGGGCAAGCCAGCGGTAGCGGTTGGTCTTACTACTACAAAAGCCCAGGTAACTCTTTGCGGTTCACTTCATTAATTCAGTACAAAGCCAAAGTGGATCGGGTGGTAAATGCACTTTTCGACTATGAGCCCAATTTTATAGTTTCAGGAATAATTGATGGCCGTGCCTACGTAGCTAGTATTGGTTTGCCCAATGGTGATATATGGGACGATCTGGATTTCGGGAATGTTTTCTACAACTGTCATTCGGAACCCTCACGTTTTGTATCCATTGATCAAGCCGAAAATGGAGAAATGGCTCTTTTTGGATCTTCCGGTTCTGAATATGATAAAATCCACCTCACCCGCATATCGCTAACCGGTAGTTTTCAAGTACTTTGGGATAGGAGGTTTTCGGGGGGTCAACCTTCCATGCATGGATTTCCTTTAGATGTAAATGCTACCGCTTTTGGCTTTTTGGGCACTTTTGAATATTCTGGTTCAAGTCATCGCCCTTTTAAAACGGTAGAATACGATTTTGACGGCACCATTACCCGTTGGGACAATTTGGTAAATGGTAACGCCAGCGGAACCAACTGGTATTTCAGCAAAGAGATTCACCAGGTAACCGCCCAGGGATTGTTTCCTTATGTGGATTTTGACATGGAATGTGCCAAGGCCCTTCACCTTACCGGAACCGAATCTACCTGCCCCAATCCACCTTCCGGCTGGGCGCAGGATAATATTCCTCACGCCCGCTTAAGGCTCAATAGTCAAAGCTGCATAGAAGAAGAAATAACCTTTACCCAAAGCTTTTGCGAAGAAGAAGACATCTACAATTTCCAGGAAGGTACTGTGGGCCTTAAATCCAACCCACTTAATGAAGAGCCCTTTGACCCTATGATGGCTGCAATGAGCCCCGATCCCAATACTTTTTGCGAATCTACCTGTCCTCAATCCGCTTGTCTGGATGCTATAATTGCAGGTAGTGAAACTCCTGCCTGGGTAATGCTGCCGGGAGACCCTGGATATGTCGATTATGTGTGGTCTGATGGTACCGTTCACTCTAACTCGATCTCGGTGTATGTGGACGGCTGGGCCGCGTATTCAGTAGATCAGATTGATGCCAATGGGTGTGTAACCACTAAATATTTTAACGTTATGATCTTGCTGCGTAAAAACGGTATTGCAGACGGTAATGAAGAGGAGAAAAGCACCGTTGAGCTATATCCTAACCCTACCAACGGTATCATTCAACTCATTCTGCCGGAAGATGGAATTACCCTGGTAGTGAGGGATGCCACTGGTAAATTGATCCAAACTTCCTTTTACGAGAACAGGGGTGAATATACCATCGATCTCACAGGTCAGGCGCAGGGTTTATATTTTATAAGCTTAATGGGCAATGGCTTGAATGAAAAAATAAAAGTAAACCTGACCCAGTAAAAAGGCCCTATTACCCGGTTTACAATTTAGCCGCCTCCGGGCGGCTTTTTTCATTTCATACACTAGAAGTACCTTCGCAGCATGCGAATGGAAGATACCATCTGTGCCCTTTCTACCCCACAGGGAATAGGGGCTATTGCCATGATCCGCCTCTCCGGGCCGGATGCTTTTAGCATTTTTAACCAGGTATTTACCCCCTTTAAAAAGAAGCAGAGCCTTAGCGATGCTCCGGGTTACAGTATGCTGTTCGGTAAAATAACCGAAAACGGTAAAACGGTGGATGAAGTAATGGCCGGTATTTTCCGTAACCCCCACTCCTACACCGGTGAAGACACCATTGAAATCAGTTGCCACGGCTCTACCTACATACAGGAGCAAATACTAAAAGTGCTGATGGAAAACGGGGCTCGCCTGGCCGAACCCGGTGAATATACCATGCGGGCCTTTGCCAACGGTAAAATGGACTTGTCGCAGGCCGAGGCCGTAGCCGACCTCATAGCTTCCGAAAGTGCCGCTGCCCACCGGGTAGCCCTGCAGCAAATGCGTGGAGGTTTTTCCGAAGAGATCAAAGTGCTGCGCGAAGAGCTGATCAACTTTGCTTCATTGGTGGAACTGGAACTGGATTTTGCGGAGGAAGACGTAGAGTTTGCCGACCGTCAGCAGTTGCTGGACCTTTTGGAAAAAATCAAGAAAGTACTGAAGCGGCTCATCGACTCCTTTGCTACCGGTAACGTGATCAAGAACGGGGTTCCCGTAGCCATTGTAGGCGCACCCAATGCGGGTAAATCTACCCTGCTCAACACTTTGCTGAATGAAGAGCGGGCCATTGTTACCGAGGTAGCCGGTACCACCCGCGATGCCATTGAAGATGAAATCAACCTGGGCGGTATTAAATTCCGTTTTATCGATACGGCCGGTATCCGCGAAACCAAAGACGTGGTGGAAAGCATCGGTATTCAAAAAACTTTTGAGAAGATTGAGCAAAGTAGCGTGGTGCTGTATTTGTTCAATGTTGAAGGCCTGCCTGCCGGTCAGGCAGGTTCAAAGTTGGATCTGATCCGGAAAGAAATTGAGCAACTTAAAGCCAAGGCCCAGGGTAAAACACTGTTGATTGTAGCCAATAAAGTGGATTTGGTGGATATCCATTCCGTTGAGTCGGCCCTGGCGAGTTTGGGGGATAACCTGGTCCTGATCTCCGCCCTGGAGAAAACCGGTATTGAAGAACTCATTCAACGCCTTACCGCTGAAGTAAACCTGGACGCTCTGAACAGCAATCAAACCATTGTGACCAATATGCGCCACTACGAGGCACTCAACAAAGCGTTTAGTGATATTCAAAAAGTGGAGCAAGGCCTGGAAAACCAAATATCAGGCGACTTCCTGGCCATGGACATCCGCGAAGCCCTGAAACACCTGGGCTCCATCATTGGTGAGGTGGAAACGGACCGGGACATACTGGGAAATATTTTTGGGAAGTTTTGTATCGGAAAGTAGGTTGCTTAACCATTTTAATTCTAAATCCGATTGCTGATTTAAAGTTGCTCCCTCCACCAACAGCATAACTTCTGATAACAACGGTTAAAACGAATTTTTAAAGGCTCAAGGTTTCAACAAGTTGAAAATTTACTTCGTACTTTGACGTGCCGAAACTCGCCTTAACCTTGGCCGTTATGGGCAAGAAAAAAACCAGAAAATCAATCAGAATAACTAAACACACTTTACTATGAAAAAAACTTCGTTATTCTCTACTTTGACCATTGGACTGACTATTATTCTGTCAAGCTGCGGCACTTCAGGAACTAAAGAACAAAATGACCAGTCATCTCAGAAAAATGAGATGTCAGCTAAAATCGAGGTCTTTAATGATATCGATCAAACCCGACAGACCCTGTCTCAAAATGGAATTGGTGAATTAGGGACATGGAAAAGTGACGGAATGGGCGGATACATGAGCATAACCAGTTATCATGAATTTGGAACCAACTCGACAGGTATGAAAAACAATCTTGCATATTATCTTGAAAGTGAAAGCGAGGACTTCGTTGATAAAGTCAAGTTGGTATTGAACATCAACAATGAAAATGAAAATGAAAAAGACCAAGCCTTGACCAAATTTAAGAACTTGACAGAAGAGACATTTAGAGATCTCTCGATTGACATGCCAAAAGACTTGATAACCGCAATTGACAATGAGAAAGAGTTTCAGTTTGAAAACGAAAAATATAGCACGACACTAAATCTCGACAAGAGCAAAATTGATACTTGGAAACTCATCATCGACTCAAAAGAATAAAAAATTCCTGGCCCATAACACAGCATATAGCTTATGGCGAAAAACGGCTGCCAGCGAGCCTGCCTGCCTGCCGGCAGGCGCCACAAGCCATATGTAAACCGTTAGTGGCAACCTTAAAGACGTAAAAAATATGAGTTTCTACAAAGACCCGAAAGACCCTAAAACGTCAATTAGATTAAAATATAACCGTAGACGGGAGTCCTTACGGCATAGTCTTGAACAATTTTTACTTTTTGCAAAAGAGAGACTTGATGAGGAAAAATATGGCAAAATATATAAGAAAGAAGAAGTTATTAATTTACTAAAAGGAGCAGAAGAACTGTTAGGCAAGTTACTAGCAAAAAAAGAATACGAATTTACTCAGGGAGACTTTGCCAATTTTGAATTAGCATTAGAAGAAGCAAGCAAAGAAACTGACTTAATTCTGGAAAGAATGAAAAATGATGATACTGACTATGTAGCCCTATTGAATGAAATTAGAGAAGAAATAAATAGCAAAGAGAATAGCTAAATCCGCACCGTGGACAAAGACGAAATAAAATATATAAGTGAGCAAATAAAGAAAACAATCTCATCCATTGAGCACAACCATTTTCAATGGATAATGCGACACGAATATGCCACTCGCCCGGAAGAAGAGGAGTATCCCGGCTGGACTGAATCGTGGTTAATAACAAGGACAAAGGATTTGTTTTATCTCATATTAGCTTATTTGGAAGCAAAGTCAATGACTCATTTACTAACATCCTTTAAAGAAAAATTCAGCATAATCATTGACAATGACAAAGAATTGTTAAAAGCAGAGTTAACACATCCAGAGGGTGAGCCTGAACTTGTTGTTATTACGGAGTTCAGACAATTCTTAGACCCTTTTAAATTCTTTGACTATCGACAAACAAGAGAAGATGAAACAAAAAAGTTGACTTCTATTCTTAAAAATACCGACTTTATTCTTAAAAACTGCAATGCTGAAGTTAACAATGAAGCAGATATATATAAACAAGTAAAATGGGTTTTAGGGCTTTACTATCCAACATGCAGACAGAGAAATAAAGCATCATTTATTCAGGAGTTCAAATCTTACCATCCTGATATTTTGATTCCTGAATTAAAAACAGCAATAGAGTATAAATACATCAAAAATATTTCTGATAACATAGATGAATTTATAGACCAAATAAGAGTTGATGCGGCAAACTACACGGATGATTATCGTTATGAGAGTTTTGTTGCTGTTATGTACATACAAAATACTTCTATTGCAACACCAGAGAGCATTGAAGAAACTTGGAAAGCAAAAAAATTTCCAAACAATTGGGAACTTGTAATTGTGAATGGTTCACCGACATCTACAAAAAATAAAAGAAAGGCTGCCACTAACAAAGGCTAAGAAAACATGCGGGCTGATAAGGTAAAATGAACATTACAACACATAACAAAACTCGGTTCTCGGCAGACAGAAACGTGTTCCAAAACCCGCACGTTTCTTAGCCAGAGCCGTTGTGCAACATTTAAAACAGACAGATTAACCTTTGAAAATAACAGAAGCGAAATATGAAAATAATTGGTGTGAGAAGTCTTTAGAAAACTTGGAAAAGGACTATTGGGACGAACCAGGTTATGAAAGCCATTTAGTCAAGACTTGTCACCAACTCAGGAAAAAGCCACTTAAAGAATTCGAAATAGAAGACCTAAGAATAATGATTGGGCAAAATATCGGACTGAAGTTTTTAGTTCCAATTGCTATTGAAGAATTGAAAGAGAACATACTTGCCGAAGGAGATTATTATGAAGGCGACCTTCTAAAAGCTGTTCTGACAAGTGAAGTAAGTTTTTGGACAGAAAGAGTTGATTTACTTGACGAACTTGACAAATTGATTCAACATAATCAAGAATTGTTAGACCAAACTGACGCAGAATTTACGAGAGAATTTAATCGCCTTAAATCAAGTTTTAAATGACTTGGACTAATCCATTATTGATATTTATCGCCTTTGGAATTATTCTGTTTGCTTGGCGACAATTGACGACAAAATCGCTGTCCCCTAGCAGGAATAGACTTATAAAACTCCTAGACAAATCAGAAAAAATGGTTTCCAAATATGAAGGTGGATACTCAGGCGAATATTTATCAGCTCAAGAATTTCACAAAGACTTAAAAGCCGCAATCCTTGATTACAAAAATGGAGACGAAAATAAACTTGACCTTTTTTACGTATGGTTTGCCCCTACTTGTCAATGGGACGATTTTGTTGGTAAAGAAGGAGAAAGTATTGCGAATGAGATTTTTGAAATAGTGAATAAACTGAAAAAGAAATAAAAAACGTTGCACAACAAAGCATATAGCTTATGGCGGGTGAACGGTTACCAGCAAGCCTTGCCTGCCGGCAGGCCCCACAAGCCATCTGCAAACCGTTGGGCTTAATATAATGAAACAGACAATCGTAATACTATTGATCTTCCCGCTTGTTGTTTTCTCACAAACACCAAAGACCTATCAAGAGACTTTAGAAACCTTGATGAAGACGGAGAATGGAATTGACAGTGTTTATGCTGAACATGAACTTTTCAAGGTTAATAAAGACCGTGTTGTTGTAACAAGTTCAAACCGCCACCTACATGACACTACTTTACAACCTGAATATCATAAGATTAAATCTCATGAAAGAAACTATATTCAACTAGGATACAGAGTCTCAACTTTTGACGAGGGCGAGATCATAACAACCTACTATTTCAGCAACGAAAGATTTATAGAATCCAAAGTGACTTTCAAAAATGGGCAACCAGCTCGAGTTGATATCTTTAACGAAGACTTCGAATTAGAATTTTACTTGAAGTTCGAAAACGACAAATGGCTCATCTACCGACCAGAGGGAAATTGGAAACCAGTTGACGAACAATGGAAAAACTTTGAAATGATAAAGTCGATGATTTTAAAAAGATAAAAAAAACTAAGCACAACAACGAGTAAACGCAAGTCGGCTTTAACACCGCTCCGGTAGCGGCTTCGCGAAGGTGCAGTTGACAGAGAAACCTTTAGATACTTTACAAAACCACGGACGAAGCCGCCCTCGTTTATTCCATCCATCGGATGTACCCTTAGCACTACAAAAACTATCGTTTTTCATGATCTTTACGCCCAAATGATAAAAAAGCCCCTACTATCCGTTCTGGTATTGGCTAGCCTTACCACTTGCTATTCACCCGAATACCAGCATTCAGAAGAAGGTAAACATTTTGAGATCACCTTTGACCTGGACCAGGGAAAAAATGAGGAAGCCACTTTAACTTTTAAGATCGCCCCAGACTCCGGATATTACTTCGTTTCACCTCATTCGGAAGGTTTTCATCAACGCTTGATCTTCTCCATTGAAGATACGGATAGTCTTTTGTTGCTTGGAGCGTTGATCGAATATCCCGAGACCCGGGAAGAATACGACAGCTTATCAGACAAACAAGGAAGATTTGCGCGAGAGAGCACTACCTATCGTCAAAACCTGACGATAGATTCTCAAAATGACTTTGAAGTGTCTGGTTTAATCTGGTTAGAAATGCGTCCCAACCTTCAGCCTTATGAGATTCGTTTCATCGTTTCCAATAAATCAGGGCAATTAATGGTAGAGGACATTAGCATTTCCACTTCTGATTATCCAACGTTTTGGGATAAGAAGAGAGTTGATATTCCGTTGAATAGGGTGAATTGAAACTACACTAAAACGCATTTTACACAAACCGTTGAACTGCATTTGAATAAAGCGAAATTCAAGATAATTATGACCAAAAACATGAAACTATTCCTGAGAATAAATTCATTGATTATACTTGTCCTACTGTTGTCAAGCTGTACGGAAAAATGCGATGACTGCGGGGATCTGACAACCAAAAATGTAGTTTACACCGACTCTCTAGGTAATAATATTTTCTTTGGTGACCGTGCGGTTTTAAACCCTGATAGCGTTTATTTCCAATTAAACGACTCAGAACCAATGCCCGCTGCACAGAATATCAATAAAGGTTCATTTTCGTTTTTTCTAAGTGAAAATTACGAGAAGTATATTTTCATTTTGCCAAACTCAACCATTGATACATTGGAATTTAATGTTTCCCAGCAAAAAAGTAAAGACTGTTGTGGCTTTAAACCAAAATCTACCAGGACATTCCTAAACTCCAGTGAGATTCAAAACACTGATCCAATAATGATAGTTAAGGATTTTTAATTAGGAGACAGAAACGCAGCACCCCACAAAATAAAAGCAAGTTGGCTTTAGTCCCGCTCCGGTTGAGGCTTTACGCCTGCCGGCCGGCAAGCAGGGTTGACAGAGAAACATCTCGTATCTTTTCACCACCACAGGCGAAGCCGCACTGAGTTTATTCAAACCATTGTATCTCATTGAAGAGAATTGTTTAACCAATAATAAGGATATTAGAAATTATTAATAAGAAACACGTAATATGATTGGCTATGTAATCATCGGGAGTGCTGTAATTTCTTTCATTGTATACTTCGCGGGAGGTTTCAATAAAAAAAACAAGAACTGATTCTTAACCCCTATAAAAGTTAAATGACTAAAAGATATACTAGATGGCTGTTCTTTTTCTCTCTCTCCATTATCCTTTTAAGCTGTAATGGACAAACCGGGAAAAAATCAACAGTTGAACATGCCAATGTTCCTATTGCTGAAGCGGTAAAAGTTCCCAAGCTCCTAAAAACTCAAAACTCAACCCCAAGCGATAATGTGAATTCAATTTTAGAAGATAAAACAGGAAATCTTTGGTTTGGAACTACGGGTGAAGGGGTTTATAATTTTGACGGTGAGGTACTTACACAGCACACAACGTCCGATGGACTCAGGAGCAACAAGACTTATTGTCTTTTTGAAAGTAGCAAGGGGAAAATTTGGTTAGGCACTGATGATGGTCTTTATGCTCTAAATGAAAGCACGGCTACCTTTGAAGATGTTTATATTACCAGCCCCACTAATAGTTTGCATAATAAGTTCTCGGTGTTCAGCATTTTAGAGGATACCGCTGGAAAGTTCTGGTTTGCAACGGTAGAGGGAATATTTGTTTATGACGGAAAGTCCTTCGAGTTATTTATTGTTGATAAAGATCAAAAAGGCTTCATGAGCAAGGGGCATAATACTGAATATATGCTGCAAGATACCCAGGGAAACATATGGTTTGGCTCTAGAGTGAATGATGGAGTGTATCGTTACGATGGAGAATCAATCGTTAATTTCAAATTGGAAGAATTAGACGGTCATAAATGGGCCTGGCCTGCTTTGCAAGATAGAAAAGGGAATATCTGGTTCAGCAACTGGGGTGGAACCTACCGATACGATGGTACATCTTTCACGAGTTTTACAAAAGAGGATGGTTTATGCAGTCAAACCATTACACGAATTATGGAAGACAACCAGGGAAATATTTGGTTTGGAGGTGGTGAAGGGCTTTGCCGCTATAATGGAAAGTCATTTACTCATTTCACAGCAAAAGACGGACTACCCCATAATGGCGTTTGGAGCATTTTTGAGGATAAGAATCAGAATATATGGATAGGGACAAGGAATACCGGACTTTGCATGTATAATGGCCAAACAATCATTAAGCCTTAAAAGAACCAAACTCTAAGTTAAGCCCGTACCATGAAATTAAGTTTTGTGTTCTCAATTCTATTAACCCTGTTTTACCAGGGTTGCTTTTCTCAAGATAAGTTGAGTTCTGAAGACTGGAAGAGTACATTTTTGGAGGAGCAAGAGGAATTTGGCAAACCAGTTTGGCAGTACCTAAATACTCATTTCACGGCACTTCATTCTTTGGAAGAAACAAAATTTGCTGATGTAATTGACTCCTTAAAAAATATTTATCTCATTCATCTGGCTAAGTATAAGGGTAAGTTAGACCGGGAAACCTACCAAGATGAATACTGGGGTATAAGCACCGCCTTTGACAAGTATTTACTTGAATATCCTCAGCACCACAAGTACATAACTGGTGAGGAAGTTGAATTATCCACAGACAACCAAAAACTACTGGAGGAGTATTTTGAAAAATTCAATCAACCGGTTTTTCTAAAGAACAGAGATTTCAGAAGTTATGTAAAGGCTTTCATTTCAATTAAGTCTAATGAAAAATTGAACAGAGGCACCTATATCGGATGGGATAACCAGCAGTTAATTGCAGATTGGGCAATAATAGATTCTCTGTTCTCAAATCAAAGAGTAAACTGTTTTTGGAAAAATGAATACCTGAATAGTCACATTGAGAATTTTGGAATAAAAAACATTGGTCCGCTTTATAAAGAGTTTCTTTCTTCTTGTGGTGAGCTGGAGGACACGTCAAAAGTATGTGCTAACTATAACGCACATTTAAAGAGACGAGGAGGGCATCTGACTGAAATTTACAAACAGGTAGGTACCTACAATTTAGAAATGCATGTTTTTCTTCCAGACCAGGAAGACTTTGAGGGACTGAGACCCACTATTGCCTATTTTCACGGTGGAAGTTGGTCTGAAGGCAAACCAGATTGGTTCTTTGAAACGGGTAAGGAATACGCCAAAAAAGGATGGGTTGCAGTTGCGGTAGAGTATCGAATAAAAGGAAGGCACGGCAATTACCCGTTTGAATCCGTTAAGGATGCTAAAACTGCTATCCGTTGGTTACGTAAAAACAGTGACCAATACAGAATTGACGCCAATAAAATTGTTGCAACAGGAAACTCGGCTGGCGGGCACCTGGCCATAGCAACTGCCTTAGTTGAGAATTGGAATGAAGAGAGTGATGACATTGCAATCGATGCAAAACCAAATGTAGTTATTGTGAATTCCGCAGTTTATGATTTAACGGTTGAAAACTCCAAATGGATCGTTGAAAATCAACCGAACAAAAGCATTGTGAAAGAAATCTCGCCCAATAGCCTGGTCAAACCATCATCCACAAAATTTCTCTTAATCCACGGAGAAAACGACAGAAGATGTACTTTCTCATCAGCAGAATTCTTTTTCGAGAAGATGAAGACGGTGGGCAATAACATTGAATTATATAAAATAAAAGATGCGAACCATTTTATCTGGTTCGGTAAAAATGCCCAGGAGGTATATCAAATCACACAGGGATACTTAAAAAAGCTGGAGTGGGAATAAAAAACTATGCACAACATTGTTTGTAAGCAATAGCGCTTTGGCTATAAACTTGAACCGTTTTTGCATTTTGTCAGGTATATATGAATCGAAAAGCAGGCATTAAATCCACTACTATTCATACCGGAGACCGTTTTGCATCATGCAAGAAAAAACAATGAAACAGATAATACCAATAATAACCTCGATTTTAAGTTTAACAATAACAAGTTGCCAAACCGACTTGGAACTAAATGAAGTTATTGACCAAAAATCTCCGTTCACCTTGTCAATTAGTACAGTTAACCCTGAAACAGGACTTAGTACGAATGAAACTGAAGAAATTAAGGTGAATTCCGAAAAGTGGATTAAGCTTGTTGACTTTGCGAAAAACAATTTGGACGGTTGGCAGTCACGTCCAGCTTCCTACATTGGAGACATTTACATTTCACAAGGCGACTTCAGACTAATCCACACAAAAGGTTCAAACGGAGTTGTCATTGCATTTATCGACAAAGAAGGTAACCCGAAGCAATACTCCAAGAGAATTGACAAAGGAGAACTTGACTTTTTGACCGGATGGAAAAAATAAAAACGCTCTACAACAACACATATAGCTCATGCCGGTGGAATGGCTCCCAGCAAGCCTATGCAAAACCTTTAGGCCCAAGCTGAACCAACTGCAGCACCTCAATTAAAAAATCGCTTTTATACGAACCTGCTAAATGAGAAAAATACTTCTTTCGATTACCCTTCTGGCCATTGCATGCTCACCATCAAAAGAAAAAAATGAATATCAAAAATTAACGGAATACGAAGGCCATTATGAATACGTGGGAGAAACCACTTTAGACCTCGTGGCATCAGATTTTGACACCACCCTTTATGCCATATTGGACAATTCCAAATATCCGTTGACCCATATTGCTAAAGATAGTTTTGTTAACGTCAGAAACAAGCCCGTTGTGTTTCAAAGAGATGAAAATGAAAATGTTATAAGTTATAAATCGGGCGGTCAGAATTTCAAGCTCTTAAACCGGGCATTTGAAAAAATAGAAATGTTTCCGCGCAGAGAACTGTTCCACAATGTTGAAAACTACTCTTATGAAGTGCCGGAACAGAAAAAAGATGGGCTGATCACGGGAGATTTATTCCAGGAATTTTCCAATCCTGAACCCATAATAAACATGGTTAAGGAAACCATCAGGGGCAACTTCCCCGAAGTACACAGCATCCTGATCTTTAAAAACGAAAAATTAGTACTTGAAGAATATTTTTATGGCTACGATGCCTATACACCTCATCAATTAAGGTCTGCGGGCAAACCTTTAATAGGTGGCCTGGTCGGAATTGCCATTGACAAGGGATTTATCAAAAGCGAAAAGGAAAAACTCTTGCCATTTTTTGAGGTAAAGTATCCAAACATCCAAAATATGGATGACCGAAAAAAAGAAATCACCATAGAGAATTTCCTGACCTATCGTCACGGAATGGACTGTGAAAATAACAACCCAAATAGTAAAGGAAACGAAATGTCAATGATGGAAGATGAAGACTGGGTAAAATACACGCTTGATTTACCTATGGTAGCAACGCCAGGAGAATATTCATCTTATTGTACAGGCTGCGCACTTGCTCTGGGTAGTTTGGTAGAAGTTGCAACAAATGAAAAAATAGAAGACTTCGCCAAAAGACATTTCTATGAACCCATGGAAATCAAAGATTATGAATGGACTTTTGAACCTAATCCTTCTAGTGGAACCACATTTAGTCAAATGTATATTACGCCAAGGGATCTGGTACGGTTGGCAAAAATGTACAAAGACGGAGGTAAGTGGAATGGCAAACAGGTGATATCAAAAGAGTGGATAAATAAAACCTTTGATATGGAAGCGGGTGACTATGGCTATCTATGGAAGCACAAGTATTATGTCGTTGAGGGGAAGCGTTACAATTCCTATTTGGCTTCAGGAAACGGTGGACAGAAAATAAACATTTGGCCAGAACTTGATATGATTACCGTATTCACCGGTGGGAATTATAACTCGTACGAACTGTATGGAAAGAGCACACCGCCCAATGAAATGATACCGAAATACATATTGAGGTCCGTAGAATAAGACCTTTGGCAACAATAGAGATAGACAATTTCATGAAAGAAAAATTCAGCTTCTTGATTCTAATAGTGTTGATGACTTCATGTAAGTCAAGGGAAGGTTCAACACTGGTATATTCTCAAGAAAATGATGATTACCGAATAACGATTTCCATTATCGACACTAAAATTAACGATGCAGGAATTGCACAATGCTCGAAATATGCAAGTACAACCGTAAGTGATACTACCTACACCAGCTATGGACTACAACTTAAAAATGTAATAGCCATGGCATTTAGAACTACACCAAAATATATCGGTGCATTGCCTTTCGACACCCTAAAAAGCAAATACCTGGACATACAAATTGAAAACTATACCGACACTAAACTGAATTACGACTCTATACTGGCATCTGATATTTCCAAGGCTTTCAACCTTCAAGTTACTCCAATAGACACCGTTTTGAACGGTTATCAACTAATTGTGATTGATGATGAAAAGTTGAAACAAAATCAATCCGCCTGTGAAGGTGGGGTCATTAAGTATCAAGATGGAGCGTGGACGGCAACGGCCTCACGCTTATTGGGATTTACTAAAATTGTGGATCAATATTCAGAAAGTTACATTAGCTTCCATGTTCCAAATCAAAACTGTTACTCTTTTGAATTTGTGATAGGCAGTGACTTCAATAAAATAAACTCGAAACTTGAACCCATTGGCTTGATGTTAATCGAAACTGAAATTGAACAAACATTTTATAAAGTAAGAACTGTGGCCAACAAAAACTGAGTTTCAGGAGGGCGGACGGCTGGCCGCAAGCCTTGCCTGCAGGCAGGCAGGGCTCTCGCTTATCGGCTATCTTTGCTTACGCTCAACACTTTTAGTGTTTTTGAAATCCTCTCAAAAGCTTAGTCTAGCCGTTGAACCCAATTTGAAAAAGATGAAGTACATTCTGCAAAAATCAAGGCCGGTTATAAAGATTTGACCTTATTTGACCAGAAGGACCGGTACCGGGTAAAGGAATAACCTGTTACAACTATAATGTAGAGTTCATCAGCTCCTCCGGTCGCTTAAGGTATTTAAAGAAACCATGACACCCCTTGAGAATTTAGTAAAATATGGCTATCAGCTGCCCAACGTATCAACTCCGGGTGGCAGTTATCTATCCGTAAATATTCGCGAAAATATTGCTTACATCGCCATTCAATTTCCAATTTTAAACGAACGGTTCCTTTACCTGGGACGACTGGGTGACGATCTAAGTACCGAAGATGGGTATAAGGCAATGGAGCTTTGCGCTTTAAATGTTCTCTCTCAGATTGAAAACAAGATCGGCTTCAACAAACTGGTTGGACTGAATCATATTGACGCTTACTTTCAATCCGGGGAAAATTGGGATGATTCGCCAAAAGTTGTGAATGGAGCATCTGATTTATTCGTCAAAATTTTAGAAGATAAAGGCCAGCACTCCCGGGCAATTTTTGGAGTGGATAAGTTGCCCAGAAATTTTTGCGTTGGTTTGACAGCATCATTTACCATAAGAACAAAGTAAATGCCGGCCTCCTACCAAGGATAAAGCGTATCGACCGGCTTATGGCTCCATGTGGGTTTAAGTAGGAAACTTAAGGTAGCTCATAAGTAAACCTTTATATTTAGCCTTGCACTAAACCCAAATCCATGACTGATTATATAGACGGTTTTGTATTGCCCATACCTCGAATTCACCTGGACGAATACCGGAAGGTAGCTGAACAGGTAGCCGAAATCTGGAAAGAATACGGAGCCCTAGCCTACTTTGAATACGTAGGGGATGATTTAAAGCTGGAAGGAATCCGCTCTTTCGGAGAGATGGTGGATTTAAAGGACGATGAAGCGGTGGTATTCGGTTGGGCATTATTTCCCTCCAAAGAGGTGCGCGATAAAGCCAACCAAAAAGTTCCTGCTGATCCGAGAATGAACCAACTGGTAGCCCCTTTAACCAATTCCGAAAAGCTCATTTTTGACGCCAGCCGGATGGTATATAGCGGTTTTAAGCCGCTGGTCCAATCTCCTGCCAACCCAACGGAACAAACCCGGAAATAAAGCTATGAAAACTAAACTATTGGAAATATCTCCGGTACTACCCAGCCAGGACATTGACCGTGACGTGAGCTGGTACGAAAAGTACGTTGGCTTTAAACTTTTACATAAGGATAAAATGTACGCGGTTATGAGAAGGGAAAACCTTTGCCTGCACCTGCAATGGCATGCAGATACGGAAGATGATCCCCTATTGGGAGGTGCCGTGATCAAGATCTTTGTAGAAGGGATTCATCCCATTTTCCAGGAATTTTTAGAACGAGGTACCGTGAAGCCGGAAAAACTCCGTTTAAACACCCCCTGGAACACGCATGAGTTCGGATTTTACGACCTGAATAAAAACGCCATATTCATAGTAGAAGATGTGTAATCACTAAGGCTCCTTACAACATCACCCGTTCCGCGCTAAGCATCTGCAGAGTAGCAGCATGAAAATAAAGTCTGCCCATACCCTAAGCACAAGTATTCGCTTTGAAAAAATCTGCTATTTTTGAGGCCGTCCACCAAGACCTTAACCTATTATATTCCCAAACTTAACTACTCCCCTACTTCAAAAACGCTGATCATGTACTCTTTAACCAGACCAGTCTTCCAACGTGCATTCCTTCTAACCTTACTCCTTTTTTTATCCATTGCCTCCAAAGGGCAGATTATTTTTGAAAGCGGTTATTTCATTGATGAGTCTGACCAAAGGATTGACTGCCTCATCAAAAATGTAGACTGGAAAGACAACCCAACTGAATTCAAGTATAAACTCAATGACAGCAGTGCTGTAAAAGAGGCAAGCCTGCAAAACGTCAAGGAGTTCGGTATTGATGATGGTTCCAAATTTGTACGGGCCCGCACCCTGATCGATCGTTCCAGCGACAAGGTGCGCAAAATGAGCCCGGTAAAGGAGCCCGAATTTAAGGAAGAGGTATTATTCCTTAAAGTACTCATAGAAGGTAAAGCGTCCCTGTTTGCCTATGTGGATGGTAACCTCACCCGCTTCTTTTATAAAATGGAAGCAGACACCCAAACCACCCAGTTAGTTTATAAAGCCTACCTGATCGACAATACCAACATAGGTTATAACAACTACTTCAAGCAGCAACTAATCATGAATTTGATATGCTCGGGAGTTCAATTTGAAGACATAGAAAAGCTAAGGTACGCCCAAAAAGACCTGGAAGCCATTTTTATAAGCTACAACAAATGTGTAAACTCGGAATACACCACTTACCTCGATACTCCTGGTAGAGATGATATATTCCACATGGCTGTAAGGGCAGGCGTAAGTTTGGCGAGCCTGGAAATTCAAAACTCTTCTGGCAATCAGCGCGACAATGATTTTGACAATAAACTGAGTTTCAGATTGGGGGTTGAAGCCGAATGTATTCTGCCTTTCAACAAAAATAAATGGAGCATTGTACTGGAGCCCACCTATCAATACTATAAGGCTGAAAATACCCGGGAAACCGGTAGAATCGTACTGGGCGGCAACATCACCACCAAGGTGGATTACCAGTCTATAGAATTACCGTTGGGCCTTCGCTATTACGTTTTCCTGAATAATCAATCCAAGCTGTTCGTAAACGTTTTTTACGTGGCCGACATTCCGATGAATTCATTCATTGGGTTCACCTGGGATAATGGTACCCCCACCTCCAGGCTTGAAATGGATTCTTCCGGAAACGGAGCCTTTGGTTTGGGGTATAAATACGGGAAACGTATGAGTGTGGAGGTGAGGTATCATACCGATCGTGAGGTTTTAGGGAATTACCGAGATTGGGCTTCTTCCTACAATAAGGTCAGCTTAATTTTGGGCTATTCCCTATTCTAAAGGTTTGTTTCTACCAGGAAATTGCCCGGCAATTAAAATTGGCCGTGGGATGGTTTGGGCTTAACCATTTAGCAAAGTGCCTGGTCTCCGATTAGTGGCCAAAGCCAGCAATAGCCTTTGCCATTTGAGCAGCCCACTCAAATATTACTTCTGGTCACTCAATTCAACGGTGGGTTCTTCCTGAATTTTCTTAATATAGCTCTTTCTATTTTAAGTTAACCAAGCAAACCTACTCTATATGAGTCAATTCGATTTTCCGCGAATTCACTTCAATGGCCTTATTGATGTGAACGTGGGTACCGCCAACAATGACGACTATGCCCTGGGCTATACCTTCTGTGATGAGAGCTTTAATCCTCCCAAACCCGAATGGACCGGTAAACCTTTACGTTTAGCCGATTCCGTTCAGGTGCAGCCCGATACACTTGGAATGACGGATGAAGAATGGCTGGCATGGGCTCAAAACATTCAAAAGTTTCACGATAGCAATGGTAATGAAGCCCAGCTAATTCCGGCCGAATGGAACTATTACGGAGGGATGGGTCTCACCATGAAAGGAGTTGAAGTACAAAGTGTACAAACCAGCCCCAATGATTTTGATACCACCAGCAATGTATTAGGGGCCGAACTTTCGTTCAATATGCGCCCCGGGGGAAATATGGCCTCTACCGGAGTTATCTGCGATGTTAACCCTGAGTCGGTGCCCAGCTCACAGTTTATTGCCAGTAATGTACTGTTGGAAAAAAATGATGAAGCCCTGATGAGCGGAACGCCCTCCAAAGGTTCTACGCGCTACATTAATTTTCAAAGAAACGTGGCCCTTACCGCATCGGCCGGAGCCTCAACGGTGGTGTTCCATACTATACCCAAAGAAGAGCTGGCTGACCAGGAAATACTGAAGGTACTGGGTATGGCCGTAACCGGGCGGGCTGATTTTAAAGGGGTAATGATTCGTTACAGTTTATACCGCTCCATACCGCCCATCAATGGTTTTGATTACAGTACCGATGTGCTGGACCAATTGGTAAAACTTTACCAGGACGGAGGGCTGAACGCGGCCGAATTACAGATTACCGGTACTATTTCACCCTGGTATGAGGGAGAATTTTCATCCATTACCATGTGCCGCCAAATGATGCCGGAACAGTCTTTTCCATCACCGGGCGGCAACGGTAGCTCTTTTGTATTGGCTCCCATACTTATGGAGTATCGCGGTTCGGAAAACCCTTTTATGAGCCTGGATCTCATCAATACATTCCCCGAACAATACAATAGCACCAACAAAACCAACCCGAAATACAGTCTTGGCACGGTAAGCCTCCGGATTGTGAGTAAGCAGGGGTCGGACTATGTGCCCTTCCTGGACTTAGGCCCCATTGACTACAGCACTGAAAATTATATGAAGCGCGGTGGACTGATTGACGTTGACCTTACAGCGGTAGCCGACCAAATGGTGGACAAAACCACTGAAAACAGCTCCGGTTCAGGCTTTCCGGTAATACTGGAGTTGTACGCTGAACTCTATCAGCCCGATGCCAACCGGGTGCTATCGCGCGAGGTGGATTACATGATAGCCAGTGATACCTCTACGGTTTATGCTGAGCAGGAGGCCGATGGCACTGTACAGAATCGCTTCAATTTTAACGGGGTTGATGTGGCCTGCTCCTTTGCGGTTTACTACCGTGGTTCACAAGTACAAAGTGTACCGGGCGGCCTTACCATACAGGTATTCGATACCACTCCCAATCAAACGGCTCACGGTCCGGTAAGCAGTTTTGCCTATACCCCGGGAGATCCCTTGAGTGTGGCCCTGCCTACACCCGGCAACCGTTTATTTTACTGCGCCCTGCCCGGTCAAACGGTAACATCTTATAACGATGTGAACCTTATGACCTTCCCCATGATCACCATGCGGGTACTGCCCACTGAAGATTACGATCAGTATTATGTATATCCTTCCGCAGAGCAGCCGGTGGCCAACAATTCCCTTACGTTTGACATCCTCTACCAAAAGGTACTGCAAAACTATTACCTCCTCTACCCGGCCATGAGCAAACACGTGCCTCTTAATAACGAGGCGTATTGGAATGGTCCGGACATGGCCCGCAGGATGTACCAGCGGATACAGCGAAGCATGTGGCCCGAAACTCAATATATGCCACGTACGCGCGACCTTTCCGAAAGTCGCAGAAAACTATTGCAAGCCTGGTGTTTAAGAGTAATGCAGGGCTAGTTTAATCACCTCCAAACCTTTACTATGATGAAAAAATATATACTCCTTCTGTTTTCAGGCTTGTTTACTTTAAGTGTTATGGCCTGCAACTCCCCACAACCCGCCAAAGCCAATAACGACAGTTTGGCCACCGAAGAACCGGCAGCCCAACCGCTAACGGCAATGCCCTATTCCATTTCGGTAAAAAAAGCCGATAAACAACCTAAGGGGGCCTTCGGCATACAGTCTGCCGCTCACGGTTACAATGGTACTTACCTCATGATGGTAGGTGGGCGCATCCAGGGATTTCACGGTACCGCCAATGCACAGGGTGTTTTTGAGTCCAAATATTCCAATGATCAGATCACCATTTTAAACCCGCTTACCGGTGATTTTAAGAATATGCCGGTTCCGGAGGATTACAAAGACTTTCTCAGTGCCACTAATATGGAATATTTCTTTGACGGTGAATTCCTGATTTGCGTTGGTGGTTACGGGGCTTACGGAGATTACACCAACCCCGAGCGTTTCCAAACCTTCCCCCGCATTTCGGCCATTGACTTTAACGGTGCGGTTACCGCCATTGAAAACCAGGACGCAGCCGCTTTAAAAAGCAGCATTATTACTCTTGAAGACGAGCGTTTTCGCGTTACCGGAGGAGGCCTGGAAAAAATCGGGGATAGCTATTTTTTGGTTTTCGGGCAGAATTATGATACCATTTACATAGGCGGTATTAGCGGTAAATACACCGAAGAGGTACGGCAATTTAAAATGAACATCAGCGGTGGTACCATTCAAATTTCCGATTATCAGGTGTTTAAAGATCCCAGTGGCAACACCGGAACGGCTTCCCAGTACCATCGCAGGGATTTAAACGTATGTGCGGCTATACGCCCTGATGGCAGGGAAGCGATTACCGTTTTAGGCGGGGTTTTTACCCAGGATGACGGAGGTTGGGTACACCCTATATTGGTGGACCATAATAGTACCACCAATGTTACAATCAATACCGGCCTTTCTCAGAAGTTAAGCCAGTACGAGTGCTCCCTGGTTTCCTTTTGGGACGCTGAAAACAAAACGATGTTCCATACGCTGATGGGTGGTATCAGTGCCTATTTTTATGAAAATGGTGAACTAAAACCCGGTACCATCAACAATTGGCTTCCTTTTACCTCCAGTATAACTACCATAGTTCAAAACGCAGCCGGAATGCAGGAATTTCCACAGCCTGAGTCACAGTCACTTCCCAAACTGATGGGCTCCGATGCTGCTTTTATACCTAACCCCAAACTTTCCTACGCCAACACTGAAAAAACCATTATTGACCTGAACAGTCTGGACCACAGCCAAGCAGTGATGGTAGGCTGGATATTCGGAGGCATTGAAGCAACCGCTCCACAAAGTGATGAATTTAATCCTACCTCGGCCAGCAAAGTGCTCTACGAAGTATGGTTAAACTGGCCGGGGGCCAACTGATGAAGCTTATCGGAAAAATACTGGGTATTGTGGTTTTCATCATACTACTCACCTTAGGGCTGGTAGCCATTTTGGATATACCCTTCCTGGTAGATCCCAGCCCCCTTTTGGAAAAAAGCAGCTTTCTTACGGCTACCGTAGCTGCCTGCCTGCTGGTCCTGGATATTTTTTTACCGGTACCCAGCAGTGTTATCATGATCGCCTGCGGGCACCTCTTCGGGGTCGCAATAGGCGCTTTGGTTTCCTTTACCGGAATGATGATTTCCAATATTCTGGGCTATTACATCGGTTATATTTCCGGTAGTATATGGGTAAATGAAAAGAGTAGCAGCTATAAACGCGCCCGTAAAATAATGGATCAATGGGGTGGTTTTGCCCTCATTCTTACCCGCCCGATTCCGATATTATCAGAAAGTGTGGTCATAATCGCGGGGGTGGAAAAAATGCCTTTGTTGAGGGTATTGATAGCTTCGGCACTGGGGCTGGCACCTATCTGTATTCTATATGCTATTGTGGGCCATTATGCAGCCTCGTTGGCCGCTAATGTTTGGTCGTTTGTAATTGTATTGGCACTGGCCTTACTCTTTATGGTTTTTAGCCGGAGAAAGATTCCGGCAGGAGCCAAAACCGGGAAATGAAATGCTTGGCTATGAGCCAGGCGCTTCAATCCTCTTTACCCAGGCAATCTTATTTGGATTTTTCTCTTTTGCAAGGGATTAATTGCTAAATTCGGTATTCAAACTTTAAAAAAATTCACTTAATCACAACAGGGGAATAGGATACGGTTTGTATCCGGGGGAAATGTGCAATACAATTTAGGACGATTTAATACTAATTTATTGCCTGTTCAACATGACCACCAAACCCAAAACCTTGGCAATCACCGTTATTGCCTCTTTCCTTACCGTATTGTATCTCGCTCAGGCCTGTGACCAGGGCTCCTCCGATTCTCCTGACCCAAAACCAATAACTTCCAATTACCCCGATGATCCGAACTATGATTTTAGGAAGGGCGAAGCCGAGGTGATCTCCTATACAGAACGTCAACCCAGCCCCGATGAAATCGCCATTACGCTTAAATACTATGAAATTGCCCTGGGTTGGGTAGGAAATTTTCCGCTTGCAGTAATAGATGCTTCGGCTGCTCAACCCATGCCTGTATTACGTACACTTCCCGATGGCACCGTACAAACTCTCACACTTGAGGATATTACGGCCAAAAGTGTCCCGCGCTTTCGCAACTCTACCGAAGTTCTTTATGCGGCTGAACGGGGTGTTACCCAATGCGACAAGCCCAGTGCAATTTTCCGCGATATGGAAAATGCCGGTTGTATGCCGGGTTGCCGGATTATAAGGGTCAGCTCTGAAAGTACAGATTGGGTTTATGTATTCCGTAAAACCACCAAGTTTTTTACCGATCCCAATTTGTTGGAAGAAATAGGGTTAATCGCCTATAATCGCACTAATGGCAAAACAGCTTATTTTGCCGGAGCAGAATCATGGGAATTTACCCACAAAGGCCCATGGAAACACTCACGTGGTCCACGTCAGGATGTTGATTCAGCTACTGCCACCCTGGGAGTATTAGCCGGTAAAAACATTCCACCACCCAATGCCAATAACCCGGCCAGTGTAAAACACTGGCGTATCCCCAATGGGCAAGGTTGTATCAGTTGTCACTCCGCAGGCCCCTTTGTAAGCTACCCCTTTAGCGATTATAAAGGTTACACCGATGCAGGTGAACCGATTTATTACACCCAACCCGAATCGCAGCAAAACGGACGGAGAAACCTGGGTGGTAAATTCGGTAACAATGTAGTGCCCATGCGTAGCCGTGGCTTACTGTACGAACCTCTTATTTTCCAGGATAATGAAGAGTTTATTGCCTTTATGAGGCAATATCGGCCCAAAGATCCGGAGGATGCTTTTTACAAGGATATTATGAATGAAATTAACCGCGCAGAGCGGCCTAAAGTAAGGCGCTTACGAAATAAAGAAGTTTCCGCCTGCCTGGGTTGCCACGAGTTGGGAAACAACAATTACCTGGAACGCTTTCCCGAGGCAGCCTTTTCATGGAAAGGCTTACCCCCTGCCACTCATGAGCGAAGCCTGCTTTATTTTGCCAACCTGAGCGAAACACTGAAAAACAAACCTAACCGAACCAGCGGGCGAAATCCCCGGCCCACGTATTTTACCATGGCCGGTTTTCACAACCGGAAGGTGGCTATGGGTAACCAGCTCAACGATTTCATACCGCAGGATAGTGCTAACTACCACCAAGCCCTCGAAATGGTTGCAGCCATCGCTAAAGATCCCTCTAAAGGCAATTGGCAACCCCATTGGACGCTTCCGAGGGTACAAGCCGACACCTGGTCCTACATAAAAGAGGTATGTTCTGATTGTCATAACGGTAGTAGCAACAAGGGTTTTAGTACCATAATGCTCACTACTCAACAGGACTTCAGAAACTACAAACGTAAGCCCGGTAAAGAACATGTGTTTGAAGAACGGCTAAGTAGTCCTGAAAACCCTATGCCGCCCAGTGGGCTGTTGCAGGAGTCCACCCGGGAATTGGTGATAGAGTACATCCAAAACCTTTAGTAAAACAGTTATCATTCATTATCCAAATACCAAACAGTTTAACCACATGTCACATAATACACTTGAACCCCATCATCAGTACATCCGTCACCTGGCCGGGTATAAAGATGCTAATAATTATTTCCCCGATGTGGTATCTATGGGAGTTCCCTCCTACCGCTTACCTGCCTGGGACGATATACAAATCATCCCCGCTCAGCTCGCTCCTAAAAAGCCCCTGATAGTGGAATATGGCCGAGAACGTGAGCGTGTAAAAACCGAGGTTACCATTGGTAAAGGTTCCGATGCCCTCAGGCTCAGTATTCCTTTGCTGGTATCCGATATGAGTTTTGGCTCCCTTTCGGCTGAAGCTAAAATTGTACTGGCAGCCGGGGCTGAAAAATCAGGCACGGCTATATGTTCAGGAGAAGGTGGCATACTGGAAGATGAGGCATTGGCCAATAAGCGGTTTATGGTGCAATTGGGTACCGCCATGTTTGGATTTAAAAACTTCAGCCAGTTCCGCCAACAGATTAAAGCCATTCATTTGAAAGGAGGACAAGCCGCCAAAACCGGTACCGGGGGTTTGCTACCCAAGGAAAAACTTACCCCGGAAATAAGAAGAGCACGTGGCTTGCCCGAAAATCATAATGAAGACGTTCACTCCCCGGCCACTTTTAAAAATTACAGTACCGTGGAAGACTTTAAAGGACTGATTCGTGAAGTTCGGGAACGAATTGTAGGAAGACGTATTCCGGTGGGTTATAAACTCAGTGCCAACCACATTGAGTCCGATATACAGTTTGCCCTTGATATTGGGGTGGACTACATTATCCTCGATGGACGGGGCGGAGCTACCGGGGCAGCACCCGTGCTTTTCAGGGACCATATATCGGTACCTACCATTCCTGCCCTGGCACGGGCACGGCAGTACCTTGACAGTAAGGGTCATCAGAAAGGTGGTGATGTTAAACTGATAATTACCGGTGGTTTACGAGTGCCCACTGACTTTATTAAGGCACTGGCCCTGGGTGCCGATGCCGTGGCTCTTTCCAATAGTGCTTTGCAGGCCATTGGTTGTGTAGCTACCCGCAGGTGTTACAGTAACGAATGTCCGGTAGGCATCGCCACGCAAGACCCTGACCGTACTGATAAACTATGGAGTCGAAAGGAGGCTGCCATTGAAGCACTGCATACTTTCTTTCAGAATTCGGTGAACCAAATGTGCCGTATGGCGGCCGCCTGCGGACATGAGCATCTTAATGAGTTTAACCTAAGGGATATTGCCACCTTTAATTACGATATGGCCCGAATGGCTGGGGTGCCTTACTCAGGGGTGGCCGGCAGGAGTTTTTGAGCTCTCCTACCCGTTCCTTACCTTCTGCGGAATTAACTTTATAAGTTTATTAAAAATAAATATCTACTAAATATATAGACGCTAAAGATAATGATAACTTTACCGGTGTCATCATACCCTCATGAAGTTAGCTAAGTTTCTACCCGCTTACTCCTCCTGTTTTTGGGTATTTACACGGTACCCTGGTGCCCTTTGCCTTTATTGAAGAATTAGGTTGGATAAACATCCCTTTAAGCCTGATTATCAACTTTGTATTCCTGGCGCTTGACCTGGTAGGCGAATGCACCGAAGACCCCTTTGAAAACCGTATGGACGATACCCCAATTAACAGCCATCAGCTACACCATTGAGGAAAACCTCAAGGAAATGATGGGCGAACCGGATTTACCACAAAAGCCTGCTCCGGTTGAAGGAGTGGCTTTATAAACCCTGATCTTCCAGGTAGAAGGCTATTTTCATTTCGCTTTGTTCTACCCGCAAGCGGATGGTATCACCCGCCTTTACCTCGGGGAAGGGAGGTAAGGAAAAAACGGCCTGCCCCCAATGGATCATTTCACCGTTTGGTCCTGAAGAAAGACTGACTTTATCATCCAGGTGCAGGCTAAACCAAAAGCCAACTCCGTGCAAGCTACCACTTTCGGTTACCGGTATTTCCAGGTGGTGAATATTAGGATTATCCACTCCTGCTTCCTTCGGCAATTGGTAAAAGTCAACCGGCAGTATTTCAAACTCTTCGCTCAAATTACGATGGGGTACATTGTTAAGGGTTTCCCTGCGGTACACTTCCTTTACCTGGAAACGCCCGAAACTGCTCAGGTCGAAACCCGAAATGGTTTTCAGGGGAGCAATGGAATGTAAATGTTCCGATTGCAGGAGAACCCCTTTTACCGTGGCGGCCGCTGGAATAATCTTACCACCCTCCTTCAGTAAATTGGCTTTAGCATGGCGTACCGAGGGTAAAACCCCTTCCCCCAATAATCCTGAATCCAGAATTTCAGATACCAGCACATCTACTTTTTCGGATAACTCCGCACCCGGTTTTAAGCCGGTGGAGCGTTTGCCAATCACCTGTATTTGATCGGAATAACCGTTATCGGAAATCACCTGCTCCGCGGCTTTGGCAATGGCCGGTACAGTTTCACAGGTGTAAACTTTTCCGGCTCCCGCCCTGGCGCACATCATGGAGAGTAAACCCGAACCGGTACCAATATCCAATACTGTATCTCCATCTGTGATTTGCCGGTTAATGGCTTGTTCATAAGCTTCATTGCGCCTGAGGTCACCCAGCATATCGAAATGCCAGGCCTCTATCCGGCTGCTCCCCATCTTGTCCAGGTTTTCATTGGCAATCCGGTTTTTGGGGTTCATTGCGATCACCTTCTGGTAAAAATCGGTAGCCTCTTCCATACGGTTGAGATCGCGGTAAACGTTGGCGAGCAGCGTGTATATCTCCTCTGAAGGACCTTCGCTTTTTAAAACCTTTTTATAATGCTCCAGGGCATCTTCCTCCTGGCCCAGGTAATGCCGCGCCATACCAATTAAGCGATGCGCAAATGGATTTTCAGCATCGTATTGAAAAACTTTCTCAAGATACCCTATTGCCTCTTCGTGATGATTTTGCTCCAGGGAAACGTTCCCTAAATTGAGCAGGGCCGGGACAAAAGCAGGTTGCTGGCGAAGACAATCTTCCCATTTTTGCCGGGCAGCCGGTACATTTCCCTGCTGGTAAAGAATAAGGCCGCAGTTGTAATGAGCCTCGGCCAGTTGAGGTATAAAAGTCACTGCTTTTTCAAAAGCTGCCAGGGCTTCATCGGGCCGCTGGTCTTGCATAGCCAGGTTTCCACAGAAATAATGGACCTCCCCGTTTTTGGGATGCTTACGGGCTAAGTCTTTAGCCAGCTTACGGGCTTTACCAAAATTACCGGCACTCAGAAGAGTTTGACCTATGGTGATTTTTAAACCTACCTGATTGGGGAAATCCCGTTCAGCCTGAACCAGTATTTCCAGGCTATCGTTGAATTTACCCTGCCGGTTGAGGGCATCGGAAAAATAGGCGTAAAAGGAGGGCTCGTTATCACCAGCTCCCAATAAGGAGCGGTATATTTTCTCGGCTTCGTGGTAGTGCCCGTTTTGATGCAGTTGTATAGCCGACTGCAAACGGGGGTTTATGATTTGCATATTGGATCAATTGGTAGCTCGCTAAAATAAAATTTTAGCGAGCTATTCCATGAACCGGTAAAATTTTAAAAGACTTAATTCCCAAAATAACCAACAAATAGCCCTATGCGAAACATGGGTGAATTGATATCTGTGTTTTGCAAGGGACCTCTTTCAAAGGCTGTACTTAGCTGATAAGCTCCACTGGCCCGTAGTTTCATAAACTCAAACAAGTTGACTTCTACTCCCAGGCTGGGCGTTACGGCAAAATATCCACTGGAATAAAAAGAACGGCTCGGGTCATTCGTACGATAATACGAAAGTCCGCCTGCCCCCAGCATAAGCCCATAGTTCAAATGCACCAAACGCTCCGGGCGGTGTGAGTAATTCAACCAAAGGCCACCCTGCCCCATGTCCACGTTAAAACTTTCGGTAACCGCTCCTTCCGGAGTTTGAGAAGTAATGTTTACGGAGTGGCTGGAGATAAGCCCCATGCCGTAGCCCCCGATCATCAATTTACCGTTAATCAAAGCCCCTCCGCCACCGCCAAGGTAAAAGCCGGGTTCACCATTAAAGGCGGCTACCTGGGTGAAAACCCCTCCCATACCGCCAATTGTTTTTCCTCCTTTAAAAAGGGTTTGCATTCCACCTTCATCCTGGGCAAAAGTGGTAGCCGTCCATAAAAGTAAAATGCCGAAGAGTGTATTCCTGTTTTTCATAATTGTGTTTTGGTCAAAGTTACAAAAAAGTTTATTTTATAAACAAGTTTACTCTCAACACTTCCTTAAACTGTCCCCGTACGCTGTTTCCTATTTATAGGGAGCCCCTTATCTTTGCGGTGCATAGTTCGTTTAACTGAATTTTGAGCACTGAAACCACTCACTTATACCTCCTGCCGGGTCTGGGTTTTGACAATCGCATTTTTCAGCGTTTGCAGCTCCACCCTTACAAGGTTCACTATTTAAACTGGATAGAGCCCAAAGCTAAGGAGTCCATCTCATCCTATGCCCGCAGGATGAGCGGGAACATCGATACTGGGGCACCTGGTGTTTTAATAGGGCACTCTTTTGGAGGAATAATGGCCCAGGAAATGGCAGCCTGGAAAAAGGTAGATCACATTATTCTTATTTCCAGCATTAAACACCCGGATGAAAACCCCTGGTATTTTAAAATGCTATCTCCTTCCGGGCTCACGCTATTCTTTCGCAAACCCATTATACGAGCTACCTTTCCGGTGTGGGGGAAAGTTTATGGCGAGTCTTTTCCCGAAGCGGAGCAACTATTGCGAATAATGCCTATGGAGCACTCCAACCACTACCTGCGTTGGGCTTTGCGGCAAGTTTCCAGCTGGAAAGGGGCACCTGCTCATCGCGCCAACATTACGCATTTGCACGGCACCCGCGACCGCTCCTTCCCCATTCATAAGATAAAGGAACCGGTGCAGATGGTACCGGGTGGTACTCATTTAATGGTCTTTAACCAGGCGGCCCATATATCGGAACTAATACTATCAGCCTTGCAAAAAGACTAAACCTGGCTGGTGGAACTTTTCAGGGAACTCCGTATTATTACGGGAATTATCAAAATCTCTGTTATGAAATTTAAATTTTTCGGCCTACTCCTGGTCCTGGTTACCGTTTCCTGCAACTCGGGAACTTCTGAAAACAAGGATGGGAAAACGGCTGAGCAAAACAAGAAGAAAGAAGTACAAAACAATAAACCGGGATCTACCCTGGTGGAGGATGAAGTGGTTTATGAAGCCGATGGGATTTCCATGGTAGGCTACATAGTTTATGATAAACGCTTTACCGGCAAAAGGCCGGGTATTTTAGTAGTGCACGAATGGTGGGGGCAAAATGATCATACCCGGAATAGTGCGCGGGCGCTGGCTAAAGCCGGGTACATTGCCATGGCAGTGGACATGTACGGTGACGGAAAGGAGGCTTCCCATCCCGAGGAGGCGCAGGAATTTTCATCGGAAGTAATGAGCAACTTCTCGAAATCCAAACAAAGGTTTACACAAGCACGGCAAATATTGGAAAACCATGAAATGACCAGGCCCGAAAATATGGCGGCCATCGGTTATTGTTTTGGTGGGGGCGTGGTTTTAAACATGGCCCGCCAGGGTACAGACCTAGATGCAGTAGTTAGTCTGCACGGTAGTCTTTCCGCCATTGAAAAGGCCAAGGATGGAAAGGTACAGGCCCGCATATTAGTACTAAACGGGGCCGATGACCCCTTTGTACCACAGCAACAAATCGAAGCCTTTAAAGCGGAGATGGATGCTGCCAATGCAGATTATGAGTTCGTAAACTTCCCCGGGGCCAAACACGGCTTTACCAACCCCCAGGCCACCAAATTGGGCAACGAATATGATCTGCCCCTTGAATACGATGAAGGGGCTGATGAAGAAAGCTGGGAAATGACCCTGACCTTTCTGGATGAAAGCTTTAAGCAACCGAACTCCTGAAAATATAAAGCCGGGCTAAACCCCGGCTTTTTTATGCTCGTAGTTCAACTTTAATACCTTCTGGCGGTTCTACATTTCATGAACCGAAGTATCAAACATATACATACTGCTGTTTCAGCGCCTATTGATAATCTTTCCACCTTCCGGCCTTTGCCTACGCGTATGCTGGAACACCTGGACCCCTTTCTTTTTCTAAACCATCATGGCCCGCAACACTTCTCGCCCAACAATCGGGGTTTACCCTTTGGCCCTCACCCCCATCGTGGCTTTGAAACCCTCACCTACATATTAAAAGGTGACATCGTGCATTGGGATTCCAACGGCCATAAAAGTCGTATAAATGCAGGGGGAGCGCAGTGGATGACAGCCGGTAGCGGGCTTATCCACTCCGAGGTATCGTCCGAGGAGTTTATGGAAAAAGGGGGTGATGAAGAGGTGATCCAACTGTGGTTGAATTTATCGGCCAGGCACAAAATGACCGAACCCGCTTATCACGGTTTGCACCAAGAAGATATTACGCATTTTCACCTGGATGACGGGCGGGTAAAAGTACACCTGATATCCGGTGAATGGGCCGGTTACCGGGGACCCGTCAATTCGCTGGAAAACCTGACCATGAGCGGTGTGGAAATGCAAGAAGGTACTTCTATAACCCTGGAAGTACCTGAGGAAAACCAGATATTGTTCTATGTGGTGCACGGTGAGCTTACCGTAAACGGGCGTAATGTAAAAACCCACCAGTTGATAGAATTTGATTTTCGCGGGCAAAGCCTGGATATTGAATGCCACGAAGCGGCCTACCTTATTTTTGGGCATGGTAAACCACTTAATGAGCCCATTGTAGCTCAAGGGCCTTTTGTGGTAAACAGTTACAAGGAACTTATGCAGGCTTTTGAGGATTATCAATCCGGAAAAATGGGACACTGGAACCTTTGATTATAATAATTTTAACGTATTAATACTTGAAACATGGAAGCTTTAGGTTGGACACTTCTAATTCTGGGCATACTCACCGTAGCCCTCTGGATTTATGCCATTGCTGATATTTTAAGGGGCTCCCTCGAAGGGCAGGGCTCTAAAGTACTTTGGCTGATAATAGTTATCTTCTTCCCAATACTGGGCGTCATTTTCTACCTGCTGATGGGGCGCAAGTAAGCGGATTTGATTAGTTTCACTTCCCGATGAGACTACCCCTTTCTATTATAGAGGTTTTTACCGAACCTAAACTGGGTTTTAAGGGCAATACAGCCGCAGTGATCAACCTGGATCGTGAGATGGATGCCGGTCAGATGCAATCCATTGCTACCGACCTGCAACAACCGGCCACTACTTTTCTGTGGCCTGCCGCAGCTTCGAATGAGTATCACGTTCGCTGGTTTGCGCCTGATAGTGAAATAGAGCTTTGCGGCCATGGTACCCTTGCCGCAATTGCCTTTTTAAGAAGAAAGGAAACGCTTACCTTACATTACAGCAAGGGTACACTAGAGGGTAATTGTACCTCAGGCTATCGGGCCGGTTTTACCATTGCCCCCATCCCCGTAAAGGGTAGTGAAGCTATTCCTGAAGCGGTAGAGCGCGGACTGGGCATACCGGTACAAGCTTACTTTACTACGGATAACAAGCATATCATACAGGTGGAATCCGAAGAACTGGTTCGCAGCATGAAACCTGATTTTGCGGAACTCCGTAAATCACCCGTATTCGGTTATTCGGTAACCGCCCCCGGTGATACAGTGGATTTCGTAAGCCGTACGTTGGTACCCCACGTTCAGCAATTGGAAGATCATGCTACGGGTTCCTCCCATGCCGCTTTGGTTCCTTTTTGGGCAAATAAGTTGGGTAAGTTAAAACTGGATGCCTGGCAATTGAGCCCACGGGGCGGATTATTCCATTGCGAATACAAAGAAAATTCTGTGCGACTAAACGGAATGTTTAATACTCTGGTAGAAGGTTACTTTTACCTTTAGGAGAAAAGTTTATCAAACTTTCTTATCGTTACTCATAAATTTATGATGGCTCTGCACTAAACTACTCTGCTAAGCCTCGTACTTTTGCGCTTCATGCCCAAAACTTCCATTATTTACGATCCCAGGCATCGCCTGAGACTCATTTTGCTGCTTGGCTTTATTGCGGCCCTGGGGCCTTTTTCCATCGACATGTATCTGCCGGGTTTCCCCGCTATTGCCGATGATCTGGGTACCGATATCTCCAACATTTCCCTCACTCTCACCAGTTATTTTATTGGTATTTCAGTAGGCCAGCTTATTTACGGCCCCTTGCTGGACCGTTACGGCCGTAAAAAACCTTTGCTGGTGGGTTTGGCAATCTACGTTGTGGCTTCGGTTGGCTGCGCCCTTGCTCCGGACGTTGGCTTTTTGATTGGTTTACGCCTTTTGCAGGCCTTAGGGGGCTGCGTAGGTATGGTGGCCAGCCGCGCTATTGTACGCGACCGGTTTCCGGTAAACGAGGTAGCACGCGTATTTTCTGCCTTGATATTGGTTATGGGAGCTGCCCCAATTATTGCCCCTACGGTGGGTGGTTTTATCGCTGATCACTATGGCTGGAGGGTTATTTTCATGGTTTTAACCGTTCTATCCCTGCTCATGCTCGTATTGGTATTCTTTACTCTTTCGGAAAGTCGTGATAAAGATCCGGAAGTATCCTTGCGTATTGACCGGGTAAGTGTGGGCTACTGGGCGGTTTTACGAAACCCTGACTTTTTCAGGTTTGGTATGGCCGGTAGCCTGGCAATGGCGGGTTTGTTTACCTATATAGCCGGTTCTCCTTTTGTTTTAATGGAATTGTTCGGGTTCAGTGAACAGACCTTCGGTTGGTTATTCGGGCTTAATGCCATGGGTTTTATTGCGGGCAGCCAGATCAACCGCATTTTACTCAAAAAACGCGATAGCGTAAAGGTTACACGGGTAACGGCTCTTTTGTTATTGGTAGTGGGTGTAATAATGGGTGTGGCCTTTATAGCCGGTTTTTTAACGGAATGGTTGCTCCTGCCCCTGCTCTTTATCTTCCTGTTTCTGAGTGGTTTTATCAACCCCAACTCTACGGCTTTGGCCCTGGAGCCTTTTGAAAAAAATGCCGGGGTGGCCTCGGCCCTTATCGGCAGCTTCCGGATGTTTGCCGGTGCTATTGCCTCTGGCCTCATCGGGATTTTACACAATGATACGGCCGGGCCTATGGTGTGGATAATGGTTGTCTCATCGCTGGGAGTTTACCTTTTGATTCTGTGGCAGGGCCGGGCGGAAAGCTATTCCCTTTCCGGATCAGAAAAGGCTTAGCCGAAAATGTCATTCAGCATACCGGCCAGGCGAATGCCACCTTTTTCCAGTTGCTCTTGCATCAATTCCCAGTTTTTATACATGTATTGGTAACCCATGCGTTCGGTATCACCGGTATCGTAAATCTGTGAGCGGTAAGCCATGGTTTCATGGGCCCAGTCTTCAACAGTACCCCTCTGCCACTGGCCTATCTGGTCTTGTGAAGCATGATCAATGCTTTCCGCCAGTTCCGTGTAGCTCAGTTGCTTGGAATCGATAATCTCACTATCCCAAACCCGGTGCAGGTTGGATGACTCGTAAAACCATTTCACCTTTACATCATTGCCACCCCGGTCTTTTCCGGTTCCTACGTGAAGCGGTTGATGCAAATCACCCACCAGGTGTACCAAAAAGCGCAAGGCTATTACGCGTTGTTCCTTGGTGGCTGTATCACTTTTTAAAATACTTTTCATGCGGCCGATGGCTTCTATAACATCACCGTTCGGGTTCTTTTCCATTTCTGCGTAAGTACGGCCATTGTAAATAGTCACCCAATGCCAGTCGTGTGTATGATTATACGCATCGTCTGAGCGCACTTCATCCATCCAGGTAGAAGCTACCGCCAGGCTTTCTGAGCCTAAAAGTTCGTTAATAGCCTTTTTGGCCTTGCTGCTCAAATGGTTTTCAGCAATATGACCAATAGCCCGGTGACCCGTTTGTCCCCAGGCCCATGCTTGGTGAAACAGGCCTGCAGTGAATATAACCAGAAGAGAAAGTACAGTCTTCATCAGCACATCGATATTTAGGTCACGAAAATAGAATTACTTGATCAAGCGAACAACACCAATTATATTTTGTCTTCCTAATCCTACGGTTCATTTACTTTCGCCTTACAGAAAAAGTACAGTCCGCTTTGAATACACACTTTATGGCCGCATGTCGTTGGTTTTTGATTGCTCCCCTGGGCCTGCTGGGCTTAATCTCATGTTCGGAAAGAGAGAATTCCGGCAATTCAAAAAGTCGTCAACTGGCCGTAGAAGCTATGGAAGTAAAGCCAAATAGGCTCGAAAACCGGGTAGAAACCACCGGCTCTATTCGTCCCAATGAAGAGGTTCAACTGCGTAGCGAAGTGGCCGGAAGGGTAGCCCGCATACTTTTTAGTGAAGGAGAGCAGGTTAAAAAGGGGCAATTGCTGGTAACGATTGATAATGAAGAGATAAAGGCACAGATGGAGCGTACCAACGTTCAGTTACAACAAGCTCTGCGCAATGAAAAACGCCAGCAGCAACTGCTGCAAGCCGAAGGCATCAGCGAAGAGGTGTATGAGCAGTCGCAATTACAGGTAGCGCAACTAAAGGCCGAAAAGGCCGAGTTGCAGGCACGCCTCAACAATACTACCATTCGGGCACCCTTTAACGGAACCATCGGCCTGCGCTCCATCAGTGAGGGAGGCTATGTATCACCGGGTGACAATATTGCCAACCTGGTACAGACCGACCCCATAAAGATCGATTTTTCGGTACCGGAAGTGTACGCCTCTCAATTGAATGAAAACACCACTATTGAATTTACGGTTAACGGTATTGCCGATACCATGAGTGCCACCGTTTATGCCATAGAGCCACGCATTAATACCACCAGCCGTAGCCTGGCCGTAAGGGC
This sequence comes from uncultured Cryomorphaceae bacterium, assembly GCA_937120475.1. Taxonomy (GTDB): domain Bacteria; phylum Bacteroidota; class Bacteroidia; order Flavobacteriales; family Schleiferiaceae; genus CAKZNE01. Next base: position 401,164 of record CAKZJV010000007.1, on the reverse strand, counting down.
ACGCGCTTCTAATGAGAACCGTAACCTCCTTCCCGGAGCTTTTGCCGAAATAAAGGTTAACCTCGGGAGCCGCAAAGATGCCTTGCTTGTGCCTACTTCCGCTGTAAACACCGAGATCAACGGTAAGAGTATATTTATATACAACCGGGGTCGTGCTTATCGAAAAGAAATTACCACCGGTATACGCACCGCTGCCGACCTTGAGGTGCTCAACGGCCTGTCAGCCGGTGATACCGTTATCCTCACCGGGCTTTTAGGTTTAAAAGACAGCGCGGAGGTTAATATTTCCAAATTGATCAGCCAACCGGGTTCCAAAAGCCTGCAACCATGAACCTTTCTTCGCTCAGCATAGAAAGGCCGGTGCTCTCCACCGTTTTCGCCATTGTAATACTGTTATTCGGTTTTATTGGCTTCAATTATTTGGGTGTACGGGAATACCCTAGTGTAGATCCGCCCATCGTTACCGTTACCACCAATTACGTAGGGGCCAATGCCGATGTAATCGAATCGCAGATTACCGAGCCTTTGGAAGAATCCATCAATAGCATTGCCGGAATTAATACGCTCAGCTCCATTTCCACCGATGGGCGTAGTACGGTAGTGGTGGAGTTCGACCTGAGCATCGATTTGAACAATGCCGCCAATGATGTCCGGGCCAAAGTTTCAGGAGCGGTGCGTAACCTGCCCCCCGATGCGGACCCGCCCGTGGTGAATAAGGCCGATGCCGATGCCGAAACTATATTAGCTATTACCGTTCAAAGCGACAGGCGCAGCCTTCTGGAATTAACGGACCTGGGCATTAACTTCTTTAAAGAACGACTGCAAACTATAAACGGGGTAAGCGAAGTTCAGATTTGGGGAGAGAAAAAATATGCGATGCGCCTGCGCATTGATCCAAACAAACTGGCCGCTTTCGATTTGAGCCCGTTAGACGTAAGGCAGGCTCTGCAGGAACAAAATGTGGAGCTTCCCTCCGGCCGCATTGAAGGGCGCAATACCGAGCTCACCATCCGCACCTTCGGGCGACTGACCACCGAGGAAGATTTCAACGACATGATCATTGCCGAAAAGGCTGGTCAGCTCATCCGTTTCCGGGACATCGGAAATGCGGAACTGGCCCCTGAAAATCTAAGGACCTTATTGCGGGGTAACGGTGCGGTACCCATGATTGGGGTGGCCTTGAAGCCACAACCCGGCTCCAATTACATAGAGATTGTAGATGCCGCTTTTGAACGGCTCGAGAAAATCAAAAAGGATATGCCCGAGGATATCCGCCTCGGGGTGGCACTGGACACCACCAAAAGCATTCGCAAGGGTATCAGCGAAGTACAGGAAACCATTTTTATTGCTTTTTTACTGGTGGTACTGGTGATCTTTGCCTTTCTCCGGGACTGGCGCACCACCCTTATTCCCATTCTTGCGATCCCTATCTCGCTCATCGGGAGCTTTTTTGTGATGTACATCCTCGATTTTTCCATCAACATCCTTACCCTGCTGGGAATTGTGCTGGCTACTGGTTTGGTGGTGGACGATGCCATTGTGATGATGGAGAATATTTACTCCCGCATTGAAAAAGGTGAAAAGCCCCGCAAGGCCGCCCATGAAGGCAGCAAGGAAATTCTGTTTGCCATTATTTCCACCACCATCACCCTGATTGCGGTTTTCTTACCAATCATTTTTTTACAAGGCCTTACCGGCCGTTTATTCCAGGAGTTTGGCCTGGTCCTTTCCGGTGCGGTGGTCATTTCCTCTTTTGTGTCCCTCAGCTTAACCCCCATGCTAAGTAGCCGCATCCTGAAGAAGAAGGAGCGCAAGTCTAAGTTTTACCGCAATAGTGAGCGCTTTTTTAAGCGCATGTCTGAATCCTACGGGCGCAGCCTCAAAAACTTTATGCAAAGGCGCTGGCTGGCACTGGTACTCATTGCCATTTCCCTTGCCATGATATTCGGCATCGGTGCTTTAATTCCCTCCGAGCTTGCCCCTCTGGAAGATAAAGGCCGTTTGCGGGTATTTACCACCGCACCGGAAGGCACTTCATTTGAGCGTATGGACGAGTTTCTGCTCAACCTGATTGCTGTGGTAGATACCATGCCCGAAACCGAGTCGGTGCTTTCGGTTACCTCTCCCGGTTTTGGAGCCTCCAACTCCATTAACAGTGGTTTTGTAAGGGTTACGCTGGTACCTTCAGCTGAGCGGGAAACCACCCAAATGGAGCTGGCCGATGAGCTTTCTGCCTACCTCCGCCCCTATAACTTTGCCCAGGTATATGTTTCACAGGAACAAACCATTGGCAATAACCGTGGACGCTTGCCGGTACAGTACGTACTGCAAACTCAAAGTGTTGAAAAGCTGCGCCAGATCATTCCTGCTTTTATGGAGGCTGCTCGCAACAGCCCTAAATTTTCAGTGGTAGATCGTGATCTCAAATTCAATAAACCGGAATTATTGGTGGAGATAGACCGTAATAAAGCCCGTGAGTTGGGTATTTCGGTACGGGACGTAGCCGAAACCCTTCAACTGCTTTTTTCAGGACAAAGATTTGGCTTTTTTATTATGCAGGGAAAACAATACCAGGTAATTGGGGAGGCTACCCGTAATAATCGTGACGAGCCGCTGGACCTTAAAAAGATAAACATCCGGGCGGCCAATGGTCAGCTCATTACTGCGGACAACCTGGTTACCATCAAAGATCAAAGCAGTCCACCGCAGATTTACCATTATAACCGCTACTCTTCGGCCACTATTTCGGCTGCTCCGGCACCGGGTGTTTCCCTGGGGGAAGCTATCGATGAGATGGACGCGATTGCCAAGCAGTTGCTGGATGAGTCCTTCAGTACCAGCCTGGCCGGCACCTCTAAAGAGTTTTTGGAAAGTTCCAATAGTTTGCTGTTTGCTTTCGGTTTAGCTCTTCTCCTTATTTACCTGACCCTCTCGGCTCAATTCGAGAGCTTTCGTGACCCCTTGGTTATTATGTTTACCGTACCCTTGGCCGTGGCCGGAGCGGTTTTAACGCTTTTCCTTTTCGGGCAAACCTTCAACATCTTCAGCCAAATTGGGATTATAGTACTCATCGGTATTGTTACCAAAAACGGTATCCTCATTATTGAATTTGCCAAACAGCGTAAAAATGCCGGAATGGAGATTTACGAAGCGGTGCGCGGTGCGGCCGAAGCCCGCATGCGACCTATTTTAATGACCAGCCTGGCTACCATTTTAGGTGCCCTGCCCATTGCACTAGCGCTTGGTGATTCATCCACCAGCCGTATCCCGATGGGGCTGGCTATTATAGGAGGTCTGGCCTTTTCGCTGGTGCTTACATTGTATGTAATCCCCGCCCTGTACACCTATATTACTCAACCCTTAAAGCAAAAGGATGAGGACGAGTAGAATAGGGATCATCGGCTTATGGTTAATATCCGCTCTTTCAGCCAGCGGACAGGGTATTACTTTTTCGCAGGCGCTTGAAAAAGTGCTGCGCCAGAATTACGGGATCAGCCTTAGTCGTAATGTGCAACGCGTAGCTGAAAACGACAATACCGTTGGTAATGCGGGCTTTTTACCAACCCTGGACCTGGAGGGGGAGCAGAATTTTGGTTCCAGTAATACCGATATTACCTTTTTTGATGGAAGCACTATCAATCGTGATGGAGCCCGCAGTCAGAACCTGAACGTGGCACTGGCTCTTAACTGGACGGTTTTTGACGGTTTCAGGATGTGGGCCCGTAAAAAGGAACTGGAGGCCGGTGAAGAATTGGCTTATTACAACCTGCGCTCGCAAATAGAAGTTACCATACTGGATTTGGCAGGAGTCTATTACCAATTGCTTTTTGAGCAGGAACTACTGCCGGTACTGAAGGAAAATCTGCGCATCAGCAAAGAGAGGCAAAAGATTATAGATAATGCCCTGTCATTGGGCTCTGCATCGGGCCTGGATGCACGGCAAGCTGCCCTGGATGCCAGTAATGATAGCATAAGTTTGCTGGAACAACAAAACCGCATCCGCAATCTCAAAGAAGACCTTCTTTACATATTGAATGAACCGGGCGATCAACTCACCATTAACGATGAACTGGCGGTGGATACTACCCTGCGGTTAGCTGATTTAAGAGATAGTTTACAACAAATGAATTCCGCTCTTTTGCTGGCACGCAGCCAGGTTAAAATACAGGATGCCCTGGTTTCACAGGCGCGCTCTAATTTTTACCCGGAGGTTAGCCTGTTTGGTAACCTGGAGTACAACTTTTCGCAAAACGAAGCCGGTCAGGTTCAGCAATTGAGCCGTTTTGGCCCCACTTTCGGGGTTCGTGTACGTTTCAATTTATTCAATGGTTTTAACGATTTGCGCAACCTCCAAAACGAACAACTGGGATTGGCCAATGCTGAAATACAGCAAAAGGATGCCCAGCAACAGGCAGAGCGCAACCTGAACAAGGCTTACAATAATTACGACTACCAGTTAAGGATATTGAGTTTGCGTGAAAGCAATGAAAGGCAGGCCACCAAAATTGTGGAAACCGGTTTAAAACAATTGGAGGCAGGGGCTATAAGCAGTGTGGACTTCAGAACTATTCAACTGGAACTTTTAAGAGCCCGCTCGGAACGTTATAACGCTTCTTTTAACGCACGTTTAGCCGAACTTCAATTGCAAATTATCAGCGGCCGGTTTCGTGTACAGCTGCAATAGCTATTCCGCATAATGGTATAACACAGGTAAAGCTTGTCCCACCCTTTCACTAAGGGTATAGTACCCGCCATTTCCCCAGCAAATAGCCTCTCCCTGGGGTTCGGGGGTATAAGGCAATAGAGTTGGCATATTGGCCAGTGCCTCGGCTACGGTTTGTCCGGCCAGCCGATCGATAAGCAGCAGTTCATGGTAGGTTCTCAACAAAATATGATTTCCGTTACGGCTAACGTCACCACCGGTAATACCGGGAATAGGAAGCACTCCGCGAAAAGTCAAGGTGCGCAGGTTATTACCGGATGATGGCATTAGCGAGTACACCCGGGCCGGGTTGTCACGGGTAATAATAATCAGTTCGCCCTGGAAAGGATCAACCAGCAGGCATTCTGCATTATGGTTACCATCAGGATATACAAAGTTGATTTCACGGATGGGATTGATCATGGGAATACCCATTTCAGGCTTGGTGAGCGGTTCCGCTAATTGTATGAGCCTATAATCCGGTCGGCCACCCAGGTTATCACCAATATCGGCAATCCAAAGGAAGGATTTATCACCTCCGGGGCTCACGTTAAGGGCTATATCTTCCCAGTCGTAATTGATCGTATTAACTTGAAAGGTGGCCTTTAACTGTGCTGAATCCTGGTGGATGAGAAAAAGGTAAGGACCGTCTCCACCGTCATTATGCACCCATAAGCAGGACGGGTTCCAAAAGCTATTCACCATTCCCGATACTTCGGGTACGGAGTCCACTTCGCCTACTGCGCGCGAGCCCTTGGTAAAACGGGCACTACTATCGAGCTCACTTAAGGTATAGGTTGGCGCAAAAGGCTCATCCATACCCGGCCCGGAATTGCTGTGGGTGGGGTTGGTTCGGGTGCAGGCCATGCATACTGCCAATATCCAAAAGAAACTTATTTGACGGTACATCAAACAAATATATCCGAATCCTTTTTCTAATGGCACCGCGCGGTTTATTTTTACGGTTATGGAGTTTGGAGAAAGCAATCGTTGGCTGGATCATGTAAGTGGAGAAATTACAGAGCTGTTTAAAGCCATTGATGAAGGAGAGCATCAAAAACAGGATTTCAAATTCAGAATTGACAGTGCCCAGAAAATAGCGGTAACACTGGTTTCCTTTGCCAATACCGATGGTGGAAAACTACTTATAGGAGTTAAGGATAACGGGCGTATTACCGGTGTGGACCCCGAGGAAGAGTTCTACATGATTGAAGGGGCCGCTACCCTGTACTGCCAGCCGGTGGTACACTTCAAAACCATGGTGTATGAGAATGAAGAAGGTAAAAAGGTATTGGAGGTAGAAGTTCCCGCTTCGCAGGATTCACCACACTCCGCCAAAACAGAATCAGGCCAGTGGAAGGTTTTTATACGGCAGGGTGATGAAAATTTTGCCGCTAACGGAGTTATTGTGGATTATCTTAAAAACAAACAACCGGTTTCCAAACGAAAGAATATGGTGGCTTACGGGCCTGAAGAAAGAGCTCTCTTTGAGTTATTGAGCCGGACTCGGGAAACCTCCATCAGCCGATTTAAAAAAGAAGCGGGTATTGAGGATATTCGTGTAGCGGAAAGAATATTGGTGCTTTTTCTGCAATGGAAAATTATAGGTTACCGTGCTACGGAAAAAGGTATTCGCTTTTACCTGCTCAGTTAGTTCGCTCAATATTGATTTCCTGTAAGCTTGCGTCCAGCCCATTGTACCAATCCAGGTGGGGGCTCAGCTCATCGCACCCCCCGGCCCAACCGATGCATTCGGTGTACTGATGTTCGAGCCCGCAACGCGGACAACGCCCTCCTGTGCTGAACACATCCCATTCAAGGCTACACGCATGACAGCTCCAATAAGCTTCACCATCGGGCTCCCAATTACATTTAGGACATTGCACCTCTAGTTCCATAATTTTATTTTCTATAACTCCACGTTACGGGCTTTAACTTCTTATATTGGCAAATTAAAATAAATCAAGCCTTTTTTGATAGTTAATTCTTTAAGATATACCTTTTACATTCTAATTTTTTCTTCATTTCTTTTAAAAGGCCAGCACTCAGAAGAAGTTGAAGATGAACTTTTTAGGCACTACTCTTTAGCGTTCGACTACCTGGTGGTGGACGCTGATTCTTCCTTGCATTACGCCAAGCAATATCTGGAATACAGCAAATCTATAAACGATAGTTTGGAAATGGCCACCGCTCTGGATTTAATTGGAGCAGCTTATTACTATCAAAATAAAATAAAGCCGGCCCTTGAAAATCATATTGCCGCTCATAAAATTTTTAAGCGCCATAACGATTACTCGGGCCTCAGCGTTACTCACCTAAGCCTGGGCAATGTTTATAATGATCAGGGTTATTACCTCCGCGCTATTGATCATTACCTGAAGTCTATCGAATACGATAAAATGATTGACTACCCGGAAGGGGAAGCCACCACCACCTTGAATATTGCCATGATATTTCAAGCCCAGGAAAATTACAACCTGGCGATGGACTACATTGACCGTTCCATACAACTTAGTAAGGAGTTTGAACTGGAACAGACCATGGCCAGTGCCTTTAACTTGAAGGCAGAACTCTTATTGCAACAAGGAGAGATTGACCATGCTGACAGTTTAAGTAGGATAGCCCTGGATATTGCTGAGGAATTCCAGGATCAGTTCAGCCTGGCTTCTGCCCATTGTAATCTGGGCATGGTAGCTTCTAAAAGAGGGGAACATGATAAGGCCATCGAACTTTGTGGTAAGGCGGTAGAAGTAATGCAGGATTATGGCGACCCCTACTCTATTTCGTTGTACAAAACTCATCTGGCCAGAATCCTCTTTGCGGGGAACTTTCACGAACAAAGTCTTCTCCAGGCGCAGGAATCCTATGACCTGGCCAAGGAGCAAAACTCCCGCTATCTTACCCGCGAATCCGCACTTATTTTATCCAAGGCCTGTGAAAAAGCCGGACAGTTTGAGAAAGCCCTGCAGCTTTACCGTGAATACAAGGCTTACAACGACACACTGATCAAACTAAACATACAGGAAAGGTTACTCCAACAGAAGAATGAACTGCGCCAAAAGGAAAATGAAATGCTTAGTTCACGCAATAAGCTACAGGATAAAGTAATAGCCCGTAATAAATTGCTGTTGATAATCGTAACTGTATTTCTGGTAGCTTCTATTGCCTTTATCCTTACCCTCATCCTCAATATTCGTAAGCGTAAGGAATACAACAGATTACTGATGGAGAAAACCGACATGATTCAGAAAAAGCAAAAGGAAATTGATTACCAAAGCAAACTGCTCATCAAAAAAAACCTGGAGCTCGAAAACCTGAACCATACCAAAAACAAGCTATTCTCCATATTAACGCACGACCTTAAGCAACCCTTTAATCAGCTATTGGGTATATTGGAATTACTGGAATACGATCACATCGATAAAGAGGACAAGGATGAGCTGCTCATGGGGCTTAAAGACTCCGTAAGCCATACCCGTTCTTCCGTTGAGAACCTATTAATATGGAGTAAAAACCAGTTTACCGGAATGAGTGTTAACCTGCAGGAAGTACCATTTGTACGTATTTTCGATACTCTTAAAAAACAGCTGGAAAGTGCCTTGCAACAAAAAAGCCTGGAACTTGAAATAGAGGTTGACCGTAGCCTTAAGTCGTATTCAGATCCCGATCAAACCGAAATTATATTCCGTAACCTTCTGGTAAACGCCATCAAATTTTCACTTACCGGGCAGAAAATTCACATCGGAAGCTCTACTACGGAGAAAAATGTAACGATAACGGTCCGCGACCAGGGTGCAGGAATGACCCAGGAGCAGATTGATAAAATGCTGGATTTAAACGAAAATCTAAGTACACCGGGCACACTTAATGAAAAAGGTACCGGCCTGGGGCTTTTAATAGTACAGGAATTTCTGGAGGCCAACCACGGTACTCTAAATATTGAGAGTGCCAAGGGCCAGGGAAGTTGTTTTTCAGTTACCCTGCCCCTGGCTAAATAGTAACAATACTAAGGTTGGCGAGCTTTTTACGTAGGCGATTAATCCTTCGCTTATTAACCCCGAAGTCATAATATCCCACTCTCGAAGCCGAACGGAAGTGAATTACATTTCCAGAATCGGGCATGTAAAACTCCAGGTCGTCTTTATACCCGAAAAAAGGAATGGTATAAACCGCATGAATATAGTTTTCCTTTACCTCCTTTATTTCCGTTCCACGTTCCGACCTGATCATATCCAGCAGATGCTCAATGACCTCCGACCTTTCCAGGTGGTAAAACCAGGGTTTCATATAATGCTTTTCATCTTGCGGATACATGCTGCCCACACAGTTGGGACTATCCCGGCAAGGCTTGAGTCGCCCGCGAACAATACCGATATCCATGTGCTGCTTCCTCTTTAAAACCATTTAAAAGAATTCAGGCATTTGTACTTTGAAAGGTTTAATAACGGGATTAAATATAAGGCTAAAGGTACAGCCCTTCCCTACCTCGCTGTGAAGTCGTATTTCACCCCCCATAGCCTCCATTTGGTTTTTCGACATAAACAAGCCAAAACCCCTGGCTTGCGGGTGTCTGTGAAAAGTTTGATGCAGTTTAAAAACTTTGTCCTGGTATTTTTTCATATCTATACCCAAGCCATTATCGGTAAAGCACAGCTTTTTTTCACCCAGCTCATTTACTGAATAACGAATATCTATCCGGAGCTTATCTTTTTGAGTATCCCTGAATTTTAAGGCATTAGAAAACAAATTGGCCAGTATGCTCTTCAGGTATTCATAGGATGACCGTACCCTGATATGATCCGGAATATCGATCGATATTTCACCACCCTCTTTATGAACGGAAGCTTCAAAGAGTTTTGTGGCAGCCTTAACCACCGGGCCCAGCCTGATACTCTCCATCCTTAAACTATCAAAGTTCCTCACCTTTAAAACTTCCATCAGTTCTTCAAAAACACTGTTTAACTGGCGCGATGATTCATTGATACTTTCGATAATCATGGATTTTTCCTCCTCGTTATCAGCCTCCTGTAAAAAGTTGGCCAGCGTAATTACGTTGCTTACCGGCCCGCGTAAATTGTGAGAAATGATATAACTAAAGTCCAGTAACTGTTGATGCTGGCGCCCTAAACCGGCCGACATAGCACCCAGGTCTTTCATCATCTTATCCAACTCCGGTTGGGCCTTTTTGAGCGTACTGATGTCACGTGAGGAAGAATACCACATTAATTCACCGGTGGATTCGTCTTGAAAAGAATGAGCAAATGTTTGTAACAAAACGTAGTCGCCCCATTGTGCTAAAACTCTTAACTCCAACGGAACAGCTTGGGAAACGGTATTTTCAGTAAAAATATTCAGTTGAATGTAATCATCGGGATGAATAAACTCTCTTAATTCTCTACCTGCTAACTCGGAAGGCGAATAACCCAATATTTTTTCCGATGAAGGGCTTACATAGCGTATATCTCCCCGCAAAGAGTGCAGGCAGATCAATTCTCCCAACTGATTGTGTACTAATTTTCCAAGTTTGGAAAAATCAGAAGGCGGTTTATTAAGCATTTATACGTTTTTCTTCCCCGAGCCGGAAAGTAAGAAAATAACCAAACTTTTAAAGAATTAATGCCATAAAAAAAGCCCTGCAAAAAAAACAGGGCTTGATATACGATTTTAGTGCTAATTTCAGGCAGTTACACCCATCAGTTCCGCCATTTTAGAACCGATGTTTGCCGGAGAGTCCACTACGTGAATCCCGCACTCTTTTAGAATAGCTTTTTTAGCCTGAGCCGTATCTTCACTACCCCCTACGATAGCTCCGGCATGGCCCATGGTACGGCCTTTAGGAGCCGTTTCACCGGCAATAAAACCAACTACGGGTTTGCCATTTCCGAATTCTTTGACCCAGCGTGCCGCATCGGGTTCCATCTGCCCACCTATTTCACCAATCATTACAATACCATCGGTTTCGGGATCATTCATCAATAACTCTACGGCATCTTTCATGGAAGTCCCTATGATGGGGTCTCCACCAATTCCGATGGCCGTGGACTGGCCCATACCAGCTTTGGTGATCTGATCCACCGCTTCGTAGGTAAGGGTTCCTGATTTAGATATAATACCAATACGTCCGGGCTTAAAGATAAAGCCGGGCATAATACCCACCTTAGCCTCGCCAGCCGTCATTACCCCGGGGCAGTTAGGCCCGATCATTCGGCAATTTTTGTCTTTCAAATATTCCTTTACCACTACCATGTCCTTTACCGGAATACCTTCGGTGATGGTAACAATTACTCCAATTCCGGCTTCCGCAGCTTCCATAATGGCATCGGCCGCAAATGCCGGTGGCACAAAAATGATTGATACATCAGCACCGGTTTCTTTAACAGCGTCTGCCACGGTGTTAAAAACCGGCCGGTCAAGATGGGTTTGTCCACCTTTACCGGGCGTAACACCGCCCACTACGTTGGTACCGTATTCTATCATTTGCCCGGCATGGAAAGATCCTTCGCTACCGGTAAAGCCTTGAACTATAATCTTTGAATTCTTATTGACTAATACGCTCATTGGAGAGTGTGATTTTGTTTTTAAATATTGTGGCGAAAATAAGGGTTATTCCCTTTTTACCGTGCTTTTGGCCTTACAAATTAGCTCCATCCAGGGGCTTGGTGCTCTGCTAGCACTTACCCTTGTTGATCGGCATCAATGTTCAGCTCTTCCAGGTTTTTAAATCATCTGCTTTGGTAGTGCTCAAAAAAAACCTGTTATAAAGTAAATATAACCACCACCTTTAGTTTAAAGGCTCGCGGTTAATCGATCCTTTTTACTTCACGCCTGGTTTAACCGCAACAATTCAAACCTCTTCTCTAATTGATGATCTCCACGCTAATGGGAATATTATCCAACGGCCACTCTCCTTCATCGGTTTGAACGCGGGCAATCTTTTCCACCACCTCCATACCACTTATTACCTGGCCAAAAACCGTATGCTCACCATCCAGGTGCGGAGCTCCCCCTTCCGAAGCATAAACTTTCATCTGCTGACTGTTCAGCGTCATGTTATATTCTTCTTCCATGGCCTTTAATTGGTTATAGGTATAGCTTTTACCAAGGCAGATGTAGAATTCGTAAGGATCTGACCGTTTATAGGGATTGTTGTTATAGCTGCGTGCGGCAGCCACCGCTCCTGCCCGGTGAATATTCCCTGAGCCTATTTCGGCCGGTATAGTATAATCTCCCAGGCGGTCCCGTTTTTGAATGGTTTCGGGATTATCACTGTTACCTGCCTGTATAACATGATTTTTAGAAACCCGGTAAAACCAGGTATTATTGAAGTAATCCTGATCGGTAAGGTATAGGAAATTAGCACGATGAAGGGGTGTATTATTGTAAAGCTGGATAATAATTTCCCCGAAATCGGTTCGTATAACCGCAGAATTTTGTGAATGCTCTTTGGCATAGCTGCTGAGAAAGTCTTTCACATTGTCATCCGTAATACTGGTTACCGCAGATTCCTTTTTCGGAGGCCGCTCCGCAGCAGGTTCTTCCTGCTGTTGCTTCCCGGCCACTTCTCCGGACCCCTCAGTTTCTGTAGGCTGGCAATGGGTGAGAAACAAAAAGGTAAAGGCTAAAAAGTAATAGGGTGAAATTTTAATTGAGGTAGATGTTTTGAAAGACATTCTTTTCCTGTAGTTGTAATAGTTCGAGGTAACGAATATAGTTTTTCAGGTAATGTTCCATATCCTCCCTGAGGCCCAGGTTTACCAACTCCATCTTTTCCTGGTCACTCATGTGCATTTCATTGGCAATTCCGAAAATACCCAGTTCAGAGATATTCAACAACTGAGAGTCATATAAACTATTGCGAATCAGGTAATCCTTGAAAGAACGGATCAAAGCCGGACTGGCCGTATGATTTTGGGCTACATCAAAATGCCTGATTTTACCCTCCGGGTAAAGCTTTCCCTCTTTCTGAAAATAAAACTTTTCCAGTTGGAAGATGGAAACTGCCTTAATCATAATATCCATTTCGCCACCCGGATATTCCCGGATAACTTCGGTAACTTCCACAAGACTGCCTAAACTCTTGAGATTACTACGATTGGAGAAGGCAATACCAAAGTTCATTTTTTCGGTTAAGCAATCTTTAATCAATTGCTTGTACCGATCTTCAAAAATATACAACTGGGTATAGTCTCCAGGTAGTAAAAAGAGGTTCAAAGGAAACAGGGCTATATGTGACTCTTTAAACTGCACTTCCCTTTATTAACGTATTCCGGGGCTACTTGGTTCGCAACTCTTAAGCTGAACGTAAGGGGCTTACCACCTCATCGCGATCATCCAGGAGTTTTTCGGGGATGCTATTCTGAATAATTTTCATCAATTCCTCGATCACCTTGATCTTCAACTCCGCCCGTGTGTAAACAATGCTTACCTCACGTGATGGCTTAGGGTCAGCTACTGGTTTCACAAATTTCTGGTCTTCCTTAGCCAGGTCTAAAGCATGTAAATAAGGAATGAGGGTCATTCCAAATCCTTTTTTACTCAAACGGATCAGCGTTTCAAAATTACCGCTCTCCAGGTCGATAGGCTTATTATCACTGGAGTTACGTTGCTTGCATATATTCAGTACGCTGTTCCGGAAACAGTGCCCCTCATTCAGTAACAGTATGTCGTTAATATCGAGTTCCGAATTGGTAATAAACGCCTCTTTGGAAAGGCGGTGGTTTTCCGGTACAAAAGCCATAAAGGGCTCATAGTACAGGGGCCTCTCAATAATGCCTTTTTCTCCTAAAGGAGTAGCCAGCAGGGCAGCATCCAGTTCATCAATACGCAGTTTTTCAATAATCACATCGGTGCGAAGCTCCTGGATTTGTAACTGAATATTGGGAAACTTTTGGTGGAACTTACTGATAAAGCGGGGAATCAAGGAAGGAGCAATGGTTGGGATCACCCCTAATTTGAACGGACCTTCCAACTGATTCTTGGACTCCTGTAATATTTCGGATATCCGGTGTGATTCATTCACCACGGTACGAGCCTGCTTAATAATCCGCTCACCTATGGTGGTAGGGCGAACCGGATGTTTGCTGCGGTCAAAAAGTAAAACGCCCAGCTCCTCTTCAAGCTTTTGAATTTGCATACTCAAGGTAGGCTGGGTAACAAAACTAGCCTCAGCGGCTTTGGCAAAATGGCGATGATTGTCCACCGCTATCAGGTATTGTAACTGAGTAAGTGTCATATGAAATATAGCTTTCGTCTAATTGTTTGGCAAATATAATCAATCAAAATGATATAATGGTTAAACATTAAATAAATTACGCCTTATCCTTATCTTCGCGAAAACTTAAATCTAAGAAATGAAAAAAGTCGCTCTGATACTATTAAGCTCAATGTTTGTAAGTTCCGTTTTTGCGGAAGAGCTTAGCCCCAAAGGAACCAAAATCCGTCTGGATTTACCGGTAGGCTCCAAGCACGAGATTACTACGGACATGATGATCACCAATTTTACCGATGCCTCCTTAAGTGAGGAAGTTGCCAAGGTGAACACTTCCATTAAAAGTTCTTACGAAATCCTTGAAAAAAGTGCCGAAGGCGTACATACGGTAAAAGCTACCATTATGGCTATAAAAGCCAATACCAGTGCCCAGGGTATGGAAATCAACTATGACTCGGAAGATCCGGAAACCGCTCAGGGTATGGGTGCCATGATTGCTCAACAATTTGCCCCTATTTTAAATAAGCCGGTAACCTTTAAGGTAAATAACCTGGGTGAGGTAGTGGAAAAACCCGAAGCCAGTGAAGATAACGGCACCATGATCCTTCAGAATATGATTGACAATCTTTTCATGAAAATGCCCGAGCAGGAAGTATCAAAAGGAGATACCTGGGAAGATACCCAGTCTTCAGGAATGGGAGCCAGTATGACCATGAGCTTTAAGGTGGAGGAAATTTCCAAGAACGAGATCACCCTCTCCTACACTGCCGACTCAGATGACCTCAAATTAGATGAGGAAGCACAAGGTGAAGATATTAAGCTGGAAATGGGAGGTAAAGTAATATTTAACCGCAAAACCGGTAAGCTGGTTTCCAACAACCTTTCTCAAACTATGAGTGGTTCCAGTCCCGAACAAGGGGAATTCTTTACCGTATCCACGCTTAAACAAAGTACTAACTAAGATTGGATTTCCCGCGGTTCAAACAACAACTGGAAGCCGCTTTTTCCCGACCTCTTCCTGGCCAGGACGCGCAGTATCAAATGACTCCGGCCGGTCGTGAAAGGGTGAATCTGGAAAAAATCAATCAGAATAACGTAAAGCAGGCGGCTACGGCCGCCCTTTTTTTTGAGCAGAACGGGCGGCCGCACCTTATCCTCACCAGACGGGTGGAATATCCCGGAGTACACTCGGGACAAATCAGCTTTCCGGGTGGACGAAAGGAACCCGGGGATCGGGATTTTAGTGAAACCGCGTTGCGGGAAACCAGGGAGGAGATCGGCATAGAACCCGATCAGATAAGTCTGCTGGGCTCCTTAACCGCCCTTTACATTCCACCCAGCAACTTTTACGTTTATCCCTTTGTGGGCCTGCTGAAATCAAAACCAGACTTTACCCGTCAGCAGAGTGAAGTGGACGAAATTCTTACACCTGATTTCAACGGCTTTCTGGACCCTTCCAATCTTCGCAACAGCACCATAAAAACCAGTACTTACAGCATTAAGGTACCTTCCTTCCATATTATGGGTGAAACCGTTTGGGGAGCTACCGCCATGATGATCAGCGAACTTAGGGCAATGTTTGAGCCCTCTTCGCCCTGATAGGAATTCAATTATATTTGACCGGATACGCCAGCCTATGAAAATACGCTTCTTCGATGCCTTCGGTAATTCCCTGTTTATCAAGCGGATTTTGATCTTCGTGATCGGTATTATTGCCTATTACCGATTTAACATTATCAATAAAACCAGGGTTAAGGGAAGTAAAGTTCTTAAGGGGTTGCAAAACAGCAACGTTCTTTTTGTAAGCAACCACCAAACCTATTTTGCCGATGTTACGGGTATGTATCAGGTTTTTTGTTGTGCCAAATGGGGTGTTTACGACCGTATTAATTTTCCCTGGTATTTACTCAACCCTAAGATTAACATCTACTTTGTAGCTGCAAAGGAAACCATGATGTCCGGCATATTACCCAAACTCTTTGCCTATGTAGGTTCGGTTTCTATCAAGAGGAGTTGGCGTGAAGCGGGTAAAGAAATAGACCGTGGTGTGGACCCCCGCGATATTGATAACATTTACAAGGCGTTGGATGACGGTTGGGTCATTACCTTTCCGCAGGGAACTACCCGCCCCTATGTACAGGGCCGCAGAGGGACCGCACATATTATTAAAGAGAAAAAGCCCGTTGTAATACCCGTGGTGGTAAACGGCTTCAGGCGGGCTTTTGATAAAAAAGGGCTCTTTGTGAAAAAGCGAGGGGTAAAGTTGTCGCTGCAGTTCAAAGAACCTTTAGATATTGATTATTCGAAACCATCAATACAAATACTGCAACAAATTATGCAGAGTATTGAGCAGACCGAGGATTTCAACACCATGAAAAAATTGGAAAACACGGCTGAGCCCAACCTGAAGCCCTGATTTTTCGTTAAATAAATGAAAGCTACAGGAAAAGAAAACATTCTTGACTTGAACCTAACTAAAACTAATTTTGAATTAAAATAAGCTTAAATGAAGCAATTTGCCCTTCTTTTTTGTTTGGCCCTTATAACAGCAGTGTCCTGTAAAGAGAAAGACCTCTCTGGAAACAACCCTGCCCTGCCCAATGAAAACCTCCAGTTGAAAATATCCTTTCTGTACGATGGGAAAATTTATACCAGCGACAGTCTTTTAGAAAACAAACTGGGTCAGAAGTTCTACGTTACCAACCTAAAGCTTCTGATAACCAATTTATACTTTAAAAGTACCCAGGATAGTATGCTGCTGGATTCCGGTTATTATGCTTTTGACCGGAAAACTCCTACCCAATTCGTAGCTTTTATTGAAGGCGGTGGTTATTCCGGACGTTATGGATTTCGCCTGGGGCTTGACTCCTTGCAAACCTTAAAAGCCAATCCGGAAACGGCAAGAGGTAACGGGCTTACCAACGTTCACGTGGCGCGCAATGATGATTATGGCTACAATGCCCTCGTAATTGAAGGATTAGCCTTAGACCCTACCGATACCACAGACACTACGGGAAGTATTCCCTTCCAGTACCACGTTGGGGGATATTACATCTATAAAAACTATATAAGTGACAGGCTCAATTTTTCAGTAAGCAACACTACTACCGCTAACTTTATTATTACCGTTGACATTGAGCCTATCCTGAACAACTTTGATATTTTGGCCAACGAGGCCATTCTTTCTGACCCCACAGACCCGGTAGATTTTGAAATTGCCGAAAGAATGCTGGATTCACTGGAAGTCGGATTATTTTAAAAAACTTGATTATGATACGTAAAACGCTTTTATCGACCCTGATTGTAGGAACAGCCCTGGTGCTTAGCCAATGCAACAAAGATGATTCCTCTGAAAACACAACAACCGCAGACGTTACCTTCAATGTGGTGATGACAGATGGAGAAAACCAGGTGTATGATGGGGAAACCGTTAGCCTGCAAAATGGATATGATCTTAAGATTTCCTTGTTCCGTATGTTTCTTTCCGGTATCGAGATTAAGAACAGTGCGGGTAACTGGGTAATGCTGAAAGATGTGGTTATTGTAGATCCCGGTAGTACCCAAATAACCGATAGGCAATTTACGGCCAATGTAAATGTTGGTAATTATACGGCTCTGCGCTACGGGCTTGGGTTAGATGCTACCATGAATAATTCCGATCCCAGCACTTTTAATCAGAATCACCCCCTTTCTACGTACCAGGCCATGTATTGGACCATGCTCAAATACCGCTTCGCCAAGTTTGAAGGCCTCGCCAATGTCACCGGTCAGTTAGGCTCCTCTTCCGACATATTGGTAGCTTTTCACCCGGGTACCGATGATTTATATCGTACCGATGAAGTACTGATTAACAACAACGTACAGGCTGGTCAGTCCAATACCATATCCCTTGAGTTGGATTTAAACGCCTTATTTGCCGGCACTAA
Source organism: uncultured Cryomorphaceae bacterium (assembly GCA_937120475.1). GTDB lineage: Bacteria > Bacteroidota > Bacteroidia > Flavobacteriales > Schleiferiaceae > CAKZNE01. The sequence continues at coordinate 383,328 of CAKZJV010000007.1, read as the reverse complement.
TGCCTTTGACTTTTCTACCGAGAGCAGTACACACAGTATGCCTTCTGACATTGCGTTGGCGGCCAAGTTCATGGATAAACTTAAGGTTTCCCTCAGCGTAGAGTAATAGTCAGATCGCCCTTCCTTTTTTTAGATTTGCGCTAGCTAAGCGCATTTTATGAAAGTACACTTTATTGCCATTGGCGGCAGTGCCATGCATAACCTGGCCATTGCCCTCCACTTAAAAGGTTACCAGGTTAGTGGTAGTGATGACGAAGTTTTTGAACCCTCCCGTGGTCGCCTCAACAAGTATGGACTACTGCCGGAGGAAAATGGTTGGTATCCTGAAAAAATAAACCAGAATCTGGATTTTGTGGTATTGGGTATGCACGCCCGAAAGGATAATCCTGAATTACTCAAAGCACAGGAGCTGGGCCTTAAAGTACTTTCCTACCCCGGCTTTTTATACGAGCAGAGTAAGTACAAAACGCGGGTGGTTATAGCCGGAAGCCACGGCAAAACCACCATTACGGCTATGATACTCCATGTATTGCATTACCTGGAACGGGATTGTGATTTTATGGTAGGCGCACAGTTGGAAGGTTTTGAAACCATGGTAAAGCTCACTGAGCATAATGAGTTTATGCTGCTGGAAGGCGATGAATACCTCTCCTCTCCTCTCGATCCACGTCCTAAATTTGTGCATTACCGCCCGAATATTGCCTTGATATCAGGCATTGCCTGGGATCACATCAACGTATTCTCTACTTACGAGAATTACCTGGAGCAGTTTGATCTCTTGCTGGAAGTTATTGAACACGGTGGCGTGGTTATTTACAACGAAACCGACCCTGAAGTGGTGAAGGTTGTAGATCGAACTAAGAACGAGGTGAAAAAATTCCCCTATTCCCTGCCGGAATACCGGGTGGAAAATAACGTCACTTTACTGGAAACCCCGGAAGGTGAAATACCACTTGAAATTTTCGGTAAGCACAACATGAACAACCTGGAAGGAGCCCGTTGGATTTGCAATCAGATGGGTGTGACCGACACCGATTTTTACGAAGCTATTGCCAGCTTTAAAGGAGCCAGTCGCAGGTTGGAGCCATTACTGGAAAGAGAAGGCCTAATAGCCTTTCGCGACTTTGCCCACGCGCCATCTAAGGTAAAAGCTACCGTAGAAGCAGTGAAAGAGGCCTACCCCGATCATCATGTTCTGGCTTGCCTGGAGCTGCATACGTTCAGCAGCCTGAACATCCGTTTTATCGATCAATACCAGGGCAGCCTGCAAGCTGCTGATGAGGCACTGGTTTACTTTAATCCTGAAGTGGTGGCCCATAAAAAGCTGACGCCACTGGACGCCACTAAAGTCACACTGGCCTTTGGGAACCCCTCGCATCTCAGCGTTTTCCAGAATAATAAGGAACTTTTAAAAAGGATAAAAGAAGCCCATAAAAAACCCTGCGTGGTACTGATAATGAGTTCCGGAAGTTTTGACGGTATAAACTGGAAGAAAGAGCTAATGGAAGTTAGCAATTGAAACACTATTTTTGTGCAATTCCCGACCATGATTAAACGCGAACTTCTCAGCGAAGAACAAATTTCGATCATCCTCAATCGCCTGGCCTGCCAGTTGGTTGAAAATCATGGTGATTTTTCCGAAACTGTACTCATTGGCCTTCAGCCACGCGGAGTTCCCGTACTCAGGCGTCTGGTAGAGTTATTGGAAAAGCAAGGCATTGCCAATATCAGGCAGGGCTTGCTGGACATTACTTTTTACCGCGATGACTTCCGAAGGCGCGATTCGCCCCTGGAACCGAATAGAACCCGTATTGACGTGCTCCTTGAAAACAAGCGAGTGGTTTTTGTGGATGATGTACTCTTTACCGGCCGCAGTGTTCGGGCAGCCCTGGATGCCATACATTCCTTTGGGCGACCGAAAGACATAGAGTTGTTGGTGCTGATAGATCGCAGATTTTCAAGGGAATTGCCCATTCAACCGGACTATACTGGTAAAAGAGTGGACTCCATAGCCAGTGAAAGGGTTTTGGTAAAGTGGAAGGAAGAAGAAGGACATAATATAGTGTACTTAATAAGACCTCAGGATGAGCAATGAGTTGAGCGTAAACCACCTTTTAGGTATCAAATACCTGAACCGCGATGACCTTGAACTCATCTTCAAAACAGCCGATCAGTTTAAGGAGGTGATTAACCGCCCAATCCGCAAAGTGCCTTCCCTGCGCGATATAACCATTGCCAACCTTTTTTTTGAGAATAGTACTCGCACCAAACTTTCCTTTGAACTGGCGGAAAAACGCCTTTCAGCCGATGTAATCAACTTTTCGGCCGCAGGGTCATCGGTAACCAAGGGCGAAACCCTGGTGGATACGGTGAATAACATACTCTCTATGAAGGTGGATATGGTGGTGATGCGTCACGCCAAACCGGGTGCTGCTATATTCCTGTCTCAAAATGTAAACAGCATTATAGTAAATGCCGGTGACGGAGCCCATGAACACCCCACGCAGGCTTTGCTGGATGCCTATAGCATCCGCGAAAAATACCAGGACATAGAAGGTAAAAAAGTGGTTATTGTGGGCGACATATTGCATTCACGCGTAGCTTTATCCAATATATTTTGCCTCCGCAAATTGGGGGCTGAGGTGATGGTATGCGGCCCCACCACCTTAATACCCAAGTATATTCACTCTTTGGGTATTAAAGTAAGCCATAACCTCATGGAGGCTTTGGAATGGTGTGACATCGCCAATATGCTTCGGGTACAACACGAGCGGCAGGAACTGCAATACTTTCCCAGTGTAAGGGAATATGTGCAGCAGTATGGAGTAACGATGCGTTTGTTAAACCGGCTCAGTAAACCCATCACCATTATGCACCCGGGCCCTATCAACCGGGGGGTGGAGATAAGCAGTGAAGTGGCGGACAGCGATCAGTCCATTATTCTCAACCAGGTAGAAAACGGGGTGGCCATCCGTATGGCGGTGTTGTACTTACTGGCTTCTAAAAAAGAAATGAATTTTGCCCAGACCTGAGGCCATACAAGATAGCTTCAAACATCTTTGGTTAAATTCTTGTTTAACTAAAAAGTGTTTATCTTCATAACCTTACTAAGCTGATATGAAAAAATTACTATACTTTCTCTTTCTTTCTTTAAGTATTAACCTGCATTCCTCCGGGCAATGTACTCCGGACACCACTCTATCGGGGCCGGATATCATATTTCCCCCTGCGGGAAGCGCTACCTACAATGTGAATGGCGAAGAAATCGTGGTACTACCCCATGCTACGGCCGGTGTCAACTACGATCAAACGCTACAGTTCAGGGTGCCAAAGGATACTTCTTTTGGTGGTTTAAATGCCACCATTGATTATATCAAGGTAATAGCGGTACTCAACCTGCCGGGTAATCTTTCTACCACCTGTAATCCCTCCAATTGTACATTCCCGGGTGGCTCATACGGTTGTGCCCGTCTTCAGGGATTACCAGGTTCTGCAGATTCATTGCAAATTCCGGTGGCCGTTGAGCTGAAGTTCACTAATGGATCCAACACCGTTGTTACCAACGATACTTTGCGCAACATTTACCTGGTGGTTAACGGAACCATCGGTTTGGAGAAGCCGGTGATAGATGACGGCCTGAAGATTCGTTTTTATCCCAACCCGGCTGACGACATCGGGTTTTTAACCTACACTACTTCTGCAGGTGGTAATACAGAAGTTAAAATTACCAACGTAATCGGAAACAACGTTTTCAAAAGAACTTACGAAGCCGCCAGCGGTGAGAATAGAATCAAATTAAACCTCAGCAATCTTTCAGCCGGTATTTACCTGTATTCCGTTAAAAACGGGGCTGAAACCCGCTCCGGCCGATTTATCATTACCCGTTAATGGAACACCTGGAACTTACCATCCTAGGGGCAAGTTCGGCTATTCCACTAACCAACCGGTATCCAAGCTCCCAATTTTTAACCCTGGCCAGCCGGCACTTTCTTATCGACTGTGGTGAAGGCACCCAGGTAAGATTGCGGGCCAACAACATTGGTTTTTCGCGTATCGACCGCATTTTTATCAGTCACCTGCATGGCGATCATTTTTTTGGGCTGGCTCCGCTCCTCAGTACTTTACACCTTTTAGACCGCCAAAAAGAATTGCACATCTACTCGCCTAAAGGCTTGAAGGAAGCTATACAGCAACAGATGAAACTACAAGGAAGCTGGCTGAAATACCCCGTTATTTTTCACAATCTGCAAACCGATTCTTTTCAGAATATATATGAAGATGAACGGGTAACGGTACACTCCTTCCCACTGAAACACAGTATTGATTGTTTCGGATTCTGGTTCAGGGAAAAAGAAAAGCCCCGTAAAATGCTGAAGTCAGCCATCGAAAAATACAATATTCCCCCGGCAGAAATCCGGCAGATCAAGAATGGAAAGGACTGGACGGATGAAGATGGTAACATCATCCCCAACCAAGAGCTAACTACCGACCCTTCGAGCCCCTTGAGCTACGCTTATTGCACCGATACGGCACCCATTGATGAGTTGCAGGACTACCTGCACGCTCCCGATCTTTTATACCATGAAGCTACCTTTATGGAGGAGCATCGCAAAAGAGCGGTACAAACCAACCATTCCACCGCCAGGGATGCGGCTCAAATGGCATTGAATGTAAACGCCAAGCAATTGATGATCGGACATTTTTCGGTGCGCTATCATGATCTCGACCCATTGCTTGAAGAGGCCCGTTCGGTATTTCCCAATACCCTTTTAGCCGGAGAAGGCACCACTTATGCCCTACACCCTTCCCGGAAAAAATTAAAGCTTATAGAACGTTAGCCAAGCACCCTGAATGAGAAATAAGCCACTACTGGTTCTGTTTGTTACCATTTTTATTGATCTGTTAGGGTTTGGAATCATAATCCCCATTTTACCGATTTATGCGGATGAACTGGGGGCTCCCAGCTGGTTGATCGGGCTTATTGCGGCTAGCTTTTCCTTTATGCAATTTCTTTTCGCCCCTTTTTGGGGAGGTTTGAGTGACCGGATCGGGCGCAGGCCGGTTTTGCTCTATAGTATATTGTTGGTGGCGCTCTCCTATCTCATTTTTGCTAATGCCTTTACGTTAGCCTTACTGTTTGTCTCCCGGATGTTAGCTGGAGTAGGCTCGGCCAATGTGAGTACGGCCAATGCCTTTATCAGCGACATTTCCAATCCTGACAATCGGGCTAAAAACTTTGGGATTGTAGGTGCAGCCTTCGGGCTGGGCTTTATTTTCGGACCACCCCTAGGTGGCTTCCTTAAAACACATTACGGTATCGAATGGGTCGGTTACGTGGCGGCTTTACTGGCGGGCCTTAACCTCATTATGGCCTTTTTCCTTTTACCTGAGTCCCTGAGTGAAAAAAACAAAAACGGCCCTCTTTTCCCCAATCCTTTTAAGGAGATACTCTCCATATTTCCGCGTACCAACATCCGGAGTTTTATGCTCATACAGTTCATTTTTGTGGCCGCTTTCTCCATGATGCAGATTACCGCCTCACTGATGTGGGAGGAGCATTACGACCTTACCGAAGCCGAGATCGGTTATGTTTTTGCCTTTGTAGGTGTTTCCGTGGCCCTCATCCAGGGAACCCTGATCGGCCGGTTAACACGGGTTTTTGGTGAGCAAAAACTGTTTATAGCCGGACACTTCTTTATGTTTGCGGGCCTATTGAGTATGCCATTTGTGCCGGTCAACTGGTTTGTGCCGGTTGAGCTGCTTTCTTTACTGGCCATTGCTTTCGGCAGTGCTTTTTTCACACCTACCCTTTCCTCCCTGCTGGCCGAAACGGCCGGTAAGCATGAACAAGGAAAAATAATGGGGCTCTTGCAATCAGTAGGATCATTATCGCGGGTGGTGGGTCCCTTTTTAGGCGGTGCCTTATATGGTTATTACTACTACGTGCCCTACATTACGGCTGCCCTGCTTATGTTACTCACCGCTACAATTGCCGTGTACATAGTAAGGAATAAGCTCCAAACAAAAAGGGCACCCCAAGGGGCGCCCTGATTTTTTGGAAAAGCACTAAATTAATTTACTCTTTAATCAGTTTTTCAATTTTTACCTGGTTTTCATTTTTCAGCACCAGGAAATAAGTACCCACCGCCTCACCGGTAAGGTCTATCACCTTTTTAAAATTACCGGCACCATCCTGTAATTGATCTTCAAAAACTGTTCTGCCAGCCTGGTCTAACACCAGCATATCCAGTTTTTCAATACCCGGTATTTGTACGTTAACCGTATAGCGACCCTTACCAGGATTGGGATACAATTCCAGGTCAATGGAATTAAAGCCGGTTTTATTCGACATTCCAAGGGCTTTGTTAACCAAATCTTCTTCCTTTTCAGAAATGGTGGATTTTTTAATCAGCACCTTGATCTTTACGTCATCATCGCTGTGAAAGCGGAAACCCTTATTCAGTTTGCCATCACCCATTTTAAAAATGCGATCCTTCCAGCTATCCAGCTTAACCTTCTTTTGAACCTTCTGGCCTTCCCGTTCCAAATCTACTTTTACCTCATCGCCTGCTTCAGTATCCTTCATGGCTTCCATAAATTCTTGGCCATTGGCCACCGGAATTCCGTTGAGAGCCGTTATACGATCTCCTGCCATAAGTCCCGCTTCAGCAGCCGGACTATTTTCAATTACCTTTTTTAGCAAAACACCGTCCTCCTCTTTCATGGAGAACTCTACACCCAGGTAACCTTTATTAAAGTTGGTGCTGAAATTCTTTTCCAGTTTTCTGACCGCAAAGGGCGAATCCTCACCGTCTTCGCTGGAGTAAAAACGGATAGAATGATTCATTTTTCTTTCACCCAGGGTAGCCGTCTTGTCCATTTTCTTTCCATCCCTGTCAATCTTTATTTGCAAAGCATCACCCGGTTTTTGGGCTCCGATAGCGTCCGTAAGGTCTTTGTAGCTCTCTACATTTTTGCCCCCAACTTCCACGATCACGTCTCCGGTTTGTAAGCCGGCCTTTTCGGCACCACTGCCCTCAATAATCTCATCCAGGTGAATACCGTTCTCGCGGTAATTCCCTACTATCCCTAAAAAGGCTTTAGGCTCCCCATTTTCAATACTCTCAAAAAAGTGTTGCTTATCCCTTAAAAAGTTACGACTGTTAAAGTTGAAAACAGGTTCGTTGGCCGATCTTACAATTACTTCGATGTCACCGTCTATATCATTGATTTCTATACCCTCCAGTTCTTCCACCTGCTGCAATAATTCCGAGAGGTTTCCGGTTTCATCCGATTGTATTTCCAGGGAACGGGTTTCGCCATCCTTAGTAATGGTTATATCAATGCGCGTATCACCTTTTTGGGATTCATCTTCTGACTGTGCTTGTACGGGCAGGGAAAAGCTACTTAGCCAAGCCAGCGCTAAAACAATAAGATAAGGCCTTTTCATTATGATCGTTTTTTGGTTCACATCAAAATTAGTCGGTAAAGCCCTAATTAATAGTTAATTAAAAAGTTAAAAGCGTGTTAAATCCCTGGCAATGTGTTAAGGTTTTTATGGAAGAGTATTTTTACCACTGCCCTTACTGCTTTACGGAAGTATCCCTGTTGGTAGATCTTTCGGTGAGTGAGCAAGAGTATATAGAAGACTGTGAGCGTTGCTGCAACCCTATACAGTTTTCAATACAAGTAAACGGAAACCAGGAAATAGAAGCCTTTAGTGCCGAGCCCATCGGGCAATAAACCTTAAAGGCTCATCAGCCCCTCTATACCCTCGGCCATGCGATACCTTTCGATCACCTTTTCCGGGCTCATCATCATTTCCTTTACCGTTACACTTAGAAAATTACCCTTACGTGACTCCCGAACGGTAATTTCAGATTCCCGCGAATTAAAGAGGTTTTCAACCTGGGCCAGGGTGCGGTTATTGGCCGGAATAATAAACTTGAACATATATACACTGGGCCAGTTGGTAGTTTCATCCAGTGCCGCTTTAAGCTTGCGATACTTCTCCTCTTTCCTTGGGTCAGTCATAGTAAAATTATCAAAACACGAAAATACATTAACTTCGATAGTCCAATCCTTAAACGATGAAATCCGTACACATTTGGTTCAACGAATATGGTGTAAGCCACCAAAATACCACGAATAAGCTCATCCACTGGATTTGCGTTCCACTTATCTTTTTTTCGATAGTTGGCCTGGTAGCCTCCATACCAGCCGCGGGCTTAAAAGAATGGTTTACTCCTGCTGTACAGCCCTATATTCATTGGGGCACACCCATTCTTTTGTTGGTATTGCTTTTTTATTTCCGCCTGTCGTTTAGTATGGCTATTGGTATTTCACTGTTCAGTTTTCTGTGTTTGCAAGTGATAGCCTGGATTCAGGCCTCCGGAATTTCACTTTGGCTTACTTCACTGCTTATATTTGTGGCCGCCTGGATTGGTCAGTTTATCGGTCACCGTATTGAAGGAAAAAAGCCCTCTTTTTTGGAGGATCTTCAATTTTTATTGATCGGACCGGCCTGGCTCCTGGGCTTTATTTATCGAAAACTGAATATCCCTTATTGATTTTATGACCGAAACCAGGCGGGTGATAATAACCGGTGGACCGGGAACCGGTAAGTCCACCCTCATTGATCTTTTACAAAAAAGAAACTTCCCCTGCCATAGCGAAGTTTCCAGGGCCGTTATTAAGCGACAACTGGAACTGGGGAGCCGCTTATTACCCTGGGATGACCTGACCGCTTTCAGCCACCTCGTTTTCAGTGGACAGCTTGAACAATATAAAAATGCCGTGGCCGGTGAGTGGAACTTTTACGACCGCGGCATGCCGGATGTATTGGCCTATCTGCGGAAAATGAATATTTACGAACAAAGCCTGGAGGAAGGAGTAAAAGCTTATCCCTACCATCCCTGCGTGTTTCTTACCCCTCCCTGGCCCGAAATTTACTCGGTGGACAATGAGAGGCGTGAAAATTTAAAGGAAATGGAGGCCATCCATGAAAACCTGGTTCAGGTTTACACCGACTTGAATTACGAAGTAGTGGAAATGCCCAGGATTGACCCCGAAGAAAGAATACACCTGATACTGCATAAGCTGGGCATACTTGAGGAACAAAATTCATGAAATATTAGAACAATACTGGGGTTATTCCTCCTTCCGGCCTTTGCAGGAAGACATTATTCATTCGGTATTAAACGGAAAGGATACGCTGGCCCTGCTGCCCACCGGGGGTGGGAAGTCCATCTGTTTCCAGGTACCGGTTATGGCGGTTGAAGGTATCGCTATAGTTATCTCTCCCCTTATTGCCTTAATGGATGACCAGGTTCAAAATCTTAAAAAGCGCGGTATTTCGGCTATTGCCCTTAATAGTAACCTCTCGTACCGCGAAATAGATCTGGCCCTTGAGAATGCCGTTAACGGTCTTTACAAGTTTCTGTATCTATCCCCTGAGCGACTACAATCTGATTTAGTACAAGAACGGCTAAAAAGGATGAAAGTAAGCCTGCTGGCGGTAGATGAGGCGCATTGTATTTCACAGTGGGGTTATGATTTCCGGCCGCCTTACCTGCAAATTGCGGAGATACGTAAGCTAATGCCCGATGCACCCATACTGGCCCTTACCGCCACCGCTACCCCGGCCGTGGTGGATGATATTCAGGATAAACTGGACTTCAGGGAAAAAAACGTTTTTAAGCGAAGCTTTTACCGGCCCAACCTGCACTATAACGTACTGAAGACCGAAAGTAAGTGGAGCCGTACCCTGCAAATACTCAAGCGCATAGCGGGTACTGCTATTATTTACGCGCGCAACCGTAAACACACCGTTGAAATCGCCCATTGGCTGATACAAAATGGCTTTTCAGCCGATTATTACCATGCCGGTTTGGAACATGGCATCCGCCAGCAAAAACAGCAAAAATGGTTGGCTGGGGAAAGCCGGATTATGGTTTGTACAAATGCGTTTGGGATGGGTATCGATAAGCCGGATGTCCGCCTGGTAATACACATGGAACTGCCGGACTCCCTGGAGGCCTACTTCCAGGAAGCGGGACGTGGCGGGCGCGATGGCCAAACCTCCTATTCGGTAGTGGTATGTGGCCCGGCTGATGTCCACGACCTGAAAAGCCGTTCACTGGATAGTTTTCCGGATATCCAGTACATCCGTAAGGTGTACCGGGCTTTGAGCAATCATTTGCAATTGGCCATTGGAGCCGGTGAAAATCAAAACTTTGCTTTTGATATACAGGACTTTTGTAAAAACTACGGTCTGGCCTTATTAAAAACCTATCAAAGCTTAAAAATTATGGAAAAGGAGGGGCTCATCCTCCTGAGTGAGGGTTTCCGGCAGCCCTCCCGCCTGCTCTTGTTGGCTGACCGTACCACTCTGTACGATTTTCAGTTGCGCAACCCGGGCCTCGATCCGCTTATCAAAACACTGGTACGTTCTTATGGTGGACTGGACGTGGAATACATCAGCATTAACGAAAATCTTTTGGCCTCGCGCCTGGGCACTTCTCCACAAAAGGTGGAAACGGTGCTGTTACAGTTGAAAAAGCAGGGATTGTTGGATTATCTTCCTAAAACCGATGAATCATCCATTACCCTTGTACAATCACGTCAGGCGGTGGAGTACCTGTCCATTTCCGATGAAAACTTAAGTCACCGCTACGAGGATCTCCGTAAAAGAGTAGAATCTGTTATTTACTTTATTGAAAATGATGCACATTGCCGCAGCCGCACCTTATTGGAGTATTTTGGGGAACGGAGCACTGAAGATTGTGGCCATTGCGATGTTTGCCGGAAAAGACAACGGGATACCATTGGAGACCAGCAAATGGATAAAATCCAACGATCCATTATAGAATACCTGAAGTCAAAAGGCGCAACAGAACCAGCTCAGTTGGTTCATGACCTGGCTCATCCGGTAGAGCACATTACGGAGATAATCCGGTTTATGTTGGACGAAGAGCTGATTGGGGAAAAAGACGGGAGACTTTTACTACCCTAGTGGAAAGCGGCTTTTTTTCATTGAAACCTTGCAAAAAACTATATTTGATAGCATTCAAGTGTCCAACTAATTTCAAAGCTCCATGCGTTATTTTCACTCTGCCCTACTATTAGTCTTTGGTTTATCCTTATTCAAACCCGCCATTGGACAAATTGACCCAACTGAGCTTATCAAGGGTGCTCAAAGTGATATTAACTATTTAGCCGAAGGTTACCTGGAGCCTTTTGGCAATTCTCTCGCTACCGGGTTGAACAACAACTGGTACCAAACTGCAAAAACACATAAAACCGGGCGTTTTGATCTTATGTTCTATACCTCCCTGGTTTTTGTTCCCTCTGCAGATCAAACTTTTACCATCAATAACAGTGAATTACAACAACTGGAATTAACCTCCGGTATTTCGGCCAGTGCACCCACCGTATTTGGCGAAGATTCACCAGGACCCGGATTGCGCTTTAAAGACGACCCCAACCAAAATGAAGCCTTCCGCACCCCGGCCGGTATTGGTTTTGGTGCCATGCCTTTATTAATGGCCCAGGCCAACATTGGTGTTTTTAAGAATACCGATTTAACCATCCGCTATATTCCTGAATCCGGTGTACCCTTGCTGGATGGTGGTCAAATAGGTTTGTTTGGAGTTGGTGTAAAACATGATGTACTGCAGTGGATACCCGGTGATAAAGTAATGCCAATCGATCTTTCTGTATTCCTGGGCTATACCTCGCTTACCTTCACCCAGGCCCTTGATGATGGTTCCGGTAATCCCGGCCAGGAACTGGTGCTCAATTCCCGCGGGTTCACCGGGCGTGCTATTGTTTCCAAAAAATTCTTGTTTTTTACACCCTACCTGGGGGTTGGGTTTAACGGAGGCGGAACCGATATACAAATTAATGGTACCTATGAATATGAGCAAAACTCTCCCGCTGGTCCCATCATCTCCAGTATTACGGACCCGGTGAATATTACGGCTAACGATGCCGGTGGCTTTGTGGCCAACGTAGGCTTTCAGTTAAAATTTTTATGGGTAATGGCTTTTACGGTGGACTATACCCTGGCTACCTACAGTGCCCTCAATGCGGGTCTCGGTCTTAGTCTGGACTTCTGATAAAGGGTCTCTAACGCATTCAAATCCCCTACCTTTGCAGGGGATTTTTTATTTGGACTATGCGCATCATCTTCATGGGTACACCCGAATTTGCGGTGGCCAGCCTTCATCAATTGCATCAATCGGAAATAGAAGTAGCGGCAGTGGTTAGCGCTGCTGATAAACCGGCCGGCCGGGGTCGTAAATTGTCCGTTTCAGCGGTTAAGCAGTATGCCCTTGAAAATAATATCCCGGTTTTACAGCCTGAAAAGCTCCGTGACCCCGCTTTCATTGAAGAACTGGAAAAGCTGAATGCAGAGCTATTTGTGGTGGTGGCTTTTCGGATGCTCCCTAAAATGGTTTGGAATCTACCGGAGTTAGGTACTATAAACCTGCACGCCTCCTTATTACCCGACTACCGGGGTGCTGCGCCTATTAACTGGGCTATCATAAATGGTGAAAAGGAAAGTGGGGTTACTACCTTTTTCATCAATGAGAAGATTGATACCGGAGACCTTCTTTTACAGGAAAAGGTTTCCATTCATCCGGAAGCAAATGCCGGAGACCTGCACGATAAGCTGATGGATACCGGGGCGGCTCTCCTGCTCAAAACCGTTCGAGGACTTGCGGCAGGCACCTTGGAAGCCAGGCCTCAACCGATGGATTCCAGCGCTAAAGAAGCACCCAAGCTCAATAAGGATAATACCCGTATAGATTTTAATCAATCTACCGATACGGTAAGCCAAATAATCCGGGGGCTATCGCCTTACCCGGCTGCCCATACTACATTACATCGCCAGGGTGAAAACCTTCTTTGTAAAATTTATGCGGTAAAACAGGTGCCGGGCCGTACAGATTTAAAGCCCGGTGAATTGCATACGGATAATCGATCCTTTCTCCACGTGGGCTGCCAAAATGGACTTTTGGAGGTCACTGAACTACAGTTGGAAGGCAAAAAAAGGATGAATTCAAAGGATCTACTGAATGGTTTCTCCTTTGAGGAGAACGACTATTTTGGCTAAGATCCCGCACTGAGAGCCGCATCTGGGCCGGGTTTATTAACAAAATGCCGGAATTTTCAACAAAAAATAGCTTTTTTAGGGGCTAATCTTGCCTAATCCCGCTATTCGTCTAACTTTGTGAACGTTAATAAAATTGTATAACCAAAATTCATCATCACTATGAACAAAGCTGATCTAATTGATGCCATGGCTGCTGATGCAGGTATCTCCAAAGCTGCGGCAAAAAAAGCATTAGACTCCTTTACCGATAACGTGACCGGCACATTAAGCAAAGGCGGACGCGTAACTGTTCTGGGCTTCGGTACTTTTTCCACTTCTGAGAGAGCTGCCCGCGAAGGAAGAAATCCTCAAACAGGAAAGAAAATCCAAATTGCTGCTAAAACAGTAGCCAAGTTTAAAGCCGGTTCTGAATTGAACGCCAAGCTGTAAGACTTTATCACAAAGATATTAGAGCCACGCCCAAAGCGTGGCTTTTTTTATTTCCGCACCTCCACAAAACGGTCATTGCCGGAAAGGTCGCTATGTAGCGTGGCTTTAGTCCAAGGGGCAGACTTGAAAATCTGTAGTGTTTCCAAACCCAGTTTTTGGTTAATCTCCATAAAAAGACTTCCCCCCTCTCTCAAATACTGCCGGGCTATTTTTTCAATAGCACGATAAAAGAGTAAAGGATCAGAATCGGGTACAAATAAAGCTGAACCCGGCTCAAAATTCACTACTTGCTTGTCCATTCCCTCTTTTTCACTTTGCCGTATATAAGGCGGATTACTAACGATTAAGTCGTATGGGTTAGGAAAAGATGGGATTCCAAGTATATCTGCTTTTAAAAATTCCACTTTCAAATGATTGAGACCTGCGTTTTGATTCGCCACAGCCAGGGCTCCATCACTTATATCTACTCCCGTGCAGGAAGCCTGGGGAAATACCTTTTTAAGTGCGAGAGCTAAGCAGCCTGAACCGGTACCTAAATCTAAAATGTGGGTAGCTTTTTTCATCGAATTAGCGATTAGGGCCACTAACTCTTCGGTTTCAGGTCTTGGAATTAAAGTATCACGGCTGACTTTCAAGCACATTCCATAAAACTCCGTTTCACCGGTAATGTATTGCAGGGGCTCATTATCCTGTAAACGTTGTAGTGCCAACATAAGCTCGGTCCACTGTTCCGGCTTAATATCCTGATGATTGTAGTTCAGGTAACCTACTTTAGAATAGCCCCACAACTGCTCTATGAGTATGAAAAAAATCGCTTCCGCTTCGCTGGTATTATAATCCGGAAGGCCCTCAATAAATTTATTTTTCAATTCTCTTAGGGTCATAAAGCTCCTCCTGATTTAAGGATTGGGGAAATACGATTTCCTGTTTTTATTTTGAGAAATGACGAGGGGCGACCTGAAAAGACCGCCCCTCTAAAATTTTTAACTTCAAACTGATTATTACTCCTTCTCGTTATTCATGAACTGCGCCATAATAGCATCACTCACACCCATATTGCTGAAACCTCCGTCATGATAAAGATTTTGAAGGGTCACTTTACGGGTAAGGTCACTGAAAAGGGTAATCACGTAATCCGCACAATCTTCAGCGGTAGCGTTACCCAGTGGCGACATTTTATCGGCAAACTTGATAAAGCCGTCAAAGCCCTTTACGCCACTGCCCGCAGTGGTTTGGGTAGGTGACTGGGAAATAGTATTAACTCTAACCTTATTACGAACCCCCCAGTGGTAACCGAAGCTACGGGCAATGCTTTCGAGATAAGCTTTATTATCCGCCATATCATTATAGTCGGGAAAAGTGCGTTGGGCGGCCATATAAGTAAGTCCTACAATACTTCCCCAATCCGACATACTGTCGAGATTCCATGCAGTTTGCATAACCTTGTGGAAAGATACAGCCGATACGTCCCAGCCTTTTTCGAGCCAGTCATAGTTCAATTCGGTGTAGTGCTTTCCCTTACGCACGTTTACCGACATTCCGATGGAGTGCAAAACAAAGTCGAGTTTACCGCCCAAAATTTCCCTCGATTTGGTGAAAAGGCTTTCCAGCTCTTCCATATTGGTAGCATCGGCCGGAATAACTTCAGCTCCGGTTTCTTCCGCCAGCTTGTTAATTTCGCCCATACGCAGAGCTACCGGAGCGTTCGTCAATACGAACTTTGCTCCGTGATGATTGGCTTTTTCAGCTACTTTCCAGGCAATAGAACTATTATCCAGGGCTCCGAAAATGATCCCTTTTTTTCCTTCCAGAAGTTTTGATGACATATAATTTTCTTTTCGGTTGTGGCCCGTAAAGTTACAGGTTTTGCCCTATTCCGCATCCAACACAAAATCCCTGAACTCTATGAATTCTTCCTCCTTCATCAGTTTCTTGGTTTTGATCTGCCCTCCCTTCTTACGACTTTTCTCATGCCAATCGTGAAAACGTGAACTGGGCACCGGGTACACCTTTACGCCTTTCAAAGCCTTGCCGCGGGCTACCGCATAGTTTTTATTCAACTCTTTGAGGCATTCATCCATGCGTTGGGCGGTATCTTCGGCATTCAATTCTTTCCCGTCCTCTACCCCGAGTATCCATTCATGATAGTAATCACCCTTCTCATCCTTAACCGCGGCTACGGTAAACTCATCAATGGGGCATCCACATTCGCTGGAAATAGTTTCAATCGCCTTGTTCATTTTATCTTCCGATAATTGAGAGCCCACCACGTTTAAAAAATACTTGGTACGCCCGGAAATCACAATCTCGTAATGATCCAGGTTTACAAACTTTACGGTATCACCAATCATGTAGCGCCAGGTACCCGCGCAGGTACTGATGATCATGGCGTAATTGGTTTCCGTATCCACTTCTTCCAAACCATGTACTACGGGATTTTCCAGCACATTGCCCTCACCATCGAAACCTCGTTCATCAAAGGGAATAAATTCATAGAAGATACCGTGGTGAAGGGCCAGTTGCATGGCCATTGTATCGGGACGGGCATTAAATGCAAAAAAGCCTTCGCTGGCCAGATAGGTATCCATAACGACTACCTCTTTTTTAAACAACTCTTCAAAAGCCATCCGGTAAGGTTCAAAGGCCACCCCACCCGAAGTGTACACCCTAAAGTCAGGCCAAATATCATGAATGCTTTCTACCTTATTTACCTTCAGTATTTCCTTAAAAAGTAAAAGCAGCCAACTGGGTATTCCACTGGCCGCTCCGATATCCCAGTTAGGAGCCTCCTTGGCAATACGGGCCACCCGTTCATCCCAATCGGGAATGGAGGCTATTTCGTGGCCGGGTTTATAAACCGTATCGAACCAGCCGGGAATATTGCTGGCACTTATACCGCTGATCTCCCCTTCTTCATGACCATCTACTTCGTCTAAATCGGTAGAGCTTCCCAACATCAATATCTGCTTCTCAAAAAACTCGGGGGGAAAGTCAAAATTGGCAATGCTGGTTAGTTGCGCCACACCTACACTTCTAATGGACTCGATCATTTCATCGGTAACCGGTATTCGCTTAGGCTCACTGCCGGTAGTACCGCTACTTCTCGCAAAGTAATGAGGTTTTCCCGGCCAGGTAATGTCAGGGTATTGCAACTGTTGCTTCCACCACGCAGCGTGCATCTTATCATAGTCATGCACGGGTACCCGTTTCCGGAATTCACCTGCCACATCCTCAGAATCTAAAATTCCCTGAAAGTCGTAGTACTTCCCAAAAGCCGTATTCCGGGCTTTTTTCAGAAGATTTTTTAATTCATCCGCTTGCTTTTCAATGGGATTACCCTGTGTACTGTCTTCAATACCATGTTTGAGATTTATGGCTTGCTTAATCACACCACCGAGTATGTGCATAGGATCTATAATATTGGTTTCAAGATTTAACCACCATTGTACTTTCTTGTTTGAAGAAAAAATGTTTTAGTACATAATAAGGATGAACTATTAACTTTGAATACAGCACCAAAATGAAAGCAAGGCTTATGCGCTTCTCCATTTATATGACTCTGATACTGGCATTTACCGCTTGCAACACGCAGCCCAGCAAACCTCGCTTACCTTATTTTCTGGGGCCTCAAATGGAGCCGAAATGGATTATTCCTGGCGATGACATCAGTGCCTTTAACCGAATCAGGAAGTACAGCCTGCAGGATCAGGAGCAATCTTTAACCCGCAACGATACCGCTCATCTTAAGGTGGTTCATTTTTTTCAATGGCCCTGCAACGCTTCCTGCTCCGAACTGAGCCGCATCATGAACGAATTACAAAAACGATACAAAAGCGATGAACAGGTTCAGCTAATTTCATTCGCATACCCCGGTAATGATACCAACGCTAATAACTTGAGTGACTACAAGCGAAAGTACCAGCCTGCTATTGAAAAATGGAAAATTCTCAGCGGCAACGAGACTTCCATGCAAGGGCTGCTTCATGAAATGCCGGAGCTAAGCATCGGTGGAAAATCTTCCGTACCTGATTTTCACAACTTGTATTTAGCGGACCGGGCCGGTTATATCCGCGGTATTTACGATCCTTCTACTCCGGCAGACCTTGAAAATCTTTACCTGGATATAGAAATCCAAAAGAAAACTCCTCACAAATTTTCCCCGTAGGTATCCAAATGCCATTTTTCTTCCGGGCTTAGGCTGTCTATGCCTTCCGCTTGTATTTTTTCGAGTATACGGTCTAACTCCTTTTTCTTTTCAGCTTTAATCGCATGGTAATGATCATCGGCATTGCGTTGGGTTTTGGAGGGTTTTGAGCCTTTCACCGTAAAGGAGCCGGATAAAAGTGACGGTCGAAAAAGAACTACCAGCATAAAGGAAAGCGAGGGTACCAATACCAGCATTATTGAGAACTTATTGACGGCCAATACTTCCGGGTAAAAGGCAATAGCGATAAGCAAGCCTACCACGGCACCACCCAAATGCGCCTCATGCCCGATATTGTCCCGTTGCGACTTAATGCCGAATATGGAGTACAGTATAAAGCCCAAACCAAATAACCAGGCTGGAATAGGAATGGGAACAAATAAAAAGCCCAGCTGCATACCCGGAAAAAGGGCTATAGAAGCAAACACCACTCCGCTTACCGCACCTGAGGCGCCTACCGCGCTGTAAAAACCGTGCTTCTGATGCACCAACAGTGCAAATAAGTTACCGCCTAGCAAACTACCGAAGTACACCGCGAGAAAAGCCCAGGGCCCCAGGAAGGATTCCAGTGGACCGGCAAAGAAAAACAGGGTAATCATATTGAACAGCAGGTGTGTACCGCTTACGTGTAAAAATCCGGAAGTGATTAAGCGCTTGTATTCACGATTTTCAAGTACCCGGTTCACCATAAACATCCAATCACCGAAAAAGGCACGATCCCTGAACCCTCTAAAGCTCAGTAATACGTTAGAAGCTATCAATATAATCTCGATCGTTCCCAGTTCACCCATAAATAATTTTCCTATTACTTTTATGCGGCTTCGAAAATAGCATTTCCAATTAAGCTTGCCTACCGGCCTTGACAGAACAGGAACTCATCATCCAACTTCGGCAGAAAGATGAAGAAGCCTTTAATGGGCTGTTTCACCAATATTCAGGTATGGTACTGAACACGGCACTGGGCCTTATTCAAAACCATGAAGAGGCGGAAGATGTGGTTCAGGAAGTATTTATAGAGGTGCTGCGCTCCATAGAAGGCTTTGAAGGAAAAAGCAGCCTGAAAACCTGGTTATACCGTCTTACTATTTCCAAAAGCCTGGATCACCTGCGTGCCCGTAAACGTCAAAAAAGAGGTGGCTTATTCACATTCATCAGCTTTCAAAATGACCAAAGCTGGATGCATCAGCCTGACTTTAATCACCCCGGTGTACAACTGGAAAACAAGCAAAGAGCGGCCGTGCTCTTTAAAGCCATAAACCAGCTGGCCGAAAATCAAAAAATAGCTTTTACACTCAGCAAGCTGGAACAACGGAGCCAATCTGAAATTGCTGAAATCATGGGATGCTCCGTTGGTGCTGTGGAATCGCTGTTACAGCGGGCGAAACAACGCTTACAAAAGCTCTTAAGAGAATATTATGTGCAGGACCAAAGGAATTAACTTCTAAAAACGTCTAATTACTACAAAATGGAAAAGGAGTATTCAGAAATAGAAAAAACCCTGGCCAGCCTGGATGCGGTGCAGAGGGCTCAGCCGAGCCCCTTGATGGCGCAGCGTATTTTTCAAAAGGCCACGGCTGGCAAGCCGGTAATGGCTTTGAACACCCGTAACCAAGCCGTTTTAAACTGGGCCATTGGCCTTGCGGCTTTACTGGTTCTGAATTTTGGTATCCTGTATTGGGTTCAAAGTGAAAGAGTTTCCGGTAATACCCCCACTTCCGGTTCTTATTTTGATCAAAACCTGAGTTATTAAACCATGGACTTTATCCAACAAAATAAAGTACTCAAAACCTTCCTGGTGATTCTCGTACTGCTCAACCTGGGAGTATTAGCCAGCATCTGGCTTACCGGGCACCCGGGAAGGCCCGGGCACGGAGGGCCAGAAGGACCCGCCAAATTTTTAATCCAGGAGGTAGGTTTTGATGAGAGTCAGGCTGAGCGGTATATGGAAATGGTTCACGAACACCAACAAGCGGCTCGAGACATTCGAAAACAGATCAACCAGAAGCGAACTTTGCTATTTGATTACACACAACCTCAAAACGAGGAATTAATCCAGGAGATAAGCCGTTTAAAAGAGCGGGACGAGCAAATTCTGTATAATCATTTTGAAAAAGTACGCTCGCTCTGCAATAGCCCGGAGCAAGTAAAAAAGTTTGACCGGATGATGGCCGAAATGCTACGGAAAATGCAGGCCCCTGCTGGCCCACCTCATCCCCCACACGGTCCTCCCCCACCCTTGCGCTAATATTTTTTTTCAGGTAAGCGCAGGTTTTGGAAACGTACATCGTCTAAGCTTTAGATAATCCCAAAACCTGCCACCATGAAAAAAATACCGTTTGTATTTGCGCTGCTTGCCTGCCTGGCTTGTGAAAAAGAACAAATTACCAGTGCGGACCCGGTTGTAAATGATCCCTTTGCCGGTGTACTCAATCTTCCGGAAAATCCCTTTAATTACAACTTCGCCCTTCCTGCTTACCTTACCAATGGTCCCGTTGCTGCGGCCGACAATGCTCCGCTGGATAACCCCATTACCAACGAAGGTGCTACGCTGGGCCGGGTACTGTTTTACGATAAAATCCTGAGTATCAATAACACCATTTCCTGTGGCAGTTGTCATCAGCAGGATAAAGGCTTTTCTGATCCGCTTATCTTTAGCGATGGTTTTGACGGTGGAAAAACCGGGCGCCATTCTATGAGCCTGGCCAACAGCCGCTTTTACAACAACGGCCGTTTTTTTTGGGATGAAAGGGCCGAAACCCTGGAAGATCAGGTGCTAATGCCCATTCAGGATGAAGTAGAAATGGGAATGACCCTGGATAGCCTTATCCAAAGGCTCAACACATTGGATTACTACCCGCCATTGTTTACCGATGCTTTTGGTGATGCTACCATTAACGAAGAGCGCATTTCAAGGGCGATGGCCCAGTTTGTACGCAGTATGACTTCCCACACCAGTAAGTACGATGAAGGACGGCAACAAGTTGCTAATGCCGGTGCGGCTTTCCCCAACTTCACCGCTTTGGAAAACCAGGGTAAAGCCCTTTTCCTGAACCCTCAGATTGGTTGTGCCGCCTGCCATGGAACCGATGCCTTTATTGCTCCGGAAGCCCGAAACAATGGCTTGGATGCCAGCCTTACCGATCAGGGAGCCGGGGTAAACGGTGACCCTCAGCAGAACGGAAAGTTCAAGGTTGGCTCCCTCAAAAATGTAGGCTTAACGGCTCCCTATATGCACGATGGACGTTTTACTACCCTACGCGAGGTGATTGAGCATTACAATAGCGGAGTACAGGATAACCCGTCCCTGGATGCTCCCTTGCGATTACCGGGGAACGGAGGAGTAAGGAGGCTCAACCTCACCGAGACCGAAAAAGATGCCTTAGTAGCGTTTTTACATACCCTGAGTGACGATGTAATGATAAACGATGAAAAATTTAGTGATCCCTTTGTGAATTAAAGTATCATTTTACTGCCGCAATGGTAGAAGCCCGGATAAATCCGGGCTTTTTTTATCGCATCATTTTCAACATCTGTATGGCTTCATAAGCCATTTTCTGGTTATACTCGAAGGCAAGGCGTCTGTAATTCACCAAATCTACAATTGTGCCTACAAAGCATAAGCCTGCCGTAAAAAGGTAAAGAATACCCATCCCAATTTGGTTGATCATAAACCTTTGCACTCCAGCTACCAGGAATAAACCCAGCACTCCACCTATTAAAATGGTATCCGGGCTTTTGCGTTTACCATTGTAAAGGGAGGCGAAAGTTTCCAGTTCTTCATCGGACATATCCCTGGTAATTCCCTTTAAAAATTGTAGTTCTTCATGATCCAGAGTCCTGGAATCATGGAAAATAGATTTTTAGCCATTGATCCTATTTTTGTTTAGAAAGTTTTGCTGTAAAAGTTGAAAAATACGGTAAAAGATTATGGGTAGGGCAAAAACACCCATAAAGTGCTCCCGCCAGCCATTTACCAAATCCAGGTGCAAATAGTAATGAATGGAGTGGCCAATACCACAGCCCGGGCACCAGGTAAAACCAAGGTTATTGAGGGGGCATATGGTAAAGTGCTCTTCGGTAACGGGCATAAAGTACAGTAGTAAAAGGCCGGCTACCCAAAAAAGTAATTCCAAATTTCTTTTTAGAAAAGGCATTGCGTGAAGCTGATGGCAAAAGTTACCGTAAAATTTTAAGGCTGCATTGCCTTTCAGTCTTTTGATATTAAAGGATGATCTTCCTTATCCAAACCCACAATAAGAATAATATTCCTTACGGTGCTGTATAACATAAGAATAATGGAGACCAACCCACCACTCAAGAGGGAAGATACGGCCAGAGTGGTCCAGTAAATATTGGCATACCAGCTATTGGGCAGGTTCTCCGCCTCGGTAATCGGAATATTGGAAAACTGGAAAAATGCAATGGCCATTATAAATAATATCGCATCCAGTTTAGCGATCAGCAGTACTTGTTTGTAATGATTTTTTTTGAGCTTGGACTTGGAACCTGAACTAATTCCCAAAAGGGTTAGCAACAAAGCCAAGATGGTAGCCGAAGCCAAAACCACGGTATTACAAAGCATAGTAAAACCCGGAACCGATGATTTGATCAATTGCCGTGCTTCGTATTCAGAAATGCTTCCCAAAGCAAACACCCCGCTAGCCGTAAAAAGGGTGGCAATTATACCCCCATAAAGAGCCCTCCGGTTGTAATCGGTCAGTTGTATGGACATCAATAAAAGTTTTACTTATGTCAATACTAAGGGATTTAAAAGGGCAAATGTTTGATAGTTAGCTTTTACCGGAAGCCCTGACTGTCCAGGGAGCTATAAATATGAAAAAGAGTTTGTCCCGGCTCTGCCTCAAAAGTGAAGTCTTCACTTTCAACGGTATCATTGGGTCCTACGGTCTTCAAAGCAATCGTATTGCTGCCTTCATTTAGCGGTATGCGGGCATAGGAAATACTGTAAGGTAGGGTTTGCCAGTTTCGGGTATCGGCTTTTTCGGTAAGCGCATTGACTAAACTTACCACCGCACCCATATCCTCGTTTTCTTCACGCATAGCGTATTCAGCCGCCTGTTTTACCGCCAGCCGTAAAAGGCTTTTTCCCATTTCCCTGAGCATGCGGTCTTCTAACACCGAAAAAGCAATGGCGTTGATATTCTCTGCTTTTTCAAGCGCATAGGTATTTCCATTACTTTCAAGGGAAGCTTGCTGAAAAAACGGACTCCGTTCAAGGTATTTTGGAAATGCGACCCTGACTAGTTTCAAGTCACCCAAACCTCCCTGGCCATCTTCACTTTCAGAAACCGGAAACGAAAAATTAAGCCCCATATCTTCGTTCACAAAGGTGGCTACGCCCCCCGAACCCTTTACAATGGTGAAATTGATACTCCACTCGTCTTTTACCGGACCCAGGCCATTATGCCAGAAAAAAATCAATTCCGGATTTTTATGGCTCTGCTTTTCATATTTCCGATTGAACTTCCGCTCGTAGAAATCCAGTTCGGTTTGAAAACCATTGAGGTAGGCCGTACGAAGAAGATCGTCTTTCAATTGATCGGGTACGTTAACTCCGAATTCCGTGGAATAACTCTCCTGGTAGGTGTTGTAAGCATTACGGTAAGCGATAAAGGCATTGTTCACATCATTATCCATCTCGTAGGCAATGCCCATTAACAGGTGTGCAAAGGCATCGTCCTTATACCGGTTTTTGCGGTTTTCATAACGGTCGTTCAAACGGTTGAGCTTGTTGTTGAGCCTGCGGGCTTCCACTACAGCCGACTGCGGTTTTTGTAACTGCAGGTAATTGAGGGCTTTGTAATAATGGATCAGCACTACCTCATGATCTTCACCCGCATAAGGTTTCATCATAGGATTGGTTAGCAAACTCAATGCTTCGCTACCCATGCTGGTTTTATAGTCTTCGGTAAAGGTGTAAGCCTTTTCCAGGTATTCATTACTTGCTTCAAACTTACCTTGCATTTGCAGCACTACACCCTTTTGCATAAAGTAAAGTAATCGATTACGACCCTGGGCCGCTTTTTCATTTTTATCCAACAGGCGGTCCGCACGCGCTATATCACCGGCCGAAAAGGCCTCCTGGAATTTAGCATTGCGCTGGTAATAAGTTGCGCAACTGCTCAGGGAGAATGCCGTCCATAAAACGAAAGCCCCGAAACGGAGCTTTCGGCAGATACTTTGTATCTTAAGGTTCACGGGAACTGAAATTAGAGGGGTTTCCTGAAATTACTCTACTACCTTCTTGATCTTCTTATCGCCTATCCAAACCTTTTGGTTGGTTTCAATATTGGTAAGGGAAAGATCCGTTTGGTAGAAAATCAGTTTGGTACGTCCATCACTGTCGGTAATTGAACTTATGGTACCCTGCATAATATAGTCGGCACCCATTTCGCGACCAAAGCGTTTTACGGTTTCCATGGAAGCATTATCCTGCTGGTCCAGTTTTTCGGCTCTCAAATCATTGCGAAACTCTCCACCCTGTACCAGTTTCACACGACCGGAATTGATGAATTCCCTTTCGATATCATTGATGAAAGTTTCAGTGGCAATGTGCTCACTGGTTTTATTTTTTACCAGGCCCACAATGACCACGGGCTTAGCCGCTTCACTCTGGATATGATCGCCTAACCAGTTGCGGCTCAGGGCATCCTGCACCATTTCCTGGGCTACCAGGCGTGAATCTACATCGTTCCAGCGACCGCTGAGATCGATTTGTTCTTTTTCATCAACACGAGTTACTTTTTTGGTGGAATTACAGCTAGCCAAAACCAGGCTTAGCGCACCTACGATGAGGAAATTAAATTTCATAGTGTTAGTGTTTAGTTGTCAGTGTTATGGATTAAGCCTTAGACAATTGGTATGCCAAATTTATTCAAACCTGCATCTTCCTTATTAAAAATCTGTTTGCTTTCACCAGCGAGAAGGTGTTAAAAAACCCTGTTTTACAGGGCTTTAAATAATTTTATAACCGTTTTAAAATTATTTCAAATTGTGCCGGTCTATTTCTTTTTGAATCCGTTTTTCAAGATCATCACTAATCCGCCAGAGGGGCTGACGCATTACAGAATCGCAAATACCTGAGTACTTTAATGCCGCTTTCACTCCACCGGGATTACCTTCTTCAAAAAGCATTTTGGTTACTTCAAACAACCGGTAATGTGCTGCGCGGGCGGTAGCCATCTCATCTTTTAGGGCACTATGTACCATATCACAAAAAACCGATGGGAAGGCTTGTCCGCTTACGGAAATTACACCATTACCCCCGCAGGCGATTATCGGCAAAGTCAGGTTATCGTCACCACTGATTACCAGGAAACCTTCCGGGCGTTCATTGATGATTTTCATAACCTGTTCCTGGTTACCGCTGGCCTCCTTTACGGCTATGATATTGTCAAAATCATGAGCAAGGCGTAAGGTGGTTTCCGCACTCATATTGGAAGAAGTACGACCGGGAACATTATACAGGATAATGGGCACGGGAGAAACCTGGCTTAGGGTTTTATAGTGCTGGTAAATTCCTTCCTGGGTAGGTTTATTGTAATAGGGCGATACAGATAGGATAGCATCAATACCACCGAAATCGGTGGTCTTTATGGTTTGTACAATACCGCGAGTATCGTTACCACCAATTCCATATACGATCGGTTTGCGGCCTTTATTAATTTTTTGAACGTGCTTTAAAACCGCTTGTTTTTCATCGTCCGTAAGTACCGGGTTTTCAGCGGTGGTTCCCATAACCACTAAATAATTTACTCCACCGTCAATACAGTGGTTCACCAGTTTTTCCAGTGCGGTAAAGTCAATTTTCTCATTCTGGTCAAAGGGAGTAATCAATGCCACTCCCACTCCTTTAAACTGTTTCATACCTGTTGAGGGTCTTTTTTATTTATAAAATTTAAATAGTAATCAATTTCTTTAAAGGCCGCTTCGGCTGGCGCCTTTTCTGTCATTTGCAGGGAAAGGTCAAAGCCCCACCGTTCCCTTAGGGCAAAGCCAATTTTAAAATCGGCCGCCACGCGGCTGGAGATAAAATCCATCGGGTGCTTTTCCCGGTCAATAATCTCAATATACACTCCGAAGTGGAGGGAAATGAAATTTTTAGCTTCCTTGGCTCGTGGGGCACCCAGCCAGTTGAGATCACTGCGACATATCCAGGGATAAGCGGGTATGCCTTCTATTTCTTTCTTTCGCTTTGGAATGTAACCCAGCAGGTGTACTTCTTTACCCTTGTTGCGAAGCTCGCGGGCGTATTGCAATACTGCCTTTTCATAAGGTATTTCAAAAGCAATGCCCACCCGCTTCAGGAGCTGAAAACCCGGATAGTCATAGGCCTGGAAATTCTGATTAAAACCTTGCTTCAATGCATAGGATCGGAGTTGTTCACGTAAGTTCATCAGCCCTTTATCAATTCTGCGAATTCATTTTCATCGATAATACGGACCCCGAGGTCCTCCGCTTTTTTGCGTTTGGAGGGTCCCATGCCTTCCCCTGCCACTATTAAGTTTGTATTACCGGAAACAGAGCCGGTGTTTTTACCCCCGTGCTTTTCGATAAGGTCTTTAATTTCGGTGCGCGAGTAATTTTCAAAACTGCCGGAAATAACAATAGTCATCCCGGCCAGGGCCTGTGAGCCGTCCGTTTGCTGCTCTACTTCCATTTGCAAACCATAGGCTCGAAGCCTTTCCACCAAATCCCGGTGCTCTTCATCCGCAAAAAAGGAAAGTACACTGTTTGCTATCCGTTCACCAATTTCATCCACAGCCACCAGTTCTTCTAAAGTAGCTACCGCCAAACGGTCTATATTTTCAAAATGGCGCGCCAGTTTTTTGGCCACGGTTTCACCCACGTACCGTATGCCAAGCGCAAACAACACCCTTTGAAAAGGTATTTGCTTGCTGGCTTCTATTCCATCAATAATGTTTTGAGCCGACTTTTCGGCCAACCTTTCCAACGGTAAAAGCTGCTCCTTTTTCAATGCATAAAGGTCGGCCGGGTTTTTCACCAATCCTTCATTCACAAACAGTTCCACTGTTTCACCTCCCATGCCTTCAATGTCCATAGCTTTACGGCTAATGAAATGTTGAATACGCCCTTTTATCTGGGGTGGGCAACCGGAATCATTGGGGCAGTAATGTTGTGCTTCGCCCTCGGCTCTTTGCAGGGGGGTACTACACTCCGGACAAAACCGGATGTATTCCACCGGTTCCAGTCCCATGGGGCGTTTTTCCATATCCACACCAATCACCTTGGGAATAATTTCTCCTCCTTTTTCCACAAAAACGTGATCTCCGATTCGCAAATCGAGTTTCTCAATTTGATCGGCATTATGCAGTGATGCCCGTTTAACCGTGGTACCCGCCAACAGTACCGGCTTAAGATTGGCTACCGGAGTAATGGCACCGGTGCGGCCTACCTGGTAGCTAATACTTTTTAAAAGCGTGGAAACCTGTTCGGCTTTGTATTTATAGGCAATGGCCCACCGGGGCGACTTGGCGGTAGATCCCAAACGTTGTTGTTGTTGGTACAGGTTAACCTTTACCACTACGCCATCTATTTCGAAGGGCAAAAGATGTCGGTGCTCCTCCCAATAATTGATAAATTCAAAAATTCCATCCAGGTTGGTAGCCCGGGCGATGTACTTCTTTTCAGGAGGAGGAACTTTAAAGCCCCACTCCCTGGCACGCATCATACTTTCGTAATGATTGTCGGCAATATTTTCTTCGGAAAGTACATAGTATAAAAAGCTATCCAACGGACGTTCCGCCACTATAGAGCTATCCTGCATTTTAAGTGTGCCGCTGGCCGTGTTCCGCGGATTGGCAAAAGCTTCCAGGCCCGCTTCCACGCGCTCCTGATTAAGCTTGTTAAAACCTTCGAGCAACATGAATATTTCTCCGCGAATCTCAAATTCCTCCGGATAGTCACTGCCCCTTAAGCGTAGGGGTACCGATGAGATGGTTTTAACGTTGGTGGTTATGTCGTCACCCTGGGTTCCATCTCCCCTGGTTACGGCTTTTTCGAGCATCCCGTTTTTGTAGGTAATGCCAATGGCAGCACCATCGTACTTGAGTTCACAAACAAACTCCATTTCTTCAGGCACCAGTTTAGCAATACGCTTAAGGTAATCTTCCAGCTCCTCCTTAGAGTAGGTATTACTCAGAGAAAGCATCGGATATTTGTGGGGTACGGTCTGGAAGTTTTTAGTGATCTCCCCGCCTACCCTTCGGGTTGGAGAGTTAGGGTCATCAAATTCCGGGAATTCAGCCTCCAGGTCCTGTAACTCCCGTAAAAGTTTATCAAATTCAAAGTCAGAAATGGTAGGGTTATCCTCCACGTAATACCGGTGATTATGCGCTTCCAGTTCCTCGCGTAATTCCAGTATTTTTTGTTTAGCTTCTTGAGTATTCATAAAACCTAGTGACGCACAAATGTAATTATTCACTAAGGAGTTCACCGGACTATTTAGGGCCTAACTTTTTTCTTTTTTTTTGAGGGCTTTGACTTTGTCCAGGTAGGCTTCGGTATCTATTTTACGCTCCAGCCCGTTCCGGGTCATGGGCCTCACCTTACCCCACACTTCTCTCTCAGTCCAGCCCCTGTCATGCTTACCAAACAACCAGGCAATATTAGCATAGCTATTACAATCCCTGCCGTCTAAAAAGTAGCGGTTATTGAGTTCAAGGGCCACCTGGTAAGCGTACTGGGGTGTATTGGTGTACAATAGTATTTGTTTACCCCAATACATACGCATGTGGTTGTGGAGGTAGCCGGTTTCCCGCATGGTATGCATGGCCGCATTCCAATACGGGTCATCCGTTTCAGCATTTTCAAGTTGCTTTTTGGTATATACTTTCGGGCGTTCATCTTGCTTATGATCTTCCAGCGTTTCTTCGGCCCATTCAGGAATACACTGGTAAGAATCGTAATGGGGGTTGTAGTGCACAAAATTGATCGCCAACTCTCTGCGTACAATCAGTTCTTCTTCATAGGACTCACGGTTTTCACCGCGTCTTCCCTTTAACTGTTCCAATATCCAAAGGGGTGATATTTGTCCGAAATGAAGGTAGGGACTCATAAAGGAAATATCTTCCTTGTGGGGTTTATTACGGTGGGCATTGTAGTGCTCATAGGAATCTTTCAACCACTGCTTAAAACGCTTTTTGGCTTGCGAAGTACCTCCTTTGAAGTAACGCGATACCGGACCCGGTTTTTTAGCAATGTTCAATTGCTTTAACCATTCCGGGGCTTTATCCATTTCCAAACCCTGGTAAGACAGGTTTAAGGAACTTTTACCCACCTGATGGGTGGTTACCTTTACCCTGAATTCACCGGTGAGATCCTGTATTTTGGAACGTATGGTACGCGCGGCATATTCCTCCTTATCCGAAACGGTTTCTACCGGCACCACTACATCACACTCAACCTGTACTACTTTAACTCCGGATTTTTCGGCCAGGTTACTACGCCATTGCTTCTGATGCCTCAAATAACCACGGTCGCAAACTACCAGGGCTGCTTTCTCAGCATACTTAATAGCGACCTGGTCCGGCTCTCCTTTTTCCAGCACAAACTTGATATTACGTTCCGCCAACTGACTGGAGACTTCCTGCAAGCCCTCTACCATAAAGGTGTAGTGCCTTAAGCTGGCTTCGGGGTAATTATCGGTAAGTCCAAAAACCACTAATACGCCTTTATTCAATTCAGCTGATTGCTGGATAGCATATTCCAAAGCCTGGTTCCACTCGGCTCTTTGCGATTGCTGCATCCAGTACAGCACGTATTCTCCTTGCTTATTGTATTCGGCCGTATTAAGCGTGAGCATACGCCTTTGGTCTATTTCCATATAAAGATTTCTAATATTTATAAACAATCCAAGGCCCTCCAATTGTTCTTTTATAAAACTCAGCAGATGCCTGATAAGGAAATGAACCGTATTAAAAATGAAGATCAATATGAAGCCTTGCGCGACCAGGGAATGAGTAAGGAAAAAGCCGCGCGCATTGCCAACTCCAAGGATGAGGGTGGCGGAAAGAAATATGAAAACCGCACCAAGAAGGAATTATACCAACAAGCTCAAAAAGTAGGTATTGAAGGGCGCAGCAAAATGAATAAAAGTGAGCTTATTGAAGCTTTACGTAACGATGGAATTGAAAATTAAGGACTTAAATAAGAAATATGGAAAATACCGCACAAAAACAGTTGAACCTCTTATTAAAGAGGAATTACGATGCCGAGAAGGGCTATAAACAGGCTTCGGAGAACACCGCAGATCCTGACCTGAAACAATTTTACCAAAATAGTGCCGAGGAGCGCTATCGCTTTGGGCACGATATAAAGGATATACTGGCCGATCTGGAGGTAAAGCCCGATAAGGGGACTACCCTGGAAGGCGATGCTCACCGGGCCTGGATGAATATTCGCGAAAAATTATCGCTGAATGATGATACGGCTGTGTTAAAGGAGTGTGAACGTGGCGAGGAATACGCCATAAGTGAATACACCGAAGCCGTAGAAAATTTGATCCTGAGCCCAAATCATAAAAAGGTGTTATCCAACCATCTGCATTCTATCCGAAATAGTTTGCAACAGATTAAAAAGTTGGAAGCCCTGGCATAATCAATAAATTAAAATCAATAAATACAAAACAGAACATGGGATTATTAGACAACCGAAAAGTAGCCTTACTAGCTACTGATGGATTTGAAGAAGTAGAACTTACAGAACCTCGCAAAGCCGTTGAAACAGAAGGTGCCACGGTTCATATCATATCATTGAAGAATGGCACTATCCGCAGTTGGAAAGATGGAAACTGGGGCCAGGAAGTGGAAGTAGATAAGTCGATAGAGGAAGTATCGGCCAGCGACTACAACAGTTTACTATTACCGGGTGGAGTAATCAACCCCGATCTTTTGAGGCGAAATGGAAAAGCGGTAAAGTTTGTCCGCGATTTTTTCGATCAGCATAAACCAGTAGCCGCCATTTGTCATGCTCCGTGGATGTTAGCGGAAGCCGGTGTACTGAAGGGCCGCAAGGTAACTTCCTTTGCCAGCATTAAAACCGATATTCAAAATGCCGGAGCCAATTGGGTTGATGAGGAAGTAGTTGTGGATGAAGGACTGGTAACCAGCCGTTCACCTGAAGATCTGCCTGCCTTTAATGCTAAAGTGTTGGAAGAATTTTGCGAGGGTAAGCACGAAGAGCAAACGGTTTAAAAACCCCCGCACAAGAATAAAAAGCCACCGACTAGTCGGTGGCTTTTTTATATTAGGAGCGGCAAAACCACCTTTATGAATATACTTGGTATTATTCCTGCCCGTTACGGCTCATCACGTTTACAAGGAAAACCGCTGATGGATATTGCCGGTAAAACCATGATTGAGAGAGTTTACGAGCAAGCCCGTAAGGCCCTTACAAACGTAGTGGTGGCTACTGATGACCATCGGATCGAAAAAGCGGTAATGGAATTTGGTGGTGAGGTAATCATGACCGGAGAACACAACACCGGCACCAATCGCTGCCTCGAGGCGATGGAAAAATGGATACTGACTAAAAAAGATGAGCCGGACATTGTAATCAATATTCAAGGAGATGAACCCCTTTTGAACCCGGAACAGATAGTTCAGTTGAGTGCTTGTTTTGATGATCCCCGCGTGGAAATGTCCTCATTGGTAATTCCGGTAAAAGAGGCCGGAGAGTTGACGGAAAACACCGGTGTTTTTGTGGTTTTAGATCATAACCGGGACGCTTTATATTTCAGTCGTTCGGTAATTCCCTTTCTGCGGGATCACCCTAAAGAAAGATGGGCGGATCACCATACTTTCTACCGCCACCTCGGGATGTACGGTTTTACGCAAAATGCACTACGCGAGTTTTCAGCCCTGTCACAAACTTCATTGGAGCGGGCTGAATCACTGGAGCAAAACCGCTGGCTGGAGAATGGCCGTAAAATACGTTTGGGAATAACCCATTCACAAAGTGTGGCGGTGGATACAGCCGAAGACCTGGAAAAAGTGAGGCAGATGCTAGGCGGACAATAAATCCGCAAGCTTTAAAATTGATATATTCGGTTCTGCAAAGGCTCCGCTTCATGAAAAGTTTCCTTTTTAGCCAGTTTTTTCTTCTGATTCCTATCCTGTTGGCTTACCCTTCCTCCAGGCTCGGGATAGCCGAGAAAACAAATATCTTCGAAACGCATGCCATCGGTTACTACTCAGGAAATGAATTCATTCGTATTGCCGAACAGGAATTTAAAAACTACGTGGTCAATACTATGGAATTGAAGGGTCCGGTGGTTTTCGGTTCCTTTAAATTGCGCTCCGTGGGTCAAAACAATTATTATGCGGTTAAAACCCTTATTTCAAATGGGGGCAAACAGGTCTCCTACAGTCTTATGCTTCAGTACGATGCAAAGCGGGTACGTTATGTTATGGCCGGAGAAACCTGCAATTGCAAAGGCAGTTGTTTTGATTAGAAACATTCTTAAAAATACCCCTGCCCTATTTTACTCATGAAAATTGAAGAGCTCAAAAGCTTTCTCGAAAGTAAATACCTGGAATATTGCAATCCTGCTTTCATTGATAGTGACCCTATTCAAATTCCTCATCGCTTTACCTATAAAGCGGACATTGAGATCAGCGGTTTATTGACCGCCACCATTGCCTGGGGTCAACGCACTACCATTATCCGCAACAGTGAACGGTTACTTGAACTTATGGACAACGCTCCTTACGACTTTGTAATTCACCATAAGGCTTCGGATTTAAAGCGGTTTAAGGGTTTTGTGCATCGCACCTTCAATTACGATGACCTTTGTTACTTTCTCACCAGCCTCAAAAGTATTTATAGCGAACCCGGTGGTTTGGAACAGCTTTTTGTACCGCAGGTTGATGAGCATACCATGAAATACGCGCTGGGGCGTTTCCGATATCGATTTTTCAGCCTGGAACACTTGCCCCGAACCCGCAAACACGTGTCAGACCCCTTTGCCAATTCAGCCTGCAAACGCCTCAATATGTTTTTAAGGTGGATGGTAAGGCCTGATGACGGTATCGATTTCGGAATATGGAACTCTATTTCCCCTGCCCTGCTTTCCTGTCCGCTGGATGTACACTCCGGAAGGGTAGCCCGTAAACTGGGCATTTTGAAACGAAAAGCCAATGACTGGAAGGCGGTGGAAGAGCTGGACCAACAACTGAGGGAAATGAACGCATACGACCCCGTGCGTTATGATTTTGCCCTGTTTGGGTTGGGTGTTTTTGAGAAATTCTGAGCAATTTCAGTATTTTTCGGTTATCAACGGAAACACAAACTGAATGAATGCTCTGCGCAAAAAATGGTGGATACTGGCCATACAAGGTATTTTCCTGATCGTTTTGGGGTGCCTCTCCCTTTTCATTGAAGACTTTAAGCTGGCCGACCTGGTTCAGTTTCTTGGTCTCATCTTATTGGTATTCGGCCTGGCGGTGGCTATTGCAGCCCTTATAGCCCGAAAAAGTGGCAAGGCCTGGACATTACTATTTTTCCTGGGTTTATTACAACTGATTCTCGGAGCGCTGATTTTACTCTATGTCAGTTCCTCCATTCAGATATTTACCTATGCCATTGGTGGTTGGGCGGCCGTAATGGGACTGGCGCAGTTTATAGCGGCTGTAAGAGCCAAAGGCAACAAACTGGTCTTTCTGGTAAACGGAGGCATTAGCTTGATCTTTGCCGGACTCATTATTTTCAATCCCTTCGATAGCCTGGACACTTTGAATTACCTGGTAGGCTTTTACAGCCTGGTTCTGGGCATCTTCATCATTTATTATTCTTTCCGTTTTCGAAAGATTCCCGATGCGGTGAACCCCAAAGAAGCAGTGCAAAAAGAGGTTCAGGACTCTGAACCCAGTGAACGCAGTTCATCTGATTCATAAACTACGCTATCAGCGGTTGAGTTGGCAAGGTTAATCATAGCTGAAGCCACGGTTTCGGCTTGTATGCCTTTATATTTTGCCGGAATAAGCGGAGAGAATACTCGCGTGAAAAACTTTCCCAGGGCCTCGCCCATTCTGAATTCATTACGATTACCCAATAACAGGGATGGTCGCAGAAGGTACAACCTGGGGATAGCCATTTTGCGGAGTGCATCCTCCATTTGGCCCTTAATACGGCTGTAAAAAATCCGGCTTTTTTTATTGGCTCCCATGGAGCTGATCACCAGGTACTTCTGCATACCGTTCTTAAGTCCCCAATGGGCCACCTGCAGCGGTACCCCGTAATCTATGCTCTTGTATAGCTGCATATCCGAGGTTTTGGCCTGGGTAGTACCAATACAGCAAAAAACATCGTCCACAGCAATTTCAAACTTCCAGAAGGCATCATCCAGCAAATCACCAATCTTCTCCTTTAATTTAGGATGTTCTATTCCGGTACTCCTACGCGCCAAAACCCAAACATCCTGGTACCGTTCATCACGGAGCAGCTTTTCCAAAAGCTGTGCTCCGATGAGGCCAGTTGCTCCTATTACTACCGCAGTTTTATTCAATGTACTCCTTATTCAAATCAATAACTTCCCAATAATACCCATTTGAGGTTTTATAGGTATTGCGCGACAACCAGTTTACCAATAATCCGCCCGAAACCATGGCTGCACCAAAAATAATTTGCCCTGGAAATAATACCGGCCGGTCATCATTAATCAGGCGATTAGTAAGGGCAATGCCCGTAAAAAGTGTTCCTCCAACCCAAAGGGCAGTTCCGGTAATCTTTACTAGCGAATTATAGGTGCGGATTCCGGCCACATTCTTAAGAGGATAAACCTGGTTATTGAAGGTAATGGATTTTACCGCAATTTTTTGAATATTGCCTTTTATCCAGTCCTCACCATCCGCAGTGCGGAGTTTTACAGGATCACCCACTTTAAGTCTTTCAGCTGGTAATTCCCCCTTCTTTTTTATGTAGAGGTATTGTTGGGCCGATGCCAGGGTGGAAAGGCATACCAATAAAAGGAGACTAATCCTTTTGGTTTTGCTCATCATCTTCTTTGGGTTTGTAGTAATAAATTACGGAATGCTCGCCTGAGTAATTTTTCCAGGCATCACCAATCAAGTCATCCTCTTCTTCTTCCTCATCTTCAAGTTCCCAACTGTATCTTTTCACTTTTTGGGCCGGGCCTAAGTTCCGGAAGTGAAAAGCCAGTGCAAACCCACTGAAGGCTCCTGCCAAATGGGCTTCCCAGCTTACCTGCTCGTCAATCGGTAAAACACCCCACACCAGGCTGCCATATACAAATACCACTAATAGTGAAAGAGTTAAAAGGTTGGCTTGTTTACGGAGTATGCCGCTGAGGAAAATAAATCCGGCCAACGCATAAATGAGGCTGGAGGCCCCTATATGGTAGCTTTCACGACCGATAAACCATACAATCAGGCCACTTATTACCCATGAAACAATCACTATAAAATTGGCAACACGCGGATAGAAATAGTAAAGTGAAGCACCCAGTACCAATACCGGAATGGTATTATTGGTAAGGTGTTGAAGACTCCCGTGTATGACAGGTGAAAACACTACGCCCTTTAATCCGCTCCAATCATTCGGATAAATACCCAGGTGAAAAAGTTCCAGATCATAGCGGTAATCCACCCAAAAAATGATCCACA
Organism: uncultured Cryomorphaceae bacterium; assembly: GCA_937120475.1. GTDB lineage: Bacteria > Bacteroidota > Bacteroidia > Flavobacteriales > Schleiferiaceae > CAKZNE01. Next base: position 347,912 of record CAKZJV010000007.1, on the reverse strand, counting down.
GAAGCACCACAAACATGAAGGGTTTCAATAAAAACCCCAGTCCCTTTTCCTGGGGAATGAACTGGTCATCATAACTTCTGCCGGGCCTTAGTAAACTCATATCCGCTTTTAAATGTACTACTTTTACCCTCTCAAAAATTGTGCACTATGGCCACTCCACTGGCAGAACGTATGCGACCTAAAAATTTTGATGAATTTATCGGTCAGGAAGAACTGGTTGGAAAAGAGGGTTCATTAAGAAAACTGCTGGAACGAAAAATAGTTCCTTCCCTCATTTTCTGGGGCCCACCCGGAGTGGGAAAAACCACCTTGGCGGGACTCATCGCCAAGTATTCCGGCCGGCCTTTTTTCACCTTAAGCGCCATTAATTCAGGCGTTAAGGAAGTTCGTGAGGTTATCCAAAAAGCCGAGGGCCAGGGTTTATTTGCTCAAGGTCAAACCCCAATACTTTTTATTGATGAGATTCACCGCTTCAGCAAATCTCAGCAGGATAGTTTATTGGGTGCCGTGGAAAAAGGTACCGTAACCCTGATTGGGGCAACCACTGAGAATCCAAGTTTTGAGGTAATCTCTGCCCTTTTGTCGCGCTGTCAGGTTTATACCCTTAAAGCCCTTCGCAAGGAAGATTTGGATACCATGCTGCAAAGGGCACTTATTGAGGACAAGTGGCTTATCGATAAAAAGCTGGAAGTAGCTGAAAAAGAAGCTCTTTTTCGTTTCTCCGGAGGTGATGCACGCAAGCTGCTCAACACCCTCGAGTTGATAGCCGGAAATCTGGAGGAAGGTGCCCGTGTGACCAATGATGAGGTGGAGAAGATTCTAAAAAACCGCCCGGCCTTTTACGACAAAAACGGGGAGCAGCATTACGATATCATTTCGGCCTTTATAAAATCCATCCGGGGTAGCGACCCCAATGCCGGAGTATATTGGCTGGCGCGAATGATTGAAGGTGGAGAAGATCCCAAGTTCATTGCCCGCAGGTTACTCATCCTGGCTTCCGAAGATATTGGCCTCGCCAATCCCAACGCTTTACTGCTAGCCAATGCCACCTTTGAAGCGGTGGAAAAAATAGGCTGGCCGGAAGGACGCATCATTTTATCCCAATGCGTGGTTTACCTGGCTACCTCACCCAAAAGTAACGCCAGCTATGAGGCTATTAATAAAGCACAGCAAGAAGTTCGTAAAAGTGGAGATTTGGGTGTACCCCTGCCCATTCGGAATGCTCCTACCCAACTAATGAAGGAACTGGGTTATGGCAAAGACTATCAATACGCACACGCCTATGAAGGTAATTTTGCAGATCAGGAATTTTTACCCTCCGAAATCAGCGGGGCATCATTTTACAACCCCGGTAATAACGAGAAAGAAAAAAGGGCCAGGGAGTTTTTAAAAACCCGCTGGCCCAAGTATAAGTATTGAGGATCTGTTTTTTTAGAAGCCGTTAAATGTTTTGGGGAAAGTAAGATTCCCTCCGTTTTCGGTGGTAATGGTAATAACAACTACGTTGCTACAACCATCGTTCTTTTGAAAGTCGATAGAGCCACCGGTAGCACTGATACTATCCCCGGTAAAGCTAAGATCAACCAGTCCTTCAACCACGCTGTGCTCACAGCTACGATCGTAAAGCAGGGCTTCGGTAACCGTACCCGAAATACCGTTTCCTGACTCAATCTCCATACCGCTAAAGGTACCTCCTACGTTGTAGGTGTCATCGGAGTCGTCTTCGGGAGTACCCAAGCCGCTCAGCCAGTTAATGCTTTTGTTACCCGAGTAGTCGAACTCGTTATTGATACCGAAATCATTAACCCCGATGGTATAGGAACCCGCACTTACGTTGGTCACATTCATAGTGGTGTTGGAACTACCCACCTGGCGATCATCGATGCGGAAATTGTCAAAAGTGAAAGACAGGCTTCCTCCGGAGGAAAAGTTACCGCTTTCATTCACCTTGATCAATCCCTTACGGGTTATACCATCGTCACCGGTTATCCCGTTCCCAAAACGTATTTCCATAGCGGAAGTTGGGGTAGCAACGATGGGAATACCCCATATTTGAGTAGAGTCACCCGCCTGAAAAGTAGAATCGTTATACGCTTTGTCGGCTAGGTTATAGAGGTATGAAACCACGCTTTCAGCCTCCATGTAATATTCACCCAGGGCCAGTTCACTATCGCCATTGGAAAGACCGAGCAAGTCTTCGTCTTCACAGGCCACTACACCAAAAAGGGCAGCAATTAAAAAGGGTTTTAATACAACTTTTTTCATTGTGTCTTGATTTAGTTAAAAGTGTTCGTTCGAGTTTAAAAATTCATTTATTGACCACCGTCTTCGCTATCGGGCACCGTTGGTGTGGGTTCTTCCACGGGTATCGGATCTACCAATTGGGTTCCGGTGGATTTTTTATTGCGTTTGCCGTAAAAAGTAAGGTTTAAGCCTACCCTGAGGTTGGTGGTCTGAAGATTTTCATACATCATCGCCCCCAGAATATTATCGGATAGCAAATAGAGTTGCACGGGCCCCATTTTCAAGGAGAAACCCGCGCCCACGTTATTGTAAGTACGATTGATAATTGAATAAGAAGCAATAAACTGAAAGGTGCGTGACCAGCGGCCCTGGTAATTGAAACTTACGTCATGAAACAATTCGCCATCCCAAAAACGCCCGTGATACAAAGCCCCCACGGCATGTTTATCGTTAAAGTGATAATTACCGCCTAAAAATACACGGGGGCTCAGCCAACGGGTATAGCTTTCCCCATCCGTTTCTTTAAAGTCAAAGGCTTCACTGAGGCTGTCCTGGGTATTTTCCCAGGAATCACCTAAATTATCATCCGCCAGATCAGCATCGATACCATCGTACACAAACTCCCCATTGCTTCGGTAATCACGCGTATTGGCCGTCCAGTTGATCAAACCCAGGTCTATCACACTGGCCGAAACATCCCAATTTTCATTGATCTTATAATGTCCTCCTAAATCCAGGCCAAAACCCGAGTTTTGAGGAATGACATTTCCCATGATATTATCGCCAAAACTATTTTCCAAAACGCTGGAAACTCCAGCTGTACGGATGAGAATATCCGTTTTAACTTCCAGCTCAAAACCGTTATCCCTGGTATTGATCTCAGCGTTCATCCGCTCCACGTAGGAATGTTGCTGGCCGATAATGTATCTCAGACGGCCTCCAATACTCAGCCTGTCTTCCATCAATGAATGCTGGTAACCCATATAAAAATTAGTGCGGGCTACCGTTTCGTAGTCAAACTGGCTTACGTTAAGGGATTGATCCACGTACTGGTCATTACCATAGCGTATCACCTTTAAAAGATCCACCGGGTAATCCATACGCATATCTACCTCCTGCGTGGCACCTACGGAAAACATTCCATTACCTACCCGGAAAGCAACCCCAAACAAATCCACATTCTGGCTAATGGCCAGGTGACTTTTATCGTCCAGGTTGTTTATGATATTATCTAAATTCTCGTTGGGGTCAGTACCTCTTTCCAATAAATCTACCAGCTTAAAGCCATTATTGTGAAAATGGAAATGCAAACCCGACATTACCGGAAGGCCCACCCACACCTTAGTCTGCTGAGGGTAAGCGGGGTTAACGTGCATAGACTGCGGGATAGCATTGAAATTGTAAAGGGTAAGATCACTTTGGGCAGTGGCCACCAGTGTGGTAAGGGTAAGGGCTAAAGTTTGTATCCAGTACTTCATGGTCAGCGGCTTAGTAGTTTACTTTAGTTTGAGTAGCTATCTGCACATCCAGTTCGTAATCCGTGTACATCTTTACAATGGTTTGCCCGTTGTTGGTAGTATTCAATCTACCGGTAATACGTATCTTCTTGGCATTGAGCAGCCCCTTAATGGCGTTGTCTTCAAAAACAACATCGTATTCGGAGCTGGAGGATTGGTTTACACGGCCGGAAGCATTTGTAGATGCCGCATCCAGCAGGGGAATCTGTACCGTTTCAAGTACTGCATCGTTTTCATCTAAAAAGGCAATGTCCAAGTCCACATCAAAAGGAAAACCATTGGTGGTACGGAAAAACAGGCTTAAAGACTCGATGGCATCCACCTCTTCACTACTGCTGATCTGCACATCATTGATCGTTTCTTCAATCACCAGGTTACTCGCACTGATTTCCAATGGGATGTCTATCTCCAACCCAATATTCAGGCGGGCGTTCTTACTGATAAAGTTGGCATCGCGCCCGGCCGGGTTCATCTGTGCCTGTCCACCGTATGTAACCAGCTTAGGTAAGTTGGCCAGGAATTCCACTATCTCAGAGTTGGTTTTATCGATGGTAATAACGGTAGTGTCCAGTATTGTACTACTGGTAGCCTTGGGGATTTGATACTGCGAAGCTTTCAGCCCGGCTACGGTTCCCGTACCGTTAACCCCGAAAAAGTCGGGTTTAAATTGAAGACCTACCCCCATAGAACTGGCCGTAATTAAACGGATGGAGGGATTAGCGAGTTGAAATCCATCGCTAAGGTCATTCAGTGATGAAATATCGAAATCAAACTGACCGGAGGGAATATTAATGACTTTATCCCCAAAAAAGCCGTTGGCTTCCAATAAACTTAGATTGGTCAGTTGTATCGTATTGAAAAAATCATGGCCAATGGGAGCGGCACCTTCATCGGTAATCTCCATTTTAATGGCGAGGTAATTAATCTGGGTACCGTTATTACTCAGGTCAAACTGAATTCCTGATATATCCAGCGAATCATCGAAGGAAATGGAATTGGCGGGCAACACAAATACGTGTTCGAAAGTACTGCCGTTAAAGGTGGCATTTTGAATGGTGAGAGTAAACTCTACATCGGTAGTAACGGGAGTGGGCGTATTTATGGTGTAGCGCAGCAAAGCCGTTTCAAAGTGAGCCAGTGAAAGTTCCGAACCCGCCAGTGTACCCATCGCAATACCGAGGTCAAAAGGTGGATCACCTACTCTAACCGGTACCGGAGTGGGGTCTTGCTCCGGAATTTCCACAAACTGCAGCGCACTGAAACCAAAAAGACTGTCTTGGCTGTAGGCAATACTAATGAGGTTGTCATCATCAACTCTTATCAAGGAATCCTCCTTTACCAGGTCACCCAACGAAAGATGGGCTTTTACGAGGGGTAATTGCAAGCCGGGACTGAGCCGGATGTCGTCCAGCAGGTCAAAATCAATTTTGTCACGCGAACAGGCTGCTACCAACAACCCACAAAACATCAATAAAATAATCTTCTTCATGAACCTTAGTGGTTGTTTGGAGTTTTGCTATTTATCATTAATGGGTGCTTAAACTCCGTTTTTAAAAAAATCAAATGTTCTAAATACTTTGCATTTAGACATTTTGGAGATTTTTGAGTGAATTTACCGGGGACTAAAATAATTGATCCCTAGTCAAATACCCACTTTTAACATGAATTTTCACCTAACTTTTTAGCCAAGGTGCCTTAAATCCTAGTAAATGTCCCTTTGCACAAGGCAAACGCCAGGTTCACATTTTCTTCATTAATTTGCTTTTCATGTGGTCCAAAAGAGGTTTTTTAGTTTTTTTCCGTCAGGTGCTGATTACAAGCGTCTTACTTCTGGGTGCTTGCCGGCCTGATCGTGATCGTGCCCAGTGGGATGTTGAAGCCCTTACCCCTATCCTGAACTCCCGGCTAAGCCTTGATGACCTGTTTACGGATTCCGTATTAACTTTTACATCGGATGGGCAGGTAAGCCTGGTGTACCGCAGTAAACTCGGTGATTTTAAGTTCCAACGTATAGACGAGGCTTTCGATAAGGATTACAGCAATACCGCTACCTTACAAAATATTGACCTGGGAACCCGCACCATTACCCAAACCATTTCGATGGGCCAATTGGCCAAACGTTCAGGCGCAGCCGGAGCAATCGTAATGATCAACAACGGTAATAACGCGGATATTCCGCCTCTGGATGGTTTTGGGCCTTACAGTTTTAACCTCGATGCCACCAACTTTTTTCAAACCATGACCTTGCGGGATGGATGGTTGGTAGTGGAAATCAGCAATGAAATACCGGTGGAGATTACCAACTTTCAATACCTCATTCGCAACAGAAGCGGTGGAGCCGATATTATGGCCCGTAACGTAGCTTCCATTATGCCGGGCGACCTTTACCGCGACTCGGTTCGGCTGGAGAATAATATTGTAGTGGAAGGACAGATACGTACTATTATCCAGAATATCGACTCACCGGGCTCCAACGGTATGAATGTAGATATTGACACTTCCGATGTTTTGGATATACGGGTTACCGTAAAAAATCTGGATCCCGTTCAGGCCACGGCCGTTTTTCCCGACCAGATATTACTCTCGGAAAGTGAAAACACCGAAATTGAAAACTTCCGGGGGCAGTTAACCAGTATGGTGGTAGAGCGTGGAAGTATGTACCTGGATGCCACCAACACCATAGAGGATGAACTCGTTTTTGAATATAAAATCCCTTCCGCTACCCTAAATGGTACCCCCCTTGAATTTGATGAAATAGTACCGGCCTCAGGCACCTCCGGCCCCGGAAACCGGTATTCGGAACAAGATATTGCCGGTTACACGGTAAACCTCACCGGCCCACCCGGAAGCGGGCTTTACAATACTTTCTATACTCAAACCAATGCACGTATTGATTCATCGGGCCGCCTCATTACCCTCTCTTTGCAGGATAGTGTATTGCTGAAAACCGGTATAATCGGTTTACTGGCTTCCAGGAGTTACGGTTACCTGGGGCGTGATACCCTGAACTCTACCGAATCGGTACAGGGTGAAATTCTGGATATTCTCTCCAACGCCAACCAACTGGCGCTGGATGAAGTGCTACTTTCATTGGAAGTGGAAAATTTTATAGGTGCTCCCCTGGGCGTAACCTTCAATAATGTGGAGGGAGTTAACGCTGGCGGTAATCGTACATCACTCAACTGGAACGGTTTGGGGCAATTGCAAAATGTACCGGCCGCCACCGAGAATACACCGGGCAACCGGCCCTCTCCCGGGCTTTTACAAATACCTGTAAATGGCGGCAATAGTAATATTACCGAGCTTTTGGAAAACCAACCGAAAACTTTTGAACTGGACCTGAATACCTATCTCAACGCTTCGGTTCCGACCCCCGTTTACGATCAGTTTGCCTATCGCGAGTACGGCATCACCGCCTACCTTACTACCGAGCTTCCCCTAAACCTAGCCTTCCAAAATTTACTTTTTGCGGATACCAGTGCCTTTAAATACAGCGGTATTGACCCTAAGGGGCAATTGCAATCCGGTGATTTGGTATTGATCGGTGATAATGCCTTTCCTTTTGCCGTATCAGTGAATATGTTGTTGTTGGACCGGGATAGCACATTATTGGGAACCTTAAGCTCTCCGGATGTGCTGCAGGCGGCTGAGCTGGATAATAATCAAAGGGTGAGCACAGCCGTAAAAAGCCAGGCCCGCTACCCACTTACACCCGAGCGTATTGCCCTGTTGAAAAACACTTTCTTCATTGTTTTTGAAGCACGCTTCAGTACCGGAAGTTATCCCCAAAAGGTTAAAATTTATAACGATAACTACTTGGACCTGACCCTTTCCGGTGACTTAAAACTCCGAACCGCTAAATGAAACAATTCGTAGTAACAGGGCTGTTGCTGCTGGTTTTTTACTGCGGTTATGCTCAACGTGATACTTTATCCATTAAACAAATAATGGCCTTAAAGGCCAAACCCCCGGTAGCCGGAATTTCTTATGAATTAGGCGGAGCCAACTCAAGAGTGCCCTTTGCATCGCTGATAGATCTTGCCTTATCAGATTTTTTAAATGAGCAGCAAAAAGATGAAATTCTCTCACGAACCGGGAACGGTTTACGCTTTGGTTACTGGCAAAGCCTGGATATTTCGTACGAACAACCGGCTTATTATACCCTGGATGCCTACACTCCCGGTAGTTATTTTCATATTGAAAACCAATTATTTACCGGAAGTCGGTTAACGGATAATGGCCTAAGGCTATTCCTGAACGGTAATAAGCAATTTGCCGGGCAGGAGGTGGAGCTTGGCCCCTCGCAGTTTGAAAGCTGGTGGTACACTAACCTGAAATACCGTTACGAGGCTTTGCTGGACTCTATACCCTATAAACTGGATGTGGGCATAGTGGTAGGTCATGAGTATAGTGCTTATGATGTACGAAAGGCTAGCATTTTTACCGAAAGCAACGGGGAATACCTGGATGCCGATCTTGAATACGTGATCCGTGAAACCCGTTCCAATAGTCCCATTCCGTTTGGTGGACTGGGAATGGCTACCGGGTTTGAGATAAGTATGCCCCTAAGGGACCAGAAATACCGATTGGATTTTAAAATAGAAGATTTGGGGGTAGTCTTTTGGTCGGGACTGGAAGAAACCCGGGTGGATTCAGCCTTCCGGTTTCGGGGAGCCAATTTCGAAAGCATTTTTGACCTGAATGACAGCCTGGTAGCGGCTGAACGCGACCGCATTCAAAACGGATTCTTTAACGGCACCACCGATGGTTATGCCGCTCTTATGCCCTTTAACGTGAATTTCCGTTTTGCCAAACCCTGTAAAGATGCCAAATACCTTAAAGAGCTTTATGCCCTGGCCGAATACCGTTACCTCACTGCTTACATTCCAAGGCTTGGCGTGGGTTCACTGTGGCACTTCAACCCCAGACATATTTTGCGGGGCGAACTAACTTACGGAGGCTTTAATACGCTGGCTTTAGGAGTTTCCTATCAGCTTACGTTGGCTGAACGTTATCGCTTTACCCTTGGCAGCCAGAACATCCTGGCGTGGGCTCTTCCCGGCATTTTTACCGGCTCTTCGGTGGGTGTAGGGGCCTACTATATTTTTTGAAACCACCATTTTATTGATCCGTCCGATATACCTTAAAATGATTGGCCATGATATTGGCTATTTGCTAATTATCAAGGAGAAAGCCATATATATGAGCTAATTTTCTTACATTCATGGTTTGAAACATTTAAATTTACTCGTCATGAAAAATTGGATTAATATCAAAAGCCTGTTGTTAGTTTTAGGGATGGGCTTATTTAGCATTCAGCTTGCCGCTCAATCAGGCCCGATGTATATTGTTAACAGCTCCAATTGTTATGTGTACATTGACTATGTGGAGGCCTACAGTTGTCCTTCTACCGTTTGCTATGCCTCGCCCAATAATGTGTGTCTGGCACCCGGTGATGTAGCAACGGTAAATCCTTGTGGCAACACCACCTTCCAATGGGCCATCGGAGCCATTAGCCTGGCCGATGCCAATTGTACCCCCTGTGGTTCACTTTACGAAGTGCAACAGTTTGTTTCTTGCTATTCCAGCTTTAACCCTGTTCAGTTTCCGGGTTGCGGTACCTGTTCAGGTGCCGTTGGAGAATGGATTGCCTCCAATATAATTGAGATTAAATAAACAACGGCTCCCATGAAATACCAAAGGGGATGATTCATCATCCCCTTTTTCTTTAACATCAGGCTTTCCAGATTCTATCAGTACCCCGTAATCCGCAGCTCCGTTCTACGGTTCAACTGCCGCCCCTCCTCGGTTTCATTGGTCGCCACCGGTTGAGTATCACCATAACCACTGGCACTTAAACGATCTGCTGCTATGCCCTGCTCTACCAGGTAGTTCATAACGGCTTTAGCACGGTTTTGGCTCAGGGTTTTATTATAAGCCGGGGTTCCTTCGTTATCCGTATGGCCTTCCAGGGCCACTTTTACGCTGGGGTTGGCTTCCAGGAAACTGGCTACTTCCTTGAGCTCGGCATAGGAACGGGCATCCAATTCATAGGAATCCGTAGCAAAAAATACGTTTTCCAGCTTCACGCGCTCCCCTACTTCAATGGGTATCAATTCTACGTTCAACACAAAAGCCCGATCTACCGTTTGGGTGGCCAGGCTAAAATTTTTGGAATAAAACAAATAACCCTCTTCCTTGATATTCAGCGCATAATCTGCATTACCCGGTAATACCGCAAAGTAATTACCATTTCGGCTGCTGCGCTCGGTCAGTATTTTTTCTTCACTGTTGATATCCGTAAAATCAATTTCGGTAGCAATGGGTTGCCCGGTTTTTTTATTGGTTACCCGCCCCCGGATGTAGGCAATTTCAATGGCCCGCGCTTCTTCCGGCAGTTCAAATGAATACAGATCCAGCAATCCCAAACCACCTTCCAGCGCATCGCTGGCAAAGTAACCCGTCTTACCGTCCGGGGCCACAATCAGGCTAAACTCCTGTCCACCGGTATTGATGGGATAGCCCAGGTTTTGTGGCTCACCCCAACTGCCGTCTGCTTGTTTTTTGGAGACAAAAAAGTCCAGGTCGCCCATACCGGGATGACCGTTGGAAGAAAAATACAAACTCTGGTTGTCAAAGTGGATAAAGGGCGAGGTTTCCTGACCGGAGGTATTCACCTTTCCGGGAATGGGTCTGGCCCGGCCAAAAGTACCATCGGATCGTAAGCGGGCGTGGTAAATATTGATGTCTTTATCAAAACTGTTACGGCCACGCACAAAGTAAAGGGTTTGTCCATCGGAAGAAATGGAGGGCTGGCTATCCCAAACCCGTGAATTTACACTATCCCCCAGGTTCACCGGGCGGCTCCAGATTCCCTCTCCCTGGTAAAAAGAAGCATAAATATCACAGGAGCCGTAACCATCGCGCCTTTCACAAGCGGCAAAATAAATAATACCCCCATCAGCCGTAAGGGCCTGAGCCCCTTCGTTGAGTTCGGTATTCAAAAAACCCCGTAAAGGTTGGGCCTTGCTCCAGGGAGCTCTCAGGCTATCCCGCTGGGTCACCCAAAAGTCCTCATCGGTTTTTTCACCTTCCGTTTTGCGATGGGTAAACACCAGGGTATTGCCGTCTGCCGATATAGATGGAAAATATTCCATTTGATCGGTATTGATGCGGCTCCCCATATTTTCAGGCTTATAAGGTTTAGGATTGGCCTGTGAACGAATGGCAAAATTGGAGTTGGCAATGAGGCGTTCTATATCTTCACTGTACTTAGGGTTGGCTTGCGGGCTTTGTTGATAGGCCTGCAGGGCTTTTATAGCTTCAGGGTAGCGCCCTGCCGCAAAAAGGGTTTGTCCGTAAAAGAGATTAACGTAATACGGACCATTATTTCGCAAAGCCTGCTCGTAGTATTGCAAGGCCCGCTCGTAATTCTTTTCGTTCCGGTAAATATCAGCGGCAAAAACCAGGGCATCGCTAAAAGCGGGACTATCTTCAATAGCCTTTTCCAGGTATTCCTTAGCTTGCTTAAAATCATCTTCAGCTACTGCTTCACGGGCTTTGTTGAAGTATTTAATGGAGCGGTTGGATTGGGCCACCGCAAGTGAACAAAAAAGACCCAGGAGGATCCCCAGGAAAAGTTTTTTACGCATACTGATAAGGATAGGACCTCAAAGAAACAAAAACCATGCGCAAGCTCAATGATGAATAGCCTTACGCGCCTTCTCAAACAGCAGTTGCAACCATAGCCGATGCATAGCGGCCGAAAAATGCAAGTTGTCCGAGGCTACTAAGGAGGCATCGTTTAATGCGGTGCGACTTACCGGTGTTACATCCACATAAGCCACTCCATAACTTTGGGTAATCTGCCGGTTTATCGCATTAAATTCATCGATGTCGCGGCCTACGGCCTCCCTTCTGCCCGCTCCAGCCGGAGTGGCTGACCAATCCGGTATGCTAAGCACTACCACCCGGCTGCTATCACCACCCGCATAGCTTATGGCTCTCTGTAACAATTCGGTAAACTGTTGACGGTATTCATTTTGGCTACGTCCCTGGTATTGATTGTTTACTCCTATGAGCAAGCTTACCAGGTTGTAATCCGAAGTTGGTTTTTCACTTTCAAGGGCTTTTAGAAGATCACCGGTAGTCCAGCCGTTTTTAGCAATGATCTCGAGGTTTATATTCAGGGAAGAAGTTTCTTTTTCCAAAGAGTCGCGCAACATAGAGGCGTAACTATAGTCAACACCAATAGCGGTACCTATGGTATAGCTATCACCCAAAGCCAGGTAGCTGGCATTAACGGTGCCCTGTGGCGTTGCGGGTATTTCTACTACCGTATATCGCTTCTCCTGGTCGGGTTGGCAGGCCAGAAACAACAAGCCCAATAAAACACTTTTCATCTTGTGCATATCTATTTATACGTTTCTTCCCCTTTTAAGGTTGTATCATTGCGTTGGCAAACGGTATGAAAACCTATTTTTCCAAAGGCGACCTGAACGATGTACTGATCCGCGTTTATCAACGTGGGTTTCAATCTTTATTTTCACGTTTGGAATATAACTCCAAAGCCCGCACCCGTAATACCTTTAATCACAATTTCAGTATATCCATCTGGAATATGATACCGGAAGTGCGCCAAAGGCTCAACCAAATGGCGAGTGGCAATGCCCAGGTGCCCTATGAGCAATATGTGATTGATCATCACCTGGAAGGTAAAAGTAACCTAAAGCTGCTTTCCATAGGTTGTGGCAGCGCCAGTCATGAAATCTATTTTGCAGAACACGGTCCTTTTGAACTTGTGCACGGAGTGGACCTGGCTCCCACTCTCATTGATGAAGCCCGGAAGAAGGCACAGGCCAAAGGCCTTAATAACTGTCTTTTCGAAGTGCGGGACTTTAATGAACTGAAGGTACCGGAAAGTTATGATGTGGTATTGTTTCACCAGAGCCTGCATCATTTTAAAGACTTTGAAGCCATTTATAAGGCTTTTGTGCTACCGGTATTGAAGCCCAACGGCTTACTGGTACTCAATGAATTTGTAGGACCTAAAAGATTGCAGTGGACCCGGGCTCAATTGAAGGCCAGCGAAAAGGTGTTAAACCAACTCCCTGAAAAATACCGCCAAATCCTGAATACTCCTTTTATAAAACGAAGCATCTCCCGCCCGGGTATTTTACGCATGCTACTGTCCGACCCTTCTGAATCCATTAACTCTGAGCAGATACTTCCGGCAACCCGCGCCCATTTTCAAGTAGTCATAGAAAGGCCATTGGGTGGTAACCTTCTCCATCTGCTGCTAAAGGACATTGCCCACAACTTTTGGGTAAACGACCCCGAGGCTAAAGACTGGTTGAGCAAATGCTTTAAGGCCGAAGACGATTTTTTAAGGGAGCACGAGGATGATTTTATTTTCGGGGTCTATAAAAAACCATGAGTACATAAAGTTGCCACTTATTTTGAAAAACGGTTATAGTTTTACCGGCCTTTGTCAGTTATGCCTATGAATATCGATAAGTTTGCGCGTAGTTGCGATAAAATATACCGCATAGTGGGAGAGCCTGTTATTAATGGGGAAGACGTTTCCGAACAGGTAATCCGCTCCTACTACACCCACTCTTCTTTTTACTACCGCAAGTTTCACTCTCCCGAAGGTGCTATGCACGTACCGGTTTCCTTTGCCGATGGTGTGCCACACCTGCACAAGTTGCAATACCAGGCCCGCTTCGTAGAGAGCCTGATATCACGGTACAATTACACCCGCGTGCTGGAATTGGGTTTCGGTATGGGTTTCAATACGCGTTACCTGGCCCAGCGAAATCCGCAAGTGCAATTCACCGGTATCGACCTCACCGCCAGCAACGTGAAAAGGGCTCGGCAGAAGGCTAAAAACCTTCCCAATACTACCTTTATGCAAGATAGTTTTGATGAGCCGGAGCATACCAGCCAATCCTACGACCTGATTTTTGCGGTGGAAACCCTTTGCCATTCCAAAGACATGGCCGGGGTATTGGAACGCTACGCACACCTGCTTTCTGAAAATGGCCGGTTAGTGGTTTTTGATGGCTTGAAAAAAAGGCCGGAAGCTTTGCCCGACAAAATTTCCGCCCGGGCTTACCAACTTTTATTATGGGGTTTTGCCCTGGAACGGTTTTTTACACTGGACGACATCATGAATTCGGAAAAGCTGCACTCCTTAAAGTTTGAGGCGGTTACCGAGTACAGTAAAAACGTACTTCCCAATATGCTGACTTTTCAAAGGGGGGCTTACAAGGCCTTGCGATTTCCCGGAGTTTTGAAAATGCTGCTAAGGCTGGGAATACTTCCTCTTGAACTCATCAAGCAAATAGCAGCGGGTTTAACCTCCGCCTATTTTCTTGAAAAACGCTACCTGGGATACTACAAACTGGTATTGGTTAAAAAGTAGCAGGGCTTTTAAAGGGCCTGATAACTTTTGAAAGTTCTATAAGGAGCTGTACGAACCGTTCTTAATGCGAACGTTTCAATACGCACTCCTTTGATAGCTGGTAGGCCCTGAGGTATAAGTAGGAATCAATGTGATAAATATTCTTCCAATCGCTTTTCTGGTTCCATAGCTGATGGAAAACATCGATAATCAGTTGATTGCTAATTTTAAAATCGTTGGTAATGAGAAGAGAAAAACGGCAAAGCGCAGGATAGTAATCGTAAAACAAAGCGGAGAACTCTTCTTCCTGGCCGTTACAAAGCCCGGCCCAGGTTTCTTCTACCGGTTTCGACTTTTTGGTGCTCGTCTTCATTTTTCCTCTTTTTACAAGTAAATCCTGAAACCGCCTGTTAGCCAAGCTCAGGACTTGGTTTTACCCTTATCTGCCTTTTTACCCGATGCCTTGCCGCTAAAAATCATGGTGAGCATATCATTCCATGCATTGGCTGCAGCAGGGTCAAGGTCATTATAACTGGTAATTCCTAAATTCAGATAAGGCTTTAGCGAGTTACTCATATTGATAAAAATATAACCTTAGTTTGTTAATGCTAGTGACTTAAACAGTGTGCATTACAAACCAACAAAAAAGACGGATTATAGCCTTCATGCAAAAGGTTACAATAAGTTACCGTACATTACAAAACATTTCAACTCAAAAGCCCATAGTGTTTTGTCGTCTGATTTTGAGTTACTTAGATAAATTTCAAGACCGGAAGAGTCAGCTATGATACTTGAAATGAAGGAAAACCAATGACCAAAAGAGTTCCAACACGTTGATTTTAAAAAACTTAATCCAGGTTAGTGTAATTTATAATCCATTATTCTAAGCTCCTGAAAAACTCTTTCATTTCAGGCAACATTAAAACAAGTGTCAGCCCGCCTACTGCTCATATTATTATTCCTTTCCCCGTTTGCCACCAACGCACAAACCCGGGGCTTTAAACAGTCTTTGCTGGATGAGCCCTACTACAAGGAAAAGACTACTAAAATTTACAGCAGTCTTGATATGGATCCGCTGCAACCGGATACGGTCTTTTTCTATGCCGCCCAATTGTTACTGGATTTACAAGAAGAGAAACTCGGGCCGGAACAGCAAGTGGACACCTACAACACCATTGGAAAGATGTTCAGCCAACTCAACGCATTGGACTTAGGACATCAATACCTGCTAAAAGCCCTGGAAACCTATCGGTATTACAACTTTGGCGCATCACGCTACCTCATTCATCTTTATGGTTTAATAGCCGCTTCATTTTCAAATAGTCCGGCTAACGATGAAATTACCCTGAGTTACTACCGCAAGGCTTATCGGCTGTCGCAAAAACTGGGAGAAAAGCTTTACGTAGCGGGTAATCTCAATAATATGGGTATGCAATATTCAGCTATGGGGCAATTGGACTCTGCTTTGAACTATTACCACCGCGCCATGGATGTTTACACCAACGAGTACGATGGTTTTAATGGCCTGGAACTCGCTATACGAAACAACATGGCCGAGGCTTACCTCAGGCTGGCCGACTATGAGAAGGCATTGGAGCTTTACGGGAAAAACCTGTACCTGGCCAATGAATCCAAGCTGCTAAACAATGACCAAAAACGAAAACGCAGGGTGAGTGCGTCCCTCGGTATGGCAGGAGCCTACTTAAACACCGGTAATTACCGGCAGGCCGAGGAGCTGGTGCGCTTTGCCGATAGCATCATACCGATGCTCACCTTCCGGATGATTGAAAGATTCTCCACGCTTAGCTATAAAATCAAGGTCGATATACTGAGCCACTACAGCAACAACGCTGCCCTTGCCCAGGCCAGCAAAGACTACCTTTCGCTTAAAGACTCGCTCAACGACTTAAAATTACAAGTAGTGAACCGCTTTGCCGATGCCATGGCCCAATCCCAACTGGATATCATTAATCTGCAGTTCGAAGCACAAAATCATAAGCTCAGCGAATCACGCTTCCGCTACTCCCTCATTCTGGCGGGCCTGCTGATCGTCATACTAGTACTAACCATTGTTTTTCTATACACCCGCAAACGCAACCAGCGCATAAAAACCAATGAAAAACTGGCCCAGGTAACCCTCCAGAATTCTTTGTTGCAAGAAGAAAAATTAAAATTGCAACTCCGCCACCAGGCGCAGGACCTCAATGAACTTTCCGGGCAAATGATGTTTGTACGGGAGTTGAACCAACAAATCGTGGAAAAACTCAAGGGCATTGACAAACTGGGTATTGAGGACCAGAAAAACGTGCTGGTAGACCTGTCGCGGCTCACTAAACGCAACCTGAATGAGATCAATGTTAAAGGTAAGCTACAGGAAAACCTTCAAAAGGTGAACAGCTCCTTTTACCGTAAGCTGGATGAGGCTTCGGAATCCCTTATTTCCAGTGGTGAAAAAGAAATTGCCGCCCTGTTGAGGTTAGGCATCTCAGATTCCCAGATATCCGAACTACGGGGCACCAGTGTAAACGCAGTGCGCGTAGCACGCTTCCGCATCAAACAAAAGTTGCACCTTGCTAAAAGTCAAAACCTTACTCAGTATTTGGTGGAGTTGTAATCTTTTTAGTGGTTGGTCTTTAGTTGTTAGTTTTTAGACCTTGGTTTGATGCAACCTAGTTTGCTATAACTAGAAACTAACAACTAGCCACTAAAAGCTCTTTTCAACATTTTCTCAATTTAAAAGAATTCTTTTTATTTTAGCAAAGTCAAAACAGAAACATGAACTACCTGGGGGAAAATATTCGGTTTTTGCGCAAGCAAAAGGGTTTTACACAGGCCGACCTGGCTCATAAACTTGGCCTTAACCGCAGCCTTATCGGTGCTTATGAGGAAGGCCGTTCTGAACCGCGTCTTAAAACCATGCAAGCACTGTGTTTATTGTTTAAAACGGACCTTGAACAATTGGTAAACAGTGATTTAAGTGCTGCAGTAACCGGCAAAAAAACGGTGGACATTAAGGGTGAAAAGCTGCGGATATTACCCATACCAGTTTCTGAAGATGGTAAAGAAGGCATTAGCCTGATACCGGAGAAGGCTTCGGCTGGTTATACCCAGGGTTATGGCGATCCGGAGTTTATAGAACAACTGGCTACAGCCCAACTCCCCTTCCCTGAATTGCCCAGCGAACGTACCATTCGCATTTTCCAGATCCATGGTAACAGCATGTTACCGGTATTGCCAGGATCGTATGTTATTGCCGAATACGTGGATAATTGGGAGCACATCAAGAGTCATGAATGTTACATTCTCATTACCCGTAATGACGGTATTGTGTACAAGCGGGTAACCAACAACATTCGGGAGAAAAAGGAACTGCTGCTGGTATCCGACAATAACGAATATCGCCCCTACAATTTGCCTATAGAGGAAGTATTGGAAGTATGGAAAGCCCGTGGTATTGTAAGTTTCGAGCTGCCCGATCCAAGGGATTACAGTGGCTCCCTTAATCACTCCATGCTGGACATGATGAATGAATTAAAGGCCGAAATGGCCAGTCTCCGTAAAAAACTGAATTGACCGTTCCCCCAAAAACGGATTTTACTTTATGGATTACAAAAAAGGTCGTGGTGCGCAGATCAATACGCACAACCGCTTCCTGCAAAACAGTTACGAAACGGAAGAGGATTACCTGCAGTTTTTACATATTAATGGTGAAGATACCAGCCTGGAGCGGAAAACCCGCTACCTGGAGGTACACCCCAAAACCATCCTCAACAAGGTAACCAGCCCCGACCTGAGGGGCGAATGGAGCATGAACCCCTACCAGGGCTGTGAACATGGCTGCACCTATTGCTACGCCCGTAATACCCATGAATACTGGGGCTACAGCGCAGGCAGCGAGTTTGAGCAGATCATCCTGGTGAAGAAAAACGCCCCAGCCCTGTTAGAGCAGGCTTTTCAGAAAAAAAGCTGGGAACCGGCCCCCATTATGCTCTCCGGCAATACGGATTGTTACCAACCAGCTGAGCAAACTTTTAAAATTACCCGGCAAATACTAGAGGTGCTGCTGAAGTACCGCAACCCGGTGGGCATTATCACCAAAAACGCCCTGATACTGCGTGACCTGGACCTACTGGAGGAAATGAACCGCAAAAACCTGGTGCACGTAAGCATAACCGTTACGTCCCTGGATGAAAAGGTGAGGCGCACGTTGGAGCCCCGTACTGCTACCATCAAACGCAAGCTCGATACCATCAATAAGCTCTCACAACTAAACATTCCGGTTAATGTGATGATTGCCCCGGTAATACCCGGCCTCACCTCGCACGAGATTATGGACATTGCGAAAACGGTTTCTGAAGCGGGTGCTCACTTTATCAATTATACCCTGGTGCGGCTGAACGGGCAGATCGGGGAAATATTCATGGATTGGGTGTTTAAGAATTTCCCCGACCGTGCCCAAAAAGTAAAACACCTGATCGAATCCTGCCACGATGGTCAACTCAACGACTCTCAATTCGGGCGCAGGATGCGCGGTGAGGGTGAGTTTGCCGAGCAGCTGCGGCAAACCGTAGAACTAGCCCGTAAGAAGTACCTGAAGCCGGTGGAGTTTCCACCTTACAATACCGCTGACTTTTTAAGGGCACCTAAGGGACAGTTGGGGTTGTTTTGAGGTTGAGGATATACCTCTGGCAAGTTCAAGGCCTGCTTGCCATAGGCAGGTTCAAGGTTTCAACAAGTTGAAAATTTGCTTCGTATTTTCACTGGCCAAAATTCGCCTTAACCTTGGCCGTTGGCAATAATTTAAAAAGCATAGAATGAGATTAACGACTTTATTTATAGTTTGCTTACTTTCTCTGAATGTCTTTGGTCAAAAAACAGAAAGTGTTAATGGAAACAACTTTTACCTGATTTCAGAGAATGCGAACGAAAAGACAATAATATTTTTGCACGGTGGAGTAAATAACCCATATTTCGACCAGCCTGCGGATAAAATATCAATTGACTACATCGTTGAAAACAATCAGGAGTTTTTAACTCAAGCATCAACAAACGGATTTAATATTATAATTCCTATTACAAACGACAGCCTGAATTGGCTTGAAAACCCTAAACAGACTTTCATAGAACTGAAGAAAATAGTCGCAAAGTCCAGCCTTGATTCTCAAGAAATTTACATCGGTGGGTTTTCAGACGGTGGAACAGGAAGTTTTAAAATCTTTTATCAGAATCCCGCTTACTTTAAAGGTTTGATTGTATTCAATGGATACCCACAACATAAGAATTTCTACAAAACTGTTGATTATGAGAAGATAGAAAATAAGAAAGTCTTATTTTTTAGTACCTACAAAGACAAAGTGATTCCTTATGAATTTCTTTTGACAGAATACTGTCTGCAAAAGAAAAGTAATCCCAATA
Source organism: uncultured Cryomorphaceae bacterium (assembly GCA_937120475.1). GTDB lineage: Bacteria > Bacteroidota > Bacteroidia > Flavobacteriales > Schleiferiaceae > CAKZNE01. The sequence goes on along the minus strand of CAKZJV010000007.1, from coordinate 328,331 downwards.
CTTTCATTTACTTATCATCAGGAGACCACAGCTTTGCCAATTACACTAAAGAAGATATTGATATACTATTTGACATACTATCAGGTAAAAACCAAAACAAGTCAACAGAGCCCATTCAAGGTTTTATCAAAAATGATAAGCTAGTGATACTATATCCTTTCAGAAAGAAGATTGTTAGAAAATTTGGCTTTGGTAATGATACATATCAGAAAAACCGTAAACAACAGAAAATTTACGGGAAATAAAAAACTATTGCCAACATTGGCTAAAAAATCATAACTGCCCTGCGGGACAGCAGCAATTTTTAGCCGTGGCCGTTGGCAAGCATTTGAAACGACATGATAAAAACCGCCTCAATCATAGTAATGATACTCTGTTTAGGGCTTTCAGCTTTTGGACAGACTAATCAATCACCAAATTTCCATTTTCCTCAACCAAACGGGTTTGTCAACGATTTTGAGCGTATCCTGACTGACAAAGAAGAAAAAGTCCTGGACAGCTTAGTGACTGATTTTGAGAAAAAACATCGATAGAGATCGTTATCGTAACTTTAGATAGTTCACTGACTTCAGGCGAAAACTTTGATAATTACACTCTAGGTCTTGCAAATTATTGGAGTGTAGGAAAGAAAGGCCTGAACAACGGAATTTTAATCGCCATCTCTTCGACATTAAGGAAAATTAGAATTCAAAATGGATTTGGAATTGAAGAAATACTGAGTGATAAAGAAACCAAGAAAGTAGTGGACAACAACTTCATACCAAGCTTCAAGAATGCCGCTTACTTTGAGGGCATTAGAATTGGTACAATGGAATTGATGAAAAAATTGAAATAAAAAGGCTTGCCAACAGCAAATAAACGCAGGTCGGCTTTAATCCCGCTCCGGTTGGGGCTTCACGCCTGCTTGCCGGCATACAGGGTGGACAGAGAAACCTTTCGTTACTTTACAAAAAGCACGGACGAAGCCGCCCAGTGTTTACTAAAACCTTTGGCATTCATTTGAAATATGACAAAACTGAACCTCGGAATATATTTTCCTCTTTTGCTGATTTGTCTTCCAGTTTTGGTAAAGGCTGAAATATGCTTTAAATCATTCGAAGAAGACACAACTATTGCTCAAGCCATATTTGTCGGAAAAGTTGTGAAAATCCAAAGAGGCCAATTTTGGCATAAGGGAACATACAAATATCAAGGGGAACCCAAAGATGTCTTTACCTTTAAGGTTGTTAAATCATTTAAAGGACTACGTCCAATTGTTCAATATCTCTCCGTTATTGGCCCTATCAATGGGTGTTGCAATGAACATTTCATAAAAGACTCGACATTTTTGGTTTTCGCCTATGGTGAGTGCGCTGAAACTGAATTGCTGTGGACGAATGACTGCTCCAATACAGGATTGCTCTCGGACCAAATGGATCTTTATAGAAAATTAGGAACTGGAGTTAAGCATGTTGTGAAGGATCAGCTTTTAGAAACAGAGGTCAAAAGAGATTCTCTTCTCCACACAATTGACAACTTGAACTCCAAGATTGGTACTCTCAAAAAAGAAAACGGCCGCTTCTCTATTTTTACAATACTCTTGACTGTTCTATCCTTCATTCTCTTGACTTTGATAGTAATCATGAAAAGGGAAAAATAAAAACGAATGTCAACTACGAATAAACGCAATGCGGCTTAATTCGGCCTCCGGTTCATGTTCGCGGTCCACAAGAACATGTTCAGTAATTTTAACCAACGTTGGACGAAGCCGTACTGACGTTTACTAAGTACGTTAGGAGTAATTAAAAAATGAAAACGAAACATTTCTTCATATTGACCTTTCTACTTTTAACGATTTCTTGTAATCGAGAAGTTAATAAGAAAGAAAGTGACTATTCCAACAAGACAGAAGAGACCGCTAAAGAAATAAGGAATGACTCCAGCTATTATTCATCTAAACATGAAGACTTTGTGCGATACGTTTTGAAGGACAGAGTAAGAGAACATGGCTTTGAGTATGTCGTGGAAAATATTCGTTATGTTGGTCTATTCCCAGTTGACGGCCTACAAGAAATCGTAGCATTTTCAGATAAGAACTATCCGAAAAAAGTCAAACCAACTGACTACGAACATTTTATTCTGTTCTGTTTCAGATACTCCTCTGTAACACAGGCAAAGCTGAATTTTGATAACTTCTACCTCCATACTCAGCTCGACACAACTAAATATGATGCTGTAGAACAGTCTTATATTGAGATGCACGAAAAGATTAAGGGAGCTTCAAAACCTGGTGGACTAATTGTTCAAGAAAATGAATGGATTTTTAGCTTAGTTGAGACATGCAGGGAAACCCCAACCGGTGGAAATTGGGACGACTATGAGGATTTATTTCTAAGCTATATCGGCCAAGACAAAGACTCCATTACTGTGCTTAATGCAGACTGTGGAAAAATGACCTTTAAAAAAGAAAAAAGAACTACTCACAACAACGGCTATAATTAATAGTGCCCTATGGACGCCACGGCTCATAGCCAAACCGGTGGCGGAGGCGGGTGCTCACTTTATCAATTATACGCTGGTGCGGCTGAACGGGCTGAACGGTGAAATATTTATGGATTGGGTGTTAAAGAATTTCCCCAACCGTGCCCAAAAAGTAAAACAGGTGGTAAGGCCTGTAGTGCACTTTAACTACAGCCTGCCGTTTTGCCTTTTAACCTAAAGGGTTTAAAGGCAGCGCTTAGCCAGGAGCAGCCCAAAATCAGCAGCTACAGAATTCCAGTAGCACCACCTTTTCTCCTTTCAACTTTTGCAGGATTTCGGATAGATCGCTACTCTTTTTCTGCCATAAACGGTCTTTCTTCAGGTAAGCGTCATCGCCCGGTTGTTGGTCCAGCTCTTCGAGCCCGGACTTAAAAGTTTGTTCATAATCCTTTAATGATTGAAGCACCTGCCGGGTAGTTGCGCTGGAATGATGAATGAAAACATGACGGTCGCAATACAAGTCCTGTACCCGGTAATAATCTTCGGCTGCTTTGTTCAACCATGCATAATTATCAAAAGGGTAAAAAATACGGAGGTTGTACAGGTAGCCTTTTGCAACGCTATCCACCACTCTTAATGATTGAACCTTTAACTTTTGAATAGACTGCCGTTCTTCTAGGGTGAAAAGCTTCTCCCCGGCCCACTCACCGGCTCCGACTGAGTAGGATATCCGTTTCTTGAAAAGATGGAGGGTGTCATTCGGTAAAAGCTTGCGAAATAGGTAGTCCTGCCCAGACGCGGAATCCGGATCAAAATGCATGCTTTCTACGTAACAATAACCATTGGCCGTGGTGCCGTTCTCAAGAACCACCACTATACCCAGATACCATCCGGTGTTTTCAGCCCGGGACTTCCAGCAAAACAGGCTCAATACAATGAAAAGAAGCTTTTTCAAAAGGCTAAAGTTTATGCGCCCTTAAACTTAGCCATAAAGTTCCGGATGGCATCCAGGGCCCCACTGCTGTCCTCCTCCTGCACAAAATGACCGCAATTAAAAGGATGTATTTCCGCCTGGGGTAACCGCTCCTTCCAGCGGGTGAGGTAATCCGGTTTTATAAACTCATCCTGCGTACCCCATAAAATCAGCCACTCTTTATCTTCCAATTGATGCAACTGTTCCCACTGCTGTTGGTACCAATCCGAGGCACCCACCAGCGATTGGGCGATCTTATAGAGCGATTGCCGGGAATTTTTATCCGAAAAAGGTTGAACGTAATACTGGTGAACCGTTTTGGATAAGTTCCTTTTATCGGCAAAGCCCTTTTTGAGCAATACCTTGGGTGAAAAATTGAGATTAAAATACAAGAAACGCCCCAGCCAGCTATTGACCATTTTATCGATCTTCTGCGCAGCCGGATCTTGAGCTGTAGCCCAAAGCCAGGTATTGAAAAGCACTACTCTTTTTATACGCCCACTTTCTTGCAGAGCCGCTCCCAAGCCAATCGGTCCACCAAAATCGTGCACCACCAGGGTAATATTCTTTAAATCTTTTTGCCGGATAAATTCCAGCAGATTATCCGCGTGCCACTGTGGGCTACCATCTAAGCAATCAGGCTTTTCCGATAAACCAAAACCCAAATGGTCAATAGCAATACAACGGTAATTGCCGGACAAGTGCTTCACAAAGTCACGGTACAAAAACGACCAGGTGGGGGTTCCGTGCACAAATAGCAGCACCTCGCCACTCCCCTGCTCAATGTAATGCATGCGCCCCGCGCTTAGGGGTTGATACCTGGATTCAAAAGGGTATAAATTACTGTCCGGCCAGGCCCTGGCCTTACTGGAGTTGCTCATAACGCATAGGTTTAGAAGCATGGAAAAGCATCTCATACTTGATTTTGATGCAAATTTCCTGCAGCCCGGGCATTTAGTTCTTGGTATAAACCAAGATTTCAGATGCGCACGCTGTTGAGCAACTTGCTGAAATTGGTGGGGTCGATGCGCAGGTAGGAAGCCAGGTCCTTCTGTGGAATTTTATTCAATAAATGCGGGCTTCTGCGAACGAAATTTTTAAAGCGGGTTTCCATGTCATAGGCCATGAGTTCGTAATGGCGTTCCACCAATCCGATGAGAAAAAATTCCGTGGCCTTCCTGAAAAGGGTCTCGATCTCCCGGTGCTCCTGCATCATCGCCTGGTGCTGTTCAAAGGATATTCGCAAAAAGCGACTATCGGTAATCGTTTCCAGGTAATACTTTGAAGGGCTTTGGGTAAGGAAAGACTCCGGTATTCCGCTGAAGGAAGGTGGATAGGTAAAAGCCATCACGTGCATTTTATCCTTATGCAGGTAATAGGATTTTTGAATGCCCTCCGTTACAAAGTACATATAGCGCTCGGTTTCTCCCGGGGCCGTCATCACTTGTTTTTTGGGCAGGTAATAGGCTTGCCAGGCACCGATGTACTTTTCCAGTACGGCATCGGGAGCAGGATGCAGGGTGGTTAAAAATTCCTTCATCAGTCCTTAAAGATACGCTTAAGTATCTTGAAAGTATTTACATGCTCATGCCGCATCATCCCTAAAAATAATAGCACCGATGGAAGCAGGATGAACCAGCCGTAACTGCCCGTATGCCCGGTTGGTATTGGTTAAGCAATGTGAAAAAAGTACATCCATTAAAATATAACAATCATTATTTTTTGTAGGTTTGCGTGGCAGTATGAAAAAAGCCTTGTCATCTAAAGGGGAAAGAACCAAGCAGTTTGTGATAGAACAAGCGGCTAATGTGTTCAATAAGAATGGTTATCATGGCACATCCGTACAACATTTGCGAGCGGCCACACGCTTAACTTCAGGTGTGATCTACTCCAATTTTGACGGGAAACAAGAGTTGGCTGAAAAGGCTTTTGAATGGAATGTTGAACGGCTGAACGCATCCTACAAAAGTGCCTTTCAATCCAAATCATCGGCCCGGGAGAAATTGACAGCGTTTATTGAACACCCCTATAAAATGGTACATCGAAGTTTTGGCGGTGGTTGTCCGATTCTGAACATGAGCACAGAGGCTGATGACCATTTACCCTGGATGAGAAAAAAAGTAATTGCTGCAATTGACACCATGACCAAGATGGTGGGCGAAATTCTTCAGGATGGTATTGCGAACGGTGAATTCCGGCCCATAGATGTGAAACAAACCGGTCTGTTCATTTTTGCAGCCATTGAAGGCTCTATTATGCTGGCCAAGGCTCATGAGCAACTTCAAATGCTCAAGACCGTGGAGCTACAACTCAAACAATATGCAGAAGCCGTGATTTTTAAAAGCTAAAATTTTTTAACCAAAAATATAACGATCATTATATTATGAAGGCAAATTTGATAAATCCGATAAGTGGGCTGCAGCTGCCGGAACCTCCAACTTCACAACCATTCAAAAATTAAATAGCCACCAACAGTAATGAATTTACCCAGGTTTATAACAGTTCCACTCTTGGTTTTCCATCTATTGCTTCTGGCGCATCCCTCCAATGCTCAGAGTGAAGACCCATTAGAGCAGTACATCAAAATCGGTTTGGAGAATAACGAAAAGCTCATCCAGGAAAGACTGGAAGTAGAGTTGCAGGAAGCCAGATTACAGGAGGCCAAAGGAAATTATTTGCCTGACGTGAGCTTTGATGCTTCCTACATTCGAGCCGATGGCGGCCGCATCATCCAGGTACCCGCTGGCGATTTGGTTAATCCGGCTTATGAAGGACTAAACCAGCTTTTTGGTGCTGAGGTGTATCCTACCAACATCCAAAATACCGAAGAACAGTTTCTTCCCGATAATTTTCATGAAACCAAGATCAGGATTATTCAACCCATACTGAACGCAAAGACCCATTTCAACCGGAAAATTCAGCAAAGCCTGGTGGAGGCTAAACGGGCCAGAAAAAACGCCTACCAAAATGAGTTGGTCAAGCAAATTAAAACCGCCTATTACAATCATGCATCAGCCGTTCAACAGCTTGAAATATTGAATTCAACCACCACTGTCCTTCAAGAATTACTGCGCTTTAACCAAAGTCTTTTTGAAAATCAAAAAGTAACCCGGGAAGTGGTTTTGCAATCCGAAGCTGACATCAGTAACCTTGAAAGCAGAATAGCTTCTGCCGAAAAGCAACTGGCCGTCTCTCTCATCTACTTTAATTATCTGATCGGCCGTAATTTGAACGACAGCATTCGTTTAAACAACTCTGAAAGCCCGGAAAACAAGCTATTGAGCACTTCCGAACTCACCGCAAAGGCTTTGAATAACCGATTTGAACTGAGGGAGTTGGATGCTTCTCTGGAGTCGCTAAAACAGAATACACGCCTTTCTAAAAGTTACCTCATACCTGAAATTAATGTAATAGGAGATGTTGGCTATCAGGGTTTTGGCTATGAATTTAATGATACCCAGGATTTTTGGTTCTTACGCTTTGGGTTAAGCTGGCCCATTTTTCAGGGCAATAAGAATCGCTCAAAAGTTCAACAGGCTACCCTTCAACAGCGGCAATTACAAAGCAGGCAAAAAGAAACCGAAGACCTGATTTCTTTAGAAGTGACCGAGGCTAAACTTTCGTTGGATGAGGCCTATAAAATTGCCCGGGCCAAACAAATGGAAAGGCAACAGGCCGAGGAATCTTTCAAAATCATCAGAAAACAATACGAGCAAAATCAAACCACCCAACTGAACCTGATAGAGGCGAGAAACAAAATGACCGTCACCCAAATTCAGGAAGTTATTGCCCGAAACAACGTAAAAATTGCCCATGCCCATTTAGAAGCGGCTATCTCAAATTTCAATCCATAGAAAATGAAAATCAAAACTTATATCCCTCTGTTTATTATAGGGTTAGCAGCTTTGAAACTCTCATCCTGCAAAACAGATTACACCCAAAAAGAAGAACCAAAGACTGATGGGCAAAAAGAAGTGCGTTGGCATAGGGTAGAGATCAGTAATCGATCTATTCCCATAACCGCCTCCGGAGTTTTAGCCTCAGATAAAGAGTCTCTTCTTTCCTTTAAAATCGGTGGAATCATCCATCAGCTAAACTTTAAGGAAGGTGAAAGAGTAAAAAAAGGTCAATTATTGGCCAGCCTTGACCTCTCAGAGATTTCAGCCCAGGTGGTGCAGGCACAAAATGGCTTTGCCAAGGCCCAAAGGGATTTGGAGAGGGTTCAGAATTTATTCGAGGATTCAGTAGCTACCCTTGAACAGTTACAGGATAGTGAAACCACCAGGGAAATAGCAGCAGCCCAACTTCAGGTGGCCGAATTCAATTTAAAATATTCGCGTATTAAAGCTCCGTCCGATGGAATTATATTGAAGAAAATGGCTGAGAGAAATGAGCTGATTGCACCGGCACAGCCCATTTTAAAATTTGGCAGCATTAGCTCACTAGCGGCCCAGATCATTAAAATCGGGATCGCTGATAAATACGTGGTCCGGTTGAATGCGGGAGATTCAGCCAGCGTACAATTTGATGCTTTTCCCAATAGGTTTTTTGAGGCTTCCGTTACTCAAATTTCAGAAGAAGCCAATCCTTTTACCGGAACCTTTGAGATTGAGCTGAGTCTGAATCGCTACCATCCGGAGCTGAAAAATGGATTTGTAGGCTATTGCCAAATTTTTCCTTCTCATACGGAAGCCTATATCAAGGTTCCGATAGCCGCTATGATTGAAGGCGATCAAAAAAACGCGTCCGTCTTCTTCACCGAAGATCAACTAACGGTACAAAAGAGGCAGTTGAGGGTTGATAAAATTTACGATGAATTCTTCACGGTCAATTCCGATCAACTTTCTGAAAATCAATATTTAATAATTGAAGGAGCAGCCTACCTGAACACAGGCGATAGCATTGTTCACTCCAAAATCTCGCAACCATGAGATTACCCACACTCGCCATCAAGAACAGCCAATTCGTTTATGTATTGGTTGGCTTAGCCTTGTTTTTGGGTCTGAAATCCTATACATCAATGCCAAAATCCGAAGATCCTGCTTTGGATTTACCGAACTACACCGTAATTGTGGTGTACCCAGGCACCAGCCCTGAAGATATGGAGGATTTAGTGGTTGACCCGATTGAAGAAGAAATTGATGAATTGGATGAAATCACCGAAATCAGAACGGAGATAACCAATGGTTTAGCGGTGCTAAAAATTGAGGCCGAATTCGGTATTGACTACGATGAGAAGTACGATGAAATCCTGGCCAGTGTAACCGGTTTGCGGCCGGAATTACCCCCGGATATTTTCAGTTTGGAAGTGGAGCAGTTCAAACCGGAAGAAAGGGTGGTTATTCAGCAGTTTGCGCTGGTATCGAAGCAAAAAGAATATAAGGAACTTTATGATTGGGCTGAGGATTTTCAGGATGAAATTGAGAAAATTGATGCAGTAAAGAAAACGGAAATTGAAGCCCATCCGGTAGAGGAAATCAGAGTGAGCCTGAACTACGAAAAAATGGCTCAACTGAACATTCCTTTATCAGCCGTTATCGGTGTATTGAAGGGAAATAATGCCAACATTCCCGGGGGCGACATTGCCAATGGCAGCCTGTCTTTTAACATTCAATCTTCGGGCGGAATGGAAAGTTTGGAGGAAATAAGGAATACCGCCATACTTTCTACCAACCAGCAGGTTATTTATTTGCGAGACCTGGCCGAAGTAAATTTTGATTATGATGATCAACAATGGTTTGGCAGGTTTAACGGAGAGCGTTGTATTTATTTAACGGTATTTCAAAAAAGGGGAACCAACATTCTTACCCTTGCCAAAGACTTAAACACCACCTTCGAAAATTTCCAGGATGAGCTGCCCGCGGATATTCATCTCGTTTCCGCTTTTGAGCAGGCCCCTGCGGTTGGATTCCGGATCAATGATTTTATTGGCAACCTGCTTCAGGGAATCGCTTTAGTGGGAATAATTATCTGGATTTTCCTGGGGTGGCGGCCGGCTTTAGTGGTAATGACCATTATTCCGCTTTCCATCATTATGGCCGTAACGGTTTTGGATTTTAATGATTACGCCTTGCAACAAATCAGCATAGCCGCCTTAGTGATTGCTCTTGGTTTACTGGTGGATAATGCCATTGTAGTTATAGAAAACATTGTAAACTTTAAAAATGATGGTCACCCGTTGCCAAAAGCGGCCAGCCTGGGAACCCAGGAAGTAGGCTATGCCATTGTAGCTTCCACCATTACCACGGTACTGGCTTTTGCGCCTCTTTCCTTATTACAATCCGGGCCAGGTGAGTTTTTAAGGACCCTCCCTCTTACCGTTATATATGCATTGCTGGCTTCTTTGCTGTTGGCTTTGGTTTTTACGCCCATCGTTTCCAGCAAAATACTGAGTTCAAAAAAAGCCGAAAGGCAAACTTACGTTCGCAGAAAATTGCAGGTTCTCATTGAGCAGGTGTACCGGCCTGCCTTGAACTTTGCTCTTAAAAAAGGTTGGGTGGTGCTCCTGATTGGCTTCGGGCTTCTTATGTTTTCCGGAGCCCTGTTTCCAAAAATCGGAGTCAGTTTTTTTCCTACGGCCGACAAACCACTTCTTTTGGTATCCGTTGATATGCCTTATACCGCTGATTTAAAGCGAACTCAAAAAGCGATATCGTTTATAGAGGACGTTTTGGACAGCAATGATTTTGTGGAAAGTTACATCACCATACGGGCCACGGTAATCCCCAGGTGTATTACAACCGGATACCGGAAGAATTTAAAAAATACCATGGTGAGGTAGTGGTCAATTTTAAAGCATGGAATCCTGAAAAGTTTTACACCACCCTGCATGAGCTGAAAAAGAAGTTTAAAACTTTTAATGACGGTAAAATCTACTTCAGAGAATTAAAGAACGGAGCCCCATTTGAAGCCCCCGTAGAGATTTTATTGTTGGGTGATGACCTGGAAGTGCTTAGAGATATTGCCTTTGACGTTGAGAGAATGATCCAAAACACTCCCGGTACAGAAGACATTGACAATCCGCTGGCCTTGAAGAAAACTGATATAAAAGTGGAGGTAAATCGTGATAAAGCCGCCATTTACGGACTTTCCGTTATTGATATTGACCAGGCGATAAAGGCCAGTTTAGACGGTTTAACTATTGATAAGATTAACGTGGAAGCGGAAGACGAGACTTATCCGTTAAGGCTCAGGGTTCCGTTTAATAATGAAGCCACGGTGAACGATTTTGATAAGGTTTACATCACCAATAATAAAGGCTTGCAAGTACCCCTTTCCCAGGTAGCCGAATTAGAGTTTAAAGGCGAGTATGCCAAAATCAATCATTTCAATTTAACCCGTTCCATCGGGGTTACGGCCAATGTTTTGGACCCTGATAAAACCTCCGAAGTAACCGCTAATATTTTGCCCCAATTAGAGGAATACGATTGGCCTGATGGCTACTCGTACTACGTTGGCGGAGAGTATGAAACGCAAACGGAAAGTTTTGGAGACCTGGGAACACTGTTAATTATTACCATGCTAGGAATATTTGCCGTTTTGGTGTTGCAGTTCCGTTCCTTTAAACAACCCTTAATCATTTTTTCCGCCATACCCCTCGCTATAACAGGTTCCTTCATAGCCCTTTTTCTTACCGGCTGGAGTTTTTCGTTTTTTGCTTTTGTAGGCTTTATAAGCCTTATTGGTATTGTGGTGAATAACTCCATCATTTTAGTAGATTACACCAATCAGTTGATTGCCGAAGGCAAGGCGAAGTTGGAAGCCATCAAAATTGCCGCTGAAAGGCGTTTTATCCCCATTGTCCTCACTACGGCAACTACCATTTTAGGATTGGTTCCCCTGACTTTTTCAGCCAGTAATTTATGGTCGCCTTTGGGCTGGACCTTGATTGGAGGCCTGATTTCATCCATGCTTTTAACCTTGTTGATTGTACCTGTACTTTACAATTGGTTTACGAAAAAGAAATCAGCCAGCTCCTGAGGGTGCAATTACCGGGCAGTAGAAATTCTGGCTTATACCTTTAATTCTTTCACTAAACCCTTAAAAAGACGGGGCTTACGTTTTCCCGGGCTACCCGCCCTAAACTCCCACAGGCGCAAACCAAACCGCCCCTTGCTTTGCCCTTTCGGGTTCAGCCAGAAACTATCCCTATATTTATACCAAACTAAATCTTAAAATCGTGAGAAACTTAATAACCAGGCTGATAGCGGTAATCCTGCTTGGCTTTGCTGCACCTCAAAGCCTTATCGCACAAACGGAAAGTGAAAATACCTGGCAATCACCGGATGAAGACATTTTAAAAATTGTCCATGCCCCCCAGTTGCCCATAGTCTCAATTTCACCGGCAAAAACGCATATGCTGCTATCCGATCCTATCATCTACCCCACCTTGTCGGAACTGGCCTCTCCCATGCTAAAACTGGCCGGAACACGGGTAAATCCAAAAAACAATTACTACCACGGCAGGCACGGAGGAACCTCGCCCAGGATACTCACCATTAAGGATGGGACCACCGTCAATTTAAGTATCCCCGAGGGTGCTGAGGTGCTATCTACCAACTGGACTAGCAATGGTGAACGGTTTGCCTTATCCGTAGGCTTTGAAGACCGCGTTGAACTTTGGCTGGGCGACATTAATGGCTCCCTGGAAAAAGTACCGGATATGATACTAAACCCACTCATGGACCGTGAGGTGAAGTGGTTTCCCGATCAGCGCAGGCTGCTGGTACGAAGAATTAAAGATCGCGGCCCGGCACCCCAGACACCCTCCATACCCAAAGGACCCAAAATATCGGAAGATGCAGGAGCCTCTGCCCGATCTACCTATGAAGCCAGGAACCTGCTGGAAACCGCCTACGATGACGAACTGTTCAGCTATTATACCCAAAGTGAACTACTCATTTACGACACTAAAACAAAGCAAATCGAGGTGGTAGGGCCAGCCGCTTCCTATATGTCGGCCGCAGTTTCACCTGATGGAAAGTACCTTTTGGTGGAGCGGCTTAAGGCACCCTGGTCGCACGAAGTAGCCTGGTGGCGGTTTGCCCACGACATTGAAGTATGGGACCTGAAGGGGAAACTGGTAAAAACCATTGCCAATCAGCCGGTTGCCGATGAAGTACCGGTACACGGTGTGCCTACGGGCCCAAGGTCTGTTTCGTGGCAACCTACCGCCCCGCATACCTTGTACTGGCGGGAAGCATTGGACGGTGGTAATCCCGTGGCAGAAGCGGATTTCAGAGATAAGCTCATGCGTTGGGAGGCCCCGTTCAAGGGCGAACCGGAGGAAGTATTCAAAGCCGAGCACCGCATACAGGCCACCCTGTGGGGCGAAACTGATGGAATGTTAATGGTTTATCAGCGGGAGCGCATGAAGCGCTGGCGCTACGTATGGTTGCTGGATGTGAACGAAGGCAGCTCGCGCTTATGGTTTGACCTGGATGAGGATGATCGCTACAATGACCCGGGTTATCCCCTCTACACTCAAATGGAAAACGGTCAATACGCTATTAAAGTAGAAGACGGCTCGGCTTTTTTCAGGGGTAATGGCGGAACTGATCAAGGCGACCGCCCCTTTGTGGACAGAAGGAACCTGGCGTCCGGAGAAGTGGAACGAATCTTCCGCTCGGCACCGGATAAATATGAATATTTCATTGGCTTTGCCGAAGAGCCCAATAGCTTTATCATGAGTTCGGAATCTCCGAGCGAGGTACCCAATTTTTACCTGGTACAAACCGGTGAGAAGGTTGAAGCCGAAGCGGGTGAAGGTACCCGGGCGCTGACCAAAAAGGCCATTACCAGTTTTGAAGATCCCAGCCCTGAGCTTCGACAGATTGAAAATAAGATCGTACGCTACGAAAGAAATGATGGTGTGGAATTGAGTTTCCAGTTGCTGCTGCCCCCCGGATACAAAGAGGGAAGCCGGGTGCCTACTGTGGTATATGCCTACCCCTTAGAGTACTCAGGAGCCAAAACAGCTGGTCAGGTACGGGGTTCTTCCAACCGCTTTATGCGTATTTGGGGTGCCTCACATGAATATTTTTTATTGCGGGGTTATGCAGTGCTGGACAATACGGCCATGCCCATGATAGGTGATCCTGAAACGGTGTACGATACTTTCGTACCCCAACTGGTGGCCGATGCTGAAGCGGCCGTAAAAAAAGCGGTGGATATGGGTATTGCCGATCCGGAGCGCATCGGTGTGATTGGCCACAGCCACGGTGGCTTAATGGTAGCCAACCTACTGGCCCATACCGATTTGTTTGCTGCCGGAATAGCCCGAAGCGGTTCTTATAACAAAACCAACCAGCCCTTTGGCTTTCAGGGGGAAAGACGCTCCCTGTTTGAAGCCACGGATTCCTATATTGCCTGCTCTCCTACCTTTTTCGCGGACCAGGTGAATGAACCCGTATTGATCATTCACGGTGACGATGATTCTAATCCGGGTACCCTTACTTTCCAGTCAGAAGTGTTTTACGAAGCGGTAAGAGGATCAGGGGGAACGGCCCGTCTGGTGTTACTTCCCTTTGAAGATCACGGCTACCGGGCCAAGGAATCTATTGAACACGTGTTGTGGGAACAACTCAACTGGTTTGACAAGTACGTTAAAAACAAGGAGGTTTCTGAATAAAGGTTAATAAAAGACCCCACTGCCAAGAGGATTCTCAAGATGGTGGGGTCTGATAACACTTACGGATTGCTCGCTAAATAGATTTCAGAATCTTGTCATAGCCAGGGCCCGTTACCGACTTTAAAAGTAAAACCTGGCGTTTCACCTTCAGCCGGTTGTTAAATCATTAAAACCCGCATAAGGCTCTAATGGAACTTACATCGGAATAACAAAAATCAAACCTGCGCTATGAATACTGATTCAAATCCTGGCTTTCGTGTATCAGCATTAACCACCCTACTGGTAGTATCGGATATGGAGCAATCCAAATCCTTTTATGTTGAAGTGCTAGGTGCCAAAATTTTTCGGGAATACGGTGGAGATTCAACGGTGCTGGAGTTTTTAGGAAACTGGCTCCTATTGGTTACCCCGGGTGGGCCCACACCGGATAAACCGGAAACGCATTTCATAGTCCCTGAAGATAAAAATGCCATTAGCCACTCCTTCACCATGCGGGTGGACAACTGTTTGGAATCCTACGAGCTGTTAAAGAGCCGGGGAGCCAGGTTCATCACACCGCCCTACACCAGGGGAGCCGAAACCCGCTGCTTTTTCCGAGACCCGGACGGCCACCTTTTTGAGATCAGCGAGTATCGCCAGAGCTGAAGCAAATGAAGTCATATTTGCTCTGCCGGAGCTCCTGTCAGCCTTAGGGTTATCACGCTTAACAAGAGTCTGGCTCACCATCAAATTGAACAACCGGATAGGTGTACATTTTATACACCGCCTGGATAGGTGAAGTAACCAAATTATCGCAGGCCAGCAATCACCCGGTGGTTAAGCGTGGTGTGCGCACCCTGGCCTGGTTTGTACTGGTAGGTTGGGCCATTTATCCGATCGGGTACATGTGCATGCCCGGTGGTTGGCTGAACACTGCCTTTGGACTTGGATCGGAAAATGTGGATCTCTTTTATAACATTGCCGATGCCATTAATAAAATCGGTTTTGGTCTCGTGGTCTATAACATAGCCGTCACTTCCACTAAGGAAACTTCCTATCAACCCACCACCTAAACTTTTACTCAGCCCCTTGTCCTAACCGGCAGGGGAGTTTATTCGTTATGACCAGGGCCATTTTTTTATTTATCGCCAGCATTTTAATGCTCCTGCGTATGGTGGGTAGCCCCGACTCTTTATCCTTGGAAATACAGTTTGCCGCCTGCACCCTTCTGATTCTTACCCTGGGGATACCTCACGGAGCCCTCGATAATGTATTGTACCTGCGAAATAAAAAACTCAGTCGTTCCGGTTTTATCGGTATTTACCTTTTAATCATCGGCCTTAACGTACTTTTTTGGATCACCCTGCCCCTGCTGGCCTACACCTCCTTCCTCCTGCTTTCCGCTTATCATTTCGGTCAGTCACAGTTTACCCATTATTTAAAAGGTCAAACACGGTCTCATCAGGTGCTTTTTATGACCTGGGGTATTACGGTACTCGTGGGGCTGATCTATTTCAATCACCAGGAACTTCAAAATATTATGCAGGCCAATCCTGATTTTGCCGTCTTACTGCCTTTCCACCAGCTTTTAATTTTGAAGGTGCTTTTTTTAACGGCATCAGGCTGTACACTGGCGCTTCTAATAAGTTTCACGGTGAAGAAAAAGCTGTCATCTGAGTCTTTCTTTATGGAAGTACTGGTACTGGCGTTAATTCTAACCTCCTTTTTCTTATTGCCCTTATTGGTAGGTTTCACTTCATACTTTGTTATCCTCCATTCCTTTAAGGTGCTGCGTGAAGAGTACTTTTACCTGTCTTCAGAAAGGGCGGTCAAGAGCGTGGCGGACTTTGTGAAATTGCTCACGCCCTTTACCCTCATTACCATTATAGGTGTTTTACTACTGTTTGGTTTATCCTACTTTCAAATTCTTGAGCTTTCATACGCTTATGTATTATTGATCGTTGTATCCTCTATTTCGCTACCCCACATTTTTGTGATGAACACCTTTTATCAGGTCTTATTTCGAAAAAATTTTTATCCGCACCAGGCTTGACCCTAAAGCCTGATCCACAGGTGCCGGAATAGCTCCTAATTCACATCCCCCGCCAGCCGATTTATTGGCGTTTAAGGTGATGGTGTGCATTCATTACTACTTAGGCCCTATCTTGCAGATGAGTACGATGAATTCTATTTAACAGGAAGCCATGCGGGCATTTTTACCGGAAACAAAACGAAGGTCAGGCCTAGAAATTCTCAAGGAGCTTATCAAGAGGGAGATTCCCTTTGGGTTCAGGTGGCTTGTGAACAACGGTAATAGCATGTACGCTAACCCGGAGAACAGTAAATTCAACCGTCAGATAGTAACGATATCGTGAATTCCTATGAATTCGCTACCGAAAAACTACTCCCTAACAACCTGGAAGAAACTTAAGAAAGTCTAAAATCCATGAGTAAGCTAAGTATATATAGAATTCTCGCTTTTAGTATCGATTACCTTCTGATCATCGCCTACGGCCTGCTGCTGTTTGGCGTAACCACTGTTCTCGACATTGAGCACCTGTCTCCCCTGGAGGGCCAAATTGTGGGCTTTCTCAGCCTAACCCTTCCGGTGTACCTCTATTTCTATTCAACAGAACGGAGCAACCGGGCGGCCACCTTGGGTAAAAGGGTGTTAAACATTGCCGTGCGTAGCGATACTCCAAACAAACGGGCCATACTTAAGCGTAATATTCTCAAATTCCTGCCGTGGGAAATAGCCCATATTGGAGTGCACTGGCAGGTCTATTACGCTAATATAGATGAAACCCAACCTCTTTGGGTTTGGGTGGCTTTAATCGTGCCGCAAATCATCGTATTGGGATACTTGATAAGTATATGGATATATAAAGGTCAAAGCAGCCTTTACGACCGCCTGGCGGGTACCCGTGTTGAATTTCGCTATGCGCCAGCCAAAAAAATAATTAGCTGAAAAACATTATGTCTTTTACCGCTGAGCATCTGAGTGATATAAAAACCCGCGATGAATTAATCGCCCGGGCCAGAAAAGAAAATATTCCCATAGAAAAGGCACTCAGGAAAATAAAATATGAAATTGAATTAAGGAAGTTACAGGCGGAGTTTGTAAGCTTTCAAAAATGGGTATCTGAAAATAAAATGCGGGTGGCCATCCTTTTTGAAGGGCGTGATGCGGCCGGTAAAGGGGGTTGCATCAAAAGGTTTAAGGAGCACCTCAACCCGCGTACATCACGGGTGGTAGCACTTACCAAACCCACCGAGGTAGAGCGCGGACAATGGTATTTCAGGCGTTACCTTAAGATGTTGCCCAATCCCGGGGAGATCGTGTTTTTTGACCGTAGCTGGTATAACCGGGCGGTGGTGGAACCGGTGATGGGTTTTTGTACTAAGGAGCAGTATGATAAATTTATGATGCAGGTACCTGAATTTGAACACCTTTTGTATGAGGACAATCTCAAGATCATAAAATTCTGGTTTAGTATTTCCAAACAAGAACAGCAAAAACGCTTCGATGCACGTCTGCGGAATCCGCTTAAAAAGTGGAAGTTCAGCTCTGTAGATCAGAAAGGCCAGGAACTATGGAGCGACTACACCCACTATAAGGAGCAGATGTTCAGCAAAACCCATACTAACTTTTGCCCGTGGACTATTGTGAAAGCCAATGATAAAAACGAGGCACGGCTGGAAAGCATACGGCACGTACTTTCACAGTTTGATTATGCGGGCAAGGGAGATGCGGGTATTTCCCTGTTTCCCGATCCGAACATAGTAATGCGCTACCACCGTAGCACCCTGCAAATTGATATTTGAAAATGCAAAATCAAGAACCCTTTCTTTCAGAAGAAGAACTGAAGCTGATCAATTCTAAAGTGGGTTTGAAGACCCTATTGAGCAATAAAAAGCTCAACTTTAACCGGGCTATTGAAGAGGCCCATTATGCCCGGGAACTGAAGACCAAACAGGAAGAGCTTATCAAACTGCAGGAATGGGTAATTGCCGGGGATAAAAAGGTGGTGGTAATTTTTGAAGGCCGTGATGCTGCCGGCAAGGGAGGAGCTATAAGACGGATAACCGAACACATCAATCCCCGGCACTACCGGATTGTTGCCCTGAATATTCCCACCCCAGACGAGCGCAGGCAGTGGTTTTTCCAGCGCTATATTAAACAACTTCCCAAACCGGGTGAGATCGTACTTTTTGACCGCAGTTGGTACAACCGGGCCGTAGTAGAACCGGTAAACGGATTTTGTACCCAGGAGGAATATGAAAGGTTCATGAGCCAGGTCAATGATTTTGAGCGAATGCTTACCCAGTCGGATACCTTCCTGATCAAGTTTTATTTTTCCATTACTAAAGCAGAGCAGGCCAGGCGCTTTGAAGATATTAAAAGCAGTCCGCTAAAACGCTGGAAAATGACTGCGGTAGATGAGAAAGCGCAGGAACTATGGGATGAATACACGGCCTATAAAGAAAAGATGTTTAAAGCAACCGATACCGCGCATGCCTCCTGGAAAATTATTGATGCCAATAAAAAACCGGATGCACGCCTTGCGGCTATCGATCATATTTTAAAAGTTATTCCATATGCCTAAGTGCGTTTGGAATCTATCCGCAGTATTCCCTAGCCTAAATAGACCGAAAACTTAACCTTACGCCTAATATCCCCTGTAATAAACCCAATCTAGGCGTAGCGTCCGCTACGCTTTGTTATCAATCTCCTCGCTTCGCTATCTTTAGCCAAAGCATGAGCAATAGTTATCAAATCAAAGATCAAAACGCTACCTACTTTCTTACCTTCCAAGTGGTAGGCTGGGTTGACGTTTTCAGCCGGAAAACATACCGCGATATGATTATTGAAAGTTTACAGTATTGCATAAAAAATAAGGGCTTGCTAGTGTATGCATATGTACTAATGACCAATCACATGCACCTAATCGTAAGGAGTGCAACTGGTAACTTATCAGATGCTATACGGGATTTTAAGAGCTTTACATCCCAACAAATTCTAAAAGAAATAGAAAACAACCCGGTGGAAAGTCGGAAAGATTGGATGAAGCTGGTATTTCATTACCATGCTAAGTTTAATAAACGCGTTGCAAGCCAGCAACTCTGGACCCATAATAATCATGCTGTGGAATTGACCAATGCTGAAATGCTTGATTCCCGCTTAAATTACATTCATGAAAACCCGGTTAAAGCCGGCTGGGTGGACGAAGCTATAGACTATGTATATAGCAGCGCCCGTAATTATGCAGACTTACCGGGCCTGTTGGCGATTGAGAAAATATAAATAGCCCACCGGGATAGGAAAGCATGGCGAGTGAAGAATTGCTTTACCCTGTGTTCAAAAGCAACCAATAAACTGTTGTGTACAAAGTTTACCGTTCTACATTGAGGCAACACAATAAAGTAGGCCGCTGAAAAACTGTAAAACAGCAAGGATATGAAAGCGTAGCGGACGCTACGCTTAGTGGTGATTGTTTCGGATAAAATATATAGCCTAATAACTTCATTAAGTTGTTTTAGTTATTTTTGATGTTCACCAATTAAGTAATTGTTTCTAAACTAAACAGAATATCAAAACTCAAACCTATGAAAAAGACTTTTATTTTATCTATCCTAATCCTAATCTCTTCATGTACAGAAGATGATTTTTTTGAGGAAATTCTAAGTGAATCAACCATTTCTTTAAGTGGTGATCTCAATTTTGGAAATATAGAAGTTAATCAGTCAGCAACAAGAACTCTAACAATTTCTAATATTGGATTATCCGATCTCACTGTTTCAGGAATTACCAATCCAAATGGGTTTTCTTCCAGCTATGGTGGAACCATAAAACCCGGAAATTCTGTTGATGTGACTGTTGTATTCTCACCAACCTCTGAAAAGAATTATAATGGCTCGCTGACTGTAGAGGCAGATAACGACAATGGGGTTAATGAAATAAATTGTTTCGGAAACGGCATTGATAATAATTCTAGTCCCTTTGGAGTGCTAAAAGTTGTAAATAGTGCAAGTTATTCCAGGTACTTCCATATTAAGAAACAATCCGATTTAAATTATGATTCAGATAATCAAATTGTTGTGGATGCTGGGCAAACTAGTTATTATTATGATTTAGCAATTGGTATTTATTTATACGAGGCCAGTAATTCCACTTTTTATTTTGCCAGTGATCCCCATTACTCAAGTGGACAAGTAAAAATAACGGGAGGCGATACAACTACTGTTACTATCTTAAAGTGATATTCAACTTTATAAGAAAAGCTTTTAAAGATTATTAGGTATATATAGTCTGGCTATTCAGACGTTAGTGAATCTTACAAAGAAACCAAGCCCTCATCAAAGCGTAGCATCCGCTACGCTTTATTATCCCTCTTACTCCTGATACACCCGCTTCCGCGGCACCACAAAGTCTTTCGGCAATTCGGGGAAGAGTTCGATCAATTGATTCATATCGGCTTGCGCCATGGAAATAAAACTCCAGCTTTGACCATCGTTATCCGAAACCCCTAAAATGCTGGACTCTGAAAACAAGCGGCCCAAAGGCCCCTTGAAAGTGAGACGTATTGGTATGATGGCCAGGAGATACTCACCCACTTCCAACTCCCGCAAGGGAGCCGACAGTTCTACCTTCTGCAATTCAAAATCCTGCTGTTCCAGGTTTTGATCGGAAAGTTTGGCCTGGCGTAAAAGGGTTGGTGCACCTCCGTTCAGCTTTACCAGGGGTGCATAGGTTTGATCGATCACCTTATTCCAGTCCCGTTTTTCGGTAGCTTCAGCGTATTTTCGAGCGTAGTTCATCAGACTTTCCTCGTGGGGAACGGCCGCTGTTTCTTCCTGTGCATACGCCACAGCACTCATCAGCAAAAAAAGAAAAATATATCGTTTCAAGAGTCTTTTATTTTACCGCTTTAATAAGCTGATATCTCCATAAATCCTGCCGAAGGGCACGGTACTGGTAATACCCACATTTGTAGTGATCGCGGGCAAAGCGCGAAACATTAGGGTGCAGCAAAGCGTAACCTTCTGAGAAAATAACACCCAGCATAGAGCCGTATAACATACGCCTGGCACTTTTGCGAATGTTAGGTGTGTAATCCCGGTTTTCCACGGTGCTGAATCCACTTTCGCGCACCTTATCCATAAAGTATTCCTTAGTGACAAAGTCAGGTACCGCCCAGGTGCGTTTCCACTTGTCAATCCAGCGGTTACGATCTTCCACACCTCTTTCCGTCAAAAAGAAATCGAACAACACCAACCGCCCACCCTTGCGCAGCAACCGGTAACTTTCGCGTATAAAATCAGCTTTTTCAGAGGCGTGGCACACGCTTTCACAAGCCCAAACCACATCAAAAGATTCATCGGGGAAAGAAGTGCTGGTAAAATCCATGGTTTTGAATTGCACTTTTTCCGATACCCCCTTTTCAGCAGCTATGGCATTGGCCTGCTCTACCTGCTTATCACTCAGTGAAATACCGGTAACCCTGGCCCCTGCCGTACGATTAACAAAAAGGGCCGCTCCTCCTACTCCACAACCTGCATCTAAAACTACATCGGAAGCTGTAATACCCGCGGCCTGTAAAAGCTGGAGGTTGGTATTCTCCAGGGCTTCGCCAAAGCTACGGGCCTTTTCATCCCAAATACCGTAATGCAGGGAATGGTGTTTTTTTAAGTCCCACCATTTTTCATAATGGTTTTGGGTGGTATCGTAATACTCCGCTATATCGTTATTGGAGAACATGACTCGCTAAATTTGGCGACTAAGATAGATTAATCGGTCACCCATTCAAAGGTGAGGTTCTGTTGCAAATCGGGATGCAGGCTTTTGGCTACCGGGCAATGCCGGGCCGTTTCTTCCAGTACCTGCCTGGTGGGCCCGTCACAATTCTGCTTCAGGCGAATATGCACCTTAATTTCTGAAATGCGCCTGGGTGCAGCCGCCATTACTTTGGTGATGGATACGGTGGCTTCTTCCAGGTCAAAACCCATGGAACGCGCTTTAATACCCATCACGGTAAGCATACAGCTCCCCAGGGCGGTTGCCACCAGGTCAGTGGGCGAAAAAGCTTCTCCCTTACCGTTATTATCCACCGGGGCATCGGTAATTAAATCCCGCCCCGATCCCAAATGGACCGCTTTGGTGCGCAGGGCACCCTCGTATTCTATTTTAGAAGTTTCACTCATCTTAAAACTGGTATCCGATGCCGAACATCACGTTAATACTTTGTGCAGTATAACCTAAATAATAATCATAGGGATTGTTCAGTAGGTTGTAGGCATTCACAAAGGCCGACAACCTACTGTTGTAAAGGTACTCCACTCCCAGGTTGGCATTGAGGTAGCCCGGCAGATCGCTGTCAATTTCAGGGTTATCATCCTGGTTAAAGGCCGTACGGGGACCTACATACATCAAATCGGTTTGCAAACGTATCTTTTCCTTAATGGTATATCCGGCTCCCAGTTTAGCGGTAAAGGCCGGGCGGTGCCACGCACGCTTTTCATTTTTCATTTGAAAGGATTGCAAGGTTCCTCCCAGGTTGAGCTGCAGATTATCCTTTAAGTTAACCGCCAATTCACCGCTGGCGTAAAAAATATCCGCATCATCGTACCGAACTGAAACGCCCGGAGCCACACTGTCAAAAGCGTAAAAAGGATTGCGGTAGTACAGTACCATATCGTTAGCATCTTTAAAACCACCGCTCACGTTAAAGGAGGTGGTGGAACTTATAATACCGTTCACTCCCAGGTAAATATCGGTGGTTCGGGTAGGCGTTAAAAACTCTCCCGGGTTTATAAAGGGGTTTTCATCCACCAATGAGCGCACGGTATTGTGCTGTAAATACCCCTCAATACCGGTATAAATGTTCAACACATCTTCTACCACCGGGTAACTCACTTTTACTTCGGGAAAGAAATAAATATCTCCATCGGCTTCGTTGTTCAGCGAGGTGGATAAGGAGTTGTAGTAAAGGTTCAGTCCGAATTTGAAAAGGAAATCCTTCACGTAGGTTTCAATATGGGGGCGTGCCTGCAGGGTAAAGTAACTCTGGTCGAAATCCGAAAGCGAATCATATACCGTATTGAAATACTGCAGGTTGAGATCCAAGTCAATAGTTTGGTCTTTAGCCGGAATGGCGTAGGAACTCAGCAGCTTGAAATTATTTTCAGTGGTATTGTAATTATCGGCAAGAAAATAATAATCGATCCCCAACTTGCGCGTCCACCCCATCGCCTTATCATCAGGGCTTAGCAGGTTGCTCTGTATCCCAAACTGACGGTACCAGTTAGCTGCGGGTTCCGGTATTTCCTCCTCACCCACAAAGCGCAGAGGGTCCACCACATCCAAACCGTAATAGCTCACTTTGTCAAAACGGCTGTAAGCCTGCGTTTCCCAACTAAGCTTATCGTAAAAGCGGTTGAAATAGGCACCCAGGGAATTGCGGCTCATGCCATTGGTTTCGTACACATTGTTTTTAACCCCGCCTTGGGTGGAAAAGTGCCCCCCGGAAAACCCATAGCTGTATTTGGAAGAGCGGCCACTGTTGTAGTAAAACTCCCCTAAAAAGCTGTTGTACAGCCCGGCACCGGCCCGTACCATACCATTATACAACTCCTCTACGGGAATTTTAGCAATTCGTGCGGGTTGTATAGGGTCGGGGTTGAACTTTACCGCTATCGGCTGGCTTACAATGGAGTAGCTTACCGGTATTTTATTGGTGGTCGTATCCTTAAAATCAGGGAAATCGCTCACCTTGCTGGCCTCAGCTACCCGGGCCTTGTATTTATCGGTCACCTTCAGCTCCAACTGCCCCAGGTTACCGGGCTGCGCCAGGGCAACGGTACCCAATCCACAAACTAAAATTATTACGCTCCAGTATTTCATTTTATTCGTTTCTTAAATTGGTGTCCAAGGGTTCCACGGTTTCCTCCGCCTGATCGATGAGCATCAGCCCCTCGCCCTCATTGAGTATGATGGGATCACTTTTGCTGCGATTGATCTCCGCCTGTTGCTCGGCTGCCCGCTTTTCAGAAAGTTTAATCTCCCCTTTAAGGTTACGCGCCTGCTCAGTAATAGCAAGACTGTAATCATTGCTGATCACAAAATCGAGGGTGTAATTGGCCTGGAAGATGTCTTCCTGTTTCCAGAAATTTCTGGCCAGTATGAGCAGGGCTTTCATCTTGTATTCCTTGAAGGAAGGAAGATCTTCAATGAGCTTATATACCACAGTAGTAGAGTTTTCATACTGCTGCTTTTGATGGAGGATATCCGCCTGGTAATACAGGGCTTTGGCCTTGGCCTCCCCTTCGGAGGTGTTAGCGATCTCTTCGTAACGGCTCAGTGCCTGATCGAGGTCACCGCTTTGGTAGTAGGATTCGGCTGCAATTTGACGTGCCTCCAGCACCAGGGCCGCTTCCTGTACCTCCATACCCAGTACCAGGTTGGCGTGTATCGCGGCCTCCTTGTAATCGCCCAGCGCAAAGCTGCTACGCATAATGCCGGTATGGGCCTGTATCCGTTTGCTTTTTTCCTGGGCCATATCGGCCAGTTGTTTGTAGTAATTGCGCGCCTTGGCGTACTCCTTGGCGCGATAGGTCATGCCCGCCACATTTTCAAGGGCCACAGCCGTATATTCATTCCGGGGAAACTCCAGTATAGCCTGGTAAGCTTCGCGGGCCTGGCTTAGGTTATTGACTTTATTGGCGCATTCGGCCAGGTAATAATTGGCTCGCAATGCAAAAATGCCCTTCTCAAAACGGTTTAAATAATTGCTCAGGGCTTTTACCGCCTCATTGCAGTCACCGGTTGAATATACATCGAAGGCTGCGTTAAAGGAGGTACTATCCAAAGTGGAGCGTTCAAAGTTTACAAAATTGAGGCCATCCACCCAATCCAGGTAATCGTTAATGCGATTTTGACGGGCGTAAATAAGCCTGGCCAGCCCAATGGCTTCAATAGATTCGTCCGTTCCGGGATAATCCTTCACCACGCCTTTAAAGGCCGTAAGTGCCTCGGCATTGCGATCGGTATTGCTATACACCAGGCCAATCTGCATTTTGGCGGCCGGTATCTTTTCAGATTGTGGATGATCGGCAATAAAGCGGTTAAAACCGTTAATAGCCTTATCGTAATTCTCCATCTGCAATTGAGTAACGGCAATTTCGTACTGCGCCTCTTCCGCATAAATACTGTTGGGGTATTTCTTCAACAGGTTTTGCAACTCCGCCACCTTTTGTTCTTTTTTACCGGCCAGCCCCAGGCACTCCGCTCTCTGAAAGCTGGCATAATCAGCTTCGCGCGTACCGGTTTTTAAGGCCGAGCTGTAAAAGTCAGACGCTACCAGGTAACCACCGGTTAACAGGTAGCAATCGCCCAGGCGCAGGTAAGCATCGGGCAGACGTACGTCTTTGGCATTCGCATCACGGGTAAAACTCCGAAAGGCGTTAGCGGCTTTCTGAAAATCGAAAAGTTTGTAATAGGTGTAACCGGTTTGGTATAAGGAGCGGTTGTATTCCGTCATATTAAAAGCTCCTGTGCTGTTGCGGAAGGCTTCAAAACCCTGTAGCGCTTCATCGTATTCTTCCAGGCGATAGTGGGCTTCGGCAATCCAGTACCTGCTCAGGGCTACAATGGGTTTGTTAATGGGGTATTGCAGTGATTCCCGGTATTTTTCAATAGCCTGTTGATACTTTAGTGAATTGAAGATTTCGGTAGCGCGGTAAAAAGCTACTTTTTGATACACCTCCTGCATTTCAGGGGTATTAAGGCCGGTTCTTTGAATCGCCAGCATGGCCTTGTCATAATCCTTGGTGGTAACGTAAAGGTTGGCCAGGTAGCGGTTCACTTCCTTTACGCGGGGCGATTCGGGGAAATATTCCAGGAAATCGTTCAACACCGAAATGGCATCGCGGTAGGGATCGGAAAGCTCGTAAACCAGTTTGCCATAATTGAAATACGCATCTTCCTGCACGGTAGGCGAAGCGTTTATTTCAGAAGCGGCTTTAAAAGCGGTAATGGCTTGTTGTTTTTCACCCACTTTCAGGTAGCAATCTCCTAAATGGTAATAAGCACTCTGTTGCAGGGCTTCCGCTCCGCCTGAAATTTTGTTGAACGACTCAATGGCCAAACGGTATTTTCCGTTGCGGTAATAGCTGTACCCCAACTGAAAATGATCCTGCGTACGCATGCGGCCACCTTTATCCTTATACAACTCCAGGTACTCGATGGCATCCTCGTACTGCCCTTTGTTGTAAAAGGCATCGGCCATAAGCTTGGCAATTTCAGGGGCACGGGTAGGCGTGGCTTTTTCCACCAGGTCCTTACCTACCTCTAACAGTTTGTCGTAATCACCCAGGCGGTAATAAATATGGGCGAGGTAATACGGCACCAACGGCCCGAAAGAGTCATCGTTCTGCAGGGGTAAAAAGTTGGTGAGGGCCTCGGTATAATTACTATCGGCATACAGCAGGTGTGCGTAGTAGTATTTGGCGGAATTGGCATAGGAAGAGTTTTTATCCTTCAATTCGAAGAATATTTTCTGTGCTTCCTTGTTTTCCTCCATGCTAAGGTGAGCGTACCCTTTTTTAAATAGATACTCATTCAGGGCATCACCACTGAGGCGAAACTTATCCACCTTATCATACCAGGCAGCCGCCTCGCGATATTGTTTAGTGCTAAAACGGTAATTGGCATAGGCCAGGAAAAGCGAATTGCGCAAAGGGCTCAGCTCATAAGTTTCGGCAAAGGCCTCTACCCGCTCACGTGCATCGCCATTGTACAACTTCATAGCCGAGAGGGCTGCATAATATTCTGCAGAGGCCCGGGTTTCGCGGGTGCGATTGTAAATATCATCGGCCACTTTATCCAAAAGCCTTTGGGAATGCCCGTACTGCCCCTTGTTGTACAGGTTTAAGCCTTCCTCGTAGGGGTCTTCCGTTCCGGTAAGAACTTGTTCAGGTTGCGCGTGTATTGAAAAAACCAGACCGACCGTGGCTAATAAAGCCGTCAGCCTCAAGCGTTTGCCAGGCATACTTCTCAGTTTCAAATAGATGTTTAAAAGTAGGGGTTTCCCTCAGCGGTGGTTTCGTTTCCCGATTGTTTTTTCAAACGGATACTGTTGATTATTATTGAGGGCAAGGTTTAGAAAATTAAAGAAAGGGGTATCTCATAATTCCCGTAGATTTGAAGCAAAATTTCCGCTATTTCCGGCATGAGCAGTACACCTATTATACATATACAGGACGCTAATATTTTCCAGAATGACCACCTTATCCTTTCCGAGGTGGACCTTACCCTGAATTCCGGTGACTTCCGTTACCTTATCGGAGCTACGGGTAGTGGAAAAACCAGTTTATTGAAAACCCTGTACGGTGACCTTCCACTCAAAAATGGCGAAGGTGAGGTATGTGGTTTTAAACTGCATCAGTTAAAGGAAAAGGAAATCCCTTTTTTACGCAGGAAAATGGGCATTGTTTTCCAGGATTTTCAGTTGCTTACGGACCGTAGCGTATCAGACAACCTCCTGTTTGTATTGAAAGCCACCGGCTGGAAGGACAAAAAGAAAATGGAGGCCAAAATTAACGAGGTACTGGAAAAGGTAGGTATGGCTACCAAAGGGTTTAAAATGCCGTACCAACTTTCCGGTGGCGAACAACAAAGGGTGGCCATTGCCCGCGCCCTGCTCAACGATCCGGAGCTGATACTGGCCGATGAACCTACCGGTAACCTCGACCCCGGAACCTCCGAAGAAATTATGATGCTGTTGGAGGAAATTTCCAGGAACCAAAGAGCCATTTTAATGGCAACCCATGATTATTCGATTATCCTAAAGTTTCCGCACGAAACGCTTAAGTGTGACGATGGAAAAGTGTTTTCCACTGTACAGAAGAGCCTGTAATTACTATGGACCTTTCGCTGTGCATACCGGTTTATAATGAAGAGGTTTTCGGTTTGGTACAAAGCCTTTTAAAACAGGCCCGCGATCTCAATCTTCATTTTGAAGTACGCCTTTACGATGACGGTTCACAAGAGCACTTTTTAACCGCTAACCGCTCCCTGAAAAACGAACCGGAAGTACAGTACCGTGAATTACCCCAAAACCTGGGGCGGGCCGCTATTCGTAACCTGATGGCGGATGAATCGGCCGGTGATTATCTGTTTTTTGTGGATTGCGATATGCTGATGGATAAACCGGATTTTATAAAAACGTATTGGGAAAATCGCGGTGAAGGTGTGCTTTGCGGAGGTCATACTTACCAAGAGCAGAAACCGGAGAACCAATATCTGTTGCATTGGATGTACGGTCGCGAACGTGAAATTGCTACGGCAGCTGAACGCCAGGAACAATCGTACACCTCCTTCAGGAGTAGTAATTTTTTCAGTTCTCACGCGGTGTTCCAACAAGTGCGTTTCAAGGAAGAACTGAAGACCTACGGTCATGAAGATACTTTTTTTGCCTACCAGCTAAAAGCGCAGAAGGTGCCTTTCCGGGCTATTGATAATACGCTTGTTCACAATGGTTTGGAAGAAAGCGAGCGGTTTATTCAAAAAACCAAAAACGCGCTTAAAAACCTGATGTGGCTGCGGGAGCAACACCCTGAATTTGCGGAAGGAGTGCGTATTTTACAAGGTTTTATCAAGCTGGAGCGCACCGCTACGGTGGGCATTATGCGTAGTCTCTACAAAAGCCGTAAAAAAACCTGGTTGAAAAAACTCACCGGCCCTAATCCGCAACTGTACACTTTTGATTTGTTCCGCTTGGGTTACCTATCATTCATCAGCAGTACTTCCTGAAAACCTCCACCAGTTTTTTCCGTTCCTCTTCCCAATGGTTTTCGCGGGCTGCTTTTTGCAAACCCCCTTCGTAAAAGGATTTTCCGTTTTGACGGATCTGCTTTAACCCGGCCACAATCGTTTCCGGTTGGTGATCGCTTACCACCTCCCCCATCTTGTATTTCCGCACCAGGGAGCTTACTTCTACCACATCGGAAACCAGCACCGGAAGGCCACACTTTACATAGTCGAAAATTTTATTGGGAAGACTGTAGCGATAATTCAAGTTGGTGTTTTTATCCAGGCTCAGGCCACAGTCAGCATTCAGGGTGTATTGCAGCATTTCCAGGTAGGGTTGCGGAGAGATGAAGATTACTTTGTTTTCCAGCCCTTCATCCCGGGCTTTTTCCCTTAAAACAGGTAAAACATCTCCCTTGCCCACCAGCACCAGCACCACCTTATCCATTTGCTTTAGTGCCTCAAAGGCTTCTTCCATACCTCTATCGGTATTAATGCCTGAACCCTGGTTAATGAGGATAAAGGCGTCCTCGGGCAACCCTAATTCAGCCCGGCTCTTCCTTTTTCCCGGCAAACGGGCATCCGCAATGTTGCGCACCACCTCCGCTACCACCCCATAATCGTCATAATACAAATTGGCAATACTCTGGTTTACGGTAATAAAATCGTTGGCCCGGGGTAAAAGCCAGGTCTCTAAAAAACTCCATACCCCCTTTACCAATGGCCGGTGTTGTATTTCGGGCACCCCGGTAAAATACTCGTGTGAATCGTAAATGAGGGGTTTAGCGCGTAGGCGTGACACCAAAAAATTAGGTAGCAAGGTATCCAGGTCATTACTCAGGTACACATCATATTCACGGAACAGTAAAAACCAGAAAAGCCGGAGGTTGTAGTTAGCATAAAATAGAAAGCCCTTGTGAAACCAAAGTTTGAAGCGCACCGTTTTATACGGCCGTTCTATTGGCAAACTTTCAGGTAGTTGGCGGCCAATAAAGGTTACTTCAAAACCCAGTTCGAGTAACACTTCTATACTGCGTTTCACCCGCTGGTCAGTTACCAGGTCATTGGTTACGCTTACTACTACCTTCTTGTTACTTTTGCCGGCCAAGCGTTTTGGATTTTGAGCGAAGATGTAAAGAAAATACGAATTGAGGACTATGACTATCCTTTGCCCGAAGAAAGGATTGCCCGTTTTCCATTGCCCGAAAGGGATGCTTCCAAACTATTGATTGCCCGGCCCGGAGAAGGATTTCAACACAGCATTTTTTCGGAAATCGACCGGTATCTACCGGAAAGCACTTACCTGGTTTTTAATGAAACCAAAGTAGTACAGGCGCGTCTGCTCTTTCCAAAAAATGAAACTACCACTATCGAGGTATTTTGCCTGGAACCCCTGCCCGGAATTGACATTCAACAGGCCATGGCTACCCGGCAATCCATTGAATATATATGCCTGGTAGGCGGTGCGCGCAAATGGAAAAGTGGCAGCCTGGAAATTTCCCTACCGGGAGGAAGCCAATTACAGGCTGAAAAACGGGAAAGCCGGGAGGGCACTTTTCGCATCGGCTTTTCCTGGTCGGGTGAGCATACCTTTGCTGAAGTATTGGAGCTGGCCGGAAAAACACCCTTACCTCCCTACCTTAAAAGAGCGGCTGAAGAGGTGGACCGCGAACGTTACCAAACGGTTTTTGCACAAAATGATGGCTCAGTGGCCGCACCTACCGCCAGCCTGCATTTTACCCGGCCATTGCTGAAGCGCCTGGCCCAAAAAGGCATCGAACATGGCAAGCTTACCCTTCACGTAGGAGCCGGAACCTTTAAACCGGTGGAAAGTGAGAAAATCGGGGCGCATGAAATGCATGCCGAAGAGGTTTTTATATCCAAAGGGTTTGTAGAGAATATTTACCAACGCCTGCATCAAAAAATTATACCGGTAGGCACCACCGCTATGCGTGCGCTCGAAAGCCTTTATTGGTTAGGGGCCCTCCTGTTTAAAGGAAAGTTAGCCGGGGAGCAAGGCATTCCCGTACTGGACCAATGGATCCCCTATCGCGATGATTTAAAAGGTGTTACCCCTGAACAAAGTTTTGAGGCCTTATTGCAGTACCTCCAACATCAACACCTGGACACGCTGCATTTTAAAACTGCCCTGATCATTGCTCCCGGCTATCATCATCACATTTGTCGCGGATTATTGACTAACTTTCACCAACCTAAAAGCACACTATTGCTCCTGGTAGCCTCTATGTTAGGCGATAACTGGAAAGAAATGTACCGTTACGCTTTAAACCATGAGTTCCGTTTTTTGAGTTACGGTGATGCAAGCCTAATCTTGCTTTAACTATGTTGAAAAATCTACTTTATCAACTCTATTTTTTCTTTTCCTACCTGGTGGGCTTCGGCCAATCGGCTGATTTACACACCATCGCTCCATTGCCTCCTGAATTGGCAGAATGTAGCGGTATGATTTATCACCAACCCGGCCAAAAGGTGGTTTACATTAACGATAGCGGCAATCGTCCTGAAATAATCTCCACCGACCTCGATGGAAACCTCACTCAGCAATATTGTCTGCCCGGCCTAGTAAATACCGATTGGGAAGAACTGACCACCGATAATAAAGGGTACCTGTATATTGGAGACTTTGGCAATAACCGCAATCGCAGAAAGGATTTGGTCATTTATAAGGTAGAAGCGGATAAGGTATTAAAGGGCCAGGATGACTTTGAACTCCAGGAAATCCATTTCAGCTATGAAGATCAGCGGGGGTTTCCACCTGACCAGGAAAAGAGGAACTTTGATATGGAAGCTATGGTGCACATCGGTGACTCCCTGTACCTGTTCTCAAAAAACCGTACGGCCCCTTTCAACGGTTATACCTATTGTTATCGCCTACCGGATGTGGCTGGTGAGTACATTGCCGAAAAGGTGGATAGCTTTCAAACCGGTGAAGGTGTAAAAGAATCATATTGGGTGGCGGCTGCCGCCTTTCGCGAAAACCCACGCACCCTGCTCCTTTTAGGGTACGATAAGGTTTGGATGTTCTACTACTTTAACGGTACCCGCTTTTTTAGCGGCAAACACAATGTGCTGTACTTCAATAGCTTTACCCAAAAAGAAGCCATTAGCTTTTATGAAGGTAACAAGGTTTTGATCACCGATGAAAAGAACAGTGAACGTGACGGTAAACTCTACTACATTGAACTACCGGAGGTGTTAATGGATACTGAAATACCGGAGGATACCTCGCAAGCCGATAGCATATATGTAGATGCCAGCCCACGTTATTTTCAGGACAGTATTTCCGTATCCGTTTACGTAAGTACCAAAAGTTCCTTGCTTTGGGAAGCCTTCGGCACCACCGGGCAAAGATTACACTACGGAAAACTGGGTAAGGTTGAAGCCGGTAAACATGAGTTTACCCTCGATACTTTTGGTTGGACCCCCGGTGGTTATGTGCTTAACATTCTGGTAAATAACAAACCACACGCCTTTAAACTGAGTAAGCCCATTAAACGGGATAATTACAAACCCCAAAGGAGGGAATAATCGGGAAATGTCTATTTTAATGAGCCTGGGAATTTTCATTCAGAAAATTCTTAACTAATTTAGTCCATTCTCTACTGTAAGATGGCCTTATCTCAATCTTCGCTGGAAAAGCATTATATCAGTATATCCCAAAAGGAGGTTATGCTGGATTTCCTGGATCAGGAATATCAATTAAGTCTTAAAGAGTATTCTGAAGCCTCCGTGAGGCGGAGAATTACCAAAATGCTTAATGAATTCGGGCTGGACAGGGTGGAAAAGCTGTGTGAGTTTTTGCAGAGCCGCTCGGACGGTAAGCAGCTCTTTATCGAGAAGTTTACCGTGAATGTTACGGAAATGTTTCGCGATCCCCATTTTTACAAGGCCTTGGAAGACAAAGTAATTTCCGTGCTGAAGTCCAGGGAGAATATACGCATTTGGGCGGCAGGCTGCAGTAGCGGTGAAGAAATACTGTCGCTTTGCATTTTGCTGTACGAAATGGATTTACTCCATAAATGCCACATCCTGGGTACTGATCTCAATTCTAAAATGCTGGATGAGGCCAATAACAGAACTTATAAAACCCGCCACGTTTCCACCTACATGAAACCCTACCTTTATGCCGGTGGTCGCTACGGTTTAGAAAAATATTTTACCACTCACGGTGAAAACGCCATATTTCATGCCTTTCTTCACGAGAATGTCAGTTTCAAGGAACACAACCTTATGGAACCTTTGGGTGAGGAACCAGGCTTTGACCTCATCGTGTGCCGAAATGTGTTGATCTACTTTAAAAGTACACTGCAAAACCGGGTCATTGCTTACCTGGATAAAGCTTTAAGAGCAGGGGGCTTTCTTGGTTTAGGTTCCAAGGAGTCTATAATATTTTACCACGGGAAGAATCATTTTAAGGAAATAGACCTTGAAAGCAAGATTTATCAAAAAATCTGACCGGTTGGTAGTTATCGGCACTAGTGCCGGAGGCATCCATGCGCTTAAAATCATTCTCGAAGGTATAAACCGGGATTTTAATATTCCGGTGGTTATCGTTATTCATCGCCTTAAGAATGTAAAGAGCCATATGGAGAGCGTGTTACAAGCCTCTACTTCAGTACCCATTAAAGAGGCGGAAGAAAAAGAAAAAATACAGCGGGGTAATATTTACATAGCACCCGCCAATTATCACCTGTTAATAGAAGAAGACGGTTCCTTTTCCCTGAGTGTAGATGAGCTGGTGAATTTCAGCCGCCCATCCATTGATATCACACTGGTAAGTGCCAGTGAGGTTTACAAGGAAAAGGCCATTGGTATAATCCTTACCGGGGCCAATGCTGACGGTGCTTACGGCCTACAAAGCATCCACGAAAATGGAGGGGTTACCGTGGTGCAATTACCCGAAGAAGCACAAGTAAACACCATGCCACTGGAAGCCCTGAAAGCGGTTCCCGGTGCTCAAAAGCTAAGCCTGAGGGCCATCAGCCAATTTTTAAATGAGCTATGAGGTTTATCCTTATCTGTTTAAGTTTATTGTGGGGTATAACCCTGGCAGCACAGGAACGAAACGGAACCCGGGTTGCCTTTTACAATCTGGAAAACCTTTTTCATCCTGATGACGACAGCCTGAAGAGGGATGAGGAATTTACCCCCGATGGAACCCGCTACTGGAGTTATTACCGTTACCGCGAAAAATTAAACCGTATGGCTAAGGCCCTGCTGGCCATCGGAGACTGGGAACCTCCGGAAATTGTGGGTCTGGCGGAAGTGGAAAACCGGCAAGTACTGGAAGACCTGGTTGCATCACCGGTACTCCGAAAATTCAATTACCGGGTAATTCACTATGAGTCACCCGATCGTAGAGGCATCGATGTAGGTGCTATTTACCGGGCTGATCTCTTTACGGTAATTCAAAGCCGGAATATTCCGGTTCAAATGCCTGATGATCCAGGTTTTGCTACCCGTGATTTATTATACCTAAAGGGATTACTTCGCTCAGGCGATACACTACACCTTATCTATTGTCACTGGCCCAGCCGATACGGTGGGCAACAACAAAGTGAACCTAAACGTATTCAGGCGGCTCTTACCGTCAAAAAATTAACGGATTCCCTGTTTTCAAAAAACCCGAATCAGTATATTGTTGTAGCCGGTGATTTTAATGACGAATGGAATAATGAAAGCCTTTTAAAGCATCTTGAAGCCCGTCCCTTTGAGGGCACCCCCCCTAGCGATGGGCTTTACAACCTGATGGCTACCATGAATCCCAACCAGGGTAGCCACCGCTATCGCGGGCAATGGGCGTACCTGGACCAGGTAATTGTGAGCGGAGCTTTATTAAATGGTTCACACCTCCATATTGAAGACAGCAAGGCCCACCTGACTGAAAAAGGTTTTTTACTGGAAACGGATGAAAAATATCCGGGTCAAAAGCCCTTCCGAACTTTTATAGGTATGCGCTATCACGGGGGATTTAGCGATCACTTGCCGGTTTATGTGGACCTGATAACGTTGGATAATTAAAGGGGGTACCACCCAACCCTCACCAGCCTTATTTCGATTACACTATAGAGAATCTTGTATTAAAAACGGGCAAGTTTGGGTCAACCAACCCTTTGGCTTTAAACACCATCATACTACAATACTCTCGACTACGTTGTTTTTTAAGTATTTTTGCCACAAATTAGCGACCCTATGAAAAAGATTACCCTATTAGTCCTGGTTGCCTTCGGTTTATTCTCCTGTAAGGATGAACCCGATGATTCTCCTGCACCCTACCCAACCGATGATCTTGTACTGGACGAGCGTAAGAATGCCTTATTGATATTTCCGTATGGACCGGGTACCACTGCCTCCGTAGGTTTTGAGTTATACCGAAAGCTGATGGAAGACAAACACAGCGACAGACTGAACCACATTAGCCTAGTAGCCGCCATGGGTCATCCGCTTTATGCTCCGGCAGCTGACTCTTTATCGGCTAATTATGGATACCCCAATCTGGGTACTTTTATTCTTAACGGAACAGAAGAGGAGCTTACCAACCTGGATGATCAAATTGCACTTACCCAACTGGAGAAAGCGGGAATTTATTTAAAACATAAAGTAAGTGAATTCGATACGGCTTGGGTAGTGGATGTTAAAGTTCGCTTTAATGTAGATACCGTATCCACCAACTTCCTGGTTGAAACGTATATGGTGGCTGATGTTCCGGCTTATAATTATATAGTTGAAGAACTGGATCTCCGTATGGGTGAGTTAAAAGACTTTATCGGAATATCTCCAGCACGAAGCTTTTGGGTGCGGCCCTTCGATAACCTGGATACCACTAAGGTTATTATCAAGCAAAATGAAGATTATGTTCATAACAATGTGTTGATGCGTAACTTTAACTCTACCAACACTTTTGGTACCCGCCTGAGTGAACTCAATCCTTTGGGGCCGGAGTTCTTCAGAGGCGATGTATATGGTACGCGCTTTACCCCCATCCGTCATTATTTTACCAAACCTAAGCTGGACATACTGGCCCTGCCGTATGATTTTGAACCCCGTTTTGTGACGGTAATCTGGTATCGCGATATTTTTGAAGACAATTACATTTACGTAAATAGCTACAGCGATCAGGAGAATGATGACTAAGTGCTGGAGTTATTCTCTAAAACTAAAAAGCCCGGCTAAATTAGCCGGGCTTTTTAGTTATTTGAGTTTGCATACAACCATCACTTCTTTTCAAAGTTCCTTCTCCGCAAACGCTCTATAAATGCTTTAACGCGATCAAACTCCTCCGGGGTTTCATAACGCCCCATCACCGTTTTGGAAGAACTCTCATTAATGGTAAGAGTCATAGTAGTTGATGGTAAATCGGTAACAGTGGGCTCGTCATACACACTGTCCAGCTCAAAAAAGTTACTGGCAGCCAGTACTTCTCTAAGGCTGTCCATTTCCGCATCCGGCAGATTTTTGAATACTTCTCCATTGGTTTTAGGAAAGTTTTTGCCATTGTAAACGGCCAGACCACTCTCCTTAATGGTGAGATCGTAAACCGGGCAAGTACCAAAACAAGGTGTAGTGGATACTTCGAAGGTAAACTCCGTACTCTTCTTTTTAAGCGCAGCAGCACCTTGACCAGCCCCACAACTAGTCATTAAGGTAAGAGCTCCAAAGCTTATTAAAATCTTTCGCATCCTATTTATTGTTTCTCCGGCTCTTACGGCTTTGTTGTTCCTGCTGCTCCTGTAACTCACGCATCCTGCGCATAAAACGATTTTCCTTGGTCGGTTGTTTTTTCTTCTCCTGCATCTTTGCATGAATTTTATCCTCATCAATAAAAGAGCGGATGGCAAACTGCTGGCCAAAGGTGATCATGTTGGCCACAAAATAGTAATAACTCAAACCGGCCGCGTAGTTATTGAACACTCCCAGGAAAACAACTGGCATCAGGTAAACCATGTACTTCAACTGGGGATATTGTTGATTTTGGCCGGTAAGCTGCTGGTTCATATAGGTATATATAAGCGTAGATACCGTCATCAAAAGAGTGAACAGGCTTACGTGGTCCCCATAAAAAGGTATGTTAAAGGGAAGGTCCCATACTGAATCGTAAGTAGAGAGGTCACTGGCCCAAAGAAAGGGTTGCTGGCGTAACTCTATGGAAGAGGGGAAAAAACGGAACAGGGCAATTAAAATGGGAAACTGCAGCAATACCGGTATGCAACCCCCTAACGGGTTAACCCCCGCTTTTTGGTACAGCTGCATGGTGGCTTGCTGCTTTTTCATAGGGTCCTTGTCCTTATACTTCTCATTGAGCTCGTCAATCTCAGGTTTCAGCACCCGCATTTTGGCCATGGAGCGGTAGGAAGTATAAGTGAGGGGGAACAAGATGAGTTTGATGATAAGCGCAATGATCAGAATGATCAAACCGTAATTCAAACCATAATCCTCCAACCAGTTGAAAATATTGATCACTATGCCCCGGTTGATCCAGCCGAGAATGCCCCATCCCAACGGAATGAGTTTATCGAAATCCTGATCGTAAGCCTTGAGTACTTCGTATTTATTGGGCCCTAAATAAAGCCCCAGCGGCATGGTTATATTGCCACCCACCTTGGTAAAGTTCAAACGGGAGGAGAGAACTTTGGTATAATCCTCCTCATTTTCCAACGAAACCGAGCGTAATTCAGCCTTTTCAAATTGCCCCTGTTTATTCCAAAGTATGGTTGAAAAAAACTGTTGTTTGTAAGCTACCCAACTAAGGTTCTGCTCTTCTTCCAAATCCTCTCCTGAAGCTGAAAGTTCGTCCACATCATCCTCATTGGCAAAGCGGTATTCCATTTGGGTGCTGTTGCGCTCGTTCTCCAGGTTTTTTTCATGGCGCAGGGTTTTCATGTCCCAGCTCAATACTTCGGTATCTGCCAGGTAGCTGTCCATAGATTTAGAAACAATATCCCACTGCAACATATAGTTATCCGGCTCCAGTCGATATTGATATTCCAGGCTACCTCCGCTTTCGGTTTGAATGCGCATGCTCAACTCGCTATCGCTTTTCTGCACTCCGCTAAAGTTGAGATCAGCCGTGTTAAAATCCTTTTCTGTACCTCGTAGCAGGAAATTGAAACTGGCATTCTCACGGATAAGGTAAAGCGGCAATGAATCCCAGGTTTGATAGTTTTTAAGACGGGCTTCTACCACTTGCCCACCGCGGCTGGAGATCACTACCTCCAAAATTTCATTTTCGATGGTATAGCGCTTTTCGGTGGCTTTGGGGTTGGAAGCTTCACCGAAAGGCCCGTAAGATGTGGGTTGCTGTAAGCTATCTTCTTC
The DNA here is from genome assembly GCA_937120475.1 of uncultured Cryomorphaceae bacterium. Taxonomy (GTDB): domain Bacteria; phylum Bacteroidota; class Bacteroidia; order Flavobacteriales; family Schleiferiaceae; genus CAKZNE01. Next base: position 290,147 of record CAKZJV010000007.1, on the reverse strand, counting down.
CAGAACCGGAATTACGGTATCTACCTCCTGTAATTCCCGGGTTTGCTCCACCACTTCGGTGGAATCTGCCTTGGGGTTTTCTTCCTGCGGTGGGGTTTCCGGTTGACTGAAATATCCAAAATAAAGCAGAATACCACCGATTAGTAAAAAACCAATGATGGTGTTGATATCTATTTTTCCGTCTTTCATAGAATGATTTAAGAACTAGCCGCTTTTTTTCCGGCTGCTTCCACAAATTTTACGAATAAGGGGTGTGGGTTGGCCACGGTACTTTTGTATTCCGGGTGAAATTGCACGCCTACAAACCAGGGGTGATCTTTCAACTCAACGATCTCGACCAGCCCTAACTCCGGGTTTCTACCGGAGGCAATCAGGCCGTTCTTTTCCATATCCTTGAGATATTTATTGTTGAACTCATAGCGGTGGCGGTGCCTTTCACTGATCATGGAACGTTTGTACACACCGGCTATGAGTGAACCTTCCAAAAGCTCACAGTCATTGGCACCCAAACGCATGGTACCGCCCATATCTTCCACCTTTTTTTGTTCTTCCATCAGGTCGATCACCGGATGTTTGGTTTTGGGATTCATTTCGGTGGAGTGGGCATCTTTCCATCCCAAAACATTACGGCTGAATTCGATCACAGCCGCCTGCATACCCAGGCATACTCCTAAAAATGGAATTTTATTTTCACGGGCGTAGCGAATGGTTTCGAGTTTTCCTTCAAAACCACGCTCACCAAATCCGGGGGCAACCAGGATGCCGTCCAGATCTTTCAGGTGTTTGTCAGCACTTTCGTTGGAAATATTTTCTGAATGTATCCAGCGAATATTCACCTTACATTCATTGGCGGCTCCGGCATGAATAAATGCTTCGGCAATGGACTTATAGGAATCCCTTAATTCCACATACTTCCCGATGAGGCCTATTTCCACCTCATATTTGGGATACTTGAGTTTGTAGAGGAAGTCCTTCCAGTTTACCAGGTCCAGGTTATCTTCAATGGGTAAATCCAAACGCTGCAGTACTACTTCATCCAAACGTTGATTGCGCATAAGGATGGGTACGGCATAGATGGTTTCAGCATCTATGGATTCGATGACGGCTTCCTTCTTTACATTACAAAAGAGCGCCAGCTTATGGCGGATGTCCTCACCAATGGGGTGTTCACAACGGCACACCAGAATATCGGGCTGTATCCCGGATTCCTGCAGGGATTTTACCGAGTGCTGGGTGGGTTTGGTTTTCAATTCACCGGTGGCCGCCAGGAAAGGAATTAGTGTAAGATGTATCACGATACAATCTTCACCCAGTTCCCACTTTAACTGACGAACGGTTTCAATGTAGGGCAGGGCTTCTATATCACCTACGGTACCGCCTATTTCGGTGATTACGATCTCAAATTCACCGGTGTTACCCAGTATTTGAATTCTTCGCTTTATTTCATCGGTGATATGCGGGATTACCTGAACGGTTTTTCCCAGAAAATCGCCTCTCCTCTCCTTATCAATTACCGATTGGTAAATGCGGCCGGTGGTTACGTTATTGGATTGAGAAGTAGGGCGGTTCAGAAATCTCTCGTAATGCCCCAGGTCCAGGTCGGTTTCAGCACCATCATTGGTCACAAAACATTCCCCGTGCTCGTAGGGATTCAACGTACCGGGATCAATATTGATATAAGGGTCTAGTTTTTGGATAGTAACACTATAACCTCTTGATTGCAAAAGAGTTGCTAGTGAAGCAGACACAATTCCCTTACCTAAAGAGGAGGTAACACCACCGGTTACAAATATGTACTTGGTTGAAGGCATGCTGAGATTTTCCCGTTCGTTCAAAAAACGCGGCAAAGCTAAGAATAAATGCTGGGAATGTAGATCAATTAAGGCCTAAACCAACTCCTTGATAATCTCTTCTATTTTGACTCCTTCAGCCTCGGCTTTGTAGTTTTTAACAATACGATGGCGAAGTATAGGCTCCGCTACGGCAAAAACATCTTCACTGTCGGGCGAATACTTACCTCGCAGTGCTGCGTGGGCCTTTGCTCCGAGTATGAGGTATTGCGAAGCCCGGGGGCCTGCTCCCCAGGCAATATATTCCTTGGTGATGCTCTTGGCACGGTCGCTTTCCGGCCGTGTAGCACTGGCCAGGGATACGGCATATTCATATACGGTATCACTCACCGGGATTTTACGAATCAACTGCTGGAAACCGATGATCTCCTCAGAGGTTAGGACCTTTGATATCTCTCCCTCAAAGTTTCCGGTGGTACTTTTTACTATCTGCAGCTCTTCCTCAAAACTGGGATAACCTACTTCAATATTGAACATAAAGCGGTCTAACTGGGCTTCGGGCAAGGGATAGGTTCCCTCTTGTTCAATGGGGTTTTGAGTAGCCAATACAAAGAAAGGTTCCTGCATGCGGTAGGTGTTACCGGCTGCGGTAACCGATTTTTCCTGCATGGCTTCCAATAGAGCCGATTGAGTTTTGGGAGGGGTACGGTTGATCTCATCCGCCAGAATAATGTTGGCAAAGAGAGGACCTTTTATAAATTTAAAATTGCGGCTTTCATCCAGAATTTCAGAACCTATAATATCCGAAGGCATAAGGTCGGGCGTAAACTGGATACGGTTAAAGCTTAATCCCAGCGCTTTTGCCGTAGTATTAACCAAAAGTGTTTTGGCCAAGCCCGGTACTCCCACCAACAGTGAGTGACCTTTACAAAAAATAGACAGAATCAGCAGATCCACTACTTTTTCCTGACCTACTATTACTTTTCCGATTTCCTGTTTGAGAATCCGGTATTTATCACCCAGGTCTTTGATGGCCTGCACATCGTCATTATTCGACATATTGGGAAGATCTTTTGATCCAATTGCGCTGAAACTCACAATTGAAATATTCGTTATTAACCCGTACGTAAGTGGTCTTCAGCTTTTCATCGATCCACTTTTGTATCGCATCACTTTCTTTTTGCTGGCGGGCTACATTTTGTATAATCTGGTAATCGGTTTTAAGGTCTGCACGGTGAGGCTCGGTCTTGTTGAGTAGTTTAATAAGGCGGAAGCCTTCCTTCTCATCCGGTGTACGGAAAAGACTGGGTTCAGAAACCCTGCCTACTTCCAGCTTATCCACGGTATAAAAAATTCCTTTATCCAGTTGCCCGGTTTCCCAGCGGGTATCCGAGGTTTGGGGGTTCATCACCATTCCACCGTTGAGCTTGGAGTTTTCATCTTCCGAAAACTTTTCGGCTGCTTCGATGAAGCTTACCTTCTTGTCAATAATCAGTGTTCTTACGCTGTCTAAAAACTCACGGGCTTTCTGTAGATTTTCCTGTGATATTTTGGGCTTGATGAGTATGTGCCTTAAATCCAACTCTTCTCCCCTGCGCTTTTGCAGTTGCACTATATGGTAGCCGTATTCAGTACGAAAGGGTTCTGAAATCTCTCCTACTTTAAGGTTAAAAGCTACCGCTTCAAACTCTTTTACAAATTGCCCCCGTTTAATGCCGGTATATTCACCTCCATTTTTTGCTGAACCGGGATCTTCTGAATAAAGAACGGCCATTGTACTGAAAGAGGAACCATCCTCGATACGTTGGCGCAGGTCGTTCAAACGATCAATGGCTTCCTGCTTGGCTTCCGGGCTTACCTCGGGGTATTTAATAATTTGAGCGTACTCCACCTGTGAATTAATCAATGGTAAGCTGTCTTCCGGTAATGACTTGTAGAAACTGCGAACCTCGGTTGGGGTAATCTCAATGTCTTTGGTAACCTCCCTCAGCATTTTTTGTGCAATCATTTGGTCTTCCACAAAGGGTTGCATCTCCTCTTTGATCTCCACCACTGACTTTTTATAATATTGCTCCAGTCGCTGCTTACTGCCGATTTGCTGAATGAAGCTATTGAGCCTGCGGTCAATGGCCAGGTCCACCTCCTCGGGGGATACAAAGATACTGTCTATGTCAGCCTGGTGCAGCAGCAATTTCTCAAACAAGAGGTCTTCAAATATCCGGCACCTTTCAGCTGAATTGTCGGTAAGTCCCTTCTCCTGTAAGCTCTTGAACTGGTTATCTACATTGGATTTAAGAACAATGTTCTTTCCTACCACGGCCACCACTCCATCCACTAATTGTGGCTGAGCCTTGGCAGTACCAAATATCAACAGGCCAGCAGCTATTAAAGCTCTTTTCATTTCAATAGGTTTCAAATTCCTTTTTTTCGAGGGCATTATCTAACAAATTCTTCTCCAGGTTTGAAATTAACTCCAACTTTCGCTGGTTAATCAAAATATTACGTATCACTTCCTTAACGTAGGTAAGCGGAGAACGCCCTTCTTTTATTTTATAGCTCACTATCTCCAGCAAATATACTTTGTCGCCCCTGCTTAACTCCACAAACTTATTTTCCGCTAAAAATTCACTTTGATTGTAGGTTTCAATAGGAAACTTACCCGCCATAATATCAAAGCTTACCCATGAGGTATCTTCCAATGCAAATTCGGTTGCGTATTTAAGGGCGTATTCCTTTAGTTCTTTGCGGTCATCCGACTGGGCGGAGCGAAACCACTCCCTGGCCTTATTAATTTTAGGGGCCTCACGGGGAATAATCAGATACCGGGCTTTCAGTATATTTTCCTTTAACTCAAAGTTAGAGCCATTTTCAGCGTAGTATTCCTCAATAGCCGCATCGGAAATATTAGTATCCAGGTTTTGGCGTACGTACTCCTGTTGGTAGGCAAATTTCAAAAGGTCCTTCCGGTAATCTTCAATCTGCTTCTCAAAATCTTTTTGTTGTTCGGTAAGGTTGAATTCGGCTTTGTACAGCATCAGTTGATCTTTAGCCCAAACGCTGATGTAATTCTGGATAAAGGCAAGACTATCATTCGTATCAAGGGATGGGGGCATTAATTGTCTGATCTCTTCCTCGTACAAATAACGGTCATATACCCGGGCTATGGGCTTTCCCTGGTCTGTTTCACTGGAAACCAGCCAGTCACAACCCGTAATGAAAACCAGGCTGCAGAACCCTGCACAAATAAGCCGTATGAGTTTATCCTTCTTCCTCAAGAACCTCTATTACCCGAGTTAAAACCTCAGGGTTCATTTTTACAGAATACTGTTTTTTCAAATCCTCGATCCATTGCTTCTCCAGGTAATTTTGGTAATCACTGATTACTACACCACGGGCTTCCTCAAGGGTTTTAGGGCGGGGTGGTTGAATTTCCCGAACATACACGAAATGGTAGCGATCTCCTTTTTCCACAATATCATTAAGCCCTTTCTTCAACTCTGCGTTCTTCAGTTCTTCCTTTCTGCCTTTTTCAAACAACCCTTTCTCTATTTGCAGGTTTAGCTTAGAATCAGCATTGAGTTCCTGCTCCACTTCCTCAATGCTCTTGCCTTTTTTCAACATTTTTCCGGCCTTTTTCGCCTGCTTTTCAGAAGCCGCATCTACCATTACCACATCATAACGTGTATCCCAGCGGTAGTTCGATTTGTTTTCCTCATAGAAAGCTTTGAGGCCACTTGTGTCAGAAACAGATTTTTTCCAAACCTTTTTTTCAGTGAGGTCAAAAAGTAAGATGCCTTCGTAATATTCACGGGCCAGCATGCGGAATTCCGGGTATTTTTCCTCTAAATGCTCTTTTTCATAATCGATAAGTCTTGACTCACTGAACTGTTCGTACGATTTCCTCAATTGAATGATGAGTTTGGAATTATTGGCATTACGAGGTTGATTATTCTCCAGGTAAGTCAAAAAATCACCCACCGTATATTGTACATCAGCAAATTCAAGGAGTACCTTGTCCTCATTATTCACTTGAGCAGCCGAATATTTGCGGTTAAGAAAAGACTCATCCACCTGATCGAAAGCCATTTTGCGCACCTTAGGATATTCCTTATAGTTATATTCCAATTTTAATCGTTTGATGATGCTCTCATAACTCTGTTGAGAACGCGAATCGCGTTCTACGCTGGCTTTTACCTGGTTATTGATTTCCGAAAACGGGGGCACTCCGTTTTTCTCTATCAATTTTACAATGTGCCATCCAATGGGTGTTTTAAAGGGCTCCGTATATTCTCCTGCATTTTCGAGCGCAAAGGCCTTTTCTTCAAATACCGGAAACATTTTATTGATTCCGAATTCCTGTAACTCACCGCCCCGGCCTGAAGTATTTTTATCATCGCTGTAAATGCGTGCCATTTCAGCAAAATCAGCTCCCGCTTGTAATTGTCCGTAAATTTCGTTGATCTTTTTTTCGGCACTTTCTCTTTCTTTCAGGGCGGTTTGTTCATTGTCAACAATCATAATGTGGGCTACCCTGATGGTACCACGTGCGGGACGCTGATCGGTTTTCATTACAATGTGCCAACCGAACTTGGTACGAACGGGCTCTGATATTTCACCCTCTTTAAGTTGATACACGGCTGACTCGAAGGGATAAACCATACTGAAAGCGGTAAAATAGCCCAGGTCTCCACCTCTCTGGGCTGAATAGGTATCGTCAGAGTGCTTTTCCGCCATGGAAGCAAAGTCCGCTCCCTGGGTTACAATCTTTTTGCGGATGTCCAATACTTCCTTCCGGGCCGCCTCGATCTCTTCTTCATCGGCCTCGGGCGACACCGATTTCATAATATGGGAGGCCCTTACATCGTACTGCATGCGGCTATAGGCTTCCTGTATCAACTCTTCAGTAACATCACGATCAGAAAGGTAGGGTTTGGCCAACTGCGCACGATAGGAGTTGTACTCCTGCAAAAACGCTTCATTGGTATCCATACCTTTTTCTTTGGCATCGTGAACCTTCAGTTTAAAATTCACATACAAATCGAGGTATTCCCGAGGGGTTTTAGGGTCTATATCCTCTCCCAGGTTTCGATTTTTGTTGTAAACCGCTATGTACTCCCCGGCCGTTACCACATCGCCTTCTACTGAAAAGAGTACCTTATCGTTTAATTCGGAATTGGTAGAGTTCAGATCAACCGACTCTTGTGCTGTTAATTGAAAAGCACAAAACGAAAGAAGTATTAGTTTAAGATTACGCATTCCAAAGCTTTGTTTTTCAGGTTTTTTGAAATTATTTCAAACTTGTTATAGGGTCAAAATTACTGGCGACTGTAGTTGGGAGCTTCCCGGGTAATGTGAACGTCATGAGGGTGGCTCTCGTGTACACCGGCCGCAGTAATGCGGGTAAACTTAGCATTTTTCTGCAGAGATTTGATATCAGGAGCACCGCAATAACCCATTCCGGCTCTTAGGCCTCCTATAAACTGGTACATCACTTCACTTACCTCCCCTTTATAGGCTACCCGTCCCACAATACCTTCCGGAACGAGCTTTTTAATATCATCTTCAACATCCTGGAAGTAACGATCTTTGGAACCGCTTTGCATGGCTTCTATGGAGCCCATTCCACGATAGGTCTTATACTTACGTCCCTCATAAATAATGGTTTCACCGGGCGCTTCCCTGGTTCCGGCTAATAATGACCCCAGCATCACACTATCTGCTCCGGCTGCGATGGCCTTTACAATGTCACCCGTAAACCGAATGCCTCCATCGGCAACCAAGGGTACTCCAGAACCTTCTATGCCCTTGGCCACTTCCATAATTGCCGAAAGCTGTGGTACGCCTACACCGGCTACCACACGGGTAGTACAAATAGAACCGGGTCCGATACCTACTTTCACCGCATCGGCACCTGCATCAGCCAAGTACTTACCGGCTTCGGCAGTGGCAATATTGCCCACTACCACATCCAGTTCAGGAAATTTACCTTTTACCCTTTTTAGGGCATCTACCACTCCCCTGGTGTGCCCATGGGCTGTATCTATTATAATGGCATCCACATTGGATTCAACCAGGGCGGTTACCCGTTCCAGAATATCTCCGGTTACCCCTACGGCAGCAGCTACCCGCAGCCTTCCATAAGAGTCCTTACAAGCATTGGGTTTTATCTTCAGTTTGGTAATATCGCGATAGGTGATTAAACCGATCAACTCATTGCCTTTGGTTACCACCGGTAACTTTTCAATCTTATGATTTTGAAGAATTACTTCTGCTTCCTGAAGTGAAGTATTGGGGTGCGTGGTGATAAGACCCTCTTTAGTCATTATTTCACTTAAGGGACGGTCATCGTTTTTCTCAAACCGAAGATCACGGTTGGTGATGATACCAATCAGTTTTTTATCTCCATTTACTATGGGAATTCCTCCGATTTTAAAATCAGCCATCATCTTTTTGGCATCGGCCACCAAAGCATTTTCCGGCAAGGTTACGGGGTCCAGTATCATTCCACTTTCCGCCCTCTTTACGTTTCTCACTTCAACGGCTTGCTGCTCAATACTCATGTTTTTATGTAAAACACCTATTCCCCCATCCTGGGCAATGGCAATGGCTAGCCCTGATTCGGTAACGGTGTCCATAGCAGCCGAAACTATTGGTGATTTCAGGCTGATATTTCTGGTAAATTGAGTGGTAAGGTCCACATCACGTGGTAAAACTTCAGAATAGGCAGGTACGAGAAGCACATCATCGTAGGTGAGTGCTTCACCCAATACTTTATCAGAACTCAATGGCATAGGAGAAAGCAATTTTGTTTAAAAATTGCACGCAAAAATACTAAGATTATCTGAGTATAGCAGCATAGTGCCGTATAAAGCAAAGCCCCGGAAGTTCCGGGGCTTTATATGGTGATATAATATAGTTCTTAATTAATGAGAGTGAAGGTTCCTCGTTCTTCACGGGGAACATCTTCGAGAGTGGAATATTTCAGGTAATAAACATATACTCCGGTAGGAGCTACCTCACCTTCTACTTTACCATCCCATTCTTCACCGGGCTCGCTGGTTTGGAATACTACCTTACCCCAACGGTTAAGAATATAAAAGTCATATTCGGCTACCTCTTCGAAGCGCATACTTGGTCCGAAGGTTTGATTAACTTCCACATCGCTGCCGGGCCTGAATGCAGTAGGCACAAAAACACGGGCACTCTGGTTAATACAAACTTTATTGGATAAGCTGGTGAAAGGTGCTCCGTTATCGTTTACGAAGCCTAATGGATTATTGGCTTCCACCGCTACTACGTAGTAACAGAACCTACCAGACTCGTTACCGAAGTCTTTAATAGCATCCACATAGGTGGAATCATCACCATTGGTGGTTCCTACAAGTGTAAACTTGTCGTTTGTATTCAGGCTACGATAAATTTCATATTGACCTACTTCGCCACCCCATTTTTCATAAGGGTTCCAGCTTAAAGAGTTGGTCAGGTTGGCATTGGGTTCAACCTTCAAAACAAGGTTTCTACCAATGTTACTTACCGTATCTCTTTTAGCCTCTCCGCAACTGGGTCGTGCTGATACGCGATAAAAATAAGTTGTGGTAGGATCAGCAGAATAATCGCTGAAATAGATCACGTAAGGAGGGCTTGCGGGCATATCCACACTACCGATCTTATCATATATACCGTATTTCTCAATTGATTTTTCAATTTCAAAACCGGCTACATCTGCTTCTCCATCAACAAAAGCTTTAATATCAACCGAGCCGCGATCTTCATTGTTAGTAACCTGGGCCACGTACAGTACTCTTGATTTTTGAGGTACCGAAGCATCAAGGCAAACGCGGTTTGAAGAGGACGTTACTGCACCGGAGGCATCCAAAGCCTGTACATAATAACAGTATTCCGCATCCTTCTTAAGCGATCTTTGAATAAATACCGAGTCTTCACCGGTTCCTGAGAAAAGTACCGTAGGGCCTGAACTAATACCGTTTTCGGTAATATTAGCCACTACCCGGTATTCCACGGGATCTGTTCCATTAAGGTCACCACCGTACAGCTGCCAGCTTAGCCTGGCAAAAGCATCGCAACGATTTATAGACCCTTTGAGGAAGATGGTTTTATGCGAAGAAACCAATAGCTCATCACTCTGATTGTCACAACTATCCACCGACACAATTTTAAATTGCTCAGGTCTTTCGTCTGCGCGGCTGCTGGTCCACTCAAAAGGCATAGCAGTGCCGGTAGGAACCGTTTCTGCAATTCTCCAGCCACTAGCCGGATCATTGAACAGAATATGATATTTTACTACGTCACCATACTGGGTGTTCTGCCAACTTAATATGGCATTACCATCGGCATTCACACTAACACTATCCAGTTGAATAACATCCAGGTTCAATTGATCACTGAAGTAACCTTTTTGAATGGTGGATTTGGATTGACAACCGTGTAATGTGTCGGTCACCCTAATTTGATACCTAAGTGTGTCATCACACAAGGGACGGTCATCTATATAAGTGATGGTTCCGCTGGTGGAAGTTTCACCAACATTGAACCACCGGCCACTGTGCGCAGGCCTTTCCATCCAAATCTCGTAAACACCCCTGGAATCGAAAGGTAAGAGTGATGAATTGGGAATAAGCGGGTTCCACCTCAAGTCAGCCTTGTTACTGCTGAAAGAAGGTAGAGCCGTCATGTTCAGTGTCATCAAACTTAAAGTATCACTATTACGGGATATGAAGTTACACTTACCAGTACTCTTATTCATGTAGAAGTGGCGGAGACCTGTATTCTGCAGAAGGGTATAAGACAGTTGGTCATAATCCGATATACTGTCGTATTTAATGTAGGGCCCGTTTTTAGTTAAAGCACCGTACACGTAATAGTAGTTAAAATCAAGGGCACTATCCTGGGGTGGTTGTCCCCAGTCAAGACGTACCGAGTTAGGTGCACCGTTCAAACCTTCCTCATAAGAAACACACTTCAGGATTGGGGGGCCTGGATCACCAGGAGAAACTTCGATAATCAATGTCGATAATGATATTTCCGGAGCATCGCAGGCATTATCCTGCATCCTAAGGGAGAATGAGAATTTGTTGACACCACCGCAACCCTGGTTGTTAAAACTCAGGTTGGAGCAATCCGGTGCCCAGTTAAATTCAACTACGTTATTTTGAGGTGCAACATAACTGGTTTGTGGAGCCACCGGGGTAACGGTAGCACAGGGGAACGTTCCTAAACAGCCTGATTGAGAATTCAATGGTTTACCCATTTGGAGACCCTCAGCGGTAAAGGTTACCGATTGAGGTGCACCCGTAGAAAGAAAATCAGGGTCATTGGCACTTACTACGAAGTTCACCGAATCGCCAGGGTACACACGGGTACGATACACGTTTCCAATTCTTTCGATTCTCCGGTACTGGCTGGTATCAATAATAGCACCTGGTGCGTTATTACCGGCTGCACAGCCACTGGTACGGAACACCAAGGCTACATCACGGAAAACTTCCGCAATTAATTGATACTGGTAAGTTCCAACAACCGGTCCTTGCCCACATCTCCATGATTCAATAGCAAAACAACTGGCATAAGTACCTTCAGCTGCGTTGATAGGAGACATTCTGATTTGACCAGTGGTACCATCTAAAATTACGGGACCATTGGATGGATTGGTGGCCGGATTGGGAAAAGGTTGTGTTTTAGAATAACCGGGAGCCCATTGTGATGCGTTGATAGGACCTAAAGGATTATCATCCCATGGATCAGCCCATTTGTAATACAAAGAGTCCAGGTCACTATCAGAGGCAAGGTGATTATATTCAAAAGGGCTTCCCGCACATTGGGTAACAGCAGCCGATTCGGTAAACTCCGGGCTACTATCATAACAGTTATTTACGGTTCTGGCCTGGCCGGGAGGATTTCCAAAAGGAACATAAGGGTACATTACCGCTCTTACACCGTAGCCTATTCCACCTGCATTATTTAAATTCTTTACTGAACCGGGACGGCAGCACAAATCCCAGGTGAATGTCCACCCTGCTGCGGGAGGAGTTCCTGACAAAGCAATATTGGAAGACATATAAATATGTTCTTCCATAGCACCTTTTCCATCAGGTACCGAACCACAAGTAATGGCTGAATTCCAACAACTGGGAGAAATATCCGTTATTGAAGTTCGATTTAGGGTAAAAGTACCATTCGGGTAATTTATGGTGGCCGTGTTCGCGTTAATAGGAGCAGTACCTGAGCCGCAGTCACGATAAACCTTTAGTATGAAGGTGTACTGACCATTGGGTTGGCATCGCCAGGTTAACTCTCCCCCTGACAGGTGAGTAGCAGATGCATCTGTCCATAAAAAGAACAATGCTAGAGCGAAAAGTGATTTGTAGATAAATTTCATCCTCTGTAAATTTTCCCTAAAAGTATATTTATATAAGTCTTACATCAACGCTCACTTAGTTAGTAATGTATTTCCCTGAGTGAACAAGCCCTAAATGGCCCTCTTTAGAACGTCCTTCCTTTAAATCAGTGTCAAAAACCGCTTAAATGGTAAAAATAGCATTTTATTTTCCGCCTGCTGAAATAAGCGTGGTTTTTACACTTTGATACTCATCCAGCATCATTTGAAGGATATCGGCAGCGGGTAAAATATCGTGAATCATACCGCTTACCTGACCTATTTCTAGTTCACCTTCATCCATATCGCCTTCAAACATACCCTTTTTGGCACGCGCTCGCCCTAACAGGGTTTTAAGCTCATCTACCGTGGCGTGGCTTTGATAAGCTTGTTCAATGTCATTGTAAAACTTGTTTTTAATAAGCCTGACCGGTGCCAGCTCTTTTAAGGTAAGAATCGTATCTCCTTCACCGGCCTCCACTACCCTTTGTTTAAAGTAAAGGTGGGCAGAGCTTTCTTCACTCGCCACAAAGCGGGAGCCTACCTGGAAACCTTCCGCCCCCAACACCTCAGCCGCCAGCATCTGGCGACCGCTTCCTATGCCTCCGGCTGCAATGAGCGGTATAGAAATAGCTTCTCTTACCATAGGTATCAGGCAAAAAGTGGTGGTTTCATCACGTCCGTTATGGCCACCTGCCTCAAAGCCTTCAGCTACCACGGCATCTACCCCGGCCTCCTCGGCTTTACGGGCAAACTTTACGCTGCTTACTACGTGCACAACGATAATACCTTTTTCCTTCAACCAGGACGTCCAGGTTTTCGGGTTACCAGCCGAGGTGAATACAATCGGTACTTCCTCTTGTACTATAATGTCCATGATCTCCTCGATTTGGGGATAGAGCATGGGAACATTCACAGCAAATGGTTTGGAGGTGGCCTTTTTACACTTTTGGATATGTGTTCGAAGTATTTCAGGATACATGCTTCCGGAACCGATGATTCCCAGCCCGCCCGCATTACTTACGGCAGAGGCGAGTTCCCATCCGCTACACCATATCATACCAGCCTGAATAACAGGGTGTTCTATCCCGAACAGCCTGCACACCCGGTTTTTCATAGTTATTTAAGAATTCGTTTGCTAACGAGTTGATCTTCGATAGTTAGATTAAGAATATATAATCCGCTGGAATATGGAAACTTGATACTGGCATTACCTTCATTGAGTTGCAGTTGGCCTGAATAAACCTGATTGCCCAGCATATCGTACAATTCCACCTTTACCTTTTGGATGAGGCTATAGGCATCCAGGTTTATATGCAGCTCGTCCTCCACCGGATTGGGGAATATATTCACCTCGAGGTCTTCCATTATTTCATCCAAACCAATCTGGTAAAAGGCGTACTCAAAGTTGGGAATGCCGTATCCGTATTCATTGTCCGGGTTAAAACTGCGGTTACCGGACTGCCTGATCTCGTTGAAAATATCCATGTTACTTTTGGTGGGGTTAACTTGCCATAAGCAGGCCGCCAAACCCGCCACAATCGGACAGGCAAAAGAGGTACCGTTACCCAGCAAGGCCCTTCCGTTAGAGGCAAAGGCCGTAGAGCTACCTAAAGCCATTACATCAGGCTTTATCCGGTTGTCGGCCGTTGGGCCCTTACTACTGAAAGATGCCCGGCTTTCCGAACTGTTCACAGCTCCTACCGCCAAAACGCTATCTCCATCGGCAGGTGCGGTAATAAATGTCCAGGGGTCATTCCCCTCGTTTCCGGCACTCACAATAACCAACAGTCCTTTTTGAGCGGCCATATCCGCAGCTTTAGTCACAATGGTGGTATTGCCATCCATGTCCGCGTACACATGATTCTGGCCCGTCCGGAATTCGTTATAACCCAGGGATGAACTGATAATATCCGCCCCTACGCTATCGGCAAATTCGGCTGCCATCATCCAGTAGTCCATCTCCACTGGTGTTTCATCCGCTTCTTCCTCACTTTTAAGCAACCAGTAATTGGCTCGTGGTGCTGAGCCCACCAGTTGGTTTGGCAAATACCCTCCTAAAACGGAGAACACCTTGGAACCGTGACTGCCATCGGTATAAATATCAGTGCTGCTGTTCACAAAATTATACGTGCCTAAAATGCGGTTATTGGTTCGAAGGCTATCAAACTCCGGGGCACTTTGAGTGCCCACAAAGCCACCATCCAGTACCGCAATAGTCATTCCCTGGCCGAGATACCCCAATTCGTGAAGCTTCTCGCCCCGCAACATCTCAATCTGCCCCTGAGCCAAGCCATAATCAATATTTTGAACCTGGCTGCAATTTTGGGTGGACGCAAAAACGGCCTGGTAGGTTTTAGGTTTCTCTATGTGTTTTACGAAGGAAAAGTTTCTTAGTACCGCTTCATCCAATCCATCTACTACCACATAATTGAACCAGCGGCTTTTGGCCTTAATCACACCATTATTCTGACGCAGCAGATCTACATATTCCGGGTTAACCGGTAAATCTCTCTGGTCCAAAGAAATACCCATACGTTGTCTCCTCTCCACGGCCTTTGTGCTCAAGGCTACATTTTCGGGAGTTATTTGCATGGTGGTACTGCCCTTATCTTTAAAATAAACCCTCAAATGCTGGGCACGTACTATGCCCGACTGAATCAGGACAAATACAATCAATAATATTATCTTCTTCTTCATAAGTTTAATAATCAATTACCCCTGAGCCTATTAATTCATCATCCTCATACCACGCAGCAAACTGACCGGGTGTAATGGCTTTTTGAGGTTCTTCAAATATAACGTACAAACCATTTGGCTCGCAGTAGAGGGTGCCTCCTACCAATTTTTGCCGGTACCGTATCCGTAACATAAAGCTTTGGCTCTCTCCCACTTTTAACGCACGGTCCTCACGAATCCAATGAACATCACCTGGTTTAATAAAAAGACCCTGCTTACTAAGTCCAGGATGGCTATCACCCTGCCCGGTATAGATCAGGTTACGTTCTACATCAGTGGCCAGTACAAAAAGGGGCTCAGGTGTACCTCCTACGGCTAAACCCTTTCTTTGGCCGATGGTGAAATAATGCGCTCCGTTATGCTCACCCACCACTTTACCGTCTTCTGGTGTGTATAGATAAGGCCGAACCGATGCTTCCAGTTCATTCGCTTCCTTAGAATTTGCCGTAGTACGCGGATTAAAACCAGGAGCTATTTCAATGATGGCTCCTTTTTTGGGCTGTAACTTTTTTTGCAGAAAATCCGGAAGGCGAACCTTGCCTATAAAACAAAGGCCTTGCGAATCCTTTTTCTCAGCCGTAACCAAATCTAATTCCTTGGCTATTTGGCGTACTTCGGATTTTTGAAGGTGACCAATCGGAAAAAGAGCCCGGCTGAGTTGTTCCTGGTTGAGCTGACATAAAAAATAGCTTTGGTCCTTAGTCTCATCCTTACCGGCCAGCAACCGATGAATGCTTTTCCCATTTTTTTCAATGGTTTCCTTTCGACAATAATGACCGGTAGCTACATAATCGGCA
The DNA here is from genome assembly GCA_937120475.1 of uncultured Cryomorphaceae bacterium. GTDB lineage: Bacteria > Bacteroidota > Bacteroidia > Flavobacteriales > Schleiferiaceae > CAKZNE01. Next base: position 274,428 of record CAKZJV010000007.1, on the reverse strand, counting down.
CCCAGGCGTAAAGCCGTTTCCAAAAAGGTATCGAACTTTATTTCACGGTTACAAAGCACATCGGGGTTGGGAGTTCGCCCGGCCTGATATTCCGCAAACATATAATCTACAATACGCTCTTTATACTCCGCACTAAGGTCAATAACCTGGAAAGGAATGCCTAGCTTTTCAGCTACCATCAGGGCATCATTACTATCTTCAACCCAGGGACATTCATCGTGAAGGGTAACGGTTTCATCATGCCAGTTGCGCATAAACAACCCAATCACTTCATGCCCTTGTTGCAACATCAGGTGGGCAGCGACACTGCTATCTACCCCACCGCTCAATCCTACTACTACTCTCGCCATCCTTTTACTCCTTCATCAATGGGTTTTATTCCCGTTTGGTCTTCTTCCTCTACAGCCGGTGGTTCCTGGCTTAATAATGTGCCGTATTTCCAAACCTGCTTTTTTTCGGTTTCCATATTCTCGTTAAAGAAATACCAGTTGCCGTGCATCAAACCCTTTAGGTATTGCCCTTTCATCCTGGGCTTTCCCGAAGGGTGATAATACACTGCTTCACCCTGTAAGCTGCCTTCCTTATAATTTCCCTTGGCTTTCAGCTTGCCGTTTTCATAAAACTGTTTCCATTCGCCCTCTTTGCGGTTGTTCTCGTAATGAAATATCTCCGCCAACTTTCCATTGTCAAAATAAGTTTCGGAGCTACCGGCCTTTTGACCATTGGAATAGGCTTCACGGGCAATAATGTTCCCATCAACATCGTAAAACGTCCATACACTATCCCGTTTGGAGTTTTTATACTTGCCCTCGGCCGCTACAATACTATCAGCACCAAACTGATAGGAGTAACATACTCCGCTTTCACCCCTGAAGTGATTAATGGCTTTTACATTACCTTCTTCAAAATAAAAGTAAAAGGTACCCACTTCTTTACCGTGTTTAAACTGGCCTCGGTAACGCAGATTCCCATTATCGTGGTACTTTTCCCATTTTCCGTGCCTGCGCCCTTGAGCGTCTTTTTGATTAACCTGGGCCGAAATTGAAAGGATTGAAAAACAAAGGAATGAGGTAAGCAACAACTTCATAAGCGCAAAAATACGAGTATTATGATTTAGGATTCTTCGAGATTAACTATAGTATCATTGAGTTATTTTGCAATTTTAACACCAAAATCTAACCAATGAAAGCCGTAATTCTGGCCGGTGGAAAAGGAACCCGCCTGGGGTCTTTAACCAGGGATATTCCCAAACCCATGATTCCCGTAAACGGAAAGCCCCTACTGGAATACCAGGTGGAGCTCTGTGCCCGGTATGGCTTGGCTGAAGTCATATTATTGGTAAACCATCTTAAAGAACCCATCATCAACCATTTTAAAAATGGGGAGCACCACGGCATAAAAATCAATTACTTCGAAGAGCCTCAACCCTTGGGCACCGTAGGTGGTATTAAAGAAATAGAGGCACAATTAGATTCGGACTTTCTGGTGCTTTACGGTGACGTGATGATGGAAATGGACCTGCAACGCCTGTTTCGCTTCCATACCGAAAAACAAAGTGAAGCCACATTGGTGGTACATCCTAACGACCACCCTTTTGATAGCGACCTGGTGGAAATGGATGATGAAGATCGCATAACCGCCATACACCCCAAACCCCACCCTGAAGGTTTTCGCTACCACAACATGGTCAATGCCGCAGCCTATGTTTTTTCACCGCAAATTTTCAAGTACTTGGATAAAGGCGTAAAGGCCGACTTCGGAAAAGACATTTTTCCGAAGATCGTAAAGCAGTTGAAAATGTTCGGCTATAACACACCGGAGTATTTAAAAGACATGGGTACTCCCGATCGCCTGCAGCAAGTGGAAGCCGACCTGGTGAAGGGAAAGGTGCAACGAAGAAGCCTCAGTCAAAAACAAAAGGCCATTTTTCTGGACCGTGATGGGGTCCTTAATTACGATACGGCCCTGATTCATAAACCGGAAGACCTGGAACTTTATCCCTTTACGGCCAGTGCCCTTAAACAAATAAATGCCACCGATTTTTTAGCCGTTGTTACCACTAATCAAAGTGTAGTAGCCCGCAACCTCACCACTATTGAAGGTTTGGGTGATATCCACAAAAAAATGGAAACCGAACTGGGAAATGATGGAGCCAAACTGGATGGCATTTATTTTTGTCCGCACCACCCTGATAAAGGTTTCCCGGAGGAAAACCCGGTTTACAAAATTGATTGCGAATGCCGTAAGCCCAAACCAGGAATGCTTTTACAGGCGGCTGAAAAGTTCAATATCGATCTGCAATCTTCTTACATGGTGGGTGATTCCGAACGAGATATTGAAGCCGGGAAAAGAGCCGGCTGCACTACTATTGGCGTACGAACCGGCCACGCTCTTAAAAAAAGCAAAGTACAACCGGACTACATTTTTGAAAATCTTGCAGAGGCAGTGGACTTTGTTGTTGACGAGCCATTCCGTGCTGTATTGGAAAAAATTGATCGTAATACTACCCGGCCTACCATAATCAGTGTCGGTGGCCAAAGCAGAAGTGGCAAATCTGTACTGGCCACTTACCTTCAAAAAGAACTGGAAAAAGAAGGGTTAGAGGTGCAAAGAATTCAACTGGACGACTGGATTTTACCCAAAGAAAAAAGGGTAGCGGAAAAAGATGTATTTCACAATTTTCAGATGCCCGTGCTGGAAAAGGACCTGAAAAACTTTTTTGCCGGTAATACCATAAAGGCACCGGGTTACCGGGTTCACCCCTCCTGGCCTTCGGAACCCGTGACCTATAAGCCTATAGATTACGATGTATTGATCATAGAAGGGGTTGTTGCTCTCAGTTCAGATTATATAAGGGAGCAAAGTTCTATTTGCATTTATAAAAGTGTGGATGAAGGGCAACGCAAAAACCGCTTTTTAAACTTTTACCGCTGGAAGGGCTATGAGGACGAGGAAATAAGCAAGCTTTGGGAGCTGCGAAAAAGGATTGAATTTGACATTATTGAAAGGGATAAACAGCGGGCTGATATCGTTATTTAGGAAGAATGTTTGGATATTTGCCTAAATACTAACCCATGATTATTACCAAAACACCTTTTCGCATCAGCTTTGTAGGAGGCGGATCGGATCTGGAGGCTTTTTATTCCCAAAGTCAGGGGGCGGTGTTGAGCACTTCCATCAATAAGTATATGTACATCTCATCCCACCGCTTTTTTGAGAGGGATAAGATTCGCACCAAGTACTCCCAAACCGAAACCGTGGGCTCGGTAGATGACCTCAAACACCCTATACTGAAGGAATGCCTTAAAAAATTCTCGGTAAATGGTGGTCTGGAAATCAGTTCCATTGCCGACATTCCCAGCGGTACCGGTATGGGTTCTTCCTCTTCTTTTACCGTAGGTGTTTTGAATAACCTGCACGCCTACACCAACCAGTATGCCTCCAAGGAAATGCTGGCTAGCGGAGCCTGTGAAATAGAGATTGACCTGCTGAAGGAACCCATCGGTAAGCAAGATCAGTATGCTGCTGCCTACGGAGGGTTAAATGTGATCGAATTCAACCGCGATGGCAGTGTTAACGTTAACCCGGTATATATTAAAGACGAGGTTTATCAGCAATTGCAAAAAAACCTTTGCTTGTATTACATCGGCAACCAACGCAGTGCTTCTTCTATATTAGCGGAACAGAAAAAAAATACCAGCCAGGAAGAAAAATTCAGAACACTACAGGAAATGGTTAAGCTGGTGTATGAGCTGCGTGATGCGCTTATGCAGGAAAACCTGGATGAATTTGGTAAACTACTGCACGAAAACTGGATGATGAAACAAAAACTGGCATCCGGCATAAGTAATCCCCTCATAAATGAGTTATACTCTACGGCCCTGAAAAGCGGAGCCATCGGTGGAAAACTATTGGGTGCCGGTGGCGGTGGCTTTATGTTGTTTTATTGCCCGGAAAGCGCACAAAAAAAACTGGACGCAGCCTTGAGTCAGGTAAACCGCTTTGACTTCAAATTTGAAAAACAAGGATCACAACTGATCTACTATGGAAATGAATAAAGCAAAAGAATACATCACCCTGGTGGTGGAGACCCTTATGAAGCTGGACCATGAACAAATCCAGCAGGCGGCAGAAGCTTTTTACAATACTTACCAGCAAGGGGGTAATATTTATGTATTTGGAAACGGTGGCAGTGGTGCCACTGCTTCTCATGTAACCGGTGACTTTTTAAAGGGTGCCAGTTATGGACTGGATAAGCGCTTTCGTATGATCTGCCTGAATGACAACATTGCGGCTATGATGGCCATAGCCAATGACATTGGTTATGAGGACATTTTTGTGGAGCAACTGAAGAATTACGCCAAGGAAACCGATTTGGCCGTGGGTATCAGTGGTAGTGGCAACTCCGAAAACGTGGTGCGGGCCCTGCAATATGCCAAAACCAACGGCCTCAACACCTTGGCGCTTAGTGGTTTTAAAGGTGGAAAGATCAGCGAGATAGCCGATAATTGGGTACATGCCGATGTTCAGGATATGGAAGTTACTGAAGATGTACACATGGTGATCTTCAACATCATAAAAAAGGAAATGCAGGTCCGTTTAATGGGCGACAACCCCAGCATGGGTAAAGTTTATGATTCGCGCGTATCTTAAAAAGTCAGAGCGATAAGCCATTTTCCCGGCCCTGTACAAAATAGGCCCAAAAATTTCGGAAAAAACCCCAACCATAGCCTAGTAGCATGGTATAGGAGGTTATCACCGCCAATAAGGCCACACCGGGACTTTTACTTTCCAGAAGCGAAAGAATGAGCAACCCTAAGGTGTAAACGCCCAGTACGCTCAGCATAAATAAAGCCCAGGCCGCTCCGGGAAAGAGAAGGTTCAACAGTACGGTAACCAGTACAAAAACGGAAAACGCCAAAGGGAACAGGTGCGTTAATTTCATTTCTTCACGATGCCTTTTCCAGATATTAATGCGCGCTGCTCCAAAGCGAAACACTTGCTTGAAAAACTGCTTTAAACTGGTCCTGCGCTTGTGATATACATAAGCCTCAGGAATAAGCCCTACCTTATAACCGGCCTTCAAAACCCGGATACTCAATTCTATATCTTCACCACACCTGAACTCGGAATAGCCATTTACCGCTTCAAAAACCGATTTACGCATCCCCATGTTAAAACCACGGGGATGATACGTACTAATGCTTCTTTTTTTACCTCTTATTCCCCCCGTAGTTAATAAGGAAGTCATACTAAAGGAGATTGCCTTCTGCAAAGGAGTAAAATTCTTGTGGGCTGCATCCGGGCCGCCAAAAGCATCCAGAGGTTTGCGCTCCAGGTGCCTTTCAATCTTTTTGAGATAATCGGTGGGAATAATACAATCCGAATCCAGAAAAATAATATACTCCCCACGAGCCGATTCAGCCGCCCGGTTTCGGGCATCACTTACCGGCAGGTACTCTTCATAAACTATGGTTAAAGGATATTTAGCGTTTCCCTGAAATTTTTCCAACACCGGCCGAAGGGTATCTCCGGGGGTACCGTCACCTAGTATTACTTCAAAGTCCGTGTAATCCTGTTGCAGCAAACTCTCCAGGAATTCACTCACTTCTTCCGGACGGCCAAAGGTGGGTGAAATGAGGGTAAACTTCAAAACTCTTAGTGGTTGAAATTCAGGCGTTGATCAACGGTGTACCTGGTTTGTTTGGAGCTGGTGCGCACCACTATTTCAGCCAGAAAGCCCGCCAAAAACAGTTGCGTTCCCAGTATCATGGTAGTTAACGCAATGTAAAACCAGGGATTTTCAGCTACCAAACGAGCTTTATTGCCTACGCTCATCGCCACCAGTTTGTCAATACCTAAATAAGCCGTTACCAGAAAACCGATAATAAACATCAGGGTACCGTAAAGACCAAAAAAGTGCATAGGCCTTTTGGAAAACTTCGAAATAAAGGCCAGCGTGAGCAAATCCAGCGGTCCGTTGATAAAACGGTTGAGTCCGAATTTGGTGTGCCCGTACTTCCGGGCCTGGTGTTGTACAACCTTCTCTCCTATTTTTACAAAACCGGCATTTTTAGCCAGAAAAGGAATGTAGCGGTGCATCTCACCGTGAACGTCCACGTTTTTAACCACTTCCCTTTTATAGGCTTTCAAACCACAGTTAAAATCGTGTAGTTTAATCTTGCTAATCTTGCGGGTAGCCCAATTGTAGAACTTGGTGGGAATCGTTTTCGACAGAGGGTCATGGCGCTTCTTTTTCCAGCCGCTTACCAGGTCATAACCTTCCTCGGTAATCATGGTGTAAAGCCCGGGTATTTCATCAGGACTATCCTGCAGGTCAGCATCCATCGTAATAACCACATCCCCTTCGGCAGCATCAAAACCTACGTTGAGCCCGGCCGATTTTCCGTGGTTACGCCTGAAGTGAATAGCCTTGGCGCGGTCATCCTCCTTAGCCAGTTCGCAAATCACCTCCCAGCTTCGATCGGTGGAGCCATCGTCCACAAAAACCACTTCAAAAGAAAAACGATTGGCCTCCATCACGCGGACAATCCAATCGTATAATTCTTTTAATGAGTCTTCTTCGTTATAAAGTGGTATTACTACCGATATATTCATGTGCTAGGAAACCTCTTCTTCCAGAAAATCTGGTTTGTTTTTTTTCATAAACGCAGCAACTATAAGTCCTATTACTGCATACCCCACTATTCCCCAGAAAAACGATTGCAACAAACCCATTACTCCGAAAGAATTTTGTGACTCCATAGCCTCTACAGACTGTTCTATCTGCTCTTCGCCCGCACCAAAACTTTCCATCATGCCTACCGATGATTCGATAATCATTTCCTGTAATTCCGCAGCCGCAGCCGTATCAACTACGTTGAAAAGCAACATGGAAAAAGCAGTGGTGATCAGGGCATAAATAACGTAGGCTACAATAAAGGTTGAAAAGGCCTCTTTAAAGGAAATAAAGCCCCCCATGGCAGCCTTGGCGCGTGAAACCGCGATAATGAGAAGTATTAAGGTAACTACCCAGAACAGGATACCTACCCATGGGTTGGTCATTAGCGTAAGGTCCACCAAATAGGCCATTAAAGTATAAGCAAGGGCTAAACCGCCTGCAATGCTTCCAAAACGTATAGCTTGAGATTTTACGTGCTCATTCATAGGATGCTCGGATTGATTGCGGACAAAGATAGCCAAAATGCCTTCTCGGAAAAGCAACAGAAACCTTTTGTGATTGGATAGATTAACGTAATTTTGCCAACTAAGGCAAGTCCCATACAACCAGCTCCTGATGAACTCCCCCAGGGCGGGAACGCAGCAAGGGTAATCGGTCGTAGCGGTGTGATATGGATCGCTTGCCTTTCTTTTTTCCTCTCATGTTATAACACTAAGGTGTATCTTTGAGCTGATTTTCCAAGTGGCTGACCTTTATGAAGTTGCTAATCAGCATCTTAGCATTTACTGTATTATTATATTTGCCTACCGAGGGTTCTGCTAACCCTACTAGTCAGGCTGATTCCTTATTAAACCAGTTAAATCAATTCGATAGTCTTCAAGACCCCAATGGTTATGTAAATCTACGCCTGGCATTAGCTTCCATTTATGTTCTGGAAAAATGGGATAAGGCCGACCGGCACCTTCGGAAAGCTTTAAAGTTTGCCGATAATATTTCGGATGATCACCTGCAGGCGAGGATTATGGTTAATTACGGACGCCTGTTGTTGGATCATAACGACTTTTCACGAAGCCTTCACTTTTTATCGGAAGCACTCCGGATTTTACGGCAGGAAACCCGTGACCCCGGTTTACTGGGCTGGCTGGAAATTAACATCGGTAACCTGTTGTATAAACTACAGAATTACTCCGAAGCCAGTGAATTTTATTTTGATGCCATTCTATCCTTTGAGATTGACAGTATGGATATTGGTAAAGCCGTAGCCTACAACAACATTGGCCTTTGTGCGCTTCGACTAAAAAAACCGGAGGTAGCCCTCTCCTACTTTCAGAAAGCTTATACTCTTCGCCAAAAAATAAACAATCCCTTATTGCTGGCGCACTCCAATATTTACCTGGCACAAGCCTATGAAAGGCTAAACCAGGAAAAAAAGGCCGACAGCCTGTTGCAATATTCTACCGGTTTTTTTCTTCAACATAAAGAATGGGATCTACTGCATAAATCGATAATAGAAACGGCCAAACTGGAAAAAAAACGGGGAAACTTTAAAAAGGCTCTGTACATTCTTGAAAACAATGCCAATACCACAGGTTTGTTTTACCGCAAATTTGAAATGGAAGAATACCTCCTAAGGGGTCAGTTACAGAGGCTTATGGGAGATTATGAAGCGGCCGAAGAACGTTTGCTGGAGGGAATACAAAGAGCCAGGCAATATGAGCAATACATCAACTCTCAGGATCTTTATGAGGAGTTATTGCTGGTATATGAAGATCAGGGAAAACTGAAAGCCTCCTTAGATGCAGCGCGTATCATTATCAGTTTGAACGATTCCCTGGAAATATCACGAAATCGTGCCTTATACGAGATTCTTCGTACTCAAAATGAATTGAGCCATCAAAAAAAGCAAAACCAACATTTGGAGGAAATCAACGAGGAGTCGCAAGCTGAGATCAAGGAAAGAAACGACTGGCTTATTGCTTCAGTACTGGTCATTACCATTCTTTTGGGCTTAATGCTGGAGGTTTATCTACAATCCCGTAAAATCAAACGTACCGAAAAGCGATTACGGGAAAGTAACCAACAGGTGATGGCCATCATAAATAATACGGACAACTTTATACTTTCTCTGAACGCGCAGGGCGAAATTATCCTGATCAATAAGGCCTGTGCAGACTTTTATCAAAATATGACCGGTCATCGCTACAAACAGGGCGAGTACTTCTTGGCTTACCTAAGAGATGTAGATCAGGAGGACTGGGAAAAACGCATGGACAAGGCTTCCAAGGGCGAAATATGGCAGGAGGTTTCGCAATTTCCGGGTGAGGCCGAAGCCATGCACCTCATAAAATCCTTTTCACCTCTTACTTCGGAAGATACCCTACAGGCACTGGTAATGGTGGGTGCCGATATTACCGAAAACCGCAAAAAGAGCCTGGAAATCGAACGTCAGAAAGAAGACCTTCACCAGGCAAACATTGCTAAGGAAAGAATGCTCTCCATTTTAGCGCATGACCTGAAGGACAGTATTTTTTCGGCCACTTCACTAACCAATTTGGTACTCGAACGCAAAGCGGAACATTCACGGGAAGACCTCATTGAGTATATCATTTTACTCAACCGCAATTTCACGAAAACCAAAAGCCTGCTAACCGGCCTGCTGGAATGGGTGAAAACTCAAAGCCACGGCATGAAGGCCCGATTGGAAACCACGGACCTTAAAACACTGACTAACCAGGTATTGGAAGGCATGAGCCTCAAGCTGGAAAAAAAGGACGTACAACTGATAGATCGTTTACCGGAAAGAGTTATGGTGAAGGCTGATGAAGAAATGATACGCACGGTATTGCGCAACCTGTTGAGTAACGCCATCAAGTACACTTTTAGCCGGACCGGTATTATTGAGATATTTGTGGAAGACCACGGCCAACATTTCCAGGTTCATATTAAAGATAATGGCCAGGGAATTTCCGATGATGATCAATTGCGGCTTTTCGATGTTCCCGGCCGTATATCCACCCCCGGAACGGCTAATGAGCAAGGCACTGGTTTTGGCTTAAGTCTTTGCCACGAGTTATTGAAGCTGCACCGCTCCCGGCTTTTGGTAAACTCCCGGAAAGGTGAAGGAAGTGATTTTTATTTTAACCTGGAAAAGGCATAAAAGCATAGGTCATTGTGCTCTTAATGAGTTGGGCTTACTACCTTTGCACCATAATTGGTAAATCTGGCAAACACTATGAAATTTTTTATTGATACCGCTAACCTGGACCAAATTAAAGAAGCGCAGGACCTCGGAGTTTTGGATGGGGTTACTACCAACCCTTCGTTAATGGCTAAGGAAGGTATTACCGGAGCGCAAAATATTAAAGACCATTACGTAAAGATTTGCGAATTGGTAGAGGGCGATGTAAGTGCCGAAGTAATTTCCACCGACTTTGATGGTATGGTTAAGGAAGGTGAGGCTTTGGCCGACCTGCACCCGCAGATTGTGGTTAAAATACCTATGATCAAAGACGGTATCAAGGCTCTCAAATATTTTTCAGACAACGGTATTAAAACCAATTGTACCCTGGTATTTTCAGCCGGACAAGCCCTTCTTGCTGCCAAAGCAGGAGCTACCTATGTGAGTCCTTTTATCGGGCGTTTGGATGATGTTTCAACGGATGGTCTGGCACTTATCGAAAAAATCCGGCTCATTTACGATAACTACGGTTATGAAACTCAAATTCTGGCCGCCTCCATCCGTCATACCATGCACGTAATTGAATGTGCGGAAATAGGCGCGGATGTAATGACGGGCCCGTTGAGCTCCATCCTTGGATTATTGAATCACCCTCTTACGGATATTGGTCTTGAAAAATTCCTGGCCGATTACCGCAAAGGCAATTCTTAAAAGTATTTCTTCCGCTTACAGGCCCCGGTATAATCGGGGCTTTTTTTATTTTTAGGTTTTAATCCTTTGCACTATGGCTGAACTTCTGCGTATCTATCCCGAAAACCCCAATCCCAAAGCCATTCAAAAGGTGGTACAGGTATTAAAAAAAGGTGGGGTAATTATTTATCCTACCGATACCGTTTACTCCTTTGGTTGTGACATAACCAAAAACAAGGGGCTGGAACAAGTAGCCCGTATTAAAGAAGTGAAACTGGAAAAAGCCAATTTTTCCATCATATTTTACGACCTCAGCCATCTTTCAGATTATACCCGACAGGTAGATACCCCCACCTACAAAATCCTGAAAAAGGCACTGCCCGGCCCTTATACCTTTATTTTGGAAGCCAGCAATACCGTTCCGAAAATCTTTAAAAACAAGAAAAAAACCATCGGTATCCGGATTCCGGATAATGCTATACCCAGGGCCATTGTGCAGGAGTTGGGTAACCCTATTATTGCTACCTCTGTACACGATGAAGATGCTATTATCGAATATACTACCGATCCGGAGCTTATTCTTGAAAAATATGGAAACGTGGTGGACCTGGTAATTGATGGGGGCTATGGTGACAACTCGGCCTCAACGGTAATTGATCTTACCGAAGGAAAACGTGAAATTATAAGGGCGGGCAAGGGTGACCCTATTATTGTTGAATGAGCAACCGGAGCTTATTTCTCATTCATATTGTAATCCTCCTGGTTCTCTGGGCCATCGCCTGGCTTACGGATGGAGTTGGTGGTGGAGGTGATTCCCTCACCCACTATTTTATGTCAGAGCTCAGTTGGGAGCAGCCGGCCTTTTTTTTCGATCAATGGGGTAAACCTTTTTTTACCTTATTTTCATCTCCCTGGGCCCAGTTTGGTTTTATCGGGATTAAGCTTTTCAATACTCTTTGTGGAGTGTTGGCTTCGTTGGTTACTTGTTTACTGGCCAAGGAGCTTAAAAAGGATGGCTACTTTCTTATTCCTTTCATCGCCCTGGTGGGTCCGGCTTTTTTCAGTCACCTTTTTTCAGGTTTAACCGAACCCTTTGCGGCTCTCGTTGCCGTAACTTCGGTTTGGCTCTGCGTATCCGGCCGAGTTAGTATAGGACTGGTATTAGCGGGGTTTTTACCCTTTTGCCGTTCTGAGGCGCAAATCTTTTTACCGTTGTTTATCGTTTTCGCTTTACTCAATGGCCATTGGAAAAAAATTCCCCTGCCCTTTTTGGCTTATCTCCTCTACTCATTGGTTGGTGGATTTATCGTAGATGATTTCCTGTGGGCATTTAGAAGTCCTTATGATTCCAAAGGCTCGGTTTATGGCGATGGTAACTGGTTTCACTACCTGGATCGCTTACCCATTATGATCGGCATACCGATGACCCTTTTGCTGGTATTGGGACTGGTGGATTTCTTCCGGAGATGGTACCTCAGAACCTTGAACTGGAAACAGGAACCCTGGCTGGTACACGCTCCATTTGTTTCTCTTTTGTCCGCTCATACTTTGGTTTGGTTTTTAGGTATTTACGGCAGTGCGGGGCTGGAAAGAACCTTGATCACCGCTTTTCCTTTTCTATGGTTGATATGTCTGGATGGCTTGTTGTTGCTAAGAGATCTATCAAAGGTTAAAAAGTGGCTGAAACCCCTACCCTACCTGGTTTTGTTATTACAGTTGGTGTACACTGCATTTATGATTCCTTCCCAGGACTACATTAAGCGACAGCTACTTCTTTCCCCTGAAGATCAAATGATCAAATCAGAAGTTGGGCCTTACATTCAAAACCTGGAAAAAGCGGATCTCTACGTAGTCAGTAAACCCTACCTGGCCTATTCACAAGGTTTGAACTTTAAAAACGAAGAGCAGTGTATAGGTTGGAGCGTTTACCCGGCATTAGACCAGGTGAAAAGTAATACACTCTTGTTATATGATAGTCATTATGTGACCGGGCATTATGGAATCACCCTGGAGCAACTACAGCGGGATGAACGACTGAATACCATTCAAACCTGGCAGTCTCCACGTGGTCATGTATTTGCAGTACTGGCCCTGAAACCTTAGAGAAGCTTAAACACCCGGCCTGAATATTCCGTAATATCAGAAGCCAGCAGACTTTCTTCCCCTTCTTCCTCTGCGTATAAAGAGGCGGCCTTACCATGCATCCATGTGCCTAAAAGAGCGGCTTGCAGGCCCGGGTAACCCTGGGCTAAAAGACCCAAAATGATTCCCGTTAGTACATCGCCACTACCTGCCGTGGCCAGAGCCGGGCTACCTGAATTTATAAAATGCAAATCGCCTTTTGGCGAAGCTATGGTTGTAAAACTATCTTTTAAAACCACGGTGATGGCGTTCTTAAAGGCCAGTTCCCTGAGCTGTTCCAAATAATCATGCTCCAGCTTTTGAACACCCAGTAAACGCCTGACCTCACCAATGTGTGGGGTAAGCACGGTGCCTTTGGGTAAAAATGCCAGCCAGGTAGGGTTCTCTGCCAGAATATTCAACCCATCCGCATCTATTACCAAGGGTTGGCTGGCGTCCTGGATCAGTTTTTTAAGCACATTTGCGGTTTCTTCCATTTGGGCAATTCCGGGACCTATGCCTATGGCGGAGTATGGAACTGTTTCCGGCAATTCGGTAATCCACCGGTCATGAGCATCTGCCGAAACCATAGCTTCAGGTAAACCGGTCTGCAAAGGTATCACCCCACTTTTTGAAGTATGCACAGTTAAAAGGCCCGCTCCCGATCGCATTACCGCTTTTGCGGATAGTAGTGCAGCCCCGTTTTTTCCTTCACTTCCGGCCATTAGCAAGGCGTGTCCATAAGTACCTTTATAAGAGTGCTTTTGTCTTGGCCGGTAAAGCAGGCTAGCCTCTTCCCGGTTAAAATAGTAGAGCCGGGTTTCGGCATCCTTCAAAAAACCCGGATGCAAGCCAATGTCCAGTATTTCCAGATCACCGACCTGAAATGCCGTATCCCTATGAAAAAAACTGGCCTTAGGCATTTGTAAACTGAGTGTACGATCGGCTTTGTAAACCGCACTCAGCTCATTCTCCTGGTTACTGTCGGCAAACAAGCCCGTAGGTATATCAATTGCCACCCGTATGGCGGATTGTTGGTTCAATTCGGCTACCACACTTTTTAACAACCCTTCCAATGGCCGGTTAAGCCCGGAACCCAACAATGCATCTACAATCACTCCCTCTACCGTGGGAATTTCACTTTCAGAAGAAATGTACTGCAGGGGTATTTGTAATTCGCTAGCCGCCTTCAAATTGCTCTTGAAATCTTCGGAAGCATTGTCCGTATGCTCTACCACGTAAAGTTTTACCGGTGCCTCTTTTTCAAAAAGCATTCGGGCCACGGCCAGGCCATCACCTCCATTGTTTCCTTTACCGCAAAAAATATGGAACTCCCCCTTGGGATAGTACTCTAAAAGGGCTTTGGTAAGTTGAGTGGCCGCCCTCTCCATGAGTTGCAGGGAGGTTATGGGCTCGTGATCGATAGTATATCGATCAGCTTCCTGGATTTGCCTGGCGGATAAGATTTTCATGGATGCGCAATACCTGTTTAATTACCGATTCTCTATGATCATTGTAAATAATACTATCGGACAATTGCTGCTTTTGTTCTTCGGGCCACTGCTGATTTACCCTTTCCATAACCTGCGCATGCGATAGTCCGCTGCGCTTCATTACGCGTTCAATACGCATATCCAGTGGGGCACTTACCATTATAATATGATCGCAATCCTTGTAGCTCCCACTCTCAAATAAAATAGCGGCCTCCCGCATAACGTAAGGAGCTTGCTGCTTTTTATGCCACCGCTTAAAAGCCTGGCCCACGGCCGGGTGAATGAGTTGATTAACTTTTTGCAACAAGGCTTTGTCCCCAAATATTTTAGAGGCCATAAAATCGCGATCCAAGCGGTTATTCTTGTAAAGTGAACTCCCCAAAAGGGCGATCAAAGCTTTTTTTAGATCGTCATCCGAGTCGAGCAGTTTTTTAGACTCCTGATCTGCTTCAAAAACCGGCACCCCCAACCGGGCGAAAATGCGAGCCACCGTGGTTTTTCCGCTGCCAATACCTCCTGTTAACCCAACTATCATTTTTCGGTTAGGATAAATTCAACCCGTTTGGGTTCAAAATTTACATAATTTACAAAAGCCGGGTAGGACTCAATGGCCAGGTTAAGGTAGCGTGCTTCCGGTTTTTCCTTAATATCTTCATAATTAGCATACACCCTGAAATCAGGCGGTGTCACCTTGTTGTAGTCTTTCACCGCCACATGATAATTGAGGGTTACCGTTTCAGGAAATATTTTGATATCATACTTTTCCGGCAGTTGAAGCACTTCTATAGGTACTTCAAAGCTGCCCTGCGTCATTTGGGTAAAACGCACCCTCACTTCCGTGCTACTATGTGAAAACTTCAAATCGGGATTATCAGGCAGTATTAAAGGCACCCGGGTTGAAAGCGATTCTTCTTCTGCCCGCAGTTCCAAAACTTCGGTTGGAATGTGGTTGAGCTCAGCCAGTTCTTTTTCCGGACCGTTTACAGTTACTGAGTCGGGAAACAGGCTTGGCTCTTTGTAAATACTGATCAGACGCGAATAATTCTTGTTCAGCCTCAGATCCACCGGTATTTTTTTGGTGATCACCTTGCTGAATTCGAAATAAACCGTGTCCGGGGTAATGGACCTTACCTCAACATCCGGGTTCAATTGGCTCTCAATAAAATCCAGGTTGTTGTTGGTTAGCCAGTAGGAACGTTCGGCAGTGGCATCCACACGATCCAGACGGCTTACGTTAATTTTTAAAGAGCGGAAACCTTGCAACTGGTATTTGAGGATATCGAAACCCGAGGCCCTGAGGTTCACCCTTATTTTATCAGGTGGCATTTCCCTGAATGAAGAGTTAGAAGGTAAATTTTCATATTCCACCGGGAATTCGATCACGGCATCATAACCCTCTTTGGAAAGCTTAATGAGAAACCAGAGAAAAACCGAGAGCAAAAGAAAAAACAATTTTACCAGGTTACTACGGTCGGTAATCAACCGCAGAAAACCGTCCTTGTCATTGGTCTTTTCCTTTGAGGTATTCATATAAAAAACGGGCCTTGCGGCCCGTTTGATTCTTATTTTTTCTCTTTTTCTTCTTTCTTGTCCTTGGTCACATATACCGCGCTGAGTTCACGACTAACTGAACTGCGTTCGATCTTCAGGCGGCTATTCTCACTTTCGATGGTAAGAGTAGTATCCTGTAAATCGAGGATTTTTCCATGTATGCCACTGTTGGTTACAATGCGCATACCCTTGGTGAGGCCTTCTTTACTGAATTTTCTTTCCTCTTTCTGGCGCTTGATCTGCGGTCGGAAAAAGAAAAAGTACATTACGGCTAAAACCAGTAACAGGGGAAGGAAACCGCCCAATGGGGAACCTCCTCCCTGTAAAAATATACTAAGCATGTAGTTGTATTTTGTTGAAAGAGTTACTCTGCAGTGTTCTCGGTTGCCGCTTCTTCTCCGGCTTTAGGAGTTACCTGGGCAGAGATACGCAGGGTTTTAACCGGGGGAACCGTGTTAGCGTTTATAGTAACGGTTTTTTGCTGATTTCCGGTTTTTCCATCGCTATTGAATTTCACCTGAATCTCAGCGGTTTCGCCTGGAGCAATCGGGTCTTTAGGAGGATTGGGCACTGTACACCCGCAACTTCCGTTAGCACTGGTGATAATTAAAGGTGCATCACCGGTATTGGTGAATTCAAAATTGTGCTCTACAATATCACCTTCGTTGATGGTACCGAAATCATGAGACTCTTCTACAAATGCAAATGCCGGTGTACCTTCGGTGGTCACGTTGTCCACACTTACCTTTTGATCATCGGAATTGATCTTGTCAGTTGCGTTGTTACAGGCACCTAAGCCCAGTACCGCAATACTTAAAACTGTAAAGATTGACTTTTTCATCTTGATTGTTATTGATTTTCTTTTCATGAAACTTGAACAGCTTCAGCAAAAATAATGCTAAAGCAATCCCCTGCCAATTTTTCTTATCTCCCCGGCTTCCGTCATTTCATTTTTGAGTTTATCCAGGATGCCATTTATAAAATTTCCACTTTTAGGGGTACTGTATTCCTTGCTTAGTTCGATGTATTCATTCAGGCTCACCTTTACCGGAATTTCATTGAAACTCACCAATTCGGCCAAAGCCATTTTCATGAGGATAATATCCACCAGGGCTATACGGTCCATCTCCCAGTTATTCGCCTTTTCATGGATCATTTTCCCGTATTCCTCGCTTCTTTTAATGCTGGTACGGTACAGCGTTTCGGCAAACTCCACATCCGAATCATCCTTCAGCAAATCCGGAAGGTCTGAATCTTCATCATGCTCTTCCTTATAGGACTTCAGGGTTTTAGTCACCATCATTTGTGCAGCATCCAGGTCATCCGCCCAGTGCATATTACGATCTTCATAAAGTTGGTGAAGGGTTTCATTGTGCACTACGTATTTACCGTACAGTATTTTAACAATACGTTTATCCGCTTCCAGGGAGTTTTCCTCAGCACTCATATACTCCCGGTATTCCTCTGATTTTTGGAATTCCTTGAAAACCTTACGTATCAATTCACGGTCGTCACCCCAGCTTACTTTGTGCTTTTCCACTAATTTGGAAAATTGACGGTTGTTACCCAGCCAAACCAAAAAGCGGTTATTTACAAAACGAAGGTTGGGATTGCGATCTTCTTCCGTTTGGAGTTTTTTATTACGCCTGTGTTCTACTTCATCTTCAGCCGCACGATGCATATCCATGAGGGTTTTCAATTCATAGAGGTACAGCTTGTAAATACCGTGAATACTTTGTACCAGGTTTTTTTCACCCGAGGCGATTCCCCGGGATTCTTTTCCCTGAAAGTACTCGTATAAAGCCTGGAGTACCTTAATGCGAATGTGTCTGCGGCTCAACATATAAAGGCCGTTTTAAAAGATTTAGGCTCCGGCTGGTTTCATTCTGCGCTCCTCTACCCGCTTCATGGCAATTTTCAATGCCGCTTCATGGGTAGTGATTCCTTCTGCATCGGATACCTTGAAAATATCTAACGTAGTATCGTAAATGTTCTCCGTTCTGCGGAGGGACTCATTACGGTCGTAATGTACAATCTCTGAATATACATTGATTAAACCACCTGCATTGATCAGAAAATCGGGAGCATACAGAATATTCGCCTCCTTCAGCATTTTACCATGGCGGTTTTCGTCAGCCAACTGGTTATTGGCGGCACCGGCAATTATTTCGCATTTCATCATTGGAATGGTAGCATCATTCAAGGTAGCTCCCAATGCACAAGGGGCATAAATATCCATTTCCTCATCAAAAATATTGCGACCACGGAAAACATGGGTATGGTACCGTTCGCTGATTTCCATTACTCGATCTTCATGAATATCGTTAATAGTAACCAGGGCTCCGGCCTCGCTAAGGTGCCTCACCAGAGTTTCACCTACATGGCCTATGCCCTGCACCATAACCTTTTTACCGGCCAGTTTATCGCTTCCCCAACGGTGTAATGCCGCGGCCTTCATACCCATAAACACACCGTAAGCTGTTACCGGTGAGGGGTCACCGCTGCCGCCCATACTTTCCGGAATTCCGGTGACGTGATCGGTCTCCAGTTTTACCATTTCCATATCGTGGGTATTGATACCCACATCTTCGGCAGTAATGTAACGGCCACCAAGGGAATCAACGAAACTTCCGAATTTCCGCATCAAAGCATCCGTTTTGTCTTTACGGCTATCACCAATAATCACGGCTTTACCACCGCCCAGGTCCAAACCTGAAATAGAAGCTTTGAAGGTCATCCCGCGAGACAGTCTTAAAACATCGCGAATAGCATCCGCCTCATTTTCGTAATTCCACATCCTGGTGCCTCCCAGGGCCGGACCTAAAACGGTACTGTGAATACCAATTATGGCCTTTAAACCGGTTTCCTCGTCCTGGCAAAAAACGAGTTGTTCATGTTGGCGATAAGCCTCCGAACCAAATACAGGTCCCGCGAGGCTTTTTTCATTCAGTATTTTAAGATCGCTCATCGTTTTTATTGATAATCAAGGGTCTGTTGAAAGAGATAATAACCTTACCTTTGAAGCCTTCAGTTGTAGGACTTATCGCGCATCCGTAAGGCGTGGCAAAACTAGACTAAATTTCCGGAGCTTCCAAGCCAATGAAATCTCTTTGGGTACTTAACAAATACTTCTACAAATACCGATTCCGCTTACTTATAGGCGTAGCTTTCGTTATTATTTCCGTGATTTTCGGAGTGTTTCCCGCCATCTACGTGAGGGAGTCTTTTGACATTGTAAGTAAAGCCATTCAGGGCTTCCAAAACGGTAGTGGCAACGAGGCTAACCCGGGTTTAAGAAACCAATTGCTATTGTACGGAGGTATTATAATCGGAGCCTCGTTACTCAAAGGGCTTTTCATGTTCTTTATGCGGCAAACCATAATTGTGGTAAGCCGGTACATCGAGTACGATATGAAGAACGAGATATTCGATCAATATCAAAATCTTTCACTGGCTTTTTATAAACGCAACAATACCGGTGACCTGATGAACCGCATTAGCGAAGATGTAAGCCGCGTACGTATGTACCTGGGCCCGGCAGTAATGTACACCATTAACGTAGGCATTTCACTAATCATCATTATTGCCATTATGCTCACCATTAACGTACGGCTTACCCTGTACGTATTGATTCCCTTTCCGGTGCTATCCATAGCTATTTACTATATAAGCCGCAAGATTAACCTCAAAAGTGAGCAGGTACAAAGGCAATTGAGTAATATCAGCACCTATGTTCAGGAGGCTTTTTCCGGCATCAGGGTATTAAAGGCCTACGTGCGCGAAAAACGCTCTTTGGAAGACTTTACCCGGGAAGCCAATATCTACCTCTCCAAAAATGAAGAACTGTACCGTATCAATGCGCTCTTCTTTCCCCTGATGGTATTGCTTATAGGGCTCTCCACTATACTCACCGTTTACATTGGCGGCCAGGAGGCAATAAGAGGTAATATTACCACCGGTAACATTGCCGAGTTCATTATTTATGTAAATATGCTTACCTGGCCCGTTGCTTCCATTGGCTGGGTAACCTCACTGGTACAGCGGGCGGCTGCTTCGCAGGAACGTATTAACGAGTTCCTGCAGGTTACCCCCGAAATTCAAAACCCTACCGAAGAGCCTTTTAAACTGGAGGGGAAGGTAGAGTTCCGGAATGTGAGTTTTGTTTACCCTGATACAGGTATCAAAGCTCTGGATGAAGTTTCCTTCACCATTGAGGCGGGTAAATCGCTGGCCATTATTGGCAAAACCGGTTCCGGAAAATCAACCGTGGCCAACCTGATCGGCCGCCTCTACGACCCCACGGAAGGTTCAGTGTTGATTGATGACCAGAACATCAAGAATGTGAATCTCTACGACTTGAGAAGAGCTATTGGTTATGTGCCCCAGGAAGCTTTTTTGTTTTCGGACAACATAGCCCGTAACATTTCCTTTGGAGTGGGTAACGTTCCATTGGAAAAAACCCAGGAAGCCGCTAAAAATGCCGAGGTACACGCCAACATCACCGAATTCCCCAAAGGCTATGAAACCCGGGTAGGTGAACGCGGTATTACCTTATCGGGAGGTCAAAAACAGAGGGTGAGCATAGCCCGTGCCGTAATCAAAGAGCCCCGTTTTCTTATTTTTGACGACTGCCTTTCAGCCGTAGATACGGAAACGGAAGAAAACATTTTAGCCAATCTCAAACGCCTTATTCAAAAGCGTACCACACTCATTATCAGCCACCGTGTATCCTCGGTAAAGCATGCCGATGAAATTATGGTTCTCGATAATGGTAAAATCACTCAGAGAGGTACCCACGATCAGTTAATGAAAGTGGACGGTTACTACAAAAAGATGTACGAACAGCAATTGATGGAAGATTCGCGGAAAGCGGTGTAATTCTCAAAAAGCCTAAATTATAGTTGGTCTTTTGAGAATTTTTATAGATTTGTCCACATAGTAAGCTATTGTAAATTAGAAAAGAACAATGAGTGCAAACGAAAACCATAGCAAAGAGGAAATTCATTCTAAAGTGCTGAGGGCCGGGAGAAGAACTTACTTTTTTGACGTAAGAGCAACCAAGGCTGATGATTATTACCTGACTATTACCGAAAGTAAAAAGCACACCAACGAGAACGGTACCAGCTTTTACAAAAAACACAAAATCTACCTGTATAAAGAAGACTTTGAGCGTTTCCGCGATTTGTTAGGAGAAGTAACCGACTACATCATCAACGAAAAAGGTGAAGAGGTAATTTCCGACACGCACCAACCTGACTTTCAGCCCGAAAGCAATGGTATGGATGAAAGAAAGCCGGAGCCCATGGGCGTTGAAACCGGTAATTCTTTTACCGATATTGACTTTGACGACATCTAAAAAGATAATTTACCCCTTTAAGCCGCTGATCAGCGGCTTTTTTAGGGCATAAATTTAACGAAACCTTCAGCCTGCTTCCTGAGTATTGCTATAGTTTCAGGATGATTAAACCCGGTGTCTTCCGGTTCAATCAGGTCATATAGCTTTGAGATGGGAACCTTCCTGGAATAAACTTCCGCCCGCAAATGATGCATTACATCGGTAAGGTGATCCATTCCCCTTAAATTCCCGGCCCGGCCCGTAGCCACGCCCACCAGCGCTATCGCCTTTCCACGCCAAACGTGCGGTTTAACTGCATCTAAAAATGCCTTGAAGATACCCGGAAAACTACCGTTGTATTCCGGTGCAACAATTACAAAACCTTGGGCGGGCACTATCTTTTCGTGAATAATTGATTCAAAAGTATCCGTTCGGTTGCCAAAGCTATCTTCATACATAAAGTCCTGCGGCAACTCAGCCATTTGGAGCACCTTTACTTCCTGCTTCAGCTCGCGCAGCAGGTCAACGTATCTCTCCACCACCCTTAAGGTTTGATTTTGAGGACGGTGAGTAGCACAAATTACAGTTATCATCAGCTTGTTAAAAAAACCATTTATCAGGATGGACTTATCCCGTCCTCAACTAAAGGAATGTTGTATTTTAGGGCTGCTTTAGTTTTTTAGGACGCGCTGCAAGTTGGCCTTGATTTCTAAATAATTAAAGCCTTTTGCATTTTTTTTATCTTCTTACAAATAAACAGAACTGAAGAATTATGGGAAAGACGGTGGCCATAGCCAACCAAAAAGGAGGTGTTGGAAAAACGACTACTTCGGTAAATCTTGCGGCTTGCCTGGGCGTATTGGAAAAGAAGGTTTTATTGGTAGATGCTGACCCACAGGCCAATTCCACCTCGGCCCTGGGTTTTGATCCTGACAATATTTCACTGGGTACCTACCAGGTTATTGAACATGAAAATAAAGCCCGTGAAGTGGTTTTGAAAACCAAATCTCCCAACCTCGATCTTTTACCCGCTCAAATTGACCTGGTAGCCGTAGAGATCGAATTGGTGGATAAGGATAATCGTGAGCAGATGCTAAAAAAAGCATTGGTAGATATAAAGGACGATTACGACTACATTATTATAGATTGTGCTCCCTCTTTAGGCTTGATAACCCTTAATGCCCTTACGGCAGCCGATTCGGTGATTGTACCTATTCAGTGTGAATACTTTGCCCTGGAAGGCTTGGGTAAACTACTCAACACCATTAAGAGCGTTCAAAACCTGCACAATCCCAATCTCGATATAGAGGGACTATTACTCACGATGTTTGATTCACGCCTAAGGCTTTCCAACCAGGTGGTGGAAGAGGTGAAAACCCATTTCCAGAAAATGGTATTCAGCACCATCATACAACGTAACGTACGCTTAAGTGAAGCACCCAGTTACGGTGAATCTATCATTATGTATGACGCAGCCAGTAATGGGGCAGCCAACTACCTCAATCTCGCCCGTGAGTTCCTCGAAAAGAACGAAACGGTGGAAGAAACGGCCTAGCCTGTTTCTCATTCCCGGTATTTGGATAAAGCTCGATTAATCTCATTATTTTTGGCTCCGAATTTGTTCGGTAGGCTTTGCATTTTCTAATTAAAAAGACTCCAGTTTAATGGCAGCACCCAAAAGACAAGCTTTAGGACGTGGGCTTTCGGCCCTACTGAAAGAAACTGAGAATGTAAATTCCGCTAAAGATCAAAATGCGGAAAAGCTGGTAGGTGCCATTGCGGAAATTGAAACCGACCTTATCGTAGAAAATCCTTACCAGCCCCGTACTAATTTTGACCCGGAGGCTATCGAGGAGCTCAGTATTTCCATTCGTGAGCTGGGGGTAATACAACCCATTACCGTACGGAAAATGACCGAGGGTAAGTTCCAGATAATCAGCGGTGAACGCAGGTTCAGGGCTAGCAAACTAGCTGGCCTAAAGAGCATTCCGGCCTATATACGCCTGGCGGACGACCAGAGTATGCTGGAGATGGCGCTGGTGGAAAATATACAGCGCGAAGAACTGGATGCCATTGAGATTGCGCTGAGCTACCAAAGGCTGATTGAGGAATGTGACCTTACCCAGGAGGCCATGAGTGAGAGGGTCGGAAAAAAACGTTCTACCGTTACCAATTACCTGCGACTACTTAAGCTGCAACCTATTATCCAGGCCGGCTTACGCGATAAAATGATTAGCATGGGGCATGCCCGTGCCATCGTAAACGTTGAGGACGCAGACGATCAACTGGAAATTTACGAGCAAACCATTGCCAAGGAATTATCGGTGCGCCAGGTAGAAGAAGCGGTACGCAGGCTGAAGGAAAAAAGCCAGAAAAGCACGGATACTTCCGCAAAATCCAATCCACTACCTGAAAAATATGGCGAGATCAGAGATGTGCTTTCTCAACATTTTGATACACAAGTAGCCCTCAACCGTTCATCCCGGGGTAAAGGGAAAATTGTAATCCCTTTCAAGAACGACAGCGACTTTGAAAGAATCCTTGACTTGCTTACGCCTTGAATGGCATTCTCCTGAAATATCAATTGATAAGCAATGCCCTTTGGATGGCCTTGCTCCTTTTTAGCGGGCAATTTGCTTTTGCCCAACAACCCGATACCGTGGCTGTATCTGAAAAAGACTCGATACTACAACAGTTGGTCAATGACAGTACCACACAGTCACAAGCGGTAAAAGCCCAAAAAGCTAAATTGGCCGATACGGCTAAAACTCATTCCGTAGCTACCGCTACCTGGCTGTCGGTCGCTTTTCCCGGTTTGGGGCAAATTTACAATCGCAAGTACTGGAAGTTGCCCATTATATACGCTGCCCTGGGCACTACGGTATATTTCATTGTTGAGAATAATAACAGTTATCGCTTTTTTCTGAACGGTTTCTACGAGATTCAGGCTACACCTGAGGACGATCTTTTCCTTGGATTTTACGATGAGCGGCAATTGATTGAATTACAGAACATTTACCGGAAGTGGCGCGACCTCAACATTATCCTGGCGGGCCTTACCTATGCCCTTAATATTATCGATGCACACGTTGACGCTCATTTGTATCATTATAACATCGATGAAGACCTTACTTTGCGTTGGAACCCGACCCTGATACAAGGGCCCGGTTACCCGACCATGGGTTTAAGCTTAAAACTGGAATTGAAATGAAGGTAGCATTGATCGGCTACGGAAAAATGGGGCAGTCCATTGAAAAGGTGCTCCATGAAAGAGGCCATGAAGTGGTGGCCCGTTTTGGGCGCGAGGGAATAGCACCCGACCAGCTGCAAAAAGCCGATGTGGCCATTGAATTTACTCAGCCGGAAGCAGCTTTTGACAACCTGGTACAATGCTTTAACCATAGAGTTCCGGTGGTAACCGGTACCACCGGTTGGCTGGCGCGTTATAACGAGGCCGTACGTATTTGTGAAAAGAACGAGGGGAGCTTTCTTTATGCTTCTAACTTTAGTTTGGGTGTAAATCTCTTTTTTGAGCTTAACCGGCAGTTGGCGCAAATTATGAATGCCTACTCCGCCTACGAAGTAGAGTTGGAAGAAATTCATCATACCGAAAAGAAAGATGCTCCCAGCGGTACGGCCATTAGCCTGGCTGAGCAGATTGAAGAAGAAATGGACCGCAAGGAAGGCTGGACCCTGCAGGAGCAGCATTCTAAAGAGCAGATATCCATTGCTGCGAAGCGGGAACCGGATGTACCAGGAACTCATATAGTTCGTTATCTTTCCGAAATAGATACTATTCAAATACAGCACACCGCCCACAGCCGCAAAGGTTTTGCCCTCGGGGCCGTTTTAGCCGCTGAGTTTATTCACGATAAAAACGGGGTGTTTACTATGAAAGACGTTCTCAACCTCTGAACATGACCATACTCGAAACCATCATTTTTAGCCTGGCCGTTGAATTTTTTGCGGGATTAATCTCCTGGAGATTTTACCAAAAAGCCGGGCACCCGGCCTGGGGTGCATTTATTCCCATTTACAATACTTACCTGCTTACCAAAATGATTAAAAGGCCCGGTTGGTGGGTCATTCTCTTTTATATTCCCATTGTAGGGAATATCATGGGTGTGGTGGCCGTGTACGAGTTGCTTCACGTATTCAACTATCGTAAGCTAAAACACACCATTTACACCTTACTAACCGCTGGTTTTTACCTGGGCTACATCAATTATTCCGGTAAGCTGGAGTATGTGGGTCGCGATGAAATCAATATTCGTAAACACGTTAGTGAACTGGCTGCCTCCCTCATATTTGCCGTAGTGGCCGCTACCATTATCCGTACTTTTACCTTCGAGGCTTTTACCATTCCCACTCCTTCTATGGAGAAGTCGTTGATGGTGGGTGACTTTTTATTTGTCAGTAAGTTACAATACGGCAGCCGCCTGCCCATAACGCCCCTTTCCCTGCCCCTGGTGCACAATCGCATTCCGGGCACCCAAACCCCCTCTTACCTGGACTGGGTGCAACTACCCTACGTGCGTTTACCTAAAATAAGTGATGTACAGCGGCTGGACCCCGTGGTTTTCAACTACCCCATGGAAAGTGAAAAGCCGGTGGACAAAAGAGAGCATTACGTAAAGCGTTGTGTGGCCATACCCGGTGATTCGTTATCCATTAAAAACGGGAAGGTTTTTGTAAATGGCGGGCCATTGGAAATGCCCGACCGCTCCCTGCCCCAATTCAGCTATTACGTTGAATTTAAGGGCAATGGTTTTAGTCCACGTATGCTGAAGGAGGATTTCGATATTGATCCAGATGCCTACTACCTGATCAATAAAGATGGCTTTATGCCAGGCGATTCCCGTGAGCAATTCCGCCCCTATGCCTACATCATCACCATTCCCTCCCACCAGGTGGATAACTTTAAGAAGTTGCCCAATATCGTTCAGGTAATCCGTTTGAATAGCCACCGCGATGTAAAAGACTTTCCAGCCGATTCACCGGCTGCCCTGGTACGCCATTTATACAACTATCAACTTTTAGCTACCGGGCGTGTTTTCCCCAACCCGGCTCATGGCGATAGTGTCGAATTTCAATGGACCCGCGACAACTACGGTCCTATCTACATGCCCAAAGAAGGGGATCAGGTAGAGCTGAACCGTGAAAATTACCTGAAATTCAGAAGGGTTATTGAAGTGTACGAAGGAAACACCTTAGAGCTACGCGGTGATAAGTATTACATCAACGGTGCCGAATCTTCAACCTACACCTTTAAGCAGGGCTATTATTGGATGATGGGTGACAATCGCCATAATTCGCTTGATTCCCGCTACTGGGGCTATGTTCCGGCCGATCATATTGTGGGCAAACCCGTGTTCATCTGGATGAGCTGGGATAAGTTTGCCGATGGTTTTAAGAATAAAATTCGTACCGATCGGGTATTTACTACCGTGAGCGGTAAAGGTGCCCGGGTAAGCTACTTTTGGCCCTTTATTCTCCTGGTGACAATTATTTACGGGTTCAACTATTTCCGAAAGCGCAGAAAGGCTGGCCAAAAATCATAGGGTGCTTTTCAGCACTACATACCTTGGGCCTATTGCCTATTACCAAAAGCTGGTGCAGGCTGAAGAAGTTTACCTGGAAGCCTGTGAAAGCTGGCAAAAGCAAAGCTATCGCAACCGTTGCTACATTGATGGACCTAATGGCCGCCTTATGCTCAATATTCCGGTTCAGGCTTCAACCAGCAAACTGATCCGTGATATCAGGATCAGCTATAAGGAAAACTGGCCCCAAAAACATTGGCAGGCTATGCTCACCACCTATGGTACCGCTCCGTTTTTTGAGATACTAGGCCCCGAACTGGAAAAAGTTTACCTGGAAAAACCACTTTTTCTCTGGGATTTGAACTTTAAGCTGCTCCATTTGATTTTAAACTGGATGCAACTTAAAATAGATATTTACACCACCGAAAACTGGGAAGACCAGGTCCAGCATGATTACCGGGAAACATTCCACCCTAAGCGGGAAGAACGTAACCATTTCCATGCCTATCCCCAAGTATTCGATCACAAAAACCACTTTATCCCTAACCTGTCCGTAGTGGACCTTTTGTTTAACGAAGGACCAGCCGCGCTGGGTTATCTTAAGAACCTTTAATTTGTATTTTCGCTGAGCAGTTTTCGAGTATGAAATATTTGTTGTCTATCCTGATTACCGGGTTTTCCCTAATGTTGAACGCCCAGATCAATTGTAAGCAGGCCCTGAATTGTAAGATTATAGCTCCTTCAGGAATGCGGATGCGTGCTGAGCCTTCCCTAAAAGCCAAAGTAGTTACCTACGTACCTTTTGACAGTACCCTTACCGCCTGCCAGGAAACCTTTGGCGCAATGGAGTATGAAAAAATACGTGGTTACTGGCGTAAGGTGCAATACCAGGGTAAACTAGGATATATGTTCGATGGGTTTATGGAAATACAAAACCTGGTAAAGGAAGAAACCCAGGTTGCCAGTACTAATGCGGATAGTACCGATGCCAGGCCATCCGAAACCACCGTAGAGGAAAAAGAAAGCCCTCCGGCCCGCAAGGAAACTACCTATAGTTTGCTTACTGAAACCTATAATTACTGCGGTGACGTAAAGGGTATCGATCCAGGGTTGATTTGGTACGGTATCTTTCCGAGAGATGAAGAAAACAACGGTATGTATTATCGTGTAAAAGAAGTGGAGGTTAATGTAATGCTGAGCAAACAAAAGGTAGGTAACCGGTTGGAGTTTGACATACTTACCGATGAGGAAGAACGCAGTATTTTCCTGTTGGGACTCAACCAGCCGCTACCCTTAAAAGAAAATAACCTGGAGGATGTGAGCGATGAGCTGAGGCGCAGGGATCGAAAAATTTTTCCCGGCCAGCAGTGGCAACTTACTAAAGAACCCACCAACATGAAACTATCCGCAACCGGCAGCGTGGAGAGTGCCGGCCCCTGCCCTGACCTGAAGAATTACAAACTCACTCTAAGCGGTACCAAGTACTTTTTACCGGTAACACAAGACCTTACCCAGGAGTTAAAGGAAAACGGACAGTGTGGTATGCCTGAAATTTACTGGTATGGCGACCTTACAGGTGATGAGGTGCCCGAAATTATTTTTGTATCGGTTTATGAAGACCGTAATCGCTTTACCTTGTTTGTAAGCGATCCCACTCTTGACAATGCCCTGGTTGTGCAAAAAGCACAATGGACCATCGATAAATGTTATTGAAACTATGGCTGAAAACCTGGAATTCAACAAAAATGAAGATCAGCTCAAGCTGATGATTAGTGAAGTAAAAAGTAAGCTGGACACCATTCATAAAGGTGGTGGTGAAAAACGTATAGCCAAACATCACGAAAAAGGGAAAATGACCGCCCGTGAGCGTATTGACTTTCTTTTGGATAAGGGCCGCCCGGTATTGGAAATTGGTGCTTTTGCCGGTTTTGAAATGTACAAGGAACACGGTGGCTGCCCCAGCGGTGGTGTGGTAGTGGTGATCGGTTACATTAAAGGTAAAATGTGCATTGTAGTGGCTAATGACGCCACGGTGAAGGCCGGTGCATGGTTTCCCATTACCGGTAAAAAGAATCTTCGCGCCCAGGAAATTGCCATTGAAAATCGTTTACCCATAATTTACCTGGTGGACAGTGCCGGTGTGTACCTGCCCATGCAGGATGAGATTTTTCCTGATAAGGAGCACTTCGGGCGTATCTTCCGGAATAATGCGATTCTTTCTTCCGAAGGTATTACTCAAATCTCGGCCATTATGGGAAGCTGTGTGGCCGGTGGAGCTTACCTGCCCATTATGAGCGATGAAGCCCTGATAGTTGAAAAAACGGGGAGCATCTTTTTAGCCGGTTCCTACCTCGTAAAGGCCGCCATCGGTGAGAACATCGATAACGAAACCTTAGGGGGTGCCACCACGCACTCCGAAATTTCCGGGGTAACCGATTATAAAAGTAAAGATGATCCCGATTGCCTTTCGTCCATACAGAACATTGTAGATAAGATCGGTGACTTTGACAAAGCAGGTTTTAACCGCGCAGAGCCTGTTGAACCCGCCAAGGATCCTAAAGAGATTTACGGCCTATTCCCGGCCGACCGTGCGAAAACCTATGACACCATGAAAATTATTGAACGACTGGTGGACAATAGTGAGATTGAGGAATATAAAAAAGGATATGGCCGCACCATCATTACCGGTTACGCCCGCATTGATGGCTGGGCAGTGGGCATTGTGGCCAATAACCGCGAGGTGATTAAAAGTAAAAAAGGTGAAATGCAGTTCGGGGGAGTTATCTATTCCGATTCAGCCGATAAAGCCTCCCGTTTTATTGCCAACTGCAACCAGAAAAAAATACCCCTGGTGTTTTTACAGGACGTTACCGGTTTCATGGTAGGCAGCCGTTCAGAGCACGGAGGAATTATTAAAGACGGGGCCAAAATGGTGAATACCATGAGCAACTCCGTAGTACCCAAGTTTACCGTAATCATGGGTAATTCCTACGGGGCCGGTAATTATGCCATGTGTGGCAAGGCTTATGACCCTCGCCTTATTGTGGCTTGGCCTACTGCACAACTTGCGGTTATGGGCGGTGCCCAGGCGGCCAAGGTATTATTGCAAATAGAAACCGCCAGCCTGAAGGCGCGTGGTGAAGAAATAACGCCCGAAAAAGAAAAGGAAATGTTTGAGAAGATCAAATCCCGTTACGATGCTCAAACCTCACCCTACTATGCGGCCGCCCGTTTATGGACTGATGCTATTATCGATCCGCTGGATACCCGTAAATGGATCAGTATGGGTATTGAAATGGCTAACCATGCACCGCTCACCAAGGCCTACAACCCCGGGGTATTGCAGGCCTGACCGAAGTTAAAACAACAATTGCCCTTTCAACTTTTAGAGGGTTCGCATATGCCTTATATTGCGGCCTCTAAAACAAGGGAAACTCTTAAAGCGTATTATAAGCTAAGCCTTTTTTATGGATCTATTTGACAAACGTCAACTAAAGAATACCCCTCTGGGGAAACACCAGGAATTTGAAAATTACTACATCTTCCCCAAGCTGGAAGGCGACATTGCACCCCGCATGCAGTTTATGGGTAAGGAAGTAATTGTTTGGAGTGTGAATAATTACCTGGGGCTGGCAAATCACCCGGAAGTACGTAAGGCGGATGCCGATGCTGCCCGTGAGTGGGGACTGGCGTACCCGATGGGTTCGCGATTGCTGACCGGCCATACCGATAAACACGAAGAGCTGGAAAGAAGCCTTTCCGAATTTGTAAATAAGGAAGATACTTACCTTTTAAATTACGGCTATCAGGGCGTGGTTTCGTTGATCGACAGTATGGTGGATCGCAATGATGTGATCGTGTATGATTCCGAGTCGCATGCGTGCATAGTTGACGGTGTTCGCCTGCACATGGGTAAACGTTTTGTTTATCCGCATAACGATATTGAAAACCTCGAGAAACAATTGATCCGTGCCGAGCAGGTGGCCAAACAATCGAACGGTGGAATACTGGTAATTACGGAAGGTGTTTTCGGGATGTCGGGCGACCTGGGTAAACTGGATGAAATTGTTAAGCTCAAATCCAAATACAACTTCCGTTTATTTATTGATGACGCCCACGGCTTTGGTGTAATGGGTAAAACCGGTGCAGGTACCGGTGAGCACTTTGGCCTGCAGGATGAGGTGGACCTATACCTGAGCACTTTTGCCAAATCCATGGCCGGTATCGGTGCCTTTGTAAGTGGTGATAAGAGCATTATTGATTACCTGCGCTACACCATGCGCTCCCAAATATTTGCCAAGGCTTTACCCATGCCTATGGTTGAAGGTGGTTTGGTTCGCCTCAATATGCTTAGAAATGACCATAGCCACCGCGCTAACCTCTGGGAAAATGTAAAAAGGCTCCAAACGGGCCTACGCGAACGGGGTTTTAACCTGGGGAATACCGAGTCGCCTGTAACCCCGGTTTACCTGAGTGGCGAATTAGATGAGGCCTTACGAATGAACCGTGATTTGCGTGAAAACTACGGTATCTTCTGTTCGCTGGTAGTGTATCCCGTAGTGCCCAAGGGTGTGATAATGCTGCGAATGATTCCCTCCGCAGTGCATACGGCCCAGGATATTGACGAAACCATTGAAGCCTTTACGGCTATCCACTCCAAGCTAAAGGAAGGTCTGTATAAGGAAGCTGCCCCGGCCTGAGTATGAATTTTCGCTGGTATATCACCCTTCTGAGTCTTTTACTGGCTTTATGCCCGGGTATGAAGGCCCAGAGTGTGGATACATCAGATTATGCCAAGAACAAGGAAATTCCGGAGTCTATAAAGGGTATAGTGCTGGAAACACTCAGCCAATATCCTGAGTTAAAAGATACCCGCATTCGCTTCGTTTTCGATAAAAGGATTTACAACGTTTTTATGCAGGCCCGGCCTGATTTTTTCTCGCTGCTCAACGACCGGAGGTTTCGGAGCTATACCATACAGATGTTGCCCGCTATGATTCTTGACGATAAGAAAATACCCCTGCAGAATTTGCCGCCACAGGTGCTCAAAGGCTGGCTGAGTCATGAATTGGGGCATATTGTGGACTATAGTCATCGCAGTAGCCTGAACCTGATTTTTTTTGGCTTACGATACGCCTTGAGTCCGGAATTTGTAAAGCAAGCCGAACGTACAGCCGACCTTTACGCTATAGAACATGGTTTTGGAGAGTGTATTATTGCCACCAAGGAATACATACTGAAGCAATCTTCTTTACCGGAAGCTTACCGTCAAAAAATCGATTCGCTATACATGTCTTCCGAGGAGGTGTTGAAATTAATTCAGCAAAGCGAAGAGAAAGAAAAGCTGAAGCCGGATTAGAAAGGGTACAAAAAAGAAACCCCACCCAAAAAATGGGCAGGGAATCCACTTCCGAAGTTCTAAATGGTTAACGCAAGATACACCTTCTTGTTTACAATCCCAGAAATTAAAGCTAATCCTTCCTGCGGTCGAGGTAGCTGGAAATGCTTTCCACGTATTGATCAAAAGCCTTTAAACCCTTCTCGGTAATGCGGCAGGTGGTTACGGGATAACTTTTTCCGAAAGACTTGGAAACCTTGATGTAACCGGCTTCCGAAAGCTTTTTCAATTGCACCGAAATATTACCGCGCGTTGCAGCGGTTTGTTCCAGTATAAAATTAAACTCAGCAGACTCCACCCCTACCAGCAGTGAAACGATCTGCAGGCGAAGTTGCGAATGTAAAAGGGGATCTAATTCAGGAAGCATGCTTATTTTTTTGGGCCCGTAACATATAACCGGGTACCAGGTAGCTGCATACAATACTGATGGCCAACAGGATTAAAACCTGGGTAAACTCGGTAATTGAATTTCGCAGTAAAATACCGGTAAAACAAAGTCCCAGGCTGATTACACCTCCTATTATCAATGGCCTGAAGCGCAGTACACCACCCGAAACGAAGGTACCCAGCCCATACAAACCGATAACAAGCAGGTAACTGTTTGCCCAACCGATGGTGGGACTCAAAAAAAGAATCGCAAAGAGGAATATTACAAAACCACCCCACAAAAAGGCCATGGTATTATCCACAAAAGTGACGTATTTCTGGCGACTGGCCCTTTTACGACCTACAATAGCACTTACAATACCGGCCAGCGACATTAACACCGGCCAGGCAACCCAGTGGTATTCCGTACCAGACCATTCCAACAGTGCATACTGCGCTATAATGGCCAGCAACACCGCCCAACCCCAAATAAGGTAAAAAATACTACCCTCACTCATATTGGTTTGAGCTTTATGGATCATCGTACGGATGATCTCCAGACTTTCTTTTTCGTTGATTGAATTGTCCATTATCCTTGAATTTGAATCAAAGATACATTTAGTTTATATTATAAACAAGTTTGTTTTTTACAAATCAGTAATCGGTGGCTTGCTCTTGTGCCTTAAACTGCATTTCGTACAACCGAGTGTAATAACCGTCCATCGCCAACAACTCGGTATGGGTACCCTCTTCCACTACCTGGCCTTTGTCCATCACCAGTATTTTATCGGCTTTTTGAATGGTGGCCAGGCGGTGGGCAATCACTATGGACGTTCGCCCTTCGGTAATTTTATCGATGGCCTTTTGAATAAGGGCTTCACTTTGGGTATCGATGGAACTGGTGGCCTCATCCAATATCAAAACCGATGGATCGGATACGTAGGCCCGGAGGAAAGCTAATAACTGACGCTGCCCCACCGACAGCATATTGCCCCGCTCCCGCACGTTGTAATCGTATTGCTCGGGCAGGCTTTCAATAAAATCATCTACCCCGATAAAGGCGGCTGCATCCTGTACGGCTTCCAGCGGAATATCTTTATTGAGGGTTATGTTGTTGTAAACCGAATCGGAAAAAAGGAAAACATCCTGTAGCACTACCGCCAGGTTTTCACGTAATGATGAAAGCGAGAGCTTCCTGATGTTCTGGCCATCCACCAATATTTCACCATCCCATATTTCATAAAAGCGGCTTAACAGATTTATTATGGTGGACTTTCCGGCTCCGGTTGCTCCAACAATGGCCAGGGTTTGGCCGGGCTCTACCTTAAAGGATATTCCTTTGAGAATAAGATCGTCTTCCTTGTACCCGAACTTTACATTTCTGAACTCAATCTCTCCCTTTACATCTTGCAGTTCATCGGTTCCCTTATCGTCAATATGCTCTTTGGTATCCAAAATCCGGAATACCCGTTCACTGGCCACCATACCCATTTGCAGGGTATTGAAGCGGTCGGCCAACTGACGCAGCGGCCGGAATAGCATATTGATGAAAATAATAAGGGCGGTAAGGTCACCTAAGGTTACAAAGCCCCCTGTGGCGGCCTGCAAGCCCCCGAACCAAACCGCGAGGCCAATGGAAATGGCACTCATGATTTCAATAACCGGTAAAAAGATGGAGAAATACCAAATGGAACGAACGTTGGCTTGTTTGTGCTTTTCATTGATCTCGCGGAATTTTTCCATTTCCGCTTCTTCACGATTAAATATCTGTACGATGTTCATTCCCGTGAGGTGTTCCTGTACAAAAGCATTCAAAGCGGCTACCTGGGTACGCACATCCTGGAATGCTGATTTAATTTTGATCTGGAACAAACGGGTGGCGTAAAACAGGATCGGTATTACCGAAAGGGATACCAGTACCAGGCGATAATCAAAAAAGTAGAACATAGCCCCTACCATCACTACAATTTTGAACAGGTCTCCGTAAATCACCAGTATGCCTTCTGCAAAAATATTGGCAATGGTCTCTATATCCGAAACGGCCCGCGTAACCAGGGTGCCGATCGGTGTATTATCGAAATAACGCAACTTAAAGGAAAGGATATGCTCGTACAGTTGCACCCTCAGGTCGCGAATAATGTTTTGCCCTAAATGATTGGCTCCGTACGTAAAAAGAAATTGCACCAACGACTCCAAAAGCAGGAGCCCCAATAGTAAAAGGGTGTAATTGAGCAGGCCTTCCGGGTTTGGTTCAATCACAAAATTATCAATCACATACTGGATCAAAAGTGGGCGGGCCGTGCTGAGTGCTGACAGCACCATGGTTAAGAAAAGGGCCGTATAAAATATCCAGCGGTAAGGGGCTACATACCGCATGATCTTGCGTAACAAGCCCAGGTCAAACGCTTTACCACTTACACTATCTGCCATTAAAAATCTCCTTTGGGTATTCTACTTGGGTTAAATATAAGCCGTGAGCCGGTGCCGATTCACCCGCCCGCCTACGGTCTTTGGCCGCAATTATAGCGGCAAAATCATCAATCGCCTTTTTGCCCTGCCCTACTTCCACCAGGGTACCTACTATAGCCCGCACCATATTGCGCAAAAAACGGTCGGCCTTAATGGTAAAGATCAACTTTTGATCTTTTTCCTGCCAATCTACCGCTTGAATCTTGCAGTTGTTGGTTTTGGTTTGAGTTTTACTGCGTGAAAAAGAACTAAAGTCGGTAAAACTAAAAAGCGAAGAAGCGGCTTTCCGCATTTTTTCCAGATCGGGCTGTGGATATACCAGCCATGCATAATCCTTTAAAAAAGGGTCCTTCTTAAAAATGAAGTGGTATTCATACGTTCGGCTCAAGGCGTCAAAACGACTGTGGGCGTCAGTAGTCACTGGCTTTATTTTATGCACGGCAATATCAGGGCCCAACAAGCTGTTAAGGCGGTGTTGAAAATCAGCGGGCAATTCAGAATCGCAATCGAAATGGGCCCACATTTCACGCGCGTGTACTCCCGTATCTGTGCGCCCGGCTCCTACACAGTAAATCTCCCGGGCCAAAATAGTAGAAGCACTTTGGTTTAGCTTTTCCTGTACACTTACGGCATTGGGTTGAACCTGCCATCCGTGAAAAGGCTTACCGAAATAAGAAAGTTGCATGAAATAGCGCAAAAGCGAGGAGATTATTACTAAACTTGCCGCAAAGGTAACTGAAAGCCCCTCACCCTTGATTAGGATTTCCTTATTAAGTGATACGCATTCCTTCATGGAAGACCGAATACTGAAACTCTGTGAGGGGAGCGATGAAATATGGCATGCCGGAGACATCGGCAGCCTTGCGGTTACCGATAGCTTAAAAGCCGTAGCCCCGGTAAAGGCCGTTTACGGCAATATCGATGATCAGGGTATTCGCACCCAGTGGCCCAAACATCAACGCTTTACAGCCGGGGGCCTGGACGTATGGATTACCCATATCGGGGGTTATCCCAGCCGTTATTCTTTTCACGTAAAGCCGGAAATTTTTGAAAATCCGCCCGGTCTTTTCATTTGCGGGCATAGCCACATCCTTAAAGTAATGAACGACAAAAAACTGGGTTTTTTACACATGAATCCGGGAGCCATTGGTAAACACGGTTTTCATAAAGTTCGCACCATGCTGCGATTTAATATTGACCGTGGCCGGGTAAAAGACCTGGAAGTAGTGGAACTGCCGCGCTAACGCAAACGGTCGGCCGCCCTTACCAATGCTTCATCGCGCATGATGGCCCGGTTGGCCAGGGTGATAAATACCACAGCCAGGATGGGAATGAAGGACCCAAAGGCTAAGTGGCTGGTTTCCGTATCCATACTACCGAAGTAATGGTATAAAATCAACCCGAATAAAACGAAATTGAGAATTACGTTGATCCTCCCCGAAACCACCTGTTGCTGACGGTTTTTATAGCGAAAAATACTGTAGAGCGAAACCAGGGCTGATAACAGGAACATGGCAAAAAATACCGGAAACTGCAAAACGTAGATAGGCTGTTCGGGCACTTGAAAAAGAGGTACAGCAAAAATTACTCCCGCTGAAAGCAGGGCAGCTATGAACAAATATATGGACTGTATGCGCTGGATCATTTCTTGGATTACTTTGGGTCAAAATTGATAAATTTTCATCGAATACTATTCGGATTCTTGAATAATTCGTATTATTGTCATGTTATTTCTGTAACACACTTCTTACTCATTCAGGAAGTAATTGTTTAAGCACTGCATTTTACCCTTCTCGAATAAACCCTAGTTCTCAATAATCTTTTTTAATACGATTACATCGATGTACGACATCAATCAATTGAAAGCCATGAAGCTTCCCGAACTTAAGGAGGTAGCTGAAAAGGCCAATGTTCCAAAATTCAAGACCCTTAAAAAACAGGAGTTGGTTTATAAAATATTGGATCACCAGGCGGCTAACCCTGACTCGGTAAAGACCGTTTCAGAAAACACCGGAAAAGAAACAGAAGCTCCTAAAAGCCAGGAAAATAACGATACGCGAAATAAATCGCAAAACGATAATCCCCGCCAACGCAGGCCGCAAAAACCCAGGGATTCCAAACCGGAGGGCGAAACAAATTCCAGGAACGAATCATCCAACAACCCTTCAAAAGACAAAGATTCATCCGGTGACCGCCACGAGCAAAACCGCAAAAAACCGGGAGGGCAGCAAAACCGTCAACACAGCCGGAATTCAGGTAACCAGGGTAACAATCAGGGTAATCAGAATACGAATTCAGGCGATTCTCAAAAAAGTCAAAATCCCAATCACGGCAATCGTCAAAGCCAAAAGAACCGGGAGTATGAATTTGATGGAATTATTACCAGTGAAGGCGTTTTGGAAATTATGCCCGATGGCTACGGCTTCCTGCGTTCCAGCGATTACAACTACCTGAATTCACCCGATGATATTTACCTGAGCCAGTCCCAGATTAAACTCTTCGGCTTAAAAACGGGAGATAACGTACGCGGGCAAATCCGCCCACCCAAAGAGGGCGAAAAGTATTTCCCCCTGGTAAAAGTGGAAAAGATCAATGGCCGTGAACCGGATTGGATTCGTGACCGGGTAGCTTTCGAGCACCTGACCCCACTCTTTCCGCAGGAAAAATTCAACATTACCGATAAACGCTCCACACTCAGCACCCGGATTATCGACCTCTTCTCGCCCATCGGCAAGGGTCAGCGGGGCCTTATTGTGGCTCAGCCCAAAACCGGTAAAACCACCTTATTGAAGGAAGTAGCCAATGCCATTGCGGCCAACCACCCGGAGGCGTATATGATCATCCTTTTGATTGATGAACGCCCGGAGGAGGTAACCGATATGCAACGCAGCGTAAATGCGGAAGTGGTAGCTTCCACCTTTGATGAGCCGGCCGACCGTCACGTAAAAGTGGCCAACATTGTACTGGAAAAGGCCAAACGCCTTACCGAATGTGGCCACGATGTAATCATACTTTTGGATAGTATTACCCGCCTGGCCCGGGCCTACAACACGGTTTCCCCGGCTTCCGGTAAAGTACTTTCCGGTGGTGTGGATGCCAACGCCCTGCACAAGCCCAAGCGCTTTTTCGGAGCGGCCCGTAACATTGAAAACGGGGGTTCACTAACTATTTTGGCCACCGCTCTTATTGATACCGGCTCTAAAATGGACGAGGTGATTTTTGAAGAATTCAAGGGTACCGGTAACATGGAAATGCAACTGGACCGCAAGATTGCCAACCGCAGAATCTGGCCGGCTATTGACCTTATGGCCTCCGGTACACGTAAGGAAGATATGCTGCTGGATAAGGACGTTCTGCAACGTATGTGGATATTAAGACGTCACCTGGCCGATATGAACTCCGTTGAAGCGATGGAATTCCTGCACGACCGTATGAGCCGTACGCAGGACAATGCCGAGTTCCTGGTGAGTATGAACGGATAGTTTAGTTTTTTTAATTGATCCGTTAAATCGCAATTAGCAGGCCTTCAACCTGCTTGCCGCAGACAAGCTTAGAAACTTAAAAAAAAGCCCTCCGATATATCGGAGGGCTTTTTAGTTATTGAATCACTGAAAAACTACTGTTTAATGAAGCGGAACCTTTGGGTTTTCGCATTCAGCCTCAGCGTCATAAAATACATACCGGGGCTCAGGGAGCTCACTGCTATGCTTTGATCTTCGGCCTGCCAGTGGTGTATGGTACCGTTTTGCAACAGGCTGCCGTTCAGGTTATACACCTGATATTCCACCTCTCCTTCAGGTAGAGGAATTATATTAAAGTACAAACGGTCTTCCACGGGTTGGGGGTAAAACTGGAATGAGGCCACTTCCTGAACTTCTTTAGCTATCGCAGGTTTTTCCGGTTTTTTATAGTTGTAGCCAGCGTAGGTTTCATTACAGGTGGTGATAGCTCCTGAAAGCGCTTCGGCACTGAGCTCTCCGATGTAATAATCGTTTTCAGCCGTACAGATGCAGTTCCAGAAATCGGAGCGCATTTGTTGGGTATAATCAAAGGTCCAGTTGCTGCGATTCGCTAAAATGTTTAGTGCCTGCAGGTAGTAGCCACCCGCGCGGTAAGCGTGTACTTTATCTAAATGGTAGCGGAAATACTGGTTCTGATTGGTGGAATCTATGCTGCCGAGGCCGGTAATGAAATCATCCAGGCTTTGGATAACTTCGTTCATCTGGCTGACTACGGAGCCTTCGGGGTCGCCTTCGTTGTGGGCAAGGTCGCTGGATTCATACGCATTGGTAAGGGACTGCATAAGGCCTTTCAAAGCGATATCGCGTATTTGAGGGGTATAGGCATCGGGGTTAGTGAGGTTAGCCTGGAGAATGACGTGGAGTTCATCGAGTGCCAGCAGGTCGTTATTTTGGTATTCGCCAAAGGAGACCTCTTCCAAAGCTAATTTAACTTCGTTTTTCAGGGGTTTCTGGGGGTCTCCGTTTACCAATCCTCCGTTGGAGTTGATGTACTGCAGCTGGCTGATGTAGGGGTGATCGGGCGGGGTTAATATTTAATCTCGTAATAGGTGGTATCGTGTTTGGGTGTCCAGAAGGTGTCTACCCGCAATCGAAAATTGGTATCGGCATTGTAAACAAATAAGGGAAACCAATTATCATAATTCCCGTATTGCTGGGTTAAAACTATGGTATCTACCTCAAAACCTGAAAATAAGGTTGAAGTGACAAAATAAGGATCTAATCCATTTATACTTAGTGTCCCATATTTTTTATCCATATTAACAATCCGTAGTTCCAACCAACCGTAGGGAGCCAGGTAAATATCCTCATCGTTCACAAAACCCTTTTTAATACGATCTTGCCCGCTAGCGCGAATGCCATTTGGGAATGTTAAACCGGCCCCTTTGTTCTCGTTGCCGTAGTAGAGGTCGGCATCGGCCACTATTTCGTAACAGGTATCGGGGTGGTGGGTAAAAACAAACTCAAAACGGCCTTCGGCATCGGTGGTATCTTCCAAAAAGTCGCCAAAAATGCCAAAGGCCCCGGGGCATTTTCCCTTGTACACTTTTACAATACCGTTGGCGATGGGCTCCAGGGTGGAGGCATCGCGCAGTACCCCGCGTACTTCGGTATGGTCCAGGGGCGGGTATTTACTCCGGGCTTCTTTTTTACAGGCCGGCCCTAAACTGGCGATCAGGGCCAGGGTGATGAGCTTTTTCATGGTTCGAAAATTGAACGTTCCAAATGTATTTGAAGCTTTCAGGCTATTTGTGACGATTTGGGACACTCCTGAAAAAACTTTGTGACGATTTGAGACAATTTTGATGTTTGGTGCTCTCATTTTTTAGCGTTGATGGTATAATCGGCAGGCTTTATCCAGTTTTTGTTCAAAGCGTTCATAATGGCGGGTTCCCAGGGAAAAAGTGAGAATAGTAGCCCCGGAGCCCAGGAGAAGGCCAGTGCCCCAGGGAGTATCAAACCGCTCTCCATAAAGAACAATACCTCCGCACAGGGCGGTGGTCATAAAGCAGAGCATTCCCAGGGTAAAAAAACCTGCGCTGGCAAGCTGATCCTTGCGGGCGGCTTTCGCCAATTGGTAATATTCGGTATCAACATCACTTCCGCTAAGCATTTGCCGCATTTCCTTGAGTGTACATTTCAGGGAATCCGGTTCTGCCGGTGTGTATTGAGCGTAGGACGTTATTGTAAGCAGGGTAAGCATACTGGAAATCAGGAAACGTATCATGGTTTTTCTCTTTAAAAACTGCCGGTAAAAGGTGCTTGAAAGCAGAGCATTACGCAGCATTATTGTGAATTCAAAGGAAATACCGTTCAACTTGCCGTGAAAACCGAATTTCAACAACCCAAGCTTCGCAGTAGCAACAAACCATAATGGCGAATGACTTTTTCCTAGATGCTATGAAGTTGGTACGGATTTTTAATAATCCGCATCTTCTCATTCAGGTTAATGTGATTTTTTTGCAAAAAAAAACATCGCGCTATGGCGGAAATTACTGTTTTTAAAAGCCGTAGAGAGGCTCTATTCTTAGAGTTTATTAGCCTTTACAAGGTGAGTGATCAAGCCTTCAGGGTACTTTAATATACCTCAATACGTTCGTGGGCAGAACACCGCATCATGGGCGGATATGTAAAATGGCATGGAAACCATCCCTCTGCCAGAGGTATGAAATGAGTATAGTTCAAGCTTGCCCTGGTAATTGCGCCTCCTTAAAAGCTCTCAGCTATACCCACCTAAAGCAACGGTACTAACTATCCTTAATCAACTTTTTATACCGTACCCGCGTAGGTTCCACATCTCCCAAACGTTTGCGTTTATTCTCTTCGTAATCCGAGAAGCCTCCTTCAAAATAATACACCTGTGAGTCACCTTCAAAGGCCAGGATGTGGGTACACACCCGGTCGAGGAACCAACGGTCGTGCGAGATGATTACTGCACAACCGGCAAAGTTTTCAAGGGCCTCTTCCAGGGCACGTAAGGTATTAATATCCAGATCATTGGTAGGCTCATCCAAAAGCAATACGTTACCCCCTTCTTTCAGGGCCATAGCCAGGTGCAGGCGGTTGCGTTCCCCACCGGAAAGCACCCCTACCTTCTTTTGCTGGTCGCCCCCGGCAAAGTTGAAACGGCTCAGGTAAGCACGGGCATTGATGCTACGCCCGCCCAGGTCTATCTCTTCGTTGCCATCACTGATGATCTCGTAAATGCTCTTTTCGTCTTTCAGCTTTTCGTGGGATTGATCTACGTAGGAAATTTTCACCGTTTCCCCCACTTCAAAATTACCGGCATCGGGCTCCTGCTGCCCCATCACCATCCGGAAGATGGTGGTTTTACCAGCTCCGTTAGGGCCTATTATGCCTACAATACCGGCCGGTGGGAGGCTAAAATTCAGGTCTTCGTACAACAATTTATCGCCAAAAGCCTTTTTCACCCCTTTCGCCTCAATTACATTGGTACCCAGGCGGGGACCGTTGGGGATAAATATTTCCAGTTTTTCTTCTTTATCCTTCTGCTCCTGGTTAAGCATAGCCTGGTAGTTGTTCAAACGGGCTTTGCCTTTGGCCTGGCGGCCCTTGGCCCCCATGCGCACCCATTCCAGTTCCCGTTCCAGGGTTTTCCTGCGCTTGCTGGCCTGCTTTTCTTCCTGCTCCATGCGCTTGGTTTTTTGATCCAGCCAACTGGAGTAGTTCCCTTTCCAGGGGATACCTTCTCCACGGTCCAGTTCCAGTATCCAGCCCGCTACATTATCCAGGAAATAACGGTCGTGCGTTACCGCTATCACCGTACCCTTATACTGTTGTAAGTGTTGCTCCAGCCACAATACCGATTCGGCATCCAGGTGGTTGGTAGGCTCGTCCAGCAACAATATATCCGGCTGGCGGAGCAAAAGGCGACAAAGCGCTACCCTCCTTCTTTCACCACCACTCAATACCTTTATGGGTGTATCCGGCTCAGGGCAACGCAACGCGTCCATGGCGCGATTTAAGGTGGTTTCCAACTCCCAGGCGTTAGTGGCATCGATACGATCCTGAAGTTCTGCCTGGCGAGCCATTAGTTTGTCCATCCTATCCGGGTTTTCATAAACCTCCGGTAAACCAAAATCATCATTGATCTTGTTGTATTCTTCCAGAATATCCACCACTTCCTGGGCTCCCTCTTTTACTACTTCTATTACGCTCTTGGATTCGTCCAACTGGGGTTCCTGTTCCAGGTAGCCTACGGAGTAACCGGGCGAGAATACCACATCGCCCTGGTAATTTTTTTCTACCCCGGCAATAATCTTCAACAAGGTGGATTTACCGGAACCGTTCAAACCCAGTATCCCGATTTTGGCCCCGTAGAAAAAGCTCAGGTAAATGTTCTTTAAAATAGTTTTATTGGAAGCCGGGTAAGTCTTACTTACTCCGCTCATGGAAAAGATAACTTTCTTATCGTCTGACATACGTCTTTAATTCTTAATTCAATAATAGTGCGCCAAAGTCGTTTACTTTGCGCATTCAAAGATAAATGAGATGGGGAAACCCTATACGCGCACTTTACTTTTTTGCCTACTGTTTTTAAGCGGGTTTTCTCTGAGTGCCCAGGAGCTTTCCGGCTGGGTGGTGGATGAGGCTGAGAAGGTACGCCTCTCCAATGTACACGTAATCAATAAGCGTACGCTCAAAGGCACCCTTACTAATGACGAGGGCCACTTCAGCATCAAACTGAACTGGGGAGACACCATCGTTTTTTCCAATATTGCTTATCAATACTTCTATTTTATATACGCGGACTCCGCCACTGCGCTGAGCGATGTACTCATTAAAATGGAAGAACAGAACTACCTCTTAAACGAGGTGAGTATTTTTAGTTACCAGCTTACCAGTAATAAAGACCGGGCTATTGAATTGAATAAACCGCTCAACCCGCAAGCCTCGGACCTTGAAGACCAGGACGGGCGCATTATCAAAGCCGGTCCGCAAAACCCGGTGGAATTTTTGTACAACCTGTTCGGTTCCAAGCCGCGTCAGTTACGCATGCTGGCTCAGCTAAAGGCCGAAGATGCCTACCGCAAAAAGCTGGAAGAAAATAACAACCGTGAAATCGTGGTAGCACTGACCGGCCTTAGCCTGGAAGAACTGGAAGCCTTTATGTTTTACTGTAAATATTCGTCCATTCGTATGCGCTCCATGAATGATTATGAGTTTTTACGCTCGGTGCAACGTTGCTATGCCGAATACGTACGGGAATCGGAGCTTGAAAACTTCCTGGAACAGTTTGACTAAAAAAAAAGGGCGTTTCACTAAAAAGTTGGGGAAGATTACTTGCGGGTGGTGGGCATCCTGCTTAAAATTGTGTGAAGGATTTAGTTAAATTAAATTCAAAGCACACGTTTTCCTCCCTTGATGTGTTAAGTGAAGACCCCGGCCCCACCGGGGTCTTCCGCTTTATAGAATTTCCATTTGAACATTACCTATATTTAGAGGGTGACCCCCACCCTCAATCAAACTGAAAAAACGCTGGTACTGGTATCGGCCATTGTGGCCTCCAGTATGGCTTTTATTGACGGCACCGCCCTCAATGTAGCCCTCCCGGCCCTGCAAAGAAGCCTTGACCTAAAAGGATCTCAACTTTTATGGATTGTAAATGGCTATACTCTTTTTTTAGCCGCTTTGATGCTTATTGCCGGCTCCTTAGGCGATGTTTTTGGTAAAAAGAGGATTTTCATGTTCGGTATCACCTGTTTTACCATATGCAGTATCGTTTGTGGCTTTTCACCCAGTGGTAACTTCCTGATCGTAGCCCGCTGCCTGCAGGGTATTGG
The DNA here is from genome assembly GCA_937120475.1 of uncultured Cryomorphaceae bacterium. Lineage (GTDB taxonomy): Bacteria > Bacteroidota > Bacteroidia > Flavobacteriales > Schleiferiaceae > CAKZNE01. The sequence continues at coordinate 230,280 of CAKZJV010000007.1, read as the reverse complement.
TGGTGCTTTTATGGTACCGGGAAGCCTGGCGCTGATCACCGCTTCTTTTCCACAGGAGGAAAGAGGAAAAGCCATTGGCACCTGGAGTATGTTCAGTGCCTTTACTACCATTTTAGGTCCTGTACTGGGTGGTTACCTGGCCGGTGAAGGTTTATGGCGAATGATCTTTTTCTTAAACGTACCGCTCGGTATCCTTAGCCTTTTATTGCTTTGGTTTAAGGTGAGGGAACCTTCACCCATCAAGAACATCCATCCCGACTGGTGGGGAGGCCTTTTTTCCACATTAGCCTTAAGTGGTATCGCTTTTGGCTTTATACAAGCTTCGGAAAAAGGCTTTGGTGTTTGGTGGATATGGCTCAGTATTGCTTCCGGGCTGATCTTTTTTATGATTTTCCTGAAAATTGAAAAAAGGATAAATCGCCCTATGTTACCATTGGCCCTGTTTGATTCCTCTACTTTTTCAGGCGCCAACCTGATGACCCTGTTTGTGTATGGAGCCCTTAGCCTGGTACTCTTCTTTATTCCCCTCAACCTGATACAAATTCAAGGTTATCCTGAAAAACTGGCCGGACTGGCCATACTGCCGTTTGGCGGATTAATTGCCATACTAGCCCGCACCTCCGGTAAATGGACCGACCGGATAGGCGCTAAAACACCCCTTATCATTGGCCCGCTTATTACCGGCTTATCTTTTTTATCCATGAGTTGGATTGGTATAACCGATGGCTTTACGGACTTCTGGACCACTTTTTTTCCGGCATTACTACTCGGTGGGGTTGGTATGGGTTTAACCGTAGTTCCGTTAACTACCGCAGTAATGAATTGTGTTACGGATGAAAATGCAGGAATTGCCAGTGGAGTTAATAATACTATTTCCCGTTTGGCCAATGTTTTAACCCTGGCCATATTCGGGGCTTTTGCGCTGCTCTATTTTCAGGATGATTTGGCGGAATCCATTCCTAATCTCGACCTCTCTGCACAACAAACCGAGTACCTCCTTCAAAATTCCGATCAGTTAGCGGAAACGGCTGCCCCGGATTCGTGGGGTGCCGAAACCCAAACGCAAGTGCGCCAAAGAGTACAACAAAGCTTCATCAACACCTTTAACCTCCTGTGTATTATAACCAGCTTGCTTTGTGCAGCGGGGGCCTTTATTTCGTGGAGGATGATTAGCGGGCGACCCAAAACGGTGCATCTGGATTAAAGCCTATTTTTGCGCCCATGGGCCATGAATATTATATGCACCGCTGCTTACAGCTTGCGAAAAATGGTAAGGAAACTGTTTCTCCCAATCCCCGGGTGGGCAGTGTTGTAGTGCATAATAATACGATTATCGCTGAAGGCTGGCACCGCAAGGCCGGAGAACCCCATGCCGAAGTTTTGGCCATCGGTGCGGTAGCCGATCAAAGTCTGTTGTCCACCTCAACCCTTTATGTAAACCTGGAGCCCTGCGCACACCACGGCCGTACTCCGCCCTGTAGCGACCTGATAATTGAAAAACAAATACCACGGGTGGTTATTGGCAGCCGTGACCCCTTTTCAGAAGTGAACGGCAAAGGAATAGCTAAGCTGAAAAAAGCCGGTACCGATGTTATTGAAGGCGTGTTGCAACAGGAGTGCTTGCATCTAAACCGCAGGTTTTTCACTTTTCATCAGAAAAAACGACCCTATGTCATTCTCAAATGGGCCCAATCAGCCGATGGGTTTATGGACCGTGAAAGATCAGCGGACCAAAAAGGCCCTAATTGGATAACCGGTAAGGAAAGTAAAATACTGGTGCATAGCTGGCGGGCTGAGGAAGATGCCATACTGATTGGTGCCCAAACGGCTCTCAATGACCAGCCAGCACTTACGGTGCGTGAAGTAAGCGGTAAAAACCCCATCCGCCTGGTAATAGACCCTCAGCTCCGTGTGAACCCTAATCTCACTGTTTTAGACGAAACCTCCGAAAACCTTGTTTTCAATTATAAAACCGCCACTAAAGAGCGCTCTACCGAATGGGTAAAGCTTGACGAATCCACGGCAGCACTCCAACAGATTCTTCAGGAATGTTACCGGAGGAATATTCAATCGATGATGGTTGAGGGCGGTGCCCGAACCTTGCAGCGTTTTATAGAAGCCGGGTACTGGGACGAAGCCCGGGTATTTACCGGGACCCCCAATTTCGGCAAGGGCTTAAAAGCTCCCCTCCTTCAAGGGCATTACCAGGCTCAAAGTCAATGGGGTGCGGATACTTTACAAGTGATCTATAACCTATGATCTGGCTCCTGCTCAGCATTCTCTGCTCCACCTTTATTTTTGTGATCTTTAAGCTTTTTACCCGCTTTAAGGTGGACAACCTTCTGGCTATAGTGATGAACTACATAACTGCCTACACCGTAGGTGGAATAGATCATGGCTTTGAAGTAGCCCCCTGGCAAGTGCCTGAATACCGGTGGTTCAGTAACGTAGTAGTGCTGGGCTTTCTCTTTATCACCCTTTTCCAGATCATGGCCTTTGTGTCGCAAAAAATCGGTGTATCGGTGGTATCAGTGGCCGTTAAAATGTCGCTTATCATTCCGGTATTATTCGGGTTTTACTACTACGGTGAAACGGTTACTCCCACTAAAGTAATGGGCATTATCCTGGCCTTACCCGCGGTTTACCTGGCCACCTGGAAAAGGGAGAAGGTAAAAAAGGGCCTGGCTTATGCATGGTTGCCTTTACTGCTTTTTGTGGGAAGTGGTTTTCTGGATGCCTTTCTCAAGTTCAACCAGCACGAAATAGTTCCCGCGGAAGAACACAGCTTATTTGCCTCTTCCATATTCGGCATGGCAGCCCTCATTGGCTTTGTATTTATAGGTGTAAGACACCTGCAGGCCAAAGTGCATTGGCATTGGCGCAGCTTGCTGGGTGGTGTTGCCCTGGGTATTCCCAATTACGGTTCCATTTACTTCCTCCTGAAGGCATTGGAGTACCGGGGCCTGGAAAGTTCCGTGGTTTTTCCTGTTAATAACGTGGGTATTGTGGCTCTGTCCGTACTAATCGGCTTTTTTGGTTTCCGGGAACACTTGAGTTTTCGAAACGTAATGGGTATTTTACTGGCCCTTGTGGCCATACTGCTCGTAGCCTCTGAAAATTTGTTTTAAGCTATGCAGGAACCTATCAAATCGGATTTCTTCACCACCATATCGGCCACCGGCCGGGGAGAGTTTAAGGATAAAGGCAGTAAGTTCATTGCCTATGCCCTTCATGCCGCTTCAGTGGATGAGGCCATGGAAAAACTGGGCGAACTCAAAAAAGATTTTCACGATGCCCGTCACCATTGTTTTGCTTATCGTGTTGAGCCTGAAAACCCACAGTTAAGAGCCAATGACGATGGAGAGCCTAACAACTCGGCTGGCATGCCTATTTTAAACCAATTACAATCGGCCGGTGTATGGAATGGTATAGTGGTGGTAATCCGTTATTTCGGTGGTACCAAGCTCGGTGTTTCAGGCCTCATCCAGGCTTATAAAACCGCGGCATCATTGGCACTGGATGATGCGGAAAAACGTAAAGAATATATAACCCGGCTTATCCGTATCCGGTTTCCCTATAAACTCACTAACGAAATAATGCGTTTAATAAAGGATGAAGAGTTAGGCATAGAAAATGAGGATATGAAAGCTGATGCAGGGTACACCCTGTCGGTGCGCAAGAGCCGCATGAAAACGGTGCTTCATCGATTGGATATACTGCATGAGGTGGTTATTTTATAAATTTAGAACATGAAAAAACTTGTAATCTTACCCTTGATCTTATTCACAATCCACGCGATTGCTCAAAAAACGTCCGTTCCTACCCATCAAAATGATTTCCCAGCGGTGCCGGAACAGACCCTCGAAATCGAAAAGCCTTTATACGAGGAGGAGCCACTACAGTTGCTTAAAGCCGAACTGGAGCTGGCCAAGGGGTTTGATCTCGAACTCTCCAAAACCATTAGTAGTAAAACCGCTAACCACTATCATTACCACCTTACCTTCAATAATATTAAGGTATATGGAATGGATATACACGCGGTGGTTTCGTATAACGGGACTTTGAGACGCGTCATTACCGGGGCCCTACCCCTAGCTCCTATCGTGGAAGATTTTCCATTGGCGCAAGCCGAACAGCTTCGCGCCCAGGAAGGGGCCGAATCCATAATAGAAGATGAAATGGTATGGATAGTGAATAATAACCGCCTGGTACCTGCTCGTAAGGTGGAATTGGTGTCGGAAAACCGCCTGCATGAAGATTTGATCTACAACCAGGAAGGCATTCTTTATACTATCGACAAGATTAAGCGGCACCACGCTTCCGGCCCCAATGATACCACGGTACAAGGTTACATTTTTGAACCAGACCCTTTAACTACCGCGCAGGTAAACTATGGTACTCCCTACGTAGATAATAATGACAGCGAGGTAGGTGTACTCAACGCAGAGCGGAAATGGAAATCGTTTACCGCCACCTATACCCCGGCTACCGGCATTTTTACACTCAGGAATGATTTTGTGCAGGTTACCGATGTTGATGCCCCTAATACTGTGGTGGCCACCAGTACCTCCGGCCAGTTTTCCTTCACCCGTGGACAAAGCGGTTTTGAGGACGTAAACTGTATTTACCATATCTCCAATCATAAACAGCACATGGATGCCCTGGGCTTTAATAATATTCCCGGTTATACCATTCTTATCGATCCCCATGCTTTGAACGGAACTGATAATTCCCTTTTCAGCTCTGCTTCCAACCCAAGGATATTAATGGGTGAAGGAGGTGTTGATGATGCCGAAGATGCCGATGTAATTGTTCACGAGTACACCCATGCCTATATTCTGGCGGCCAGCGGCAATAATAATGGCAGCACCGAACGCAATACCATTGAAGAGTCACTGGGCGATTATTTTGCGGCCTCCTATTCCCGCAGCATCAGTAACTTCAACAAGGAAAGGGTTTTTAGCTGGGACGGCCATAATCCCTTTTGGGCAGGCCGCATGGTGGAAAGCATCAAGAATTACAAAACCTTAAGCTTTAACGGCAATATTTACGCTCATACCGACATTTTTGCATCGGCTCTGATGGAGATTTATGGAATACTGGGCCGTAATACTACGGATGAAATAGTGATGGAGGCCATATTCAGTTTGGGTCAAAGCACCACCATGTCACAAATGGCTATGCACATTGTGCAAGCCGATGCCGATTTGAACGGTGGTGTAAACTACCAGGTTATCGTAGATGCATTTATCAGAAGGTCCATATTGGATCAATCCATGGGTTTTGGTGAAGGTTTGGCTGCTTCAGATAACCTCCGCATTTTAGCTACCGACCAATTTGCCGAAGGTGGAAATTTGCAGGTAGAATCCGCAGAACCCATAATTACCGCCTACACTTTATATACCCTTAGCGGTAAACCCTTAGAAACCAAAAATCTAAACCAGGCAACCGACCGGCTTTCCCTTTCCGGAGACTATCTAACGGTTGGGATGTATGTGCTGAAGATAGATCTAACCAACGGGCAATCTGCCAGTTATAAAGTAGTTCGTTACTAGGCGTATTAAAAATAGCTCCCGATCTTCTCTAAAAAAGAGGCGGGGACCCGACAAGGTCTTCTGTTGGAGCGGTTTACGAACACGAGTTCCACTAAACCTTTGGTTAACAAATCATTGGACTCGTTAAACACCTCGTGATGAAAACGGATGCGCGTAGAGGGCATTTCGGTGATCCGGGTTTCAATGGTTAATAAATCGTCATATAAAGCGGGCTTCAAATATTGAAGTTCCAACTTATGTACAGGAAGCATGACGCCCCCCTCTTCCATTTCACGGTAACTCATTCCCAGTGCCCTCAGGGCTTCCACCCTTCCCACCTCAAAATACTGGGCGTAATTGCCGTAATAAACCACGCCCATCTGATCCGTTTCAGCGTACCTAACCCTTAGTGATGTTCTCTTTACAAACATTTCCTTTTCTGCCTGATAATTAACGTACTTCAGCCGTAGAATGCGGGTTCTGGAGCGTTAACACTTGCTTAATATTGCCAAAAAAAACGTGAAATTCAACCCTGAATCCATTTTTTTTATCATTTTTTTATCTACACATTTGCCTTCTGTAATCAGAAACCATGAGCACTTTCTTTCAGTCCTGAAAAGGGTGTTTCAACAATTTTTATTAAACGATTAACAATCAATGGAACTAACTGCAAAAACAGTTTGGGAGAATTGTCTTGACTATATAAAAGACAATATTCCTTCTCAAAGTTTTAAGACGTGGTTCCTGCCCATTAAGCCCCTGAAGCTCAAAGATAACGTACTGAGCATACAGGTACCCAGCAAATTTTTTTACGAGTGGCTTGAAGAAAATTACATCAAGCTTCTCAAAAGTGCAATTACCCGCGAACTGGGAGAAGATGCCAAGTTGGTCTATAGTATTGTTATGGAGAATACCTATGGCAACTCTAATCCCTACACGGTAAAAATCCCCAGTAGTAACCGGGGACCCATTAAAAACCCAAAGGTAAACATGCCCATTGAAATTGGTGAAAAGGGTGTAAAGAATCCTTTCATCATCCCGGGTTTACGCAAGGTACACGTTGAGTCGCAACTCAACCCGAATTACACTTTTGAGAATTTTGTAGAAGGAGATTGTAACCGGTTGGCGCGATCCGCTGGTTTTGCGGTGGCTAACAAACCCGGGGGCACCTCTTTTAACCCTTTATTGATTTATGGGGGAAATGGGCTAGGAAAAACGCATTTGGCTCATGCTATTGGTATTGAAATCAAGGATAAGTATCCTGAAAAAACGGTGCTTTATGTTTCTGCTGAAAAGTTTACCCAGCAGTTTATTGACTCTATCCGCAACAACACCAAAAACGACTTTGTGCACTTCTATCAAATGATAGACGTGTTGATAATGGATGATGTACATTCCTTCGCAGGTAAAGAAAAAACGCAGGATGTATTCTTCGAAATCTTTAACCACCTGCACCAACACGGTAAACAGGTAATACTTACCTCCGACCGTGCACCGGTGGACTTACAAGGGGTTGAACAGCGACTGCTTTCCCGCTTTAAATGGGGGCTCAGTGCCGACCTTCAGGTACCTGACCTGGAAACGCGTATCGCTATTCTTAACCAAAAGCTTTACAATGATGGAGTTGAAATGCCCGGTGATGTTATTGAATACCTGGCTTACAGTATTAACAGTAATGTAAGGGAACTGGAGGGAGCCCTGATTTCATTGCTGGCCCAATCTTCACTGAACAAAAAGAAGATTACCGTGGATTTGGCCAAGCAAATGATCGACAAGTTTGTAAAAAACACTACCCGCGAGATCTCCATAGACTACATTCAGAAGGTGGTTTGCGATTATTTTGACATGCCCATTGACCTTTTGAAATCACCGACCCGTAAACGCGAAATTGTACAGGCCCGTCAACTCGCCATGTACTTTTCAAAGCAATTGACCAAAAATTCCCTGGCCAGTATAGGGGCGCAGTGTGGTAATAAAGACCACGCTACCGTATTACATGCCTGCAGAACCGTGAATAATCTTGCCGATACCGATAAACGATTCCGAACCTACGTGGACGACATCCGTAAGAAGCTCACATTGCAATAACGAACAACCTCAAAGAAAAAGATACGAAAGGCCTCTCCGCAAGGAGGGGCCTTTTTCGTGGCTACTTTGCGGCCCGCTCCATTTAACCAAGCAGTAAAAGGCAGTATTCTTTTTATATTTTTACGGCTAAACCTACAATACCCTATGAAAATTCTCATGGTTTGCCTGGGCAATATTTGTCGCTCTCCATTGGCGGAAGGAATACTGCGTGAAAAAATAAAAGACCTGGATGCCGAAGTGGACAGTGCCGGTACGGCCTCCTACCACGTGGGCGAAGCTCCGGACCCCCGTTCTATTAAAATCGGTAGAAAATATGGCATCAACATCTCCGATTTGCGGGGAAGGCAATTTACCGAAGCGGATTTTGACCATTTCGACAAGATTTACACTATGGATGCCAGCAATTACCGTAATGTGCTAAACCGGGCTCGTAATGATGAGGATAAGGCCAAGGTAGAACTGATTTTAAACGAGATAGAACCTGGTTCTGACCGTGAAGTGCCCGACCCCTACTACGGTGGTGATCAAGGTTTTGAAGACGTTTACCGCATGCTGGACCAGGCCACCGATCAAATTGTAAAAAAAATCAAAAATGGAGGATAGCCCAAGCCCGTCCGGCAAACTCTACCTGATACCTTCGCTAATGGGCGAGGTAGAGCCCCTGGAGGTTTTGCCCCTGGCCGCAAAAAAGGTTATTGATATGACCTACCACTACATTGTGGAAAATGAAAAATCAGCCCGGGCTTTCATCAAAAAAGTGTTGCCTTCCAAATCGCAGGACAAACTGCACATCCACGTTTTAAATAAATATACCCAACCGGAAGAAATACCGGCCTTTTTAAATCCCTGTGAAGAGGGTAAACACGTAGGTGTAATTTCAGAGGCAGGGGCTCCCGGTATTGCGGACCCTGGAGGCGATGTGGTACTGATTGCTCATCAAAAACGAATCCGCGTGGTTCCACTGGTGGGCCCTTCCTCCATACTGATGGCGATGATGGCCAGTGGAATGAATGGTCAAAATTTTGCTTTTAACGGTTACCTGCCGATTGACAAAAACGCCCGTAACCGAAAGTTAAAATCATTGGAACGCCTAAGTCAGAAAAGCGGGCAAAGCCAGATTTTTATGGAAACCCCCTACCGGAACATGAAAATGTTCGAAGACATTTTGAGTAATTGCCTGCCGGATACGCTGCTATGCATAGCCCGCGATATAAGCCTGGAAAGTGAAATGATCAAAACCCAAACGGTAGCTGCCTGGAAGAAAAATAAACCGGACCTGGAGAAAAAACCGACTATTTTTATCCTGAGCAGCGTTTCCTGAATACCGGCTTAAAACTTTGTATTGGCCTCCTTCATTCCTCGGTCTTTTTCCACCACCGGGTTGTACACAATATCCATCTCATCCACCAGGTATTTGGAATCGGCAAACTTGTCAATGATGAAAAGTACGTAGCGTATATCCACCATGATGTTTCGGCAACGGCTGATGTCGTAATTAATATCACTCATGGTGCCTTCCCAAACACGGTCAAAGTTGAGGCCCACCAGTTCCCCCCTGCTGTTCAAGGCCGGACTGCCGGAATTACCCCCCGTGGTGTGGTTGGAGGCGATATAGCAAACCGGCATTTTGCCGTCTTCCGCATAAGGACCATAGTCTTGATTTTCATACAGATCGATCAGTTTTTCGGGCAGGTCAAACTCATAATCACCGGGAATGTATTTAGCGATTACTCCATCCAGGTAAGTCTGGGTATCGTAAAAAACCGCATCGCGGGGTTCGTAGGGCTCTACCTTACCATATGCTACGCGCAAAGTACTGTTAGCATCGGGATAAAAGCGTTTTAGCGGAAACACCTTCCGCATGGCGGAAATGTACTCCCTTTGGTAATGATCGATCTTATCCTCCATAGCACTGGCCCGGGGATTCAGTACTTCCAAAAAGTGACCATACATGGCGCTACTTAATTGAAAAGCCTCACTCTTTCCTAATTTTTTCGCGGCTTTACCTGGTTTTTCCATCAGCATTTCCCGAAACTCCACCGGGTCTTCCAGTACAATCAAATCCTCGTACAACTCATCGATATATTCCCTGCGATCCTCATCCTCCATCTTTTTCAATTCCTTCAACTGCTCCGGTAAGCCCTCTTCTGACATGGCCTCCAGGTAAACCGGAAGAAGCTCTTGCATGGCCTGGCGGTCCAAGTCAATGTCATAATCCTTGTAAAAGTTATCCAAACCATTGGCCAGGCGGGTAGCCAAGTTCTTCATTTCCTCTTCTTCCTCATTGCGGTAAGCCTCTACCAACCCTCTATAGCCCAGCATGTGGCGCATAATCTCAATGCCGTAGTAGCCTATTTCAATGTAGTGATACCGCTCCAGCATAACCGGTTTACGGTCTTCGTAAAGCTTCTTCAGTTCATCTAAAACATCGGAGTATTGCTGCCTTAATTCGGGTTTCGAATTCAATGCGGCCAGAAACTGCTCTTCCAATTGCCTTCTTCTTTCCACACCGTTGGTTTCCTTAATCCCTTTAATCTCACCAATCCACTTTTTCCAGGCATTGCTGATACCTGCGTATTTAGAGGCATATTGAATGCGGGTGGCATCGCTCTGCCGCATTTTGCGGTCCAGAATTTTCAGCAGTTTCGCACGAATGGCGATACGGGCAGGATCGTAAACCTCGATAATATTTTCCATTTCATTGGAGGGGAGGTACTCCTGCGTTCTGCCGGGAAAGCCAAATATCATGCTGAAATCATTATCCGCTACCCCGCTAATGTTCACCTTTAAATGATAATTGGGTTTATAGGGAACATTGGCTTCGGCCACCTCAGCCGGTTTGTTATCTGCTCCGGCATAGATGCGGAAAACGGAAAAGTCACCGGTATGGCGGGGCCACATCCAGTTGTCGGTATCCGCTCCGAATTTACCAATGGATGACGGTGGAGCACCCACTAAACGTACGTCTTTAAAGGTTTCCTTCGCAATGAGTATGTACTGGTCGCCATAATAAAAAGGCACTATACTCAAATCATACTCCGATGATTCCCCCCTTTCATCCAGGAGTTTGCGGATATTATCACGCACCAATCTTTCCCGCTCCGAAGGGCTCATTTTATCGGTTGCCTCCGCCAATACCAAATTGGTTACATCTTCCATATACTTCACAATAGCAGCCGTGAGCCCGGGATTGGTCAACTCCTCAGCATTGGACTTGGCCCAAAAACCATCTTTCAGATAATCCTGCTCTACGGTACTATGCCTTTGTATCTGGGAATAACCACAATGGTGATTGGTCAATAGCAAACCCTGGCTGCTGATAATTTCTGCGGTGCACCCTTCATTAAAGTGCACGATAGCATCCTTCAGCGAGGACTGGTTAACGCTGTAAATATCTTCGGCAGTAATTTCCAGGCCCATGGCCTCCATCTCTGACTGGTTCAATTGACCTAGCAGGTACGGTATCCACATACCTTCCTTACCGGAAGATTGAAGGCTAAGAAGGAGTAGAAGAAAAAATGAAATCAGCTTTATTTTCATGAAAGTGGTCTTTAAATAATCCAAACGAGGTTTTATACGATTTGCTCTAAAGCATTTTTATCTTTATTGGATAAAACTAAAGCTTTAACCTAAAATGCGGAAACTTTTTGTAACAACGCTCGCTTTACTCGGATTTATCGGTGCTCACGCCTCGCACGTGGCGGGGGGTTATTTAACCTATAAGCACCACACGGCTAATCAATACATCGTACAACTGTACGTCATTTATGATAATAACGGCATCCCGGCATCGGGGGTGTCCGAATCGATTTGCGTGATTGATGAATGCAGTAACACGCAAACCACTTACAGCATATTTGAGAAAGCCCTCAACGGTAACCCGGCTCCTTCCGGTGGAATTTACATTCCGGGTGCGGATCGTTGTGTGGACGATACCACGGCCATAGCCCAATATTATGCACTGTATTTTACCGATACCATCGCATTAACTGGTAATTGTGATAGTATCAGCATCTGGTGGTCATCCGCCTGTTGCCGCCCCAACGATATTGAAAATATAGCAGACCTTGGAACCAATATTACGCTAACCGCTACTCTGGACCGGTCTATCGGGCCTAATTCCATGACTTCCTACAACATTTTTGAACTCTTACGGCCGGTTTGCGCAGGAACACCGGTGCTTTACGATCCTTTTATTAATGAAGCGGATGGAGACTCCCTGCACTTCAGTCTCATCCCGGTAAGAGATGGAAGTTGCGGCACTACCATCGATAATACTTTCAACCCGGGTTACAGTGCCCAGCAGCCTTTATTCAACAATCAAACCTATAGCCTCCATCCTAATAAGGGTGTTATACGGTTCAATGCGAACGTAGCTGAGCATATTTCCACCGGAATTTTGATAGAAGAGTTCCGGTACGACCCATTAACGGATAGCACCTACCGGGTGGGCACCTCCGTTTTAGACTTCGTAACCCAGGTGGAGGACTCCTGCAGCAGTGAAGCCTTAAACTGGGGACTTAAACAGGATACCCTTCCCATTGCCTGCGGAGATCAAAATATTTTACTGACTTTCGAAAAGTCAGTGGACAACAGCACCGTAGAAATGAACGGTACCGATTTCAGGATAATAGGGCCTAATTTAACTCCGGTGCCGGTAACCCAGGTAGGCATAAATCCCAATTCGGCCTATTCCGATTCCATACTTCTGAATTTCTTCATGCCTATTCAGGATTCCGGGATCTATACCGTTTATGTTAAAACCGGCAATGATGGTAACTCATTAAGCAATATATGTGGCGCGCCCATCACTAAAGACACTATTTATCTTAAAACCGTGGTGTGCAATATTGGTATTGATGAAAGCTCCTACTCCGGTTTTACCCTGTTCCCCAACCCGGCCGCACAAGAGTTGAACATCCGTAATATTTTTGGGGGCAGTAAAATTGAAATTACCGATCTGCAGGGAAAAGTATTTCAGGTACCGGTAATTTACGAAGTTTTAAACTACCTGTCTCTCAACGTTGGGCATTTACCAAGCGGCCTGTACCTCATTCGGGTTAATGAACCAGGCGGAAGAAGCGGGGTGCAAAAATTCCTGAAAAACTAGAATAGAAACAACTCCAAATAAAAAGCCCCCCGATTGCTCGGAGGGCTTTCTCAATTCAATTTCAAAAAGAATATAGATTAATCGGCTTGAACGTTTACTGCGTTCAGGCCTCTCTTACCTTCTTTCACTTCAAAAGTTACTGTGTCGCCTTCATTAACCTTGTGGTTAAGTCCGGAAACGTGTACGAAAATGTCTTGATTGGTTTCATCGCTTTTAATAAATCCATAACCTTTGGACTCATTGAAAAACTTTACTGTACCTCTTGGCATAACAAAAAAAATTAAATAAAACTGGCCACAAAGGTAGTAGAATTAATTCCGCCCCTAACATCGTGGTGAAAATTAATATTCAGGAGGCTATTTTACCACTTCCACGCCCCGCCAAAAAGCGATGTGGTCTTTTATTTTACTGGCTGCATCCTTAGGCTCAGGATAATACCAGGCAGCATCTTCATTTACTTCACCGTTCACCTCCAGGGAGTAATAAGAAGCTTCTCCCTTCCAGGGACAGGTAGTTTGGGTATCACTGCCCTTAAAATATTCCTTATTTACCGAGTTGGGTGGGAAATAATGATTGCCTTCCACCATTACCGTTTCCTCGCTTTCGGCCAGTACCTTATCGTTCCAAATAGCTTTCATAAGTTCATATGTATTTCCTTCAAAGGTAAAGTGGCGATGGTTAAAATAAAAAATCCCCCCGACTGCTCGGGGGGATTTTTTCAGTTCCTGATGAATTCCACCTGTTCTCCGGAGGATAATTTCTGTATCTCCAGAGCCTTGGAATAATTCAGTAAAAATTGAACCGTTTCCTTACGGGGTTTGCAATGTGCCCCTGGTTCATTTTCTAAAGTAGTAATACTTCCCATAGGCTAAATTTGAAATGTTACCCTTCCATAACGTGGGCTTTTCAAAGCTTATTGCCTCCGGGTTCAAAAATTTACTGTAGCAGGTTCACCCTATTCTTTTCCATCAGCTTACGGAGGTTGATCAGCGCATAGCGCATGCGGCCCAAAGCGGTATTAATGCTCACATCAGTTTGATCGGCAATTTCCTTAAAGCTGAGCTCTGAAAAGTGGCGTAGCTTCAAAACCTCCTTCTGTTCTTCCGGTAATTGTTCGATCAACTTATGCAGGTCGCCCTCTATTTGTTCCTTAATCATGGAAGCCTCCACATTGAGCCTGGAATCTTTGATAATGTTGAAAATGTCAAACTCATCCGTAGGCGACATAGTGGGCATGCGTTTGGCTTTCCGGAAATGATCGATGATCAGGTTATGGGCAATGCGCATGGTCCATTGCAGAAACTTACCTTCTTCATTGTACTTTCCTCGCTTGAGCGTATTGATAACCTTTACAAAGGTGTCCTGGAAAATATCATTCGCCAGATCTTCATCCTGAATCCGGATGATGATGTAAGAGTAAATACGTTGCTGATGCTTCTTGATTAAAAACTCGAGGGCCGTTTCGTTACCCGAGAGATAATTAGTGATAAGCTCACTATCTTTTGCTTTAGAGAAATCCATAATCTACCTGATTTGGGGGTTAGAACCAAAAATTTTGATTTAGTCAAGTAGATGTATGTATAAGCAGTTGTTTTTAGTGTTCGGGCCGGAAAAGTATGAACAATATTGCTTTTCCTTAATTCAAATATAAAATTTTTTAATTCAATAAACCAAACCCCTATGAGTTTGGTAATTTTGCCACTCTTTGATTTTAGCTCCCTATGAACGGAAAACCGCTCGAAAAACTGGACCCCCGAAAGTACATCATTATTAAAGGGGCCAAGGTGCACAACCTCAAAAATATTGATGCGGCCATTCCCCACAAAAGGCTTACGGTTATTACCGGTTTGAGCGGCTCGGGTAAATCATCACTGGCTTTTGACACGCTTTATGCCGAAGGTCAGCGGAGGTATGTAGAGAGTCTTTCTTCCTACGCACGTCAGTTTTTAGGGCGTTTGGATAAGCCGGAGGTAGATTACATCAAGGGTGTGTCACCGGCCGTTGCCATTGAGCAAAAGGTTATTTCACGAAACCCGCGATCCACCGTGGGAACCACTACTGAAATATACGATTACCTCAAAGTGCTGTACGCCCGTATCGGCCATACTTACAGCCCGGTTACCGGCAAAGAAGTGAAAAGGCATGAGCTAAGGGATGTGATGGCTCATATCGAAGCAATGGACCCCACTACCCGCATAATGATCAAGTGTCCTTTACTGCTGCATGATCGTGCCCTTAAGGACCAGCTCAATATACTGGAACAACAGGGATACTCACGGATTTCCATAAACGGTGAGGTCATTCGGCTGGATGAAGCGGAGCCTGCGCGTATCAACCTTAAAAAAGATACTGTTTACATCGTGATCGACCGGCTCACGGCCGATACCCAAAGTGAAGAAAACCAAAACCGACTGGCTGATTCCATTCAAACCGCCTTTTTTGAAGGACGGGGAATTTGCGTGGTGGAAAATGCGGATACCAACGAAGAAACTTCTTTTTCCAACCGTTTTGAAGAAGACGGTATCGAGTTCGAGGAGCCATCGGTTCACCTGTTTAGTTTCAACAACCCCTTCGGTGCCTGCCCTAAATGTGAAGGCTTCGGCAGCATTATAGGTATTGATGAAGACCTCGTGATACCCGACATGAGCTTATCCGTTTATGAAGATGCGGTAGCACCCTGGAAAGGTGAAAAGATGCAGGAATGGAAGCAACAGTTCATAAAAGGGGCTGCCAAAACCGATTTCCCCATACATCGTCCTTACTTTGAACTCAGCCAGGAAGAAAAAGACCTGCTTTGGGAAGGAAGCAAACATTTCCATGGGTTGGACGAGTTTTTCAAATACATCGAATCCAAAAGTTATAAAATACAGTACCGGGTTATGCTTTCACGTTACCGTGGCAAAACCCGCTGCCACGTTTGCAAAGGAGCACGCTTACGCAGGGAGGCTACCTATGTAAAGGTAGGCGGAAAGGCCATAACCGAATTGGTTGTATTGCCCATCGATCGTTTGGCTACTTTTTTTAAGAATCTGCAATTTCCCGAATACGAAGCTAAAATTGCAAAGCGTCTTTTGCTGGAAATCAATAATCGTATTCAATACTTACAGGAAGTGGGCCTCGGTTACCTTACCCTGAACCGGGTGAGCAACACCCTGTCCGGTGGCGAGTCGCAACGTATTAACCTGGCTACCTCATTGGGTAGTGCACTGGTAGGCTCCACTTATATTCTGGATGAGCCCAGTATAGGATTACACCCCCGGGATACCAGCCGCCTGATACAAGTGGTAAAAAACCTGCGGGACCTAGGAAACACCGTGGTAGTAGTGGAACATGACGAAGAAATGATGCTGGCCAGCGACCATATTATCGATATCGGGCCCGATGCCGGTTCTCACGGTGGAGAGGTGATTTTTTCTGGCAGCCCGGAAGAAATTCAAGAAAGCGAAGCTTCCCATACCGCGCGCTACCTTTCTGGTAAAGATGAAATAGAAGTGCCGGAAAGCCGCAAAGAGGCCCGCAAGTTCATTGAAATTAAAGGAGCACGTGAAAACAACCTGAAGAATATTGATATCCGTATTCCGCTGCATTGCTTTACGGTAGTAACCGGGGTTAGCGGTTCGGGTAAAAGCTCCTTAATTCGTAAAGTACTTTTTCCCGCCCTGAAAAAACGTTTGGGTGGTTACGGTGAAAAAACCGGTAAACACACCGCCCTTGAAGGGGATTGGAGCCGGATTACAGACGTGGAATTTGTGGATCAGAACCCCATCGGCAAAAGCAGTCGCAGCAACCCGGTTACCTACATCAAGGCCTACGATGATATTCGTAGCCTTTTTGCCTCACAGCCGCTGGCCAAAAACCGCAATCTGAAAGCGGGCCACTTTTCCTTTAATATTGATGGGGGGCGTTGCGATAAATGCCAGGGCGAAGGAGAAATTACCATTGAAATGCAGTTTATGGCCGATGTTCATCTGAAATGCGATGAATGCAACGGTCAACGGTTTAAGCAGGAGGTACTGGACGTACGCTTTGGCGGTAAAAATATTCATGAAATACTGGAAATGACGGTGGACGATGCCATTGAGTTTTTCAATGACCATGAAGAAACCAAAGTATCGTCCAAGTTACAACCCCTCAGGGACGTTGGCTTGGGATACGTAACTCTCGGACAGTCCAGCAGCACCCTATCAGGTGGTGAAGCACAAAGGATCAAGCTGGCTACCTTTTTAGGTAAGGGCGGTTCCAGCGATCATCATCTTTTCATTTTTGATGAACCTACCACCGGCTTACATTTTCACGACATTAAAAAACTGCTGCAGTCCTTTTATGCCTTAATCAAAAAGGGGCACTCCATACTCATCATTGAGCACCATCCTGATGTAATGAAGTGTGCAGACTGGATTATTGACCTGGGTCCTGAAGGTGGTGAAGAAGGTGGTTACCTGGTTTTTGAAGGGAAGCCGGAAGATCTGGTAAAAGTGGAAAAAAGTTATACCGCAAAGTATTTAAAAGACAAGTTACCCGTTCTTTCATAAAAAATTTGATTTTTATAACTAACTTCATAGCTCAATATAAGTTATGAAGCACCTGATGTATTCCCTTGCTTTTTGCACTTTTCTTCCCTGGCTGGTATATTCACAAAACTCGAATACTACTCAGGAAGTATTCATCAATTATTTATTTTGCACAAAGGAAAATGCGCCACAGCCCTGTTTTGTTTTTGAACCTGACTCCGCTTACTGTTCATGCGAAGGTTCTGAAATTAAAATGATTGTACAGAATGTTAATGCCTTGGACATCTATCAAAACCCCTCCGAAACGGGCCATCGAAAACCAATTGAGTCCGGGGTAAAAGAACAGGTGCAGAAATTTCTAACCTCCTTTAAGAAAACCGATTACCAGAATGGAGAACCCGAATTGATTTCTTCCGTTGCCGGTGATCAGGGAATTACTCAGCTATACCGATACCACGATCAGGAATACCGTGACAGGCATATAATGGTTATAATTTCAAAATAACCAAAAAAGATAATTTTCACTTACTTATCAAAGAAAGCCGAAAGGATGGTGCGCAATCCCCGCACGGAGAAGTAAGCCGCTATTACCATAAACAATATGCTCACGGTAATCCAGATGTAATTACCTTGCTGATACTTGGGGATTCCCTGCCAGGTAAGTAGAGCCGGTCCCATAAATATAAAGGGAAAGCCTACCGCCAGAAAACGGAAACCGTTCATTAATTTGTCGCGATTGGTAGCCATAACTACAAATTTATAAAAATGAAGCATGGCATGGTGGCGTGGGTTCAATATGTACCTTTGCCCCATGATTTTTGTATTCGGTTACCACCCCATTACCCGACAAATCGGGCCGGTTGAAGAACGTGAATGTGCCAATTGCCATAATTCCAAACATTGGCTGCTTCACAAACGCACCTACTTCATCAGTTTATTCTTTATACCGCTGATACCTACCCGTATTGAATATTTCAGCAGTTGCCCGATATGCAATTTCAGGGAAGAATTAGTGCGCGAGGATTTTAAAAGTCAGGAACCTTTAGCGCGCCTGAACCGCGAAGCAGTGGAGCGTGATATGACCGATGAAGAATACAACCAGCGACTGGAAAAACTATAATGCGCAGACCGGTCAGTGATGAATACGAGCTTTTTTACGAAGGGTATGTAAACCTTACCCGGGGCTCGGATTTATTGCAAAACCTGCAGGATAGTGGTGACTCCTTATTGAGGACACTGGAAACGATGCCCCCGGAAAAAGCTGATTTTGCCTATGCCGAGGGCAAGTGGACCGTTAAACAAATGCTAAGGCATATACTGGATACCGATACGGTATTTCTGTACCGTGCCCTCCACTTTGCCCGGGCAGGTGAAGCCGAATTACCCGGTTTTGACGAAAATGCATGGGCCCGAAAAGCGCGGGTGGATCATCAAAGCCTGAAAACCTTGACGGAAGATTTCCGCCTGTTGCGAAACCTTACCATAAATACTTACCGCAGTTTTGATGAAGCCACCCTTGATCAAAGGGGAAAGGCTAACGGAGGTTCCTTCAGTGTGCTCGCCATGGGTTTTATTACAGCCGGGCATACTTTCCATCATATTCACATTCTTAAAGAGCGGTATTTATGAGCAGGCTCTTAACACTCTTCGTGATCATCGCCCTGGGCGCGTGCTCCAACTCCTCACCAGGAGAGTCTTCTTTTTCAGAAGAGCAGGAAATACGGCTCCTACAAAACCTGATGCAGGAACAGCAGCAAGCCTGGAACCAAAATGATCTGCAAGGCTTTATGAAAGCCTACTGGAAATCCGAAGAACTCATTTTTATCGGTAGCCGGGGTATAACCTACGGCTGGCAAACTACCCTTGATAATTACCGGCAATCCTACAATAACCCTGAAAAAATGGGAACATTGCACTTTGACAATGAAAAGATCGAAATCCTTCAGGACCACTCCGCTATGGTTGCCGGTAAATGGAACCTTTTCCGTTCGGCCGACACCCTGGCAGGCAGCTACCTTTTGGTGTGGAAAAAGTTGGACGGAGAGTGGAAGATAATTGCTGACCATTCCAGTTAACGCATGACCATCAGCGGATTTACATTTGTTCGCAACGCTACCAAGCTTTTTATTCCGGTAAAGGAATCCATTGCCTCCATTTTACCGTTAGTGGATGAATTCGTGATTGCCCTGGGTGAAGGCGACCCCGATGATCATACCGAAGCGGAGATACAAGCCCTGAATTCCGACAAAATCCGGATTATCCGTACCACCTGGGAAAGTGAAAAATTTCCGCGTAACACCATATTCGCCCAACAGACCGATATTGCCAAAGAGGCCTGTAAAGGCGACTGGTTATTTTACCTGCAAGGTGACGAAGCTTTGCACGAGGATTATATTCCCGTGCTTAAAAAAGCTTTTGCCGATTACCGGGATGACCATGCAGTGGAGGGCCTGCTTTTTCACTATAAACACTTTTGGGGCGACTTCGATCATTACAATCCCTCCCACGCCTTTTACTCCCGCGAAATAAGGGTAATCCGCAATCTACCGCAAATACACAGTTGGAAGGATGCACAATCCTTTCGGTACCACGAAAAGCCGTTCCACTATACCTTTGATGATTATCAGAAAAAGGAAGGTACCCGAAAGCTGAACGTAGCGCAGGTAGATGCTGAAATTTATCATTATGGCTGGGTACGCCCACCCGAACTAATGGGCCGCAAACGTAAAATTTCAAGCTCCACTTATCGGGGTAAAGAGGCTACCGAAAGTCTTTTTGCCAAACAGGAAAGTACTTTCGACTACGGCCCACTAAACAAAGTGGCGCGGTTTAAAGGCACCCACCCCTCGAGTATGCAGCAATGGCTGCAAAAGTTGAACTGGCAGGATGAATTGCAGTATTCCGGCAAACGCAGGAAAAAAGAAAAACCCGCCAAGTACGAAAAGCGAAAATACCGCTGGTTGAGTTGGGTGGAAAACCACTTACTGAAAGGTAAACGCATTGGGGAGTTCAAGAACTTCAGGCGTATTAGATAGTTAATATTAAAACCTACCGGCATGAACAGCTTAAATGTACCAGCCTCCAACCTGCCCCGTGTGGTAATTATCGGTTGTGGATTTGCGGGCTTGCACCTGGCCAAAAAACTCCGTAAAAAGAGTTTCCAGGTAGTGATGATCGACAAGCACAACTACCACACTTTTCAACCTTTACTTTACCAAGTAGCAACGGCCGGGCTGGAACCCGATTCCATTGCCTACCCCATCCGCCATATTTTCCGGAAATACCCTGATTTTTATTACCGTATGGCCCTGGCGGAAGATATCCGTTCCGAGGAAAATATCCTCAAAACCAACATCGGAGATATGCATTACGACCACTTGGTGATTGCCACCGGTAGCAGTACCAACTTTTTTGGTATGAAAGACCTGGAAGAAGGTAGTGTACCCATGAAAAACGTGCCCGAAGCCCTTAACTTGCGCAGCATTATGCTGCAGAATTTTGAAGCGGCTTCACTTACCAATAACCTCGAGGAGCGGGAACGCCTGATGAACTACGTAATTGTAGGAGGCGGCCCAACCGGTGTGGAACTGGCGGGTTCCCTGGCCGAGTTGAAAACGCACGTACTGCCGCATGATTATCCGGACCTGGATTTGCGCAGAATGAGTATCCACCTGGTGGAGGCTGAAAACCGTTTACTGCCCCCGATGAGCGTTCA
Source organism: uncultured Cryomorphaceae bacterium (assembly GCA_937120475.1). Taxonomy (GTDB): domain Bacteria; phylum Bacteroidota; class Bacteroidia; order Flavobacteriales; family Schleiferiaceae; genus CAKZNE01. The sequence continues at coordinate 209,322 of CAKZJV010000007.1, read as the reverse complement.
TGCCTCGAACAAGGCAGAGGATTACCTCAGGGAAATGGGGGTGCAAATATGGCTGGATACCATGGTAAAGGCTTATGACGGGGAAATGGTAACCACCAATAAAAAGAACCTCCCCGCCTCTACCCTAATTTGGGCGGCCGGGGTAAAAGGAACCATAGTACCCGGTTTACCGGACGGTTCCACCGAAAAAGGCCGGTACCTGGTTGATGAATACAACCAGGTTAAGGGTACCGAAAATGTATATGCCATTGGTGATGTAGCCGCCATGCTAAGCGATGAAAACCCTAAAGGGCACCCCATGCTTGCTCAGGTGGCCATTCAACAGGGTACTAACCTGGCTCAAAACTTCATTAATAAAAGCCGCAATAGGAAGCTTAAACCCTTCCAATACAAAGACCTGGGCACTATGGCCACCATTGGTCGTAACAAGGCTGTAGCCGATCTCAACAAACTGCATTTTGGTGGATTTATGGGCTGGCTACTGTGGATGATCGTTCACCTCAGGGGATTGGTTGGGTATAGAAACCGTCTGGTGGTACTAATGAATTGGGTAATTAATTATTTCAGTTACGATAAAAAAATCCGGCTCATTATACGTCCGGTTAAAAGAACCACTCAAAAACAATCCAACCGCCTCACCCGCGATAACCAGGAAGCTATTACTGCCCGGAATATGGAATAAACTGAAAGTAATAATTACTGATAGTCCGAATAGACTGATTTGGAGGTCAGGGCTTTTTGCGTTAATTTTTCCCCTTCTTTGGTTATAGGAAATTAGGAACTACATGAAAAATTTGCAGGAAGAGACCGTTCACACCCTGAAGCAGTTACAAGATTTTTTAAGGCTCATACCCGATACCTACTACTACCGGAGCATATCTATCCTGCAGGGCAATACCATCGGTAAACACATCCGCCATATTATCGAGTTTTACCAAACACTTCTGGAAAATACCTCCGGCCTGATCAATTACGACCTGCGCGAGCGAAATCTTATTTTAGAAAATAACAAGGAAACCGCCCTGGAAAAACTGGCGGAGATTGCCGGCCAAGTACAACAAATCGACTCCGATTACCGAATCACCGTTGAAGGAGACTACAGCGAATGCGGAAGCGTTTGCAGCCGCAGTTCCTCTTCCTTAAGCCGTGAGTTGGCCTATAACCTGGAGCATATTGTGCATCACATGGCCATCATGCGCATTGGCATTGAATTTCTGGACCCGTCTTTAGTGGTTTCCGAAAACTTTGGCGTGGCCCGCAGTACCTGGCGCCATCTGCAAAAGCAACCCCAGGTTCAAGTATCCTGATATGTGTACCCTCACCTATATCCCGGTTTCCGGGGGCTATATTTTCACACATAATCGTGACGAGCGGCAAGACCGCCCTTCAACCCGGGAAATCATCCGGGAAAAGAACGGAGATCAAACGCTGTACTTTCCGCGCGACCTGGAAGCCAGTGGTACCTGGATTGCTCATTCCGACCGGGGCATATCAGCGTGTATTCTCAATGGAGGCAGTATTCCACACCAGCGCAAAGCTGCTTACCGTAAGAGCCGCGGATTGGTAGTGCTGGAAAGCTTCGGTTACCAGAACCCACTCCATTTCAAGGACCAGTATAATTTTCAGGATATCGAACCTTTTACCCTGATCCTTCACCACCCGGAAGGTTTGTTTAAACTCATTCATAATGAGAATAGTACCTCACTGGAAACCCTGGATGATCGGAAAACCCATATATGGTCCAGCACCACCCTCTACACCCGTGAGGTGCGCGAAAAACGAAAAAAATGGTTTGATAGCTGGTTAAAAAAAGATCCGGAGCTAAGCCCGGAAAACATTACCCGATTTCACATGAGTGCCGGTGATGGTGACCAGGAAAATGACCTGATCATGAGCCGGTGGGGCATCCTGAAAACGGTAAGCCTTACCCAGGTGGCCAGCTCTGAAGGAGGTGTACAAATGACCTATAAGGACTTTGTGCATAATTCAGAGGACCGGGTTCACCTTCCCTTAAAATGAAATTCCCTGATCGATTCCGTAGCTTTAAAATACGGTTGCTCCATTGGGAATATTGGCCGTGGCGCATAGTATATATCCCTTTATTCCTGCAATACTTCTGGAACGGTTTACGATCGGGATTCGGTTTCCCTACCGTAATCAATCGGCCCTATATGCAATACGGGGGAATCCTCGAAGAGTCTAAATGGGAAATGTACCGAAAAACCCCTGCGGCCTATATGCCACCCACCCTGCTGCACCCGGCTGGTGATAACCTTAAAGAACTCGCTCTCCATATCCGGGAGTCGTCACTTTCTTACCCCCTTATTGTAAAGCCCGATCGAGGTATGCGCGGCAAAGGAATCCAGATAATAGGCTCCGAAAAAGAACTGCTCCAATGGCAACCTCATCCCGACTTTGATTTTATTATCCAACCTTTTATTGACTATCCCCGGGAAATCGGGGTTTTTATGATCCGCGATCCACGGAAAGGAACGTGGCGAATATCTTCGTTGATGGAACGCCAGTTTTTGAGTGTTACCGGCAACGGCCGGTCCACCCTTGAAGAACTGATCCGAAAAAAAGACCGCGCCTTTTTGCAATTGCAAAGGTGGCAGCAAAGCAATCGCTTCAACCTGCAGCAAGTCATTCCTAACGGTCGGGAATTCAAATTGGAATCCATCGGCAACCACCGGCTGGGCACTTATTTTAAAGACGCCACACAGCACCATACTCCCGGGCTCTTAAAGGCCATGACTTCCATTGCCGAAAACTTAAGCGGTTTTGAATACGGCCGTATGGACATTCGCTTTAAAGATTGGGATAGCCTCACACGCCTTGAAAGCTTTATTCTCATAGAGGTGAACGGAGCTAATTCAGAGCCGGCCCATATTTATGACCCGAAGCATAACCTGTTCTACGCCTGGAAAATCCTGCTACGGCATTTTGGTATTCAACATCAACTAGCCCAAAAACGTCTGAAAAAAGGGGAAAAAGCCATCTCCATTACCGAGGCCCGGAAGCTGCTCAAGCAGTATAATCACACCATGAGCGATTTAGATTAAATTTTATCTCACTGTTAATCAACACAATATAAAATAATATGGTACTATGTATTGCAAAGTACCTTCTTTTGTGCATATCTTTGTATAACCAAATTAAGAAATCATGAATACTGCCATGCTTAAAACAAATTTCCTGATAGTCGCCCTGCTTTGTTTATTCCTCGGTACGGGAAACGCCCAGGACCGCTCTGGTTTCAGTAATGTTTTTGATACCTACTCTCAAAGGGAGAACACCGTGTCGTTCAATCTCAATAAAACTATGTTGGACGCGGTAGATATCGATTTGGAGTGGGAAGAAAAGATGCGCCATGTAAGCGGTGATATTCACCGCCTGCGTTTTCTGGCTTTTGACAAGAATGATGAATCCTCCAAGATTGTGAAAAGCCTCGATCAAAAGATCAGGGATTTGGGCTACCCGGTAATTCCTTTCAAACCGGACCTGGATACAGACGATATAAAGCAATTCAAGCTTTATGGTGTAAAGGAAGGAGCCTACTACAAGCAAGTTCATCTTTTGCTACAGGACGATGAAGGGCGGGCCTTTTTAATATCCGTGGATGGGAAATTGAAAGTAGCTAAGGAAGCCTGAGAGCTCAGCATTTAAACGAAAACAAAATGAATATAGAAAACACCAAAGCTCAGATGCGAAAAGGGGTACTGGAGCTCTGCATCCTCGCCCTTTTGCAAAGGCAGGACGCCTATGCCTCCGATATTATCGAGCATCTGAAAAAAGCCAGGATGATCATCGTAGAGGGTACGCTCTACCCCCTGCTCACACGTCTTAAAAATGCCGATTTACTGGCCTACCGCTGGGAAGAATCCAAATCGGGGCCACCCCGCAAATACTATTCGCTTACGGATAAAGGCGAAACTGTTTTAAACGAATTACACACCACCTGGAACGACCTGGTGCAGGCCGTTGAAAAAACCACTCAAAAACCAAATAGCCATGAATAAAACGCTGAATATCAATTTGGGAGGACTCATCTTTCACATTGATGAGGATGCCTACCGCACCCTGGAGCATTACCTTTCGGTATTAAAACGGCAGTTTGCCAATACCGAAGGTGGTGATGAGATTGTAAGGGATGTAGAAGTGCGTATTGCCGAACTCTTCCGTGAAAAAACAACCAAGGCTAAAGAGGTAATCTCTTCGGCTGATGTAGAGGAAGTGATCGGGATACTCGGAAAACCCGAAGACTATTTGGATGCCGAGGACGAAACCGGTGCACACCGTGCTTATGAAGAGCCCGTTTACACCACCCGCAAACGCATTTTCCGTGATCCTGATGACCGCATACTGGGCGGTGTAGCTTCAGGATTAGCGGCCTATTTCAACATCGATCCCTTGTGGATGCGTATCCTTTTCGTGGCTCTCATTTTTGCCGGGTTCGGAATCCTGTTCTACTTCATCCTTTGGTTGGTGGTGCCCAAGGCATCTACCACCGCTGAAAAGCTGCAGATGCGTGGGGAATCCGTGAACATTTCCAATATAGAACGCTCCATCCGTGAAGAGATGGGCAGCGTAGGCGAAAATGTTAAGAACTTCGGTAAGAAAGCCTCGCAATACGACTATCGTAAAACCACCCGCAATGCCGGAAATTCGCTGCGCGAGATAGGTGATTTTATCATCGATGCCCTGAAGCTGATCTTCCGGTTTATATTAAAGCTGATCGGGTTCTTCTTCATATTTGTGGGCTTTATTGTATTGTTCGCCCTGGTGGCGGCCTTGTTTACCGGTAGTTTTCATTTAATGGGAAGCGACCAGGGTATTTACGACCTTTTCGAGTTCTTCTCGCTGGTAACCGTCAATAACTCACATTACCACCTTTTACTCATAGGGCTGGGACTGTTGGTATTGGCTCCCCTTACCTTGATTGTGTACCTGGGGGTGCGGATTATCTTTAAGCTGGAACGACTGGGGTCACCCGCTCGTAATGGGCTCATCCTGGCTGCTGTTGTAGGTTTTGTAATGCTGCTGGTTTCCGGAGTTCGAATCGCTACCGAATTTGACGACCGCTCTTTTTACACCACCGAGCGCGAGCTGAGTGTAACTACCGACCGGGTAGAATTACACCTCAATAAAGACGATATCTACCAGGTATTTGAGGACTATGACTTTTCTACCAGTTGGGTGCAGGTGGAAGAAGGCAATGCCTTTACTTCGGTTAAGTTTGACATACAGGCCTCACCCGACACCATAATGCGTTTAAAAACCACGGTGGAAGCCTGGGGAAGCAACCGGAGAATTGCCCGTAACAATGCAGAGAGCGTGCGTTATAAGTCCGCAGAAGTTGCCGATGGATTAATGCTTTTCTCACCCTACTACCTGCTGCCCAAGGGTGTTCCCTTTCGCGACCAGGAGGTGGATGTAATCCTTTACCTGCCTATTGGTAAATCGGTGTACCTCGGCCAGGATATGGCGGATATTATTTACGACATCCAAAACGTAGAGAACTACTGGGATTTCGACATGATAGACCACGAATGGATTATGACCGAACGCGGCCTGGAGTGTGCCGATTGCCTGGAAGCAAGAAGCTTTGAAGAAGAGGAGGAAGTAGAAGCGGAACAAACCGATACGGTGGAAGAAATGAGTCTTCAACTGTCGGCTACCCCGGTAAGCAATCCCAGCTCGTTGAGCCTGACCAATCCCAGCTTGTTCATCACCATCTAAACTCTTTCATTGCTTGTTTTTTTGCTACAGCCTGCCGCTACGCGGTGGGCTGTTTTTATATTTGCGCCAAAACTGGGACTTTGCGTTATTTCTTTTTCTTGTTTCTATGGTCTTGCTCCTTCTGGATTAACGCACAACCTCACTCCTACCGGGTAAACCTCAACCTCAATGACAGCACCCGGATTTTGAAGGGCCAGCAGGAAATCACCTTTCACAACCATTCGGGCAACACGCTCACTGAACTATATCTGCACCTTCCGCCCCGGTCGTTGGAATGGCGTGGATCACTGCTGCAGGAACAGTTTATCAACTTCCAGGATGTAAAGCTGTATTATGCCGATGAAAAAGAGAAAGGCAGCATCCGCTTGTCTGCACTTCAGGTAGCTGGAAATAATATTTCGTCCTGCACCGACTGTGAATTTGTACGCCTCCCTTTGGCAGAGCCACTGCCCACCAACCAGGAAGTGCGCATCCAAATGGAATTCAGCATACAGTTGCCGGAAGCCAGGTTTAACGGCACCGGTTATGATGGTAAGGTGTACCGTATCATAAACTGGCTTCCCAGGATGGCGATGGTCGATTCCTCCGGCTGGCGATTAAACCCGGTAACCTATCAAAACGACCTTTACCAAAGCCTGGATGAATACCGGGTATCGCTAACCCTGGCAGATGAACTGCTGGTGGTAAGCAATGGGCAATTGCAAACTACCAGCGAAACTGAGCGTTTGGAGCAAATGCGGGCTCGGCCCTTTCAGAAAATAGCTGCTGGCCATGAAGCTTTAAAAACGCTGAACTTTTACCATCCCGCTACCACTTCCCTGCAATTTTATATTTCCCGGCATTTCCGGGTTTTCCCGGTAAGGGATAGTGTTGATGTTTACGTTACCGACAATGACCCGTACGTACCATCTATTATTAAAGGGCTCGATCAGCAGGTGAACGACTTTTTGGTCTCCCAAATAGGCCCGGAATTCTCCCGATCCTATAGCCTAATTATTCTGGATGATAAGGTAGGTGAGTTTCAAAGTGACCACGTGCTAAGCATTGAACGGCCGGCCAAAACCTTTAAGCTGGCCGCTGAGTTAGCGCACGCCCGCGCTGAACAATTGTTTCGTTACCAAATGGCTCCGGATGGTTTTAAGGATGTTTGGCTGGCCCGGGGCTTACCCTATTTTTATAAATACGAATTCATTAAAACGGTTTATCCGGACCAGAAATGGCTTCCTTTTAGCAACTCCTTTGTAGGCCGCTTTTTTGAGTTGGATGAGTTCGATTACGATTTTCAAAACCAGTTACTCTTTCTCTTTCTGGCGCGTCAGGGCCTGGATCAACCCATGGGCACACCGGCTGACTCCCTGAGTCGGTTAAACTACGATGCCTGTGCCCAGGGCAAAAGCTATTTAGCCCTGAGCCACCTCAAACAATACATGGGCGAACGTGATTTTAACCGCTCCTTACGCAAGTTCTATTTAGAGAACCGCGGGCAAAGGGTTAAACCCCGGCATTTGCAAAAAGCCATGTCCTTTTATTTTTTCCGCGAACTGGATTGGTTTTTTACCGATTTAGTGGATCACCCTTATAAAATTGATTACGCCCTAACCGAAGTGGACCACTGCCCTACTATTACTACCGCCACGGTTGCCAACCGGGGTAGCTCCACTATGCCCTATTCCCTAACCGGCATAAAGGATGACCAGGCGGTAATTACCGAATGGTTCAACGGGCACGAGGGTACCCAAAGCGTGCAGATGTATCATGCGGATTATGACCGGGTCATTATCAATCAACACCAAACCACACCCGAGTTTAACCAAAAGAACAACCGTATTCGTACCCACGGGCTCTTCAAAAAGGCGGAACCCCTGCGTCTGCAGTTCTTCACCAGTTTTGAAAATCCGGAAAAAACCCAGTTGTATTGGATGCCTACCGCCAATTACAATGCCTACGACAAACTGCTCCTGGGTATTTCTCTCTACAATGAAAACACTTTTGTGGATAAGCCTTTTGAATACGTGATCGGTCCTGAATACTCCACCGGTACCGGGCAGATTACGGGTTACGCAAGTACCCTATTTAATTTTGTGCCCGAGGGTGGTCCCTTTCACCGTATAGCCGCTGGTCTTTTTGGTCGTTATTACCACTATGATGAGGACCTGGCTTACCTGCGTATTTCACCGGCCGTAAACTTCTATTTTAGAAGAAAATATGCCGAAAGTACCGTGCTGCAGAAACTCAGGCTAAGGGGGGTAACGGTAGAACGGGAACTGCCCGCATCGTTTGAGGGTACCCCCAACGAGATCAGTAACGCCAGCTATACCGTATTAAATGCCAGCTATACCTATGAGGACATTAACGTGCTCAAACCCATTACCCTGAATGTTGACTTTCAATATGGCAACCAGTTTAGCCGCATTACAGCCGAAGCCGACTTGCGGTGGATGTTACCGAATAAAAAGTGGCTGATCTGGCGGCAGTTTGGGGGAGTATTTTTGAATAATGAGTTTTCCCGCAGGGGCATCAACGGCAATTATTACAGCCTGGGCCTCAGCGGAACCCAGGATTATCTTTTTGACTACACCTTTATAGGCCGTTCAGATGAAAGCGGCATTTGGAGCCAACAGTTTTTTGTAACCGATGGTGGTTTTAGAAGTGAAACCGATGTTTTTGCCGATGAATACCTGCTCAGCTCCGGCCTTTCCATCCCGATTTGGAGCGTTTTCGGGGTATTTGGCGATGTAGGTATTGCCGATGGCCAGGGTCTTTACTGGGATTACGGTCTGCGCCTTGCCATCTTTACCGATTTTCTCGAATTTTATTTCCCTTTTGCCAACCAGGATGTAAACTTTTTAACCCAGGCCGCCTATCCTAAATACATACGGTTTGTACTCAATGCCGACCTCGGTAAGGTTAAAGAACGTATTCGCAGGGGTTATTATTAATAAAAAAAAAGCGCGACCAGAGCCGCGCTTTCCTGTTTTAGTTTTCGAACTGCACTCAAGGCAGTAAAACGGTATCAATAACATGAATTACACCATTGCTCTGCATTACGTTGGCAATGGTTACCGTGGCTACATTTCCCTGTCCGTCTTTAATCTTTACCTTTTCACCCTCGGTCATCAGGGTAAGTTCACCACCCTGAACGGTTTTAACAACCGCCTTGCCATTTCCTTTTTTAATGGCACCCATTACCTCCTGGGCAGTCCATTTTCCGGCCACCACATGATACGTAAGTACCGCTTGAAGCTTTTCTTTGTTTTCAGGCTTAAGCAAACTTTTTACCGTACCCTCCGGTAATTCCTCAAAAGCGGCATTGGTTGGGGCGAACACGGTAAAAGGTCCTTCACCTTGTAAAGTCTCTACCAGGTCGGCTGCTTTTACAGCAGCAACCAAGGTGGTGTGGTCCTTGGAGTTAGAGGCGTTTTCTACAATGTTTTTTTTCGGGCTCATCTCCGCTCCTCCCACCATGGGATTTTTCTGAGCCACTAATCCACTGGTCATCAAAAAGGCCAGGGCTAAGCTTCCTAATACGTTTCTTTTAATGGTTTTCATTTTCTTCAGGTGTTTTAAAATGTTATATCTCAAGTACGAATCTTATTACACCTTCAGATTGGTCAAAGTGCATTAATTTTTCCCCGAGGGGGTAATAAGCTCTTTACCAGTTGTTTTAATTTTATTTTGCGCCTGTTCGCCACAAGCCCTGTAACGGGTGGCCTCCGCCATTTTTTGGCTACCTTTGCAAACCTTCTTTTACAATTATTCTAGAGACTATGAGTGAGACTAGTACGCAGGAAGAAAAACTGACCCTGGAAGAATTCAAAGCGGATGTTAAAAATGATTATGCCCTGGCGATCGAAAGTCGCGAAGCCAGCCTTATCGGGCGCAGGGAAGTACTTACCGGAAAAGCTAAATTCGGAATATTCGGTGATGGAAAAGAAGTAGCTCAGATTGCCTGGGCCAAGGTTTTCAAAAACGGTGATTTCCGCTCCGGCTACTACCGCGATCAAACCTTTATGATGGCCATCGGGGCGCTAACTACACAGCAGTTTTTTGCCAGCCTCTATGCCGATACCGATCTGGAGAACGAACCGGCCTCCGGTGGCCGCCAGATGAACGGCCACTTTGCCACGCGCAGCCTGGACGAAAAGGGCAACTGGAAAGACCTTACCGCACAAAAAAATTCTTCGGCTGACATTTCGCCCACGGCCGGTCAGATGCCACGTCTGCTGGGCCTGGCACAGGCCTCCAAAGTATATCGCCACAATAAAGACCTGCAAAAGGATTCCCTTTTTTCCGATAAAGGAAATGAAATAGCCTGGGGAACCATTGGCAATGCCTCCACCAGTGAAGGCTTATTTTTTGAAACCTTTAACGCAGCCGGAGTGCTGCAGGTACCCATGGTTATCTCCATTTGGGATGACGATTACGGTATTTCAGTCCACAGCAAATACCAGACTACCAAAGAAAACATTTCGGAAATCCTCAAGGGTTTTCAACGTACCGATGACCAGGAAGGCTTTGAGATTATCCGCGTAAAAGGCTGGGATTACCGCGGCCTCATTGAAGCCTACGAAAAGGCAGAACGCCTGGCACGTGAAGAACATATTCCCGTGATGATTCACGTAAGGGAAATGACCCAACCCCAGGGACACTCCACTTCCGGCTCACACGAGCGTTATAAGAACGAAGCCCGCCTGAACTGGGAAAAAGACTTTGACTGCATCCGAAAAATGCGCGAATGGATTATCCAGCACGAGCTTTTTACGGAGGAGGAATTGGATGAAATTGAAAAGGAAGCCAAACAAATAGCCCGTACCGCCAAAGCTCAGGCCTGGAAAGACTTCCTGGCACCCATCAAGAACGACCTCAGCGAGGTGGCGGATATGTTGGATGAGCTAAGTGCTTCGTCTTCCAAAGCAGAAAGGCTTAAGGAAATGGCCAGCGAGCTGCGCAGTAAAATGGACCCGTTGCGAAGAGACGCAGTTTCCGCAGCCCGTGAAGCCATGCGCTACCTCATCGGGGTGGAACATCCCAAAAAGGAAGAATTACAAAGCTGGCTGGAAAATTCGCAGGCCATTAACAAAGATCGCTACAACGATTTTCTAACCAGCGAATCGGCACAAACCCCTCTTCGTATTGAAGGTGTGGAAGCAGAATACGGTGAAGAAACTACCGAGGTAGATGCCCGCATTATTTTAAGGGACAATTTTGACCGTATCCTGGCCGAGCATCCTGAAGTACTGATTTTTGGCGAAGACAGTGGTAAGATCGGGGATGTAAATCAGGGACTGGAAGGACTACAGGACAAACACGGTGAACACCGCTTGTTCGATACCGGCATCCGTGAGGCTACCATTATGGGCCAGGGTATCGGTATGGCCATGCGTGGCCTGCGCCCCATTGCAGAAATCCAATACCTGGATTACCTGTACTACGCCCTGCAGATAATGAGCGATGATCTGGCCACCGTACAGTACCGTACCAAAGGAGGGCAAAAAGCACCGCTTATTGTACGCACCCGTGGCCACCGGCTGGAAGGCATCTGGCACAGCGGTTCACCCATGGGGGCCATCATCAATTCCGTTAGAGGGGTACACGTGCTGGTTCCTCGCAACATGACCCGGGCTGCCGGATTTTACAATACCATGTTGGATTCCGATGACCCGGCTCTCATTGTGGAGTGCCTGAATGGTTATCGCCTCAAGGAAAAAATGCCGGACAATCTCGCTGAATTACGAACCCCACTAGGTGTACCCGAAGTTATTCGCGAAGGAGCCGACCTTACCCTGGTTACCTACGGCAGCAACTGCCGACTGGCTATGGAGGCCGCTGAAAAGCTATTGGAATTCGGCATTTCCATTGAGGTGATTGATGTACAATCGCTATTGCCTTTTGATGTAAACCATAGTATTGTGGAGAGCGTGGAAAAAACCAACCGCCTTTTGGTACTGGATGAAGATGTACCCGGTGGAGCCAGTGCTTTTATACTTCAACATATACTGGAAGAGCAGAATGCCTATCGCTTTTTAGATAGCAAACCGGCTACGCTCACGGCTAAAGCGCACCGCCCCGCCTACGGTACCGATGGTGATTATTTTAGTAAACCATCGGTGGATGATATTTTCGAGGCCGTGTACCGTATTATGAATGAAGCCGATCCGCAAGCCTATCCAGCGATCTATTAAAACACACCCCTATCAGAACCTCAGAAAAAAACAGCCCGCGGCTGCATAAAAATTTGGTAGCCGCTGTAATGGAGGCCCTGGAAACCGCTTTCGGCAAAGATCTTTACGTGGATAAGGTACTGGAACGCCTGCTCAAATCCAACCGCAAATGGGGAGCCCGTGACCGGGCCTTTATTGCCGAAACCACTTATGAAATGGTGCGTTGGTGGCGTTACCTCTGGGAGCTTTACGGCAAAGAGCCTAGCTTAAAACGAAGAGAACTGTACCGCCTTTTCGGTATTTGGTGGATGAACCAGGGCCATGCACTGCCCGAAGACTGGAAGAGCATGGAATCCATTGAGGATTTTGATGTAGACCGCGCCAAAAAGCAACTTCCCAAAGACGTAGGCGTGCAGCAATCCTTTCCTATTTGGTTTGACCGGGTAGCCCAGGAAGAACTGGGTAAACAATGGCCCAGGATCGCAGCTGAACTGAACCGCCCGGCAGAAATGATTATCCGCACCAACACCCTTAAAACCAACCGGCAGGTATTGAAAGATGTACTGAAGGAGGAAGGTATTAAAACCCACGCCTTTGGTAAAAATGAAGTAGGGCTGGTGATTGAGGAACGACAGAATACTTTTCGTAACCCCAGTTTTCAGCAGGGACTTTTTGAGGTACAAGACGGTGGTTCGCAACTCATCGCCCCTTTCCTGCAGGTAAAACCGGGTATGCGCGTGATAGATGCCTGTGCCGGAGCCGGTGGAAAATCATTGCACCTGGCCGCTTTAATGGAAAATAAAGGTTCCATTATTTCTATGGATGTGGAGGGCTGGAAGCTGAATGAGCTCAAAAAGAGGGCTAAACGAAATGGCGTGCATAACGTTGAAACCCGCCTGATTGACTCCACTAAGGTTGTGAAACGCCTGCATGGCGCAGCCGACCGGCTGTTGCTGGATGTACCCTGTTCCGGTACGGGGGTCATTAAACGTAACCCCGATACCAAATGGAAACTACAGCCGGAACACCTGGAACGTGTGCGCCATTTGCAGCGCAACATACTGCAAGACTATTCTAAAATGGTGAAAGCGGGTGGACTGATGGTGTATGCCACTTGCTCCATTCTGCGTTCGGAAAACGAAAACCAGGTGGCTCACTTCCTGGAAAACAATTCCGACTTTAAACTGCTGGAGCAGCAACGCATTGACCCTTCGCCTGAAACCGATGGTTTTTTTATGGCCTTACTGGAGAAAAAAGCCTAAGCATGAAAACGACCGAAAGCGACAGCCTCCATAACGATTTGGAAAAAATGCCGGTGGGCGAACTGTTGCGCAGCATTAATGAAGAAGATCACAAGGTACCCCAGGCGGTAAAAAAGCAAATTCCCGCTATTGAAGCTTTGGTGGAGGCTATTGTGCAAAGAATGAAAGAAGGTGGCCGCCTGTTTTACATTGGTGCGGGAACCAGCGGACGGCTGGGTATTGTGGATGCCTCCGAGTTGCCTCCTACCTTTGGTGCCGACCCCGATTGGGTGGTGGGCCTTATTGCCGGAGGTGATTCCGCCATACGCAAGGCAGTTGAATTTGCTGAAGACGACCGCAACCAGGCCTGGAAAGACCTGCAACAACATAATATTACCAGCAAGGATGTAGTGATTGGTATAGCCGCCTCGGGCAGCACACCTTATGTAGTGGGCGGTTTGGCTGAATGCCGGAAACAAGGTGTAACCACGGCCTGTATCACCTGTAACGATCAGGCGGAGGTGATTGCCGTGGCCGATTACCCGGTAGTGGTAGTGGTGGGTCCTGAATTTGTAACCGGCAGTACCCGTATGAAAGCTGGTACCGCTCAAAAGCTGGTGCTCAATATGATCTCCACCTCGGTTATGATACAATTGGGCCGGGTTAAAGGAAACAAAATGGTGGATATGCAACTCTCCAACCATAAGCTGGTGGAGCGCGGTACCCGAATGATTATGCATGAACTGGGCATAGAGGCCGAAGAAGCCCAAAACCTTTTGGAAAGGTACGGCAACGTGCGGAAAGCGGTTGAGAGCTACCGCCCTTAGCGACCATTGAAAGTTTCAGGTTGAAGGTACAAGGCTTAGGGTTTAACCGGCCACTTTAAACTTTCAACCTTGAACTTTGAACTTTCAACTTGACTGCGGCAAGCAGGCCTTATACCCAACTCTGAGCAACCCTTTGATTTACTTTGCATCTATACCATATGAAGGAAAAGGTCCATTTGAAATATGCCTGCCCCATTCCCTGGGATCAAATGTTGAGCTCCGGAGAAAAACATCGCTTTTGCCAAGCCTGTAAAAAGCACATCCGGGACTTTAGTGCAGAAGATCAAGTGGATACCACCGGAGTAGAATGCGGGAGGTTTTCTGCCCATCAAGTAGCTCGTATTTCACGACAATTCAACTGGAACAAAAATGCGGTGGCTGTTTTTTCCATAGCTACCGTACTAGGGCTGTCAACTCAAGCCTTACAGGCTCAAAATAAAAGTGATACACACCAACCTACCCGTGAAATATTTAAGGGAAGTTATAAACTATCCGGAATTATTAAAGATCAACAAAGCGATAAAGCCCTACCCTTTGCCAACGTAATTATCCGCGAAGCTAATGGCCCCCTCATCACTGGTGCTGTAACCAATTTCGATGGACACTTTGAGATTTTAATTGGTGCGGATGACCTCAATAGGCTCAACCTTATTGCCGAAGTATCTTTTACAGGTTTTCAAAAAACTATTTTGGATACCTTGAACTTTGACCCCAATTGTCGTAATAAAGTGATTTTGGTAAGTATGGCAGCCGCTGAAAACGAGTTGGAGGAAGTGAATATTAGCTATACCACTACCGGCTTAATTGATCTTGATCATCATTCGGATAGTACCTCCACGCCTGATCCGGCTGAAAAAGAAAAGAAGGACGACTAAAGCATTTGTTTAGTTTTCAGCCAACTCTTAAGATCATCAAAACACTGCGGATTCACTCCGTGCCCCATGGGATACTCACGGTACTGATGCGAAATATTCAGTTGCTCTAAAACCTCTACGGATTGCCGCGCCCACTCTACCGGTAGCACTTCATCCTGTACGCCATGACTGATGAAAAAATCCAAGCCCTTCAGTGCTTCGGGTTTAAACTGATCAGGGGTGATGTCTTTCAATATATAGCCGCTCAGGGCCAGGATACCCTTAAAGTTTTCCGGTGAACGCAAAGCCACGGCATAACTCAAAATACAGCCCTGGCTAAAACCCATCAACCAGGTATTTTCAGCATCGGCACCGTAGGCCTGTTGTACCTCCCTTATAAAAACTTCAATACGATGTACACTGTCTTTAGCCTGCTCAATATTGCTCATTTTACCCTTCCCCAAATTCTCAAAATTGATTTCGTACCAGGCAAAACCACCCCAGGGCAAATGGATAGGAGCCCGGGCACTCACAATCATAAACCGTTGATTGAGCATAGGAGCCATGGAAAAAAGATCCTGCTCATGACTGCCATAGCCGTGCAGCATAATGAGTAAAGGTGGTTTTTCAGAGGTCTGTTCCGGGGCCAGTACTTCGTGTACCAGGCTCAAGGGCTGTTTTTGCATTTAGCGGATTTTATCTTTAAAGTAACTGCCCAGGTGAACCGGATGCGGATCTGACTGCCCATTTTCAATATACTTTTTAAGGGCAAAGGCATTGCTGGAAAAGGCCAGCTCGTCCCAGGGAATATCTTCCGGAGCAAAAAACCCGATCTCCGTACTTTCAGGCGTGGTGTGATAGTACGGATCGTTCATTTCCGCTAAAAAGATCAGATAAACCTGGTTGGCGTGCGGCAAATTGTAAACGGTATGTAAAGGACCCAGTTCTACCAGAGCTCCGGTTTCTTCATGTACCTCACGCTTGGCTCCCTGCTCCACCGTTTCTTCGTTCTCAAGGTAACCACAGGGTAGGTTCCAGTAACCCTTCCGGGGTTCTATACCCCTGCGGGCCAGTAATATTTTTTGCTTATAGGTAATGAGGCAACCCACTACCATATTAGGGTTTTGATAATGTATAGTCTCACAATTCATACACACGTAACGAGGCGTATGATCTCCCTGGGGAATTCTGTAATCCAGCACATTATGTCCACACTCACTGCAATAATTCACTAGCGGTCAAAATTTAGGAGTGGCACAAAACTAAAAAAGGTTTACCTCCACCGGAAGTAAACCTTTTAAATTTTGATTGAGCCATATTAGAATTGGTAACGGATAGCGAAACCTACATCGAGGTCAAGATCGTCATCATAGTATTCATTAATCAGTTCAATTTCAGGGTTTAGATCCAAGGCTAACTGAATAGGTACTCCCAACTCCATAAAGGAGTATTCGATACCGATGTCCCCGTCCAGCGTAAGGAATACGGTCTCATAGTCGTCATCATCATCAAAAGGATCACGACCGGGCCAGTCATCATCATAATCTACAAAGCCTACACCGGCTCCTAAACCTACATACCAGTTGAAACCTCCCTCAATGTTGAATACCCATTGGTAGAGTCCGGTTAGTTTGAAGGCATCAACAAAACGTGTATCCCGAAAGCCCAGATCTAATTCCAAACGATTGTTATCGCCCAGGGCTCTCTGGTAAGATATTTCCGGACCAATGCCATCATCTCCTTCAAGACGGACTCCGATGGCATTTTTAGAAATGTACTGCCCCATAGCAGACGGTGCGACAAGCACTAAGGCGAAAAGTGCAACAATTACTGACTTTTTCATGGTATAGTGTTATTTGTTTAATCTGATTAAACCGCCACCTATTTCTAATGTTCAAGCACCCTGCGCACCCTGGATTTGGTTTGGATGCGTGCCCCGAGCTTGTGCAGTAATGAATAAAGCCCGAAGTAGGTACGATTCAGGTAAATAGCGTCCCTTGGTCCGCGGGCGGCTTTGGCCTTTCGCAGCATTTTATCGTTTTGATAAACTTCACTCAAAGCATAGATCCGGGCGAAATAATGGGTATCGGAAAAATCAAATTCATCCACAAAAAACGGCTGTGCCAAAAGGTGGTGTACCTCAAAATATACCTTCTTAAAATGCGCCACTTCTTCCGGGCTATCGGCTTTTAAAAGAAAATCCAGTTCGAAGAGTAAACTCTCAAAGGCCTGATCATTATTGGTCACTTCCGGTATCATTAATTGGAAGTAATGATCGTAAAAATCTTTCCTGAACTCTTTTATGCAGCCAAAGTCAATTACGCCAATCGTACCATCCTCCCTGAACAGGAAATTTCCCGGGTGCGGGTCAGCATGAACCTGCCGTAACTCATGTATTTGAAAATCGTAAAATTCCCAGAGTACCTGCCCGATCTTATCGCGTATCTCCTGTGAAGGTTCACTTTTTAAAAATTCCGACAGGTGTTGGCCTTGCAACCAATCCATGGTTAAAATACGTTCAGCTGAATACTCCGGGTAGTAAGTAGGAAACTCCAAACCTTCAATGGTTTCACAAGCCTTTGAAATAATTACCGAGCGCTCCAGCTCCAGCTTATAATCGGTTTCCTCCATCAGGCGTTCTTCCACTTCCTGCAGGTAGTGGTTCATTTCAGAAGTACTGATGTTTAACATAGTACCCACTATGGGCCTCACAATCTTCAGATCCGATGAAATACTGCTGGCCACGCCCGGGTATTGCACCTTTACCGCCAGCTTTTTACCATCCTTACCGGCCCGGTGTACCTGACCTATAGATGCGGCAGCTACCGCATTTTTAGAAAAGGAGTCAAAGAGTTCTGAAGGAGAGCTGCCCAGTTGACTTTTAAAAGTTTTTACCACTAATGGGTAAGACAAGGGGGGTGCCGAATATTGAGCCTGTGCAAATTTTTCGGTATAAGCACGCGGAAGAACTCCTTCGTCCATGCTCATCATCTGAGCCACCTTTAAAGCACTCCCTTTAAGCTTACTGAGGGCATCATAAATATCTTCGGCATTTTCACGCTGCAACTCCTCGGTATTATCGGTACCCAGCAATTTTTTGCTGTAATGTTTCAAATAATTTCCACCTACCTTGGCTCCGGTTTTCAAAAAGTTACCGGTACGCTCTAACCTCGATGTGGGAATACGGTCCTGTTCTTTCATTTATCCTGAAACAAGAACTTACCAAAATCAAAAGCACTGTCCAGGGCATTTTTCTCCATCAGGTCAAAGCCAAATCGTACCGATTTTTCAACAGCGGCATCGGTACGTTCAAAACCCCGGCTTTCATCCTTACGCCAAAAATTGAGCAGGAAAAGGAATTGCAACCATAAAATATTGTCATAACCATTGGTAACCTTAGGACGCTGGGCAATTTCACCGTTGCGCATTCCTTCGTTCACCAATTCAGTGGCCCACAACTTAAAATCCTTTTTCATTTCCTTAAGGTGTTGGGTTTCCCTTTTCAATAAGGAAACCGAATCTTTAAAGCTTAGCAGGGCAAAACTGCGATGGGGCTTTAGCATCTCGAAATAAGCGTAGTAAAAGCTCAGCAACTTTTCGCGTACGGAGTAATCGGGATACGCTTCATCGGATTTTATTTCTTTCGTTACATTGGAAAACAGATCGCTCCAAAAAGAGGCGGCCACCTGACCGAAGTGATTGAAGTGCTCGTAGAAAACATCCTCGGTAATGCCCAGGTCCTTGCAAAAGGCAAAGATGCTGGGCGGTTCAGTACCATTGAGCAGCACATACTCTTTATAGGCTTGTACAATACGGTTCTTAACGTTGTCGGAAGACTTTATTTCGGGCGTTGCGGTATTGGAATCCATAATTATTGAAAATTTGAAGAGTATAACGAAAAAAGAGGCTTTGTGTTTCTTAAAAAGGTGTTAAAGCTCAACTATTTGAGCACTTTTTGGTTATAAGGGTAATGTCGCACCATAAAAATTTACTAATCATGAAATTTAACATTTTACCTTTCACATTCAGTTTGCTCTTTATGACAGCATTATGTGCTGCTACTGTTACGGCTTTCGGATTTGTATTGAGTGAAAACGATCAGATGGTTTTCACTGAGCAAAACGAAGACGAGAAAAAAGAGATCAGTGCCAAGGAACTCCCCAAAGAAGTAAAAATGGATATCCTTGACAATTACCACGCAGCCGAAATTACCAAGGCTTATAAAACCATGAACGGTAGCAAACACACGGGTTACATGGTAGAAATTAAAAAAGGGCCTAAGGAATGGACGGTAACCTACGATGCCAAAGGAAATCCTGAGAATAAGATTAACCCTAACTGATTCTATTCCCAACAAAGCGTGGAATAAATCCCCATTCGAGTGCCTACAACCGTTTGAATTATTGATCTGATAATCAATTATTTATAAACAAAATGAGGTTCCGGCATATTTTTAACTTAAAATCTTAATAAAGATAAAGATGAATTTTTTGAGAAAACATACCATTACAGCCCTCCTTTTTATGGCCTTCCTCCTGTGCAACGCTTTAACTCTTAAGGGGCAAAGTGAAAAAGAAACGATGGATGTCACTCGCGAGCGTACGGAGCAAAGTGTAGATCAGGAAAAGGACCGGAGGGTGGAAATTCCCGCTGAGGCTCTTCCCGAAGCTATCTCCGAGGATTTATACAACAATTACCAGGAGTTTGAAATTATTTCCACCTGGAAATGGGTGAATGATGAAGGACGTATTGAAAAATATGAAGTGCAGGTGGATCGCCAGGGAAAAGACCTCCGTTTGAAATATGACGCAGAAGGAATTCCTATAACCCTGGAAAAGGAAAAACAATAATAGATTTACATAGCAAGTTTAGTTTTTAGTTGTTCGAGTTGAGTGGAAGCCATTGTGTTAGTAGCACGATGGCTTCATTCATTCCAAACCAGTGCAGTGATATAAAGTGTTAAATTTGAACGGGTAAAATAGTTATGACCGATACTGATCAAACCGGAAGCATATTGGTGGTTGATGATGATACCACCTTTCTTTTAATGTTGAAATCCTTTTTAGAAAAAAAGGGGTTTTCAGCAGATACTGCTGCTACGGCTGAAAAGGGGCTTGAGTGCCTGAAGGCCAAGGATTATGATCTTATACTGTCCGATTATCGTATGCCCGGCATGGACGGCATGGAGATGCTGAAAACCATGAACGAGGAGGGTTTACACATACCTTTGATCCTGCTGACCAGCTATGGTGATATTAAACTGGCGGTAAAAGCTATGAAGCTGGGTGCCGTGGATTATCTCACCAAACCCGTAAATCCTGAAGAATTATTGGAACTGGTAAAGTCGGTTTTAAAAAATCCTCCTTCCGCCAAAAAAAATACTTCCGTCACCGCCTCCACTCCCATTGCTGCCGTCAACCACCAGGGTTCATCTAAAAGAGCGGGTAAACCGGATTTTGTGGAAGGCAAGAGCGCTTCAACCCGTAAGGTCAACGAATACGTGGAGTTGGTAGGCCCTACTTCCATGAGTGTACTGATACAGGGTGAAAGTGGTACCGGTAAAGAATATGTGGCCCGGCAAATTCATGAGCACAGCAAGCGCAGGGGAAAACCTTTTGTAGCCATTGACTGTGGTGCCTTGTCACGTGAATTGGCCGCCAGCGAATTATTTGGCCACGTAAAGGGCAGTTTTACCGGGGCCAGCAATGATAAGCCCGGTCAGTTTGAACTAGCTCACGGGGGAACCCTTTTCCTGGATGAAATCGGTAACCTGGGCTATGAAATACAGGTGCAATTGCTGCGTGCCCTTCAGGAAAAAGTAGTGCGCAGGGTGGGTGGCCGTGAGGATATTGCGGTGGATGTTCGCCTGGTGGCGGCCACCAATGAGAACCTTTCGGATGCTATCGAAGAAAGGGATTTCCGGGAGGACCTGTATCACCGTCTCAATGAGTTCAAAATTGAGATCTCACCGCTACGCGTACGTACCGAGGAAATTCCACAGTTTGCCAATCATTTTCTGGCACAGGCCAACCACGAACTGGAAAAAGAAGTAGAGGGCTTTGAGGACCGTACCATGGAGCTGCTCAAAACCTACAATTGGCCGGGTAACCTGCGGGAACTCAAAAACGTGGTAAAACGTTCCGTTCTGTTGACCAGAGGCCCGAAAGTAGCGCACGATGCCTTACCCGGTGAGGTGCTGCATTATCAGGAAGGTGAAAAGAACCTGAGGAGTTTAAAGGACTCCAAAGACCTTAAACAACTGGAAGGAGCCCTGGAGCGGCAAAAAATTATGGAAGCCCTTGAACAGGTTCGTTATAATAAGACCAAAGCCGCTAAGCTGCTTAATATTGACCGCAAAACCCTGTATAATAAAATAAAAGCCTACGATCTTAAAGTTTAATCCTGGTGCCGCAGTGAGCTGATTTCCTGCCATAGTGATTCAAATATGGCTTCCGAAAGCACCCTGGTTTCACGAATGTGCTCTTCCACCAGTTTACGCGGCTGGTTGGCATCCACCAGCTTTTCCAGTTCCATGAGATGTTTCATAACCGCCCTGGCTTCTAACTGCCCGAAGGTGTTCTTCATTTTGTGGGCAGTATCTCCAACCTTAGGGTAATTTCCTTCCTTAAAATAGCTTTCCAGGAGTTTCAGGCTCTCTTCATTACTTTCAATAAAGGACTCTAGGAATTGGGTAAGCAAGGCATTGTCATTATTAGCAAAGGTTTTGAAATTGTTGAGGGTGTAGGTATTGGATTCCGCCTGCTTATCTTCATTTTCCATTCCGGCAAAGCCCGCCAGCAGGGTAGCCACCTCGAACTCCTTAAATGGCTTAAGCAGGGTGGCATCCAGTTGCTCCGTTTGTGCGCCCGAGGTTTTTTTGACCATTGCATTGGCGGTGCATAGCACAATTTTAGAATGCTGGTTAGGCCCTTCATTAGCCCGGATGTTTTCAACGACCTGCCAACCACTCATACCCGGCATTTGCAGGTCGAGCAGTATAAAATCAAATTTTTGGGCAGCCGCCATCCGCAGCCCTTCTTCACCATCGTAGGCGGAGGTAAGTTTTAAGTTCCACCGTTCAAAGGAGGGCTTCAGCAAAATATGGTTCATGGTATCGTCATCAATCAGCAACAACGATTTTCCACCCAGGTCTATATCCACATTTTCAGGATTAAATTTATGATTGTATTCATCCGTATCGGCTGGTGGGTATTCCAGCACAAAGCTGAAAACCGCCCCCTCTCCGGGCTCGCTTTGCACAAAAATGCGCCCGCCCTGCAGCTCGATCAGCTTACGGCTGATGCTTAGCCCTAAACCGGTACCCCCGAATTTACGGCTGATGGTATTATCTTCCTGACTAAAATCCTCGAAAATAGTTAGTTGCTTATCCTTTTCGATGCCTTTGCCAGTGTCTTCCACTTCAAATCGCACCCGGTAATTTTCATCCCTCATGGGCTCATGGTAGGCACTGATCTTTACATAACCGGTTTCCGTGAACTTTACCCCGTTACCGGCCAGGTTGATGAGTATTTGTTTGAGCCGGGCCGGGTCACCTTTAAGAAGACTCTTTTTCAAGCTGGGATCAATGTGCTGCCGCAACTCCAGGCCTTTATTCTGCGCTTGGTGGCTCAGGGTATGCAAACTGTCTTTAATCACATCCTGCACCCTGAAGCCGATACTCTCCAGTCGTAATTTTCCGGACTCAATCTTGGAAAAATCGAGAATGTCGTTCACCAATATGAGCAAGTGGTCACTGCTACGCCTAACGTTCTCCAGTTTTTCCTTCTGTAGCTCGGATAATCCGGTTTCATGCAGTTGTTCTGAAAAACCGATGATGGAATTGAGCGGAGTGCGGATTTCGTGGCTCATATTGGCTAAAAACTCTTCCTTTACGTGGGCCAGGCGTTCCGCCTCTCCCTTGGCCACGGCCAGTTTACTTTTCAGGTTCCGCTCCCTTAATATATCGTTGATAACCAGGTAAACCAGCACCATGGCCAGCAAGCCACCGCACAGGGCAAAGATTATAACACTGCTAAAGGATGAACGGGCGATATCCAGGGTGCGGCCTTTCTTTTCGTTGGCATTAGATCGTTCCAACTGATTGATTTTCAGAATGACCGTGCGTAACTTATCGATCACCCGGAAGTCATTCTTCAGCAACTCCATTTCTTGCTGGCTAAGCTCCTTTTCCTGTCGCTGGCGCATCCTCTCCGCCCTGGCCAGTGCAGTCTTGACCGAACTAAGCAGGGTGTCCACTTTTTCAAAGTACGTACTATCGTAACTCACCACGGTTTCCTGGGTAACCCGGTTGCGTATCGAGTCTTTGGCATTCTTATCGTCTTTACCACTGAATATCCTCCCCAACCAACTCTTTTTCTCTTCTTTCGGCTTTTTGGAAGCAATAGGTTCGGTTACCGTGGTGGTAACCACCTCCTGCCGGGGCAGCAAAAGGCTATCCGCCAGAAAAGTACTGTCCGTTTGAGCCAGCAGGTGTAGCGCATCCCGGCTCGGTTGGTCAAAACGCCCGCTGTTCTTTACCGTGATAAACTCTTCAAAGCTCCTGATTTTCAACTTAAACAGGCTACGCAGGGTATCCACCTCCCTGCGGTAATTACTTCCTGCACTTTGAATGTATAGTTGATCGATATCCCGCTGCATTTTTCGGGCTTTATCCAGGTAGCGCGAAAAATCATTTTCACTGTTGGTAAGTGAGTAGGCCCTGGAGTAACCTTCCAGTTCACCCAGGTCGGCCAGTATTTTTTTGGAAAGCCCTTCTTCACCCGATTTTTGCGATAGCGAATCCACCGCCTGCGTAAACTCCCGGTAACTCTTAAAACTAAAATAGCTGATGGCACCCAGCACCCCCAATGTAAGAATGAGGATGACCACCACCTTGGCTATTGTATTTCCGGAACCGGGATTACTCATTTGCTGTTAAAAGTGATAAAATTACGGCTAATCTGTATTCCACAGCTGGGCGTGCTTTCCATCAGGATCGTATCGCCCGGCCTGTGATTCGGGATTAAAGTAACGGTCTTTTCGGGGGTCGTGCCCCACTCCGACAACGTAGGCCCAATTGCCATAGTTACTGCAAACGTCATAATCGATCAGGCGCGATTCAAACCATTGTGCCCCGGCATACCAGTGCTGTTCCAGGTCGTTTACCAGGTAGCTGGCCACATTTTGACGACCACGATTACTCATAAAACCCGTATGCCATAACTCCTTCATGTGCCCATCTATAAAGTCCTGCCCGGTTTCGCCCCGGCACCACTTTTCAAAACGTTCATCGATGGATATCCGCACGTCCTTATCTACCCGGAAAAAATGGCCTTGCTCTTTACGAGCCGTAAAGCGAAAAAAGTCACGCCACAGTAACTCGAAAAACAACCAATAGGTGGATTGATTTTTAGTTCGTTGCTTTTCATAGTGTTTGAGCTCATGGTAAATACTTACCGGGCTGATACAACCCTGTGCCAGCCAGGGTGAAAATTTGGAACTGTAATCCGCACCGATCATCCCGTTTCGCGTTTCTTTATACGTGCTGATCTGATCCGTTTGCCAGAAATAATGCTGTAAACGTTCCCAGGCTGCCTCTTCCCCACCTTTAAAATCGAGTACCGCCCTTTGATCTTTGTCGGGGTATTCCAGTCCAAGTTCGGGTAGATCGGGAATTTTACCGAAGTGCAAATTCTCCGGAACATGGATAGCTTCCGGCTCGGGAGTGGGTGCACTTACTTCACATTGTTTTTCAACCGCCTTTCTGAATTCGGTAAAAACCCAGGGCATATCCTCTATCGCAAAAGGCAACTTAGATACGGAATACAATGCCTGGTTTTCAAAACTTTGGAGCGGAATTTTAAGGTCAGCCACCTTTTTTTCAAGGTCTTTTTCCTCTTTAGTAGTCTCCTCAGTAAAATAAATAGCATCCAAAGGAAACTGCTCATGCAGCTTTTGCAATTCGGAGGCGGTATTGCCCTGGCGAACAACCAAACCACCACCCTTCGCCTTTAATTTGGCATGCAGGTTTTCTACGCTTTCTTTAATAAAGCGTGCCCGGTGGGGACCGATTTTGGGGAAACCGAGTGAAGCAGTTTGGTAATAATGATCATCGAAGCAATAAAAAGGCACCACTTCATCTGCTTTTTGGCAAGCTTCAAAAAGCACCTGGTGATCTTTCACGCGTAAGTCATTCCTGAACCAAATGGCAATTCTCATTCACTCTTATTTTTTGACCTTCGGCAGCGTTCACTGCAATATTTCACCTCATCCCAGTTTTTTTCCCATTTTTTGCGCCACCTGAAAGGCCTTTGGCACACCGGGCAAATCTTTTCGGGGAGGTGTTGTTTAAGCATAGGCTGTAAACACCGGCACACCGGTTTGGTTTATTGAGCATGGCTTATCAAAAAATAGCCCTTGTAATGGGGCATTGTTTATTCCCGGATCATGAACGACTACAGGCGGATGATCGTACTCTTTTTTTTATGGCTGAAGATGCCGGGCTATGCACCCATTTCAAATATCATAAGCATAAGCTCGTGCTTTTCCTCAGTGCTATGCGCAGTCATGCCGATGCCTTAAGTGAAAAACACAAGTTGGTTTACCACCGCCTCAGTGCCCAAAACCGTGATCAGTCCTATGAAGAAAAGCTGGAACATACCCTGGAGCAGTATAGCTCCCTAAAAAAACTGGTAACCTACGATATTGAGGATGCCTTTATGGACCAGCGTATCCGCCAGTTTTGTAAAAAACACAAGCTGGAGTTGGAAGTGGTGGATTCCCCCGGTTTTGTTACTTCGAAAAAAGACTTTGACAATTATTTAAAAGCGCATAAAAAACCCTTCATGCAAACCTTTTACAAGGAGCAACGCAAGAAGTTGGGCTTGTTGCTTACCTCTTCGGGGGAGCCTTTAAAAGGGAAGTGGAGTTTTGATGCTGAAAACCGCCAAAAGCTTCCGAAAAATATCAATATTCCTGACCGTGTTCAGTCCGCTCTTACTGATCATGACCAGGAGGTTATTAAACTGGTGAATCAGCTTTTTGCCGATCACCCCGGTGAAACGGAAAATTTCAACTGGAGCACCACCCGAAGATCAGCTTTACAAAGGGTGAATACTTTTTTGAAAGAACGGTTCGAAGATTTCGGACCTTATGAAGATGCCATTGATAAGGACGAAGCTTTTTTGTTTCACTCGGTACTTTCACCCTACCTCAATATGGGGCTCATCACCCCGGATGAATTAACCGACCGGATTATTGAATACTACCGGGAAAATAATACCCATTACCCCAGCGTAGAAGGCATAGTGCGGCAAATTATAGGCTGGCGCGAATTTATGCGGGGTATTTACCACAACTTTGAACTGGATAAAAATTACTTCCATCACCAGCGAAAAATGAAGGACTGCTGGTATGAGGGCTCTACCGGCATCCCTCCCCTGGACGACAGCATCCGAAAAGTGCAAAAGCACGCCTATACCCATCACATCGAGCGGCTGATGATACTCGGCAATATTATGCTCACTACCGGTTTACACCCGCAGGAGGTGTACAAGTGGTTTATGGAAATGTACATAGACAGTGCTGATTGGGTTATGGCACCCAATGTTTTTGGAATGAGCCAGTTTGCCGAGGGCGGTATTTTCGCCACCAAACCCTACATCGGTGGTAGCAACTACATCCTTAAAATGAGCAATTACCAAAAGGGGGACTGGTGCGATGTGGTAGATGGTCTTTACTGGCGCTTTATTGACCGCAAACGAAAGACCTTTGCCAAAAACCAAAGGATGAGCATGATGGTAAGCTCCCTCGATAAAATGAATGCCGACCGGAAAGAGCGCATTTTTAAAGCTGCGGAAGAGTGGATTGAAAAAGTGAGCTACGTTTAAAGCTCTGAGCCGGATTAGTTATTTTGGCGGTTTTAAGCAGCGGTATGCATTCCATTCTGGTAGATCTTTATAAAATCAAGAACCGGCATTCGGGACTGGGGGAGTTCAGCTACCGTTTTCATCAATATTTGCAGCAGCAGGCAACGGAAGACCTGGAATTTACTTTTTTAACACCCCGTAAAGATGGTGTGAAACCACAGCCCGGCTTTAAGTACCGCCATGTTTCCCTGCAAAAGCGATATGTACCTTCATGGTCAGCTACCTATGATCTTTGGCATAGCCTCCAGCAGTTTCCTTCTCACAAACCCAATGGCAAAACACCGTGGCTGCTCACTGTACACGATCTGAATTTTTTGAGTGAGAAAAACCAGAGCAAGGCGCAAGGCTATTTAAAGCAGTTGCAGAAAAACGTAAACCGGGCCCAGTACCTGAGTACCATCTCGCATTATACGGCTGAACAAATGGCCAAACACCTGGACTTAAAGGGTAAAAAACCGGTAATTATTCCCAATGGGGTTTACCTGGAGGAATACCCGGATACCGGGGTTCCGCCTTACGTGAGTGGTTCGCCCTATTTCTTTTCCATCGGGATATTTTCCGCCAAAAAGAATTTCAAGGTATTGCTACCACTTCTGAATTATTTTCCGGATCACAAGCTGGTTTTAGCCGGAAATCATGAAACCTCCTATGGCCGTGAAATAGTGGCCGCCATCCGTGATTGGAAGCTGGAGGAACGGGTTATCCTGCCCGGCCGGGTGGATAATCGCGAAAAATACGCCCTCTATAAAAACTGTCGGGCCTTTTTATTTCCCTCCCTGGCCGAAGGTTTTGGTTTACCGGTTATTGAAGCCATGATGGCCGGTGCACCGGTTTTTTTAAGTACCGAGGCCAGTTTGCCCGAAGTAGGCGGTAAACTCGCCTACTATTGGCCCGAATTAACACCGGAGGCAATGGCCGGTGTACTGGAAAAAAACCTGGCGGAATTTGAAAGTAATACACTTCAGCACCGTAAAAATCTGCAACAGTATGCCGCCCGCTTTAGCTGGTCGTCCTGCATAAATGACTACTGTACCTTATACCGGAATATCCTGAAACAAGAAGCATGAATTGGGGTTTATGGCTTCAACTTACTTCATTCATGTCTGAACTGATCGATTACATTGTACCCATTGGTATCGCCCTGATAATGTTTGGGATCGGGCTTAATCTAAAGGTTAGCAATTTCACCCGGGTTTTCCGGAAACCTAAAGCTATTGTTACCGGTCTGGTTCTTCAAATGCTGGTATTGCCACTCACCGCCTTTGTTATCGTTTGGTTCTGGCCCATGGAAAATGTGTATAAGGCAGGTTTCATACTAATAGCGGCCTGTCCGGGGGGCACAGCCTCCAATCTGGTCACCTATCTGCTTCGGGGGCGCATAGCCTTATCGGTTTCGCTTACCGCCTTCAACAGTTTTTTGATCGTGCTCACCATTCCGGTTATTGTAAACCTGGCCACCCACCTTTTTTTAGGCAGTACTCATGGCATTGATCTTTCCTTCGGAAAAATACTGGTGAATATGTTATGGACGGTAATACTACCCGTAATGGCCGGTATGACGCTCAATGAAAAAGGCCCAAAAAAATTTATCGAGGCGGTAAAAGGACCGATGCGTTATATCTTAATGACGCTTCTGCTGTTGATTTTTATCCTGATTTCCTTGTCGGAAGAGGGAGGTGGAAATTTTGACTTTGAAAGAGACTACCATCTCATCTTTCCCGGTATCATCCTCAATGTGGGTACTATGCTGATAGGCTATTTCAGCACTCAACCGCTGGGCATTACCCATCGGGGACGTTATACCATAGCCATTGAAATGGGTTTGCAGAATAGTGCCCTGGCTATTTTTATTGCCAACAACCTGCTTGAAAATGATCAAATGTCGCTAGTGGCTGTTCTCTACAGCGGAACTTCTTTTGTTACCACCTGGTTAATCGCTTTTCTGCTAAAAAAAACGGCTCCGGATGAGGAAGAAAATTAAGTGTTTTGAACCTTTATTATTAAACGCTATTTTATAAGTCAATGGGGTATGATGCGTATGTAACAATTGCGGTAATTGTAGTAGCTTTTGTGCTGTTTGCTACCGAGTATTTTACGGTTGACCACGTAGCCCTGGCTATTATTGGGGTACTGGTAGTTAGTGGTGTTTTAACCCCTGAGGAGGGAGTTGGCGGTTTTGCCAATACTGCTACGGTAACGGTAGCGGCCATGTTCATTCTCAGTAACTGCCTCATACAAACAGGTATAGTGGAAAGTGTGGCCCCCTTAATGACCAGGCTCATGCGGGCCGGTTATCATACCGCTCTTTTCGGCATTATGAGTATAGTGGGCAGTATTTCTGCCTTCATCAACAATACACCGGTGGTGGCTACTTTTATCCCTATAATTTCCAATTCGGCCCGCAAAACCAAAACCCCCTCCAGTAAATATCTTATCCCACTATCATTCGGGGCTATACTGGGCGGCTCCTGCACCCTCATAGGTACCAGTACCAACCTGTTGGTAAGCAGTATAGCCGTAGAAAACGGCCAGGAACCCTTTTCCATGTTCCTAATGGCTCCACTCGGCCTGGTGTTTTTTGCGGCCGGTATTACTTACATCTTAATAGTTGGTAAAAAAATGATCCCGGCTAATAAAGAAGTGCTGGAAATACGCAATGCCGACCAGATCAAGAATTACACTACTGAAATAAAAGTTACTAAGGATAAAACTGAGGACGGGGAAGAGCTGACCATCCGCAATATTTTCCGTAAAGATGGTTTGGAAGTAGGAGTGATACAAGTATTACGGGAAGACCGTATTTACAAAAATCCCACCCGGGAGTTTGAGCTGAGAAAGGATGACGTATTACTGGTACAGGGGGAAATGAACAAAATGAAGAGTATTCTTCAAAATGAAGCCCTCAGCCTTACGGAAGCCTTAGCGGATAAACGTTTCCCGGAAGAGGAAACCACGCTGGTGGAGATTGTGATACTTCCCAATTCCGAGTTGCGCGACAAATCCCTCAACTCCCGCGAGTTTTTCCGCAGGTACAATTCACAAGTGCTGGCCATACGCCAAAGGGGCAAGCAAAAGTTTGAAAACCTGGACCAGGTTTATTTAAGGGCCGGAGATATTTTACTGCTCCAAACCAATGAGAAGGGCTACGAGATGCTTTCCCGTGCCATTAACTCCTTCCAGGCGCCCTTCCTTTCCATGCGCGAAAGTGGCCTTAAAAAAGTAAAGAAAAGTCAACTGGCCACGGTAAGTGCGGTAATTGCCATTACCATTTCCCTGGCTACCTTGAACATTGTACCTATAATGGTGGGCTCTATTTGTGCTATAGCCGTACTTTTATTCATGAGGGTTACCACCATGAACGAAGCTTACAATGCGATTGACTGGAAGGTGATCATTTTATTGGCCGGAGCTTTGAGCCTTGGTGAGGCGATGACCAAAAGCGGGGTATCGGCCGAAATTGCCAATTTGCTAACGGATTATATCGGCACCCGTTTCGGGCCGGTGGTTATGATATCGGCATTGTACCTTACCACTTCGTTTCTCACCGAAATTATGTCCAACAACGCGGCTGCCGCGCTGCTTGCCCCTATTGCCATTTCCATTTCATCGGCAATGGGAGCTGATGCCTTGCCCTTTTTGCTGGCCATAACCTTTGCCGGAAGTGCCAGTTTCATGACGCCCATCGGTTACCAGACCAATACTATGGTTTATAGCGCAGGTGATTATAAATTCCGGGATTTTACGCGTATAGGAACGCCTTTAAACCTGTTATTGTGGATACTGGCCACCTTTCTTATTCCGGTTTTTTATCCTCTTTAGCAACCTCAGGCAAGTCTATTGTATCGTAAAATTTCTGGAGCTTATGCCGCAGTACCAGGTAGCGAACCGCCCCGTACACCAGTAAAAAAACACTAATTCCAAAGGCCAGGTACCCGGCCCAGATTAAGTTAGCGAACTCCTCCAGTTGGATAAGGGCAATACCTCCCAAAATGAGGTACAGGCTGGTGCGGATGTAGGAAAAGAGGGTTCTCTCGTTGGCCAGGGTGGTACGCTCCAGGGCCAGAAAGTCGCGCAGTATGATATTTTCCTTGGTTTCAAAGGGACGCACTATACGGGTTTTTCCCAGTGTTTTTATTCCTTTTTTAAGTATTTGCTTACCCATATCCTTGATAAACAGCAATTCAGGTGCAGGAGTTCAAATGTACGTATCAAAAGAAAGCCCCGCACGAGCGGGGCTTATTCTATTTCAATAATAACGGGTACTTAAAATAAATCCATACCGTCCAGTACCTTCATTACTTCACGTACGTGCTCGGCCGAATCGTTTACCAATGCTTTCTCATCATCAGTAAGATCGAGTTCAATGATCTCTTCGATACCTTCCTTACCCAGTTTTACCGGTACACCCAGGTAAATATCGTTCAGTCCATATTCACCTTCCAGCCAGGCGCAGCAAGGGAAAATACGTTTTTGATCGCGCACAATGGCTTCCACCATTTGAGCAGCAGCGGTACCCGGTGCATACCAGGCCGATGTACCCATGAGGTTCACTAACTCACCGCCACCTTTCTTGGTACGTTCAATAATGGCATCGAGTTTATCCGCAGCTACCAGTTCGGTAACAGGAATACCGCTAACGGTAGTGTAGCGCGGTAAGGGAACCATGGTATCACCATGACCACCCATCAATACAGCCTGTATATCCTTAGGCGAGCAGTTCAGCTCCAAAGCCAGGAAAGAACGGTAACGGGCCGTATCCAGGATACCCGCCATACCGATTACTTTATTCTTGTTCTTTTTTCCGGTAGCCAGGTAAGCGGTGTAGCACATTACATCCAGAGGATTGGAAACTACAATAACGATAGCTTCGGGAGAATGCTGAATAACGTTCTCGGTAACCGATTTTACAATTTTAGCGTTGGTGCTGATCAGGTCATCACGGCTCATTCCAGGTTTACGCGGCAGGCCGGAAGTGATTACCACTACGTCCGAACCGGCCGTTTTACTGTAATCGTTGGTAGATCCGGTTATGCGGGTATCGTAAAGGCTGATGGGTGATGTTTCCCACATGTCCAGGGATTTACCCTCGGCCAGGCCTTCTTTGATATCCACTAAAACCACTTCATTCGCTAATTCCTGGCGTGCACAGGCATCTGCACAGGTGGCACCTACGTTACCGGCACCTACTACGGTGATTTTCATTCTGTTGTATTGATTTTGGATTTTGAAATCATTTTGGAGGCCAAAGGTAAAACTCTGACCTTAATTCTGATAAGAATAATACGGTATAATGGACCGGAGGTTCAAGATAGCCGGTTAAATGTTCTCATTTTTTTAGTAAAACGCCTATTCATTTTAGTGAAGACCGGAATTTAAAGGCCCTGAATGTTTAATTTTAATACCCAAACTATTCACAACCAAACTTTAAACTATGTTTTTCGGATCAGAATTCCTGGATATCGTGATCGGCCTGATCATGATTTACCTGCTACTTAGCCTTTTGGTTTCCAGTATCAACGAGTTGATCATGACCTATCTCTCCAAGCGCGGTAAAATCCTTTATACGGCTATACGCACCATGCTAAGCGATAACTTCGATCCCAATCTTCATCCTAAAAAGCAACGGAAAAATGACCTGGCTGCGAAGGATAGTGAGGCCGAAGACCTGGGCGTACGTTTCTATGAACACCCGTTGGTGATCAAATTTGCCAGGAATCACACCGGCAGGGGTAGTAGTGAAAAAAGCAAACGGCCGTCCTACCTCAACAAGGCGAATTTTTCAAAGATCCTTATGGACCTGCTGGATGCCCCGGATACCGCCAAAAGAGATTTTCAGGAACTTTCCGACCAGGTGCGGGCCAAAATGCCGGAAGGCCCTACCCGCACCGCACTCCTGACCTTTATTAAAGAGGCCGATGGCAAAGTGGATAAGCTGGATCAGCTTTTACAGCAATGGTACGAGGATATGATGCAAAGAGCTTCCGGCTGGTACAAGCGCTATGTACAGCGAATTTTACTCATTTTAGGACTGGTGGTGAGTGTAGTAACCGATGCCGATACATTCAGTATTGCCGACAAACTGGCCAATGACCCCGAAGCCCGTATGCAAATTGTACAACTGGCTGAAAATTACGTGAAAGAGCGCACCAAACCGGCCTCCCAAAGCCCATCACCGGTTGGAAACGACACCCTGTTAAATGCCGGTAACAACAAGCAGCCCGTAGCAAGTTCCGCTGGCGCGGCCGGAGGAAGCAACAATCCAATTACAGCGGCCGGTGGCAGTAATAGCACGTCCTCAAGTGGTGTGAAGCCTTTTAAAGAAGCCAGCCCGGCCGTAGTGGATTCTATACAGAATTACATTCATGAGTTGGTAACCGATGAATTGTACCAGGCAAAGGAGATCCTGGGTATGGGATGGCGATTACCCGACTGGAAAAAGTTCAAGCCGGCTGAAGACATCGGTTTCCTGAAATGGTTTTCGGAAGGCTGGAATAACTTCTGGGGTAATGTGGGTAAAATTCTGCATTCGGTATGGAATCAGCTAAGCTTTCAAAAGGCCGTGGGCTGGTTTATAACGGCTATGGCCATTACGCTGGGTGCGCCCTTTTGGTTCGATATGCTGAAAAAAGTAATCAATATCCGCAGTACCGGCTCCAAACCCGGAGAAGGTAAAGACTCGAATTCCGGTTCGGCCACCCAAACCGCCTGACCGAATACGTGCGATTTAAAATTCTTCAAACTCCCCTGCTTCAGCCAATCCTGAGGCGGGGGGAAGAAAGAGAATATCCCTGGAGTATAACTGCATGGCGTTTTTACCCACCCGTTGTGTATCGTAATAAGTGAGGGCTCCGGCCGACAGGGAACCGATAACGGGCAATACCCGCCCCGCCATCCGTGCACTTTGTTGGTGGGCTATTTTAACACCCAGCTTCTGAATGAGGCTCAGCAGATTTTTTTTGCCATAATGCTGTACCAGGTAACGGCCTCCCTGTTGAATCACCAGTTCCTTAATCAGGCCCACCCCCATTTGGCGGAACATACACCACAGCATTTGCTCCCGGCTTAAAAGATTGTTTTTTCCATAGGCCGCTGCAATATTACTGATCATTTGGGCCTGTATGCGCCAAACGGAATACACATCAGGTAGCACGGAAAGCACCCCTGCTACCCCACCCGGGATGGAAAGAGCTGCCGAAACCGAACTGCTTTTAACGGCCGACTGCCTTATCAGGCTTTTTACGAAAACTTCATCAGAGGGTTTGCCCGCTAACTTTGGCTCCGGTACGTTGGTTACCAGTTCATACACCTTGTTCGTCCACCCCTCCAGTTCCAACTTCTTTTTCATAGGCTGAAAATATCAAAACCAATGCCTAACTCTGCGACATCAGCGCCACCCGGTTACCCTCCGTATCCTGTATGAGAGCCATATAACCCAGGTCTTCGCGGATAAGTGTTTTGGGTTGAATCAGTTGCCCTCCCAAACCTTCCAGGCGTTCCAAGGCCGGTGACATATCGGG
Organism: uncultured Cryomorphaceae bacterium; assembly: GCA_937120475.1. Classification (GTDB taxonomy): domain Bacteria; phylum Bacteroidota; class Bacteroidia; order Flavobacteriales; family Schleiferiaceae; genus CAKZNE01. The sequence goes on along the minus strand of CAKZJV010000007.1, from coordinate 175,056 downwards.
ATTGGCGTTCAGATAAACCAACGGTCCTTCATGACTGGGCTTGTAAAATTCGGAGTGGTAGCACAAAGCTCCGCCTACCGTACCCTCCTCTACCGGAAATAGCACCATCTGAAGTTGCTCCATTTTAAAATCCTGCATTTCTATAGCCAGCAATTGACTGTAAAATTGCTTAGCTCTTTCGAGATCGTTTACCGGTATCTCGAACCATTGAATGGCATTTTTCATAGTGCGGTGTTTAGTGGTGAAAATACCGAAAAAGAAGCGATCACAGGTGCCTCACCCGCACTAATCTTTTATGGGGCTGCCCCCTTATATCCACCTGCAGAATGTAAATACCCTCCGGTAAATGGTGTACTGCCAAACGGGTGGTTTGTCCGGGCAACCCTGGCTCGCTTTCCAGTACCTTCTTTCCCAAAACACTGTAAAGGGATATGGTGTGAGCCGCCTTCACCCCTTCAACACAAACAAAGTCGTCAGCCGGGTTTGGATAAACTTCGTAAAAAGGCGATTCATAACCACGGGCCCGTAAGCTATTGGAAAAATACATGGGTTGCCAGGTGGAGGGATTCTGCCGGGCAGCCATGGTGGGCCAGTGGTTCCAACTCATGAAGTTGTTCATCAGGAAACTTGCTCCAATGGTATCATTGGAATTAATAGAAAGGGTACTGAGAGGAATCCTTATTTCCACCGTATCCACGTTGGGTAGGGAGGCCGTGAAATTAGGAACGGCCGTCCAGTTGGGGCGAACCGTTTCGCAGCTATCGTAATTTCCGTACTGACCCTGGTATTCGCAATCGGTACCTGAAACGTGAAACCACCAATCGTCAGCCTGAAAACCGGTGGCCCGGTCGTTTTGCGTATCGATCAACACTTCCGGAAAACGGGGTGTACCCCCACTTTCCATGACACCGGTAAAGGCCAGGTTCAAGGCGTTGAAGTCATGTTGATACAGCACCTCTACATTGCCCCCGGGAGCCATAATAACTACGGTATCGCTGGCTGTCCATTCGGCTGAAGTAAGACTTCCATCCACCGTTATTACCGGGCCAATGGGAATTTTAATTTGTGCAAAGAGATGTGAAAAGCAGCATAAAGCCGTGAAGGTGAGGATAGCTTTTAATTTCATAACAGGCCTTTCTCCAAATTTAGAAGCTTTGGGGCGTGGTGCGTGTTAAAGAAAACCTAAAACTGTATTAAAGCACCCTCGAACCGTTTCTAGCCCTACTGAGCAGGCTTAAGAGCGAAACTTCTCCGTGCTCGCCCAGGGCACCTAAAACCAGGCACTCACTCATAAAGTTGGCAATTTGTTTGGGTGGAAAGTTTACCACGGCCACCAATTGCTTACCGATCAAATCACTCCGGTGGTATAACCGGGTTACCTGGGCCGAGGTTTTGAGCGTACCGTGCTCGCCAAAGTCGATCCATAATTTGTAGGCCGGTTTGCGGGCTTCGGGAAATTCCTCTGCTCTGATTACGGTCCCTACCCTTATTTCAACCTTTTCGAAATCAGCCCAGTCAATCATTTCCAGGGCAAAGCTGCGGGTAAACGGTCGTAAGCCACAATCCAGGGTACGTGCTCCTTATCCTTAATCGTGGATACGGAAAACACTAAAAAGCCCCGATCGTCAAAACCTACCGGTGCCTTATCTTCAAGAGAAATCATATTGATGTACTTCCGCGACCAGTTTTCTGAATAACGCCTGCGCACCTTACTCATCACCTCGGCATCTATGGCACGTTTATGCTTTTGGTAATAAGTCGCCAGATCGTAAAAGGAGTTATCGGCAAGGTTTACATTATAGGTATAGGCGCGTTTCATGGTCTTTTTACTATCGCAGCAATTCTTTTCATCCAGGTAAAATACTATTGACATTCGCTCCCCGGGAACATGGTACAGCACCTCGGCCATAAGACTGCGTTTGGTGGTTAACCAACCTTCGCACACCTTAAACAACTCCGCTTCAGGGGGGTACTCCTGGATATCGGCTGGCTTCAGGTACACAGAAAGGTCCTTAAGGGCCTGATTACGAACCCACTTGGGAATGTTCTTCTCAATCTTCACTTCCACCTCCAGGTCTTTACAGGATTTCTGCTCTCCACTACCCTCCATCCCCATAAAATAGGAAGCGGAATAAGCGGTATCTCCCGCTTCGAACTGTGCAAATGCCTGGCTACTAAGTGATAGTAATACCAGTCCTAAAACCGTTTTTTTCATCTTAATCATTGATTTTTCCTTGCAGTCCCAATTCCGGTATATTTTCCAGCTCCCATTCCGAAAAAGGAGCAATGGAAAACTTCCGGTCGAATAATTCACGTCCAATATAAAAACTTACCCAAAATGTATTGTAAAATCCGAATACCTCGGGGCTTATCCGTTCAACCCGCGCTGAGCTGTGTTTGGGCAAATGCTCGATAAAGTGCCGCAGGGTAGATGTTTTACGCCCTCCACCGTCCTGGTTTTCGGTACCGTTGGAAACTACCATTACGTTATTGAGGTCGGTAGGTTTGTTGTTGATGACATATACGTAAAAATCACTTTCTCCCTTTTCATCAATGCGTTTGCCGATAGCTACCTTTACATCGGTTACTTTGGGAAAATGAATGTCTTTTTTCATGAATTATGGGTTTGCCGCTGCAAAACTAAAACTTGATAATTGAAAACCCTGGTTTTGCCACACGATCAATTCCTAACTTCGCTTCCCTAAAAAATCGTTCCATGTCTCAAAAAATTGTACTCCTCGGCTCGGGGGAACTCGGTAAAGAACTGGCAATAGCCCTTAAAAGATTGGGGCAATATGTAGTGGCCTGTGATAATTATGCCGGTGCCCCGGCTATGCAGGTGGCGGATGAATTTGAGGTTTTGAATATGCTGGATGGTAAACAACTGGATGCGGTGATCGATAAACACCAACCTAAATTGGTAGTACCGGAAGTGGAAAGCATCCGTACCGGACGATTTTACGATTATGAGAAGCAGGGAATTACTGTAGTGCCCAGTGCCCGGGCGGCCAATTATACCATGAACCGCAAACTGATCCGCGACCTGGCTGCTCAGGAATTGGGCTTAAAAACTGCCAAATACCGGTATGCGGATAACCTGCCTGATTTTAAATCGGCCGTAGCCGAGGTAGGTATGCCTTGCGTGGTAAAGCCTTTGATGTCCTCTTCCGGCAAGGGCCAGTCGGTTATTAAAACCGAAGCCGATATTGACAAAAGCTGGCAATACGCCCTCGATGGCAGCCGGGGCGATTTACAGGAAGTAATCATAGAGGAGTTTATAGATTTTAATACTGAGATTACGCTGCTTACCGTCACCCAAAAGAACGGCCCTACCCTGTTTTGTCCGCCCATCGGTCACCGCCAGGAAAGAGGAGATTACCAGGAAAGCTGGCAACCCTGTGCTATATCCGATCAACACCTGGCCGAAGCACAACACATGGCCAGCAAGGTTACCGCGGCTTTGGGCGGTGCCGGAATCTGGGGTATCGAATTCTTTTTGGGGAATGGAGGAGTGTATTTTTCTGAGCTCTCACCCCGCCCGCACGATACGGGTATGGTTACCCTGGCTCGCACGCAAAACCTGAGTGAATTCGAACTTCATGCCCGTGCCATACTGGGACTTCCCATACCGGAAATAACTTTGGAAAGAGCAGCTGTTTCGGCCGTTATACTGGCTGCAGCCGAAAGCAAAGACACCCCGCATTACGAAGGACTCGAAAAAGCCTTGCAATACCCGCAAAGCGACATCCGTATTTTTGGCAAACCCACTACCCGGCCCTACCGCAGGATGGGAGTGGCTCTGGCTTACGGTGCGGTAGATGCGCCCATGGATGAGTTGCGCAAGCGTGCCAGTGCTATTGCCGCTGCTGTAAAAGTGGGATCATGATTTCAAACCGGCCGGCCGCAAGCCAGTTGAAAGTGTTAAGGTTTTAAATTTTGAATTTAACACCGATGCTCTAACATCTGATTTCTAACGTCCAACTTCTAATATCTCGCACCTAACCTCTCCCATCCGGCATCCACCAAATAACTTAATTTAAATCAGTCGGTTAGAAGGAAAATCGCGATTTTTTTCTTAATATTGAGTAACATTTAAACTCTACTATTATGAAAAAAGTGATTCTCGCCTGCTTTTTTATGCTGGCAGGCACGGTTGTGTTCGCACAGTCCAGTCCCGTTACGGTTACCAACTCCACAAGCTGCGCTTTTTTAGTGCAATTGATTAATTCTGACGATGCTTGTGACAATACCTGTTCCACCACCGCCATTTGCGTTTTGCCCGGAACTACGGTGATCGCCCCTTGTAATTCCAACTGGTATTGGGACCGGGCGCTCATTACTCCCACCACTGACGATTGTCAGGATTGTCCAAACGGTACCATCTTCGTGGCCGCGCCCAATCCTACCAATTGTTTGGGTTTACCCACCGCGGTAAGCAGCAACCACTGCGCCTGCGGACCTTACACGGCCAACTTTTCCAGTCCAACTACATTAGACATTTTTTAAACTCTACTACTTATGAAAAAATTAATCTTTAGCTGTTTCCTGCTGTTGGCAGGAGCTTCTTATGTGCTTGCACAATCAGCACCCCTCACCATTTCCAACAACACCAATTGCGCCTACGTAGTGGTGCTGTACAATGAGCAAGACGATTGCAATGACCAATGTGCGGTTAAGGTATGCGTACCGCCCGGTCCTGGTGCTTCGGTAACGGTTAATCCCTGTAACCCCGATTGGTTTTGGGATCGCGCTATAGTATATCCTTCCATAGATTCCTGCGATCCTTGTGGCCGGCCCCTGGCTGTGGCCGCTCCCAACCCCACCAACTGTTTCGGTTTGCCCAATTCGGTTAGCTCACCGGGACATTGTGCCGGTTGCGGGCCTTACACCATTAACTTTTCATCACCCACCACACTGGATATTTTCTAGTACAATCCATCCTAAAAAAAAGGGCAGCCCGTGGGCTGCCCTTTTTGTATATCGTAACCCCATTTTTTTCCTTCTAACGACCTTCCGCAAAGGCTACAATCTTTTCATCGAGGGGTGAGGTGGCCGAGGGATAATAGGCTACCCACTCTCCCTTTTCATTAACCAGGAATTTGTTGAAGTTCCACTTTACCTCCACGGTTTCCCGGCCGTTGAGCGACTTTTGGGTAAGCCATTCATAAACGGGATGTTGTGCCTCTCCCTTCACCGGGGTTTTCGCCATCATGGGAAAGCTTACCCCGTAATTTTGCTGGCAAAATTGGGCAATCTCATCGTTGGTACCGGGTTCCTGCCCGCCAAAGTCATTGGAAGGAAAACCGATGATTTCAAAATCACCGTCCCCATAGGTTTCGTACAGCTCCTGCAATTGTTTATACTGCGGAGTATAACCACATTCGCTGGCCGTATTTACAATCAATACCCGCTTTCCGGCCAGGCTTGAAAAATCAAAATCTTCTCCGGCCAGGGTTTGCGATTGATAGTTGTGCAAGGTTTTCATTTTGCTTTCGGTAGAGTTTAAGTTTGAAGCCATTTCCTTTTTTGCGGGCTCTTTGGATTGGCAGGCTGCCAGGAGCAGCACCATTAAAAATACACTGACTTTTTGAATCATTATGGAAGCTTTTAGGTAATAAACCAAAAATGAGAAAAATGTTTGAAGGCAGGGCCGCGTGTTGGAAAAAAACCAAAACAAGCTTGTAAGGCCCTACTTCACGCACCCGGAACGTGCGGCCCAATTCTCCGTATCGCCTGAAATGTTGTTATTTCTAAAATCTACTATGGATATTTTAAAATAATCCATAATAATGATGAATTCCTGTTTCAAAATAAGTAATTACCCAATATCCTTAAGTGAATATTAGTTTTATACGATTTTTTTCGATAGGTTTGTGTTGACCAGTTTAGATCAACCAAACCAAATCTTCTATGCGACTTTTCCGCTACCTCATACTTCTCATCTTTCCTCTGGTTCCTTTGCATCTTCTTTCCCAAACCTATGTGAATAGAGAATGGGTGAAAAATCACAGTGCCCCGGACAGTATAGAATGGCTGGCCAGCACCACCGATGGCTACGGCAACCTCATCACGGCCGGAAACACCCTGGTAAGCGGTCAGCACGCCAATATACTGGTAACCAAGCTTGACGAAAACGGCCAAATTACCTGGCAACGCAACTGGAACGGACCGAAAGGAAAGTCGGACTACGGGGCGGCCGTTATCACCGATGGCAACCAAAACGTTTACGTAGCCGGAGCCAGCCAGTACAGCAACGACAGTATTTTCGACATCGTTCTACTAAAGTTTGACCATCAGGGGAATTTTATTTGGGTAGCCCCTTATGATGCCACGGGTGGAGCGGATTACCCGGTGGAAATGGCTATCGACAACAGCGGTAACGTATATATTACCGGTGCCAGCGAGGGGCTCAGCACCGGGCTGGATTGTATAACTCTTAAATACAATGGTTCCGGAAACCTGCAATGGGCCACCCGTTACGATTACAACCAGCACCTGGACATTGGGGCGGATATAGTGGTATCCGGTTCCGGGGAGGAAATAACGGTAACCGGGGGCAGTGAAGACACCCTGGGCATTTGGGATTATACCACCCTTTCATACAATCACCTGGGCCAGCAAACGGCTGTTAACCGCGAATCGTCCGATGAAACGGATATCCGTAAACCCAAAGACCTGGTAAAAGACCCCTATAAGAACTATTACATTACGGGTATTGACGATAACGGAAGCGACCATGACATTAAGTTGCTGAAGCTCGACTCTACCCTGCAAAGCCAATGGGTAAGCGTTTATGATCGCTACAACGAGGGCAGCAATGCCCTGGGCCTTGACGATGACGGCAACCTGTACGTAGGCGGCTGGCAGGAGCCCGAACCGGGCATCCGTAAATTTTTGCTGCTCAAATTTGACGACCGGGGAAGCCTGGTGTGGGAGCAAACCCTTTGGCCGGACGAAACCAAACCGTTGGCCGAAATTACCGACCTGCAGATAATGCACAACGAGGTGGTGAATGTAGTGGGCTATACCTCCGATGGCAGTAACAGCAATATAGTAACCGCACAGTTCACCACCGAAGGTGAACTGCAGTGGATGAAAAACTGGGAAAATACCGACCGCAGTATAGAGTACCCCTCCTCCATCCAGCAAATAGACGATGATATTTACGTAAGTGGCCGCACCTCCAATTCAGCCGGTGCTCCCCAATGGGTAACCCTCAAATATTCCTTTTTTCAGCGCGATACCGCTTTGGTTTATACCGCACAGGGTGAGCCGGTATTTTCCAAAAACGAACTGATTGTACGCTTTGATACTTCATTGGTAAAGCGGGGCGCGGTAGATAATACGGCTGGCAAAGAAGCCGAATTCGGGGAGCTCTCCTATTTCCTGAAAGCGGAAGTGGTGGACAGCATCCAGCAGAAACTAGGGCCACTGTGTGGCTCCGGGGGCAGCTGTAACATTACCGTTCTCAAAATATTCCGCCACCTCAAAACCGAACACACCCATACCCTATCGCGCCTGGGGGAAACCATTCCCATACCGCCCTTTTGGGCCACCTTCGTACTTACCTTCCCGGCCGGTTTGGACGTTACCCATGTAGCCGACTCCCTCAATAGCCTCTTCCCGCTGGTAAAATACGCCCACGGTAATTACGTGGCCCAGCCTTCGGCCACCGCTAACGATACTTTGTATCCTGATCAGTACGCCCTGTACCCCAATACCACCTACCCCAACTCCTCCATTAACATTGAGCCGGCCTGGGACTATACGGCCGGACAGCCCTACATAAAAGCCGGGGTGTTCGATACCGGTATCGATTACGCCCACGAAGATTTTGGCGGCCGCCTGAACTCCAAAGTAGTGGACGGCTGGGATCATTTAAACAACGTACCCATGAATTCCGGACCGGGTGATCCAGGTGGGCACGGTACCCAGTGTGCCGGTGTTTTGGGCGCCATCCGTAACAATAATATCGGTATAGCCGGGGTGGCCGGGGGAAACGATTCTATTGGCAGTATAGGTGTATCATTGTATAGTCATAGAATATTACCTCAACCAAATGGTAGTGTTTTCAATTATATCGCAGAAGCCATTGTTGAATCCGCTATTGACTCAAGTACCTTGCCCTATGGTTTTGGATTGCATATTGCCAATCATAGTTGGGGTATAAATCAAAATAGTCATTCAATACCTCCACTGTCAATTTTCAATGATACAAATATTACCTTACTACGAGAATCTGTGCATTTTGCCAACCGGGCTAAAGTCACTTTTGTTGCTGCTAGAGGTAATCATGGCAACGCCTTTGATGAATATCCAGCCACTCTTGATGAAAGTTGGATTCTCTGTATTAGTGCTACAGATACATCTGGGAATTTTGCAGCTTATTCAAGTTATGGACAAGGTGTTGACATTGCTGCACCCGGTGTGGGTAAATTAGTAGTAACAACTATCCCTAACGATTTATATCAATCCTTCTTAGGCACTTCTGCCTCTACCCCTTACGCAGCCGGTCTGGCCGGCCTGCTGATGAGTTACCTCAACGAGCCGGTACCGGCCTACAACAACCTGGCTCCCGAAGATGTAGAGTACATCCTCCAAATGACCGCTACCGATACCGATCTGCCGGGCGTAGATAACCTCACCGGGCACGGCCGCATCAATGCCGGGGCGGCCCTGGCTGCGGTAGATACCGCTTTCCGTAAGCTCCGGCATTACGGTACCGATGCCTTTCCCTACAGTCTGTCTACCAGCCTCTACAGCAGTAATAGGGCGGTAAAAACCCCGGAACGTTTTCGTGGTGCTAATGGGGTGTATTACCCGGCCAGTGAATACAAAGTAGATGCCTACGAGATCCGCGCCACGGTACAGCATAATCTCGCGGCCCATGATTCCATTGTGGCCGCCTGGCCGCGGCCCAGCTCTTCCAATGTATTACCCCTTTACGATAATAGCAATAACCTCCTGCCTCGCGAAAGAGTAACGCTGGATTCACTGGATCAGAACAACGCCTATCTGCGCGGCTACGTCTACCGGGTAAGTGATCAAGGTGGTAATTACTTGGGCTGGTGGCCCTTTGACACTGCCACTGTTAATCCCCAATTTGCCTACAGCATTTTGTACGAACCGAATCCTAGTATCAAGGCCCGTAAACTTTACTTGAAGGAGGTAAAAATAAGCCTGTTTCCCAACCCCGCTTCTCAATGGCAAAGCCTGAAGCTTGAAAAGCTGGACGGTCAGCCGCTGGAAATAGTTTTACTTGATCTGAGCGGGCGGGTCATCCGGGAAATTTACACTGATAAAAACCCGGGGCATCACCGGCAAATTGAAGTGGATGTGAGCACTTTAAAAGCAGGTCTTTATCTCTATCGCATTTCACTAAACGATCAGGTTAAATACCTGAAAACAATAAAATTATAAAAATAAACTACATTTGATATACTCATTTCAGCCGTTGAATATGAAAATTTATTTATTTAAAATCTTATCCTTAGTACTGGTCTTTAATGTTTTAAAAGCTCAAACGCCAAGAATAACTATTGACAAAGCCGAGGTGATTCCAACCTTGCCAAATATTAATGATAGTATAAATATTTGGTTACAAGTAACCAGTAACGACTATGGTGGTAAAATTTATGATAGTATTAGTATTTCTGGAAATACTGTTTTCATTCATTACTGTGTTAGGCTATCAACTCAAAGTGCCTTTAGAACACTCACTGACACTTTCAGTATAGGATATTTACCTTCTGGAAACTATTTACTAAAGGTTGGTGCTTACAAAGCCTTTGATACTAATTCTTGCAGAAATAATCCCGTAGATTCAGCAATAGTCACTAAGTCATTCACCGTTTCCCCTAATATTTCAATATCCGAGTTAAAAGGCGAACAATTTCAATTTTCCATTTTTCCCAACCCGGTCAGCGAACACCAACAACTGGAATTATACCTGAAGGAAACGCAGGCCGTTGAGCTGGAGTTACTGGACTTAAACGGCCGGGTAATACAACGTATTTACCACGGAAAGCTTACCCAGGGTGAACACCGCTTCCGCACTGCAACCTTCGCCTTACGGGCGGGGCTTTACTTCTATCGCCTACGCATTGGTGAAGAAACCCGGCATTTGAAAATGATGCGACTCTAAGATCGTACTTCCCGACTTTCAAGCAAGCTTACCAGAAGTTAAAACCAAAAATTGGTCAGGCTGAGTACCCACCTTCCGGACGGACAGGGAGTCGAAGCCTGATTGATACCGGTCATCCTTCGACTACGCTCAGGATGACCGTACGTTCCGCTCAAAAGATATTAAAGTTGAAATAGCGGGTAGTTATGGTCATTATGAACTGGTGCGGCTTCAACTTATCCGTTATATCCTTCACATTACTTTGGTCGCTGTCACCTAACTTTGCCCCGTGTTCCAACAAATCCTGCAAATCGTAAAACTGAACTTCAGCCTGGAGTGGCGGCACCGCCAAAGCATACTGGCGGTATTGCTGTATGTATTAACCACCACCTACCTCAGTTACCTGGTATTTAACGGTTTAATCTCCTCCGAAACCTGGAATGCCCTGTACTGGATCGTACTGATATTCGCGGCCGTGCAGGCGGCTTTCCGCAGCTTTCAAAATGAAGCCGACCGCAGGTTTTTATTGTACTTCAGCCTGGTAAGGCCGCAGGTACTGGTGATCGGTAAAACCATTTACAACTTCTTTTACCTCTTGGTGATCGGCCTGTTTACCTTTTTACTTTTCCTCTTTTTACTGGGCAACATTGTAGCCGATCCCTGGGCGTTTATCGTACTGCTGATACTGGCCAGTGCCGGTTTTGCCTGCATCCTCACCTTTGTTTCCGGGCTGGCTGCCAAGGCCGGTGATAACCCCGCCTTACCTGCTATTTTGAGCATACCGCTCCTGTACCCGCAGGTTTTGGCCCTGAGCCGTACCAGTATAAGGGCACTTACCGGATTTTCGTGGAGTGTAAATGCACCGGTGATGATGGTACTCCTCTTATTGGCATTGGTATCTTTACTATTGTCTTATCTCTTATTTGCGTACCTTTGGCGCGATTAAAATGAAACGATGAAAGCACACTGGTGGAAGGCTTTAGGCGTTGTTCTCGTACTCTATACCATCATTTTAGGATTTTTGGGGCCGGTGCCACGGTTGCCCATTCTCAATGAAACCATACGGGTATTGTACTTTCACGTAACCATGTGGTTTGCGATGATCATTCTGATGACCGCTTCCCTTTCTTACAGCATCGGTTACCTGGCCAACAACTCCCGCCTGCGCGACCTCAAAGCCAAAGAATCGGCCGTAACCGGTATGTTCCTGGCTACGCTGGGGCTGGTTACCGGCAGCATTTGGGCGCGTTTTACCTGGGGTGCCTTTTGGGTAAATGATCCCAAGCTCAACGGCACGGCCGTTACCATGCTCATCTACCTCGCCTACTTCGTACTGCGGGGCTCGGTGGAAGATCCGCAAAAGAAGGCCCGCCTGGCGGCCGTGTATAATATTTTTGCCTTTGTAATGATGATTGTTTTCATCGGCATTTTACCGCGTATGACGGACAGTCTGCACCCCGGAAACGGGGGCAATCCCGGTTTTTCAGGTTATGACCTCAACAGCGATATGCGCCTGGTTTTTTACCCGGCCGTAATCGGCTGGACCCTCATCGGAATTTGGATTATGAACCTGAAGTTACGGTACACCCAACTCATCTGGAGAAAAAATGAACACCTGGATTAAAATGAAAAAGTTAATATTCACGCTGTTTGCAGCTTTCCTCACCCTGTTGGCACATGCCCAGGGCCAGGAAGTAGAAATGGCCGATACCATGCGCAGTAATGGCAAGATCTATGTGGTGGTAAGTATTCTGTCCATTATCTTTATCGGGATTGTGGTTTACCTGGTCCTTATTGACCGCAAGTTGAAAAAACTGGAAAAAGAAAAGTAGCATGAAACGTTCGCACATCGTTATCATATTGATCATTGCCGTAGCCATCGGGGCTATTATGGCTACTATTAATGATGCCTCCACCTACGTAGGCTTTGCCGAAGCCAACGCCAATCCCAAAACCACCTATACCGTTATCGGTTACCTGGATACCGATGCGGCTATGGATTACGATGCCCGCGCCAACCGCTTTGAATTCGGAGCGGTGGATAAAGAAGGGGTTCGTAAAAAGGTAATTTACCACCAGCCCAAGCCCCAGGATTTTGAACGCAGTGAAGAGATCACCATGAAGGGTTACAGCACCGACAGTGCCTTTGTAGCTCAGGAGATCCTGATGAAGTGCCCTTCCAAATACAATGAAACCAACGAAATGGAAGGTTACGAAACCTACAACTAATGGAGTACATCGGAGAACACCTTTTACCCGGCCAGGCCGGGCGTTTTTTTGTGAGCCTGTCTATGGTTTCAGCGCTGATAAGTGCTGTAGCCTACTACCTTTTTTATGCCGGTAAAGGCCAGGCTTATCACAAACTGGCACGAGCCGGTTTTTTAGTACATACCGCCAGTGTTTTTGCGGTAGTGGGCTGCCTTTTTTACCTGATGAGTGCCCATTACTTCGAATACGATTACGTGTGGAAGCACTCTTCGCTGGATCTTCCTTCCGAATACATTTTCAGTGCTTTTTGGGAAGGACAGGAAGGCAGCTTCTTACTCTGGATGTTCTGGCACGTAATACTGGGTACCATACTGATGTACACCGCCAAAAAGTGGGAAGCCCCCTCGATGATTGTATTTGCCCTGGTACAGGCCTTTTTGGCCAGTATGATTTTGGGCGTTTACGTAGGGGACCTCAAAATCGGCAGCAGCCCCTTCATACTATTGCGTGATACACCCGATAACCTGGGCTTACCCTGGACACAGGTCAGCGATTACCTCCAAAAATTTCCTGCCTTTATGGACGGTAGCGGCCTCAATCCGCTGCTTCAAAATTACTGGATGACCATTCACCCTCCGGTTTTGTTTCTGGGCTTTGCCTCTACCCTTACGCCTTTTGCGCTGGCCATTGCCGGACTATTTACCCGCGATTATGGCGGTTGGGTAAAAACCGCTTTGCCCTGGGCCTTTTTCAGCGTAATGATATTGGGTACCGGTATTTTAATGGGTGGAGCATGGGCCTACGAAGCCCTGAGTTTCGGTGGTTTTTGGGCCTGGGACCCGGTGGAAAACTCTTCCCTCGTTCCGTGGATTACCATGGTAGCAGCCGCCCACTTGCTGCTCATTTACCGCAACCGCAAAAGCAGTTTGCACTGGGCCTTTTTCATGGTGATCGTCAGCTTCCTGCTCATCCTATATTCTACTTTCCTCACCCGTAGCGGGGTTTTGGGTGACTCCTCGGTACATGCCTTTGTCGATCTGGGGCTAAGCGGGCAATTGCTGATCTATTTGCTGTTTTTCGTGGTGCTGTCCCTGGCTATTTTCATCTATCATTTCCGGAAAATCCCCTCCAATAAAAAAGAGGATGAACTCAGCTCCAAGGAATTCTGGATGTTCATCGGAAGCCTGGTATTGTTTATATCGGCTTTCCAGATCATTTTCAGCACCTCCATACCGGTAATCAATCAATTGTTCGGCCCGGAAGGCCTGCTGCCTCTTTTCGATAAAAAGATGGCACCGCCCCTCGATCCCATCGAGCATTACAACAGTTTCCAGGTGCCTTTTGCCATCGTTATTACCCTGCTCATCGGTGTGGCGCAATGGTTGAATTACAAACATACCGGGGGGAAAATCTTTTTCAGGCGCATGATGCGCTCGGTCCTTATTTCGGTTTTGCTGACCTTACTGGTGAGTTACTTCTTTGACTTCTGGAGGCAACCTCTTTACCTCATTCTATTGTTTGCCTCGCTATTCGCAGTAGCCAGTAACCTGGATTACTGGCTTTTACTGGGCAAAGGAAAAATGAACTTCACCGGAAGTTCAGTAGCCCACATCGGTTTTGGGCTTATCATAGCCGGGGCCCTAATTTCCAACGCCAAACAAAAGATTATCAGCAATACCGATGTATTCCTTTCCGAAGATATGCCCTCCAGTGAACACGCCCTGCTCGAACTCGGAGATTCCACCCGCCTGGGCAATTACGTGGCGGTATGGAACGGTATGCGCGAGGAAAAAGATAAACAGTTTTACGATGTAACTTACTACAGCCGTGTGGATAGTAATCAGTTACAAAAAGAATTTCAACTGAGCCCTTTCCTGCAGATGTCGGATAATATGGGGCCTACGCCTAACCCTTCTACCGAGCATTTCTGGAACCGCGATATCTATACCCACGTTACCTATTCCTCCTACCTCAACCCCACAACAGACGATGGTTACCGGGATGAAATGGAGGTGGAACTGGCGCGGGGCGATACCGCCATTTACCAGGATCATTTTATCATAGTGGACAGCCTGCGTGTAAACGCTTCGGTAAACGATACTACCAAACAGTATGAAACCATCAGGCTAACCCTGAAACTGAGGGTACTGAATGTTTTTGGGGAAGAGTTTATTGCGGAGCCGGTGTATAACCTGGCACAAAACACGGTTTCGTATGAGGATGCCTACCTGGATGAACAAGGTTTTAAATTTCGCCTGGAAGACATCAATACCGAAAGCAGCCTGTACGTTTTGAAAGCCTGGACGGAAGTGCGGGAAGAGGAAAAGCCCTTTATCGTTTTAAAGGCCATTGTTTTCCCCATGATCAACCTCTTATGGACCGGCTGCATACTAATGGCCATTGGTACCGGTATTGCCGTATGGCAAAGGGTACGGTCTTAGGGCTTTTGAAAGCGGCTTTCCTTATTTTTGAGCGATGCCTCCATTAAAGCACATCACCATTATCGGTAACGGAAAGCTGGGCAGCTATATGCAGCGGGAGCTCTCCCGTCAGTATAGCCTGAAAGTGCTTTTCCGTAGGGGCAGTAACGGCCAGCATTTTCCCGGAGACATCCCCTCTAACGAAACTGATCTTTACATTTTATGCGTGAGCGACCAGGCCATTGCTGAAGTAAGTGAACAAATTCCTGCGGGCAAAGCCCCGGTAGTACACGTATCCGGTGCCACACCGCTCACAGAAATTGCCCCAAAGCACAGCAGTCGTGGTATCTGGTACCCGCTGATGAGCTTTGCGCAGGGTGATGAACCGGAATTCACCTCCATCCCCTTTTGCCTGGAAGCCAGCGATGGTGAAACTTTGGATCTGCTGAAGGGCCTCTGCCTGAGTATGAAGGCGGGCTATTACGAAGTAGATTCCGCACAGCGGAAGGTTTTGCACCTTGCAGCGGTAATGGCACAGAACTTTTCAAACCACCTTTATCAATTGGCTTACGAGCAAATGCAAACGGCCGGGCTGGATTTCAGCATGATGAAACCCCTGCTGAGGCAAAGCGTGGAGCGGCTTTCGTCCGGGCCACCCCGGGATTTACAAACCGGACCCGCTGTACGGCATGACGAGCTCACCATAGCGGCACATCGTAAAATGATAGAAGATCCCCAGGTTTCG
Source organism: uncultured Cryomorphaceae bacterium (assembly GCA_937120475.1). Classification (GTDB taxonomy): domain Bacteria; phylum Bacteroidota; class Bacteroidia; order Flavobacteriales; family Schleiferiaceae; genus CAKZNE01. The sequence goes on along the minus strand of CAKZJV010000007.1, from coordinate 159,560 downwards.
GAGATTTACCGTCTTATTACCCAAAGTATTCAGAAAAAACATGAGTAAAAGCTATAAAGAACTCCTGCACCCTATCCGCGCCTTTGTTTTTGATATGGACGGTGTGCTCACCAACGGCTCTTTTCATTTGGGGGAAGACGGCCGCCCCATCCGCAACTTTAACAGTAAAGACGGCTACGCCCTGCAACTGGCGGTTAAAAAGGGCTATATCGTAGCCTTGATATCGGGAGGTAGTTGCGAGCGGGCCCGCCTGAGTTTTCAACGGGCGGGGTTAACCGATATTTACATGAACGCCCGCGACAAAACGGAAGCCTGGAAAGATCTGCTGGCAGTTTACGAACACGATGGTTTGCAGCCCGAAAACATGTTGTACATGGGTGACGATATTCCCGATTACCACCTGGTACAGGCAGCGGGCGTAGGGGCAGCACCGGCCGATGCCGCCCCTGAAATAAAAGCCATTGCCGATTATGTTTCACCCAAAAAAGGTGGTGAAGGCTGTGTACGCGATGTAATTGAACAAACGTTAAAGCTACAGGACAACTGGATGTTAACCGAAGATTTTCATTGGTAAATGGCATTACTCAAACTCATTCGCTGGCCCAATTTGTTGATGATTGCCCTGGTGCAATACCTCATCCGCTTCTTCATTACCGAAAGCCTCAATATTCCGCATGTGCTCAATCACCTGGAATATTTTTACGGGGTACTGTGCAGCATCAGCCTGGCGGCCGGTGGCTACGTGATTAACGATATTTACGATGTAGGTGTTGATGGTGACAATAAACCCGGTCGGGTAACGGTAGGAAAGCAGTTTACCGATCAGGCGGCCTGGCAAATTTACTTCGGCTTTAATATACTGGCCTTATTTACGGGTTACCTGGTGGCTAAAGCTGCCGGTATGCCCGGTCTTTGGATGCTCCCCCTCATTGCCATTGCCTTGCTGTACTTTTACTCGGTGGACCTGAAAAAACGTCCGCTGGTGGGTAATATCCTGGTTTCCTTTTTAACCGCCCTTCCGGTGGCCCTGGTAGCCTTGTTCGACCTGGTTCCGGCCGCTGAAGGCGATAACCGGGCTATGGTGCGCTCGGCCGTGGAAGTAGTAGGCGCCTATGCACTTTTCGCTTTCTGGAGCAATTTTATCCGTGAAATGATCAAGGATGCTGAAGACTCCAAAGGCGATGCGCGCCACGGCTACCGTACCCTGGCCGTGATCATGGGCCCCGGCCAGGTAAAATACGTTATTGCCATACTGGTAGCGGTTATGCTCAGCTTTACCGGTTTTTACAATGTTTATCTTTTTAAAAGCGACCTTATCTCCTCCCTGTACATCGCGCTTTTGGTAAATCTTCCGCAATTGGTATTGATCTACCTGCTGCTGCGAGCTAAAAACCCCCGGGATTTCCGTAAAGCCAGCACCTTCACCAAGCTCATCATGCTTACCGGTATCCTTTCCATGGTAGTGTTTACTTTATCCCTAAAGCTGAATTTTTAATGCACATTATTCCACCCGGTCAAAAGCTCGTATTGGGTTCCAAGTCTCCCCGCAGGCAGGAGTTATTGCGTAAAATGGGCCTGGAATTTGAAATACGCACCCAGTCGGTAACCGAAAATTATCCCGCTGATTTGCAGGGCTCAGCCATTGCCGAATACCTGGCTGCCCTGAAATCCGATGCCCTGCTGCCCACTTTAGCTGATGATGAAATACTACTCACCTCCGATACGGTAGTATGGTGTGCCGGAAAGTCGTTGGAAAAAGCAGCCGATGCGGAGGAAGCCTATCGGATGATCCGTCAACTTTCAGGACGGCAGCATGAAGTGATCACGGCCGTTTGCCTGCAATCCAAAAACCGCAAAGAGGTGTTCAGCGATACGGTAAAGGTGTATTTCCGCGAACTTACCGATGCGGAGATCCACTACTACATCCAAAATTTTAAGCCCTATGACAAAGCCGGTGCCTACGGCATACAGGAGTGGATCGGCATGACGGGTATAACGGCCATTGAAGGTTCCTTTTTTACGGTAATGGGTTTACCCACCCACCTCATCTTCCAAAAGCTCGCCTTGTTCACAATTCATTAAATCTTCGTAAACTTAGCCTGTAAACCCGGCTTATGACTGCAAAACCGAGGCTTTGGATCGCCCTCATTCCCGTAATTTTCCTGGTAGTTTTACTGAGTATAAACGTTATTTGGGTATTTGGTGACGATGCCCTTTCCGGTTCCAACCAGTTTATACTCCTGTTATCCGGGGCGGTGGCTGCCATGGTGGGTATCCGCCAGGGCTATGGCTGGGAAGAAATACTGGGGGGTGTGGAAAAAAGCCTGAGCAGTACCACCAATGCCATACTTATCCTGCTGATGATTGGTGCACTGGCCGGATCGTGGATGATCAGCGGCATTGTTCCGGCCATGATCTACTACGGCCTGCAAATTCTTAACCCGGAGATTTTTCTGCCCGCAGCGGCTATTATCTGCGCCCTGGTGAGCCTGGCCACCGGCAGTAGCTGGAGCACCTCCGCTACGGTGGGTATCGCTCTTATCGGTATCGGTAAAGCCATCGGTATTTCGGAGGCTATGGTAGCGGGGTCCGTTATTTCAGGAGCCTATTTCGGGGATAAGATTTCGCCCTTATCCGACACCACCAACCTGGCCCCCGCTATGGCCGGTACCGATCTTTTTACCCACATCCGTTACATGCTATGGACTACGGTGCCCTCCTTCACCATTACGCTTATACTATTTATTATACTGGGTTTACGCCTCGACTCCGGGGGCGAGGTAAACGACATTAACCCCCTGCTCAACGAATTGGATAGTATTTTCAACCTGTCGCCCTGGCTTTTCCTGGTGCCGGGCATTGTTATTCTGCTCATTGTTCGAAAGGTACCTGCCCTGCCCGCCATCCTCATAGGAACATTGGCCGGGGCCGTATTCGCTTTTATATTCCAGGGTGATTTGCTGCGGCAAATGAGTGAGAGTAATTCGCTGGACTGGGCCACCTCCTACCAACTTATTATGAATGCCCTTACGGTAAGTGTCACCATCCAGGCTGAAAACCCCATTTTGGCGGAATTGCTGAACTCGGGCGGCATGGCGGGGATGCTGGGCACCATCTGGCTGATTATCTCGGCTATGGTTTTCGGGGGTATTATGGAGGCCTGCGGCTTTTTGGAAACCATAAGTGCAGCTTTGCTGAAAATGGCCCATAAAACGGCATCACTCATCGCTACTACCATGGGTACCTGCCTGCTGATCAATGTAACGGCCTCCGATCAATACCTGGCTATTGTGGTTCCCGGGCGTATGTACGCTGATGCGTACCGCAAACGGGGACTGGCCCCGGAAAACCTGAGCCGTACCCTTGAGGATAGCGGTACGGTAACTTCGGTACTGGTTCCATGGAACACTTGCGGTGCCTACCAAAGCGGGGTTTTGGGGGTAAATACGTTGGCTTACCTGCCCTTTGCATTCTTCAATCTGCTCAGCCCTTTAATGACTTTGATCTTTGCCATCTTCAATATCCGCATCCGGAGGTTGGTTGGAAAGGCCTGAAAATTCCATACACTAAAAATTTGGGGAGGATGCCTAAAAATCTCGGGCGTTTCACTAAAAAACACCCATTTCTAACCTTCACAAAATCAAATACTTGAAAGTTTATCCTTACTTTAGAGAACCAATTAACCAGATCTCATTTTTAGGTTAGGGATCTAAGATTAATGCAGTTGCTGAAAAGGCTGTTTACACGCAGGTCAGTTCTTCTCCAAAAAGATGCGCTGACCTGCTTTTTGAAACAAAAGAAAACTCTCTCTACTCTGCAAAACCTTTGTACGGACTAATTCAAGTCCTGCAAGGGTTTTGATTTTTTAACCCTCTTCAAATCCAGCATGTTCATAGCGTTTCCCTGCAGGCCTTCAATACTTTTGGGGTAAAAGCGCAATACCTGGTCGTAATACAAGGGCACTACCGGGGCCTGGCTGATCATCAGGCTGTCCATTTTTTGATACATCCGTACGCGAAGACTGTCGTTGGTTTGTGAAGCGGCTGCGCGGTACCACTCATCGAACTGCTCGTTTTTAAAATGGGAGTAGTTGGGTCCACCGGGTGTCCAGTTGGGCGAGTAGAAAAGGGACAAGTAGTTTTCGGCATCGGGGTAGTCACCAATCCAACTGGCCCTGAAAAACGGCACTTTGGAGGTGGCAATGGCCTGCCGCAAAGTGGAGGGTGGCGTAACCTCCACCTGCAGGCGAATACCCAAAGAGGTCAATTCGCCCTGTATGTATTCGCAGAGGTCGAGGTAGGAAGCATTGGTTTGCAGGTTTATCTCGGGCAGGCCCTTTCCCCCGGGATAACCGGCTTCGACCAGTAGCTGCGCTGCTTTTTCCGGATTAAAGGAGTAACCGGGAATCTTTTCGGGATCGTAAGCCTGTAAGCCCCTGGGAATCATTCCGCCTATAGCCGGGGTGCCAATGTTATTGCGCAGGTACTTCATCATCTTTTTACGGTCAAAACCGTAATTGATGGCCTGCCTTACCTTCAAATTCAATAAAGCCGGGTTGGCTGCGCTGCCCTCTGTGGAATCTACCAGGAAAGCCAGGTACTCGGTATTCAGGTAGGGCTGGCGATATACCGCAAAGCGATCCTGGTACTTCGGTTGAAGCTCTCCACTAAATGTGAGTAGCTCATCTTTATACGAAGCGTCAATACCCGAAACCAGGTCAAGTTCACCCTTTACAAACTCTAAAAAGGCCGACTGCTTATCGGGAATAAAGCTAATGGCCACCGACTCCAGGTAGGGTAAGGCAGTTCCTGTTTCATCATTCTCAAAATATTCGTTATTTCTCCTCAATACCAGCTTTTCATTCTCTACCCATATCTTAAAGTAAAAAGGCCCGGTCCCTACCGGATTCTGCCGGAAATCCGCACCATAGTATTCCACCGCCTCCCGCGGAACCACTGAACAATATTTCATGGAGAGAATGCCTAAAAAGGGAGGGAATGCTTCCTGTAAACGGATGTGGAAGGTACTGTCGTTAATTACCTTAAAATCCTCTACCTTTTGAAATACCCAACTGCCGGGTGCCGCGAGGTCACTGGAACGTAAACGCTCAAAACTGTAGAGAAAATCTTCCGCGGTAAGCTTTCGCTGCTCAGGAGATTGAAAACAAGGGTTTTTGTGAAAGAGCACATCCGTACGCAGGTGGAAGGTATAACTGCGACCACTATCACTGATTTCCCAGCTATGGGCAATACAGGCTCGTACCTGTAGATCGTTATCCATTTGTACCAAGCCGTTAAAAAGCTGGTTTACACCCCAAATGTTGGCCTGGTTGCGGGCAAAAGCAGGGTCTAGCGAAGTGATACCCGCTGCCTCGTTGTAACGGAATATCTGCGATTCATCATACGATTGAGGACTGGAGCAAGCTCCTAAAAAAATAAAGCCGAAAAGGGCGAAAAGAATACGCATAGACAAACTTAACGAGAAATAACCTGGTGGAAGGCCTGACTGATGCAGGCAAGTTCAAGGCCTGCTTGCCGCAGGCAAGTTCAAAGTTTAAGGTTCTGGGTTTAAGGCCTGTCTGCCGCAGGCTGGTTCAAGGTTTACTTTTCTATACACCTACCAGGATATCACTGTACTGTTCGCGGTTTTTGGTCATTACCGCCTTGGCAAAGGGGCACATGGGCAATACCTTTAACTCATTGGCGCGTGCATGGGCCACCGCTTCCTTTAAAAGTTCTTTAGAAGCACCCGTGCCTTGCAGGGAGCGATCTACCTCGGTATGCTGTATCACCATACGCCCCGAACCAAAAAGGGTATAGTGCATATAGGCTATTTTCTCACCTTCTTTTTCGATGATAAACTCACCGCCATTTTCTTCCGGTACGTGTTTTACCTCCATAATTATATCAGATTTAATGCTGCTACTTTACGCACAATTACCCGGGCCATTTTTTCATTGGACTCCTGCGACCAGCCTGCAATATGGGGGCTAAGTATCACCTTATCGGATTGCAAAAGATATTGAAGGTCGCCCGGAATTTCCCGCTCAAAGAGATTTTCAAAAGAGCTTTTTTCATATTCCAGCACATCGAGGCAGGCTCCTAGCACCTTTCCCGACTGCAGACCCTGCACTAAAGCTTTGGTTTGCACTACTTTCCCCCGCGCTGTATTGACCAGGTAGAACGGTTTTTTAAGCCTGCGTATAAATTCTTCATCCACGTAATGTAAAGTCTCCTCGGTTTGCGGTAGGTGAAGGCTGATGATATCGCAGTGCGCCTGTAGTTCCTCCAGGGAACTTTCCCTCACCTTTTCGCTACCGAAGCCTTTCTTGTACTTATCGTGCGCCATTATTTTCATATCGAAAGCCCGGAGCTTTTCGGCAAAAGCCGATCCCATTTGGCCGTAACCGATAATACCCAGGGTTTTTCCTTCCAACTCCAAACCCCGGTTGGCCTCCCTTTTCCAAATTCCCCTGCGTACTTCCGCATCGGCCCTGCGCAAATTATTGAACAACATCAGCAACATGCCTAAAGCGTGCTCGGCTACCGCATTCCGATTTCCTTCCGGGGCATTAAGGGTTTGTATTCCCATACGGTGTGCCGTTTCCAAATCTATATTTTCAAGGCCTGCCCCTACCCGCCCAATGAATTTAAGGTCCGTTGCCCGGGACAGCAATTCAGCGTCAACCGGAAGACGGCTACGGATCACCAAACCCGTATATTTCGGGAGGATCGCCCTCAGCTGGGGAGCACTGCTCTTATAATCCTCATCCACCTCAAAACCCAACTCACGCAGGCCCGAGATTAAAGAGGGGTGCACGGTATCGAGGATCAATACCTTCACTGTCCGTTTTTTGGCGGAATGGTACTGGGGCCTTCCCGCTCAGCGCGGTAGTGGGGCGACATAATCTCCACATCATTTTTGGCGAAGATATCCTGTATTAAAGCATGCATATCCGAATAGATCATAGCTTGCTTGGAGGGTTCCTTGGTGTAGGCGTTGAGTTGGTACGAAATGTAGAAATCATCCAGGCTGGTTTGCAATACAAAGGGTTTGGGGGTTTTCTCTACAAAGGGTGTACAGCAGGCCGCCTCTATAAGCATTTCATGCACTTTACGCCAGGGAACATCATAACCTATGGTAACGGTGGTATTCAAAATCAGGCCTTCCAATCTTCCCGAAAGGCTATAATTAACGCTGCTGTTGTTCAATACGGTACTGTTGGGCACGGTGATCATTTCGTTTTTGATGGTGCGTAACCGGGTCACCAAGAGGTTTTTCTCCACCACATCACCGGAACTCTCCCCTATCTTGACCCGGTCGCCAATGCGAAAAGGCCGCATATAGGTAATTACCAAACCGGCAATAATGTTGGAGATGGCCGAGGAAGATCCGAGCGAAATCAACAGACCCAGGAAAACCGACACCCCTTTGAATACTTCACTATCCGAGCCGGGAATGTAGGGCCATATCAGCACCAGCATGAAAATGTAAAGCAGGAAATTGATGATACGCGCGGTAGGCAAAGCCCAGTCCGGATAAAAGTTGTTGAGTGTGAGCTTACCCTCGTGAACCTCCTTGGCCAGGAATTTAACACCCCGGGTAATGTAGCGCACCACAAAAACAATAATGGCAATGGCAAAAAGATTGGGGATGTAATCGATAATGGCCTTTACAAAACGCTTGAGAGGATCGAGGATATAGGCAAAAAGGGTGTTGGCGATACCCTCTGTCCACGGGAAAATACTGAAGATAATGGGCAGCGTAAGGTAAAACAGGAAGATGAGGAAGAGTATCCGCAAAATGTTGTTGGCAATGAGCACGATGCTGGTGAGGCGGTCTTCATTGATGAACTCATAATTCCTGAAGGTAACACCCTTGAGGTGTACCCCTTTTAAGCCTTTTATGCGCAACGCCAGGAACTTGAAAAAGCGATTGACGTAACGTATAATAAAGCCGCTCAAAAAGATAACCACCAGTGCCAAGCCGATTTGCACCAGTAAGCGCCTGATATCCAGGCCCGAGATAACCACACGGCATTTATTGGTGAGGGTATTCAGGTATTCTTTGGCGGTTTCTTCCTGTGGTTTGCCATACCAGCGGGCATCCACTTTGCTTACGTTAAGCACAAACTCTTTACCGTAAAATATCTGGTAATAGGGCTGATTGGCTTCCAGCCTAAGGCTATCGGCCTCAAAATCATCCCGGTGCAGGAGTTCGTCAATCTTTTGTGAAGCCAGGCGTGCCCTTACCGTGGGTGTATATCCGTCAATACGGTCATATAAGTAAAAAAGGGTATCCTTATCCACCACCACACCTTGCCGGTTGAGGTATTGGTTGGAGTCCAGGGGCGCCAGGGATTCTGCCAGTTCTTCGGCCTGTTCGGCTTGCTTACTGGGTGATTCGTTTTGTGCCTTACCCGGTACAAAGGGTAATACACAAAGAAGCAGCACTGCTATTTTTTTGCTCAAACTATCCATTGTTTAAAATACGCCAGGATATACCCGCTCCCACAAAAAAGGATTTCACATCATTGGTTACCAGAATAATACTGGAGTTATCGTTGATGCTATTTACCTGGTTATTACCAAAGCCCGCCTGTACGTCCAATAGGGTATTGTTGTTCAGCAAATACCAAAAGCCGGTATCGAAATAGGTCAGAAATTCACTTCCTTCAAATTGTCCGGAAAAAATATAATTGCCGTAATTTTCAATAATCCAGCCGAATTTGGGAGTAATACTCAAAGCATAATTAAGGGTATAGCCCAGGTCATCGAAAGTATTGGTAGTCAGGTTAACGGTAACGGATTGGTAGCGATTGAGGGACTGCACCAGTGAGCTTACAATCTTAACTCCAATCTCCACGTTATTTCCAGCGTTCTCCTGCACCAATTCGGTAAAGCTGGCCCTTGCTTGCAGGCACCAGGCGGGGCCACCGTTGGTACCTTCCAGTATGTTGTAACGGGCTCCCAGGTCGAAAGCGGTAAAAAGATCCGAAGTACCGCCAGCCAGCTCAAAATCACTGCCCGTAGAAATATCAATAAAACTATAGTCCAGTGCAGCGTTGATCTCAAACTTTTCGGTAAGGCCCAGGCGGATTACGTTATTGAAAATCCAGCTTTGGGCTTCGGATATCCGGTTATCGTTAAAATAAAGTCTTGCATTTCCATAATCCAGACCTTGTTGAAATTGCAAAACGTTTTTGCCTACGGTTAATGCACTTATGCTTTGACAGGGGCGGTCAGTTTGAATGGTTTCCATGAATTGCGCCTGCACGGACCAGGAAGAGATCATCAGAATGGCAACTGCCGCAAACCGATGCAAAAGTGAATATTTCATAGCAAGCAATATCAGGATAATTCCTTAAATATCCAGCAGGGCGTAACCAATGGAAAAGTAAATGAACAGGCCCAGGATATCGTTCATAGTTGTAATAAAAGGACCGGTGGCCAAGGCCGGGTCCACATTATACCGGTCTAAAACCAGCGGTACAAAAGTGCCTACCAGGGCCGCCACCAGGATAACGGCCAGCAGGGCAATAGCTACCGTCATACAAAGCCTTACTTCATATCCTAAAAACAAACCGGCACCAATAATCAATGCTCCGCAAATAAGGCCATTCACCAGGGCTACCCCTATTTCCTTCAGTAAACGGTTGCCCATATTACCCATAATAGCTTTGCTGGCCAGGGCCTGTACTACAATAGCCGATGACTGCACACCTACGTTGCCCCCCATGGCTGCAATAAGCGGAATAAAGAAGGCCATTTTAGGCAGCGTACTCAGCGCCACTTCATAACGCCCGATAACGGAAGCCGCCATAATTCCCCCGAAAAGGCCAATTAAAAGCCACGGCAGGCGGGCCTTGGTAATGGTCCATATATTATCATCGGATTCCACCTCATCGGTAAGACCCGAGGCCAGGTTATAGTCTTCCTTAGCTTCTTCACGGATTACGTCCACCACATCATCAATGGTAATACGCCCCAGCAGGTGCCCGAGGGCATCCACTACCGGCATTACCACCAGGTCGTACTTCTGCATGGTGTTGGCCACATCCTCCGCATCGGCTACGGCCTCTACACTTTGTAGTTTGCTATTATACACCTCTTCAATGGGTGTTTTCAGTGAGGTGGTCAACAATTTTTTCAAGGAAAGGGTACCCAGCAATATATTGTGATCGTCCACCACATAAATGGAATGGACATGCTCTACATTTTCGGCTTGCTGGCGCATTTCCTTTACGCAACGCATCACCTTCCAGTTCTTGTTGACTTTTATCAACTCCTTACCCATCAGCGCACCGGCCGTATTTTCAGGATAAACCAGCAGATCGGCAATATCCTTGGCCTGGGCCGGGTCTTCAATGTTGTTGAGTACTTCCCTCCGCATTTCTGCAGAAAGCTCGTTGATCAGGTCGGCTGCGTCATCGGAGTCCAGGTTTTCCACCAATTCGTGGGCGATTTCCACCCCGGAATATTCGGTGAGTATTTTGGCACGCAGGTCTTCGTCCAGCTCCACCAAAACCTCAGCCGCCTTGCTCTCATCAATCTCCTGTACCAATTGTTTTCCGGCATCCACCGAAAGTTGGTCCACTATCTCAGCAATATCAGCCGAGTGAAGGTCTTCTATAGCCTCCAGGTGGTCCTCCAGCTTGCCGTTGCGAATGTCGTCTTCCAGTTTTTCGAGATAGCCCGGTTCTAATTCAAAGCTCATGGGTCAATACAATTGGTGATATGAATAAACCCTTGCAGGTCAACTTGTTCAGGACGCAGTTTCAGCAGTTCCGGTTCTACCGCTTCCAGGCTCAAATTAAGCGATTTAAGGCTATTCCTCAAAGTCTTTCTCCGCTGGTTAAACGCACTTTTAACCACCCTTATAAAGCTTTTTTCATGGCAGGGTAAGTGGTAATTCTCCTTACGCTTCAAACGGATTACCCCGGACCGCACTTTGGGCGGGGGATAAAATACCCCGGGCTCCACGGTAAAAAGATATTCACCCTCATAATAGGCTGCGGTTAAAACACTGAGTATGCCGTACGTTTTACTACCCGGACCGGCCACAATGCGCTCGGCAACTTCCTTTTGAAACATCCCTCCAAACTCCGGTATCCGGTGGCGGTTTTCAAGAATTTTAAATACAATCTGGCTGGAGATGTTGTACGGGAAGTTTCCTATAACCGCAAAGGGTTTTACCATTTGCTTTTCGATATCCAGTTTCAAAAAATCGGCCGGTAGAATGTGTTGCTGCAACTGCGGAAAATTTTGCTCCAGGAAAACCACCGACTCGGAATCCAGTTCCACCACGTAAAGCTCTTCGGGCCTTTGCAGCAAAAAACGGGTAAGCACACCCGTACCCGGACCAATCTCCATGATCTGCTCATAGCCTTGGCCCGAAAGAATTCCGGCAATTCTTTCCGCAATGGACTCATCTTTTAAAAAGTGCTGGCCGAGATGTTTTTTAGGCTTAACCATAGTGCTGTAGCTAGGGCAAATTAAAGCATTTCAACGGTGGGTTTACTCTAAAACCCGGCTTTGCAGCAATACGGATCAAAAATGGGCAGGCCTCGGGATGCCTGGGCCGTTTGCGTTCCCTTATTTTAATCCACACCCAACTCGCCCGGAAGGCGAATTTTCCCGGTTAAGATACATGCGATGCCTGGATGTTGATGAATAATGTTAAGGCATAGGCCGGATTCGCTGGTAGCGAATCCGGCCCTTGTGTTTTATACCTTTACAAGCCCTGCTCTGCGCAAAAGGGCTTTCGGGTCGGGGTCCTTACCCCGGAAATCACGATACAATTCCGCGGGATGGCGCGTGCCGCCTGCGGAGAGTAGTCCTTTGAATTTACCGGCTACCTCGGCATTGAAAATTCCTTTTTCCTGGAAATATTCAAAGGCATCGGCATCCAGTACCTCGGCCCATTTATAACTGTAATAACCGGCTGAATAACCTCCCTGGAAAATGTGGGAAAAGCCACAGGAAGTATTGCTGGTGGCTATCCACGGCAAGAGTTCCATGTCTTTCAGCACCTCTTCCTCGTACTCGCCTACCTTTTCTATTTTTTGTGGGTTTTTGGCGTGCCAGGCCATATCCAAAGTGGCGAGTCCTATTTGCCGAACGGTGGCGTATCCTTCCATAAAAGTGGCACTCTTGCGTAATTTTTCCACCAGCTCAGCGGGAATGGCCTCATTGGTTTCATAGTGGTGGGCAAACAAGTCCAGACACTCCTTTTGGTAACACCAGTTTTCCATTACCTGTGAAGGTAATTCTACAAAGTCCCAATACACATTGGTTCCGCTAAGGCTGCTGTATTGGCCATTGGCCATAATACCGTGCAGGCTATGCCCGAATTCATGAAACAAGGTCAGTACTTCATTGAAGGTAAGCAGCGAGGGTTTCGTGCGGGTGGGCTTTGAAAAGTTACATACTATGCTGATATGTGGACGAATGTCAACCCCGTTTAGCTTTTTCTGGCCGCGGTAGGAAGTCATCCAGGCCCCGTTGCGCTTACCCTTACGGGGGAAAAAGTCGGCATAAAATATTCCCAGGTGGTCTCCCTTATCATCCAGTACTTCGTAGGTGATCACATCCTTATGATATTTTTGAATATCGTCACGCTCCTTAAAGGAAATGCCGTACAGCTTATGGGCCACTTCAAAGGCTCCTCTGATCACTTCTTCCAGTTTGAAGTAAGGTTTCAGGGTTTCATCGTCAATCCCATAGAGCTTTTGTTTTAATTTTTCGCTGTAAAAGGCAAAGTCCCATTTCTGCAATTGATCAATGCCGTCCAACTCATTGGCGTAGCGGGTAAGCCCCTCCACCTCTTTTTGCGCAGCGGGACGCGCAGCTTCCAGCAAATCATGCAGGAAGGAGTTTACCTTTTGCGGAGATTCGGCCATGCGTTCCTGTAAAATGTACTCGGCATGACTTTCAAAACCGAGTAAACGGGCCCGCTCAAAACGCAACCGCGCTATTTCAAGCACAATTTGCCGGTTATCATGCTCATTGGACTGAAAAGCACGGCTACCGAAAGCCTTTACCATTTTTTCTCTCAAATCCCTCCGGCTGGAATAGGTTATAAAGGGAACATAACTGGGGTACTGGAGGGTGAAAACCCATTTGTTTTCCAAACCCTTCTCCCGGGCCGTTTCTTCCGCAGCTTCCTTTATACTTTCGGGTAAACCTTCCAGGTCTTTTTCCTCCAATACCAGTTCGAAGGCGTTGGTTTCATGCAATACGTTTTCACCAAAGTGCAGTGAGAGGCCCGCCAGTTTACGGTCTATTTCACGTAGTCTTTCACGGTCTTTACCTTTAAGCTGAGCTCCGTTCCGCACAAAGCCCCGATAGGTTTTGTGCAAAAGCATGGACTGCTCTTCGTTCAAGCTCTCCGTTTCGCGTTTCTCGTAAACCTGTTGTACCCGCTCAAATAGCTTTTCATTCAGCATGATATCATTACTATACTCGGTAAGCATAGGTGAAAACTCGCGCGAAATTTTTTGTAATTCATCATTGGTTTCGGCCGAAAGCAGGTTGAAGAAAATTTCAGCCGTTCGCCCCACCCACTCGCCAGTATTTTCCATGGCTTCAATGGTGTTTTCAAAATCGGGACTGGCTTGGTTATCGGTAATGTCCTGTATTTCCCTCCTGGCCACCTTAATACATTCTTTAAGGGCCGGCAAAAAATGCGCTTCGGAAATAGTATTAAAAGGAGTGGTTTCAAAGGGCGTTTCGAAATCACGCAATAAAGGATTCATGGACTATTTTTTTACGGAATTTATCTCTTAATCAATCCGCAAAAGAAAAGTTTAAATACCTGCTAAAAAAGTAAATTGGGAAAAATTGAATTAAATCAGGAAACCTTCACATGCGCCCAGTTCTCCCCTTTACGAATGCGGTTGAGCTGCGTGTGGGTTATTCCGAACTCCTTGGCCAGTTTATAAAGCTTGTTGTTGCCTCGTTGTAATTTCTTCTTCAAACGTATTACATCGGTTTCCGTAAGCTTTTGATTGGTAATCACATTTTTCCTTACCGCGTTTTGCACGTTGGGATTACGCTTATTATGCTCCGTAAGCTCCTTTTGGGTTACCCAACGCAGGTTTTTATGGTAGTTGTTGGATTTATCGTAATCCAGGTGAATCACGAACCTGGCGCCTTCTACTTCACGGCAAAATTCCTTAGCCACTAAGCGGTGTACAGCCTTCGTTTTTCGCACTTTCCAGTGAATGGCAGATTTAAAGGAAAAATAACGGTATCCGCCTACATTAGCAGTTCGCAATACGCGCCAGCAGCCTTTGTCTTTTTTAAATAAACGGATTCGTCCGTGGTTGGAAACTTCGTATTGTTCATCAGGATGGATATCCTTGAATTTTACCACTCTCCATACTTCATCGCAATAGTCCTGCACACTCTCAGTAAAAGTCATAATTTAGCCAGTATTGTTTAACGCGCCTATTTTCTGGAAAAAGCTAAAAAGACGCTAATCAGTTATTTCTGTTTAATTTCTCGTGGCTTAACTTAGACAAATATAGAGTTTTATTTAAAATATTCAATTTTAAAATACTTTTATGAGTACAATCATTTCCCGAATTTCTTACCTGCGGGAATTGAGGCGTGAGTTGCTGAATTACAAGGGAAATGCGCTCCGGGAGTTTTATTACCTGGAGCCTGAAGACCTTGAACAACGCTCCGCTGCTAATAAATGGAGTATCATTGATGTTTTTGAACACCTGAACCTGGTCAATTACTTTTATATAAAGTCGTTTGAGCAGGGTTTGGAAAATGCACCGGACGCTACGGACGATCGCTTTTCGCACTCCTGGCTAGGCAAAAAAAGCATACAGTCCATGCGACCGGACCAAAAAGGCAACATCCGGAAAATCCCCACCTTCAGGAAGATTAACCCTCTATACCATCAAAAAAAAGGACGGGTTTTAGTAGCTCAGGTGGTTTTCCAGGATTTTATTGAGAGTATGGAACAGTTGATAGCGCTGGCGGAGAAAATGGAAGATAAGGCCATACAGTCCGTAAACGTTAAAACCCTCTTGCCTTTTATAAAGCTACCCCTGGGCGATGCCCTGGGTTTTATAACGGCTCATACGCAAAGGCACATCGTACAGGCGCAAAAGCTGGCTGCGGACATTCGTGCCAAACAATAAAAAAGGAGGCTTTTTCAAGCCTCCTTTTTTATTTATCCTTTTAACTAAAGGTTATTCCACAATCTTAATCCAAAGGTCACCAGAGTAAGACCCATTCAATCCGCTGCTCTTGGCAGCATCGGCCTGCTGGTAATTATTGAACTTCAGGAGATATACGTAATAGTAATAATTACCCTGATCCTGGAAGTAACGGGCATTCAAGCCCTGGCTACCTAGCTTACGAACCATTTTCTCAGCGTTTTGCTGGCTACTGAACACACCGGCCGTTACGTAATAACCCTGTGAACCGGGTTGTACATTATTAGCTTGGTTGGCTGCATTGAACCCTGGTACGTCACCGGGCTGGTTGTTAAAGTTACCCTGGTTGTTGTTAGCAGGGTCGGTATTGTTTCCGCGCGGGTTACCATTGTTGGCGTTACCAGTATTATTTCCTCCGGTGTTGCCGGTATTGGTATTACCGGTGGCATTACCGCTCTGGTTATTCTGGTTGTTCTGTGCGTCCTGGGTGGCTTCATCCACCTTTTTCTCAATATCCCGTTTGTATTGATCTTCAAACTCTTCCAAACGCTCGTTTACAATTTCCTCCACTTCATCCTTTTGCCTGCGCTGCTGTTGTTTCAAACGCTTGATCTCGTTTTCAAGACGCTCGTTTTTCTTGTCGCTACCAAAGCGATAAGTAAGCATAAACTCGTGGGAAGTACCCAGGTCAGCGGAGTAATCGCTAAGTGAAAAATCGTAAGCATAGCCCAGCGTAAGTTGCTCCGTAAGGTTAATACCTACATTACCCGTTACGGCATACTCCGAACGGTACATAGCCCCTATATAACCGAAATTTCTCAAACTGAAGAGTAAACCGGCATCTACCTGTATAGGTACATTCCTGGCCGCTTTTACCATAACCATGGGGGAAAGCACATTGTCATCACCCTCAAAGGGAAAGTCATAACGGGCGGTGGCCACGTAATGGCGCAAAAGACTGTAATTCACCGGTCGGTCCGTGTTCTCAGTGTATTTGATAGACTGCCCCAACAGTTGAGGTGCCGCAGCACCCAGGGTGAAGTTCCCAATCTCAAGATCAATACCGGCATTCAGGTCGAAATTGCCGCGGTTATCGGTAGTAACGGTAATAATAGCTTCATCATCACGTGCACGGATAGCACTCTGATCGATCTGGTTATTGAGGTAACCCGCCCCCAAACCGAAGGCCAGCGTAATATTATCCGCCAGGTTTACCCGGTAAGCATAGTTACCGTAAATACCCACTCGCGAAATGATGTCGGTTACATCGCGATATCCGTAAACACTCCACCCTACCTTCTCTTCGTTAAGGGAACCGTTTATGGCCAAAGCCGAGGTTTCCGGTGCCCCCTGTATATCGGTCCACTGCCTGCGGTGCAATAGGGTAAGTTCGGTGGAACCTTCCTTACCGCTCTGGGCCGGGTTGTAGATATACGGAGTAAAAAAGTAATTACTGTAAAGTGGTATTTGCTGTGCCTTAACCTGAAGACCAGCTACCAAGATGATTATTGAAAGGATTAGCTTTTTCATAGTCAAGGTCTTATTCATTTCTGATTATAGTTACCGCACTCTTCAGGAGTACTTCATCGTCACAGGTTAAAATATAATAATAGGTACCATCGGGGAGTGGGTTACCACCGGAGTCAGTACCATCCCATACACCCTGAAAATCATCTTCTTCGTAGAGTGTAGAACCCCAGCGATTCATGATCACAATGCCACACCCGGTAGCTTCATTTACAATATCTGTGATATCCCAAACATCGTTTCGGGTATCTCCGTTGGGCGTAAACAGGTTATAGGCTCTTTCCAGAAGTACCAGGTCTTTGCCGCGAGCACTATTAATTACTAAGGTGAGCGAATCGGTATCAGAACAACCGTCATCTCCGGTAACTGTAACATACACGATAACCGTATCGGCCAGCACATCGTCTTCCAATACCTTTTCAACTATCGTATTGGGAGATTCATTATTGCTAAAGGCCAACGGTTTATTGGCAAACCATCGGTAAAAAGTTCCTCCGGAAGCACTGAGGTTCACTTCTTCACCGGAAACTACGGTTCGGTCGGAACCTGCATTGGCCTGCACCGTAATGTCATAGATATCTACCTCGTACTCTTTTTCGCAATTATTAACACCCACCGCTATCAGTGTATAGGTACCGGTATTGGTAAATACCCGCGAAGCTCCTAAGGGTCCATCGGCCCATCGGTAGCTCAGAGCGTTACCCTCGGCCACTACCCTTACATCTTCTCCACTACAGAGTCCTACGGAATCGCTCGGGAAAAAGGTTACTTCGGGCAATTCATAAAAGCGTACCTGAACGCTGTCCGAAATAAATTCGCAACCGGGCAAACCAAAACGGTTGGTGTAATTGATCACCAAACGGAAATACATGGTATCACGTATTGGAGTATAGCTGGTATCTACTACAATAGACGGGTTGGTATCGGCTGCCAGGTCAATCCAACCGATGGTACCATCAATATATTGCTGCCATTGATAATCCCATCCCGGTATTACCGTATCGGTAGCCGTAATTTGTACGGAGTCATACAAACAACGGTCGAAGGGGTCGGGCTTCGGAGGAATACCGGCAAAAGGCCTGGATACCAAATTGGTGCGGGGTATCGTATCCACATACACGTAAATGGCGCGGGAAGTATCTATACATATACCATCATCAAAAACTATGTAATAAGAACCACTTTGATCCACCGTAAGAGCGCGAAGGGTATCGTTGGGCCCGGTAGGGGTTTTTACGGTTTGCCCTATGGCATTCACGGTATCCTTAAACCAGGAGTAATCGTAAGGTAAGGTAAAAGAGTTGGGGCTTATCGGTCCCCTTATTTGTACACTGTCAATGGCGCAAAGGCTTACAGTGTCAGGAGCAATAAAGGTAGCCTGCGGTTGGCCGGGAGTCACCTCAATCCGGTAATCGGGCAACCACCTTACCCTTACACTATCCGATGTATAGCTGCATACCACATCGCCATTAAACGGAGTTACCGTAGTGGTGCGTAAGCGGTAATAGGTAATGGTGGGTGTTGGTTTAGGGTTATAACCGGTATCCACTTCCAAAACTCTTTGGGTACCTACCTCATCCGGGTTACTGGTACTGGGTAAATTAGTCCAGGAAGTACCGTTGAGGGAGCGTTGCCACTGATAGCGAATATTCGGTGCTACGTAAGAAGATATCAACTGCAACGAATCTTCTTTCATACATACATCAGAGTTGAATGCCGATGGTAATAAAGCACCACCTGCCCATAAGCGATTGGCTACCCTGGTTTCAGGTACGCTATCCATAAATAGTATGATGGGAAAGTCGGAAGTATCAACACAAAAGCCATCATCTACGGCCAGGTAAATGTTGGCCACACCACCTCTGAAGGAGATCAGGCTGCTATCGATAACCACCGTTTGGCTGGTGTCTGAACGGGGAAAACCGGCCGAAACAGTATCCACCGGAAAGAAAACCGGGTTACCACTATTGGGGTCAATCGTATCGGTTAACCATTGATACGAAAAGGTAACTCCAGGTGGAGGCGGGATTGGTGCCTCCAGTGTTACCGTAACATTTTCACAAAACATGATCGAGTCATCACGCGAAACATTGGTAATATCCGGATTATCGATTTGAAAAGCCCTGGCACTAGGTATAAACTCAATATTTGTTGGTGGTTTAAAGGCGTTGATCAGTGTATCTCTGGATTCCCTTGAACAAGCACCAAGATCAACTCTTAGCCCATAAATTCCCGAACTTCTTACCACGTAAATCGTGTCCGTTTCCCCAACTATAGGCACCCCGTTTCTCAACCATTGGTAGTTAGCACCGGTTTGTTGTTCGGCTTCTAAAATGACAGAATCCCCTTCACAAAAACCCCAATCATTAAGAGCAACGGTATAGGGATTAGGGAAACCTCCAATGACGCTTTTAATTCGCGTAGGGTCAGGAATTCTATTTACCAGAAAGTAAAGGGTATCACTGATAGTTCCGTTTGAATTTCTTATTCTCAACGATGTAGAACCCAAGGTAGCATTACAAGGAATTATAATTGAAGCCGAGTGTTGCGCTGGACCCGAAAAAGTATCCGGTATGTACACATTTCCGGCATCAACCCTTACTATATCAATTACTTCAAGCGTATCAGCATTAAGGAAATTACCTCCAGCAGCAAATTCAAAGAAGAATTCCGTGTTCGGGTTAAAGTTTTGATTTAGAAAATATCGCAAAGCCCGTTGATGACTGATTGATGTATTGTTAGGTGGGCGAATGTCAAAAGTATCGCATTGACAAATAGTTACAGGGTTCGTAGGGTCTGTTGACCATGGTGGGGTAGTAAAATTAATCGTTTGTCCCCTCAATTCGTTAAAACTCAGCCCTACCAAAAGGAGCAACAGGCCAAGAAGGTGTAATCTTTTCATCATAGAATTTAGTTTGTAGGGTAATCTTTGCAGCGCAATTTAAACATTCTTGAAATCAGGATATTCATAACCGCAATGATTTATGAACACCAGTTAGTTAAAGTCTAAGTATTCCCTTTCGGCTATTTTTGGATTTTTATCCTTTTGAAATACTGTAAAAGACATGCCATACCTAATATTACGTATAAAATCCTTCAAAGACGCCAGCCGGGGGTTAATACTTTTCTCGAAGGAAAATCACGCTCGTATTCATTTAATTTCCAGTGTTTTAGTAAACGCACTGGCTTTTCTGCTGGAGGTGAGCCGACTGGAGTGGTGCGTGCTTCTATTGTGTTGTGCCCTGGTACTGGGTATGGAAGCGCTTAACTCCGCTTTAGAAAGGTTAACCGACCTCATTTCACCTGATTGGAACAAGCAGGCCGGATTAGTTAAAGACGTTGCTGCGGGAGCCGTCCTCATAGTTTCCTTATTTTCCGGTGTGATCGGATTAATCATTTTTTTTCCCCATCTGAGGGCCCTTATCCATTAATTACCAAATTTTAATACACCTAAATAACGATTTAGCACTCATTTCTTAACCATACATTTTCAGCAACTTAACGTTTAAATAGAAAGGATTTTACTACATTTAGGGTTTTAACCTTAATTCATAAAACATGCGACAATTTCTCTTTCTACTCTGCCTTTTACCGTTTTTAACCAATGCTCAAACACAACTTGCTAAAGCTCTCATTCCACTTGACTGTGATTCATTTGCAATTTACCCTAAAAAGGTCATTGCCTTGCCACAGTCTAATCATGCCATATTGGGCTATACGTATGATTTAAGGTTTGGTGCATCGGGAATATTTCATGCCCCGTTCCTGATTATTACCGATAAATTCGGGAGCCCTCTATCCACAACCCGGCTGCCATGGGGGATTTATGCTTCCGACCTTACCTATTACGATGGTGAGATTTTTATTTGTGGGGCTCAGGTAGCTGCCCTTGACCAGAAATCCCTTTACCTAGCCAGCTTGGATCTCAGTGGACAGGTAAATTGGGCTCATACTTATGATTCTGATAGTACCCAAAATTTTGATGACATTGTTAGAATTAATATCGTAGATGGCAGTATATACCTGACCCAAACTTACCAAGGGACATATGGAGGGCCCGGTAGTTACTGGGCTTCTACATTTCATCTCATCACCCAATTGACTTTATCTGGCACGATAGCACAGTTAAAGTTCTTCGGCACCTCCTCTATTCCTTTTGGAGAATACAGAAAATATAATGCGGTGGATGATTTTGCTTATTCCACTTTCAGTGAAGTATTTGCAGCAGTCGGAGTATCAAATTACTCAGGTGCTTCAAACCATGATCAAAGTACGGTACACATCTTTGACCCCAGCCTCTCAACCTCCAACTTTTACCTGGATAATTCATCGGTTCACTATTTCACAAATTACTTTGATGCGGAAACTGATGACCTCATTATGGCCGGTAACACTGATTCAATAGCTCGGATCACCAGATTAGAGAATTCACTTAACAATGTTTGGTCAAAGGATATTGACATAAATGGAAAAAAACTTTATGTATGGGATGTTATACCTGGAAACTCTGATGATATCATCCTCATTGGTAATACACAAGCAGCTCCAGGAAGCCCGCCCAATAATTATTACCAGATTGCCGTAATTGTATTTGCTTCAAATGGAAACGTAAAACATTCCTGGTTACATGTTCCATTGGACGATCATGGCGGTATAAAGAGAGAGTTTTATTACGACAGTGAGATTGGGCTGGTTGGAATAGCAGATGTACCATTTACCAAAGGTTCACAAAACAGGGATGTTCCCGAAATTTTCATAATGAACCCATACAATCCGGACCTATGCATTTTTGATCAAGTCCCGGTTAACACTTATTCAAAGTCCACTAATTTCCAACTAGTTGTATCCTACGAAAAGGAAATTGAATTTGAAACGTTTGAGAAATCTGATGAAGAATTTCTCAATCTCATAAGCAAGAATATCTGTACCGAAGCTGATACACCTTTTTTCTACGTGGATACTACACTTATCTCGGCTCGCATTGCTCCTCCTGGTACCTCTACTTCAACCATACAAAAACCTTCTTTGCAAGAGTTCCAAGAAAGTAATTCTATTCTCTATCCTAACCCCAACTCCGGTACATTTAAACTGAATCTAAGCAGTTACAAAAACACCCCACAGGTAAAGCTAGAGATAATTTCGTTAAACGGTAAACTATTGCAAAGTGAAACTTTACGCGGTGGAGAACAAGAAGCTATGGTGAGACATGTTTTAAAATCCGGGGTTTACCTGTTACGCCTGAACAACCGTGTTATTGAAAAACTGATGGTGGAATAATTCAATTCTAATTATAAATTCAAAAGCGGTTCCTATTTTTGGGAACCGCTTTTTTATGGAAACAACATTACTTAAAACCATCCCTTCCCTACTTTCTGAAACAATACATGAAAGCTTAGGAGAAATTTGTGGCTTACTTCAACAAAAGGTGCCCCACTACACCTGGGTAGGCTTCTATTTTATGAACCACCGCAAAAAACAACTGCACTTGGGCCCCTACTCCGGTAAACCTACCGATCATAACATTATCCCCTTCGGTAAGGGAATTTGTGGTCAGGTGGCCGTTTCAGGCGAAACCTACCTGGCCGAAAATGTGGAAGAAGAAGACAATTACATAGCCTGTAGTGTAGATGTACGCTCGGAAATTGTGGTACCCCTTTACGTAGGTGACGGATTGGTGGCCCAACTGGATATTGACAGTGACCAGGTGAATGCCTTTACCGAAGCGGATGAAAAGTTTTTAAAGGAGGTGTGTAGCCTTTTAGCCAGAACTTACGGCAGTCAACTGGAGTTCGAAAATTTCTTCCCCTCGGATCACTGACCGGAACGAATGGCATCGATAGGGTTTAAGCGTGACGCAACCCTGGCGGGAACAAAGCCCGAAATAACCCCGATAACCACGCTAATACCCAAACCCCAGATAATATTACCGAAGGTTAGAGCCAGCGAAAAATTGATACTCCCGCCCAACAAGCTAACCAGCAGGAAAACCGCCAACAAACCAATGGTACCTCCTACCAGGCATAACACTACCGACTCCAGCAGGAACTGTAGTAAGATAAAATAGTTTTTAGCTCCCAGGCTCTTTTGAATACCGATCTGGTTGGTACGCTCCCGAACGCTGACAAACATGATATTGGCAATACCAAAACCACCTACCAGTATGCTAAAACCACCGATTACCGCTCCCGCACCGCCTATTATTTTAAACATCATATCCAGTCCGTTGGATATCACCGAAATTTCATTCAGGGCGAAGTTGTCATCTGCTTTGGGTTTTAACCTTCGGATGGACCGCATAACCCCGCGCAGCTCGTCCTTCATGGCACTCATTTCAACCCCCGGCCGGGCGGCCGCCATTATAAAAGCGTTTTCCTGGTTATTCACATTCATCAGGGTGCGGGCAAAATTCATGGGTATCAACATCGTTTCATCCACATTGGCACCTACCAGGCTTTTTCCCTGCTTTTCAAAAACCCCGATCACCTTTACCTTACGTCCCAGTACCTTTATTTCCTTGCCTACTGCGTTTTGGTAACCAAACAGGCCTTCGGCAATATCCGATCCGATAACGGCAATAGGGGCCCCGGATTTGGACTCCAACTCTGAAAAATAACGTCCATCCTGGAAGTCATAAGGCCAGATATCGTAATACTCGTGCGAAGCCGGAATCACAATGGTATTATCCACGCTGTTTCCCGAATACTTTAATGTAGCCCTTATATCAAAGGCAAAAGCCATGGCACTGGCCGATCCCACCCTTTTCTGCAATAATTGAAGTTCGCGATAGGCGGGTTCCGGCCTTTGAAAATACTTCCACCACTTGTACTCTC
This sequence comes from uncultured Cryomorphaceae bacterium, assembly GCA_937120475.1. Taxonomy (GTDB): domain Bacteria; phylum Bacteroidota; class Bacteroidia; order Flavobacteriales; family Schleiferiaceae; genus CAKZNE01. The sequence goes on along the minus strand of CAKZJV010000007.1, from coordinate 136,028 downwards.
CTCCTTCAGCACCCCAGGGCATTTTTTGAATATAGATCACATTACTTCCCAGCTCCGAAATTCCTTCCCTGATGCTGCTTTCCAGTGAATCCACCACCGTGAAAACGGTGATAATGGTAAAAATTCCGATGGTAACTCCCAAAAGGCTGAGAATGGTTCTTAGCTTATTAACCGCCAGGGCGTGCAAAGCGAAGTAAAAACTTTCCTTAAAAATCCGGAAGAAGATCATGGGTAACTTTCAAAAGGGTAAAGATACTGTAAAATAAAGGCCTCCTATAGGTATGAAGCCTATAAAATCACTAAATTCGCGGCTTAAATTTTCTCGATGCCGCAACAACCCCAACAGCCCTACGCTCTTATTTCAGTTTTTTATAAAGATGGTTTGGAAGATTTAGTTAAATCCTTGACCAACAAAGGATTTAAGCTTCTTTCTACGGGAGGTACCCGCTCTTTTATTGAAAACCTGGGTTATTCCGTGCAGGCGGTTGAAGATCTTACCGGCTACCCCAGCATCCTGGGCGGACGGGTAAAAACTTTACACCCCAAAGTATTTGGTGGAATATTGGGCCGCAGGGAGTTGGAAAATGATGCCGAGGAAATGTCGGAATACGAAATCCCCTCCATCGATGTAGTGGTGGTGGACCTTTACCCTTTTGAAGAAACCCTGGCCAGCGGTGCCGATCACCAGGATATTATTGAGAAAATCGATATCGGTGGTATTTCATTGATACGGGCGGCCGCTAAAAATTACCAGGACGTTTGGATTATCCCTTCCCGCAATGACTACCAAACCGCTTTGCAGGTTTTGGAAAAGGGTGGGCCGAGCCTGGATGATCGTAAGGCCTTCGCGGCACGCGCCTTCAGTATTTCATCGGCTTATGACCGCGCCATTGAAAATTACCTTTCCGGAAACACTTATTTCAACCTGAACTTTGGTCCTGAAAAAGTACTCCGGTACGGTGAAAACCCCCATCAGAAAGGTTCGTATTATGGAAACATTAACGATGTTTTCGAGCAATTGCACGGTAAGGAGCTTTCCTATAACAACCTGCTGGATGCTGATGCAGCCGTTTCCCTTATCCGCGAATTTGATGAAACTACCCTGGCCATTCTGAAACATAACAATGCCTGCGGGGTAGCCTCCCGCCAAAACCTGCTGGAAGCCTGGAAAGACGCCTTGGCGGGCGATCCGGTTTCAGCCTTCGGGGGAGTGATTATCGCCAATACTGAAATTGATGGTGATACGGCAGAGGAGATGAATAAGCTCTTTTTTGAGATTGTGATAGCTCCCTCCTATTCCGAAAAGGCCCTGGAAGTACTGCGGCAAAAGAAAAACCGCATTATCCTGGTTCTCAAAAACTTTGAAACACCCGCTCAGCAATTCCGGAGTTTATTGAACGGAGTACTGGTACAGGATCGTGATTTTGTTACGGACCGCACGGAAGACATGAAAACCCAAACCTCACGTCAACCTGATGCCGATGAAATTACCGACCTGGCCTTTGCTTCTAAAATTTGTAAAAACACCAAGTCCAATACCATCGTTTTAGCCAAAAACAAACAGCTTTTGGCCAGCGGTACCGGTCAAACTTCAAGGGTTGATGCCCTAAAACAAGCCATTGTTAAAGCCAAAGCCTTTAATTTTGATCTGAACGGTGCGGTAATGGCATCGGACGCTTTCTTTCCCTTTCCCGATTGTGTAGAAATTGCTCATGCGGAAGGCATCAATACCGTTATTCAACCGGGAGGTTCGGTAAAAGACCAATTGTCCATTGACTATTGCGATGATCAGAACATGGCTATGGTATTTACCGGAACGCGTCATTTTAAACATTAATACGAAATGGGATTATTTGATTTTTTCAGGGAAGACATAGCGATTGACCTGGGCACGGCCAATACCCTGATTATTCACAACGATAAGGTGGTGGTGGATGCGCCCTCCATTGTAGCTAAAGATCGTTCTACCAATAAAATTATTGCCGTAGGGCACCAGGCGCGCCAGATGCACGGTAAAACCCACGAGAATATAAAAACCATTCGTCCATTGAAGGATGGGGTTATTGCAGACTTTGAGGCCTCGGAAGCGATGATCCGCGAAATGATCAAAAGTATTCCCAGCCTCAAAGGTCGGCTTATACCCCCGGTATTGCGAATGGTAATCTGCATCCCCTCGGGAATTACCGAAGTAGAAAAAAGAGCGGTGCGTGACTCAGCTGAGCATGCCGGAGCCCGTGAGGTATATCTTATTCACGAGCCAATGGCGGCCGCCATTGGTACCGGGGTGGATGTACAGGAGCCCAAGGGAAACATGATTATCGACATAGGGGGAGGAACCACTGAAATTGCAGTTTTGGCCCTGGGTGGAATTGTAGCCGATAAGTCCATCAAAGTGGCCGGTGATGTATTTACCAACGATATCAGCTACTACATGCGCACTCAGCACAACCTGTATGTTGGTGAGCGCACCGCTGAAGAAATTAAAATACAGATTGGTTCCGCCCTCGATTCGCTGGACAACGAGCCGGATGATATGCCGGTACAGGGACGGGACCTGCTTACCGGTAAGCCCAAGCAGATCATTGTAACTTATAAGGAAATCAGCAAGGCACTGGATAAGTCCATAATGCGCATTGAAGATGCTATTATGGAAGCTTTGTCCATGACCCCGCCTGAATTGGCAGCCGATATTTACAACAGCGGTATTTACATGGCCGGTGGAGGCTCCATGCTCCGTGGGCTGGATAAGCGGGTTTCCATGAAAACGGATTTGCCGGTTTACGTGGCGGAAGATCCTCTTCGTGCGGTGGTAAGAGGAACGGGAATTGCCTTGAAAAATATCGGTAAATTCAACTTTTTAATGAAGTAAAAACATCGAATGCGCTACTTGCTGGCTTTTCTTTATGGAAAACGCATATTCCTGCTTTTTCTGGCATTGCAGTTGGTGGCTTTCGTGTTGATCTATAGAAGCAGAAGCTTTCAACGCTCTTCCATCTTAGATTCATCAGCCTTAGCAAGCGGACATATTTTAGAGGTTTATAGCGATTACACCCAGTACCTGGACCTGGAACACCAGAACCAGAGGCTTTCAGAGGAAAATGCCCGCCTGCGCTCCCTTTCGCCCGATGCTTATTTTCCCATTACCCAAAACACTTCGCAAACCGAAGATACTGTCTATCAAATACAATACACCTACCTGAAGGCCAACGTAATAAACTCCAGTTTTCGCAAAGCAAGAAACTTTCTTACCCTGAACCGTGGCCGCTTACATGGTGTAGAAGAAGAGATGGGCGTTATTAGTCCGCAGGGAGCGGTAGGCATTGTTAAAAATGTGAGCGATCACTTCTCCACGGTAATTCCCTTGATCAATCCGGGGATTTCGGTAAGCGGCAAGTTTGAAAAACAACGTTTTTTTGGTCCGGTAAGCTGGAAAAAGCAGGATTATCGCTACATCACCTTATCGGATATTCCCCGGCATGCTAAGGTAAACAGAAACGACACAGTGGTTACCGACTCGCGCTCCCTCACCTTTCCTGCGGGCATTCTCATCGGTACGGTAGATACCCTTAGGTTACAGGAAGATCAGAATTTTTACGAAGTGCGCCTCCGGTTATCCACCGATTTTTCATCACTGGAACAAGTGTACATTATTAAGGACAAGATGAAACTGGAGCGCCAGCAATTAGAGCAGTTAAATACTGATTCCACCCCATGATGGACACTTTAAAATATGGATTTTATTTTATTGTAGCCATTTTGTTGCAGGTTTTGGTATTTAACCATATTGCCTTTTTAGGGTACATGAATCCCTACGTGTACATCCTATTCTTACTATACTTACCGGCTGAAACCTCACGTGGATATCTTCTTATCATTGCCTTTCTACTGGGACTAGGTGTGGATCTTTTTGAAAACAGCGGTGGAGTACATGCCTCCGCCAGTGTAGTATTGGCCTACTTCAGACCCGCCTTTTTACGGCTGGTGGTACGCAGGCAGGCCTCTACGCTGGAAGATTTGGACATCAGTAGCTTTGGATTGCCAAGTATGCTCATCTATACCATTTTCGCCATTCTTATTCACCATTTCACCCTGTTTATGTTGGAATCTTTCCGCTGGAGTGACATTGGAATAGTTTTAGTGCGTACCCTTTACAGCTCTCTGTTTACCCTTATTTTTGTATTGATCGTACAGTTATGGAACTTCAGGAGGCGGAATTGATCAATGGAACGTAAATACCTTTTTTTCTTTTTCTTTATTTCTCTCGCGCTCATCTTTATGGCGCGTCTTTTCTACATCCAGGTAATCCGGGACGATTTCAAACTTTCTGCGGCCAACAATGTAATCCGTATTGAAAAGGTATATCCTGGCCGGGGCTTTATTTACGATCGCAACCAAAAGCTGCTGGTCGGTAACCAATCGGCTTACGACCTCATGGTAACCCCCATGCAGGTAAAGAATATTGATACCAGTCTTTTTTGCCAGTTAGTGAATATATCCTTAACCGATTTTAAGGAACGGCTGGAAAAAGCCCGCAACTATTCGCGGATCAAACCCTCCACTTTTATTAAACAAATCAGCAAGGAGCAATATGCGTACTTCCAGGAAAAACTGCATGAATTCCCTGGATTTTACCCGCAAAAGAGAATTTTAAGGGATTACCCTTACCACTCGGGTGCCAATGTTCTCGGTTTCATCGGTGAGGCTTCCGATCGCTTTCTGGCCAGTAATCCCGATTACAGAAAAGGCGACCTGGTGGGTATTACCGGTATTGAAAAGTCCTATGAAGATGTACTGCGGGGCAAAGCCGGGGTTCAGTATAAACTGGTAGATGTACACAACCGGGTTAAGGGTTCGTTTTCCAACGGAACTTATGATACCTTGCCCTCTCCGGGTAAGGACATAACCAGTACGGTGGATATAGAATTACAACGCTACGGTGAGGCTTTAATGGCCAATAAAAGAGGGAGTATTGTGGCTATTGAGCCTTCCACTGGGGAGATACTGGCTTTGGTAACCAGCCCAAATTACGACCCCCAACTCATGGTGGGCCGCGACCGTACCCGAAATTACAACCAGCTTTACCTGGACAGTATCAGCAAACCGCTTTATGACCGTGGCCTTTTAGCTGAGTACCCACCCGGATCTCCATTTAAGGTTATAAATGCCCTGGTAGGATTGCAGGAGGGTACCCTCAAACCCAGTACTACTTATACCTGCCACCATGGGTTTCGATACGGGCGTTTACACGTGGCTTGCCACTGTGGTACCAACTACCCTATTGCCTTACGTACCAGCATCAGTAAATCCTGCAACAACTACTACTGTAATGTTTTTAAGTCCATTATTGAAAAGTATCCCACGGCCCAGGAGGGCATGAATGCCTGGAAAGCCCACCTTTCCAGTTTTGGCCTGGGGCAATTCCTCAACAACGACCTCCCCACGGGCAGGCGCGGATTTGTTCCCGATGCCGATTATTATGATAAGGCCTTCGGCTATAAAGGTTGGCGGGCGGTTAGTACCATTTCATTGGGCATCGGCCAGGGCGAACTTTTATTAACGCCCATTCAAATGGCCAATATGACGGCCACTATTGCCAACCGGGGGCATTATTTTACTCCACACATCATTAAAAAGATAGATGGTAAGCCTATTAATGAGCCTAACTACGTAGAAGCCAAGTACACAACCATTGATAGCGTTTATTTTGAGGAGGTGATTAATGGGATGTTTGATGTTTTTGAACAGGGAACCGCCCGCTACAGCCGCCATGACTCCATTGAAATGTGTGGTAAAACCGGTACGGCCGAAAATCCACATGGCCAGGATCATTCTATTTTCATTGCTTTTGCCCCGCGCAAAAACCCTAAAATAGCTATGGCCATTATAGTAGAAAATGGTTATTGGGGAAGCCGTTGGGCGGCACCTATTGCCAGCCTGATGATTGAAAGGTATATAACCGGTGAAGTGAATCGAAAGGATATGGAGAAACGGATGCTGGAAGGTTCATTGCAGGAAGAATATCAAAAGCAAGTGGAAGAAAAGTCGATGAAAAAACTGCTGACCCAGAATTTGCCATGAGAGAGAACCGCAGCATTTTCGCTAATATCGACTGGTTTTTGGTGCTCCTCTACATCTTGCTGGTACTTATGGGTTGGGGCAACATTTATGCGGCCGTGTTTAACGAGGAAAACAGCAGTATTTTCGATATGAGCCAGGAATACGGCCGTCAATTGATCTGGATACTGTCCTCCCTTTTTTTAGTGGTTATTATCCTTTTCACCGATGGAAAGGTATTTCAGGCCCTGGCCTACCCCATTTATTTTATTAGTTTATTGAGTTTGCTGGGAGTTCTCCTTTTCGGAAAGGAAGTGGCCGGTGCCCGTTCCTGGTTTGCCATAGGCAGCTTCAGCCTGCAACCCTCTGAATTTGCCAAGTTTGCCACCTCCCTGGCCCTGGCCCGTTACATAAGTTCCGATAATATCTCCATGAAACGCTGGGGGCATCGCGTAAGTGCCTTACTCTTCATTTTCGTACCTGCCTTACTCATTATTCCCCAACCTGACCCGGGATCGGCCCTGGTATATTCCGCCCTGCTCTTAGTACTTTACCGCGAAGGGCTTTCCGGCAATTATATTTTCCTGGGGCTGAGTTTGGCGGTTTTGTTCATTCTCAGCCTCGTATTCGATAAACTATCCATTGTTATCGGGCTAAGTGTGATCTCGATTTTGGTAATAATTATCACCCGAAAGGCAAAAGGCTTTTACTGGCGCATTCTGGCCCTGTTATCCGTAGCTATAATGTTCAGCTACAGTGTAGATTATGCTTTTAATAATGTTTTAGAAGACCGTCACCGAAACCGTATCAATATACTACTCGGTAAGGCGCATGACCCTAAAGGCATCGGTTACAACACTAACCAGTCCATGATTGCCATAGGCTCCGGTGGCCTGCAGGGGAAAGGTTTTCTACAGGGCACTCAAACCAAATTCGATTTTGTACCCGAACAGAGTACGGACTTTATTTTTTGCACCGTAGGTGAAGAATGGGGTTTTATCGGCAGCTCTGTACTGATACTGTTATTCGTGGTATTGTTCTTCCGGCTGGTACAGGTGGCTGAGCGGCAAAAATCCCTTTTTTCAAGGGTTTATGGGTACTGCGTGGTATCCATTCTCTTCTTTCATTTTGCGGTAAATATAGCCATGACTATTGGCCTGGCTCCCGTTATCGGTATCCCACTTCCCTTTTTTAGTTATGGTGGGTCGTCCTTGTGGGGTTTCACCGTATTACTATTTATTTTCATTAAGCTGGATGCTTACCGGCTCCAGATACTCTAACTAACAAAAAAGGCCCTTCAAAAATGAAGGGCCCTGGTAAGTTAATGTCTTATTCTCCTAGTAGAATTCCGCTCTGCGATCTTTAATCTTGGCACCCTCCTTCAAGGAAAGGAAAAGCTTACCGGGAACATTGGAACGGCTGGCGTTGGTGGACTGGCTTTGCTGAGCCTGGTAATCCGGCAATTCGTTAGCATCTACCCGGTTGGTTACCTGAACCAGGTAAACAGCCCGTTCGCCTTCAATAGGCTCGGAAATTTCGTTCACCGGCAGGCCGCTGATGATACCCACCACCTTAGGCTCACGGCCGTAACCACTAATAGAAGCTCCGGCAAAATTGGACACCTGGTTTTTCACTTCTAAATTCAAAGCCTGAGCTACGGCATTCAGGTCTTTACCTTCACCCATGGCCGCTTTAAATTTTTCTTTGAACTGATCCGCCTTCTTCTTCTTGATCACCAAAGGCTCAATCCTCTCCTTAACACTCTCCAGCGAAGCATAACCATCGGCCTGTGCTTCGGTAAGAATTACCACCACGTAAGAGTTATTATTATTGTTAAACACCTGGATATCGCCCACCGAGCTTTCCTCATCATGCGCCCATTTCACAATTTCGCGGTTAGTGCCTAAACCAGGAATACTTTCGTCAAAAGGCTTCAGGTTGGTAATAGGCCTGGGGCTGTAACCCATTTCTTCGGCCTTGGCACTAAAGCTTTCCACGTTATTCACCTGAGCGGCAAAAGAGCTTGCTTCGTTGTAGGCTTCATCATAAGTCTGTTCGCTGGCGGCTAATTCTCTTGATATGCTGGTCAGTTTAACCGTCCTGCTGCTTCCTTTCTGATCAAGGATTTGAATAATATGAAAACCAAACTGGCTGGGTACATTTCCAATATCTCCTTTCTCATTGTGAAAGCAGAACTCGGAAAAAGGTCTTACCATCGTACGGTCGTCAAACCAACCCAGATTACCTCCATTGCTTCCCGATCCGGGATCGTCAGAGTACTGAGCGGCCAACCCACTAAACTGGGTGGAATCGGCTTTCACCACATTAAGAAGACTGTCGGCCAGGCTCTTTGCGTCTTCGTAAGAACGCTCGGCTCCATTCTGGCCATTGTTAAAGGTGATGAGGATATGACGCGCATTTACCGAGTCGGGAAGGTTCTTATAAGCGGAAACTTTGGTAAGCCGGTAATAGCTGCCATCTTCATAAGGGCCTTTTACGTAGCCCACCGGTTGGTCAAAAATTGTGGTGTCCACACCAGAAGGTAAATTACTCTTGCGATAGTACAGTCCGGCTACGGGTAAATCCGAACGTTCGGCTGCATACAAGGAATCATTTTCAGCATTGGAGAAAGCTGGAATGGTATCGTTAGACTTGTACTGCGGAGCCAGAAAGGCTTTCAACTCTCCGGTTACTTCATCACGATCGGCTTGTGAGGGCTCAATACGGAAGTTCACGAATTCAATACTGCGTGATTCTTCAGATTTAAAGTCCTCCTTATTCTCTTTGTAATAATTCTTGTAATCGGCTTCGGTAAGTTCAATGGTAGAGTCGGAAACACTCGCGTATTCCATCGCCAGGAAGTTGGCGGTAGAAGAAGCGTTATTCCGCATGTATTCCAATTGGGCTAACCTGGCGGGTGTGTACAAACCTTTTTGTAGGGCGGAAGTATATTTTTGATTCAAAGCGGCCTTTTCCGTGCCTTCTTCAAAGTCCAGCCACTGTTGATAAGCTTCGGCTATTTGCGGGTCGTTCAACCGCTGATCTCTAAGATTATTGATGTACTGCTTGAAGAGCGCATCGCTGAAACCCCCGTTTACCTGGTCCTGGAAAGCAGGAGCCGATTGTACGTTGGGGTTAGACTTCAGGCGATCATACAACTCCTTGGAAGTAACGGTAAAGCCCATTTCCTTGTACTGTTCCCCCATTATCTCTTCCTGCAGGATTTGATCCCACACACCGTCTGCCAATTGCTTACGGGTGAAGTTTTGTGGACGTTGCTGTTGGTTCTGAGCACGCAATGCGGCTTCATACTCTTCCATCCTCTGGCTAAAATCCTGGATTTGTATGGTGCGGCCGTTCACTTTACCTACTACGCCAGCGTTACCCCTTAAAATGGAGCTTCCTGAGCCCAGGAGATCCGTTAGGATAAAGGCTAACATGGCTAAGCCGATAATTATGATCAATAATCCTGAACGTTGCCTGATACGCTCTAAAGTCGCCATCTATCTTCTTCTTTAAATTTTAAGGTTGCGAATATACAATTGTCAGCGAAAAAATTACCTGCCGGTATGCGTATTATTTAGCCTTGTCAATTACTGATCAGGCCTTTTAGTCCATAATGATCTTAAGCTTTACCTCTCCTATTTTAGAATTGGTTACTTCTTCAATGGAAAAGAGGAAGGACTCAATCTGTACCTTCTGCCCTTCTTCGGGTATGCTTTCCAGGTGGCCGATAATCAATCCGCCCAAGGTGGAGAAATTCTCCGATTCAGGCAGTTTCAGATCATATTTTTCATTGAGGTAGTCTATTTCCTGGCGCGCGGAAAAGCGGTATTCATTTTCAGCAATGCGCTTTTCCACCAGTTCTTCCACATCGTGCTCATCGTCAATTTCACCAAAGAGCTCTTCTACCACATCCTCTACCGTTACCAGGCCCGAAGTACCCCCGAACTCATCTAAAACCACGGCAATACTGCGCCTCTCGCGAATGAGCAGGTTCAATATTTCATTGGCGGGCATACTTTCCGGAATAAAGCTCACCGGCCGTAGGATAGAACGGATGTTTTTGGGTTTTTTAAAAAGCTCAAAACTATGGGTGTAGCCGATGATATTATCTACCGAGCCTTTATAGATCAAAATTTTGGAAAGGCTGGATTCCATAAAACCAGCTTTTAAATCCTTAATGCCCTGGCTTACGTCCATGGCCACCATCTCCGTTCTGGGCACCATAAACTCGCGGGCTTTTATCTCTTTGAATTCCAGGGCATTTCTGAATATTTGAATCTCCGGGTCTTCTTCTTCTTCGGTATTGCCCGAACTATCGGTGCGTTCACGGATATAATTATCGAGATCAACCCGGTCAAAAACATGCTGTGACTCATCGGTTTTGGTGCGCAGTATGTACCGCATTACAAAATTACTGATGCCCATCATAAGGCTTACCACCGGGTAAAACAGAAAGTAGAAAAAGGAGCTGGGCACCGCAAAAATCTCCAGAAGCCTGGTAGAGTGTGTATTGAAAACCGCTTTGGGCAAAAACTCCGCAATAACCAGTATTATGATGGTGGAAAGCACGGTTTGGGCCAGCAGCAGTGCGTACTCGTTGCCCAATCCTCCCAAAAGCGGATCCAAAAGGTCGGGCATAAATATGCCGTAAAGTACAAGAGCTATATTATTACCCACCAGCATAGAGGCTATAAAGCGGGAAGGGTTTTTCACCAGGAAACTGATCACCTGATAGGCAAAGTTTCCCTTTTTGTTTTCAATTTCAATGTGAAACTTGTTGGAGGAAACAAAAGCTATTTCTATACCCGAAAAAAAGGCCGAAAAAAGAATGGAAAGCAGGATGTAGCCAACTATACTCATTGCTCCTTGGGATGCTCCCGCTTATAGCGTTCCATGCGTTGTCGCTGCCTCCTCCGGAAAAAGAACATAAAAATGGCCACTACCATAAAACCCAGGAAGTACCAGAATTTTACCTGGCCACTACCCCAAAGGCGGATAAGCTCTAAACCTGAAATTACCGCTACTACAATCCAGGCTACTTCCACAATTTTAAAGATCTTCATCATCCTCAATGGTAATTTGACCGGTTACTTTTGATATGGTATAATTAGTAAAATTTTGATCAGCTTCAAAACCTTCACCCATAATTATCTCGTCCTGGGTGGTGATCTTTACAAACACTTCGGAATAAATAACTTCCTTTTTCTCATCCCAAAAAAGTTCTTCGGTATTGAGTTGCTCACCCTTTTTATTTACCACTACCACATCTCCTTGTGCATGCCAGAAGCGTTTTCCCGAGTAGTAAATGGCGTGATTGGCCCTCAGCCTTGAATCTTCCTGGCCATAGCTATCAAAAAAACGCACTTTAATGCCCTCGGAAAACACCATCTCCGGCTCTTCAAGCTGTGGGTAGTTTTCTGCCAGTGGAGCTTTTAGTTCCATCTTCATAAAACTGCTGTCCGAGTACACCAGCTCCAGGTTTTCCTGAACTTCCAGGGGAATCTTTTCATCCTGGGTAAGGTCTTTAACCTCGTTGATGTCGTTTTCGCAAGCGTATAAAAAAAGCATAGCGGTTAAAACCGCTATGCTCCTTTTTAAGATTATTTGAAAGGCGATCATATATTCCAGTCCGCGGTAACCGTTTCACCGATCCAACAGCCAAGGGTGAATTTTTCACCTTGCTCGTGACCCAACTGGAAGCTTACTCCTTTGTCGGGCAACTGCTGCTTGTACAAACTGATCAGTTTATTGGCCTTACCACTCACATCACCATCAATACTGCGGGCATACTGTAATTTATCGATAGCCGCCCAATATACCGCCTTCTTTTCGAAAACATTGGCACCACAAGTACCGTCAGCCTGAGCGTAAATAGTGGCCAGTACGATGTATGGATCTCCCCATCCTTTGCGTAGGGAGGCTGCTTTCATGGCTGCATTTTTAGCATCGGCCAAACGCCCCAACTTCTGGTTAGCTACGGCAATTCGCAAGTAATCCGATGCCTTCTTTTTAGGATCTACTTCCTGTTCGGCCGCTTCTTTAAAGTAACCGGCCGACTTGCCGTATTCATTATTCTTAAAGGCCATAATTGCCATTGAACGTGCTGCACTGGCCGAGGGCTCAATTTGGTATAATGCTTCGGCTACAGAAAAGAATATGGGGTTGTCCGTACAATCCTCTGCTTCACCTTCATCCGTTTTGCGCTCTTTGGCCAGCATTTTAGAAGCTCTTCTTAACCAAGTGGCATCCGCCTTATTAGCTTCAAAAGCTTCTTTATTGTAAAGTAGTTTCAATTTATCGCAGGTAGCGATGGGTCCCAGTATTTTTTCGTTGTTGGAGGCTACGTCATCAAAACGCTCTAACTCGCGCTCTGCCTTCTCCAATTCCGATTTATCTTTATCACTAATGGTTCCAGCCTCTTCTTTGGCTTTTAGCTCTGCAATCTGGCGGTTCAATACGTTGTTGTTGTATTCCAAACCTTCCTGTACAACGTTATATGCCTGGAAAACATCTACAATTTCAAATATATCATCGTTAAAGAGACGTGCTGCAGCTATAAAATAAGCATTGTAAAATGCTGCACTGTGCTCGGCACTCAGTTCCAAAGCCTTTTTAAAGGTTTTATAGGCTTTATAGGTGCTGTCAGGATAATGCTGCAGCATATCCAGGCCTTTACGTTCCAGAACGTAAGCTTCATCATCCGGATACAGCTCTATACGCTTGTCATAAACCGCCATCAAAAGTTCTTTGAACTCTTCTTTCTTAGCCGCATCTTCCGAAGCTTTGATCTTTGCCTCTACGATATACGGGCCAAAAATGACATTATTTTTACTGGAAGCCGGACAGTTATCGAATACATACTTCCAGCTTTCATAGGCATCTTTGTAGTTTTTACTTTTTGCCAATTCGTAATAGATGTAGAGGTTTTCGCGACATTTTATACTGTCTTCACCCCATTTGGATTGGGCCTGGGTAGCAGCGCTCACTCCTATCACAGCTATTAAAATCCAAACCAGTTTTTTCATTTTTCTATTGTTTATCGGTAATTAGAAATAAATTAAACTTTCGCCTTTTTAACGGTATTTATATTTAATGAACCACTTATCATTGAGGGTTATCCCCAGGTAAACGTTAAGATAACTTTCCTGTATCAAACCATTTTCAGTTGTACCCCTGCGGCCCAAAACTACTCCGGTATTAAGGGTACTTACCTTTACTTCACCGGGCCCCAGACCTTTTTGACGAATCGGTAAACCTAACCCAAATGTTATGCCATAGTTCAATATATCAGTGTTGTTAATGGTATAGGGCGTTTTTTCAAAGAAACCTCCTACCCGATATTCCACCGCACTGAGGTATGACGTACTCCGGCCCAGGTTTTCAAAAGCAAAACGCGGAACCAGGTATCCTCCCATTTGCAATTTGTAGGCATCACTAAGAAAACTGCTGCCGTCATAATTCTCAAACTTGGAAGCGTTATACATTTCAAAATCAGCCATAATGGCCCAGCTTTGTTTTAATATCCGTGAATCCATCTTACCGTAGGTCAAGCCTATGCCAAATTCACTCGGCATTCTGATGGATGAGTTTTGAGACCCGCTGGTTAACAAGCTATCGAAAGGCGTTTCGCGACCCGGTACACCTATAAAATTATACGCGAAATTGCCTACCTCCGCGTTGAGAGACATACTATTACTATAGGTAAGCCCCACACCCAGGCTGGTTTGATTTTTAAATTCATACTCGTACTGTAAACCATAGTCCAGGTAGAGGCCCTTTACCTGCACTTCCTCCTCTATCTTGGTATTGTAAAAGCGGCTGGTGTTCCACAATACGTAGTTTACTTCCTCCATCTTCCCAAAAATAAAGCGGGTATTAAAGCCCAGCGATAAACCCTTGGCTACCTTAAAAGAGTTTCCCCAGTAAAACTGGTTAAGGCCTCCTGTTCCCGCAAAGCGATCGGTAACATTTATAGTATCGTTCAACGTTCGTGTTGAAGAAATATCGTAACCTTTAAAACTGTAGGGCTGTAAGCCGATAGCAGAACCCCACCATTCGGTTAAGGGTACTCCGAACGCCATATATCTCAAACCAGCATTACCGTTTATTTGAGTGATATCAGGGTTCAATTGTTTTTGCTCTACCTGACCAACCTGAAAACCTAACTCAAAGGTGGACAGCTCCAACGAGGAGTAACTGGCTGGGTTGCTAAAGTTAATGTTAAGCGGATCGATAAGGCCTAAGCTCGCACCGCCAAAACCCTGAGTACGTGCATAAGTTTCGGCATATAGATCACCCAAGCCGAACTTAGAATAAGGTGATACAGAATTCACCTGGGCGTTGAGAGTTAGAGATAAAACAAAAAAAGGGACTAATAAAATCCCATTAAAGCCTTTCTGCATTATAATCCAGAATATAGTTCAAGCCCATCATTAAAAAATCGGGCGCTGCAAAGATGCTATTTTTTAGTAAGTCATCAAACCAAAGCATATCTCCCCCGGTGACAATGCTTACCAGTTGAGGATAACGGCTTTTATATTCGGCTATTGTGCCTTCAACCTCACGGATTATACCGCCAACGGTACCGCTTAATATGGAGTTCTCGGTACTTTGGCCGATAAGCTCAAAGTGGGGTTTTGCCTCTACCAAAGGTAAGCGCGAGGTAAAATGGGGTAACGATTGCAAACGCATTTTTAAACCCGGACTAATTCCACCGCCCAGGTAATTTCCAGAGCGATTTACAAAATCATAGGTAATGCAGGTACCGGCATCTATTACCAGGCAATCCTGGGCGGGATACTGAAACCTGGCCGCAGCGGCAAGGGCCAGGCGGTCTTTCCCGATGGTTTGTGGCGTTTTATATTCACTCTGAAAGGGAAGTGCGGTTTGCGAATCCAAAATCAAACTAGGAAAATTCCAACGTACGGGCAGCTTGGTCTCTTCGCCAACGTTCGAAACTATGGCCCGTTCGGGGTTTCCATAATCGCTCCAGAACTTTTCCACCTGGGCCGGGCTGAAACTTTCCAGGATAGTCTTTGCCACCAATTGCCCTTGCTTGAAAAGAGCAACTTTTACCCTACTGTTGCCAATGTCGATTGCCAGATTCATGGATTTTGAAATAGATCGGTGACAAATGTAAAGACGGATGAAAAATTTCTTTTCAAATTTGAAAAAATCTTTACATTTGCGCCCCGCAAACAGGATAAGTAAGCGTTTGTGGTTATAAGTCTTAAGGCTGGAACGTTAAACCTCTTAACTTTAAACCTTAAAACTGTAGAGGTGCCATAGCTCAGTTGGTAGAGCAAAGGACTGAAAATCCTTGTGTCGCTGGTTCGATTCCAGCTGGCACCACCTCTTAAAAAGCCCGTTTTTTCAAACGGGCTTTTTTGTCTATTCCTTTAGGAGACAAGGCCGCACCATTACCTGAATATCCATGTTCAGCAAACACCTTCGATGGCTGGTAATGATCTTTTAGTCCCAGGCTCTTTGTCTCAATAATTTGATTAATATAGCTTAACTTATTTCCCGAAGCAACCTTTATACTATTGTTCTGAAAGTGAACCTGAGCTTTACTAAAACTTAAAATATGATTTCCAATTTATCCAAGTCTGAAAACCTGATGGAACGCAGACGAAATGTAGTAGCCAACGGTGTAGGCGTATTCAATACTGCTACAGTAAGCCATGCCCGTGGAGCTATTATTACCGATGAAGACGGTCGTGAACTTATTGATTTTGCCGGTGGCATTGGTGTGGTCAATGCCGGCCACTGCCCCCCCACCGTGGTAGAGGCTATTAAACAACAAGCCGAAAAGTACCTTCACACCAGTTTTAACGTGGTTTCCTATGAACCTTACGTAGAATTATGCGAGAAAATTGCGGAGATATTGCCGCACGGAGATCACACCAAAGTGATGTTGATCAGCACCGGAGCCGAGGCGGTGGAAAATGCGGTTAAAATTGCACGGCAGGCAACTGGTAAGCAAGGTATTTTATGTTTTACCGATGCCTACCATGGCCGTACCATGATGGCTATGACCCTTACCAGTAAAATTTCCTATAAGGTAGGTTGCGGGCCCTTTGCCCCGGAGGTTTACCGCATTCCTTTCCCCAATTACTACCATTTGGGCCAGGGCCTTTCTGAAGATGAATTTGTAGAAGAGCAGCTGCGCCAATTAGAGGAAAGTACTAATAACAGGGTCGCTCCCGACAACCTGGCGGCTATCATTCTGGAGCCCATACAGGGAGAGGGTGGCTTTAACCCCGTTCCCAAAAAATACCTTGAAGGCCTGCGGAAATTCTGCGATAAGCACAATGTACTTTTAATAATGGATGAAGTACAAAGCGGATTTTGCCGCACGGGTAACTGGGCTAGTTGGCAGGAATACGGAGTACAGCCAGACCTCAGCACCTACGCCAAATCTATGGGGTCGGGCTTACCAATAGCCGCTGTTGTAGGCCGTGCCGAACTTATGGATGCCGCTTCACCGGGAAGTATTGGTGGTACTTACATAGGAAGCCCCATCAGTTGTGCAGCTGCCCTGGCTACCATTAAACTAATGAAAGATCAGGACCTGAACAGCCGCGCCAAACACATCGGCCGTATCATTTTTGACCGGATGGGAAAACTGAAAGCTGAAAATGCCGCTATAGGAGATGTTCGTGGACTGGGAGCCATGATAGGGATCGAGTTTATTAAAAACGGAGACCACCGCCAGCCGGACGGTGAGCTGTGTACCAAAATTGTAAAAGGTTGTGCAGAGGAGGGGCTGGTTCTCATCAGTGCCGGTATGCATAAAAATGTAATCCGTATCTTATCGCCCCTTGTAATTACTGATGAAGAACTGAACAAAGGTCTTGATATCCTATCTAATCAAATTAAAAAATACACTAAAACTCTATAATGAAAGCATTTACCATAGCCGGTATCCAGATGAAAGTTTCTGCTACCCATTCCAACCTGGAAATGATGAAACTTAAATTGGATATTACTATGAACGTATATCCAGCCGTAGATCTGGTCATGTTCAGTGAATTATGTTATCATGGCCCCCTCACCTATTATGCAGAGCCTCTTCCTAATAGCTTTGAAAGGGAAATGCAGGCCATGGCTAAAAAGCATAAGGTATGGTTGGTACCTGGCTCTGTTTTCGAAAAGGTGGACGATAAGATTTATAATACTTCCATTGTCATTAACCCCGAGGGCGAAGTGGTAACCCGTTATAGAAAGATGTTTCCATTTTATCCCTACGAAGTGGGGGTTACTCCCGGAAGTGATTTTTGCATTTTCGACATTCCCAACGTAGGTCGTTTCGGGCTATCCATTTGTTACGATATGTGGTTTCCTGAAACTACCAGAACCCTGGCCGTAATGGGCGCGGAGGTGATCCTCCACCCTACCATGACCGGTACCATGGACCGTGATATCGAACATTCGATTGACCAGACCATGGCCGCTGTGAACCAGTGCTACTTTTTTGATGTGAACGGATTGGATTCAGGAGGTATTGGCCGATCTATGGTATGTGGCCCGGATGGTCGCGTACTTTATCAGGCCGGAAGCACGGAAGAAATCTTTCCCATTGAAATTGACCTGGAAAGGGTTAAGCGTAGCCGCGAACTGGGTGTTATGAGGTTAGGGCAGCCCTTGAAGAGTTTCCGGGATCATCTTGGAGACTTTAGCATCTACAAAAAAGATAAACATTCTTACCTGGAATCTCTGGGGCCATTGATCAAACCACAAAAAGTGGAGCAATTAGCTGAATTAAAGCAAATGGAAGCCAAGGAAATGGGATCACAATTTCAAATGCCTATGGGTTTGGAAGAATAAGAACTTAACTTTAAAATCACTACATATATGGGAAATCTTACTTCAAAACGAAAACCAAAAACTCCGAAACACTTTGTTAATTGGTTCGAGATTCCCGTAGTGGACCTTGAAAGAGCCGTTGCTTTTTACAATCATCTTTATGGAATGGAAATGCAGGTGGTGGAGCAAGGTGATTATGCCATGGCTTTATTCCCGGGAGATTCTAAGGTTGGCGGTGCTCTGGTGAAAGGCCAGGGCTGCATACCCACCGAATCCGGATCTTTACTTTACCTGAATGCTTCGGAAGATATCAGCACCATGTTACCACGGGTAACTGAAATGGGAGGACGAATCATTCTGCCTAAAACTGAAATCATTCACGATGCAGGCCATTTTGCGCTGTTTGTTGACTCTGAAGGAAACAAACTGGCATTACATTCAACCAAATAAAACATGGGTAAAAAAGAACAACAAAGTGCTCCCTTCTATAATATGGGGCAGCTGCGGGTAATGCATTGGAATAAGCTCAAAGATGCCTCTGCCGAATTAGCAAGATGTCACCGAGGTTCAGCCAATGAAAAAAGATTAAGTGAAGAAGCCACTAAGCTTTTAAAAGAGTTAAAAGGACTGGAAAAGTTTTTCGCTTTTCCCGGACCAAGGCGCATAGAGAGCTTGACAGACTCCCTCAAGCACCATGAGTATAGTGCCCTGGCCCGTAATGTTTCGGATACCACACGTGAATTAGTGAGTGACAGCTACCGTAGTGACCCGCAATTTCTTAAAAGTGATGAACATGAAAAGCTGGAAGACAATGAATTTACCCCCTCTTCTAACCTGCCACCCAAAAATTATTTTGAAGTACTGTTTGTAGAAGACCTTTCCCGAGAAGAGGAGAAGGATTTGAGGCGAAAAATCGCTGAACTGAGGGATTCCACCGAACAATTCATTTATGGAGTTGTGGTTCAACCTTCCTTTCAGGATGCATTGCTGGCACTGCTCTTTAATTACAATATACAATCGGTGGTTATCCGCTCTTCTCCATCGTACCTCTCCAGGAATACCACTCCGCTCATCAAACCCTACATGCAAAATGCCTTACGCCTGAATTATGCCAATAAGGCTGAGGTTCAGTTAGGACCGATATTGGGCAATCTTATTCGTCAGCTGCGGCCTGAACTGGACGTATATTATGTAACTGATACGGCACTGGCGGAATTGCAGGAGCGTACCATAAAAACCTTCAGGCGTATATTTTACAGGCGAGAAGACCTCCAGGAAATCCATCTGACCATCCTGCGCGGTATACGTGAGAGATATGAAACGCCCTTCTTTTCGGCTTTAATGAACTATAGCCAAAAACCTACGGGTATCTTTCATGCTATGCCTATCTCACGGGGTAATTCCGTTTTTAAATCGCGGTGGATACAGGATTTCGGAAATTTTTACGGCCGCAATATGTTTTTGGCCGAAACTTCAGCAACCACCGGTGGGCTTGATTCATTGCTACAGCCATCCGGCCCTTTAAAGAAGGCCCAGGAAAAGGCACGTGCCGCCTACGGTGCACGGCAAACTTATTTTGTGACCAATGGCACCTCCACTGCCAATAAAATAGTAATGCAGGCCCTGGTGCAACCGGGAGATGTGGTTCTTATTGACCATGATTGTCACAAATCGCATCATTACGGCATTGTATTATCCGGTGCTTACCCCGTTTACCTGGACTCCTACCCTATCGAAAAGTACTCCATGTACGGAGCTGTGCCTTTGCAGCACATCAAACAAAAGCTATTACAACTTAAAGCAGCCGGACGACTGAATCACGTGAAGATGGTACTGCTCACCAACTGTACTTTTGATGGTCTGGTGTACAACACGGAGAGGGTGATGGAAGAAATTCTGGCTATTAAGCCGGACATGATCTTCCTGTGGGATGAGGCCTGGTTTGCCTTTGCAGGATTTACGTACACCTACAAGCAGCGCACAGGCATGTTTGCCGCACGCAGGCTACACGAAAAGTACCGGAGTAAATCGTACCGGGCTGCCTATACCAAGCACTTAAAGGAGCTCAAAGAAGGCGAAACACCACAAATGCCTGATCCGGATAAGGTACGCATACGCGTATATTCTACCCAGAGCACCCATAAAACGCTGAGCAGTTTCAGGCAGGGATCTATGATTCATATTTGGGATGAGGACTTCAGGCGCAAAAGCGAAAGTACCTTCCTGGAGGCGTACATGACGCACACCTCCACCTCTCCCAATTACCAAATGCTGGCTTCTTTAGATGTTGGCCGCAGACAAATACAATTCGAAGGCTTTGAATTGGTGGAAAAAAGTGTGGAGCTGGCGATGCTTCTACGTGCCAAAGTGAACGATACGCCACAATTAAACAAGTACTTCGATGTATTGACCATCCGTGATTTTATTCCTGATGAATACCGGCAATCCGGACTTTCGGAGTACTACGGCAAAGCCACGGGTTGGAATCGTATGGAAAAAGCCTGGGAGCAGGATGAGTTTGTATTGGATCCCACCAAAATTACCCTGCACATCGGCCGCACCGGAGTGGATGGTGATACCTTCAAGAATAAATTCCTGATGGATAAATTCAATATCCAGATCAATAAGACCTCCCGGAACACGGTGCTATTTATGACTAACATCGGCACTACACGCGGTAGCATCGCCTATCTCATCAACGCCCTTCTAAAAATATCAGATGAGTTGGATGAAGAATTTGCAGCTTTGAATACCAAAGAAAAAGAGATCCGACACGCTCGCATTCAATCCCTTACCGACCAGGTGCCTCCCCTGCCCGATTTCAGTCATTTTCACGAGTCTTTCCAGGCGGTTCCCGGGGTTCCCGGTGGCAATTTGAGAGAGGCTTATTTCCTCTCTTATGATGAAGACAATTTTGATTATATCCCCTTGAAGGATTGCTTACCGGCCATAAACGATGGCCGTACCTTGGTAGCCTCCTCCTTTATAATACCCTATCCTCCCGGCTTTCCGGTTTTGGTGCCCGGGCAGGAGGTGAGCCAGGAAATCATCCAGTTTTTACTGGCTTTGGACGTATCTGAAATTCATGGCTACCGTGGCGACCTGGGTTTGAGGGTTTTTAAACAAAGCGTTTTGGACCGTAAAAAAACTGCCACTTCTCTCAATGCGTTGGCTGCAGCCAAACAAAATAAACTCACCACTAAATAAATCTATATGGACACGAAGAAAAAAAGTAAAAAGAAGGACCCCGTAAAACTCAAGGGTATTGCCGATATCAGACGGTTTTTTTACAAGAACGAAACACCCATTTACTTTATCAGTGCCACAAATTTCAACCTGTTGGGAGCTGATGAATGGATTAAAGGTTTCCGCTTTATCTGCTATATAGAATGTTTTGACGGGCAGCACCCCAACGTATTTTCACCCAAGGAGGAGATACCCCACGATGATTTTGAAGGTATTGAAGATATTAACAATTACCTGCTTCAACACCCTGAAGTTCAGGACTACCTGAAAACCCGTTCCAAGGGGGGACGCAACGGGAAAGCTCTTTTCCTGATGTTTGATGAAAAAACGGAGGAATTGGCCAAGGAACAAAAGCTGAAGATTATGTTCCCCAGTGCCCAAAAGCGTACTTCCATGGATAACAAGGTAAATACCAACCGTATTGCCGAAAAAGCCGGTGTGCCCTGCGTTCCCTACGTACTTTCACCCGTCACGGATTATGAGCAACTGCGCGAAGTTTCGGCTCACCTGGGTGAGGAGTTGGTAATTCAAACCCCTTTCGGGGATTCCGGACATACCACTTTTTTCATCTCCAATGAAGAGGAGTTTGACAAACATGCCGATGAAATCACCCAGGAAAGTGAGGTTAAGATTATGAAACGTATCAATCCTCGCGGAACGGCCATTGAGGCTTGTGTAACCCGTCACGGAACTATTGTTGCTCCGCTGATGACAGAACTGGTGGGTTTTAAAGAGCTTACTCCTTACAAAGGTGGATGGTGTGGCAATGAAATTTTCCCGAACGCCTTCCCTGCTGGTCTTCGCCAAAAAGCGAGAAAATACACCCAGCAGTTTGGCGATCAGCTGCGGGAGAGCGGTTATAAAGGCTATTTTGAACTGGATTTTTTGATCGATCAGGATAACGGGCAACTTTATTTAGGAGAGTTGAACCCAAGGATTACCGGTGCCAGCTCCATTACCAACCACGCTGTTTTTGCGTTGGCTGATGCTCCCCTGTTTATATTCCACATCCTGGAATATATGAATGTGGATTACGAACTGAGCGTAAATGAACTCAACAAGCGCTGGGCACGCCAGGAGAACATGGATAGCTGGAGTCAGCTGATCATTAAGCATACCGAGGATACCATAGAGTATGTGCACGAGGCTCCTCGCTCCGGTATCTGGAAAATGTACGACACCGGCCACATTCAATTCGACCGGATGGACACCCACCGCAGGGCAGTGGAAACCGAAAGTGAAGCCTTCTTCCTGCGTATCACTAAAAAAGGCGATTACCTCTATGAAGGTGCCGACATGGGCATCCTCGTATCACGCGGACGTATGATGACGGATGATTTCCGCCTTACACAACGCGCCAGGAATTGGATTAATGCTATCCGCGCACAATACTCCTCTGAAATGGTTGAAGACAAAAGAAAACCGCAATTACAAGGTAGCCTTACTAAATAAATTCATTTTTCCGATATGCAGTTCCAAAGTATAAACCCCTATACAAATGAAACCATTGGCACCTACGAGGGCCTTACTAAAGATAGCCTTAATCAAAAGCTGAACGGCTCAGGGGAAGCTTTTGAAAGCTGGAAAAAACAACCTTTCAGCCAACGGGCCAAACTGATGAATAAGGCCGCTGAAGTGCTTCGTGAAAATGTAGATGAGTATGCCCTGATGATTACGCGTGAAATGGGTAAACCGATAACCGAAGCCAAAGGCGAGGTGAAAAAATGTGCGTGGGCCTGTGAGTACTATGCCGAAAACGCGGAGAGCTTTTTGGCAACAGAACACATTAAAACGGAAGCCTCGCAGAGTTTTGTGCGCCATGACCCTATCGGAGCGGTGTTTGCCATTATGCCCTGGAACTTTCCCTTCTGGCAGGTTTTCCGTTTTGCGGCCCCTACCTTGATGGCAGGCAATACCGCCTTATTAAAACATGCACCCAATGTATTTGGCTGTGCCGAAATGATAGAGGGCGTATTTTCTAAAGCAGGTTTCCCTGAAGGAGTGTTTCAAAGCCTGATCGTACATCACGATACTACGGAACAAATATTGTCTCACGATGCCATCAAGGCTGTTTCTCTTACGGGAAGTGGTGGCGCAGGCTCTGCCGTGGCAGCTCTTGCTGGAAAATACCTAAAGAAATCATTGCTGGAATTAGGCGGTAGCAATGCTTTTATTGTTCTGGAAGATGCCGATTTGGATGAAACGGTAAAAACGGCTCTCACCGCGCGTATGATGAACTGCGGACAAAGCTGTATTTCCGCCAAACGTTTTATCCTGGTGGATTCCGTTTACGATGCTTTTGTAGAGAAGTTTATTGACGGTGTTAAAGAGCTAAAATCAGGAAATCCCGAAGAAGAAGACACAAAAATTGGCGTGTTGGCCCGTAAAGACCTGGCGGATAAGCTCCATAAACAACAACAGGAATCCCTTTCACAAGGTGCAAAATTGTTATACGGTGGACAACAAGACAATTGTTATCACGAGCCTACGGTGCTTGGTAATGTAAAACCCGGTATGGCCGCTTTTGACGAAGAAACCTTTGGTCCACTGGCGGCTATGATCAAAGCCCGTGATATAGAAGAGGCTTTTGCCCTGGCCCGGCAATCATCCTTTGGTTTAGGACTTACCGTATGCACTACAAATATTGATAAAGCCCTTGAAATGGCCGGTGAAGTACCGGACGGTGCCTACTTTGTAAATGAGCTGGTAAAGTCCGATCCACGATTGCCCTTTGGCGGCACCAAAAACTCTGGCTATGGCCGTGAGCTTTCCAAAGACGGTATCCTGGAATTTGTGAACCGTAAAACGGTTTATGTGAAATAGGTATCTTTCCCCACACTTAATTTTTAAGGGTATTCGTAGCCTTCCTTGAACTTTTTTGATTTTAAGCATTTTGCTAATTATCCCGGTATAGTAAGAATGATCCGCACAATGCAGGAGGTCGTTCTGCCCTCGATTTGCTGCAGCCCGTTGGTATTGATATAGATGAGGATTTTGGTTTGGGGTGTCACGAAAAGCGGAAGCGTTTGATGAAGGGTAAATGGGCATGACATAACATGTTCACCCCTCGATACACTCCGGGGCTGGCCCCGGAGCACTCGGGATGACATGCACTTTTCGAATCCGTTTTCCAGCTCTGTCCAGGTTCAAAAGGTATTTGTTTACTTCCGGTTGTCAGTTTGAGTGATCCGCCCAAAGCGGATTGTATCGAAAACAAGACCGGAAGTAGTTTGTCCATCTTTAATAGAGAGGCTTCCCTACCGACAACCGGACGAGGTATACCCCATTGGTTTGCCGCAGCCCGTTGGTATCAATAAAAATGAGAATTTTGGTTTTTTGGGGGTCACCGGCCAATGATTTTATGGATTTCTTCCAAGGTCAACGCACCATCAAATTCTTCTTCCCCTCCTTTCAAGAGCTTCATGCAATTTTTCCTTACCGTATCATTAGCTGCATTTTTTTCTATAAACTCTTCCAGTTCCTTGAACTCACCGAAGGTGTATATCTGCGTTCTTACTTTAGGGATCAGGTCTTCAATAACCAGCCAACGGAAAACATGGCGGGTCGAAATATCTTTACGTTCCGCGATCAGCGTGGAGCGGATCATGCTGTAATTATTGGCTAGGCGGATGATGGCTCTTGGGTTGGTATTGATATAGGAGTGAAAATCATTGAGCAGATGTTTTAACTCCTCCTGATCGCTGATCTTTTCTTCAATCACCAGGTCAGACACATCATCACTGCGCAGGTTGAAATCCTGCTCCATACGGTTCATAAATTCAGAACTGGCAATATCTTCGGTGCTGGTTGAAATAACTTGTCTCACCTCCTGCTGTTTCTCTGCATTTAATTCCTGAAAGCTTTGTTTCTGCTCTTCTTTTTTCTCCCCTATAATATGGTTCCAGAATTCCCATTTGGCAGATTCCGACACTTCAGGCATACGGAAAGAGAGCTGAAAGGCTTTTTCCAGGAATAGTTCACCCAGGCGATCATTTCCTCCTTCCTTCTCTACGCTAAATTCCTGATAGGTATTGGCAAAACTTTTGGTGATCCACTGCTTATCACCCGCCACAATGTAAAGCACCCGTTTTTCTTTAAACAGGGTTTGAATGCCTTCTAGCAGCTCCACGATAAACTCCCGGTTGCAACGGTCGATGTCGTCAATAAAAATGAGCAATTCCCGCTTTTCTTTAGATACAATATTATTCACCAAACGTCCAAAGTGATCTTTGATTCTTGTCATAGGGTCGGTAGCCCGTTTGACAAAAGATTCTGCCTGCCTGGAAGTATTAACAAAAAGTGGAGCGGATATAAATTGAGAAAAAGAGAATATTATTCCCACCATTGAAGCCAAAGAAATGATCAACTTCGTTATAACCTCAAGTGTGATACCCGTATCATTATGACTCAGATCACCTGAAGTTGCGAAGGTCAATATGGGTTGAGCAAAACGAATGAGTAAAAGAACAAGTAAAAGGGTTAAGAACAGGCTCATTGCTTTTTGCCATCCCTTATACCAAATCGCCCTACGCCATCTTTCTCGAATCCAAAAAATAAATCTATCGCCTCTTTTCAAACTCTGCTTAGATTGGCGATAAACCTGATCAATTAAAGTCCACCAGGGCGGTTCAATATGCTGGTTTTGCCAGGCATTGTAGTTAATTACTATCCATTGGGTTTTTCCCTGGTTCAGTTCTTCTTCTATAAAATTCATGAAGGAGGATTTCCCCGAACCCCATTCCCCTTGTAAGTGTACCATAAAGGAGTGGGAGAGTTCCTTAGTGAATATGTCCTCTTTAATCAAGCGGGCAAAGGCTTTAGCAATGGGCTTTCGACCCAGTTTATCTTCTTTTACCACCTGATCGAGATGAAAGGGTATTTTTTCACGGCTATTATTCAACTCTTCTCGTTCACGCTCCGCATCATAATCATCACCAGCTACATCTTCATCCTCCTCCTCAACTATGGTTCTCATTTCCCATAGAGTTCTGACTTTTCTATCGTAAAGAACCCTTGTATAAAAAGCCGTCCGATTTTCCTCTGAATTAATAGAGAAATTCAATGAATCAAAAAACTTTTTGAGGTTTTCATGAAAATCCTTCCCTTCATAAATACCACCCAGAAATATTTTGCTAATCCTTTCTTCATGGTATTTTGGAAAAGTAATGAACAAGTTTTGGGGATCTTGCAAATACTCTATGGCATAATGCATGCGTCTCTTACTTCTTTCCCCCAGATAAAAGCCGTTGGCAGCATAGTCCAGGAATCCGCCAATTGAGTGTTCAGGGAGAATCTCAACAGAGTTGTTCAGTAATACTCTTGGAGGTTTGTACTCATTAAATTCAGCCTGATTCCATGTATCGTTATATATATAAGCAATGAAACGGTTAATTAGAATGAATAAATCGTGCAAAGAATATTCATCTTCTTCCTCTTCCAAATAAAATGCAAAGGCCGAGGGAGAAAGCTTTTGGCCTTTGGAGTATTTATCCCAATACTCTTTTAACTGAACAAAAGAATAATATGCGTTTTCAGGATCATTTACAGCTTTTGTCTGTCCTTCTCCTTTATAAAAAGGAGTATCTTTTTTATCATAATTCTGTAATTTTAAAAAAACTTCCCGAGCCTTTTGGTAATAAAATTCAGTGGACCGAGTATAATCGTCATATTTCCTCTCCAACTCTTTTTTTAAGGATAATAAACTCTCTCTGATTTTGTACTTTCTGCTTGTGTAAGGCTCAGCGAGGAATTCTTTTGAAGCAAGGCCATTGCTCTCAATGACAAAACCATTTTTTTGGGCATCATCCATCCAATTAGGAGAATTCCGAACTACTTTCCATAGATCCAAGAGGCTAAAAAATCTAATCTTTGCCCTTTTTTCAAACCGTTTTTTCTCAAGACCAGACGATATATACTCCTCAATAGCGTTGTTAATAAAAGATTTAAAATCTCTGGAAATACGATTGGAGGTTAAAACTACAATCAGGCATTCATCTATATATTCATATGTTAAATCATGTATTCTTTTTGCAATACCATTCCAACTTGCAGAATCCTTTACCGAGTGTTCATTATAAATCAGACCTACAACCGGACCTCCATTATATTTAGAACCAATTAAATGAGGTGATTTTGGATCGGTTGGAGGAACTGATAGATAGTATCCGTATTCCTCAATAATCTGAGCAATAAATAAATTTGTTTCTTCTTTATTTTTCTTTTTAAAGGAGAGCATGGATGAACCGTTTAGTTTTCTGCTACCTCAAACCCAATCCCCTTCAAATTCTCCCGTATCTGCTGTTCCAGCTCCTGGGAGGCTTTAAACTGCTCGCCTAGTTCTGCAGTGAGTTGTTGCATCTTGTCGCCAAAGGGGATACCGTCATCCTCTTCTTCGGCAAAGCCCACGTAACGGCCGGGGGTAAGGATGTGGATGTTCTTTCGGATCTCCTGGGTGGTGGCATTCTTGCAAGAGCCTGTTACATTTTGATGATATGCTGGGTAACTCGGCACCACGTGCTTGTATTCGGCCACACCCATATTGTTGCGCAGCTTGTCGGCCGTGGCCCAAAGGGTTTTTTCGAGTTGTAGGATTTTGATCATGGTTTTATAACGGTTTTTAGCGTAAGCTAAAATAAGGGAAGCTACCTAAAAGGTTGCTTTTAAGGAGGCCAAAAGCCCTTCAAACTTTAGCGCTAAAGTAAATGGATACTAACTGTTTTGGATAGGTTTGGTGTTTTCCTACTTAAAACCCCAGATACCGCTCACAATTTTCCCCCGCCATGCGCTTAAACCATTGCGGAAGATGTTCACGCGCCATCTGGTACAGCTCTGGTTCCCGGGCTTCCTGCTCGGTCATGTAAAAATCGGTACCGAACAGCACACGCTTTCCAATCGGCTCGTCCGCCTCTCCGGTGGATTGAACGGGCGTATCCAGGAAGGCGTTGATCTCCGAGCGTATAAAGCGGGCATCGGCCCTGGAAAGCTTTTTATGGGCCTGCAGGCCGGAAAGGGTATAGGAGATGTCCGTATAAAAATTAGGGTACTGCTGCATCATCTCTTTGATCAGTCCAAACCAGTTTTTCTGATCCACCTCTTGTACTTCATCGGGCCCTTTTTTCAGCTTCAGTATTTCGGAATAGCCTCCCATATGGGCCAGGCATATTTTAAGGCGAGGATATTTTAAAAGCACCGGAACATAATTTTGGGGATGCCCGAAGAGGTCGCAGGCATAATCATTATTCTTAGCGGTGGTGTACTTCAACCAGCCTTTTTCATCGTATCGTGCGATCCTGTCTATAATCTCCTGGCGGGCCTGTTCGTAGTCCGGGTGGCCGGGCACTCCGATCATGGCCGGCTGCTGGGGAATAAGGCTGCGGATGTTTTTTCCCACATACTGAGAGCCCACCCGGGTGCAATGCGACATAACGGGCAGGCCGTGCTCCTCGGCAAAGGCGTACAACTCATCCAGGGCAGGATCAAAGGGAAAAAAGCCCAGGGCCGGGTATATTTTAATACCGCTGAAAAAGGGATGCACCTTTTCGCTTTCCTTGCTGCGTATGCCCCGGGTAAAGAATTTCCGGGCCCAGCGCAGCATATTTTCACCCTGGTGTTTACGGGGGTCCACGCATAAAAAGGGAAAGAAATTATCCGGGTAATACTTCTTAATGCGCTTTACATCCTTCAGTTGGGTGTTGTAGTTCATTACAATTTCCTGATCCTCATCCATATAGTCCATGTCCAGCGGCAGGGCCACAATCCGGGGCGAAGCGGAATAGCTCTTGGCTACCTTGAAACCTTTGATGAAGATTTCCAGTTGGGTGGCAGTGGTGCCTATTTCCAGGAAGCTGATGTATTTTTCTACCGTGTTGCGCAGTTGGGCATCCCGCCTTGAACCCCAGGAGGCGAACCATACGATGAGGCTGCGCACTCCCCGGGTCTGGATCAACCACTTTAAGCGCCTGGGGAATTTGCGGACCAGGCTTATGGGAATGACTTTCAGGAAACTATCCGGGGCACAGTCACCGGTAAAAACGTGAATATGGGCGTTGGTGAATTTTTCCATGGCTCTTAGCTATTGGTGGTTTTGGGCGTTGGGGTATGTACAGCCTGCGGCTTTTTACCGGCCTTGCGGATGTTGATGAGTTTATTGAGGGTATCAAACCAGAAGGGGGCCCCAAAGCTGAGCATCAGCATGCTAAAGAACAGTCCGAAAACGTAAAGGGCATAATCGTACCATTGGGGTTTAAAATTTCTGCGGTAATGGTACTGCAGTGCTTTAGACTCCGGCTTGGTCGGTTGGTCCTTGCTCCACCAGCTCAATGGGGCAATATCCTTGTTCCAGCCCAGGGGAAGGTTGGTTTGCCCCAGGTGGTCCAGGCTCCACTGTATTTGCTCCTGTGCCTCCTTTTGGAGCACCGTTGAATCTGCCTGCATGGCCATACTCACCAGGCCATCGCGTATACCTTTGTTTTCCGCCACTACCTGGTAGAGGTAAAAACTATCTACGTTTAAAAAGAGGGTAACAAGCACGGCAAAAACCCAGTTTTTGGGGATCTGCTTGGTTTTATACCAACCGGAAACGCGGTCCTGCTGGCTGTCAAACCACTGCCGGATCAGGAGAATGAGTTCCGGGCGTCCTTTTGATTTGCGGCAAAAGGATTCCAGCAGCTCTTTAAAAGGGCTGTCCGACATCCGGGCCATGCCCTCTTGGAATAGTTCACGGTCGGTGAGCTTGTGAAGCTCCGGTTTAGCGGGATCAGGCTTTAAGTCAAATTCCTTCGATCCGTCTGTGTTCACCACTATCCCCACCTCTTCACCCTCATCTTCCCACTGGCGGCTGATGATGTCTATCAGGGCTTCTGCAAAAAGGGTGCTGTCCAGGTACTGCGGGGGGCGGTTGTTCTTGTAATTTACCGTACCTCTAACGAGCGGATGCAGGTAAAGCAGCGCACCGTAATTGGCGTTGAGAGGGTCGTCCAGCATCTGGTAAATAGAATCCTTCAGCATTTTGCCGCGGGCCTTGGTTTTGTGGTTGTACCACTCCACCAGTGAATACACCAGTACGCTGAGCAGGGCGAAAATAAACACCATGGAGATGAGTATTTCCAGGATGGGGAGGTTCAGGATGTTCATGGTTTGGGAGAGTTTGGTATTTTAAAGTTGCTATTTTCCTATAAACTAAGCAACTACAGCCTTTAATTATTAATTATTCATTTTTCATCTTAAGTTGGTTCCGGAAGGGTTCTAGTTTATTAAGCTGGGATGTGGTAAGAGCCACAGCTGAATTCTCATTTTTTCCGAAATATAAAGCCTGATCTTCTACCTTAAGGGAAGATGTCCGCTTTAACCAAAGCAGGAATTCAGCTGCTTCATCAATGGTCTTTAATTTAAGCTCCATTTTATGACCGTAATAATCTATAAACAACCGATTACTAGGTTTTTCATTAATAGTGTAATAGGTGGTAGTATTGGTGAAATCCTTTTTATTCAATAAGACTTTCTCCGACTGTACAAGCTCACCATTATTCAGGATATGTATAGCTATTTTATCATCGGATTGATGTTCGGTTTTTGTTCCTTGTTTATTAAGAATGTTCCGGTATTCAAAATTGTATTTCAGGGTAGCCGTAATAGCGTCTATGGAGTCTAGTTGCGGCAAACTGCCGTAGTAATGGAATATTTTTACCCCTACCTGGGCGGTAGGATTACCTCTATCATCATAAAGCTTGGAGAAACAAAAGAAACTATTGGTTATGGCTTGTTTTACCTGAACCACGGCATCTACCACCACCTTTCCTTCCAAATCCTTCCCGGGTGCACCTTGCTGTAAAATTGAAAACCCATCGTCTGACATGGTACCCATTTGTGCAATAACCCTCTTTTTCTGGCTTATGGTTTCATTGATAGTTTTTGTGCTTCCAAAAGTGCCGCTTATACCCCGGGTGGCTGAAGCATCGGATGAGCTTGTTTCGCCCGTTGTAGTATTATTCAGTTCTGTTGCCCCTGTACTCCCCAGCTCTAGCCCTGCACTCAAAGAGAAATTGCGGGTTCTGGATACCTCTATATCACCGAAATCCACTATTTCGTAGCGGGTGTTCAGATTTTTAAAAGCTACAAATTCCAGATCTGTAGTGTTATCCAATTCTAGGCTAAGCTGTAGTTGACCTATTCTACCGTCATTGGCATCTATGGGGCTATGGACATTGCGGACATCAAACTCCAGGTGCAGGTCATAAAAGGTATAATCTTCGTGTACCGATTGTTTCTTCTTTATCACTTCCTTCAAGGGTTTGGACAATAACTTATGCAAAACCTCACCCTGCCCGCTGCCAATGGTGGTGCCATAGCCCTTAATGTAAGCAGCCTGCCCCCGGTCTGACAGATCGGTTAAGAATATCTTTCTGGGTTTGCTTGTTTTTGAATGAGGCTTTACAATAGCTTCTGGCATGGTCACTTGTACCAGTTTATTAGCTTCGTCAGTCTTCGTTACCGGAATTACGTCTTTCAACTTTTTGTAGAGCCTGGTGCTTTGGCCATAACCCACCAGGCTCAGACAGAGCATTGCTAAAATTGTATACTTTTTCATAGCTTTTTATTTTATACCTACCGCCTTTGCTGTTAAAGACTTACCGGTTACGGAGTGAACTGCTTTTACAGAACCACAATTTTCAACATCCTCTACTTTGGGGTGGTGAACGGTGTTGTTGTAATAGATTGTTGAAGGGGGACAAGCATCAAAATATTCATCGGCTATGAGCAAGGAGGTTGCTTCTTCCCTTAAAATAACTACGTACTTCATGATTATAGAATTTATTTAATTAGAGTTTCCTTACTGTTTTCCGCTCCATGGACACGCACACCCTTAAGATCCTTCGGAAAGTCACGCCAGTCATAGCTGGCTTCAATATCCTCCAGGGCTCTAGTAGCAGGCCCGGTTGGGGCAAGGGCTACAAAATCAAACTCGTAAATACCATCTTTTGGCGGAACGATATATACATAAGGTAGTAATGTGCCTTGGGTCCAGCCTCCGGAATTAACCTCGCCCAGAGCTTCAATTTGGAGTATCGGTGGGTTTGGCTTAAGGATACTTACCTTAACTTCTTTAATACGGGGTATTACTTTTAGATTTTCCATGTTACCATTGATTTTAATGGAAATCAAAAGTCTATTGAAAAAGATGGCCGTTCAAGAGGAAATATCCTGCAAGTCATTGGGAAAAACCTTCATGTCTATAAGGAGTATTCCTGAATATCAAATAATTACATTTAACATGCCCTAGTATTGGCTAAATTTGACTCATTAATCAAAATTTTTTTTAAATGAAAGCCTCAGAATTAAAATTTGAAGGTCAAGCGATTAGAAGCGTTGAACCCGAATCAACAGAAACTTTTACATGGGCTGATGCCAAACCCATGATTAATCGCTATTTAGATCACCTCTTCAGAATCCCAACTCCATCTGGAAAACGTCTAAATGCTTTGATGGTTGATGCAGATAATTTGAGAAGCATCCTCGCTGATGAATCCATTGATGAAGTGGCACTTATCTTTGCGGTAAGAGAAACCAGCAATGGCCAAGACGTAACGACCGTTATTGCAGGTGTAAAATTTCAAGGTCAGGATGGTAGTCTAACAAGAGAAATTCAATCTGCCCCCGTCTTCGATTATTGTCAACCATGCCCTGAAATATGCCCTACAAACTTATATACTCTATTGGAAAGAACCGGAGGTCCCTCCGATCATGGTTAACGGAATACTACAATGTAGATTTAAATACTTTAGACATCGAAGCTTTACATGCTTCGATGTTTTCTTGCTACATTCTACTCCTAGCTCTCACTATCATTATTGGGTATCTCAAGTTCTTTAGTCTAAGTAATCCCTATAAATATTTAGTTGCATTAGTTACCTTTATTTTTATAGCTGAAATTATCGGTAAGATTTATGCTTTCAATGCTGGGACTAACTTTCCGATATACAACATCATACTATTACTTCAATTTTGTTTATATCCCCTAATCTTTAAAAATATAATAATAAATCAAAAGGTAAAGTACATGATAATTGGAGCTGGAATAACATTAGGTTTATTTTTCTTATTTAATTGCAAAAATTTTATAACGTTCCCTTCGAAGGGAATTATGGCATTAAGTATCTATATTATTTTCTCGTCCCTTGTTGTCTTATATCAAATGCTTCAAAACCCCAGTATCTTATCACCTGTACACCATCCAGACTTTTGGTTTGCAACCGCAAACATCATATTTTTTTCAACAACTTTTCTTTTTTTTGGAGTACTGAACCATATACTTAGAATAGGACAATCCCTACCAGAATGGGGCTATTATATTATTTGGATAGCCAATATGGTTTTTTATTCTCTATACCTTGTAACAATTTTAGCAAATGCAGGAAGGGGCACTTCTAGATGATGGATTCGTAATCCCTCTAATGGCAGGGACTATACTTTTTATAGTCTTGTCAGTTTTCATCATTTTCTTTGTCATCCTCTACTCCCGTGCCCAACTCAAATTCCGCCTGGAGCGACAGCAGTTCCAACAAGCTCTTTTGGAAAGTGAAATTGAGATCCGCAAAGAAACCCTGCATAGCGTGGCCCGCGACTTGCATGATAACCTGGGACAGATTGCTTCCCTGATCAAGATCAATATGAACCTGCTGCAAGCAGAAATACAAGGTGAAAATCAATATCTGGAGGAATCCAAAACACTACTCTCCCGCCTCATCCAGGATATGCGGCAACTGACCAATGAGCTCTACGCCCAGGATCTTTCCAAGATTGACCTTTCGGATATGATCCGTAAAGACCTGGACAGGGTTAACACTACCGGTGTTATTCAAATAGCGTTTCATGATGAAACACAAAATCTTTCCCTAAGCCCGGAAATTGCCCTCTTCCTCTACCGCATGAGCCAGGAAATGATCCACAATATTTTGAAACACTCGGAAGCCGTTAGCGCTAAAATCAACCTTTATAATACAGGGCAAAGCCTAGTATTAAAAGTGCAGGATGATGGCCGGGGTTTCAATCCGAATCAAAATCCGGGTAACGGATTAAACACTATACGAGACCGTTGTAAAATAATTGGAGCTAAATGTGATATCCAAAGTTTAAAAAATAAAGGTACTTTTATTGAGGTAATTTATCCACTGCAAAATCATGTCCATCCACTCAAACCCTCCGGTAAAAATAGCCCTGGTAGATGATCACCAGCTTTTCAGGCAGGGTTTGGCCAACTTAGTACACCAGGTAGATCCATCTTTTAAAGTAGTGCAGGATTTTGGCCACGGACAAGAGTTTTTGAAGTGGTACAAGAACGAAAGTGACCTGGACCTGGTCATACTAGACATTCACATGCCAGTGCTGAATGGCTACCAAACCGCTATAGAAGTCCGGCAGCGATTTCCCGATATTCCCATACTCGCATTAAGTATGATGGACGATGAAACCACCCTGGTTAAAATGCTGAAAGCCGGTGTCAATGGCTACCTTAATAAAGACATTGAACCGGAAGAATTAAAAAAGGCTATCCATTCTGTGGTAAAGCAAGGCTATTACCACAGCGAATACATTGCCGGTAAACTGGTGAGTGTTATTCAAAGCCCAGGTGGACATAACGGCATGACGGAGGAGATCAATGAACAAGAACTCCGCTTTATCGAACTCTCCTGCTCAGAATACACCTATAAGGAAATTGCCGATATTATGTGTTTGAGCGTTAAAACCATTGACGGTTACCGCGCCCGGCTTTTTGAAAAACTGGATGTGAGATCACGGGTGGGTTTGGTGCTTTACGCTCTCAATCAAAAACTGGTTTCACTGGAAGAGTTGAACTCCTAATTGGATAACCACCTCCGAAAGCCTGGTTTTACTCTAATTCCAGTTGTGAAACCATATACTCCGGCATTTCTGCAATGGCCAGCTTCAGGGATTCTTTACCACGCCTTTTTAGCTCCTCATCTTCCAAATAGTGGTTGCAGTTGAGAAAGAGAAAATAGGCCAACAAACGGTTGTAATCATCCAGCTCATTATCCCTGATCATCGCCAGCATGGTACTGTCGATTTTCTCCCGGTTTTGCGATTCCGCCAAGGCCCGGCCAATGCGGTGAATGCTTCCGAAATAATGATTTTGCCCCGGGTTCTCCACCCGCAGGGATATACCTAACAAAAGACTTTGTACGTCTATTTCCAGTTCTTCCAATTCGCGGATATAAGTCCCTCGTTCTCCCCAGGCATAACTCCCGTCTGATACCCGCTCAAAGCGATCGTTCATAATATCCAGATGGGCCCGTAAAAAGGTTTCCCAATTCACGGTCTCAGCGGATAACAACGCAATTTTAAGGGCGTGATAACGAGGGGCCTGATCCCGGCTGCACCCACCTACTACCCTGCGACTTCGTTTCATGTGCAAAACAGCCTCTGCGGAATGATACCGCATAACGTATTCTTCAAACTCATCATCTGTACCCCCACTATCTAAAGACATACGGACCGCCTCGGTCAGCAGATTTTGAAATTCTTCCTCTTTAAGCAATTCTTCCTCAATCATAACCCATCGGGTAGAGTCCCATTCTGCATATTTTTGGTGATACTCTTCGTAATTGTCCATGTTCACCTCCATAGTAGGGTAGTTCGTCATGTTATGCACATAATCTATAAACTCCTGCGCGGCAGAATTTAAACGGAACCTG
Organism: uncultured Cryomorphaceae bacterium; assembly: GCA_937120475.1. Classification (GTDB taxonomy): domain Bacteria; phylum Bacteroidota; class Bacteroidia; order Flavobacteriales; family Schleiferiaceae; genus CAKZNE01. Next base: position 100,206 of record CAKZJV010000007.1, on the reverse strand, counting down.
TAACGCACTCCCGTTTTGTCAGCACCTTCAAAAAAAATCTGCGCATTGGTATCTACCATACACTCCGAATACTGCACCATACGTGCATAGGTTTCGGGCAAAGCCGGCTGTTTGAATTCTGTTACAAAATAGAAAGCGGATACGGACTCATCCGAGTACTCACTGCCTGGCCAGTATTTAAGCAACCAACTATTCTTTCGTTTTTGGTTATATGCGCCCTCTTCGTGCTTAATCTCAATTTCACGACCGTAACCACCGTCATAGGCAACCTCACTAAACTCAATTTTCTTTTCACCGTCATAAGCCGTGTACCGGTAGGGTACCACCAAAAGGTTACGCTGTACTTCTGCTTTAGGATACTTCTTAATAAAAGCTTCCGGGCTTATTCCCCGTTTCATATCTTCCCGCGCTTCTTGTACCTGGTCCTTTTTCAGGGAAATGTGATGTGCCAGGGCCTGAGATTTAGCCCTAAACGTTTTATGGAGTTCACAACTTTTAAACTTCAGGTTAAGCGAATCTACAATGAAATGAAGCTGTTCCATAGTAGTATCGTTGTACATCAATCCATTGGAGTGAACAGTAAATTCAGGTCGCTGGGCATTTAGAATAAGACTTGCCCCAATCACAAAAAGCAGAAAACAGGTTCTCATAGGTTGTTTTTTTGAAGTTGATTCGAATTCCCTGAGTTAAAACGGCTGGCGGGTAATAAATATTCTACCCGGGATTACCGGTTTTTATAATTTTCTTTACTCCAGTTTTGGGTATATTTGAGAGTCAACCCAAACCTTTTTCTTATGAAATTCCAGGCCTGGCAACCATTTGTAATGGTTATCCTATTCTTAGGCGGTGTAATTTTCTCGATATACTTACTATCCAAGCATATAAATTTTGACATGGCTCACAACAAAGAAGTCGTTATTACCGATATTCAGCAAAGGTCTTTTAAGGAAGTAAATTGCTACCGCATAAAAATACAGACCGACACTCTCAACACCCCTCTCCCCGATCCTCATCGTGGTGAAGTTTGGTTGGACCTCAGCACCGATCTTTTCTTTAATTACCATACCCGTTTCCTGGTGTGGCTCTACCTCATTTGCATTTTAGTAGGACTTTCATGGATTTTAATGATACCGGTTTTAAGTGCCATGAAGAAGGTCGTGAGACGATATCAAATCTCTTGGTTTACTCTCATATTCAGCTTTCTATGGTCCATCCTTATTCTGGGTTTTGCTGTAATCCTTTCCAGCGGGCTCTGGCTTGGTAACCAATGGTTTTCAGAGCACTCCTACTTCCTTAGTTTCTTTCCAGCTATGGAATCGTTCGGTATTCTACTGAATGAAGCTAATTCCGTAAGCAGGCACTTAATGATCCTAAGCAATATCACCTCGATTCTCGCGATCTGTGGTATTTACCTGGTGAACAGTGTAATTCCCTCCATTGAGAAGAAATTCACCACCTCCAAAGAACTTGTGAAGCGATTTAACGAACTTAATAAATGGTTGGATTTGTTTCTAGTGATACTCGCTATATTGGTTAGTGGAGGCGTAATTACCGCTATTTTCAATCGTGAAATGATCATCCAGGCCCTGCCCGGCATAGGTGAATTGATCGCACCACAGGAATTTGTTTTTCTTTACAGCATGGGCTTTACCCTATTCCTGGCGCTTATTTACCTGCCGGTGTATTTTCAACTGAAGCAGAAAGGCCGAAAAATACTGGGTGACATCAAAGCCAAAAACCCTTTGGGTACGGCCTCTGACCACGATAAAAAGAAGGATATACTGACCAAGGATGATCTTACACAGATCAGTGATATCCTGCTTTTAAAGCATTCCACAGCTACCAACCTTAAGATCAGCTTATCTATACTTGGGCCCATCTTAAGCTCGGTTGTAAGTAGCTTGGGAATTATTTGATTTTAATTAATGCAGTTGCGAGCTTAAAACATCACCGCCTCCCGCTCCACCGCCTCGGCATACAACTCCTGCAAACGCTTCACCATCTCCCCTTTTTCACCCTTACCTATTATCCGGCCATCCGCTTCCTTAATCCAACTTAATGCGCCCATGGTACCGGTGGTAAAGGCTTCATCAGCCGTGTAGAGTTCCGCCAGACTAAGGTTTTTCTCCTGCACAGGAATGTCATGCTTCCGCGCCAGTTCTATCACCTTGGCACGGGTAAAGCCCGGCAGGCAGGCTTCTGCAAAAGGAGTGAACAGTCTCCCGGACTTCACTATAAAAATGTTGGTTGCGTTGGTTTCAGCAATAAAGCCGTTCACATCCAGCATAATAGCATCATCCGCCCCGGCATTGTTACCTTCTATTTTGGCGAGGATGTTATTCAACAAATTGTTGTGATGGATTTTGGAATCCAGGACAAACGGTGGATTTCTGCGAACGCTTGAAGTAACCAGTTTCAAACCATCTTCGCCATACACAAAGCCTTTATATTCTGGCAGTACAATTAGGGTGCATCCCAGCGTATTGAGTTTAGGGTTCATGCCGCTAGTGGTTTTCTTTCCCCGGGTCAGGGTAAGACGGATGTGTACACCATCGGTCATATTGTTTTTACGCAAGGTGTCACCAATGGCTTTCTTCACTTCCTCTCTTGAAGGAATATTTTCAAAACACAAAATATGAGCGGAAGCAAAAAGCCGGTCCAGGTGCTCCTCCAGTTGAAAAATTTTGCCTTTATAAACCCGTAAGCCTTCCCATACCGCATCGCCACCTTGTACCACACTATCAAGGGGTGAAATAGCAGCTGCTTCTCTTTTTACGAGGCCATTAACATATACATAGGTGTTTTCATTCCGCGAATCGGGTAGGTTGTATTTGCTCATATTCTTTGATTTTTTGGTAATACTCCAGGCTGGAAGATAAAAGTTCCTGCAAATGCCCAGGCACCGTATATTCTTTATGCGTGTCCGGTTTATGGAAGCCCGTACTCTTATGAACGTTAGCGTACCAGTACTTGGCCCAAATACCGTCCTCGGGTCGTGGTTCGGCCGGCCAGCTTAGCATAGCCTGATCAAAAGGTACTTTAAGGCCAGAACACATATCACGTAACATAGATTCCGGGTTTTGCAGGAGCTGGTCAGAATCCATTACAAAAAAGGTTTGCTGATTTTGTACCAGATAATCCAGCAGTTCCAGTTGATGGCGGTAGCATAAATCCAGTTCAGTGGGGTTTTCCACCTGTTGAACGTAGCTACTAAGCACTTTGGCCGGATGCCGGGTCAAAATCACATTACGATAGTTCAAGCTTATATCCATCGGTAAACCCTCCAGATGATTAGCCATGTTTTTTAAAAATAAAAAAGACCGATCCGCTGGCTGGGAAAACTGAGTCAGTAAAACTTCTGCGCGGGATTCCATCGTGGCCAATGCCTCTTCCCGTGAAGGACGCCAAACCCCGGTATGTTTCAAAAAATGGCCGAATAAAGGTTCATCCAACACTTTCGTATCTCTTCGCTGCGCGAAGGAATACATCAACGCAGTGGAAACATTACGCGGACCACTCCAAAGAGCTATAATTATCGGGTGCTGCACAGAGGCATTCATCAATTTCAAAACATGAAATTAAAGCATTCTCTGCTACAGGGTACCGGAAGAGACCATTCGTTGTTGCTGCACATGCTCATTCGCGGCAACTGGCATTTTATTTTATGCTTAAAGCCGTTGAAATTTTACTTTATAATTTTTTGATAACAAACAACTTGTTTTTTACCGTGGAATATTATGGATAAGATTAAACTTTGGATTTATTCTTAAACCCTCATTATCAAATACTTTTTCATTAAATTGTACCTCCTAAGTATTTTATAACCAAACAGTGGCCCCTCTACTCTTAAATTCTAAAATGTCATGAAAAAGTTCGTATTCTTATTTGCCTTAGCCACCCTGATTTCTATTCCTGATCTGGGCTTTGCCCAAATTTCCTCCCAAAGGTGCTTCTCCAATGTTAGGGGAAAAGCCTGTGTGGGTGATTGTAATCCGTTTAGACTGGACGATGGTTTTGAATATAAAGTTTCGTGTACCGGTCCTATTGTACCGCTAACCCAACGTTTCTGCGTAAACGTGGTTAACTTTAATCTTTGTCCCAGTCACAAGGCGGTAGTGTATATCTATGTAAATGGCAGTTATGTAACCGGGGGCTCCATTGGTGCAGCCGGCCAAACCTTCCCCTTCCAGGCTAGCTGCGGGGATGTTATAACCGTCAAAATGACGGCCATTGACCTGAATAATGGCATCAATTGCATACAGTTTGGCAATGCCTCAATTACGCTTACCTCGCAATATTAATTAATAACCAGTAGCTTAGGGGCCACTGTTTATTTTCAAATTACCTTCTGCTTTTTTCCATATTACCGGGTATTCTTAACTTTCCGCAAGCTAACTAACCCCGTTTTAAACTATGTTAAGAGCAATACCCCTCCTCCTGCTTCTGGCCTTCGGATCGTGGCACGCCCGGGCACAGGATAAAGCTGAAGAAGCCAAAACCAACATTCAGCAACTAAAGCAAAGCTTTATACTGGTAAGGCTGCAAACCAATCAAAAAAAAATAGACCTGCTGAAAGAATCAGGGCGGGAGAAAATGGCTCAGCAAGCCGCCAGCGAGCAATACCAGGAAAACCGTGAAACCATCCTTTCTTTTCAAAAAACTTTTGATTTTTGCCCGGTTTACTTTTTTTACGCACCGCATTCCGAAGCTATACGCAAGGGCGAACTGGCGGGAGTTGTTTTCGACTATGACCAAAACGAGGTACCCCTCGAAAAACTGACTACCCGGCCCTTTTTTACAGCCGAATTCAGTGAAACCGAAAAGCTCGGTATCAGCGCCCTCGTTTTAATGGATCAGTATATGGTTCCCCTGGAAGATCCTTTTCCCTACTACGAAAGAAAATACGTGTTTTTTTCATTGATTAAGCAAAGCAAAGCCCGCATGGCAGAGCTATACAACACCAAGCTCAAAAACTATTATGAGCGGCATCATTAAACGTCTCCGCTTACTTGAATACGCATCGGCCACTTTTCATCGTTATATCCTCAACTGAACTTAGAAACCTGATTAAACCGGTACTCCCCATTGATATTTAGCAGTAACCTTTTCTTACTGGTATTTATACCCATCTTTTTCCTTGTTTATTATGGGGTACCCTACCGCCTTAAAAATTTTTGGGCCCTTGCCGGAAGTGCTTTTTTCTACGCCTGGGGAGCTCCGTTATTCCTGTTTGTACTGATCGGTAGCGTAGCCCTTGATTTCCTTATCAGCAAAACCTTCCACTCTCAAAACCGAAAATTTTGGTTGTGGGTGTCTCTGATTTTGAACATCGGGCTTTTGGCCTACTTTAAATACGCCAACTTTTTTGTGGAAAACACCAACCTGATGCTCGGAAACTTTGGCTTTGAGCAACTGGAATGGACCGCCGTTGCCCTACCGATCGGCATCTCTTTTTTCACTTTCCAAAAAATCAGTTACCTAATCGATGTATATCGCGGAGTGCGGCCCCGGCTCAAATATTTTCACGACCATTTGCTGTACATCATACTTTTTCCACAGCTTATTGCAGGCCCCATAGTTCGCTACAATGAAATTGCCGATGAGTTACTCGATCGTAAAAAGGAGATCAATGCCGACAATCGCTTTTTGGGCCTTTTCCGTTTTGTAATCGGACTAGGTAAAAAAGTACTTATCGCCAACGTTCTGGGTGTGGAAGCCGACCAGGTTTTTAATGCCGATGATGCCGAAAAAGTGAATGCCGGTACCATTTGGTACGGTGCTATATGCTACACCTTTCAGATATACTTCGACTTTTCCGGCTATTCCGATATGGCTATTGGCCTGGGGAGGATGATGGGTTTCAAATTCCCTGAAAATTTCAACAACCCCTACGTATCCCGCAGCATAACCGAATTTTGGAGGCGCTGGCACATTACCCTTAGCAACTGGATGCGCGACTACCTGTATATACCCTTAGGTGGTAATCGTGTAAAGGGCGTCCGGCTTTACGTAAACCTGTGGACGGTATTTATCTTTTCCGGACTTTGGCACGGAGCCTCCTGGACTTTCGTTTGGTGGGGTATTTACCATGGATTTTTCCTGGTTTTAGAGCGGCTTTTTCTCAGGAAGTTTTATGACCGCCTTCCGCCAATATTCTGCACCCTACTAACCTTTTTCATTGTCCTGTTGGGATGGGTATTGTTCCGGTCAGAAACCCTGGACCAGGCCCTATTTTTTGTGGGGAAAATGTTTACCGGGTTTGACGGTGGGCCCAGGCTGGATGTTGAATTTTGGCTGGTCATTACCCTGGCTTTTTTGTTTTCATTCATGGCCATTATACCCCGGGTAGAAGTTTGGCAACACCGCTTCCTTTTTGAGCGTCCGGCCACCTTACGCACTTTAATCATGATCGTAATTATCCTCATCATACTACCCTTATGCATTGGTGCAATATCCGGATCGGGCTTTAACCCCTTTATTTATTTCCGGTTTTGAAATGGCTTAAAAACATATTCTTTTTCGGGGTGCTGGCCGCTCTTTTAATGACCATAGTGCAGGCTCGTTATAAAATTATTGACGAAGCACCACTATCGGGTGCTTATAACATGCCTGACACCGTTCCGCTTAGCCTGAACACCTGGTTCAGTGGTGAATTTCAGGATCTCTATTCTGCTTATTACGAATACAAGATGGGTTTCAGGCCCACCTTTATACGGCTGCACAATGAGTTCAGGTTCCGGCTTTTTAATAAAGGGGTACCCCACGTAATACTAGCCCGCGAAAATCAACTTTACGAATGGATGTACTGGGGTCACTTCCGGGGATACCTGGCTCAGCCGGTGGATACGGTAAGGGAGCGTGTTAAACGTATTCAGGAACTTAAGGATCACCTTGAACAATCCGGGGTGCCGTTTATGGTGATCATTGGGGCGAACAAGGCTCGTTATATGCCCGAGTATTTACGTGCCAATTATGGCAAAGAGGAAGTGCTTCCCAACAACTACAAAACATACCTGTCCGCTCTGGATAGCACCGATATAAAGGTGGTGGATTTCAACCAGGTGTTCCTGGATATGAAACCAGAAATGGGTAAAAAGATGTTTCCCAACTCCGGTACACACTGGTCGGCTTACGGCATGGGGCTTTGCCTGGACAGTATTCTCAGTTACGCGAACCGCAGGAATCCCGAAAGTTTAAAGCAAGCACGTGTTAGGGGCCATTACCTGGCAGATAGTACCCTGCCATCGGACCTGGACCTGGCCGATAATCTTAACCTGTTATTGCCATACCCCCTCAACTCTAACCTGTTTCCCGAAATAGAGATAGGTACCAGCGGAAGAAAAACCCGGATTTTTGCCATTGGTGACAGCTTTTACTGGAACCTGTACCAGTTGGATGAATTTTTTGAAGTGGCCGATACGGGTGGCCACTATTGGTATTACAACCGGTCGGAGGTTCACTTTGATAACTCTAAAGTACCGGTTGAACAATTAAACCCGGTTGAAATTGCTGCGCATTCAGACATTGTAGTGATCATTTCCACCGAAGCGAACCTTGATACTTTCCCCTTTGGATTTCCAAAAGACTTCTTCCGCAGCCTGGCGGCCAAAAAACAACCTTAACTTTCTTCGATAGGCCGATACTCTTCGGGTATTTTCCCGAAGGTCCAGGCTACCGCTTCCCATACATTTTGAATATCGGGAGGTACACCTAAAAAATAGTAACGTCCCGTGGTAGAGCAGGTAACCCGTGCAATATCGTCCACGTGTACCTGCGCAGAGAGTTTTAACTCCAGCTCATGAATTAATTCCTGTTTCCACCATGGAACGTCAGGATTGATAGGAATAAACGGGATTTCTATACCCTTATATTCTTAAGGGACTCTCTTTCTTCCAGGAAGGCCTGGTTTAGTGTGTTACCACAATAATTGCACTTCTCCAGTTCGCCATTGGTACAAAAACCAGAGTGCTCACATTTGGTTTCCCGCATTTTAACAGAAGTTTGTGACAACAAATTAAAATAATCCGGGGTTAAGAGCCTTTGTATATTTGCGTTTTAAACATTGCCCAATGGCCGAAAAAAGAATAAAGGGGTTTTCAAAACTATCCAAAGAAGGAAAGATAGAATGGTTGGTCAACAACTATTTCGACAATCAGGAACAAGCTTACAAAACCCTCAAAAAGTATTGGAACTCCGATGCCAAACTTCAAAAACTTCACGATGAGTTTATTGAAAATACCATCTCCAATTTTTATACGCCTTACGGAGTAGCTCCCAATTTTAAAGTGGACGGTAAAATGTTTACCCTGCCTATGGCTATTGAAGAAAGCTCTGTGGTAGCCGCTGCTTCCAAGAGTGCTTCCTTTTGGCTGGAAAGAGGTGGGTTCCGTACCACCATTATTTCGACCGTTAAAATCGGCCATGTACATTTTATATATCCGGGCGACCCTGAAAAGCTGCACTCCTTCTTTGAATCGGTTAAAGAGCGCTTCTTCGAGGACACCTCATCCATAACCGCCAATATGCGGGCTCGCGGTGGTGGTATTCAAAGCATTGAACTTCGCGACCGTACCGATGCCATAGATCATTATTACCAGTTGGAAGCACGCTTCGAAACCTGCGACTCTATGGGTGCTAATTTTATCAACTCCTGCCTGGAACAGTTTTCCAAAACTTTTACAGAAGCCTTGGCGAAGGATCATCGTTTTACAGAAGCCGAAAAAGAAGTGCAGGTTATCATGTGCATCCTCAGCAATTATACTCCGGAATGTTTGGTGCGGGCCGAGGTTTCATGCCCCATAGAAGACCTGGACGATGGTTCCGGCATTAGTCCCGAGGAATTTGCTTCCAAATTTGCACGGGCCGTTCACATTGCTGAAGTAGAGCCTTACCGGGCTACCACTCATAATAAAGGTATTATGAATGGCATTGATGCGGTGATCATTGCTACCGGTAATGATTTTCGTGCCGTAGAAGCCGCCTGCCATACGTACGCCTCCAGTTCGGGGCAATATACCAGCCTCACCCATTGCACGGTTCAAAACGGTAAATTCCGCTTTTGGATAGAGGTACCCCTGGCGCTGGGCACGGTGGGTGGGCTGACTACGCTTCACCCGCTCGTGAAATTTTCATTGGAAATGCTGGGTAAACCCACTGCCGCTGAGCTAATGTCCATAGTAGCCAGCTCGGGTTTAGCGCAAAATTTCGCTGCCCTGCGCGCACTGGTTACCACCGGTATTCAGAAAGGCCACATGAAGATGCACCTGCTCAACATCCTCAATCAACTAGAAGCCACCGAAGCAGAAAAGGCCATTATTATTGACCACTTTAAACACAATACCGTTTCTCATAGTGCAGCCGTACAAAAGTTTTGTGAAGTACGCGGTATTGAGAAGTCCGAGGTAGGTATAAAAAAATCCTGAGGTTTTGACCCAAACGTACCGCGCCAACGGTAAACTCCTGCTTACAGCCGAATACGCAGTTCTATCAGGAGCAGAAGCTTTGGCTTTTCCTACGCGCTATGGGCAAACCCTTTCAGTTGAACCGGGAGAAAAAGACCAGCTCCAATGGGTCAGTTTGAATCATGAAAAAACCATTTGGTTTGAAGCCCGCTTTTCGAGAGATCTTTCCATTCTTTATAGTAGTGATGGTGAAAAAGCCCGGCATTTACAAAACATTTTAAAAGCCGCCCTGAAGCTTGGTAAAAAGGAGTTTCTCCAAGGCCAAAAGGTGGTCACCCACCTGGAGTTTCCCAACAACTGGGGTTTGGGCAGCAGCAGCACCCTGATACACCTTATAGCGCAATGGAGTGGGTGTAACGCCATGCAATTGTTTAAGGCAACCAGCCGTGGCAGTGGTTATGATGTGGCCTGTGCTGGTTCTCAACAAGCCATCGTTTACACTTTGAACCAAGGGCAAAGCCACTGGAAAATGGTGCAGTTACCGGTAGTCTTCAACGAGCTTGTTTTTGTACACCTCAATCAAAAGCAAAAAAGTGAGGCCGAGGTAAAACGCTATGAAAAATCAAAACACTTTGATCCGGCCGCTTTAAGTGAAAAAGCTACCGCATTGACCCAGCGTTTTTTACAAGCGCAAACCACCGCAGAATTAGGCCTTGCCATGAATGATCATGAAAACCTGATGGCTCCGGCCCTGCAATTACCGAAGGTGAAGGATTTACTTTTTCCAGACTTTAACGGAAGCATTAAATCCATGGGTGCGTGGGGAGGTGATTTTGTAATGGCCCTGGGTGAAAATGCCCCGGACTATTTTAAGGACAAAGGATACCCCACTGTTTTTACGCTTAACGAACTGATTGTAAGCAACCTTTAAGCGAGTTCCCGCAGTTTCCTTTTTTAATCTCAATTGCTTACATTTAAGGTTGGAATGCCTTAGGTCATACCATGGTAAAACGATTACTAATTTCCCTGTTGATCATTGCTTCTTACCCGGCTTTTGCTGCTCACCTGGTAGGAGGAGAAATCACCTATAAATGCCTGGGAAATAATGATTACGAAGTTACCCTCATTATCTATCGGGATTGTTTTTCATCCGGTGCGCCTTTCGACCCTTTTGCTTCCATAACCATTTACTCCAGCAGCAACACCATTATACAGGATATTGATGTGCCGATGCTAGGCAGTAGTCGTTTGCCGGTAGAAGCTCCAAACTCCTGCACTGTACTACCGCTTTCCGTTTGTACCGAAAGAGCTATCTATCGCTTTACCACCAATTTACCGCCCCGGGCGGGAGGATATACCATCAACCACCAACGCTGTTGCCGTAATGCGACCATTCGCAACGTTACCAACTCTGATGACTGGGGCAATACCTACACCGTAAACATTCCCAGTAATGACGTTGGTTGCAACAGTAGTCCGGCTTTCAATGATACACCCCCGGTGGTGCTCTGTATTGATCAACCTTTAAACCTGGATATGTCGGCTTCAGATGCTGATGGTGACAGTCTTCACTACGAGTTATGCTCACCCCTCCATGGCGGAGGAAAAAATTCCAGTAGTACCGGTTTCGATTCACCCAAACCTGGCACCGCAGCACCTCCTCCCTACACGGCAGTACCATTTGCCCAAGGCTTTACAGCTTCGGACCCGATTACCTCTTCCAACCCTACCATCAGTATCGATCCGTTAACCGGAGTATTAAGTGGCAGGCCCACCCAGGTGGGGCAATACGTTTTTGCCATTTGCGTAACCGAATACCGCAGTGGGGTTCCCGTAAGTACGGTTCGAAGGGATTTTCAATTCAATGTTTCCAATGCCTGCAAAACCACTATTAGCCAAATGGAGACGCAGGACATTAACCCCAGCACTATTTGCAATGGCCTGCATGTAGATTTTTTCAACCTCTCCCGCAACGCCACTACCTATCGATGGGACTTTGGTGATAGTACCACTCTGGGCGATACCAGCTGGGTAAAGCACCCTACCTACACCTATCCCGATACCGGGACTTATTCCGTTACACTTATTGCGAACCCAGGCGATGTTTGTGCCGATACAACCGTACATACCTTCAAATTGAATTATGCGCTTACCATCACCCACGAAAGAACCGGTGAGGTTTGCTTTAACACCAATACCTTCGATTTTACCTTGAGTGGCAATTACAGTAATAATGCTACAGCCGAATGGAATTTTGGGGGTGCTACCAACGTAGGATTTACCTCCAAGTTGTTACACCCTAAGAATATCCAGTTTTTACAACCCGGAGTTTATTGGGTGCAGGCTACCGTTAAGGATTTCGGTTGTGAGGACATTGTTTTCGATACTATAGAAGTAGTGGATAATCCGGACCTCTCCCATGTGGTTCCTGAAACGGAGGTTTGCGTTAACGTACCCATTAAATTCAGGGATGCCAGTACAGCCTCCTCGCCTATTTCGCATTTTTGGGATTTTGGTGACGGCAATACTTCCAAAGCACCCAGTCCCACCCATGCTTATCAGGAACCGGGAGTTTACACGGTTATACATACCATCCAAACCTTCGAAGGTTGCAAGGATTCGCTCTACGAGGTTTTCCCCGATCGTATCCGCATTTATTCCAAACCCGTTTCTAAATTAAAAACCTCGGAAGAATACCTCACCATTTACGACCCGGTTTTACTGCTCACCAACCTGTCGGAGAACTTTACCCACACCGAAACCTTCATCCGGGGTTTTCAAACCCTTGAATCCTTTAAAGAGCAAACCATTGTTTTTGAGGATACGGGAACTTACATCATTACGCACATAGCTTACAATGAAAACGGCTGCTCCGACTCCACCTTAAAAACGGTTTTTGTAGAGGCACCCCTCAATATTTATGTACCGAATGCCTTTACCCCTAACGGTGACGGTATAAATGATCTATTTACCTTTAAAATTACCGGGGCTGAAAGTTTTGTGATCCGCATTTTTAACCGCTGGGGCGAATTGGTTTACGAATCTTCCGATATGGATGAAGGTTGGAACGGAAGGGTACGCAACGTAGGTTCTGAAGCATCGGACGGACTCTACACATATCAACTGGTAGTCGGTACCAGTTTCAGGGCCCGTGATATTACCAAACACGGAACGGTAACACTCCTTCGCTAAAGTTCCATCCCTGCTTTTCGGTCTATTAAGAAAAAGACCAGCAGGCACAGCCCAACACTGAGAAGTATATTCATCACCATTAAACCGTATTGACCATTTTTATAGAGCACCCAGTTTTCAAGACTGAAGGTGGAAAAGGTACTAAAGCCCCCACAAAAGCCAACCGCCCAAAAAATCCGCCAGCTTTCGTTTAATTGCCGGGCACCGGCTAACCAGAATACTACTACGGCCAGCAATGCACTGGCCATTACATTAGCCAGTAAAGTAGCCATCGGAAATAAGGGTTCGGATTTAAGGGTAAGCATGCCACGGCTAAGGGCGTACCTCAAGAGGCTCCCCAAACCACCACCGATAAATACCGCCAGCCAGTTCACGCTTTATTAATTTTTTTGAAGATCAGCAAAACCAGCCCTCCGCACAAGGCGCCAAAAATGCCTCCGCATAAAATATCAAGTGGATAGTGCACCCCCAAGTAAATACGGCTGAAACTAACCAGGGTAGCCCACAGCAGTAATCCCACCAGTGCAAAACGATACTTGAGCTTTAAAATATTACCGGCTAAAACGGCCAGACCAAATGTATTGGCCGCATGACTGGATACGAACCCAAACTTACCACCGCAACCTTCTTTTACCAGGCGCATTTTTTCCAGTAGGGCTTCTACATGGCAAGGCCTTAAGCGTTGGAATTGCTCCTTGAATAGTTGTACACTACCCTGGTCCGTTAGAAAGGTATTTAAGACTATAAGGAGTACGGTAAGCCCGAAAACCTTAAGGGAAAGCGTACGGAAGAGTAAAAACAGCAACAAGGCATACAAGGGTATCCAGGTAGCCGTTTCGCTCAAAGCCAGCCAAAACGAATCCCAGCTTTCCCGGCCCAGGTTATTGAGAGCCAAAAATAGTTCGGTATCCCACCTCAGCAGTTGCTCCATAATCAGTGGTTGAGCATATTCCAGAGTTTATCCTTCAGCACATCCAGGTTTTGATGAGTTACGCTGGACAGGAATAGCCAATCCAGGTTTTCGGGTAGTTCTTTCTTGAGCTGTTCAGAAAGCAGAGTCTTCAATTCATCGTCCAGCATATCCGATTTGCTAACGGCCAGTAAACGGTCCTTATCCAGCAATTCGGGGTTGTACTTTTTGAGTTCACTCAATAATATCTGGTATTCGTTGGCGATGTTTTCCGTATCGGCTGGCACGAGGAACAGAAGCACCGAGTTACGCTCAATATGCCTTAAAAAACGGTGTCCTAAGCCTTTACCCTCGCTGGCCCCTTCGATAATCCCGGGGATATCCGCCATTACAAAGGAGCGATAATCGCGATACGAAACCATACCCAGGTTAGGCACCAGGGTGGTAAAAGGGTAATCGGCTATTTCAGGTTTAGCTGCTGATAATACCGATAACAAAGTAGATTTGCCTGCATTGGGGAAACCAACCAGGCCCACATCAGCTAATACTTTTAATTCAAGAATACGCCAACCTTCTTCAGCGGGTTCTCCGGGCTGAGCAAAGCGAGGGGTTTGAAAAGTGGCGGACTTAAAGTGTACGTTCCCCAAGCCTCCACGGCCACCTTTCATTAAAACTCTTTCTTCACCGTTTTCGGTAATCTCAAAGAGAGCCTCGCCTGTTTCGGCATCACGGGCTACCGTACCCAGGGGTACCTCCAGTACTTCATCTTCACCCTGGGCACCGGTACTTTGGTTTTTACTGCCATTAGCTCCGGCACTGGCCTTAATATGTTTGCGGTACTTAAGGTGAAGCAAGGTCCAATACTGGCTGTTGCCCCGTAAAATAATATGACCGCCCCGGCCTCCATCACCTCCGTCAGGGCCACCTTTAGGCACAAATTTTTCGCGGTGCAGGTGAGCCGATCCGGCACCTCCTTTCCCGGATTTAACGTAAATTTTTACGTAGTCAACAAAATTGCTGTTCATTAGTCCTGTTTAGCCGCTGCAATGCTGGCAGAAAGCCTTTGATATACTTCTTCGATACTTCCCTGGCCGTTAACGCCCTGGAATTTATCCTGCTGCTGGTAGTAGTTTCTTAAAACGGCCGTTTTATTCTCGTATTCCACCAGGCGTTCCCGTACCACTTCTTCATTCTGATCATCGGCCCTGCCTGATTCTTTTCCTCTTTCCAATAAACGTTTTACCAGCTCCTCTTCTTCCACTTCAAGGGCCAGCATCATGGTAATGGAGGTTCCTTCGTTTTCAAGAAGTTCATCCAGTGCTTCCGCTTGCTTTTGAGTGCGTGGAAAGCCATCAAAAATAAAACCTTCGGCTTGTTTATTGTCCTGAAGCTTTTGGCGGATCATACCGATTACCACGGCATCAGGCACCAGCTTACCCGCATCCATTAACTTTTTGGCTTCCATACCGAGTTCAGTACCCGCTTGTATTTCCGAACGCAAAAGATCACCGGTGGAAAGGTGGATCAATTTAAACTCTTCGACCAGTTTTTTAGATTGTGTTCCTTTTCCGGCTCCGGGGGGACCAAACAAAACGATATTCAGCATTATTCCTATTTTAAATTCGAAACTCTTGCCTGTTGGGTAGGCAAAATCGCAAATTTACAAAAATGGCAGCTCTAATTTTTTCTTCATTCCCGAAGTCATATTTGTACTTTTGCCAAACAATTTTGCATCATGAGCAACACCTATTGTGTGATAATGGCCGGAGGTATAGGGAGCCGCTTCTGGCCGGTCAGCACATCCAAGTTTCCCAAACAATTTCATGATATTCTAGGTACCGGGGAAACCCTTTTGCAACAAACTTTCCGCAGGTTAAACAAAATTACCGACCCCCAAAAAATACTGGTGGTTACCCATAAAAACTACCAGAAACTGGTCAAAAAACAGTTACCCGGATTACCCGTAGAAAATATAATTGCTGAACCGGCCAGGCGCAACACCGCTCCTTGTATTGCCTATTCAGCCTTTCATATTCAAAGTCAGGATCCCGATGCGGTAATGGTCGTAGCCCCATCAGACCATTTAGTATCCAATGAAGAAGAGTTTACACGCATAGCAAAAAAAGCGGTTGAAAACGCTGCTCAAAACCCGTACTTATTTACACTGGGTATTAAGCCACACCGGCCGGATACAGGCTATGGTTACATTCAGTTTGTAGATGCTGACGAATCCCATGATGCCGAAATAAAAAAGGTAAAAACCTTTACCGAAAAGCCCAATGAAGAGATGGCCCAACAGTTTATTGATAGCGGTGACTTTTTATGGAATTCCGGGATTTTTATAT
The DNA here is from genome assembly GCA_937120475.1 of uncultured Cryomorphaceae bacterium. Lineage (GTDB taxonomy): Bacteria > Bacteroidota > Bacteroidia > Flavobacteriales > Schleiferiaceae > CAKZNE01. Next base: position 84,358 of record CAKZJV010000007.1, on the reverse strand, counting down.
GGTCTATACCCACGGTAATGAAGGAGATGGATCTTCATATGCACGACATCTTCGCCACCTTTGAAGCGGGCCGTAAGCATTTTGGCAGCCCACAGGAAAAAGCTTTTGTAGAAAAAATTTATCCTACCTGTCAAAATGAGTCTATTGATTACGGCCTTATGGAGAAATCTACGGATGTGTACGTAATCCCTTCGGAATTTGGCTGGAGCGATTTAGGAACTTGGGGGAGCCTCTATACCCTTTCCAATCATGATGAAGACGACAATGTGGTGTACAACGATACTACCATGACCTATAACAGCAATGGCAACCTGATTCGGATTCCTAAAAATAAGCTGGCCGTGGTGGAAGGCCTGGAGAACTTTATTGTGGTGGACGAAGGTAACAGTTTACTCATCTGCAAAAGAGAACACGAGCAACTGATCAAATCTTTTGTGAACGATATCAAACTAAAGCACGGGGACCAGCACCTTTAATTCAGGGCCGCTTTAAAACGATTGATAGCGCGTTGCCGGGCTTCCTTATGATCTACTATAGGTTCCGGGTATTCCCCGGTACCGTATTCGGGTACAAATTGCTTGACATACTGGTAATCCGGATCAAATTTTTCCAATTGAAGGGTGGGATTGAATATTCTGAAATAAGGGGCTGCATCAACGCCACTACCCGCTGCCCACTGCCAGCCACCTACGTTGGAAGCCTGCTCAAAATCCAGCAGTTTTTCCGCAAACCAGGCTTCTCCCCATCGCCAATCGATCAATAAATGCTTGGTTAAAAAACTGGCTACCAGCATACGAATGCGGTTGTGCATAAATCCGGTGGTACTCAATTCACGCATTCCGGCATCTACTAACGGGTACCCGGTTTTGCCCTGGCACCAAAGCTCAAAATGCTCTTCGTTGTTTTCCCACTCTATACGGTCATAAGCAGGCCGGAAGGCTTCCGCAACGGTATGGGGAAAATGGTACAGTATCATTTGATAAAAATCGCGCCATATCAGTTCATTGAAGTATTTTTCATTACCCTCTTTTCCGGCCCGGGCCAACTCACGAATACTAACCGTACCGAAACGAAGGTGCAGACTCATACGACTGGTACCCTCAATAGAGGGGATATCCCGCTTTTTATGGTATTGGCTGATCTTCTTCTCATCAATCTCCCTGGAGGGAAATTCGAAGGTGGAGGCTTCAAAACCCATTTCTTCCAGTGTTGGAGCTTTGCCCGGTAAAAACCTGTTAAAGGCACCTGCATACTGCAGTGTGGGGTAACTTTTAAGATGAAAGGGTTTGAGGGCTGCTTTCCACTTGCGCATATAGGGGGTAAAAACCGTATAGGGATCACCGTCATCCTTAAGTACCTCATTCCGGTCAAAAATCACCTGGTCTTTAAATCCTTTAAAGTCAATACCCCTGTCCTCCAACATCTTATAAATAGCCTTATCCCTTTGAAGTGCGTATGGTTCATAGTCACGGTTGCAATACACCGCGGCTACCGGGTACTTTTTGATAAGGTTTTTAATCACATCTTCCGGTTTACCATAAAAAGTGGCTAAACCTGAGTCCAGCTTTTTGAGCTCCGCCTGAAGCCGCTGTACCTCTTGGTGGATGAATAAAACCCTTTTATCTTCTTTTTTCAGGGAGGCAAGAATATCCTTATCGAAGATAAAGACCGGTAGCACTTGGTAACCTGATTTTAAGGCATGGTACAAACCGGCATTATCTTCCAATCGCAAGTCTCTCCTGAACCAGAATACGGCAAGTTTATTTTCAGCCATAGTTTACCGGTTAAAGCAGGCGCAGTGCAGACATCCCACCATCGAGTGTAAAAATCTGCCCGGTAACCCAACGCGATTCCTCACCCAAAAGATAGGTAGCCATGCGGCTAATATCCTCTGCGGTACCAATTCTTTTCAGGGGATGACGTTCGGTGTTCGCCTCTCTCTTTTTGTCGTTGGATAATAAGCCTTCAGCCAAAGGTGTGTCCGTTAATGAAGGGGCTATGGCGTTAAACCGGATGTGCGGTGCATACTCAGCTGCAAGACTTCTTACCAAACCCTCTACCGCTCCTTTGGCCGCACTGATGCCGCTGTGAAAGGGCATACCTGTTTGAACCGCTACGGTACTAAAAAGAAGCACACTGCCCTGTTCCGATTTTTTAAGACTGTTCAAACATTGCAGCAAGGTTCTAACGGCCCCCAGGTAATTAATTTCCAGTTCTGATTGTAGATCCGAAATTTTAATCCGGTTAAAGGGCCTGAGATTTATGGTTCCGGGGCAATAGACCAGGCCATCCAATTGTTCGGGTATATCCAGTTGCTCATCGCTGGTAACATCATACTGTTGCTTCTCCACTTCCTCCGGCAAGTCAGCCGATTGAATAGAGCGCGAGGCTGCGATTACCTTATAGTCTTTTTGAAGCAGGTCGGAAACTATTTGTTTGCCTATTCCCGAGCTGCCACCAATTACCAATATTGTTTTCACCTTTTAAAAGTTTATATCAAAAGGGAAACAAGCCGAAAAAGTTCAATGAAAATTTGAATCAGGAGCCGTTATACTCCGCAAAATTACGGGGAGTTTCAAACAAGGTTACCTTCAATTTGAACTCAGGATTCAGGGCCGGTTTTAACCGTTTCCAGATAAGAATCACGATGTTTTCAACGGTAGGGTTGAGTTCTGCAAACTCCGGTACTTCCTCATTCAGGTTTTTATGGTCGAGATAGTCTTCCACCCGTTCGGCAATTAGATCCTTCAACCATTTCATATCCAATACGTAGCCAGTTTCCGGATCCACCGGCCCGGTAACCGAAACGATCATTTCGTAATTATGGCCGTGGTATTTAGGATTAAAACACTTACCAAAAACCGCTTCATTACGCTCATCATCCCAATCGGGATTATATAAACGATGAGCCGCATTAAAATGAGCGTGACGGTTTACGGTTACAATTTCCACGTGCCTTGTTTTACTTGATCGGAAAAACGTTGGTAAATAATCTTGAACCATTCGGTGTAGAGGTGAGGATTTGCATCCAAATCTCTTTCCACCTCTGCCAGGCTCATCCATTTCCAGGCCGCCACTTCTTCCGGATTAATTACCGGGTCGGTATCCGAATAACCTACGTAAAGATGGTCGAACTCATGCTCTACCATATCATTATCAAATTCAGCACGGTAAATAAAATGAAACATTTTATCCAGGTGGCAATCAAAGCCCATTTCTTCCTGTAGTCTGCGATGGGCCGCATCTTCAGTTTTTTCGCGATAACGAGGGTGGCTGCAACAGGTATTGGTCCATAGTCCACCCGAGTGATATTTATGGAAAGCCCTTTGCTGCATGAGCAAATCTCCGTTGCTATTTAAAACAAAAACCGAAAAAGCCCGGTGAAGCCGCCCCTCGCGGTGGGCCTCCAGTTTTTCCATCAATCCCAATTCGTTATCCTGCTCATCAACGAGCACCACATTTTCAGCCATTTAAAGGGAAAATATTTTATAAGAGGTTAAAACTGTGCCTAAAATAGGAACTTAACAGCAAACCATACTTATTGGTATTGGGAATTCTTACTCTTTTGCTCAGGATAACATGAGCCGGGGTAGCCTTAATTTTCTGAAACAAAGCGTAATAATATACATAAGCTATATAAACTCCGAAACGGGCTTTTTTGGGTAACTTTAAGATACCTTCGTAGCCCTGGCGGAAATCTTTTTCAATATCGGCTTCAATCTCCGTTTTAACCCGATCGGTAAACTCAGTAATATCAACGCCTGGAAAATATACTCGCCCTAATTGGTAATAATCGGCATTAAGATCCCGTAGGAAGTTAATCTTTTGAAAAGCCGAACCCAACTTCATAGCTTGTGGACTGAGTGCTTCATATTGCTCCTGGTTGCCATAGCAGAATACTTTAAGGCACATAAGGCCTACTACTTCGGCTGAACCAAGTATGTACTCATCGTATTGAGAACCATCATATTGAGAGGGGTCAATGTCCATCTCCATACTTTTGAGGAAGGTTTCGATAAGCTGGTGATCGATATTGAATTCATTGACCGTAGCCTGAAAAGAGTTCAATATTGGATTCAGGCTAATTCCTCTTTCAATGGAGGTAAAAGTCTGTTTCTTAAAGTCATCCAGTAATTCTCGCTTATCATAATCGTGAAAAGTATCCACTACCTCATCCGCAAACCGCACGAAGCCATAAATAGCATAAATGTGTTTGTGGAGAACACGATCCAAAAAGAAAATGCCCAGCGAAAAAGAAGTGCTGTAACTGGTCGTTACCATTTTACTGGTCTTGTCTGATATTTTATCAAAAAGTGCTTTCATATGGCAACCTTGTTGGAACGGCTAAAGTCCTTTTGTACCTCCCGTGCAACTACTTCTCCTGAAATCAAGGCCGGGGGCACTCCCGGACCAGGCACGGTTAATTGACCGGTGTAGTAGAGGTTTTGAACTTTTGAGCTTTTTAATGAGGGTTTTAAGATAGCTGTTTGTTTTAATGTATTGGCTAAACCATAGGCATTGCCTTTAAAAGCGTGGTAATCCGATATAAAATCAGATTGAGCGTATGATTTCTTATAATTTACGAAGTCCGCAATATCCTGGTTCGTAAGTTTCTCCAATCGCTTTATAATTATATCGTAGTAACGTTCACGGGTAAAGTGATCATCCTCAAGTCCCGGAGCCACAGGCATTAATATAAACAAGTTTTCACAGCCAGCGGGTGCGGTGTCATCGGTTTTGGAAGTAACCGAAACATAAAATAAGGGTTTTCCAGGCCACTTGGGCTGGTCATATATGTCTTGAGCGTGTTGATCAAAATCCTCATCAAAAAATAAATTGTGATGCTCTAAGTTTTTGAGTTTTTTGCCTACACCCAGGTAAAAAATAAGGCTGGAGGGGGCCATTTTTCGATTGTCCCAATAGTCTTTGGAGTATTTCCGGTAATCCGGTTGTAAAAGCTTTTGTTCTACGTGGTGGTAATCCGCCCCGGCTACTACTATATCGGCTTTATATTCACCGTTTTTGGTCACTACTTTTTCAGCCGTATTTCCGGAGCCCACTTCAATGCTCAGAACTTCGGCTTCGGTAATAATTTCCACTCCTTTTTCCTCCGCCAGCGAAACCATGGCTTCCACTATTTTATGCATACCGCCCTTTGGATACCAGGTACCCAGGGCCATATCCGCATAATTCATAAGGCTGTAAAGGGCGGGTGTATTTTTGGGAGTTCCACCGAGAAATAAAATGGGAAACTCCATTAGTTGCCTTAACCGGGGATTTTTAAAATAGGTGTGTACGTAAGTGCGCATGGATTTCAGCAGGTCCAATTGAAAAAAGCCCTTTATAACCCGGTAATCCATAAACTCCAGCAGGCTACGACCCGGTTTATACACCAGGTCTTGTATTCCTACCTCGTACTTGTAAGCTGATTCGGAGAGGAATTTTTTGAGTTTTGCACCACTACCCGCTTCTATTTCCTCAAATATCTGGTATAGCTCCTCGAGTGAGGCCGGTATATCCATGTAATCATTCTCACCGTAGTACACGCGGTACGAAGGGTCCAGACGGATGAGATCGTAATAATCTGATACGGATTTCCCGAAACGGTTGAAATAGGATTCAAAAACATCCGGCATCCAATACCAACTAGGGCCCATATCAAAGGTATAACCCTCTTCAAAAAATGACCGAGCCCGTCCACCGGGCTGGTCATTCTTTTCTAATATTTGTACGTGAAATCCTTTTTCAGCCAGCGAAGTAGCAGCCGAAAGGCCAGCGAAACCCGAACCGATTACTATGACCTTTCCTTTCATTATAGTACACTACCTCGGTTTTTGTTAGCGATAATCCTTCAACTTGTCCATCATTTTCCTACGAGCCAGGAAAATACGACTTTTTACAGTACCTAAGGGTATTTCAAGAATTTCGGCTATCTCTTCATACTTATACCCATTATAATACATCATGAAGGTTTCTACATAGGTTTTCTCAACCGAATTGATTTGCTTCATCATATATTCCCGATCCACTACGGAATCGGTTTGTACGGATTTCTCCGTTTCACCCATATTGATGAAGTACTTGTTGTCGGTTTCGTCAACAAAGGTGTTCTGGTTTTTCTTTTTACGGTAGGCATTAATAAAAGTGTTCTTCATTATGGTGTAAAGCCAACCTTTAATATTGGTACCTTCCTGAAACTTGTCCTTATTCTTTAAGGCTTTAAAATAAGTTTCCTGCATGAGGTCGTTTGAATCTTCAAAGCTCTTGGTCAATTTCATGGCTAGCTGTTGCAAGAAGCTTTGGTGCGAAAGAATCAGTGTTCCAAATTCTGACTTTGACATGATGTTAATAATTTGAGGTGTTTGTTATTTTGTTTAAGTAAATCTTAGTCAAAGTTAAACAACAATTCGAAATCTGCAAACTTTTCTGTAGGTATTTTACGATACAATAGCAAAAGTCACAGTCTTAGGCAACTGATAAACAAACCTTTTGGCTCCAAAATTTAAAAAAAGATTAAAATGGTTACAAGCTGAACAGCTTCACCGTTTTGTTAAAGGTTAAATGAAATTCTTTTTGAGAGTTTCCAGGTCTGGGCTCATCTCTATGTACTTCGGCACTTTCTTGCCATCGTACTGGCTTACCTGTAGCCCTGTAATGAAGAATTTATAGTTCTTAGGATCGAACATTTCACCGACACGGTCGAAATAAAGATCGAATTCCTCGAAATGGGGCCGGGTGGTAAAAATGGAAATAAACTGATCGATATGTGTTTTCTCTGCTACCTCCTTTACGTATTCAATGGGAACGGATTGCCCCAGGTAAATAACCCGGTGCCCCTGCTTTTTGAGAAAGTAATAGAGGTATAACAAACCTAGCTCGTGAAGCTCATCAGCTGGCAGATATAACACGTAACTCTTGCCCTGCTTAGGATTGGGCAACATGGTTTGATCAATAATCGAAAAAAGCTTTTGCTTGATGAGGTTGGAAATAAAATGCTCGTTGCTGATGTTGATAGCACCGGCCTGCCAAAGCAGACCTACCTGCTGGATAAAGGCTCCGACAATTCGCGTAAGCGTTTCTTCGGTACCAAATTGTATTAAGCACTTATTAAAAATGGATTCGAAAAGATATTCATCATATTCCATCATGGATATCTTCATCGCATTGATCTGACTATCGTAGTTGCCTTGATACCTGCCTGCATCAATAACCGCAGTTCGCAGCTCTTCCGATGATAACTCTGCTACCTTGCTGATGCGCATCCCGCTTTTAACAAGAACAGCAATATTCAGGATTTTTTTAAGGTGCTCATCCACGTAATAGCGGATGTTTGTTTCGGTACGGAGGGGCTCTATCAAACTGTACCGTTGCTCCCATGCCCTTAAGGTGTGGGCTTTGATGCCTGATAGCTGCTCTAAATCTTTTATCGAATACTTTGACTCCATACCCCTCTTTCCAATTCAACACAAGGGGAGTTGATTTACTCCCTCCTTATAAAAGAACCTCGGTAAAATCGGTTTGTTCAATTTCTTTTAAGAAAACTTCAACAAATTTACAAAAAATGGTAATACTACAACTAGTTAGTACATTTGCCGCCCTTTATGAGTAGCATTCAAGAAGAAATCAAGAAAAGAAGGACTTTCGGCATCATTTCCCATCCTGATGCAGGAAAGACTACGCTTACCGAAAAGCTATTGCTATACGGTGGTGCCATACAGGAGGCCGGTGCAGTAAAATCCAATAAGGTAAAAAAGGGAGCTACCTCCGACTTTATGGAAATCGAACGGCAAAGGGGTATTTCCGTAGCTACTTCGGTAATGGGTTTTGAGTACCGCTCCAAAAAAATAAATATTCTGGATACGCCCGGTCACCAGGATTTTGCCGAGGATACCTACCGCACTCTTACCGCTGTAGATAGTGTTATTGTGGTAATTGATGTGGCTAAAGGCGTGGAAGCACAAACCGAAAAGCTGGTAGAGGTTTGCCGAATGCGCGATACCCCTATAATAGTTTTTATTAATAAGCTGGACCGGGAAGGTAAAGATGCTTACGATCTATTGGACGAGATAGAGCAAAAGCTGGGCCTTACGGTGTGCCCGCTTAGTTGGCCCATTGGCATGGGCCAGGATTTTAAGGGTATATATAACTTATGGGAACAGAACCTGCAGTTGTACACTGAACAAAAAAAGCAAAAGATAGCACAAAGCATAAAAATCGAAGGGCTTGATGACCCTGCCATTGACCAATATATCGGCCAGGAATACGCCACTGAACTAAGGGAAGACTTTGAGTTAGTGGATGGTGTTTACCCGGAGTTTAACCGTGAAAGCTACCTGAAAGGCCAGCTCTCTCCGGTGTTTTTTGGTAGTGCCCTTAATAACTTTGGTGTACAGGAATTGCTCAACTGCTTTGTGGAAATTGCACCCGAGCCACTACCTAAAGCCGCTGAACAACGGTTAGTAAAACCGGCCGAGACCGTGTTTTCCGGTTTTGTTTTTAAGATTCATGCCAATATGGATCCCAAGCACCGCGATCGCCTGGCATTCCTTAAAATTGTTTCCGGAAAATTCGAAAGGAACACGGCTTATCGCCATACCCGAATTAATAAAGACCTCCGTTTTAGCAATCCCACTGCTTTTATGGCTTCTAAAAAAAGTGTGGTGGACGAAGCTTTTCCTGGTGATATAGTAGGCTTGCACGACACTGGTAATTTTCGCATTGGCGACACCCTTACTTCCGGTGAACAACTGGAGTTTAAAGGCATTCCCAGCTTTTCGCCCGAGCATTTCCGGTTTATCAACAATGCCGATCCCATGAAAGCCAAGCAATTGAATAAGGGCATCGATCAACTGATGGATGAAGGGGTGGCACAGCTTTTTACACTTGAAAATAACGGAAGAAAGATTATTGGTACGGTTGGGGCCTTACAGTACGAGGTTATACAATACCGCCTGGAGCATGAGTATGGTGCCAAGTGTACCTACGAAAACTATCAGGCGTATAAAGCTTGTTGGGTGGAATCCAACAATGAAGAGCAACTGGCGGAATTCAGGCGCTTAAAATCCCGATACCTCGCACGTGATAAGTTTGATCGTTTGGTTTTTTTAGCCGACTCTTCTTTTAGCCTGAATATGGCCCGTGAAAAATTCGATCAGCTAAAGTTCCACCTCAAGTCTGAGTTTTAATAGCCTTTTTAAAGGCATCAGGGGCAAAAGGTTTTCGGAGCATCTTTTTAACCAGTGGATTGTTCCGAACCCGTTGAATATCTTTTTCATCGTCCGTGGAGCTGAGCATATACACATCCGCCACCTTGGGGAAGCGATCGAGAAGATTATTGAAATGCACCATAAAGTCGAAACCATCCATTTCCGGCATCATGATATCGAGCAGGATAATATCCGGCATTTCATCCGGATTTTCGGTAGTCTTAAGATATTGTAAGGCCGTTTTTCCGGATTCAAATTCCATAATCTTGCCGGCAATGTTGTGGATTTCCAATAACTTCTTGTGGACGAACCTATCCGTTGGATTATCATCTACAATCATAATTATGTCCACGAGGGCATCGCTCATAACTTATTGGGAATTTCAATGGTAAAAACGGTTCCTGAGCTGGGCTTGGATTGTACGGATATGGAACCTCCCATTTTATTTAAAGCCTCCTTTACAATATAAAGGCCTATCCCCGATCCGGTACGTTCATCATTGGATTTAAAGAACATATGGAACACCTTATGAATATGTTCTTCCAATATTCCCATTCCGGCATCTTTAACCATAATTACCGCTTGTTCCAGGTCTGATTTAATGGCTATATCAACTCTAGCTTCTTCCTGATCCCTGCGCTTGAATTTTATGGCATTGCTGATAAGATGGCTTAAAATGATACGTAAACGAAATTCATCCCCAATGAATTTATTGTCCTGGTCCACTTCCCATTCAATGTGTGGTTCAGCGGTACCCAGCCCACTTTTCACAGTCTCAATAACTTCCTCCAGCACATTATCGAATTGAATTTCGTGAATGTCTTCCTCCTTTTTTGCATTCTTGTAATAATCGATAATATGGTGAACGAATACGTCCAGTTTTTTTACGCTCTTCTCTATTTTTTCAAAATAGTCTTTCGCCAATGGATCGGTTACCTCATGGTTAGCTACCCTTATCACCCCCAATGAGGTTGCTAAGGGAGCGCGAAGGTCATGCGAGGCACTGTAAATAAAGCGGCTTAATTCGTGGTTGATCTTTTCCAGTTCCTCCACCTTATTTTCCAGTTTTCTTCGGGTAAGGTAAAGGTCGTAGGCATTATCAATGGCTACCCTTATTTCATGCTCATTCCAGGGTTTGGTAATGTAGCGGTAGATATGCCCCTTGTTAATAGCCTCTATGATATCGTTAATATCGGTGTAACCGGTTATTAATATCCTAACAGGCTCAGGGAATATTTGCCTTACGGCATTGAAAAAATCAACACCGGTAGTTACAGGCATCCTCTGGTCAGAAAAAATCACCTGGGGCTTTACCGATTTAATTACTTCATAAGCCTGTTCCGAAGTGTTGGCCGTGTAAATGTCGTATTCCCTCCTGAAAGCTGCTTTAAACGACCTTAAGTTATTGTCCTCATCATCGAGGTACAATACCTTAATATGCTTTTTTGATTGTGTAGAGGTGGTCATTCAGATGAGTTTGGCTGGCTCATAGGCAAAGTTATTATAAATTCAGTTCCTACACCGGGCGTACTGTTTACACTGATTGTTCCATTGTGCTTTTCAATTATTTTGAACACAATAGACATACCGAGACCGGTTCCTTCACCTACGTCCTTTGTAGTAAAAAATGGTTCGAAAATTTTCTTTTGAGTTTCCTCATTCATACCGATGCCATTATCGGCCAGGTGTACACTCACCCTACTACCCTCTGCTTTACGGGTTTTAATGCTGAGGGTAGGTTTTTCGCCCTCCTCATACCTCTTATTATTTACAGCGTAAATACCGTTTGATAAGATATTCATAAAAACCTGGTTCAGTTTACCCGGATAGCACTCTATTTCAGGTATTCCGGGCTCATAGTCGGTCTCCACCTCAACAATGTCTTTGGTTTTATTACGAAGCAGGACCAGGGTACTTTCAATGCCTTCAGCAACATTGATTTGCTTGATATCATCTTCATCAAGCCGACTAAAGGTACGTAATCCTTTTACAATTTCGGAGGTACGGGTGGCTCCATCTGAAATTCCATCTACCAGTGATTCTATTTCCTCCTTTAAATACTCAAAGTCATACTCTTCCTGTAAGGCATGAGCCTTCTCCAACCCGGCCCTGGCATTCTCCAGGGAAACGGAGGCATAGGTATCTACAATTTCATAGATCTCTACAAGGTCTCTCCGCAATGGAGCAATGTTGGAAGTCACAAAATTGATAGGATTGTTAATCTCATGGGCAATACCGGCCGTAAGCTGACCGAGTGATGCCATTTTTTCGGCATCCACCAGTTGGGTTTGGGTATCTTTCAAGTTCGCCAGGGTAACTTGTAATTCTTCGTTGGCTTCCTGCAACTCCATGGTTCGCTCCAAAACCCTTTGTTCCAAAACCACGTTTTGTTCCCGTATAATCTTTTCATTTTCCCTTGAAACACGCAGTGCTTCCAGTTGCGATTCTTCCTTTTCCCGCTTTAGAATATTAATCTTATCGGCCAGTGCGAAAGAAAGTAACACGGCCTCCAGTGCCGACCCAATCTGGATGGTATGGACGGTAAAATAGTTATAAGGAAGGATATTGAAATCTTTAAGGGTATATACCAGCACCCCAATTAAAAGCACACTCCAACTCAGTACGTATATTTTGGCAGGTTGATATCCCATCCTTAAAATCATAAGAGATGCCGTGAAAATGCTGATCACAATAATTCCTTGTAAAGGAAAAAGCATTTGGTAGGAAAGGTTTCGAAGGTCTATGATATCCACTATCATAATAATGAGGTATATCACCTCCGCAACCCTGAAAAACACGTAAAAACGGGGTAAATAGGTTTTAACCTTTAAAAATTCAAAAAAGAAACGGATACCCACCAGGGTTACCAGGCAAGTAAACAACACAAAACTGTGTTGGGCCAGCCAACTGTTGTTAGGCCACAGGTACAAGTAAGCAAAACCGAAAGCCGAAGCCTGGGTAAGCAGCACAAAAAGGGTATGGGCCACGTAATAAATGTAACTGCGGTCCCTTACTGAAAAGTAAATGAAGATGTTATACAGGAAAAGGGCAATCATGATTCCCGCATACAGACCAAAAAGTATCTGGTCGCGATAGCTGGTAATCATTACCTCATCCTTCAACCCAATGTTTACAGGAAGGCTGAATTGCTCGGGGTTGGACACCTTAAGATAGTAGTCTTTACTGCTGCCATTCTCAATATCCAACTCAAAAATGATATTGGGCAATGAAAAATCCCACTCCTTAATGGGAATATTTCGACCCTGTGCTTCGGAAACCCATTTACCACTTTGGTTGAGGTAGTAGAGTTCTACCAGGTCGATGGACGGGTTATATATCTCTAAGAGTAATTGATCTTCACCTGAGTTATTGGCAACCGGCAAACGAAACCATAAACAGGAGGCTGAACCGTCAAATAGAGGTACCTGAACCTCGCCCTGCTCAAATTCGGAACTAATTATTTCCTCTATAGAAGCACAGCTACTGTCAGTGGACTGATATAGTTGCTTACCAATGTTGGCTAATTTTTCAGAACCGACATTAACCTGGGCTTGCATCCCCGGGCTAAAGATTAAGGTTAAACAGTAAATAAAAATCAGCTGGTAACTAATTTTGCTCATCTTCATCGAGCTGGGGTATATATAAATCGTATTCTATGTCCAGTAAACCCTGTGTTCCCTCCTCTTTGCGAATTTGCCGGGGCTCATGCCTAAGGTCGAATATGTCCTTCCTTTTTGTTTCATCCGCCTGGCTTAGTCCTGCTACGTCTTTAATCATCAACGCTGTAGCGATCATGTCTTCTTTGGGGTAAGGAAAGGTTCCCTGATCACCCAGTGTAGGAATAATTTCAAAACCTACGTCTTCCACCATTTTCACCGTATAGGGGGCGCATAATACGAACAAACTGCGTAGTTCCAAAACATTTGCAATGGCTACTCCAACTTTTGCCACACAAGCTTTTGTCAAAATTACACTTATACCCTTTCCGGCAATAGCTCGTGAGTTCCACAAACCACATAACTCACCGGTTTTTTCCTTTTTAAAATTACGAACCAGTTCATAAATACCGGGGTCCATGTAGCCAATAGCCTCTTCGATAGGTAGAGGCTGGTTTCCTCCGGAGCCATGAATACGGGCTCCTCCTAAAACTTCGTCTTCAGATTCCACTGCAATCACATAAACCTCCGGATTGTAAAACCATTCGTAATTGGCTGAAGTAACTTTTGTTATTCCATAGCTTTTCAGTACATTCTCATGTCCTATCGCGTATTTTTCACACGATTGTATGTCGTCTATGGCCCGGTATGCGCGAATTTTTAACAAAAGTGCTTCATTAATTGATCAATAAAACTTTATCCAGCGGGTAACGGTACGACTTTACCTCAGGCTCCTCTGCGTAAAACAGGCGAAAGAGGAAAAGGCTGTTGGTTCCCTTATCCAGATTGAGAATAGTGGTAAACTGCCGGTGTAATTCCATCATTTCCTTACGTACTTCCGGCCTTAAGCTGGAGTCGTCCATTAGCAAACGGTAAAACATAAAGGTGGCTGGGGTAACCGGTTGCATGGCAACTTGTTTGGAATTTGCATAAAGCCAGGCTCTTTCCAATACGCGCCCTCCGGTAAAAACCGCTTCATCTGAATGCTCATCACAGCTGATCAAACAGAGGGCCGAAGAATTCAAAGGGGCCTTACGGGTCATACTCAAAAAGCCCATACCCTTATTCCAGTTTCGAAGATGAGCAATGGCTTCCTGGTCACGGAGCAAACGCAAACCTGCCTTATCCGACTGACTCATATCCAGGGTAGCTAAATCGATACCATCACCTGTTTTTCGTGCTTCTTCGGGTGTCCAGCGCACTTCGTTCATAAAATCATGATGCCCCCATTCGTCCAGAATTCGAATACGTTCCATCCGGGCAATGACCTCACTTAAATCCTTAATTCGGTCACCATCTACTATATGTAGCTGGTAACCTTTATTTTCAGCCACCAACCGCTTTAAATCTTCCACCACCTTGGTATCAAGGGGCTCTGCCCGATTTCCCAACTTACGGTTGGTTAAGCGTTTCTTTATCATAAAACCCAAATCCGCAAACGAATTGGAAGCGGTACCCTTTTCTGATTTGCGGAATTGGAAAGCCGCAATAAGCGAGGGATAATCATTTGGCTTTATTTGAATATCAGTTTCCAATTGCAGTTCAGTAGCTCGTTGTACTATGTTTTCAGCGGCCGCTCCCAAAGCAATAAGGGAACCTCTATTTAGGTAGTCCAGGTACGATCGGGAGTGTGCTTGGTCATGAAAAAGATAAATAACACCTTCCTTGTAATACCATTTCCACGGCTGTATATTTCCACCAGAAGGGGCAAATGTAGCATGCTCCACCAAATCACTGACAGTTTTTTCCGACAATTTTTCACCAACCGTTGTTGATATCATAAATTCATCAAAGTTGGCCGCAATTTCCTCAAGATTAACAGGATTTAGTGGATTTTTTTTAAAGCTGGGTGTTTTATCGTTGTCGTCAGGGTCTTTGATCAATTCCTCCATGTCTATATAAAACCGGCCCGAAATGCGAAGCTGATCCAATAAAACCCTCCTACAAATATCGGCTGCCATAGCCCCTCCCATGGTTACTGAAGTAGAGAGTTGAGGCCAGGTGGTAATGCTTTGATTAACTTCCAGCATGGAAGCTTTAAACCTTTTGGAAAAACCCTCGGCATTCACCATATCCAATATGTAAGGTACCTTTTCTTCGGTGGATAGGCCCTTCAGGTTTCGCAAACGGTCTTCCGGCACTAAGCCATGAAATATTTTCCGATCGGGTTCAAGGTCAAAGCGTTCAATGTCCAGCAGGCCCCGGTCACTGGTATCCATAATAACCGGGATACCGTATTCCCTTGCCTTTAACCTGGCCAGAACCTTAATGTCCAAACCATCGCATTCTTCAATGAGTGCATCCATTTTACCACCACCGGTAAGGAAATGGTCTAAATTATCTTCCGTAATACCTTCTTCAAAAACCTCTACCTTCAAAAAAGGATCAATCTCGGCAATTTCGCGGGCTACCATCGTGGTTTTAGGTTGTCCCAGTGCCTCTACTCCCCTTCTGATGCGGTTAAGGTTGGTCAGTTCAAGAGTGTCGAAATCCGCAATACGCAGTGTTCCGAAAATACGTTCTATAGCCATGGTAACGGCCGCTGACTGACCAACAGAAAGGCCAATAACCCCTACAATCTTTTTGGAGAGAAACTCCTGTTCTTCGGCCGTGATCTTGTATTTATTTCGCGAAGTTCTGAGCTCAATAAATTCATCTTCGCGTACCAGATGCACCACGTTATTGTTCCACGGATAATGCACCCAAACTCCGTACGTAAAACTTTCATTATCAGCCTTCCATTTGTTATAAGCTTCTTGCAGGTCAGCTTCACTCAGTCGCTCTTCAGGGTGTCTTATCTTGTAGAGTTCTTTGATCTGACCCTCAAGGTTGTCGTGACCAAATAACCATGGTTTACGGCTAATCAGTTCATGGAAACGCTCGCTGTCATCTGAAACCGATAAATTAAAAATATCAGGCTTACAAATTTGATTATCAGTTTTTTGCAGAGCCTTAAAAGTTTGCCGCAAACCCGTAAGGTCATTTCTTGTCATATTTTTTTTTGCTTGGATTCCGGTGATAAAATAAGATATTGTATAAAATTATGATTTACTTTGGCTCATCTTAATATTCCTGGAACCAAAAATGAGTGCAAAAATAAACATTTTGTATGTGGATGACGAAGTTCACAACCTTCAGGCATTCAAAGCGACTTTCAGAAGGGAATACAATGTGTACATTGCAGAATCAGGAAAGGAGGCACTAAAGATTTTCGATAACCAGCCACTCGATATTATTCTTACCGATCAGCGAATGCCTGAGATGACGGGCATTGAATTTTTAGAGGAGGTTCAGAAAATTAATCCTGAACCTATGCGAATACTTATTACCGGGTATTCCGATATCAACGCGGTGATCGATGCCATTAATAAAGGACAGGTATATCGATACCTCAACAAGCCTTGGCAGGAGGCCGAATTAAGAGCAACCATCGAAAGTGCTTACGAAGTATTCCGGTTAAGGCGCGAAAACAAGGAACTCATCATGAAACTGGAACGGGCTAATGAGCAATTGGAATTTTTATTGCGCCAAAGACTACTCTCTTAAGCAGGCCGGGATAACCCTACTCCTCTGTTTTTTTTCGATCACCTTATGGGGCCAACCACCCACCCGGGTTCACCTTTCCCAATCCATAACCCCCGAGAAGCTTCAGTATAAAAAGGATTCCTTGCAGTCCTTTACGCGAATCGCAGTTTCCGGAATTTTCCGGGAGATTGACCTTGACCTCAGATCAGCAGAACAAAGTAGCCGTAATAATTCCACCATTTACCGCTGGTATCTTTCACATACCCATGTACAAAGCCGCGTTTACGCCAACATTGAGTCGCTGGGCAGGCGGGATACCATTTATTTAAGAAGTACCGATGGCGGAGTGCTGGAAATGGTACATCATCAGAATTTACAAGGGCCCAAACACCTTTTTAAACCCGTTAGCGAAGGACAGGTAATTCAACTGGTGCGAGCTACCGGAAGCCGTTGCCAGGTAAAGCTTTATGGCATGAGCCTAGAAACTATTCCCCCACAATGGAATCCCCCACAATGGAAAACCAGTGATTTTGGTAATAGCAAATTCTGCCAGGTAAATGTAAACTGCAATGAAGGTATCCCTTACTCCGACATTAAGAATTCCGTGGTTCGCATTTTCGTAAGACTAGGCTCGGCCCTGGGTTTTTGCACGGGTAGTGTAATTAGTACCTCCAATTACACCTATGAGCCCTATTTACTCACGGCCGAGCACTGTGGATTGTTATCACCGGGTACCCTGGTCAGTTCCGAAGACCTGGATGATTGGGTGTTTTTCTTCAATTATCAATCACCTGATTGTACCAATCCTCCTTCGGAAGGCACCCTCGATCAGCAGCAAGTAGTTGGAGCCAGCCTGTTGGCCAATAGTGATGATAACGGAGGTGATCGCGGTTCGGATTTTTTGCTATTACGGCTCAATACCTCTATTCCGGATTCCTACAATGTGTATTACGCGGGCTGGAACCGTAAAGGAGATTCCAACCCTCAAATGGGGGCCACCATCCACCACCCCAGTGGAGATATTAAGAAGATATCCACCTATTTTAACCCGGCCAGTTCGGGTTCCTTTACCAGCCAGGCCAGCAATACCCACTGGGTAGTAAACTGGAATGCTACCACCAATGGGCACGGCACTACCGAAGCAGGATCATCCGGTTGCCCGCTTTATGATGAAAACGGCTTGATAAGAGGGGTGCTTACCGGTGGTTCGGCCAGTTGCAACAACCTCAATGGAGAAGATTACTTCGGTAAGTTCAGCTACAGTTGGTCGCGTAACGGCAATACTCCCACCAGGCGTTTAATGGATTGGCTGGATCCCGCAAGCAATGGCTTTTTAGCGATTGGCGGGTCTTACCGGGGAGATAGCATTCCCGCGGCAGGAAATGAAATCATCATTGTCAACAATCCGGTGCGTGACGGTGTTCTTGCTATCAAAAACTTAGGAACACCTACGGATGATCTTCGAATCTTGATTTTTGATTACAGTGGTAAAGTGGTTTACGACCGCAAAACCGTGGCGATAGCCGGTACCGACCAGGAGGTGAATACCTACTCCTGGCGAAACGGGCTATACATTTTACTGGTACTGCGCAATGAAGAGTCGATCAGCCAAAAGGTGTTGGTACTAAACTAAAATCATGAAGATCCACCTTTATTTGATGTTGGCCCTGATGGCCACCGTAGCTTGTAAGTCATCCTCTTCGCAACCTCAACCCAAAAAGTCGGATAACAGCGACCTGGGTCAACTTTCGCAGGACAGTGGCCAAAAAGAACTGGAAGAGCTTTATTGCCTGGACCTTACCATGCCCAAGGACGTTGTGGATTCTGCACTTTACAATGCGACTACCCTGGTGGACTACCAACTGCGTGAAGGATGCCTTTGCATTACCTACCAATACAGTGGTTGCAACGAGGGAACTCCTCACCTTATAATGTGGGAGGAAAATACCGAGGAACCTACCTTTCCTAAGGTACGCACCAGCCTATGGGTAAAAAATGCCGGGCTTTGCGAACAGTTGCTTACCGGCATGGCCTGTTTCAGCATGAAACGCATGCAACTGGTGGGCAATGATGTGTTGGTGAGCATAAATACCGAGGAAGAAAATGTGCTGGTTAAAACTCAGAACTGACCCGTATTCAATAACACCAGGGTACAGGCATTCTCAGTTTCAATGCCGCTGGCTTCCAACTCACGGGCCAGCTCAGCATTTTCGGCACCGGGATTAAAAATTACCCTTCGCGGTTTCAGTTGTTTCAGGTAGTCGTAATATTCCGATTGATTTTGAGCACTTAAATAAAGTGTTACGGTGTCAATATCTTTTAAATCAGGTTTACCTTCCAGTATTTCCCAATCTCCTACCTCACGGGCCCTGCGGCCCAGAGCTACAACTTCATGATCATAGTCTTTCAACAATTTCACCGCGCTGTAACTGTAACGTTCCGGTTTGTGACTGGCTCCTATAACAAGGGTTTTCATCATTTTTCTTCTTTAAAGCTTAGCTTTGTAATTCTTAAAATTCAGGTCATTGGTTAACACTCACGAGCTTTCCTATACTTATCCCGGAAGTAACCCGATGCGTTTTCCCGACCTTACATTAGAACGCAACAGCTCCCTGTTGGTTTTGGGAAATTCCGGTACCGGCAAAACTACTTTTTTACACCTTTTGGCCGGGCTATTGGTTCCGCAAGGCGGTTCCGTAAAGATCGGGGACACCAACCTGGTGGAATTAAGCAGTAAACAAAGAGATCGCTTTCGCGGCAGGCATATCGGTATTGTTTTTCAAACCTCTTATTTTTTGAAAGCTTTGAGCGTAGCCGAAAACCTTCAATTGGCCATGCGCCTGGCCCGGAAAAAACCTTCCTCCGAAAAGATAGAAAGCCTGCTTGCGTTTTTGAACATCGCTGATAAAGCACACAAGAAACCCTATGAACTCAGTATTGGCGAGCAACAGCGGGCGTCCATTGCGAGGGCGGTTATCAATCAACCGGACCTTTTATTGGCCGATGAGCCTACCTCTGCCCTGGACGATGAAAACGCCTTGCGGGTAGCGCAATTGTTACAAAAAACTGCCCTTGAAAATAATTCTGCTTTAATTGTGGTAACCCACGACAACCGCCTGAAGGAAATCTTCCAAAACCGTATTGAAATATGAACTGGTTTATGATCAGTTGGAAAAACAGTCGGCAAAGGCCGCTTGCCACTTTTCTGAGCGTGCTATTGTTGGCTTTCGGAACGGGAATCATCTCCCTGCTAATGTCAGCCTCGCAGCAAATTGAAGATCAGTTTACCCGCAACATCCGGGATATTGATATGGTGGTAGGTGCCAAGGGCAGCCCTCTGCAACTGATCCTCAGCAGTGTATATCAAATGGATGCTCCTACGGGCAATATTCCCTTGGCAGAATACCAAAAGCTACTCCGCCACCCTATGGTTAAAAAGGGTATTCCCTTAGCCTATGGCGATAACTACCAGGGTTACCGCATTGTAGGTACCGAACCTGGCTACCTGGAGCATTACAAGGTTCTGTTAAAAGAAGGTGAAATATGGTCCTCTCCCGGGCAGGTGGTAATTGGTGCCAAGGTAGCCCGGCTTACCGGGCTCAAAATGGGCGACACCTTTAACGGCAGCCACGGTTTGCAAAATGATATGGATGAACACGATCACTTTGCCTACACGGTAAGTGGAATTTTAGAGCCTAGTGGTACGGTTGTGGACAAACTCATCCTTACCCCCATTGAAAGTGTTTGGTCGGTGCACGAAGAAGGCCATGCCGACCATGGGGCGGGACACCATCATGAAGAGGAAGATGAACATCATCACCACGAAGAGGAGGAAGAACACTCCGCTCATGAGCATTCTACTCCCCGTGAAATTACCGCTGCCCTGATTGAGTTTACCAGCCCAATGGGCAACCTGACCGTACCGCGGATGGTAAACCAAAACACCCCTATGCAGGCGGCTTTGCCGGCTATAGAGATCAATCGCCTTTTTGCTTTGATGGGCAACGGTATTCAAACCCTACGTATGCTGGCAATCCTCATTGTAATCATTTCCGGAATCAGTGTTTTTGTATCGCTCTACCAAAGTTTAAAAGATCGCAAATTCGAGTTGGCCCTACTACGTTCCATGGGGGCCAGCCGTGGTCAACTATTTATATTGGTAATACTTGAAGGACTCATTATTTCCTGCATCGGCTACCTGATTGGCATCGCCTTGGGTAAACTCGGGCTGTGGGGCCTTTCACAACTGGCCGACCGGGAGTATAGTTATAACCTGCAAATACCGATTTTCACCCTTCAGGAGCTTTATCTGCTATTCTTCATTTTAGGCATCGGTTTTCTGGCTTCATTGTTGCCGTCACTACAAGCGTTTCGTTTAAACATCTCCAAAACTTTAGGCAATGCTTCGTAAATCAGCTTTGTTCATCAGCCTTTTTTTCTCACTTTCCTTAAGTGCTCAAAAACCCCTGGTTTGGGAAGTTTTGGGTATGACCACCTACACCAATAATTACCAGGATGGTGATGCCCGTATGGAACCCCGCTTTCCCCCCGCACTGGTTTCACAATACGAAGGGCAGGAAGTAAGCATTTCTGGCTACCTGATACCTGTGGACGTAGAAGCCAACACTTACGCTCTTTCCAAAAATCCTTTCACATCCTGCTTTTTTTGTGGAAATGCCGGCCCCGAAACTGTAATCGAATTGCGCTTTGCCAAGGCACCAGGCCGCTTCGCCACTGACACCTTTGTGATGGTAAAAGGTACTTTGCAATTGAACCGTGATGGGTACGGCTTGTTTTTCATCCTTAAAAACGTCAGTTTAAACGGATGAGGACACTACTGCGCATAACGGTACTTTTACTGATGCTGGGCAGTCTTGACCTACAAGCCCAGGACGATACCGCTAAGTTGATCGACTGGAAATTTTTGGCCAGGGTGAAGTTTGAGGATAAGTATTATCCCGACCTGGAAGCCTGGTACGTAAAACCCGTTTTTCCGGAGAACATTCAAAAGGTTGATGGTAAAAGAGTAATTATTAAAGGATACATGATACCATTAGACGTTGAAGGCGGTGTTTATGCCCTTTCGGCTTATCCTTTCAGCGCTTGCTTTTTTTGTGGCGGTGCTGGTCCTGAATCGGTTATGAGCCTTAAGTTCAAGGAACGGCCCCGTAAATTCAAAACCGATGACGTGGTTACCCTTACCGGTTTTTTAAAGCTCAATGATTCTGACGTAGATGAATTTAGTTATATCTTGCGGGAAGCCAAAGAGATAGACTAAATGAAAAAACGGTGGCTTGCCTTAACCGTACTGGTGGTACTAATCCTTATCTATTGGGTTGGTCCTGTTCCTCAAACGCCCGAATACACTTCTAAACTGCCTCAAGTTCCGGGTATTAAAAAAATAGAGGATTACGTTCAGGATAAAGAAGCGGGTTTGAAACTCCGCAATAAAAACGAGGCCAACATTTTTTGGGCGGATAGTACCGGTACGACCACCGAATTTGTTTTTCTGTACCTCCATGGTTTTTCAGCCAGTTGGATGGAAGGCCACCCGGTGAATACTAACACAGCCCGTTATTTCGGTAGTAATATGTACCTGGCCCGCATAACTGGACACGGCCTGAAAGATACCTTGCCACTTAGCGGTTTTAGCCCTGAATCGGCCTGGGAATCAGCTAAGGAAGCTTTGGTGATTGCCCAAACTTTAGGAGATAAGGTCATCATAATGAGTACTTCCACGGGCAGTCCCCTGGCCTTAAAACTAGCAGCGGATTATCCAGATAAAGTACATGCGCTGATCAATCTCTCTCCCAATTTGCGCATTCGTAATCCAGCGGCCCGTATTCTCAATGACCCCTGGGGTAAGGAAATTGCCACCGTCCTTTATGGTGAAGGTCGTGTTATTCATCACAAGCAAGCAGAAGCCCCTAAGTATTGGGATACCCTACACACCCCGGAGGCGTTGGTGGCTTTGGAAGAATTGATCGAAAGTACTATGACGGAGGAATTATTCTCCCGCATCCAATGCCCGGTGTTAACTCTCTATTATTACCAGGATGAAGACCACCAGGACGAAGTGGTGGATGTATCGGTAATCCCCGCTATGCACAAGGCCCTGGGCACTCCACCCGATCGAAAGAAGCACCGGGCCCTCGCTTCGCCCGGTGATCATGTAATCGGTTCATCCATTAAATCACAGGATTATCAGGTGGTGGAAAAAGAAGTAAAAGCTTTTTGTGAGGAGGTACTGCGTATGTCTCCCGCCCTTGAATAAATCCCCCGCTAAATCTTAAACTAAATAAGCGTTTCATGAATATGGCTTTATATATCTTTGCTCTTTAATGAATTTCCTGTACCCGCAATTCTTTTGGGCTTTGTTGGCACTGACCATTCCGGTCATCGTTCACCTCTTTAATTTCAGGCGTTACAAAACCGTTTATTTCAGCAATAACCGCTTTTTACAGGCTATCCAAAAGAAATCCCAATCCTTTAACCAGTTACGTCACCTTATTATTCTCTGTTGCCGATTACTGGCTCTGGCCTTGCTGGTTACTGCATTCACGCAGCCCTTTCTTCCGGCTCAGGAAAGCTCCGGCAGCGAATCACAGTATGCCGCTATTTATATTGACAATAGCCTGAGCATGAAAACCAGGGGCACCGAAGGCCCCTTGTTGGATCAGGCCCGCGGCCAGGCTGTAGAACTGATCAAGTCCCTGCCGGAAAATTTCAATATACAGATAGTTAGCAACCACTTTGAAGGCCGCGAACAACGTTACTACACCCGTAATGAGGCTATTGAAATGGTAGATCGTTTAAGCCCTTCACAAGCTTACCGTACGGAAAGTGAAATTCAAAGCCGTATTGCCGGGCCCTGGCAAAATATCAATACTGAAAAAGGAGAATTACAACTCTTTCTGCTTTCGGACTTTCAACGTTCGCAGTTCAGTACCCTGGAAACTTTTGACCGCGAGGATTGGAACACCCGCTTTATCCGCTTTGAAGCCGCCAATGAAACTCCAAACGTAGCCATTGATTCCGTATGGTTCGGCCAACCGGTATTCCAGCCCGGTTTTGACCAGGAAGTACAAATACAGCTCAGCAACTACGGGGCTTCTGAAATGCCCGGTATTTCCGTAAAACTCGAAATTAACGATGAACTGGTGGCCGCGCGGGAATTGGATATACCGGCCGGTGCCCGTGAACAGATAGCCTTTACCATCCGTCCGGAGGAGCGAGGCAACTATCGTGGTAAAGTAACCCTGGATGCCGGTGAACCCTATTTCGACAATGAATTTTACTTTACCTTCAGCATTAAAGAACCCCTGCGGATACTAGCCATTGGAGAGCAACACAAAAGCACTTTGGAAAGGCTGTACCAGGATGAAACCTATAACCTTAACACCACTCCCCTAAACCAGATTAATTACGGAGAAATACCATCTTACAAACTAATTATACTCGATGGTCTCCAAAACTTTCCAAGCGGCCTGCAGTCTGCTCTTCAAAACAACCTGGCCGAAGGGGGCAATGTGGTAGTTATACCCTCCCTGGAAACCGATAAAGACCTTCAGGTACTACAGGGCCTGGGTATAAGCAGTTTACAGAGCCTGGTTGAACAGGAGCAAAAAGGGGCAGAGGTAAGCTACAACGACCTCCTTTTTGAAAATGTATTTACCGAACGTTCGCGAAACCTGCAACTGCCTTACGCCAGCAGCTACCTGCGCCTTTCCTCCTCCGGAGGTTACCGCGTTATCCGTTTTGAAAATGGCGATCCCCTATTAATGCGTTATCCGCGTGAAAACGGCCAGGTAGTAGTTTGGGCTACTTCCCTGGATGCGGAAAAAAGCTCCCTGTCCCGTCACCCTATTTTAGTACCGGTTATGCTCAATGCCGCCCTGTACAGCAGTAGCCGCTCCCCTCTTTACAACGCAGCCGGGCGCAATAGTGGCCAGCAATTTGAGCAAAGCGGTAATCCCGAAATTCCACTATCCGTTGCTGTAGGCGGGCAGGAACTCATTCCCCCGCAACGTAAGCGGGGTAAAAAAATCGAGATATACAGCTTACCCGCTGAAGTAGAACCCGGTATTTACCCAGTACAAAAAGAGGAGAATACGCAAGGTTTACTTGCCGTTAATGTAGATTCACGCGAAAGTAAATGGAGTTTTTGGAGTGCCCGTGAAATGGAGAATGCTGCGCTTAGCGAGGCACCGGAAGTTTTAGCCGGTAATGCATCTTTTTTAGGGGAACGTTTTCAAAACTTATACAATGGTTATCCATTATGGCGCTGGTTTTTGGCCGGGGCCTTGCTTTTTTTATTGTTGGAAATGCTCTTGTTAAAACTTTGGAAGTAAGCCTATGAACGCCAAACGTATTTTGATTCGTAAAGCCCGCATAGTGGATACCACCTCCCCTCATCATGACCAGGTAGTGGACCTTTTGCTGGAGGAAGATACCATCCGGCAAATTGGTACCGGGCTAAGCGATGAGGAAGCTGAAGTTTTTGAAGCTCCCAACCTACACGTCAGCCCGGGCTGGTTTGACCTGAGGGCTCACTTTTGGGACCCGGGCAACGAAGAAAAAGAAGACATAGAAAGTGGTATTAATGCCGCTATTTTCGGAGGTTTTACCGGGGTAGCCTTATCACCCGACACCAATCCTCCCATTGATTCCAAGGCTGACGTAGAATACGTGTATAAAAAAGCGGAAGAATTTCCCGTGGGCATTTACCCCTTCGGTGCCATTACCAAAGGACAAAAGGGAGAAGAGCTCAGCGAAATGTACGATATGTTTCAGGCCGGAGCCGTTGGTTTCAGCCAGGGGAAGCACCCCATTACCAACACCGCTTTGCTTAAGCTGGCCTTACAATACCATCGTAATTTTGCGCCTCCCCTGCATGTAATGGCCCTGGATCAAAGCCTGGCTAAAGGCGGACAGATGCATGAAGGCGAAAAAAGTATTTACCTGGGGCTAAAGGGTATTCCTGCCCTGGCAGAGGAAGTAGAAGTGCAACGCAACCTACATTTGGCGCGCTATGCAGAATCTTCCGTTCACTTTATGGGCATATCCGCGCAAAGCACCCTGGACATACTGCGACAAGCCCGGCAGGAAGGCAAAAGCTTTACAGCCGATGTTCCGGTGGGTAACCTATACTTTACCGATGATGACCTGGACAGTTACGATACCAACCTTAAGGCATTGCCTCCTTTCAGAAGTGTCGATGACCGCAAGGCCTTGATCGATGCTCTGAAAGAAGGGTTGATATCAGCCATTGCCTCCGATCACTTGCCCCAGGATATTGAAAATAAAAAATGTGAATTCGATCATGCCGCCTTCGGTATAATCAGCCTGGAGAGTTTTGCCGGTGCCATAGGCCGTGCCCTGGACGGTCAGTTAAACTGGGGACAGATCATTGAACTGATCAGCATTAATCCCCGCAAAATACTGGGGCTCGAAGTTCCCACCATTGAAGAAGGCAACTGGGCGGAGCTTACCTTTTTCGACCCTCAGTTGGAGTGGACTTTTGCCAGGAATCACCTTCAGAGTAAATCGGCCAACTCCCCCTTTATCGGTAAACCGTTAAAGGGCAAGTCACTGGGTATTTTCAACAAAGGCACCATGGTGTGGCTGGCTCATAGCTGATACCGATGCGCATAGGCTACGAGGCAAAACGCGTATTTCACAACCGCAGCGGACTGGGTAATTTCAGCCGGAACCTCATCCGTTCGCTGGCCACTTATCATCCTGAAAACGAATATTACCTCTACAATCCAAAAAAAGCCAAAATAGCCTTCGGGCAGGAGCTTGATTCGGTTAAAGAACTGCGGCCCAGTTTTAAAAATCCTCTTTTTGTAAATCTTTGGCGGCAAAGGTTGCTTTCGGAAAGAGCACAAAAAGACGGTGTACAAATTTTTCATGGTTTGAGCCAGGAGTTACCGGCCGGACTGCAAAAGCGCAATATCCCTTCGGTGCTCAGTGTGCACGATCTCATTTTCATTCGTAAACCCGAACTCTATAAGGCGATTGATCGTAAAATTTACACACGGAAGTTGAAATCTGCCTGCCGGCAAGCCTCGGCCATAGTGGCCATTAGCGAACAAACGCGCCAGGATCTCCAGGAGTTTCTCGATATTTCTGCAGACAAGGTCAAAGTAATTTACCAGGGTTGTAACCCCCTTTATTGGGAAGAAAAAAAGCCGGGCGAGATCCAAACCGTTCGTACTACCTATCAACTTCCCGAAAGTTACGCCCTGTTTGTAGGTACCCTCGAAAAAAGAAAAAATGCTGCACTGGTGGCACAAACCGCCCAAAAGCTGGGCATCCCCACGGTGATGATTGGGCGGCCTACCCGCCAGTGGCTAAAGGAGGTGGCCCCGGGACTGAATCCTAACCTAATACTTACACCCACCGTAACGGATAATGAACACCTGGCGGCCATTTATCGTGGAGCCAAGCTTTTTGTTTATCCTTCCTCTTTCGAAGGTTTTGGCATTCCCGTGTTGGAAGCACTGGTAAGCAAGGTACCGGTAATCACCTCTAATCTCAGCTCCCTCCCTGAAGTGGCAGGGCCTTCCAGTATTTTAATAGACCCCGATACACCTGAAGAACTGGAGGAAGCCATGAACCGGGTGTGGAACTCGGAAGAGTTGAGCCAGCAGATGATTAAAAGTGGTTATACCTTTGCGCAACATTTTAAGGACGATGTAATTGCCCGCCAGTGGCAAAATTTGTATTCCAGCTTATTATGAGGCAAAAGCTAACCGCTATAATACCCACCGGAAACGAAGAACATAACATTGAAGCAGCCATACGCTCGGTGAACTTTGCCGATGAGGTTATAGTGGTGGACTCCTTCTCCACCGACCGTACGGTGGAACTGGCCCGGCAATTTGACGTTCGCCTACTGCAAAGGGAATACGGCTATTCCGCCTCACAAAAAAACTGGGCCATACCGCAGGCTACCCATGAGTGGATTTTACTTTTGGATGCGGATGAAAGGGTAACTCCTGAATTGCAGGAGGAAGTGGAAAAAATACTTTCCAGCGAAAAACCCAAAGACGCCTACTGGATCTACCGTCAAAATCACCTGATGGGCCGTAAACTGAATTACAGTGGTTGGCAGGGCGATAAGGTTATCCGGCTGTTCCGCAAGAGCAAATGCTATTACGAGGATAAGCACGTGCACGCTGAAATAATTGTAAATGGAACGGTGGGTTACCTGAAAAATAAACTTCAGCATTACACCTACAAAAGCCTGGAACACATGCTGTTCAAAGCAGATCGCTACACTTCCTGGGGGGCTTATGACCGCGTGGATAAGGTGAAAAAAGTTGGTATGTTTCACCTGTTGGTAAAACCGGCTTTTACCTTTTTCAAAAAGTACTTTCTCCAGTTGGGGGTGCTGGATGGTAAGGTAGGTTTTATACTGGCCGCTCACTCTTCCTACTATATCTTTTTACGTTCACTGAAACTTTGGCGAATTCACGAAGGGGAGAAAATCCGTAAGGATTGAACTGATTTCCAAGTTGCTACACCTCTTGCCTATTTTTTGAAATAGCCGTAATTTTGCCGCCCGTTAAAAAGAGCCGTCATGCTATTGCAATTTGTTTTCATTTTTCTGGCCGTGGTTATTATGCTGGCCATATTAGTGCTCTTTGTGGTAAAGGCCGGTATGCAATTGCAATACCTGCGCATAAAACAAAAAAAGAAAAAAGGAAACATCAGCGACTTCATACAGTTTGATTATACGGACTCTAAAGAACGGGCCTTACGCTGGGAAGCATTTTTGCTATTCCCCTTGATGTACGCCATTGTTTTGGATGAAGACCATGAGGAGTTGAATGCACTGAAGCAAGCTGTAAAGCGCATTCACATCGCTATTTACATTTTGCTGATCGTATTGATCATTATGGGTATATACTCCGAAAAAGTATTTGCATAAACCGGGTAATGAAGGATTTGGTGACAGGCGAAATTTTCCGAACCATCGGTGCGGCCGCTGATGAATTAGGCGTGGATGCTTATGTGATCGGTGGTTATGTGCGTGACCATATCCTCAAGCGCAATAACCCCAAGGATATTGACATTGTAGCCATAGGTAAGGGTATTGAACTGGCCCAGAAGGTAGCCGACCGCTTGAGCCGCAGTAAAGTAACTGTATTTAAGAATTTCGGAACAGCCCAGGTACTCCACGGAGGTTATGAACTGGAATTTGTAGGTGCCCGCAAGGAATCGTATCGCCAGGAAAGCCGTAAACCCATTGTAGAAGATGGTACGCTGGAAGATGATCAAAACCGCAGGGATTTTACCATTAATGCCCTGGCCATCGGGCTGAATGAGCACAACCTGGGCGAACTACTGGATCCATTTGAAGGAATAAAAGATTTGAACGAGGGCATAATTCGCACTCCCCTCGATCCGGCCGTAACCTATTCGGACGATCCTTTGCGCATGATGCGCGCCATCCGCTTTGCTACACAACTTCATTTTAAGATAGAAGCGCAAAGCCTGGCCGCTATCCGCGAGCAACACCAGCGTATCGAGATCATCAGCATGGAGCGCATTACGCAGGAGTTGCATAGAATTATGCTCTCTCCAAAACCTTCCATTGGTTTGCGACTGCTTTTTGAAACCGGTCTTTTGCCCCATTTTTTACCGGAAGTAGCTGATCTACAAGGTGTAGAAGAAGTCGGGGGGCAATTACACAAGGATAATTTTTACCATACCCTCCAGGTGGTGGATAATATCTCACAGCATACCGATAATCTATACCTCCGGTATGCCGCTCTTTTTCACGATATCGGGAAACCCGTTACCAAAAAATTCCAGTCCGGTACCGGATGGACTTTTCACCACCATGAGTTTGTAGGAGCTAAAATGGTGAAGAAAGTATTCAAACGGCTGCGCTTACCCCTGGGAGCGGAGTTGCGTTACGTACAAAAGATGGTGCAGATGAGTAGCCGCCCCATCGCGGTTACAAATGACGAGGCTACCGACAGTGCCGCACGCAGGCTGCTTTTTGATGCAGGTAACGATATAGAAGACCTTATGCTACTCTGCGAAGCGGATATTACCACACAGAATGAAAAAAAGAAGAAGCGTTTCCTGAAAAACTTTCAAGCAGTTCGCGAAAAGCTAAAGGAGGTTGAAGAAAAAGATAAAATACGCAATTGGCAACCGCCAATAGACGGTACGGAGATTATGCAAACTTTTGGCCTTACCCCCGGACCGGAAATCGGGATACTGAAAGAGGCCATCAAAGAAGCCATACTGGAAGGAAATATTAGTAACGATTATGAGGAAGCCCGGGCATTTATGTTAATGCGCGGCAAAGAGTTAGGACTTAAAGCAAAGGAAGAATGAACAGAAATTATCGCTTACGGGTAGTGCTGGATACGGAAGAAGATGTAATAAGGGATATCGTTATCAGCGCAGATGAAAAACTGAGCCGCCTGCATGAAAGTGTGGTGACGGCTTTTAACCTGTACCCAGGTGAAATGGCCTCTTTTTACCGGAGTAACGGTGACTGGGAGCAGGGTGCTGAAATCAGCCTGGAGAACTTCGGCTATGCCAGTGAAGTAGAGCTTATGGTGGATAAAAAGATCGGAGATATGCTGGGTGCTAAGGGCGACCGCCTGATCTATGTATATGATCTTCTGAACCTGTGGACCTTTTTCCTGGAGGTAGTGGCTACTGAAGAAACAACCGATGCTTCAGAACCGCTTATCTATAAAATAAAGGGTGAACGTCCGGAAAAAGCCCCGGCTATAATGATGGAAAGCATTAATCTTTCGGACGAGGTAGATCTTCCTGAAGATGATTTTGAGCAGGAGGAATACCTCTACGAGGATTAGGTGATAATCACGGAGTGAATCCTTGAGATGGGTATAGAACGCCCCGCCTTAAGGAGTATCTTACGATCCGTCATTGCCCAAATGGTAGTGCACACCTTTTTAAGGCTCTCACTATCTTCAAAAACTATGGTCACCTTGTGTTTGCTCAGGTTACCCAAGCTGGTGGCACGGTGTAAGGCAAAGAGTCTTTCCTTTATAGATTCCCTATTTTCAAGTACTTCGAGCGGGGGAAAACTCAATTGGTTGATAATTTCCTTTTCCACCACCGGTACATCACGAAAGTTGACAGTCATGGGTAATTCGCTTTTTTTGTGAATATTCTTCGGTATTCGATCTGAGAGTCTCTCAAATTTATTAAAATTAACTTTTTAAAATGAACCTGAGATATTAACACACCTTGGAAAATATTCTACAAACCCAATCTCTTACAAAACGTTACGGGGCCCTTACTGCGGTAAACGAGCTCAATTTGCAAGTTCCGAAGGGAAGCATTTTTGGCATTTTAGGACCAAACGGTAGCGGCAAAACCACCACCCTGGGTATGATACTAGGAGTTACCCGCCCCAATGCGGGAAGCTTTTCATGGTTTGGTGGCCACCATTCCTTCGAGGTAAAACAAAAGGTAGGTGCCCTCTTGGAAACTCCCAATTTTTACCCTTATCTCTCAGCCATCGACAATCTGAAGATCATTGCCACTATCAAGGAAATAGAGCACCCCGATATAGAAGGGGTGCTGCAAACCGTAAACCTTGCCCAACGGGCTAAAAGCAAGTTTAAAACTTACAGCCTGGGCATGAAGCAACGGCTGGCTATTGCCGCTGCCTTGCTGAGTGACCCTGAGGTTTTAGTGCTGGATGAACCCACAAACGGGCTGGACCCGCAGGGAATAGCGGAAATACGCAATATGATACTGGAAATCGGGCAGCGCGACATTACCGTAATACTGGCCAGTCACCTGCTTTATGAAATTGAAAAAGTGTGCAGCCATGTGGCGGTGCTTCGCAAAGGCGATCTCCTCTTTCAGGGGCGCGTGGAAGAACTGATGGGTGAAGAGGGTGTGATTGAAGTGCAATCTCCGGATATGGACCGTTTGAAAACAGCTCTCGCTACTATTCAAGGTATTGAAAAAGTAAAAGAACAGGACGGCCGCCTTATCCTTACCCTAAACCGGGAAATGGAACCCTCAGAACTTAACCGGGAGCTGGCCCGCCAGGAAGTATATGTCAGCTACCTCAACTTCCGCAAAAACAATCTCGAAAAACAATTCCTCAACCTCATTAAAAGTACCCCGGATCATGAAACTGCTTAAAATAGAATGGTTAAAGTTTAAGGGGCACCCCTTTTTCTGGATAGGAATGGGATTATACGCCCTTTGTATGATACTATTGGTTTCCAAGGCGGGAAGTATTGAATGGACCACCCAAAACCCGGATAACCCTGAGGGAGGAACCCGCATTGTTAATTTCGGTGAAGCGGGCTTTTACAAGCTCCCCTATATTTGGCATAATGTGACCTACCTGGCTGGTTACTTTAAATTTATACCGGCTTTCCTGC
Organism: uncultured Cryomorphaceae bacterium; assembly: GCA_937120475.1. Lineage (GTDB taxonomy): Bacteria > Bacteroidota > Bacteroidia > Flavobacteriales > Schleiferiaceae > CAKZNE01. Next base: position 52,567 of record CAKZJV010000007.1, on the reverse strand, counting down.
TCATTTTCTTCGTTTCCAACGAATTTCAATACCGTACCTACCGTCAAAATATTATAGATGGACTGAGCATTGGTGAGTTTTACACCTCCAAATTATGGTCAGCCCTGGGCTTCAGCCTTATCAGCGTTTTAATTATCGGTATCAACACCTGGATTATTGCCATGATGTACAATGAAGATGCTGGTAGTGCTGATTATTTGGCAAGAATAGACTACTTACTGGCCTATTTTGCCGAAGTACTTTTCCTTATGGTGATGGCCCTGTTCCTCACCTTTTTGTTTAAGCGCAGTACGATCACCGTTATCATTATACTGCTGTATTATTTTATCGTGGAACCCTTGGCCGGGTTGGCTATCGGCAGCCCGGTACAGGATTACCTGCCTACCCGTCCCTCGCGCGAAATGATACTGCAGCCCTTTACCAGGCTCTTGAAGCTCGATGCGATCATCGGTAATGCCTCTGCGGAAGGCGTTCCCTTGCGGCCTTTGCTTCTAACTTTTTTTTATACCCTGGTTTTTGCTGCGGGCGGATGGTTCCTGCTTAAAAGGAGAGATCTGTGACAAAAGACAATAACCGATATCCCAACCCTGAGAGTTGGCGCGCCCACTGGTACAACATTATTTTTGAGGCCGAAACCCCGGCCGGGCGTAATTTCGACCTGGTGCTACTGGTGGCTATTCTGGGTAGCCTGGCAGCCATTATGCTCGAAAGCGTGCGCTCCATCTCACAGGAGTATCACGATGTTTTTCGATACCTGGAATGGTTCTTTACCGCCATTTTTACGGTGGAATACATCATGCGCCTCCTGGTGGTTCATAAAAAGAGGAAGTACGTATTCAGCTTTTACGGTATCATCGACCTGTTGTCTATTTTACCTACTTATCTTTCCCTTATTTTCTTTGGTGCCCAGTATTTTATGGTTATCCGCAGCTTGCGCCTGATACGGGTTTTCCGGGTGCTGAAAATGGTGCGTTTCCTGGGCGAGGCCCAGGTACTGTCATCGGCACTACGGGCCAGCCGCATAAAAATCACGGTGTTTTTGGTGGCGGTGCTTTGCGTGATCTTTGTAATGGGCACCGTTATGTACATGGTAGAAGGCCCGGAAAATGGGTTTACCAGCATACCCGTTAGTATTTACTGGTGTATAGTAACCCTTACCACCGTAGGCTATGGCGACATTTCGCCCCAAACACCGGCCGGGCAAATAATTGCCTCCGTTATCATGATTTTGGGTTATGGTATTATTGCGGTACCCACCGGCATTGTAACGGCCGAAATGGGTAAAGCCAACCAACTCCTTGATGATGCACGCCAATGTTCAAACTGTGGTGAACAAGGACTGGGCAGAAATGCTATATACTGTAGAAATTGTGGAACTAAACTTTGAAGAAGCGGGCAATTTTTATTTGTGGACCTACCGCTGTAGGTAAAACCGAAGTATCCCTTAAACTGGCGGAGTGGCTGGATACCGAAATTATTTCCTTTGACAGCCGCCAGTTTTTCAAGGAGTTACACATAGGAGCAGCCCCACCATCTATTGAAGAACAGCAAAGGGTACCCCATCACTTCGTAGGACACTTATCGGTAAAGCAGGAGTACAATGCCGGTGATTTTGAGCAGGACGCCCTGCAAAAACTGGAAGAGCTATTCCGCACTAAGCAAAATGTAGTACTGGTAGGAGGCAGTGGCCTGTATATGCGGGCTTTGACCGATGGCTTCGATGATATGCCCGAAACCGATCCGAACCTGCGGGCTGGCCTGAACCAGGAATTTCTGAACCACGGTTTAGAGGCACTGCAAAAGGAGTTACAGCAGAAAGACCCCGATTATTACCAGAAGGTAGATCTTCAAAACCCCCAGCGCATCATCCGTGCACTGGAAGTAATACGCAGCACCGGCAAACCTTTTAGTAGTTTCCGGAAAAGCCATAAAACAAAGCGCAGTTTCCAAATCCTCAAGATCGGGATGGAATTACCACGGACCGAACTCTACCAACGTATCAATAAAAGGGTAGAGCTTATGATGAGGCTAGGTCTGGAAAACGAGGCCCGGCAATTATTACCCTTTCGCAATGCCCATGCCTTGCAAACCGTAGGATACAAAGAGCTTTTCCATTATTTTGACGGGGAATACGACCTTAAGAAGGCCATCAGCGAGATACAGAAAAACAGTCGCAGGTACGCCAAGCGCCAAATGACCTGGTTTAAAAGAGATGCGGAAATAAGCTGGTTTTCGCCCTATAACCTGGCCGCCATACAATCCCATATTATCAAGATGTGGGATAAGGATTAGCTTTTCAGCGCAAGCACTTATCTTTACCGTTAATTCGCAAACATGGAGTGGAGACGATTACTATGGCCTTTTTCCCTTATTTATGACTCCATAACCAGCGTTCGCAACTCTGCTTTCGACCGGGGCGTACTGTCCTCCCGCTCATTCAACATTCCGGTAATTGCCATTGGCAACCTTAGCACCGGGGGAACTGGTAAAACACCCATGGCCGAATTTTTACTGGATCGCCTTAAAGATTACAAGAGGGCCGTGGTTAGTCGCGGCTATGGTCGTAAAACCCGGGGGCTTATTATAGCGGAACCCCACCATACCGCAGAAGATATTGGGGATGAACCCAAACAGATCGCCCAAAAATTTCCGGATGTACAAATGGTGCTCAGCGAAAAAAGAGCCATCGGCCTGGAGGCCCTTCAAAATGACCCTCCGGATTTAGTGGTGCTGGACGATGCTTTTCAGCACCGCTACGTAAAGCCCGGCTTTCAAATTTTGCTGACTACCTTTCAAAACCCTTTTTACCGCGATTTAATATTACCGGCCGGTAACCTCAGGGAAAGTGCCCGTGGACGGTCGCGGGCCGATGTGATACTGGTTACCAAATGCCCCACCGACCTTGATCCTGAACTGGCGGTAGTAATGCGTAAGCGCATTAAACCGGAAAACCATCAGCAGGTGTTTTTCACCAGCCTCCAATACGGTTTGCCGATGAACCAGCTTGAAATAACACTTCCCTTTCAATCACCGATCATAGCCCTGAGTGGTATTGCCAACCCCGTTACTTTCATCAACCACCTCTCTGCGCATTTCCAATTACAAAAGCATTTAAAATTTAAAGATCATCACCATTTTGCCCATGATGAATTGCAAAACCTGCAAACCTTATTGCTTCAAAACCCCGGCTGGAATGTGGTTACCACCGAAAAAGATGCCGTGCGCCTGATACCGCGCATGCCTAAAAGCCTCCAACAGCGCATCTTCAGTATCCCCATACAGGTGCAATTTCTCTTTAATGAAGAGGCAAAATTCATGCAGCGGCTACACCGTTTTTTAAAGTTTTAAATCTCTCTGATAGCCCTTATCGGAAGATAAGGTTATCCGCGGTGTATTTTGTTTCTTTGCAAGCCAAGTTTGGAAAGGGGCATGGAAGATATCCTCAAAAAATACGAGCCGGTAATCGGTCTGGAAATTCACGTTCAACTCAACACCAAAAGCAAAGCTTACAGCAGCGATGCCACGGAGTACGGGGCCATGCCCAATACCCAGGTGAATATGATATCACTGGGGCACCCCGGCACCCTGCCCAGGGTCAATAAAAAAGTGGTGGAATATGCGGTACGCCTGGGCCTGGCCTGCGGTTGCTCTATAAGGGAGCGCAATGAATACGCCCGCAAAAATTACTTTTATGCCGACCTGCCCAAAGGTTACCAGATAACCCAGGATACCACCCCTATTTGTACGGGTGGCCATGTGATAATAAAGGATGCCGAGGGCCAGGAAAAAAAGATACATCTTACTCGCATACATATGGAAGAAGATTCCGGAAAAAGTATGCACGATATCGATCCTTTTCACAGCCTCATTGACCTCAACCGGGCCGGTGTTCCCCTGTTGGAAATTGTAAGCGAACCTGAATTCCGCAACGGGCAGGAAGCCTACAACTACCTGGCTGAAATGCGCAAATTGGTGCGCTACCTCGATATATCAGACGGAAACATGGAGGAAGGAAGCCTCCGTTGTGATGTGAATATTTCTGTACGACCGGTGGGCCGGGAAAAGTTTGGAACCAAAGTGGAGGTGAAGAATATGAACTCCTTTCGCAATGTTCAAAAGGCCATTGACTATGAAATTAAAAGACAGGTTGAGCTGATTGAAGGTGGCGGTAAGGTGGTACAGCAAACACGTACCTTTAATGCGGCCAAAGGCAGCACTTCGGTACTACGTGCTAAGGAAGATGCCCACGATTACCGCTATTTCCCTGAGCCGGATCTTCAGCCGGTTATGATTCGCCAGGATTATGTGAATAAAATAAAAGCCGCTCTCCCCCCTTTGCCCAGCGAGCTTTTTGCCAAATACCAGGGGCTGGGGTTGAGCGAATACGATGCCTCATTGCTTACGGAAAGTAAGGAGGTAGCCTTATATTTTGAAAATATTATTCAGCATACCTCCAACCATAAGGCGGCCGCCAACTGGATTATGGGACCGGTTAAATCCTACCTGAACGAACGCGCACTGGCTATTGAGAACTTCCCCATCCCTGCCGAAAAAATAGCCCAACTTATTCATTTGGTGGATGATAATAAAGTTAGTAACTCCGCAGCCTCGGGTGAAATGTTCCGCGCGTTGGCAGAAAACCCCGAACAAGAACCCGCTGCTCTGGCTAAGGAAATGAACCTATTGCAGGAAAGTGATGCCGGTGCGCTGATGCAGCACGTGCAATCAGCTTTAGCCAAATACCCCGAAAAAGTTGCGGAATATAAAGCCGGTAAAAAAGGTTTGTTAGGCCTGTTTATGGGTGAGGTAATGAAACTTTCGGGCGGTAAAGCCGACCCCAAGGTGGCCAGCCAATTAGTACAACAAGAACTTGAAAAATAACTATATGAAAATCAAAACTCTAGGTATTGCCCTTTCTTTTATTGTTTTATCAGCATGTAATCAGGATGGTGGCGGCCAAACCACCCTTGAAGGAAGCGTGGAAAACAGCGATGTGATCTACGTAAGCTTGCTTTCGCCCATGCAAATTGAAAAACTGGATACGGTGGAGTTGACGGACTCCCGGTTCAGCTACACTTTTGAGGTGGACAGTATTCCTAATTTTTATGCGGTTGAAACGCCTGATGGTTATGGCTTGCCCCTTTTTATAGCTCCCGGTGAAAAAGTAGAACTTACCGTAACGGGCGATAAAGGCAATCGTAAATACGAAGTAAGCGGTAGCGAAGAATCTGAGCGAATATTAAAGGTAACCGATATACTTCGCGATGCTATGGCTGAAGTGGATCGCCTCGATTCGCTGAACCAGTCTGCAATGGACAGTACCAACTTCATGTCCATCCGCATGAAGTCTGACTCCATTTTAAAACACGTTACCGAAGAAACCAGCCAGAAGTACAAGTCCATGATTGATGAAGAGCCGGGCCGTATGTCCAACCTCTTCATTTTTTCACAGGGTATGGGCCGCACGCCTATGATCACTCCACAGGATGATATGGAGTACTTTGAAAAGGTATTGGTTGCTTTGAAAGAGAAATATCCCAACCACCCCCACGTGGTGAATTTTGACGAGCGTATTGGCAAGATCAAGGAAGCCCTTGCTGCGCAGGAAGAACTGGACAAGGTAAAAGAAAGCCTGCAGCCCGGCAGCCCCGTGCCCAATATCTCCATGACCGATCCCAATGGTAACATGCGCAGCCTGGACGACCTGAAAGGAAAGGTGGTTTTAGTAGATTTTTGGGCGGCCTGGTGTCGTCCTTGCCGTGCCGAAAACCCTAACCTGGTTCGTATGTACAAGGAGTATAAGAATAAGGGTTTTGACGTTTTCAGCGTTTCGCTGGACGGTTTACCTCAACAGCCTAACCCTAAGCAAGACTGGGAAGAAGCCATCAATCAGGATGGTTTGATCTGGGCCAATCATGTAAGCGACCTGCAGGGATGGAACAGCGGAGTAGTACCCAAATTCGGGTTTAACGGTATTCCTTACACCGTACTGGTGGATCGCGAAGGGAATATCATTGCTACGGAATTACGAGGGCCCACGCTGGAAGCCAAGCTGAAGGAAATTCTGGGCTCTTAAAGCGAATTCATTTTAAGGATCAGGTCGGCAATGCGATGGCTATAGCCCATCTCATTGTCGTACCATCCAACCACCTTTACCATTTTTCCGAGTACCGAAGTAAGGCCCTCATCAAACAGGCAGGAGTAAGGACTTCCTATAATATCGCGTGATACAATAGGGTCGCTGGTATAACCGAGGTAACCTTTAAAAGGCCCTTCTTCAGAAGCTCTTTTAAAGGCTTCGTTAATTTCCTCCACCGTAGTATCATGACGGGCGGTAATGGTAATATCCGTTAAGCTTCCATCGGGTACCGGTACCCTTATTCCCGCCCCTCCAATACGCCCGTCCAGGGCCGGATAAATGCGGGTAATAGCCTTGGCGGCTCCTGTAGTAGTGGGCACTATGCTTTCGGCTGCTGCCCTTCCCCTCCTGAAATCCTTATGCGGGCCGTCCTGTAGCTGCTGATCGGTAGTATAACTATGAACGGTGGTAATGTAGGCCTGCTCTACCCCACAAACTTCATCAACAACCTTAAGGAGGGGAGCTACTGAATTGGTGGTACAAGAGGCGTTGGAAATCACCTGGTCCGTAGCCACCAACTCATGCTCATTAGCGCCCAATACTATGGTTTTGGTATCATCACTGGGGGGTGCCGAAATAATCACTTTACGAACTCCACCCTGCTGAATATGGGGAATAACCTGGGCGTGACTTTTAAAACGGCCGGTGGCTTCAATCACGAAATCCACCTGCTGCTCCTTCCAGGGGATAAGTGCCGGTTCTTTTTCATGCCAAACCCTTATTTCTTCTCCATCAATCCACATGCTATCATGCTCGCCTTTTACTTCACCCGGAAAATGGCCATGCACCGTATCGTATTTTAAAAGATGCACCAGATTTTGTGTTTGAGCCAGATCGTTTACGGCTACCAATTGCAACTGCGGATATTTGCGAATAACCCGGGTAAGGGAACGGCCAATGCGGCCAAAACCATTAATCCCTATTCTGATCTTTTCCATAGACTGCGAAGGTATGAAGAGGGCTTTTATTTTTTAATTCAATCGTCTTATTAGCGCATGGCCAAAGCGGATTACCATTGCCGAAGCCGTTGCCGACCATCGCCAAACCTCAGGCTTAATAGTATAAAGCTGATTTTATTTTATGGGATACCCAGGCTTAAGCAGACCGGAGCCTTCGTAGCGTGAAGTAGGAACGTATCATCAACAGAACTACCAGAGGCAGCCATGCCTCATGTAAATCCTGGGGCCACCAGGGCCACGCCAGTATGGTTAGCCCATGTAGAAAGGTGGTAAACATGAAAAACGCACCTAAAAAGCCAGGGGTAGATTTTTGGAGCAACAACAAGGCAATTGGAAAATAAAGGGGAAAAACCCAAAGCAAATTGAAGTTTTGAGCGGCTGCCTGGTGATCCGTGGCCACCCATAAAACAAATAAAATCCAACCTAGTAATCCTACCAGGGTAAACAGGATTGCATCAAATACCCGGGGCCTGGTATTTCGTTTATGAGCCCGGTAAGTGATCCATAAACCGAGTAAAAGCAAAAGGCTACTATAAAACAGAGGGCTAAACAGTGTGCTATTTTTAGGCTGCTCTTTGGTTTGGTGCGTGATTAGCATTTGTTTCACCAAAGGTTCCTCCCTTCCATCCCTTTGAATATAGGCATGAGCCAGGCCACTTTCCAGGTAATCCGGCAAAAACATATACTCATAAGGTGTAGCCCTTTTATCCATTGGAAGCCCCAGGCACAAATCAATCCCTAAATCACCCCAGGGCTGATGCTGTAAATACAAATCGCAGAGGTCGCGAATGCTGTAATCGGTTTCAATGTAGCTGCCGTCAAACCGGATTCGGTCACCAAATACTTCCACCAATGCATCGCGAATACGGGTAGCGCAGTTGTCGTAAAAATAATCGTAGAAGTAATATTTATTCTCTTCACGCGCATTCCACTGTAAAAAATCAAAAAGCCGCTGTTTTTCTTCCAGGGTAAGGCTTAGTATCTGCTCGTGCATAAAACGGTCTTCCTGGATATAGAAATAGCGGAAGCGCGAATAATCCCCAACATCCAATTGATAATGGAGATAACCTTTAGCGAAATTGAGGTAAAAATTAGGCTGGTCGTAATCAAAAACTCCGTAATTGTATATGAGGTCAAGGCCGTATTGCGGATCCATCACCCGGATGGCACTATGGCCAAAAGCCGAATACAGCTCACCCTGGTAAGGTCCGCAGGTTACCACCCTTATTTGTGCCTGGGGCGAGAGTTGCAACTGGCCTGTACCCCATAGTGGAATCAGGCTTAAAAGGAGCCATAGTTTTTTCACGCGATGAAGATACAATTCAGACTTTGAATCATTTTGTTGTTTAAACATCATTGTTTAAACAATATTTATATCTTTGAGTAAAATTCCAACTATGACAACAGAAATATCCAAAGGCAGACGTATAACCGGCTGGGTGCTTAATGGGCTGGTGGCTGCGGCCCTTTTTATGAGTGCCATCGGCAAAATAAGCGGAGCCGAACAAATGCAGGAAGTAATGGGTGAAACCGGCATAGGCGATTACCTTGTTTTATTAGGAACCATTGAAATACTATGCGTTTTGCTATTTGTAATCCCCAAAAGCCGCAGCATCGGAGCCCTGGCCATAATTGCCTACCTGGGCGGGGTCATTTCCTTCGAATGGTCACAAACGTCCGCTCCGTTTGCCGGTATTCTATTATCCGTTCTTTTTTGGGTTGGGCTTTACCTGCGAGAGCCAGGTCGTTTCAGATAACAGTAACAAAAAAGTAGATTTAATAATTAAAAAGCCCCGGAAAACCGGGGCTTTTCCCTTACCAATTAACCTAACTTATTCAGTGCAGAAAAGGCCTCTACTCCTAACCTGCCTTACAAACATATGAAAAATATTAAACTAAATGGATAATTATTGCTTTTGTTTACCAGCCGGTGTGACTAAAATTTTCCAGGCCTAAATCTTAGAATCCACCCGCTTGGCTGTAAACATATTAAGCAAACAAATACATCAATTAAGTACTGATAAACAGGTACTTAATTAAGCATTAACCGGTCATGTCATAGAATTTATTTGTAACATTGGATTCGTTTAACCAAAAAATCAAATGTTATGAAACAAGCGTTTTTCGCCTGCCTTATCCTTACTCTAAGTGTTACCACACTATTTGGACAATCATCACCCATTGTTATCGACAATGCCACTGGCTGTGATTTTATTGTAGATCTGATTCAGCAAGATCCTCAAACTTGTAAAGAGAAATGTTGGATATCCAATATCTGCGTTCCGGCCGGAAGTACTATATCGGTAAATCCCTGTTGCAGCCAGTGTGTATGGCTGGTGGGTTTGGTAACCCCGGCCGATGCGCCCTGCAGGCCGTGTACTGCCAACTATGTAAAAGTTTACGAGGTAAACAATCCTTGTAATAATACGCCCAGTACAGGAACCTACAACCACTGCAGCCCCGGCTGTGGTACTTATAACCTGAATTGGAACAACCCAGCTGCGCTGAAGATTTTTTAATAATCACTCTTATGATCCCCGGCAGTAGCCGGGGATCATAGTTTTTTCACCATCCGAAAGTTGATCAGGTTCTCGGTGCCCAACATGTTGTTATTGGCATGAACTACCTTAAAGCCGCGTTGCTCAAAAAAAGAACGGGCCGTTTTACTCACATCCGAGTATAAAGCATCTACCTGATTTTTAACCGCTTCTTCTTCCAAGGCCGTGTAAATTATACGGGCAACACCCTTGTTTTGGTGGTCAGCCGATACATACATAAAATCAATATAATTGTGCTCCAGCGAACCAAAGCCGGTCATAGCTCCATCCCGTTCGGCCACTAAAAAATATTGGGCTTCCAGTTTTTTCCTCCATACCTCCTTACGGTTTAAGGATGTACTTATCCACGCGTTAATCTGCGCCAGGGTATAATCCTTCCCACAAATTTCACGTACACTCCTTTCAAACAAGCCCAATACATTACTAAGATCATTCTCAGAAGCTTGCCTAAGCTCTATTTTTTCACTACTCATCCATCCAATTCTTTATACCTGCTCTTTAACCTGATACACTGCTTACGAAAAAGCCCAGCATTTAATTTTTTATCTTAACTTAATCCGGAAACTACTACTCTACTCTCTATGAAAAAACCAACCATTAGCGTTGCTATTGCTGATAGTGACGATCAAACCCGTAATCTTATTCAGGTTATACTCGAAGAACACTTTCCTGAAATAGAATTAACCAGTGAAAGTAATTGTTTCCGTGAGGCCCTGATCAACATTAGCCGCTGCCAACCCCAAATTCTTTTTCTGGGCGTTGAAATAGAAGGCGGTTGCAGCTTTGACCTCATTGAAACCCTGTCTCTGCCCTTTAAAACCGTCTTTCTTTCGCACGATGAGCAGCATGCCATCCGGGCCTTACGACATAAGGCCAGTGATTATTTGCTAAAACCCCTCCAGCCGCATGAATTTATTAGTGTGGTGGAAAGGCTGATGTGCCAGATAGAACAAAACCGCTCTGCTCATCAACGCAATAACCTGGTACCCAAAATTGCCGTTCCCAGCCTTAAAGGGCTCAACTTTATCAGCACCGAAGAAATACTTTATGCCGAAGCCGACAGTAATTACACCATTCTGCACCATAAGGGAGGTAAGGAGGTGGTAAGCCGCACCTTAGGACAGTTTGAAGAGGAGCTGAACGACTTTGGCTTTTTACGGGTACACCACAAATACCTCATTAACCTTCGCTACATTCAAAATTATGAGCGCGGCAAAGGAGGGGGTTATGTAATACTCTGTAACCGTTCAGAAATACCAGTTTCTGTGCGTAAAAAGAGTGAGTTATTCCGTTTATTCTCCCTTCAGGAGTAAGAAAACACTTACTACCAAAAAAGCTACACCTGCTCATTACTGCTTTTTATCCAGATGTAGAAAGCTTAGTATTGATAGAATTTAATCGCCAAACCAACATGCCGCAATGCACTTGCAGGCATCTCAAGGCCGGTTGAATTATTTATCAAAACTCTACTCCCTTACCGCTGAAACGCGGATTCCGGCTGTGGCTTATTGTATAGCAGCAGTCTGCACTTTACTCTATAACAATTAAAACTCATTAGTTATGAAATGTTCTACTCTTAAAGGAGAGGCAAGTTGTTGGCCTAACCAACTTTTTGCCTTTCTACTGGCCGTTCTTATTTTACCGGCCTTCAACACGCTACAAGCTCAAACCTGTCCCAGCCCTCCCTCGGTATTGGTAAACGGTGATTTTGAGCAGCCCGCTACTTCCATAGGAACCAGCGAGCCGGGCAACATCAACAACAATTTAACGGCCTGGAGAACCTCGCACGGCCACCCTTCCATTGCAGCCCTTCCGCCACGAAGCGTATGGATGTGGTCGTACAAAAGCACCGGTGGAAGCCAATTAGGCGAAGGCGTTTACAACTGCTTTGATTTTCAGGCGGGGCAGACCTACGTGATCTGTTTTGACCTGCAAACCAATGGTAAGGCCGATGGAGCCACGGTAGAAGTACATGCCTCCAACAGCGTTACCACCGGAAATGGAAGTACTGCTTTCCCCTCTTTTACCAGCGACCAGATGTGGTCCGACCTTACCGCAAACTACAGTTATAATAACTGGACGGAGGTAAGTTTTACCTATACACCAACCTCCAATTATTCGCAATTGTGGATTTATCCTTTCTGGAGTGGTATTACCCGATCCGGGACCCCGGCTCCTCAAGGGAATCCCTACCAGGCTGAAATGCGCATAGACAATATATCCATCAACCCGGTATTGGGTGGTGGCGACTCTTGTGTGTGCGATATAAGTGCGGCCTTCAATTACTCGGTTACGGAAGACTCCTGTGCTATTGCCTTCACCAATGAATCTTCCGGTAACTGCTGTACCCAGATTATAGGCCAGCGCTGGGATTTCGGGGATGGAACTACCAGCACCGCTGCCAACCCTACCCATACTTACAGTGGAGTAGGTAGTTATAATGTTTGCCTTACTACGGTAGGCTTAACGGCTGATGGTGAATGCTGTACCGATAGTGTTTGCTACACCATTGACGTAGATTGTGTACCCTGTGTATGTGATGTTACGGCTGATTTCAACTACTCCGTTGATGGTTGCCAGGTAAACTTTACCGATGCTTCCACCGCGCCCCAGTGTAATCAAATTACCGGATGGCAGTGGTATTTTGGCGATGGTACTACCTCCAACCTGCAAAACCCTGCTCACAATTACGGAGCTTCCGGCAGCTATACCGCTTGTTTGGTAACCACATCCAGCAGCGGTACCAATACCTGTACTGACAGTATTTGCTATAATGTAACTGTAGATTGCCCCACGGGTGATTGCGAGTGTGATGTGGATTTAGATTTCGATTTTAATGTGGACCGTTGTCAGGTGGATTTTTCCGAAATCATCAACACCAATTGCCAGATAGTGGCCATAAACTGGGATTTCGGAGATGGCTCCTCAGCCAGTACCTCCAACCCCACCCATTACTATAATGCCAACGGAAGCTACACGGTTTGCCTTACCGTTACGGTGGTAGATGCCAATGGTGTTTGCTGTGACTACACCATTTGCAAGGACATTGATGTAGATGATTGTCCCTGTGATTGTGATGCTGATGCTGATATAGCCTTTGATATTGAGGGCTGTAATGTGAATTTCGATATTGCTGCAAACGCCAACTGTACCATCACTGATTATATATGGGACTTCGGTGACGGCAATACGGGCATCGGAACTCCTATATCACACACCTACGCCTCAAATGGTACCTATACCGTTTGTGTAACGGTGGTTATGCAAGACCCTGCGGGTGAAGAATGTTACGAAACCTTCTGTGTAACGGTAGTCATCACCGAATGTAACGAACCCGAATTTTGCGGCCGCGAAGGAGGTGGGCCTAAGGGTAGAGTAAGTGGTGGTAATACCTCTTCTACCATCAACAGTTCTGCACTACCCTTCGAACCACATATTTACCCGAATCCTACTTCCGATAAGCTCTTTATTGAGTTTGAAAACCAGGAGGCCATGGATATTGAAATTGTGGTGTATAATTCAGCTATGGGCACGGTAGCTGAGTTGTTGAATGATCGCCAGGAAGCAGGTGTACACCAGTTGGAATGGAATGCCAACCGTTCCGAAGTGACTCCCGGCACTTATTTTATCATGATCAAATCCGGTGATAAAGTAAAACTGGAGAAAGTGGTTATTGAATAAGCACCATTTTAAATTCAAAATAAAAGCCGCCACGCGAATGCGTGGCGGCTTTGTTGTTTTAGTCGGGGTGGCGGGATTCGAACCCACGACCTCTGCGTCCCGAACGCAGCGCGCTACCGGGCTGCGCTACACCCCGAATACTATTTATAATGCACTCTTTGTTCTTTCATTACCGACCTAACTACTGCAGATCAAAAATGTAAGCCAACCGAACTCCGGACGGGCTTCCCTACAAAGGAAGAGCTACCGCCTGAAATTCACACGAAAATAATGGACGACCGTGGCCACACCAAATAAAAACCCACGTTGCCGTAACAAATTTTTAACCTTAGGGTAAATACCTCTAAGTCCCTACACTTCATCTTCGCATGTCCTAATTTAAAGACAAATGTCCTTGCCAAAAACATCCGGGTGGAGCCTGCTGATTATTATAGGGTGTTCCTTAACCCTTGCTTTTCATATTAGCCGGAATTCCAACTTCCAAAACACTAAACAGTACCTGGACCAGGAAGTTGAACGTTTTAGAAAAGCTACCCAGGACCTGCAGGAAAAATCAGAGTTGTATAAGTATAACCAGCTTTCCTTTACGGAATTACGAAACAGTTTGGATAGTGCCCGCCTGCGCTACAAACGAGTGGAAGTGGTGCTGGATTATTATTACCCGGGTTTTGTGGAAGAGCACATTAATGGTGCGCCTCTATTACAGATCGAACGCCACAGCACCCGCCCTTTTGTGATTCCCCCACAAGGCTTACAGGTTTTGGATGAATTGATCTACAGCGACAATCCCGAAGCTGAAAAGCTGGAAATTGCTAAACTCTCCCGCGAGCTATTCACCCAAACTAATGCTCTGAGCGGTGGCTTTTACCAACGGCAGATAAAGCAATATGAGATAATAGAAGCCAGCCGAATGGAATTGGTGCGCCTTTTTACCTTGGGCCTAACTGGTTTTGATACACCCGGTTCCCTCAACGCTATTGCGGAAGCCCAAACCGTATTGCTTTCCCTGAAACAACTCCTTCAAATCAGCCTCACAGAATCCAAGGACCTCAACCAACTGATACAAAAATTTGAAGCCGCCATCACTTACCTTGAAAGTGCCGAAGATTTCAACTCACTTAATCGACTGGAGTTTCTGCGTAAACACTGGCAGGCCCTCTATTCCGGTTTATATCAACTACAGGAATTTTACGGTGAGCACCCTTCCTCTCAAAAAGTTACCTCCTGGAATCCAAAGAGCCAGCATCTCTTTTCCGATGAATTCCTCAACCCTTATTTCTTTACCGAACTCAAGGCCACAGAAGACAGTCCCGAACTACACCAACTGGGCAAAAAACTCTTTTACGACACCCGCATCAGTAAAAATGGAAAATTAAGCTGTGCCTCCTGCCATAAACCTGAAAAAGCTTTTACCGATGGTAAACGCCAATCGGCCAGCAACGTTATGGGTAAATCGGTATTGCGCAATGCGCCCACGCTACTGAATGCCGTGTATGCCGACCGTTACTTTTATGACCTCCGCGCCTTTTCATTAGAGCAGCAGGCCGAACACGTTATTTTCAACCACGAAGAATTCAATACCGCTTACGCGGAAATAGCCGATAAGCTGCGTCAAGATCCTCAGTACCCCGGGCTTTTCAAAAAAGCCTATGGCTCTTTAAACATCCAACGCGAAGGAATTTCCCGCGCACTGGCCTCTTACCTGCTTAACCTTCGTTCCTTTAATAGTCCCTTTGACCGATACGCCCGCGGTGAAACCGAAACTATTGACCCTAAAGTGGAACAAGGTTTTAACTTGTTTATGGGAAAAGCCGGTTGCGGTACCTGCCACTTTGCCCCCACCTTCTCGGGGCTGGTTCCGCCCTTTTACACCAAAAATGAAACGGAAATTCTAGGCGTATTAAAAAGTCCCACCGGCTTAAAAAAAGTATTGGATGATGATATGGGCCGCTACGCCAACACTCTTTACAGCGAGCAGGCCTGGATTTATGAGCGCTCCTTTAAAACCACCACCGTACGCAATGTGGCATTAACGGCTCCTTACTTTCACAACGGGGCCTACTCTACCCTGGAGCAAGTGGTGGATTTCTACGATCATGGCGGTGGGGCAGGCCTGGGCCTGGAAGTTAAAAACCAAACCCTGCCCCCGGATTCACTACACCTGCAGAACCATGAAAAACAAGCCCTGATTGCCTTTATGCAATCCCTAACCGACAACCAGCCGGTTGATTATTAAACGGATTACCACAGCGTTAAAAATACCTTAAGAAAAAGCCGCTGTTCCCGAAACCCGAACTATTCGTAACACCCTCATCTCAAGGCACTTCGAAAAAAACACTCTTCTCTTAAAAGGATTAAAAGTTAATCCAGAAATAAGATAGACCCAAGCTAAGGGCAACACCGGTTTCGCACTTTAGCACCTGAGGAAAAACCTAATAAAAAAACACTTTTCATGAAAAAAATTACTTTGGGATTGATGTCCGGCTTGTTAATGGCTTTAGCCACCCCGGCCCTGGCACAAATCCAAACTCTTCAGGTACAAATCAACTCTTCTACCGATGATGCCGAGGAACGGGGAGCTAACGCTACTTCCGGTACCGGTACCATTGACTTGACCAGTTCCGATATTGAATTGGTAGCCGATGGTAACGATGGCGACCAGTATATCGGCCTGCGCTTTACCAACCTTACCATTCCACAAGGTGCGGTAATCCTTTCGTCTTACCTTCAGTTTACCGTTGATGAAAACGATGCCAGCCCCGGTACCGTGGTTTTCCAGGTAGAGGATGTGGACAATTCAACCACCTTCGGACCCACCGCTTTTGATATCTCCAGCCGCAGCGTGGTGAACGATAGCGTGGAGTGGAGTAACATCCCTTTATGGAATACCATAGGCGCAGCCGGTCCTGACCAGCAAAGCCCGGATCTTAGTCCGTTGGTGCAGGCCATCGTAAACCGCAGTGGCTGGGCCAGTGGTAATGCCTTGAACTTCATTATCCACGGAACCGGTGAACGTGTAGCCGAATCCTATGATGGATCGGCCGGGAGCGCAGCTGAACTGATCATCGAGTACACCTTACCCGTTCAGGCTACTTTTAATATTATGACTAATGATGACGATGCCGAGGAAGATGTGTCCAACGGTGTAATGGACCTGGGAAGTTCCGACCTGGAGCTGACGGCAGACGGCGCCAGCATACAAATTGTAGGTATGCGCTATGCCGGGGTAAATATTCCCAAGGGTTCTACCATACTTGATGCCTACATTCAGTTCACCGTAGATGAGCCTACCGCCACCGGAAATACCGATGTATTAATAGGTGTAGAAGATATCGGTAACTCCGCAGCCATCACCAGTGCAGCCGGTAACCTATCCGGCCGCAACTATGTTTTTGGCGATACCGTAATCTGGAATGTATCCCCCTGGCCCATTGTAGGCAATGCTACCAATGACCAGCGCACACCCGATATTTCTTCACTGATCCAGGCGGCCGTTAACCAGGGTGCCTGGGCTTCCGGTAATGCCCTGTTAATAGGTATGGTTGATCCGGCCGTGCTAAGCCTTCCCGGTTATGCCGGTAATACCGGTAAAAGAACCGCTGAATCCCGCAACGGTAGCGCTTCCGATGCTCCTAAATTAGTGGTAAGCTACATCCCCCCCGCTTCTTACCAGAACGGTATTTTCCCCATTGCTACCGGTGCATCCTGGAAGTATGACGACAGTGGTACCGATCTGCACGCTAGCAACTGGACGGCTTTGAGTTACAATGATTCGGCCTGGGACTTTGGTAACGCTATTTTAGGTTATGGCAACGGCAACGAAACCACCACTTTGGATTTTGGCGGAAACTCCTCTGCCAAGCACCCTACCTACTACCTGCGTCACACTTTTGACGTAACCAATGCGGCTATTTACGATTCCTTGGTTTTTGATGTACTGCGCGATGATGGTGTAATTGTATATGTAAACGGTACCGAAGCTTTCCGGATGAATATGCCAGCGGGAGCCCCAACCTATAACACCCTGGCTACTTCAGCCGTTGGTGGTGCGGACGAAACCAAATACTTCCAGGTTAAAACCGACAACCTCCTCCAAAACGGAACCAACGTGATTGCGGTGGAGTTGCACCAGGCCAGCGCCAGTAGCTCTGACTTGAGCTTTGACATGGCCGTTGGTTTTGAACTGCCTCCGCTGCAACCCGCCACCTATCCTTTTGCCAAAAATTCAGACTGGCATTACCTGGATGACGGAAGCTGCCTGGATAATGTAAACTGGAAAGACACCAGCTTTAATGATGACAACTGGGAACACGGTGATGGAGCCCTGGGTTACGGTGACCCCATGAATACCACCATCTCCTTCGGTAATGATCCCAACAATAAGCACGTCACCTACTACTTCCGCAGGGATATTATGATTGATACCGCCACCGTACCGGATTCCGTACAAATCGGTTTGCGAAGAGATGACGGAGCCATTGTATATATTAACGGAGTAGAACTAATCCGTGATAACCTGCCCGGTGGAACCGTAACCTGTAGCACTCTGGCCCCTACTACCGTAAGCGGTTCCGGTGAAACCACGTATTACACCACTCTTTTACCCAGCACTATTTTTAACCATGGTTTAAACGCAATTGCTGTGGAAGTGCACAACCGTGACGTATTCAGCTCTGACCTTGGTTTTGACCTGTTCATCAGCGATGCCCCGGTGGTAAACCCTCCCGCTTTGGGTTGTTCCAACGGTAACCAGGACCACATTGCCTGCTTTACTTCCATTGCACCTACTTCACAAACTCCCAGCCTGCTGATCCCTACTGAAACGCACCGTTTCCAAATGATTTTCAAGCAAGGGGATGCCTATACCAAAGGTTCCGGTAACGTACCGGGTAACCATGACTTTACCGGTTACGTGCCTTTGAACGGAAGCAGCGAGATCGGCCACCTCTCCGTAAACCATGAGAACACCCCCGGTGGAGTTTCCATTTTGGATTTACACTACGTAGATACTACCCGCCTTTGGATGGTGGACACCACCCAGGCTGTGGACCTTTACAATAACGACCTGGTAACTACTACCCGCAACTGTTCCGGTGGTATTACGCCCTGGGGAACCATCCTCACTGCCGAAGAAACCGGCAACAGTGGTGACGTGAATAACGATGGTTATACCGATGTGGGTTGGTTGGTAGAGATCGACCCGATTACCGCCAAGGTGATGGATTACGGTAACGGCAAGCAGGAAAAAGTTTGGGGAGCCGGTAATATTTCGCATGAAAATGCAGTAGTATTGAATGATTCTGTAACGCTGTACACCGGTGAAGACGGGGGTTCCAGTGCCGTATTCAAATTTGTAGCCGATAATAAGGCAGATCTCAGCTCCGGTACTCTGTACGCCCTGGTGCTGGATGGTCCCTTGATCGGACGCGATCCTTCCGTAAGTACCGGAACCTGGGTACAGGTACCCAATACCACCCAAATGGAGCGCAACACTACCCGTGCCCTGGCCATCGGTTTGGGAGCCACCAACTTCAGCGGTGTGGAAGACATTGAGGTAAGCCCCGTGGATGGTAAAATGTACTTTACCTCTAAAGGGAATGGCCGCGTTTATCGCTTTACCGATAATGGTTCTACCGTGTCCAACTTCGAGACCTTTGTGGGCGGGATGTCCTACGTTCTGAATACTTCACAAGGGGTATTTACCGAGCCCTGGGGCGGTGGTAACGACAACCTTACGTTCGATGACCAGGGTAACCTTTGGGTACTGCAGGACGGTGGTAACGACTATGTTTGGGTGGTTCGTCCCAACCACACGCAGAGTGCCCCCATGGTAGAGCTTTTCGCCTCCACTCCGGCCGGTTCGGAGCCAACCGGTTTAACCTTCTCTCCTGATTACCGTTTTGGCTTTATATCCATACAGCACCCCAGCGGAAGCAACGGTCCGCAACCGGATGCCAGCGGTAACAACGTGGCCTTTGATGCTTCGGCTACCATCGTCTTCGCCCGTAAGGAACATCTGGGAGCACAAGCCCCGGTTGCCGGTTTTGAAGCCGATACCCAAAAAGTGGTCATCGGTGGTTCGGTAACCTTTACAGATACCAGTGCCAATAACCCCACCAGCCGTATGTGGGTTTTTAACGGTGGTGTACCCGCAGTGTCCTCCAAGCAGGTGGAAACCGTAACCTATAACGGTGTGGGCTTCTACTCGGTAGAGCTGCAGGTGTCCAATTCAGTAGGTTCCGACACGGTCGTTTACACTCAATATATTGAGGTGTATGACAATACAGACCTGCTGGAAGAGCCTTTGGACGGTCAGCTTTCCGTATATCCAAATCCTTCCAGGGGTGAAATTACGGTTGAACTGAACCTCAACGGTGGTGAAACGGTGAAGCTGGAGGTGTATGACTTTACCGGAAGGAAGTTGAAAGACCTGCTGAATACCAAAGCTAACGGTGGGGAGCAAAGCTGGAACTTCGATCTGAAAGGCCTGGCTTCGCGCTCACAAACTTTGATCATTAAGGTTTCGGTAGATGATAAATACACCCAACGCATTGTACAGTTTATTGACTAACCATCAGCTTATAAGTATAGCAAAGCCGGGGGCGCGTTCAGCGCTTCCGGCTTTTTGCCTTGCGCTGCTTTTATGGGGAAGCATCCTGCTCCCTCTTCAGGCGCAAAATGCCGATCTCCGTAAAACGGTGCACACCAACATTCACCAGGCCCTACGGGATGGGAACGCCACGCAATTGAATTTGCGCGATCAACAGTTATTCGGGGTGGATGATTCCCTGCAATACCTGCAGAGCCTCACCTTCCTGAACCTGATGCGCAATAACCTGGAGGAGTGGCCCCGGGAAATTTTTGCCCTGCCCCACCTGGAGGTACTAAACGTACACAGCAATAAGCTGAAAAATATTCCGGAGGAGATCGGGGGTTTTAGCGGCTTGCTCCGATTGGATGCCGCCAAAAACCAGTTTACCACGGTACCGGAGGTTATCGGTGAGTTACACGAACTGCGCTTTTTACACCTCTCCCTGAATTACATCACCCATGTTTCAGAGGAGATTGCGCGTTGCCGCAAGCTGGAAGTGTTGGAATTGCAACACAATCAATTGAGCAGTGTACCGGCTTCCCTCTCCAAACTTAAGAAGCTGCGGGAGCTTAACCTGGGTTACAATCAATTTCATGAATTTGACCCGGAGTGGCTGCACCTCAAAAAGCTGGAAAAACTCAGCCTGGAGTTCAACTACCTGCGTAACCTCCCGGAGGATATCGACCAGTTGAAAGGCCTGCAAGCCCTGATTTTAAATGACAATAAGCTGGAAAGCCTGCCGGAAAAAATCACCCAACTGGATGAGTTGGAATTATTGATCCTTTCCAACAACCGCCTGGAAAAATTACCGGCTACCCTGGAAAAAATGACCTCCCTGAAAACCCTGATTGCCCTGGGCAATAATTTTTCAAAAGCCGAGAAAGAACGGATCAGAAAGGCTTTGCCGGGGTGTAAGGTATATTTGTGATTACTCCTGTAATTCAACTTCACATACCCTTAACACGCTGCCTTTTTTCAGCCCTCGGAGCTCCCTTAGTTTTGCCGCCCGGTCAAAAAAATTGATCGCAGCGCGAACCGCTTATTAAAATATGTTGTTTTTGAATATTGAAAGCTTGAGGTCATGGTTTACGTGTATGTATTAAAATGTGGGGATAAATCCCAATACGTGGGGCAAACCACTTGTTTGGAAAGTGAGCTGGTAAAACACTACAACGGTGATCTGGAAGACACCCGTGGTAAAAGCCCCTTTACCCTGGGAGCTTATACGGCCTTCCCGAATAACCGGCCCGCACAGGCCTTTTTCCGCTTTTTAAAAACCCGGGCCGGACGCATCATTCTCAAGCGCTTCTACTAACTTCTGCCGTTTTACTGCTTCTTTTAAAGTCTTTTACCCAATAGGATATTCGGCTCTCAATTCCGGGGAGTAAAGCCCATCCCTGAAAACAGGGATACGGCCATTTGGCGGTTTACGGTGATTCACAGCCTACTGGTTTGCAGCACCTTTGGTCTCATCAATGGAATACATCACTAATACTTCTTGCTATGAGATTCATACTGACTTTTTCAATCGTTCTTTTAAGCGGAAACTTTTTACCTGCGCAAACCTCCTCGCCAACCCCCAATTCCATCCATACTTCCCTGGAAAGGGAAGAAGACATAATGCTGCTGCATTGGGAAACGCCCCGGGAGATCAACACCAGTTACTTCATTGTTGAAAGGGCCGATACCGGCCGTAACTTCAAGGCTATTACCACCGTTAAAGCCTCCGGGTACGCGCAGTTCCGTTCCGAATACCGTTTTGAAGATGAAACCGCCCCCCACCTGTTTTGCCACTACCGCATAAGCCTGGTAATGATGGACGGCACACGCATCAGCACCGAGTTTATAGCGAAAACCAAACCCGCCAATAGTAGCAGAACCAAGGTTTTAGCGGCAGAATAAGTATTTTTTATCGTACATTTCTAAATTCAACACAATCAACAAATTACACATCATGACCACGGAAACCACCACCTACAAAGCGGTATTGATACAACCTTACAACCGCACGGAGCCTGCAACCGGTAAACCGGTAATCAATTACTATTTTGTTTACGTAGAGTTACCTGAATTTTCATCCCCGCCCGTTTTTTTGCCCGTTTCCTACACCAATGGCGAGGAGGAAGACAACGGCACCCTGCTGATGAACTATTCGGCCGGAACCCAACAAGAGGGAAGCCAGTTGTATGTATGCCCCTTTTTTAAGCAGTACCTCTTTAACGAGGGCAATTCCATTTTCCTGGACAATGCCGACTTCCGGCTTACCGGAACCGGTGAACCCGCTCCCCCCACTAAAACCGGGACTATAAGGGTAGATAAAACCATTTCACTGGACGACCTGGATAAAACACAGCAGGCCGATACTGAAGTACCCCGTGTATGTGTAATTCCGGGTGGTAACGATAACTACTGTGTAATTGTACTGTGCAAAACCGGTTCGGATCATGAAATGATGATGGAGTTGGGCACCTCCCCCTCACCGGATACCCTGAAGTTTAATTTTGTATCAGGTTCCGGCCCCACCCAATCACCTTATATAGCCGCCATTGGTTACGTGCTGGTGGATGATATTTCGGATTATGACTATGTGCAGGTAGGTGACCTGAGCCCGGTACCCATACCTGACCCTGTCCTAATTGGGTAATTCATACGTATTAATGGGTAGAAACCTTGCTTTTTTTAGTTTGATGCTCTGGGCACAGCTTGGCTGGGCCCGGAGCTTTTCCACGTCTGATACCAACGAGATTAACCATCAGATTTTAAAGGCCTATTACCTGCAGGCCGAAAACAAGCTGGATTCTTCTTTTCAACTGGCTACTCAGATACTGCAAAAAGCCAACAAACTGAACTACCGGAAAGGTATTGCAGCCGCCTGCATGCGTTTGGGGAGCCTGTACAACCTGAAAGGCCGGAACGATACCGCCCTGTACTTTATGCGCAAGTGCTACCACCTACGTAAAAACCTGAAGGACTACCGTGGCGCTACCGGTGCCTGTTATCAGCTGAGCTATATTTTTAAAGAACAGGGAAAAATAGACTCGGCCTACTACGTTTTGCTGGAAGCCTTGCGGTTTAGCTCACTTAGCAATGATTCGGCCGCCAGGGCCTATACCCTCAATGAACTGGGTTACCTGAGTATGGATTACCAGGAACCAGATACGGCTCGTTACTTTTTTGATCGCTCGTTGCTACTGGCCCGCACTTTGGAGGATGACTACCTGGCGTACAAGGCACACACCGGCCTGGGGCAATATTACCTGCAATTGCCGGATGATCAACGGGCTTTGCATCATTTACAAATGGCCGACTCCCTGATCCATCTCCCGGAATTTGAGCAAAACCAAACCGCCCGCGCTCAAAGTGCCAATAACCTGGCCGTGTGTTACGACCGGATGAAATGGCCCACCCAGGCGAAGCGTTTTTACCGTAAGGCATTACGGGTTTATCAGCAAAGTGAAAATCAGTTGGAAGCAGCCAATACCCTCTCCAACATCGGCCTGGTGTTTTATAATGAGCAGCGGTGGGATAGCTCCATCGTTTACCTGCGGCAGGCCGCACAAATAGCAAATGAGCTTAAAGCAGTGGTACTGCAAACCAACGTTGCCCTGAACCTGGCCGATGCTCATTCCCAAAAAGGAGAGTTTGAAGCGGCCCTGATGTATTACCGGCAATACCAGGCTCTAAGCGACAGCCTCCTCAATACAGAAAAGATCAACAGCATTAGCGAAATGCAAACGCTCTACGATACCGAGCAAAAGGAGCAGCGCATCCAACTATTGGCCGAGCAGAACCGTACCCGCATGGCGGAGCGCAACTTTTTTATTGCCGGAAGTATTGTTTTACTGCTGGGCCTCACCTCCTTTTTCATTTACTACCACCAACGCAGGAAAATCGCCCGCAAAAATGCGGAGATTGCCCATCAGAAGATCGAAAAACTGCTGAACCAGCAGGAAATACAATCCTATAACGCCATGATTGCCGGGCAGGAAGAAGAACGGCAGCGCATTGCCACCGACCTGCACGACCGCCTGGGCAGTATGCTCTCCACCGTTAAGCTGCTTACCAGTTCGTTGCAGGCAGACCAGGAACCGGGCAAACACCAAAAGCTGGGTAAGCTGGTGGACGATGCCTGCGTAGAAGTGCGCAGGATATCGCACAACCTCAGCACCGGTATGGTGCGCAGCTTCGGATTGAAAACGGCTCTGGAAGACCTCTGTTCCGGCATTAGCCAGAGCAAACTGATCGAATGCAAGCTGTTGTTGTACGGCCTGGAAGAACGCCTGCACGTGAATACCGAGATCGGGCTGTACCGCATGGTTCAGGAAATATTGAACAACACCCTCAAACACGCCAAAGCAAAAAAGGTAATTATACAGGTCAACCGCACGGAAAACCACCTCAACCTCACGGTGGAAGATGACGGAGTGGGCTTTAACCCGAAACTCCAACTCAAAAAAGGCCTCGGCCTCAACAACCTGGAGAGCCGCGCACAAAAGCTAAACGGAACGTTTCATATGGATTCCACCCCCGGGCGGGGCACCATTGCCATTATTGATATACCTTTAAACCAAACCGAAGCATGACGCGCGTTGTAATCACCGATGACCACCAGATTTTTGTGGACGGCCTGAAGGAGTTGCTCCAAAGCATGGACGATATTGAAGTGGCCGGTGAAGCCAATAACGGCAAAGAGTTGTTGCAACTGCTCTCCTCCACTCCTGCCGACCTGGTTTTACTGGACGTTAATATGCCGGAAATGGACGGTATAGAAGCCACCAAAGCCATGGTTGAGCAGTACCCTGAAGTGCGTATCCTTATGCTTACCATGTTTGATACGCAGGATTACATTCAGAAGTTACTGCGGGCCGGGGCACACGGCTATGTTCTCAAGAATACCGGCAAGGAAGAATTGCACCTGGCCATTCAAACCCTGATGAAAGGAGAGTCCTATTTCAGTGAGGAAGTTACCACCCGCATTATGGAAGGACTGCAGAAGAAGAAAGCCCGGGCCAATGATTACCGTTTGGTGGAACTCACGGAACGCGAAAAGGAAGTGCTGGTGCTCATTGCCGGTGAAATGACCACCCGCGAAATTGCTGACCAACTATGTGTAAGCCATCATACCGTGGAAACCCACCGTAAAAACCTCATCAGCAAGCTAAACGTGCGCAACGTTACCGGGCTGGTAAAGTATGCGGTGCAACAGGGGTGGGTGGATTGAAACAAACAGAAATTAATTTATGAAGTCAGCCCTTTCTTTTTTCTTGGCCATTGGCCTGGTAACACCCGGCTTTTCTCAGGATACCTTTTATAAAACTCTCGCAGACTCTGCACTTACCTTAACCCAGGACCGTGTTACTTACGACCCCTCCTACTTTTCAATCGATTACCCCAATGGGGATGTACCGGAAGGGAAAGGCGTTTGTACGGATGTGGTTATCCGAGCTTACCGCAAACTAGGCATTGATCTGCAAAAGGAGGTGCATGAAGATATGAAGGCTCACTTTGACCTTTACCCCAAAAACTGGGGATTGAAAAACCCGGATCGCAATATTGACCACAGGCGCGTACCTAACCTGATGACCTTTTTTGAACGGTACGGAACGGTGAAACCCATAACTCAAAACCCTTCGGATTACCATCCGGGAGATATTGTTTGCTGGAATTTGGGTGGTGGGATCACCCATATTGGAATTGTGGTCAATCGCAAGTCACCAGGCGGTAGGTATAAAATAGTTCATAATATAGGAGCGGGTCAGGTGACGGAAGATGTTCTTTTTGATTCTAAGATTATAGGCCATTACCGTTACGGTCCTGAAAGATCCGACAGGTTTTAAAAACCTGTTGGATCTTTGGGATTATCTATCTTCGCCCTACCCTCTTACCCCTGCTCTGAACGCATCACATTTTAAAATTGCCGCATGTTCAAACCACTCTTTGCCTTGCTGGGTATCCTCCTTTCGTTTAATGCCCTGGCGCAAACCTCCCATTTTGCGGCTTCGGAGGGTGTGGCTATCCATTACCGCATCATCGGTGAAGGGCCGCCTATACTAATCATTAACGGAGGACCGGGTTTTAATTGCGAAGGTTTTGAACCCATGGCTACCGAAATTTCCAGGCAGGGCTATCAAACCATTCTCTACGATCAGCGGGGAACCGGACAATCCAAACTAAACTCTTTGGATAGCACGACCATCACCATGGACCTGATGGTGAAGGATATCGAAGCCATCCGTAAAGACCTGGGCCTTGAGGAATGGATGATACTGGGTCACTCCTTCGGAGGCATTATGATGAATTATTACGCTAGTCAACACCCGGAGCGAGTGGCGGGAATGATTGCCTCTTCCTCAGGCGGGGTGGACCTGGCCCTGCTGGAAGACGGGGGTACGTCCATCACTTCGCGACTCACCGCAATGGAACGTGATTCACTGAGCTACTGGCGAAACCGTATTCGTGAAGGCGATGATTCGGATCGGGCCAAACTGAAACACGCCACCTTTCTGGCCCCGGCCTATGTGGTAGATCGTCAATTTATCCCGGTAATAGCCGAGCGCCTCACCCAGGGTAGCCTGGAACTCAATGGCATAGTTTGGCAGGACCTTATGCGCATCAATTACGATACTAAAGAGGAGCTATCCACCTTCAAAAAGCCCGTACTGATTATTCAGGGTGAGGACGATATTGTAAGTGCCGCACTGGTTCCTATTGCCGAAGCGGTGTTTACCAACTCCAGGGTGGTATGGCTGAACCATAGTGGCCACTACGGCTGGCTGGATAATCCTGAGGAATACTTTTCCGCCATCCGTGAATTCCTGCGGGAAAATTACCGTTAGGAAAAGTTCACGGGTACCAGCCCGGCTTTTTGCTTTAACACGCTCCAACGCGTTTCGATCACTTTCATCCGTAATTCAGATGACAGCGTGTCTTCAGTAAGCAAATACTCCAGGAAGGAGTAGTACAGTTCATTCTTAATGTCTTCTGATGCCATGATTACTGTGTTTAATTAAAATCTGCCATCAAAAGTAAATGGGGCCAACGCCCTTAAATCTCAAATTCGACAAACGAACGCATTGGAAAGGTGGTTTTCCGGTTTTTGGGGATAAAAGTCAAAACATTATGATTAATTTCAGCCCCGTTGGTAAAGGAAACCAGCTTTTTTAAAGCCTTGTTGTCCTATGCATTTATCTTCGTAAAAGCCTTTTCAAATTGCACCATTGTTTATTGTTGCCACTAAAAATTGGTATGGTCAAAAACCTTAAGGTTTTATTGCTTTTCCTGTTCTTACTGTCTAATAATTATACCGGGGTAGGTCAGAATTACATACTCAATTCCCAAAATGACCTCTATTATATTGACATAGAAAATTGTAGTTCAAGGCTTATTGGCAATACGGGTCATACCTTCACAGATATGGCACTCGACCCAACCACTCAAAAATTATATGGAATTGACACGGCCTTATACGAAATAGATACCCTTGACGGCTCCACCACACTTATAAGCAATGGCAATTATAATTTTAGTGGTATTACTTTTTCGGATGATGGAACTCTGTACGCAAGCACCTCAGCTACATCAGAGCTGTTTATAATTGATAAAATCACGGGCAACACCAGCCGGTACGGAAACTACGGGAACGGTTCAGCAACAGGAACCACCATGGATATTACCTTTTACAACGGTTACATTTTACTGGTCAACTCTTCGAAAGATATTTTACAAGTTGACCCCAATAACATTACCCAACCCGTTATCCTGGGACAACTGCCTTCATTATCTTCTCTAACCGCCATTCTTCCTATGGGTTGCAGTCCTACGCTTTACTATTTGGCATCCAATGATATTTATGAGCCTTATGCCAATTTTTCATTTTACCGGCTTAAATGCCTCAATCTATATCCGGGTGTGGTCCGGGCTTCGGCTTCTCTTTCTGAAGTGATTAGCACGGTAAATTTTGACCTGGGGCCCGATACTGTTTTTCTGTGTGAAAACGATTCTATTTCGTTGAACCTAAGCTACCCGGGAGCCCGGTACTTGTGGTCGGATAGTACCACTGCTCCGGAATATGAAATAAACAGTCCCGGAACCTATTGGGTACAGGTAAGTATAGGAGATTGTGTAAAATCGGATACCCTTACCGTGAAGCCCGTTTTCTCATTAAACCTGGGTAATGATACCTTGCTTTGCTCGGATGACCAACTAAGCTTTGATCTTTCCCACATTGTCAATGGCACTTATGTATGGTCAGATAATACCGTTGGAAGTAAGCTTACGGTATCCGAAACCGGAACGTATTGGGTTCAGGTAAGTAAAAACGGTTGTACCCAATACGATACCATTCGCATTGAAAGGCTGAATTTTGATCCGTTTACCAACCCACTTGCAGACACCGTCCTCTGTAAGGATGACGGTATGCTTTCCTTAAGTGCCTATACGCCATTTAGCTCCTACCTTTGGTCTGATGGCTCATCTGATTCCGCCATTCTTGTTACCGAACCAGGCATCTATTGGGTTAAAGTTTCCAACCAGTGCCTCAGTTTTTCCGATACAGCTGTAATTGAAACCTCCGAGTGTGAATGCCAACCATTTGTAGCCAATGCGTTTACCCCTAATGCTGATAACCTGAATGATCACTTCCGGATCTATATAAACTGTGCGGTAACCCAGTTTAAGTTGCACATCTTTAACCGAAACGGAACGCTCCTCTTTACTTCAAATGATCTTGAACAACCCTGGGATGGAAAATATCAAGGCCGGTCGGTGCCTTCCGGGGTTTACATTTATAAAATCAGTTATCTCGTAAACGGGCAAAAATTTGATAAGGCCGATTATTTTACCGTTTTGAGGTGATCCACCGCATTCTTAATAGCATCAACTAAATTTTTAGTTAAAATGCGTTTATTTCTTTTGAACTAAATAATTAGTTCATACATTCGTATGGATGAAACGCCTGATTTACAGTTTGTGTCTGGTGGCCTCCTGCCTGGTATCAAGAGCCCAGGAAATTGTGGTAACCCTTGAGTTGGGACAACCTTTAACTTTAATGTATAATGAGAATAACGGGAACTTCTGTTTTTTAAAGAACCTGCAGGATACCATCCAACCGCTAAAAAGCCAAAGCGACACCTTAACCTATTTTACCGACCTGGGCCGTTTGCAAGTTTACCAGTCTCAAAACGCCCTACACTATCATTACCACGGCCACTGGAAACAGGCAAAGACCTATGATTTAGCAACTTCCGGCAAGCAGAACATTCAAAGCAGTTTTTACCGGGATGATCCAGGCAATATTGCCTGGTTGCGCTGGTCCCGATTTCGAAAAATGCCCCTTCTCTACTCACCTTACCAGCATTATCAATCCTACCTGGTAGCTCTCCAAAACGGGGCGTACCTGAATGCGCACGGTGACCAGATCATCCTTACTGAAAACGAAATCCGTTACCGGGAATACGCTACTGAAAAAGTTTCGACTTTCCGGCATTTTGAGCCTTTTATACGGAAGGAGGTTTACGTGTTGGCGCATGGCGATAGCTTGTTCGGGTATTACTATCAACCCACCGGAAAATCCCAATTTCCAGCTTGTTTGCTCCTACAAGGAGGTGGTAGTGAGGGTCTGGATAATTACACCCCGGAAGCGGAGTTTTTTGCTGCCCACGGCATGGCCACGGTGGTTTTTAATAAATCCGGAGAGGGCCGTTCGCGTGGCTCCACCTTTTTTCGCAACCAGAGTTTTACGGATAAGCTGGATGAATACGAAGTGCTCTTTAGCTGGCTGGCGGAACAAACCGGGGTAGATCGTGAGTGTATGGGAATACACGGTATGAGCGAGGGCGGGCGGCTGAGTGTGGATCTTGCAGCACGCCTGGGTAAGCGGGTGGCTTTTGTTAATTCTGTAGCAGCCCCTTTTGCCTCTTATGCCGATAATCAGCTCTACGCCATCCGGCATTTTATGCAACAATCTCTGGTAGAAGACAGCCTCATTGCCGCTACCACTTATGCCTGGTCGCGCTACTTTAGAGAGCGGGCCAACGGTTCCCTTTCTGCATCTACCCGTAAAATGATCACCGGTCTGCGCCAGCGACATAGCCGTTTATACCTGCCTTCCCTGGCGGGCGATGACCTGGTTAAAGAAAACATTAATTATGAGTCGATAGGCTCTCTGGCCAAAGTCACTTGCCCGGTATTGTTTCAATGGGGAGCAAATGATGAGCGCGTGGACGCAGTCCGTTCTATTGCCTTTATCCGGGAACACCGGCAAAACAAACTCGATTGGTTACGTAGCTACCCAGAAAGTTCACACAGCTTCACCGACCGGTGGATGAACACCAGCCAAGGCTACTTTGCCGATAAAATCGGGTGGTTGCGATCCCTGCAAATACTAACTCCATGAAAAGCACTCTTTTTACCCTCATTTTTATGGTTGGATGCTTACCGGCCATCGCACAGGTTGCAGCAGATACTACCTTTAAATCCGGTTTGCCCAAAACCTTTCCCGAAGATGATGGCCCCTGTGTATGTATTGATGCCGGGCATAATAACCTGCATACCATTGAAAGTAATTTCAAACCCTTTGCCCTGCTGTTACGGGAACACGGATATCGCGTGAAGGGTATCCATTCCGTATTCCATTCCAAAGCCTCTTTGGGTGATTGCCAGGTGCTGGTGATCTCCAACGCCCTGCACGCTTCCAACCAGGGCAACTGGCAGTTACCTACCCCTTCCGCTTTTACGGAAGTGGAAATGAGTGCCCTGGAACAATGGGTTAAGGACGGGGGTCGACTGTGGGTCATTGCCGACCACATGCCTTTTTCGGGAGCTGCCAAAGAACTGGCCGCCCGTTTTGGCTTTGAGTACAGCAACGGTTTTGCGCAACTGGTGCAAGGTACCAACGGCAACGATCGTTTTTCTAAAGAATTGGGCACCCTGCAGGAACATGACGTAACGGCTGAAGTACCTTATGTGCTGAGTTTTACCGGATCAGCATTTCGTTACCCGGAACCAGCCCAACCTTTAATGACCTTTACTGCGGAAGACATTAGCCGCGAGCCGGAAGTGGCATGGGAATTCAACGAAAACACCAAACGGGTTGACCTTGAGGGTTATGCACAGGCTGCACTGCTGAAATACGGCAACGGACGTTTAGCAGTTTTCGGGGAAGCAGCTATGCTCACGGCCCAGGTTGCCAACGGACAGTTCAAGGTGGGGTTTAATAGTCCACAGGCTCCGCACAACGCGCGTTTTCTGTTGAACGTATTACAATGGTTGCATGAGGGCATAACACCGGCAAAGAACCATTCTGAAACTCACCCTTTAGAAACTCGCCTGGAGGAAATGATGACTACGTTTAGATCCAAAAAGTACGCGGACATCGCCCTGTTTTACAGCGATAGTGCCATGATGGTGGGCAATGGTACCGATCTGAAAGGTCGCGAGGCCATCCGTAACTACTGGAGCAAACTAGAAGGCCGTGGCGTGGATTGGGAACTGGAAAGCCTTTCCATCCAAAAAACCGGAAACGCTTACTTACAAAGCGGAATTTCCCGGATGAAAATGAAGTATGAAGAATCGGTGGTGCAGGCCAACTCCCGCTTTTCATTGGTATGGATTTGGGAAGACGGGGCCTGGCGGATACTGCTGGATCATTATTCACCGGCCCTAGAGTAACTCCAGGCTTTTTTTCCATAAAGAACAGGTGCTTAGCCCGTATAATTCTGGTTTAATATCTTCAAATAGGCCTTCCATGGGCCTACCTCTTCCCGCAAAGGATAGCTCACGCAACGGGCAATCTGGTAAATATGGGTTTGGTCGTGCGCCACATAAGCCGCTAAAAGCTGGCGCAAATTCACCGGGCCAAAGCCCGGATGAATACCTTCCCGCTCCAGGTCACTTTCCGTCAGGTTGAGCTTACGGATCTCACGTATGTTCCGGAAGCGAAGGCTGCTGAACCTATTCAACCGTTCCACCAGGCTGCGGTCTTTAAATCTTTCAAAATGCGCTTCCCGGTCAAAAGGCTCAAAGGTCTTGTCTTCTGCTGAACCCAAAATGATCTGAATACGCGGCAGCCAGTCGGTTTCCTCGTTGTGGATCAGGTGCCCTACAATATCTAGGGGCGACCAGGTATCACTGCCTTCGTTCTGCCGTACCACATCATCCGGCATCTCAATGAGCCAGGTGTTGAGCATGGCAGGGGTTATTTCTAAAATGTCGCAATAATGTTTTACCAGCGATAAACTCATGTTTAAATTTTAGTTTTTGTTAGGTCAAGCCTCATTTTTACGTCCGCCCTGATATAGTGCCCCGGGCTCAGTTTAATGTAGCGGAAGCCTTTGGCCTCGTACAATCGCAAAGCCGGGTATAGGGATGATTGCGTATAGAGGTACAATTCCCTGATACCTTGCTCCCGGGCCCAGCGTATGCTTTGATCAATAATCATAGCTCCCAGGCCCAAACCCTGGAAGGCGGGGCGGGTAGCCATTTTGGTGAGTTCCAGTTCATCCAGTTCGTTCCACATCAATGCTCCGGTAGATACCGGTTCTCCTCTAAAGAGTACCAAAAAGATCATCCCTCCCGGTTCAATTACTTCTTTTTCCGGCTCGTTCAATGTTTTGCGATCGCCCTCTTCCAACACAAAGTAGTGGGTTATCCACTCTTCGTTCAGCTCCCTGAAAGCCTGGCTCCATTTGGGTTGCCAGGGCACCACCTGTAGTTCAGGGTGCTCATCAATCCATTTTTTGGCGCTCAACTCTTTATCATTCCCTTTTTTAAAGAAAGCCTTGCGAAAACCGTAAGTGATAAATAGCTTTTCCAGATCATCCTGCACCCCGCTTGGGCTGGCAGCTTCACTGGATAATTCCAATACGGCCGTGCGCTGGTAATCGTTGTATTCCACCAACTCAAAACCGCTCAGTACCACACCTTTCCGTGGTGGATAAGGATAATCCATCCCGTAGCGGTCTTCGGCCGTATTTCCGGTAGAGAAAAGCCGGAACTCCGTCTCTTCATTCCCGGGATTGTACACACTGTGTGGCAGAAGCTTTTTTACCCAAAAGCTTTCCCCCGGCTTTAAACGTTGTTTTTGGGTCGGTGTGCGGACCTCCAGTTCACCCTTCAAAACGTGAAAAAGCTGGTGCACCTCCTTGTGAAAATGCCAATCTTCAAAGTCTCCGGGAGCCATGGTTTCAAGTTTTACCAGGTACCCGGGCCCTTCCGTTTCCGTAGTGGAATAGCTGTGGTAACTCCAGAGTATGGTTTTCATTTCAGGTAAAAAAACTTTGGTGGCGGAAGCGCAACAACCGGAATCCACCGAACGGTGGTCGTCCAAATTCAAAGTAGCCTCCGCAAATTATTCATTTTAGTTGAATTGAAGTAAGTGATGTTCCATATGATCGAGGTAGTCCTTGATCAAAAAATGAAAATCCCTTATTTCTTCTCCTATTTGCACGACTGATGACAGGCTTGCGGGTTTTAGAATTTGCAATACTTCAGCAATGGCATGATTCAAACCCAGCCACAACTGGTATATATGTAACCAGTTACGCTGATGGTAGCCAGCCAGGCGCACCCATTCATCCTGGACGTATTTCTCTACCCGAAAAGGTTCTTCCTCAATTTGCAGACGGATAAAACGGTGGTAGTTATTGATGGCTGAATCGCAAAGATGCCCGAGGATCTCTTTTGAGCTCCACTTTTCAGGGTTGGGCTTATGGCCAACCTCCTCCTCCGGCAGGGAGGCCAGTAAAGGCTCATAATGCCTGATCAGGTTTTGCAGGCGCGAGCTAAGCTCTTGGTGATCCGTTTCGGTATAGGTCTTCATAATAAGCGATTAAATTGGTGTTTTCAGGATCACGGAGAATGTGCTGCACGTAGGCATTACGTTCATGGCAGTGGATCTGCATATCCCATACACAAACCGAAAGCCCCGAAGCCGTTACATCCCGGTAATTTTGTGGCTCTTTTTTCTCAGAGCGGTAGGCCAACATCCTTAACATATTGTGATCTGCCCATTGTGAAACCACCAGGTAATTACAATCCTTGCCCTTATGGAGTATCAGGTAAGCGGCTTTTACACCCTCCCCGGGTAGCAAGGTTTGCATCATCAACTGGCTTGCCGTTTGCCAGTCTTCATCCATTATGGTTTCGCCTTCATATACTACACTATACGGCTTTATCGTAAAGCCCTCCCTTCTCCATAATGGATAATGATCTATAACCCGCTCCCGGTAGCGTTCCATTCTTTCAGGTTTTGCAGTATCTGTAAATCACTTTGAATGTTTCCCTTGTGAAAAGCACCCGGATATTTACCTATGATTTGAAAATTATTACCGTTAAGCAGGGCCAGGGCCGGTTTGTTTTGGGTACTGACCAGGGCCGTAATTCGTTCCAGCTTCAACTCCCGGTAGAGATAACTCTTCACCATGTTCAGCGTTTCGCTCATATAGCCCTTGCGCCAATGCTTTTTAGCCAGGTTAAACCCTATCTCTACTTCCTTCCAGCGCATATCAAAGCGTACCAACACAAAAACGCCCAGTGCCTCTCCGGTTTCCTGGTGGAGGATTACCCAGCGATAAAGTCCCCCGGCTTCCCAGTCGGCCACAAAATGCGCCATGCGTTCCCCCATCTGCACCATGTTATCCAGCTTTTGCCAACGGTTGTAAAGCCCGGCCTCCTCATCGGAATACATACCGAAAAGGTCTTTTTCCCAATTTGTATTTCGCTGTACTTTTTTCAGGATCAGACGCGGGCCATACAGTTCTTTGCTTATGGCGGAGGGGGCTTTAAAAAAATCAGTAGGCATAAATCAATTCTTAAAATAGTTGGGGTAAGGTACTCCTCCCCTAAGGTTAGGATCAGGAACCGGCTCGCCCCAATTCATCAGGCTGGGAATTACGCCCGTCCATAAACCGGGACGGTAATCCTTAGGATCAAAAGAGGGAGGCCCGTTGCGCACTTTCAACGAAGCTTTTTCAAGGTCAAAGCCCAGTACCATGGTAGCCTTTAGCTCGCCTTCATTTACCGGTCTTACCTCGTCCCAACGCCCGGGTACATAGCGGTTGGTATAGGTTTTCAGCACCGCGGTTTTTTGCACTTCATCCGTTATTTCCACTCCTTTGGCAAAAAGAATAACGGAGCGATAATTTACCGAGTGCTGAAAGGCTGATCCAGCCAGCACCAGTCCATCAAACAGGAATGTGCTGATGCACACCTCGTGTTTTTTCGCTTCCAGCAGAAAATGGCTTTTTACCGAACCGTGGATGTAAAGTTTATCATCCGCCAGGCAAAAACCAGTGGGAATGGAAAAGGCACGGTTGTCACGCGCATAAGATACCGTGCAAAAAAGGCTGGCTTCCAGGGCTTCCTTAATCTTTTCGGGATCGCTAATGGCCCGGTTGGGTAAACGGGAGGGTGTTAATTCCTGCTTCATTCTTTAAATCTTTAGTCAAAATTGCAGTATTTTAGGTCGGTTAGTTTATACCAGAATTAACTTTTTTAACAGACCAGATGGATATAACTCTCAAGCCGTACATTGATACTACCACTACTAACCTGGCCTTGCATCAGAAGATTAGCCAGGGAATTATTGATCTGATCACCAAGGGTGTATTACCGCGTGGGCAAAAGCTACCTTCTGTCAATCAAATGGCCCTTGACCTGGGCGTACACCGCCTAACCGTGCTGCGCTCACTGGAAGAACTGGAAGCGGAAGGCTGGATACGCAAGCAGGAGAAAAGAGGTGCTTTTGTGAACGAGGATCTGCCGGTTTATCGCTTTAAATCACCAATGGCACCCTTAAGTGGCCCTCTCCCCGAAATGGACATCCCGGATCTTGACATCCGGCCGCTGAAGCAGGATTACAGCCGACTGAGCTTTAACGATGGTTATCCTGACCACCGTTTTATGCCCCATCGTGAACTGGCGCGGGCCTATTCCACGGTTCTCCGTGAAAAAACCAGTAAGCAACTTTTGCTGTACTATGATCTTACGGGTTATGCACCCTTGGTAAATACCCTTAAGGAATACCTACAAAACACCCGCAGCATTAATTTTGAGCATCGTGAACTGCTCGTAACACGGGGTTCCACCAACGGGCTTTACCTGGCCATAAAAGCCTTACTCGTACCCGGTAATACAGTGGCCATGGGTGAGCCTGGCTATCATCTTATGCGCGAAACCTTCCTCACCTGCGGCATGAAGGTTATATCACTTCCGGTGGATGAGCAGGGTGTAGTTGTTGATGCCCTTGAAGATCGCTTAAAAAACCAACCCATTAAGATGGTGTATGTTACGCCTCATCACCATCACCCTACGGCCGTAAGTGTGCCGGCCGAAAGGCGATTGCAGCTACTGGCATTAGCGGAAAAATACGGTTTTGTGATTTTGGAAGACGATTATGACTTTGATTTCCATTACGATAGGAGTCCCACCCTTCCTATTATCAGCCTGAACCCCAATGCTCCGGTTATTTATTGCGGTGGTTTTTCCAAAAGCCTCTCTCCGGCATTGCGTATCGGTTTCCTGGCAGCCCATCCCAAGGTGGTGGATAATGCCTGCCGGTGGCGTAAGCTCATCGACCGTCAAGGGGATACCATACAGGAGGCAGCCTTTGAGCTGATGCTGAAAAACGGAATAGTAGATAAGGCTATTCGCAAAGCGCGCAGGGCCTATCAGCTGCGCAGGGATCATGCCTATGATCTTTTAAACCTTAAACTTCCGGGGCTCTTTGAAATGAAAAAACCCAGCGGTGGGCTGGCTTTTTGGGCTAAAGTAAACCCACAAGTCAATTACCCTGAATTACGAAAAAAAGCCCTGGAAAAAGGTTTGCACCTTGTTGCAGGTGATAACTATACCCTGAACCGGCAAGCGCATACCCGCCTGGGTTTTGCCAGCATGACGGAAGAGGAAACGCAGGAAGCGGTGGACATACTATCTGATCTTATCCCGGTATGACCTCCCCCAATGAAACAGCGATTTAGAAAAATTTTATGTCTTGCCAGTTTCATGCTATTATATTTAAGGCTCATTAATTGAAACTTATGCAAACCAACCGCTGGAGCGAGGTTTGGGTGCAAACCGACCATATGCGCAAGCCTCTCCATCAGAAGTCTATGATCCCGAAAGAGGACCTGCCATTTCTCAATAATTGTTATAAGAAAATATTTCAGGGATTTACCCGTCAAAGCCAGGAGCACCTTGGTTTAAAGGTATTTATTGATCAGCAACGCGATTATGAAGCTACCCAAGCTTTTATGAAAAACCCTCCACGGGATGAGGAAAGCCTGGAGGAATGGGGAAATCGTGTTTTTGAAGGCCGAAAGTTTGGTGTTGTCCTCAACGATATCCAAAATTACAGCCCGGAGCTAATGGAGTATATGGCCCGTTTCCTTCAACCGCTATTAAAAGTAGCGGGCCTGCCCAGCGGTGGACTGGGGCTCCTCTTTTTTGTGGGTAATTACGGCTTCACTCCTTTTGGGGTACACAAAGAAAATACAGGTGAAGAAGGTTTCCTGTTCCACATCGGTCCGGGCGAAAAGACTTTTTACACCTGGAAAACGGAAGACTATACCCGCATATCCAATGGCAGTAATACCTACCCTCCGGAGGAATTGATGGATACGGCTATTCCGCATGAACTGAAGCCGGGTGATATGATGTGCATTCCGTCCGATGTATATCACATCGGCCATACCGGTGATTTCTCCATAAGCATGGTGCTGGATTTCCTAAACTCTCCGGCTGAGCAAATAAAATTAAAAATGGCTGCGGCAGTAAAGAAGCTTATGGAGGAAGATACAGGCTTTCACCCTTTGCAGCCTCTACCTTTTGAAGATACTGCCCTGGCGCAGGAGAAATTATTAGCTCAGGTAAGCCTGCAGGAGCCTTTGCAAAGAGCTGCTCGTGAGTATATTATGAAACTGCAGAGCAATGGTGTATTTTATTCACCTTCTCGCGCTGATCACCCGGTAGAGGACCTATCACCTGACACAGCCTGGAAGCTGAAAGACCCTTTCCCCATACCTTATTATGTAAACGGTGATGAATTAGTTGCTTTTGCACGCGGTCATCGCATTAAATGGCCAGCCAGTCCACCGCTGGTACAAATACTAAAAGACTGGAATCAAGGAAAAAGCATTCGCGTCCATGATTTCCCATCTTCAGATTCAGTAAATGGATTTCAGATAGTTTGCTACCTGCTCAGTATTGGGGCACTCCAAAAGGTTTAGTTGAAAGGAGTACTTCCGCCTTCCCAACGTTTGTAGGTGCACCTATTGCGAAAACCGGTGTAGGCATCGGGGCTTACCTGTATAAGTTTCACGGACTCCGTAGAGCAGGAACTGCCATAACTGCCTCCAAAAAGCATACGGGGTTCAGCCATTATTTCCCGAACGTTGTCCTGCAAATGGGTGATGAGGATACCCTTGCAATTGGCACAATTAGTAAGCTTTGGTAAAAATGAATTCTGGGAAGGGCCATCCTCTCCGCATGCTATCAAATGATTTTCACTACAATTTTTCTCGTGGCATTTCGAATAGTTCACCGTATTCAATGAATCGGCAAAACTCACTACTTTCCGGTAGGTTTCGGCATCCGGCAAACTGTAATGCGGATAAAGCACTACCTCAGGATCGGGTTTGTAATCGCGGTACTGACCGGTAAAATAGCGTTCAATGGTAAAAGCGGTTTCAGGCGATTTATCGAAGTGAGCTTCAATCTTTCCACTTTCAATCAGGTACATCTGCATCACCCTATCGGAGCGCCAGCCTGAATAAGCCTGGGCTTGCTCATAGGATACTCCTGCCACCGGGTAATGGTTGTAGGCGGGGTGAGTAAAGTATCTGGAGGCAAAAGGTTCAAAATGACCTTCTAATTCCGACCAAACCGTAGTGTCAGGTTGTACTTTGCGGGCTTCCTCCGAATTTCCCCCGTACACCTGTTTGGTCCAGTACATAAATTCGCGGTAATCCAAATTGGTGATCTCGGTCCGGTCGAAAAACAGGTTGGGCGCTATTTCCACCGTTCCGGGAGGAGCTTGAAGAGGTGAACCTCCTAATATGGAAGGTGTGGTTTTACAAGCGACCAGAGTCAATAAAAGGGTTATTGCCGGGAGATGTTTTATTGAAAGCAAGCCGTTGAAAGTCATAAGGTTTACATAGGGTTACACCAAATATAAGTATCCCCTCCTTAATTAGGTAAGGTGGGTTGAGAAATGGAAACCGGCCCTTAAATCAGGGTTCATAAACCTTTACTTTATAATTATCGTAC
Organism: uncultured Cryomorphaceae bacterium; assembly: GCA_937120475.1. GTDB lineage: Bacteria > Bacteroidota > Bacteroidia > Flavobacteriales > Schleiferiaceae > CAKZNE01. The sequence goes on along the minus strand of CAKZJV010000007.1, from coordinate 13,378 downwards.
ACCACCTTTTGGTGGCGGCCGGGGTTCCACAGAAAAACCTTCACCCCTTCCCGGGCGATCTCCGGGCTAATAAGTAACTCCTGTTTCATCAGTATCCAATCACCCCTGCGTTCTACATCCGTCCAGTTTTGGCGATAGGCCAGCTTTTCCTCAACGGATTGGATAACCGGCAGGGCCGCTTTGCTGGACCCTGATCTTACCCAAACCGTAGCTTCCACACGGCTGCCCGGTTTCAGGCTTTGCAAAAAGGTTTCCCCTAAGAATTCCTTGCCCCGTGAGGCTAAGGCGTAGGTACCTTCAAAAGGTACAGAATCGGTTTGATGGTATTGCATCCAGCGTGGGAGGCCATCGCTCACTTCAAAATCATAATAGAAGCCGGGCTTTATTCTAAATACCCTTACATTTCTATAGGTACCGATCCGCTTTTTATCCAAAACTCTAAAAGCCGGTGGTTCCGGGGCTTCATCCGGTAGGTTCAGCACCAGGTAGCGGGCTCCTTTATTCACTTTATCCAGCACCTCATCCGTTACCGAAAGGTGGTTCATACCCGTCCAGCCACTCCTGTCAATAAAATAGAGACTGCTGTTATAGCTTTGATCGGGATAGGATATTACTTTGGCTTCGCGGCTAACTCCGAGTGAATCCAGGTAGCTATCTATACCTTCCAATGATCTGCTGATATGATCGAGACTTTGCCAGTATCCGTAAAAACGTTCTTCGGTTCTCTCAAGGCTGTAACTGATACCCGTAAATCCTGCCAGCAGGAAAATGGCGGCAGTGAGATATTGAGCGATTGGTTTTTGAAGCTTTTCCCGCAATAAATACATGAACCCCAGGGTGAAAAAGGGAGCTAGTATCATACCGTCCGTCCAGTAGTAATCATGTGGTTCCAATAAATCGAACCAAAGCAGAGCGTAAGATGCTACACCCAATACCAGGAAAGGCAAAAGAAGCTTTAATGCCAGGGGCAACTTCCGGAAGAACAGCACAATTGCAATAAAACACAGGCACAGAAAAGCGATTAGAGGAGGTGCAATGATTTGTGCCAGCCACTTTTGCCTGATTTCCTGTAATACATGGTATATCTCAGCACCACTCATTTGCCATATCGGAGAGGCGTAATTAAAGGTAAAGTAACCTTTATTCATATCGTTATAGTAGCGGGCCGCCAGGTACCAGGCACCTATGGTGAGCAGACTTACCAGCAGGGCTATTACCACCCCTGGCCGCAGAAAGGGCTGCAAGTAAGTTGGCCGTTCCCTTTTCTTAAAGAGGAAGTAAAAAGTAAGGCTGGCCATCAAGGCTATAAAGCTAATGGCTGCCGTAACTTTTAACAGTGCGCCTAAAACAAACAAGGCACAGGCCACTATAAACCAATGGAACTTTCCGCCAATGCCGTATCGTACAATGTTCAGCCAAGCCATAAACACAAAGGATATGGCTAGGGTATTGGGTAAAAAGCCATTACTGTAATACACAAAAAAGGGAAAGGCAAGTAATAACAGCGGTGCCATCAGGCTGAGGAGCCAATGAAAACCCAGCTTGTAAAATGCTCTGAACAAGGACCAAAGGCCCAGGAAAAAAATTCCCAGGGCAAGCAGCCGGAATATCCATATTTTTTTACCCGTAAGTTTCCAGATGTTACCTACCAAGAAATATACAATGGGAAACTCCCCTACGCTGTATCCTGCGGTACCCTGCTGTGCCAGTTGGTTATGCAATTCGGGTTGCCAAAGAGCATTACCGTCCTGGTAATTAAGGGTAAATGAAAGGCAATCGGCTTGCCGCCATAAATGGAGACCGGACGGTTCCAGGAAGCTTGTTTCATGAAAGTTAAAGCCTATACCTAAAAGGGTAAATGACAGCAGAAAGGTTAAATTGTGTATAAGTACTTTCCGTTTCATCAAAAAACTAAGCCGGAATATGCCGAAGCATAAAACAATAAAATCTCTACTTAATTGTGGGGCTATTATTTAAAGTAGCGAAAATCACCAACAATCACCACTGTGTCTCCGTCCTTTAACGATTCCAGTATGGCAAGAAATGACCCCGAACGCTGAAAATCATCGTTGCGATGCAGGTTAAAAAGACCGTCCAAAGGTTTGTTGTAAACATTAGCAAAACCATTCATATACTGAAAGGCTACAAAGTTCTCCGGATCTTTTAAGCTGTAGCTGCCCGGTGCGGCATCCTTGAAAAAATTGATTTGCAGCATTTCCAGGCCGCTGTTGGAAGTCATTTGAAAGAGGTTTTCAACTTCCAGTATCTGAACTTTGGATGAACTCCAATCGGCACCATTGATAGACGCGATTATGCTGTTTGAATTGGTTTCTTTATCCTCTTTTTTGCAGGACGTGGTTAAAAACAGAATGCAGCATAGCGATAATACTATGGGTTTAAGGTAGCTGTTTGGTTTCACGGACGGTTTTAATTTAGTTAAGATTGAATTGGATGTGCGAAAATAAAAAATAGTCGATTTGAAATTCAATCACTTCAAAAATCCGTTGGTACTTTTAATAACCTTTAATGCCTTGAACCAAAGGACAAAAAAAAAGACGATCCCGCAAAAGGCAGAATCGTCTTGTTGTTAAGTCGGGATGACTGGACTTGAACCAGCGACCACACGCCCCCCAGACGTGTACTCTACCAACTGAGCTACATCCCGTAATTTGAGGGGTGCAAATGTAAAAATTAAAATCTAAGCTTTACAAAAGCAGGCTCATCAAATTTTACTTTTACTACAAAGCCTTCATACGGTTATTACGGGGCTTATGTTCTAATTCAGCCAGGCCCAATCTCTCCATTAAAGGGGGTATGTACATCGCAAAACGTCCTCTGAAATTTTTCTTCAGTCCGTACCATCCGCCAATGGGATTTTCAGGTGAACGGGCCCAGTGTTCCACGGTACCTTCTTTGGTGGTTTGCTTTTCGTCTTTGCTGCCCAATTCCATCCAGTCACCATATTCTTTAAGCATTCGATGCAAATCCGCTATACAGCGCGCATCATAATGTAACACCGTCTTCCCCACCGTACATACTATAATTTCTTTGCCGTCTTTTTCGTCCATGTACATTTCATATTCTGATGTTCCGGGAGGGGTTTTCAGTTTCCAGGGATTGTCTCTTCTTCTTTTTTCCATGGGGTTTAATTTTTAGCGCTCTGAATAATTTCAGCCTCCTTTTTAAGATCGCTCGCAAACTGTTCAAAACTCTTGTTAAAAGAGGGAATGTATTTGGCGTACAACGGAAACATAAGTCCGCCAATTTTTTCTCGCATGGTAAAGGTTACCATACCGGGTGTTTTTTCTTCGAGGGTATATACACGTTCCCCTTTACCGTCTCCCCACACCATTCTTTTTTCATGCTGCAATTCCTTTACCTTGAGTTTAAAGGTACGGTTTGAGTCCAGGGTTGAGGTTAAACGAATCTTCTCCCCTTCGGCTATATCTCCTTCCAACGCAATAATGGTAGAGTTCCAACGTGGAAAATCACTGGCGTTGGTGAGCAGGGCCCATATTATGGAAGGGTCGGCCTGGATAGAAATACTAACGGAGGTTTCACGACTGAACGTGGTTTTTACCGTGCTGGCCCCGGTTTGCTGGGCGGTAGTGCTAAGTGTAGTCATAATGGTCACAAAAGTTAAAATGGTTCTCATTTGAATGATTTTAATTTTTGGACGTTAACGGGATGAAAAAAGATAGGCTCAGGAGGGATTTTCTTTTAAAAAACTCTCCATAACCTTTCTATTATGCTCTAAATGATGAAGTTGTAATTGAGCTGCACCAGACTTAAAAGGGTCTATATTTTGAACCACCTGTAAGCGAAGATCCAGTAAATGTTGACGGTCTTTATTTTCAGAAGCTTTCACCATGTCGATTTTTGCCAACTCGGCTTCGGCTTTTTGTTCAGGATTAAAAATACCGTTCAACTCAGTACACTGGTGGCAAATTCCTTGTTTACTAATGAGAGAACAGCGATGATCGAATATTTTAACCATTTTTTCCCGGGCCGCGCGTAAGTGATATTTAACCAATGGTTCATTCGTATCCATAATTATGGCTATTTCACGCATTTTGAAATCGTAAACCTCTTTGAGCAGGAGTACCAGTTGAGCTTCCAGCTTCAGTGATTTGGAAATGCAGGTGAAACAAAAAGCGATGTGCTCTTTTATTTCAAACTCACCCTGCCCGGAGTTATGGCGTAACTCCATTGCTTCCTTGAAAAATCCTGGATTGGATAGGGCAGCTTCTTTAGCAATGTCGGTTACATTTTCAGGCCAGCGCTTATGGTTCCGTAAAACATCACGAGCCCGGTTGGAGGCAATAGCAAACAACCACGTTTTCAGGGAGGAGTCCCCTCGGAATGTATCCAGCTTCTCGTGGGCCTTAATATAAGTATCTTGCAGTATGTCTTCGGTATCTTGTACGCTGGCAGTTATGCGTAAAACATATGATTTAAGCTGGTCTTTACAGTCCTCAAAACATTGGTTTAATTCCTTCTGGCCTACCATTATCCTACTTTTACCTTGCAATATCCGAATTTCCAGGGGCGCACGGTTTACTTAAAAAATGATGATTAACTCATCAAGCCTTTCTTTCAATGCCTTTCCATTGCACTGTAAAACTTTAACTTTGCTTCATCTTATTATGTAGATGGATTAAAATATTATGGAAAAACACAAGTGTGTAATTATAGGAACCGGACCAGCCGGTTACACAGCGGCTATCTATGCTTCACGGGCTAATCTGAACCCAATTATCTACACGGGGCTTGAGCCTGGTGGGCAGCTAACCACCACTACGGACGTGGAAAATTTTCCGGGTTACCCCGATGGTATAATGGGCCCTGAAATGATGGAAGACCTGAAGAAACAGGCGGAGCGTTTTGGAACGGATGTTCGCTTCGGTATGGTTACCAAAGCGGACCTGAGCGATATTCCTGGCGAGTACCACACTCTTACCATCGATGAAACTATCCAAATCAAGGCCCAAACGGTTATTATTGCTACCGGTGCCTCTGCCAAGTACCTCGGGTTGGAATCGGAAAAGAAAATGATGGGTCACGGAGTATCGGCCTGTGCTATTTGTGACGGCTTCTTTTTTAAGGGGCAGGAAGTAGTAGTTGTAGGTGGTGGTGACTCCGCAGCCGAAGAAGCTACCTACCTTGCAAAGTTGTGTCCTAAGGTTACGGTGCTGGTGCGTAAAGATCACTTTAAGGCTTCCAAGATTATGGTGGACCGGGTAATGAAAACCCCAAACATTGAAGTGTTATTTAACACCGAAACCCTGGAGGTTTTAGGCGAAAAAACCGTAGAAGGGGTTCGCGTGAAGAATAATCAAAGTGGTGAAGAATCCGTAATTCCAGCTCAGGGATTTTTTGTAGCCATTGGCCACAAACCCAATACTGACATTTTTAAAGGTCAGTTGGATATGGATAAAACCGGCTACATTGTTACCAAGCCCGGAACGGCTACTACCAATAAACCAGGTGTTTTTGCCACTGGTGATGCCCAGGACAAGGTATATCGCCAAGCCATTACCGCAGCCGGTTCAGGTTGTAAAGGTGCCCTGGAAGCTGAAAGATACTTGCAGGAGTTTGAAGAAGAAGTGGAAGTAGCGCAGATTGAAGGCTAATCCACTCCCGAAATAAAAAAACCTAAAACCCCGCTGATGCGGGGTTTTTTAATCGGTAACCAATTCAAAAAGACCGTAAAAAATGGCCAGCCATATGAGGCCTTTGATCAAAAAGAACAGGAACAGGGCTACACCTACCTTCCAGCCTTCTTTGCGGATCAGGCCTTTCCAGCCTTCTTCCTTTACTATCGCACGGTACTTCTTAAGCATAGAGTTTCATTAAAAAAGAACAGGCCTGTAAGCCGGATTCTGTCCCCGAAAAATCGGGGCCTTATCATTTATCTATTCTGCCTACCCTCCGGGATCGGGCGAGCCACCCTCAATCCCCGGTTTACGTGACATTTCAATCCGTGAGGTTTACCTTGCTTAGCCGGTTACCCGGCTAAACGGTGAGCTCTTACCTCACCTTTTCACCCTTACCCCGAAACAAGCCCGGGGCGGTTTGTTTTCTGTGGCACTATCTGGCAACTTCGGTTTAACCGGAGCTTCCTCCACTTTCACGGAGCACGGTGCTCTACATTGTCCGGACTTTCCTCCCCATAACAAATATGGAGCGATAAGGCAGCCTGTTCAGGTGCAAAATTAAGTTTTATTAGCGATTCTTAATAGAGTTCTACTTCGGTGGCCCCGGCTCCATAGCGGTTAAAATCGGCATCATAAAAATTCAGGCGTTCCATGCCAGCCAGCATCTGGTGGAGCTCCGTGCGAAGTTTACCCTCACCTACTCCATGAATGAGTATCACCTTTTTTACAAAGGCCCTTCTGGCTTTGGCTATGGCTTTTTCTGCTTCGTGTAGTTGCATTTGCAGCATTTGATAATTGGACAGGTGTTTACTGTATTCTACCAGTTCATGAATATGGAGATCCACCTCCAGGTAATCCGATTTTTCCCGCTTCAATACGGTCTTCTGTCTTTGGCCTTTTTGATCTTTTTGAACTACCTCTTTAATGGGCAGATCGCCACGCCTGATCAGTATATCGGAAGCTACCCATTCTTCAAAACCCTCATCGGTTTCAATTAATACCTGCCCCGATTTGACGGATCGCACTATGCCCCCACCCGGTTCATCTATAAAGCTTACCCTGTCACCAATTTTAAAGCGCATACTGCAAAATTAAAAAGCCCTGCATTTTTCATGCAGGGCTTTAATTTATGGAGAAGGCGTGTTATAACGCCATCACATTCATTTACTCTTTCACTATCCTTCTCACGGTAGCCATCTCCCCGCTTTCAATGCGGAGCATGTAGGTGCCGCGGGCCAGGGATGAAATATCCAGCTGATCGTTAAAGCGACCGTTCAGGTCAGTAGCATTGATCTGCTGCACGATTTTACCACTCAAGTCGGTAATGATCAGCACCGCTCCTTCGGATCCGGCCGTTTCAAAGGAAACATTCACTTTGCCGCTGCTTGGGTTAGGATAGATATCAAGGCTGCGGGAGATTATGTTCTCCTCCACATTGATACCTGCAGCCGTCACGCTATCCGAGAAGCTTACCGTTCCGCACGGACCGGTAACCGTTAGGGTAACGTAATAGCTACCATTGGCCGTATAGGTGTTTGATGGATTCACTCCTGAACCGGTATTTCCATCGCCAAAGTTCCAGCTATAGGTAAGAGGACCTCCGGTAGAGGCTGAAGCATCAAAATTAAAGGTCTGATCTGTGGCAGTAGCAGGATCGGGTAAAGCTGTGAACGTAGCCACTGGTAACGGATCAGTATAAATGGTTATACTTCCGGTATCTCTTGGGCATCCACCGGCTGAGATGTACCAGTCATAGAAATAGTAGTAATAGCTTGCCCCAAAACTATTTCCGGTAATATCCAGAACACCAGGAACGGAATAAGGGTAACTTGCACCGGCACTGTTACGGTACAATCCTCCGGTGGTAGAACCGGTACCATCCAATTCATAAGAACCTGGCTGTACGGTAAAGTTAACCGGAATCATAGTTTTACCACTTCCCGCAACGGTTGCCGTGGTGGTTTGCAGCACACTGCCATTCGCATCTTTCAGGTTCACCACTACATCACCGGCACCATTCGGATAAACCGCAAAGCTATCAATGGTAACCTCGGATAAAGCGGTAAAAAACAATTGCTGTACCGATGGATTTGCAAAGTTACCCCCGGCTCCGAAGGTATTGTCGGCAGGCCCAACGTTGTAACTCACTTTACCCTGACCAGCTAACAGGAAGGTAGTATCATTAGCTGTCATAGGTCCAACTGTGAGGCTGTCCATAGCACTAATGGTATCACCATTAGTCGTTAACCAGAAGAAGTTTTCATCCGATGAACCGGCCGGGAAGTAAAGAACGGTTGTTTGTCCTTCGCAAACCGTATCGGCCATTGCGGTAGGAATGGGTGCAGCCGAAGTATTGATATCCACGGTAATCCTCGTAGTATCGTTAGAAGCATCCTGATCGGCACCATAAACGGCAATAGCTTCAATATTGAAGGTTCCACCGGTATAGGAGTTAAACGAGGATAGGGTTACCGTATCTACCTGTAAACTATTCAGGGTTCCTGAATAAGTGGTAGAAAGATTCGCGGTAACCGAACCGGTTACATTTACATCCACATTAAAACCAGTAGCACTTAAGGTACCGAGGTTTTGTAGTACCACCATCACATCGGTAGCTGAATCACCACAAGCGTTGTTCGTGGGTTGAATAATATCCAGTAATGCAACATCATTCTGAACCGCTGAGAATTCATCCGCTCCGATATCTACGGTAGTCGAACTTCCAAAAGGTCTGGAGTCTCCGTCAATATCTACGGTAATACCCACTGAGTTGTCTCCAGCGTTATCCGCTAAAGGACCGGCTACGTGCAAGTCACTGTTACTCAAGAAAACAGGATCACCTTCCAATGAATTAGCGTTGTAGGAAGGAGCAGCGGTTTGCCAGGCGGTCAAATCTGCGTACACATTAACTCCAATATCAAAGGCATTGGCTCCGGTACTGAAATAAATGTTGTAATCCACCACATCATTTGTACCCAGGGCATCATCTGATTCAAAGGCAAAGTCACCGGTGGAAACAAAGATGTTGTTACGAATATCCACATCAACCTGATCATTAATACGGATAGCAGGCTCACCCAATGCCGAGTTGTGGAATACATCGGTTGCCTCGAAGTCGTTCAGGTAAATGGCATAGTCGCCAGTGGAAACTACCATGTTGTTAGCCAATAAAGAGCGGTTCGCAGGTGTAACACCGTCATTACCATCCAAAACATAGATTCCATAATCACCCACATTTACAAAGTTGGCCGTAACGGTATAATCATTTGCATCCAGCAAATAAATTCCATCGGCATTGCTATTACGGGTGGTTTGAATGGTGTTACCGGAAACTACGATGTTTTCTAAGTCATCGGTATAGACACCACTTAAATAGAAATCAAGTATCTGGTTATTGAGTACACGGTGCCCCACACCAAAATCGCCAGTGCCGTTACCTTCAAGGGCCAAGGCATAATATCCACCTTCAAGTTTGGAATTGGATACTGTGAGGAAATCCACTTCTGCACCTTCTCCCAGATCGGCATCGTAGGAGTTGGAAATAAGGATGGGTGAAATGTCACCTGAAGTAGATCCATTGGTCACTTTCACATTACAACTATCAATGGTTACCGAGTCAGAATTGTGGGTTACCAAAACTCCAAAAGCTTCTGAAGTAGCCGGGTTAATGATAGTCATATTCTTAAGCGTCACAAACTTGGTACTGTCAATAAGTACGGCTGCTTGTACTCCGGTAGCATCCCATATCAAGCTATCCTGTCCGGAACCTATGAAAGTAATAGTGTTAATGCTGGATACAAAAGGAACGTCCGTTAAATGGAGTCGATCGGTATAAGCGCCAGGCTGAATATTGAAAATTACGGGTCCACTAACACCGCACTCATTCAAGTCCTGAGCAGCTTCGTTAAAGGTATTGTAATTGCTAGCTCCCGTGGCCTGTGTCCCATCGATAGTATAAGTACCGGATAAACGGGCAGAAGGCAAGCACTCGGTGCTGAAGCAAAGGGGACCGATCCAGGCAGACTTATCATTAGGACCGCAAACCCTGCGGGCATATACTCCGTAATTGGTTCTTGCTGAAAGACCCGTAAGGCTTAAGGGCTCTGTTCCTGAAACCACGGTACCGGTTCCCTGGGTGAAGCCGCAGGGACCATATTCTACCTCATAGTTATCGCCATCGTTGTCAAAGGTCAGTACAGCACTGTTTTCTGTGATGTTGGATGCTGCAATAGAGTTTGGTTCCAAACAGGTGACCTCTTCGATCATAATGTCATCGAATGTACGCCCGTCTATACCACTCAAGGTGGTAGCATCTGAGTTATCTTCCTGGCCAAAACGCACCTGGAAGGTACTGGAGAAGTTTTGATCAGCTCCTTTCAGAACACTGTTCAGGTCAATGTTATTGGCATCAACGAATGAACCATTTACCTGATTGGCAAATAAGTCGTAAACACCAACCCAGGGATCATTACTACTTCCCCTCACCCAAACGCTATCGGTAGGGTGTGATTCATCACCGTGGCTGAGATGACTAAAACTCAGCAGAATGAAACTCGTAGAGGACGTATCGTAATTGGACATATTCAGAGTACCAATCAGGTAATTAACAGGCTGTCCGGTAGAAACCTCATCTAAGGTAGCTCCGTTATTACCATTATTGGAGAAAGCTTCAAAACGCAATCGACCGTCTGATGGTTGGTCCGTTTCAAAACTCCAGGTTACATTAGGGCGACAGTAGGCATTCGGGGTATTACCTACGAAAGTTCCGCTGGCTCCTTCAAAATCTTCCACAAATGGAAGGGTTAAAGCGGCAGGAGCTGTACAGAGTGTTCTAAACTGAAAAGGACCTACCCAGGCAGAGAATACCCCACCACAGTCTCTACGCACATATACATCATAGCATTCTCCTGGTGTTAAACTGCTCACAGAAAGAGGTTCCGTGCCGGAAGTTGTTGTGCCGGTTCCCTGGGTAAAACCACAGGGGCCATATTCCACTTGGTAGTTATCACCCGTATTATCAAAGGTAAGGTCGGCTGAATTGGCGGTAACATTGTTGGCCGTCATACCTGCGGGAGATACACAAGCAGGACCCTCTTCAATTACCAGGCTATCAATCTGCCAGGCATCAGTGGTACCATCGATCATATCAAAGCGAACTTTGAAGGTACTGCTCAGATCGGCCTGGGGTACCAGGAAAGTTTCCCATACAAAGGATTGAGAGAAACTACCGTCATAATCTTTAGCCTGAACCCATTGGGTACCGTCCCAGTAATCAATGTGAAAATGTTCATTGTTCTCCGGATCATTAGTACAAGCTCCGGCCGCAAAATAATAACTTACCCTTAGGCTTTGAGCTCCGCTGGCATCTATGTCAACGGTTATAGCTTCTTCCTGCTGGTTGAATTCCAAAACATTGGTTCGGGAACCACAGGAAGCTTCGATAGAAACATCTACGGCATCACTCCGCGTCCAGCAAATGGGGAATGATCCACTGCTGAAATCCATCAAATAAGGTATAGTATCTGCCAAACAGTTGGTAGTGAAGCTAACCGGTCCTACCCAGTTTGAATTTCCGTTTCCTGAACCCGTGCAATTGGCCCTGATGTAAATATCATAGGATGTAGCAGGGTTTAAACCTGTTACATTCAATGGGTTTCCACCACTACCGGTGGTTCCCGTTCCCTGGACAAAACCAATCGGACCTACTTCGTAATCAAAAGTTGAAGTTCCGGCCGCGCTAAAGTCAAATGTAGCTGAGGTTGCTGCTACTGAATTCAAGGTAACATTTACCGGATCAGGACAAGGTGGGGTTGTTTCATATACAAATTCATCGATACGGATGTAATCTAAGGTACCGCCAAGGGTATGTACTAATCCTAGGTACTTATCCGTTCCGTTGTAACCGTTTGCAGCATCCAAATAAACTACTACTTGCTGGTAAGTATCCGGCACCGGAAAAGTAATGGTATCCAAAGGTGTAAATGCGGCTGTGGCACTGGCTGCAGATAAAGTTCCAATAATCAGTTGAGATACCGGATCATCAGAATTTGCAAAAAATGTTACTCTTTTGTCACCGGCTGTCATGTCATCAAACTGCGGACTTATAGCCACCAAAGTATCCGCTCCGGGTGTAGTGCTGGAACTTCCACTGTATAAATAAAGTGCCTGTGAACCTGAATAGGGAGCCGCTGTTCCCGTAAAATCGTCAACCCTCACAAAAGCCGAAGTTCCGCTGGCGTAGGCATTCCAGCAAAGTGGCGGTAAATTCAAGGCATCATTTTCAAAATTGTTACTGTAGGGTGCAGTGTAAAAAGAACATGCCGTTGTAAAGGTAAAAGGACCAACCCAAACGGATGAAACTCCATTTCCGCCCGCGGTACAATTGGAACGAACGTATATATCATAATCTGTTTGCGCATTCAGTCCACTTACGGTTAATGGTGTACCTCCTGAACCGGTGGTACCAGTACCTTGTACAAAGCCGCTAGGGCCTATTTCATAGTCAAAGAAGCTTTCTTGCGAATTGATATCGAGGGTACCACTTGAACTGGTTACACTATTTAAGGCAATAGAATTAACCGGGAAACAAGTAGGGTCTGTTTTTACTACTACAGGAGATGGATAGTATATCGAATCATTACCACTATTACAGATTTCACCAAAATAAATATCGTACTCGGTATCAGGGGTAAGCCCAGCAATATAAACGGGGGGCTGGCTGCCGGGATAGGTGCCGGTTACACTGGTTCCGCTACCGGGGGTAAAACCTTTGGGCCCGTACTCCAGGTAAAAGGAGTTGTTCCCACTGCCAGGGATCCAGTTAACCTCAATACCTGAAGTATTTGTGCTATCGGTGTTGAAATCAGTAAATGCCGTGCAGTTTCCTTGTAAAGCAAGATTTTGATCCCAGGTGGCGGCTACTTCGGTAGCACTTAACGCACGGTTGTACCAGCGAAACTCATCTAATAAACCATCTAATCCACTGTTGGAGGCATAACCGCCTACCGTGAGTCCACTACCGGTAACGTTGATGGTGGTGGAGGCGGTAACCTGGCTTACTTGTACTCCGTCTATGTAACCGGTCCAGGTGCCGGCTGTGGCGTCATACACGGCATGCATCATGTGGGGTTGCCCATCGGCTCCTCCATCAAGAGGAAGGTCGGGCAGTGGGCCTCTGACCCGCCAGTTATTAGACCCAGCTACTCCGTTGGTGAAGCAGCGAAAGCCACCGGCTCCTCCGTCACCGAAAATGTAATACAGGGTGCTGCTGGAGGTGGTCACGCCACTAGTGTAAAAGGCGAGCGTGAAACTGCCGTTAATGGTGGTGTTCCAACCGGTGTTGATTACATTACCGGTGGAGCTGGCTCCATTTCCGCCCAGGGCGGTGGTATTTTGAAAACCTCCAGAGGGTACTCCCAGTCCACTGGGAACGGTTACCGGATTGGTTCCAACGGGATTGGTGGCCAGATTGTCCACCGTAGTCCCGTTATTGAAGTTATAATAAATTAATTCCGGTGTTTGCGACTGCGCTGAAAGCCAGCACGAAATAATTCCAAATACTAATAAAATTCGTTTCATTTTATGCCCTTGATTAATAAATTTTTAGAAAAATAGGAGGTTAAAATTACAGAAAGTCCTTACTAATACCAAAGGAGCTTTACTTTCCCCTAATAATAAAACAAATATAAAATTCGTTAAAACGCTGATTATCAATAAAAAAA
>CAKZJV010000006.1 GCA_937120475.1 uncultured Cryomorphaceae bacterium | reverse complement strand
CAGGGCGCCTGCAACAGCTTCACCAACTTCGATACCGATAGCACCACCGCCACCACCCTGTATGCAGACTGGACCCCCGGCAACGGGAACAACTCCTTTTACCTCGAGTACGGCCCCAAAGGCTTTACCCCCGGCAGTGGAACCAGTATAACCGGCACCTATCCCGGCAGCCAGCCCCCCGTGTATATCACCGGGCTCACCGCTGATACCGAATACGACATTTACTTCGGGGAAATCTGCAACTCCGGGTCCGACTCCATTTATTTCCCCGGCCCCCGCACCGTTAAGACCGACCCCACCTGCTTCCCCGTACAACCCCCACTGACCCTCACCGGAGTCACCAGCAGCAGTGCCATTATCAGCTTCGGCACCAACGGCAACACCACCTTCGACTACGAATACGGTCCCACCGGCTACACCCAGGGCACCGGTACCACCGGCAGTGGCGGTCACCCCCTGACCATCAATGGACTGAACGGCCAAACCACCTACGATGTCTATGTCCGCTCCAACTGTACCGCCAGCGGCAACGGAGTATCCAGCCAGTGGGTAGGGCCACTGACCTTCACCACCCTCTGTCCCCCCCAGGTAGCCCCCTACACCTACGACTTTGAAACCGCCACGGTCGGCCATTGGGACGGCATCGACAACTGCTGGGAGATCATCTCCAACAACCCCGGTACCACCAGCAGCGGAGGCTACAGCTGGGAGTTCCGTAACACCCCGCAGACCACCTCCGGTACCGGTACCGGCCCCGACCGGGACAACACCCTGGCCCCCGCCACAGGCGGAGTGTTTGCCACTGCAGACGTATCCGGCTCCTCGGCCAATAACGACTCCACTATGCTCATCTCCCCACTAATAGATGTTAGCGGACTCACCACCCCCGAACTCCGGTTTTACTACCACAAATGGGGGAGCAATATGCCCGACCTGCACGTGGACATCTTTGACGGAACCAGCTGGACCAACAACTACGTGGTGATCCCCGGAGTGACCAATACCTCCCCCAGCGACCCTTATATACTTGGCAAAGCCATATTGAGCACCTTTGGAGATACCCTCCAGGTACGCTTCCGGATCATCAGTTTAGGCTGTTGCCAGGGCGACATCGGCCTGGACGATTTCAGCATAGCCGAAGCCCCACCCTGTCCCGAGCCCACCTTTTTAAGCCTGACCAGCGTTAGCAGTAACTCCGCGGTCATCAGCTTCAGCGGCCCCGGTACCACCTTTGACTACGAGATCGGTCCCACCGGCTTCACCCAGGGCACCGGCACCAACGGCAGTGGCGGCCAGCCCCTGAACATCAGCGGCCTGACCCCCAACACCACCTACGACATCTATGTACGCTCCAACTGCACCAGCAGTGGCAACGGCACCTCCATCTGGGTAGGGCCGCTCACCTTCACCACCGCCTGTGCCCCCACCACCGCCCCGTGGAGCGAAAGCTTTGACGGCAACAGTTGGGTGTCAAGTTCCGCATTTAATGCCGCAGGCGACACCATTGACAACTGCTGGAACCGGGTAGGGGTGCCCACCGCTCAATACAGTTGGACGGTACGCGGCCCCGGAACGGTCAGCTTCACCACCGGCCCCGATGGCGATAACAGCGGAAGCGGCAAGTACCTGATGATTGAAGGCAGCAACGGCTCGGCCGGTAACACAGCCGAGCTATACACTCCCATTATCGATGTCAGCGGTCTGGCCCGTCCCGAGTTGCGATTCTACTTCCACACTAACGTGAACAATGGCGACAGCATATTTATAGATGTACAGGACAGCAGCGGAGCCTGGAACAACCGGGTGGTAGCCATCGGGAAGTTCCAAACCTCCCAGAGTGCCCCCTATGAACTGGCGAAGGTTGATCTGTCGCCCTACGGGAACACCTTGCAGGTGCGCTTCCGTTCGGTGAAGTCCACCTTCTTCAATGGCGATATGGCCATCGATGACGTTTCTATCGACAATGCCCCGCTGTGCCCGGATCCTTCTTTCCTCAGTACCGGTATTATCACTAACACTACCGCTCAGATAAATTTTAACGGTGCTGGCACCACCTTCGACTATGAGATTGGACCAACCGGTTTTGTTCAGGGAACCGGAGCTACCGGAACCGGAGGTAAGCCTCTTACTATAACGGGCTTAAGTGCTGCAACTACCTATGATGTTTACATAAGGAACAATTGCACCAACCAGGGTAACGGGTTTTCGGTATGGGTAGGTCCCCTCACTTTCAGCACCAAGGCTTGTGATACATCCGATGCTTGTAATTACATCGTTGATCTTTTTGACAGTTTTGGTGATGGATGGAACGGTGCTATTATAACCTTCCGCCAAAATGGAGTGGATGTAGGTCAGTTAGGTCAGAGCTTTACAACAGGTTCGCAAGTGCTTAATCTTGTTATGTCACTTTGCGATAGCGTATTAACCGAGGTTGTTCTTACCACTCCCGGAACTTTCTCCAATGAAATAGGCTTTAGCATAAAAACTCCCTACGGTACTCCGGCAGCAAGTTTTCAATCTACAGCAAATATTACCGCAGGAACGGTGCTGGCCACGTTTAATACACAGTGTACGCCACCCGCTTGTCCTGATCCGTTTAACGTAACTATTACCGGGCTAACATCAAGTGCTGTGTTCTTTGGCTTTAACTCACCCAACACCAATTTTAATTTTGAAGTAGGCCCCACCGGATTTACCCAGGGAGGCGGTTCGGTAAGCAGTGGTGGCAATCCAGGCACGGTGAGCGGTTTAACGGCTAATACTACTTATGACTTGTACATCCAGGCCGACTGTTCCGGAAGTGGTAATGGTACCTCTAACTGGGTAGGTCCGTTTACCTTTACTACACTATGTGCTCCGTTTGTAGCACCTTATGTACAGGATTTTGAATCCTTTACTGTGGGATTCTTTAATGGTATCCAAAACTGTGTTACCATTGAATCCCAAAACCCCGGAACCACCCCCAGTGGAGGTTACTCCTGGGAGGTGCGGAATACCGCTCAAACCACTTCAGGCACCGGCACCGGCCCTGACCGGGACAATACCCTGGCCCCGGCCATCGGAGGTAAATTTGTAACGGCTGACGTATCCGGTTCCAGCATTGGCCAGGAAACCAATTTAATGACTCCGCTGGTGGATATTTCTGCCTTAACGGCTCCCGAACTGGAATACTTTTATCACATGCATGGCACCAATATGGCCGACCTGCACGTGGATATATGGGACGGAACCCAATGGCTGCTGGATCAGCACCTGATTACCGGAACTCAGAACATCAGTCAGGCTGATCCCTATAATGATACCATACTGGATTTGAGTACCTACAACATTGATACTATCCAGGTACGTTTTAGGGTAACCTCCAACGGATGTTGCTCGGGTGACATAGCCATTGATGATATCCGTATCAGCGACCCCGTTTCTTGTCCCGCTCCATCTAACCTGGGTACCTCCAACTCCACTACAACATCAGTTGATGTTTCCTGGACCAGTGGTGGAGCCACCTGGGCTATAGTCGAGTACGGACCTCTAGGCTTTACTCCGGGTACTGGTACTAAAATAACCACCAATACTACCGGTGTTACGATTACAGGGCTTACGGCAGCTACTCAGTATGACTTTTATGTAACGGACAGTTGTGGAGCTGGTGATTTGTCAATACAAAAAGGACCTAAAACCTTTGGTACCGAGGTTTGTGACCAGGCCGATAAATGTAATTACCAGGTAACTCTGTTTGATACTTTCGGTGATGGCTGGAATGGCGCGCTGATTACCTTCTTCCAGAATGGTATTGCGGTGGCCACTATCGGAAGCGGCTTTACCACGGGAAGTACTTTCGGACCGGTACCGGTGGCCCTGTGCGACAGCTTACCTGCGGTGGTAAGAGTAACTACTCTGGGTACTTTCCCAACGGAAATAGGTTTTGATGTATATGATCCGTTCGGTACCGTACTGGTGGGCCAACATACTGCCCGGGTTATTGCACAGAACGATAGCCTTGCCGGTTTTACCACCAACTGTACTCCTCCAAGCTGTCCTCCGCCTACCAACTTCACGGTAGTAGGAGCCCAGGCTACCACGGCAACGGTTAGCTGGACCGGGGGAGGTGTAGCTACTAACTACAACATTGAGTACGGACCCGTAGGCTTTACCCCTGGAAACGGAACCCCGGTGACTGCTACCGCTTCTCCTTATACCATTACCGGTCTTAATCCTGCCAGTAACTACCAGGTATATGTGCGGGATAGTTGCGGTGTAGGCGATGTAAGTATCTGGGTAGGGCCATTGACCTTTAACACCGTTTGTGTGGCGTATATGGCTCCTTACAGCTACGATTTTGAAAATGCCACGGTAGGTCATTGGAATGGGGTGGATAGTTGTTGGACCTTTATGTCCAACAATCCTGGTACCACCTCCAGCGGTGGATATAGTTGGGAACTGCGTAATACTCCACAAACCACTTCAGGTACTTCAACGGGACCAGACCGTGATAATACCCTGGCCCCGGCCACCGGTGGTGTGTTTGTAACCGCTGACGTTTCCGGTTCTGCCGCAGGAGATTCCACTATGCTGATCTCTCCATTGGTGGATCTTTCCAGCATAAGCAATCCACAATTGAAATATCATTACCATATGTTCGGAACCATTATGGCCGACCTGCATGTGGATATCTGGAACGGTAGTTCCTGGGACAGGGATGTTCACCTGATAACCGGGCAACAAAATACCAGCCGGTCTGCCCCTTATAACGATACCATTTACGACCTGACCCCCTACAGCGGGCAAACGGTACAGGTACGTTTCCGTGCGGTATCCAATGGATGTTGTGCCGGTGATATCGCTTTGGATGATATCTCCATCACTGGTGGGGCAGTAGCTTGTCCTGCACCCACCAGCCTGGCCGCATCCAGCATTAGTTGCAGCAGTGCCTCTCTAAGTTGGGTTTCTTCAAGTGCTACTACCGTGAGCGCCCTGGAATATGGACCTACCGGATATACACTGGGCACCGGCACACTCGTTTTACCAGCTTTAAGCCCCTATGTGGTAGGTGGTTTACAAGCGGGAATCAGCTATGACTTTTACGTTATAAATGTGTGTGGAACAGATACCAGTACTATAGCCGGGCCTTTTACCTTTACTACGGCTACGGGCCCCTTGAATGCTACCTTTACCTGGAATGTAGGAGCCAGTAATGTAAGCTT
>CAKZJV010000005.1 GCA_937120475.1 uncultured Cryomorphaceae bacterium | reverse complement strand
CGCGCATCAGCCATGGCGCGGTGAATACGTTCCCGGGCCTTGTACACACCGCCCGTCAAGCCATGGAAGCTGGGGGTGCCTGAAGTCGGTCACCGTAAGGAGCTGCCTAGGGTAAAACCAGTAACTGGGGCTAAGTCGTAACAAGGTAGCCGTACCGGAAGGTGCGGCTGGAACACCTCCTTTTAGAGTAAATAAGTAACAAGGCGATGTTGCAGCCTTCTTTTTTGGCTTCTTTATTATTATTTTACCTTTTCTGAAGTCTCGTGGCTCGGTACATTTAAGCTGAGTTTCAGGGTGCGATACCGAAACAGGTTATCAGTAACCGGAGATTTGGGCAGTTTTGAATCAGAATGCTGCATTCTTTCAGAATTTCCAGTCCCGTAGCTCAGCTGGTTAGAGCGCTACACTGATAATGTAGAGGTCCGCAGTTCAAGTCTGCGCGGGACTACTAGGAAAAGGGGAATTAGCTCAGCTGGCTAGAGCGCCTGCCTTGCACGCAGGAGGTCATCGGTTCGACTCCGATATTCTCCACTATTCCATTTTTTTGGAAAAAGGTTCTTTGACATATTGAGAGTGAATACATAAATCCCTTAATAATATTAAGAAAGTAATTAAGGGCGTACGGTGGATGCCTAGGCTTTTAGAGGCGATGAAGGACGTGACAAGCTGCGATAAGCTTCGGGAAGGTGCACATAACCTTTGATCCGGAGATTTCCGAATGGGGCAACCCACTATGCTGAAGGCATAGTACTCGAAAGAGAGCAAACCCAGGGAACTGAAACATCTAAGTACCTGGAGGAAGAGAAAACAATAGTGATTCCCTTAGTAGTGGCGAACGAAAGGGGAAGAGCCCAAACCAATAATGTTTCGGCATTATTGGGGTTGTAGGACCACAATATGAAATGTTCAACGAAGTGAAATTTTCTGGAAAGTTAAACCATAGAAGGTGATAGTCCTGTACACGTAAGTTCGAATTATTTCTAGTGGTATCCTGAGTAGCGCGGGACACGTGAAATCCTGTGTGAATCTGCCAGAACCATCTGGTAAGGCTAAATACTCCTAAAAGACCGATAGTGAACTAGTACCGTGAGGGAAAGGTGAAAAGTACCCTGAATAAGGGAGTGAAATAGTACCTGAAACCGTACGCTTACAAGCGGTTGGAGTCCCGATTTATCGGGATGACAGCGTGCCTTTTGCATAATGAGCCTACGAGTTACTCTTTACTAGCAAGGTTAAGGACTTTAGGTCTGCAGCCGAAGCGAAAGCAAGTCTGAATAGGGCGCTTAGTTAGTAGAGGTAGACGCGAAACCCGGTGATCTACCCATGGCCAGGTTGAAGCTCTGGTAACACAGAGTGGAGGACCGAACCAGTTGACGTTGAAAAGTCTTTGGATGAGCTGTGGGTAGGGGTGAAAGGCTAATCAAACTGGGAAATAGCTCGTTCTCCCCGAAATGCATTTAGGTGCAGCGTTGGGTGATGTTTACTAGAGGTAGAGCGACTGGTTGGATGCGGGGGCTTCACCGCCTACCAAATCCTGTCAAACTCCGAATGCTAGTAAATTAACCCAGCAGTGAGGGCATGGGTGCTAAGGTCCTTGTCCGAGAGGGAAAGAACCCAGACCATCTGCTAAGGTCCCCAAATGTATGCTAAGTTGATCAAACGTGGTCTGATTGCTTTGACAGCTAGGATGTTGGCTTGGAAGCAGCCATTCATTTAAAGAGTGCGTAACAGCTCACTAGTCGAGCGATCGGGCGTGGATAATAATCGGGCATTAAGCATACTACCGAAGCAATGGACTCGTAAGAGTGGTAGGGGAGCATTCTAAGGGTGTTGAAGGTGTACTGTGAGGTATGCTGGAACGCTTAGAAAAGAAAATGTAGGCATAAGTAACGATAAAGCAGGCGAGAAACCTGCTCACCGATAGACTAAGGTTTCCTGAACAACGCTAATCGGTTCAGGGTTAGTCGGGACCTAAGGCGAACCCGAATGGGGTAGTCGATGGACAACTGGTTAATATTCCAGTACTTGTATTTACTGCGATGGGGTGACGAAGGAGTGAAAGTCCTGCGTACTGACGGAATAGTACGTTAAAACCTGTAGGTATAAGATTTGTAGGTAAATCCGCTTATCTTGCCGAAGGCGATAGTACTCTGAATCTTCGGATGACGAGATATGGACCTAATCAGACTTCCAAGAAAAACCTCTAAGCTTCAGGTAAATACAACCCGTACCGCAAACCGACACAGGTAGTCAAGGAGAGAATCCTAAGGTGCTCGAGTGATTCATAGCTAAGGAACTAGGCAAAATAGCCTCGTAACTTCGGAAGAAGAGGCGCCCCGAGCAATCGGGGCCGCAGTGAAAAGGCCCAGGCGACTGTTTATCAAAAACATAGGACTCTGCTAAATCGAAAGATGATGTATAGGGTCTGACACCTGCCCGGTGCTGGAAGGTTAAGAGGAGATGTTAGACTTCGGTCGAAGCATTGAATTGAAGCCCCAGTAAACGGCGGCCGTAACTATAACGGTCCTAAGGTAGCGAAATTCCTTGTCGGGTAAGTTCCGACCTGCACGAATGGTGTAACGATCTGGGCACTGTCTCAGCTATGAGCTCGGTGAAATTGTAGTCTCGGTGAAGATGCCGGGTACCCGCAGTGGGACGAAAAGACCCCGTGAACCTTCACTACAGCTTAGTATTGACTTCGGATAAACAATGTGTAGGATAGGTGGGAGACTTTGAAGCGGCCTCGCTAGGGGTTGTGGAGTCAACCTTGAAATACCACCCTTTGTTTATTTGGAGCCTAACCTCGCAAGAGGGACAGTGCTTGGTGGGTAGTTTGACTGGGGTGGTCGCCTCCAAAAGAGTAACGGAGGCTTCTAAAGGTGCCCTCAGCACGCTTGGTAACCGTGCGTAGAGTGTAATGGCACAAGGGCGCTTGACTGTGAGACCTACAAGTCGAGCAGGTGCGAAAGCAGAGCATAGTGATCCGGTGGTTCCGCATGGAAGGGCCATCGCTCAAAGGATAAAAGGTACTCCGGGGATAACAGGCTGATCTCCCCCAAGAGCTCACATCGACGGGGGGGTTTGGCACCTCGATGTCGGCTCGTCACATCCTGGGGCTGGAGAAGGTCCCAAGGGTTGGGCTGTTCGCCCATTAAAGTGGCACGCGAGCTGGGTTCAGAACGTCGCGAGACAGTTCGGTCTCTATCTACTGCGGGCGTTAGAAATTTGAGGGGGGCTAACTTTAGTACGAGAGGACCGAGTTGGACAGACCTCTAGTGTACCTGTTGTGGCGCCAGCTGCATCGCAGGGTAGCTATGTCTGGAAGAGATAAGCGCTGAAAGCATATAAGCGCGAAGCTCGCCCCAAGATGAGATTTCTTTTAAGGGTCGTTCGAGATGAGGACGTTGATAGGCTACAGGTGTAAAGGCAGTAATGTCATAGCCGAGTAGTACTAATTACCCGTTAGCTTTCTAATGTGGGCTTTATGTATTCATTTCTCTCAATATGTTTTAACTTATTAAAAACTTATGGTGACTATTGCGGTGGGGATCACCTCTTCCCTTTTCGAACAGAGTAGTTAAGCCCACCAGCGCAGATGGTACTGGAGTAACATCCGGGAGAGTATGTCGTTGCCAATTTTCAAAGCCCCCAAATTTGGGGGCTTTTTTTATTTTGGCTCATAATTTGTCAGCACGCGAGCATGCCTATTAAACTGCGACTTTTTATCTTACTGTGCTTATTATTGCAGGCACCTCTTTCGGTAGCTCAAAGGCCGGGACTGCAAGGAGAAAGTTTTAGTGCACACGAGCCTATTTTCAGTCATCAATATCGTTACCTGGAGCGCCCTACTTATTATTTTATAGATACTACTTTCAATAGTATAAAGTGGTACCATCAATGGAATAATGCTAATCGTGATCTTGTAGATTATTCAGTATTGGGGAATATGGGTGGCCCTCTCAATGCACTTACTTACCGCCCGAATACAGATATCTGGAATTACTACGATTTAAAGGCTTATCAGCTTTATTTCAATACCCAAAAGGATATTCCTTTTTACCATACCCGATCAGCATTGACCGAAGCTTCATATTGGCAAGGTTATGAGCGCGGCCAGAATTTCAGTATTTATCATACACAAAACGTGAATGAGTACTGGAACTTCCTGGTGCAGTATCACCGATTAAACTCATTGGGTTTTTATAATCATAATCGTAATAAGCAGTCTAATTTCATGATGAGCACTCTTTACGATAATAAAGACTGGGGCTATAAAGCCGCGGCTTATTTTATCAGTGAGAAGCTAGAAATAGAGGAGTGGGGTGGTCTTATAAACGATACTTTGTTTGAAGAGAACCTGGAAAGTAACCGGATACTGCTTAACGTCAACACTCCCAATGATAACCGGGTGATGCGAAATCGTGAGTTTTACCTGGATCAAAGAGTTAAACTGGCACGACTAATACCGAAAGACACTATTGATTCAACGAATAACCGATTGACTGAGAAGGCTTACTTGGGAATAGGTCATGAATTTAAATATTCCAGAAAATCGGATGTATTTATAGGTAATGCATCGGCTGGGTTTTATGACAACTACTTTTATAGCAACGGGGCTTACAGTGACAGCTCTTCCTATATATCCTATACCAACACATTTTATGCTGAGGCCGAGATAGGTAGAAAAAACCGGTTTGGTATTAAAGGTGGTTTGCGAAATCTTATTACGGAATATGCCGGACCCAACTTTAATTTCTCAGGTCGAAACTGGGGAGTGGTAGGAGAGTTGAACGGAAATATTGCTGAATTGGTGGATGTACAAGGGAACCTGGATTATATCCTTACGGGTGATCTTAGTGAATCCGTTCGCTTCGGGGGAAAGGGCCGGGTGAATATTTGGAAGGGAATAAGTGCTCAGGCCCGCTATGAGCTTCTTCTTCAATATCCCGGCTTTTATGAGCAATTCTATTATTCCAACAACTACATCTGGAACAATAATTTTTCAAAACAAGGAAACACCTTGTTGGCTTACGGGCTAAACTGGGGCATTAGTAATAAATTGGAGATTTCGAATCAATCGATATCTAATTATACCTATTACGGTGCGGATGGACAACCTGCACAGAATAATGAGCCCATCAGGATTTCGAAGTTTGAGCTCATCCAAAATTTTACTTTATGGAACTTTTTACATCAGGACAACCAAATTTATTACCAAACCACTACGGATGCTAACAGGGTGCTGCCATTACCGGAGTGGGTAAGCCGTAACTCGCTATATTTTGAGTTTTCAGTGTTTAAAAAGGCATTGAGGCTTTTGACCGGTGCGGAGGTGAAATATTTTTCGGCTTATAATTCCCCCTCTTTTAACCCAGCAACAGGCGAATTTTTCGTGGAGAATAAAAAGACTATTGGCGACTATCCTTTAATGGATTTTTTCATTAGTGCAAAAATCCGCAAGGCCAAGGTTTTCTTGAAATTGGAACATTTTAATGAGGGCTTTATGGATTATTCCTATTTCGCGGCACCGGATTATCCCTTCCCAGACCGCATTTTAAGGTTGGGCATCAGCTGGCGGTTTTTCAACTAGCGTTAACCACCTTTGGGATTATGAAAAGTATAAACCAATTAATTCTGCAGGCAGGGCATTTTTCAAGGAGATCCTTCCAATGGTTGTCAGATTCCAAACCAGGGAGGTTTATACTGCTTTTGTTGGTAGCCAGCCTTATTTTTCGTTGGTTTTATTACATCCATAAATATTCGGTGAATATTCTTTTCCAGGATATGTGGGATTTTTACGAACCATTTTTTTCTGGGCGGGACAGCCTGGTGAACCTATTTACCTGGCGACACGGGCCACATCGCCAGGGTATTGGCTTTGTACTCACTAAGTACATCGATCAGGTGTCGCAATGGAATACGCGGTGGCTGGCCTTTACGATCGGGGTATTGATGCTGGGAACCTCATTGCTCTACTTGCGATTAAAGAAGTTGCTTTTCCAAAATTTAGGGTACTTCGATATCCTGGTGATATTCATCATGCTTTCCCCGGTTCAATACGGCCTTTTTGCCAATACTCCCAACATTTCCCATGGTGCCGCACCAGCAATGTTGTTGGCCCTTTTTGGCCTGGCTTGGTTCATTAAAAACCGATTTTTACGATATACCATCGTTTTAATTTTAAACTTCCTATTGATTTATTCGGCTTTCGGATTGTTAATGGGCGGTGTTACCCCAATTATCCTGCTTTTGGATTTGTGGTTCTACCGGAAGCAACCAAAGATGCGAGGCATCATTGGGATAGCCCTATTGATTTCACTGTTAAGCCTGGCCAGTTTCTTTATGGACTACACCTTTGAATCGGCCAATTCATCCTTTAAGTTTCCTCATGATAAGCCCTTTGAATATCTGGAGTACATCTTAGAAATGATGTCCAGGGCACTGGGAGGTGGCCATTGGGCAGGCTTACTGGCAATAGTTGGGGCTTTGTGGGTGGGCCAGCATCATTTAGGGAGGATGATGAGATCCTCGCTGTCTGAACAACAATATGTATTGAGCAAAGTCATAGTCAGCATGATTATGTTTTCGCTGGTATTTATGCTGGTAACGAGTATTGGACGGGTATCTCTCGGGCTTTCAGGAGCCAGGTCTTCCAGATATACTACATACGTTTTACCGGCTGTACTGGCACTTTATTTTCATTTATGCAGCAGAAAGGTTTCAACCTATCAGGCGATTGCCCCCATCTTATTAGTCTTTATGGTGGTTAAAACCACTTTTATCCATTATGAAGTGGGTATGATGAAGAAGTACAAAAAGGATAAGTTGGAATGGAAGGAAATATACCTGGAAACCGGAAGCATTGAGAAGGCTTCAGCCGGACGAGTGATGGGTATTTATCCCGAAGCGGTGGCTCAAAAAGAATGGCTCCAGAAAAGGCTTGATTTCCTGGAACAAAACAATCTCAATCTCTTTATAGAAAGCACCAGAAAACCGGCCCCGGATGAAGCAGAGAATTAGGTTTTTTGCTTTTTCTTACGTGCGGCAGGGAAGAGAATATTGTTCAGAATGAGGCGATAGCCGGGGGAATTGGGATAGAGTTCCAATTCGGTTTTAGGGTCTCCCACACGGTGTTGGTAATCTTCGGGATCATGGCCACCGTAAAACGTCCACGTGCCTTTGCCCAATTCACCGTGAATATAACGGGCTTCACCGGCACTTTTCAACTCACCCATCACCAAAACATCGGATTTGATAAGGTTTTTTTTGAAGGCGGTGGTTTGTCCCATAAAACCTTTTACCACCTGGGTATGATTTTGACACAACATGGTAGGAACCACATCCCATTTGGCTGAAAATTCAAAAAGTGTAAAAAAGTCACTTTCCGGTTTTACTTTTCGGCTCTGGGTAACGTCAATATCCGAAAACTCGTAAACCATGGGGTTCTGGATTAATTTAAAATCCTTAAAGGCAAAAGTTTTCTCGTATTGCAACCGGTTTTGATAGTTGGGCTCGGCCGGATCACCATCAAACATAGGCTCGCAAATATCCACCCCTTCGGCCGAAAGGGCTATATCATAACTATCGGTAGCGGAACACATGGCAAAAAGAAAACCACCACCCACGGTATATTCTTTTATTTTTTTGGCCACCCCCAGCTTGTGTTGACTTACCTTACTGTAACCAGCTTTACGGGCATCTTCCTCGGCTTCTTTTTTCTGGTTGATATACCAGGGCGCATTGCGGAAAGCGGCATAAAAACGTCCATACTGGCCGGTAAAGTCTTCATGATGGAGGTGTAGCCAGTCGTATAACGGTAACATATCGCTCAGCACTTCTTCGTCATATACCAGGTCATAGGGAATTTCCGCGTAGGTTAAAACCAGGGTTACGGCATCATCCCAGGGCTGATTGCTTTTAGGGGAGTACACCGCTATTTTGGGAGCTTTTTCAAGTTTTACCACTTCCATATTTACAGCAGGGCTGCTAATGGCCGTCCTGATTTCTTGGGCCTCTCCATCAGAAATAGTTTCAAAAGCTACATTGCGAATCTGGCATTCGGATTTAAAAATATCGGTGTAGGGCATCAGGAAGCTTCCACCACGATAGTTGAGCAACCATTCAATTTCAACCTCTTGCTGAAGCACCCAATAAGCCATTCCGTAAGCTTTGAGGTGGTTTGTTTGGCTTTCCTCATCCATGGGTACCAGCAGGTAAGTGGCTTTACCAGCGAGAGAGGTAAGTATAAAAATTGCTAAAAAGAATATTCTAAAACGGGCGGTCGTCAAATTCATCATCTTCATCTAAAAAGCTATCCGTGTTCATTTTGGACTCCAGTACTATGGGTTCAAAACTGCCATCTTCCTCCAAGTCCGAAAACTTTGCCAAAGTATTCTGGAAGCGCAACTTCACATTTTCCAGACCTCCGTTACGGTGTTTGGCTATAATAAACTCCGCTTGTCCATCGCAGGGGCTTCCGTCTTCCCATTCCGTAATGTCATAATACTCCGGGCGATAAATGAAGGACACGATATCCGCATCCTGCTCAATGGCACCGGATTCCCGAAGGTCAGAAAGCAAAGGCCGTTTGTTGCCACCACGGGTTTCCACCGCACGGCTCAACTGTGAAAGTGCAATAACGGGAACGTTCAATTCTTTGGCAATACTTTTTAATGAACGGGAAATGGTACTGATTTCTTGCTCCCGGTTACCATTGGATTTTCCCTGTCCACCGACTGTCATCAATTGAAGGTAGTCGATAATGATGAGCTGAATATTGTTTTGAGCGGCCAGCCTGCGACATTTGGCCCGAAGGTCAAAAACGCTGAGAGCTGGGGTATCATCGATAAAGAGCGGAGCTTTTTCCAGGTTTTTTACTTTGGTCAATAGCTGCTGCCATTCATGATCATCGAGGTTACCCTTGCGAAGCTTTTCCGAAGAAAGTCCTGTTTCACTGGAAATGAGACGAGTGATCAACTGTACGGACGACATTTCCAGTGAAAAAACGGCCACCGGGCGGTCATGATCAATAGTCATATTACGTGCCATGGACAATACAAAAGCTGTTTTACCCATACCGGGACGTGCTGCCAAAATCACCAGATCCGAGGGTTGCCAGCCAGCCGTAACACGGTCAATCCGTGTAAAACCGGAAGGTACCCCACTGAGGCCTTCTTTCCTGGAGATTTCCTCGATGCGGTGTATAGCTTCCTTGATCAGGTCTTGGGCACTTTCGTAATTCTTAACGATGTTGCCGTGGGCTACTTCAAAAAGATCTTGTTCAGCCTCATCCAACAGATCAAACACATCCGTGGTTTCATCAAAGGCTTTGGTTATGATACCACTGGCCACACGAATCATTTCACGTTGAATGTGCTTTTGCACAATAATGCGGGCGTGAAACTCGGAGTGTGCTGATGACGAAACTTTTTGGCTCAGTGAAACGAGGTAATAATCCCCACCGATATCGGCTAATTGTCCCCGGCTTCGGAGCTCATTGGCCACGGTAAGGATATCCACCGGCTGACTATTCCCGAACAGGTCCTTGACCACCTCAAAAATCAACTGGTTTTCTTCCTTGTAAAAGCTTTTGGGGCTCAGAATATCGATGACCTGGTTGATGGCGGAATTGTCAATGAGCATGGCCCCTAAAACCGCTTCTTCAAAATCTACCGCCTGGGGAGGCACACGACCTGTTTCCAGGTCAATAATATTCTTGCTTTTGCGTTGTTTTGCTAAGGTATTTTGTTTACTGATTTCAGCCATCTCCCTGCTCAAATTCGGTTTTTCTGCTCATTCATGGACTTTCAAATTTATTAACTTGCCTGTTATATGAAGAACGTTTCCCCCTATAATTTTGTGTGGATTTTTTGGGTTTTGGTCGGTTTGTTTTCTTGTAAGGAGGAGCGCGTTTTTCCAGAAGTCAATATACTCTCGGTTGGCGAAGGTACTACTTTCGATTATGGTGATACCATACAGCTTAGGGTAAGGGTGGATAAAGCGGATGAGGGGGTTCTTTCCGATATCCTCAAGGGTGACCAAACCACTGGTTTGCCGAGCGAGATAATTGACCGTGAGGGCAATGAATTTCTTATTTTTTTCTACCACACTGATAAGTACCTGGAGACGGGCACTTACAGTATCCGCATATCCGCTTTTAATGGTGATAACAGGGGTAGCGATTTCCGGCAAATCCAACTAAACGAATTCCCCCTGCGCTACCGTGGCGTGGCCTTGCTTTCCGGAGAAGGTAACCAGCGTGTATTAGCCAGGGTGGATAGTATCGGGCAGACAATCACCCTTGCGCTGAGTGGTGACTTTAATTATGTGGCCTGTAATGGGGCTTTCGATCAGGTTTTGGCTGCACCGGAACGGAGCGGAAAGTTAGCCGCCTTTGGTTTTAAAAGTTTGAATCTTGAATACGAGCTACCGAACCCTAAACCAGAGGGCACGCAGCAATACCGGAATCTGCACACTTTTCAACGAAAAACCTATGCTTTTCTCGATGATGGAAGGGCCCGTGCCCTGAACCGCGGGGGTGGTTTTGAAAGTCAGTTCACTTTGCAAGATCCTTATGTAGTACATTTTGCTGATTACATTGCTGAGGATGAAATGGTGGTTGCGGCAAAGGAAAGAACGGCCAATAACTGGCGCATCTTTATTGTAAACCCTGCCAGTGGGTTTATTAAAAAACAAACTTTTGTAAAACCCGGAGTTGTCGGCATTTCCTATGATGGTAACGGCAATACGTATATCACCTACCCGGTCAATAATGAAAGTGTGGTAGCCCGTTATAGCCATCAATCGGGCTTGGTAACGGAATTATATATGGCAAGCGATGAAACACCTCGGGATATTCTGGTACGAAACGGGGTTGGATTTTTAGCTACGGATCAAGGCTTATATAACTTTGCTACAACGGGAGGTAGCCCTTTACAGCAGCGTTTTGACTTTGGCGTGGATAACCTTGTTTACGAAGCCCAGCAAGCCGAAGTATATTTTACCGCGGGCAATGTAGTGTATAAAACAGGCCTCAGCAGTGGGGTGAATAGGTATGTGGCGGCTGCATCTGAGCAGGTGATGGACCTGGCCATCATGTATAATAAATGAACTTCATCGCGTCCAGCCAATTATAAAGGGTAAACGTAAATAAAGTCAGTTAGTCTGGCGATATTTGCAAAAAAGTAAAGAAAATAACCTTATGAAGCATTGTACCCTTTCACTCCTGCTCCTTTTTTCAATTATTCTCAAGTCTCAGAATATCGATGTTGCTTCCCGCTCACTCAATTTGGGAAATGCTTTTGAGAACAGTGCAGCCTCCGGTCAGGTTACGGTTTACAATCCAGGGATTTTCCCTATTGAGGTGGAGGATATCGATCTGTTCCAAACCTATGGCAATTTTCCTTTTTCGCTAAGTGATACGGCTTTTACCATTATGCCGCAGGATTCACAAACTATTACGGTAAGTTTTTTACCAGAGCATAATATAATGCACAACAGTGCCCTGGTGTTAAAAACCAAGTCGGGCTTTGGCCACGTAGCCGTACAATTGAACGGACAGGGTAAATACTCCAACACCTACTACAACAGCACTGAAAACAAAGAGGAGGAAGCACTGAAAAGTGCTTTGAAAACGCGCCTTGGCCAGGGCTACAATTCATTGGGTTATACCGCAGCGCGCGATAATATGTATGCTACTATTGACAACACCGGTGGAACGGTAGAGTGTGTTTACACAGGGCGTACCGCTAATTTCACCACCCGTGCCGGAGCTAATAGCAACAACTTTAATTGCGAACATACTTTTCCGCAAGGTTTCTTCAATCAAAATGAGCCCATGCGTAGCGACATTCACCACTTATTCCCTACCGATGTATCGGCCAACAGCAGGCGTAGTAACGATCCTTTCGGTATTGTGAGCAACCCTAGCTGGCAACAGGGTGGTAGCAAATCCGGAGGTGGTAAATTCGAGCCACGCAATATTCATAAAGGAGCTTGTGCCCGGGCAATGATGTATTTTGTAATCCGCTACCAGGATTATTCCAATCATTTTTCGGGGCAGGAGAGTATTTTACGCTCCTGGCACAACACCTACGCACCTTCCAATGGCGAAAAAGTACGTAACAATCAAATCGCGGCCTTGCAAACCAGCCGAAACCCCTTTGTAGATTACCCACAGTTTGAAGAAAGGATAAATAATTTTGTGAGTAACTCCACGGCCCCGGTGAGGCGCGATTTTTATTACTCTGACGATACGATTGAGTTAAGGCAGGCGGCCGGTCGTTATGAATATGAATTGGTGTTTTTCAATAATGGTAACCAGGTGGTTAACCTAACTAACTTTAATTTATCCGATACGAGCTTGCACTTTGTACCCAACGCACCTTTAAGCCTGGCCGTTCAGCCCGGAACTGTCGAAAACCTGGTAATATCCTTTCAATCCTCTAACAGTTACCTGGCCACCTTGACTTTTGATACGGATATACCCGGGCAAAGTTCTAAAGTTATACCCATTAACAGTACGGTCGGTATTGGAGTGGAAGAGGAGGTTACCCAAGTACCCATACGTTTTTACCCCAACCCGGCAACGGACGAGCTGCGCTTTGGACCAGGTAACATTAGCCCAAGCGAAGTAAGGATTTATGATATTTCAGGAAGGGAAAGGATGTACGCTGAAGAGGTTCATGTCCTGGATATTAGCACGCTTGAAAGTGGTTTATACTTCGTGCGACTCACTACCGAACAGAGTGAGGTGGTAATGCACAAGATGTTGAAGAAATAGGAATAACCCGGCTCTGGAAAAACAAAAAAAAAACGCACCGGTAGGGTGCGCTTTTTTTGTGGGGAGTGCCCCGTTTATTTTACATAACCCATCTTGCTGAATTTGTTGATGCGCTTTTCAACAAGCTTTTCAGCCTCTATGCTTTTGAGGTCGGAAATCTGTTTAAGGATTTCATTTTTTACCGTGGCAAAAATTTCCTGGTGGTTGATATGAGCTCCACCGATGGGTTCTTTAATAATGCCATCAATAAGCTTGTTCTTATGCATATCCTCAGCGGTGAGCTTTAAGGCCGCTGCTGCCTGCTCTTTATAGTCCCAGGTGCGCCATAAGATGGTGGAGCAGTTTTCCGGAGAAATTACCGAATACCAGGAGTTTTCGAGCATCAATACCTTGTCGCCTACACCTATGCCCAATGCCCCTCCGGAGGCACCTTCGCCAATAACAATGCAGATAACGGGTACCTTAAGCATGGACATTTCGTAAAGATTACGAGCGATGGCTTCACCCTGGCCTCTTTCTTCAGCCTCAAGCCCGGGAAATGCTCCCGGAGTATCGATAAGGGTAACGATGGGGCGGTTAAATTTTTCGGCCATTTTCATAAGGCGAAGTGCCTTGCGATAGCCTTCGGGATTGGGCATACCGAAGTTGCGGTATTGCCGCATTTTAGTATTGATCCCTTTTTGTTGGCCCACAAACATAATGGATTCACCATCTACCATACCCCAGCCGCCTATCATGGCCTTGTCATCCTTTACAGTACGATCACCGTGTAATTCAATAAAATTACCGTTGGTAATGGCTTCTATGTAGGCCAGTGAATAAGGTCGCTGCGGGTGACGTGAAAGCTGAACTTTTTGCCAGGGGGTAAGATTTTGCTGGATATCCTTGCGTGTGCTGGCAATTTTCTTTTCAATTTCCCGGATGGTTTTACTCATATCCACCTCGGTTTCCACCTCCAGATCTTTGGTCTTTTTCAACTGTTCTTCAAGCTCCTGAATGGGCTTTTCAAAGTCCAGGTAGTCCATATAGTTCCTATCAAAAATGAAGGCGCAAATTACAAATTTTGTGAAAGGCGTATTCTGATTTGTAAAACCAATGTACCAAAGTGCTGAATACTGAAAACCAAAGGTTGAGCTATAAGCGCTTACTTTTTTAAGGCGGCCTCCCGTGCCAGTTGGCGTTTCCTGAGCCGGGCATCGATAAAAAGTGTGGACAATATAATGGCGGTGCCTATGAAAAAGAAAGGATCGAGACTGCGGCCTTCTTCAAAAAAGAGGAGGGCCAACAGTATTCCGTAAATGGGTTCCAGGTTAATGGTCAACAAAAAAGTGTAGGCTGAAATATGCCGCATAAGGGCCACATTTTCAATAAAGGCGAAAGCGGTGCATACGCTACCCAGAATAAATAGATATACCCAGTCATTAGGGGAGGGAACCGGTATATTGGATAACTGTCCGGTTAGTAGCAGGTACAGGCTAATAGAAAGCCAGCCACCCAGCATTTCAAGAAATGTAATACGATAGGGGGCGTTGCTTTGCACCAGTTTAGCGTTTACAATGGAAAAGCAGGCACTTAAAAAAGCACTGATAAGAGCGGTGATAATTCCGGTTGTATATTGCCCCTCGAAACGGAAAATAAGGTAAAGCCCCGCTATTACCAGTAAGCCCATCAGCATTTCCGAGCTCCGTACTTTACGCTTGTAGATGACCGGCTCTATCAACGAACCGAAAAAGGCCCCGGTAGCCATACACGCAAGGGCTACAGAAACAGTGGATATTTTGATGGCATGAAAAAAGGTAACCCAATGGGCGGCAATTAAAAAGCCCGCCAGTATTATTTTCCACCCGCTTTTGGTGAGGTTAAAGTTCAGCCTGCGCGTAACGGCCAGGTAAAAGAGTATGCATACTGCGGCAATCCACATACGGTGCCACACCAGTTGCAGGGAATTCAAGCTGATCAAGTTTCCTAAAATGCCCGTAAAACCGTAAATGAATACGATAAAATGCAGGCGAAGAAAGGGGTTATTACTTGGGCGCAATGAAGTACAAATAACCAGCTACAAATGAAAAAACAAGGTTGGGAAGCCACACCGCCAACAGGGGGGGGAAGTTACCCAAGGTGGCAAAGGTGGTAGATATTTGCATAAAAAATACGTAGCTCACACAAATAGCCAGCCCAATGGCAATGTTAAGTCCCAGGCCGCCCCGGGTTTTTTTGGAGCTGATGCTTACCCCGATCAATACCAGTATATAAGTGGCTACCGGCCATGAGGTACGCTTGTATTTTTCAATGAGGTAAAAATTAATGTTTTCCGAGCCCCGCAGTTTTTCTTCGTCTATAAAACGGTTTAATTCGGGCGTGTCCATCATTTCAACCGTAAACAGCTTGGGAACTATTTCATCGGTCTTAAAATCGAAGGTAGTATCCTTGCGGTTGGCCGTAAACAATTGTTCCTCCCCGTCCTCGGCTATTTTCCGTTCTATAAAATTGTCCAGTACCCACGCCTGCTTTGTTTCATCAAAACGGATGAAGTCAGCCTTGAGCTTGTAGGTCATACGGGGGCCATCAAAAATCTCGTAGGTAAAATGATAACCGGTTTTACGCTCTACGTTATAATTCTCAAAGTAAATTATATGGCCTTGTTTAATCTGCCGGTGAATATTCTTAAAACGGTCATCTTGTTTTCGGTCAATGTAAGTATGTTGAAAATCAAGGCGTTTTACATTGGTTTTAGGTATTACGTAGTGGCTCAATGCAAAGCTTATACCCGCTATTATGGTAGCTGAAACAAAATATGGCCACATCATACGCTTAAAGCTCACCCCACCGGTAAGTACGGCTACTATCTCGGTATTGGCCGTCATACGCGAGGTAAAAAAGATGGTAGCGATAAAAACGATCATTGAGCTGAAGAGGTTGCCATAAAACACCAGGAAGTTGATGTAGTAATCCACTATGATTTCCTTGGCTGAAGCACCCTTGGTGATGAAGTCCTCTATCTTTTCAGAGATGTCAAAAACAATGGCAATGGACAGGATGAGGGTAATGGTGAGAAAAAAGGTACCCAAAAACTTGCGAATAATATAGCGGTCGATAATGCGCAGCATTTACAAGCGCTTTTGAAGTTGGGTTACCATTTTATTTTTCCAGTCGTTAAAACTTCCCTCCATAATTTTTTTTCGGGCCTCCTTCACCAACCACAAATAAAAAGCAAGGTTGTGTAAAGAAGCAATTTGGCGACCCAGGTATTCATTGGCGGCAAACAAATGTCTGAGGTAAGCCTTGGTATAGTCGCGGTCTGCAAAGGATGTGCCGTTAGGGTCCAGCGGTGAAAAATCATCCGCCCACTTTTGATTTTTAATATTAATGATGCCTTCGCTGGTAAAGAGCATACCATTTCGCCCGTTTCGCGTAGGCATTACACAATCGAACATATCCACCCCAAGGGCAATATTTTCCAGGATGTTGGCCGGGGTTCCCACACCCATCAGGTAGCGCGGGCGGTCCTGTGGTAAATAGTTACACACCAACTCACTCATGGCATACATTTCATCGTGCGGTTCACCCACCGAAAGGCCACCAATGGCATAGCCTTCACAATTGAAGGAGGCAATGGTTTCGGCTGAGCGTTGCCGTAAATCTTCGTAGGTAGATCCCTGTACAATAGGAAAAAGGCTTTGGCCATGCCCGTATAATTCCGGGTTTTCAGCCAGCCAGTCCACACAACGCTTTAGCCAGCGATGCGTCATTTCCATAGAGGTGCGGGCGTATTCATAAGTGCTGGGGTAGGGAGGACATTCGTCAAAAGCCATAATGATATCAGCACCTATCTGTCGTTGTATTTCCATGGACTTTTCGGGGCTGAAGAAGTGCTTTGAGCCATCAATGTGCGATTTAAATGCAACGCCTTCCTCGGTAATTTTGCGATTATTGGCTAGGCTGTAAACCTGGTAACCGCCACTGTCTGTAAGTATCGGGCGATCCCAACCCATAAAGTGATGGAGGCCCCCGGCTTTATGCATGAGGTCCATGCCCGGGCGCAGGTAAAGGTGGTAAGTGTTTCCTAAAATTACCTGTGCATCGATATCCTCCTTCAACTCGCGCTGATGGATGGTTTTTACCGAAGCAACGGTGCCCACCGGCATAAAAATAGGAGTTTCAATCAGGCCGTGATCGGTTTTAAAAGTACCGGCCCGTGCCTTGCTTTGTGCGTCTTCTGCTTGCAGGGTAAACCTCATGGCGGCAAAAATAAGCTTAAAAGCTATCTTTTACGGATGTACCTTTGGCGGCTTATGGAGTGGGGGCTATATACATGGGTGGGCTTCAGCCTTTTTCTTTGCCTTTATTACCTGGTAATTTTTGGAAGGCTAGCGCTTTACAAAACCAGTAACAAAGCCGCTGTACCCTTGCCTCCCTTGAGTGTGGTAATCTGTGCCCGTAACGAGGAGTCCAATCTCCGCAAAAACCTCCCTGCCATACTGCAACAACATTACTCCGCTGATTTTGAGGTGATAGTGGTTGATGATCATAGTAATGACGGTACTTTCGATGTTTTAAGGGAACTACAGTTAAAGTATGCCCATCTTAAACCCAGACGCTTTTTAGCAGATAAAAAATACGGAGGTAAAAAAGAGGCACTCGCCTTTGGCATTGGCCTGTCACAATACGATCACCTGGTTTTTACCGATGCCGACTGCCAGCCGCAAGACAATCTTTGGTTAAGCCGAATGGCTTCTCAATTTTCAGAAAAAAAACTGGTACTCGGCTATGGCGGGCATTACCGTAAGGTTGGATGGGTAAACAAATTGGTACGTTGGGAGACCTTGCAAGTTGCTGCACAGTATATGAGCCTGGCCTTATGGGGTAAACCTTATATGGGGGTGGGACGAAACCTGGCTTATCACAAACAGCTATTCGCGGAAGCGAACGGTTTTGAAAGCCATAAGCATCTCCGCTCAGGTGATGATGACCTCTTTGTATCACAGGTTGGCCAGGCCGGTAATACAGCCATTTGTGTGGACGAATCATCATTTACCTGGTCTGAAGGCCCCTCCGGTTTCGCGCAGTGGTGGCTTCAAAAGCGCAGACACCTTTCCACGGGTACATTTTATAAACGCCATTCCCAATTGGTATTGAGCTTATATACCCTGAGTACACTGACCTTTTATGAGGGAGTCCTTATCGGGATTTTGGGGTACTGGCCTCTTGAGGTATGGCTCGGTGTTACCCTTGTAAAGTTGACGATGCAACTGCTGGTATTTATACCTTTGGCAAGGCGGTTTAAGAGTGCTGAAACCCTGTGGCTTTTTCCCTTATGGGAATTTTTAACCACCGTTTTTCTTACGTGTGTTCATTTGCAGAACCGTTTCTTTGGAAATCCTGAACGATGGAAATAATCCTGAAATACTTTCCCGATTTAAGCGACCAGCAAAAAAAACGTTTTGGCGAGCTCGAAGAACTCTATAAACACTGGAACGCCCAGATCAATGTGATCAGCCGCAAGGATATGGCTGAGTTTTATGGGCACCACGTTCTCCATTCATTAGGAATTGCCCGTGTGCGGCCTTTTTCAGAGGGCGAAAAGGTGCTGGATATCGGTACGGGTGGTGGTTTTCCGGGGGTACCCCTGGCTATTCTTTTTCCTGAAACCCAATTTCACCTGGTGGATTCCATCGGCAAAAAAATTAAGGTAGTAGATGAGGTGGTTCAGGCCCTGGGTTTAAAAAATGTAACGGCTGAACATCAAAGGGCGGAAAAAGTAAAAGATCAGTTTGATTTCATTGTTTCCCGTGCGGTTACACAAATCCCGCGTTTTATGCCCTGGACCAGGGGTAAAATAAGTAGTCCCCGCAAAAAAGTGCAGGGACTACTCTCCAATGGAATATTGTATTTAAAAGGAGGTGACCTCTCCGAAGAGATTAAAGAACTGCCTTTTTATCGGATGTATGAACTCTCGGATTACTTTACCGAGGAGTTTTTTGCCACTAAAAAGGTGCTGTACATCCCCAGGGAGTCACATTGATTATACCAGTGCCAGTATAAATCCTACGATAGAGAATATCAGCCCCAGCACGGCAAAAATGCGATAGCCGGAGTTCAGTCCTAAAATACTGAATACCAGTCCTAAAATAGCCAGGATAATTCCTCCGAAAAGACTGGTCAAACCAAATACAAAGCCAAGCAGAGCAAAAATTTCATAGGTGCCAATCATGGTTTTATCATCGTCTTCGGCCGCTTTACTAACGCGAATTTTCTCTTCCGGCCTCTTTTGAAACAGGGAGCTAAGAAAGCCACCGGATGAGATACTGGTGTGTACCTCGTTGAGATTATTGGTGAAAGTACGGCTGGCTTCACGAGTAAACGATTCTTTCTTTTCCGTATCGGGCTCCGTTTTTTCGGCTGAAGCGGTTACAGGAAGCTCCTGATCAGAGATGAGCGGATCGGCTTCTTCGTTCTGTTGCTTTTCCACTTCCTTTACCTGTGCATCCTTCTGGGGCTCCTCCTTCTTATCGCGATAAACAATTTTGTTTCCTACGTAAACCTTACGGTAGCGGTAACTCGGATCGTCGTTATCAACCACTTCGCGTGTTTGTGAACAGGAAGTGAGAAAGAGGGATAAGGTGAATAGTGCGATCAATACTTGTAGCGAATTTTTCATAAGATGTGGTGTTATTAGTGTTATTTACATAAAATAAATTACACATAATGGATCAGAGTTGTTCACAAGCTATCGCAATATGATGGTATTAAACCCTGGAAACTAGGGTTTAAAGGGGTCTTGGTAAGCCTCGTTTACCAGGAACTCGTAGTCAGTGAGGGTTTCCAAAAAGGCCTTCAGGCTTTGTTTTTCCTCCGGGCTCCAGCGGTTATCCCTACCGGCAAAATGCATTATCCGGTCCGTAGTACTGTTTTTATGGGAGCCAGTGTTGTAAAACTCAACCAGGCTATCAATAGAAGCAATGCTACCGTCATGCATAAGGGGCTGACTGTAGAAAACATTCCGCACCGAAGGAATTTTAAATTGGGCACGGTGATCGGAATTACCACTTACTTCCTCATGGCCGAGGTCTTCTAACTCCGCAATGGAATCATTGAGGCCATTATTTGAAAAGTTCAAAGTACCGTAGGCACCCATAATAAAGGAGGTTTCTCCGGCCCCGTGACAATGGGCACAGTCTGCCCGGTCGGGATCTTCGAAAAAGGCTTTGCCTTTGGCTGCCAAAGGGTCGTTGAAGTTGGCCTTGGTACCCAAACGAATCACTTGATCAAATTCACTGTTGGCGGATACAATACTTCGTTCGAACTGGGCAATGGCCCTGGCGGCATTTTCTTTGGTAATGGGCCCCGGCCCAAAGGCAGCTTCAAACATATCAGGGTAAACACTGTCCGTCTCCAGTCGGGCTACTACCGTAGGCCAATCGTTATCCAATTCAATTTGATCGGTAACCGGCAGTAAGGCTTGCTCCTCAAGCGATGAAGCACGACCATCCCAAAAAAACACCTCTTGCCAGGCGAGATTAAACAGTGGCATGGAATGTCTGCGGGTTTGTTGGCCATGAATACCGGTGGAGCGTATGGCCCGGTCTGAAAAAGCACTTTGCTGTGCGTGGCAACTGCCGCAGGACATACTCAAATCCCGGGACAGCCTTTTGTCGTAAAAAAGAAATCGGCCCAGCTGCACGCCTTCAACGGTCATCGGGTTATCCGCAGGAATAAATGGTGGAGGAAAACCGCTGGGTATTTGAAAATTATAGGGTGTTCCGACTACTGTTGCAGGTGTAGCAGGTTCTACAGCATCTTTTTTGCAAGCGTGGAATAAGGCGATGGCCCCACTAATAATGAGTAAGGTCAGTATCTTTTTCACACTTCCTATTCAAAGGGATTGGCATATTCCGGCTTCTGCAGGAACTCGTAATCGGTAAAAGCTTCGAGTAATTTTATAAGGTCTTGCTTTTGTTGTGGGGTCCAGTTACGGCCCACACCAGCGGCCTTCATATTCGGATCGATGGTGGGAGTAATGTGGCCGCCAAAATTGTAAAACTCCACCAGGCTATCCAGGTCGGGGATACTACCATCATGCATAAAGGGAGCCGAAAAGAAGGAGTTGCGGACGGAAGCAACTTTAAATTTTGCCCGATCGTTGATATTGCCGGTAACTTCTTCACGGCCTTTGTCATCCAACTGGTCTTCCGGGGTGTCCAGGCCATTGTTAAGAAATTGCAGGTCACGGCCAAAAGCTCCCATCAAAAAAGCGGTTTCTGCTGAGCCGTGGCAATGGAAACAGTCTCCTCCTGTTTCAGAGTTGAAAAATTGCCAGGCGCGGGAAGCACCGGGATCGTCAAAGTCTGCTTTATTTTTCAGGCGCACAACCTGGTCAAACTCACTGTTAGCGGAAACGATGCTGCGTTCAAATTGGGCAATGGCCCTGGCCGCATTTTCTTTAGTGATAGGTCCGCTGCCAAAGGCTTTTTCAAACATTTCGGGGTAAACGCTATCCGCCTCCAGGCGGGCTACTACGGTAGGCCAATCATTATCCAATTCAATTTGATCGGTAACCGGTTGCAAGGCCTGTTCTTCCAGCGATATTACTCTTCCGTCCCAAAAGAAATTTTCCTGCCAGGCGAGGTTGAATAAAGGCATGGAGTGCCTGCGGGTTTGTTGGCCGTGAATACCAAAAGAGCGCACCTCCCGGTCAGAGAAAGCTACTTGCTGCATGTGGCAACTTCCGCAGGACATACTCAGGTCTTTTGATAATCTTTTGTCGTAAAAAAGGAAACGTCCGAGTTCCACTCCCTCCACGGTCAGGGGATTGTCTGCTGGAATATAAGGGGCCGGGAAACCCGGTGGAATTGACAGTGAATAGGGTGTAGGCTGAGGGCCAGGCGGTGGTTGTACGGTACCGTTATCATCCCGGTAAACCACCTGATCCTTCTTACATTGGCTTAAGGCAAATACAGCGATGGATATGGCCAGTAAAAAAAGGAGTTTTCGTTTTCCCATGGTATTGACAATGTTACAAAAATCTTGCCTTAAAGACCAGTGTCATTGAATTTTAAGCCTGTTCGAGTTTGTGTTGGGCGTAGTGCCGCCATTTTTCGATCAGCGCACCCATATCGGCAGGAAGTTCCGAATTAAAAGAAAGTTGTTGTTTGCTCCGGGGATGTTCAAAACCCAGCGTTTTGGCATGCAGTGCCTGCCGTGGACAAAGGCTGAAGCAATTGGCCACAAATTGCTTGTATTTAGTAAAGGTGGTACCCTTCAATATCCGGTCGCCACCGTATTCCTTGTCGTTGAAAAGGGTATGGCCTAAATACTTCATGTGTACTCTTATCTGGTGAGTACGACCGGTTTCCAGGCGACATTCCACCAGGGTGGTATAACCAAACCTTTCCAGTACCCGGTAGTGAGTAACCGCGTGTTTACCTTCATCACCTTCCGGGTAAACCGTAAATACTTTACGGTCTTTTTTGCTACGCCCGATATGGCCGGTAATCGTGCCTTCATCTTCAGCCACATTGCCCCACACCAGTGCCTGGTAAGTGCGTTGGGTGGTGCGTTCAAAAAACTGGCGTGCCAGGTGGGCCATGGCGTATTCGTCAGCTGCAATTACCATAATACCACTGGTGTCTTTATCCAGGCGGTGTACCAGGCCGGGGCGGGTTTCATCTTTTCCGGGCAGGTTTTTAAAATGGAACAAGAGCCCGTTTACCAGGGTTCCGGTATAGTTGCCGTAACCGGGGTGTACCACAATGCCTGCTTGCTTGTTGATTACAATCACATCGTCATCCTCATGGATGATGTCCAGGGGAATATCTTCGGGGATGAGCTCAATTTCGCGGGGTGGGTAGGAAAGTACTACCTGTACGAGGTCGCCTGCCTTAACGCGATAATTGCTTTTTACGGCTTTTTGGTTTACGTGAATATTACCAGCGGCTGCCGCCTGCTGGATTTTATTGCGTGAGGTATTGGGCAGAAGGTTCCCCAAAAATTTATCCACCCGAAGGGGTTTTTGACCGCTATCGGCCTGAATGCGATGGTGTTCGTAAAGCTCTTCGTTTTCCGAATCTTCAGAAAACGTTTCCTGTTCTTCTTTCATTAGTGGGAAATTACCACTTTTTGGAATGCCGGTTTTTTGGAAAGGTCTGATGACTCAATTTGGAGCAGGTAAATTCCGATGCTTAAATGTGAAGCTGGTATGCCGGAACGGTTCAGCTCTCCTCCACCGATGGGTTGCCCGGATATGGTTAAAAGGCGGTAGCTAAAGGTTTCATTGGGCTCTGCTCCGCTGATATTTACATAAATAATACCCTCCGAATTGGGGTTGGGGTAAACTTCAAAGTCCACTTCACTCAGGCTTAGCTCCTCCTGACCTATATCATCCGGCAGGTATTTGAAAAAGGGCCTCATCATTAGTGTGCCTTCTACAAATGAAGGAAAGAGGCTGCCCGGTTGCCCATAAAATATGGCATTGTTGCGGATATTGTTTTTATCGAAACCCAGTGTCATTTCGGTGCTATTGGTTTGACGTATGCCTAAAAAGTAGGTGGTGTTGGAAAGTACAATGCCGGAGTCAGGTTTAAAAGCATAGGCCAGGTAATTGTTGGTATAATGCGAATACTGGGGGGTGTAAAGCGTATCGGTTTCGTACAACAGACTTCCGGGAACACCTCCATCGTTCTCAAATACTACTATCGAGAAGGTGTTGGTAGTAGAGTTCTGGGTGCCTGGTAAAAAGTAAAGAAACAGTCCTTTAAGGCTATCGGTACCCCGGAAGCTAAAACGGGAAAGGATAACCCCGTTGGCGTTATCGGTAACCCGGTAGATGCGCTCGGCACTACCATCGTCATAGGCGTAGTAATTTTTGAAAACCTGCCGAGTAATGAGGGAGTCGTTCCGTGTAAGTGGGCTTACCCCGGTATAGGTGTTTATTCCGGTAAGTTCAAATTCCCCGGTGGGTGGAGAGGGGAGTAAAAAATTTCCAACATCCACCGTATAGGAGTTTACCTCGTTATCCAAGTGGGTATCATCCTCCCCAAAATCGGCATTGGCGGGTATTCTCTCGTCCAGAACAGTTCCGTTGTACAGAACCTTATACACCTTTAAGCCCAGTCCGAAATTTTGACCTGGGAATTGCACATTCCTGCGATAGGAAAGGTTCCATTGATCGGTATTGATAAGGTCGGGTACTGGCCCATTGTAATGAAACCAGGGAATGGCCCTGTAATCTGATAGCAAGGAGGGTGGAGTAGAGGTAAAGGATAGATCGAAAAAACCGGTATCGGAGGTGTCGCGCTCATCATCAAGAACAACCCGGTCAATATGCCACATATCAAAGGCTCCACCGGGACTTCCGTAGGATATAAAACGGAACTGAAAGTCGTCTTGAAGAAAACGATTAGCGGTAATAGGAATCTGCACCAGCTTAAAGTCTTCGGTATTGGCTCCGCGTGCGCGCCAAACCGAATACCATTTCAAGGTCAGCGGACTGTAAAAATAAAGGGCCAGCGAATCATTAAAGGCTGGTGATTCGCCCAGGCCTTCGCTTTGATAATAAAAAGAAAGCACCACATTGCCATTTGTATTGGCCATGTCAATGGGCAGGGAAGTAAGAATGTCAGCTGTATCAGTAGTGATAAGGCCCTGTTCGTAGGGTAGGCCATACTTATCCAATCCGTCAAAAGTGGCCACTCCCATGGTAATGGGATCAATGCCATAGGTCATGTTTACATATACGTTGCTATCCTGCCAGATAGTTCTCCGGGGGAAAGTACTGCTCCGTGCATAGCTGAAATCATCGTTAATGGGGAGATTGATT
This sequence comes from uncultured Cryomorphaceae bacterium, assembly GCA_937120475.1. Taxonomy (GTDB): domain Bacteria; phylum Bacteroidota; class Bacteroidia; order Flavobacteriales; family Schleiferiaceae; genus CAKZNE01. Next base: position 136,288 of record CAKZJV010000005.1, on the reverse strand, counting down.
TTTTGAACTTTCTTTTCGGACACTGATGCGGACTCAGCCATTACTCCGGGCCTGGCGGTTATGCCGCTAAGGATTTCCCTGGGTTGTTGCCCAAAAGCAGAAAGGGAAGCCAAAAGAAACAGGAAAAGAACTTTATAGGGATGAGGCAGAGTCTTTTGCATTATTCAGCGAATCGGGGATTTCATATTGAAGGTACTCTAACGAATCCATCGGTAGTTTGGTATAGTCATCACTCAACCAAATATCCACCTGTGAGCCGAGGTTGATGGAGGGTTTACGGCTGGGGTTGGGGTATTGTTGATACACTATAGCTGCTGCACTATCGGCAATATTTTCATCAAAGCGCACCGAGCCGAGGTTAAGCGAAGCTTCCAGCAATTTGGTGCGGGCCTCCTCCAGGCTTAAACGTTTCAGGTAAGGCACGCGAATCAACGAGCCACCTAAACCTTGCCCCAGCACCAGGTTCACCCGGGTCCCTTTTTCAAATTTAGATTTTGACTTTACGGAGCGGCCATCCACCTTTACATCTACCACCACATCCTTACCGATGTAGGGTACATAGGTAAGTTCACCTATTTCAAAACCTTTAGACTCCAGGTCGTACAAAGCTCTCCGCTTGGTTTTTTCAATGAGTTCCGGCAAATCTATTTTTCGGGGTTTCAGGGGATTTAAGGTAAGTTTGATTACCCGGCCTACCTTTACCAATGAGCCGGGGTAAGGGTACTGTCCCAGTATGCTGCCCCTTGGAAATTCAGGGTTAAACTCGGCTGAATCCAGTATTTCGTGTTCCAACTCTTCCGATTGTAATCTGCGCACGGCTTCTTCGTAGGACAGACGGCTGAGGTCCGGCACCTGGATGTTTTCACCGTGGCGGGTATAAGAATTAAGGATGGCGGTAAGCCCCCAAAATAAAAGTGCCAGGGCTATAATAGCTACCAGAACGTTGGCCCAGAAGGTTTTACTTTTAAAAAAACGAATCAGTTTCATGGTACACCGGTAAGAAACGTCAAATATAGGCGGTTCCCTTTAGCCGTGGTAATTTAAATGGTGCGTAAAAAGCGAAGGGTATCTACCTTATCGGCATAATCCCAAAGGTGTGGTTGTTGCGATTGGCCAAAACCGATTTGGGCCAGGGGTGCCCGCTTTTGTCCCACCACACATTGCAATTGTTCTTCCAGCTTAGCCAGAGTTTGTGTTAAGGCTTCACGGTTTTCATAAAACTCATAATATACAATGGCTGCCGGGGCGTGCAAACGGTCGCTTTCCTTCAGCATTACAAAGCCGTTTTCCAAAAAGGCCTGCTTTTCCATTAAAAATATGGCGCGGTTGTAATCGTAGTTATTGCTGTACTTCTTATTATCGATAACCCCCTTATAATTGTAAAACGCTTTAAAAATCCGGTCGAGGTCAAAACCTTTGGGCAAGTACAACTTGGAAATACTACGGCAGCCCAAACCGAAATAGCGGAAAACATCATCGCCCAGTTTTTCCAGTTGCTCCTGGGTTTCGTCTCCCAACAAAACCGCTGTGGAAGTTCTGTTTTTACGAATAATGTGCGGGTATTTGCTGAAGTAATAATCAAAGTAGCGCGATGAATTATTGCTGCCGGTGGCAATAACCGCATCAAAGTCGCTCAATTTACCTTCTGCAAAAAGAATGTGCTCCGCAAACCTGCGATCGATGGCTACCAGTATTTGGGCGATAAAGGTTATCAGCAAGCTGTCGTCCGATGACGGTTTTATAAGAGCCTTGTGTCCACTCAATAAAACGGATAAGAAGTCGTGAAAGCCCACCATCGGTATATTGCCGGCCATTATCAGGGCCACAGTGCGGGAAGGGCTTGGGTGAAAATGATCAGCCGGGTAACGCTGTACCCATGCTTCCAACTCGGCCTGGCTCAGTGCTTCACTCCATTGTTGCAGCGCATACTCCACGTTGTCCTGCGTAAACCAATTATTGTAAATGCCTGCCTGTATAATGGTATTCCGGAAATCATCCAGGAAAAAAGAATTCAGTTTTTTAAGATCGGCATCCTTACGGGTTTCAGAGTACTGCCCTAAAAAACGCCCTAAAACTTCAAATGCCGAAATACGGTCGGCCAAATCAAACATAAGCCAGGAGGTATTGTTAAATTTGCGCAAAAGTAAGAATCAATATGGCTATCAAGATAACCGAAGAGTGTATTAATTGCGGAGCCTGCGAGCCGGAATGTCCCAACAATGCTATTTATGAAGGAGCTGTGGAGTGGCGTTTTAGTGAAGGTACCGGGTTATCAGGTAAAGTAACCCCTAAAAGCGGTGGTACTTATGATGCAGATGAGCCGCAGGAACCGGTGGATTACGATGTATATTATATAGTTACCGATAAGTGTACTGAGTGTGTGGGTTTTCATGAAGAACCGCAATGTGCCGAGGTTTGCCCGGTAGATTGCTGCGTTCCCGATGAGGATAATGTAGAGTCCAAGGATGAGCTGCTGGCTAAAAAGGAGTTTCTGCACCTCTGATCTACCTCAATTTATACTGGAATAATTTTCGCAACGTTTTGGGCAGTATGCGGTATGTGTTATTATTCATGCTTTCGCTACCAGCGTTTTCCCTTTTAGCGCAGGAGCTAGAGGCACCGGCTACGGTGGAAGAGCTTTCGGCAACCGGCCGGATAATTCTGGAGCATTCCGAGTTCGCTACCCGTGATTCGGCCAACCGCCATTTTACAGAACTCCTGAAGAATTATGTGGCCACCGAAGCGGGTTACCAGGATCCTATGAAACCGGTAACCAATATGCTTCGCCTGAATGAGGAAAAAGGAAACTTCAATATTTATACCTGGCAAATGCCCGACTCCACTTTTACCTACCGGCAATACGGTTTGGTGGCGGCTCCAAACGGAAGGGGCGAAATTGAGGTGACCGATTTGGTGGATGCCAAAGCCTCATTGGAAGAGCCGGAATTCCGCACCTTAAAAGCCCAGGATTGGTACGGGGCTATTTACTACGACATGGTGCCGGTAAAAAAGAACGGTAAAAAAATTTATACCCTGCTGGGCTTTATTCCCGGCAAAGAAATGAACCGCAAGGTGGTGGACGTGATAAGCGTGGATCGAAGAGGCAGACCTAAATTTGGAGCCAAGGTTTTTTACATCGAAAATTTTATGGATCAAACCTACCGGAAGGCACCCATGCGTTTGATCCTGAGTTATTCCGGGGATTACTCCGCTTCAGTGCGGTGGAATAAGGAAAAGGAAATGATTATTATGGACCATTTGGTGCCACCCGACCCCAAGATGAAGGGTGTATATCAATTGTACGGGCCTGATATGAGCTATGATGGCCTGGAGTGGGAAGATGATTGGTGGCATTTGCGCAGTGAAGTGAAGTTCAATAGCGGCCAGGACGTACCCATCGTACCACCTTCCAAACCTTCGGGCTTGCCCCCCTCCAATCCTAAGTTTATCAACAAGAAAAAGGAGAAGTAGGCTCTTTTAACGAATACCGGTGTATTTAAACACCATCTGGATTTGTGCTGTAGGCTAAAATTCTATTTTTGCTGGCAAACCTCTCAATTTCATGCGAAGAAGACATACCACCCTCGGTGAGTTCATCATCGAAAACCAAAAGGATTTTCCCTACGCCAAGGGCGAGCTCAGTGCCCTTTTAAGTTCCATACGCCTGGCGGGAAAAATGGTGAACCAGGAAATAAATAAGGCCGGTTTAGCCGAAATTTTAGGCAAGGCGGGAAACGACAATGTGCAGGGTGAGGAGCAGATGAAGTTGGACGTGATGGCCAACGAGCTTTTTATAAGCACCTTGCGCAACCGTGGTGAAATTTGTGGCTTGGCATCCGAGGAGATGGAAGACTTCGTAATTTTTAACGATGAAATGCACCAGGATGCCAAATACGTGGTGTTGATTGACCCGCTAGACGGCTCTTCCAACATTGACGTGAATGTTTCCGTAGGTACTATTTTCAGTATTTACAGGCGGGTGTCCAAGCCCGGTAGCCCGGTTACTTTAGAAGATTTTTTACAGCCCGGCAACCGGCAGGTGGCCGCAGGTTACCTCATTTACGGAACCTCAACCATATTGGTATATACCACCGGTAATGGAGTAAACGGCTTTACTTTCGACCCTGGTATAGGCTCGTTTTTTCTATCCCACCCGAATATGAAAGCTCCTGAGGAAGGGAAAATTTACTCGATCAATGAGGGGAACTACGTGCACTTTCCAAATGGAGTGAAGCAGTACATCAAGTGGTGCCAGGAGTTGGACGAATCCGATGGCCGCCCCTTAACCTCCCGCTACATTGGCTCTTTGGTGGCTGATTTTCACCGTAACCTCATGAAGGGCGGTATTTACATTTACCCCACCGGTACCAAGGCTCCCAAAGGAAAATTACGCCTTTTATACGAATGCAATCCCATGGCGTTTTTAATTGAACAGGCCGGGGGCAAGGCCACCGATGGTTTTACCCGTATTCTTGATCTACAACCGGAAGAGCTACATCAAAGGGTGCCTTTCTTTTGCGGAAGTAAAAAGATGGTGGAGAAAGCGGAAGAATTTATGCAGGGCCATTAATCCTTCTTCACAAAAACACCTTAACTATGCGATCATTATATGCCCTGGCCGCGGTACTGCTACTAAATGCCTGTACACCTAAAAAGCCTTATCTGTATGCGGTTATTGAGCCCTTTATGTATTCAGAACTTAAGGGACAAGCTTATGTAGCCAAGTATATTATTATAGAAGAAAGCTTTAGTGCTGAACTGAAAGAAGCACTAGTATCTATTATGGAAAGCAAAAACCGGCAAGCCGAGAAAATGGCTCAGGAGCTTAGTTCAGATGCCGAGCGAAATTTTATGCTGGGGGTTTGCGCCATGGAGAACAAAGATTTTACCCAGGCCCGTATATACCTGTCCGAAGTCGCTACTGAGAATTTTAGTGCGCAGGCCGCGCTTTTATTGCTGGATTGTCAGCTTGAGTCAGGTGAGGATATGGATTATTACCAGCGCTATCAACAACTCTACGATAGATGTGATAATCCGCTTTTACGAGAAGTGATAAAAACCCGCTACCAATATTATCGTCATGGTATTTAAGAAATTTATTACCGCTATAGTCTTACTGGTAGCTGCGGTTTTATTAAACGCCTGTGCATCTTCCAAATCGGTAAAAGAGCAACTGTTAAAGAGGCCTGCCACCCTGGATTATCTTATCGATGGTCCGGCAACAACTTTTAAAACGGATTTGAAGATTTTTATTGAGGAGGTAGAGGCTCCTTCAAATACAGCTACTCTCAACGGGTCCGTGGAGAAAGGGAAAGGTAGTTTTGTACCATTGATATTTTATACCAAAATTTCCCAAGACTACATCTATCAACTGGACCGGAAAGGAATTTTGGAGTCTCCGGAAAGTTTTTTGCGGGAAGGTTTTATTCGCGAAGCCCAGCGGAAATGTATGTACCGGATAAGCCCGGATCAGAGTACAGCTGATTATACCTTAAAACTGGATATTGACAGTGCCTCAATTGTGGTTTTGATGAACCTGACTTCAGAATCCTTTTCAGCCCCTATGCCGGGATACGGTGCTATTAGTGTGCATAAAAACAAAAATGGTATAAAGAGCGGGAAAGCATATAGTGCAATCCGGTACCGCCTGCAGGATAAAAACGGAAAGGTGATAACCGAAGGAAGGCTGATTTCCGAATTGCCCGTTCAATCATCGGCAGAAGCCGGAGTTTACGTACCGGGGCTTTATACGTTTTCCTCGGTAAATGCCGCTGCAGTAGCAGGCTTAAGTGATGTATTGGCGAAGAACTTTGATGAGTTGATAACCATCCTAAATAGTTCACTTACAGAATAGTTTTTAAGGGCCGGAGTTCATAAGGTTAAAGTCAATTTGCTTAGCTTTGTTATCATACTTAACCCTAACCCTATGAAGCGCTTTCTCCCATTTCTACTTTTCACCTCTTCTTTTCCAATCTTCGGGCTATCACAAGTTGATACCATTGATTTTGAAAGTTTCAGTACCCATATTGAAATAGATACTTCCTCGCAGAATATCTGGCAAATCGGTACGCCTTCCAAGTGGGTGTTCGATACGGCATACGCAGGTACGAAGGCTATACTAACCGATACTTTAAATCCCTACCCAACTAACAACAGGTCGAGCTTTACGCTGGGTTTTGATATATACGGGGGACGGCCCCGCATTAGTTTTCAATACCGCATTAACTCAAGCTTTGGTCGCGATGGTGGTTACGTGGAACTGTCACAAGACGGTGGCCAAAGCTGGCGCTTACTCACCGATACCAGTGGAAATCCCAACTTTTATCAATATTACGGCCCTTACGGTTTGTACACCACGGGTTTTTATTCCGCTTCGGACACTTTGTTCGATGGAACCCCTGGTTTTAGTGGTTCTGTAGATAGCGCATGGCGGCAGGCGGAAGTAATTTTTCCCTGTTATGCTATTAAAAAGCCTCATCAACATTTATTGCGATTTACCTTTATTTCAGATTCCGTAACGGGTACCAATGTATTCGATGGTTGGATGATCGACAATATCGTGGTGGATAATTCCGGTTTCTGTTCTTCCCTGGCGGAGGATGAAGTGCTACCCCGCATTTCTGCCACGCCCAATCCTATATCCGATGCCGCCTGGCTGGACCTGGGTAACCTTAACCTTGTTGGTGGCCACCTGGAAATTTATGATCAGCAAGGTCGCCTCATTCACCGGGAAAATGGTTTGGAAGGAAACCGTGTTTATCTGCAAAGGCACTCTATACCCGCTGGTTTTTACCAGGCCATTATCAAAGATGCACCGGGCAGACCGGTGGCACTTTCACGCCTGGTTTTTAAGTAAGCCTGCTGACCTCTAAATAAATTTGTATCCACGGTAAGGGCAACCTTTCGTACTTGAAAGCATCTAATTAAGTACAAAAGCTGTTGAACTTTTTTGGCGGGCCCGCACAGAAATTCGAGACGCTTATTTCAACGTCTAATCTAATTCTGTGTGCTATGAAAATGCTGTGTTCTTTGGCAGGTATAAGCCTGTTCCTCTGTATGTGTTTTACCAGTATGGCTCAAACCCGCCCCGGTTCCTTGAAAGGGGTAGTAACCGATGCCAGGACGGGTGAAACTATACCTCTCGTCAACATTGTGATTAAAGATTCTGCCGGAGTAGTTATTAATGGCGGAGTTACTGATTTTGACGGTAAATATCATATAAGCCCGGTTGAGGCAGGTACTTATAAGGTAGAGGCAAGTTTTACCGGTTACGCAAAGATTACCCTTACTGAGATAGTCATTTCATCCAATATTATCACCCGGCAGAATTTTAAAATGCGTGAAGCGTCTCATGTGATTGGTGAAGTAACTATTGTTAATGAACCACCCCTGATTGACGCAACTAAAAGCAGTAAAATAACTACTGCGGAGGATATTCATAGTATGGCGGTACGGGATATTAGTTCGGTTTCTAGCAAAGCGGCAGGAGTAATTCATACCTCCGGTAACAGCACTGTTTTTTATCAAAACCCACAAGGGGTGTGGAATAGTTCAATTTTGGGTACCGTAACACCCTTGCAAGGTCATCCTAACCCACTAACCGATTTTCATATAGATTTCCCATCACCATTTGAAACATCAATTCCGAAGGAACCGAAAGAACACCTGAAAGATCCGGGGGCAAGAGTACTTACAGCCGGTGAAATACATGACTTTAGTAAATGGAAGCTGTGGGAGGATATTTCAGACGATCAATTGAAGCAATGGAAAGATTATTGGGAAATAGCCCCACTGGAAAGGCACAGCCTGCAACTAACCTTCTCTAACGGTATTCCTGTAGTGGATGCAGAAGTTGTATTTGAAAACAATAAGGGTAAAGCCGTTTGGAGGTGCCGGACCGACAATACAGGAAAGGCAGAACTATGGAGTAACCTTTTTAAAAATGAAGAAAAAGGAACCCGTTTGAAAATACACTATAACGACAAGGTTTTGAAAATAGACGGACCGGTTTCTATTGACAAGGGTATGAATACCCTTCAAATAAATGAGCTATGTGAGCTGCCGGATATTCTGGATATTTCCTTTGTGGTAGATGCCACCGGCTCCATGACAGATGAAATAGCATTTTTGAAAGCAGAGTTAAGGGATGTTGTGGGGCGTATTCAATCCGTTTTAAACCATAGTTCTATACGCACTTCCAGTGTTTTTTACCGGGATCAAGGGGATGAATATATAACCCGGAAAACTGACTTTTCAACAGCAATCGGACAAACAGATGATTTTATTAAGCATCAGCATGCTGCTGGTGGAGGTGATTATCCCGAAGCCCTCATAGAAGCCCTGGAAGTTGCGGTTCGCGATTTGGAATGGAGTGAAAAGGCGGTTTCAAGAATCATGTTCCTTGTTTTGGATGCACCCCCTCATTATAGTGAAAAAGAACTGGAAAAACTTCATAAACTGCTCATGGAAGCTGCGCAAAAGGGTATTCGTATAATTCCAATAGCCTCGAGCGGGATTGATAAAAGGACAGAATACCTTTTAAGGGCAATGGCCTTAACTACCAATGGAACCTACACTTTTTTGACAGATCACAGCGGGGTGGGGAATCCCCACCTTGAACCTACTACGGATAGCTACGAAGTGGAGCTGTTAAATGACTTAATGGTGCGCCTGATTCATCAATTTGCGTACATCCCTGCCTGTATAGATATACCCGTGCAAAAAGCCTTGGCTGCGGACACCAGCCAAAACAAAAAAGCTGAAGCGGAACTACCGGTTTCGGAAAGCAAATTGGATTCTGATGAAAAAAGCGATGAGGGAGACCCTCATAAATTTGCGTGCTACCCCAACCCTACCAGTGACGTTTTAAATCTTGAATTTGGAGAGGAAGTGAAGGAGCTATTCTTAACTGATCTGAGGGGAAAGATCCTACAGAGGAGAGAAGTGAGCTCTGAAAAGTTCCTTCAAATCAACCTGAGCAGTTATCCGGTAGGCACCTATTTTATAAGGTTTCAAAAAGGTGAGGAGTGGGTCACCCATCAAGTAATACGTAAAACTTAATTAGTTGAACTAAAGCGTAGTGCTTAAAAGCCGGTCGCGGTGATGATGAGTTAGGCTACCGGGCTGAGTTTATGCGGTTAGCGGCTTTAGCCGAAAAGCTCGACCGTTCCCAGGAGGTAGGTATGCGATAAAATTTAGTAGTAGATGTTGTTTGGGCTTAAGATCCGGCCGCGGTAGCGGCCGGATCTTATGATTTTAATCTTTAACCGCTTTCGATATTCTCTTCGAGATTTCTTTGATATCCCTGGCGTCAAAGCCACCACCACTTTTCTCCCAATCGCTATACACCCATTTTCCGTCAGGGGTGTAAATATTGATAAACTGGTTTCCACTGGACAAGGCCGGAACCATTATAAACAGACCCTCTCCGGTGGAGTCGGATAAAAAAAGATCATTGATTTCGTAGGCTGAGAGCACTTTGTATTTATAGTCATACTTGCTAAATAGTTTTCCGGGGTCCAGCGCTTCGAATTTTTTCCTCCTTTTATCCCAATCTAGCAAAATGCTTTCAGGCACTATCAAAGTGCCCTCCGCTAATGCAGACAACTGCATATCATCAGTAGGTGAATCATTGATTCCTCGAGTTTCTCCGGCTTCCAGCCCATTGTTGATATAGCCGAGGTAGTAACGAAAAATACCCGGATAAAAATTGGTAAAGGAAGCTTTGGTTTGTAAATACTTTACCGCACGGTCAATGTGCACACTTTCTACACTCTGCATGGGGTTTTTAAGAATCTTAATCAGCCTTTCCGATTCACCCTGGTCATTCAGGTAAAACCGGCTCAGGAATACGGCATCCTTAGTTTCGGGACCCAGGGCCAGGCGTGCGATGTTTTTAAATTCTCCATTTGGAACCGGGACCCGTAAATCAAGAAAAGCCCAACTATCTTGTACATAGGAGTGTTCTCTAACGGACCCTGTCAGGTGGTAATCCAGGAAACTATAGGTTCCATGTAGGGCTTCCGTAAACTCTTCCATTCTTGAAACCGGCACAAAAAACAAAGGAGTGATCTTCCAGTTCCGTTTTATGCGAATACTATCATCTTCAAAATAAGCAGCATCTTCCTCATTATAAAAAAACACCGTGGTAGTTTTTTTAAACCTCTGCATGGTTTCGGTATCAACCTCCTTACCCTTTATGCCGAAAGTGCCGGGCGTACCAATAATGAGTTGGGCAAAACTTAGCCGGGCTGCTAAAAGCAAGGCTAAGACTATGAATCGTGTAGGCATTAAGTTTAAGATTGGCGGATAAATATTTACGAAAGTAAGTAGTTGTGGAAAATACATTCAATTCTTCTTTATGCTAGGAATTAAAAAAAGGTCCAGTAACTTCGGGCTAAATTCCAATGCATGGCTCAAAAAACCGCTTTCATCACGGGTGCTACCTCAGGCATCGGAAGGGCTACTGCCCGCTTACTGGCTAAAGAAGGCTACCGCATTATTGCCTGTGGCCGCAGGGCGGAACGCCTGAAAGAATTGAAAGAAGAACTGTCTGCCGTTACCGATATTACCACCCTTACCTTTGATGTACGAGACCATGAAGCGGTAGTTGCGGCTATTGAATCTTTACCGGAAGAATGGCGAGCAATTGATCTGCTGATCAACAATGCCGGAAATGCCCACGGACTTTCCTCTATCCAGGAAGGTAGCCTGGAAGATTGGGAGGCGATGATTGATATCAATGTGAAGGGCCTGCTTTATGTTTCGAGGGCTATTCTGCCGGGAATGGTACAACGCAACTCCGGGCATGTTATCAACATCGGCTCCATAGCCGGTCGGGAGGTGTACCCCAACGGCAATGTGTATTGTGCTTCCAAACACGCGGTAGATGCCATCAATAGCGGCATGCGCCTTGACCTGAACCAACATAACATCCGTGTTTCACAAATAGCACCGGGCTTGGTAGAAACCGAATTCTCATTGGTTCGTTTTAAAGGAGACTCCGGGCGCAGCCAAAAAGTATATGAAGGCTACCAAGCCTTACAGGCTGAAGATATTGCCGATTTGGTAGTGTTTATCGCTACCCGCCCCGCTCATGTAAATCTCGCAGATGTATTAATTTTACCCAGTGCACAAGCCAGTTCAACCCTGGTTCATAAAAACCAAGCTTAAATGGAGCCCGAACAACAAGCCGTACAAAATATCACTGCTTTTTTCGATCATTTTCAAATCCCCTATAAAATCGAAGAACTACCGGATGATACTTTTCTACCGGGCGTAACCATCAGCGGAGGAGCGGTGGTTTATGACCCCACCAAGCTGAAATACCCGGGCGACTTACTACACGAAGCGGGTCACCTGGCCGTAACCTTGCCGGAAGAGCGGGACCAGATTTTTGGGGATATAGCCGTAGAATTTCCACATAAGAAGGACGATGAAATGGCGGTTATGTGCTGGTCGTTCCTCGCCTCCCAGGTTTGTAAAATTCCCGTACAGATGCTTTTTCATGATGGTGGTTACAAGGGCGAGTCCCAGTATTTGCAACAAATGTATTCCTCCGGTCAATTGATGGGCCTGCCACTACTGGAATGGATGGGCATAGCCCGCAGGGAGCAGGACGGCCGTATTTCCGTATTGAGTTGGATGCGCCCCGCTGTATCCGAAGAATCAGCCAATAACTAGGGCAACCTTTTTTCAGTATTTCACTCTATATAAGTAAGGAAGCAAAGCCCTGGAAATTATACACAAAGGGGTTTTCTACCCCCTGAAACGTATCGCTATAAAGCTCAGGCAAAAGTCTGCCCGATGTAGTTCCGGCAGGTATTCACGGAGTATTCACTTTTAAACGAAGCCATTATGAAAAATGCAGCAGGAACCGGTTTTACCGGCTGGGCTTTAAGTATCTGCCTTTGCCTATCGCAATGGATGAGTGCCCAAAATTCTATAATCAAAGGGCGCATTTACGATGCGCAAACTTTTGAGGACGTTTCACACGTCAACATTCTTATCCGCAACCACCAAGGTGAGGTAATTACCAGCATCACCAGCGGCTACAACGGAAAGTATTCCACGGATTCCATTGAGCCGGGCGTTTATCGCATCGAAGTATATGGCCGTGAATTCGAAAAAATGGTGGTCAATAATCTGGTGGCCCAGGAGTCCAGGGTAGCGCTATTCGATATTCCCCTTGAAAGAAAAAAAGTAGAAGTTGCCAAAAAAGAAGGTTCCGGCTCATCAGACATTATTGAAATGTTGGGCGGTATTGTGAAAAACGCAGCCCTTAAAGGATTTTAAGAGAAAGTAGTAGGTGTTGTTTATGTTGGACGAAAGAGCCCGGTGCTAACCGGGCTCTTTTTTTATACCGCTTATTTTATATTTGCCGCCTTAATTAACCATTCCATGAAAAAAATCCTGAGCCTGATTATATTGCTGTCTGCCTTGGCAGGGAGTGTAAAGGGCCAAATCTACACGGAAATCACCTACCTGCAACCCGATGGACGCTTCGGCTACGTATTCAAACCGGGCCTTATGTATTCCCTGGGTTACCGGATTAGCGAAGATCCTCTCGATCAGTGGCAAGCCACTATTTACGCTTCATACTATTCACTTAATGCCCGGCAGGATACTTTTCCCGTGGTGGCCTATTCCAGCGAGTACCCGCAGGTAAGGCCAGGTTATGAAGTTTATGCGGACCACTACGGATGGATACTCGGCTTTGGCTACCAGTACCGGATACTGGATGCAAATTTTTCACCTTTTGTGGCCACGGATGTCACGGTAAGATCTGAAAATTACAGGCTTGATAGCTATTATTATGGAATAAGTGACGGTTCAGAAGATGTTTCCCAGGGGTATGTAGGGTTTATCCCTAAAGCGGGACTGAGTTACGGGAACGATCAATTCCTGCTGGATCTGGGAATGGGCTATAGCTGGAACTTTACCAGCGGAGCTTCCACCGTTTTCTGGCAAACGGCCCTCGGGGTAACCTATTTTTTTGATTAACCTAAACCTTATACTTTCCATGAAGAAGATTATAACCACCATTGTTATTACCCTCGGTTTTTGGGCCTGCACCCCTGATTATGACAATATTTTACCTCTGGTGGAAACCGTGGACCTAAATAGCCCGGAGGACGGGGTAATTTTGATGAAGGGTCGCATTGCTGATGACCGTGGACTGGAGGTGGAAGCCGCAGGCTTTTGCGCAAGTTTAGATCCCGAGCCTACCATGGAGCAAACCCAGGTAATAGGCTCCGGCTCCAATAATGACTTCAGGGGCCTTTTGTATTATGACGAGGCGGGCGTAACTATATATGTACGAACCTTTGCCGTTAACGAGTACGGCTATAGCTATGGAGATGTACTTTCCATAGTTACCCCTGATTTTATACCTCCTGACGTTCCTTGTTCAGAGCCGGAAAATACCCTTAAAGACAATGAAGTGCGTTACAATCTGCGGTATATAGATACAGGCGAGGTGTACCAGGTTTTCGGTGCTTTTGCCATTCAGGCGGATTCACCGGGTCCTAATATTCTGATTGAGTTAAACCGCAAACCCAGAAACGGTACCTACACCACCGCCAATGGAAACATAGGTGATAAAGGAGCGGATGTGGCCCGTGTGGTGCTAACACCTGGTTTTTCAGGACCGGTGGAGGTTGCAGCCGACCAAAAAGTGTATGTGACTAAACTGGATAATGGAGGCTGGCTTTTTGAATTCTGTGATCTGAACTACAAACTGAACGGTTTTAACCTTAAGGCCAGCGCATCCATTCGGATTTAGCCATCTTTCAGTATCTTGTATAACGGTTAAAAGGCAACCCTGATGTATTCGGAGTGTCAAAAATGAAAATACAGATCATGGCCAGAATGGTATTTTTCTTTTTGTTGGTTACCAGCATTTATCAGCCGCTAAGTGCGCAAATGGAGTGGGGCACCATTAAAGGTAAAGTTACTGATGCAGAAAGCGGGGAAGAGATGATTGGTGTAGAGGTTACTATCAAGAACGAAAATGGGAGTTTGCCAACCGGAGCCCTCAGCGATTTTGAAGGTCATTACCGCTTAGATAAACTGGAGCCTGGAATATACACCTTGGAAGTTAACTACCCTGGATACGAGGAAAAGATAGTGGAGGAGGTGAAGGTGCAGCCGGGACGTTTCACTATAATGGACGTAGAAATAAAAGAATGGGATCCGGGCTGGGTAGATCCCTGGCCGTTTCGAAAACCTGTATCCAAGGTGGAAAAAGACATTGTTTTTTCTTTGAGTAGTTTGATGCTACTTTTATTCGGAGCTCTCGCCCTCAGATAAATTACTTCCCTATTTTTGCCATCCAATTTTACCACCCCTCCCAAACGGATCGGGTGGTTAGGCATTTTGTACCCATGGCAAGCACTGCAAACGATTTTATTCAATCCTACCTGGCCGATGAAAGGCTGGTGGAAATCGGCAACTTCTTTAAACAGCATACCCTGGCAAAGGCCCATGCCAAAGGCCTCACCGGTTCGCTCACCTCACTGGCGGCCTGTGCCTCTTTTCAGCATTCGGAGCGGCCACACCTTTTCATTTTACAGGATAAGGAAGAAGCCGCCTATTTCCTGAACGACCTGGAGCGAATTATCGGAGAAAAAGACGTGCTGTTTTATCCTGGCTCTTACCGCAGGCCTTACCAGGTGGAAGAAACCGATAATGCCAACGTATTGCTGCGTGCCGAAGTGCTCAACCGCATCAACAGTCGCAAGAAACCAGCCGCCATTGTGAGTTATCCCGATGCGCTCTTTGAACAGGTTGTAACTCGCAAGCAACTCAACTCCAATACTTTTACCGTAAAGGAAGGTGATGACCTAAGCATCGATTTTCTCAACGAAACCCTCTTTGAATACCATTTTGAAAGAGTGGACTTTGTGGCTGAACCCGGCCAGTTTTCCGTACGGGGTGGTATAGTGGATGTATTTTCCTTTGCGCACGATCAACCCTACCGCATCGAGTTTTTTGGTGATGAGGTGGAAAGCATCCGCACCTTCGATATTGAAACCCAACTCAGCATTGATAAGGTTAAAAAGCTCAACCTGATTCCCAACGTGGAGAACAAGCTCATGCTGGAAAAACGGGAGAGTTTCCTGCATTACATTTCCGATCAAACCGTGGTGTGGGCCAAGAGCATTCCCCTGGCGGCCAAAAAGCTGGATGACCTCTATGCAAAGGCCGAAGAAGCCTTCAAACAACTGCAAGGTGAGATCAGTCATAGCCAACCGGGTGAACTCTTCATAGATGGCAGCGGGCTGAAGAAAACCCTGCAAAGCTTCGCCACCCTGGAGTGGGGAAATGATGTGTATTACACCACCGACCGGAGCTTTGAGTTCGATGCCAAACCACAACCTTCCTTCAACAAGAAGTTTGAACTTTTGGTGGAGGATTTCAAGGCCAACACCGAAAAAGGCTGGCAGAACTACCTGCTTTGCGCCAGTACTAAACAGGTGGAACGCTTTTACGCCATTTTTGACGACATCGGCCACGAGGTGGAATTTCAACCCATAGTGTATAGCCTGCACGAGGGTTTTGCGGATGCAGGAGGGCAAAAAGCCGTGTACACCGATCACCAGATATTTGAACGTTACCAGCGTTTTAAACTCAAAACCGGCTACGAAAAAAAGCAGGCGATTACCCTTAAGGAACTCACTAGCCTGCAGATTGGGGACTACGTTACCCACATTGACCACGGTATCGGTGAGTTTGGCGGACTGCAAAAGATCGATGTGAACGGCAAAAGCCAGGAAGCCATTAAACTGATCTATAATGGTGGCGATGTGTTGTATATCAGCATCCACTCGCTACACAAAATTGCCCGTTACAACGGCAAAGAAGGCACGGTGCCCACCACCCATAAACTCGGATCGGGAGCCTGGCAAAAAACCAAGGCCAAAGCTAAAAAGCGGGTCAAGGAAGTGGCCTTTGACCTGATTAAACTCTACGCCCAGCGCAAGGCCAACGAAGGTTTTCGCTTTTCACCCGATACCTACCTGCAACACGAATTGGAGGCCTCCTTTATTTACGAGGACACGCCTGACCAGATCAGTGCTACCGCAGACGTAAAAGCCGATATGGAAGCACCAACGCCTATGGACCGCTTAATATGCGGGGACGTAGGTTTTGGAAAAACTGAAATTGCCATCCGTGCGGCTTTTAAGGCCGTGGCCGACAGCAAGCAGGTAGCCGTTCTGGTGCCTACCACCATCCTAGCTTTTCAGCACTTCAAAACCTTTAGTGAGCGCCTCAAGGATTTGCCCTGTAACATCGACTACCTCAACCGCTTCCGTAGCCGGAAACAACAAACCGAGATCCTGAAAAAACTGGAAAGCGGAGAGCTGGATCTCATTATCGGGACGCACCGCCTGGTGGGAAAAGATGTGAAATTCAAAGACCTCGGTCTTTTGGTGATTGATGAAGAACAGAAATTTGGCGTGAGCGTAAAAGACAAGCTCAAAAACCTGAAGGTAAACGTGGATACGCTCACCCTCACCGCAACCCCAATCCCGAGGACTCTACAGTTCAGCCTCATGCAGGCGCGCGACCTGAGCGTAATGACCACACCACCGCCTAATCGTCACCCCATTGAAACACAGGTGGTACCCTTTGGCGAGGAAATGATCCGCGATGCCATCATGTACGAAATGAGCCGGGGCGGGCAGGTATTTTTCATTCACAACCGCGTGGAAAATATTAAGGAAGTAGCCGGAATGATCGGCCGTTTAGTGCCGGATGCCAAGATCGGCATCGGCCACGGACAAATGGAAGGCAAAAAGCTGGAAGGGCTGATGCTTAACTTTATTGAAGGCCACTTTGACGTTTTGGTAGCCACCTCTATTATCGAAAATGGATTGGATGTACCCAACGCCAATACCATTATTATCAACAACGCCCACCACGTAGGTTTGAGCGATTTGCACCAGATGCGGGGCCGCGTAGGGCGTAGCAACAAAAAAGCCTTCTGCAAACTGATTGCTCCCCCCATGAGTACACTGACCGATGAAGCGCGCAAACGCCTCACGGCCATTGAGCAGTTCAGTGATTTGGGCAGTGGTTTCCAGATTGCCATGCGCGACCTGGAAATACGCGGGGCCGGTGATCTTTTAGGAGCGGACCAAAGCGGTTTTATGGCCGATATTGGTTTTGATACTTACCAGAAAATTTTGGCGGAAGCCATTGAAGAGCTCAAAGCCGGGGAGTTCAAAGACCTCTACAACGAAGAACAGGAGCAGAAGGACTTTGTGAAAGAAACCCTGTTGGATACCGATCTCGAAATACTGATCCCCGATACCTATGTGAATAAGGTGGAAGAGCGTTTGCGCCTCTACCAAACCCTCGATAGCCTGGAAAGTCCCGTGCAACTGGATGAATTTGAACAGGAACTCACGGACCGTTTTGGCAATCCGCCCGAAGAGGTGTACGAACTGCTGAACTCCGTACGCTTACGCTGGATGGGTAAGGAAATCGGTTTTGAGAAGATGGTACTCAAGCAGGAGCGACTGATCGGTTACTTTGTATCCGACCCGGATTCACCTTTTTATCAGAGTGGTAAGTTCCAACGGGTGTTGCACTTTTTGAAAGACCAGCCCAAAGCCCAAATGAAAGAACGGAATAAGAAACTATACCTTTCGTTTAGTGAGGTAAAAACGGTGGATGCGGCTATAAGGTTGTTGGAGCCTTTGGTGAAAGGAGAACTGATTAAAGATCAGCTTTAACTGACTGGGTTGAATGCAATTCCAAGACGGATCAGAGACTCTAAATTCACCAAAACCCAGTAAAATAAGGCATTGAGAAGTTACTCATTTTTCAAAGGGTATCTTCGAAATTCGAATTGGTATTTCGTTTTAAAATGAGACACTATCTATGGGCCAGATATCATTTACCACTTTAGTCTGGGAAGCCAAAGGCGGTATAATTGTCGTATCTTTATAAGACGTTAAGAATAACAACCGTATGGGCGTAGCAGAATTGAGAAATAAGATCATAGAAGTTGTTCAGGGAGCGGATGAGAAGTACCTCAAGCAATTAGAGGCCTTTATAAAATCACGAGAGAGCGATCTTCACGTATCCGATGAGCACAAGCGGATTTTGGAGCAACGCCTGGCCGACCATAAATCCAACCCCGAGGCTGGTAGAAGTTGGGAGGAAGTAAAGGCCGAGCTATCGACCAAGTATGGTGCATAAGCTGATCATTAAACCCGGAGCTGAACAAGATCTTCGTGAAGCCTTGGAGTGGTACAAAAAAGAGCGGTCAGGTCTGGAAGTGGAACTGTACCGAAAAGTTACCGAAGTTTTTGAGGATATTGCTAAAAATCCTGAACAATATCAAAAACGCTACAGGAATATCAGGATAAGATATACCAGGAAATTTAAATACGGAGTTCATTACACCATTGAGGATGATATGATATATGTTCATGCCATTCTTCATACCAGCCGGAAGCCGAGAAAATGATTACAACCGTCAAGGGAAAACAAGCAGAAGTAGAGATAATACTTCAGGAGTTCTTTGAGACAGTAAATAACTGTATAGAGAGCTAAGTCTTCGACCCTGTAGGAAACGGTATCTTATTCCCATGACCCAAAAAGCCAACACCTTCAAAACCTTCATCCGCCCACCCGCAGGAGAGGGGATGGCGTATTACCCTTTGCTGGATATTCCACCGGAAATTGCAGAGCCCTTACTAGGCAAAAAGAACAAAGTACGGGTGGTAATCCATTTTGCGAACGGGGCAAAGTTCCATCGTGCTATACAACGCAATAAAAACGGGGAGATATTTATTTCCTTGGGTAAAACCACTTTGAAAGAAGCAGATCACTTTCCGGGGGATGAGGTGGAAGTTTGGTTGGAAAAGGACACCAGTCAATACGGTATGCCCATGCCGGAGGAGCTGGAGGAAGTGATGAATCAGGATGAAGAGGGGAGACAACGTTTTGAAGAGCTAAACCCGGGTATGCAACGCAGTTTCCTCTATTACATCAACACCGGTAAAACGGTGGATACCCGCATTAACCGTTCCCTCCAACTGATCGAAAATTTGAAGATGGGCATCAAGCGGGCCGGAAAACCGAAGTAATCACGAGTCCAGCGCCTCTATTTTCCGCGCTACTTCTTCAGCTTGGGCTGCTTTTCGGTCGCTCTCTGCACGGTTACTGGTGCTCAGGCGGTGCGATTCGGCAATCAGGCTTTTGTACTGCTTTTCCAGCTTTTCGCGCTCACTCTTCTTTTTAAATAGTCCGAACATATTCCTGTTTTTATAAAGAACTCCGCATAGCCGCAAAAGGTTCTAAAAAGAAAAACCTCCCCTGAAGAGGGGAGGCTTCCCAACCTTAACCTACAAAACTAAAATCTTAATTCTATTCCTATTCCTGTAATTACTTACGGGAATTCAGGAATTATGGATGACTGCTATCTTAACTTTTCAGAGATATTTCAAAATTACGTTCCAAAATTCGGGCGAACTGTCAGGTAAACTACCTTTTCAATAAACTATCCGGTTCACTCCGCTTAAACTCCCGTTCACTCCCATTTAGTTTTAGGAGTTTATTTTTAGGGCGTGTTTTGTCCATGAAATTAATTGTGGAATAAAATTCGTCAACCATGAAAATTAAAGTACTAGTTGCCTGCCTTTTAAGCCTCTCTTACACTGCCGCACAGGCGCAGGCTATCACCCAAAACATCCGGGGTCGGGTGGTGGACCAGCAAAGTGAAACTCCCCTCCCCGGTGTGAATGTTTTTATAATGGAAGCCGAAACCGGTAAGGGCGCCACTACCGATGGTGATGGTTATTACGTAATTCGCGATGTTCCGGTAGGCCGTGTATCCGTGGGCTTCAGCTTTATGGGTTACGAACCTATGACGGCCCAGAATGTAGAATTGCTGAGTTCCAAAGAATTGGTATTGAACATTACCATGCGTGAGAGTACGCAGCAACTGGACGAGGTGGTTATTAAAGCCGAACAGGATAAAGAAAGGGTAAAGAATGAACGGGTAACCGTTAGCGGGCGTACTTTCTCCATTGAAGAGAGCATGCGTTTTGCCGGTTCTGTACAGGATGTGTCGCGCATGGCTTCCAACTTTGCCGGGGTACAGCGCGCTAACGATGCACAAAATGACATCGTAATACGGGGTAACTCACCCATCGGTTTGATCTGGAGGTTGGAAGGGATCGATATTCCCAACCCCAACCACTTTGGCGGGCTAGGAGCTACCGGTGGCCCGGTGAGTATGCTGAATAACAACGTACTGGCCAATTCCGATTTTTTAACCGGTGCCTTTCCATCGGAATACGGAGATGGTGTTTCCGGGGTTTTTGACCTGCAAATGCGCAACGGTAATTACGATCAGCACGAATTTTTAGGGCAGATCGGTTTCAACGGTTTGGAATTCGGGGCCGAAGGGCCAATCAGCCGTGAGAACAAATCGTCCTACCTGGTCAATTATCGCTATTCCACCCTCGGTATTATGTCGGCCATGGGCATCGACTTTGGTACCGGTACGGCCGTACCTTACTACCAGGATTTGAATATGAAGTTGCACTTCCCCAGCAGCAAGAACGGTACTATTGATGTGTTTGCGTTGGGGGGTATCAGCTCCATTGAGTTTTTAGACAGTGAGTCCGAAGAGAGTGATGGGGGCTTTTACAGCGATGACCAGGATTTGCGGAATGAGGTGCGCACGGGCGTACTGGGCGTATCGCACCAGTATTTTTACAATAAAGACACCTACTCCAAACTGACGGTTGCGGCCAGCAGCATCGGTAATTTCACGAAAATTGATACCATCAGTTCCGATGGTAATATTATTACACCCACCTACCGCCAGGAGTTTGTGCAAAACGATATACAGTTCAGTGGTTTCATTAACCGGAAGTTCAACGCCCGCAACGTGGTACGCGCGGGCGCGTTTGTAACCTTCAAAAATTACAACCTGATGGACAGTGCCTTTGATTTCACCCTTAATGATTTTCGCAACCTGCGCGATCATAATGAAAACGATATGCTGTACCAACCCTATATAAACTGGCAGCATCGTTTCAACGAGCGTTGGGAGGCTAACCTGGGGGTTCACGCCATGATTTTGCAATCCAACCAGAATTACAATATCGAACCCCGTTTAGGCCTGAGCTACCAGGTAGATGAAAGCCAAAGCCTGAATTTTGGTTACGGCTTGCACAGCCAGATTCCTCCGGTGAACGTATTATACGACCAAATCCGTTTGGCCGATGGCAGTTACCTGCAACCAAACCGCAACCTGGATTTTACCAAAAGTCATCATATCGTACTGGGCTACGATAAAATGTTCCGCAACCGCATTCATTTCAAAGCGGAAACCTATTACCAGCGTGTATATGATGCGGTAATTGAGAGGCAACCCAGCTCCTTCTCCAGCCTGAATGCCGGTGGTTTCAACTTCGGTGCTCCTGATTCGGTAAAAAACGGTGGTCGCGGTTACAACTATGGTTTGGACCTTACCCTGGAAAAATTTATGGATAAAGGATTCTACTTCCTGACCACCCTTTCGCTTTACGAATCACAATACCAGGGCAGTGACGGTGTATGGAGAAATACCGCTTTTAATGGAAACTACGTATGGAATGGCCTGGCCGGTAAGGAGTTTGTGTTAGGTAAAAACAAAGAGGAGCAGCGTAAACGGCAAACGATTACTGTGGACACTAAAATTACCTATGCCGGTGGGCAGCGTTACACGCCTTTAGACCTTCCTGCTTCCATTATAGCCGATGAAGAGCGTTATGATGAAAGTCGTGCCTTCGGAGAGCAATACGATCCCTATTTCCGGGCCGATTTGAGGGTAGGTTACAAGCTATCCGGTAAAAAAGTAACGCAGGAATGGGCAGTGGATATTCAGAATATTACTAATAATCAGAATCCTTTTGGGCAGGATTACGATGCTGAAGCGCAGGAAGCCGTTACCACCTATCAATTAGGCTTGTTCCCCATGGTGCTATACCGTATTACTTTTTAAAGATGCGCTTTATGTATTGCAGTTACACGCATTTCAGAGTAGAAAAGTGGTGGGCGGTGCCCCTGTTCCAGTGGTATGCCCTCCGCTCAGGAACACAGGCTGCACGTACAAAGGGCCTCGTAAATATGCAAACCTGGGCCAGTGACCTTCGAAATTATCACACCCTTACGGTTTGGATGAGTGAGCGGGATATGCTGAAATTCCGCAACAGCGGAGCCCATTTAAAAGCGATGAAGTGGAGTGCTAAAATGGGAAAGGGCTACACCACCGGTTGGGAAAGCCTCACCATGCCCGCGAGGCAAGAGGGCCGTTTGCGCCTTGAAGATAAATTGCAAAAAGCCGATCTTGCTGCATGGCTAAGCGCTTAAATCCAAACGTAGGCGAGTTTTTGATAGTAGTGGGCATTTCCGTTGTGCCCACCTTGCTTTCAGTGGTGCGTTATTACCTGGATTCGCTACATGCACCGGATGAGATTTCAGTGCAATACTGCTCAGTTTCTATTTCGTACTCCTTTTTGGTAACCGCCAGCCTCTACTACGGCTGCCGCTTTATCTTTTTACAGTTTAACCGCAGGATGCCCTGGAGTGAGTACGGTTTAAAAAGGTTGTTGCCCGAAATACTGGTGATTTTCAGTTATACCACGGTCACTCAGTTTCTTATTTTTTCGGCTTTTGCCGGAACGGCTGTTTTTGAAGGGGAAGAGTTAACACCTTCCCTTTATTTTGAGAATATTTTTTTCGGGAATACCATCACTCTTATTGTAATGGCAATTATTGAAAGCGTGTACCTTTTCCGGGCCTGGAAAGCCAGTTTGCTGCAGACGGAGCAGTTGCGCAGTGAAAGCCTTAAGAGCCAGTTTGATTCTTTAAAAGGGCAGTTAGACCCACATTTTATGTTCAACAGTTTGAACGTTCTTTCTTCATTGGTGGAAAAAGACCCGGAAAAGTCGCAGCATTTTATCGATGATTTTGCCCGGGTATATCGTTATGTGCTGGAAGTAAAAGATCAAATGGTAGTTCCTCTGCACCGGGAGTTACAGGTATTGGATAGTTATCTCAACTTGCAAAAGATCCGTTTTAGCGAAGGCATTAGCGTAAAGCGCGACATTGATTCGGAACACCTGGAGCAGTTTGTTCCGCCCTTGAGTTTGCAGGAGCTGGTGAGTAACGCTATCAAACACAACGAGGCCTCCACCTCCAAGCCGCTTGAAATTCATTTGCGTAGCGAAGGTCGCTACATAGTGGTGGAAAATAATTTGCAGTTGCGCGGAGAGCGTCCGGCTTCCACTGGTACCGGCCTCCCCAATCTTAAAAAGCGCTACCAGTTGCTTACTTCCCATAAGCCCAGCTTCCGTATTGTTGATCATCGGTACCGGGCGGAAATTCCCTTAATAGAATCCGAGCAATGAAGTACCTGGTGATTGAAGATGAACCCCTGGCGGCTGAAAAGCTGGTGCGCAACCTTCAGCGTAAAAAACCGGATTGGGAACACCTGAAAACGCTGGGAACCGTGCGCGAAGCTGTGCAGGAACTTCTGGTTACTCAGCCCGATTTTCTCTTTTTGGATATTCACCTTTCCGATGGTATTTCCTTTCAGATATTCGATCAGGTGGAGATTCAATGTCCCATTATTTTTACTACCGCTTATGATCAGTATGCGCTCCGGGCTTTTAAGGTCAACAGTATTGACTACCTCCTGAAGCCCATTGTGGAAAGTGACCTGGAGCGGGCACTTCAAAAATTGGAAACCCGTGGTACCGGGCCCAGGGCCGACTGGAAAAAGTTGCAGGCCGATATGCGGCCGCATTATAAAGATCGTTTTTTGGTAAGTACCGGTGAACGTATCCGGAGTTTGCAGCAGGATGAGGTAGCGTTCTTTTTTGCCCAGGGCAAGCATACCTTTATAACCGATGTGGCCGGTAATCAATATTTATTCGATCAGTCCCTAACCGCGCTTATCGAGCAACTGGATCCACAGAAGTTTTTCCAGATCAACCGCCAGTTTATTATTCACATCAATGCCATCAAGGAAATGGTACCTTACTCCAAGGGGCGTCTTAAACTGGTAATGGAGCCCCAAACCCCGGAAGATGCCATTGTGAGTGTAGATAAATCGCCCCGTTTTAAAAGCTGGGTGGCGGGGGAGTGATATCAACTTAAACTATCCAAAGCCTGTTTCAGATCGGAGATCAAATCATCGTAATGTTCTACTCCTACCGACAGGCGTACCAACTTATCGGTTATCCCCAATTCCTGGCGCAATTCAGGATCAACCCCGGCATGGGTCATAGAGGCCGGATGTTGGGCCAGTGATTCGGTACTTCCCAAACTCACCGCCAGGCGAATAAGGCGCAACTTATTCAAAAATTTGAAGGCATTTTTCTCGCCACCTTTCAGGTCAAAGGAGAGCATGGCACCCGGTGAAAGGCACTGGCGTTTGAAAATCTCCTGGTTGCGCTCGTCATCTTCAGGAATAGAGCCCAGGTAATAAATCCGTTCCACGGCTGGGTGTGTTTCCAGGAAACGGGCAATCTCACGGGCATTTCGCGCCTGCTGATCCATGCGTACCTTTAAGGTTTCGAGGCTACGCATGAGCAACCAGCCCGTCCATGGGCCGGCCATATTCCCGAAGAAGGTACGCAGGGCCTTCACCCTTTTCATTAGTTCGGCACTGCCCAGGCAGGCTCCGGCAATTACATCGCTATGGCCGCCAATGTATTTGGTGGCCGAATACATCACCAGGTCCGCCCCGTGTTGCAAAGGATGTTGCCATAAAGGTCCCAAATAAGTATTGTCCACCGCCAACAGCACTTTCTCCTCACCCCGGCTATTTCGCTCCGCCAGTTTGCGGCAGGAGTCCAGGTCTATCAGGTCGTTGGTAGGGTTAGCCGGGGTTTCCACGTAAATCATCGCCAGGCGGTCGCCATGACCGGAGTTATCAATGATTTGTTGAATTTCGGCCTCACTTTGCCCGGTTTTAAAACCTACCACGTGAATGCCAAATTTGGTGAGTACCTGTTTGATAAAGTGATCAGTACCCCCGTAAATGGGGTTGCTGTACAACAGCAGGTCACCGGGTTTTAAAAACTCCATCAATACCGTGGATATGGCGGACATACCACTTTCAAAAACGGCACAATCTTCGGCCTTGTCCCATAGGCAAAGGCGGTTTTCTAAAATTTCCAGGTCGGGATTGTTCAGGCGGCTGTAAATAAGCCCTAGTTCTTCATGCTCATCTTTCTCACGCAGGCCATAAGCCACTTCAAAAAAGGCTTTCCCTTCTTCAGCCGTTTTAAAAACAAAGGTGGAGGTTTGAAAAATGGGGCACTTGATGGAGCCTTCCGAAAGTTCGGGTTTGTAACCGTGAGACATCATCAGGCTTTCGGGGTGCATTTCGTGTTTGTTCATGAGAATGTTTTTTAAAGTTTTAATACCTCCTTGAGCTTCTGGTAGCCGCTGCGGCTTACCGGAATTTGGGTGCCATTTTTAAGGCGCGCAATATGGCTATTTTTATGGTAGGGATCGATGCGTTGCAGGTAGGAAATATTTAGTAAGTGGGTACGGTGAACACGCACAAAAAGTTCATGGGGCAAGGTTTTCTCAAAATGGCTAAGGCTTTTCTTCTTCATGTAATTACCCCCGGACGAACATATTTTCACGTAGTCACCGTCTGCTTCCAACCTCACAATTTCCTGCATTGGTATAATACGTACCTGCCCGCCATCCTTCAAAACAATACGGTGGCTGGGTGCAGCAGCGGTTTGGGTGCTTAGCTCTTTGAGGTTGTTACGGTTTTCCCCTTGTTGACTTTTAAACTTTTGGAGAGCCTTGTTAAAACGTTCCTGCGAAAAAGGCTTGAGCAGGTAGTCCACGGCATTGGCTTCAAAAGCCTGGAGAGCGTATTCGTCAAAAGCCGTGGTAAAAATGATGGCGGGAGGTTCATCGAGTAATTCCAACAGTTCAAAACCACTGATTTTGGGCATTTGCACGTCCAGAAAGATCAAATCCGGTTGGTGTTCCTGAATGGCTTTCATGCCTTGGAAACCATCGTGGCAACGCCCTACAATTTCAAAATCGGGGAAGTTTTGAAGGTATTCCGCGACCAGGTCACAAGCCAGGGGTTCATCGTCTATCAAAAGAGTTCGGGTCATAACGATTTGGGAATTTTAATTTCAGCCATAAACTGCCCATCTTCCTTATGGAGATTCAATAGGTTCGGGCGGCCGTATAAAAGCAAAAGCCTACGCCTTACTGATTTCAAGCCAAAACCAGTGCCCCGGGGCGGCTCCATATCCTGGTCGTAAGGGTTTTGGACGGTAATGTAAAGGTGGTTATCCTGCACCGATGACTTCAGAAAAATGGTGATGTTGCCGGTAGTTCCGTACACCCCGAACTTAATGGCGTTTTCCAGCAATGGCTGCAGGATAAGCGGTGGAATTTGCCAGGTAGCGGCCGATTCATCCAGCTCCATTTCAACTTTCAAACGATGTCCAAAGCGCAGCTGCTCGATATCCAGGTACAACTTCAGGTATTCCAGTTCCTCATTAAGGGAAATGAGCTTCTGATCTTCACGCTTAAGTGTACCGCGCAGAAAATCCGAAAGTTGCTGCACCATATTCCGGGCTTCGGCAGGTCTGCTGCCAATGAGAGCATTGATAGAGTTAAGGCTATTGAACAAAAAATGCGGCTGGAGTTGCTGGCGTAACTTAAAAAGTTCGGCTTCGCGGGCGATGCGTTCCATTTCTTCCTTCCTGCGTTGGGCATCTTCTTTTTCACCCAGGCGATACCAAAGCAAGCTTAACATGGTGATGGCTACCAGTATGAGAAAGAAAACGGTATAACGGTAAAGAGCCCAGCTGGCGGTAAAGTAATCATAGGCAGAATCCCGGATAAACCAATGACAAACACCACCGGCTAATTGCAAACCTATCAAGGTAAGCAGGGCGGGGGCTAAAAGGCTTAAGGCTATCTTTCCACGGGAGGGATGGTAATACGACAAGGTATTGGCGATGAAGTAGGCTATTAGGCCCAGAATAAGCCAATGAAAGCCTGCATCCATCAAAGCCCATTGGAAGGGTAACTCCAGAAGTTCGGTAAGTGCCCACGCCTGAAACCCCGCCAGGGCCAAAAGGCCCAGGCCGAGGTACATTAAATTTTGGCGGTATAACAGTGGATTAATAACCAAACTTAGCTTCTCTTACGGCTAAGTTAAGCCGCTTAGTAACTTACAATGTCCAATCCACCGAATATTACCACCCCGGTAAGTACCAGCACCTTGTCATCCGGCACTACCTCAATGGTGGAGGTTCTTTTATCTTCCACACCGCCCAGTATGCAGTCAATGTTGTTGCGAACATCCCAGTTGGGGGGAATAATAAGCTTAAGGCCACCGAATACAACCACGCTTTCCAATTCGATGGTACCCTCAAAATCAGCATTGAGCAAATTAATTTCGGTACCTCCAAACACCGTTACGGAATCACCACCCTTGAAGTTTTTGGAGAATACGTTTCGTTTGCTGCCATTAAAAATGGCCACACTATCGATTTTATCGTTGGGGGAAGCCTGCTTGTAATGTCCCTGGCTACTGTTGAGGTCCAGGTTCCAATGGTTTTTATTCCGCCTTTTAGGCTTAATGAGTATCACCAGCCCGATGCCGATAACCAGTAGGGGCCAAAAATATTCACGTATCTCGTAAGGAATAAAGCGCAGGTCATCGATCAGGAAAAATGCGCCAATGGCTATCAATATCCAGGACGAGTTGTTTTGAAAACGGGAATTGATACCTATGGCTAATCCAATATAGATCAGGATCATTTCCCATTCGAACAACCAGCCGGGAATGTAAAGATCCATTTTGCGAAGCAGCCAGAAAACACCGATCAAAAGGATTATGATTCCGGCTCCCAAACCCTTGCGGCCCCTGGGCCTGCTAATTTTATCTGAACTCATCTTTTTTTGGTTTTTACGATTGATAGGTCAAAAGTAGGGGCATAGGAAGCTTCGTGAAAACGTTTTGCGCCCGGGCCGGGGACTAAGGTAGATGAACGGTGGATTAAGGGTGGTGAATGGTAAAAAGAAAAAGCCACGGAAAACCGTGGCTTAGAATTTAGAGTATAGAGACTAGCTTACTTCAGCAGCTCTATGATCTGGTCGGCCAGTTCTTCGCCAATGCGATCCTGGGCCTCCATAGTAGCCGCACCGATATGCGGGCTTAGTGAAGTGTACGGGCTCATCAGTACATTGATGGCGGGCGTAGGCTCATTTTCAAAAACGTCCAGTGCCGCGTAGCGAAGCTTACCGCTATCCAGGGCCTCCAAAAGATCTTTTTCATTGATTACCCCGCCACGGGCGGTATTGATCAGGGCCGCACCGTCTTTCATCATTTCCATTTCCTTTTTACTGATCAGGGTTTGCCCGGCACCCGAAATATGAACGCTTACAAAATCAGAGGTCTTTAAAACCTCTTCAATGCTGGTGGTTTTAACCTGGGTGGTAATTTTTTGCCCATCGGCAAAGGGTACTTCAATACTCACTGTATCGTTATTGCGGTCGGCTGCAATAATGTGCATACCTAAACCATAAGCCATGCGGGCCACTTCCTGGCCAATGCGCCCGAAACCGATAATACCGATGGTTTTCCCCTTCAACTCAATACCGGCCCCGTAGTTCTTTTTCAGCTCCTTGAATTTAGAGTCGCCCTCCAACGGCATTTTCTGGTTACTGTCAAACAGGTAACGCACCATACCGAAGAGGTGGGCAAAAACTAATTCCGCCACCGAGCGGGAGCTCGAAGCCGGAGTGTTGATAACGTGAATGCCTTTGGATTTGGCATAGTCCACATCAATATTATCCATACCTACGCCACCACGGCCGATCAGTTTCAACTGACCGTTCAGCGAATCAATCAGGTCTTGCCGCACTTTGGTAGCACTACGCACCAAAATGGCACTAACGTTATTTTCCTTGATGTAATTGGCCAGTTGTTCCTGGGCCACTTTATTGATATCTACTTCAAAACCGTGTTCCTCCAGCTTCTTTTTTCCTGAGGCTGAAATTCCATCGTTAGCGAGTATTTTCATATCTGTTATTGAGGATTTAAAATTTAGAGTGTTTAGCGATTAACCGTGAGTTCTTTCAAATTCTTTCATCACGTCCACCAGGGTTTTTACACTTTCCAGTGGTAAGGCGTTGTACATACTGGCGCGGTAACCGCCCACGCTACGGTGACCATTGATACCGCTTATTCCGGCCTCTTTCCAAAGCTTATCAAAACCTTCGGTTTGTACACCGTTTACCGGAACAAAGCAGGCGTTCATGTGGGAGCGGTCTTCCTTCTCGGCCGTACCGGTGAACAATGGATTGCGGTCTATTTCATTGTACATAACCTCCGCTTTCTGCTTGTTCACTTCGGTAATCCATTCAAGGCCACCGTTATCTTTCAGCCATTGCAGGGTAAGCATGGAAACGTACACCGAAAATACCGGGGGAGTATTGAACATCGACTCTTTATCGATATGTACCCGGTAGTCCAGGTAAGCCGGTATATCACGGCCGTTTTTACCTAATATTTCGTCTTTAACAATTACCAGGGTAGCCCCGGCCGGGCCCATATTTTTTTGCGCTCCGGCATAAATCAGGTCAAAGTCCGAAACGTTAACCGGACGGCTGAATATATCAGAAGACATATCACAAACCATCAACCCGGGAGTTTTGGGGAACTCCCGCATTTGCGTTCCGAAAATAGTATTGTTGGAAGTGCAGTGAAAATAATCGGCACTTTCCGGAATTTCATATCCCTTGGGGATATAGTTGTAGTTTTTGTCTTTGGAGCTGCCCACCACACTCACTTCACCCATGCGCTGTGCTTCCTTAATGGCTTTGCTGGCCCAGGTTCCGGTATCGGTATAAGCCGCATGGCCACCTTCATTTTTCATGAGGTTGTAGGGTACCATTACAAACTCCAGGCTGGCACCACCTTGTAAAAATAGTATGGAATAGCCGCTGGGCACATCCAGCAACTCACGCACCAGTTCCTGGGCCTTCTCCATTACTGCTACGAAGTTTTTACTGCGGTGACTGATTTCGATCAGCGAAAGATCGAGGCCGTCAAAATCCAATATAGCCTGTGAAGCCTGCCGTAAAACCTCCGGTGGAAGGATACAGGGCCCGGCCGAAAAATTGTGTTTTTTCATAGAAATCGTTTGTAAGGTATTCCTGTGGATGGGCAAAATTAACAAAATCACAATGCCGCAGGGGTTAAGCACGGGTTAAATCCGTTGGCAATGAAGAATTTAAATTTTCGAAGGTAGCTTTTAAAATAAATACTTCAGACTGCGTATTTTAGCTTCCTTTTTGTAATTCAACCCTTAAAAATTTAGATGTCACACAAAATGCAAGCTTTTGAGATTGCCGGGGTAGATGCCTTGCAACTTGGCAAGGAGTTCGGAACTCCCCTTTATGTTTACGATACCGCCAAAATGGAGAGCCAGTATAAACGCTTGAAAAAGGCTTTTAAGGGTAGTAAACATAAGATCAATTACGCTTGTAAGGCCTTGACCAATATTAACGTGTTGCGTTTTTTTCGCGATTTGGGCAGCGGGCTGGATACGGTTTCCATACAGGAGGTGGAGATTGGCTTAAAAGCAGGCTTCAAACCAGAAGACATTATTTATACCCCTAATGGCGTGTCCATCGAAGAGATTAAGAAAGCGGTAAAGCTGGGCGTGCGCATCAATATTGACAACCTGAGCATCCTGGAACAATTCGGGAGTATTTATGGAGGTAAATACCCGGTTTGCATCCGCCTGAATCCACATATTATGGCCGGTGGAAACGTAAAGATTTCGGTAGGGCATATTGATTCGAAGTTCGGTATCAGCATTCATCAAACCCGTCACCTGGAAAGGTTGGTGAAAAGCCTGGGTATTAAGGTGGAAGGGCTGCACATGCACACCGGTAGCGATATTCTGGATGTGGATGTATTTTTAAAAGGTGCAGAGTTATTGCTGGATGTAGCCCGTGATTTCCCTGATCTGCAATACATCGATTTCGGAAGTGGTTTTAAAGTGGCCTATAAACCCGAAGACATTGCTACCGATGTAGAGGAACTCGGATCAAAAATGACCAAAATGTTCAACGCCTTTTGCAAAGAGTACGGCCGCGAATTGGAAATAGAATTTGAACCGGGTAAATTCCTGGTCAGTGAAGCCGGGTATTTTTTATGCCAGGTGAACGTGATTAAGCAAACCACCGCTACCGTTTTTGCGGGGGTAGATACAGGTATGAATCACTTCATACGTCCTATGTTTTACGATGCTTACCACCATATTACCAATGTGTCCAATACCAATGGGCGCAAACGGGTTTATACCGTGGTGGGCTACATCTGCGAGACCGACACTTTTGCCAGCGATCGGCAGATCAATGAAATTACCGAAGGCGACCTGCTGTGCTTTCACAATGCCGGGGCCTACTGCTTTACCATGAGCAATAATTACAACAGCCGCTTTAAACCGGCCGAAGTGCTGGTGCATAAAGGCAAGGCTCACCTGGTTACTAAAAGGCAAACCTTGGAGGATGTGCTCAGCAACCAAATAGAGGTGGAGTTATGATCAGCTATGAAATACGCCAAGGAGAGGAAAAGGATATTCCCGACCTGATGGCTCTTATCAGGGAGTTGGCGGAGTTTGAAAAGGCACCTGAAAAGGTGGCCAATAGTGAAGCCCTTTTGATGCGCGATTGGAAGGAGCACCGGGCTTTCGATTTTCTCGTAGCCGAATCGGAAGGTAAGGTGGTTGGAATATCACTTTACTACCCACGTTACTCCACCTGGAACGGCCGCTGTTACTACCTGGAAGATTTATACGTAAAACCGGAAATGCGCGGCATGGGTGCCGGAAAGGCCCTTTTGCTGGCCACGGTGGAAGAGGCTAAAAAAGCCGGGGCCGGGCGCCTGGACTGGCAGGTGCTGGACTGGAATGAAAGTGCGGTTCGCTTTTACGAAAGCCTGGGTACCCACATCGAAAAAGAGTGGTGGAATTGTAAGTTGGTGATTTGAGGGTGTGGTTGGGAGTAGAACAATGAAAAACTGTTCAACTAATAACTAATCCACTAATAACTACCCCTCAATCCCCAACTGATCGTGCTAATTCACGAATGTCGTTGGGCTTGAGGTTAAAGCTATTGCCTTCAAACTCATGAAACAGGATTTCACCGCTGGTGGTGAAGACTGAAAAGTGTTTGGCCTCCCCCGACTGTACGTACACGAAAATGTACATCAGTTCTTCATCATCAACAATGAGGTCGCTTAAAAGCTCCCTACGCACAAACTCATATTGGTGCGGGTAATCTTCAAAAAATTCCTGTTCATCACGAAATTTGGTGGTATCATCTTTCAGGTCCTCTTCAATCAAAACATAATCGGGAACGTAAAGGGTTTGGTTGCGCAAAAGCCCCAGGCTGGCTGAATCCTCCCGCGCCCAGTCTTCATAGAGTGATGGCCCGTTAATATTATCATCAACCGTCAGTGATTTAGATACGTAGCGGAGGTAAAGGCCCAGCATTCCGGGGCTATCATTGTAAAACTGCCCTTTTTTGTAAATCATTTCAAGCTTGTCTTCCGGCTTGGGAAGCTTAATGAGTTTCTTCAAAAAATTATGTTCCGGGTAAAGATCAATCCGGGCGTACACCATTCGTTCCCGGCTTTTGGGCACCCATAAAAGGTAATACACTTCACAGTCTATCTCCGTTTGGCGGCCAATGTTGGTATTTACCTTGTAAATGGGGTTAACCTCCAGGGTTATGAAAGCTGTATTGCGGGCGCGTTCGTATTTTTTAAAGTTCTTGATATGGTCAAACTCTATACTGTTCAGCTTC
The DNA here is from genome assembly GCA_937120475.1 of uncultured Cryomorphaceae bacterium. Lineage (GTDB taxonomy): Bacteria > Bacteroidota > Bacteroidia > Flavobacteriales > Schleiferiaceae > CAKZNE01. The sequence continues at coordinate 103,399 of CAKZJV010000005.1, read as the reverse complement.
CAGGCTTTCTGAAATATCTTCTTCAGCATAGGTAGGTTTTCCTCGTCACGGTCACCATAAAAGAAGATGGTTTTGCTGCGTTGCAATCTGCGGGCATCCGATTTCCGGATTTGCCCGGCACCGTCACGCAGGTTAGGTTTTTCCAGCGAACCAATGTTGATTTGGGCGTTAGCGCCAAAAATGAGGGCCAGGTTGAAGAGGGCTGTTAAAAGGTAATTCCGCAACATATTTTACTTTCTGGTTTTCACAAATATATCAATCTGCGCCTTTTGGTAAGCCAAGGCTTTTATGGAAAGCTTAGTAACTTGCGCCACTTTAAATTAATAGCATGAAGGTTTTCAAATTTGGAGGAGCATCTATCAAGGATGCGGATAGTGTGCGCAATGTGGCCAATGTGCTCAACCACTACCCTGGTGAGGAAATATTGATCGTGGTTTCCGCTATGGGGAAAACCACCAATGCCCTGGAAAAGGTAGTACAGCTTTTTCATCACGGAAAGGAAGGAGTAGGAGAGCTGTTGCAAGAAATCAGGGAAAGCCACCTGGCCATTATCCGCGAGCTATTTCCGGCCGATGAGCATCGTGTACACAACGATGTGGAAATACTGCTGATGCAACTGGAAATTATCTGCCAGGGCCAGCCCGAGGATAACTTCAATAAAACTTACGATAAAGTAGTGAGCTACGGTGAACTGCTTTCTACCAAAATAGTATCCAGTTACCTGAACAGTTCAGGCTACCAGAATAAGTGGCTGGATGCGCGCAGACTGATTCGCACCGACCAGAATTACCGTTTTGCCCGGGTGGACTGGAGTTTTACCGAGCGCCTGGTGAAGGATACCATTTTGCCCGGTAATCGCTATGTAGTACAGGGTTTTATCGGTTCCGATGACGATTTGAATCCAACCACCCTGGGGCGTGAAGGTTCCGATTATACGGCCTCTGTTTTAGGCTATGTTTTAGGTGCCGAGGAGGTGGTCATCTGGAAGGATGTGCCGGGTGTTTTAAATGGCGACCCCAAGGTTTTTGAAAACACCGCCTTACTGAACCAGATCAGTTACCGCGAAGCCATTGAGCTGGCTTATTACGGGGCTTCGGTAATTCACCCTAAAACCATTCAGCCGCTGCAAAAAAAGAACATTCCCCTGCGCGTAAAATCTTTTGTAAAACCTGATGAACAAGGAACGCTTATTCGCGAAGGCTCCGACCTGGAACCCCTGTTGCCCTGCTTCATTAAAAAGGACCAGCAGGTGTTGATCACCGTTTCTACCCGCGACCTGGCTTTTATTGTAGAAGAGCACCTTAGCAAAATTTACAAGGTTTTTCACCAGTACGGCATACGCGTTAACCTTTCCCAGAACACCGCGGTAAGCTCTTCCTTTTGCATCAATTACGACCCCATAACCACCCCGGTTATCCTGGATGAATTGCAAAAGGATTTTGAAGTAGCTTATAATGATGATGTTCGCCTGTACAGTGTGCGCCATTATGACGATGCCGCCCGTGAAAGGGTACAAAATACCGGGGCCATATTGTTGGAGCAAATTAGCCGGAATACCTACCAGGTAATCACCCAGTGAGCCGATAAAATTGGCTAGCTTTACTGAAAATTCCACAAAGTGGGCCTGGTTAACAAAGATGATATTGCCAAAGTAGTTCAACTGGATAAGCTGGGGCTTTCCAGCCTGGCCAAGCCCATTATGGACATTCTCGGAATATCAGATCTCAATGAGGTGTACGGCAAATTTGAAGAGTTACACGGGGTGGAATTTATCGATGCCGTTCTTAAGGAATTCAAAGTAACCTTCGATTATTACGAGGATGAATTGAAGCGTATTCCCAAGGAGGGACCCTTTGTTACGGTTTCTAACCATCCCCTGGGCGGTATTGATGGTATTATCCTTATTAAGCTCATTAGCCAGGTTCGGCCCGATTACAAGGTAATGGCCAATTTCCTGCTGCAAAAAGTAGAACCCCTCAAGGATTTTTTTGTGCCCGTAAACCCTTTTGATAATAAGGATTTACGCTCCAGCTTTACCGGTATCAAAGACAGTATGGAGCACGTGAAAAACGGTCACGCGCTGGGCATCTTCCCGGCCGGTGAGGTGAGTACCTATAAATTTGAAGAAGGAAAAATATCCGATAAACCCTGGGAGGAAGGAGCCATCCGTATGATCCAAAAACTGGAGGTACCCGTAATACCGGTGTATTTCAAGGCGCGCAACAGTGCTTTCTTTTACCTGCTTTCGGCCTTGCACCCCAACCTCCGTACAGCCAAGCTACCTTCGGAGTTAAGGCAGCAAAAAAGCAAATCCATACGCATCAGGATTGGCCGCTCCATTTCCGTAAAAGAGCAAAAGGGTTATAAAACGGTGGAGCACTACGGGGCTTTTTTACGGCAACGTACCTATTTGCTGCGCCAGGCCCTTTCGCCCGAAAAGAAATTATTCAGCCTGAAAAGGCCGGAAAAACCCCGACCTATCATTGCCCCGGTAGCCCTGGAAAGTATGGAGGCTGAACTGGCTGCCTTACGGTCCGGTGATGCATTTTTGTTTGAGCAGAAAAACTATGAGGTATTCATTGCTTCCTCGAAGATGATACCTAACCTTTTAACCGAAATCGGGCGATTGCGCGAAGTTACCTTCCGCAAGGTGGGTGAAGGCACCAACCTACCGCTCGATCTGGATACCTACGATTACCATTACCAGCATTTAATACTTTGGGATAAAGAGGCACAGCAACTGGCCGGGGCCTATCGCCTGGGCATCGGAAGTGATATTTACCAACGCTATGGCGTTAAAGGTTTTTACGTAACCACCCTTTTTAAGGTGGACGATTATATGAGCCATGTATTTTCCAGGTCACTGGAAATGGGCCGCGCCTTCATTACCCCCGAGCAGCAACTAAAGCCCCTGCCACTTTTTCTCCTTTGGCGGGGTATTACCATGGTTTTGCAGCGCCATCCCGAACTGGAGTATATCACCGGTTGTGCCAGCATCAGCAATAAATTTTCAAAATTCAGCAAGTCGCTGATGGTGGAATACCTTACCCGCCACCACGGTGATCCCGAAATGCGTGAGCATATCAGGCCTCGCAAAGCCTTTAAAGTCAAGCTGAAGGAAGAGCATAAGGAAGTAGTGTTTGAGAGTAGCGATGATGACCTCAATAAATTCGACCGGCTTATTGAAGAGTTGGAGCCCGGTAATATGCGTTTCCCCATTCTCATCAAAAAATACATCAAGCAAAACGCAAGGATCGTGTGCTTTAACGTAGATCCGCTGTTCAATGATTCCCTGGATGGCTTTATGTACATCCGCATTCAGGACCTTCCTGAAGAAACGCTTTCGGGTAGCCGTTAACCATGATGCAGAAGGATGCCATAAATCTGTACTTGCGCCAGCCCCCCGGAAAGGTGAACCTGCAAAGGCAACGATGGTTGTTGCGGCTCATGCAGTATTGGCCTTTTCAAAATTTAGGGGTATTGGAAATAAGCAGGCAATTGCCCTATTGGGGGCGTCTTCCGTTGGTGGATCACCGCAACCAACGGATACTTTTTTATTCTCCTAAAGCCGGTTGCTCCACCGCTATTCAATGGTTTTTGCGCGGGGCCGGCCTGCTGGAGGAGGCTCTGGCTTACGACCCCTGGGTACACCGCTACGTGGCAGAAGTTTATCCTCATGAATATTCCATCTATAAAGAACTGCCAAAGGCCTTGCTTAACCATGATTTTGTAAAAATCAAAGTGGTACGAAACCCCTATCAGCGTTTCGCCAGTAGCTTTTACCACGCCTTCCGCCACCGCGAGCACTTTTTTCCCGGAGGTTTGCCCAAAGGCTTTAATATGCAGGATTTTCTGGATGTGCTTGAAAATTTGCACAAGCCGTGGCTCAATCCGCATTTCAGTCTGCAATACGCTTTGTGGGAAGATATGGTGCCCGGACTGTTGGATGAGGTGTTGCACCTGGAAAGCATGGATGAGGAAATCCGTAAAATGAACCAAAAGTATGGTTGGGATGATCCCCTCGACCGGAAGGTCACCGTTTTGCGTCACGCTGCACCAAGGGAAAATATGAAAGAGGGTAACCTGCACCTTTGGCCCTATGAAGATTTTTTGAAAAAATTCCCCAAAGACTACAGTCTTTTTTACACGGATGCCAATTTCCGGAGGCGGGTTTATAATTTTTACCAGCGCGATTTTGAAGCCTACGGCTATTCTGCCGATGCCCTTAAATCCTGAGATAAGGTACGTTCACCCATTTTTTCTTTTTTTCCGGTTAATAATTTTTAAATTGTGGGTACCAAACCAAACTTTATCCATCATGCGCTCCTTCAAGATCTTGGCGGTGCTCTGCGCCTTGTTCCTATTTGGATTTTCCCTTCACAAAATTGATGAACACTTAAAAAATGATTCGGGCGACCCCGCCTCTTTACCCCTGCCCAGCACTTTACCGCTGGATGAATATGAAAAGCAGCTTTATGCCTTCCTGGATAATCTGGAATACGAAAAGCTGGGGTGGAAAAGGGATAAATCGGTGCGTAATACCGGACCCTTTGTAAACGGGCAGATGTACGGTGTGCATCCCGCAGTGGTCATTTATTATTCTCCGGAGGTTATGGAATGGCTCAAAAATGGCCGCGAGGGTGAGATTGCCGATGGAGCTATGATTGTAAAGGCAATGTACCAGGCTCCGGCCCAGCGGTACGTCAATATGAGTATGGATGAGGTTAGTGATCTTATCCACGATGAAGGAACCAAGCTTTTTGACGGCTGGACGGTGATGGTCAAAGACAAGAATGGTTCCAAGGATGGCTGGTTCTGGAGTTATTATGCACCGGGGCAGCCGGTGGACCCACTCCTTAAATATCCGTTCGACTATCCTAACTCCGGTTTTGGTAATTACTGTATCCGTTGCCACGCTTCCGCTGAAAAGGAATTTACTTTCAGCAGCCTTGACAATATTGAGGGAGAGCCGGGTAATCCTATTACCTATTATGTAGATGCTTCCTGGAAGCAACCTGAGCTTAAAGAATACGAAGATGCCCACGAAAAACTGGCCAATCGCCTGAAGTCGGATAAGGAAAGCAAACAAAAAGACTATATCAATGAAGCATTTTTGCGAACCTTTAACCAGCAGAAACCTGTTTCGGCCAATGAGGTGAGCCGTTTTCCACCGGCTACCTATGACCATGTTATTTCCGGTCCCAATGGTCCCGGGCAATTTCTCACTTCCGATCAGTGCCTTTCCTGCCACGATGGGCAAACCGGGGCCTTCTTGCCCAACATGACCGCTGCTTCCGGTGACTCTATGGTAAATGTTTCCCCTTTTGGAGAGTGGCGCTGGTCTATGATGGGACTGGCGGGGCGCGACCCCATTTTCTTTGCTCAACTGGAAAGTGAAAAAGCCATCCATAACCAGGGAGAACTACCCGATGTTATCCAAAACCTTTGCTTCAGTTGCCACGGGGTAATGGGCCAAAGGCAGTTTCATATCGATAACCCCGGTGAAGATTATTTTAAGGAAGAAATGGTGTACCACTCCGGTAAGGGAGGTTACGATATGTCCGATCCTAAAAATAAATACGGTGCCCTGGCGCGGGACGGTATTTCCTGTATGAGTTGCCACCAGATTGTGGACGATGGTAAGAGCCTCAAGGAGATTGAAACCGGCAAATTTTCCATTTCAGAACCCGGGCATATTTTCGGGCCTTTTGAGAACCCACCGGTCCATGCGATGGACAACGGTTTGGGATTAAAGCCCGAATACAGCACCTATATCGGAAAATCAAGGGTTTGTGGCAGTTGCCACACCATTAATCTGCCGGTTTTTAATGCCGAAGGAAAAAAGGTGGGGATGCACTATGAGCAAGCTACCTACCTGGAGTGGCTCAATAGTTCGTTCCAAAATGAATATGCACCCATTGGCAGCAACGTACAAACCTGCCAGGATTGCCACATGCCTACCCAATATCCATTTAAAAAGGGTGAGGAACTGGCCTTTAAAATTGCCAACATCCAGGATCAGGATTACCCGGAAGCCGATCACCTGGCCTCAGCAAAAGATATTACCCTCGAAACCCGTGAAGGCTTCCGCAGGCACACCTTGCTGGGCATTAATTTGTACGGCCTGGAAATGTTCAACCAGTTTGATGAGGTACTGGGCGTTCGTAAAAAGGATTATATGAGTGGATTGCACGGCCTGCAAAGTGCCATTGCCAACTCCAATAATCTGGCTAAAAACCACAGCGTAAAGGTGGAAATTGAGGAGGTAGGTTACCGCAATGGAAAATTGAATGCACGTGTAAAACTCACCAACTTGGTGGGGCACCGCTTTCCTTCCGGAGTGGGCTTCCGCAGGGCCTTCCTGCAATTTGCGGTAATCAGTGCCGGGGGGGATACCCTTTGGGCTTCCGGTCGCGCCAATAGCGTTGGGGTGGTGGTTGATGAAAACGGTAAGCCCTTACCTTCTGAATTCCTGGAAATAGACCCCAAAACCGGGGAGCAATTGTATGAGCCGCACTACGAAATGATCAGCCGCCAGGACCAGGTGCAAATTTACCAGGAGCTTACTAAAAATCCCGAAGGGAAGTTTACCACCAGTTTTGTCGCCATTGCGGATGTGGTGAAAGATAATCGCCTGTTACCGCAGGGCTGGACTAAAAACGGCCCGGAGGGTTTTGACCCGGATTTTGCAGAGGCCACTATGCCCCACGGCAACTCTACCAAAGACAAGCTTTATATGAGCGGCCAGGGGCAGGATGCCATTGTTTATCAGACCGATATTAGCCAGGTGCAGGCTCGTGGGGGTAAAGTGATAGCCGTGTTGTATTATCAGTCCATACCACCCTTTTATTTACAACAGCGGTTCAACACGGCTAAGGGTAAGGATGGGCAAAGACTATATTACCTGAGTAGTCATTTAAAAACTAAAGACACACCCGTAGAGGGATGGAAACTGGCCACCGGTAGTGCCGAAATGCGTATCCAGTAAAGAGCAAAGCATCCGGTTAAGCCTGTGTTTACCGGTAATGTCCATTTACCTGAAATTTAAACGGGGCTTTAAAAACCCGGACACCTTGGTTACAATTTATTGTTATTGATATACCGACAAGCCCTACTTGCTGTAATGAGGTTGGTAGAGCTGCAGGTAAAAATCGCCCGGCACCTTAAAAAAGGTAACCAGGCCGTAGCCGTGGTCTTCAATCTCCCCTTTAAATTCTACGCCCCGGGATTTTAGTTCCGCCACGGTTTGCTCAATATCGTCACAGTAAAAGGAAATATCGCGTGTGCCGGAGGGCGCACCGTCCCTGGCCGATTCATCGGAAGGATGTACACCCATATCTCCTTCAGGCAGGTCAAAAATAAGCCAGCCTTCACCTATGTCAGTGGCTTTAAACCCCAGCTTATCCCTCAAAAACAGTCGCAGTTCTTTGGCCTGTGAGCTGTAAAACATGGTATGCACTCCTTTTATCATGTATATTGGTTTTGAGTCAATTATTCTGTGGTGGGTACTGATTAGCCCGTTTGTTCTTTTGCGCTAAAGTAGCGGTTTCCTCAATCCTCTTTTGGCGGGTATCCGCACGTTTGGCGTTCAGTATCCATTCCAGGATGCCCCGTTTTATCGAGCGGGGAAAGTTTTCCCAATGCTGCGTGGCCGGAGGATATTCGTTCAAAACCTTTTGCAGATCATCGGGAACGATAAGGTTTTCCACATCGTTTAGGGCATCCCAACTGCCGTTGGCTTTGGCTATTTCTACCATTTCCAATCCGGCCGGGGCCATGCGGCCTTCCTTCAACAGCCGCTCTACTTTTTCCTTATTAATACGGCTCCAGTTGCTTTTGGGGTTACGCTTGGCAAAAAAGAGGTAGTAACTTTCCGCATCGCGTTTATTGGGTTTACTATCCACCCATCCGAAACACAATGCTTCGTCCACTGATTCGGGATAGGTTATATGGGGCTTTGCGCTATCCATCTTGTACAAAATCAACCAAACGGATTTTTCGTGCCGGTGATTTACTTCCAGCCACTGCCGCCACTCTTCAGTGGATTTGGGGTAAAAGCTTTGCACTCCGTCTTTGATTTCCATAAGGCGAAAGATAGCCATTCCGCCTATTTTCTCTGCAAATTAAAGAGCTTAAGGCCGTAAAGGTAGTTTCCAGGACAGGTCCAGGCTCACACTGTGTTCATAGGCTTGTGGCCTTTCACCGGATACCCTCCAAACCGAGGGTTTATAAATTACGCCCAGGTAAAAATTATGGTTCAATTGCAGGTACAGGTCAAAGTAAAACCCGTACACGTTGGTAACGGAGCGGGCGGTCTGATTAAAGTTGAAATCATCGCCCCAAAACTGGTCAGGCCAAAAGTAATTACGGCTAAATGAAAGGCCCTGCGACATGGAAAAACGACCGGCTCGTTGTCCGTGGCTCAGGCAAATACTCATGAACGACATATTGTGTTGTTGGGCCCACAGGAAGGTTTGCGGCACGGGTGGTATAAAGAAAACATCCGTGCCCATCAAAAAGTAGGAATGAATAAAGTGATCGTCTTTATAGTAGTAATCCAAACCCAGGCCAATACCGGCCGAACCAACACCCTGTTTTGGATTTGTGTAACCATCCGGTTGTTGAAACAGGTAATTAACCGAGGGAAGCGAAATTTGAAACAACAGGGTTTGAGCGGGCATTACCGGTTGGTAATTACGGTAGGAAACGGCCGTATCGTAAACACTGGTATAAATGTGTTTGGGGTAAGTAAAGCGCCTGTGGTTAAGGAGATCAATAATATAACCGATGCCGTACGACATAAAATTAAACCAGTACGCGCCCGAAATATTGTGAGATAAGGCAATGGTTTTCTCCACGGAATCCTTTCGGAGAACTATGATGTGGTCTTCCTTTTGCCTTTTCAGCGATAAAGGCAAGGCTTCTTCGGTACATAGCAAGGAGTCGGTTTCATGGCTTACCAATACGCCCTCTTCGGTATGCAGGTAAATTTTCCTGTGGCTTTTATTGAGTTGAGAGCAGGCACTGAGTACAACTATACAAAGAATCAGGAATACAGGTTTCATCGGTAAGGCTTTGTAAACTATACGTGAAAAACAAGGCAGAAGTTGGTTGGGGGTAATGCCTTTTATGTCGTCCGAAGCAAATGCATACTCACAAGCTTCCGTGCTCAGCATATTGCTTAATAACCGCATTTCTTCGCTGTAAAAACCGGCTCAGGTACGGCTTTAGGACCCAGCGGTCGATTAAACTGCCTATAGGCCCGAGTGGTGATCGGAAGCTTAAATGATCCGTCATAATTACCAGTTCGTCAACTTTCTTGAAGTAATGTTCATGACGGAAGCTCTTAAATAAACCCTCAATCATTTCATCTACAAAAAAGTGAGGTTTATCCATAGCCGTGATCTTCGAAGTGTGTTTAAGGTATAAACCAAAGTGCCTCCCCCTCCAGGTAACCGTTTCATTAAATTCAATCAACCCACTGGTTACCCCTGAAATTGCCTCTTCATGGGTATGACTGGCCGTTTGGGTGTGGAAGCCAATATCTCGGCTAAGGTTAAAAACCCGGAGTAGGGGTGCTTTTATTTTAGTTTCGAGGGTTATTTCCATTCGTTAGAAGTAAATCTCCTGCGCCATCCGAAAGGTATTGGTATGGGCATCCACAATATCTGCTAAACGTTCGGAATAACCACCGCCCATGTTTACAGCTACCGGGATACCGTTCTTTTTACATTGCTCAAAAATAAAACGGTCGCGGGCCTTGCAGCCGTCCTGGCTCAAGCCCAAACGGCCCAGTTTATCCGTTTTCAGCACATCCACACCGCTTTGAAAGAAAATAAAATCCGGTTGCACTTTATCCAGCAGGCGCGGTAAAGTTTCCCGCAGTTGCGTTAAATACAATTGATCGTCCGCGCCATCCGGCAACTCAATATCCAAATCCGATTTTTCCTTGTGCATCGGGTAATTTTTAGCCCCGTGCATGGAGAAGGTAAAAACCCGCGACTCAGCCTCCATAATCTTGGCGGTGCCGTTGCCCTGGTGAACATCCAGGTCCACTACCAGTATCTGCGAAGCTTCCTGGTGGTCCAGCAGCCAATGCGAGGCCAGGGCAATATCATTGAGCAGGCAAAAACCTTCACCCCGGTCGCGATAGGCGTGATGGGTGCCCCCGGCAATATTCATCGATACGCCATTTTGTTTAGCATATCGGCAATTGTCGATGGTACCCTGGCAGATGGTAATTTCCCGTTGTACCAATGCGGGTGAAAGCGGAAAACCGGTTTTTCGTTCCTCGGCACGGCTTAGCTGGGTGTTCCTGAGCTTTTGCCAATAACCGGCATCGTGGGTGCGTAATATCTGTTCCTCTTTGAGTGGTGAGGGTGCAAAAAAGTTATCCTCCGTACAAGTGCCTTCATATAATAACTGCTCCGGCAATAAAGAGTATTTGGCCATTGGAAAGCGGTGACCTTCCGGAAGAGGGTGGTGGTAAATGGGGGCAAAGGCAATTTTTAGCACCAGCCGAAAATACTACCGGCAGGTGGGATAAAAAATATTTCCGACTTTAGAAACAAAATCATACCGAACCCATGAAACGTATTAACTGGCGCTACGCCCTCGGTGAACTACTGATTGTAACTACCGGAATAATGATTGCCTTTGGCCTGAACAACTGGGGCGGAGAACTTAAAGACCGTGATCAAAAACAGGTGTACCTGCTGAGTATTAAAGAAGACCTGCTAAATGACATCCGGCAGTTGGATTCCAATGTGGCCGAAATAGAAAGGCGCATGAAATACCTGGAGCGGTTGAGGCCGCATTTGTACGGGCGTTTACCTAAGCGCGACAGTATGGCCATGGGAATTTTTAAGGCTACTGATCCGGTTAGCTTTCGCCCGCAGGATCATACCATTCAAAGCCTGCAATTTTCGGGTGACCTTAAACTGATTAGCGATCTGGAGCTGAAAAACCGCATTATGGCACATTATAGCCTTTATGAGGAAGTAGAGTTGGAGTCTGAAAGGCACATCAATTTTGCCAAAGATTATATGGCGAAATACTACATGACCGAAATTGATTATACCAAGTTCAGAACCGGTGAAGGGGCTGCGTTTATGGATGACCCTTACTTTCACAACCTGGTATTCGCCCTGAGCGGGATTTATGTGATTGAGCACAAGGCTCAACGCAAGGCTTTGGAAAGTGCCCGGGCAATGGTGGAGCTCCTTTAACGGAGTTCGGCCGAAAAGTCCTTTTTAAAGTGATCGAGGATTTTGCTCATCACCTTATCTACCTGTTTATCGTTCAGCGTTTTTTCATCATCGCGTAGGGTAAAGCTTAAGGCGTATGATTTTTTGCCTTCCGGCAGATTTTTACCCTCATAAACATCGAAGAGGTTAACCGCCCGCAGAAGTTTGCGTTCCGTTTTTTCGGCTGCCAGCTTCAGATCGGAGTAGGCTACCTTTTTATCCAGTAAAAGGGCAAGATCTCTCCTTACTTCCGGGAACCGGGGCATTTCTTCAAATTGTATTTTCTTTTTACGGGCCTTCTGGCTCAGGTAGCTCCAGTCGAAATCGGCAAAAAACACCTCTTGTTTAATATCCATTTGCCGGGTTAGCTCCGCCTTTACCTTACCCAGGGTAATCACTTCCCTTTGGTTTAAAAACAAGCTTAGGGCATAATCGAAAAGGGGGTGCTCCGTTTCTTTTTCTTCCGTTTCCAACCCAAGGGTGGAAAGGATTTGAGATACCTGGGCCTTTAGGGTATAAAAGTCTGACGGCTGATCCTTTACCTTCCAGTTTTCCGGGCTTTCCGTGCCACTCACCCAAATTCCGAGGTGGCTTTTTTCCACGTAGGCATCGGGCATTTTATGATACGTTTTACCGAATTCGTATAAACGCAGGTTGGGGCGTTGGCGGTTGCTGTTGCGCGCCACTGACTCCAGGCCACCAAAAAGCAGGCTCTGCCGCATGGCGTTCAAATCCTGGCTCAGGGGATTGAGCATCATTACGGATTCCTCCGCCTTAAATCCCCAACGTTCAAAGTAGGTGCCTTTGGTGAGGGAGTTGTTCATTATTTCGGAAAAGCCGCGGTTAGTCAATGCTTCACTCACCTTTTCGCGGTAACGTGCCTCATCGCGAATGTCGGTTTGCGCCACCGAAATGTTCATCTTTTCCGGCATGTCAATGGCGTTAAAGCCATAAATACGGAGTACTTCCTCAATCACATCAATCTCCCGCTGTACATCGGCCCGGTAAGCCGGTACTTCCAACACCAGGTTTTTACCGGATTCCGCCTTAATGCGTATTTCCAGTGCATTGAGGATGCGGTGTACCATATCGGCATCTATTTCCTGCCCGATAAGGCGATTCATGTTGTCCAGGTTAAAGTGAACCTCGAACCCGTTAAGGGGAACGGGGTTTTCATCCACTATTTCCATGGCGGTTTTAGCACCGGCCAGTTCGCGCATCAGCAGGGCCGCCCGCTTAAGGGCGTACAATTCCATTTCCGGGTCCACACCTCTTTCGTAACGGAAGGAGGCATCGGTACTCAACCCGTGCCGCTTAGCGGTTTTTCGGATGGACACCGGATTAAAATAAGCCGACTCCAGGAAAATGCGGGTGGTATTTTCGGTTACACCGGAATGTAAACCTCCGAATACCCCGGCAATGCACATCCCTTCTTTTTCATTGCAGATCATCAGGTCTTCCCCGTCCAGCTTTCTTTCCTTTTCATCGAGGGTGGTAAACCGGGTACCGTCTTTCAGTTTTTTTACAATCACCTTATTACCAATAATCTTATCCGCATCAAAGGCGTGCAGCGGGTGCCCGGTTTCATGCAGTACATAATTGGTAATATCTACTATATTGTTAATCGGGCCAATGCCGATGGCCTTCAGGCGGTTTTGCAGCCACTCGGGTGATGGGCCTACCTTTACATCGGTCAGTGAAACCCCGGCATAGCGCGGACAAGCCTCGGGGTCTTCAATTACCACTTCTATGGGCAGGTCGGTATGGTCGATCTTAAAATCACTTACCGGGGGTAATTTGAGATCCAGGCCTTCGTGGCCGTGGCGGATAAGCGCAGCCCGCAGGTCGCGTGCCACCCCGTAATGGCTCATGGCATCGGTGCGGTTAGGGGTAAGGTCCACCTCAATCACGTAATCGTTCTGGATATTGAAATATTCCGAAGCGGGGGTTCCGGGCTGGGCATCTTGTTCCAGCACCATAATACCATCGTGCGATCCGCCCAGGTTCAGTTCATCCTCGGCACAAATCATTCCTTCGCTTACTTCACCGCGAATCTTGCTCTTGCGGATTTCGAAGCTCTCCTTTCCGTTGTATAAAATGGTACCTACGGTGGCCACCGGTACTTTTTGCCCTACCGCTACATTGGGGGCTCCGCAAACTATGTGCAGCGGTTCACCATTACCCACGTTAACCGTGGTTTTTTTCAGGCGGTCGGCATTGGGGTGTGGCTCGCAACTCAGTACTTCACCAATCACAATTCCCTTCAACCCTCCGGGAATACTTTCAAAGGGTTCAATACCTCCTACTTCCAGTCCGGTGTCGGTTAACACTTCAGCCATAGCCTCGGGAGTGAGGTCCGTTGGAATGTAATCTTTAAGCCAGTTGTAGGAGATCTTCATGTACTGAAAAAATTTAAGGCGCAAAGGTAAGCAGGCTGGGCTTTAAATACGAATCAGCTTTACCGGTAAAACTTAATAAACCATGCGCTTTTACCTTTGTTACTTTCTAAAATCAATTTATGGATGCTTTAATTGCCGAAAATATTCAGCGCTTTAAAAGTCAATTGTCCGAAAAGGTAACCCTGGTGGCGGTTTCTAAAACCAAGCCGGTGAGTGATATCCGCGAAGCTTATGAAGCGGGCCATCTCGATTTCGGTGAAAACCGCATCCAGGAAATGGTGGATAAATACGAGGAGTTGCCGAAGGATATCCGCTGGCATATGATCGGCCATGTGCAGGGTAATAAAATCAAATACATGGCTCCCTTTGTGCACCTGGTACACGGTATGGACAAGCTCAAACGCTTTAAGGAGCTGGACAAAGAGGCGGCTAAAAATGAACGGATTATTGACTGCCTGGTGCAAATACACATTGCCGAAGAAGAATCGAAATTTGGTTTTGATTACGAGGAAGCCTGGGCTTTGCTGGAAGACCAACCAAAAGAAAAATTCCCGAGTGTGCGTATCCGTGGTTTAATGGGCATGGCCACCCTTACCGATGATCAAACCCAGGTACGTAATGAATTCAAGGGCTTGCGACAGTTTTACGATAAGGTGCGCACCGAGCTGGCACCGGCCGATTTCAACATCCTTTCCATGGGCATGAGCGGTGACTTTCAGTGGGCGGTGGATGAAGGCTCCAATATGGTGCGCATCGGTTCCGCTATTTTCGGCAAGCGCTAATCGAGGTAAAACCCCATACGCATACCGGCCAGGGGCCGCAAGCCACTATAACGAGGATCGGTATTACCATAGCTTTCCCCGTTCAGCCCGTGTAGATTGTTGTGCTGAACATGGCTGAGGTTTGCCCCCAGGTAATAGTCTGAAAAAAAGCGGTTGATCTTCCATTGAAACCCGAATACCAGCTCGTAGCTGAATTGTAGGGAAGGCTGGTAGAAATCCCGGTTTTGCTTTTTAATGTAGGTGTTCCCATTTTCCTGGTAGGGAAAAAAGTCGAATACCGAATAACGGAAATTGCCTTCCACTAAACGCGCTCCGTGCCGCAGGAAAAAATAATTTTCATTCACCGTGCTGCCCAGGTAAATCAAATGGTACAGGCGGGCATCGGTACCACGCCAGAAATCTTCACCGTTTATTTCATAAAAGTCGTTACGGTCATCTATATAACCGAAGGCTGCCCCCAGGGCATGGTTGGCAGCAAAGCGGTAATTCACATCAAAAGTAAGGTCGCCCCTGAAGAGAAAATCACCGAAGTAAAAACCAACTTGTAACCGCTCTTCGGGATACTTACCGGCCCTGGCATCATCCGTTTGCGCATAGCTATGGCAAACGCCCAACAGAAACAACCAAACAAGCTTTGCCTTTTGCATTATAGTTTGCTTAAAAAGGTGAGTTGTTGCTTGTGGTAGCGGTATTGCTCCAGCCCGGTTGCGGTAGAAATAATCATTACATCACCATTGGGGATAATATCCCGGGCCTCAATGTCTTCAATAGCGCGCAATAATTTCAACTGGGTAGGGTCTGAAACGTCCATCACTTTAACACCGTGGTCGCAAACCAGCAGGGTATCCCCGTAAAGCCCCAGCCCCAGTGGTTTTATCATCGGAAAAGTACGAACCAGTTGAGGGTCGCGCAGGTTGCGGATATCGATAATATCCAGTTGGTTCACATTGCGGAAGCAGCGGGTGCTGTTAACATCGGAATGCAGGGTAACGTAGGCGTAATTCTGATTGGCCACCACCGGGTCGCAACTCACCACGTGATCGTAGCGACTCAGTTGTTGAATAGCCGGTGCATCGGACACATCATAAATAAACATGCCCTGCATGGACCCGATGAAAATGGTGGCACTGTCGCGCGGGAAAATGGTTTCCACGGTAACTCCCAGGTCTTGGCGGCTGAGGTAAACCGGGTTGGTACGATCTGAGATGTCGAAAACCTTCAGTTCTGTATCATCAACGGTATAGAGGTAATCGCCAACTATGGCAAAACGGGCCAGGCTTCCGCCTTTTCCAGGTCCGCCAAGGCCGCCATCGCTACCGCTGTTATCTTGCTGGCAGGCACTAAAAAGGAGTACTGACAGAAGAAGGGAGAGGATTTTTTTCATGATTAAGGGGTATTTAGGTTGTATAATTAGGGTTAAGGCTTAGTCCCAGCGCACGATAACGGTGTTCTCCGGGCGTTCGCCCTTGGTGTACTGGAAGGGAATATATCCGGGCAGGTCAGGCGGTGAAAGCTCGGGGAACACATTGCGGTTGCGGTCCAGTATTTCCACCTGGGTGCCGGTAAAGCGTAATGCAATCAGGTCTACCGCATTATCGGCATACATAATGTCGCCATCAATGGAAATATCCACGTTGCCGGGGATGTTGATAAACCCCAGCACTTTGGGTTGGGTAGGGTCGGAGTTGTCATAAACGTGAACCCCGCTAAACAGCTCGTTTATAAAAAGCAGGTTATCCTTAATGTAAATTTTACCCGCCCGGTTCAATTTACGGGGCTCATCAAAACGGATGGAATTTTCCAGTTCGGAGCGTTCCATAAGCACTGCTTCATAACCGCTGATAGGTTCTTCATAAGGCTCTTTTATGCAACTGAAAAGCAGAAGGGTTAAGGCTAGGGGAAACAGATTTTTCATAGGTCAGGTATTTACTCTCATAAACGCTGCCCATGAAAAAGGGGTTGGGTTTATTCACGCAATTTTTTGCGGTGATCGAAATAATAGCGGTAATCAAAATCCACTCCGATACGCATGGAGGGGGTGAATTTCAGGAAGTTATCGAAGCCACCGGCCAGCTCCACCCGCATTACGTTTAAAATGTTATCCACCCCCAGGAAGAATTCTGTAAACTGATCACGCCCGGCCGTATTCAGGTAGTTGAGCCCCATAAAGGCATGGAGTTTAAGTGGTGCCAAAAGCGGGGCCGCACCCAGCAGCAGGCCTGAAAAATCGTGTTCAAAGTGCAGTTCGAGGTAATGCTGGTCGGTTGAAAAATCATAGTAGGGCAGGGTACTGAACTGGCGGATGCTATTGGTGCGCCTCGGTGCGGGTTGCAGGAAAAAGGTTTGGATACCGTTGAAGTGGCGAAAGTCCACAAAAGGTACGTGGGCACGGTTCAAAAAGCTACCGGCATTAATATCGATTTTGGATAAACCCACCCGGCCAAAGTGCTGTTGTGCGGTAATGCCCAGGTTGAGGTGATCGTAATTGGTTTTGGTGAAGGAAGTGGGCACCCCCTTGTAATAATTGAAATAAACGCGGGGGTAAGTGGAGGAGAGGTTTACCTTGCGCCCGTTCACTCTTTTATAAAGCTGGTTAAACTGATATACCACCGATAAATGCAGGTTCAGGGCCTGGTGTTCCTCAAAACCGGTGCTGTTAATCACCGGAGAAAAATCGGGGTTGTTGGGGGTAAAGGAAAAGGGGTTGCCGATAATGAGAAAATCGGTGCTGTTGTAAAGGGGAAAGCGGTGGGCCAGTTCAGCACTGGTACTTACTTCCAAACCGTTTACCGGTTCAAAATCATAGGAGGCCTTTACAAAATCGTGACCGTACAACTTCATGTAGTTGCGGCTCAGGAAAAGGGTGTACAGGCTGTTGAGGATGGGCAGTATGGGCTGCTCATCGTTAAACTGGCTGATGCCGTGCCCGGCATGAAACCCCAGCTTACGGGGCTGGTCCAGGTTAAAAAGATAGCTGGTTTGGAGCTCGTAATAAAAAGTGCGGCTGGAAAAGCCGTAGCGCAGGCTGGGTTGCAGGTACCATTCGGCATCTTCATAATAACGGTAGTGCTCCAACTGATAACGCAGGTAAGTGCCTTCCACGGTATTGTAACCCAGGCCATACCATAGCGGGGAAAGTTTAGTGGTAGTGCGGGCACTGTCAAAGTCATAACCGGCTACAAAAAAGTCGTACCAACGGAAGGGCCGTTCCTCAAAAATGGGTGCCGTTCCCCTTTGCTCCTGGAATATCCAGCGGTTGGGATGGGGGTGGGTTTGGAGGATATCCCGCTCCGGCTTGGAAAGGGTCACGGGGCGCAGGCTGTCCCAAATCGTACCGTGCACAATGTTACTGTCTTCCAAAACCATCACTTCCGCATCACAGCTCAGGGCTTCTTCTTCCGGATTGAAAAAGCGGTGTTTTTTGAAAAAGTTATAGACGGAATAGGTGCCGTCAAAACCCACAATAAAAGCGTGGTACAATTGCTTTTGCATGGCCTGGTGGTAGGCGGTGTCGGTATGGTAAAATACCTGCTCAAAATCCACACTATCCACCACTTCCAGCATATTGCGGTCACCCAGCGAAACGGCAATGGAAGACAGGCGGTATAGGCTGTCCCCGTAAATTTCCATAAAGCCCGAAAAGTTGGGGGAGTACTTCTTTTTGGGTTCCAGGCGTATGCGGTACACCGTTCGCGGGCCTTCCTGGTATTGCCCGGCCGGGTAAAAGTTATAGAAGCGAATGCTTTTGGGGGCCAGGGGTGAATTGTAGGCTACGGTACTAATGTTTTGCAAATAAATTTTGGTGTGGTAAAAGGAAATATCCAGGTCGGGGAGGTAATGCCACCCGGGAATAGAGAAGCGGCCGGCCGTTTGATAATGCCGCAGGTTTTCGTTGAAGTTACGGGCATCTTTATAGTAAAAATCAGCTGTTTTTTCGCTGATAAACACCATACCCGAATCCAGCCGCGAGGGGATAACCACACCTGATATTCGCCATATTTCAAAGGGTATTTTACTAAAGTAGGCGATGTTCTTTTTATACACCTGCGCTTCGTACGAAACGTAGTTGGCTTCATTAATGGCGCGGTGAGCAATGGCCAGGCGTACCAATCGCTCGGCATCGAAGGTAGTGGTGGTATCTACTTTTTCGAGCGTTAACCGGATGGGTTCATTGTGATGATAGGGAAAGTGCAGCTTTTGCGATATATAACCCGGTTTTTTTACCAATAGGTGGTGCACCGCCTGTTCCAACTCCAGCTCGAAATAGCCACTGTCATCGGTCATCACTAAAAAACCCGTTTCCTCAAAAACCAGGTAGGCTTGTGCCACGCCCTTTCCGGCTGTATCCACCACCTGCCCGCGGAGCTCGAACACCTGGGCGTAGGTAGGGGCAGCCATCAGGCTCATCAGTAAAGTTATTATGGCGGTAATGCGGGTTTTCATGTATGATTTAAACCACGGCAAAATAAGTACTCTGTAGTTTAGAAGGGCAAAAAACTTTAGGGATAGGTTCCCAAGGCAATTTACCGTGGCATAGATATGTATCTTCGCGGCCGTGTATTGCATCTTAGATATTGAATCTACGGGAGGTAAGTTCGGTCAAGAGGCCATTATGGAGATTGCCCTTTTCCGTTACGATGGCTCGGAAATTACCGATCAGTTGATCAGTTTGGTACATCCCCATCGCGAGGTGCAGCAATACGTGACCAAAATTACCGGCATTACCCCTAAAATGCTGATGCGCGCTCCGCGCTTTCACGAAATAGCCAAACGTATTTTAGAGCTTACGCGCGATGCGGTACTGGTTGGGCATAATGTGGATTTCGATTACCGCATGCTGCGGCAGGAGTTCGGCCGCCTGGGGTATCCTTTCGAAATAAAAACCCTGGATACCATTGCCCTGGCGGAAAAGCTGATACCGGGTCTTCCGGCCTACGGGCTCGATCGTATTTGCGAAGAGCTGGGAATTTACCGGGCGCAACGCCACCGCGCGGAAGGCGATGCCCGCGCCACTTTAGAGCTGTTCGGTATGTTACAGGAAAAGGATAAGCAGAAGGACATCAGCGTACTGGGCCAAAGCATACAGGAGAACGATGCCATTGGCGATAAGATCAGTGATTTAAGGCGTTCGGTAAAGTACAATAAGGGACTGTTTTACCTGCACGATCAAAAAGGGAAAGTGCTCTACATTGGTACTTCCGACAATATTAAAAATGCGCTCAACCGTCTTTTTGTAGCTGAAAACGATAAGGCCGGAAAGCTCAGGGAAGCGGTGCATACCATCACCACCGAGGCTACCGGTAACTGGCTGATTGCGCGGATGAAGAAAACCGAAGAGGTGGAAAAGGTGAACCCACCCTACAACTCGGGGGTGCCCCTGCAATTGGATTTTGGTATTTACCTGAGTACCCAATCATCCAAAACACAAATGACGGTTAAACCCCTGGATGAAGGCGGTAAAAAACAGCCCCTGCTAAAGGCCGAAAGCTTTAAAATTGCCCTGCGCACCATCCGTATGTACCGCAGAAATCCTAATGCGGAAGCCAAGCAAAAGCAATTGGAGCTATTGAGGGATTTTCCGGAGGAAGCCGTGTACAGCAGCCGGGGGCGCAATAACCGCGAAAGAGCTGCCCTAGTGGTTAAAGGTGGCCAACTGGCCGGGTATTTTTACTACTCGCTCCATGAGCAAATCAGCCGTAAGGAACGCCTGGAAAAGTCGTTGGTACCGGTGGAGCCGCGCCCTGAATTTACGGAACTGCTGAAGTTGGGGATATTGGGCAGGGAGTTTGTCCTTATGGAAGGAGTATAAATCTCTGTATCTCCTTTAATTCATTTGATAGCGGATACCCAAGTGTACCATAGCCTCCCAACGTGGATTGTAGGCTTCTCCGCGAAAGGCTTTGTTCTGTACCCAAAAAAGACGCAGGGGTAAGCTGCTGTATAAACTGAAATCGGAGTTCAGTTTAAAGTTGAATACGGGCTCCAGTTGTGCACCGTACAGGGCTGCTTTCGGTAAAAAGGTTTCATCAGTTTCTACAATGCTTCCATCCGGGTATTCGTATTGGGATTTTAAGCTTAGCGGGATGCCCAGAATACCACCCAGGCGTGTGTCAATTGACCAGGAGTTACCCTCGAAACATTGAAAGCCATACCCCAAGGCAATATCCATAAAACGTAGCACACCCATTTCTTCTGTGGTAATGGATGGGTCATTATTTTCGGAACGAAGTTCAAATTCATAGTCCGTATCGCGTATTACGTAAGATACATCCACCCAAAGGTGTGAAAACGAGTTCCACTGGTATTGATAACCGATGCCAAATTGGTAGGCAGGCTTATTCTTTACGTTATCCCGAAAACTTTCTTCCAAAAAAGTATTGGCAAAGGTGAAGCTCTTGGATTTCAAACCGATTCCGGTTTTGAGGATGAGGCTGCTTTGGGCTTTGCAGGACAAGTTCCCGAGGATCAAACACACCATGCCAAAACCTATTTTTAATATCGCATTGCGAAAAGACATTTATGGTAGGATTAGAAATACTTCAGTCTTTGAATAAGTAATAGCCCAGACGAAAGTTATAGAAGTATAGAAACGAATTAAACCTGTTATTATAATATCCTTCTTGAGAATTAGATATTGGATAGTCATAATACCAACCGATGAAAGCTTCCAGGTTTAAAGGGTAAAAACCAAATTGAAAGCGATTAATTTCATAAGCAAGGCCAATATTGCTTCGTAGCCCGATAGACCAGAAATTGCGATGCGAGTTCAGGTTCCAGTTGGTGACCAGGCCCACATTGGTATTGAGTTTCAAAGATTGTTTTCCGTCCGTGTAAATATCCCATAGATCAAATGGGTGACTTAAGTACATACGGAAAAGGTGATTTACGGGAGGATTTTCACAGTCTTCCAACATTATAAAATCACAAGGCCGATACGCCTCAAAGCGGGAGTTATGTTTTTTAAGGTTTAAATAAAAGAGGCCTATATCCACCGGCCATTTTCCTTCGATACCGATTTCCGCACCATAGGTGTAATAATTATGGTATTCGTCCAATTGCCCCAGGTTTTCTACCCTCGAAAAAGGAATGGTTAGGCGGATATCAGGGCTTTGCGCCCGAATAGCATTCAGTGCAACAGCAAAAAGAATTATGTAGAGTATTAGCTTTAAGTGTTTCATGAGTGTAGCGCATTTAATCAAATACCAAAATGTAGCCGATGGCTACGAAGGGAGCTACGGAATAGGCATTGTTGCTATCCTCTAAAATATCGATAAAGTGCTGATTCGAAATGTTTATGCCTGATTTAATTAAAACCTGATGTTTTTTACCATAGGTAAGACCTAGTAAAGATTGAAAATTGTTTAAATCGTTTATGTTTTCGTTGATGCCAGGGTCTGAGGCGGGCTTATAAGTGTCATTGCCCATATCCTTTTCATAAGATTTGCTGGAAACCAAAAAGTATCTTTGATAACCTATCTCGCCAAACATTCCAAAAAGCTTGGATGTACGCCACCATAGGCGGGTATTAAGCCCAGGTGCCATATAAGAAAGGTTGATTTTTAAACGAGCACCTTGGGTCATTTCATCCTCAGTGTAGGAGTAATAGGAATAAGCTGCGTTGGGAGAAACAAACCATCGCCAAGCCTTTTTACGCCCAAACTCCATAATGCACCAATTAAATTGAAGCCTGCTTTGAAAACCATCTGTAAAAAGAGCTTGGGTATTTTCAAACCGAAAAGGTTCCCCCGCATTAAACCTAGGCCCGGAGCGCCACTCTTTAGAAATGGAAATTTCCAAATTTGAATTTTGACCCCGTAAACCGGTCAGGCAAAAAAGGCTAATCAGGCTAACGAATAAAGTGTTTTTCAATTTGAACAGGTATTTGATTGAAATAATGAAGAGCTGGTGCTTTTTTAAAAATAAAATCGTGAGCCTACGTTAATATCAATCGAATAGAAAAACTTATTAAATGACCGGTTACCTTCATCGTTACGTTTAAGCCCCAAGGAATAGGTTCTTAAGCCCGGTGTTATGAATATGCTTAGGGCTCGCTCATAATTTTGGCTTATCAAAAACTCATTAGGCAATTGAACACTCAAAGAAAAATATTCATCATTGAGTAGCTTGCCTGCATCGAGAAAATGATACTGCGCGTCCATCAAAAGCTTGAAGTGGTATTTTCTTTGGTCAATCACTAGCCAAGAGGCTTGCAGTCCGGTAGAAAATATATTACTACTCGCCTCAAAACCTTCAGTGAAAAGATAAAACTCCACACTATCTACAAAGCTGTATTCAAAGGGCCGGAACTCATAAGCCATTATAAACCCCATTGAGAACTTCTTGGTTAAATTATAGTCATAGGAAGCATTTAGGTAAGGGAAAGTGGTGTTATTCGAAGAAGGCTTTGTAAAACGATCAAGAGAATGCCTGAAATAATCGGAATTATAGGTTCTTGAACCAAGGGATACTGAAAAACTGTTTTTCGGTAGCTTTTGGGAAAGAACACTAATGGGAATGATGAATAAAAGAGTCAGTTTAGCTGCTTTCAATTCTATTGCTTTTAGAAATTATAAGCCACAGATAGTTCCGGCCCAAAAAGGAACTTGGGGTTGAAATCGGATTCCGAATAAAACAAAAGTTGTGAGTCTAAAGCCAGCTGGTAGGATAGCCACTGTTTTTCCAACGTTCTTCTAGGACTGAAAGCAGCCCCCAATCTAAGCCCCGGGCCATGCATCAGCCCTTCTTTATAATCATCGGTACTTTGATATGGTGGAAGTTCTTCTTGACTTCCGTCAGGATAAGTCACACGGTCGTAAGCGTTGGTAGGTAGGGCGTAGCGGAAGGAGCCCAAAGCAAAGAAGCTAAACCTCTCGGTTTTATCGGTGGTATATCCAATGCTTAAGAATGGAACCAGGTAATTGCGCACGGAATATTCAGGCTTTAAGTCATTGATGAAACCGCTTCCGTCCCGGAATTCTGAATTTTCAAAATTTACCCGGTAAAAGAAGGACTGCAGACCCACTCCTAACAAAAGGTGTTCACCAAAAACCCTTTGATAACTTACTGAAACCTGGTAAGTAGGCGTTTCACGTATCCAGCCTTTCCAGCGGTTGTATAAACCTTCGTATCGGAATGAAAAGTAATCCTGTGCGAAATAGGTGCCTGCCGAAAGGTGTGCGGTGTTTTGGGCTTTCATTGAAGAAAGTATTGAAATAAACACGGCCACCAATAAAGCACCTCTAACGATTACGGTCCTATTCTTCACGGATTTTGATTTCCAGCTGGATGTTTGCTTTAGGTGTGCGGGGTATCAGGAGCCATTTCACCACCATATTTTTCATTTTACATAAGCCACGTGTGCTTATGTTTAAGTCAACCTCACAATCTTCACCATTAGTGGAATAATCTATATTAACTAGTGGGCTATAGCAGCCTTTCACACCAGCAACAAACCCTATCAAAGTATAGCTTGTAAAATCAATTTCAGGAAAGGTGTAGCCTGAACAGTTGGGGTGAGAAGAACGATTATCTATTAAAGCTTGATACTCTTTATGGGTAGTAATAATGTATTTGCCATCGCGGGCTTGGCTACAGTTTATCTGAATCTCTTCGTAAGAAACCTGGGCGCTTACGGTGAAACACATCAGGAGCAAAACAACGCAGCTTATTTTTCTCATAATAGTTGCTTTTTATATGCGATTTCGCATACCCCATGTCTCCCCAAAATGTGAAAATTCAACACGCCCTTCTCATCTATAAAACATTCTTCTCGCGGGTTTTCACCACATGGGAAGCGAGCCCCTAAATAGTAACTTATTTCCAAACTCTTTTTTACAGTACCGGAACAAAGCTTCCATTCTCCTTGTATGTTGGTACTTCCAGGATTAATGTGCTCATAAGTATTGTTTGGGGAAAATATCAGGAAATCATTAGTGTCAGCCTCCATTTGGCTATGCGGGTAGGGGTCGTAGTTTTTAACGTTCACCCATGTACCAATTATTTCGGCTTCCAGGGAATTATTATCGCCAGGGTTAGACTGAGCTAATACCGGGGATGTTATTCCAAAGAGAGCTATTAATAATAACTTTTTGTATCCCATTGCTTATTCTTCTGTAATTTCTATGTTCAGATGGGTCAACCTTTCCGCTGTGGCATTTGGAATAAGTAACCACCGTTTAATGCGATTTCGCCTTTTGCATAAACCATAAGTAGTAATGTTTAAAGTAACATGGCAAGAGTCAAGGTCATCAGAATAACTAAGGCTTGAAACTGGACTTTGACAACCCTTCACGCTTACTGCAAAACCGACTAGTGTATACTTGTTAAAATCAATTTCAGGCGAACGGTAGGTTGAACACTCTGGATGGGGGGATCGATTATCCAAGAGAGCTTGGTAATCCTTTTGGTTGTCTATGATGTATTTGCCATCAGGTATTTGGGTACATTTCGCCTGAATCTCCTCAAAGCGTAATTCCTGTGCTGACATTGTAAATCCGGTCAGCATTAAAATAACACCCCAAATATTTTTCATAAGCTGTGGTTTATTGCCCCTATCAATGCCTGGTGTTCTTTTGGTCTTTAAATACTTTCTAGAACTCATAGAAAACGCCTATTCTTAAAGCTCCCAAAAAGCTCGGCCTCCCCTCACTTTCGGTTAACCAATATACTTCAAGAGGTAAGCCTAACTCGCAACCCCAGCCGGGCCTTATCGACTTTTGGTTGAACTTAAATGAATATGAAAAACTGGTGTTGAACCCAACGAAGGGCCTGCCATTATAGGCATATAATTGGTCAATCTCAACTTTTCTCTGAATACCGCCAGTTTCATTAACAAAGAGCGATGATGATTCATTTATGGGAATCAAAAATGCCGGTCCTGCTTCAAGTAAAATAGACTTTCCCCTCTTAAAATCTTTCTTGAAAACATAATTACCTGAAACCTTGAATAGTCTCAATTTCAAATCCTCAATGGTAAGGTCCCCTCTTTCGTTCCTCTTAAGGTTAGGGTCAGATATTACATATCCAGTTGTTAGTCGTACACCCGATGATTTCCAGATCCTCAAAAATGTAATGTTAATCGAGTGGCTGAGTGATGGGGTAAACTCCTGATCAAAGTTATCTGCGGTTGTAGTAAATGATTGAGGTTGGTACGCCAATTGATAAATTAGCGAAAACTGACTTTGACCCAAAGCAAAATTAGTGAGTAAAATCATTATGATTAATGTAAAAAGCCCTTTCACTTCTTTATAATCCTGACATTATAGTTCGAGAGATTAGTTTTAATTAAGAGGATATATTCTCCTGGCGAGATCATATTAGATATGGATGGTGATAAGCTGTTTGATTTAATATTATTCTGGGAATAGATGTGATTACCGGCTGCGTCAATTACAGTTAACTGGGTAATATATTCTCCAACGGATTCAATACTAAGTTGGCTTTCAAAGGGATTTGGATAAACCTTGATATATTTATTTGGTGATGGATTATTTAGTTGAAAGGCCTTATTGTTGTGACCTTTTGTGTCAACCTGCATCGGATCGTTATTTGAATACGTGACAAGTTGAGTGGGTGGTGAGTTTTCATTCATGCATTCTTTAGCACCAAGCACGGCTAAGCTTGACGTAGCAATAAGTTCTGAATCATCGCATGAGCTTTTAAGTGTTAACCTATAAAAATATTCTCCATCTGCAACCGGAGCGCCAGTACTAGTGATTCCATTCCATGCGTATAACCTACTGCCTGTAATGGTTCCGGATTCACTAAATACAGTAGGTCCATTCCTGTTTGCAACTGTAAATTCATATTCATCTGCTCCATTAAAGTGAAAAAAAAGGAAATCATTTATGCCATCACAGTCTGGGGTTATTATATTAGGTAAAAAAAGTAAACATATGTTGGGACAATCGCAAGTTCCAATTAAAAGTTCTGAATCCACAAACTTTTCAATGGAAAATGACCCAGTACTTGCTGAAGGGATTATCTCGATGGATTGTCCTGCCTTAAAATATTTAAAATCACCCGCGGAAACAATTATATTGTCATCAGGACTTATACTTATGGTGTTTTTAACAAGATTATAATCTGGGATAGGTGTGGAGTTTTTAGAAATATATAGGCTATTGATTGTGCCTGTGCAGATTTCTGAGCAGTCACCACATCCTGAAAATATTCCGCAGTCAATTCCGTCTTCATTTGGATCTTTAACACAATTGTTGCAAGGGTCTGAGTTAAATAACTCTATACCTTCAGCAACGTCATCGTCTTCTCCATCAGATGAAGTTGCCAAGAGGCCATTCTGAATTACAGGATTAAATGCATCGCATGGAATTGAGCTATAGAAAGGGTCGCTACCTTGATTAAGGCCATCATAGCCATAGAGACGATTGATTGCCGTTATGTCCTCGGGTTGCAACTGTTTTACTTTGTTGGATGAATGTGATTTATGCATAACTCTTCTTTTACCGATGTAGGGATGATGATTAAGCCCCAAAAGGTGACCTAACTCGTGCATTGTTATTGATTTTACGCTATAGTCAAAAGGACCGGCAGGGCCTGAACCAGTGAAAAATTGATATTTATCAACATTAAAGAATATATCAGCACCTACTATTACACTACCTTTAGTCCAGGTTGTAGATGGATCGCTTGTACAAGAATTGCTGTAAATGTGGTATAGATAAGCCTTACCCACAGCCTTACTCCCTGGAGCAAATAATGGGCTGCTAGCTGAACTGGATAATGCAATTGTATTGATTGATGGGAATTCCCATATCGGCTCACTTACGACCTGCCCTAGCGGGTCTATAGAAACTTGGGCATAATTAGAGCTATTATTCCAATCCGAACTTGCTGCCTGTATATCTGATACCCATCCGTTTCTGGCGGCCACCGAATCATCATATAAAACTGTCAAGGTGAAAATCTTGTCATAAAATCCTTTGATGTAAATTAGAGGGTCCAGTGTGTAAATACTGGATGTTGGGAAAGGCCCATCATCATTCGGATCACTTAGAACATTTTTCCATTCTACGTATCTTCCACAAAAGACATAATTAGTATGATTAACCTGACCATTTGTATTCAAGCTAAATGTAAGTGCGGCTAAAATGAAAATACTAATCAAAGTATTTTGTGAGGAAATCTTTAATGTAAGGTATTTTATCAAAATCATTGTTTAATACATTAGAATCAAAGTTGGTGAAAAAGTAGGGGCTAATTTTGTAGTTAATATTTGCAGATTTTTTATTTGCGTGAATAGAGTCAATGAAATAGTTGACGTTTGTCAAAGAAAAGAGCTTTACATCGCCAGTATCATATGGGGTGTAGTGAGAAATGCCAACGTGCATTCGGTCTCCGCCTTCACGGCAATCTGGACCAATAAAGCCTTCTTGGGATTTTAGGACTATAGTGTCTCCTATACTGATGTCATACATCGAGAAAAGAACATCATTCACTACAATTAAATAAGTCGTGTGGTAACGGTTACATCCTTCTAGGGGATATCTTCTTAATGATATGACATTTCCAACACAAATGAGTTCACTATTTGTTAATAACCCTATTTCTTCAGAAGAAAGCGTGGAATCTTTTAGTATTGTACCTTCTACTAAGTTGGATTTATTTTCTTTACGATTAATGTCATATTTGCAATATTTTATTTCTTTTTTGAGAAAATCATAATATTGTCGGAGCTGGGTTAAATCCAAATTTTGATATTGTCTCTCATTAAATAAACTTTCCATGCAGCTATCCATTTTGAACCTGTACTTGTAGCTTAATGCAGAATCGTTTAGTACCGATAAATCTTGAGATAAAGCAGCACTTGTGAAGAAAGCCGACATCAATATGACTTTAATTACTTTCAGTGGAAGGATATACTTATGGGAAATATTTGCTATTCTCAATTTATGTGATGATTTAGTTTCAAGTTATCAAAATTTAATTCAGTATTAGTACTACTTTAAACTTTAATCAATTGTCTTTGCCATTTTCTTTTCCAGATCATCTAGACGTTTATCTAAGTAAATATTGCGCAAAGTCAACTCCTCCACCTTTTCCAGCAGCACTTTATTCATTTCCGCCAAATCAATACCCTCTTCCACCACCTGCTGAGCCGAGGGCACCCCGGGCAGGTGCTTGTTTTTTTGAATATAGCTTTCCAGTTCCGCCAGGGGCATCATTTGGTAATCCTCTTCAAAAACGTAATCCGCCCAACCGTTCAGGCTGGCCACATCCACCCGCACCCGTTCGGTTCTGATGCCGTCCTGTACGTACAAGCGGTACAAATCACTGTCGGGAATATCAAAATTCAGGTCCGGCCCAATGTGCACGTGCCCGGATTGTGATACGCTGAACATCTTATTGGTATTGCCGGTCCATATTTCAAAAGCGTAATCGTGGCCCCGGTAGCCGTTGGTCAGTATTTTTAAACCGTTTAGTTGGCCGGTAGCCCCGCTGTTGGTGGCCCATACGTTTTTGATGAGCACATTGCCCTGGTCTGATACCGAAAACACCTCACCTAGTTCCGTATCGATCTTCAGGCTGTAATTGCCATCAGTGTTGGCGTTGAAGTTTTCAATCAGCAGGCCATTTACCGTACCATCGGAATTATTGTTAGCCGTGGTGCTGCGAATATGTAAGGGGGAGAGGGCCGCTTGTGGAAAAGGCGTTCCGTTGGAGCAAATCCAACCCTTGTCCGACACCGTAAAAGCCGTACTCGAAAAGCCGGTAGCCACCCGGATACTGTACTTATCAGCAGCCATGCTGTTGTGCTGGATCATCATGCCACTGGTGGTGTTGGGGGCAGAAACATCGGCATCCATATTCTTGATATACAAGGGGGCCGTACCCCCGTTTTCAGCGCCAATACCCACGTACCCCCGGTCGCTTACCGAAAAAATACCTTCTTCCGGCAACCAGGCACTTTTGACCAGCAGGCTATAGTTTTGAGGGAAATGTCCACCCGAATTAATGAGCAGCCCATTCACCGTACCATCGTTTACCGAGTTGTTGGGCGAAGGATTATCGATGTGCAAAGGTGCCTCCGGGCTTTCGGTATTGATACCCACCCGCTGGTTGTCGTGTAAACTCAAAAGGGTGGTACCGCTGAAATTTCCGTTCTTAAAACGCAGGCTTTCGCTGCCACTCCAACTGATTACCGGCTGTTGGGCCGAAAAACGGAGGGTATTTTCACCATTATAAAGGCCCAGGTGTTGCGAAAAGTCGTGACGGGTAATTCCCAGTTCAGCTGGAGGAATGGCACTCAGGTCGCCCACCTGCAGGGCTCCTGAAGGTGAAAGGTCAAAAACCGTGGTCAGCGGATAACTGGTAAGTTCATTGGCGTATTGCAAACGAATGCCGAAAGGCTGGCTTACCGTGCCTCCCAGGCCATTGGCGGTAGCCGCCCGCAGGTAAAGCAGGCCGTTGGTGCTGCTGGCGTTATTGTTGTATTTAATGTGCAATTGGTGTTCCGGGGCCGTTTGGCCGATACCGATGCCGGTACCCGAGCTATTGGTGCTTACGGTTCCGGAGGGGGTGGACAGCTGGGCAAAAACGATACAACTGCAAAAAGATAAGGCGAAGGAAAGTGTATGGCGCATGGTTTTTTAAGATTTGGAACCGGTAAAGTAGGATTTACCCGCTTATTACCGGGTTAAAAAACCATGAATAAAAGTTAAGCGCCCGAAATTTTTAGTAAACTAACCATTTTGTTTAGTGAAACAAAAAAAGCCCTCGCATTGGCCAGGGCTTTTATAGCATATTTTTAAAACCTTTAGTTACTTTCAAACAGGGCAAAGCCTAGTCCTAACATAATCTGGTTGGTGCGGGTATCGGTTTGATAGTCGGTACCACCAATGGTAATGGTTTCCGCAGTTTTGCCGAAGGGCCCTTCGTAGCGTAGGTCGATGCTGAGCTTTCCCAGGTCGAGGCCCAAACCAGCCTGGTAACCGAAATTGGCTTGGTTAAAGCTTTTGTCGAAGGCATCACCGGGCTCGCTGATGGCGAAAGTAGCTACCGGGCCTACGCCCAGGCGTACCGGCCCCAGGGCTACTCCTAAAATTACTGGAATATCCAGGCGGCTAAAGCCCAGGTCAATGGTTTGCGAAGAACCGTCTGCATTTTCGGTTTGTACCTCACCGTTTACATTGGTGTATAATAATTCAGGCTGTATAAAAAAGGTAGCCAGCTTAATACGTCCGTAAGCCCCTGCGTGAAAACCCAGTTTGCGGTCTCCGCTTTCCACGTCTTCAATGGTTTGATCACCGTCAAACTCTTCTACCTGTACTCCGTGCAGGTTTACGCCTCCGCGCAATCCAAATTCAAAAATCTGGGCGTTGGCCTGAAGTCCTGCGAACAGCAGCACTGCAATTAAAATTTTTTTCATGGTAATTGATTTAAAGCGTTTTCAATATTCTTTTCAATCCTTTCAGAAAGCCCATCGGTAGTTTGCCGCTCAAAAGCTTCCCCGGTTATTTTCTCGAACAGCTCAACATAGCGTTCGCTTACACTGTTCACAAAGGTATCGTTCATTTCAGGAACTCGCTGTCCCTCCTTACCCTGGAAGCCGTTTTCAATAAGCCACTGGCGCACAAACTCCTTGGATAATTGCTTTTGCGCCTCGCCTTTTTCCTGGCGTTCCTCGTAACCCTCACGGTAAAAATAGCGGCTGCTGTCGGGAGTGTGTATCTCATCGATGAGTATAATTTCTCCATCGGCCGATTTTCCAAATTCATATTTGGTATCTACCAAAAGCAAGCCTTGCTTGCGGGCAAACTCCTGTCCACGGGCAAAAAGGGCGCGGGTATATTTTTCCAGTTGTACATAATCCGCTTCACTCACAATGCCTTGCTCCAATATAGCTTCGCGGCTGATGTCCTCATCATGAGTGCCTTGATCGGCTTTGGTGGTAGGGGTGATAATGGGTTCGGGAAAGGCATCATTCTCTTTAAGTCCTTCGGGCAATACCACACCGCAAAGCTCGCGTATGCCGGAGCGATAGGTGCGCCAGGCGTGCCCGGCCAGGTAACCGCGTATTACCATTTCCACTTTAAAAGGTTGGGCTTTTCGGCCGATGGTCACCATCGGATCGGGAGAGCTCAGCTTCCAGTTGGGCACTATGTCACGGGTAAGGTCTAAAAAGCGGGTGGCAATCTGGTTCAGCACCTGCCCCTTAAAGGGGATACCTATGGGCAATACCACGTCAAAGGCCGAAATTCGGTCGGTGGCCACCATTACCAGGAGGTCTTCACCTACGGAGTACACATCGCGAACCTTGCCGCGGTAAAAGGCGGTTTGGCCGGTTAGTTTAAAATCGGTTTGCTGTAATGCTTTCATGCTTTCGCGTCTTTTTGAGCGTCCCTTTTACTTTCATCCTCCTCATAGGCATTGATGATGTCTTTCACCAGGCGGTGGCGGATCACATCTTCCTGGTTCAGGCGAATGATGGATACCCCTTCAATGTTCTGCAGCAGGTACATAGCCTCTTTAAGCCCTGACACCTGTTTGCGTGGCAGGTCTATCTGGCTGGCGTCACCGGTAATGATAAATTTCGCATCCGCTCCCATACGGGTAAGGAACATTTTCATTTGGCTGCGGGTGGTATTTTGCGCTTCGTCCAGGATTACAAAGGCCCGATCCAGCGTTCGACCCCGCATAAAGGCGAGGGGTGCAATTTGTATGGTGCCACTTTCCAGGTAAAAGTTCAGTTTTTCGGGTGGGAGCATATCCCGCAGGGCATCGTACAGGGGTTGCAGGTAGGGGTCCAGTTTTTCCTTCAGGTCGCCCGGTAAAAATCCCAGGTTTTCACCGGCCTCCACCGCGGGGCGGGTAAGAATGATGGAGCGCACCTCCTTATTTTTCAGGGCACGCACCGCCAGGGCCACGGCCGTATAGGTTTTCCCGGTTCCGGCCGGTCCTACGGCAAAAAGCATATCGTGATTACTGATGGCCTTTACCATTTTACGCTGGTTTTGGGTGCGCGCTTTAATGGCCTGCCCGCTGGTACCGAACAGTATGGTATCAGTGGCAGCCTCCCCCTCACGGCTCTTGTCCATTTCATCCTTCAGAATTCGCTCCAGTTGGTTGGGAGTAAGCGAATTAAAGCGATGTAGATGGTGCAGTATTTCTTCTATTTTCTGCTCGAAGGCCTCAATGCGTTGCGGCTCACCGTTTACTTTAATGGTGTGGCCACGTGCTGTAATGCGCACCTCGGGAAAATAGGATTGAATGATGTTTAAGAAGGTGTTGTTGTTGCCGTACAGTTCACGCGGGTCGGCATTTTCAATCTGAATGGTTTTCTCGATCAAATTTCAGTAGATAACTATTGCGGGGCATGCTATTGCCCACCTTAAATAATGATTACTTTTGACGGCAAAGTAACAAATTTGAACCTACTTTAAGTTGCTTTTAAAGGCCTAAAGTTTACAACATTGCCGGTAATTACCCTCACATCCGATTATGGACTTACGGATCACTACCTGGCGGTAGTGAAAGGCCGCATTATCAGTGAATTACCGGACATCCGCCTGGTGGATATTTCCCATGCTATTCAGCCCGGTAACTTTTTAGAGGCGTCCTTCATTCTCCGCAATTGCTACCATGCTTTTCCCGATGGCACGGTGCACCTGGTGGCGGTGCAGGAAATTACCGAAAACCGCAGGTTGCTGGCCGCTGAACTGGATGGGCATTTTTTCCTGTCGGCCGACAATGGCTTGCTTGGGCTTATCAATCCCGAAGTGCGCATAAACCGCGTGGTGGAAATCAATTTAAAGCAGGAGGAAACGCTTTTTCCGGCCCGTGATGTATTGGTGCGGGCCGCCTGTCATCTGGCACGCGGTGGTTCGCTGGATGTACTGGGCCGCCAGGTTAAGGAATTTAAGGAAAGTGCCCAGGTGAGGCCACGGATTCCCAATGAAGGGTCTTTAATTTTGGGTAGCGTACTTTATGTAGATAACTTTGGCAACCTGATTACGAATATTTCGCGGAAAACCTTTCACGAGGTGGGGCAGGACCGCTCCTTTGAGATCGCACTCCCCAGGCGGCAGGTAATCCGTAAATTACAGGACAGTTATTACCCGGCTTCCAAGGGAAGTGTAATAGCACTGTTCAATTCACAAAATCTGCTGGAAATAGCCCTGAGTGAGGCCAGCGGAAAATACTATAACGGAGCAAATACCCTATTGGGGGTAGGCGTTCAAAACACGGTTACCGTTACGTTTAAATGATCGTGAGGATTGTAAAAATGACTTTTCAGCCGGAAAAAACCCATGACTTTCTGGCCAGCTTCAATAAAAATAAAGAAGCTATCCGTAGCTTCGATGGTTGTGAACGCCTGGAACTTTTACAAGAAAAGGGAAAGGCCAACGTTTACTTCACCTACAGTTGGTGGCGTGGTGAAGAGTACCTCGAGGCGTACCGCCAATCCGACCTTTTTAAAGGGGTATGGCAACTTACCAAAACTTTTTTTGCAGCTAAACCCGAGGCGTGGAGCCTCGAAAAAAGATTGGAGCTTTAGATTATGAGAGCATTAATGCTGAAGGAAATACGGAGTTTCCTGAACTCGGTAACCGGTTACCTGGTCATCGTGGTCTATCTGGTCATAAACGGTGTTTTCCTGTGGTTGATTCCCGGTAATTTCAACCTGCTGGAAGGAGGCTATGCCAGTATCGATAACCTTTTTCTGATATCCCCCTGGGTTTTTATGTTCCTCATCCCGGCCATTACCATGCGCATGTTTGCCGATGAAAAAAGGGCGGGTACTATGGAGCTTTTACTCACCAAACCCCTTTCCGATATGAGTATAGTGTGGTCCAAATTTTCGGCCGGCTTTATACTGGTTTTATTTTCCTTGCTGCCCACGCTCATCTATTATTTCAGCATTTACCAACTGGGTAACCCGGTGGGTAATATTGATGTTGGAGGAACTTTTGGCTCGTACATTGGCCTCTTGTTTTTAGGTTCCAGCTATGTGGCGATAGGCGTGTTTTCTTCCTCCTTAACGGATAACCAGATCATTGCCTTCCTCATCGGCATGTTTCTCTGTTTTGTTTTTTACTTCGGTTTTAACCAATTGGCGGCCGTGGGCTTTTTCCGGAACATGGAGCTGCTGATTATAAGCCTGGGTATTAGTGAACACTATACCTCGATGAGCCGAGGAGTTATCGACAGCCGTGATGTGCTGTATTTTATAAGCCTGATTACAATTTTTGCCCTGGCAACCCGCCTGGTCATTCAAAGCAGGAAGTGGTAATGAAGAACAGTAAGAATAGAGACTTATTCCGCTTTATTATAGTGCTGGCCATTATTGTGCTGCTCAATATAATCGGTTCGCTGAAGTTTTTCCGGCTCGACCTTACCTCTGAAAATCGCTACAGCCTTTCCGAAGCCACCAAGAGTTTGCTCAAGAGCTTTGACGATGTACTCTACGTAAAGGTATACCTGGATGGTGATTTCCCGGCTGGGTTTCAGCGCCTGCAAAGGGAAACGCGACAGATGCTGGATGAATTCAGGGCGTATAACGAGAATATCGAATACCAGTTTATCAATCCCGATGCCTCGGACGACCCTAAAATAAGCGGGCAGATTAAGCAACAGTTGCAGTTCAAAGGTTTAAAACCTTTCAGCTTACAGGTACGTGAACAGGGGGGGAATACGGAACTGGAGATATATCCCGGAGCCATTATGAGCTATGGGGATAAAGAAGTACCGGTATTGCTGTTACTGGACCAGTTTGCCGCCAGCCCGGAGGCGCAGGTCAACAACTCCATTCAAAACCTGGAGTTTCAACTGGCCAATGGTATCCGGGCGCTGGTAGCGTCCAGCAAACCCTCGGTAGGCTTCCTGTACGGGCATGGTGAGCTGGAGCCTAAATACATTGCCGACTTTGCCCGTTCCATCGGTGATAATTACACGCTGGATCGTTTTGACATCCGCAAATTCAGAAGTGACAGTACGGGAGAGCAGATCAGCATCCAGGATCAACAGCGTAAACTCAACCGTTTTGATGCCCTCATTGTCGCTAAACCCCGCGAACCGTTTACTGACCTGGACAAATACCTTATCGATCAGTACATTATGAATGGCGGTAAGGTAGTGTGGCTGGTAGATGCGGTTTATGCTGAAATGGACAGCCTGAGTGAAAAGTCACAGTTTATTTCTTTTCCGATTTATGATAAGCTCCGTATTTCGGATATGTTGTTCCGCTACGGGGTGCGCATCAATACTAATTTGGTGCAGGATATTATTTCGGCCGGAGTCTCGGACAGGCGCAGCGTAAACAACTGGATTTATTTTCCGCTGGTGATGCCGCAGGTAAAGCACCCTATTACTAAGGATTTGAACGCGGTAAAGCTGGATTTTGTATCCAGCCTCGATACCATTATTGCCCCCGGTATTAAAAAGACGGTGTTACTCAAGAGTTCACCCTACTCCCGGACCGTGGCTACACCGCATATAGTGAGCCTGCAACGCCTTTACGAAGAACCGAACCAGGCCTTGTTCAACCAAAAATTTCTGCCACTGGGAGTTCTGCTGGAGGGTAGCTTTGAGTCGGCTTTTAAAAACCGTTTGCTGCCCAAGGAAAACGGACCGGAACAGCTGAAGCTGAAAACTGAAGGTGACCACACACAAATGGTGGTGATTGGTGATGGGGATATTATTCGCAATCAGCTCAATATCCTGAATCCCAACATCCCCAAAGGTACACCCTTGCCGCTGGGCTTCGATCAGTTTACCGGCCAGCAATACGGTAATAAGAACCTGCTGTTGAACATTATGGATTATATGCTGGACGATTCCGGTTTGATCAGTATTCGTTCACGCGAATTGAAATTGCGATTACTGAACCCTGAAAAGGTGCGGGGTAACCGCCTGTACTGGCAACTGATCAATACGCTGGTGCCGGTGGCTGTTATTATCCTGTTCGGTATTCTACTCACTTTTATACGCAAAAGGAAATACGCCTGATTATGAAGAACAATATTCTATACCTCGTACTCTTCCTGGTACTACTGGCGGTGGCCGGTTGGTTGATTACTGAGAACCGCGGCAGTGGAACCCTCGATAAGGATGGGAAGGAGCGGTACGCCTTTTCCATTAAGGATACGGCCGACATCGATAAGATCATAATCAAGGATAAAAACCCGCGGCAAGTAATTTTAAAACGGCAAAGCAATCACTGGACGGTAAACAGTGAGCACCGTGCACGTAAAGATGCCATTCGCATATTACTGGAAACCCTCTACCGTATGGAGATGCGCAACTTTATAGAGGAGCGGA
Source organism: uncultured Cryomorphaceae bacterium (assembly GCA_937120475.1). Taxonomy (GTDB): domain Bacteria; phylum Bacteroidota; class Bacteroidia; order Flavobacteriales; family Schleiferiaceae; genus CAKZNE01. The sequence goes on along the minus strand of CAKZJV010000005.1, from coordinate 66,694 downwards.
TGCAGGAAACGGTTATCAAAAGAATGACGGTTTATGGAAAGGAGGTACAGGTATTTAAAAACGGTAAATTGTTCAAAACCTATTATGTGGGAACTGAGGCGCAGGATGAAATGGCTACCTACATGTTGATAAAGGGCAGCGACCAGCCCTTTGCGGTTCATATACCCGGTTTTAACGGTTATCTTTCCTCACGCTTTTTTACGGAAGAACACTTATGGCGAAGCCGTGATGTGATTACCATGAACCCCCGCAACATTCGCAGTGTGGAAATGTATTATCCCGACTCGGCTGATGCCTCCTTTAAGCTGCACGTTTTTTCACCCGATAGCTTATACATCACCAATTTGCGTAGTGGAGAGGTTTTGCGCAACCGCGATAAGGTGAAAACCAACCTTTTTCTCAACGCCTTCAAAAATCTGAAGTACGAAGGGCTTATTGTACCCAGCGATCCCATTTATGGCCGCAGAGACTCCCTTCTGGCCAGTACCCCGGTTTTCAGAATGGAACTTACCGATGTGGATGGAAAAACCACCAGCCTCAGTGGCTACCGGATAAAAGGTAATGCGGAAATGGAAATGCTGGAACCGGATATGGAAAGGCGTGATTACGATGTAGATCGTATGCACGGCTTTATTAATGACGAGCAAATGGTGCTGCTGCAATACTACGGGCTAAGCTCAATCCTTAAACCCAGGCAGTATTTTTTAAAGAACTGATTTGTTAAAAATTACTGATAAAAAGAACCGGTCGGCAGAGCTATTTCCCTTTATATTTGCCTTTTATCGCAAAAGTTTATCAAACTGAACTAACATGAAATTTATCGTTTCCAGTGGGGCACTCTTAAAGCAATTACAAATTGTAGGAGGGGTTTTGAATAATAATAATACCCTGGCTATCCTGGATAACTTTCTTTTTGATCTCAACGGTAAGGAGCTTACCATTTCGGCCTCCGACCTCGAAACTACTATAAGTGCTACGCTGCAAGTGGATAGTGACGACAGCGGCCTGGCGGCCGTTCCCGCCCGTTTGTTGCTGGATGGTTTAAAGGCTTTACCGGAGCAACCCGTAACCTTTGTGATGGATGCCGGCAGCAATACGGTGGAAATGAGCTCGGATTACGGTAAGTACTCCCTGGCTTTTATAGAAGGTGATGAGTTTCCCAAGCTTCCGGAGATGGAAGATATCAGCACCACCACCATTCCGGGCGAAATATTGGCTACTGCCGTTAATAAAACCCTGTTCGCTGCCGGTAATGATGAATTGAGGCCGGTTATGTCAGGGGTTTTCTTCCAGTTCAGTTCCGAAAACCTGACGTTTGTAGCCACAGATGCCCACAAGTTGGTGCGCTATCGCAGGAATGATCTTAAAAGCAGCCAGACTGCGGAGTTCATTATGCCGCGTAAACCTTTGACCATTCTCAAGTCAACCCTGGCATCGGTAGGGGATGAGGTGCATATTCACTACAACGATACCAATGCCCGTTTTGAGTTTGACAATATTGTAATGACCTGCCGGTTGATTGATGGTAAATACCCCAACTACGAGGCGGTCATTCCTAAAGATAACCCCAACCGTATGGAAATCGAGAGAGGAGTATTCCTCAGCTCGGTAAAGCGGGTGGCTATATTCTCCAATAAAACCACTCACCAGGTACGCCTGAAACTGGCCGGTTCCGAATTGAATATTTCAGCTGAAGACCTTGATTTTTCCAACAAAGCCCATGAGAGGCTCAGTTGCAACTACCAGGGTGAGGATATGGAGATCGGTTTTAATAGCCGTTTCCTGAATGAAATGCTGAGCAACCTTGAATCGGATGTGATCAGCCTGGAAATGTCCGCTCCTAACCGGGCCGGTATTATTCTCCCTAACGATGGTTTGGAAGACGGGGAGAATATTTTGATGCTGGTAATGCCCGTAATGCTCAATAGTTAAAGGTTAAGGCCCGCCCCGGAAGAAACTCTGGATATGAAGATCCTCATTATCGGAGACGTTCACGGTTGTTACCATACTTTAAAGTCTTTGGTGGATAAACACTGGAAACCTGAAGAACAGGTGCTGGTGCAATTGGGAGACCTTATCAACAAGGGACCCTTTTCGGGGAAATGTATCCGCTATTGGCAGGAACTGGAAAAAGCAAACCCGGGGCGTACCGTTTTATTAAGGGGAAACCATGAGCAGTCACTCATCAATCATTACACCGGTAAAAACCCTCTGCCCGAGCTCAAGCCCCTGGTAGATAATATAACCGCAGAAGGGCTTTCTCTCAAAAAAGTATGCGAATGGCTTGCCATCAAAGGACTCAGGTGGGAAACAGAAGGTGTTTTAATCACCCATGCCGGCATTAGCAAAAATGCAGACGATCCATTTGAAATTTCCAGTAAGAAGGGAGTTTTGAATAACCGTTCCTCCTTAAGGCGTTTGGAAAAGGTACAAGTGGTAGGTCATACCATGGTACAGGGCGGAAAACCGGTTTTCAATCCACGGGAAAATGCCTGGTTTATAGATACCGGGGCCTGGACACGCAAATACCTTTCGGCATTGATCATTTCTGAAGATGGTACGGAGGCTAAAGTAATCCGGGAAGCACGCTCCAAAAATGATTAACCCTCTATAACCCATTGCTAATAAGATTGTTGATATGTTGTATGTTAATTTTAGGTTATCAGCGTAATTTTTCTGACAAATTGGTTTTATTTGCATCGCGGAAGCCGAAAAGCTTATAGAGTAGGCATATTGCAAATCTTAACACTACTATGAGAAATTTTAGATTTACCGCTCTCCTGTTGGTAGCATTCAGTTTGGTGAGCCTGCGTTCAAGTGCGCAACACGAAGTAAAGACTAACGTATTAGGTCTTATTTTCAATCAATTTGGTCTAACTTACGAATACGTATTGGATGACAATATGGGTATAGTAGGTTCTTTGGCTTATTTTACCCCTCCCTCCTCTTTTTCTTATGATTATCAGGCTATCTCTTTCACGCCTGAGTTCAGGTATTATTTTAACCCGGACGAAGATGCGGATGGTTACTTTGTAGGTGGTTATTTGAAGTATAGAAATACAACCACTGATGAGTATCCTGGAATCGACACCACTGGTTTTGGTAGCTTTAGATTGGTTAAGCAGACTACCAACGGTGTAGCTCTTGGTATCACTACCGGTCGTAAGTGGGTAACCCGTTCTGGTTTTATGTTCGAAACTTGGGTAGGTTTTGGCCGTTACCTGTTTGTATCTGAAACTTATGGTGACGATTACGAGCCCAATGATTTTGATAATGCAACTGATGATCTTCCAGCTTGGGACATCCGTTTAGGAGCTACTGTAGGTTGGAGATTCGGTCGTTAATCGGCAGTATATATAATATTTATAAAAAAGGCCCCGCTTAGCGGGGCCTTTTTTTTGGTAAATAGTTTTGCCTATTTCATTCTCTTCAACACAAAAGTGTGGTAGGGGCGGTTGCTGTTAAATTTAGAAGAACCGTACACCATGGAGGTGGTGGAGCCATTCACCAGTTGAAAACCGGCAGCGTTAAGCCGGGCTAACTCCTGAACCACCGGTTTGAATTCCACCAGGTCCTCGTCATCCAGGTAATCCAGTTTTAAGTTATCCACTTTGGTTTCTTCACCGTTAACCGTAGTTCTGATGATCAGCCGTGTGGATTTTTCGATAACGTTCACAATGGCATACTCCTCAACCTGGGTTTGATTAACGCTGGCGTTAATCCCTAATAAAACGGCCGCGGTGATTACCGCGCCCAGCAGTACATTTTTCATAATCGATGGATATTTAGTCGGTTTTTGTTTGTGGTCCGATAACATAAATAACGCCAAAAATGAAGACTAGGTTGGCATGGCTCCATTACACGAACTGCTCCCGTGATGTGTATTTCCAAGAATGGAATACCCGTTACAATTGCTATCCTGCTACCGGCTAAGGCAAACTCTTCGGTTTTACAACCAAACCCCCAAAAGGTATAAACCCGGGATTCGGCTTTGTAATCTTCGGCCGTTAAGGCAGGCCTGTTCCTGAAGTTCTCAATTGAACCGGTTTCAAAAGGTCCGCTTTTTAAAGGGGGTTTTCAGCTTTTCGGGCAGTCTCTTTTATTATTATAATTTTGTGCTTCACCTCAAAAAATAGCAGAGCAAATGATCAAAGGATTTTACAACGTTCCCTATCCCATCAACGAGCCCGTATTAAGCTATGCTGCTGGGAGTCCTGAACGTGCAAGCCTTCAAAAAACCTACGATGAAATGTGGAATTCCAAAAAGGATATTCCCATGATCATCGGAGGCCAAAAAATAACAACCGGTAACCTTAAAAGAGTCCTCCCTCCCCATGACCACCAACACGATGTAGGCTCTTTTCATTTTGGAACAACTCAACATGTAAAAGATGCTATACAAGCTGCTTTAGAAGCCAAGGAAAAATGGGAGGGTATGACCTGGGAGCACCGGGCTTCAATCTTCCTGAAGGCCGCTGATCTGATGGCTGGTCCTTATCGTGATCGCCTGAACGCCTCAACCATGATAGGACAAGGAAAAAATGCTTTCCAGGCCGAAATTGATTCAGCTTGTGAAATTGTGGATTTCCTGCGGTTCAATGTGCAGTACATGACCGAGATATACGAAGAGCAGCCTGAATCATCGGAAGGAGTTTGGAACCGCCTGGATTACCGTCCATTGGAAGGTTTTACTTTTGCCATAACCCCCTTTAATTTTACGGCCATTGCCGGTAACCTGCCTGCTTCCATGGCCCTAATGGGCAATACGGTGGTTTGGAAACCGTCACTAAGCCAAATATACTCTGCCCAGGTACTTATGGAGGTATTTGAAGAAGCAGGTGTGCCACCCGGTGTGATCAATATGATTTTTACCGACCCCCAGGAAACCTCGGATATCGTATTCGGGCATCCCGAATTTGCCGGATTACACTATACCGGCTCTACTGAGGTTTTCAGGAACATCTGGCAAACCATAGGAAATAACATCCATAACTACAAAACCTACCCCAGGATAGTAGGAGAAACCGGGGGTAAGGATTTTGTGGTGGCCCATAAATCAGCTAACGCCAAACAGGTAGCCACCGCCTTGAGCCGCGGAGCGTTTGAATTCCAGGGTCAAAAATGTAGTGCCGCTTCACGTGCCTATATACCCGATAATTTGTGGGATGATGTAAAGAAATACCTGGTAGAGGATATCAAGAGCTTTAAAATGGGTTCACCCCGTGACTTCACCAATTTTATAAATGCGGTTATTCACGAAGGCTCCTTCGATAAACTGAAGAAATATATCGATCAGGCAAAGTCTGATAGCAATGCCGAAGTTATAGTGGGTGGTAATTGCGACAAGTCCAAAGGGTACTTTGTGGAACCTACCGTGATAGTGACTACCGATCCGCACTATACCACCATGGAAACAGAGCTTTTCGGCCCCGTACTGACGATTTATGTTTACCCGGCCGGTGAATTTGAAAAAACTCTTGACCTGGTGGATTCCACCTCGGAATACGGCCTTACCGGTTCGCTGTTTTCAGGAGATCGTTACGTGGCTCAAAAGGGAGCGGAACGCTTGCGCCATGCTGCCGGTAACTTCTATATTAATGATAAACCTACCGGTGCCGTAGTAGGTCAGCAGCCTTTTGGTGGGGGCCGTGCTTCCGGAACCAATGACAAGGCCGGTTCAAAACTGAACCTTTTGCGATGGATTAGCCCAAGAACCATCAAGGAAACCTTTGTTACCCCTACCGATTACCGCTACCCCTTTATGGAAGAGGATAAATAGTTGAAAAATCAGAAAAAGAGGCTTCGGCCTCTTTTTTTATAAATAACCCCAAATTGAGGAGATGTTAAGTCGTATTTAGTAGGTTCCTGTATTTAAAGTTCTGAAGAACAGTTTTTTGTGTGCTTATGTTAATTTAATGTTAACTAAAGTTTAATTTATATTAAACTAATCCGTATCTTTGTAAAGTTAATATTAATTAAAAAACATGTAGCCATGAAAAATTTGAAGTGGATGTGTACGGGCTACTTGCTGATTATTACTACGGTGATTTTAATGGCTCAGCAAAAGCCTGTTTATGAAAAAGAAGGCCGTGGAACCAGAGTTACTCATTTTTATGAAAACGGACTAATCAAAGAGACCGGTACTTATGATTCCAAAGGTCAGTTAAATGGTGACTGGGTACAATACAACCCAGACGGAAGCATAAGTTTTCAAGCTTATTTTGAAAACGGTGAAAAAGAAGGTCGTTGGTTTCGTTGGGAAAATGAAGGACAAACGATGTACGAGATCACTTATGCAGACAATAAATTGGTTAACGTTCAAAAGTGGAGCTTAGAGCAACGCAATATGCTTGCTGAAAATTAACAAGGTCCTACCAGGATTAAGTATTTTTGAGGCGGCTCGTGAGGGCCGCTTTTTTTATTTTAATCACTATGCTCCTATTTATTTCTCCGGCCAAAAGCCTGGATTTTGAGTCGGATTATTCCATCGGGAAGTCGCAACTTCCGCATTTCCTCAGCGAATCGGAAAAGGTAAATCGCAGCTTGCGAAAAAAAAGCCGCAAAGCTTTACGTGAACTGCAGGGTATTAGTCAGCAACTGGCCGAATTGAATTATCATCGTAACCAGGAATGGTCCACCGCGCACAACACCGAAAATGCGCGGCAGGCAATGCTGGCTTTTACCGGTGATGTGTACCAGGGCCTGCAAGCAACAGAGTGGAGTGGGGAGGATGCAGCATTTGCCAATGAACACCTTCGCATATTATCCGGGCTATACGGTGTTTTACGCCCTACCGATCTGGTACAACCCTATCGGCTGGAAATGGGCACCCGGCTGAAGGTAGGCCGCAGGGAAAACCTTTATTCCTTTTGGGGAGACAAGCTTAAAAGTTATTTCAAGGAAAATATAGATCCCGGTACCCCCGTTGTAAACCTGGCTAGCCAGGAATATTTTAAAGCGGTGGAAACAGCCGGAGTACCTAACCCGGTGGTTGAGGTTACCTTTAAGGATTATTCGAAAGGAGATTACAAAGTGGTTAGCTTTTTTGCCAAAAAGGCCCGGGGTTTAATGGCAAACTTTATAATACGCCATCGTTTAACCGAACCGGAAAAGATGAAGATGTTCGATGAAGAAGGATATTACTTTGACGATAAAGAAAGTACTCAGATGCATTATGTATTTTTACGCGATTAGGGGATTTAAAACTTTTGGAATGGTTGGCAGAATTGCAATTATAACCACAGTACTGGTAACATTAAGCAGTGCCTTGTACGCACAAAATAAAATGGCTTATTCCGAGTACGGCATAGCCGTAGGAACCCTGAATTATTCCGGTGATATTGCCACGGATAATGGTGTGGCGGCCTTGGCCAACGAGGTGCGACCGGACTTTGGTGTTTATGCACTACGCAATTTTAATGATTGGTTTGCAATGGGAGCAGAGGTGCACTATGGCTGGTTTTACGCCAACGATGTAAACCATGGTTCACCCAACCGCGGACTACAGGTTAGTACCACAGTTACCCAGATCAATGCTTTTATGGAAGCAAACCTTATCCGTTTCGGCAAGTATCATTATGACCGGAAGTTCGGCCTTTACCTTAAGGCTGGAGGAGGTTTCCTGGCCTATAATCCCACTCTTACAGTCGCCAATCTTTTGCCCGAGGATATTATTTTATACCCTAATTCCTATTCGGGCACCAACTTCTTCGGAGGTCTTGGTTTTAAATTCCGGGTAGGCTTCAAAAGTATTTTAAGGGTGGAAACCACTTTCCATTCCACCGGTTCCGATCACATGGATGGCTTTGAACGAATGGGAGCCGGAGAAACAGAGAACGATACCTACGGAGGTATTCGTATTGCTTATAGCCTGGCCGTATTTTAAAGAATAATTTTATTTCTGAAATTCAAACGCACCCAGATCGGGGTCGCCATCTATATTCCGAATTCGGCCTCTTATATCGAGGTTAACCCGTAAAGCATCCGGATCATTTCCCTGGTCTATCGCCTGAGAGTTGCTTTCCAGGTCGTAGCTATTCTTATCAGTATCTACAAATCCAGGGTCCAGGTTCACTAAAGGAGCAACAAACTCCGGGTCATCAATATTAAATCCACGGTCGTCCAAATCCCGGTCAAGCTTGAGCAGGGAGTGGTTGAACTCATAATTCATCTGATCACTCGGGTCTTCTGCAATTTGCAGTTCCTGGCGGTTATTTCCATAAACAATACAGTTGCCGAAATAGGCTTTTTGCAGGGGCCGGACTACTCTAAAGCTACTGCCATCTGCATTATTGAAATCAAAATAGTTGGTGAGATAAACAGCCGGTACCGTCCGGGTGGATTGGGTCCAGTAATTGGCAAAAGTGCAATGGCGGAATTCATAATTACCCCCGTAACAAAACAGCCCGTAAAAGCCCGAATTGGCGATAACCAGGTTTTCGGCTTTTACATTGCCAAAACCACCGAATAAGGCCGTTCGGGAGGTATTCAGAATATAGGAATTGGTAATCACCAGCTGGTCGTTGAACTGGGCACTGTCCAGCCGAATGGCGTTTTCCGCGTTCTTAATTACAGCATTATTGATCACGCAGCGGGCACTATCATCAATAAATATCCCGCCCAGTACGCCACCCCATTGGCCGGGAATATTTTCGTAGGATGGCTCCAGCCGGTCACCCATAAAAGTTACCGAGTCGCCATTGCCCGGTTGAAAGCCTTCCGCTACCTTGAGGCTACCTCCGTTAAAAACCCATAAGCCACTGTTTTGGTGAAAGTAAACTTCAGCACCGGGCTGAATATTCAATTCACAACCATCGTTCACCACGGCATAGCCGTAAATAACATGGCGTTCACCGCTTTGCCAGATGGTATTGCAATCAATTACTGAATAAGGAATTACCACAGAATTTTGACCCGAACCGGCTACCAGGAATTTATTGGGGAAATGAAATATAGCATCCCAAACCAGGCTTACCACATGCACATTTTGGCGGGTACCCTTATTCTCAAATAAAATACGGTCTTCAAAAACCATTTCCGGTGACGAACAGGCACCGGGAGTGATTTCTATAAAAATATAGACACTATCTTCAGGAAGAATTTCGATGTTGCTGCGATTATTACCGGCTTTGCCATTGATGTTCAGGCGATAACAACTGGCCGGGTTTTCAAGACGTATATTGTCAATGATAACCTTTTCACGGGCCGGGTTATACACTTTTAATTGGTAGGTACTGGATCCAACGGTATTGAATACCGTATCCAAAAAAACCGTATCCGCTGAAAAGCGCAGTTCTACGCCATCGCTGCGAACGATGTTATCTTTGCGGCAGGAAACAAGGGTAATCAAACCCAGCAAAACACCAATGAGCAGTATATTCTTCATAAGCTAAGTAACGAAGGGGCCATCTTTAAATTTTGAGGCGCTACATCTATTTTTTAAAATGCTTGCCAAAAGTACTGGATTATTATATCTTTGCAGCCCTTTTAAAAGTTGGGCTAAATCCTAACGCTAAAGAACTATTTACTATGAAGAAAGACATTCATCCCGATAATTACCGTACGGTGGCTTTTCGCGATATGAGTAACGGAGAAACCATCCTTACCCGTTCCTGTGCTGAGAGCCGTGAAACTGAAGTGATTGATGGAGTGGAATATCCCTTGGTAAAAATGGAAATTTCGGCTACTTCACACCCTTTTTATACCGGTAAGATGAAGCTGGTAGATACGGCTGGTCGTGTGGACAAATTCCGCAACCGTTACGCCAAGTTCAAAAAATAAGAACTTTAAAGTTCCTTGTAAAAACCCTTGCCATTGCAAGGGTTTTTTTATGGAAAAAGAAATCGTTTTGAGGAAAGCCCGTACTTTCGTCCCAAACTCTTTTCCATGAAAATTGTACTGCTGGATACTCCCGACCGTATTCACCTGCTCCCCTTAACCTTTACCCGTCCCGTGAGCGAGATCAGGGTGGGAATACTAACCATAAAAGAAAAGTGGGAGCAACGCACTCATGCTGAAATAGGCTATCGTACCCAAAACTACCTGACTGCTAAATATGGTAACACTTTAAGCGGACAAGTACTTCTGGTACACGGAGGACTGTGCCCTAATGATGCGGTATTGAAAGCCCTGGAAAATTTAAAGGAAGGTGAGAGTTTACAAGCCGGTGAAACTATACTGGCCCAGCGAGGAGATGCTTCCGAAGGTTTCAGGCAAGGTTTGAAGGTGGTTCACCTGGGTGAAGAATTCACCCTGATTGACCGGCCCTGGAAAATATTCCATCAAAACGCGGTACAACTGGAGGAAGACTTTGAATGGATCACACGGGGACGGGAAAGTGCTCCTTTAAGTTCAACCAATACCGTTTTGGGCGACCGCATTTTTATGGAAGAAGGTGCGGAAGCAGAGTGCGCCATTTTCAACACCCATTCCGGACCTGTTTACCTGGGCCGAGATTCGGTGGTTATGGAAGGCTCGGTGGTTAGAGGAGCACTGGCACTTTGTGAACATGCTCAGCTGAAACTCAGTACCAAAATATACGGGGCCACCACCGTGGGGCCACACTCAAAGGTAGGTGGTGAGGTCAATAACTCGGTAATTACCGGTTACTCCAATAAAGGTCATGATGGTTTCCTGGGAAACTCGGTATTGGGGGAGTGGTGTAACATAGGTGCCGATTCCAACAATTCCAACCTCAAGAACAACTACGATGAGGTAAAGCTCTGGAGTTACGCCCGCCAGGGCTTTGCCCGTACCGGCCTGCAGTTTTGCGGTTTAATAATGGGAGACCATTCCAAATGTGGTATCAATACCATGTTTAACACCGGCACCGTAGTAGGCGTTAGTGCCAATATCTTTGGGGCTGGTTTTCCACGTAATTTTATCCCTTCCTACAGTTGGGGCGGGGCCTCGGGCTTTACCACCTACAATCTTGAAAAAGCCCTTAAAACCGCGGCTTTGGTAATGGAACGCAGAGGTATTGAGCTTGATGAAACCGAAAGATCCATATTGGCACATATTTTTGAAGAAACCGCCTCGTTCCGCCAAAATTAAGCTACAACAGCCCTTTGGCATAGCAATTGACTTTTTATAGGCCCCTGCCTTGGATACCCCTTTTAGGTGTCATTATGGCTCAAAAAAACATACATGAAGAGCAAAGATTTTCTCGATATAGACAGCCTGTCATTTGATAATGTGATTTACGAAGATGCCGAATTCATCCCTTTGATGACCAATGAGGATGAGGAGAATATGGATCGTGAACCGACCCCTGAGAGCCTGCCGCTGTTGCCTTTGCGCAACACGGTTTTATTCCCGGGGGTGGTAATACCGATCACAGCCGGTAGGGATAAGTCCATTCAGTTATTGCAACAGGCTAACAAAGGAGATAAGACCATTGGTGTGGTAAGCCAACTGGATGCTGAAAATGAAGACCCCGGTAAGGAAGACCTTCATAAAACCGGTACCGTGGCCCGTATTGTAAGGATGTTTAAAATGCCCGATGGTAACACCACCGTAATTATACAGGGTAAAAAACGCTTTCAACTGGAGGAGATCATCGAGGAGCAACCCTTTATGCGTGCCCGCGTGCGGTTATTGGAAGATAAGAACCGTAAAAAAGAAACGGCCCAGTCCAAGGCATTAATCGATTCCATCAAAGACCTGGCCCTTAAGATTATAAAGGAATCACCCAATATTCCCAGTGAGGCGGCTTTCGCACTAAACAATATTGAGAGCGATAATTTCCTGCTCAACTTTATATCCAGCAATATGACCCTGGATGTTCCTAAAAAACAGGAACTGCTGGAAATGAACGATATGACGGAAAGAGCGCGGAAAATTCTCAGCCACCTTAATTCGGAACTCCAGATGCTGGAGATGAAGAACGAGATACAGAGTAAGGTTAAATCCGAATTTGAACAACAGCAGCGCGAATATTTTCTGCATCAGCAGATGAAGCAGATACAGGAAGAACTGGGCGGCTCGTCTTCCGAATCGGAGATAGAGGAAATGCGCAAAAAGGGCGAAAAGAAAAAGTGGTCCAAAGAGATCAGGGAAACCTTTGATAAGGAACTGAAGAAGTTACAACGCATCAATCCGCAAGTGCCCGAATTCAGTATCCAAAGAAACTACCTGGAGTTTATGCTCGATTTGCCCTGGGATGAATATTCCAAGGATTCTTTCGATTTGAAGAAGGCCGAAAAAATACTGGATCGCGATCACTATGGCCTGGAGAAGGTTAAGGAGCGCATTATTGAGCACCTGGCAGTACTCAAGCTGAAAGGCGATATGAAATCACCCATACTTTGCCTGTACGGACCACCCGGGGTAGGTAAAACCAGCCTGGGTAAATCCATAGCAGAGGCATTGGGAAGAAAGTACATACGCATGTCTTTGGGCGGTTTACGTGACGAAGCGGAAATTCGCGGGCACCGTAAAACCTATATCGGTGCCATGCCCGGGCGGGTGGTGCAAAACATTAAAAAGGCCGGAACCTCGAACCCGGTTTTTGTACTGGATGAGATTGATAAGCTGGTGAGTGATGGTCACGGTGACCCATCCTCGGCCATGCTGGAAGTGTTGGACCCGGAGCAGAACAATGATTTTTATGATAACTACCTGGAGTTGGGCTATGACCTGAGCCGGGTGATGTTTATCGCTACTGCCAATAACCTGCGCACCATTCACCCCGCTTTACGCGACCGTATGGAGATCATTGAAATCAACGGATATACCGTAGAGGAGAAAGTGGAGATTGCCCGCAGGCACCTTTTACCCAAGCAACTTAAGGAACACGGGCTCAAAAAAGGCGGTTTGAGCATCGATAAAAGAACGATGGAGTTTGTGGTAGATAACTATACCCGTGAGTCCGGGGTGCGCGGACTGGATAAAGTAATCGCCAAATTAGCGCGCCATGCAGCCAAGAGCGTGGCCATGGAAGATGAATACAGTTTAAAGCCAAACACCAAAGAAGTTGAATCGGTTTTAGGCCCCAAACGCTTTAATAAAGATAAATACCAGGGCAATGACATTGCCGGGGTGGTAACCGGCCTGGCCTGGACACCCGTAGGTGGCGATATACTTTTTATAGAATCATCACTGAGCCCCGGAAAAGGCAAGCTAACGGTAACCGGTAACCTGGGAGATGTTATGAAGGAGTCAGCGGTTATTGCCATGGCCTACCTTAAGGCTCACTCGGATGAATTCGAAATCAGGCACGAGGCTTTTGATAAATGGGATGTACACATTCACTTTCCTGAAGGAGCTACCCCCAAGGATGGTCCGTCCGCAGGAATCACCATCCTTACCTCGCTGGCCTCCCTGTTCACCCAGCGCAAGGTGAAAAAGAACATTGCTATGACGGGTGAGATCACCCTTAGGGGTAAGGTATTACCGGTAGGAGGGATCAAGGAGAAAATCCTGGCTGCTAAAAGGGCAGGAATCAAGGAAATTATACTTTGTTCTGAAAATCATAAAGATATTGAGGAGATACGGGAAGACTACCTGAAGGGGTTAAGCTTTCATTATGTTGACACCATGATGGAGGTGATTCAGCTGGCTTTGACTTCCCAACGGGTTAAGAAAGCCATCAAGGTGAGCGATAAGGCCTGATCTTCGGATATTGGAAGAGGCTTTGTAATTAATCGCGATTATGTCCGTTCTATATGATATTTTCGCACTCAATGAAGAAATTCCTTATTCTCTTCCTTATTCCTGTTTTCAGTGTAAAAGCCCAGGTAGGGGGAACCTCAACCTACCAATTCCTGAATTTAGTTCCTTCGGCCAGGGTTTCGGGCCAGGGTAGTAATGCTATTGCCAATCCCGAAGCCGACCTCAATTTTGCTCTTTATAATCCCTCTTTGCTCAACGAAGAAATGTCCGGGCAATTTACCTTTAATATGATTGATCATGTTGGCGGGATATTGATAGGGGATGTGAATTATGCGTATCACTGGGATAATATCGGAACCTTTTATTTAGGTACCCGCTACGTAGATTACGGGGAATTTGATCGCACCAATGTTATTGGTGTTAAACAGGGGAGTTTTACGGCACAGGACTATGCCTTTACAGCGGGTTATGGTTATAAGCTTGATAGCAACTGGAGTTTTGGAGCGAACCTGAAGTTTATCAACTCCATTTACGATACTTACAATTCCTATGGAATGTCCACGGACCTGAGTGCTACCTACCAGATACCTGCCAAAAGGATAGTGATAGCCCTGGTGGCCAAAAACATTGGGTATCAATTCCAGCCTTATAATGATGAACGCGAAAACCTGCCCTTTGAGCTTCAATTAGGCTTTTCGAACCGTTTTGAACACCTGCCCCTGCGCTGGCAAATTACTTTTGAACAACTGGAAAAATGGGATTTGCGCTATGAAGACCCTACCAAGGTAACCGTGAACCAGTTTACCGGTGAGGTAGAAGATAATTTCCCATCTATTTGGAATAACCTGCTCCGGCACATGGTTTTGGGTATAGAGTTTTCTCCCACCCGCAGCTTTAACCTGCAGTTTGGCTATAACTTCAGAAAGCGGCAGGAGTTAAACCTGGATACCCGCAGAACTTCAGCGGGCTTCTCATTCGGGTTGGGTATAAAAATTTCTAAATTCCGGATTAACTACAGTCGCAATATGTACCACGTTGCCGGAAGTGCCAATCACTTTTCACTGATCACCGACTTTGGTGATTTCAAGCGTAAAAAAGTCAAGGATGAACCCTAAGATCACCATTGCCATAGATGGTTATTCTTCAACCGGAAAAAGTACCATGGCCCGGCAAATGGCCCGCGAATTAGGGTATAATTATGTGGATACGGGAGCGATGTACCGTGCGGTTACACTCTATGCCCTGCGCCACGGTTTTTTCGAGAACTCTTTGAATGAAAAGGCGCTTATTTCGGCATTGCAAAACATTCAGTTACACTTTGAACCCAATCCTGAAACTCAACGTTCCGAAATTTTTTTGAACGGTGAAAATGTAGAGGGCGATATCCGGGGAATGGATATTTCCAACCGGGTAAGCGATGTAGCCGCCCTATCGGAAGTGCGGCAAAAACTGGTAGCCGAACAACAGAAGATGGGAGCAAAAGGGGGAGTAGTTATGGATGGCCGCGATATCGGTACGGTGGTCTTCCCGAATGCCGAGCTCAAGATTTTTATGACCGCCTCCCAGTCCGTTCGCGTAAAACGCAGATTAGATGAGCTACGGAGTAAGGGGGTGGAGGTCAGCCGTGAAGAGGTGCAGGCCAATCTGCGCCAACGCGACCTACAGGATAGTAGCCGTGAAGATAGTCCCTTAATTCAGTCGGAAGATGCTCGTTTACTGGATAATTCGAATATGAGTGCTGAAGAGCAATTGGCATTAGCCTTGAACTGGGCTAAAGAAATTATTCAGGGAGCTTAAGATTTTTGGGAAGCCGGTCTTCTTCCTGGGTAAGTTTCAATAACTCCTTAATGGTAGCAATGTATTTCTCACGGGCCTCATCCTTGGGCATACCTTCGAGCCTCTTCCAGGCATCGTGCTTAAAGGTTTGTATTACGTTGGAAGATTCCTGCGGGCGGTCGGATTCATTATCTCCTTCGGTAGCTTGTTTGAAGTAGGCGTAGGCAATAAGCATATTGTCTGCCGTTTGCGGAGGCATATTATTGGCAATGTCCACATACTTCCAAAAAACTTCTTCCCGATTATCTGTTTTATTACCCATATTCAATAAGGTAGATACATCGTCCGTTCAAATTTACTTCAGTTCGGCTAAAACCTGTTCACCTCCACGGGCTTTATCTCCTACTTTTACTAACACGTTTGCATCAAGCGGTAAAACTACATCCACACGTGAGCCAAACTTGATGAAACCACTGTCTTTGCCCTGTATGGCCTGCATGCCGGCTTTGGCGTACATCACAATTTTACGGGCAACCAAACCGGCAATCTGTTTATACATAACCGATGTACCCGATTTTGTTTCAACCACCACGGTAGTTCGTTCATTGAGTGTGCTCGATTTGGGATGCCAGGCCACCAGGTAAGCACCGGGATGATATTTGGCGTACTTTATTTCGCCTGAAACAGGATAGCGGTTCACATGAACGTTTACCGGTGACATAAAAATACTGATCTGTAAGCGCTTGTCTTTGAAAAACTCCGGTTCCTCAATTTCTTCAATGGCTACGATACGGCCATCGGCCGGTGCTATTACCGCGTTTTCATCTATTTGCGTAAAACGCTTAGGGTTACGGAAAAACTGCAGTACTAACAGGTAAATAACAATCGAAGCAATGAGTACGATATTTTGCACCAGCTCATTTTCAACCGTAGTGAAAACTACAATGTTGATCAATGCCAGGGCTATCAAAAACCCAAACAGTATTTTTCGGCCCTCGGTATGGATACGGATCATAGCGTGATTTCTAATATGCGAAGATAAAAATAGGCAACCGGTATGGCGAAAAGCAAGCTGTCAATTCGGTCCAGTATTCCGCCATGTCCCGGTAAAAAACGCCCGGAATCCTTCATTTTAAAACTGCGTTTTATGGCCGATTCAAAAAGGTCACCGGTAGTACCAAAGGTAATAACTAATGCGGCTAATATAAGCCAACCGTACAAGGGCAATACTTCCACACTCCTGAACAGTATATAGGCGGCCAACAGGGTGAAAAGAACACCTCCTATAAAGCCCTCCCAGGTTTTGTTGGGAGAAATGCGTTCCAGCAGTTTTCTTTTGCCAAAAAGCCGTCCGGTGAGGTAGGCAAAAGTATCTGAAGTCCAGATGAGGATAAAGATGGAGGCCAGCAACCAGGGATTATCGCCACCCAGAGCCTGCGGAACCTTGGGTAAAAGGAACAGTGGGAA
This sequence comes from uncultured Cryomorphaceae bacterium, assembly GCA_937120475.1. GTDB lineage: Bacteria > Bacteroidota > Bacteroidia > Flavobacteriales > Schleiferiaceae > CAKZNE01. The sequence continues at coordinate 49,840 of CAKZJV010000005.1, read as the reverse complement.
ACCAATGTAAACCAGCCCGAATATCACGTGAAAGAGTTGTCCGGGCACCACGGATTTCCGCATAAAAACCTGGCTGGCCATTAAAATCAGAAAGAGGAAAACGATCAGAAAATGAAGCATACCTTCTTGCTGGTCACTGATATCGAAAGCGATGGAATAACAGTAGAGCAAGAGAAATAACAAGCCAATCATTAAAGCTGAGGGCAGGCTTATATGTTTCTCTTTCCGGAACTGCATCCATTCAATTATTGCCGATGCACCCAGGAAGCCGGCTAAAAAAAGACAGCCGTAGGCACCACTGAAACAGGAAAATAATACCAGGGTGGTATAAATCAATCCGCTTAAGCTTCGTACTAACAGGTTTTGCATCAAAGTTGGTCTTCCAGCAAGAGTAGATAAATATCCTTGGTACAGGTTTTAGGCCCTGCATTTTGGTCAAGATCAGTCTCGTCAACCGGACCTTTTATTGTGGTAATCTGCGAGGGAATGGCACCGTGGTAACGTTTCCGTATGCCGGTTAGGCCTGAGCGGAGGTTCTCCACAATTTGACTGGCTCGGGCAATGGTGATAAAAGTTTCCGGTAATTCACTCAGCTTTTTGGAGCCTGTTTGGTTTTCGGAAATCATAATACCGCCATTGAATGAGATAAGGAACTCACAACCGGCACAAAAGGCATCGGCTTCTCCCAGGTTTTTATCGGTAACTTCTAAACCGGCCTGGCTGAGTATGGATTGCAGATTGGGATCTTTACAAAAAATCAGGCTGGTGCCTGATTCCTTGGATATATTTCTTAAAAACTCGTAGGTGTCCTTTTCATCTTCACAGTATAGAAACTTGCCTCCCGAGGCCGTAAAATTCTTTACGAAGGTAAGATCAACCGGCTCTTTCTGGCGAGGAGCAAACTTGCCACGGGAATCGGGAGAAGATTTGGCATCACCATCCGGCTTTCCGCTCAAAACGGAAAACACTTTTCCCAAAAAACCTTTTTTCTTTTTCCCGGATTCCTCCATTCGCTAATTCAGTATTTTGGAGGAAGCTTTAATGCTAATTTTTTCGGCTATCGGTTGCTTCCTCTTTTTCTTCTGGTTGCTTGGAAATATCACTTCCATTATTGTATTCGGTTTTACCCTCTATGGTTTCCACTTCTTCGGTCCGGTTGGACTCGTCTTCCTTCTGCCACGGGCGCTTACCAAATATTTCTTCCAGATTCTCCTTAAAAATAACCTCTTTCTCCAAGAGCAAATCAGCCAGTTTGGATAGTTTTTCCTTATGGGTTGTTAATAATTCTTTGGCCCTAACATACTGGCTTTCAACTATCTTGCTGATTTCTTCGTCAATAACCTGCGCAGTGCGCTCACTGTAGGGTTTGCTAAAGTTGTATTCATTACCGTTTTGACTGTCGTAATAGGTAATATTTCCAATCTTATCATTGAGCCCGTAAATGGTAACCATAGCCCTGGCCTGTTTGGTTACCTTTTCAAGGTCGCTCAAAGCCCCGGTGGATATTTTTCCGAAAACGATTTCTTCGGCCGCACGGCCACCCAGTGCCGCGCACATTTCATCGGTAATCTGTTCGGTATTGGTAATTTGCCTTTCTTCCGGCAAATACCAGGCGGCTCCTAAAGAGCGGCCCCGTGGTACAATGGTAACCTTAACCAGGGGGGCAGCATGTTCCAGCATCCAACTTATGGTTGCATGGCCCGCCTCATGGTAGGCAATCACTTTTTTCTCCTCTTTGGTAATGATTTTGTTCTTTTTCTCTAAACCACCAATAATTCTATCCACGGCATCCAGGAAATCCTGTTGGTCAATGGCACTCTTCTCTTTACGGGCGGCAATCAAAGCGGCTTCATTACAAACGTTGGCGATATCAGCACCGGAAAATCCAGGTGTTTGCTTGGCCAAAAACTCTGTATCCACGGATTTCGACAGTTTTAAAGGCTTCAGGTGCACTTTGAAAATCTGTCTCCGTTCGTTGAGGTCCGGAAGGTCCACATAAATCTGACGGTCAAAACGCCCGGCACGCATTAAGGCACGATCCAGAACATCAGCACGGTTGGTGGCGGCAATAACGATAACGTGTTCATTGGTGGCAAAACCATCCATTTCGGTTAAGAGCTGGTTCAGGGTATTTTCTCTCTCGTCATTACCACCGCTAAAGGTGTTCTTTCCGCGAGCACGGCCTATAGCGTCTATTTCATCTATGAAGATAATGGCCGGAGATTTCTCTTTGGCTTGCTTAAACAGGTCGCGCACCCTCGAAGCACCTACCCCAACAAACATTTCTACAAAGTCTGATCCGGAAAGAGAGTAAAAGGGTACCCTTGCCTCACCTGCAACGGCTTTGGCAAGGAGGGTTTTACCGGTTCCGGGAGGGCCTACCAGTAAGGCTCCTTTGGGAATTTTGCCTCCCAGGGCGGTGTATTTGTCCGGGTCTTTAAGGAAGGATACAATTTCCTGAACCTCCTCCTTGGCACCTTCCAACCCAGCTACATCCTTAAAGGTAACTTTAACGTTGGTGTTTTTATCGAAGAGCTGTGCCTTGGATTTTCCGATGTTGAAGATCTGGGCACCGGCACCGCTACCTCCGGAACTCATTCTGCGCATTATAAATATCCAAATGGCAATCATGAGGATAAACGGGAAAGTCCAGGCTATGATGTCCCCCCAATAATCCTTGCGGGTTTCGTAAGTAACAATCACTGCTTCACTGTTAACCTCCGAATTCTTATCGTAAAATTCATTCAGGTTATCGTGAAAAATTTCCTGGGGCATTTCAAAGACAAAGTGAGGGCCGGGATTGAGGCCTCCTCCAAAGCTACGCTCCCTAAGGTCCTTGTATTCTTCTTTATCCTTAAGGGCAGAAGGCTTCAGGTATATCTGAACATCCTTTTCATTGATCACCTTTACCTTTTCTACATCACCATCTTTTACCATACTGGTAAACTCCTGGAAGTTGGTATTCTCGGTAGAGTTACCTAAGCTTCCAAATACCTGGATAGCGATGAAAATGAGGAATATGATGGCGTATATCCAGTAGAAATTAAATTTACGCCCGGGCCCGTTACCCGGTTTTTTTCCTCCGTTGTTGGGGTTATTAGGTTGATTCCCTTTTGAAAATTGTTCTTTCAATTTATTGAGTTGGTTCTTGTCCTTTTTCACTTTGGGTGTTTAAATTCTAGTACTTGTCCTCCAGCACAGTAACCTCTGCATCGCTCCAAAGGCTGTCAAGGTCATAAAATTCCCTGACTTCCTTTTGAAAAATATGTGCGACCACGTTTACATAATCCAGCAGGATCCATTCCGAGTTGTCACGTCCTTCCACGTGCCAGGGCTTGTCACCTAACTTCTCCCGAACGGTTTTTTCCACTGAATTACCCAGTGCTCTTACCTGGGTATTGGAGGTTCCGTCACAGATAACAAAGAAGTCGCATACAGAGTTTTCAATTTCGCGAAGGTCTAAAACAGTAATGTGTTGTCCTTTTACTTCTCCCATTCCTTCTACTATGGTGTCGGTGAGTTCAGAAAATTTTACTTCGCTTTTATCTAACTTCATGTAATGCGTTTAATTTTGGGGCAAAATTACGTAATAAAAGTGCCTTTGCTTATAAGTCGGTTTCAGGCTTCCACGCGTTATTCTATTTTATGGAAACACTTTTTATAGGTCAGGAAAAATTAAAGTTTGCCGTATTGGAGTCCACCAATTCCTACCTTAAAGAGATTCTTAAAACCGGGAATCCCCAGGAGGGATTCATAGTGGTAACGGATTATCAAACATCAGGCCGTGGTCAGTTTGGCAATAGCTGGGAGGCGGAAAAAGGGAAAAACCTGTTATTCAGTGTGTTACTAAAGCCTCGTTTTTTAAATCCCTCACGCCAGTTTTTGCTCAATATGTCAGTTTGTCTTGCAGTGGTGGATAGTATGAATGAGGTATGCCCCGGTTTCCTGATCAAGTGGCCTAACGATATTTTGTACAACCAAAAGAAAGTTGCAGGAATACTGATTGAAGGTTCCATGAGTTCCGATATTCTGGACCATACTGTAGTGGGCATTGGTATTAACGTAAACCAAACCGATTTTGAACAGAATCGCAAAAGTATTTCCATCAAGAATATACTTGGACATTCCGTTGAAACAGAGTACCTGATGCAAAAGGTGTTGCAGAAACTGGAAATGCGTTACCTTAAGCTCAAGGCAGGGAATACCTCGGGTTTGTTCAGGGATTATTATTCCGTAATGTTCGGCAGAGAAAAGGAGTTGCCGGTGAAAATAGGTGGAACACTAACCACTATAAAACCACTGGCGGTGGAGCCGGGTGGCGAATTGCTGGCCCTGCACCAGGGGAAAACGGTACGATTCCGCTTTAAGGAATTGCAGTTTATACTGGATTAAATTTCCGAAAGCTTATCAGCGAGATTTTCCAGGAAATTCTTCAGGGGTTTTTCCACCATCATTCGCATCATCATGTTAAAGTCCCCGTCAAATTCAAAATAAGCTTCACTGGTATTTTCAGTGAGTTCACTAATAAAACAGGTCATGGTAAAATTGAGCTTTGAGCTGGCCGACCTTAACCTGATAAATTCCGGGCGTTTTTCTTCATCCACCATTACGCGCACTTCCGGTAAACCCTTCATTTGAAACATGAAGGATTGATCATCGGCTTCAAACTTTTGCACCGAATCCGGCATCAGTTGACTGAAGTTTTTAAAATCTCTTAACTGATCGTACAGGGCTTCTGCTGATTTATTAGCCGTAACTTTTTTGGATTCGAGGTGTAGCATGAGTGATAATAGGTTTGGATGAGAACAAAAAAAAGACAACTAAGTTTCAGGCCTGCCATGAGGCCGGATCTTTGCGCCACTTTCGGAGTGTCTCTAAAGTTTCTTCATTAATATAGCCCTGCGACCGCACTTGCTCTAAAAGGTGATCGTAGTCGCTAAGTGTTAAAAGGCGGCATTGCGCTTTCTCAAAGTTTTCTTCGGAAACCGGGAAACCATAAGTAAAAAATGCGGCCATACCCAAAACCTTGGCTCCACCTTCCCGCAAGGCTTCCACCGCTTTCAGGCTGCTTCCGCCTGTGCTTACCAGGTCTTCAACCACCACTATGCTTTGCCCTTTTTCCAGTTGCCCTTCAATCTGGTTTTGGCGGCCATGACTTTTAGGCTCGGGCCTCACGTACAGGAAGGGTAAACCCATTTCCTGGGCTACCAAAGCACCCATGGCAATGGCCCCGGTAGCCACTCCGGCAATGGCGTTGGGCGAACCATATTCCTCACGAATGGCTTTAACCATATTCTCCCTTAGAAAATTACGCACCTTAGGATAACTCAGGGTAATGCGGTTGTCGCAATAAATAGGGGATTTCCAGCCACTGGCCCACGTAAAGGGCTCTTCAGGTTGCAACTTAATTGCCTTAATTTGCAGGAGTTGCTCAGCCGTTTGACGGGCTAATTGGGTATTAAAAATCATGTCCCAAATGTATAAAGTTTTCATCAACGATTCCTCTCTGGAGCTGTTCCCAAAGGGCAGTGAAAGTTCAGAAGGCATAGCTCCCAGCAGTCCGAAAGAATGGCTAAAACTGGTTAAGATGCTGGAGAATAGTGAAGAACCGCTTCATTACCGGTTGGATTGTGATGATGTAGAGAGTTGTTGGGAACAATTTAAAAGTTTGTACACGTTTATTGAAGCGGCCGGAGGGGTGGTGAAAAATACCGAGGGTAAAGTGTTGATGATCTACCGCTTGGAAAAATGGGATTTACCTAAAGGCAAGCTGGAAGATGGTGAAAATCCGCAAGAAGGAGGAAAAAGAGAAGTGGAAGAAGAATGTGGGGTTGGCAACCTCGAAATACGGGCAGAGCTACCCAGCACCTACCACACCTATTTGTTGAAGGGCCAGCGTATTTTAAAGCGGACTTATTGGTATCAAATGTTCACGGACGATAATTCTGATTTGGTGCCACAGCATGAAGAAGATATTAACCGGGCCGAGTGGGTAGCTGAGGAGGATCTACCCCAACGTGTTCAAGATACCTATGCCAGCATCCGTTGGATGATGAAACAAGCCGGTTTTTAGGATTTTATGCGAACGGCCTTAGGCACAAACTGCGAATAGTCACCACCGTGACGGATTACATCGCGAACAATGCTGGAACTTATGGAGGACAAACCGGAGGCGGTAAGCAGAAAAACCGTTTCCAGCTCATGGCTCAATTTTCGATTGGTTTGGGCAACGGCCTTTTCAAACTCAAAGTCACCGGGATTTCGCAATCCCCTTAAAATGAAGTGCGCACCTTTTTCGCGGCAATAATTTACCGTAAGCCCCGAATAGGCGTCCACTTCAATTTTAGGTTCGCCTTCAAAAGTGGCACTAATCCACTCCAACCGCTGTTCGAGGGGAAACATATAGTTTTTATTGGCATTTTTTCCAACCGCTACAATTATTTTGTCGAATAAGGGCAGGGCGCGGCTTACAATATCGTGATGGCCTAAAGTTATAGGATCGAAGGAGCCAGGAAAAACGGCAATTTTCATATTTTAGAGTTTAGGGCGTTTTCAACGGTTTTATCGAAAAGCTCGCCCAGTGAAATTCCCGAATAAACAGCTTGCTTGGGTAAAATGCTTTCCTTGCTAAGGCCCGGGATAGTATTTACTTCGATCAAAAAAGGTACGCCATTTTCGGTAACTATATAATCCACACGGGCTATTCCGTTTAAGTTCAGGCTTTCATAAATAAACTCGCTCTCCTCCATAATTTGGGCATAAGTACCTTCGGGAATGCGGGCCGGGGTTACCTCTTCCGAAAGACCGCTGTATTTACTTTCGTAATCGAAAAATTCGTTTTTCGGAACAATATCCGTGGCTGCTAATGATTTTACAAAGCCGGAATGATTACTTACACCACAGGCCACTTCCGTACCCTTTACCATAGCCTCTATGATCACCTGGCTATCCACCTCAAAAGCACCTTCGATAGCCGCCTCCAGGTCGTCCACCGACTTTACCTTGGACACGCCAATACTGCTTCCGCTGCGATTGGGTTTTACAAAACAGGGCAGGCCAACCAGGTCAATAATTTCCTGGGGAGAGTAGTCCTCGTTTCGCGCCAGGTAGTAAGCCTCAGCTATATTAACACCTAAACCCTTAAGTAACATGCTGCATTGCGCCTTGTTAAAGGTAAGGGCACTTTCAAATTGCCCCGAGGCAGTTTGTGGGATGCCGATTAGTTCAAAATAACCACTTAAGGGTCCATCTTCACCGGGGCTACCGTGTATGGCGTTGAAAACCGCATCGAAGTGAATTTGGCCGTTTTCAGTAGTGGCCGAAAAATCATTCTTGTCAACCGGGTATTCCTTGCCTTCATGCAGCAATAGCCAGTTATCTTTTTTGATAAGTACCCGGTAGGGGTTGAACCTTATTTTACTCAGGTTGTCGAAAACCACCTGACCAGATTGGATGGAAACGTCATATTCGGAAGAGAAACCGCCCATGACTACCGCAATGTTGTGTTTCATAGATATAGCAGAAGCTTCGCAAATTTAATTTTTTTACGCAGTTTCGGCATTACCTTAAAAAGCTATTCCAGGCACTGGAAGAAGAGGGATAGATCCCGTTCGGGCTTAGTTGAATTGTTTTACTTTTTTCCTCATCTCTTTGGAGGTGGAGTACTCTGCGGCCATCCTTTGGTATTGTGAAAAGCTAAGGCCCGCATTTTGCAACAGCATACGTATTTCATTATTCAACTCCTCCTGTATTTCTACAATATTGGTCATGGCCTGTAAAAAAGCTTTTTTTTCTTCATCGGAGTAGTCGCTGTCATCGGCCGTAATATCCTGCCGTTGATCCAGCATTTTAGCAAATTTATTGGGCGAAAGTCCCACCTCCTTAACGGAGTTCAGCATTTCCTGGCGGAATTTTCGCTGAGTAGATAAAACCCTGGGGTGTAGATCCGCAAAAACTTTAAGGGTATTGTCGTCAAAAGCCGCCTGCTCATTTGTTGAACCGGGATTACTGTCCTGGGCCACCGCAAGGGTGAAGGTGGTGGATAATAAAAGGGTAGCTGCCAGGAAATTTGTGAAATATCTCATTGCACTAGTTTTTCTTTTGCAGTTTTACCGGCCATTATAAGTAATAAAAGGGCAGCAGGCAAATTACGGGAGCTATTAATCCAATTCCCCAAACACCTTTTGCAGTATAGCATTTACCCGGGCTAATGGATCTTTGCGAATATCTTCTTCCTCATCTGCAACTTTAAGGAATAAGCCATCAAGGCCTTTGTTGGTGGCATGTACAGAAATATCCGTAGCGGCAATCAATTCCATATTCATTAAAGTACCGATAGTACCCGCCCCGGGAATGTTAGTGCTAAGGATGTCATTGTAATCGCTTACAAAGTTTTCATAAGAAGTTACCACACTGGCGTTACCCACTTTTACACTGTTCAGGGCATTGTCAATTCGCGGTTCGTATTCATTAAAAAGGGATAAGGTAGTTTTAGATTGCAGGTATTCCGTGGCAGCCCGGTCATTACCCCCAAAAAGGATGTTATTGGCATCTTGTATGGTAATATCGGTTATGGCCTCCACAAATATGGGCCCGGCCGTGCTGGCTGCTTGTTCAGCCGCCCGGTTGATACCGGTAATCACTTCGTTCTCTTTTCCTTTAAGGCCTGCTATATTAATACCCAGCAGGTTATTGCTATACCCCTCATACAGCATTTGGCCGGTAACAGTAATTCCTAAAACTGTAAAAGACTTACCCTTAAAAGTGGCAATGTTGTTTTGTACCTGGTCCGGTAAAAGGATTTTTACGGCTTCATCTTTAAGGTAACCGTCCACCGCTGAAAGAATGCTTACCGAGGTATCGGTACCTACCTTCAGTGCTTCCTTGAGCCCTTCCTTAATTTCTTCATCCGTTAAGCCGGTATTACCGATAAAATCGTCAAGAGAATCTTCACAGGAAGAAAAAAGTAACCCGAAGGTCAGTATGGGTAATAAAAGAAGTTTGCGCATTTTTTTCCGTTTTAGGGTTGAGTGAAAATCCATTTCCGTACCAAACTTATAAATTAGTCTTAGAAGGATAAAGTTAATTGTACCGGCTTATTTTCCATGCCACCGTGGAGATTGGAAAGGCTGATCCCCAGCAAGCGAATCGGTTTTTCAGGAAAAGGATCATGCAACAACTCCAGCGATTTTTGCAGTATTAGTTCTGAAGAGCGGGTAGGGTGATCCCAGGTAAAGCTGCGGGTGTGCTTTTCAAAATCGTAATATTTTAATTTAAGCGTAATGGTTTTTCCCGAGGCTTCCGCGTTTTGAATGCGGTCATTAAGTTTGGCCATAATCTGGCCCAGGGCCTCACGCATTTCTTCCGGGGCTCTTAAATCACTTGAAAAGGTACGCTCAGCACCAATAGATTTCCGAACCCGGTCCGGCTTAACTTGACTTTTTTGCAAACCCCGCACGATGTCATAATAGTGCTTACCCGATTTTCCGAATTCGCGAACCAACAATGGAAGCTCCCATTTTTTGAGGTCTTTACCATAGTGAATACCCAGGCGTTTCATTTTTTCAGCGGTTTTAGAACCGATACCGTAAAACTTCTGTATTGGAAGCGTTTCTAAAAATGACAGGGCCTGCTCCGGCATAATGGTTTTTTGTCCGTTGGGCTTATTGATATCCGAGGCTACTTTAGCCAGGAACTTATTAATGGAAATACCGGCCGAGGCGGTGAGTTGTGTTTTTTCGAATATTCGTTGCCGTATTTCACGGGCAATACGCGTAGCGGTTTCAATGCCCTTTTTATTGCTGGTAACATCGAGATAGGCTTCATCCAAAGACAGGGGTTCCACCAGATCGGTGTATTCGAGAAAGATTGACCGTATTTGCCGGGAGACTTCCCGGTATTTTTCAAAATCCGACTTTACAAATATGATATCCGGGCATTTGCGGTACGCCAGTGAGGAGGGCATGGCGGATTTAACCCCGAACTTACGTGCTTCATAACTGGCAGCGGCTACCACTCCACGTTGGCGCGAACCTCCTACCGCCACAGGCTTGCCTTTCAACTCAGGATTATCTCTTTGTTCAACCGAGGCGTAAAAAGCATCCATATCCACATGGATGATCTTGCGTATGTACTCGGGTGGAATCATAACTGGCGTATAAAAGCGGAAGTTACGGCAAAAGCGACTTAGTGTTTAAAGGTGCAAACTGTGCTTTTCGTAAAGTTAGAGATGTACCAAAAGCCATAAAAAACATAAAATTAGTGGGCGAGAAGAATTATTTTTGAATAAATATTCGGTGCTGGGAACTTAAAATAATAGTGAGTTGTAAATCAAAATACTCAGGTTTGAAGCCGGACTGAAATGCAAGGTTATAGTCTCGGATACGAACTATACATACAGAACCCCGGCCTGTAGGGCGGGTAGCGTATTTTGCTACTTTTGGATATGCTTTCTAAAAAATCCAAATACGCCATTAATGCTTTAGTATATCTGGCCCGCAAGTATCAGCGAGACCCTAAGGAGAAAATTCAAATTTCAGAAATATCTGAAAAACAGAATATTCCAAAGAAGTTCCTGGAAACGATATTGCTTTCGCTTAAAAACAATGGTATACTGGGGAGTAAAATGGGCCGGGGCGGGGGCTACTACCTGCGTAAGCAACCGGAAGAAGTAAACCTTGCGGAGGTACACCGCATTTTTGACGGAGCCATTGGTTTGCTGCCCTGCGTTACCTACCAGTATTATGAAAAGTGTGAAGAGTGTCGTGACGAGGATGTTTGTGGCATAAGGGCGGCAGTAATGGAGGTACGAAACCAAACGGTTAGTATCTTAAAATCAAAAAATTTGCAGACTATTATTGAACACGAAGAAATCCAGAACAGCCAAAATAAAAACCGGCCCTCTGACCTGCCAGAGAGCCGGTAATGGCTTATGGATAAACTGCTGCAGGTTATTTCTTCAGGATACGGCTAAGGTTGCCTTTCTGATCCCTGATCAGGTAAACTCCTTCGGGTAGCTTAGTAAGGTCCGCCTGATTTTTGTTTTCTAAAGATTGTACTTTCTGGCCTTCCAGGTTAAATACTTCATACTGCCCTGTTGCCGGTAAGTTTACCAAACCAGTGGTAGGATTGGGGTAGGCATGTAAAGGTGTGGTGGCTTTTTCTTCTATACCAATAGAATAGTACACCTCATAAATGGTTATTGTACCACTTACTTCGTTGGAAACAACCACCAGGTTTTTCCCACTCGGACTTGAGGCACCTGGCACAAAAACAAGCCCTTCAGGTCCCAGGTCACCGGCTGCAGCAGTATTGGCGGCCTGGGTGAAATCGCGGTTCAATTCGTACATTACAAAGGAGGGGCTCATGGGGTTGGTAACATCATAAACCATAATACCGCCCATTCTCTCAAGGCCAATAAAGGCCAGCTTGTTACCGGCTACATCACCCACAACAATTGCTTCGGGTTCCGGTCCTTTGTCATCACTCCGGCTTTTGAAGGAACTGTTATCGTCATTATTAGAATTAAACTCGTTAGGGTAGGCGGAGGACAGGTATTGCTCAAACTCATCACCACTATCCCAGACTAACTGTCCGCTGGCATCCCAAATGCTGAAGGAGCGGCTGCCGTAATGAAACAAGGAATCGTAATTACCATCCCCATCGTTATCGCCTAGGGAGGTGGTGATGTTCAACCGGCCCAATACATCATTGGTTTGCAAGGTTGCCGCATTGGGAAAATTGGAGGCATCCAGGTTGAGGTCTTTTACCCGGTCCTCTTCGGAATAGCCACTGTAATCACGGGCATCGCCTTCGTTGGCGCTAACGATGTAGGTACTCCCACCTGTTTCATAAGCATCTATGGCATCGGGTTGGTACATTCCAAACAAGTTGCTGTAAGTGGTAATGTTAATGCCAGAAGCCGTATTGGAAGCGTCCAGGCCAACCTGACTACGATCTACATAACCCAGGCCAAGCACGGTATCAATCGCTTTACTGGCGAGGTCTATAATCATCAGAGCATTATTTTCCTGTAAGCTAACGTAGGCCTTGGAAGAGTTACTATTCACTGCAATGTATTCTGGCTCCAGGTCCTGCGCTATGGTTTGTTGCCTGTTGTTGCCATAAATATTGATCAACGGATCGATATTGGTTCCGTTGAGGCTGGCAAAGCTAATATGAGTAACATCCGATTGACTGAGGTTAGCGGCACCTGCGCTAACATCTACAATGCTTATGGAACCCTCGGGGTCGTTGGTATAATCATCGCTGGGTTCGCCCTCATTAGCTACCACCAACATACTGCCATTGGGCGTAAAGGTTACCATATCGGGCAACGCACCCATGGTAAGTTGCTTAACAAAAGCACCGGCTGTATCCAGTAAAAGTAATACCCCGGGATTTTGTGCGCTGGTAGTGGCTTCACCTACAACGGCTACCATATTGTTGTAAACGGCAACGCTATTCACACCACCCATATAGGTGGTAAGATCCACCTGTGTGATCAAGGTAGGGTTGTAGATATCGGAGATATCAATAATATCCAGTTTGGTTTCACTACCGTTGGTAGAAAACAAGCGTTGGCTGGTGGGGTCATAGCTGGCGATTTCTGTACCACCATCGTCAAAAACACCAGTGGCATAAGTACCGGCTTTCACAAAATTGAGCGTTTGGCCAAAAGCCGGGGCGCTCAATAAGGCGATAATTAGAAAGTAAAAATTTTTCATGAAGCTGTTTTTTGGATTTATACCTGCAAAGCAAATGGGTGACCATAGCTTCTGTGTTAAAGCCGCTTTAAAAAAAAGTAAAGGGAGAATTAAAAACGATAATCTGAAGCGTTACAACTATCAGCAATCTTTTCGGGGAGAAATATAAAACCACAGCGGGTAAAAGGAATTTTTGACGGTGAACATTACTTTATTTTGGAACCGCTTAACGAGCATGAAACCCGTTTTGTACACGGTGAAAAGTTTTCAGGTTTACTGGTTAGCCGGCTTCCGGGTATGCTGAAAAAGATGCCGGGGCGTTTCCAACAAATGAATGAGGAACTAAAAATGAGGGTGGAGAGTAGTTAGGGCATAAAATGCTTTGATGGTTATAGCCGGGTAAACAAGGTGCTTATAATTTGGAGCCAGAAATTCTATTTTTGAAGTACTATCCCTATGAACGAAGTTACCGAATACAACTTTCCTGAAGCGGATCGGCTTACCGAAGAGATACGGCTTATGCCCCTGGAGCAAAACTTTGGTTATGCCACCACGGAATTCCACCGGCACAATTACTTTGAGCTGTTTTACTTTACCCGTGCCGGGGGCAGCCATACTATCGATTTTAAGGAGTATGGAATTAGGGCTCCCTCCATTCACCTGGTGCTGCCAGGTAGTTTACACTTAGTACAACGTAGCCAGGATTCCAGTGGTTACGTATTGTTGTTTACCCGCTCGTTTTTGTATTCGCTGGTAGATTTTACACCCTCCCGCCACCAACAACTTTGGCAGCAAAAGGCGGTTTTTGCCCTGTTGCAGGAGGAGAGTGATTTTGTGCAAATGTGCCTGAGGCAGATAAAGGACGAGTTGCAAAAAGAAAGAAGTGGCCGCTACAAGGTGATGGCTTCCCTTCTGCACATGGTGTTGATACTGCTGTACCGCCAGGCCCCGGAGCCCAGAGACAAACCACACAGTTTGGTAGAGCGTTTTACGGAGAAGCTGGAACTGCATTTCAATACCAATCGCAGTGCTTCCGACTACGCCAGGGAATTGGGCTGTAGCCTCAATCACCTCAATAAAGCTTTAGCACAGTCCAGCTTTTCATCGGCCCAGGCCAGCATCACTGAACGCAGAATACTGGAGGCCAAACGCCTGCTGATCCATACCGAATGGGGCTTAAAGGAAATTACCTATCACCTGGGATATGAAGACCCGGATTACTTTGGTAAAGTATTTAAGAAGCATAGCGGTCAAACGGCCTCCGAATTCGTAAAAACCAATCGACCGGGTTAGATTGTACGGTTATCCGGTGAAATAGTACTGCTGCTTTGACCGGGTTAGGGCTAATTTAGCTTCCAATCAAAAAAACATAAAGATGAGACTACTACTAACCCTCATAAGCTTCTGTTCTTTTTTAAACCTGAGTGCTCAATGGAGTGTAGCGCACTCGTTTTCAGGCCCATTTCATCAAAATTTTTTGCACACGCTTAATGAAGATACGGTTTTCGTAGGGGCTTCCGGTAGTCAATATCCGGTGATATACCGCAGTATTGACGGAGGACAAAATTTTGACTCCCTGGCTATTAGCAGCATCAGCTATTCGTGGTTGCTGGATATAGATTTTCCTTCAGCAACAGTAGGGTATGCCTGCGGAGGAACCGCTTTTGGCCAGTATGCCAGCCCCATACTTAAAACCACCGATGGTGGTGTAAGCTGGGATACCCTGGTAACTAACCGCTTTGGATACGAACTGGAGCAGGTTTATTTTTTAGATGAGCAAACCGGCTTTTTTGCCGGTGGTGGATACGTAGTGAAAACCACCGATGGAGGTAATTCTTTTACGGTGGACACTATTGCCAATGGCCTGGGTAACGCCCACGATCTTTATTTTTTGAACGCTAACGTAGGCCTGGTGCTTATGGGAAAGGATATTTTTAAAACCTTAAACGGGGGTCAGGACTGGGTAAAAACCAACCTGGATACTACCTTGTCGGTAGGCTATGAAAAAAGCTTCTCTTTTACTTCAAATGGTCAAGTGGGTTATATGCTTACCTATCAGGGGGATATGTTTAAATCAATGGATGGTGGGGATAACTGGAACTGGATAAGCAAAGTGAATAGTATGTATGGTGTGGATATTCATTTTGTAGATGCCCAAACGGGCTACCTGGGCGCGGCTGAAATCAATAGCTTTGGCATGAATGGCCGTATTTATAAGACTACTGATGGTGGTCTTACCTGGCAGGAACAGTACCGAACACCACCGGCAGACATCGGACGGGTTAATTCACTTGAAATGGCAAATGCACAGTTGGGGTACGCAATAATGGGTAATAAGTTGCTCAAAACATTGAATGGTGGAATCGGTTTTTCCGACTTCCGCTCAAAACCGGAGTTTGAGTTGTTTCCAAACCCGGCTACGGATTACTTTAAGCTGCAAATACCCGAAAATGATAATGTACTTTCCGTAAGCTTATTCAACATGGGCGGTAGCCGGTTAAAAACCTGGAATGCGCTGCAGGAGCAATACTCCATAGGAGAGTTTCCCAATGGTATGTACCTGATAGAGGTTGAAACCACCCGCTCCGTTTCCAGTTCTAAATTACAGCTTTACCAAACTGGAAATTAGGAATTTAGTACCTATGCGGCTCGGCTTAGGCGCAAACCAACGGCCATAAGAACAAAACCCGTATTGAAATACTCCTATTGATGCACCAGGCGATTAAAAATGAATATCAGCCCTTTAAGAGTTTAAAGGCGTGATTCCATTGATTATTGCGAAAACCGGGGATACACCAAAGTATGCAAAGCGGCTCAATGGCGCGGGCTGCTTCTGCTTTCCCCATATCTTCTACATCCCATCCAAAATCATCCAGTATTTCACTTACCCTTTTACGGGCCTGGTCATTATTACCGCATATGAACATGGAAGGACGCCCTTCTTTAAAAGAGGGATTTATCATGTGGGCGCTGCCGACACTATTGAAAGCTTTTACAAAGTGAGCCGATGGAACGGCCTTTTGTAAACGTTCCATTAAGGATTCGTCCAGATTAGTGAAAAATTTCAGCACCCCGTTTTCAGGACTTTCAGTGCCTCTGGGATTGGTGGCGTCTATAATGATCTTGCCATCCAGATTGGTGGGGCCACTCATCTCCAGAACTTGGGTGGCAATGAGTCCTTTCACCGCCAGCACCAGTATTTCTCCGAAGCCTGCCGCTTCGGCAAAAGTACCGGTATGAGCCTTCTCTCCGGCCTCGGCTTTCCATTCTGCAAGCTTTTCAGGAGTACGCGAACTGAGCATTACCGAGTCACCGTTTTTTAGAAAACCGTTACCCAGGGCCTTGGCTACCATTCCCGAGCCTAATATTCCAATTTTGCGAGCCATACGTTTGCTTTTAAGTAAAGGTAGCAAATAGGCGAACGGACGGGGAAGGGGATTATTTATGTGGTCATAGAGTGCAACGTTTCACGGGCTGCTTCCAGGGTTTGCTGAATATCTGAATCGCTTAGCGCATGACTCAAAAACCAGCTTTCGTAAGCCGAAGGAGGAAGGTAAATGCCTCTTTGCAGCATGCCGTGGAAAAACTTCTTAAAGTAATCGTTAGCCCCGGTACCGGCCGAGTCGAAATCGCGTACTTTTTGGTCGGTAAAGTGTAGGCTGATCATAGAGCCCTTACGATTGATGGTCCACGGTAGCCCGGTTTCAGGAAGAATATTTTCTAATCCATTATGGATGGTTTGGCACTTGCCGTCCAATTCAGAATAAACCTGTGGATTGTCCTTCAGGAACTGCAATAAAGTAAGCCCGGCCACCATAGCAATGGGGTTACCGGACAAGGTTCCAGCCTGGTACACCGGTCCGTTGGGAGCTACAAACTCCATAATATCTGCGCGGCCTGCATAGGCTCCTACGGGCATTCCTGCCCCGATAACTTTACCATAAGTAACCAGGTCGGCTTCAATACCTAAGGTTTCCTGTGCCCCACCAAAACCAAGGCGAAAGCCGGTCATTACCTCGTCAAAAATGAGAATGATGTTTTCATTCGTACAAATCTCCCGTAAACCTTCTAAAAAGCCTTCTTCCGGAAGTATGCAACCCATGTTTCCAGGAATGGGCTCAATGATGAGGGCAGCAATTTCGCCACGGTTAGCCTCCACCAGTTGTTGTACCCCGCTTAAGTCGTTGTACTCCGCCAGCAAGGTATCTTTGGCAGTACCTTTGGTAACCCCCGGACTGCTGGGATGACCCAGGGTAACGGCTCCGCTGCCGGCCTTAATCAAAAAGGAATCACCGTGGCCATGGTAACACCCGGCAAATTTGATCACCTTATCCTTACCCGTAAAACCGCGCGCCAGGCGGATGGCACTCATAGTAGCTTCCGTGCCGGAATTCACCATCCGTACCCGGTCCACGTTGGGAATACTTTCGCAGATGAGTTGGGCCAATTGAATCTCTAATTCAGTGGGTGCGCCAAAGGAAGTAGAATCCTTTACTTTTTCCTGGATGGCTTGTACCACCGGCTCAAAAGCGTGTCCCATAATCATGGGCCCCCAGGAGGCGATGTAGTCGATATAGCGATTACCGTCTTCATCGTACATGTAAGCACCTTTGGCTTTTTTGATGAAAATAGGATCGCCCCCCACGGACTTGAATGCCCTTACGGGAGAGTTTACCCCTCCGGGAATATATTGGGAAGCGGTTTTAAAGAGGGATTGACTGTTGGTGTTTTTCA
Organism: uncultured Cryomorphaceae bacterium; assembly: GCA_937120475.1. Lineage (GTDB taxonomy): Bacteria > Bacteroidota > Bacteroidia > Flavobacteriales > Schleiferiaceae > CAKZNE01. Next base: position 32,402 of record CAKZJV010000005.1, on the reverse strand, counting down.
TGTTTTTAAAGGTAAATCCCGATAACCCCTAACCCTTAACTCTCAATGCTTTTAGAGTGAGTGGTTGAGGGTTATGCGCAAGTAATTGGGTACTTATATTTTTAATAACTTAAGAATGTCCTTCACAAAATAGGTGGCTATCAAATCCGCTCCCGCCCTTTTAATGGAGGTTAAAACCTCTACCACGGCTTCTTTTTCATTGAGCCAGCCCTGGGCAGCGGCAGCCTTTATCATGGCGTATTCCCCGCTTACGTGGTAAGCACTTACGGGTACTGTTGAGGTTTTTTTGATGTTATGAATGATGTCCAGATAAGCCACGGCTGGTTTGATCATCAGGATGTCGGCCCCTTCTTCTATATCCAACCCTGCTTCGCGTAAGGCCTCTTTTCCATTAGCGGGATTCATCTGATAGGTTTTCTTATCCTTGGGAACGTCCGGTACATCCACCGGGGCTGAATCCAAAGCATCGCGAAAGGGGCCATAAAAACAGGAAGCATACTTTGCACTGTACGCCATAATGCCGGTATTGGTAAAACCTGCGGTATCCAAACCAATCCTTATAGCTCCGATCCTGCCATCCATCATATCGCTGGGGGCTACAAAATCGGCACCGGCCTGGGCGTGGCTGATGGCCATATCTACTAAAACACCTATGGTTTCATCGTTCAGTACCTGACCATCTTCCACTATACCGTCATGTCCAAACTCAGAATAGGGGTCCAGGGCTACATCGGTCATTAAGCACATTTCAGGCGCAACAGCTTTGACTTTACGGATGACTCTTTGCATTAAACCATCGGGATTCAAGGCTTCCTTTCCTTCATTATCCTTTAAATCATCACTTACCTTCACAAATAAAAGGGCGGAGCGGCATCCTAATTGCCACAGTTCCTGTACTTCTTTGGCCAGCAAATCCAGCGAATAGCGGTAATAGCCAGGCATGGAAGCGATTTCTTCCCGGGTATTTTTTCCCTCCATTGCAAATAAAGGAGCTATAAAATCCGATGGGTGTAAACGGGTTTCAGCCACCATTTCACGGATGGAGCGATGTTGTCTTAATCTTCGCGGTCGGTGCAACATATCTTCTTAAACTATTAAGTCCTGAATCCGAAGTTCTCTGATTGATTATTTCTAATTCTAAGTACTTCGCTTTAATATCTCGAATTTAAAGTTTTGGATTTACACCCAGTCCTTGGGGTTTTTCAGCACGGCCAGCAGTTTAGCTTCTTCGCTGCCGGGTTCAGGTTCTGAATTATAATCCCAACGAACACGGGGAGGCAGGCTCATCAAAATACTTTCGGTGCGGCCGTTGGTTTTAAGGCCGAATAGGGTGCCCCGGTCATGTACCAGGTTAAATTCCACATAACGTCCCCTTCTTAATTCCTGCCAGTAGCGATGCTCTTCGTTCCAGGAGGTTTTCATGCGCTTTTTTACAAGAGGCAGGTAAGAAGGCAAAAAGGCACCGGCCATATCCATATCAAAACGCATCCAATCTTCCAGGTCACGTTTTTCATCAGTTTTCAGATAATCGAAAAAGGTACCGCCAATGCCGCGGGCCTCTTCACGGTGATGATTCCTGAAGTAATCGTCACATTGTTTTTTAAAGCGGGGGTACAGTTCTTTTCCGTGGCTATCGGCCGCTTTTTTCTGTGTTTTATGAAAATGTACGGCATCCTCTTTAAAGAGATAATAGGGGGTAAGATCCGAACCACCGCCAAACCAGGCGTCAATGCGCTCTCCATCACCATTATACATTTCAAAGTAGCGGTAATTGGCGTGCACGGTAGGTATAAATGGATTTTCGGGATGTAATACCAGGGAAATACCACAGGCAAAAAAACTGTGGCCCATAACATTCATACTCTTTTTAAGCGTATCGGGCATAGGGCCGTGTACCACGGAGGTGCTTACTCCGCCTTTCTCAAAAATATTCCCCTTGCTGATTACGCGCGAACGTCCGCCACCACCGCCAGGTCTCTCCCACAGATCCTCCACAAACTGCGCTCCACCGTCCAATTCTTCCAGGGCCTGGCAAATTTCATCCTGCAGGGAGTGTATAAATTGAGTAAAATGATCTTTGGTGACCATAACTTACGGGAATCAGGAGTAATTTTTAATGGTATCTACAAAAGCGCGCGCATGGTCAACCGGAATGTTGGGTAGTATGCCGTGACCCAGGTTGGCAATGTAACGGTAGGGGCCAAAATCGTCCACCATTTGCCGGGCCAGCTTTTTAATTTCAGAAACTGGTGATAGCAAGCGTGAAGGGTCAAAGTTACCTTGTAGCGTGGTTTGATACTGGGTGAATTCCCTCGCCATGTGTGGTGTGATGGTCCAGTCCACACCTAAAGCGGCCACCGGCATTTTACACATTTCCTCCAGGGCAAACCAGCAGCCTTTGGCAAATACCACTACCGGAACATCACCTTGTAAGGCATTCACCATTTCGCGGATGTAATGCAAAGAAAATGTTTCGTAATCCAGCGGAGAAAGCAGTCCGCCCCAGGAGTCGAATATCTGTACCACATCCGCACCGTTCTTGCTTTTTTCCTTCAGGTAGGCAATGGTGGCACGGGTGATTTTTTCCAGTAACAGGTGAGCGGCCTCCGGTTGGGTGTAGCAAAAAGCCTTGGCTTTATCAAAGGTTTTGCTGCCTTTACCTTCAACCATGTAGCAGAATACGGTCCAGGGGCTTCCGGCAAAACCGATCAGGGGTACGCTGCCATCCAGTTGCTTTTGCGTTTCCTGTAGTGCAGCAAAAACATAATGAAGGCGGTCTTTTACGTCAATTTCGGGAATAGCCTGCACCTGCTCCATACTGCGAATAGGTTGAGGAATAACCGGACCGGTACCGGGAATCATCTGTACTTCAACATCAAGGGCCTGAGGAATAACCAGGATATCGGAAAACAGAATAGCAGCGTCCACGCCTACCTGGTGTACCGGCATCACGGTAATTTCAGCGGCCAGCTCCGGGGTTTCCACCCGTTCGAAAAAACTGTATTTCTCACGAAGCTTCATATAATCCGGCAGGTAGCGCCCGGCCTGGCGCATCATCCATACGGGAGGCCGTTCGGTTTTTTCACCCTTGAGGGCACGGAGTAAAAGGTCGTTCTTAAGTTTTGTCATGAATAAAATAGTCGATTACCCGGTCGGCTACGGATTCCATTGAAGGTTCATAGGCCAATATCCTGCGGTTATTGCAGCGTAAATGTACTGCCTCAGAGGTAGTAGCTCCAATACAGAAACAAGGAGTTTCGGGCTTTAGTTTATTGTTTTTGAAAAAGCTGAAAACAGCGGTGGGTGATAAAAATATGATACCGTCAAATAGGGCGGTATCCACTTTATGTTGCACCAGTTGGGTTTTATAAACAATCTCACGGTGTACGTTTATGCCTTTACTTTCCAGGTACTCGGGCAGGTCGTCCAGGGATTGGTCACCGCAAAAAAAGTCAACGGATTTTACATCCTTATTACGGGCTATAATCTGTGCCAGGCTGATGGCATTACCAGCCCGGGCATCGGCTCTGATGCCGAAATCTTCCAGTAGTTCAGTAGTGCGTACCCCAACCGTAAAGTTACGTTTGGAATTGAGCTCGATACTCCTGGACTGTGCTAATTTCTGAAGGCTGAAAAGGGCGTTTTTACTGGTGAATATACGCGCCTGACTGGCGGGGTTGTTAAGGCGGTGAAAAAAACTTTCCTCGTTAAATTCGTAATCAATATCAATATAATCTGCCTGCTCCAGGTTCACCCCGGCAGATATTATTTTTTCCGTAAGCTCTGAACCCAGGCTCCGGGTGCTGTACACAAAGGCTTTATATTGTGGTTCAGGCATTTTTGATGTTTTGCATGATTTCGGACCCACCACGTTCCAATACCTCGTGAGCCGCTGCTATTCCAATGCCGGAAGCCTCCGAAATGTTCACTTTCTTGTCCACCAAAATACGTTGCGAACCGTCCGGAGCAAACAAACCTCCTTTAAAATACAAGGTGGACCCTTCAACCCATGCCAGGGCACCTATGGGCGCGGAGCAACCGCCTTCGAGGGTTCTGAGAAAAGACCGTTCAACAAGAGAGGTAAGCTCGGTGGTTTTATGATTCAGCTGAGTTAAAACTTGTTTCAAAAGTTCATGGTCCTGGCGGCAGGCTATGCCAATAACCCCCTGAGCCGGTGCGGGGATCATCCAGTCTAAAACCTGGTGATTTTCCGGTAATAAATTTACCCTGAAGAGCCCTGCCCTGGCAAAAATGGCCCCGTGCCAGTTATTGTCTTCCAGCTTTTGAAGCCGGGTTTGTACGTTGCCCCGCAAACCGGTGATGGTATGGTTTGGATAGCGGTTTTTCCATTGGGCTGTTCTCCGGATACTTCCAGTGGCAATGGTTTGTTGCTTATCCTTGAGGGTCGGCCGGTCTTTAAACACCAAAACATCCTCGTGAGGCCCTCTTTCCATAACAGCTGCCATGATTATGCCTTCCGGGGCAAGCGTGGGGTAATCCTTCAGAGAGTGTACGGCAAGATCCACCTCATTTTGAAGCAGGGCATCATCCAGTACCTTGGTGAAAATGCCGGTGCCTCCGAATTGATACAGGGGTGTAGTGAGGTCACGGTCGGCCGGAGATTTTACAAAAACAAGGGTACAGGCGTAGCCCAGTTGTTCGAGCTTATCCTTTACCTGTGAGGCTTGCCAAACGGCCAGCTTACTATCGCGTGTTCCAATTCGAAGGGTATCTGCCAAAGACCTCAATTTTCGAGCTCAAAGATATGCTGAATGGTACGAAGATCGCCACTAATATCATTGCCACTTCGCAACTGTCTGGCCAATTGACTGGTAAAACGATTCATTATCTGGCTGGCCAGAATATCGGCATGCTCAGAGTTGAGCTCAGGGAATTTTTTCAGAAAGCTATTTATTTCGCGACTTTTCCATTGGTCCATTTTTTCGCGTAATGCCTGTAGGGTAGGTGCCATTTTACGACTTTCCAACCACTGGTAAAACTCATCAATTACTTCGTTTATAATGGCTTCAGCCTTGGGGATTTCTTCTTTCCTGCGTTGCAGGCTTTCACTGGTGCGGTTGGAAAGGTGATCCACATCAATCACTTCGAAATCCGGATTTTGATACATGGCCTCATCGGCATTGCGTGGTACGCTCAAATCCAGCACCAAACGTTTTTTGGAAGTTTTAAACTGGCTTGCCTTTACCGTGGGTTCGCTGGACCCGGTGGCTACAATGACTACATCTGCTTCATCCAAACCCTCCTCAATGCGCGAATATTCCAAAAACCCAATATTGTAGCGGGCTGCTAATTCACGGGCATTTTCGTAAGTGCGGTTGGTGAGGGTAATGTCGCGTATATTGGTTTGATTGATCAGGTTTTCGCAGGCGGTTCTTCCGATCTTGCCGGTTCCTACCAACATCACTTTTGGATTATCGGTAGCGGATAGATATTCCTTAATTTGTTGAACGGCTGCAAAAGCTACCGAGGCAGCCCCGCTGGAAAGCTGTGTTTCATTTTTCACCCTTTTGGAGGCTTGGGCCGCAGTATTCACCAACCTTTCCAAAAAGGCATTGTGGGAACCCTGCTCTTTAGCCAGGCGAAATGATTTTTTTACCTGCCCGACAATTTCGAAATCACCCAGTATTTTGGATTCAAGGCCACAGCTCACCCTTAATAAGTGCTCAATGGCTTCCCGGTTTTGCTTGATACTCTGATAGCGGTAAAACAATTCAGGTGAATTGTTACTATGCTTGCAGAAAAGGCTAATAATGTCGCGGGGACAGTTGCCAAAGCCGTAAATTTCCGTGCGATTACAGGTGGAAACTACGAAGATAGCGTCCCCACCCATACTTTTATAGTCATAGATGAGGTGGCATACCTTAGCTTCACTTAAGCTAAATTTTTCTCGTATTTCAATTTCGGCCTTCAGATGGTCAATGCCCACGAGGAAGAAATTGGAAAATTGGCTTACCTGGTAAGTTTTCATAATGTTGCGGCAAAAATATCCCGTTACGAAGTTTTTAAATACCCCTTGACGAATAAAAAATATCCCAAAAAAAAGAAAACGGCTATTTAGAGTTGTTCTAATTAAGCTAAATTTTACCTTTGCTGAACGCAAAGCCTGTAGCGGGTTTTCAAGAAACAAGGCTCAAACTCTTCTGAAAAATACCTCATGGAATTACATTTTGAAATTGATGAAGTAGCCAAAAATACCTTTAAAGGTGAAATTAAAAATACCCGAATCAGTGAAGATGTATTTATGGTTCGGGTGGAAAGTGAATCAGAAGAGGCTTTTCGCATGAAACGTGAGATAGACCAAAGCCTGATACAATTTTACTTTGCCATAGAAGGAGGTGCAGACTTCCTTTTCAACGAGGGTCGTTATAAGTTGAACCTGGAAAAAGAAAAGAGCTTACTCTTTTACAATCCTTTAATGGCTTTGCCTTTGAATATAAAGGTGCAGCCCTCTTCTAAATTGGTGTTTCTATACATTACCGTTGAAAAGCTGCATCAGCTTTTTGTTAGCGGTTCAGAGGAAATTGCTTTTCTGAACCAGGAAAATATCGATAAAAAATATTATGCCGACCACCCGCTCAATCCACTCTTGGTCCTGACAATTAACCAGCTCTTTCAAAGCAATATCCAGGGCGCGGCCCGTGATCTATTTGAACGGGCTAAAGCTTACGAGATACTGGCCCTATTCTTTAATAAGGAGGAGGGTACCGATGCGGAGCAATGCCCCTTCTTAAATGATGAGGATAACGTGCAGCGTATCCGTCAGGCTAAGCTCATTCTTATCGATCGGATGACCCACCCACCCACCCTTAAAGAACTTTCCCGGGAAGTGGGCTTAAACGAATACCGCTTGAAAGAAGGGTTCAAGAACATTTACGGGAAAACGGTTTTTCAGTTCCTGAATGATTATCGCCTGGATAAAGCGCGGCAGGTACTGGAATCGGGAAAATTCAAGGTAAACGATGCCGCTTATCACATCGGCTACACCAATCCCAGCCACTTTATCGCGGCCTTTCGAAAAAAATTCGGGGTAACTCCCAAAAAATATCTAACCGGAAAAACTTTTCCTACACATGGCTAAACGTGCTGCCCTATTGGTGAACCTGGGTTCACCTGATTCCTACGAGGTACCGGATGTTAAAAAATACTTACGCGAATTTTTAATGGATAAAAGGGTAATTGATTACCCGTGGTTGTTTCGGTTTTTACTCATCGAGGGAATCATCCTGAATACACGTCCCGCTAAATCGGCCGAGGCCTATAAAAGTATTTGGTGGGATGAAGGCTCTCCTCTTATTGTACTCAGCCGCAAGCTGCACACTGAGGTTCAAAAGTATGCTGAAGTACCGGTGGCTCTGGGAATGCGCTATGGTAACCCCTCTATAGAGGATGGCTTGAGGGAGTTGGCTCGAAACAACCCTGACCTGGAAGAGGTGAAACTGGTTCCGCTTTATCCGCATTACGCCATGAGCAGTTTTGAAACGGTAGTGGTGAAGGCGGAAGAAGTAATACAACGGCACTTTAAAGGCTTGAGGCTTTTTGTTCAGGAGCCTTTTTACCAGCATCCGGACTATATATCGGCATTGGGTAAAACACTTAGCCCGCATTTACAAAAGGATTACGATCATATTTTATTCAGCTACCACGGTATTCCCGAGCGGCACATCCGCAAATCTGATATTACCGGCAGCCATTGTTTGAGCATGGATAATTGTTGTGCGGTGGACTCGCCCGCTCATGCTTTTTGTTACCGGCACCAGGTGCTTACCACCACACAAAGGTTAGTGGAGGAGTTGAACCTTCCCACCGGGAAATACAGCAATAGCTTCCAAAGCCGACTGGATGATAAATGGCTACGGCCCTTTACCGATAAGGAGCTGGCCGCTTTTCCCGCACGTGGAATCAAAAAGCTGATTGTACTTTGTCCCGCCTTTGTATCAGACTGCCTAGAAACCATCGAAGAGATAGGTGAGGAGGGTCGTGAGATATTTATGGAGGCCGGAGGTGAGGAGTTTACGCTTGTTCCGTGCCTCAATGATCAGGAAGACTGGTGCCGATTGGTTGCACAATGGGCTGAAGAATAATTTCTGATAGGGTCAAATAACTCAAAAACAGTGCTTTGTGAATTCAGGAGACTGAATGCAGCAGTATTCTTAAGTTCTATCTGAACCATTTCATGCCTGTATTCGTATATAGGGTACACAAGGCACTAAAAAATCATGCATTTGATAATAAGGCGCTTTAAATCCTCACCAATCAAAAAAAAGAGATTGGATTTTATTAATTACTAATTAAAAAAGTTCCGACATGAAATTTTTAAAATTTTCCAAATTATTTTCCATCGCATTATTAGCCTCGGCTTTTGCTTTCACTTCTTGTGATAAGGATGATGACGATATGGATACCCCGAAAGCTTCGGCCACCTATACTTATGATTTTAGTGGTATGTATAAGGGCTCGCACGAAACAGATTTCAGAGCTGATTTGAAGATCACTGAAATTGATGCTAATTCAGCTACGGTAGAAGTAACCCTTTACAATACGGTGAATGGGCAAACGTATATGATTCACGCTCATGATGCGGCTGATCCTGCCACTACTCCTAATAATACACCTTATGATGAGACTCCTAACGGAGATGTATTGGTACGAATGGCTACTGGTAACGGAGGTACGGTTACTGTTTCACAAACCGCTAACAAGTCGTTTGCCGAATTAACCACATCCTACGATGCCTTCTTTGTAGTTCACGATCCGTTGCAACCGATAAGTACTACCGATTTAACTACCTATCTGACTGTAGGTGCGTTTGGCCGTACTCAACCCGATTTAAAGGCAATGACTTTCACCTATAACTTTAGCGGACAGTATTCCGGTAATCACTCATCCGATTTTAGGGCGGACCTGAGAATTATTGAAAGAGATGCCAGTTCATCTATGGTGCAAGTAACTCTTTACAATACGGTAGCTGGTGAGACTTACAGAATACATTCACATGATGCTGCTGATCCGGCTACAACGCCTAACGGAACACCCTATATTGAAACTCCTAACGGAGATGTATTAGTACAAATGGCTACGGGTAATGGTGGTACCATAACTGTTGGGCAAATGGCTAACTTGTCTTACGATGAAATTGTAAATAATTACGATGCCTTCTTCGTGGTACATGATCCCTTGCAGCCTATTAGCACCGTTGACCTGACTACTTACCTTACGGTAGGTGCATTTGCAAGAGTGCAGTAGAAATATTTTCGAGATAGAGTTTAAACTCCGGTGGGCCGAGCTCACCGGAGTTTTTTTTATGTTTAAAGCGAACTTTTAAAAGTGCCTGGCATGTGGATTTACTTTCTGCTTTTTTGGGCCGGAGCGCTGGCCTTTACGCTGAGTACGCTTACGGCCGGAGGAGGAGCTCTCATGCTGCTTCCGGTCCTAAGTTTTATGATCGGTGCTGTAAACGTGCCCCCGGTTCTGAACCTTGGCAATTTTGTAGGCCGGCCGGTAAGGTTGTTCCTGTTCTGGAAATATATACGTTGGGAAATTGTATGGTATTACCTCCCGGCTTCTTTATTGGGGGCTTTCCTGGGGGCCTGGCTATTGAGCTCCTTTCAAAGTGAAGCCCTCCAGGTACTCATAGGTCTTTTCCTGGTTTCCACTATTTTTCAATACCGCTTTGGCAAAAAGAAAAGGAGTTTTGAAATGAGGCTCTGGTATTTCTTTCCACTGGGTTTGCTCATACCGTTTATTTCAACGGTTACCGGTGCCTTAGGGCCTTTGCTCAATCCGTTTTTGTTAAACTACGAAATGAGCAAAGAGGAGCTTATTGCTACCAAAACCTTCAACTCCTTCGCGGCCGGTATTGTACAGATCGGGAGTTATACCTTTTTTGGGGCACTCTACGGTCAGCTCTGGCTTTGGGGCCTGGCCCTGGGAGCAGGTATTGGCCTGGGTAATTTTTTCGGTAAAAAGCTGCTGGCCCGGATTACCGAAAAATCCTTTCGCCAATGGGCCATTGCGTTTATGGTTATCAGCGGCCTGATCTTAATAGTCAAGACTTTCATAGAATAAGATAAGCGGGTTGCGATAAATTTTTCCACTTCTGTAAGCTGGCAGACAACCTGGTTCATAATTTGGTGTCAAATTTGCTGATGAAAGCGAAAACACTTAAGCATGAAAAAACTTTACATAACTCTTTTTAGTTTCTTTCTATTAACCACTTCGAGCCTGGCTCAGGTTCAAAATCAAACTGTTACGGATTGTAATAGTCTCACCAAAGACATGTATTCTGTGTTGACCACCGGTAAGGTACTGGTTGTAGCCTCTAAGGGCTTTGACTGCTCCATCTGTAAAAGTAAAGCCCCCGGGCTCCAGAGTTGGGCGGCCAGTCATAAACTCTCCATAGAAGTTTGGGGTGCCATGACCTATACCTACAATAGTAACACCCCTAATTGTTCCAATGTAAATAGCTGGAAAAGCAGCTACGGCTGGAACGACATATTCACCTTCGTGGATGCGAACCGTACCTGGTATGGAGCCGGTACCCCGCAATACTTTGTATATGATCCGGCCGATTCTACCTTGGCATACCAGGGGTTTTCAGAAAGTACGGCCCGTACTACTGCTCAAAACCTCAGCAATCCCAGCATCGGGATCCAAGAAGTTAAAATTTCTCAGAAGACTTTTTTTATAAGTCAGTCCGATGGTTATTTACAACTCCACAACTTGCCTTCGGAGCCCGTGGATGTACAGATTTTTGACCTCACCGGTAAGGTGGTGAAGTCGCAAAAAGTAAGCGTCAACGGGGACATAATGCGTGTATCAATCACCAACTTTAAAAGTGGACTATACCTGGTTAAAGTAAAGGGTAGTGGCCGTTTTGAAAAAGTGAAAAAGTTCACCGTACAATAATTTGATTTGACTTGGTTGTGGCCCGGGCTTTCCCGGGCTTTTTTATTTTACCAAAACTTTACTTCTATTAAACCTCCCTGCCTTAATAAAGGCTACCTTTGCCGCCATTTTTAGAAGACCTTTTTTATGAATTTGAGGAACATTGCCATTATCGCTCACGTTGACCACGGGAAAACCACCCTGGTGGATAAAATGCTGCTGGCCGGTCAGCTTTTCGAAGACCATGAAAACCCGGGTGAGCTCATTATGGATTCCAACGACCTGGAGCGGGAAAGAGGAATTACCATTCTGGCCAAAAACGTATCAGTACGTTATAAAGATCATAAGATCAATATCCTGGATACACCCGGTCACAGTGACTTCGGAGGTGAAGTGGAGCGTGTATTGAACATGGCTGATGGTGTGGTTTTGTTGGTAGATGCCTTTGAAGGGCCCATGCCTCAAACCCGTTTTGTATTGTCAAAGGCCATTGAACTGGGCTTGAAGCCGGTGGTGGTTATCAATAAAGTGGATAAACCCAATTGTACGCCCGATGAGGTGCATGAAATGGTGTTTGAGCTGATGTTCAACCTGGACGCTACCGAAGAGCAATTGGAATTCCAAACGGTTTATGGCAGTGCCAAGCATGGCTGGATGGGGCCGGACTGGAAAAATCCGACCGATGACATCACTTACCTCCTGGATACCATCATTGAAGAAATACCGGCTCCGCACGAAAGAGAAGGAACCCCGCAATTATTGATTACAAGTCTCGATTACTCGTCATTTATAGGACGTATAGCCATTGGCCGTGTACACCGTGGTACTTTAAAAGCCGGGCAACCGGTAACCCTGGTGAAGCGTGATGGCCGTAAAGTGCGTGCACGTATTAAAGAACTTTTTGTATTTGAAGGTTTTGATAAACAAAAGGCAGATGCCGTAAGCAGCGGTGAAATTTGTGCCATAACGGGTATTGAAGGTTTTGAAATAGGCGATACCATTGCCGATGCGGAAAACCCTGAGGCATTGCCTACCATCAAAATTGATGAGCCTACTATGAGCATGACCTTTACTATTAACGATTCCCCGTTTTTTGGTAAAGAAGGAAAGTATGTAACCTCACGCCATATTAAAGAGCGTTTGGAAAAGGAAATGGAAAAGAACCTGGCTTTACGTGTTGAGGAAACCGATTCGGCTGATACGTTCCGGGTTTTTGGACGGGGAGTACTGCACCTGGCGGTTTTGATTGAAACCATGCGAAGAGAAGGTTACGAATTACAGATCGGCCAGCCCCAGGTGATTATAAAAGAAATTGACGGTGTAAAACACGAACCGGTGGAAGAGCTGACTATCGATCTGCCGGATGAAGTAAGCGGTAAGGCCATCGAAGCGATAACCATGCGCAAAGGGGAGATGCTGCAAATGGTACCCAAAGGTGACCAGATGCACCTGGAGTTTGAAATACCTTCTAGGGGTATCATCGGTTTGAGGAACTACCTGCTTACGGCCACAGCCGGTGAAGCAGTAATGGCCCACCGGTTTAAGGAGTTCCAGTCGTATAAGGGAGAAATTCCCGGTCGCCAGAATGGGTCGTTGATTGCCCTTGAAACCGGAACTTCTATTCCTTATTCGTTGAGTAACCTGCAGGACCGTGGTAAATTCTTTATTCCACCCAATGCCGATATTTATGAAGGACAGGTAATTGGAGAAAATAGCCGTGCGGGCGACCTTACGGTGAATGTAACCAAGACTAAAAAACTGACCAATATGCGCTCCTCCGGAGCGGATGATAAGGCCAGGATTGCCCCACCGATAGTTTTCTCCCTGGAGGAAGCCCTGGAATACATTCAAAGCGATGAGTATGTGGAGGTAACCCCAAAATCAATCAGGCTGCGCAAGATTCTTCTTAAGGAGCACGAACGTAAGAGAGCGGGTAAGTAAAACCCCGGTAAAATAAAAAGGGCCGTATGCAAAACATACGGCCCTTTTTCTATTTTAAGTGTGAATATCCAGTTGTTAGCCCTGCATATCCGGTACGTTGAAAAAGAATTGTTCCCTTACAATTTTACCATCCTCAACCTGGTACAGGCACACTTCCGACATTTCAGAGCGGCCTTGTTCCTTGGTGGTAATATCCATACTCATACTACAGCTAAAAAAGTTATCCCCCACTACCGGATCAGAAACGGACATGGAATGCAATTCTTCCACACTTTCAAACCAATTCCTGGTTTTAGCCCGCAGGTTATCCAGTCCTTTGGTTACATTATCAGGTATGTTTTCCGGCTCAACTGCCACGGCATTTGCGCTGAAAAGCTCGTCATAAGCGGTCATGTTTTCACCTTTACGGCAAAGTTCAACCAATCGGTTGGCTACTTCTTGTGTTGTCATCTTGTTCTCGTTTTTGATTTGGTTTAAAGATACTGAATTAGCGAGTCCTCTTTATTTAACCACATGTAAAACAATGATTAAGAAAGAGGTGGGCGAATATTTCTAAAAAAAATCGGGGGGCTTTGTCCTACCCACGTCATCCGATTCGTACTTAGGGTGAAGCTATTAAAGTTTAATAACCCTATAAAACCCAAATTATGAAAAAGATGTACGCTTACCTGTTACTGGCTCTGGCTCTAAGCTTTGGAGCGCAGGCTCAGAACAATTTACAAATGACGGTCCACGTAGTCGATCAAAACAACCAACCCGTGCCCAACTGGGTGGTGCAGATTCAGGCTTATGGATCGCAAAATTTTTATGTGTCTGATTATCTCACTACCAACGTAAATGGTAGGGTTGATACAATGTTATCATATCCCAGTGGGCTTACAAACGTTTATGCCTATGGATTTACGCGTAGCTGTAATGGCAACTGGGCTGGTGTTGGTGATACCCTGAGTGCCGGTGGGGCTTTAAGCCTTAATGATACCATTGTAATCAATTGTCCTTCCAGCGCCAATTGTAACTTAAGCTTTACCAGTAGCTACGGTTCCATTAACCCTAATATCGTAAGCTTTACCCCCAGCTTTACCAGGCCCAGTAATACCCAGGTATCTTATACTATTGATTATGGTGATGGCACCAATGGCACCAACCCTAATGCTCCACACACCTATAGCCAAACTGGCCGCTATTATGTGTGTATGACGGCCACTGCCGTAGATTCCAACTTTAATCTCACACTATGCACAGCTACCTATTGTGATTCCGTGCTTATTTCGTCCACCTCTCCCAACCATTCTTGTAGTGCTTCCCTAAATGCTAATGCATCGCCAGTAACTGGAAACCCCTACCGTGCTTGGATACAATATCAGACTGGTCATAATGGTATTCCGGCTGGCGGTAGCATAAACCGTATTATTTATTATGGCGATGGAGATTCTGCGGTTGCCGGGGCATCAGGTGCTCATAGCCATACTTACCCTGGTCCTGGATCTTACACCGTTTGCGTGAAGGTTGAATTACGCGATGCTTCCAACAATGTAGTTTGTAGCAGTATAGATTGTGACAGTATTTATTTTGCGCCTTCCGCCTCGGTAAACTGTAGTGCCAATCTTAATGTAAGCATCAACCCGAATTATCAGTATAGCATTAATGTAAACTCCAGTGGCTCAACGGTTCAAAACGCACCTATGGGAGCCCAGGTTCGCTATCACTATAATTTTGGGGATGGAAATACCAAAATCACCTTCCCTAATGTGAATACCTCACACTATTATTCGCAACCCGGAACCTACGCGGTTAGTTTGAACCAGGTGGTATCATCCGGCAGCGGAACGGTACTTTGTTCCTCTACGGATTATGATACCATAACCATAGCTCCGGTAAACTGTAACGCTTCCTTCTTTATAGATACAGCTACCTCCGGTAATGGCACGGTATATATGTGGAACAACTCTACCTGGGATTCCTCCGCCTCGGTAACCAATGTAACCTGGTACTGGGGTGACGGAGATACTTCTTTCACCATGTTCCCTACTCATGTTTACAGTTCACCCGGTACTTACATAGTGTGCTTGTACCTGCAAACCAATGGCCCTAACGGCCCCTGTACGGATTATTTCTGCGACACATTATCCGTGGATTCTGCCGGTAATATCATAATGAAGAATGGTAATGCCTTTACGGTGGTGGTTCAGGACCCGGCTACCATAGGAGTAGAAGAGGAAGCCGTTGCTCACCTGGAACTCTATCCTAATCCGGCCGATGACTACATTACCATAAAAGGTCAGTTGGAAGGTGAGGTGCAGTGGCAACTGATTGATATCCGCGGCACAATGGTGGCGCAGGGATCAACACGTTCCAATGGAAATGAAAACCTTACGGTTGATGTTTCGGCTTACCCCACGGGAATGTATATCCTACGGGTTAAGGATGACCGTATTATTGACCACTTTAAGATTAAATTAGATAGGTAAACTTGGATACCTGAATTAGAGTAAGGGCGGCCTGCACAGGCTGCCCTTATTTTTTAATTAAGGAGCGGTAAAAATTATGACATCAAATTGTCATGTACCGGGGTTTTGAATCGTATTACCTTTGAAAGCCTTTGTAAGGACTTATTTTTATGAACCGAAGGATTTTTATACTGTGTTTGTTTTTGATGTTAGGCCTTGGCTCGAGTGCTCAATCACTGGTCATGGTCTTATACGTAGATTCTGCGGGCGTGCAGGGCGTGCCTAACCAACCGGTTTGGATTGCCGTGGAAGGAAACAATACCCGGTATATTTCGGGTACCACCAATGCTAATGGCATTTTTATTGATACCGTTGCGCCACCCGGAGGGGCCTTTACGGTAACCTTCTTTACCTTTGATTGTAACGGCTTTTACGTAAGTGGCAATAACAGTTATGGTGCTGCGCAGCTTTTCGCTACCGACACCCTTTCCATGAACTGCATCGCACCCACACCTTCCTTGAGCCCGGATTTTATCCCAATGATGGGTGACAGCACTAAAGTGGATTTTATCAATACCTCTGTCTCCACCTATCTTTTTTCGTCCGCTACTACCTACCAATGGAATTTTGGTGATGGCACCGGCTCGTCCCAGGTAAACCCTTCTCACATTTACAATGCAGCTGGCGTTTACACGGTAAGTTTAACCATGACAATTCGTGATTCCATTTTCCCAACTTTCATTTTGGATAGCCAATCGGTGCAACAACAAATTACTGTTTTCGATCCGGGCTGTACCGCCAATTTTAGTTTTTCGGTAAATGACTCTACGGTAAACTTTACCAATAATTCTTCCTCGGGAGGAGCACCACCAACGGTAGAAGATCGCTACCGCTGGAGTTTTGGGGACGGTACTTTTTCCACTCAGCTTAACCCCGCACATACTTATTCGGCCAATGGCCTTTACCAGGTTTGCCTGGAAATATTTTCAATAGATACGGCTTCACTTACCGTAGATACGGTTTGTTCGGATGTATTTTGTGACAATGTATTAATTGATGTTCCTGTTCCGGTAAACTGCCGGGCTGAATTTGTAATCCTGAATTTCGATTCACTAAGCCAAACCGTTACCTTCCAGGATAGTAGCTCTATTTCCGCATCAGGTGGTGGAACTGAGGTGGAACTTGTATGGGATTTTGGTGACGGTAGTAAAGATAGCTCGGCCACGGTTACCCATACTTATGTTACCGATACCGTTCCCAGAACTTACCAGGTTTGTCTCAACCTTTTGGTGAGAGATAGCCTTGGTAATTTATTGTGCAGCGATAGCATTTGCAAGCTGATTGTGATAGAACCTGACTCCTCTGGATTTAATTGTAGTGCCTCTTACATAGTGGATACTGTAAATAGTTACAGCGGCAGTGTGTTCATCTGGAATAATTCCACACCCACCAATAACAATCCTGATTATGATAATTTTTACACCTGGGATTTTGGCGATGGAACTACCTCTTCTATGGCTTATCCAACCCACGTTTATAACGGTCCGGGAAGCTATAACCTGAACCTTACCTTGGTGAGCCGGCAAAATTCGAGTGGAGATAGTTGCACAAGTTTTTTTCAGGATACCCTGGTGGTAGATTCGTTAGGCCGTTTGATCAACAAAAGCGGAGCCGGTTTTACCCTTTTTGTGCTAAACCCTGAAAATATTAGCCTGCCGGAGCGGGCAGAAGTTCATATTGATGTGTACCCAAACCCGGCCAGGGAAGAGTTGTGGGTGGAATTTCCGGCCGGTGAGGCAGGTAACTGGTTATTACAGATAGCGGATATAAGCGGTAGGCGGATATTGGAGAAAAGACTGATGGTGGAAGAAGGAGAAGTAATGAGGGTAGATCTTTCCCGGATGCCGGAGGGGCTGTACCTGCTAAGTTTAACGAGTGAGGGCCATAGTTCTCACCACAAAATAAAAATTGATCGCTAAGCCGGAGAGGTAAAGGGGTGGAGCCAAAAATATTCGTTCCGTCTCGTTTTTTCAAAGGGTTTTCGATCCAACCAAAGGACTGCATTATGCAGTCAAAGCCTTGCGTGAAGGAACTTGATAAAGTTATACAAGGGTGTTTACATAATGATAGGAGAGCGCAGTTTCAGTTATATGATTACTGTTTCAACCCTATGATGAGCATTTGTATGCGTTATGAAAAGGAAGAAGATATGGCTATGGAAGTTTTGAATGTTGCTTTTATGAAAGTTCTTAAAAGTTTGCATACGTACGAACCCAAGTTTCCTTTTGACCCCTGGTTTAAGCGCATCGCGGTAAATGAGGCCATTGACAGTTATCGCAAGAAATGCAGGCGCATGTCCCTGTTCGAAAATGGGGTTGATAATCTTGAAAATCAAAGTATTAATGAGCAGCCTGGTGGCGAGTGGATAGAAAAGGAGTACCTGGAATATATAATGGGGAGTTTAAAAAAGGTGGAGCAAATGGTTTTTAACCTGTACGCAATAGATGGCTATTCGCACAAGGAAATTGCCGAAGCATTGGATATTTCCGAGCGTTCGTCCATAAGACACCTGGGTAACGCAAGAACCAAGTTGCAGGAGCAACTTCCTGATGGTAAAATAGGATTGAGAAGGGCGTGAGTCAGATCGATAAAAAATATAAGGAAGAATTCGGAGAGCAGAATTTCCCCGATAGCCTGAAGAAAAAGGGCTGGGCGGATATGGAAAAAATGCTGGATGCCGAAATGCCGGTTTCCGGAAGTGGTTCGGGCTTATGGCGGGCTTTAGGTTTGGCCTTACTGGTATTGCTGCTTATTCCGGCTATCTGGTATTGGGGTTTCCGGGAGAATCAGGCAGCTGATGAGAACATCCAGCCAAATCCCACAGAGATTAATATTGCGGATGAGGAGCAACCGGACTTGCTGAAACAGGAAAGTGAAGAAATAACTTCTGGTGAGCCACAGAATGAAGAAGGTGAAATACCGACAAGCAGTGGTAAAGTTGATGTTGAAGAGGATTCGCCTTTGGAAGTTGTAGCTGAAAATTATGCCCCAACTAGCATCACTAACAATCGTAAATCATCCAGTGCCCCTGCCGGTACAAAACCTTCCGGTTCATCGGTTAATTCTTCCAACCCTGTTAACGTGGAATCTGAATCAGAAAATAGTGCAGACGAATCCACGCTTATGGCGGAAGCAGATATTGCTGAAGAAAAAGGCGATATTAAAGAACCGTCCAGTCCTTCTGCTTCAGTTAATGAGCAGGAAAAGGAGCCAGTGGCTTTGGAAAACCAGGAAGAGAGTCCCGGTGAACCAAAAGAGGAGACACTAAACCAGCCATCGGAAATGGGTACAACGGAAACCCCGGAAAGCGAGGAAGAGGAGAAAACCACTAATTTCAGAATGGCACACCTGGCTTTCCCCAACATCGCGGAAGCTGACGTGCTGAGCAGTGCCGGGGAGGAAGATAAAATGGGGCTTTTTTCACGGGAACGTTTTTCCGTTTCATTATGGGGAGGGTATGCATTCACCGGTAAGTTATTAGAATCGGAAAATACCTCGTACCTGGAAAAACGAAAGGCCGAGGAAAAAGAAATCTGGACCATTCCTACCGGTGTAAACCTGGATTACTTCCTGAACTCTAACTGGACGCTGGGCCTGGGTATTCGTTGGGCGGAATATGGAGAAGAGTTACAATATAATTTCAACCGCAGGGATACAGCCGTTGTAGATGGTCGTTACGGATCGGTTAATGACTATAACAACGTGGTTTCCGTAGATTCTATGCGGGTAATTACCGGCATATTCCAGGGCTACTGGAATTATAACGTGGTGTACGATTACCGGGATACCACCCTTGAAAAGAACAATGGCCGAACCTCATGGAATTACGTTGAAATACCGCTAACCCTGGGATACCGCTTTGGTAAAGGAAGGTTAAAGCCCTGGTTAAGAGGAGGCTTTTCGCTGGGTGTCCCAATACAAACTTCCTTCCGGTATATACAGGCCGGGTCAAACCTTAGCCTTAGTGAAGAGGAAACTTCCGGTTTGGTTGCCCCTTTACAATACAATGCCCTGTTTAGTTTGGGTGTGGATTGTTACCTCAGCCGCAGCATTAGCCTGCGTTTAAACGGTTTCGGCAATATGCAGCTCAACTCCAGCCTGGTGCAGGACGGTGTCCGGCAAAGGTATTATCAACTGGGAATCAGCTTGGAAGCGGCCTATAACTTTTAATCACCGTAAAGGGTGAAAATTATGGTGGTGCGGTAATAATCTGCTTTCAAAGCCAGGGTAATGCCGTTTATCCGGAACTGTAGATCAATATTACTCACCGCACCCTGTCCCGCAATAAAATCCTGTTCCAGGTCAGTTATCTGTAGGTAGCCGGTTATGGAGTTACCCACATCTACCCCGGTGCAGGAACCACAGGGTATGCCGGTACTGGTTCTTTGTACATAGGGAATAAACTGGGCGGGCCAGTTTACATCCAGCTTACTTACGGTAATGCGCCAGTCCTGCGTGTTTCTCACGTTATTTACATCCAATTGATTGTAGGTGGACGAGGTTTCCAGGGTAGGGTTCAGGTCTGAACCCGCTTCATTGGGTGTGGCCAGTGAGCCGGCATCCAGTATTTCTGTCCATTCCGTTACCTGGCTGCGCACCAATTGGGCACTCGCTAAATGGCCCAGGCCCAGGTAAAAGACCAGTGGGAAAAATAGCCGGTATGAATATTTCCACTTAGTCATCTACCATGGTATAAACTATGGTTAAGGGCGTGGATTGCACCGTAATCTGGTCAAAGTTCGAATTGATGTAACGCAACCTGAAGGTTAGTTGGTGGCCAAAGCCCGGACCATTGCCGGTATAACAACCTTGTATGCCGGTAATAATATTCTGAGCAACGGTGGAGATGCTCACTTCCGAAGATACCGGGCTTCCTCTTGAACCGGCCCCACCCACACAATTTCCCACGCTGACCAACAACTCCAAACCGGCCGGAACGCTTCCGGCACCCACGCTTACCTCGATATGACGGCTGGAAACGTCACGGTCCGCACTGGAATAATTGATCCAGTTGTTGCTGTTCACTTGAGTAGCGGTATCCAACGACTCACCCGCTTCACCGGGGGAAGTTAGATTGAGTGTAATGTCGGTTGTACCCGTATTGGTCTCAATATCAAAGATGGCAATGGGTTGCATATCCACAGCCATACCCATTTCAGTGGTAAGCCCGAAAATCGGGTTTCCGGGTTGGGCCGATAGATCCAAACTCCAGGGCTGGCCCAGCCACATAAAGCATGCGGGTAAAAACCAATGATATGTAGGCCATGACCTGATCATTTTTGGATAATCGGAATCTTTCGGTTTTCAACCTCCCGGTCGGTAATTAATTGAAAGAGGTAAGTTCCTGAACTCAGGTTGGAAATGCTTACCCTTTGTTTATGAGGGCCTCCGGGTTCAACCCGGCCTCTTAGAACTACCGCACCGTTTAAACTGATCAATTGCCAATCGGCTTCTACCACATTCTGACGAATATTTATCATTAAATCGCCCTTGTTTATATAGAGTTCTAACAACTCTGCCGCAAGGGTACGCTTTTCAATTTCGTTTGAACTATAATGCAGTATGAAACGGTCTTTTAAACGGTTATCCTGTGTAAATGTATAGGGATCACCAGCAGGATGCCATATTCCCGTTAGTCGGTCTTCCAGGTACACCGTCCAGTTGGCAGGGTATTCGATAACCTGGATACTGATTTCCCTTTCCTCGCGAGCCCGTACACCTACAATACTGCTATCGCGCGTGGTTGGAAAACTCATTCCGGTAATAGCCAAATAATGTTCACCGGCACGGGTATATACCGATGAAACATCATAGCGGGAACTAAAAAGTTTGTTTACATCCTCATCCGGTTGGTAGTTACGCTGATAAGCTGAACTGAAGTTAAGGATAGCCTCATCGATTTTGCCACTTTTCAGATGCCTGGTTTGTAAAATGATGCGGTTGCTTGCAGTGGTTTTAAAGAAGACTGAAGAATCCGTTTTACAGGCATCAGGACGATCGGTATTGGCGAATGTAAGGTTGTAAAGCGTATTACCCGAACCTTGTCCACCAGCCGTTAGCGTTTGCACAAAAAAGCCTTGTAACGGGGCTATATACCGCGTAGCTCCAAGGGTTCCCGATCCAGGAGAGTACACCGCATAATTGTTGTTTTCATGATCCCAAATGTGGTAAGCGCTGGCAATTTCTCCCGAAAGGCCGTTTGCAAAACTGTCCCAGTCTAAAACCGAAGGGTAGGGATTGGCCAGTAAGTTCCAACCCCCGTTATTTTCGTTTACCGACTGTATGATATTACCATTGTTCAAGGTACCGGCAATGATCAAAGTCCAGGGTGCAGTTGAAAAACCCGAGGCGCTATCAAAAAACATATTCCATCCCCTGGTGGGTAGAAAGCCTTCGGAACTGTCCACCGATGAACGCCAGGTGCCGTAGGCGGTGGAAGCCCCAAAACCAATGTCCTCACCATTATCCGTAGCGGGGTCATACCAGAACAAATTGCAATAAATGCAGGAATCCTGGCTGCTACCTCCTATGGGGTGGTTAATAAAACCATTATCATTCAGGAAGCTGAAATCATTAAAGGTAGCATCGGAAAATGGCGAACCTATGAGGTGCCAGCCCCCGTTATCAATGTACTGCTGATAGGTGGCTTCCACGGCTGGCCCCTTGTAGGAAGCGAATCCTGAGTTGTCGGCTTCCAGTAGGTAATTCCCATTATTGGTGAATGTGGAATTGACCAGCAGGCAATTGGCTGCAGATAAGGCGAGGCTGGCCCCACTGTTCACGGTTACTGAATTAACCTCTACTGCTTCGGTTAACCGGGCTGTATCACTGGCCAGGATGATCATTGCTTTAGTCGCATCGGCCGCCTCATTAGAGGGTGCATGATCAGTTACAGAGCTTAGCCCACCCCGCCACTCCGTACCCGTCCAGAGGATAATGTCTTTTTGAACCACGGTAAAATATTGGGTGCCGTCAAAATCGATGGACGTTACATAACTGGCTACTGAATTTACCGTGGCGGTGCTCAGAGCATACTCCTGCACGTTGGAAGTGAGGGCGGCATTGTCTGCTACTCTGAGGTAAAGGTTGCCCCCTTCGTTGAGGTAAGGGAAATAACTCTCCAGTTCACTTTGAGGTATGGCTACCTGAACGGCATCCACCGTATTGTTTTCCACAATTTTCCATTTGCGCTGCAGTTGATCCACAATGCCGGTTTCGGCCGTGATGGATGCGCTGGAAACCGTTCCGGCCAGGCTGCCATCATCATTCCCCCAAATCAGAAAACTCTCGTCCGCACTGAAATCAGTGTTGTTGGTTTGATTGGAACTGGCAATGCTCCCCAGGCCGATGGTAACAAGGGCATCACTGTTTTCAGACGAACTTTGCTTTTGGATCAATTCTGATAATCCATCTACCCCGATTCCGGCAATATCATTGTTGTAGCCGGTGTTGGCACTAAAGTCCCAGATTACGGTGCTGCCATCTGAACTGATGTAATCAGTACCCAGGCTTACCCCGTATTTTAAGGCACTGTAGGACTCGGTTTGGTTACGCTCGGTGGTAGTAAGTACATCCTCATTAAAATAAATGATTTCCATGATGTGTCCCTGTAAATTTTCCCCGGAACCTACATCGGTGCCTGGGTTAAACTGGGTGTCATTATCAATTTCACCGATGCCTACATCACCGCTGTGGTTGGATAGGGTATTGGGAGCGGAAGTATTGCTGTTAGCTAAACTGCCGTTCACGTAGAGCGAAATAGTATTGCTGCCTCCGTCAAAAACATAGGTGACCACATAAACGGTATTGGCACTGGCAGCGGTGGTAACGGGGTAATCCACGCTACCGTTCCAAAGGTTACCTTCAAGGTTTCCACCGTTGAGGTAAAGGTTCATGCCATTACCACCACCTCCTTGCTCGTAGATGAGTTGCCGGGTATTCACATCACTACCGGTGCGAAACACTATGGTATATGATTTAGCCGCGTAAGGACCATCGGTATTAATAGCATCGTCATCGGCCATGGTAAAACCATCCCCGGAAAAATCAATGGCGGGGTTGTAGTTACTCAGTACTTCTGCATACAACGGCCCACTGTTAATGGCAGAGGCATTCCTTCCGCTGTTGGTCTGATCGGTCCAGTTGGTTACTGCTGCTCCGTCCGTAGTGGTATTGGTACCCAGGTCTGCTTTAAACCAAAAGATGAGATTCTCGCTAACCCCACCCGGGTAAGCCACGTCATCATCACTAATGGTAGCGGTAGCACTTCCAACCCCAATGGTAGTGCCCGGGTCGGAAGAATTACTGATCTCCAGGGTAACGTCTTCAATCGGTTCCCGCAGGTTATCGTCCACTACGGTTAGGGTGTAGGTCCCAAAAAGATCGCCATCGGCAACGCTGATCTGATCGCTGGCTCCCACCGCCACATAATCGAATCCACTGGTAGCACTACCGGTACCCAGGTCATCAATGTCGAAAGTTATGGGGCCGCCTGTACGGTTGGTATCCGGAAGCACCACGGTAAACTCAATGTTTACCGGTCCGGTTTCATCACCATTCACGGTAACGGTAAGGTTGGCATCGGTAATACGGTCTGTGGCAATGGTAAAGTAGGGTAGCGAAGGTGTGGTAAGGGTCGCTTCCCAATAATTGCCATTAAGGCTGAGGCTGGTTTCGCTTGCTCCGGAAGAAAAATCCCCATCGGCATCCGTAAGCAGATATACATTGCTTTCCTCCGGGGGCAGGGTGGTTAGGTATCCACTGCCATTATCAGGCACCCTGATCTTTATAGTTCCCACATTTCCGGTATGTTGAAAGCGCCAGGTACGTTGCAACACTGAGCGTACTGCCGGTGCATTGATATTGGTAAAGATGAGGTTGCCGTTGTTGTGTCCCCAAAAAAGAAAGTTCTCATCACTCGAAAACGTATTGGCATTACCAGCATTACTGCCGTTAATATCGCCTAAACCAATGCTGAGAAGCGAGTCGGGTGAAGCACCTATACTCTGCCTTTGATCCAGGGAACTCAGATCATCGCGACCAATACCGCTTACCTCATTAGTATAGCCGGAGTTAGTGGTACTGTTCCAGAATACCGTGGAGCCATCTGCAGCCAGGTAATTGCCCGGTAATGAAATACCGTATTTGGCGGCCAGGTAGGATTCAATCTGGTTTCTTTCGGTGGTGGTGAGGGCCTTGGTGTTGTAATAGGCCATCTCCATAATTTGTCCACCAAAAGGATCACCTGAAGAAACGTTGGTGCCATTATAACGGGTGGTATTATTGATGGCGGCAATACCAATAGCGCCTGAATGTGAAGGCAAAGAAGTTTGTACCGTGGCATCACTCATGGCCAGGCTTCCGTTAAGGTAAGTATCCCAACGACTGTTACCACCATCGTAAACAAAAGTTACCACGTACTCGGTATTAACGGCAATGGGAGTGGAAGCATCATTATCACCACCGCTCACCCAAATATTGGTGTGAAGGTTGCCACCTTCCAGGTAAATGTTGAGTCCATGGGTGCCACCGCCTTCTTCGTAAATAAGCTGGCGGGTGGTAATATCGCTGCCCGTTCTTAGCACTATGGTGTACGATTTGGCGGAAGCAGCACTGGTATTAATATCGGCAGAGTTACTGATACCCATATAATCAGAAGTACCGGAAAAGTCAATGGCAGGCTGATAGTTGGCTAATACCGCATCAAAGAGTGGCGCGGTGCCGCTGCTACTGGCTGAATTGCCATTACCGCTAACATCCGTCCAACCAGTTACGCTGCCGCCATTTAGCTGGGTGTTGGTACCGGTGTCGGCTTTGAGCCAGAATACCAGGTTATCCAGCACCCCACCGGGCGAAGGATCAACTGGGCTAAAGTCTTCAATAGTGGCATTGGCGGAGGCCTGTTCAATGTGAATATCGGCCAGGGAAGGGTTGCTAATGGTTACGTTCACGTCTTCCTGTACCTCCTGCACACCGTCATAAATCACCGGAAGGGTGTACGTTCCGGTGGATGCCCCATTGGCGATGCTTACCTGTGCACCCCCGGGAATAGCAGTGTAGTCGCTGCCGCTGGTGGCCGAGCCGGTTCCTGCATCGGCAATATCAAAGGTAATGGCCGAGCCACTGGTGTTGTTACCGGGCAGGGTAACGGTAAATACAATATCCACCGGCCCATCTTCGTCACCGTTGGTGGTGGTGCTGATCACCGCCCCGCTTTTCTGGAAGGTAAAGTAATTTCCGCTGGCAAAATCCACTGAGCCTTCCCAATTACTGCCGTTTAAGGCGAGGGTAGTTTCGGTGGCACCGGAGGTAAAATCACCGTCCGCATCCACCAATATGGAAAGGGAAGTAACGTAAGGTATTTTAGTAGTTGCCGTGCTGTTATTGGCGGGTACCTGGATGGCTACTGAGCCAATGGTACCGGTTTCCTGCACCCGCCAGACCCGGCTCAATACCTGTTTACCCGTAGGAGCCCCGGTGGCTGTAAAGGCAATACTTCCATCGTTATTGCCCCATAGTAAAAAGCTGAGGTCACCACTAAAGGAGCCAGCATTAGCGGTATTGGAAGCGGCTATGCTATTCAAACCAATAGCCACCATTCCATCCGTGTTTTCGGATTTGGATTGTTTTTGCAGCAGGTTACTTTCGTCATCACGGCCTATTCCGGTAACATCGTTAAAATAGGTTGCACCCTGGCTGGCGTAATTCCAGATAAGGGTGGTTCCATCGGAAGCTACATAATCACCTTCTCGCACGGAGCCGGAAATTACTTCGTTGGCGGTGGCATCATTGTCATTATTATCCGGTAATGTAAAGCCGTATTTCAGGGCTAGGTAGGAATAAATGCGCAGCTTTTCCAGGCCGGTGAGGGTTGTATTGTAGGCCACCACCTCCCCGATAAGACCATTATAACTGTTTTCGGTTTCATGGTCACCTATAAAATGGTCACGGTTGCCACCAAGGTTGGTGGTATAGGCGGCCGTAATATCGCTCAGACTTTGATCCCGTAATTCTTCCAGGGAACGGTTGCTTCCATCGTAATCACCAAACAATAAGAAAGGGGTTTCTGCAGGATTGTCAAAAGTGTTCAGTCCGGTTAGGTTCAGGAACCCACTGTAGCGTTGTTGGGAAAGTGTAGCCGTGGTATTGTCGCGGTAACCAAAATACAGGTCCTGGTTATCCGATGTACCCTCGGAACCGATAAGCGGGTTAAAGCCCGTGGCCTGCCGCTGGCCAATCCCGATCAAGGTATAGTTGCTGCCGGTTATGTCAAAATCATCCAACAGTAAACGGTCATTAATACCGTCAAAGTCAATAACCGGATTGTAATTGATATTGTCGGTGGTGTTGCTCTTATAGGTGGGTGGGCTACCATCACTGTTCGCATTATTGGCTCCGGGTGATTGATCCAGCCAGGTGTTGAGCGAAGTGTTGTTGGTAGAGGTGGAAGTTCCCGAATTAGCCTTTAGCCACAAAACCAGGTTGTTGCCCACGGCCCCGGGGCCAACATCATTGTCCAGGATCAGGGCTTCAGCCGTGGCGGTACCGATAAAGTACTCCGGGTCCGAAGGGTTGCTGATGGTCGCAGACATAGTTTCATTGGCTTCCGGGTTGGCATCATCGTTTACGGTAACGGTGTAAGTACCGCTTTGCGATCCATTGGCTACCGATACGGTTGCTGCACCGGGAATGGCGGTATAGTCGGTGCCACTGGTAGCCGTTCCGGTTGCGGCATCGTCAATATCAAAGGTGATGGCACTGCCGGAGGTGTTTACTTTAGGCAGGGTAACGGTAAACTCAATGGCGGTAGGGCCGTTTTCCGCACCATTTTGGCTTACACTTAACACAACTCCCTGGGCAGAGAAGGTGAAGAAGTTACCGTTGGTAAGGTTCAAATCGGTTTCCCAATTGGTACCGTTCAGGCTCATAGCATGGGCGGTGGCACCGGAGGTAAAATCACCATCGCCATCCACCAGGATATCCAATACTGCCGTGGCCGGTATTTTGGTTGTGGCACTGCTGTTGCTGGCCGGTACCCTGATCCGTACCGTTTCCACCGTACCCGTTTCCTGTACTTTCCACTTACGATCCAATACCTGGCGGCCCGCGGGAGCTCCGGTGGTGGTAAAAGTGATACTGCCATCGTTATTACCCCACATCAAAAAGCTCTTATCCACTGAAAAGCTACCAGTATTGGCTGCATTGCTGGCGGCAATGCTGTTGAGCCCCATGATCACCAGGCCATCGGTGGCGGAGGAACGGGATTGTTTTTGGCTAAGCTGACTGGCATCATCACGGCCAATACCTGCCAAATCGTTAAAATAAGTGCTGCCGTTAGTATTGTAACTCCAGATAATTGTGGTTCCATCGGAAGCTACATAATCTCCTTCACGCACACTTCCGGAAATCACTTCGTTTACAGAGGCATCGCCATCAGAATCATCTGTAAGGGTCATCCCGTATTTAAGGGCCAGGTAGGAGTACACCTGCTGTTTTTCCAGGGCGGTCACATCGCTGTTATAGGCTATAATCTCACCGATTCTCCCGGAGTAGTAGGCATTGTTGTTGACCAGGGCTCCTATGTAATTGGTTTCGGTACCACCCAAATCAACAGTGTTATTATCCGTGTTACGGGCAAAGCCGGCATCACGCGTTTCTTCCAGGCTACGTCCGGAACCATTGTAATCCCCAAACAGTATAAAGGGGGTCAGGTTTGGCGTATTGAAACCGTTAAGCCCGGTCAGGTTCAGGTTGTTATTCCAATGGCCAAGGCTAGCGGTGGTATTAGCTGAGGTATAACCAAAACCAAGACCGTTATTATTGGTGCCCCCGTCAGAGCCCAGCAGGTAATTGGCGTTACCGTCTTCGCGGATACCTACCCCGAGTAAGGTGTAGTTGCTGTTCTTGATGTCGGTAAGATCCAGCACCAGGCGGTCATTACTACCGTCAAATTCAATGCTTGGGTTGTAATTGATATTGTCTGCGCTATTAGTCCGATAAAGCGGAGGGTTGCCATCTTCAAGAGCATTGTTCCCGTCAGGAGACTGATCCGTCCAGGAAGTGAGGCTGGTATTATCGGTAGAGGTGGAAGTTCCCGCATTGGCTTTTAGCCAAACATTGAGGTTATTACCCACTCCACCGGGCCCGGCATCATTATCAAAAATGGTAGCCGTAGCCGTAGAAATTCCCACAAAGAATTCCGGCCCGGAAGGATTGCTGATGGTGGCTCTCACGGTTTCATTGCCTTCGGCCAGCCCATCATCCAGCACCGTTACGGAATAGGTGCCGGTAGAGGCTCCGTTCGGTACGGAAATGGTGGCCGCTCCGGGGATAGCCGTATAATCTGAACCGCTGGTAGCGGTTCCCGTTCCGGCATCATCTATATCAAAAGTAAAGGCACTGCCGGTGGTGTTGGTATTGGCAAGGGTAACGGTAAACTCAATGTTTACCGGGCCATTTTCATTTCCGTTTACACTTACGCTGAGGTCGGCACCTTTGGGTGAAAAGGTGAAATAGTCTCCGTTGTCAAAATCAACATCGGCTTCCCAGTTGGTGCCTACCAGTTGCAAGGAAACAATTTCGAAACCACTGGTAAAATCACCGTCATCATCTACCAGTATATCCAGTGCGCTGGCTGCCGGAAGCTTGGAGCTAAGGCTGCTGGTACTGGCGGGAACCCGGAGCCTGGCCGTTCCGGGGCTTCCCGTTTTTTGTACTTTCCACACGCGGCCCAGTATTTCGCGATTGGTGGGGGCCCCGGTAGTGGTAAAAGTTACGCTGCCGTTATTGTTACCCCAAAGCAGGAAACTCAGGTCGGAAGCAAAGGTGTTGGGATGGGCACTGTTCAGTGAAACTACAGTATCCCGGCCCATGGTGATCAGGGCATCCTGGCTGGCAGATTTGGATTGTTTTTGGTTTAAGGCGCCACCGTCATCCCGGCCAATACCGGCTAAATCATTGAAATAAGTGGAACCGTGGGTGGCGTACGTCCATACTACGGTAGAGCCATCGGAGGCTATGTAATCCCCTTCTTTTACTGATCCGGAAATGATCTCGTTTACACTGGCATCATTATCATTGTTGTTCCCCAGTTGAAGACCATACTTAAGGGCCAGGTAGGAGTACACTTGTTGCTTCTCTAGATCTCCGATATCATTATCATACACGATAAGCTCACTGATACGGCCGTTATAATGGGCACTCCCGGATTCCACATCACCGATGTAGTTATTCTGGTTGTTGGTGATGGGCTGACTATTGTTGTCGGATGAACGTCTGAAAACAGCATCACGCGTTTCCTCCAGTATGCGTCCGCTGCCGTTATACTGGGCAAAGATGAGGAAGGGGGTTAGCGCAGGATTATTAAAGGCGTTGGTGCTGATATCCACATTAGGGCCGTTGGAAAGAGTGAGATTGGCATTGGCAGAGTATCCAAAATGAAGTTTGTCGGTATAGGTGTAATTCTGTGAGCCGATAATAAAGTTGGCGTTGCCATCTTCGCGAAGTCCTACCGATATCAGAGTGTACTTACCATTGCCGTTACCATTACCGTTTTTTATATCGGTAAGGTCCAGGGCCAGGCGGTCATTGCTGCCGTCAAAGTCAATGGTGGGGTTAAAATTGATGTTATCGGTAATATTGTTTTTGAAGAGGGGAGGGTCACCCGTTGAGGTGGCATCATTGCCCTGTATGGATTGATCAGACCAGGTAGTGAGCGCGGTATTATTGGTAGATGTGGAGGTGCCAAAATCAGCACGCAGCCATACGTTCAAGGAGCCTCCCACCCCTCCCGGCCCTGAATCATCATCCAGTATGGTTCCGGTGGCGTTACCTTGTGCTACAAAATACTCCGGTCCGGAGGGGTTGCTGATGCTTACATCAATAGTTTCAATGCCTTCCCCATCGCCATCGTCAATCACCGTTATGGAATAGGTTCCGGTCTGGCTGCCGTTGGGAACCGAAATAGTAGCACTCAACGGGATGGATACGTAGTCGGTGCCGTTAGTGGCGGTTCCGGTGAATTCGTCATCAATATCAAAGGTGAAGGCACTTCCAGTGGTGTTTACACTGGGAAGAGTTACGGTAAACTCAACGTTAACGGGGCCGCTCTCATTACCCACTACCGTAGCTGAAAGCTCTGCTCCTCCGGGGGCAAAGGTGAAATAATCGCCATCGGAAAGGTTAATATCAATTTCCCAGTTGGTGCCGTTCAGCGTCATACCATAGGAGGTGGCCCCGCTGCTGAAGTTCCCGTCATCATCCACCAAAAGTTCCAGGGTTCCTGCAGCAGGTAATTTATCGCTGAGGCTGCTGGTACTGGCCGGAACCTGGAGTTTGACCGTTCCTACCGTACCGGTTTCCTGTACGCGCCACTGGCGACCCAGTATTTCACGTCCGCTAGGGGCACCGGTAGTAGTGAAGCTATTGGAACCTCCGTTATTGGCCCACAGCATAAAGGTTTTATCATTGCTAAAGGTGGAGGAGTTGGCGTTGTTGGTGTTTTCAATGCTGCCCAAACCAAAGGTAAGGAGTGCTCCGGGGTTTTGACTTTTGGATTGTTTTTGGTACAGCTCGGAATTATCATCCCGGCCAATGCCACCAACATCATTATGGTAGCCGCTGCCCTGAGCAGCATAATCCCAGATGATGGTAGTACCGTCTGAAGCCACGTAATCACCTTCCCTTACAGAACCCGACAGGATTTCATTGGGAGTGGCATCGCCATCGGCATCAGCCGGGAGGCTTAAACCATACTTCAGGGCCAGGTAAGTATATACCTTTTGTTTGTCCAGTCCTGATAAGGCGGTTTGGTAAACAACCACTTCACTTATCCTTCCGGTAAAATTGCCCCAACCTCCGGCTGCAGTCCTTCCTACGTGAAAACCGCTGTAGCCGTTCAGGGGTGTGGTATTTCCGTCCGAAATGCGGTTAAAATCATTGTTGCGAATCTCTTCGAGTACGCGGCCACTGTTCTGGTCATAATTTCCCATCAGAAGAAAGGGCGACTCCGCTGGGCTGTTGTAAACATCGAGGCCGGTAAGATCAAGGTCATTGGTCCAGTGGGTTATAGTGGCGGTGGTGTTGGTGTTTTTATAACCAAAGGCCAGGGCCTGCTCGGCCCCGTTGTTGGCATTGTCGCCAAAAACAATGTTATAGCCACCGTTTTCCCTGAGACCTACCCCGATGATGGTATAATCGCGGATGGGGTTCCCAAACTGGTGGCCACCACTACGGATGACCGGGTTATTCAGGTTAAAGTAGCTGCTACCATTCAGGTAAATGGTGGGGTTGAAGTTGATGTTTTCCGTGGCATTGTCCATGTAAAGGGGGGTGCCGTTTATCCAGGCGTTGTAACCGTTCCCGGACTGGTCGCTCCATCCTCCTGAGTTGGAGTTATCCGTAGTATTGGCGGTACCCTCATTGGCCTTATACCAAACGCGCAGGGAACCGGATACACCCCCGGGCGATTGCCCGAAGGTTATCAGTGATGAAAGAAGAAAAATAGACAGTAAAAACTTTCTCATACCAGCTACTGGCTCCAAAAGACTAAACTTAGCAAATCGTCTTCCAAACCTGCTATGCGAGTGGCTTTTAGTGCGATAAACGGCTTATGCATTCCGACTTAATTCGGATAGGGTTAAGGTTTAAAAATACGAAGAAGAAATAAGTGTTTGGTTTAAAGGGAGTTTGGGTGGTGGGAAAGAGATGAGAGTATATAGAATTAGAAGCTAGAGTAGTAAGAGTAGTAGGTTTTCGATTGAGGTGTATGTATGGAGTCTCTTTCTCACATTGGGAGGGCTTTTCCGTTGGAGGGATTATTTTATGATCCCTTGGAGTGCTCTTCTTACTCAAACATAAACAAGTCAGTTGCTCGTGCACTATTTTTTTATTTCACCTGTTTACAGGCAAGCCTGCACAGGTTTTTAGAAACAAAAAATCCCGATATGCCAAGCACATCGGGATTTGTTCTTTTGTGGTCTCTATTGTATCAAGTTCGAACCTTTTATCAGCGTTCAGTCCATCGTTAGCCTCAGTCGGTATGCGTCGGGG
>CAKZJV010000004.1 GCA_937120475.1 uncultured Cryomorphaceae bacterium | reverse complement strand
GATTTGAGTACCTATAATATCGATACCATCCAGGTACGTTTTAGGGTAACCTCCAACGGATGTTGTTCGGGTGATGTGGCCATCGATGATATCCGTATCAGCGATCCGCCCACTTGTCCAGACCCTGGAAATTTTATGGTAGAGAGCTTTACCAACACTACAGCTAAAATTACCTGGGATGCTGGAACCGCAGGAAATGTAGATTTTGAAATCTCTTATGGTGTAGGCATTAGTACACCAGCCATGGGAACTTCGTTGTTGCTTACTGGAGATAGCGCTATGCTCTCAGGCTTGATGGCCAATACCACTTATTGCTACTTTGTACGTGAACTATGTGGAGCAGGAAACAACAGTTTCTGGAAAGGACCCTATTGCTTCACTACAGCTTGTAACCCCTTTGTGGCACCGTTCACAGAGAGTTTTGACGGGCCAAACTGGACGTCAACTACCAGCTTTAACGGAGTAGGGGATGCCATCGACAACTGCTGGGATCGTAACAACATACCTAACCAATACAGCTGGACGGTTCGTGGTCCTGGTACTGTGAGCTTTACCACTGGCCCTAGCGGAGACAACAGTGGTACCGGTAAGTATATGATGATTGAAGGCAGTAACGGTTCAAGTGGTAATGTAGCCGAACTATACACTCCATTGGTGGATGTAAGTGGTTTGGCCCGTCCTGAACTTTCCTTCTTTTTCCACACTAATGTAAATCCCGGAGACAGTATTTATGTAGATATCCAGGATAGTGCCGGTGTATGGCACAACCGGGTTGTAGCCATTGGCCAATTCCAAACGGCTCAAACCGATCCCTATGAAAAAGGTACGGTTGATCTTTCTCCTTATGGAGATACGCTACAAGCTCGCTTCCGTTCAGTGAAGTCCACCTTCTTCAATGGTGATATGGCTATTGATGACGTAAGTTTTGATGATGCACCACTATGTCCCGATCCTAGCTTTGTAAACATTACCGGGGTTACTTCCAGTGCAGTATTCTTTGGCTTTAACTCGTCCAATACCACCTTCAATTTTGAAGTAGGAGCAACCGGGTTTACACAAGGAAACGGTACAATAAGCAGTGGTGGTAATCCGGGAACGGTTAGTGGTTTAATGCCCAATACTACTTATGACCTGTACATTCAAACCGATTGTTCGGCTAATGGTAATGGTACTTCTAACTGGGTAGGACCTTTCACTTTCACCACGCTTTGTGCGCCCATAGCAGCACCTTACTTTGAAGATTTTGAATCCTTCACGGTAGGTTTCTTCGATGGGTTTGAAAATTGCGTGAATATCAATTCGGATAATCCTGGCCCAACCCCTAGCGGAGGTTACTCCTGGGAAGTGCGGAATACCGCTCAAACCACTTCCGGTACGGGTACCGGTCCTGACCGGGATAATACCCTGGCACCGGCCATTGGTGGTAAGTTTGTTACAGCTGATGTATCCGGATCATCCGTTGGTCAGGAAACGCGATTGTTAACACCATTGGTAGATATCACAGCTTTAACAGCTCCCGAACTGGAATACTATTATCACATGCACGGTACCAACATGGCCGACCTGCACGTAGATATTTGGGATGGAACCCAGTGGTTACTGGATCAGCACCTGATTACGGGTACCCAAAACATCAGCCAGTCGGATCCTTACAACGATACCATACTGGATTTGAGTACCTATAATATCGATACCATCCAGGTACGTTTTAGGGTAACATCAGACGGTTGTTGTTCGGGTGACGTAGCGATTGATGATATCCGTATCAGCGATCCACCCACCTGTCCGGACCCCTCTAACCTAGGAGTATTTAACATAACGGCCACATCGGCAAGTGTTTACTGGACTAGTGGTGGAGCCAGTCATGCTATTGTGGAATACGGTCCGGCCGGATTTGCCGCAGGTACCGGAACAAAAGTTATCACTACCAACGATACTTTGAACCTGACCGGTTTAACCGGGGCCACGGCCTATCAATTCTATGTGACCGATAGTTGTGGTGTCGGTGACCTGTCTTTCCAAGCCGGTCCACTGTCTTTCGTAACCGCCTGTATTGTTACTCCCGCTCCCTACGTTTGGGATTTTGGAAGCTCAACGGTAGGACACTGGGATGGTACGGATTTCTGCTGGGATTATATTTCCAACAACCCTGGTACCTCCTCCAGCGGTGGTTACAGTTGGGAGGTTCGTAATACCCCTCAAACTACTTCCAGTGGTACCGGTCCTGACCGTGATAATACCCTGGCACCAGCAACGGGCGGAACCTTTGTTACGGCTGATGTTTCCGGTTCTGCAGTGGGAGATTCAACGATGTTGATAACCCCTCTGGTAGATCTATCCAGCATTACCAGTCCTCAATTGGAGTACTATTATCATATGTTTGGGACTGTTGCAGATATGGCAGAACTTCATGTGGATATCTGGGATGGCAGCTCCTGGGATAGAGACGTTCACCTGATTACCGGTCCGCAGAATACTTCGGTATCGGATCCGTATAACGATACGATCTATGATTTGGCTCCTTACAGTGGACAGACCATACAGGTACGTTTCCGTGCGGTATCCAATGGATGTTGTGCCGGTGATATTGCTTTGGATGATGTCTCTATTACAGGTACGCCAAGTGCTTGTCCTGCACCTACCGGGCTGAGTGCAGCCAATGTTACATGTACCGGTGCAAGTCTCAGCTGGACTTCGGCCAGTTCAACTTTAAGCAGTGGTTTAGAGTATGGCCCAGTAGGATATACCCCGGGTACCGGAACTGCGGTAGTTCCTGCGTCCAACCCATACACTATAGGTGGGTTGCAACCGGGAACAAGCTATGACTTCTATGTGGTGGATTTCTGTTCTACAGATACTAGTTCCTTGTCAGGACCATTTACGTTTACTACGGCAACAGGACCTCTGAACGCAAGCTTCATTTGGACTCTTGGAACTAGCGATGTAAGCTTTGATGCCAGTGCCTCGGTAGGTGCCAGCAGCTATAGCTGGAACTTTGGAGATGGTAATAGCGGTAGTGGAGTAACCACCAACCACACTTATGCGGTAAATGGAACCTACCAGGTTACTTTGACCATTACCGGTCCATGTGGAACTGCTACTTTCCAGACTACGGTTACAGTGAATATTGGTCTTTCTGAGAATATTCTCAGCCAAAGCCTGTCTCTGTATCCCAATCCAACTAGTGGTGAAGTGCGGGTTAGCTTTGAAACCGCTTCCTCAGAGAAAGCCAATATCAGCATTATTGACCTTTCCGGAAGGGAAGTCCTTCACTTTGAAGCCGATAACCTGAATGGAGTTTATGATGACGTTCTGGATATAGGAAAGTTAGCTAAAGGCACTTACATGCTGAGAATTGAAAGTGGTAACTTACAAGCGGTAAAACCGATTGTTAAGGAGTAGAAACCCCTTTTAGTAACTTTAATCTTAAAAGCCTCCCGCTATGCGGGGGGCTTTTTTTATGGGTATAAAACCAATGTTCTGCTTCATTTGGAGGAGAGAGTTTTGGGCCGTATAAACCGTCAAAAAAGTTAAACTCATGTAAAACGTGTTATGTAAATGGCTAAATTTGAGTGAATTTGATAATCGATAACTCATTGTTATGAAGAAATTACTACTACTATTTAGCTTGGTAATGATAAGCACATGGGGGTTTAGTCAAACCCCCGAGCTGATCTATTACAACTTTGATAACGGAACAAGTGTAACAAACCTGGCAAGCAGCCCGGTAGGGACCAATCCGGTAACCGTACCGAGTGGACTCGGGGTCCCCTCCGGAGGTTTTCAGAATACCACCGCCTTAGGCGGCAACGGAGCCAGCTCCACCGGCAATGTAGTCAACACCGGTTGGAACACCACCATTAACGGCAGTTTCACCCTCGCCTTTTACACCAGTGGCGTAACCACCCCCAGCAGCACCCTGTATTACATCTTTGGTGACGGAGGAGCCGGTGGCTTTCGCTGCTTCACCAACGGAGTAGCCGGAGCCAACAACTGGAGAGTTCGGGGCCCCTTACCCGACTTAGCCCTGAACGGAGGAGCCGATGGCCAGCCCCACATGATGCATGCCGTGTATGACGC
>CAKZJV010000003.1 GCA_937120475.1 uncultured Cryomorphaceae bacterium | reverse complement strand
CAGGGCGCCTGCAACAGCTTCACCAACTTCGATACCGATAGCACCACCGCCACCACCCTGTATGCAGACTGGACCCCAGGAACCGGTAACGATTCTTTCTACATGGAGTATGGCCCTAAAGGCTTTACCCCCGGCAGTGGAACCAGTGTAACCGGTACCTATCCCGGAAGCCAGCCCCCCGTGTATATCACCGGGCTCACGGCTGATACCGAATACGACATTTACTTCGGGGAAATCTGTAACTCCGGAGCCGACTCCACCTATTTTCCCAGCCCCCGTACCGTTAAGACCGACCCCACCTGCTTCCCCGTACAATCTCCACTTACGTTGAACGGAGTAACCAATAATACCGCTATTATCGGTTTTGGTACCAACGGGAACACCACCTTCGACTACGAATACGGCCCCACCGGCTACACCCAGGGCACCGGTACCACCGGCAGTGGTGGTCACCCCCTTAACATAAGTGGATTGAGTCCTAATACCACCTATGACGTCTATGTCCGCTCCAACTGTACCGCCAGCGGCAACGGAGTTTCATCCGTTTGGGTAGGTCCACTTACTTTCACTACCTCCTGTGCACCATTGAATGCCCCCTGGAGCGAAAGCTTTGACGGTACCACCTGGACCTCCACTACCAGTTTTAACGGAGTAGGAGATGCCATTGACAACTGCTGGAACCGTAACAACGTACCCAACCAATACAGCTGGACCGTACGCGGCCCCGGTACCGTCAGCTTTACCACCGGTCCTAGCGGAGACAACAGCGGTAGCGGTAAGTACATGATGATAGAAGGTAGCAATGGTTCAGCCGGGAATGTAGCTGAACTATACACCCCAATCATTGATGTTAGTGCTCTGGCCCGTCCGGAGTTACGCTTTTACTTTCACACCAATGTGAACGCTGGTGACAGTATTATAATAGACGTACAAGACAGCAGTGGAACATGGAATAACCACATAGTAGCCATTGGCCGCTTTCAGACCGCCCAGGGCGATCCCTATGAACTGGCCAAGATAGACCTGGCACCTTATGGAAATACCCTCCAGGTGCGCTTTCGCTCCATAAAGTCAAATGCCTTTAATGGCGATTTGGCCATTGATGATGTATCCATTGACAACGCCCCACTATGCCCTGAACCAGGGTTTGTAACTTTGAACAATGTTAGCAGCAACTCTGCTATTGTAGGGTTTAATTCTTCAGGAACCGTATTTAACTACGAAGTAGGACCAACCGGATTTACTCAAGGTACCGGTACTACCGGCAGCGGAGGTAATCCACTTTCCGTAACAGGCCTTATGCCTAACACCACCTATGACGTATATATACAAACCGATTGTTCAGGTGCTGGAAACGGGACCTCAATATGGGTAGGTCCTTTAACTTTCACCACATTATGTGCTCCGTTAACGGCTCCCTACACCTACGACTTTGAAACCGCCACGGTAGGCCATTGGGATGGGTTTGACAATTGTTGGGCAGTGATTTCCAACAATCCCGGTACCAGCAGCAGCGGAGGCTACAGCTGGGAGTTCCGTAATACCGCCCAAACCACTTCTGGTACCGGCACAGGGCCCGACCGGGACAATACCCTGGCCCCTGCTACAGGCGGAGTTTTTGCCACCGCAGACGTATCCGGCTCCTCGGCCAATAACGACTCCACCATGCTCGTTTCCCCATTAATAGATGTTAGTGGACTTACAACACCAGAACTTAGATTTTACTACCACAAGTGGGGGAGCAATATGCCTGACCTGAATGTGGACATCTTTGATGGAACCAGCTGGACCAACAATTATATTGTGATTCCCGGGGTGACCAATACTTCGCCCAGCGATCCCTACATTTTAGGAAAAGCTATATTGAACACCTTTGGAGATACCCTCCAGGTACGCTTCAGAATCATTAGCCAGGGCTGTTGCCAGGGCGATATCGGACTGGACGACTTCAGTATAACTGAAGCTCCCCCCTGTCCCGAGCCCACCTTCTTAAGCCTGAACAGCGTTAGCAGCAACTCTGCGATAATAGGCTTTAGTGGCCCCGGTAATACTTTTAATTACGAAGTAGGGCCTACCGGATTTACCCAGGGAACGGGAACCACCGGAACCGGGGGTAACCCACTTTCCGTAACTGGCCTTATGCCTAACACCACCTACGATATATATGTAAGGAGTGATTGTTCCGGTTCCGGAAACGGTACTTCTATTTGGGTGGGTCCATTAACCTTTACTACGGCTTGTTCACCTTCGGTAGCACCTTATACGGAAAACTTTGATGGTGCCAACTGGACCTCCACCACCAGCTTTAACGGGGTAGGAGATGCCATTGACAACTGCTGGAACCGTAACAACGTACCCAACCAATACAGTTGGACCGTACGCGGCCCTGGTACCGTAAGCTTTACCACCGGTCCTAGCGGAGACAACAGCGGTAGCGGTAAGTATATGATGATTGAAGGCAGTAACGGTTCAAGTGGTAATGTTGCCGAATTGTACACTCCTTTGGTTGATGTAAGTGCACTGGTTCGTCCTGAACTGGCCTTTTTCTTCCATACTAATGTGAATCCAGGAGACAGCATTTTTGTGGATATCCAGGATAGTGCCGGTGTTTGGAATAATAAAGTGTTGGCTATTGGTCAGTTGCAAACGGCTCAAACCGATGCTTATGAGAAGGCCACGGTTGACCTTGCTCCTTATGGAGACACCATTCAGGCGCGTTTCCGTTCAGTGAAGTCCACCTTCTTCAATGGTGATATGGCTATTGATGACATAAGTATTGACGATGCACCACTATGTCCCGAACCTACGCTGGTAAACATCACCGGTCTTACTTCCAGTTCGGTATTCTTTGGCTTTAACTCATCGAATACCACCTTCAATTTTGAAGTAGGTCCTACCGGCTTTACACAAGGTACCGGAAC
>CAKZJV010000002.1 GCA_937120475.1 uncultured Cryomorphaceae bacterium | reverse complement strand
AAGCTTACATTACTGGCTCCTACATTCCAGGTAAAGGTAGCATTCAAGGGGCCCGTAGCCGTAGTAAAGGTAAAAGGTCCAGCCAAAGTACTAGTGTCCGAAGCACATCCATCTATCACATAAAAATCATAACTAGTACCTGCCTGCAAACCGCCTAGAGTATATGGGCTATTAGCAGAATTTACAGAAGTACCTGTACCAGGAGTATATCCAGCAGGGCCATATTCTATGCCGCTGGCAAGACTTGCCCCTGTTGAAATCCACCTAAGCTCCGCATCTGTGCAGCTAATATTGGAAACTCCTAAATTGGTCGGTGCCGGACAACTTATTTCACGGATGACGATATCATCAAATGTGCGGCCATCAAATGTTGTTAATGAAGTAGCTGCACTATCATCTTCCTGGCCAAAACGCAACTGAAAGGTGCTGGAGAAGTTTTGGTCGGCTGCCTTTAATGAGTTTTTCAAATTGACTTCTGCCTGTATGAAAGTGCCGTTCACCTGATTGGTATATAGGTCATATACACCAACCCAGGGGTCAGTATTGCTTCCTCTAATCCAAACACTATCCGCTGTGTGAAGCTCATCTCCATGACTGTTGTGAAAAAAGCTCAACAAATAATCGCTGGTTGATGAAGTATCGTAATTGGACATATTGATGGTCCCGATTAAATAGTTTACAACCAATCCGTTTACCGTCTCAGTCTGCCCATTTGCCACTACATTGGGTCCGCTAAATAACACATCGAGGGTAACTCCCTTAGTACCATTGTTGG
Organism: uncultured Cryomorphaceae bacterium; assembly: GCA_937120475.1. Taxonomy (GTDB): domain Bacteria; phylum Bacteroidota; class Bacteroidia; order Flavobacteriales; family Schleiferiaceae; genus CAKZNE01. Next base: position 6,979 of record CAKZJV010000002.1, on the reverse strand, counting down.
AAAAGTTATTAAAACGTAAGCGACCATTGGCAGGTTGGTTAGTTTCAAAGCTCCAGGTTACAGCAGAATTGTTATACACATTAGGCGTATTTCCAGTGTAGGTTCCACTAGCTCCCTCAAAACCTGAGGTAAAAGGGAGACTTACGGGACTTGGACTGGGAACAGCAGGAGTATTGAATGAAAATGGGCCTGCCCAGACAGACACGTTACCAATACCGCAACTATCCTGAACATAGAATTCATATTGCGTTGCTGGCGACAATCCGCTGATATTTAATGTATCATTGGTGGAAGACAAATAAGTACCTGAGCCTAAACTGAACCCGGCAGGGCCATATTCTACATTCCAGTCAGCGGCTCCACCCCCCGTCCAGTATAAATCAGCACTGCTCGCAGTCAAATTAGTAGCACCCAAGCTGGAAGGGGACGGACAAGTGAGAGTATTGAATGAAAAAGGTCCTTCCCAATAGGAGTAGTCTCCGCCTCCACAATCTCTCCTCACATACACATCATAGCACGTATCCGCAATTAAGCCTATAATATTTAGTGGCTCTGCACCGGAAAACAGGCTACCGGTACCTTGTGTAAAACCACAAGTTCCTACCTCCACTTCGTAATTATCACTGGTATTATCAAAGGTGAGAGTGGCTGTAGTTGAGCTTAAATTACTGGCTGTAAATCCATTGGGCTTCAAGCAATTTATTTCTCTGATCAGAATATCGTCAAACGTGCGGCCTTCTTCCAAGCTAAGAGACGTAGCAGCATCATTACCATATTGGCCGAAGCGCAACTGGAAGGTGCTGGAGAAATTTTGGTTGGCGGCCTTCAATTTCTGGATAAGATCAATTTCCTGGGCGTGCACAAAAGTACCGTTCACCTGGTTGGCATAGAGGTCATAAACCTCAACCCATGAATTGGTATGGCTACCCCGTATCCATACTCTATCCAGTATGCTGGGATCATCACCGTGACTGTTGTGGAAAAAATTCAGCACAATGGGATTAACCGAAGAAGTATCGTAATTGGACATATTGATAGTACCGGTTAGGTAGTTCTCCGACTGCCCTCCGAAAGTCGGACCAATATGATCCAAGGTAGCGCCTTGGGTCCCGTTGTGGGAGAAACTATCAAAACGCAGGCGCCCATGGCCAGGCATATCCGTTTCGAAACCCCAGCTCACCTCGGGACGGCAATGCACCGCATACGTACTATTGATGAAAGTTCCAGTGGCACTTTCAAAATCTTCCGTAAAGGGAAGCGTTACCGCACCGGGAGCCGGGCACCGTGTACGAAACTGGAAAGGGCCTATCCAGTTGGGGGAAAAACCTCCGGTACCACAATCTCTGCGTACATATACTTCATAGCAAGTGGCATTATTCAAACCACTGACGGTTAATGGGTCCGCACCCGAAAAAAACGTTCCCGTACCCTGCGTAAATCCACAGGGGCCTACCTCTACCTGGTAATTATCACCGGTAGTATCAAACGCAAAGGTGGCACCGGTAGTGGATGTGCTGACAAGGGTAAAACTGGCCGCATCCAGACAGCTTACTTCCTCGATCAAGATATCGTCAAAAGTAAAACCAGCCACTGCGTTCAGTGTGGTAGCCGCGCTGGCATCCAGCTGACCAAAACGCAATTGAAAGGTGCTGGAGAAGTTTTGGTTGGCACTCTTCAGTATATTCTTCAGATCTATATCCTTTACCTCTATAAACGTCCCGATCACCTGATTGGCAATAAGACTATGTGTCTTAATCCATGGATCAGTATTACTTCCTCTGATCCAAACACCATCTCCTGAGTGGGATCCGCCTCCATGACTGTTGTAATAAAAACTCAACGCATAGAAACTGGCCGTGGAAGTGTCATAATTGGACATATCAATCGTTCCGGTCAGGTAGTTTTGCGGCCGGGGAGTACCGGTTGTATTCCGATCCAGGGTAGCTCCATTGGTGCCATTACGTGAGAAACTGTTAAAACGCAGACGGCCATTGTCAGGCTCATCAGTTTCAAAACTCCAGCTTACCTCGGGACGACAATATGCATTGGGTTCAGTTCTAACAATGGTTCCATTGGCGCCTTCAAAATCTTCGATAAAGGGAAGGGTTACCGCACTGGGCGTTGCGCAAGGTGTGCGAAGTGTGCGAAATTGAAAAGGGCCTGACCAATAGGAAAAGTCTCCCCCGCCACAATCCCTGCGTACATATACTTCATAACAGGTATCCGCAATTAAGCCGGTAATATTTAGTGGCTCTGCACCGGAAAACAGGCTACCGGTACCTTGCGTAAAACCACAAGGCCCTATCTCTACTTCGTAATTATCACCGGTATTGTCAAAGCTAAGGGTAGCTGTGCTTGAGTTTATATTGCTGGCGGTAAAGCCGATGGGTTTCAGACAGATCACTTCCTTGATCAGTATATCGTCAATAGTACGGCCTTCTTTCTTGCTGAGAGATATAGCAGCATCATTGCCATATTGCCCGAAGCGCAACTGGAAGGTGCTGGAGAAATTTTGATTGGCCGCTTTCAGTGCCTGTGTAAGGTCAATTTCCTCGGCATGTACAAAAGTACCGTTCACCTGGTTGGCATAGAGGTCATAAACCTCAACCCATGAATTGGTATGGCTTCCCCGTATCCACACTTTTTCGAGCATGCTGGCATAATCACCGTGACTGTTGTGGAAAAAATTCAGCACAATGGGATTAACTGAAGAAGTATCGTAATTGGACATATTGATGATACCGGTCAGGTAGTTCTCCGCTTGCTTATTCCCACCCGGTCCATTGCGATCCATGGTAGCACCTTTGGTTCCATTGTTGGAAAAACTATCAAAACGCAGGCGGCCAAAACCAGGCTGATCCGTTTCAAAGCTCCAGCTTACCTCCGAGCGGCAATGCACCGCATACGTACTATTGATGAAAGTTCCAGTGGCACTTTCAAAATCTTCCGTAAAGGGAAGCGTTACCGCACCGGGAGCCGGGCACCGTGTACGAAACTGGAAAGGGCCTATCCAGTTGGGGGAAAAACCTCCGGTACCACAATCTCTGCGTACATATACTTCATAGCAAGTGGCATTATTCAAACCACTGACGGTTAATGGGTCCGCACCCGAAAAAAACGTTCCCGTACCCTGCGTAAATCCACAGGGGCCTACCTCTACCTGGTAATTATCACCGGTAGTATCAAACGCAAAGGTGGCACCGGTAGTGGATGTGCTGACAAGGGTAAAACTGGCCGCATCCAGACAGCTTACTTCCTCGATCAAGATATCGTCAAAAGTAAAACCAGCCACTGCGTTCAGTGTGGTAGCCGCGCTGGCATCCAGCTGACCAAAACGCAATTGAAAGGTGCTGGAGAAGTTTTGGTTGGCACTCTTCAGTATATTCTTCAGATCTATATCCTTTACCTCTATAAACGTCCCGATCACCTGATTGGCAATAAGACTATGTGTCTTAATCCATGGATCAGTATTACTTCCTCTGATCCAAACACCATCTCCTGAGTGGGATCCGCCTCCATGACTGTTGTAATAAAAACTCAACGCATAGAAACTGGCCGTGGAAGTGTCATAATTGGACATATCAATCGTTCCGGTCAGGTAGTTTTGCGGCCGGGGAGTACCGGTTGTATTCCGATCCAGGGTAGCTCCATTGGTGCCATTACGTGAGAAACTGTTAAAACGCAGACGGCCATTGTCAGGCTCATCAGTTTCAAAACTCCAGCTTACCTCGGGACGACAATATGCATTGGGTTCAGTTCTAACAATGGTTCCATTGGCGCCTTCAAAATCTTCGATAAAGGGAAGGGTTACCGCACTGGGCGTTGCGCAAGGTGTGCGAAGTGTGCGAAATTGAAAAGGGCCTGACCAATAGGAAAAGTCTCCGCCACCACAATCTCTGCGTACATATACTTCATAGCAGGTATCCGCCACTAAACCAGTAATATTTAAAGGTTCCGTACCGGAAGACAGACTACCGCTACCTTGCGTAAAGCCACAAGTTCCTACCTCCACTTCGTAGTTATCACCAGTATTATCAAAGGTGAGGGTTGCCGCAGTTGAGCTTATATTGCTGACGTCAAAATCAGTGGGTTTCGAACAACTTACTTCTTCGATAACAATATCGTCAATGGTACGTCCACTGCTTCCAATCAGAGATGTGGCTGCGTCATTACCATATTGGCCGAATCGCAACTGGAAGGTACTGGAGAAATTTTGGTTGGCGGCAATAAGTTTCTCCCTAATATCGATCTGTTGGGCGTGTACAAAGGTACCATTCACCTGGTTGGCATGCAGGTCGTAAACTTCAATCCAGGCCTTGGTATGACTTCCCCGTATCCATACTTTTTCAAAGGGACCAGAATTGTTATCGTGGCTATTATGGAAAAAACTCAGCATAATGGAATTGGCCGAGGAGGTGTCGTAATTAGACATATTAATGATGCCCGTCAAATAATTGCCAGCCTGAGGAAGGCCAAGTGTACTCCGATCCATAGTGGCTCCTTTGTTTCCGTTATTAGAATAGCTATCAAAACGGATTCGGCCATAAGCAGGCTCATCAGTTTCGAAGCTCCAGCTGACCTGCGAACTGCAATGTACACCAGGCGTATTACCAATATAAGTTCCGCTGGCTCCTTCAAAATCTTCTGTAAAAGGAAGAGTTAGAGGAGGGGGAACCGTACAACGTGTGCGAAACTGAAAAGGTCCGGTCCAGAAGGATACATCACCAACACCACAACTATCACGGACGTAGAAGTCATATTTTGTAAATGGGGTCAATCCACTTAGGTTTAATGTAGGACTGGTAGTGGAGAGATAGGTTCCTGAACCTAGATTGAAACCGGCCAGTCCATATTCCACATTCCAGTTAGCGGCTCCACCTCCTGTCCAATAAAGGTTGGCACCGCTGGCAGATAAATTGGTAACTCCCAGGTTGGATGGATAGGAACAAGTAATGGGTTCACTGATACGAATATCATCAATCGCCACATCACCAACACAACAACCTTTGGACTTTACCCGGAACCGTACCTGAACAGTGTCGATACCATAGGTGTTCAAATCCAGGGTGGTGTCATTATAAGGATCAGAAGGGCTGGTATTCTGTGAGCCAGTGATCAGGTGCTGATCCAGCAACCACTGTGAACCATCCCATATGTCCACGTGCAGGTCGGCCATTTGCGCTCCGTACATATGATAGTAATAGCCCAGTTCGGGGTTGCTCAATCCTGTCACATCCACTGTAGGAGTCAATAAACTGGATTCATCTCCCGCGCCTGAACCACTTGCATCAGCAGTTACGAAATTCCCACCAATGTTGGGGGCCAGGGTATTATCCCTATCCGGACCTGTACCAGAGCCTGAAACAGGAGAGGCCGTATTCCGCACTTCCCAGGAGTACCCCTTGTTAATACCAGGCCTATCGGAACTGATAGCCACACAGTTTTGCACCCCATCATAAAATCCGGTTGCAAAGCTTTCAAAATCTTCCCGGTACGGGGCAGTTATTACATTACAAAGCGTGGTAAAGGTATATGGACCTACCCAATCAGAGAAGCCCTGAGTTCCGCAATCTCTTCGCATATACACATCATGGCAGGTGTTCTCTGTAAGACCCGTAATACTAATAGACCCGGTGCCCGTAAAAGTTGTTCCTACTCCAGGTGTAAAACCACAAGTACCCGCTTCTACTTCGAAATTATCAACAACATTGTTGAAGGTAATGGTTACCCCATCAGCTGTAGTATTACTCGCAGAGTAGCTGATGGTATCTATACAGCTCACTTCCTCAATCACAATATCATCAAACGAACGACCATGTGTTAAACCGAGGGTTGAATAAGGAAGATATCCTTTTTGTTCAAAGCGCAATTGAAAGGTACTGGAGAAGTTTTGATTGGCTCCCTTCAGTATAGAATTCAGATCAATATACTGGGCATGTACATAAGCCGAGTTCACCTGATTGGCAAGAAGGTCATAAATCCCGATCCATGAATCTGTATCACTTCCCCGCACCCATACACTATCCCTTTCGGTATTATGGTAGCTGCGGTGAAAAAAGCTCAAAAAGAAGTAATTGATCGATGAAGTGTCATAATTGGACATATTGATAGTACCAGTAAGGTAATTCTCCACCAACTCAATATCGCTACCTTCTGATTTCGAATCTAGGGTAGCTGCCTTAATGTTAGGATAGGGTTCAAAAATAAGACGACCATCAGCGGGCCTATTGGTTTCGAAACTCCAGCTTACCTCAGGACGGCAATACGCAGCTGACATATTGCCAACGATGGTTCCGCTGGCTCCTCCAAAGTCTTCTATAAATGGAAGAGATACCGCACTGGGAGGTGTGCAAAGTGTTGAAAATTGGAAAGGACCCGCCCAGTTGGAGAAACCTCCGGTACCGCAATCCCTCCGCACATAAACATCATAGCAGCTGGCGGAACTCAACCCTGTGATGCTTAATGGCTCCGTACCCGAAACGGTCGTACCATGTCCTTGGGTAAAACCACAAAGTCCAAATGTTACTTCGTAGTTATCACCAGTATTATCAAATCTAAGTGTTGCCCCTGTAGCTGTAACGTTACTCATTGAAAAGCTGGTGGGGTCCGAGCAGCTTGCTTCCGTTATCCAAAGATCGTTAAAGGTTTGAAAACCATTTTTACCAAGGTATAATTTCAATCCACCCACTAAGGTAGATCGATCATTTTGTAACGGTATATCGGTCAGGTTTTCTGAACAGGTACTATTATTAAAATTGTAATCTACTAACTCCGGGGCTTTTGACTGTGCCGAGATCAGGCACATGACCATTCCAAATGTTAATAAAGTTTGTTTCATTTTGCCTCCGTAATTGTTGATTATCAGATAAATAAATAGTAAAATTACAGAAAAGCCCCACCATTACCAAAGGAGCTTTACTTTCCCCTAATAATAAAACAAATATAAAATTCGTTAAAACGCTGATTATCAATAAAAAAA
>CAKZJV010000001.1 GCA_937120475.1 uncultured Cryomorphaceae bacterium | reverse complement strand
GATTTGAGTACCTATAATATCGATACCATCCAGGTACGTTTTAGGGTAACCTCCAACGGATGTTGTTCGGGTGATGTAGCGATTGATGATATCCGTATCAGCGATCCACCCACTTGTCCGGACCCCTCTAACCTCGGAGTATTTAACATAACGGCTACTGCGGCAGATATTTACTGGACCAGCGGTGGAGCCAGTCATGCTATTGTGGAGTATGGTCCGGCCGGGTTCACGGTAGGTACCGGAACAAAAATTACCACTACCAACGATACTTTAAGCCTGAGCGGTTTGGCCGGAGCTACGGCCTATCAGTTTTACGTAACGGATAGCTGTGGTGCCGGTGATCTGTCTTTCCAGGTCGGGCCACTGTCTTTCGTAACTGCCTGTATTGTTACCCCCGCTCCCTACGTTTGGGATTTTGAAAGCTCAACGGTAGGGCACTGGGATGGCACGGATTTCTGCTGGGATTACGTTTCCAACAACCCTGGTACCACCTCCAGTGGTGGTTACAGCTGGGAAGTTCGGAATACCCCACAAACTACCTCGGGAACCGGTACCGGTCCTGACCGTGATAATACCCTTGCACCAGCAACGGGAGGAACCTTTGTAACGGCTGATGTTTCGGGTTCATCCAGTGGAAATGACTCTACCATACTCATTTCCCCGGTGGTGGATAAGAGTACATTAAACGTTCCTGAGTTGAAGTTTTACTACCACAAATGGGGTAGTAATATGCCCGACCTGCACGTAGATGTTTGGGACGGTAGCTGGAACCGTGATTTTATTGTGATTCCCGGAGTAACACAAACTTCACAATCCGATCCCTATTCAGAGGCCACGGCTGACCTGAGTAGTCTGAACGATACCATTCAGGTTCGTTTCAGGATTACCTCATTGGGCTGCTGCCAGGGTGATATTGCCATCGATGATTTCAGCATAGCAGAAGGACCTACCTGTCCTGCACCTACTGGTTTTGGATTAACGGGAACTACCACCAGCTCAGCTACTCTGGGTTGGAATGTTTCCGGTAACGCACAATCCTATATTATAGAGTACGGTGCGGCAGGGTTTACCCTGGGTCAGGGAACTTCCGTAACCGCTACCACTAATAGTGTGGTAATTTCAGGGTTGCCCCAGAACAATGTGGCACAGGATGCTTATTTGAGAGCCTATTGCGGACCCGGTGATAGCAGTGTTTGGGTAGGACCGATTACTTTCTTCCCAACCCCGGTACCATGTGATGATATTGAGGCTTATAATACTGGGTTAATTCAAGGTCAATCGGCTCTGTTTATCGGATGGGCCGGAAACGGTGGAGATGGTGAAGTGAGCACCACGCAATCAGTAAGTGGCTCACAATCCCTGCGCATCCATGATTCGGGAACCAATGGTTTCTCTGATATTGTGGCCTACTTCGATACGATTAACTCGGGTGCCTGGGAAGTGGCCTTTAAAATGTATATCCCAACCGGAAAAGCAGGTTATTTCAATATTCAGCAAAATCACAACGTGACCAATCCGGTTGGCCCGGTAAACCTGTGGGGTGGAGAAGTCTATTTCCGGGCTAATGGTACAGCTGAGGTACAGTACAGTACCGGTAGTGTAGTGGCTGGTACGTTCACTTACACGCAAGGTCAGTGGTTTGATGTTAGCACCATTATAGACCTGGCCAACGATACCATTTGGTTTGAGCAAAATGGTACCAGTACCGGGGTGGGTTATCAATATTCCATAGCAAATCCTGGCGGTCCCTTACAATTCAACGGTGTGAATTTCTTCTCCGGGGTAATTGCAGGAAGTGGTGATCAGGCTGACTACTATATGGATGACTTTTGCATTACTCCGTATTCCGCTAACAACTGTCCTGCGCCTACCTTCTTATCAGCTACCGGTATAACTTGTACCAGTGCTGTTATTAACTGGACTAGTATTGCCGGTAAACAATCATTGGTAGAGTACGGTGCGGCCAACTTTACCCTGGGTACGGGAACTAAGCTGAACTTTGTTACCAGCCCGCAAACCCTTACCGGTTTGGTGGCCGGTACAAATTATGATTTTTACGTAGCAGACACTTGTGGTACGGATACCAGTGCCTGGGTTAAAGCCTCCTTTACTACAGCCTCCGGGCCTCTTAGTGGAAGTTTTATCGCCATACCGGGTGCACCAACGGCAACTTCGCTTACCGTGAGTTTTGATGCCAGTGCCTCGGTAGGTGCCAGTGCCTACAGTTGGAACTTTGGTGATGGTAATAACGGTACCGGGGTTACTACCAATCATACTTATACGGCTAATGGCAGTTATGAAGTAACGCTTACGGTAACGGGTATTTGTGGCACGGCTACCTTCAAGGATAGTGTCACCATTGCCGGTATCAGTGTGGAGGAAAATATCATCAGCCGTACGCTGGAGATTTACCCTAACCCGAACGCTGGTTATGTAAACGTAAGTTTTGATACCCAGTCGTCAGACGATGTAAGGGTAACTATAGTGGATCTGTCCGGTAAGGTGGTTTACCTCAAGAATTCGATGAATGTAAACGGTCGTTACCAGGAGAAACTGGATCTTTCTGCACTCGCCAAAGGCTCCTATTTGCTCAAGGTAGAAAGTGGTGATCTTTCGGCAGTACAGCGAATAATAAGGGATTAAAATCCTGATTTTACTTGAAATTAAAAGGCCCCCCGTGACTGCGGGGGGCCTTTTTTATTGGGTCTAATAACCATCGCTCTAACCGACTGATATAAAGATTTTTGGAGCCATATCAATTGTCAAAAAATTCAGATGAGGACGTGTATAACGTATTGTCCAAATAGTTAATTTTGATTGAATTTGATAATCCATAACTCTTACAAATGAAGAAATTACTACTATTTAGTTTGTTGTTGATAAGCACGTGGGGGTTTAGTCAAACCCCTGAGCTGATCTATTACAACTTTGATAACGGAACAAGTGTAACAAACCTGGCAAGCAGCCCGGTAGGGACCAATCCGGT